>NZ_QICH01000014.1 GCF_003194565.2 Kangiella spongicola
CAATTTCTTGGGGTTATATAGTCAAGCCTCACGAGCAATTAGTACAAGTTAGCTTAACGCCTCTCAACGCTTCCACACCTTGCCTATCAACGTCGTAGTCTACAACGGCTCTACAGGAAACTTAAAGTTTCAGTGAGATCTCATCTTGGAGGGGGCTTCCCGCTTAGATGCTTTCAGCGGTTATCCTGTCCGAACATAGCTACCCGGCAATGCCACTGGCGTGACAACCGGAACACCAGAGGTTCGTCCACTCCGGTCCTCTCGTACTAGGAGCAGCTCTCCTCAAATCTCAAACGCCCACGGCAGATAGGGACCGAACTGTCTCACGACGTTCTGAACCCAGCTCGCGTACCTCTTTAAATGGCGAACAGCCATACCCTTGGGACCGGCTACAGCCCCAGGATGAGATGAGCCGACATCGAGGTGCCAAACACTACCGTCGATATGAACTCTTGGGTAGTATCAGCCTGTTATCCCCGGAGTACCTTTTATCCGTTGAGCGATGGCCCTTCCATTCAGAACCACCGGATCACTATGACCTACTTTCGTACCTGCTCGACGTGTCTGTCTCGCAGTTAAGCTGGCTTGTGCCATTACACTAACCTCATGATTTCCGACCATGATTAGCCAACCTTCGTGCTCCTCCGTTACTCTTTGGGAGGAGACCGCCCCAGTCAAACTACCCACCACACACTGTCCTCGACCCGGATAACGGGCCTGAGTTAGAACTCAAAAACTACCAGGCTGGTATTTCAAGGACGACTCCACATCATCTAGCGACAATGCTTCAAAGTCTCCCAGCTATCCTACACAAGTAGGTTCTAAGTCCAGTGTGAAGCTATAGTAAAGGTTCACGGGGTCTTTCCGTCTAGCCGCGGGAACACTGCATCTTCACAGCGAGTTCAATTTCACTGAGTCTCGGGTGGAGACAGTGTGGCCGTCGTTACGCCATTCGTGCAGGTCGGAACTTACCCGACAAGGAATTTCGCTACCTTAGGACCGTTATAGTTACGGCCGCCGTTTACCGGGGCTTCGATCAAGAGCTTCTCCGAAGATAACCCCATCAATTAACCTTCCGGCACCGGGCAGGCGTCACACCCTATACGTCCACTTTCGTGTTTGCAGAGTGCTGTGTTTTTGATAAACAGTCGCAGCCACCTGGTATCTTCGACCAGCCTCAGCTTAGGGAGCAAGTCCCATCACCAAAGCCGGCGCACCTTCTCCCGAAGTTACGGTGCTATTTTGCCTAGTTCCTTCACCCGAGTTCTCTCAAGCGCCTTAGTATTCTCTACCTGACCACCAGTGTTGGTTTGGGGTACGGTCGGTATATATCTGAAGTTTAGAAGATTTTCCTGGAAGCATGGCATCAACCACTTCTCGCCCGTGGGCGATCGTCGTCAGCTCTCGGCCTTAAAGGAACCCGGATTTGCCTAAGTTCCAAGCCTACCACCTTAAACACAACACCATCTGTGTGCTGGCCTAGCCTTCTCCGTCTCTCCATCACAATATATACCGGTACAGGAATATTAACCTGTTTCCCATCGACTACGCATCTCTGCCTCGCCTTAGGGGCCGACTCACCCTGCTCCGATTAACGTCGAACAGGAACCCTTGGTCTTCCGGCGTGCGGGTTTTTCACCCGCATTAACGTTACTCATGTCAGCATTCGCACTTCTGATACCTCCAGCAAACTTCTCAGTTCACCTTCAGCGGCTTACAGAACGCTCCTCTACCGATTACACTAAAGTGTAATCCCGCAGCTTCGGTGTATAGCTTAGCCCCGTTAAATCTTCCGCGCAGACCGACTCGACTAGTGAGCTATTACGCTTTCTTTAAAGGATGGCTGCTTCTAAGCCAACCTCCTAGCTGTCTAAGCCTTTCCACATCGTTTCCCACTTAGCTATAACTTTGGGACCTTAGCTGGCGGTCTGGGTTGTTTCCCTTTCCACTACGGACGTTAGCACCCGCAGTGTGTCTCCCGCGCTGTACTCCTAGGTATTCGGAGTTTGCAAAGGGTTGGTAAGTCGGGATGACCCCCTAGCCTTAACAGTGCTCTACCCCCTAGGGTAATACGCGAGGCTCTACCTAAATAGATTTCGAGGAGAACCAGCTATCTCCCGGTTTGATTAGCCTTTCACTCCGATCCACAGTTCATCCCCTCATTTTGCAACATAAGTGGGTTCGGTCCTCCAGTTGGTGTTACCCAACCTTCAACCTGACCATGGATAGATCACCGGGTTTCGGGTCTACCTCCTGCAACTCATTCGCCCTATTAAGACTCGGTTTCCCTACGGCTCCCCTAAATGGTTAACCTCGCTACAGAAGAGTAAGTCGCTGACCCATTATACAAAAGGTACGCAGTCACCAGACTTAATCTGGCTCCCACTGCTTGTAAGCATGCGGTTTCAGGGTCTATTTCACTCCCCTCACTGGGGTTCTTTTCGCCTTTCCCTCACGGTACTGGTTCACTATCGGTCGACAGAGAGTATTTAGCCTTGGAGGATGGTCCCCCCATATTCAGTCAAGATAACACGTGTCCCGACCTACTCGATTTCACTTCTAATTCGCTTTCGTGTACAGGGCTATCACCTTGTATCGCGTCACTTTCCAGAGACTTCCACTAACTCAAAAGAAGCTTAAGGGCTAATCCCCGTTCGCTCGCCGCTACTAGGGGAATCTCGTTTGATTTCTTTTCCTACGGGTACTTAGATGTTTCAGTTCCCCGCGTTCGCCTTGTACACCTATGTATTCAGTGCACAATAACCAGCTTATACTGGCTGGGTTTCCCCATTCGGAAATCCTCGGATATAACGTTTGTTGTCAACTCCCCGAGGCTTATCGCAGACTACCACGTCCTTCATCGCCTTCTGTCGCCAAGGCATCCACCGCATGCTCTTAGTCACTTGACTATATAACCCCAAGAATCTTGGAGCTACATCATCAGCAAACTAGATATCGTCAACCATCCGACTTCGATGATTAACTACGTTTTCTAACATGATGAATACTATTCGCTTACAAATTTTTACTCGCTTCTGCCAAATTGTTAAAGAACTTGTTCTGGTCAATATCCAGATGTATAAGTCTGCTTATACATCTAAATACTGCAATAGTGATGCCAATAAATGGTGGAGCTAAGCGGGATCGAACCGCTGACCTCCTGCGTGCAAGGCAGGCGCTCTCCCAGCTGAGCTATAGCCCCATTAATTAGTGCTCAATTGGTCTTTAGGCGCGGCAGTTACGCGGGAGTTTATTCAAAATAAACGACCAAGTAACTAACAAAGCATAAAGCCAATTTGGTAGGTCTGGGCAGACTTGAAA
>NZ_QICH01000001.1 GCF_003194565.2 Kangiella spongicola
ACGTCCGTCACCGTCACCGTCGCCAGTTCATCGGCCGTGTTGTTGTCACTGTCCGTCGCCGTGATTTGCACTTCGTAGACGTTGTCCGCGTTCGCGTCCGCTGGCGCTTCAAAGTCTTGTGCCGGCAGCGTCAACTCACCCGTCGCCGAATCAATCGTGAACAAGGCCGCGTCCGCGCCACCCGTGATGGTGTAGGTCACCGTACCCACCGGGGCGTCGCCTGGGCTTAAGTCTGCCGGTGCCGTGGTGTGTGCCGCGTTCTCTGGCGTGCTTTCTGCGATTGGCGCAAGGTCCAAGTTCGCCGTTTCTGTCACGTCCGTCACCGTCACCGTCGCCAGTTCATCGGCCGTGTTGTTGTCACTGTCCGTCGCCGTGATTTGCACTTCGTAGACGTTGTCCGCGTTCGCGTCCGCTGGCGCTTCAAAGTCTTGTGCCGGCAAGGTCAACTCACCCGTCGCTGGGTCAATCGTGAACAAGGCTGCGTCCGCGCCACCCGTGATGGTGTAGGTCACCGTACCCACCGGGGCATCGCCTGGGCTTAAGTCTGCCGGTGCCGTGGTGTGTGCCGCGTTCTCTGGCGTGCTTTCTGCGATTGGCGCAAGGTCCAAGTTCGCCGTTTCTGTCACGTCCGTGACCGTCACCGTCGCCAACTCGTCTGCCGTGTTACCCGCTCCATCAGTAGCAGTGATCTGTACTTCGTAGACATTATTGCTATCAGCATCCGCTGGCGCTTCAAAGTCTTGTGCCGGTAAGGTCAACTCGCCTGTCGCTGGGTCAATCGTGAACAAGGCCGCGTCCGCGCCACCGCTGATAGAATAAAGAACTGTCCCAACTGGCGTATCCCCAGGACTAAGATCTGCAGGTGCCGTGGTGTGTGCCGTGTTCTCTGGCGTGCTTTCTGTGATCGGAGCAATATCAAGATTCCTATCATCATCAGAGATAGTTACAGTATCGCTAGCTGTGCTGATCGTTCCGTTTGAGACTGCTGAAATTGTACCAATAACCGTTTCATCACCTTCCACAGCAGAATCATCAATCACTTCAACGGCAACAGTAGCCGTTGTACTTCCGGCAGGAATAACCACCGTAGTTGTGCCGTTTGCACCAGTCAGATTGTAATCTGACGTTGCTGTTGCCGAACCAGTGTAATCGATCGTTACCGTAGTATCTGTTGCACTTGTTGTGTTTAGTGAGACAGTAAACTCGCCATCTGTCGCCGGTTCCGCGGCAGCCGCCAACGTTGCTGCAATCGATACTGACAATGTATCGTTGTCTACAATCGTGCCAATGGCAGTGTCGGTATCTATTACTAATGGGTTCACTGCGTCAATATTGACAGTAAATGTTTCGTTACCTTCAACGATGGTGTCGTTAGTAATTGGCACCAAGAAAGTTCTTTGTTCGCCATCGTTGCCCGTAAAGGTCACTGTGCCACCAGTACTGTCATAGTCAGTGTTACCACCAGTCGCTGAGCCGTCGGTAAAGCTGTAGTTGACGTCTGTGCCGCCAGCTAATGCACCATTTAATGTGATGGTGAAAGTTGCGTTGCCGTCAGCTTCATTAACTGAAACGTCTTCTATCGTGATTTCAGAGCTATCATTATCACTAATAGTCACGGTATCTGTGGCTGTGCCTATAGTACCGTTACTGACCGACGAAATCGTTGCGACAACGGTTTCATCGCCTTCAGTCATAAGATCGTCGATGACATCAACAGTCACTAATGCAGTTGTTGCACCCGCAGGAATAACAACAGAGGTTGTTCCATCGGCACCGGTTAAGGTGTAATCGCTGGTGTCCGTTGCGCTACCTGTGTAACCAATAGTTACAGTAGTTGCAGTTGAGCTTGTGGTATTTAGACTAACCGTAAACTCACCATCTACATTTGGCTCAGAGGCTGCTGCAGTTGTTGCCGCCACTGAAACAACCAGGTTGTCATTGTCAGTGATAGTTCCTAGGCCCGTATCAGTGTCGGTCACTAACGGATTCACAGCGTCGATATTAACGGTGAAGGTTTCAGTGCCCTCGACAATAGTGTCTTCAAAGATCGTAACATTGAACGTTTGAGTTTCGCCTGGTGTACCAACAAAGACCACGCTACCTGCAGTATTATCAAAGTCGTCACCGCCGGTAGCTGTACCGTTGGTGAAGCTATAATTCACGACTGTGCCGCCAACCACTTCATTATCTAAAGTAACGGTGAAAGTGGCTGTACCATCGCTTTCATCGACGGTCATATCATTTATAGTAACTGCGGCATTGTCATTATCAGTAATAGTGCCTAAACCTTGAGCATCGCTGAAGGTTACACCGCTATTGGTTAGAGCACTTAAATCTAAAGTGAAGTTCTCTGAACCTTCGACCAAAGTGTCTTCTAAAATCGGCACGCTAATAGTGATGCTCTCACCTAGATTGCCCACAAAAGTTTCCGTACCAGACACCGCCGTGTAGTCACTACCCGCTGTCGCTGTGCCATCGTTTGTCGTGTAGTTAAAGCTTACGCCACCCTGTACGTCGCCACTTAGTGTGACCGTGAAATCTGCCGTTGCTGTGCTTTCATCAACCGTGACATCATTAACCGACACTGTCGCGCTGTCGTTATCGGTAATCGTGCCCAAACCTTGCGCATCGCTGAAGGTCACGCTTGCGTTGCTCAATCCGCTTAGGTCAACGGTAAAGGTTTCGTCGCCTTCAACCGTGGTGTCATTCGTAATCGGTACCGTAATGGTGTGCGTTTCACCCGTTGTACCAGTGAAGCTTAAGCTACCGCTTGCTGTGGTGTAGTCGCTACCCGCGGTCGCTGAGCCATCGTTCGAGGTGTAGTTCAAGGTGAAACCATCTTGCACATCACCCGTCAAGGTCACCGTGAATACCGCATTGACGCCGTCTTCCGCAATCGTTACATCGTTAATCTCAACGCTCGCCGAGTCATTATCAGTAATGGTGCCTAAACCTTGGTCATCGCTGAAGCTGACGCTTGTGCTGGTAAGATTGCTTAGGTCCAGCGTGAAGGTTTCGTTGTCTTCTACGATGGTGTCGTTCGTAATCGGTACGCTGATGATAATGGTTTCGCCATCGTTACCTGTAAAGGTTTGCGTGCCTGACGTCGCGGTGTAGTCACTACCCGCTAAAGCTGTGCCATCGTTCGTGGTGTAATTAAAGCTTACGCCATCCTGTACGTCGCCCGTCAAGGTCACGACAAAGTCTGCATTAACGCCGTCTTCCGCTACCGTAACATCGCTAACCGCGACCGTCGCTGAATCATTGTCGGTAATCGTGCCTAAGCCTTGGGCATCGCTGAATGTAACGCCTGATTTGGTTAGGTTACTTAAGTCCAAGGTGAAGGTTTCGTTATCTTCTACCGTGGTGTCGTTGGTGATCGGTACGCTGATGGTAATGGTTTCGCCATTAGTACCTGCAAAGGTGCGCGTGCCAGACGTTGTAGTATAGTCACTACCCGCTGTCGCTGTGCCATCGTTTGTGGTGTAGTCAAAGCTCACGCCACCCACAACATCGCCATTTAACGTCACCGTGAAATCGATACTGCCCGCTGCTTCATTTTCCGTGACATCATTCACCGTAACTGTCGCAGCATCGTCATCGGTAATAGTGCCGATGGCGGTATCCGTATCAGTCACTAAAGCGTTTGAAGCGCTTAAGTTAATCGTGAAGGTTTCATCGCCTTCAACAATAGTGTCGTTGGTAATGGCAACGTTAAAGGTTTGAGTTTCGCCATCGGTTCCAGCAAAGGTCACTGTGCCCGAAGTGCTATCATAATCTGTGTTACCACCAGTCGCAGTACCGTCCGTGAAGCTATAGGTTACATCAGTACCACCGGCTACTGAGCCGTTAAGCGTGATAGTAAAGTTTGCATTTCCAGCAGCTTCGTTAACTGTGACATCTTCAATCGTGACGCTAGCTACATCATTATCTGTGATAGTCACCGTATCTGTTGCAGTTCCTATGGTGCCGTTACTGACCGATGAAATCGTTGCAATAACTGTCTCATCACCTTCGAGTAGGTTATCGTCGACCACACCCACATTAATAGTGGCACTCGTCGATCCCGCTGGGATAACAACGGTTGTTGTACCGTTTGCGCCAGTCAAGCTGTAGTCGCTAGGAGAAGTGGCACTACCTGTATAACCAATAGTCACTGTAGTATCAGTAGCACTGACTGTGTTCAAGCTAACGGTGAATTCACCATTAGCTCCACCTTCCGCAGCAGCCGCTGCGGTCGCAGCAACCGAAACCACTAAACTATCGTTATCGTTAATAGTACCAACCGCACCATCGCTATCATCAACCAATGAATTAGAGGCACTTAGTGCAACATTAAAGGTTTCAGTACCCTCTACAATCGTATCGTCGTTAATAGCTACGTTAAATTGTTGTGTTTCGCCTGCCGTACCTACAAAAGTAACTGTGCCAGATGTGCTGTCATAATCGACATTACCACCTGTTGCTGTCACATCCGTAAAGCTGTAAGTAACGTCAGTACCGCCGGCAACATCGTTATTTAAGGTGATTGTGAAGACTGCGTTGGTTGCATTTTCGTTAACGGTCACATCTTCAATAGTTACAGCGGCATTATCATTATCAGTAATGGTGCCTAAACCTTGATCATCGCTGAAGGTTACGCTGCTATTGGTTAGAGCACTTAAATCTAAAGTGAAGTTCTCTGAACCTTCGACCAAAGTGTCTTCTAAAATCGGCACGCTAATAGTGATGCTTTCACCTAGATTACCAACGAAAGTTTCCGTACCAGACACCGCCGTGTAGTCACTACCCGCTGTCGCTGTGCCATCGTTTGTGGTGTAGTTGAAGCTTACGCCACCTTGTACGTCGCCACTTAGTGTGACCGTGAAATCTGCCGTTGCTGTGCTTTCATCAACCGTGACATCATTAACCGACACTGTCGCGCTGTCGTTATCGGTAATCGTGCCCAAACCTTGCGCATCGCTGAAGGTCACGCTTGCGTTGCTCAATCCGCTTAGGTCAACGGTAAAGGTTTCGTCGCCTTCAACCGTGGTGTCATTCGTAATCGGTACCGTAATGGTGTGCGTTTCACCCGTTGTACCAGTGAAGCTTAAGCTACCGCTTGCTGTGGTGTAGTCGCTACCCGCGGTCGCTGAGCCATCGTTCGAGGTGTAGTTCAAGGTGAAACCATCTTGCACATCACCCGTCAAGGTCACCGTGAATACCGCATTGACGCCGTCTTCCGCAATCGTTACATCGTTAATCTCAACGCTCGCCGAGTCATTATCAGTAATGGTGCCTAAACCTTGGTCATCGCTGAAGCTGACGCTTGTGCTGGTAAGATTGCTTAGGTCCAGCGTGAAGGTTTCGTTGTCTTCTACGATGGTGTCGTTCGTAATCGGTACGCTGATGATAATGGTTTCGCCATCGTTACCTGTAAAGGTTTGCGTGCCTGACGTCGCGGTGTAGTCACTACCCGCTAAAGCTGTGCCATCGTTCGTGGTGTAATTAAAGCTTACGCCATCCTGTACGTCTCCGTTCAAGGTCACGACGAAGTCTGCATTAATGCCGTCTTCGGCTACCGTGACGTCGCTAACCGCGACCGTCGCTGAGTCATTGTCGGTAATCGTGCCTAAGCCTTGGTCATCGCTGAATGTAACGCCTGATTTGGTTAGGTTACTTAAGTCCAAGGTGAAGGTTTCGTTGTCTTCTACGATGGTGTCGTTGGTAATCGGTACGCTGATGGTAATGGTTTCACCATTAGTACCTGCAAAGGTGCGCGTACCAGACGTTGTAGTATAGTCACTACCCGCTGTCGCTGTGCCATCGTTTGTGGTGTAGTCAAAACTCACGCCACCCGCAACATCGCCATTTAAAGTCACCGTGAAATCGATACTGCCTGCTGCTTCATTTTCCGTGACATCATTCACCGTAACTGTCGCAGCGTCGTTGTCGGTAATATTAACCGTATCTGACGCATTACCAACAGTACCATTGGAAACTGCATCGATGGTCGCGACCACCGTTTCAGTTGGCTCAACAATAGAGTCATTGACAACATTGACCGCAACTGTGGCAGTCGTAGACCCTGCCGGAATCACTACGCTAGTAGTGCCGTCGGCGCCAGTTAAGGTATAGTCCGCAGTATCCGTCGCCGTACCAGCATAACTTAATGTTACTGTGGTATCGGTTGCGCTTACTGTGTTTAAACTGACTGTAAACTCACCGTTAGGTCCGCCTTCGCTTGCGGCAGCAACACTGGCGCTCACCGAAACCACCAAGTTGTCATTATCGGTAATTGTGCCTGTAGCTGTATCGCTATCAGTGACAAGAGGATTTACAGCATCTAAATTAACTGTGAAGGTCTCATTACCCTCGACAATACCATCATCGGTTATAGCTACAGTGAAGGTCTGCTGCTCACCAGCTGTTCCAGTGAATGTTACCGATCCTGAAGTGCTATCATAATCCGTGTTTCCACCCGTTGCAGTGCCATCAGTGAAGCTATAGTTCACCACAGTACCACCAGCAACTGCGTTATCTAAGGTAATGGTAAAGGTTGCAAAGCCAGCACCTTCGCTCTCTGTAACATCTGCAATGGTTACAGCTGCATTGTCGTCATCACTTATGGTGACCGTGTCAGAAGCGTTACCAATATAGCCATTACTCACGCTAGTAATGGTTGCAACAACGTTTTCATCACCTTCTAGAAGGTTGTCATCAACAACGCTGACATCAACTGTAGCAGACATGCTTCCAGCAGGAACCGTTACGGTAGTCGTACCCGAAGCGCCAGTAAGGTTATAGTCCGCAGGATCATTCGCCGTACCCGTATAATCAATGGTTACTACCGTATCTGTAGAGCTTTCAGCGCTTAAGCTAACAGTAAAGACACCATTCGTCGCTGGCTCAGAAGCATTCGGTGATGTTGCAGTAATAGACGTAACTAGCGGCGTATCGTCATCGGTAATAGTACCGACCGCTACATCACTAGCATCAACAAGTGTATTACTTGCTGACATGTTGAAAGTAAAAGTTTCATCAAATTCGACAATGGCATCTTGTAGGATGCTCACATCCACATCGACAAACTCACCATCGTTACCAGTAAAGCTTACAGTTCCCCCGGTGTTGTCATAATCGACACCACCAGTGGCTGAACCATCAGTGAAGCTATAGGTTACATCGGTACCGCCTGCGACTTCACCATTAAGAGTGACTCTAAAGGTCGCTGGACTACCAGCTTCCGAAACAGTGACATCTTCGACCGTTACAGAAGCTGTGTCTTCTGACTCTATAGTTACCGTGTCAGACGCATTACTGATCGTGCCCTGATCAGTATTGGTAATTGTTGCAACAACGGTTTCATCACCTTCTACAATGTTGTCGTCGATAACATCAACTGATATCACAGCATCGGTTGAACCAGCGGGGATAACCACTGTAGTAGTACCATTAGCACCCGTTAAGTTGTAATCGGTGCCACTAGTTGCAGTACCTGAATATGCCACAGTAACTGTTGTGTCAGAAGCACTTGTAGTACTTAAGCTAACTGTAAACTCACCATTGGTAGCAGGTTCTTGTGCTGTCGGCGTGGTAGCAACAACAGACACTGTCAGAGCATCATTATCTACGATAGTGCCTACAGCTGTATCTGTATCGATAACGTTAGGATTGCTTGCGCTAAGATTTACGGTGAAGGTTTCATCGCCTTCAACAATGGCATCATTAGTGATGGCAACGTTAAAAGTTCTTGTCTCACCAGCCGTACCTGTGAAATTGACGGTACCACCAGTATTATCATAATCCACACCACCTGTAGCTGTGCCGTCGGTGAAGCTATAGGTAACGTCGGTGCCACCAGCGATAGCTTCTTCTAGCGTGATGGTAAATGTCGCAAAACCATCAGATTCATTGACGCTAACATCTTCGACTGTGACGCGTGAATCATTGTCATTAATAGTCACAGTGCCAGTGGCTGTGCCTATATTTCCGTTACTAACGGCCGTTACAGTTGCATCAACTGTTTCACTGCCTTCGACCAAAGAGTCATCGAGAACTTCTACCGCGACTGTTGCTGTCGTGCTTCCAGCAGGAATAGTTACAGTTGTTGTGCCCGAAGTTCCTGTTAAATTGTAGTCTGCGCCATCAGTTGCTGTGCCTGCGTAGGAAACAAAGACATCAGTATCCGTAGCACTTGGGTTACTCATGGTGATGGTAAATTCACCATCTGTTGCAGGCTCTGAAGCTGTTGCCACACTTGCGGCAATATCAATAGTTAAGATATCGTTATCAACGATGGTTCCTGTCGCTGTATCGGTGTCCGTTACGGCTGCATTATCAGCGCTTAAGGACACTGCGAAAGTTTCATCCCCTTCCACAAGATTGTCATCATTATAAGTAACGCTGAAAGTTCGTGTTTCGCCTGCCGTACCTGTAAACGAAACTGAGCCTGCCGTGCTGTCGTAATCCGTACCACCGCCCGTCGCTGTGCCGTCTGTGAAGCTGTAGCTAACGTTAGTTCCACCAGCTACATCGTTATTCAAGGTAATGGTGAAGGTGGCTGAACCAACACCTTCGCTTTCAGAAACGTCTTCAATAGTAACTGCAGCTGTATCGTCATCAGCAATGTTTACTGTTGCCGTCGCGGTTGTGATATTACCTTGGCTTACGCTATCAATAGTGGCAACTACTGTTTCGGTTGGCTCAACAATGGTGTCATTCACCACCACAACATCAACGGTTGCACTTGATGAACCCGCTGGTATTACTACGGTAGTTGTACCTGTGCCACTGCTGCTTAAACCGTAATCCGCAGGATCGTTTGCAGTACCTGAGTAACTCAAGTTAATAGTGGTATCAGTCGCGCTCACTGAGCTCAAATTAATAGTGAACTCACCATCCGTTCCAGGCTCCGAAGCGTTGGCGATACTCGCTGAAATTGAAATATCTAATACTTCATCATCAATAATCGTAGTCGCTGAATCGGTGTCATTAATAACTGGGTTTACAGCATTGATGTTGACGGTAAAGGTTTCATCGCCCTCATAAATCGCATCATTAAAGATATCGACAGTGAAAGTCTGAGTTTCACCAGCAGTACCGGCGAAAGTCACACTACCCGTGGTATTGTCGTAATCAACGCCGCCAGTAGCGGTTCCATCAGTGAAGGAATAATTAACAACACTACCGCCTTGAACAGCGTTATCTAAGGTTACGCTGTACGTCGCAGAGCCACCATTTTCATTAATGGTGACGTTGTTGATGGTTAAGCTAGCCGTATCATTATCGGTAATAGTTCCAAGTCCCTGACTGTCACTTAAAGTGACTAGAGTGCTAGATACATTGGATAAGTTAACAAAGTAGGTTTCCGACGCTTCAGCAACGGCATCGTCGGTAATATCAATTTGAACTGTCTGAGTTTCGCCAGTAGTTCCGGCAAAATTCAAGGTGCCTGAGTTTGCTGTATAATCACTGCCAGCGTTTGCAGTGTCGTCAGCTGTTGCAAAATCAACAGAAACGCCGTCCTGCACATCACCAGTTAAGGTCACTGTGAATTCTGCAGTACCCGCAGCCTCGTTCACCGTTACATCATCAATTGCCAGACTAGCGCTATCGTTATCGGTAATGGTGCCAACGCCTTGGGCATCGCTAAGAGTAACTACAGCGTTATTAACATTGCTTAAGTTAACAAAGAAACTCTCAGTTGCTTCTACAAGCGAATCATTCGTTATATCAACGCTAATAGTCTGCGTTTCACCATTCGTTCCAGCGAATGTTAACGTGTTTGAGTTAGCCACATAGTCGCTACCCGCTAAAGCAGTATCGTCTGCCGTTGCAAAATCAACAGTTACACCACCCTGCACATCGCCAGTAAGAGTTACTGTAAACTCTGCAGTTCCTGCAGCCTCATTTACCGTTACATCATCAATCGCCAAACTAGCATTATCGTTGTCAGTAATAGAGCCAACACCCTGTGCGTCCGCTATAGTGACGAGCGTGTTCGAGATGTTAGATAGGTTTGCAAAGAAAGTCTCAGTCGCTTCTGCTAAACCATCATCAGTGATGGGTACTGAGAAGGTTTGAGTTTCTCCATTGTTGCCGGCGAAGGTTAAGGTATTTGAAGTCGCCGTGTAGTCACTACCCGCTGTCGCAGTATCGTCAGCAGTCGCATAATCTACCGTGAAGCCACCTTGAACATTGCCTGTAAGAGTCACTGTGAAAATAGCGTTAGGGCCAGACTCATCCACAGTAACATCATTAATAACTATGCTAGCTGCGTCATTATCGGTAATGGTACCAATACCTTGAGGCGTGTTAATTGATACCGCAGTATTAGAACTATTGCTTAAGTTGATTTCAAACGTTTCCGTCGCTTCTAGCAAACTATCGTCATTAATTGTCACATTAATAACTTCGACTTCACCAGCAGTTCCAGCAAAGGTTAGCGTTCCAGAAGTCGCCACATAATCTGAGCCTGCTTCTGCGGTAGCGTCATTGCTTGCAAAATCGACACTAAAGCCACCTTGCACTTCGCCAGTTAGAGTGACATTAAAGCTAGCGGTACCATCAGCTTCGTTAACGGTGACGCTGTTAATATCAATGCTAGCCGTGTCATCATCAGAAATGGTGACGGTTGCGTCATCATTAGCTGCATCAATGGTACCGGTACTTGTAGTGTCTAAAGTTACAACCACCGTTTCGTCAACTTCTACAAGGTTATCATCGACCACTAATACATCAACGGTCGCCGAAAGACTGCCAGCAGGCACAACTACTGTGCCAGAAAGTGGCGTGTAATCGTCTGTAGCGGTAGCTGTGCCAGCAACCACATAAGTCACCGTAGTGTCGGTTGAACTCGTATTCGTCAAGCTTACGGTGAACTGACCGTTATCGGCTGGCTCAGCCGCAGTAGGATCATTGGCAGAAATACTAACCACTAAATCATCATCATCCGCTATAGTAACCGTGGCTTGGTTATTACCTGCATCAATGGTGCCGTCACTCGTGGTGCTTAGCGTTAGAATAACCGTTTCATCATTTTCAACAATATTGTCGTCGACTACAGCGACATCTACCGTCGCTGTCGTATCGCCCGCAGGAATCGTGACCGTACCGGTTAAAGCCGTATAGTCGTCAGTTGCAGTTGCTGTACCAGAAACTGCATATGTAACCGTTGTATCAACCGAGTTAGGATTGCTCAGAGTGATAGTGAACTGACCATTATCAGCAGGTTCAGCCGCTGTCGCATCATTGGCTGCAACACTGACCGTAATTGGATCATTATCTTGAATAGTGTAAGTGTTGGTCGCTTGCGTATTACTATCTAAATCCGCATCGCCTAAGATTAAGCGAGGGTTAGCACTAGTTAGTTCAAACGTAATATTTTCATCAGACTCGAGGATGTTATCGTCAACAACCGTTAAATTAATTGGGATCGAAGTGCCCTGGCCACCATCATAAGTACCGGCAGGAATAGTGACTGAGACAACGTTGGTATAATCCGTGCCCGAGCCAGTGGCAGTGCCACCCGTAACATTGACATTGATTGTCGCATCGTTAGGCAATACACCTAAAATCAGTAAACGTGGCGCATCGGTGATTGATTCATCAGCGCTATCTGCCGCTGAGTCGAACTCAGCTAATACCACGCTATCATTATCCTGAATCGTCACTACGCCAGTTGCGTCGGCTATGGTTGCTAAGCCGCCAGTGATGTTAGATAAATTAATATCAAAAGTTTCGTCGCCTTCAATCGCAATATCATCATAAATGGTTACTGAAACTTGCTGAACTTCGCCATCGTTACCGGCAAAACTTAGAGTGCCAGATGCAGCTCCATAGTCACCGATTGCTGGTAAACCGGCTGTTGCAGAACCATCTGCTGTGGCAAAGTCGACATCGAATGCAGCAGAAGTGCTACCGGTCAATGTAACGTTAACAGTGATAGTACCGTCCGCTTCATTGACAGTGACGTCTTCAATGGCAATGCTAGCACTGTCATCATTTAAAATCGTAGCAGTATGAGTGCCAGGAGCAGCAACCGCGTTCGATGAAATATTACTTAAAGATAGATCAAATGTTTCATCCGGCTCGGTGACAGTGTCGCCGTAAACCGTGACGTTAAAGGTTGTACTTGAACTACCCGCAGGAATTATTCCTGAAACAGAACCATCAACAATCCCGATATAGTCCGTCCCAGCCTCTGCGGTGCCATCCGTAGTGAAGTAGTCGAATGTAATGTCTTCAGTCGTATTAATGCCGTTATTAATACTCACCGTGTAGGTGAAAGTGGTAGTTCCCGAGTTAGTTTCAGGTTGAGGTGTACCAGTGATTATTAATTCAGCAGGTGGATCGACGACGAGATCTGCAGATGCAGGAGAACTTGGCCCCATCCCTGTATCCAAAGCACCAGCAGGAAGTTGGTTTGTGTGGGTACCAGCTGAATTACTTGTAACTGTAGCAGTGATTGTGCAAGAACTATTTGCTGGAATCGTCGCGCCCGAACCTAAAGTGATTGAACTACCGCCATCTACAGCAGTTAAAACACCTGAGCCACCACAAGTTTTAGACGCGTTAGCGGGAGTAGCTAAGAAAACTCCAGCTGGTAAATTGTCGACAAAATCGGCTTGCAGTGTCGCAACAAAGTTATTGGTATTGGTAAGAGTAATAGTTAGGGTAGCAAATCCATTGAAATCAATGGGTACTGAAGGTGAAAATGACTTTGTTGGTTCAGGGGTAACGACGTTGAGAGAGTTCGTGTCAGTAGCACACGCAGCCACTGTAGGATCAGCTACAGAGCAACCACCATTTTGGTTATTTGCAGTGTTATTATCTATTACACCTGCTGGCAGGGTAACATTAACGGTATTATCTATCGTTGAAGGATAATCAACCGCATGGGCATTCACTGTCATCAGTAAGGCAAAAAGACCTAGAGCCGATTTACTTGCTAACTTCAATGACTTTGCCTTTTTATTTAAAAAAGATGCCCCAACAAACCCGCCAAAAACTTCTCTCATTAACACTACCCAGTAAATACTAAATAATAACTAAAACCCTGTCGCATCAATACCTTACTGCGCAAGCTCAAACTTAAGTTGCCCTTGCTTGAAATTATTTAGCTACACGACACAGTCAAGATAATTCTTCCCCAAACTCAGACTAACTCGAGATTAATCAAAAAGATGTGAATGCTTTTTAAAAAATATTTAAGTTAACCATCTCAAGTATTTGAGTACTATTACTTAACCTAATAATACTCTGTATTCATAACAATGCGCACAAGCTATGAACAAAATTAAAAATTCTTAATATTTGTGAACCAATGCACAGCGCTAGTGTTAACCAGTCCGTCGGAAATGAAAGTTGGGATTTTGATCAATTTTCTTGGAATTTTCACTGGTTCTGCCCATTTATTATGCAATTTTAGTGTAAATATGAAGTAAATCATACCTACTTTAAACTGGTTAATAATCAAACAATGCTGCTATAACATAATAAACAGTTTCATTTTAGCCTTTAAGCAATTGATTTAACGTACATTTTATTTATAAAAAACCAATAAAGGCATTTTCAGCACAATATACTTTAAATTTATGATAACTAGTAGGAAAAAAAGAAAAGTGTAAGCAAATTTTACAATTATTGATACTTTAATGTTGGCTGGTAACTTTGGTTTGAATAAAGATTATAAAACTAGAGATTATGAAATTGTAGAAATTGGTCGGAGCGAGAGGATTTGAACCTCCGACCCCTTGCACCCCATGCAAGTGCGCTACCAAGCTGCGCCACGCTCCGACAAAATAGATAGGTATGTTTAGAAAACGGCGTCATACTACCGTTTTCCAAATAAAATACAACAGGTAATTACTGAAAGGATTGCTCTTAGATCGATAGGAAACGTTTTATTTTTTCCAACTCTTCGATAATTTCATCGATTTGAGCTTTTTCGGCTTTAGGACTTTCTTCACCATCTTCTTCTAAGCACTGTCTTGCACCACCGATGGTGTATCCATGCTCATACAAAAGTGAACGAATTTGACGAACAATTAGAACGTCTTCTCGCTGATAATAGCGTCTGTTTCCGCGTCTAACGGGATCAAGTTGATCAAACTCTTGCTCCCAATAACGCAAGACATGAGGCTTAACGGCACACAAGTCACTTACTTCACCAATAGTGAAGTATCGTTTCCCAGGGATTGCTGGTAATTCGTTATTATTGCTCGGTTCCAACATAGTCCGCTACTTTCCCTCTAAGTTTTTGACCAGGTTTAAACGTAACCACACGACGCGCGCTGATCGGGACTTCTTCCCCAGTCTTTGGGTTACGTCCCGGGCGCTGTGCTTTATCACGCAGTTCAAAGTTACCGAAGCCTGAGAGCTTGACATTATACCCCTGCTCCAAGGAATCGCGGATTTGCTCGAAAAAAGCTTCCACTATTTCTTTCGACTCACGTTTATTTAAACCAAGCTCTTCGTATAAACGCTCTGCCATATCAGCTTTTGTTAATGCCATAATCAATCTCCGCTACTCAAAAGTAGACTTTTAGCTTGTAGGTTAGTTTCAGTATCAGCTACGCAATACGGCTTGGTACTGCTCTTCTAAACCAGCAACAACTTTGTCTACTACTTTATTAATCTCCGCATCTTCCAAAGTTTTCTCTGGATGACGTAAGGTCATAGCCAAAGCGACACTTTTCTTCCCTTGCTCAAGATGCTCACCTTTGTATATATCAAATATAAAGGCATCTGTCAGTAACTTACCGCCAATTTTTACAATAAAATCAATTAATTCCCCACCTTTTACGCTTTCATCGACGATCACAGCCAAATCACGTCGAATCGATGGGAATTTTAATAATGGGGTAAATTTCGGCAATTCTCGCTCAGATAATACGTCAATATCGATTTCGAACACGAAAGCATCTAGGTCAAGATCAACAGTCTGTTGCGTTTGAGGATGTAATTTACCGACATAACCAACGGTCTTACCCTGGTAGCGTATGTCTGCCGACTGGCCTGGGTGAAGAATCGACTTTTCGGATGGTACAAAGTCAAAACGACGCTTAGTTGTGCTTAGAAGTGCCTCGATATCCCCTTTTACATCATAAAAGTCGACCTTACGCGCATCATCTTCCCACGACTCTAAATGACGACGTCCGGCTAAAATACCGCCGATAGTCGGGATCTGCTCTAAGCTCTCACTAGCCGTGTCGAAACGTAAACCGATTTCAAAGAAACGAATACGACTTTGCTGACGATTAGTATTAAACTGCGCTGCCTGAACTAAGCCAGGTAGTAAGTTAGTACGCATAACCCCCATCTCACTGGAAATAGGGTTCATCAAAGCCAATGGCTCCATAGTAGGCTCTAACACTGCTTGTAGCTTAGGTTCAACAAAGCTATAAGTAATGACTTCTTGATAGCCACGATTGACTAATACGTCTCGCAACACATCCTTAAAGACACGACTTTCATTCTGCATGAACATCGCCATTTCACCCTGTGGCTTGCGAATGGGTAGCTTGTTATAACCATAGACGCGAACGAGCTCTTCAATAAGACTTTCTTCGTTATCGATGTCAAAACGGAAGCTTGGTACAGAAACATCCCAGCCCTTATCTGCAGGAGTTAGTCCTAAGCCAAGGCGCGTTAAAATGTCTTCAACCAGTGCGTCATCAAAACTTACCCCAACAACACGCTCAATACGCTCACGGCGAAGTGTTAGGTGGCGTTTTTGAGGCATAGCTGATTGATCCACAGCTTCAATGATTTTGCCCGGCTGACCACCCACTATTTCTAATAATAGTTCGGTCGCGCGTTCCATAGCGGTACGCTGTAATTCATAATCAACGCCACGTTCATAGCGATGCGAAGCGTCTGTATGCAAGCCATACTGGCGCGCCTTGCCCGCAACCGCGATAGCATCGAAATAAGCACTCTCAAGGAAGATATCCTTAGTCTCAGCGCTAACTCCTGAATGCTCACCACCCATAACGCCGGCAATCGCCAGTGCTTTGGAATCGTCGGCAATCATCAAGGTATCACTGCTTAGCTCAACTTCTTGCCCATCGAGCAAAGTAAGCTTTTCATTTTCTTTAGCCATGCGCACGTCAATGCCACCATCAATCTTAGCTAAATCGAAAGCGTGCATCGGATGTCCTAACTCAAGCAACACATAGTTAGTTACATCAACCACAGGGTCAATGGCGCGTACACCAGAGCGCTCAATTCGTTGCACCATCCATTGCGGAGTCTGCGCTTGAGGGTTGATGCCTTTAATGACGCGCCCTAAATAGCGTGGGCAAGCATTTGGCGCACTGAGTTTTATTTCCAGCTTATCGCTGACTTCAGCCGCTACCGCTTTAGGCGAAACTGGAGTTACATCTGTCTGCGTTAGAACGCCTACTTCGCGTGCGATACCGCTGATACCTAAACAGTCACCACGGTTTGGCGTCAAGTCCACATCGATCACATGATCGTTTAAGTCTAAAAATTCTTTTAAGTCTTGCCCTAAAGGAGCATCTAGCGGCAATTCCACGATGCCGTCGCTGCCGTCACCAAGGTTTAACTCAGTCTCGGAGCACAACATACCGAAGGATTGAACGCCACGAAGCTTGGCCTTTTTAATTTTAAAGTCGCCAGGCAATACCGCACCAATCATGGCTACAGCTACTTTGATGCCTTTTCGTGCGTTCGGTGCGCCACAAATGATTTGTAAATCTTCGTCGCTCGCATCGCCAACGTTAATGGTACAAACTTGTAGTTTGTCAGCATCTGGATGCTGTTCAGCGGCAACAATTTCACCGACAACCACGCCAGAGAAGCTATCGCCTAAATATTCAAAACCATCAACTTCTAAACCAGCCATGGTTAATTTGTCTACCAATTCTTGAGTGGAAATTTCAGGGTTTACCCACTCACGTAACCACTGTTCACTAAACTTCATAGTTATTATCCAAACTTAAAGTTAACTGTTAAAGGCCAAGCACAAAGCCTATCACTACTAAAATCCCCCTATATTGAGCTGAAAAGAGCTCGAGTAGTAGCAATTCAAATCTGTGACCAAAGCGAATACCTTTAGGTAGATGATTTGAATAGTGAAATTCAGGCCATGGAAGGACTGTATTTCACGATGCGTTAAGCTACTTGAGGTCTTGAAGGCAGTCATGCCTTGCATGGCCTCAATATCTGGGGTGGCCTTCTTTTGGTTCCTTTTCTTGGCCACGCAAGAAAAGGAACATTAAATATTACTCACTAATTATGATGTTATGCTTCCAACGATGAACTTAGTTGAATTGCTTAAGGAAGTTCAAGTCATTCTCAAAAAACAGACGCAAATCATTCACGCCATAGCGCAACATGGTTAAGCGTTCAACGCCCATACCAAAGGCAAATCCTGTGTACTTTTCACTATCGACACCGACTGACTCAAGTACTTTCGGGTGAACCATACCGCAACCAAGAATTTCCAACCAACCGGTGTGACTACACACACGACAACCTTTACCGCTACACATCACACACTCAATATCCACTTCCGCTGATGGTTCGGTAAACGGGAAGTATGACGGACGGAAGCGCACTCCTAAATCTTTTTCAAAGAAGTGGGTAACAAATTCATACAGAACCCCTTTAAGGTCAACAAAAGTGGTGCTTTCATCAATCAAAAGGCCTTCAACCTGATGGAACATCGGTGTATGTGTTAAGTCTGAGTCACAACGATAAACGCGGCCTGGCGCGATAATACGGTAAGGAGGCTCAGCATTTTCCATAACTCGCACTTGCACAGGCGATGTGTGAGTACGTAATAAACGACTAGCGTCAAAATAGAAAGTATCGTGCATCGCTCGTGCTGGGTGGTGCTCAGGAATATTTAAAGCCGTGAAGTTATGAAAATCATCTTCAACTTCTGGACCTTCTGCCACAGAAAAGCCCATCTGACCAAAATACGACTCAATTCGTCTCATGGTGCGGTTCACTGGGTGCACCCCACCAACCTCTGAGTTACGACCACTCAAAGTGACATCAATTGTTTCATTGGCAAGCTTTGCATTAATTTCAGCTGTTTTTATTGCCGTTTGTTTGGCTTCAATAATCGCGAAAACCTCTTTCTTCGCTTCGTTGACGCGCGCACCAAACTTTGGCTTTTCTTCTGGAGGTAGTGTTGCCATCTGCTTCATTTGAGCAGTGATCAATCCCTTTTTACCCACAAATCGCGCTTTGACCTGCTCTAGCTCGGGTAAGGATTCTACCTTGCTGATTTCTTGTTCAGCCTGTTGGATAATTTCTTGTAAATCAGCCATGATATTTACTCATTTTTGTCGTATTTACTCGTCGGACAACTTCTAAATAACAAATCTATGTTCATTACTAAAAGTGTGGCAAAAAAAAAGGAAGAGCATTGTTGCCCTTCCTTTTAAGACTTTAATCGTTTGCTATCTTAATCGTCGTAACAATCTTGATAACAAATGCTATTCTTTAATTCAGTATCAAACCAAAGAACAGAGTGCTTAGATTAAGCGTCTAGGGCAGATTTAGCTTGCTCTGCAAAAGCAGCAAAAGCTACTTTATCAAAAACTGCTAATTCTGCTAGCATTTTACGATCAACTTCAATGTTTGACTTCTTCAAACCATTGATAAAGCGACTGTAAGACAAACCGTGTGTACGTGCTTCAGCGTTGATACGTGCAATCCATAAAGAACGGAATTGACGTTTACGTTGACGACGGTCACGGTAAGCGTATTGACCTGCTTTAATAACAGCTTGCTTAGCTACACGATATACACGACTACGTGCACCGTAATAACCTTTAGCCTGCTTTAAAACTTTTTTGTGACGTGCGTGAGCTGTCACGCCGCGTTTTACTCTTGCCATCTCTTAATCCTCACCCATTAACCGTTTGGAAGCATACGATCGATTTGCTTTGTATCCGCGGCATCAACTAACTTGCCGTGGCGCAAATGACGCTTACGCTTAGTGGATTTCTTGGTCAAGATGTGACGCAAGTGTGATTGTTTGTGCTTATAACGACCCGAAGCAGTCTTTTTGAAACGCTTCGAAGCACCGCGGTCAGTTTTCATCTTTGGCATAGTATAATACTCGCATTGATTACTGTCATGGCCACTGCTTAGACATGATTTAAAGTATTCTTTAAAACAATCAGCAGTCGTCTGGAGCTCATGATGAGTTAATAAAAACGGATAAGTCAGCCGTTAAGCCGATTTATCCAACCTTTTGAAGTAAAGTAAGCGCCTTGCGGACTTCTGTTCAGTTTAACCTTAAAGCTAAACCAAAAGCTCAATTACTTCTTTTTGTTGGGGGCAATCACCATCGTCATTTGACGACCTTCCATTGATGGACGTTGCTCAACCGAACCGTATTCTTCCAGGTCTTTTTCGACACGCTTCAATAACTCCATTCCGAGTTCTTGGTGCGCCATCTCACGACCACGGAAGCGGACAGTGATCTTCGTCTTGTCCCCATCTTCCAAGAAACGTATAAGGTTGCGTAGTTTTACCTTATAGTCCCCTATATCCGTCCCTGGGCGAAACTTAATTTCTTTGACCTGGGTAACTTTTTGTTTCTTTTTAGCAGCAGCTTTCGCTTTTTTCTGCTCAAACAAATATTTACCAAAGTCCATAATCTTACAGACTGGAGGATTCGCATCTGGCGATACTTCCACTAAGTCCAACTTAGCTTCTTGAGCTTGCTCTAAGGCATCTCTTGTATCTACCACGCCGACGTTCTCACCGTCAGCTCGAATTAAGCGAACTTCCTTCGCTCGTATATTCTCGTTTATGCGCTGTCTATCGTCGCGCTTTTGACCTTTTTTAATGTGTCTAATCCTCTAATTGGTTAAAATCAAGTCAAATTATTCAGCCTCAGCTTCAGTTTTCCTTGCTCGCTTCGCTATTTCAGCATCAAGCAATTCTGCAAAGGCTTCAACAGTCATGGTTCCTAAGTCCTCACCCTCTCGTGTACGAACTGCGACCTGACCATTTTCAACTTCACGGTCTCCGACTACTAGTAAAAACGGAACACGTGCTAATGTCTGCTCGCGAATTTTAAAGCCGATCTTCTCATTTCTCAAGTCCGAATTGACTCTAAACCCTTTATTTTTCAAATAACCGACTGTTTTTGTACAAAAATCGGCCTGTTTGTCCGTAATATTCATAATTACGGCCTGAGTTGGCGCTAACCACGCAGGGAACTTTCCAGCGTATTCTTCGATTAAAATACCGATAAAACGCTCTAATGAACCCAAAATTGCACGGTGTAACATCACAGGAACTTCACGTTCACCGCTTTCAGCAACATATTCTGCACCCAAGCGACCCGGCATCGAGAAGTCTACTTGAATGGTACCACATTGCCAATGACGCTCTAGGCAGTCCTTTAGTGTGAATTCAAGTTTAGGGCCGTAGAAGGCACCTTCTCCCGGCTGATACTCAAACTCGATATTGTTCGCTTTTAAAGCGTCAGCCAAAGCAGTCTCGGCTTTATCCCACACTTCATCAGAGCCTACGCGTTGCTCTGGGCGTGTTGATAATTTAACAATAACGTCAGTAAATCCAAAGTCACGGTAAACGTCATAAAGCATTTCGATAAACATCGATACTTCGTCTTGGATCTGATCTTCGGTACAGAAGATGTGCGCATCATCCTGCACAAAGTTACGCAAACGCATAATACCGTGTAAGGCGCCCGATGGTTCATTACGGTGACATGAGCCAAACTCCGCCATGCGAAGTGGTAAATCACGGTAACTTTTCAGGCCGGCATTATAAATTTGTACGTGACACGGGCAGTTCATAGGCTTAATCGCATAATCGCGCTGTTCCGATTCTAGCGTGAACATATCATCGCCAAACTTATCCCAGTGACCCGATTTTTCCCACAAACTGCGATCAACAATCTGTGGTGTTTTCACTTCTTCATAGTTATGTTCTTTCAAACGCTCACGAATATACTGCTCAAGCGTTTTATAAATCGTCCAGCCTTTGTCGTGCCAGAAAATCATACCTGGCGCTTCTTCTTGTAGGTGGAATAGGTCCAGAGCCTTACCGATTTTACGGTGATCGCGCTTTTCTGCTTCTTCTAGACGTTTTAAATAACCCTTTAGCTCTTTCTTACTAGCCCAAGCGGTTCCATAAACGCGTTGCAACATCTCATTGTTTGAATCACCACGCCAATAAGCGCCAGCCAACTTCATTAGCTTGAAATAGCGTAAAAAGCGCGTGTTTGGTACGTGTGGACCACGGCACATATCAACATATTCTTCATGATGATAAAGACCCATCGCCTTTTCATCGGGCATATCTTCGACCAAGCGAATTTTGTAATCTTCACCACGCTCAGCAAATACTTTTAGGACTTCTTCGCGGGGAGTCATTTTTTTGATAACGTCATAATCTTTTTTCGCCAGTTCCGTCATTCGCTTTTCAAGCGCCTGCATATCTTCTGGCGTTAAAGATTTATCCAAAGAAATGTCGTAATAGAAACCGTTATCGATAACAGGGCCAATCGCCATCTTCGCATCAGGGTATAGTTGCTTTAACGCGTGCCCTAACAAGTGTGCAAAAGAGTGGCGTATAATTTCAATACCTTCGTCGGTGGTCGGCGTGATGATCTCAATATTAGCGTCATGTTCGATAATATCGGTGGCATCCACCAACTTACCGTCAACTTTGCCAGCCACAGTGTTTTTAAAAAGACCAGGTCCGATATCAGCCGCGATATCTAAAGTAGATACAGGTTGAGCAAACTCTCGCTTGCTACCGTCAGGTAAAGTAATTACAGGCATTGAAACTCTCTCTAATTAGAATATAAGCCCTACGAATGGCCTATTATTCAATGAATGATTAAATGAAGTCGTATTCTATCGCCAAAAGCCTCTAAACCCAATGCATCACAGGGTTTTTATCAAAAAACTCAGGCAAGTGGTCGATTATGGTGGAATTAGCAAAATATGCAAGGGTTTCGCGCCTAAAAAGCTTGATTTTGAAGGTGCTAGGTGTAACTTTAAGATTCTGCACAACTCTAAAAAGGAATCTGGCATGGAAACAAAAACCTTAAACGCAAAATGTCTCTGTCAAAAGGTCAGTGTTATAGCAACCGATGTTAAGGCGCACGTAGACTCCTGCCACTGCTCTATGTGCCGTAAATGGTCTGGCGGCCCGCTATTGGCTCTCGATTGTGGAACACAAGTAGAATTCGATGGCCAACAACACATTTCCACATTCAGCTCATCCGACTGGGCGGAGCGAGGCTTTTGTAATAATTGTGGTACGCATCTTTTCTACCGACTGAAAGAAGCCAATCAATACATCATGCCTGCCGGCTTATTTGATAATTTAGAGGACGCTGAATTCACCACCCAAATATTCATCGATGAAAAGCCTCGCTACTACGACTTCGCCAATCAAACCAAAATGATGACCGGCGAAGAAGTGTTTGCGGTTTTTAATGACGAAGCTTGAGCTGCATTCAAAACATGTCTCTTTAAGCTAATAAGCATTAGTTCAACGTTTCAGAAGAGACATTTTGATTGTGTAGCATTTGAACTTGTGCAATTTTATTACCTACCTCTTCTTTTGAGAGAGCGCCCTGTTGCCCTAACCACTCAAATTTGCCAATTTCGGTCTCAAGATCATTTTCAGGATTAATATCAGCATACCAACTTCTAAGCTGATTTAGTCGACGCTCTTTTAGCTCATTCACTAAATAACCATGTTTGTCATCCTGAATAATAAAGATACTTCCTTTTTCAGTCTTAAAAACGGTGTACTTAATTTTTGAATAAGTGGCGAAAAGAACACATCCAAGTCCTATCCAAAACCAAAATGATCCTGCAAAAACGTTACCCGTGAAATATTTATAAATTGAACTACCTAGCCCAAGCACCATCCACAAGTAGCCCACATTTCGTAACCACTCATTTTCCTCAATTTGGATAGAGCTTTTCTTAGGTAGATCGGCATAATTAATATCGACATCGTCAGAACCAGACTTGTCTTTAAATGCAAAGTTGAAGTAGTTATCGTGCAAAGTAAAGGTATGCTTCACGCTTCCCTTCTTTTGTACTATTTCCATGAAATTTCCCCTTAGTTTTATTTTCCAATAAGAGATTTTGAAGTATTATTTAAATCGAATCAACTTTCTACACGACTGATTAGCTACCTTGGATACTTTGCGCGTCTTTCCTTAGCTTCTTAGTTAGCGATCTGTGCTAATCTCAACCTTAACCTCTCTATCCATAATAAAAACAACGAATTCAATCGGGCGACAGCAGACCTGACAGTCTTCAATGTACTCCTGATGTGGCACTGAGCCATCGATCAATACAGTGATGTTTTCCCCACAATAAGGGCAGGAAATGTCTTTTTCGATGAGCTGATTCATTTTGTCGCCCCCAAGCTTTTAAATGTTTGTGTCATGCTTCACCTAGATGTTTCCTTTGTATCATAAGTAGTAAACCAATCCTAACTCACCGTTATTCACAAACTTTATCACAACTAGGGCGCTCCCCTCCCAATTTTTGTGGAACTAGTCAAAACCAAATTATTCGGTTAAGTTATTCATTACTTTATAATTATAACAGTAGCAAAGGTGGTTAGTTGAACCCAAGCAATCGCAAAAATCAGTTTTTAACTCTACAGCCTATTCCTTTGGTGGAATATTTCGGTCGTGCCGAAAACTTTCCAACCAATCAGCTACACCACATAACCATCACCAATAATATAATTTTTATATCCTCACCCAATGGATTGATTATTTTCTATGGCGAGAACTTCAGGGTTCTTGACCGCTCGTCTGGGCTTTTGACGCATGGTTTACGAAGCACTTCGCGCTCTAGTTATGGTGGCTTGGTTGCCTCCGACAAAGGTGTTAATCATATTACCCCCGAAGGAAAAGAAATTTTCACCATTGACACCACAGAGCTTGGCTTTGGCTGGTGTCAAAAAGCTGTCGAGTTTAAAAAAGAGCTTTACTTATTAGCTACCGCTAAAGGTCTACTGCACTACTCCTTCTTAGATAATGAACTAAAACTCGAACAACAATTTTTAAATGGCGAGGTTATCAACCACGTCATTAGCAATCACTCTGGTGACTGCCTAATACACAGCAATGCCTCTGGCTTGTGGTTATTTTCTAATGGCAATCTTACTCCTTACCTCACTAGCGCGACGTTAGATGAAGAAGGCATCATCAAGCTAGGTAGAAGCTTGTTAAGCTCATGGGTGCTTCTGAAAACGAAGGTTCTTTTGCTTGACGAAGACTTTAACTTAACCAATGTGATAGAGCTTCCCTCTGAACTACATTCTCCAGTTACAGCCTGTATTTTTGAAAATGCTTTTTATCTTGCAACTTCGAATCGCCTAGTGAAAATCACTCTTAAGGACAACGCTGTCAGCAACATTGAAACGGTGCTTGATAACGTCGCAATTAACGATCTAAAGCTTGATAACGATGGAAACTTGTGGCTTGCCAGTGAGCGCAAGGGGTTGATAAAGATTAGTGGATTACGAGAACACCTCAGCATACTGTCACATAATCAATCGAACTCCGTATTATCGCTTAGAGTCGATGAAGAAAATCCGGACACTTGCATTGTTGGAGGCTCCGAGCAGAGCTATCTTTTCGATATTAATACCCAATCGATAGTCGCAACAATACCTGAACTAAAGTCTCACCCAGCATGGGATATACAAAAGCATAAAGGCGACTTATGGTGCGCCACGCAACACGGGCTCATGAGAATTTCCGCCAATAGCTTCCAAACATTACACTATAAAACAACGGGCCCCTGTCGTTGTCTTCAGTTTAGCAATGATAACACCTTATTAGGCTCTATATCAGGCCTTTATTGGTTTGATAGTGACGCTGAAACTATCAAACCAATCCTTGACCAAAAACAGCGGCCACTCGGATACGTTTATACCATCTATAAAGTTACATCGAATCACTACTTAATAGGCACTCTCGGCAGAGGCTTATGGTCACTAGAAACTACGAGCGCCAAATCTCCATCTTTTAAGTTGAATCAAATCTCTCTCAGCGAGAGAGTCGCTAATGTTTATGGCATTGATATTAATAAACAAGGTCAGATCGCCATCACGGCTGATAGCTTTGTCTTTGTGGTGGATAGCAGTCATCAACCCATTGCTACGATTGAAGGTGAAAACTCTGTCGCCGGCTGGGCTTGTGTCTGGTATAGCGATAAGGAGTTAATTATTGGTGCTTCAGATGGCTTGAAAATTTATAATATTGATAAGCAAGAGCTCTCTTTTCGCTTAGATAACTTCCCAAGCGAAACATACTGGGAGTTCACCACTAGCCGCAGTTTACTCAAAGTATCCTCAGACAAGTTACTTTGTGGGCTTAATGATTTTATCGCATCGGTAGACTATTCAGACTTAAAAGCCCGCGTAGTAGCGCCAATCCCAAACGTATTCACTATATCTAGTTCGACCTCATATAAGCACGATAACAATATATTGGAATTAAAGACTGGGCGTTGGGAGTTGCGGATTTGGTTAGCAAGCTTTTGGTATTGGGCTAAGGACTCTTGTCATTATCAGTACCGTTTATTAGGTTTAACCGAAGACTTCTTGCCCGTTAGTGGCAATTTAATTCACTTTAACTCCTTACCGCCCGGCAATTACATCTTGGAAGTTAAAGTTAGCAACAACTTTGATAATAATAATAGAGTTTACCAATTACTATTAATCAATGTTTCTAGCCAAGGGATCTTCTCAACTATTTACAATAAGCTTTACAGCTTATGGGTTAACAAATACCGAAATAACTTCCGCTCAAGAGAGTTTATTAAATTACATAGCCGTTATTTAGAGCTCGAAGCCGAAGTCGAAGAGCGCACCGACAAGATTCACCAACGTGGAAAAGAGCTCGAAGAAAAGAACAAACAGTTGAAGAAGCTTTCTGGGCTAGATGCACTAACCCAGATAGCGAATAGAAGCCGTTTCGATGAAGTTTTTGAAAAAGAAGTTTATCGCGCCCTTAGAAATCAAGACAATGTAGCCTTGATAATGCTCGATATAGATCATTTTAAAGCTTATAACGATACCTACGGTCACCTCGAAGGCGATTACTGTATTAAAAAAGTAGCTAACTGCATTAAAGAAAGTTTTGCTCGTAAAACGGATTTAGTTGCACGCTACGGTGGAGAAGAGTTTGCAGTATTGGCGCCTGGCTGTAACCAAAAAGAAATCATGATGGCTGCTGAAAGAGTTAATCAAGCCATTGTGGACTTGCAGCTACCGCACAAAAGCTCTGAAACAAGCAATGTTGTCACCGTTAGTGTGGGCGCAACCAGTGTTTTTATCGATGAAAGTTACTTATCTTTGAATATCGAGGATATTATCAAGGCTATAATAAAAAACGCCGACGAAGCTCTGTACCATTCCAAAAACAAGGGTCGAAATCAAGCGTCTTATCAAGCAGCTGACTTAAACTAACCTAAGACTGATTTGACGATCAACCCAATTATGCTGATCGTCAAAACTCCTGCTAACCATAAGCCGACAAACCACAAAGCCTTTTGCCAACCGGGCTTGTCGTCTGCTTTAGATGATTTTTTGTCCATTAATGATACGCCTCACCTTCTTTTACCTTGCCTCTAAACACCCAGTAGGCATAGGTGGTGTAAGCCAGAATAATCGGCAACAAGAATGCGGCGCCGACTAATAAAAACTTTAAGCTAGAGTCTGGAGCTGCGGCTTGCCACAAGCTAATCGACGGTGGAACTAGATTTGGGAAAAAGCTAACCGCTAACCCGATATAGCTGAGCAAGAATAGCGAAATGGATAATAAGAAAGGGCTAACCTCACGCTTTTTCTTTAACGTCAAGAATAAGCTCACACCCACAATAAGCACCAGAATTGGAATGACTGACAAATAATAAATATTCGGCGTATCAAACCAACGGTGTAAGTATTGCTGCTCGATGAAAACCATCCATAGGCTGATCAGTCCGATAAATCCGAAGGTGGCTACTCCTGCAATTTTAGCGATGCTCAATGATTGCTTTTGCAGGCTGCCAGTGGTTTTCATGTTGAGCCATGTGGCGCCTAATAAAACATAACCCACCGCAAGCGCGATCCCTGTAGTAAGACTGAAAGGCGTTAACCAGTCCCACCAGCCACCGGCATAGTCTCGGCCATCGACCGCGATACCTTGTACCAAGGCGCCTAGCGCAATGCCTTGACATAGGGCGGCGACTAACGAACCGATAGCAAAGCCTTTATCCCAAAGGTGTTGTGACTTCGTAGCACGCCAATGGAACTCAAAAGCGACGCCACGAAAGATAAGCCCTAATAGCATCAGAATTATAGGCATATAGAGCGCCGGCAAAATAATGGAGTAAGCTAATGGAAAGACAGCAAACAGCCCACCACCACCAAGTACGAGCCAGGTTTCATTACCGTCCCAAATAGGCGCGATAGTATTCATTGCGGTTTCGCGATCTTCTTTCTCTTTGATAAAGGGTGACATAATGCCAATCCCCAAATCGAAACCATCGAGGATAATGTAAGCAAGTACAGCGAAAGCAATCAAGCCAGCCCAAATCAATGCATAATCAACCATGATTACTCTCCCCCTTCTTTATTTAACGCTTCTTTATTCGACTCGTGTGGCAAACGGTTTGAAAGCGTTACCGAAGACTTCACCTTACTTTCTTCATCCGCTAACTTGCCTCGCTCGCCTGGGCGCACCTTCATTAAACGCAAGGTATAGACGATACCCGTACCAAACACCAGGAAGTAAACAATGATAAATAGCACCAATGAAGTCGCCACTGCCGGCGCATCAAGTGGTGAATGTGAATCGTAGGTTCGAAGCAAGCCATACACCGTGTAAGGCTGGCGCCCCACTTCGGTCACAATCCAGCCCGCGATAGTGGCGACGATTCCCGAAGGGGCAAACCAAACAGCGATTTTGTGGATAAAGCGATTATCGTAAAGCCTTCCGCGCCAACGCAAAAAGAGGCTGAATAAACCAATAGCAATCATGCCCATTCCAATCGCAACCATCACGCGGAAACTATAAAACACCCACTTAGTATTTGGCCTATCTTCCTTAGCAAACTGATCTAAGCCAACCAATTCGCCATCGAAGTCATGAGTCAAAATATAACTCGCCATTTTAGGAATCCCAATCGCATAATCAACGCGCTCTTCCTCATCGTTGGGTACGCCAAACAGTAACAACGGCGCCCCTTTTTGAGTTTGGTAATTACCTTCCATAGCAGCCACTTTTGCCGGCTGATGCTCTAATGTATTTAAACCATGGAAGTCACCAATAATAAGCTGAATTGGCGCCACGATAGCTGCCATCCACATGGCCATCGAGAACATCAAGCGCGCAGTTTCGTTTTTAGTCTTTTCTTTGCGCTCTTTCAATAAATGCCACGCTGAAACACCACCAACAAGGAAAGCGGTACTAAGGAAAGCCGCAGTTACCATGTGAGCAAGGCGGTACGGGAATGATGGATTAAAGATGACTTCAAACCAGTCATCAGCCACAAACTGTCCAACCTCGTTATAGCTATAACCTGTAGGCGTTTGCATCCAGCTGTTCGCGCTTAATATCCAAAAGGCCGACATCAAAGTGCCGAGAGCCACCATTAAGGTTGCGAAAAAGTGGAGTTTTTTTCCGACTTTATTCATGCCGAACAGCATTACGCCTAAAAAGCCAGCTTCGAGGAAGAATGCAGAGAGGACTTCATAGCCCATTAAAGGACCTAAAATGGGACCGGTTTTATCTGAAAACACACTCCAGTTAGTGCCTATCTGGTAACTCATCACCACGCCCGAAACGACGCCCATTCCGAATATGATGGAAAATATTTTCAACCAATATTTAAAGGCACTCAGATAGATTTTTTTATTCGTTTTAAGCCAGAGACCTTCTAATACTGCAAGGTAGGCAGCGAGGCCAATGGACAGGCCGGGAAAGACAATATGAAATGCAATAGTGAATGCAAACTGTATCCTTGCCAGTAGCACAGGATCGAGAAATTCCATCAACCATCTCCTTTAAAATCAGTCACTCTACGTCAAGCTAAACCATATTTGGTTTAATAGAAGTAGTAAATTGAGCTCATATCAAGCCCACCCAAAGGTGTTACTTAATACTACTCCGACCAAGTGTTTTATCAAGAGGGATTTGCAGGATATTTAGTATGGAAAGGGCAGAAATGGATAAGTTATTTTTATCAAAAAGACGAGGTTACTGGGTAATTGGTAACCTCGGCCTAGTGTTTAAATACGCTTAAAGAATCATTGCAGTTTTAAAAGCCACTGCTTAAAGCCATCGCTATTTAAGTAGCCACGAAGTCCTATTAAATAGATCACAACAAATAGTGAGCCGAAAAAGATTAGTGCGCCCCACAGTGAGAAGAAATCTTTTGTCAGTACCATCGTTGTTAAAGCTTGCAGCAATGCCACCACATAAATCAGGGCTCTTAACATGCCCCAAGCTTTACGCATTCTGCTGAGTAATACGACTTGAGCGAAGGCCAAAGTGCCAAACAAAGACCAGGTAGCAAAGGCGATTAGTACTTCTGCCCCAGTTTCTGTGTACATATTAAAAAGTGCCCAGCCAGACACCAACATTATGAGTAAGTTAATAATTAATACGTTTTTCACACCTGTCGGCATAGATACCTTTATATTTTCAATCTCAGAACTCATAGTTTTATTCTCAAATAATGCTAACTTCTATGCATTAAGCATTATGTTTATCTTCCAGTAATTCAATCTTGTAACCATCTGGATCTTCGACAAAAGCCAATACCGTCGTGCCATGCTTCATCGGGCCAGGCTCACGAACGATAGTGCCGCCAGCCTCACGAATCTTTTCACAAGCAGCATAAACGTCATCCACCGCAATTGCTATATGACCGAACCCTTCGCCTTTCTCGTAGCTGTCGGTATCCCAGTTATGAGTCAACTCTAGCACAGTGTTGTCTTTTTCCTCACCGTAACCCAAGAAAGCTAGCGTAAAACGACCAGACTCATAGTCATGCTGACGCAATAGCTTCATGCCCATGATGTCGCGGTAAAACTTAATTGACTCGTCTAAGTTGCCAACTCGTAGCATGGTATGTAGTAATCTCATGATGTCTCCAGAAATGTTCTCTTACTAAACAGGGTTTAGTTACTGTATGGACTTGCGTATAATGTCGCGCCATTAAACTAAATTAATAGTTTTAGGTAAACCCGTATTATCGGGCCATCTAACAAACACCTCAAATACATTGTGTTTTCGAGGTTTTACTGCTTAAAAGCATCGGCAGAGATATTTATGCAAACATTGACCATAACTCGTCCAGACGACTGGCACATCCACCTTCGTTCTGGCGCAGCCCTGCAGCACACGGTAAAAGACGCTGCTAAGCAATTCGCCCGCGCTATCGTTATGCCAAACTTGGTTCCACCGGTGACTAACGTGGAGCAAGCGGACGAATACCGCCAGGCCATTATGCGCCACACCACTGAGAGCATGGACTTTGAGCCATTAATGACCTTGTATTTAACCGACAATACAAGTCCAGAAGACATTATAGTCGCAGTCGACAGTGGCTTTGTTAAAGCATGCAAGCTCTACCCAGCAGGCGCTACCACGAATTCAGACTCTGGCTTAACCGATATTGAAAACGCTTACCCAGTCTTCGAAAAAATGGCTGAGCTTGGTATGCCACTATTGGTGCATGGCGAAGTTACCGACGCCGAGATTGATATTTTCGACCGCGAAAAAGTGTTTATCGAGACAAAACTCGCCCCCGTGGTCAAGCAATTTCCAAATCTTAAAGTCGTTTTAGAGCACATCACGACTCGAGACGCCGTCGAATTCGTTAACGAGCAAGGCCCAAACGTCGCGGCCACCATCACTGCTCACCATTTATTGCGCAATCGTAATGACATGTTAGTTGGCGGTATCCGCCCACACCTATACTGTCTGCCGATTTTAAAGCGCCAAGAACACCAAGCCGCGCTTCTAGTGGCAGCGACCTCTGGTTCACCTAAATTCTTTTTAGGAACTGATAGCGCGCCACACGCCAAGAGTAAAAAAGAAGCCGCTTGTGGCTGTGCCGGTGTTTATACCGCTAATGCCGCCATTGAGCTTTACGCTGAAGCATTTGAAATGATGGACAAACTTGATCGACTCGAAGGCTTTGCAAGTTTTCATGGCCCAGATTTCTACGGTTTACCGCGCAACGAACAAAAAATCACCCTAGTTAAAGAAGAATGGCAAATGCCGAAACACTTAACCCTGGGCAATGATAAGCTGGTTCCGTTTTGCGCCGAAGATATGATTCAGTGGAAGCTAAAAGCTGACCAATAAGCTAAGGAATATTCATGCTCAATTTGCCCCTTAACGCTCGATTCCGTGGCTTTTACCCTGTTGTGGTCGACGTCGAAACAGGCGGTTTTAACGCCCAAACTGACGCCTTACTCGAAATAGCAGCCGTCACGACTCGTTACAACGACGAAGGCTTACTCGAAGTCTATAAAAGCTATCACTATAACGTCGAGCCGTTTGAAGGGGCGAACATCGAGCAACGAGCCTTGGAGTTTACCGGTATCGATCCCGAAAACCCGCTACGCAACGCAGTTGATGAAGGCGAAGCGCTAAAGTCTATTTTTAAAGAATTACGCAATGAACAAAAGGAAGCCGAATGCAACCGCTGTGTCTTAGTTGGCCATAACGCTTGGTTTGATCAAAGCTTTCTTAACGCCGCCGTCGAACGCGCCAATATTAAGCGCAACCCATTCCACCCTTTCACCAGTTTCGACACGGCATCACTTTCAGCCTTAATGTTGGGACACACAGTCCTTGCCCAAGCCTGTAAGCGCGCTGAGATTACTTTCAGCCAGAAAGAAGCTCACTCAGCACTATATGACGCCACTAAGACCGCAGAATTATTTTGCCATCTAGTTAACCGCGCCAACCTCGCGCAAGCGGATGAAAACTTCGTCGCAGAGCTTGAGGTCAAAGACGATTAAAAATGTCGTGTGTAGAGGTCCTGTGTTAGCGCTGGTATAAACAGCGCCCACACAACTCCTCACACGTTACCTCCAAGATCAAAGTCTTTACCAACTTTTTGAGCTGAGTTTGGCTACTAGTCTGCAACTCTTGATAGCTAATCAAGCCAGAATTGAACAATTCCTGTAAGCGACGGCCTTGCCAGCGTCGAACGACCTGCCCACTGCCCTGCTCGACCAACTCTAAATACGGCTGCCTTTTATCGAGCCAAGCATTAATGAGATAATTAATCATCTTACCTTTCCTTCAATCTATTATTGTTCGTATTGTATGAATTACACCCTTAAATGAGAATAGTTCTCATGCGCATTAAAATCAAGAGTAATATCCTACAAATTTGTCAGTCGTCACAGATCAGAGTTAACAAGCCGCCTGCCATGTGATAGAACGTTAAAACTTCAATAATAAAATGGTTTAAAAAAACGCAATGATGACCAAATTCCTTAAAGCTTTAGCATTAACGACTTTATTGACCGTCAGTTTCAGCAGCTTAGCCATGACTAAGACAGAGCGCCCATACGGGCTGGTAATTCATGGTGGCGCAGGAACCATCCTGAAAAAGAACATGACGCCAGAAACTGAAAAAGCCTACCGTGAAAAGCTCGATGAAGCCCTAGAAGCAGGCTACTCGGTATTAGAAAAAGGTGGCACCAGCGTCGAAGCAGTCAAAGCCGCAATCGTCATCATGGAAGACTCTCCTCTTTTTAACGCAGGTAAAGGTGCGGTTTTTACGCATGAAGGCCTCAATGAACTCGACGCATCCATTATGTATAGCGATGACTTATCCGCAGGAGCGGTTGCGGGCGTGAGCCACATCAAAAACCCTATACTGCTCGCCGATAAAGTCAGAACCGACTCGGTCCATGTCATGATGGCACGCGAAGGTGCTGAAGCATTTGCCAAAGAGCAAGGCTTTGAGCTAGTCGATACGAAATACTTCTTCACGCAACGCCGCTGGGATCAACTACAAAAAGTCCTAAAACACACTCCTGAAAAACCTGAGCTCTCTGAAGACGAAGCTAAAAACTCCAAGTTCGGCACAGTCGGCGCGGTCGCTTTGGACAAAAACGGTAATATTGCCGCCGCAACCTCAACAGGAGGCATGACCAATAAACGCTACGGCAGAGTCGGCGACACCCCGATAATTGGCGCAGGAACCTACGCCGACAAAAACTGTGGCGTCTCAGCCACTGGCCACGGTGAATACTTCATTCGTGCAGCTGTAACTCACGACATTTGTGCTCGCGTAAAATACAAGCGCCAAGGGATTCAGCAGTCCGCAGACGAAGTGATTCATCAAAAACTTGTCGAAATGGGCGGTGACGGCGGCGTTATTGGTTTAGACGCAGGCGCCAATATTATGGCCAGTTTTAACACCGAAGGCATGTACCACGGCTGGAAAACCAGCAACGGACAATCGGCAGTAAAAATATACAAAGGTGAATAACGGGTAATTAACTATGACAACAGTAAAGCACCTTTTAAAAGTATCTCTAGTAGCGGTAGCGCTTAGCGCGCTATTCGCCTGCTCCGATGATACAGCTCCTAAAAAGACAAACCAGACACAGCCTCAAGAAACGAAAACCCAGCAACAAACCGAAGATTCACAAGAGATCTTTAATAGCCCGACAGACGCCCAACAGCCTGAAACTCAAGATTCGCCAGAAATAAAGAAAGGGCTTTACGTGTATTATCAAGACAAAGCCACCTTCACCGACTGTAGCAACAACCTAAGCTACCCCGTCGCTAAAGAGGGCAACTTCTACGAACTTGAAGCGACCTATATCGCCCTAAAAGATCAGCCTCAGCAGAAACTCTTGTTTGAAGTAAAAGGCGACTACGCCATGCGTCCTCCGGAGCAAGGCGACGACGTTGATATGTTAATCCCAACAGAACTATTAGGCGTTGTGCACAAAGAAAACTGCCCTTAAATGTGGAGACACCTCAACTCAGTGAAGAGTTGGGGTGCACTTGCGATCTCCAATAATGATAAATTATGCAGAACATCGTACTGCACAACCCGCCTACCCTTCTTTGTGCTTGTAATACATTACCTTTCAAGGTTTCAGATGAAGCTCTAAATTCCTTTCAATATTAACAAGCTAAATTGCGCACCTACACATCCCTTATATATTCTCAACAATAAACTCATGAAACCCTTCTGTCTCGGGTGGCTCGAGCTTTTTACACTGCTTTATATTTAAGCGACGAAACAACCCTTCCCAAAAACTTAACGCTTGTGAGTCTTTCTCATAAACAGCCACATGCCACTCTCCTTGCTGAGCTAACATAAGTTTTTCAATTACCTCTTGAGCTACACCACAGTTTCTATACTTAGGTAATATAAAGACATCGGATAACTCAGGCATTTCCTTCCCCTCTATCTCCGTTGGCTCAACAGTTGCAAAACCAGCAATAGCATCATTGGACAAAACCATGTAAGCAGCGCATGAGTCATGGCCGCTAAGCACTTCTTCAAGGTAATCCTCATCAATGTCAAAACGCCCGTTCTCATTCACATCGTCAAAATCAAACGAACTTTGATGATACTGATAGAATTGCCAAAGCATACTAAATGCGGTTAGATCGTGCTTATTTGCTTTACACACAGAGATATTCAAACCTTTTCCTGACTTTTTATTTATTAAGTTTATTAAGATACTTTAAATAACATAAATTGAAGTTTCCTTACGCCCCAAGTATAGATAGCCTCAAAGTATGGAAGCACAAGACTAACAAGGATAAAAACCAAAATAGGCACAGCAATGTGAAACACCTTGCCAGATATTACAGCTATTTTGTCCTTGATAACTAACTTATAGTCAGCCTTTGTATATTTGATAGTCAACTCGATAATGATAGCCTTCCTTAAGTAACTAACATTGCAGCTCTTCCATTGTGACCTTGATCACAAAACATAAAAACATCTGATATTTTTTGCAGATTATTCTAAACATCTATTAGAATAGCGCATATCAAGATCTATAGCATTTAAAATACAAATAAAAAAAGCTAAGCACGGAAGGAACGCGCGATGGGAATATTTGAGACATACACACAAGGAAACCGTTTACTGCAAATCGACAGCCCGTTGGGTGGCAATACGCTGTTGCTGACCAAGATTGAGGGCAGCGATTCGTTATCGAGTCCGTTTGAGTTTACCCTCACCTGTCTGTCTGAAGAGCCGAGTTTGCCAGCCCAAGAGTTGGTGGGTCAGGCGCTTGATTTTGGCTTTGAGCTGAACAATGGCGCGACGCGCTATTTCAACGGTTATGTCAGTCGTCTCGTCAGCCTCGGAACCGCCTCAGAGTTTCTTTATCGCTATCAGCTCACCATCGTGCCAAAGCTGTGGTTCTTAAGTCGTAAAGTCAATTTACGCATCTTTCAGCACCAAACCTTGCCACAAATCGTTGAGCAGTTATTGGGTGAGCACGAGGTGGTGTTCGAAAACCGCCTCACAGCTACCTACAACCGCCACGATTATTGCGTGCAATACCGCGAAAGCGACCTCGCTTTCATCAGTCGCTTGCTGGAAGAAAGCGGTATCTTCTATTACTTCGAGCACAACCAAGGTGAGCACAAGCTTATCTTAGCCGACAATAAATCGAGTTATCCTGCCTGCGCCCAGCCATTGGTGGCACAAAGCTACGGCAGTTTGGATGACGAGCATATTCACGACTGGCAGAAGGAAGTGGTCTTCCCGCACGGCCAGTACAGCGCACGCAGCTACAACTTCGAAAGCCCTAACGATGACCTTGGCACCAACAGTCAGGCGCAAAGTGGCTTCCCCAACATTGAGCCCTATGAAATCTACGACTACCCGGGCGAGTATTACGATTCCGGTACCGGTGAGCCTGAAGCACAGGTCAGAATGCAGGAGACCGAGCAGTATCATGAAGTAGTCAAGGCCAGCAGTAGTTGTCGCGGCTTATCCGTCGGTGGCACTTTCACCGTCAGTATCCATGACGACCGCGCCGAGATGGGGCAAAGCTACCTCATCACCGCGATGAACTATACGGCTGAGGACGACACTTATCTCAACAACGATGACCCTAAACAGGAAATCAGCAACCGCTTCACCTGCATCCCTAAAGCGGTACAGTTCCGCCCCACACGTCGCCATCAAAAGCCGAGCGTCAAAGGGGTGCAAAGCGCCATCGTGACGGGCCCTAAAGGCGAAGAGATTTACACCGACGAGTACGGACGAGTCAAAGTCCAGTTCCACTGGGACCGCGAAGGTCAGCATGATGAAAATAGCTCCTGCTGGGTACGCGTCTCACAGCAATGGGCAGGTGCCGGTTTTGGTGGCATCAATATCCCGCGTATTGGCCACGAAGTGCTTATCGAGTTTGAGGACGGAGACCCCGACCGTCCCATCATCACGGGGCGCGTCTACAACGGCAATAACCCCGTGCCCTATAACCTGCCGAGCAACAAAACCCAAAGCGGTTGGATGTCGCGCTCGACGCCCGAAGGCAGTGTCGACAACTGCAACCAAATCCGCTTTGAAGACCGCAAAGGGGCCGAGCAGTTATTGATTCATGCGGAGAAGAATCAGGACATCGAAGTTGAAAATGACGAAAGCCACTGGGTGGGTAACAACCGTAGCAAAGTCATCGACAATGACGAAACCAGCCACATCAAGCATGACCGCAAGAAAACGGTCAGCAACGATGAAACGGTTGAGATAGGCAACGACCGTAAGACCAAAATTGGCAACGACGTCGAACTCAAGGTCGGTCGCAACTCACAGGTGGAAATCACCAAAGACCTGCTCGAAAACGTCAACAACCACCGCAAGGAATACACCTATGCTAACCACTGGGAAGAAGTCGGTGGGCATTATGAACACAAAGTTAAAGGCAAGTATGACCTTGAAGTAGTCGAGAAAATCACTACTAAAACTGGCGTACATAAAATCGAAGTCAAAGACAAAATCACCATCGCCGTCAACGGTGGCCATATTATCTTAGACGATAAAGGCATCACCATCGAAGGCAAAAACGTCGACTTAAAAGGCGCTAAAATCGACTTCTCTAAAGCTAATCCATCGAATAGTCTGAATCTTTCTGGTGACTTTAACGAAGGACATCCTTTCACCGAAGAGTGTATGGGCGGTAACTGCCCTATTTGTGCCAAAAAAGGGTAAACCATGAGTTACTTAGAAATAGAGCTCTTGGAGAGCCAAGACATCAGCGATGTGCTGGATGAAAAATCTAAGACTTACTTGCTGTTAGACGCACTAGCTGTTGAGCGTTGGGCATTTGTACCCTTATCGCCAGACAGCTTGGAGATCCCTGAAAATAAAGAGTTCAGCGATATCTTAAAAGAGCAGGACTCTTTTATAAAGCTCAACTGGTTATGGGAGGATACTGAATGGAACTCTCACTATCGACATGGTCCTTGTTTAGTTGAACTAGACGCGAACTCTCCTTTAATCGAGTATTACAAAAACACCTTAGCTCAACACGAATTTGGGATCTTAATCCAAAGCCAGCATTCAACAGACAACTTAATAAAACACCTGCAAAGTATACTTAGAGTTTCTATCGAGGGGCGTGGTGTCGTCTACTTTCAGTTACATACACCGAAAAGCCTAGCCAGTTTATTTGATGCTTTTGAGGCTGAGAAAATGCAACAGCTTCTTGGCCCAATCGAATGCTTAGTATGGCGCCAAAACACCGGCAAAGCCCATCAATGGTTTAGCTACCACCAAACATCGGATGATATCAAACCAGCTCAAGAGCTTGGATGGTTTAAAATTACGTCAGATGAAATGCAAAGCATCGACCACGACGCCCTGCTTCACTTTAGAAAAAGTCTTATCAACGATGCCCTATATTATCGAGAGCAAGGTTATTTTGAACGTCAACCAACGATGCACTTACAAAAACAATCCGACAAAGACATTCGTGAAACCGTTTATCGGTTGCTAGACGAGGCAGAGCGCTACCAAGTAACTGATATCAAACTAAAGCAACGCTGGGTTGAGTTACATCTTTATTATCAAGACTTTGTACAAAAACCTGATATTCAAGAGTTATTACAAGATGTAGAGCAACATCAAAATAAACGCATAAAAAGAGTCAACTACTTAATTACAGAAGCATTGGAAAAAGACACCGCAGGAGAAGCACCATGACCACAGGAACGGATACAACTAAAGCCCAACAAGAAGGCAGCAGCGTCGCCGATGCACAATGCGCAGGCACCATCCCAATCATCCCAGTCCGCTACGCCATTGTGCCTCGGAAAGATGACTCCCAACCAGATTACCTCTACGCCGATAAAGACTGTGGTGCGCATTTAGAGCAAGGGTTTGAAAAGCTTAGCAGATCGATTTATACCGTGCGAGCACTTCGTCCGGGCTATATTTACCTTTACGATGAGACCAAAGGAACTTTATTTATCTGGGAAGCAGACGGTAAAGGTAACTACACCGAAATGCGTTATACATCGCTTGAGAATTACCAAAAGCCAGACAACCTATCAGCAGGAAGAACCCTTAAAAACGTGTGGGCTTTCGAAGATAGCGACACAGTACATATAGGTTTTACCACGAACCTATTAACTCAGAAAATGGTTCTAAAAGTCGAGCAAGATTCTGCCTTTAGAAGTAAGTTTATGCACCCGGTAAAAGTCAAAGAACTTAATGATTGGAGTGAGCAACCCACGACTCAAAAGCATATGTTCGGTCTTGCTGATGCTCCGAATATTATTGAGGAATATAAAGGGAAAGTCACAGACTTTGGCTGGAGCAACTATGAAGAACAAGAGCAAACATCAATATCACAATACGAAAACCTAGCGCTAGACTACCATGTGAAGTCTCGCTCTAAAGTTCCGGCGTTTATAACCCTATATGACAATGAGGCCATGACACAGGATGTTGGCAATATCGCAGCACAGCATATTCATGAAATAGCGGATGCACTACAACGTGTTAAAACTGGCGAAGGTGGCGAACTACCGGATACAGCCTTACTAGACACCTCAGATATTTCAGCGGCGTCGGCTAATTTATACCGTAAGAAAATGGTTTATGAGAGCTTGAAGCAGACTTTAATGGGAGGCTATCAAAAAGATAAAGTAGAAGATATCCCTAAATTATCTAAGCTAGCAAAAGAAACATTACAGTACTACAAGGGTGGAAGTCGTAACAGCCCTAGAAAAGTTACAGATAGCGAGGCCGAGCTCTATACACTTTCAAATAAGAATTATAATGAACAAGCTGAAGAAATCCTGGAGCATCTTGATGAAAAGAAAATGGACAAGTTCCACTCCGATTGGAACGACCTAGAAGAAAAAATAGCCTTGCTTAAGCCAAAAGCACGAAATGCTTTAGCTGATCATGCAATCTGGTTGAAAACTTCAGAAGCAGGCAATGAATCGAAGGCTACCGCACTTGGGGCGCCCCTCTCTACTTACGATAAAACCAACGTACACAGTGCCCTCTGGTTTGAGATGACCACAGCCCTATGTATCGACGGCATGGGTGCGGTGATTCCTAACGACCTAGAGTATAAAGATGAAAGAGATAAACTACTAGATAAATGGATTAAGGATCAAAACAGTTTAATTTATCAATCCATCGCGCCTTTTGATCCCTTTAAAGAAGAATTTTGGGTGTTTAAAGACAAGCTCGATAGCGCAGGCGATATTTTGGGCGGCGCCACCGCAGGTCTAGAAAGCTTGCACAAGATGTTTCCCTATACCCGAGCTACAGAAATCACTACCAAAGCCATCGTATCCTACGGCATGAGAAAACTCGATACGTCAGTCAAATGGAGCGAAAACTTTTTCGACACGCTTGGAAAACAACTTAATGCCAACAAAACACAAGTTGCCATGCAAATGCTCGCAGCCAGATACAATCTGAGCAAAAGCAGTGTGTTGAACCACGCTATAACAAAGAAAACAAACCTTTGGATTAATCAAGCACTACGCCAAGCCCCTACTGCAAATTCGAATATCAAAACAAAGCTAGTCAATACAAATGGTGTGTTCAACTTGAAACAGGTAAACACTACGACTCAAGTGGCTCCTAAGATGTCAGCCAACCTATTAAGGGAAATTGGCAAACTACCTTTGGGTGCAATCGTTTCATACTTTCACTACATTAATCTTTCTGGTGCCATGAGCTCGTTCAGCGAGAACAAAAGTGGGTTAAACGCTGCCAACATGCTTTCCGCCATGATGGGCGCCGCCGGTGCTTTTGGTGAAACGGCTCTAGGTCTAAGGGCTATCGCCACTAAAACTATGCCAACTAATCATATTGTTGCCCGCTCAACACAGCATATCGTCTTTAAAGCCCTTGCCAGTAAAGCCTTTATACGAATAACGGGGTACGGTGGAGCACTGGTAGAGGCTGGCATACACGTATGGGATGGGATGACGTTAAAAAGTAACGGTGATAAGGATGCCGCTAACTGGTCTTATGCGGCTGGAGCAACTCTAGGTGTAGGTGGCTTCATTATGACAGCCGGTACTATTACCGGAATTAAGGCAGCTGCGGCTGGAGCATCTTTAGTGCCAGGAGTTGGTTGGATTGTAGCGGGGATTTTGCTGATTGGAATCGGAATTTTGTGTGTTATACAGAAAGTCAAAAGCACTAATACGCCATTTCAAATTTGGCTAAATCGAAGCTGCCTTGGGGTTAACAATACTAAGGTCGGCCTACCTTATTTATCCGTTGCTCAAGAAACTCAGGGCTATGCCGTAGTCTGTTACTCAGCCCGTAAACTGGAAGAGCTACCCAGCAACTTACAAGATGCTGAACATGGGTTAGACTGGAAATATAACTCTATAGCTCCTACAGTAAGTGTTAGCACTATGCTGACCTATCAGCTATTTCATGAGTGCCCACCAGATAAAGGTATTGCCGACTATGCAGAAACCGACTGGAACGATAATATGTTCAGCGATGATGTGGTCAGCTTTTTAATCTTTTTACCAGGATATGACATCAATAACAGCCAACATAGAATAAAAATGTTTGCCTACGACGAATGGTCTGTAGATGGCGATGACTATAAAGAAGCAACACCGCTGAATGTTAATACGTCAGTCAATATTATCAGTCATCAATACACAGAGTCAGGCTTGTTAATTCATCTTGATAAAAAAATGAAAGATTGGTCCGCCGACTCGGTACGTTTAGAGATTGATTACTGGCCTAATAAAGCCAGCCTGAACACAAAAGTCACCAGCAACCTATTTTTGGACGGTTAAGGTGATATGAAAACAAGCATTAACAATATTAGAAATTAGACCGAGAAAAGTGAGATATGCTACAAACTAAACTGAACAGAAGCACTCGTTTTAATGTGCCTAAACGACTCGATCAGCAGCTACAAAGCCTTAATGACAATCAACTTCAAATTAGAAGTTTTGCTAGCGATGCGCAAGCACCCATGGGCTTTGCAGGGTGGTGGTTCTACTATGTCTTAGGAATTCCTTTTTTTATAGCAATAGCTGATACTTTCGTTTTCATTGATAATGGTATTGATGACGAAATGATAACTATGTTCGTATTAACAGTAATTTTTTTCACCTTTATGGGCCCAGGCTTCTCATACGTTATGGCTCGAATGATAAAAAACGACTCTCCGACTATATTTGACCGTGAATCACAGAAAGTCTCTATGGTGGCTTCTGGCGTGGTCTTTGAGGGGGAATGGCACAATATCAGAGGGCGAATCAAGAACCTCACTACCTTATCGGGCGCGGTTCCGCTACAAGACACCATTATCGCTTTAGACCTAAAGCCTGTGCGAAATATTAATGGCAAACCTCTAACGCCTCAGCAGAAAAAGATGAAACGAGCAGCAGTGATTGAAGGTTCCTTTACCGCCGATGGTTATGACGGTTGCGAGATGGCGTGGGAGTTTATTCGTGAGTTTATGGAGAATGGTCCCGAAGGTTTGGACGTACCGAAGCGCCTCTATTACCCCCTATCGAGCAAAACCACTCGAACCTCGATTAGCTTCCGTGAAGCCGTGAGCTATCACTGGCCATTCCCACCATACCGCGAGAACGAACCGACGACACTGCAAGTGATTAAAACCATTCTGGTTCCAGTGCGATTAGCTTTTTATATCCCCAATGTTTTAGCCGACGGTTGCTGGAATTGGATGATGAACTGGGGCAAACCCAAAATGCTGCTTCCCGAGCAAGAAAAAGCTCAGCAGCAAGCCATCACCCCCGATATGGTGTTCGACATACTCGGCAAAGACAAAGAGTTTATGCCCTACCCCGAAGCCAAAGCAAAGTTGTATCCATAATTTATTGATAATAATCATTCCAACAAGGATGCTGAATAATACCTATGCTACAAACTAAACTAAACAGAAGCACATCTTTTGATGCTCCTAAGCGACTTGATCAACAGCTACAAAGCCTTAATGACAATCAACTTCAAATTAGAAGTTTTGACAGCGATGCACAAGCACCTCTAGGTTTCGCGGGTTGGTGGTGCTTTCTTTTATTTGGCTTACCGCTATATATATGACAATAGGAATTCTTACCCCACTTGAAGATAGTTTAGACGGATACGAGCTGTTTTTCTTATTATCAATTTTTATTATATTCTTTGGGGGTGGCCCCGGATTTTCTTACATCATGGCTCGCATGATAAAAAAAGACTCTCCCACCATCTTTGACCGTGAAGACCAGAAAGTCTCGATGGTGGCTTCTGGCGTGGTCTTTGAGGGGGAATGGCGCAATATCAGAGGGCGTATAAAGAACCTCACCACCTTATCGGGCGCTGTACCGCTACAAGACACCATTATCGCTTTAGATTTAAAGCCTGTACGAAATCTCAATGGCAAGCCGCTGACACCACAGCAGAAAAAGATGAAACGAGCAGCAGTGATTGAAGGTTCCTTTACCGCCGATGGTTACGACGGTTGCGAGATGGCGTGGGAGTTTATTCGTGAGTTTATGGAAAATGGGCCTGAAGGTTTGGACGTACCGAAGCGCCTCTATTACCCACTATCGAGCAAAACCACTCGAACCTCGATTAGCTTCCGCGAAGCAGTAAGCTATCATTGGCCGTTTCCACCATACCGCGAGAACGAACCGACGACACTGCAAGTCATTAAAACCATTCTGGTTCCAGTGCGATTAGCTTTTTATATCCCCAACGTCTTAGCCGACGGCTGTTGGCATTGGATGATGAACTGGGGCAAGCCAAAAATGCTCCTACCTGAACAAGAAAAGGCCCAACAACAAGCCATCACCCCCGATATGGTGTTCGACATACTCGGCAAAGACAAAGAGTTTATGCCCTACCCCGAAGCCAAAGCAAAGCTATATCCATAGAAAGTTTATAGGTGACGATGGGCATAGACCAACTAGAAACTAGATTAAGAGTTCCGAAATCACTGTGTGAATAACCAACAACCCTCTAATCAAACACAAAAGGAAACAATATGTTTGAACAATATAAAATGGATCAATTTCCAGCAGAGCAATTAAATAAACTTACTAACGAGCTTAGAGTCCAAGGCTTTGAGATCGAAACAAAGTGGAAAAAAGGTTCTAAAGCCACTGATGATATTAGCGAGGCTAACCTTTTTGAGTTAAAGGTTAGCGGTAAGTGGGTCTTAAGGCAGCAACAAAAAGCTGGGACAGTACGCTTAAGTAGACTCAATAAAGAGCAGAAGAATCTTTTCTTAAGTGCACTAAAAAAGCATGGACTTTATACAAAGCCAGATTGGACGCTGGGATTAGTTTTAACCTCTATATATTTTATCTTGTTATTTGTCGCTTTGGCTGACGCTCCGTCAAAACTGTATAAGATTGGTTTGCCAATTGCGATGGTGGCAATGCTTTGCTTTATTGGTATTGCCTTAATTAGAGCTAAGCAAATTATACCTGATGGGACAAACTTTCTAGTTTGGATTATTGGAATACTTGCAGTCTTGATCTCGGCTCCTTTATCGGTAATCAATATTCCTCTGATTCATACAATCTATAGGTACGGTCTTTACAGACGCGTCAATACCGTTGAGAAAGTAACAGTTTAAAGTCTTATAGATTTATAATATCTTCAACGCCATACAAAAAAGCCCTAAGCTATACACTTAGGGCTTTTATTATGGTCATTTAACAAGCTTCGTTACTGCCTGCTTGATATTGGAATGCCAATTAGCACTCACTTACTTTGATCATTAACGGTTTAGTTTTGAAGCTTATCGATAATATTCATTAACTTTTTTGCATTGATGGAGTTCAACGTCGATTTTTTATTAAGCATAATTAAAGATGGTAAGAATATCTCAGTCATTTTATCAATCATCTCAGTAATTGAGTTTTCAAGCTCTGGATTAGAGTGATTCTTAATAATGACTTCTTTAGCGCCTAGCGCTTCGACTGCTGCGGTTAACTTTTCCAATAATGCATCGTTCTCGGAGCTATCGTTAGACTTATAGCTTAGGAGAGCATTCTCTAGCTTTTCTCCAAGATTCAATAACTCTGATGAAATCTTGGTCCCAGCGTCGTCATCTCCACCAAGAGAGTTTCTCTTTTTGAATTCACTCTTGATATCAATCCAACGAGCTTGCTCTTCTTCGGTTAAGAGACCTCTTAACTCTTTAAGCTTTAGCAGGTTTTCTTCTGCGCCACCTGTTAGTAACTGAGACTCGCCTAAGTAGTGGTCACTCAGCAACTGCGTTAGCTCGGTATCATCCATTGCAGGTACAATTTTTTCTGCAATTTTATTCATATTACGATAACTGCCTTGAAGCTTAAACGGTGGCTCTTCACGGTAGTTATTATCCATAGCGGCAGAACGAATATATTCCTGGTTTACTGACAGCAATAACTCTTGTGCTTTGATCATCTTCTTTAAAACACTGATGATCTCACTCGACTCACTGGCACTATAGCTGTAACTAAAGTCGCCTTCTGGAACTTCTTTACCCTTAGCTTTATCAATGAATAAATACAAATCATTAATATCTCGCAAGGCTAACGGAGCTAAATATGGGTTAGAGGTTAATGAGTTCTCGATATAACTCAGCGTGAAGTTTTCATACTGACCACCTAGGATATCGCCCAAGTTGTAAACATCAGCACGGTTCGCCAACATGTCTGGAATTTTGAAAACCTCACCAGATTCAGTGTAAGGGTTACCCGCCATGACGACACAAAACCTCTTACCTCGAAGGTCAAATGTTTGGCTATCACCCTCCCAAACACCTTCAATGCGACGAGTACCATCGCACAGCGAAATAAACTTTTGCAGAAACTCCGGATGGGTATGCTGAATATCATCCAGGTAAAGCATAACGTTGTTGCCCATCTTCAATGCTAGATTAAGCTTTTCGAGCTCTTGGCGCGCTGTGGAGTTTGGAGCAGTTTCTGGATCTAACGACTTCACATCATGGCCAATCGACGGGCAGTTAATTTTCATGAAGTTTAAGCCCAAACGGCTCGCTGTGTACTCCATCAAAGTCGTCTTACCGTAACCTGGAGGGGAAATTAAAAGAAGCATTCCCATTAAATCTGTTCTTTTATCAACACCTGCCGCGCCGATTTGTTTAGCGAAGTTATCACCAATAATGGGCAAGTATGAGTTATTAATTAGCTTATTACGAACGAAGGAAGTCAGTGGTCTAGCTTTATAAGTTTCAACATCAAACTTAGCTTTTTCAGCCTGAATAACATTTCGTCGAACTTCTTGGAAAGTTTCATACTGTGGAACTACAACACTAGAGTAATACCCTACTCGACTAAACAGCTCATTAGCAGAAACAGTCAGTTTTCGTCCAGTAATCTTCGGGTGGTCACTTAACAAACCTTCGACTTCAATCGGCTCGGCTACGCCAGAAGCTTTAGACTCAAGCCCTTCTAAAACCAGCGTGGCCGCCGCTTCAAAACAAATATCTTCACTAGCAGCTGGATCAAAAGCCGACAACCAGTTCTTACCGAGTAGTAATCTATTAAGCGAGTTGCTCGAAGACTCTAATCCGGCATCAAACTCTTGCTGTATATTATCTTTTTTCAGTTTTTCAGTAAAAGACTCAGCTAGCTTCTCCGCAGCATTAGATACTTCAAAAGTCACATCATTCGTAGTCACTGTGGCCAATACATCCGCTAGGTATTGTGCGGACAAATCATACTCGAACTGACTGGCGTTAATAGAACTCGCATCAATCGTAGTTTTAATCAACTCAAGGATATCAGCATTAAGTTGGTGGCTTTGATTTGAGTTCTGAAAGTTGTCTTTTAGTGACTTAGCACCTTTTGCTTGCTGGATTAAGGCCCCTCGTTGAGATTCGTCATCAATGCTAGCCCAAAACCACATCGCAATGACTTTACTTTTCGCCGGGTATACGACCCATGGTGAATCGATGTACTGCACCATTAGAGCAGATAAGATTTTATCGGCATCTAAATCATGTACACCTTTTTCATAGCCGTCATTAGGGTGTTGCTTTATGTAATCATCAATAATAGAGGCATAAGAACCTTTTGCCACATGGACTTTTTTCAAGGATTCTAACTGCTGGTCTTTAGCCGAGCTTATAGCGTCATTGAGTAGGTTATAAGCTAAATATTCACCACGGTATACAGAGTTATTCTCAGACGTATAATGCTGATCCCAGAACTCCTGATTATTATTTAGCGATTCATTCGAGATCGGTTGGTAAAAATCAGTACCAGTAAGATGAATGTATTGCTTGTCACCCTTAGGTAAAATGGTTAAATCGAGATTTTGTTGATTAACACTAAACCTGTGGCGACCCAACTTAATCAGCTTTCCGCCATCTTCGAAAATATCGGTCTTATCACGCATGGCGCGGATAGCGTTGTCTTTCGCGGCAATTTTCTTTGAGCTAATATCATCAGCTTTAACGCTATCGCCTAACTCCCTGAGCTGCTCTACCATTGAGTCAATTTTCAATGATAAATGGTCACTGGAGAAGTAGGTATTTAAAGCATCGAGGTTATCCATTTTGGAAGCTCTACGACTGATATTTTCTAGAACACGTTCGCAGGAGGCATGAATACTTTGAGCTTTTCGTTGGCGCGCATCGACCAGTTTCTGTTTCTTTGATTCAAAAGATGTATGTATTTCGTCCCTCTTTTCAAGAATTACCTCTAGGAACTCATCGTCATCACCAAAAGCTCCCTCGATACCCTCAACGGTAATCAAGATCTTGGCAAGCTCATCATCGCACTCTTCAGGAGTATCGGCAGCAGCAAGCCCGTTTGAAATAGCCTGTGACAATACCGCGATACGTGCACCAAACTCAGCTTTACTTTCCCCGCCAGAAACTTCTTTCAGCGTTAGTCTGGCATGAGCTTTGGTTTGATTTACCTTACTGTATACGGTGGAGATCGATTCTAGAATAGACGTTTTGATGGTAATATCATCAATCGTTAATCCATTAATCACATCGGTTAATGAATCTAACCCCTCACTAATTGCTGTCAGCTTTGTTTCTTCTTGGTTAATATCCTTGGATGTTTTAAGCTCAGAGATCCTGCTGTAGACCTCATCGATTTCCTCGGCGTACTCATCAAGAGCCGTTCCCGAGGACATAAATGTTACAGCTTTTTTTCCTAACGCCTCGACCTCTTCTGCAATAGTTTTTTCTAGCTCAGTAAGTTCATCAAGATTGATATAGCGCTTATCGCGCAGAGAAATAAGTTCGCCTTGCTTGTTATTTAATTTAAGTATGAACTCAACGAAATCTTCAGTTTTATCAAAAGATTGAACCCGTAAGTCAGTAACCAAGCTACTAACAGACTCTTTCGCTTCATTTAGGGAGCTCTCAGATTGTTTCGAAATACTGACGACCTTCTCATACTCGTCGAGTACCAACTCCGAAGTATCAATAATTCGTTTAAGTGTATCGCCCAATTCAGATAGCTCTTTCGAATCCATCCAAAAGTATGAGTCCTTGACTACTTTTGAGTGCTTAATTATTTCTTCGTAGAGTGCTGAGCTAACCTTATCAGAGTCTACTAAACGCTCTATCGATTTCAACTCAGAGATTCCGCGGACTAATTCTGCATTGCCGATCGATGCCAGAAACGTTGTCTCTACCGGCTGATTCGATGCATATAGATCACTTTGGTAGGAAGTTTCCCAAATCTGGATTTGGTGGACTCGTGATGGCTCGCCCCTTTCCTCTCTAAAGATAACGAGAGTACCATTTTCGTATAGGCTGTAGCCGTTACAATAGAGTGGATTCTGTAGTTCTTTCGTAATTATATTGTAAGAATATAGGGCAAATAAGCCATTTTCTGGCTCAAAGAAAACATATAAAACATCTTCACCGTTAGGAGACGCAATCTTGCTTTTAAATTTCAATCCAGATTTAGCATCAGGTAACCGTCTATTTTCGCCATTAGAAAGCATATAGCCCGATGGGTGAATGATACCGTGCTCTTCCGGTAAATTAACACAAGCGTCACCTATTTCGTCGGCCCGGATAACCTCTTGAGTTAATGGACTGTAAGCAAAGTAACGATAGTTTTCTTCGTTATAAGGCAATACTTTTATCAGTATTAGGCCACCAGAGCGCGCATAATATATACGTGCATCACCTAAGTCTTGAGATGGGTCGTCAACAGGCTCGGCGTAAATCCCTTCACCAGACTCAGTATTATCTTCGACCTTGATGGTTAGATCGCCACCTACAGTTTCAATAAATACTTCATCGTAAATTGAGGCATGAGGATGCTCGCCATCAATAAAGTCTTCACGCACGACCTCGGTCCATTCAAAATCGTGGGACGGTGGCATAACCATGTCCTCACCGCCACGATCATCAATATAGGTTATGTCATCTTTTACCACAGACCAGCGGAACACTTTAACATCGGTAACTTTTCGACCGACCCTAAACTCAGCTAATAGTTTATTGTGAGTGACTCTAAGGTGGCTGAATGATGCATCTTTATAGTAGCTATACAGGCTACTGAAATCTTTCAGGAAGGCAGGATCGTCCAAGAATGTATTCTCTAAAGGAACTTCCTCGACCTCATACTCACCATCGCTTTCTTTAAGCTTGCATAAGGTCAGCACATCCTTGACAGAAACAGTAGATTTCAAGCCAATAAAAACATTATAGGCGAACAATAAGTAATCACCCACACGAACAATATCACGGGGGATACAGTTATTCTCTGTTCGAATCCGGGCTCGCCCCTTAAGCTCAAGAATCGTTTTGCCAAACTCTTCTTCACGCTTAGTATTAAGGTTTGTTACCGACGCACTCAACTCATTCGCCAGATTGTCTAATCGAGCCCGAATAACGGCATACGAGCCACCATCTTCGACGGCTCTTTCTAGCTGTTCAATATCTGTAGTCACTGTATTTATTACCTATCAAGATTATCTAGAGAAAAAGCTAAGTGTTTCCACTTAGCTTTTTAATGGCTTACGACTCCTTGTCGACAGACTCAAGCATCGCAATGACTTGTTCTGTATCATAAACCTGACCTGCAATTTCAATCGAGCCTTTCTCCTGTAACTGCTTTAGATAACCTGCAACAGTATCAGTATCAACGCTCATGCCAGCAATATTAATCTTGCCATCCTTCAAGCTTCCAGAAACCTTAGATAAGATGGAAACAATTTTGTCCATAGGTATTGACTTGCCTGAGCCTAAAGACAGCGCTCTACCAGCTAATAACTTCATCAAATCACTTTTACCTACAGCACCATCTACCGCCTTACCAATAGACAAACCACTTGCTAATTTTTCGAAGTAATCACCCTCGCCACCAATAACTTCAATATTAGCGTCTTGTAGTGCTTTAGCCAGTACTTCAGCCTGCTCACCAGCAATATCTTTATTCGCATCAATAGCTTTAACATTTTCAGCATGTGACGCTTCTAATGTCATACGGAACTCTTCATGACTCATGACATGGTTATCCATTGTGGCCATTGCAGCGGCTTTCTTCTCGATACCTTCTGCTTCAGCTTCATAACGCTTAGACAGTGCGTAAGCCTCTGCTTCACCGTGTGCGATAACCGCTTCAGCTTCCTTCGTCTTAACAAGGATAGGAACCATAGCTTGCTTCTCTTCACCAGCAGAATCAGCCTCTTTTACAGCAACTTCAGCAAGACCTTTTTTCTCGATAGCAATGGCATCCGCTTCACCTTGCATACGAATAACCTCTGCGGTGGCCTCACCATCAACTTTCTTAGACTCTGCTTTAGCTTTTTCAACTTCGGCTTCAGCCAAGCCATGCGCAGCATATTTTGCACGCTCACCGTCAGCAATTACTTTATCAGACTCAGCTCGCTTGTTCGCTTCAGCTAAACGAGCATCCGCTAGGTTAACAATTCGAACAGCTTCATGTTTAGACGCTGCTTCCTCAGCCTTCGCATGAGTGGTCTTCTTAACCAACTCTTCTTCAGCATTCGCTTGAGCTGCAATTACCTGGGCATCTTTTAAGCGTTTAGACTCTTCCACAACACGAAGCGTCTTAATGTGCTCTTCTTCTACCGCAACGGTTTTCTCAACAGCCACACGTTCACGCTCAATGTCTGCAATTTCTTTTTTCTGCTTCTCAATGCGCTTTTCTTTCTCGATTTCAGCAACTTCAACCGACGCATTTTTATCGACAATCTTAAGCTCTTTCGCCTTATCAACTTCGATAGTTTCAGTTTCTACCGCTTTACGTCTCTTTTCAGCCTCGACTTCGACATCACGTTTATTGGTTTCTTCCTGGATGGCAATTTCTCGATCCGTTTCTAGGCGCGCAGCTTCAGAAACCTTACGCTGCTCTTCCTCTACCTTGCGAGTCTCAGCAGCTTCACGAGCTTTCGCAGTTGCGATCTCTCTTTCTTGCTTAGCTTTTGCTTCTGCATCCGCAAACTCAAGCGTATAAATATGTTCATTGGCTTCAACATTACGCTTTGTGATTTCAGTCTTTTCTCTTTGCTCGAAATCATTTGTTGCAATGTGCTCATGAGCTGTTAACTCAGTGATTTTTCGAATACCTTGAGCATCGAGGATGTTTTTTCCATCCAACTGATGAAGTGGCGTTTGCTCTAAATAGTCAATAGCCGCATCTTCTAATGTATAACCATTTAAATCGGTACCGATTGAACGAATAATGGCATCACGGAATTTATCACGAGATTGATACAACTCAACGAAGTCCATTTGCTTACCGGCTGTTTTCAATGCTTCCGAAAACTTAGCAGCAAATAATTCTTCAATGGTCGACTGCTCAGAAGCACGTCTACAACCGATTGATTGAGCAACCTTCAGTACATCTTCAACAGTTTTATTAACCTTGATGTAGAAGTCCACTCGTATATCGGCACGGATATTGTCCTGACAGATAAGGCCATCACTACCACTACGATCGATATTGATCGTTTTTAAGGATATGTCCATCATTTCTCGTTTGTGAATGATTGGCCATACGATACGCCCAGTAAACGTTACGTCAGGAATATTTTTTGTGGTGTTTACAATCATCGCCCAGCCTTGCTCAACCTTGTGGTAGAAGCGAGTGATGATAAAGGCTAGGCCTACAATACCGACGAGAATTGCCCCCGCCCAAATAATTATTGCCATTAAAGAATCAGTCATTACTATCTCCGAAAAACTTAATTTCCATTAAAAATTGTATGTTTATTGTGTTTAAAAGGATCTGTGCAAATATTGTGAGGTGTTTTATTGTTCGTTATTCATGAAGTTTTTCCTTCCTTGTGTTTTTGTACTTGGTATATTTCCTGCTCAACATCATAGGCAATAAGTATTACAGACTCACCCTTCACAGGGCTGTCCGCCGAATCACATCGAGCATTAAATATTAAACCCGCTTGGCCATCGTTATACTCGACTCTACCAGCAGTTTTATTAACGATAGAACTGATGACCGTTGCTTCATGGCCAACGAAAGATGATGATTTTGGCGCAACATGATTAACGAACCAACCTTTCAGCGGTTTAATGATCTTAGCCGTCGCAACTACAGACACCACAAAACTTAATAACAGTGCCGCTGTTCCCAAAATAATTTTTACGAAGAGTCCATCATAAATGCCATAGACCAAGCTTGTTCCAATAAAACAAACTAACCACCAGGTGGACACTAGAATAGTCAGCATGACAGAAACCGGCACACCCGTTAGCCCCCAACTCGTCATCCAACCTGCGATCCCAGTTAGGCCATCGCCTGTATGAGTATCCGGTATCGCGTCCCCGTCCACGCCAAAAGGCACATCAAAAATCTCTATATCCAGTGCTCCGATAAGAGCAAGTAACCAATAAAATATGATGAAGACCATTAAGAAAGCCAAGATCACATTGGGATAACTCGTTAGGTGCGTTATAAATGAATCCATACTACTTGTTACCCTTCTTTAGCTCGTTACTGGCGTATTCAACAATATCCTTATAGGCTCGGCTTTTAATGGCATTTCTGTCATTCGGATCCAAAGAATACTTTTTACCTAAAAACTCAAAATCAACTTCAGAGAATGAAATAGAAATTCTTTGCCTTACCGGCTTATTAGGAACTTCTAAACCCAATATAGAGCGTATGTAATCAGATGGCGTTACATCGTTATGAATAGCTTCAAGCTTAATGTGTTTCTGAATCGAACTATCAAACTCAAAGGCTAATTGAACGGCTTTAACTGCCTTAGCTTCGCCTTTCCATTTACTCTTTATATCTTTAGGTGATTTAGCCATTTTGACTCTATAGGGGCCTAAGCCCCTAGTTAAACTTAACTTCTAGAAGCAATTTCTTTCTTAGCATCTTCTAAGAATTTATTGCCGCCCTTTGCGTCAGAAATGCCTTTTTCAGCAAGCCTTTCATCAAGCCCTTTATCCGACATTTCTTCATCCAGTCTTTGTGATGCCAGATACTCATCATCAAAATCCTGTTGCTTTTGCTTGATTCGCTCTAGCGTTTCTTTGGCATCAAATAAAGTGCCATCAGCTGACTGGTAATTTGTAGCAATAGCTTTAGTAGCTTTTTGCACGTTTTCTGTCGTTTTCACCAAGCTTACCTGACGCTCAAACTCTTCAATGTCCGCATTGCCTTTCTCGATCATCGACTTCAATTTAGCAATATGCTGGGTATAAGTATTTTTCGCTTTTTGAGTTTCTGCTAGCTCGCTATCGATAACTGATGCAGCCTGCGCCACTTCCTCCGCCAAAGAGTCTTCGCCCTTTTCTAACGCTGCGGTAATTTGTAGCTTTCTCTCGTCTAACTTTTGCGCAAGCTCTGCAATCTTTCTTTCAGCCTGCATTTCTTTCGCCATGATTTCAGTTAAATCTTTACGAGCTGCCTTTATTTTAGTTTTGGCGTCTTCAATTTCTTGAGCGAAAATAGTGGTGGAATTAGCATCCACAACATTTTCACCCATTTCGCGAAAACTACCCTTAACTAAGGAGATTAACTTCTTAATGATATTCATATACCTACCTATGTTTTATTAAGTCTCAAACTGTGTATTCCGCAAATGCTTCCACCGAATCGTCGGCATGCTGCGTCAAAGTAATAATTTCTTCCGCTAACTGCTCTACTGTAGAGGTGCGTGAGAGTGCTCCAAACAGGACATAACGCCCACCAGCAATACCAAATGACGACAGCGGCATGCTTACGCTTAACTCCAGCATGAAATTCTGCACCTCAATCAATCTCGCCGGATCGATCTCTTCGGTTTTCCATAAGTTCACCATGCACAAAATTTGGTTTTCCGTCATCGTGATGAACACTGGCAACCGATCTTTGTTAGCGATAGACACTCGAATAACATCCACATCAATATCGCTATCAATCATTTCGCAGTTAAATAAAACCCCCGAAGCAGTGGAATGAGATTGGAGCATCTCCAGAATAGTATTTATTTGCATCTTATCTCCTATTGTTATCAATGACATATTATGTCCTTTAAAACTACAATACGTTATATCGACATATTATGTCAATAATATTTTGTACTATTTCTGTATTGCTAAATAGATAGCTAGGTAAGGAATGATGGGTCGACTAAGCATTGCCGCGCGTTTAAGCTCGAACACGGATGTCAGCAGATAAAGCGGAAATATCAAAGAGTATGATTATGGCTTTTATATGCCATTTTTGATTTAACTGCTCATTCCCTGAACTATTTATACAACTAACAGCGTACTAACACAGTAAAATCAAACTCAGCTTAACTGGTCGATTTTAACACGCACCTCTTCCAGCTTGGCTTTCATCGTCGTATCGACTTCACTGGGTTTTATTCTAGAGATGATGTTGCGTAATACTCGGATTTCATTTTGATCAATCTCGCCATCTCTTTCTGCAATGGCAAGAATCTTTCCAAGCTCTTGTGCGTCTAACTTACCGTCATTACTAAAGCAGTTGATACTCTTGAATGACATTTCTAGGTAATCCCTTGATTCCATTAAATTATTACTCCTAAACTAAATCCATTAACTAAACCCAATAAACTAAGCCAATAATTAACTGTGGCCGGCATCCTGTTGATACAAAATGATACATTATCTGCGCTACAGATAAGCTTCGCAAAGTATACCACCACGGTAGGATTTTAAAACCAATTACGAAGATAAAGTGACGCAGATATCAAAAATACATACATCGCTAGAAATATCTAATTTGTAATAAACTGGACATCTGATACAAAGCGACCTAAGGCGTTTGCTTAAAAACCCACAATTGCATAAAGACTAAAAACTCAAGATGTTAATGTAAACTGACACCATTAATATCCCTTTAATTTTCAAGGCAATCAGCACCCCCAAAAAAAGCCCAAGCTTCAACTTGGGGCTTGCATACTCACAAAATTCTGTAATCTAAAAATAAGTGTACTATGCCCCTGCTTACTCTTCCTAGCAGCTCTACGCTCACAAAGGGAATGTCGGTTTCAAACCTCTAGCAAACTATATTTTTGGTGGTAATGCCAACAATAAAGAAATGAGCATGACGGTTCCAGTGCTTGAGAGCAACATGAACAAAAGTTTCCATAAAGTGAGCTTTGTCATGCCTAAAGTTGTGAGTAAGAGCAATCTACCTAAGCCTAATGACGAACGTGTCCTCCTCGAACAAATAGAGAAAGAGACATTTTTAGCAATATCATTTTCAGGCCGTTGGACTGAGAGTAACTGGCAAAACTATCAAGAAAAGCTATCCGCGTACGCAAACAAAGAAAAGATTAGTATCGCCCCACCCTTTATAAGAGCCAAGTACAATACCCCTTGGTCCATACCGTTTATGCGTAAAAACGAAGTGCTAGTAAAGATTGCCAGTCAATAAATGTTCTATTAGCCCTTAATAAATTAACATCAACGCGGCAGATGAGAATAAAACGATAGCGTGATAACAAATTTAACTTATTTAACAAAAATTGTGATGGTGAGTGTTGATACCGTTGGGTAAATCACGCAACCTTACCTGTATTCGAAACATCTTTACCTTAAATCGCTACATACGGAGCTATTTATGCATCTGCTATTCCGCTCAGGGCTGTTATTAATCTCATTGTGCCTGCTAACTGTAATGAGCGCCAAGGCCAAGCAAACTAGAACGTATCAGTTGCAATACCACGCCACCATTAATCCCGACACCGAGCAGGCAGAGGTTCAAATTAGCCTGCCCGATGCTAAGCTTGTCAATAGTATTGATTTCCGTCTCGACGAGAACTTCCATAGCAACGTTCAGGGCAATGGCGAGCTAGAGCTAAAAGATGGCCGAGCTATTTGGCAGCCACCGGAAAAAAACGCTCGCCTGAGTTACACAGTGGAACTTAATCATGAACGTAGCCCCGGCGAGTATGACTCTATCTATCAAAAAGATTTTGCCATATTCCGTGGCGACGATCTTATTCCGCCCGCCAAGGTACGCACCAAACTAGGTGCCCACAGTAAAGCGACTCTCACCTTTGAACTGCCTCAACATTGGAACAGCGTAAACAGTGGCTGGCCTAAAAAAGACGATAGACACTTTATTATTGATAACCCCGAACGCCGCTTTGATCGCCCAACCGGCTGGTTTATCGCCGGTAAACTTGGCACCCGCCGAGAGAGATTAAATGGTACTCACATCGCAGTCAGCGCGCCTCAAAACATGGGTGTGAAACGTATGGATTTAGTCAGTTTTATACTGATGAATTGGCCACAGTTTCGTGAATTGGTGGGTGAGTTACCCCCTAAAATACTCATTGTTTCCGCACCAGATCCTCTGTGGCGAGGTGGATTATCTGGCCCCAACTCACTATTTTTCCATGCCGACCGCCCCATGGTGAGTGAAAACGGTACTAGCACCTTACTACACGAACTGTTCCACACCATAACCGGTATTACCGATAAAGGTAACGACGACTGGATAGTGGAAGGCCTAGCTGAATACTACGCCATTGAAATCCTTTACCGTAGCGGTGGCTTGAGTGAAAAAAGGCGCGAACGTGTTTTCAACTGGTTAGCAGACTGGAGTAAAGATATCACCAAACTACGCGGTCGCTCCTCAACTAGGCAACAAACCGCCCGCGCAGTCATTTTGCTAGAGGCATTAGCGCAAGAAATAAACGAAAAGACCAAGGGCGAAAAATCTCTGGATGACCTTACCCGAGCACTCATTAAAGAAAAGCACATCGACCTCGCCATGATAAAAGACATTGTAGAAGACCTTATCGGCACACCCGCCGACACCCTAGATTCACCACTATTGAAGTAACAAGTGTGTATTTCTTACAGCTAAAGCCGGATTGTGGGGTTTTGAATTATTTTTAGTGTTGAACGTATAAAAACAACAAGCGTAGGGTGCGTTATAACGCACCTCATGGTTAATTGTAGAAAATAAGGTGCGTCACGACGCACCCTACGTTTACTTTTACAGCAAAGCCGCATTATGCGGCTTTCAATTGTTGGCTTGAATTAATGCATTTCCTTATTTAATGTACTCTGACCCTGACGAATCCCCCATTAATTTCGTTCTTTCGAGGCTACGCTAGCTCTGCCCCCATTGTTTCAGATTAATTCCTGTTAAGCTTTTTCTGAACATTAAATAGCAACCCTACAGGAGATTTTTGTAGTTTTTTATTCTCGTCAACAAGATCCTGTATTGAGCTCGGTATATCTCTAAGCTTTGGTGCATCTAACATTTGGTCTGCAGCTAAAGCTGCTAGTGCCCAAACAGGTGTTCCAGTTGCAATTGAGGTAATTCCAAGAGTTCCAGTTACTAACCAAGAGCCAATATCAGAGCCTGCAAATTTCCACTGCTTTTCACGTAGTTTTTTTATATTGGCTTTATGAGAATCAAATGCCTGATCAATATTTTTAAATATCTGATCTCTAGTTCTATGAAAGTTCTCAGGGTTACTTTCTGAAAGGCCATCAATACCTTGCCCTAGCATCGCTCGGATCTCTTCCATGGCACCTTGCTTTCTAACTTCAATTAATGCTTCGGGCGGCACATTACCAAGCCACTCCATTTGCCCATCAGCTAGACCTTGTAAGCCTCTTGTAATATGTAGGTCTTTAAGATTTGTAACCTGCTCAGCTGACTCAGCATCATATTCCATTTTCCATTCTAGATATTGCCATGAGGTAGGAGCATCGATTATAGGTGTTCCTCTGAGTCTGCGAGATTTGATAAGTAGTTCGTTACTTGTAGTCATTCTGCCAACAGCCGAAGAGGCAAGAATCAGCCCAGGATTATTTGTACCTAATAACTCGGCACTTTGCCCATTACATGCCTTTTCAAGCTGTGTGCTAATGTCTTCATCCCAGTCAGTATCAAATAAAACTCTACTTTCATCAGCAATTTCTGCTACAGCTCTTTCTATGGTATCTAACTCATGTGCAAAGCTGAAAAAGTCTTCTATGTTTTCAAAATCCCGCCCAAACACTTTTCGTGAATGCTTTAAAGAATCTTCTTCACCTAATTGATGGAAAAATTTCATTTCATCTTCGTCTAGAGCTGCCAAATCAGGAAGTACTACAACTATTGGGACATCTACATCAGCGCAAGCAAGTTCTTTGTATTGGAGAATGTTCATTGCATGCTTCATCAAATAATATGCTTGATCTGCAGGTGTTGATCTTTGAAATATATGTTTCGATCTTAAAAAAGGACAGGGTAAAATAAGAGTGTCAGTATAAATACCACACTTGGACGCTAAATTTTCAGCATGAGAAGGGAAAAGATCTCCACCAAATATACCCTTAATATTATTATGCATGTCTTCAACATGATAATGGGCAATATATCCAACCTCTCCCCAAAACTCATCAATAAATTCAAGAAAACCATCAAGGTTTTCAATCAATTCGTTAATCGACCCTTCGCTCTTCATTGCAGCTAAACCAGCTTCATGCGGAGTAAGCTTTCTCTTAATCATTATGTTGTAAAAACGACTAAAATTTTGATCAAAGAAGTTAAAGTACGCGTTCTGAATTTCAGAAAGTGAGGCCTCTTTTTTTAATTCATCTCTGTCATGCAATTCTGTGATCGCGAGTGCCATCGAACGCACAAGGCCATCGGCTGTATCAAGATCCACTTCACCGTCTGGGCCAGCGCGAACTTTATCTAAGCTCTCAGCGACACCTAAGCCTTCAGCGATATGAATTTTTCCCTCTTTCATTTTTTCTTGAAGGATCTTCAGTCGTCTTCGAAGCCTTTCTTCATATTCTCTTTCTTCAGGTGTCTTTTCCATTTGAGGAAGATCCTTTTTTAACTTAACATAAGAATACACGAATTGGCTCGTAAGCCACTAATTTTAAGAAATAATTTTCCCTATCCCAGAAAAGTGGCTAATACCGTAGTAAAGGCGGTCTTGAAGTGCAGTATCGTTCGGAGTTGCAATAAAATGTGTACTTGATGGCGAACGTCCTTCAGCCTTATTCCTATATTCTTTGTTTTGTTTATTTAGTGTTCAAGTAGAGATTACTGTAAGTTTTGGGGAGTGTCAAAAAATCCTCGGAGCGTTAACTTCATGCAACTACTGTCATTGCGAGGAAGCAAAGCTGACGAAGCAATCTCATGAGCCCCAAAGAGATCGCCACGAGCTGACGCTCTCGCGATGACGAGCATTAAAAAACCTCAAAGCCCTTTAGAACCGTGATGACGAAAACGCACAAAAAAAGCCCCAAGGCGTTAGCCTCAGGACTTTAATCTTTAACGTTGATATATTGTTTCGAGTTCGCGGCAGAAGTTGTTTTAGGAGCGGAGGTGATACCTAAGGAGATTGCACCAAAGGGCATTCCCTTCGGTCACCAAGAGTCGTTTTGCTCCTTCGCAATGACGAGCATAAAAAAAGCCCCAAGACGCGAACCTTGAGGCTTGTAATAACGTAGGTAGATTTTACTTAGACGCGACAAAACAGGTGACAGAACACGGAGTTTGCTCTAGCAAATGAGTATTTCTGGCTCCTGTTTTAACAAAGTATAAGAAAAATCTAACCAGTTATTTATAGTTTGTCAGCTTCTTCTGAAAGATATTTTGCTACGCCTTCCGGAGATGCATCCATACCTTTGTCACCTTGGTTCCAGCCAGCTGGGCAAACTTCGCCGTGTTCTTCGTGGAACTGAAGCGCGTCTACCATGCGGATCATTTCGTCTACGTTACGGCCTAGTGGTAGGTCGTTTACGACTTGGTGACGTACTACGCCGTCTTTGTCGATTAGGAATGAACCACGGAATGCTACGCCTGCTTCTGGGTGCTCAACGTCATACGCTTGGCAGATTTCGTGCTTTACGTCTGCTACTAGCGTGTAGCCTACTTGGCCGATACCTCCGTCGTTGATTGCTGTGTTACGCCATGCGTTGTGTGTGAAGTGTGAGTCGATAGAAACACCAACAACTTCTACGCCACGCTTTTTGAATTCTGCTAGACGACGGTCAAAAGCGATTAGCTCAGACGGACATACGAACGTGAAGTCTAGTGGGTAGAAGAATAGAACGGTTGGCTTGCCTTTTGTTGCTTCTGCAAAGTTGTAATCTTCAACGATCTCGCCGTTACCTAGAACAGCTGCTGCAGTAAAATCTGGTGCCTTACGGCTTACTAATACTCCCATTATTTCCTCCAAGAGTTATATGTTTTTAAATTCGTGAGCGTATTATACGCTTTTGTATGGGTATGTCTTATGCGATCACATGATAGATTAGTTTTAGCTATGGGCTCATAGCTTTTTACTAAAATGCCTATATATTAAGCAGTTATCGCTTCTTTGGTGCGTCTTACACTATCACGCATGAGACCTCTAAACCACCGATGAAGCGCCATTTGGTGCTGGCGCTCATGCCAGTAAAGATATATGTCTAAATACGGTGTTTTCAAGGGCAGTTCTTTGATGACTAGACCATATTTCTCGGCATCTTTTTCCGCGACCAGTCTCGGCATGGCAAAAATCAGATCGGTACGACTACAAATATCCATCGCCAGGTGAAAGGTTGGGACAAATAAGGCGATATTACGACTTAGGCCTTCTTTTAATAGTAGCTTATCGATGCGCCCCAGCCCTTTACCCGTCACCGTGACTAAGCCGTGGCGCTGCTGAGTGTAGGTTTTTAAGTCTATATTTTTATTACTTAGGGGATGGCTATTCGCCATGACCATCACGAAATCATGTCGGAACAGGTGATAGTTATGATACTTGGTACTTCCTAAGGATTTATTCTCATCGCCAATCAAGAAATCAATTTCACCTGCTTCTAGCAATGTCACCGCGTCAGGTCGATAGCCCATGGTACGCATGGCGACTTTGGGCGCTTCTTTTTGTAGGTCTTGCCATAGATTAGGCAGAAAGAGGCTAACTTCTGAGTCCATCGACATGATGCTGAGCTCACCGGTCGCTTCTTCGGGCACGAACTCTTCGGGCTGCATAAGACACATAAAGTCTGCTAACCAACTTTTAAGACGGGGCTGAAGCTGAAGCGCCCTTTCGGTCAGCTGATAACCGCTACCGACGCGGATCAATAAGGGGTCATTTAAGGTTTCTCGCAAGCGCTGTAAAGAACGGCTGAGTGCTGGCTGGCTCATGTTTAACCGCACCGCGGCATTAGAGATATGTCGCTCCTCGAGGATCACGTCCAGTAGTAGTAATAGGTTGAGGTCGACGTTTTTAAAATTCTCTATGTGCATAACGGTTATCCAGATGATTCATTTTATGCATAACTATAAAACGATTATATTAACGCCATCAAGTAATTTAGCGTGTTTATTCACAAACACTGGAGGATACAAGATGAGCGATTCAATCGCAGTGGTTTACCACAGTGGCTACGGTCATACCAAAGTTTTAGCAGAAGCTGTTATCGAAGGCATCAAAGAAGGTGGCGCTAATGCTCTACTGGTTCCGGTCGATAAAGTTGACGAGCATTGGGACGATCTCGCGGATGCCAAAGGCATTATTTTTGGTAGCCCAACTTACATGGGTAGCGTTAGTGCCGACTTTAAAGGCTTTATGGATAAGTCATCGAAGGTCTGGGCTGAGCAAGGTTGGAAAGACAAACTAGCAGCCGGCTTCACTAACTCAGGTTCTCAAAGTGGCGACAAGCTTAACACTTTAATGCAAATGTCGGTATTCGCGGCTCAGCAAGGTATGTTATGGGTCAGCTTGGGCTTAATGCCTGGTAATAACAGCAGCACCGCGTCAGTCAAAGATCTTAATCGTATTGGCAGTTACTTAGGCGCTATGGCGCAAAGTAATACTGACCAAGGTGCTGATGTCGCTCCACCAACGTCAGATCGTGAAACAGCTAAGATGTTGGGCAAACGTGTCGCTGAAACGGCTTCACGCTACAAGCTTTAAAACTTAAGTTTCATAGGTTACTCCGGTTGAGCTTCTATTAAATCCAAATATCATAGTTACGCTACTTACCCCTAAGAAGCTCCTTTTGGCCACGCAAGTGGCCTTTTTTATGCCCAATCAGTTCAAAATATGCGCCAAGCCAAACAACCCAATCCAAATAGCAATGTTAAAATGATTGACAATCATTCTCATTTGTAAGAAAATTCTGCCCATAAAGAACTTGTACCAGAAATACTGCAAAGAGAGATTGAAATTATGTACGTTTGTCTATGTAAAGCGGTAACAGACAAAGCAATCAAAAAAGCGGCCTGCGAAGGCGCTTGCTCTATGCGATGCCTAAACAAAATGGGCGTGGCGACTCAATGTGGCAAATGTGCTCGTGATGCCAAGCAGATCTTGAGAGCAACTCGCGCCGAGTTGGATATGCAGTTGAACGCAGACTCTGGCCGAATCGCTATCCACGCTGCCTAAGTCTTTATTTGCAGTCCAATGCTTTAGCTTGTTGAAGCAACAAGCTTTCTGTTACTTTTTCAATTCCTGCAAGCTCGCGTCCTACTCCTACAAACTCGCTCATCACTCTCGTATCCCCCTCTCCTATACCCCTGCTATAAATAACCCGTATTTATTTAGTAACACTATCAGAGAGTTATGCTGTTGATTGAGAAACAAGTCCAAACAAGAATTAGTTCCAATTGATAACGTTTCTGATTTCCATTTAATTTCAATAACTTAGAGAACCTTTGGCTTGCTAAACTGGTTCAAGCTTCCTACAATGAAGGAATAGTTCATTAATTGGAGAGAGACATGAAAGGCGACGCAAAAGTTATCGAAATATTGAATAAGGTACTAGGCAACGAGCTAGTGGCCATCAACCAATACTTCCTACACGCTCGCATGTACAAGGACTGGGGCTTAAAAGAATTAGCCGACCACGAGTACGAAGAATCGATCGATGAGATGAAGCACGCAGACTGGTTAATCGAGCGTATTTTATTCCTTGAAGGCTTACCAAACCTGCAAGATCTAGGTCGTTTACGCATTGGTGAAGACACCAAAGAAATCTTAGAGTGTGACCTAGCGTTAGAATTACAGGCGATCCCAGACCTGCGCGACGGTATCGAATATTGCGAAAAAGTTCGTGATTTCGTGAGCCGTGATTTATTACAAGAAATCTTAGAGAGCGAAGAAGAGCACGTAGATTGGTTAGAAACTCAACTTGGTTTGATCGAGAAGATTGGTCTTCAGAATTACCAGGCTGAAAAGATGAAGAAGAACGGTAACTAAACGTTAAGCATTTTGATTTTCATTAATGGCGCTTTTTAGCGCCTTTTTCTTTTATAGATATATTTTTAACTCAGTTCAGCCCTTCTTTAGCAAGAAAGTCCACCACTCTATCGGGATAATCGGTAAAGATACCATCAGCGCCCAGCTCCCTAGAGTTTTGAATTTTATCGAGATCGTTGACCGTGTGAACATAAACTTTCATGCCTCTGGAGTGTGCCTGTTCGATTAGGTCTTTATCCAACATCGAATAGCACGGATGAAAACTGTAGGCATTAATTTCATCAGCAAAGTCAAAGGCAACGACCGGCTGATCATCGGCAATCACGCCAATGCGGATCTCGGGATCAAATTCATGGATAAGATAGAGCTCGGAAAATAAGTAAGAGGAAATAATAAACTGCTCTTTCTTAAAGCGCCTTTTGTCGAGCAGCTTAACCAGCTTCATCACTAGGCTAGCGGTATTGATTCCTTTCAGTTCAATATTAATAAAAGCTTTATCGCCGATGAGCTCGATGACCTCTGCTAATAAAGGTATTTTCTCGCCCTGCCCTGCGTCGAGTTGACGCAAGTCATTAAGTGAGTAATCGAGCAATCGTCCACAACCATTGGTAGTCCGATCTAGTGTATCGTCATGAAATACTAGAAGCTCATCATCTATATTTTGAACATCGAACTCCACACCATCGACGCCAATCTCCAAGGCTTTTTTAAAAGACAACAGCGTATTCTCTGGTGCAAGCCCCATCGCACCGCGGTGACCAATGACGTCAAACTTCGCTGTCTTCATTCTTGATATCTTTAACTAAAATCTGATTGCCCACTTTTTTGGTTTTGAATAAATCAATCACCTTGATCAAGTCGCTCAGTTTTTTATAGCCATAATTTCGAATATCGATCGACGATTTATTGGTAATAAAAGAACCGATAGGACCTAGCGACGCCCAGCCCTTGTCGTCAGAGTTGAGGTCAATCGCATCCCGAATCAAGGAAATAAGCTTCGTGTCCTGCTTGAGTTTACTCGGGTTGGTTCTTTGCGATTGCTCACTATCCAGCTTCGAATCCAGAACTAAAAAGCGGCTACAGGAGTTTTTAAAGACATCCTTGGTTTTGCTTTCGCCATAGCCAAAGACCAGTTTGCCTTCGTTTATGAGCCGCATGGATAATGGCGTGAAGTCACAATCCGAGGTGACTAAACAAAAGATATCGACTTCTTTGGTGAACAGAACGTCCATGACATCAATCGCCATCGCCATATCCGTAGCGTTTTTGCCTTTGGTTAGATCGAACTGTTGGATGGGCTGGATAGCATGCTCAGGTAGTAACTCAATCCAGCCTTTTAGGCCATCCTTAGTCCAGTTACCATACGCTTTACGAATAACGACTCGTCCATGACTGGCTAAGTCCGACAAAATTAAGTCGATGTATTTATTCGACACATTGTCAGTATCGATAAATAGTGCGATTAGCTTTTCTTGGCTCATCAATATCCTTTTATATTCATCTGCTTTTGGATTCTATGCTTTAAAACAATACTGACAGTTTCCCTCAAATGCAATTCCCCAGCGCCTCATCACAGTTACATGTTACTCGCTAAGTTTGAATAGGCGCTTAAGCGGCTTTTATAAACGACCACACAGCTTAAGATAAAGATGATGCCAGCGATTAGGCTGAGCGGTAACCACCAGAATGTAAGCTTTCCATAACTTAACCCCGCTAACAAACTTCCCAGCGGATAACCGGACGTATGAGCCACTGCGAGCTTGCCACTAATGTGACCTTTAGTGGCGTTCGATAGTGCCATGGCAAACCGGCTATAAATTGGTGTAATTAAAGCAATAACTGCAGCAATGGGTACCATCAAAGCTAGTACTAAGTGCGTAGACTGCGCGACACTAAAACCCAAGGTAGAGGCGATTAAGACTAATGACAAAATGATCATAATACTGGATGAGCGCCAATTCAGTCGCTTCACAATTAGAAGCTGACACAATAGTGCAGTAGTCGCCACAGCCGTCATAGTTAGGCCCATCATAAAGGTGGCTTGTTCAGCATCTTTAAGCCACTCTAGAAACAAGGGACCAAGGATAAATTGTAGGTAGCCGAGCAATAAGGTGACACAAAATGCTAAAGCAAAAAACACCCTAACTTGCGGCGCAGTGGAGCGATTGTCATTATCACCGCTTTCTTCTTTTTTAGACTCTTCTAACCATTTCGTTTCGCCGTTCTTCTTGGGCGTTGTAGTTAAGCTAAACGTTAAGCTAAACGTCACAACAGCCCATACAATTGGCAGAGCCACTACACAAAAGACGCTTAAAACCCAGCTGATTTGCGAGGCCAGCACAATTAAAACAATAGGCCCACAAAGTCGCCCGATGGAAAGTGAGGCGCCTACGAGCCCGAGCCGCTTCATCGATAACCCATCGCTTTTATCATCCGTAGCTTCACTTCTACTAGATGTTTCAACCGCTAGAGACTGACATGTTGGCATAACACCGCTAGCGCTTACGCCATAAAGAATGCGGCTGACTGCAATCGCCATGAACCATAACCAGGGTGCAAACGAAAGAGTTTTGCCAAGCCACCACACCAAGCTCAAGATAAGAATGGAAAGACCTAAGCCTAGGGCCGAGTAGCGGATTATCACCCCTGCTCCGTGACGATCAGCCCAGCCCCCCCATCTTGGTGACATGAACAAAAACAATAAGGTCGGCATCGATAATAGAACAGCCCACTGCACCGCCGATAACCCCGTAATTGCTATAAATTTTGGCGTAGCTGCGATCAGGGTGCTTTGAAACAACCCCATAAGAATCGGCAAAAATAACCAGCTTTGGTTATCTTTTTTGTTTACGGCTTTGGGCTTTGATATAGACAAATGTGACATTTCCGAAAAGCTTGACGAGTTTCAAATAAGCGCAAAATTTATCATAAATAATTCTCAATTGCTATTGATAATGATTATCATTCGATCTACTGTAGCGCCTTCGCAATAACCCAATATTGAGAAGGAATTATTATGTTCGACTCCGCCGCGAACTGTTTTTTAAATGCGTTAGTACGTGAATTTGAGCAATGGGAATATGCAAAGCTGCCCCCAGAAGTCACACAAGCTAGTGGTTACCCTTATGGCTTTCGCTGTATTCTCGACGGTGAAAAATCTATCTATTTACCGCTAATCGAATACTCCTATTTCGGTAGAAGTTATATTTTTCATAAGCAGTACAGCTACAATCACACAGAGAAAACTTTTATTGAGTACGGTTTTTCGCAATTTCTTCAACTTCTCGGCCAGCATCTTGAAATGTTTACTGACACAAAGCTTGGTGAACCTCAGTTACAGAATCTACTCAAGGTTTTGCATCGAGCACATGAAAGCACCGTTAATATCAATAACGTTTTAACTCATAGACAAAATGACCTCGAGCGTATCTATAACCAAGACTTAAACTTTATCGATAGTGAGCAAAGCCTTTTAGTGGGTCACTCGATACACCCCTGCCCTAAATCAAGAAGTGGCTTTGATGAAGCCGATGAAAAGCTTTATGTGCCTGAATATGCAAACGAATTTCAGTTACATTGGTTTGCAGTGAAAAAGGACATACTTTTTGTTTTTGCCGGAAACGAGACCCCACTGGAGAGCTATTGCCATGACCTCGTAGTAAACAATCCCGAACTCAAGCAACTCGCAAACTCACTAAAATCAGACTTTGTGTTAATCCCTTGTCACCCCTGGCAGGCTAAGCATTGGAAAGCTAATAAACAACTAACAGAGTATTTTATAAATCACCAACTGGTAGACCTTGGCCCACAAGGGCCCGCTTGGAGCGCCACATCGTCACTTCGCAGCTTGTATCAGGCTGATGCCCCTTGGATGATTAAGTTCTCACTGAGCACTCAGCTCACTAACTCCGTTCGCCACCTGCAACCGGAAGAAATGATCCGCGGGCAAATCATTGAGAAGGTGCTGTCATCGAAAAAATTTCAAAAGATGGAGCAAGAAGTATCTAGCTTTAACATCATGCGCGAGCCAATCAGCATTGCGCTTAAAGGCATCGACGGCGAGGCCTTAGATAGTACCGCTATTATTTGGAGACAAAATCCTTTCTACCAGAATCTTAATCCTTCCGAGTCTACCGAAGTGTTATCGGGTCTTTTGCAAGATTTACCTAATTCGCCTGACAACCGACTAAGCCTGCGATTAAAAGCGCTGGCAGAAAAAAGTCAGTCAGAACCAAGCCACCTAGCACAAGCCTTCCTGCGAAATTTTTTACAGGTTGTGATAAAGCCAATCATCATCGCTCAGGCAAAATACGGTCTCTTGTTCGGCGCCCATCAGCAAAATATCGTGATCACTTTTGACTCACAGCTGATACCAATAAAAGCCTACTTTAGAGACTGCCAAGGCACCGGTTTCTCCTCCCTAGCAAGGGAGCTTTATGGCGAAGAGTTGCTTAGCGAAACGATAAACAGCGGCAATCTATTTGAAAGCGATACCGTGATTCACCTTTTTGCTTACTACTTAATGCTGAACTCTTTCTTTAACACCATCAGCAGTCTCACCCTCCCCAAGCTATTAAGTGAAGAAGCAGCGCTGGATATTTATCGAGAGTTTTTATTGCAACTTAAGGCCGAAAACTTACCTGATCCACGAGTTATTGATTACCTACTGGACTCTGAATATATCTGGTCAAAAGGTAACTTCTTCTGCAATTTGCACGATATTAATGAGAACACTATGGCCGATCCTTTCAGTATTTATCACCGACTTAAGAATCCTTTATATGCTTCTTTTGAGTCGATTGGCAGTGTCGCCTAAGGAGGTATGATGCAACCATTAGAATCTAACGAAATCATCCAGCCTTCACCTTTTAAGCAATACCCAACGGAGCATTTATACTGCTATACAGATACGGTATGTGAACAAGAATTCGAAATCCGTAAACTGGATATCGAGCAACACTTAGATCTTTTCCACCGTTGGCATAACCAGCCCTATGTCTATAAGTTCTGGGAGCTTAATCAATCCAAGTCCGAGCTAAGGAAATACCTCGAACGACTGACAAAGCAGGCATACATAGAGCCATGTATTGGTTATATCAATCAGACTCCCTGTGCCTATTTCGAAATTTATTGGGCTTTTTTCGATCGCATCGCACCATTTTGCGACGCCACTCTGTACGACCGAGGTTATCACTTACTCATCGGCGAGAAGCAGTATTTGGGACGCCACAATACCACTTTATGGCTCAAGCTCGTCAATGACTTCATCTTTAAGGGTGAACCCAAAACGAAACGTATCGTTGGTGAACCCCGAGCTGATAATAAAGGCTTATTGAAATACCTAAGCCAAACGGGCTTTGTCAAAACCAAAGAGTTTGATTTCCCACATAAACGAGCGGCTCTTATCGAATGTCACCGTGATCGTTTTTATCGAGATTTTACGCTTTAAACCTTAGCTATCACATAAAAAATTGAATCTAAGCATTCAGCAAAAATTATTCTACGAAGGAAATAGACATCATGAACACTAAAGATCTAGTCGGGGTCGGAATTGGCCCCTTTAATTTGTCCATCGCAGCTTTATGCCACGACAACCCACAGCTCGAGGTAGCCTTCTACGACAAGAAACCGAGCTTCTGTTGGCACCCAGGTATGTTGCTTCCGAATACTTACTTGCAAACATCTTTCTTAAAAGATCTAGTCACGGCGGTAAACCCACAAAGCCCTTTTAGCTTTTTGGCCTATTTAGTCAGTAAAAAGCGCTTTTATGCCTTCCTTAATCAAGAGCGACCAGCCATTAGTCGTCACGAATATAATGATTATTTACAATGGGTTAGCAGGCAGCTCCAGACTCTAAACTTTAACCAAAGAATCGAGAAAATTGATTTCAACAATGACACTTTTGAAGTCTATTTAGAGCAAAATACGGCACCAGTTATAAGCAAAAACTTATGTTTAGGTACGGGCAAACGCCCACATATTCCAGCTGCTGTAAAAGCCCAGTACCACAAGGAAAACTGTTTCCACGCCATAGAAATGGCGAATCACAAACGTGATTTTACCAATAAGCGCGTCACTGTAATTGGCGGTGGTCAAAGCGGGGCCGAAATATTCTTGCACCTTCTCCAAGGGCACGATGGCGAGCCGCAAGAAATTAACTGGGTTTCCCGTCGTAGTAACTTTTTACCGATGGATGAAACCTGCTTTACTAACGAATGGTTTTCACCAAAGTATATCGACAGCTTTTTCCCGCTACCGTCGCAGGCCAAAACTCAAATTGTCGACGAGCAGAAACTAGCTTCAGACGGCATCTCAGAGTCAACCTTGAAGAGCATCTATGAATGTTTGTATGACAAAAAGGTCGCTGGCGAACAGCAGAATTACCGCTTAAGACCTAACCGTGATCTAACCGCCGCTTACCTGTCTAATGGGCTTGTGCTTGAAGCTCATAACAAATTCGATAACACCACTGAGCATTATCATAGCGATATCATCATCCTCGCCACCGGCTTTGAAAACGCTCTACCCGAGTATTTAGAGCCGATTAAGCATCGACTGGATCTGAATAATGAGCAACAATTCCATTTGAACCGAGACTACTCAATTCGTTGGGATGGACCGCAAAACAACAAACTCTATGCTTTAAACGCGGGACGATATAGTCATGGTATTTCAGAGCCACAGATGAGCCTCATGTGTTGGCGCTCGGCAACTATCGTCAATGATTTATTAGGCCGTGAGTATTACGACTTGCAAGATGATTGCTCTTTTGTTGAATGGCGTAACCCAACACCTTTCGATGCTACCCAGCATAAGCTTTCGGCTTAATACTTTTAATTACTGACAAAAAAGTCACACAAAAAAGCCGCATCAAGTGCGGCTCTTTTGTTTTGCTTATGTATTGCTCGATAAAGCTTACTCAGGCTTCTTGCCGTAAGACTCGTCCAATACTTGCTGTAATTCGCCTTGTTGGAACATTTCTAAAATAATGTCACAACCGCCGATTAGCTCACCGTCTACCCATAATTGTGGGAAAGTCGGCCAGTTAGCGTATTTTGGCAACTCAGCGCGAATGTCTGGATTTTGCAAAATGTCTACGTAAGCAAATTCGTGGCCACATTCCATTAACGCCTGTACTGCCTGGGCAGAAAAGCCGCACATAGGAAGTTTTGGCGAACCCTTCATATACATCACGACTTTATTGTCGGCAATTTGCTGCTTAATCTGCTCGATAGTTTCGCTCATGGGATCCTCAATTAACTAGTTACACTCTGTTTAAGTGGCGGCGATTATAACGCTTTTCAAGACGCTTTAGCACCCCTAGCCAAGGATTCTTTATGATTCAGATCAATAGCTCCCAACAATTTCTTTGAAAAACAATTACTCAGGGTGTAAATCCGAATTATTTCCAACTAAAACTAGGCTTATTGTGCTCGGATGGTTACAATGCCAACCTAAATGATAATGAATACCACTTCAATTAGCGCATGAGCAACCAACAGCCTCTACTTCAGCTAGACAAAGTTGAATGTCGTTATGGCGATCAAGTCATCGTTAAAGACGTTAGTTTCACCTTAAATCAAGGCGATAGCGCGTGTTTACTCGGTGCGAGTGGTTGTGGCAAGACGACGCTACTACGCGCCATTGCAGGTTTAGAGCCGATTTTTGATGGTTCTATACGCATTCACGGCGAAGAGTGTTCTAACGCCAACTTCCTGATGCCCCCGGAAAAGCGCGGGCTAGGTTTAGTCTTTCAAGATCATGCCCTATTCCCTCATTTAACCATTTTTGATAACGTCGCCTTTGGCTTGCGTCACCTCAAAAAACATGAAAAAGCCAAGCGCGTCAAAGAGTGTCTTGAACTGGTTGGCCTGGCCGATATGGCTGAGCGTTATCCGCACCAACTCTCTGGCGGCCAACAGCAGCGTATCGCGCTTGCGCGCACGATTGCGCCAAAGCCGAAACTTATCCTGTTAGACGAGCCTTTCTCTAGCCTCGACACTCACCTACGCCGCTCTCTTGCGCGTGAGCTAAAAGAGGTACTAGCCGATCAAAATATCGCGCACCTTCTCGTGACCCACGATCAGCAAGAAGCTTTCGCCATGTCGGACTATATTGGTGTCATGCACGAAGGTAGCTTATTGCAATGGGACAGCCCTTATAACTTGTATCACAAGCCACAGGATGCCCAGATCGCGTCTTTTATTGGCGAGGGCTACTTTATCGCTGGTAAAATTTGCGAAAACACAGATACGGTAGAAACTGTTCTCGGCACTTTTGACATTGCAAACGGTTCAGGTTTTGCGGCCGAGCAAGATGTCCTAGTCTTAATGCGCCCAGACGACCTAAAGCCCAAGGCAAATTCAAAGCACCATGCAAAGGTCAGCCACAAGGTATTTAAAGGCGCTATTATTGAGTATGAGCTTGAATTACCGAACAAAGAACGCCTAAAAGCCATCTTCCCGAGCCACTATGACTATGAGCTATCACAAGATATAGGGTTCGACTTAGATATCAAGCACCTTATCGTCTATCCGAACTTAATTTCAGTCTAAAAATGTAAAAATAAAAAAATAGTAAAAAGCGCTTGATCACGCGCAAATGCAGACGGCACAAGGGCTTAAAAGTTACCCCACCTTTTCACACAAGTTATCCACAGCTAATTACACAAGATATGCTCTTGCTTCTAATGCAAAAACGCACTATCTTGTATCTATTGGCTTCTGGCATACAATATATGGTGAGTTAACAAGTTGTCCTAACTCGTTGATTTATAGCCAAAGCGCATTAATTTTGTACAAATAACAACCAAAAACCTGTATTCACCTAACGATTTAACTCCTATGGACTATAAATCGTTAAATAAGCATCAAGAGGTCTGTGGAGGCAAGATGGAAACCGAAGTCAGCAAAGCACAACAGTCAGCTGCATCAACCCAAACCCAACATTCGGACGCAAGCCCAGAAATCCAAGCGAATAAGCCTGGAGAACTTCGTGTAATTCGTCGTAACGGTAAAGTAACACCGTATGACGATAGCAAAATCGAAGTGGCAATGACGAAAGCGTTCCTAGCCGTAGAGGGTGGCAACGCAGCAGCGTCTTCACGCGTGCATGAAACAGTCCGTCAACTGACTAAGCACATTACTGAAGCATTTGAACGTCGTATGCCTGGTGGTGGCACCATTCATATCGAAGACATTCAAGATCAAGTTGAGCTTGCTTTAATGCGTAATAGTGAGCAAAAAGTTGCTCGCGCTTATGTTTTATACCGTAACGAACGCGCTAAAGAGCGTGCTGCTCGCGACAACGATAAGCTTGATGCTTTAGTTGGCGACAATGCCGTTACTGTGACTGGCGCTGATGGCAAAGAAAAGCCATTAGATGTTCAGCGTTTACACACAGTCGTGGTTGAAGCTTGTAAAAACCTTGACGACGTTGATGCTGATCAGATTATCAAAGATACCATGCGTAACTTGTATGATGGCGTGGCTTTAAGCGACGTTTATCAAGCGCTAGTGATGACAGCTCGCACCATGATCGAAGTCGAGCCAAACTACTCATACGTAACAGCACGTTTATTGCTCGACAATATCCGTACTGAAGCTTTGCGTGAGTTGAAGGTCACTAAGCGTGCGACGCAAAGCGAAATGACAGCGATTTACCCGCAAGCCTTTAAAGCATACTTAGAGCTTGGCGTAGAGCATGAATTACTAAGCCCTGAGCTTCTGTCTTTCGACCTTGAGAAATTAGGCAACGCAATCCAAGCGGATCGCGACTTATTGTTCACATATCTAGGTATTCAAACCCTATACGACCGCTACTTTATCCATAAAGACGAAGTTCGTATCGAGTTACCACAGGTATTCTGGATGCGTGTTTCTATGGGTCTTGCGATTAATGAAGAGAACCGTGAAGAGCGCGCGATTGAGTTCTATAACATTCTTTCGACGTTCCACTACATGAGTTCTACGCCTACCCTATTTAACTCAGGCACACTACGTCCACAGCTTTCGAGCTGCTACTTAACAAACGTTCCGGATGACCTTGAAGGCATTTATGGCGCTATTAAAGATAACGCCCTACTGTCGAAGTTTGCGGGCGGCTTAGGTAACGACTGGACACCAGTTCGTGGTCTTGGCGCTTACATCAAAGGCACCAATGGTAAGTCGCAAGGTGTAGTTCCTTTCCTAAAAGTAGCGAACGATACCGCTGTAGCTGTAAACCAAGGTGGTAAACGTAAAGGTGCTGTTTGTGCTTACTTAGAAACGTGGCACATCGATATCGAAGAATTCCTAGAGTTGCGTAAAAACACCGGTGACGATCGTCGTCGTACGCACGATATGAACTCTGCTAACTGGGTACCAGACTTATTCTTGAAGCGTGTCAGCACTGACGGCGAATGGACATTGTTCAGCCCAGACGAAGTACCAGATTTGCACGACCTATACGGCAAAGCGTTCGAAGAGCGTTATGAGTACTACGAAGAAATGGCGAAGTACGGCAAAATCAAAACTGCCAAAACCATGCAAGCCAAAGATTTGTGGCGCAAAATGCTATCGATGTTGTTCGAGACAGGCCACCCATGGATTACCTTCAAGGATCCATGTAACTTGCGCTCGCCACAGCAGCATGCAGGCGTTGTACACAGCTCAAACCTATGTACAGAGATTACGCTGAACACCAAAGCTGGCGAAGAGATTGCTGTATGTAACCTAGGTTCGGTTAACCTGCCTAAGCACATGGTTGATGGCAAGTTAGACACTGAGCAGCTAGAGAAAACAGTTACTACCGCTGTTCGTATGTTGGATAACGTGATTGATATTAACTTCTACCCAGTAGAAACAGCGCGTAAATCTAACATGCGTCACCGTCCAGTCGGTCTAGGCATGATGGGCTTCCAAGATGCCTTGTACGTACAGAACATTGCTTACTCGTCTGAAGACGCCGTAACTTTCGCCGATAACGCGATGGAAGCGATTTCTTACTACGCGATTAAAGCATCGACTGACCTTGCTGAAGAACGCGGTACTTATGAAACTTTCGCTGGATCGCTATGGTCGCAAGGCATCTTGCCGCTAGACTCGATTCAGAAACTAGTCGAAGAGCGTGGTGAAGAATTCATCGAAGTTGACACCAGCAGCACAATGGACTGGGATTCGCTTCGTGAGCGCGTACAGAAAGTGGGTATGCGTAACTCTAACGTTATGGCTATCGCACCAACGGCAACGATTTCAAACATCACAGGTGTTTCGCAATCTATCGAGCCGACGTACCAAAACCTATATGTGAAATCGAACCTTTCGGGCGAATTCACAGTCGTAAACCCATACATGGTTCACGAGCTTAAAAAGCGCGGCTTGTGGGACAACGTTATGGTTAACGACTTGAAATACTACGAAGGTAGCTTGCAGGCCATCGACCGTATTCCACAAGAACTGAAAGACTTGTTTGCTAACGCCTTTGAAATTGAACCAAAGTGGTTAGTCGAGTCAGCGAGCCGTCGCCAGAAATGGATTGACCAAGCTCAATCATTGAACCTTTACATGAGCGAACCATCGGGTAAAAAACTTGATATGGTTTACCGCATGGCATGGTTCCGTGGCCTTAAAACTACTTACTACTTGCGCTCAATGGGCGCGACAAGCACAGAAAAATCGACCATCAGTGATGGCAAGCTAAACGCAGTATCATCAGCAGCCCCAGTCGGCTCCACTGCTCCAAAAGCTTGCGCCATCGATGAGCCAGATTGCGAAGCTTGTCAGTAACACTATCGGGGAGCCTATCGCTCCCCTTTTTTAGACGTTTAACGAATTAGCAACACAAAGAAATAAATGAGGTAGAAATATGTTCAACTGGGACGACTACGAAAAAGAAGAAAAAGCGGAGCAGAAAACACCGCCACAACAGCCAAAGGCAGAGCCTGCGCAAAAGCCTGAGCCTGTAGCCACAGCAAAGCCAGCGACTAAAGAGTATGTTGAGCCGGAAGCTATGGACAACGTTGCCAAAGCTCAAGCCTCGCTTGAAAACCTTGACGTAGCCCCTGGTTTGGAAGAACTTGAGATGGGCGCTGAGCGTATCGAAGTTGACGACAAGAAAATGATCAACTGTCGTGCTGACTTGAATCAGCTTGTTCCGTTTAAGTACGACTGGGCTTGGCAAAAATACCTCGATGGTTGTTCAAACCACTGGATGCCACAAGAGATCAACATGACTAAAGACGTTGCGACTTGGAAAGACCCGAACGGTCTAACTGACGACGAACGTAAAATCGTCATGCGCTCGCTAGGTTACTTCTCTACTGCCGACTCATTGGTTGCTAACAACCTAGTACTCGCAATTTATCGCCTAATCACAAACCCAGAGTGTCGTCAGTACATCTTACGTCAAGCGTTTGAAGAAGCGATCCACACACACGCTTATCAGTACTGTATTGAATCTCTAGGTATGGACGAAGGCGAAGTCTTCAACATGTACCGTGAAGTTCCGAGCATCGCTAAAAAAGCAGCCTGGAGTATTAAGCATACTCAAGGTATCTCGAATCCAGCGTTTACAACTGGTACGCCTGAAGCGGATCAAGAGCTTCTGAGAAACCTTATCGGCTTCTACTGTGTTACCGAAGGTATTTTCTTCTACTGTGGCTTCACTCAGATCCTATCAATGGGTCGTCGCAACAAGATGACTGGTGTTGCTGAGCAGTTCCAATACATCTTGCGTGACGAATCGATGCACCTAAACTTCGGTGTTGACGTGATTAACCAAATCAAGTTGGAAAACCCACACCTTTGGACTGAAGAGTTCCAAAAAGAAGTGACGCAGATGATTCTAGAAGGCACTCAGCTAGAAATCGAATACGCTCGTGACACTATGCCACGCGGTGTATTAGGCATGAACGCCAACATGATGGAAGAATACTTGCAGTTCATCTGTAACCGTCGTTTAGCCCAGCTAGGTCTTCCTGCACAGTTCAAAAACGTCTCAAACCCATTCCCATGGATGAGCGAAATTATGGACTTGAAGAAAGAGAAAAACTTCTTTGAAACTCGAGTAATCGAATATCAAACAGGTGGCGCCCTATCTTGGGACTAACCTGATTCGCTGTTACGTGCCACATAAGTTGATATTTGGTCACATAAAATGATATTGCTTTTAAAATCAATTGTTTTTTAAAAGTAATACTCTTGGGGGAACTGAGAGGCTCCTATAAGCCTCTCAAACAAAAGCCTGACAAGAAATTGTCAGGCTTTTTTTGTTTATACTTGCAAGAAGTTAATCTTTACTGCCCCTAAGTGAATGCCTTCCAACATACCGCTGTAACTACGCCCACAATGACAACCACACCAACCCAGCCATACTTGGTATTTGTCTTTTGCACTGCAGAAGTGTACTGGCTTGCTTGGTCTGTTTGACTTGCCGGTCTAGCCTTCTGAGGCGTTACTTTTGGCGCGGCCTGAACTTCAACGGGTTGCTTCGAGTAAGTGCCGTCTGAGATCGTGGTGGAGTTGAACCTTCGGTTATGCATTTGCTTAACCTTTTCTTCGAGAAAGCTTCTATTGGCTTCTTTATCAAGAAGTGACTCAGACAATGTGGGCATGTTGTTCCAGAACTCTTGAGCTTCTTGTGGCATATCTTCAAAGCTCTCATAAGTGGTTCCATTGTATTCATAAAGTGTTTGCCCGTCGCTCAAGTCCTGAAACTTAAACTCCATCAATTCACGGATATTCTCTTTTTGATCCTCTGGAACCTCATCTAAACTGGTGTATGTTTTACCGTTAATCGTTATGCTGCTGTTGCTGATAGTGGAGGATGTGTATTTTGAATTCATAGCCTTCCCTGCTTTTCCTTAAAGTTCGCTATATTTTGCTGATTATTTTAGATTTTCTCAAGATGATTTTGTGTGCTAATAATCTTCGCCTAAACCATAGCATGACTTCCCTTGATTTATGTCTTTTATGTTGAACACTTTGTAGAACCCAATACAATAGGCAGCACTCTAATTATTAGCTGTCGATAGACACGAGGAGTCGATATGTTGGCACCGGGAATAGGCGGAAAAACGCCTGAGCAAGCTTTGGCGTCGCTGAGCGATATGATGGCGGATGTAGCGCCAATCACTGTAGATGAACATTTGAGTCGCATAGAAAAAGTACAAGAGTACATGGTGTCCAAGGGCATTGATGCGCTGTATTTAAACGCTGGCACTAACCTTACTTATTTTTCGGGCCTGCGCTGGTATCCGAGCGAGCGTTTGGTTGGAGCTATTCTGCCGGCGAAAGGCGAGATTCAATATATTGCGCCTGACTTTGAGGTGGGTAGCTTGAACGGCTATATGATGATCGAGGGCCCGATGCACACGTGGCTTGAGCATGAATGTCCATACACCTTAGTAAAGTCTGTGTTACAAGGGCTAGGCCTAACAGAGACGGCGACTCTTGCTGTGGATGAGGCTTCACCCTACTTCTTAGTCGATGGCTTAAAGCAGGCGATGCCTGATGTGACCATTATTAGCGGTCAACCTCTTACCTCACACTGCCGTATGTGTAAGTCCAAGCATGAGATTGCGTTAATTCAGCGTGCGATGGACATGACGCTTGAGGTTCATAAAGCAGCAGCCAGTATCTTAAAAGAAGGTATTAGTACCGCAGAGGTGGTTTCATTCATCAACGAAGCACACAAAAAAGTAGGCAGTACGGGCAGTTACTTCTGCATTGTGTTATTCGGCGAGGCAACCTCATACCCGCATGGCGTGAAGCACGAACAGTATCTAAAAAAAGGCGATACGGTGCTGATCGATACAGGTTGTAAGGTTCATGGTTATCTTTCCGACATCACGCGTACTTATGTTTATGGCGAGGCGAACGACCTGCAAAGAACAACGTGGCAGCATGAAAAAAATGCTCAGCTAGCAGCCTTCGATAAGGCTCAGATTGGTAACAATTGCGAGGATGTTGATGAAGCGGCTCGTTCATACTTAACCGAGCAAGGATATGGCCCTGATTATAATTTACCGGGATTGCCTCACCGAACTGGACATGGTATTGGTTTAGAAATTCATGAAATGCCGTACTTGGTTCGCGGGGATAAAACCCCTCTTGCGCCTGGAATGTGTTTCAGTAACGAGCCGATGTTGGTTATTCCAAAAACCCTTGGCGTTCGTTTAGAAGATCATTTTTATATGACTGATACAGGGCCTAAATGGTTTACAGAGCCTAGCCACAGCTTAGATAACCCCTTCGGTCTTTAAAAATCCTTAGCAGCTCCTTCTACAAACAGAAGGAGCTCACCTTTCTCTTTGCTCACCTTTCTCTTTGCTCACCTTTCTCTTTGCTCACCTTTCTCTTAGCCCACTCACTTCTGTTAATTCACAATCTACAATTTAGGGTTCTTCTCTAAGATGTACTTAATGCCATCTTAGTAAAAACTAACGCTCGATAAGGCTCTCTACCCTTAGAGATATGAAGCTCAAACACTTTTATAACTTGAGGTCTGTTCTTAGGCAAATAAGCTAAGCAATCTTTGCGTGATAGAGAAAAAGGATTCCGAATGATTTGATAACGATTGAGGTGATAATTAAAAAGTCTAACAGCGCTGTTTTGTTGTTCCGAGTGCGGTAGTTTTATTGTCACATTTACTTCGGTGCTTGCAGCGAAACTAGGAGCTGAGAAATAAATGCTGAAAAGTAATATGCAAAAGGTAAGTACTTTATTCATAAGTGGCACCGCGCTATGGTCTGAAAGCGATACCGATGGCTCATCAGCTGATGAAAAATAATTAAATCTTGTGACTTAGTTTGGGGCAGTGTTGCTTGAAGTTTACCAAAAAAAATTGTGCTCACGCTGTGTGAGGAAGGTAAGACTGAATATGTCCTTGAAACTGCTTTTCCACTCTTCGGGAGAGTCATCTTCATATGAAATTAGACTATCTAATGGAATGCATAACTTCAAGTAATATAGCGAGTGTTTAACCCGTTAAATGTAACAAACTATAACGACCGCAGATTTACCCCTGATACACTTTATTTAGGCTGTCGAATATAATCCATGATCGTCATTCCTTCGACATACAGTTCTTTTAAGGTAGCCTTTCCATCTAACACACTTATTTCTGCATAAACGTTTTCTTCTTGCTGGCGTCTACGTACAGTTCTTTCAATTATAGGCGCTGCATCTTCAGGTGCGTAGTAGCGGTTAAAGGGGATTTTCACATTGTACCCATGCTCGATATTCCCCCACCCGACCTTGATTTTGATATAGTCTCGCTCAGAGCTTGGTTCTTCTTTTACTAATTTAGTGAACGTTGCAAACCCTGAGTCATTTTCTGCAAGGAGAGCATAAGCCCATTCACCACGCTGTAATATTTCATCAGAAGGAATTGGCTCTGCATTAATGTTATAGGTCAAAGTTACGTAACGTCCACGAAAGGGATCATAGGGATCAATCGGCTGAGTTTCGAATCTATATACCGTGCCTTCAGATAAAATCTGATTTTGTTCATAGATCATATAGCCCGGTACAGCCAGTTGAACAACGCATAATACAAGCAATAAAAGTTTTATGTTCTTCATGCTTACCCCTCCACACTTTCTGCTTGTTGTTTTTTCTTAAACCAAACATTGGTTGCTATAAAGGCACAACCTATGATGATGAAGATAACGCCTTTATACACGAAGGGAATGTCGCTATCGAAAAATCTAAATATAACCAGCAAGCTGAACCAGATTAACCCACCATTGAGTAACATTAATTGCCCTCGATTAACCCCTTGTAGCATCAAGAGAACCGATCCTATAAGAATGTAGAGGTTAGAAGAGATAACAAAAACGCTTTCGTTAAATCTAAAGAAGTAGCCGATGAGGCCAAAGAAGACAAAAACTAAACTCGTTAAGGCAACCCAGTTTGAAGCTGAGAATTCTTGGTAGCGCCTTGCTATAAAGATAGAGGTCAAAATCAGGGAGGCAATAAAGAATCCAATAATGGCATATTCATTAAAACTCATGGCATTTTCTACTTGCCATAAATCGTAAGGCAACGTTCGGCCATACCAGGTGAACATTAAGCTCACAACGCCAATTATGAGAATCCCAAAACTGCTCGGCGCATTACTCCAAAAGCCATCTTGCTCTAAACCAAACAGCCAATAGCCGAGAGCATAAAATGCACACCCCATAGCGAGAGTTATGTATATTGCCCAGTTATCCAGCGGTGAAGCATAGTAACTACTACCGTAAATGATTGAAATAGTTAAACTTATCAATGCCACCCACAAACACCAGTGTAAGAGTATACGACTCTGTTGCTGATAAAGGTGGTATAAGTGCGGGATGAGAACGATATAAAACAACCAATAAGGCTCACGCTCAAGGCAACATAACCATAAAATAATGCCGCAGATAAGCATTAACGTCGTGCCAGACCGTAAGAGATATACGATGGGGAGAGTTAAAAACAGCCAGACCACTAAGAAGCGCTCTAAATCACCGTAGATATGATAGGTTTGACTAATCAGAGCAATGCTAGAAGCTACCGCAAAAAAAAGTAATACCGCGCCAGACTCTCTCACAGCTAGTGATTGAGGTTTATATTGAACGCCATACCAACACAAACTCTGTGCCAGAACTAAGGGTAAAAAAGATAAGAAGGTGCGCGTGGTTTTTCCAAAGTGCTCCCAGTTGTGTGCTAATAGGAGAATTATTCCACCACCGATCAGTAACGAACCTAATGACACCAGAAGTATATTACTCCAGCTAGAAGACCTGCTATGGCCAGGGGAAACACAGATACTTTGATAGCGCTTTAATAATGTATCTCGAGCATTTGGCTCAATTAATCCTTCATCGAGCCAAGAGCTAGACTCGCGTTCAAACCACCTTAATTGTTCTGAGGAAATTGTTTCTTGCTTGCTGTTATTGTTCATCTATACCCCCTATAGTTATTTCACTATACACCAACTCGTTAGCTCATCCCATCTTCTTGAGTGATACGATTAAGAGTTATAACTCACTGATAAACATCGATTTAAAGCCCCTCTTTCACTATCTGTTCTTCTAAACTTTACCAGCTTCGTGATATAACAGACTCAACTATTTCGAACTAGGTTCTGTTTATGGTGTTAATTTTAGCCACATCGCTTCTTGTTATCTCTCTGTGCGTTATATCCCACTTAGAGTCTTTGCGCAGGATTACTATATTATGTGATTGGTTAAATATTAAAGGCCGTTATCGCATAACCATAAGTGTTCTTGTGGCGATCTTGTCGCACACTATCCATGTTTGGTTATTTGGTCTCGCATACTTTTTTATTCTCAGCTTAGAAAAAGCCAACCAAATAGTAAGCCTAGATGGGCCCGTTTCCAGTTTCTTAGACTGTGTTTACTTCTCTTTCGCCAATTATACCAGTTTAGGCTACGGCGACTTAGTCCCCGAAGGGCCTATTCGCTTTATGGCAGGAACGGAAGCGTTAGTTGGGCTTGTGTTTATTGCATGGACGGCTTCGTTTCTTTACTTGAAAATGGAGCAGTATTGGAAGTGATATACGAAAAAGCCCAGCAAATGCTGGGCTTTTTTAGATACTTTGCTACTGTCTAACAGAAGCAGTAACGCTAGGATTATGCGAAGTTTTTAGCCGCAAAGTCCCAGTTCACAAGCTCCCAGAAGTTTTTCAAGTATTCTGGACGAGCGTTACGGTAATCTACGTAATAAGCGTGCTCCCACACGTCAACAGTCATTAACGGTGTAATACCTGCGTCTGTGATTGGTGTATCAGCATTGCTTGTGTTTACGATTTCTAGCGAACCTGAAGCGTTTTTCACCAGCCAAGTCCAGCCAGAACCGAAGTTACCCGCAGCGCTTGCTGTGAATTTTTCTTTAAAGTCTGCGAATGAACCGAATGCCGCGTTGATCGCGTCAGCTAGTGCGCCAGTTGGCTCACCGCCACCGTTAGGGCTTAAGCTGTTCCAGTAGAACGTATGGTTCCAAACTTGTGCTGCGTTGTTGAAAACACCACCTTCAGAAGAACGAATAATCTCTTCTAGCGACTTACCTTCGAAATCTGTACCTTCAATCATCTTGTTCAAGTTAGTGACGTAAGCATTGTGGTGCTTACCATAGTGATAATTGATGGTTTCTTCAGAGATGTGTGGTGCTAGTGCATCACGTCCGTAAGGTAATTCTGGTAATTCAATTGCCATGATAATCTCCTGATTTATTCACGCTATAAATATAAAGTGTCTATTCTAACACGTTCAATATACCGACCCAATAGAATAAAATTAATAAGGTTATTAATGATTTATAACTTCTTCACAAACCAACGAAGCTTTGACATTTAGCTTCATTCCCTTATTATCAAGTGAACCAATAAATCCAATAATATTCTATGAACAGTCTAGTACTTATATGCGCCTTCATTATGGGTTTTTCAATCATGACGGTTGAACTTTTAGGCGGAAAAATTTTGTCACCTTATTTCGGCGGTAGCGTCTACGTCTGGGGGAGCATCATCACCATCTTCATGCTTGCCTTGTCGATAGGCTACCTTGTGGGCGGCAAGTTGTCGCTAAAAGAGCCCAACACCCGCAAATATGGCGTTATTTTTATCGTAGCCGCGATTACCACCTTACCACTGGTGATTTGGCACGCAGAGTTATCGGACTGGGTATTTATGCAGATAGAGGATCCGCGTTACGGTTCTCTAGTCACGTCGCTAATCCTATTCCTCGTACCCACAACCATTATGGGCATGGTCGCGCCGTATTCAGTCAGATTATTAGTCGCTAACGCTGAAAGTAGTGGCCAAACGGCTGGCTTTTTATACTTTGTATCGACCTTAGGTAGTGCGCTTGGCACTATTATGACGTCTTTTTACTTGGTGCTGTGGTTTGAGTTAGACAATATTTTATACGGTGTGACTGTGGTCTTAGCGCTCGTCGGGCTTGTTGCGATACTCTTTCCTAAACCACTTCCTAAAGCTGAAAAAGCGGAGCTTTCCCATGAGTAAGACCCTTTCCTTTAGTAAATACAAAATTATTTCATTATTCGCGCTACTTTTAGGCTCACTCCTAATCCCAGCGACTAGTCAGGCTAAAATTCTGGAAGAAAAACGCTCCTTATATCAAAACGTTTACATCATAGATGACATGGGTTTGACTTGTATGCGCTTTCGCAAGAAAAGCCACAATGATCTAAGCCAATCCTGTATTTTTAATGACACGCCAGAATACCTTGTCTTTGACTATTATAAACTCGCCATGGGCGCGACCTTCTTCTTAGAAGACCCAAAAGATATGCTGATCATAGGTCTTGGCGGCGGCGTATTAGTTAATCGCTACAAAGAAGTCTATCCCAAAGCCAATATCACTTCGATTGAAATTGATGACGTAGTAGCACAAATGGCTCGTAAATATTTCAATTACACCGATGAAGGCGAACAGTATGAAACCCATGTTCGTGACGGCCGTGTTTTTATCAAAAGAGCCCTAAGAAAAGACAAGCGCTACGACTTTATTTTACTCGACGCTTTTAATAGCGACTATATCCCTGAGCATATGATGACTAAGGAGTATCTTGAGGAAGTTAAAGGTTTGCTCAAACCTGGCGGCATAATTATGGCCAATACATTCAGCTCAAGCGCCCTGTTTCATCATGAATCCGAAACCTACCATCAGGTATTTGGCGAACTCTATCAGATCCACTTTGATGACGAAAAGACCAACCGCGTTATCGTCGTCAGTAATGAAAAGCTTCCTAGCAAAGAAAAGCTTCTTAAAAAGGCGAACGAGTACAAGCCATTACTATCGCCATACGGTGTAGATACCTTAAAAGTATTCGATGCGATTAGCGGTGAGGTCAACTGGGACACGGATGCAAAAGTATTAACCGATCAGTATTCACCTGCTAACTTATTGAAATAATTATATTATATTTACTGTCGCCCCACTGGCGGGCGCTTGTCGTCACCGTCAGAGGCTGATTTATGGATAATTTCCTCCTGAAACAGCACTAAGGAGAAAACAATGATTGTTAAAAAACTGCGCGAAAAGAAACAATGGTCACAAGAGCAACTTTCAATACTAAGTGGCATTAGTGTTCGCACTATTCAACGCATTGAAAGTGGCAATCGCGCTAGTTTGGAATCACTCAAGTCTCTCGCTGCTGTTTTCGAAACTGATATCGAAACATTACAAAAGGAGATTATCGTGATAGATAAAAGCACAGAAGAGTGGAAAGCAAAACCGTTTTGGTTACGGTTCAACCTAGTGGGCATTAGAAAGCGTTCGCACTTAATATTCTTGGAGTACGCTTTTGCCATTTTGGGTTTAGTTGCATGGCTTGGCGCTATATTTTTCGAGTCGAGCTTACAGCCGTTTGCCCCCGCACTTTTCTTTAGTGCCTATATTACCGCTTGCACCATCCGCAAAGCTGATCAAGACAAGGTCTGGTAAATCCACTAGGTAATAAAAAAAGGCGCTGAAACAGCGCCTTTTTTATTAATTCTACCCGCCTAAAAATAAGGATTTTTATTCCTAGGCGAGGAGTAGCAATACATAGACTGCCACGGAGCACTATTTTTGAAGAGCTTGATCTAAGTCCTCAAGAATATCATCAATATCTTCAACACCCACCGACAAACGAACTAGGTTATCTAAAATACCGATTTCTTGACGAATCTCATGTGGTACTGAAGCGTGCGTCATTAATGCTGGGTGATTCGATAAACTTTCGATACCACCTAAGCTTTCTGCCAGCGTGAAGATTTTTAGTTTCTTCATAAACTCGTGTGAGTTTTTAGCTGCTTCTTCTTCGGTGTCACCTTTAACCAGAACAGAAACCATACCACTAAAGCCTTTCATTTGGCTTTTCGCCAGTTCGTGCTGTGGATGTGATTCCAGACCTGGGTAGTAAACTTTATCAATCTGCGGGTGGTTGCTTAAGAACTCAGCCACTTTCTGACCGTTTTCGTTATGCTGGCGCATACGAAGTGCTAATGTTTTTAGGCCACGAAGTGCCAAATAGCTATCGAATGGGCCTTGTACCGCGCCTGCTGAGTTGTGCAAGAACGCCATTTGCTCACGCAATTCATCATTATCACCAACAATTGCAACACCGCCAACCATGTCAGAGTGACCGTTGAGGTATTTAGTCGCCGAGTGCATGACGATATCAAAACCAAAGTCTAAAGGCGTCTGGTTGAATGGTGTTGCGAAGGTATTATCCGCTACAGCGATTAAGTTATGCTTCTTAGCGAAATCTGCAATCGCTTGCATATCAACCACTTTCAGCATTGGGTTAGTTGGGCTTTCAACCCAGATCATTTTAGTGTTTGGTCTAAGCGCTTTTTCTAAATTGCTTAAATCAGACAAGTTCTCAAAGCTAAAATCTAAGTTTGCAGTACGCTTACGAACTTTGTCGAATAAACGGAAAGTACCGCCGTATAAGTCGTCCATCGCAATCACGTGTGAACCAGCGTCCAACAACTCAAGAATGGTGCTGGTAGCCGCCATTCCCGAAGCAAAAGCGTAACCCTGCTTACCGTTTTCTAAATCAGCGATACAACGCTCATAGGCCATACGAGTTGGGTTCTGACTACGCGAATACTCATAACCAGTGTGCTCGCCTGGCGCTGGTTGCGCATAAGTCGAAGTCGTGAAGATTGGTGGCATTACCGCGCCTGTGATTGGCTCTGGCTTTTGGCCAGCGTGGATAGTGCGGCTGGCGAACTTAAATTTCTTGTCTGACATATAATACCTATTGGTTATATCGTGTAGCTTGTATTTGCTCGATAATGACTAGATTCTTATAACATCTAGTCATTAACCTTAATTTCAAGGGGTGCTCTTTGGGTTAATCAAAGAGTCTTTCAGGATTGAGCGTTAAACACACAGAGTTAAAAGTCCGGACGATTCTTTTCTGCGAGTTCTTTTTGATACTGTTTAACCTTTCTAAACAAGCTAAATATTTGTTTATGAAAAGGAATCATCAATAAGACGCCAAGTCCCATAATAATCCATGGATAGTGTGGCCAGCTAATATATTCAGCCAGCACCCCTGAATTCTTTTCATTAATTAAGTAGATTTCATAACCCGCAAACACTACCAGCGCCATGCCGATAACGTCTAGCACCAATAAGCCTAAGGAAATATTGGTGCTTGGCGGTGTTGGTTGCTGCTGTGTCATGATAAAAAGCCCTGCTCTTTCATCCAGTCATCGTTATACATTTTCGATAAGTAACGATTACCAGTATCGCAGACAAACGTTACGACGTTCTTCGGCTCAGTCTGATCTTGGCAATATTTAAGCGCGGCCGCGACTAACGTACCGGTTGAAGAACCGCCCATAACCGACTCTTTTAACATCAATTCACGCGCTGTATTCAAAGATTCTTTATCAGTCACGGTGTAAGCTTTAGTGAACAGGCTCATGTCGCAAATATCGGGGATGAAATCTTCGCCAATACCTTCGATTACCCAACTACCCGCTTCGGACATTTCACCGGTCTCATGGTAGTGCGTTAAAATCGAGCCTTCAGGATCGGCCAAGACAATATCAATATCAGGGTTCTTTTCTTTCAAGAAACGACCGATGCCAGTAACAGTACCGCCAGAGCCGACACCTAATACCACCGCATCAATCTTACCGTCTAACTGTTCCCACATTTCTGGGCCAGTGGTCATGTAGTGCGCGGCTATGTTTGAAGGGTTTGAGAATTGATTGATAAAATACCAACCGTTTTCTTCCGACAAGCGTTTAGCTACGTCTTGGTAATACTCAGGGTGGCCTTTACCGACGTCTGAGCGGGTGCGCATCACTTCGGCACCAAAAGCACGCAAGTTATATTCTTTTTCCATGCTCATCTTATCGGGCATGACGATTTTCAGTTTATAACCTTTCTGCGAGGCAACCATGGCTAAACCTAAGCCAGTATTACCCGCTGTTGCTTCGATTAAGGTATCGCCAGGTTTGATCCAGCCTTCTTTCTCGGCCGTTTCGATCATAGTGATAGCAATACGATCTTTAATCGACGCGCCTGGGTTTTGCGATTCAAGCTTACCAAAAAGCTGACACTTGCCCGTGTTCATCTTTTGGAACTTAATCATTGGCGTATTGCCAACCATTTCGAGAATATTGTTATAAACTTTCATGCCGTTTCGATATAACCTTGCCTTTTCTAATGTTGGCGCTACTTTACCACATTCGCGGTTTCAATGAACCTACCCTGATAAATCTTAGTTTGCTGTGCCTATCTGATCCAACCAGTCGCCGTTGGAGTGACATCCCTAGTGCCATAAAGCATACTAATCCGCAACTTAGAACTACATAAAATTATTACAATGCTCGACCGTGCCAGTGTCATTGACCAAAACTTTTTAATCGCACTTAAAACTGCAAAATTTCCTAATAAAATCAGCAACATACCTGCTAGCGCGACGCAGCTATCGCCACAGGAGTTTGTGCAATTATTTGAGTCACAGCTGATCAGTCGACACCTCGACTTACGTGCCCGTATTTTAAAGGATCAAGGTATTGGTTTTTACACCATCGGCAGCAGTGGCCACGAGGGTAATGCTACCCTTGGTAAAGCCTTTAGATATAACGATATAGCTTTTTTGCATTACCGATCAGGGGCTTTGATGGCGGAGCGTTCGCGCCAAGTACCCAACATCGATCCAATTAAGGACCAAATCTTGTCTTTGGTCGCGGCAAAAGATGATCCTATCTCGCAAGGTCGCCACAAAGTCTTTGGGTCAGCCAAGCTTTTTGTACCACCACAAACCAGTACCATTGCCTCGCATTTACCCAAAGCTATGGGGGCCGCTTGGTCACTGGGTCGTGCACACCGTACCGGTTTCGACAGCTCTATCCCAAATGATGGTGTGGTCTTGTGTAACTTTGGTGATGCTAGCTTTAACCACGCGACCGCACAGTCTGCGTTTAACGCTGCCCAATATCTTTCCTATAAAGGCGAGCCATTGCCCTTAGTCTTTATTTGTGAGGATAACGGCATTGGTATTTCAGTTTCTACGCCGGAAAACTGGGTCGAAAATAACGTTAAAAATCGTCATAGTATCGAATACATTCAATGCAACGGCTTACACCTGCCAGATGCTTATATGGCTGCGCAAGAAGCCGAGGAAATCGCTCGTTATGAGCGCAGACCTGTATTCCTGCACATGAAAACTGTGCGCTTAATGGGCCATGCCGGAAACGATACCGAGAGCATGTATCACACGGTTGAGCACATCGAGAAAACCGAAGCACAAGATCCCCTATTACATTCAGCTCGTTTATGTATCGAGGCGGGTTATTTATCGACCGATGATATTTTGACCATGTATGAAAATACCCGTCAAAAAGTAGAAAAAGTCGCCGAACAAGCAATTAAATTACCGAAACTCTCGAGCGCTGAAGAAGTATGCGCCTCGATTGCACCAGAACGTCCTGCACAAGAAAAGCCACCTGTTCCTACGTTAAGCAGACGTCATGAACTTTTTGAGGTAGGTCGTCAATTTAAGTTTTTGGATAAACCGCGAAGCATGGCTCAGTTGATTAACTACGCCCTGACCGACTTAATGGAGCAGTATCAAAATATCATCATGTTCGGCGAAGATGTGGGTAAAAAAGGCGGTGTTTATAGCGTGTCGACCAATTTACAGAAGCGATTTGGCGCCGATCGCGTATTCGACACTATGCTCGACGAAACCAGTATTTTGGGTAACGCCATCGGCGCGGCTCACCTTGGCTATTTGCCGATCCCGGAAATACAATTCCTTGCTTATACCCACAATGCTGTGGATCAGATTCGCGGCGAAGCGTCGACCTTGTCGTTCTTCTCGAATAATCAGTTCACCAACCCAATGGTCATTCGCATCGCTGGCCTCGCCTACCAAAAAGGCTTTGGTGGACACTTTCATAACGACAACAGCATGGCTTTCCTACGTGAAATTCCAGGCGTTATCGTCGCTTGTCCGTCTCATGGTCAAGATGCAGCGAAAATGCTACGCGAAGCGGTGCGTTTAGCCGATGAACAAAAGCGCGTGGTTATATTTCTTGAACCTATTGCCCTCTATCACGCTAAAGATTTGCATGAAACTGGCGATAACGGTTGGTTAGGCGTTTATCCTGAGCCGACAGAAGTTGTCAATTTTGGGGAGCCAGCGTTATACGCGAGCGCTAGTAAAAAGCCGAGTAAAACCCTAATCATCAGCTACGGAAACGGCCACTATTTATCGCAACAAGCACAGAAAATACTACAAGATAAATACAAAACCGCTGTAGATATTATAGATATCCGCTGGTTGGCACCACTGAATCACCAAGCCATCGCTGATATCGCTAAAAATTATCAGAACGTCTTGGTGGTTGATGAGTGCCGTAAAACGGGCTCGCTCAGCGAAGAGCTCATTACTGGCCTTGTCGAAAACTTAGACTCAACGCCAACAGTCAAACGTATTACAGGCCATGACACTTTTATCCCTATCGGAAACTCTTGGCAGTTTGTACTTCCAAGCAAAGAAGACATTGTTAAAGCAGTCAAAGAAATGCTCTAAAAGCCTGTAATAACAGGCCTTTTAGCCTATGTAGAGAATCGACAGCTTTTCAAATTCTGCTATACTTTGGGCGGATTTATATTCGCCATTAGAAAAGATTTACTAGCCTGAGCTTGCCAAAAACCAATAAGTGCAAGTAGAACAATAACTTAAGGAGCTTTCATGAGTGACAAACCTTTACCGCCTCCGGTGGTCTCGGCTGAGCGAAACTTAACCGAGCTGACGGTTAAAGCATTGATACTAGGTGCCCTACTATCGATGATTTTAGCTGCTGCGAACGCTTACATCGGACTACTGGTTGGTTTAACTGTTTCTGCGTCGATTCCTGCCGCGGCCGTGTCGATGGGGGTTTTGCGGCTCTTCAGACGCTCTACCATCCTTGAAAACAATATGGTTCAAACCTCCGCCTCCGCGGGTGAATCCTTAGTCGCAGGTATTATTTTCACCATCCCTGCACTGGTTATGATGAACGCTTGGACGGGTTATGAATACGGCCCAATGGTCTCAATCGCAATTCTTGGTGGTATCTTAGGGGTTGCCTTCACCATTCCATTACGTCGCGCGCTCATTGTCGAAGCAAAGCTTAAATTCCCTGAGGGTGTTGCTACTGCTGAGGTATTGAAAACTGGCGGTATCGAAACCGATAAAGACCACCCTGAGCACGTACATAACGAAGAAGCCGCCAAAGGTTTCAAAATGCTACTGGTAGCAGCAGGTTTAGGCGGTTTATTCAAAGTATTGGAATCGGCGATTGGCGTTCTTTCGAGTGGTGTTGCGACCATTAAAAGCTTCTTAACGGGCAAATACCTGTTTATGGGCAGCATCACATTAAGCCCAGCTTTGATTGGCGTAGGCTATATTGTTGGTCTTAACATTGCTGTTTTAGTTTTCTTAGGCGGTGTAATCGGTACTTTAATTGGTGTCCCTTTAAACTGGCTCTTTAACTCAGACGCTCTAATGCAAACCGTTGGTATCCCAGCGGGCACCCCAATGAGCGAGTTTACCGATGGTCAATGGAGCGCGCTAGCGAATGAAGCATGGCAGAACTGTCGTCGCATTGGTGTTGGTGCCATGATGGTTGGTGGTGTTTGGTCATTGATTAGCTTAGCCAAGCCTCTTTGGAATGGTATTAAAACCAGTCTAGCCGCATACAAAGCAACGAAAAGTGGCGAAGGCCAAAAGATTCTTCGTACAGAATACGATACGCCTATCAACTATGTCGGTATCTTAATTCTGATCGCGATCGTTCCATTATTCTTTATCTTCTATAACGCACTCGGCGAATACGAAAGTAAGTTAATGATCGCGAGCATTATGACAGTCTTAATGCTGGTGTTTGGTTTCATTTTCGCCTCGGTAGCCGGTTATATGGCTGGTTTAGTCGGTAGCTCAAACAATCCAATTTCAGGTGTTACTATTGCCACGGTTATCGTTTCTGCCCTAATTTTATTACAACTGATGGGCAACGAAGGAATGGCTGCAACATTAGGCCCAATCGCCGTTATTTTCCTAGCAGGCATGATCTGCTCAGCGGCTGCAATCGCTGGCGATAATATGCAAGATTTGAAGTGTGGTCACGTTCTTGGTGCAACACCATGGCGTCAGCAGATCTTCCAGATCGTAGGTGTCGTGGCGGCAGCTCTGGTTATTCCTTTCGTACTGGATATCCTTGACCAAGGTTATGGTATCGGTCGTCCAAGCCCATTAAACCCTGATGCAACGCCATTATCAGCGCCGCAAGCAGGTTTAATGCGTGACTTATCGACGGGTATTTTTGGTGCCGGTATTGAATGGAACTTTATCTTCATCGGCTTCGCACTTGCGATTGTACTAATTATTCTTGATACCATCCAAGAGAAACGCGGCTCTGACGTTCGTTTCCCAGTTCTTGCTGTGGCGGTTGGTATTTACTTACCATTAGGTCTTTCTGTACCAATTTTCGTGGGTGGCTTAATCGCACACATCATTAAGAAGAAAACAGCGAAACAGAGTGACGAAGTTAAAAAGAAACGCGAAGGCACTGGCTTACTAATTGCTTCAGGTTTAATTACGGGTGAAGCCCTACTTGGTGTTTTAGTCGCTGTAGCCGCTGTTGTTTGGCAGGGTTCGGTTCCATTAATGGGCGATTCATTAATGAGTCAAATCCTAGGTTTAGCTGGATTAATCTTTGTTTGTGGTTACCTCTATCGCAAAACCATTAAAACAAAATAATCTTAAAAGCTTGTTTTGGAGACATCTTGCAAGAAAAGCTAACAGAAAAGCAAAAGGGTCCTTAGGGGCCCTTTTTTATAATAGCCGTAACTTGAAATACCACTCGCTTGGACCAATACCACTACTATCAAAATTCAAAAGGACTCACCATGTTAGCGTTTTATATATTTTTGCTGTTCTGCGTTGGGCTTATCGTATGGATAGCGACCTCTAACATTCGCAAGCGAATAAAACGCCAGTCCATCGTTGAGCAACCTTTCCCTAAGGAATGGCGTCAGATTTTACGCAAAAATCTTAGTTTCTTTTATAAGATGCCAACGGACCTCCAGCTACAACTTAAAGATAAGATGAAAATTTTCTTAGCGGAGAAGCAGTTTGTTGGGCATCAAGAACAGCCAATCACCGATGAAGTTCGAGTCACTATCGCAGTCCAAGCATGTCTACTACTCTTAAACCGCAATACCCAGTATTACCCTTTCTTGCAAACGATTGCGGTTTATCCAGCAGCTTTTATCACCAATCGCGCCATTCAAGATGGTTCTGGCGTTCATCAGCGAGATTCACGCGTTATATTAGGCGAATCTTGGAATCGTGGGAAAGTGATCTTATCGTGGCAGGATTCCGCTAGTGGCGGTGCTGACTTTGAGGATGGGCACAACTTAGTGATTCATGAGTTTGCGCATCAGCTTGATGGCGAATCAGGCACCACCAACGGCGCGCCACCACTCGCTAAAGGCCATGACTATAAGAAATGGTCACAAGTCTTATCATCAGAGTTTGAAAAGCTACGCCAACAAGCCCTGAACAATGAGCCTACACTTATTGATAAATATGGCGCCACTAACCCTGCCGAATTTTTCGCTGTCTCTAGCGAAGTCTTTTTTGAACGCCCTAAAGATTTACGCCTAAAACACCGAGAACTTTATCAACAGTTACAGCAATTTTATAATGTCGATCCAGCCAGCTGGTAGTCATATAAACTAAACATCGTCCGTAAAACCTTTACTCACCATAACTTGATATAAATCAACACTCACTATCATTAATTACCCTAACCTTATAGCTACTTAAGGGTAAAAGGGTAATCTCACGATGAAACCACTTCAAACCAGTTTGGCCATCATATTAGCAATATCCCCATTCACATTTTTGGCCGACAAAGCTTCAGGCAGCGATAAAGAGGAGCTCAATCAGCATAATGTAACGTTAGATTTTCGCTACCGCTTAGAAGACGTGTCTCAAAGCAATCTTCTCGACGATGCATTAGCTTCGACATTACGCTCACGATTAACCTTCACCAGCAAAGAAAAGAATGACTTTTCCGCTATTATCGAATTTGATGATGTTAGAACTTTGTTTACCTACGATGAACATAATAGCTTACGTAATGGCATCCTGACTCATTCGGTAGTGGCCGACCCTGAGGGCACCGAACTCAACCAAGCAGCCGTTTTATACCGAGGTTTTGGAAACACGCAAATAACACTTGGCCGTCAACGAATCAACCTTGGCAACCAACGATTTGTCGGTGGCGTAGCGTGGCGTCAAAATGAACAAACCTACGATGCTGTGACTATCGAGAATCACTCGTTTGCAGACTCGACACTGAAGTATGGTTACCTTGAGAATGTAAACAATATTTTAGGTGATAACGAACAATCTAATAGCCATCTTTTTGATTATCACTGGAGTGGAGCAGAAACCTTTCAGCTTTCTGCTTTCGGTTACTTCTTAGACTTTAAGGATAGTCCCAATAAGTCCAGCAGAACCCTTGGACTTAGAATAAGCAACACCAAGCCATCTAGGGTTGTTTGGAACTTAAGTTACGCCAAGCAAGCTGATTTTGGGGATAACCCTAACGATCTAAGCGCTAGTTACTACCAGGGCGAGCTTGGTTATCGCTTTGATCCGCTGACTCTAAAATTAGGGCGAGAAGTCTTAAGTGGTGAAGCGAATAACCCTGGACAGGCTTTCCAAACTCCTTTGGCGACTAAACATAAATTCCAAGGTTGGGCTGATCAGTTCCTAGTAACTCCTGATGCCGGTATTGAAGATAATTACTTAGCGCTGAACACTGGCTGGGATAAGATCAAGTTAACTGTCAGTTATCACGATTATCAAGCGGAAGATTCGAACCTTGATTATGGCTCAGAAATCAATGTTGCCCTAAACCATCAGTTATCTAAAGAGTACAGCCTGAGTTTTAAACTAGCGGACTATAACGCCAAGCAACACTCGGTAGATACTCGAAAAGCTTGGTTTATGATTCACGCAAGGTTCTAAGAGGGATCAAAATGCACGACTCCGTGATCAAGCAACATACAGCTCTAATAAGAAAAAGTTTCTTATTACAACCCTTGCCTGAAAAAGCATTAGATGAGCTACTTGCTAATTCTAAAATTAATGACTTTAATCGTGAAGATATCATCATTAACCAAGGACAATCTGCACAGCATTTCTTCTTAGTTTTGAAGGGTCAGTTAAAGCTGACTCTACTGTCTAGCGAAGGTAAGGAGAAAATTGTTAAGTTCGTTGATGCTGGCGACACCTTCGCGGAAGCCATCATGTTTTTGCAGGGTAAGCATTATCCAATTAGCGCTATTTCTACCAAGAAAAGTACTGTTTTATCTATACCGAATGAACAATATTACAAACTGTTAAGTGGCAACAGCGAGTTGTGTATGAAAATGCTAGGCAATATTTGTCTAAAAATGCGGGGGCATGTTAACGAAATTGAGATGCTGACCATTCTCGATGCTTCGCAAAGAGTGTTGAAGTTTTTCTATGACCTTATGCCTTGCAACATAAAGAATGGCGAGTCATATCCTGTTACCATGTCGAAGAAGCTGATCGCGAGTAAGCTATCGATGCGCGCCGAAACCTTCTCGAGAATATTAAAACGGTTTGAAGAGCAGCAGATCTTTGCCTTTAATCAACACCAGATATTGGTACTCGATCGCGATAAGATGGCGGATTTCCAAGCTTTTGCAGCATAATAATTCTGAGTAACTAAGCCACCCACTCAAACTTGGGGAATAATGCTTTAAGTTCTTGTTGCAGCATTTCTGCGCTAGTTTTATCGGTAATATTGGGTGCTAATGTGGGGTCTAGAAAAGTTGTGTTACGCGCGACTTGAACCTTATATGATTTAACTTTAAGTGCGGATAGTTTTTTAGCTAAAGAGGTTAATTGTTGCGGTTTGATTAGATCCCAATGGACGGTTGTACGACATTCATAATCAACATTTTCAGCTTGCAGCAATAGTTCTAAGCTTTCCCAATTTGAACTAGAAGCACCTTTTACTTGGATAAATTCATCCGCTAGAACTGGTAAGCCCTTAACATCAAAACCGACCCAATCTATTAGTGGTAATAACTGTTTAAATCTTTTTGGAGCACAGCCACCAGTGTGCAGACCCACTTTAAAGCCTAACGCTTTCACCTCTTTTATCGCCTCCACAATACCCGCTTGCAACAAAGGTTCGCCGCCACTAAACACCACAGCTTCGAGCAACCCTTGGCGTTTTTTGAGAAGCTTTAACGTGTCTTGCCACTGATATTCTGTTTTCGTTTTACAATCAATTAGCTCTGGATTATGGCAATATCGACACTGCCAGGCACATCCTTGGCAATAAACCACATAAGAAAGATGATCGGGGTAATCGATGGTGGTTAGGGGAGTTACCCCCCCTATCCTTAGAGCTGGCATGCTCACCGTTAGGCGCCTTTCTCTTGAAAATGTAAACGCTCCTTATGCTCGGATTGCTTACCTTTATTAAAGGCAGACACAGGTCTATGGTAGCCCATTACTCGCGTCCAGACCTCGCACTTTTGGCGCTCGTTATTATCGATAGTGTTTTTCATAGTATCACTCCTATAAGTTACTACATTGCTTTTGTTTCTGAAGTAAATCCTCGTCACACTTAGGGCAATATTCATGCTCACCTGCTAAGTAACCGTGAGTCGGACAGATGGAAAAAGTCGGTGTTATGGTGATATAAGGCAGCTCAAAGCGAGTGAGTGTGGTTTTCACCATCTTCTTACAAGCCTCACTGCTTGAGATGCGTTCCCCCATGTATAAGTGGAGTACAGTGCCGCCGGTGTACTTTGACTGTAGCTCATCCTGTAATTCCAGTGCTTCAAAGGCATCATTAGTGTGCCCAACAGGAAGCTGCGATGAGTTGGTATAATAGGGCGATCCGTCGTAACCAGCTTGTAAAATATCGCTGAAACGCTTCTTATCTTCTTTCGCGAATCGGTAGGTTGTGCCTTCTGCCGGCGTTGCCTCTAGGTTATAGAGATGCCCTGTTTCTTCCTGATACGCCACCATTTTGGCGCGGATAAAGTCGAGCATTTCAACTGCAAGCTTGTGACCTTCTGGCGATGTGATATCCAGCTCATCATTGCTAAAATTACGAATCATTTCGTTAATGCCATTTACACCAATGGTAGAAAAATGATTCCTCAGAGTGCCAAGGTAACGCTTGGTATAGGGGAATAAACCATTATCAATATAGTGCTGGATAACTTTGCGTTTTTGCTCCAAAGACTCTTTGGCCATATCCATCAAGGTTTCCAGGCGCTTTAATAACGCTTCTTTATCGCCTTTGTAGAGATAACCCAGTCTGGCACAGTTAATCGTTACCACGCCTAAAGAGCCGGTTTGCTCCGCCGAACCGAATAAGCCATTACCTCTTTTTAAGAGTTCTCGTAAATCCAGCTGTAGGCGGCAACACATCGAGCGGATCATGTTCGGAGATAGCTCTGAATTGATGAAATTCTGGAAGTAAGGAAGACCATATTTCGCCGTCATTTCAAACAGCAAAGTAGCGTTCTCGGAATCCCAATCAAACTCTGGTGTAATGTTGTAGGTTGGGATTGGGAAAGTGAACACACGATCTTTTGCATCGCCCGTCATCATCACTTCAATGTAAGCTTTGTTGATTAGGTTCATTTCCTCTTGCAACTCGCCATACGAGAATGGCATCTCTTCACCGGCAATAATCGGGATCTGCTCTTGCAAATCTTCGGGACATACCCAGTCTAAAGTGATATTGGTAAATGGCGTTTGAGTTCCCCAGCGAGAAGGAACATTAAGATTGAAGATAAACTCTTGAATTGATTGCTTAACCTCTTCATAACTTAAATTATCGTTGCGCACAAAAGGTGCCAAATAAGTATCAAAAGAGCTGAACGCTTGGGCGCCCGCCCACTCGTTTTGAAGTGTCCCTAAGAAGTTAACCATCTGGCCAACTGCACTAGATAAATGCTTTGGTGGACCCGACTCAATCTTACCCGGTACACCGTTAAAGCCTTCGTGCAACAAGGTTCTTAACGACCAGCCTGCGCAGTAACCGGCCAACATATCTAAGTCATGAATATGCAGATCGGCGTTTCTATGCGCCTGCCCAATATCAGGGTTATAAATATGGTTTAACCAATAGTTGGCGATGACTTTACCCGACACATTAAGAATTAAACCACCAAGAGAGTAGCCTTGATTCGCATTAGCTTTCACACGCCAGTCGGCTTGAGACAGGTATTCCTCAATAGATTGCGTCACATCAAGCAACGTTTTTTGATTTTCACGAATTTGCTTGTGCTTTTCGCGGTATAGAATATAAACTTTAGCCGTCTTGAAATATTGGTTTTGTGCTAAGCAATACTCGACGATATCTTGAATTTGCTCGACGGTAGGAATCGTCAGTTTTTCAAATCTGAAAGACAACACATCTACCACTTGTTTAGTCAGATCTCTTGCGATTTTTTCATCAAACTCGGTTGAGGCCAAGCCTGCTTTTAGAATAGCTTGATAAATCTTTTCCTGATCAAAGTCGACCTCTGACAGATCTCTTTTAATCGCTTTTACTGGTGTTTGTACTTCATAGACACACTGCATAACAACCCCTATATATTGTGCTTTTGATGCAATGTACACCCATATACCCGATAAAAACCTTGATCTAGAACAATTAATAGAACTATTAATTCGTTTTGTAGAAATGAGCTTATAGAAATATAAATACAGGTCATTAAGCACAGCCATTGATGGCAGAGCGTTTATGACAAGATACCCTGAGATTGATTTCGATCAATGCTATAAGCGAATAGTTGGCGTTAAGATCAATTCACCCTAATTTATTTATTTATGATTAGCATGACTAGAAAATTGAAGCCTATTGTGTACTCATGCTCAGGCTGTTCTAACTTGGCTCAAATGGCAAACCAGTTAGCGGTAAAGTTGAACGAGAGTCAAAAAGCCGAGATGTCATGTATTGCTGGGGTTGGAGGCAATGTGCCATCTTTAGTCAAAATAGCCCAATCGGGACGCCCTATTTTAGCGATTGACGGATGTCACCTCGCTTGCAGCAAGCAGTGTCTTGCAAACCACGATGTTACTCCCGACAAACATTTAGTGCTCAGTGATATAGGTTATAAAAAGCGCTATAACCAATTAATGACCGACCAAGATATAGACGAAGCTTTATCACTGACTATGGTACTTTGCGATGAATTGTGAACAAGCAAAACTCTGCTATGCCATACGAGACTCTTTGTATTTGAACATAAGCAATCGCTGTACATTAGAATGCCAGTTCTGCCCAAAAACTAAAGGCAACTTACAGCTTCATGACTACGATCTAAGCTTGAAGAGACAGCCTAGTACCGAAGAAGTCATCGCACAACTTCCAAACCTAGCACCTTTTCAAGAAGTCGTATTCTGTGGCTATGGCGAGCCGACGCTACGCCTTAAGGTCTTAAAACAAGTCGCACAACACTGCAAATCGCTAGGAATCTCTACTCGCTTAAATACCGATGGCCTTGGCAACCTCGTCCATAAGCGCAATATTCTTCCTGAGCTGGCACCTTGTATAGATGCGATTTCGATTTCCCTAAATGCGCAATCGGCATCAGTCTATGAGCATCACTGCCAACCGAAATTAAATAAAGCCTATGACGCGTTGTTGGATTTTATAAAGCTTGCGTCACTATATATCCGCCGAGTACAGGTCACAGCTATTGATGGGCTGTCAGAAGTCGATATTGCAGAATGCAAACAAATAGCAGAATCATCTGGTGCAACATTTCTTGCACGACAATTGGATGTGCTGGGGTAGTTTAAGCCATTAATTGCACAGGGCTAAACTTCCTGCCCGCAAGCATGACCCGATGCCCACGCCCATTGGAAGTTGAAGCCTCCTAAATGACCTGTGACGTCTAATACTTCCCCAATAAAATGTAAGCCAGTGACTTTCTTCGCTTCAAAGGTTTTTGAGGATACTTCGTCGGTATCAACACCACCCAAGGTAACCTCCGCGGTACGATAGCCTTCAGTTCCTGTGGGTTTGAGTTGCCAAGCTTGGCACTGTGTCGCGATTGTTTGAAGCGCCTCGTTGGAGAGTTCAGCTAAAGGTTTTTCTTTGTAATTACCGAACCATAGATCCGTCAGCCTGTCCGCAAGCTTCTTAGTCAAAGTTTCTGCCAGCACCGTATTGATATGAGTCTTTGGTCGTTCTTGTTGCACCGACTTTAGAGTTTCATAGAGGTCTATTTCAGGAAAAAGATTGATTTCGACCGCATCACCCGGGTTCCAATAGGAAGAAATCTGAAGAATTGATGGCCCGCTCAAACCGCGATGGGTAAACAGTATGTTCTCTCGAAAACTCACGCCGTTACAGCTAACAAGCGCATCAGCGGAAGTGCCAGACAATCCCTCAAAGTCTTCGAGTAGCTTAGGCGTAAGGGTAAAGGGAACCAACCCCGCTCTAGTCGGTAATACTTTGAGTCCGAACTGGCGCGCAATATCATAACCAAAGCCGGTAGCGCCCATGGTTGGAATGGATAAGGCACCGGTCGCTATGACTAAAGACTGGCACTGCCACTTGCCTTGGCTTGAGGTTAATAAGAAACCTTTGTCCGTTTTTTCAACTTTATCAATGCTACAGTGAGTCCTTACATCAGCACCCACGTCAGAGCATTCGTCCAATAGCATGTTGACGATATCTTTAGCTTTATTATCGCAGAATAACTGCCCTAACTTTTTCTCATGGTAAGGAATTTCATGCTTTTCCACTAAACTAATGAAGTCCCACTGGGTATAGCGACTCAGGGCGGATTTACAGAAATGTTCGTTTTCTGATAAGAAGTTTGTCGGCTCAGTATAGTAATTGGTGAAATTACAACGGCCGCCCCCTGACATAAGAATCTTTTTACCGACTTTATTGGCATGATCGAGCACCGTCACAGATTTACCACGGCTACCAGCGCTGATAGCGCACATCAGCCCGGCTGCTCCAGCACCGATAATAATTACGTCTCTTTTTTGCATGCCAATCCAATCAGTAAAATGTTCGACAGAATTCTACCATCTATGGCATCATCTGCACATTAAAAGCCTTTGAGTCCGTTTATGAAGTTTCTGATGTCCACCAGTGTCCTCTATACGCTGTGCGTTTTAATTTGGGGGAGCACCTGGTTTGCTATTGAGTATCAACTGGATGGCGTCGCTCACGAGTATTCGACCTTCTATCGCTTTGCACTTGCTGCGTTTCTGCTTTGGCTATACTGCCTAGTCAAAAAGTTGCCGCTAAAGTTTAATCTCAAGCAACACTTATGGTTGGTTTTACTCGGCACCTGTATGTTCGGCTTAAACTATATGCTGCTCTATCACGCTCAGGTTTACCTTACCTCAGCCATGGCTTCAGTTATCTTTTCCTTCGTCTTGAAGGTCAATATTATTAACTCAAGGATATTTTTCAAAACACCTATCACTCTACGACTCAGCATCGGTTCGGCTTTAGGTTTAGTGGGGATGGTGCTGATTTTCTGGGATGAGCTAGTCAACTTTAGCTTCGAGAATGCAACCGCGCTCGGCTTAATGCTGGCGATTCTTGGCGTTCTGGCGGCATCGGTTGGAAACTTAGTGTCGGTACAAACCCAAAAGTATGACTTGCCTGTGATACAAATGAACACCTATGGTATGGCTTACGGCGCGCTGTTTAGTTTGTTAGTGGGACTCGCTCAAGGAAAAGAGATCACCTATAACCTATCTTGGTCGTACACCGTTAGTTTGGTCTATTTATCACTCTTCGGCTCAGTCTTTGCCTTTGGTTGCTATTTAACCTTACTTCGACGGATTGGGGTTCACAAAGCATCTTACGCCGTAGTCCTATTCCCGGCGGTAGCCCTTATCATCTCAACCCTATTTGAGGGCTTCCAGTGGACCTACAGCGTAGCGATTGGCATTCTTCTAATCGCCATCGGTAATACGTTTGTCATTAACCGCAAAGATCTTAGAAAAAGCTCTTAAAAAAGAGCTTAGAAAAAATCCAACAAGAAAACCGCAAGCGAAAGCTCTTAAAGCTAACTAAGTCCTTTAAACTTCCGCTTATAACGTCCAACGCCAAAGAGTGCTAACAGTCCTAATAGTAACCAGCTCATACTCCCCCCGCCGCCACCACGAGATTCTGGCGCTGTTAGGGTTAAGTTTTGGTTGGAGACTTTTAACTGATAAGAAGCGTCTGCACCGCCCGTATCACCTGCTTGGCCGTTTGAATTTTCATAATTGGTCCAAGCGCCCCCGCTCCAATCTACAGCAGTGGCAGGGTTAGCGTCTAAAGACAATCCCGCGAGATCTTGCACGCTGATATTAATTCGAATATCCGTGTTTCCGGTGTTTGCACTAACTGGAATATCCGTGGGTAAGGTGAAATCGACTTTGAAGGCATCGTCAAAATACGTATCAAAGCTGAAACCATCGACGTCTTGGTTTAACCAATTATTATTAGCAACGCTGATGGTGCGCGTGAAATCACCACTACCACCGTTACCTGTAATGGTCACCGAAGGTGATAGAGTTACTGACTGGCCTGCATATTGAGTAATTGCGCCAGAAGAGCTTCGAATGCGCATCGGCTTACTAAAACTGACGTAGAGAGTATATGTTTCACCACCTTCAAGGGTGTTGTTAATCGCTACATTAAGACTTCTGCTAGCGCCACCACTCCATGTTGCCGCGTAGACGTCGTTACCACTGGCATCCACTAGCTGAACTTTAGTCACATGGGCTGGGCCTGCTTGATGATAAAACATTAAAAGCTGAGCAACAGCCAGCTGATCACGAGTTCGCGCGATTTCACTATCCGGCATAATAAAGCCTGAGTGACTGGCGCCGGTCCCGCCATAAAAAGCTCCGCCATTTGGCTCATTGGCAAAGCCTTGAGGTGGTTCAATTTCCAAAGTCCAACTAGGAATTAAGTCGGTATAGGCAAAGTAGTCTGCTGTGGTTGGGATTCCACTACCTTGCTGATTAATAACAGGGAAATAATTTGCGCCTTGTGCCTGAGTCGCGCTTTGGAACTTGCCCGCTAAAGCGTTGGTAATCACATTACGGCGACTGTTATTCGGTTGTGGCACAAACAACACTCGTGAAAAGGAGTGGGTGTCTTGATAAAAGCGCAGGCGGTTTCTTGGTCCGAGCGCCGCAGCGGATAATAATGCTTGAGTTTCGGGCTCAGAAAGAGCCGATGGGCCGCCGTAAATCAAACTGTTAGGCGAGCTGTTGTCCGGTTGGACACCAAAAAAAGCCTCTCCGTTTCGGTTCAAGTCAACACCACGCAAACGATCAACTTCGGTCGATAAAACTTCATCCACATTCGGCATATTTTTTCGGCGCATACGCCCGTCGCGAGGCTCTGCAAATTTTTGCGAAGGCGTCGAACTTGAATTAGTGCCAGGAGACTGAGTGACTTGGGTTGGGAAACGTTGCGTTTGTAAAAAGCCATCAATATTCATGACTGGCAAAATGACGATATTGGTATTATCCAATAAGTACTGCACCATACTCTGATCGCCTTTTTTCTCGGCCAGCTGCTCCATAAGTTCAGTCACCACCTCAGGGCTTTGCCATTCGCGTGCATGGATCGTACCGTTGACTAAAAACGCTGGCTCAGTGAGGCCTGTATTGGTTTGGTTATCACTATCGCCAAAGCGGTAAGCGTAGATATCGCGTCCGTTATGAGTTTGACCAACAATGCTACTGCGGATTTCAGCGTGAGTTACGGCTAACGATTGGTGTTGGCTATGCAAGCTATCATAACTGCGGAAGCCATCTACAGCAGTTAGCGAATCTACGGGGACTGGAACCGGATAACCAATAGCAAGCTGATTACTCGAATTAGTATTTTCAGTATAGTTTAGGACTTCTGTTTGACCTGAACTTGACGCCATTATTAAAGCGGAGCCCACTAAAGCTGTTATTACTTTAACCATGTCTTAACCTCCGCTTTCATATCATCAAACTGCACATAGTCCTGCTCTAACGCTTCTTGCAGTAGCTGTCTGGAGGCAGGAGTATCCGCCAAATTTAGAGCTAATAGCGTATTAGCCGTATGGAGTCGAGATTTTTTCTTCTGCTGCAAATGACTTTTTAAGATCGAAACATCGGAAGATTTCTTCAATACATTCGCTAAGGCAAATGCGCTACTCGCGCCTAAACTAGGATCTGACAAGTTTGCATAAAGCAGTTCTGTTTTAATCACGCTTTGAGGTAGCTTGCCATACTCTGCTAAGGCTTGTGACGACAGTTTTGACTTTGCGCGAATATGCTCACTAAGTAAGGTTTCACGCTGCTCTGCGCTAAAATACTTATCTAAGTTACTCAGTAATTGGTGCTTGAGTGGTGATTGAAAACTTGACTGAAGGACTGCTTTAGCAGCTTCTAAACTGTGCTTTTGCTCTACTAAAGCGAATAGCAAAGAAAGTGCATCTTCATGATTAGCTGCCTTGTAGCTATTGATTAATAGTTCAGTATCAAGCAAAGACAAATCATTCGCCTCAGCAAGTAGCGCCTTAGATGCATGAAAAGTTGCTGGCGACTCTAAGCTCTTTTGCGCAAAAGTAGAAAGACTTGAATTAAAGATGGGTTTAAGCTGCTCTTTTTCTAACTCTACTTGATGCAGGAATAATTTATACCTTGCTAAAGAAGCGATATCAAAGATAGGAACCGCGATCGGCCCTTCTGGATGACGCTTAAATGCTTCAGTTTGGTGCTTAGAGTTATTTTTTAAAAAGCTTAACTGCTCTGTTGTAAGGCTTTTGGGATCAAGCGAGTTAATTTCTTGATACAGCACATACTCTTTTGTAAGGCTATTTTGGCCACCACTTTTAAACTTCTTTACTGCGATGTCTTTAATAGCCAGTATCTCGGCTTCACTATAGACTTGATTCGGCGTAACTTCAGAGATTAATGTAGGACCAATTTCCACAGCGCTGGTTTCTGCAGAAATGACTATACCTATTATGAGAGAGCTCAAAGTGGCTCTAAAAAACCCAGATTTTTTATGCATACCAACACCTCTACTTCAGCCTCTATCGCGAGGCTGTGTTGCGAGAATGTGGCACGCATAAAATATACTCACCACATTATTTTTAGACCAATTTAAAGCTCATTAGTTTATTTATATTAGCTTCTTAGGATCCAATATCTTCTCTAGCTCCGACTTCGATAAATTGGTTAACTCTATAGAAACGTCTAATATACTGCGCTCTTCACGGCGAGCTTTATAAACAATTTCAGATGCTTTTTCATAGCCAACTTCGGGGGCAAGCGCTGTTGCTAAAATTGCATTCTTACTAAGAAGTTGCTCAAGATCTTCTTGGTTCACTTCAAAGTTTTTGATGGTTTCTGCGAGTTGGTGTGATGAATTAGTCGCTAACTCAAGTGATTGATGCAAGTTATAAGCAATCATCGGTAACATCACATTAAGCTGGAAATTGCCAGCTTGGGCACCTACGGTAATAGCCGTGTGATTCCCCATTATTTGCGCGGCAGCCATGGCTACTGCTTCGGGGATTACAGGGTTTACTTTCCCGGGCATAATACTGCTACCCGGCTGAATGGCTTTTAAGCGAATTTCACCAAGGCCACTGACTGGCCCACTATTCATCCAGCGCAAGTCATTACTAATCTTCATTAATACCGTAGCGAAGGTGTTAAGAGCGCCTGAAACCGCAACGCTAGAGTCTTGACCGGCGATACTAGCAAAAGCATTGCCAGACTTTTTATACGGCAAGCCTGTTTTAGCTTTAAGATTTTTAGCAAAAAGAGTTCTGAACTTTGCCGAACTATTAATACCTGTTCCAATGGCTGTACCGCCTTGAGCCAACTCGCTAATTTGAGGCACTAAACTCTTAATATTTTTTAAAGCCAGTTCGACTTGATAAGCCCAACCTGATAGCTCCTGCTGCATACTTAAAGGCATGGCATCCATTAAGTGGGTGCGCCCAGTTTTAACCACAGACTTTAACGATTGCCCTTTGGTTTTAATGATTTTCATCAAACTTTCTAAAGCAGGGATTAAATGATTAACCAGTTGCTCTGTCGCCATCATCGAGATAGCCGTGGGGATAACATCGTTACTGCTTTGCCCCATATTTACGTCATCGTTCGGGTGAATCTTAACTCGAGAATTGGACGCTAAATGTGCCACCACTTCATTAACGTTCATGTTGGTGCTAGTACCGGAACCAGTCTGAAAAACATCAATCGGAAAATTATCGGGATTGATAAGCTTTTGATCGAGTATATGATTGGTCGCTTTTACTATCGCCTGTTTTTTATTTTTTGAAAGCAAACCAAGCTCATGATTGGTCTCTGCTGCATTTTGTTTAATTAATACAACTTGTCGAATGAAGTCTTTGGGAAGGGTTAAAGGGCTGATATTAAAATTATCCACAGCCCTTTGTGTTTGCGCAGCATAAAGAGCGTCTTTAGGCACTTTGACCTCGCCCATGCTGTCTTTTTCAATACGAAACTGGGTGTTCTTCTGACCTTTAGCCAAGATAACCTCCTGTTTACAAATAGTATCAGTGAGGTCACCGCCAGCTGACTATTGCTCAATAATGTGGCGGCACCTCATCATTAGGATTAAAAGGTTTGTTTGGCAAATTGGATTCGATATCTTGAATCTTATCGCCAATGATCGAGAACTTAGACTGCAATAAACGAATCACTTCGTCTTGCTTAGTGACGATACGATTTAATTGATCAATCGTATCGTCTTGAAAGGCTACTTTTGCTTGCAGTTCATCGATCTGGTTTTGCAATGAATCAAGTGTACTCATTAATGCTTTTTCTTTTTAAATTACGCTTGTTCAAGTTTTACCATGCGCGTCCCTAAAATAAAAGCGACTACGCCGATAGCTATTAAAATTAGCACTGGAGTCATCATCTCACCGTAACTAAAGTCACGCCAAACAGCGCCCTCAAAAGCCACGATTGCCCACTTAACGGGACTGAAGTTACTGATCGCTTGCATCCAGCCCGGCATAACGAATAGCGGAATCATGGCGCCGCCAACCATCCCCATCATCAATAAGAAGGCGTTAGTAATACCGGCAACTGAGCGCTCGGTTTTGGCTAATGACGCGAAGAACATCATTAATCCTACAAAGCAAATACCCGATGCTACCGCTGCAAGAATGAGTTTTGGCAAGTTAAAACGCACTCCTAGAACAAAGTAAGCTACAACAAAAAGCAGTGTGACGACGGCTATCTGCGCGACAAAACAGCCAAGCGCTTTACCCGCGACGATTTGAGTTCGGCTGATAGGCGCTACGATGAGTCGATTCATAGTGCCTAAGGTTTTTTCCTGTACGATGCTAATGGCGAAGCCAATAACACAGCCCATAATGGCCCAGATAACACCCTGAGGGATAGTGATAGCGAAAGCATTTTGTGGCCCTGAACGCTTAACGACTTCTTCCTGCTTTGTCACTTTTAACGGCATCATTGGGTTTTCGGCTCCGTCTTCACCACCAAAGCCAAAGCCTTCGCCGTTACCTATTTCCTGAGCCGTCAACTCTTTCATCTTTGGTAAGTAATCGTTGAGTAGCGATTTCCATTCGTCGGGGATATCATCACTTTCTTGAATCTGTGCGATAGAAGCGTCTAGCTGTTCAGTCATTGCCGTAGGATCGGAAAATGCCTGCTCAAATCGATTAATGCCAAGCTTCATCAAGGAACCTTCTAAGTAGCCTGCTTCTGCTTTTCGTGAAGGATCAATACCGACTAAAACCTCTGGTGGGCTACCGGCAAAGACACCTTTGTAATCCTCACCAAACCCTTGTGGCAAGATAAAGTAAGCAACACGCTTACCGCGGCGTACCAAATCCTTAGCTTTTTCTTCCGTAGAAAGAGTAACGGTAAACTCATCTGCCTCACTGATTTGCTCGACAAAAGCTTTTGATTGCTCAGTTTGGTCAAGATCAACCACAGCTACTTTTAGTGCCTTTGATCCACCTCCATCACCTGAAAAGATCGAGCCAAAGATAAAAGCAAAAACCAAAGGGAATACAAAGGTAAAAAAGACCGCCATCTTGTCGCGGAAAAGCAACTTAAAATCTTTTTTCATTAACGCTAACATTTTATTCATCTCGTTGCTCCTTAATCCCTTAATTGACGGCCAGTTAAATTCAAAAATACCGTCTCTAAGTCAGGACGGTGCATCGAAATATCATAAACTTTGTTGCTTTTCTTGAGCGCCTCGAGCAAGTCCTGAGAAACATCGCCTGATTCAAAATGTTGAACGCCCTGCTCCGAGCTTATGCTGACTTTGGTATCGCCGCCATATTGCTTTAATAACTCATCAACAGTACCGAGCGCTAGCAATTGGCCATGATCAATAATGCCGACTTTGTCGCAAAGCTTTTGTGCTTCTTCCATGTAGTGAGTTGTGTAAATCACGGTTTTGCCCAACTCTTTTAGTTTTAAGACATTCTCAAACAGTTTATTACGTGACTGAGGGTCAACGCCGGCGGTCGGCTCATCCATAAAGATATAATCTGGATCATGTAGTAACGACGCGGCTAGGTTGAGCCTGCGTTTCATACCACCAGAGAACTGCGACACGCGATCGTTAGCCCGATCGGATAAGCCAACAAACTCTAATGCCCAGTCCATCCTTTCTGACATCTTATTTTTTGGTATGTCGTACAGAGAGGCAAAAAAACTGAGATTATCAACAGCCGATAGTTCTTCGTATAAAGCAATGCTTTGGGGGATGAGTCCAATTTTGAAACGAGCTTGTTTTGATTGAGGGTTAAGCCCGTTGAGGGCAACACTTCCTGAATCGCAATCAATTAAACCTGTCATGATTGATATGCTAGTACTTTTACCAGCACCATTAGGACCGAGTAGACCGAATATTTGGCCTGTAGGTATTTCTAGAGAAACATCTTTGACAGCGTGAATACTTCCAAAGTGCTTGTTTAAAGCGTCGACTTGAATCATTCCTTTTCCCCATTTATTTGATTCATCTAATTTACATTAGATGCCAGAAAAAAGAAAAAGGTTTAGTTAGTGAGAAATTAAATACAGCAGCGCTTTGCTTTTAAGCCGCTACCGCATGGGCAGGGTTCGTTACGGTTTATTTTAGTCGTAATTTTAGGTTTAAACTCACCGTCAGTATATAACCATAAACCGCCTTCGAGGACGAAGTTCGACACTTCATGAAAGGTGTGTAACTTATCTTTATCGATAAAACTCGCTTTAAATTCAACAGTTCCTGAACTTTCTTGGTGAGAACTATTAATAACTGCTAAGTGGCACCAATTAGTGGCTTTAGCACTATCGGTAAATTCTTCCGGTGTGGTATTGCCGCGGTAATCGCTATGGTGGGTATCATAGATATATTGCCCTAATCCGTGGTAGTAAGCGGTGTAACGCGAGCGCATTAATTGCTCAGGAGTCCTTGCAATTTCTTGCCCCAGATGCAAAGGCTTGCAACACTCCTCGTATTTCATAGGAGTGTTGTTCATCTTTTTACCGCAAGGACAATCGCTGCTTTGCATTACTTTTTCGGTAGCTCGCAGTAACCGAACATACATCTATCCTTGATGATTTGTCGAATTTCTTCTGGGATCTGCTGTTCCCAGTCACCTTGACCCAGTGGAATTTTGGTGGCGATATGACGAGCAGAGATATGAAGATTCTCATCATTCCAGTTTTCAATTGGCACCAGCAGTCGGTTATGTCGTAAGTGCTTTAAGAGATATTGGGCATTATCTTCAACTTCGACATTGTCCAGTGTTATGAGTTTATCGCCGCTTCTTGTGGGGTAAACATAAACATTGGTATTGCCTGAGAAGAGCTTGCCCATAGCTTCAAGAATACCGCCCTCTAAGCCTTTGTAGTATTGGGCATCAAACAACTGATCAAAGTCTAGAATACTCAGCACTATGCCGATTCGATTTTGGGTATAACGGCGCATCCATGAGCGCAATCTAAAGAATCGTAAGTAATCTGAAATGAGTACGTTGTAGCCCAGCTTGTTCAAGAGGTCGACCCGAGCTAAGAAGTTTTCATCCTCGGTTTCAACGTCCGTATTTAGCTCTGCCATGGTAATCTCAGCAACGGTACAAACTTTATCCTTTTCAACACCATCTTCTTCTAAGAACTGTTGCATAGCCGCTTCAGTCATATCCACATGGACTTTTGTTGGCGGTTTAAAAGATCCACGAATGACCAAGACATCTTTCTTACGAAGCAAGCTCATCGGTACTTCTGAGTCGCCTTTCGGGTCAAACATTACTGCACGACAGCACCATGAACGCACCAAGTGCAAATTCATCAGTCGATTTTCAACATTAGCAAAGTGGTGACCAGAAAAGTGAATCAAATCAATTTCGATACGCTTTTGACCAAATGGATTAATCAGGTTATCGAGCAAGGATTCGATAAATATTTTTGGTTCTTGATGATAATTAAAAGCACCATAAACCACGTTTACACCTAAAATTCCAAGCGCTTCCGATTGCTCACGATTGGTATCATCAAGCATACGCACATGCATCAGTATTTCACTCGGCGGAGCACCAGGCTCTAGCTGTAAGCGTATTCCAATCCAGCCATGACATTCGTTTTTCTGACTATAGCTTTTAGCCGTTACAGTAGCCGCGTAACTAAAATATAGCGTTTCTTCAGAACGAACCGCATCCAAACGTTTGTGCAATAAGTTGTACTCATAGTCCAGCATTTGCTCCAAACGCTCACGACTGACATAGCGCCCTGCCTTGCCATAAATATCATCGCTGACCTGCATATCATAGGCAGACATGGTTTTCGCCACGGTTCCAGCGGCCGCGCCGGCTGAGAAAAATTGACGAGCCACTTCCTGACCCGCACCAATTTCGACAAAGGTACCGTACTGACGCTTATCTAAGTTTACCGTTAAGGCTTTCTGTTCAGTTGTTAGGGTTTTATCTTGCTCTATCATTCTTTGTCCGTATTGACTTTGAAGTGTTGCATCAATTCTTTAATGAATTGTGCCATAGTTTGCGTCATCAACACAAAATCTGCATCGATACGTGCTATCTTGTCCTGAGAGTCGATTTCATCATTTTCTTTAAGTAGCTCGTCATCGAACTTTATGCTTTTCAGAGAAAGGTCATTACTTAATACTGCACTGAACTCTTCGGTACGACGAATGCCCATCTTCTGCACCCAAAAACCATCATCTAGCAGCTCTTTCACTAACTCTAAGTCCTGCTCGCCCTTGATTTTAATCACTCTATCATCTTTCGGATCTTGCAGATCAAACTGGCCTGTTAGCTCTAGGTTTTCAGGTAAATCGCCTAGTACCCACTGATTCATGATAGCGCCAGGGCTTTCTTCGCCCATCAAACGCACCGCGCCTAATGTACCAAGTGATTCAATCAACAACTCTACGAAAGCGTCAGCGGCGCTCGCGCTACCGGCATTCACCACTAATAGCTCGTGGCGTGTGTCAATATAACCATAAGTATGGCTAGACTTGGTTAAAGCCTTAGGCTTTAGAAGACTCAAAATATCATCTTTAAGGCTGGCTTTTTCCTTGCCATAGACTTTGCGGCCTTCCGTGTCTTCAATTTGGGCAACCCTATCTTCTAGCGCTTCTTTGACCATGCTCGCTGGTATGACTTTTTGTTCTTTACGCATCGCTAGCAAATAAGCGCTATTGGCGCCATACACCAAGCTATCATATCCACGACCTAGCGGCGAGACCCAGCCAAAAGCATCGGTTTCTTGCCTGCCAATTTCTTTAAAGCTTTGATTATTAAGGCTTTCTTCGAGTGAATCTTGAGAATGCTCAAACTTCGAGCTGAGATAATATATAAAACAGTTTTTAAACCACATAAAACGCCAAGGCCAGCTATATTTAGACTGCGTATTATGCCAAAACACAGTGCTGATACTAGCCACGATTAAAGTTTTTTATGAATTTTTTATTGATATGGCTACTTTAGGTTTAAATTTTGCAAAAGGCCCCCATTTGTACACCTTAGACACCTTTTTGGAGACATTATGTCAACTACTGACTTTTCAACAACTGAAGCAAAAGCTTCATACGGTATCGGCCTTCAAATGGGCCAGCAAGTAAGCGGCGCATTTCCTGGCGTAGCCATTGACGCAGTGATTGCAGGTATTCAAGATGCCTTCGCGGGTAAAGAATCACAAATCCCAGGCGAAGAACTCAACGCAGCTTTCCAAGAGATCCAAAAGATCGTGGAAGAAGAAAATGCTAAACAAGCGAAAGAATTTGCGGCTGAAGGCGAAGTTTTCCTAGCTGAGAACGCTAAGCGTGAAGAAGTGACCGTGCTAGACAGTGGCTTACAGTATGAAGTCATTAAAGAAGGTTCAGGCGACATTCCAACGGCTGACTCTACCGTTAAAACACACTATGCGGGTACATTAGTCAATGGCCAAGAATTCGACAGCTCTTATAAGCGTGGCGAGCCAGCCGAATTCCCAGTTGGTGGTGTAATCTCTGGTTGGACTGAAGCACTACAGAAGATGACTGTAGGCTCTAAGTGGAAACTGTATGTTCCGTACAACCTTGCCTATGGCGAGCGCGGTGCTGGTGGTGCAATCGGCCCATACCAAGCATTGATTTTCGACATCGAGTTGCTTGATATCGTTGCTTAATACGATTTTAAGATACAAAAAAAGGTGAGCATTTGCTCACCTTTTTTTATGGTCTGGTAATTTATCGAGGTATAAGCTACCTGCAAAGACTAGGGCGATATTTTTGCGCCACAGTACCGCCAGAGCAGTCCCAATAACTAATATAGTCGCCTTCAATCATTGGAACATAAACAATGGTTTGCGGGCCGTAACCTAAGCTTCTATTCTTAAAGAACAAAGTAATCACACCGTCAGTAACGACGATTTTCTCTATAATCGAGTTTTCATACTCGTGTGCTTGCTGGATTGTGTCATAACCATTATCCAAATCTTCAACTTTGGCACCATTAACTAGCGCTTGCGAGATTTGTAATTTAACCCCTTCAGCCGCGTGAAGCCCAGAAGCCATTTCAGCACGAAGTGCGTATTCTTGATAGGCTGGAATTGCCACCGCCGCTAAAATACCAATAACCGCTATCGAGCTGGTTGAGCCCATGCCGTAAAGTAAGTCTGTGCCTCCGTTTTCAAAGGTAAACTCAAGACCGAGCACATCTTTATCCGAACGTAAGTTCAGTCCTACAGCGCCCTTTTCTGGGAAGCCTAATTCGTCAGCTGTCGGTAACGCCATAAGATCAATATCAGCCTGAGTGATATCCGCTAAAATCATCAAGAACTCAATGTAATAATGATAACTATTGCGCGACAAGCCATCGACAGAAGCCGTCAACCCAAGTAATGCACTATTAGCATCATAACCTTGTTTGCTCGACAGCCACTCGGCTACTTCTACTTCTGCTGTGCGCTTTTGTCTTTCCAGAAGTAATTGTGGAACTGAGGCAAAAATAATGTTCTCTCCTTCAATCGTCCAGAAGTAGTTTTCTCGGTAATTCTTCATCAGCTCAGGCCCAAGCAAAGAACCGCTATTTGACTTAACGTCTAAAGCCTTTCCCACCAAAGATACTGACAAATGGTGAATTTCCTGACCATTTTTATTATAAACCTTGTGCTCGATGTCAAAGTTTTCTTGGGCCTTTGTTAGCAATGCCTTGATATCATTTGGGTTATAAGAAACGGCCGCAAAGGTTCCTACCTGATCATTAAAAAACACAACCTCTGGCCCGAAGGAGTCTAATAAAGTTGTGATACTAACCCCTAGCTCTTTCTCCGCTTGTTGATTAATCGTCCCCCAGGATTCTACCTTGTCCGCGCCTACTTGCTGCAAGCTCGTTACAAGACGTGCAGCTTGCTCAGAGGTTGGTAAGGACATGACTGCGGCCCACTTTGGTGTACCCACAGACTTAACATTGATGGTATTGCTGACTTCTGGCAAGAAGCGATTGATGCCAACTTTTGGCATATCCAGCAAAAGCTTAAGACGAGTTTTACCATCGCTCACACCATAGCCCAAGGCTAGCCCTCTAGCTTGATCGATCCCAAACTCTTTTAATTCTCTAAGCTGCTTTGGTGACATGCCCATTTGCAGTAGTGGCATTGCATTTTTTGGGCTAGACCAAACAAATAAGCCTTGATGGCTCGCGTCGATATCAGCTTCTAGCTTTAGCATTTCATGCTTATCATTAGTTTTAATCGAAGCGGCGGCGTTTTCGAGGCTGGTCACAGAAGCCCCCATGCCGCTAATGATCGTTAAACGCTGGTTATCCGTATTGTAAGAATAATAAACAGCAGCGCCCGGTCCAAAGCTAACAATACCTCTGGTTTTATCGTCCTGCGGCATGATGTTGGCGTTCGGAAGCCCTTGGACTAATGCTACAATCGCTTGGCTAAAGCTGGTGTCGTCTTCATAGTCCAGACTAGTGCCTGCGTATACGACGGGCTGCCCACCTTGGCTAACAAAAGCGATCTCTAAAGGCCCAGTAGTATGTTTAGCATAAAATTCAGCGAGTGGTTTAATCGGCTGCTCTAGTTGACTGATAATATTCTCATACAGCCCTTTTTGAATTTGCTTCATGGTGGCAACATGGTGCTCATTACCTAAAGCATATTTAAAGCTATCGTCCTTAGCAGAAAACCCCGACCACAAATTAGGCACTCGAGCATAAGCTATGGTGTTTTCTGGCAACGAACCATAAAGCCATGCGCTTTCTGTTAGTGTTTCAACCTCATAGCTTGGTGTCGCTGAGCTTTTTTTATCAGACTCGGAACACCCCGTCAGCAATAAGCCCCAAGCTAATGAAGCCACTACGACCTTTTTTAGTCCTGATCGTTTTGTTTGTACTATTTTCATGAAATCCTCTGCATTTTCAATTAATTGGCGCACTTGATATAAGTCCTTTAAAAACAGGGCTCAGTTTATTACGACTATTAACTCCACACAATCAAAAATCGAGCTCCGCTGTGAACATTCACAGAATATTCAGTCACTTAGAGTATTATTTATATCCAGAAACACTCTTAAGTTGCATCTTAGTAATTTACAGCCTAAGTTAAACAGACAGATTATCGAGGAGTTTAAACTTGAAGTTTCCCACAAGAGTCATCATTATCGCGCTCGCTTTATTTACCCTTCAGGGTTGTGGTTTACAGTTTTGGTATAACCGCATTGCTTGGCTTTCCACTTGGTACGCAGATGACTATGTGACTTTAACTTCAGTTCAAGAAGAGCGCATCGAAAAGCTGGTCGATAAGCACTCCTATTGGCATCGCACCACTCAACTTCCTCGCTACAATCAGTTTATTGACGATATCTCTGAAGATCTCCGTAACCGCAACCTAGAACTAACTTACGACAATTACAGAGATAGAATTTTCGATTTTTATCAGACCATTTTAGTGCAGGTGCTAGACGATGCTGTTAACGAGCTATCTCAGCTGAGTGATGAGCAAGTCGAAGAGTTAATGCAAAACATCAACAACTCCGCACAAGAGCAAGCCAAAGAATATCGTAAAAAAGATGACAAAGAGCGTGCTGAGGAAGAGCTTGAAGAAGCGATTGAATATTACGACGAGTGGTTTGATGATCTTACTGAAGAACAAGAAACTATCATCACACAGATGGTGCAGAAGACTCAGCCAACTTTCGAACTACGTAGTGAGTATTTGGCTAGTTGGCGTCAGGCCTTCAAGTTAGCGCTACAAGAACGTCACACTGAATCTGGCCAGAAAGCCCTCTACAGCTTAATGCTCAAACCGCGCCAACTTACTTCACCGGAATTAAAGAAAGCTAGAGAGTTGAACAGCCAAGTGTTTAAAACACACCTAATTCAGCTCTTTAACTCTTTATCTGACGAGCAAATTGAAAACTTTATAGATTTCCTTAGCGATTACCAAGCGGACTTCAATGACTTGATTGAGGATGCCGACTAAATTAAATCACTGAAATATTCATAGCCCAAGCTGATAGCGATGGCTAAACCAAAGCTGAGCAAAGTTCCAATTAAGATATACTCGGTTAATCGGCGATCATGCGCTTCTTTTAGATCGCCAAATCTAAACACTGACTTTGCCGCCAATAAGAAACCAACGCCTTCCCAGTGATTAGTCACAATAAAGACAAATATAAATAATCGCTCTAAAAAGCCAATATAACTCCCCGCATTGGCCAGTGAATGGTTCGTTTCACCAGGCTGATCGACATTCAACGGCGTCCAACGTGAAATTAACACTTTGATGATGATAGAAGAAACTCGCGTTAACAACAGCAGCACAACCGCCATCAGCCAAAACTGCTCGTAGTTGAAAGAAAACTCATAAAGCTCTGGGTAGTAATAACCAACAACCCCCAGTATGACTAGCAAATGAACCAGTTGATCCGCTAAAAAAAGACTGCGTTGATTAAAAAACAGTGATTTGTCAGCATCTATGGTCTTATCCAAAACCCGATTGCCGATAGCCTTTCCGCCGTCGACTAGGTAGTGAGTCATGCTCAAAATTAGCCAGCCAAGCCAAAACTGTGGGGCGAAGGAAAAGGCCATGGCGTATAAAGCTGCATGCACCAGACTGTGTAAAATCAGTTTGCTTGAAGCAAAGCCTTTTTGCTCCTTATCTTTGACCCACGAAAGCGGTTGGATCAGGAAGTCAGCGATCAGGTGAGCCAGTAATAATTTTAATAGTAATAAGGTCATGAGTTGCTCTTTATTAATTTATCCTTTTAATCTTTCAGAGGAAGCCTTTGAACGACTCTTGGCAAGAGCCTCTATAATGACAGTCTCTCTTTTATTCTTTCACGGTAATATTCTTCAGCATCCATAATAGGCCCATACCCAGCTCGCGATAAGCGCTCACTAACACGACTTTGCGGTATCGATAATAACGCCGCGATGTCTTTTTGAGTTGCCTCTGGGTGCTCCAAACGAGCTAGCACTACCTCGGCGCTAGTCTCAGGCCAATTATCAATGGTTAATAATGCCAAGTTGATTAACAGATTAATGCTTTCATCAAATTCTTGCCAGGGACTTTTTAGGGCAAGCGTCTGTTTCTTGAGCGAATCGAACTTTCTTCCTGAATTCACGAAAGCTTCACCGCTGGACTGCAATACCTGTTCACGATGATGCTCTATGCTTCCAATACCAATCGCCATCCGCACATCCAGCTCTTTGTGCTGCTTAAGGCCTGCCTTTAACTTTAGTGCGATACGTAGCGCATTTTCAGGTTGATAACACACCAACTGAAAACTATCCCCGCGATAGACTTGCCAGTCTTTCGGGCTATTTCCAAAATCAGACAAAAGTCTCTGCAGTTCCGAGTTCCAGTCAATCTCGCTCTTTATAGCCTGAGAGTTAATGATATCGCCAGTAATTACCGCCACTAGTGGTAATTCGCTGTGTTTGCTTTTCGGTTCTGGGTTCATCAAGTTCCTCGCTTCTTACAATAGGCTCAAGTACTAAGCCAGGCAAACCTTATTAAAATTACATAAATTTCCGTATAAATAGAAATATACGCTTTTTTTCGTATAAAATCAAATATACGTTATTTGATGTAATACAAAGACTTGTCATAGGGGTGAGCTAGCAGAAGTAAGTAAACAGAGGTTAGCAAGAGCGTTAGGACAAGCTCTAGTTTATTGAAGAAATATAAAGTTTGGAAAAGACACCAGCGTAGGGAGCTAGGTGGTACTTAGTGACTAATCCTCAGTTTTCATTTGCACACAGAGCACATCACAAGGCGCGCCATGCAAGACCCCGTTTGCCGTGGAGCCTAGTAACAGCTCCCACCCATGTTGACCATGAGTACCGATAACGATGAGATCGCAGTCATGATCGCTGGCAAACTTTTTAATGGTTCTAGAAGGCTTACCAATTTCAATATGCTGGTGCTCAGAAGGGATATTGAATCGATTTGCTAAATCATGCAGTCGCTTAGTCTTTGCCTTGATAGCTTCTTGCTCAAGTTCTTCGGTATTAACGACCACAGCTCCAAACGGTGCACCCGCCCAAAGGCCGGCATCGATTGGCTCAGCTACATGCAACAACTCAAGCACACCATCGCTCGACAGTTCACTTTGAGCTTTTTGAATGATCTTTCTACTTTCTTTGCGCAAATCGACGGCGACAACGATATGACTAAAAGGCATGACAAACTCCTTGTTGATTGAGTCTACATATTAACCATAGCATAGCAATCAGAGCATATCTTGCTCAAGGTCAATGAATCGACAATTTAAAGCCATAAAAAAAGCGCCCTCAAGGAGCGCTTTTTCAAGAGTTTGCTAGTGAGTCAACGCACTGTGGCACGCCGACTCCAACATACTAACCACTAGCTTTTATACTTCTTAAACTCATTGCTGTACCAATCGAACTGGTTTGCAGTTTGTTCGGATACTTTAGTCATTTTACTAACAACATAAATCGCCAGTAAGCCAATGATGAAGCCAGGCAGTAATTCATACAGGCCGAATAAGCTATACTGAGCTTCCTGAATAACCTCTCCAGCCTCATTAGTTTTTTCTGCGACTGTAAGTAATGACTCAAGGTAGTCCCAGATCAGTACCGATGCAGCACCAGCGATAATCCCGGCAAGCGCCCCCTGACGTGTCATATGCTTCCACAATAGCGAAAGTATAATCACTGGACCAAAAGCAGCACCGAAACCAGCCCACGCTTGACCAACCAAGTTTAGTACATTCTTGCTGTCGCCAAGCGCTACAAAGATACCGATCGCTGCCACTAGAATCACTACGAAGCGATTAACCCAAACCAGTTCAGTCTCAGAAGCTTCTGGACGAATGTGTGGTTTATAAATATCTTCTGTTACTGAACTTGAAACCGCGAGCAATTGTGAGTCAATGGTACTCATCACTGCCGCCATAATAGCCGCCAGTAAGAAGCCTGCTAACCATGGATTAAATAACGCCTGCGTCAGCAATAAGAAGACTTTTTCAGCGCCTTGAGAAGTGTTTAAAGCCGCCACTTCATCTTTGGTCAGTAACTTATATTCGCTAGCCGCAAAGTCACCGCCAAAATAAGCAATGCCAGCAAAACCTACAAACACAGCACCTAAAACACAAACCGCCATCCAAGTCATGCCGATACGGCGCGCTTGTGGCACAGTGTTAACACTTTTGATTGCCATGAAACGAGCGAGGATGTGTGGCTGACCGAAATAGCCTAGGCCCCATGCCGCAAGCGACAAGAAGGTAATCCAAAGGAAAGTACCATTTTCGTCAAACAATCCCGCAGTAAAGCTGGCCAAGTTATCTTTCCCTAAAGCTTCACCAGTTCGCTGAACACCCTCAGTGATTCCGGTTAAACCGTTGTACTCAACTAAAAGAACGATTGGTGCAACCACTAAAGAAATAGCAATGATTAACCCTTGGAAGAAGTCAGTCCAACTAACCGCTAAAAAGCCACCGAGGAACGTGTAAGAGATGATAACAATAGTGCTCACGAAAAGAGCGGTGTTGTAATCATAGCCGAAGCTTGACTCGAACAGTTTACTACCTGCCACTAAGCCTGAGCCAATATAGTAGCCATAGAACACAATCATGACGACAACCGCCGCAATTCGTAACCACTTACCGCCATCGTGGAATCGACCAGCGAAGTAATCAGGCAGAGTCAAAGCATTATCCGCTATTTCAGTATAAGAGCGGAGACGACCAGCGATGAACTTCCAGTTTAGGTAAGCACCCACGACCAAGAAGAAGGCAAGCCAGGACTCGGACAATCCAGAGAAATAAATGGCGCCAGGAAGCCCCATTAGAATCCAACCACTCATGTCGGAAGCGCCCGCACTAAGTGCCGTTACAGCGCCACCGAGGCCTCGACCACCTAGCATATAATCGCTAGAGTCGTTTGTTTTCATGTAAGCCCAAACACCGATTGCCAGCATAAAAATTAGGTATATGCCGAACGCAATTTCGATAGGGCCTACTGACATCCCCCAAATGTTAAATAATTCTGTACTACTAGAGTCCATAACACCCCTTTAAATTTAAGTTAGTTTGGCTCAGCAACCTACTCAGCAAAATATTGCTCAAGGTACTCTTCAAAACTTAGAGTTTCGCTCTTTTCAATCTCTTGCTGCTCTGCCAGCGATTTTTCAGCTTCTTGTTCAAACAAGCGCTGAACTCGCGGCTCAACCGGCTGTGACAAAAACTGCTGCTGAACTTTCGCAGAAAGCTCCATCGTATAGCCAAAATACCCCTTAGCACTACTTTTGATATCCTTATAGTAGCGTCCAGAAAGGGTCTTTGATGGATCGTTCGCCATCTCAATGGCTTCCGACAGTGCCTTGGTATAAGCTCGCGTATGGTTACATTTATCAAGCAAGACTGCAACCGGACGCATTTCCTCAAAAATCTGCAAAGTAGCCTCTTTTAGAGGCAAAGATCGGTTATTTCGAAGCAAATTGAGGTCAGGCTTGCGTCCGAAGTAAACCACTCGACGGAAGTTTTCATCGTTCTCAGCGTTCTCACGATCTGACTGGTCTTTACTTTCCTGAAGCAAACAGAACAACATAAAGACATCTAAAAAGTCGATTTGCGACTGGCTGATCCCTACCGGATCATACGGATTTAGATCCAAGGAGCGTACTTCAACATACTGCACGCCAGCACGATTTAACGCCTGTGTCGGGCGTTCACCGCTATTGATCACGCGCTTAGGACGTATTTTGGCGTAATATTCGTTTTCAATTTGTAGCAAGTTTGCGTTTAACTGACGATATTCGCCATCAATCTTTACACCTAACTCCTTGTAAAACTCATCAGGAGTGCGGATCGCGCGCTCTAATTCAGCGGTATATTCGTACAAATCGTTATGACGGATCGAGAATTTTGCTTGAGCATTATTCTGATAACCCAAATCGCTCATGCGTAACGACGTTGCATAATCACCATACATAGTGCCATCATCAGTTTCGGTTAAAAACTCCCCACCCGCACCTTTTGTAAAAGATTTACAAATCGCCGGCGAAGCACCGTATAAATAGGGTAACAACCAACAATAACGCAAATAATTGCGGATTAGCGCCAGATATTGCTCGGAGATAAAGGTTTGAAGATCCGAATTATCACCATAATGGCTTTGTAGCTTTGGCCAAAAGTCATCTGGTAGTGAGAAATTATAGTGAACACCAGCAATGGTCTGCATGTAGCGTCCATAACGATAACCAAGACCTCGGCGATAAATATGCTTCATCATGCCCACATTCGAACTGCCGTAATCAGCCAGAGGAACATCTTCTTCTTTGGTCATGATACAAGGCATACTGCCGAGCCACAGTACTTCGTTTTCCATGTGCTGATAGATATAACTATGAATATCAAACAACCATTGGCGTGGCCCTTCTCTACCAGTGGTTACAGGCGTAATCAGCTCAGGCAAAGCTTCTGAGTAGTCCGTTGTAATGTATTGGTTGGTAAGTGCCGAACCCCATTCTTTTGGATGTGGCCGTTTCGACAAATAACCATCTGGCGTTACGCGGAGACTTTCTTTCTCAATACCGCGGTTGATATTGGCCAGACAATTCGGTGCTTCAGACTCAATAAAGGATATAGTAGACCTATACATCTTAGGTTCAAACATACAAATAGGCGGGGTAAGTAATAATCCGTTTACTATGCCACAGAGCACAGTTTTTTCAAGAAGAGTCTCTTTAATTCTAGGTATTTACAGCTGGTACAAGTTGGAATTGATGCCCCAGCAATGGCATAATTCCCGTGTCTATTTATAACTAACAGCAGGATTCTTGTGAAACTACTTAAAAAAGCATCACTGATTATCGTCGTTGTCTTAATTGCGCTGGTTGTTTTGTTACAGTTCGACGATAGCTTAAAGCCAGAAACTAAAGCATGGAAAGAAAAAACAGAGCAAGCTATCAATAATGATAATGACGCCTACTTCTACTTCTTAGGCATGATGGCCCCCGAAGACAAAGATCCTGTTACCGTGGGTAAAGAGATTCACTCGAAAGTTAAAGCTCAGCCGATTGACGATTTTGATGTGGATAATGTCGAAGAGTCCCGACAAAATGCAAATTATGGCGAAGTTTACCGTATTAAAGACGGTCTAACCGTCCATAAGCCACGCACATACTGCCGTGCCTTTATAAAACATTGCTTTGAAACGCTTTTAGACAACCCATCGCAAGCGAAAGAGCTTGTTACCAATAATAAGTTGCTTAAAAATCGCTATAGAAAATTCCTAGAAATGCCGAATTATCAGCAGATGCACCCGATGGCAAACTGGAAAAGCATTCCTTCCTATCAAAGCCTGATTGATGCTAATAACCTAGCGCTAATTAGCCTACTGACTTTAGAAAATAGCGAAACGATTAATCAGCAATTCTCAACACTAATGAACCAGACTCGCCACAAGCTCACGCAGTCCGGCTCAATAATGGAGAAAATGATTTTCGTAGCAATCATCAATCACAATTTAGAGTTCTATAACTTGCTCTACACACACAACCGAATAGAGAGCCCACTGACTTTCGATAACCTCTCAAAAGAAGAAAAAGATTTTGAAAAAGCCATGAGTTACGAGCTGTTATCGGGCTCAGCGGTCATGAATCATTACGATTTCAAATGGTATCGCATCGTTGCTCGCGCCGTGATTAAGAAAAACATCATGCTCAATAAGCAATATGAATACGCCAAAGCCTACAGCGCCATTAGTCGCTTACCAGCCCATGAGCAGATACAACCAGAAACTTGGGAAGAAAACCTTCCTGAAGAAGACAGCTTCCTGCAAAAGTATCGTAACTACTCAGGCTGGATTCTTCATCAGATCGCAAAGCCCGCTTATAACGATTATATCTATCGCGTGTCAGGTTTAGACGCAAAAATTGGTCTTCTTAACTGGCGCTTACAGCAAACACCTAACGCTCCGATCGATCAGCTATATTTAGAAAGCCACTCAACGGAAACGTTTAACCCCTACCAAACTGGGGCATTCATTATTAAGGCTGATAGCGACAACCCGAACGTAAAAAGACTGTGTATCGAAAGACCAACAAAAATTGCTGATAGAAACCACGTTAGATGCATTCAGCTATAAGCACACAACATCATGAGAAAAAAATATAAACCACCAATAGCCCAAACCTTCACAGCCTTCATCATTGCTTTTGTCAGCTCAAGGGTATTATTTTATTTAATAGACTTTAACTACAGCCTATTCAAAGACCCGTTTAACCTAGGAAAATTTCTAACGGATATCGGCGTCTTTTTCGGCTTTTTCTTTATCGGTATGGTGGTTTATAACTTGTTTACCCCTAACAAACGTAAGAGTTAGCAACTAATTTTTAACACTACACAGAAAGGAGCTGTTACATGGAAGCACTAATCAGTTTAATTATTGTCGTTCTACTACTCGTTTTGCCGCTCAAGTTCGCCGCGCAGTTTATCGGCGCCAAAAACACAGGCTTCTTCAACTGCCTGTTCGCCCTTATCATCTCCGCCCTCTTCCAATATGGCGTCGAACACTTCTTTCCAAACTTAGACAACACCTATGGCTGGCTCGTCACCGTACCCGTCGCCGCCATCGCCTACATGCTCGTGCTTGGCACAAGCTTTATCAAAGGTGTACTAATCGCCATCGTACAGGTTATTTTAGCGGTGTTATTGACTGCTTTAGTCGCGAGTTTAATGGCGGGAGTATAGGTTAATAGTGGTTTCGCTCTTACAGCGAGTTACTTTCTCTTTTTTGGTCAAGAGAAAGTAACCAAAGAGAAGCCCACCCCAGACGCTAGGTGCTTCGCACTTCCCTCGCTCAACAAAGTTACTCACGCGCCGCTAAACGAAACACTCCCCTTCGGGGATTCCTTGCAGTCACCTATTCGTCTTAGCTTAATCAGACTGCAGTAATATATCATCAGCCGTTTAGTAATAGCAGTATTACAACAATTTTATTAAGGAGTTCACTATTAAGTGGGAAATATTTAAAGAAATTGACTGTCCTTGTTCCGATATTTCCTATCAATGGATCTCTGAACGAGATCCAAAGTTAATAGTCATAATGCACTTTTCAAGAGTCATTGGTGGTATTGATAAAGATCTGAAGTTAGTTTTCACTCACCCAATAGCTTTGCAGTGGGAAGATGAAAGTTACAATGTTATTGAATTACCCAATAACTTACCAAAATGTTCTAAAGAACAATTTAACGAATGGACATACCCGACCTTGACTATTTCAGATTCCAAGTGGGCAAACGAATATGCTGCAATGACGCACTCCATAGATAACTTTGAAAATCACAGAGTAACTCATTATGCGTTTATATCTATGAACGACATACTAAACGTACTTTCAGAGAACGAGCCGACTGTAAGCTGGATCAAAGAAACGTATTGAATGTAATAGGCGTAGGTTCAGCTGAGTGGAGCGATGCCCAACGAATAAACAATGTTGGGGTTCATACCCCCCAACCTACTGGCTGAAAGAACGAAATATAATTTTAAGTAAAGACACTGGATCCCGCGGTTAAACCTCGGGATGACGTGAGAATTTGATATTTCTTCGATTAGGTGAAAGCTTAGATTTTTTATTTAAGACAAGGCGTAAAGCTTTTTAGCTCGCGGAGTTTGCTAGAAACAAATGAGCACCTTAACGCCCAAAGTCCTCTCAAACTGTAAAATCAGAACTTTTCTTTCTGGCGACTTTGTAAATTTGAAAAGTAGTTTTTAAAGCAGGTTTTTTTCTTCAAGACAAGGCATAAGACTTTTTGAGGCGCGGAGCTTACTAGTAGTAAGTGAGCACCTCGAAAAAGTCTTATAACGCGGTATTGTAGGAAAAAGACTATTTAAAATTTATCCTATGTGCTTACGGGCATTGTAGAACATACGCTGCCAAGCCCCGTCTTCCCTCCACTCATCCGGTCTCCACGAGTTCTGCACCGTGCGAGCAACACGCTCTGGGTGAGGCATCATGATAGTTACACGACCGTCGGTTGTAGTGAGGCCTGTGATACCGTGTGGTGAGCCGTTCGGGTTGGCTGGATAAGTATCTGCAATATCGCCGTAGTTGTTTACGTAGCGGGCTGTGATTAAGCCTGAGGCGTTTACCTGTTGTGCAGCGTCAGCTGAAGCAAACTGGGCGCGACCTTCACCATGCGATACGGCGATTGGTAGGCGCGAGCCTTCCATACCTTGCATAAATAGTGATGGTGATTTTGCGACTTCGACCATGGCGAAACGTGCTTCAAATTGCGCCGATTCGTTTTTCACGAAGTGTGGCCAGTGATCAGCACCTGGAATCAACTCTTTCAGGTTCGACATCATCTGACAACCGTTACAAATACCTAAGCTGAAAGTATCTTCGCGCTTGAAGAAGGCTTCGAACTCGTCACGAGCACGGCTGTTGAATAGAATCGATTTTGCCCAACCTTCACCAGCGCCCAGTACGTCACCGTACGAGAAGCCACCACAAGCGACTGCACCGGTAAAGTCTCTTAGCGTTACGCGACCACTTAGGATATCGCTCATGTGAACGTCGATACATTCGAAACCAGCTTTAGTGAAAGCCGCCGCCATTTCAAGGTGGCTGTTCACGCCTTGCTCACGCAAGATGGCAACACGCGGGCGAACACCGCTACTAATCATTGGTGCAGCGATGTTTTCGCTCACATCAAAAGTTAGCTGTGGTTTTAAACCTGGGTTATCAAGATCAAGCTTGGTTTGATATTCTTCTTCTGCACAACGTGGGTTGTCACGAAGTTTTTGCATGTGGAAAGTTAGCTCAGACCAAATCGCACGCAAGTCTTTCATCTCACGTGATAGGACGTCTTCACCGTCTTTCGTCACGCTAAAAGTTTTCGTTTCAGCAGGCACGCCGATAAAGTGGCTGAACGCTTCAACATTGTGCTCTTTCAATAATCTTTCAACATCATCACGCTTAGAAGCTGGAACTTGTAATACCGCACCTAGCTCTTCGTTAAATAGAATTTCTTCAGCAGTACCGGTTAAGTTCGACAAGTCGACACTGACGCCACAGTTACCGGCAAAGCCCATCTCAACTAGAGTTGTTAGTAAGCCACCGTCTGAGCGATCGTGATAAGCGCTCACTAGGCCCGCTTGGTTCAAGTCTTGTACTACATTGAAGAAGTTACGCAGGTCGTCGCTCGAATCGACGTTAGCTGGCTCTGTGCCTAACAACTTATAAACCTGAGTGAAGGCTGTCGCGCCAAGACGGTTTTTACCGCGGCCTAAGTCGATTAGTAATAACTCAGTCTCGCCAATGTCTGTTCTCAGTTGTGGTGTTAAGCTTTTGCGCACGTCAGTGACTGGTGCAAAAGCTGTAATGATTAATGATAACGGCGAGGTAACGCTTTTCTTCTGTCCGTTTTCTTCCCAAACCGTTTTCATCGACATCGAGTCTTTACCCACTGGAATCGTAATTCCAAGTTCTGGACAAAGCTCCATACCAACGGCTTGGACTGCTTCATAAAGATTCGAATCTTCGCCTGGAGCGCCCGCAGCCGCCATCCAGTTTGCAGATAAACGAATCTTTTTAATATCATCAATTTTTGCTGCTGCGATGTTAGTTACAGCCTCGCCAACTGCCATACGTGCTGAAGCAGCGCTATCGAGCAATGCAGCTGGTGTGCGCTCACCCATCGCCATAGCTTCGCCAGTGTAACTGTTATGCGTTGACGTCGTTACCGCACAGTCTGCCACAGGAACCTGCCACGGGCCGACCATCTGATCACGCGAGACCATACCGCCAACGGTTCTATCGCCGATGGTGATTAGGAACGATTTATCTGCTACCGCAGGTAAGGCAAGAATACGATCGACCGCTTCGTTGATATCATCAACTTTTGGTAATTCCGTCGAAGGCTTCGATAAGGTTTTTGCTTCACGGTGCATTTTCGGTGCTTTACCGAATAATACGTCCATCGGTAAGTCTACTGGCTTGTTATCGAAATGCTCGTCGTTTAGCTCAAGGTGCAACTCTTCAGTCGCCTCGCCAACTACGGCAAACGGACAACGCTCACGCTCACAGATTGCTTCAAAGGTCTCAACGTCATCAGGAGAAACGGCTAATACGTAACGCTCTTGCGCTTCGTTACACCAGATTTCTACTGGCGCCATACCTTTTTCGGCATTTGGTATGCGGCGTAATTCAAACTTACCGCCACGCTCACCATCATGAACCAGCTCAGGGATAGCATTTGACAAACCACCCGCACCCACATCGTGGATAAAGGCGATTGGGTTTTGCTCGCCCATTGCCCAGCAGCGGTCGATAACTTCCTGACAACGACGCTCCATTTCTGGGTTATCACGCTGAACAGAAGCGAAATCTAAATCTTCTTGGCTTGAGCCTGTGGCCATTGATGAGGCAGCACCACCGCCTAAACCAATCAACATCGCTGGTCCACCAAGAACAACAACTTTGTAGCCAGGTTTAATTTCTTTTTTCTCGACGTGTTGCTCGCGAATATTACCCATGCCACCAGCAATCATGATTGGCTTATGGTAACCGCGAACCTCTTCACCATATTCAAAGGTGAACTTTTCTTCGAAGGTACGGAAATAACCGTTAACCGCCGGACGACCAAATTCGTTATTAAAGCTCGCACCACCAATTGGGCCTTCCAACATAATGTCTAGCGCGGTAACGATTCGATCAGGCTTACCAAAGTCTGTTTCCCATGGTTGCTCATAACCTGGAACGCGTAAGTTAGACACCGTGAAACCAGTTAAGCCGACTTTCGGCTTACCACCGATACCTGTCGCGCCTTCATCACGAATTTCACCACCAGAACCGGTAGACGCGCCCGGATAAGGCGAAATACAAGTTGGGTGGTTGTGCGTTTCGACTTTACACAGAACGTGCACAGGTTCTAAGTGATATTGGTATTCATTCGTTTCAGCATTCGAGAAGAAACGATGTGCGCTAAAGCCTTCGAATACCGCCGCGTTATCTTTATACGCCGATAAGACGCCTTCAGAATTCACAGCGTAAGTGTTTTTAATCATCTTGAACAACGACAGGTCTTTTTCGACACCATCAATGGTCCAAGAAGCATTGAATATTTTATGGCGACAGTGCTCAGAGTTTGCCTGCGCAAACATCATCAGTTCGACATCCACTGGATTTCGACCAAGTTGCTTAAAACTATCGACTAAGTAATCGATTTCATCTTCCGCTAGCGCCAAGCCAATTTCGACGTTGGCTACTTCTAGCGCTTTACGACCGCCATTTAATATATCAACAGTGGCATAAGGCTTCGGGCTTTCTTGAACAAATAACTGCTCTGCTTCTTCATGCTCGGTTAGCACCACCTGGGTCATGCGATCATGAATAAGTGGCTTGCAGCGCTCTGCGACCTCAACGCTTAATGGCTCACCATCAGGGTTGTTGAAGTAAACCGCAACGCCTCGTTCAATACGGATAACCTTGTCCAAACCACAGTTGTGGGCAATATTGGTCGCTTTAGATGACCAAGGCGAGATAGTTCCGGGACGTGGCACCACAATCATGCGCTGACCGGTATGCTCGCTCGCAGTACGGTCTGGGCCATATTCTAATAAACGATCTAAGACTTGAAGCTCGTCTTCACTTAGCTCGGCACTAACATGAACATAGTGCACAAATTCGCCGTAGACCTCCGCAATACAAGGTTCTATAGCGCTAACTTCTTCTAGAAGACGTTGTTTTTGGAACTGTGAATAGGCAGGATTTCCGCGTAGTATGAGCATAAACTTCTCGGCTTGTCTAAACTGTGTGAGGGGATGAATACCATTAGTGCGCAAATTTTACTCCATCTAGGACTTTTTGATAAGTCATTGAGCTGATTTAAACGCTTAAATTTGCACTTTTTTAGTATTTACCTTCATAATGCCTGTAGTTAATCATAAAGTTATTACCATTCATGATAATAAGCTTCTACAAAAAACTCGGATTAGTGGCGTTAGCAATACTCATTATTGGTGGTCTCGCCTCTTGTGACTACCAAGAAAAGACGCAACTAGAGCGCATTAAAGAGCAGGGATACATTAAGGTTTATAGCCGAATATCACCAACCACCATGTCGGTTGGCGAAAAGGGCTTTTCGGGTTTTGAGTATGAGCTGGTCAAGCTTTTTGCTGAAGACTTAGACGTGCGATTAGAAATCGTCACCCACAATGATATCGCTAAGATCCTTAACGAAGTCGAAAATGGCACAGTAGACTTTGTGGCTGCCGGCCTTACGGTGACTAGCCAGCGTCAAGAACGCTTCCGCTTTGGTCCTCCTTATCAAAGCATCACCAGTAAACTCGTTTACTTAAAAGGCACGCCTCGACCTCGCGACTTTTCCCAAGTAGATGAGCAACTTACGGTTATCGCCAACAGTTCACACTCGGAAGATCTGTTTGAAATTCAAAAAGACTATCCAGAATTAAGCTGGACCGAGCGTTCTGATCTAACGTCTCAAGATTTATTGGACATGGTACTTTCCGGCGAAATCAAATACACCATTGTAGACTCCAACGAGTTGGATTTAATGCGTCAAGTACAGCCTGAACTAGCTGTAGCTTTTAGCGTTTCTGAGCCTGAAGAGCTTGCTTGGGTATTTAACAAAAATAGTGATAATAGTTTATTTATCAAAGTGATAGAGTTCTTCGGTAAGATTCGTGACGACGGCACCCTATCCTATTTAATCGAACGTTATTACGGCCACTTATCGAAGTTTGACTATGTGGGAAGCCGTGCTTTCCATCGAGCTATCGAAAGCAAGCTACCAGAGTTTAAGCCTTATTTTTACGAAGCCGCCGGCGACGACTTGGACTGGCGCTTCTTAGCCGCAATGGGCTATCAGGAGTCGCACTGGGAGGCTGATGCGCGCTCGCCAACAGGCGTTCGAGGCCTAATGATGCTAACTTTAGATACCTCAAAGCAACTGGGTATCAAAAACCGTCTCGATCCTGAGCAAAGCATTATGGGTGGCGCAGAATATTTCAGACTGATGAAGTCTAAAATTCCTGAACGGATTAGTGATCCAGACAGAACCTGGTTTGCATTAGCGGGATATAACGTCGGCTTTGGTCACCTAGAAGACGCTCGTAGACTGGCTCAACAGGCGGGTGAAAACCCCGATAAGTGGTTGGTCGTGAAAAAATTCTTGCCACTACTTCGTCAGAAAAAGTGGTACTCTAAAACCCGTTATGGCTACGCACGTGGCGATGAGCCCGTAAAGTATGTCAACAATATTCGACGTTATTATCAAGTCCTTAAAAAGGTCGAAGAGCCAAAACCGGGCGCGGATGAATTAGTCGAAGAGACTTTAGACGAAGATGAGATCGAGCCTGCAGAAGAAATTATAGAAGAAGCCATAGAGCAGCAAGGCGATGTAGAAGTAGACGATGATCAATAGATACAATAAAGGCTGTGATTTCACAGCCTTTTTTATTTACTAACCTTTGTAAAATCGATTAATTATTATCTCTTGGCGATACTCGTAACACTTCCTCAATAGTGGTTAACCCTTGCGCCACTTTATAGGCGCCACTGACTCGCAATAGATTCATGCCCTGAACTTGGGCTTGTTTTCGCATCGACTTAATTGAAGCATCATCGTGAACTAAAGTTTTAAGCTCATCGGTAACTCGCATAAGCTCATAAATCCCCTGGCGACCTTGATAACCTGTATGGCGACAGTCATCGCAGCCTACAGGTTCATAAATATGCTGTGGCATCTCCAACTCACCATTAAGGTTATCGCCAACGAGAATTTGCCATGCCTCTGTATCCACTTCAGTTTTACGCTTACAGAAAGAACACAAGGTTCGCACCAGTCGTTGGGCCATAACTCCCAGCATGGTAGCATTCAGTAAATAAGGCTCAACGCCAACCTCAATCAATCGTGTCATCGCCGAAGGCGCATCATTGGTGTGTAATGTAGAAATTACCAAGTGACCGGTTAAAGCCGCCTGTACAGCCATTTGAGCGGTTTCTTGGTCACGAATCTCACCAATCATAATAATGTCGGGATCTTGTCGTAATAATGCTTTTACACCAGCGGCAAAATCGAGATCAATGTCATGGTGAACCTGCATTTGATTCAGCGCAGGATCGACCATCTCAATCGGATCTTCAATGGTACAAATATTGACTTCAGGTGTAGCCAGTAACTTAAGTGAAGTGTATAAAGTAGTCGTTTTACCCGAGCCGGTAGGTCCCGTTAGCAAAACAATGCCCGTCGACTGACCAATTAAATCACGCCAAACGCGCTCGGTTTCAGGCTCCAAGCCAAGTTCAGTAAAATCTCTTTTCAAAACCGTTGGATCAAAAATACGTCCAACGAACTTTTCGCCAAAGGCAGTCGGTAGAGTCGACAAGCGCAATTCAATCTCTTGACCATCTGGGGCCCGAGTTTTAACACGTCCATCGAGTGGCTTACGGCGCTCTGCTAGGTCCATTCGACCAAGGATCTTAAGACGCGATATAACCGCTTGAGTAATAGCAATCGGTAATTCATAAACGCTATGCAATACGCCATCTATGCGGAATCGAATTTTTCCAATATCACGTCTTGGTTCGATGTGGATATCACTCGCACGTTCCTTAAAGGCGTACTGCAATAACCAATCAACAATCTGCACAATGTGCTTATCGTTAGCGTCCGCTTCTTCTCCGCCCTTAAGCTCGATGAGCTGCTCCAAGTTGGTAACGCTAGTGTCACTTTTAGGGTTGGTATTCTTTGCGCCGGCGACAGACGCAGAGAGCTGATAAAACTCACGTTGATAACGTTTAATAGAGGCAGGGTTTGCGAAAACAGGAATAATATCCCGGCTAACCACCTGCCCAAGGCTTTCTTTCCATGATAATTCATCTGGATTCATGACCGCCACTTTAACGCTATCGTCGTTCACCTCTACAGCTAGTATGTTATGACGTTGAGCGTAGGCATAAGACATGACATCGGTAATATCATCAACATGGACTTTCAGTGGATCGATACGGTAATAAGGAAGCTTGTAAAGCCCTGCTAAAAATCGTGTTAGCACTTCTTCATCGATAATTTTCTGATGTTGATTGTGGCGTGTTAACGATAAATCAGCGACTTGTTCAATCGGATGAAGCTTTGGGTCCACCTGCCTTAAATGAATTTTTGCAGCTTCGAACTGCTCGTTCGATATCCAGTCTGCTTTGAGCAACAGCTTAAGAATGTGAAATGTTGATAAAGGGATTGTCATCGAATTACTTTTCCTATGATTATTACCATCAGATTAAAGCATATTTCCATAATTTCAAATACTTACTCGTTAACTCTTTGAGAGAGCATACTTCTTTGCAACAAAAATGGGGCCGAAGCCCCATTTTTATATCGTTACGATTTACTTAAAACTTCAGTTTAATTGAAGCGTAAGCAAATACACCTTCCGGATCGTAAACTGATGGATCATAACCGTTTAACGAACAGCTATAACATGCTGGTGGGTCTTCATCTAAGAAGTTATTTACACCAACGTTAAGCTCCATCTCCATATCGTCAACATCAGGGAAGTAGCTAAACTGCAGGTCGTTATAAACACGTGAGTCTAGTGTATTCAGTCTATTATCTGGATCTGAACATAAACCAAGCTCAGCTAGTCCATCTGGAGTACCGTCTAAGAAGTCACTACAGCTTTCAGTTAGGCTGTCGACGTAGCGTACCGTCCAACTTAAACCCCAGTCATCTTGGTTAAGGCCCATAGTTAGTACCGACTTCCACTCAGGGATACCCGAGTCATTCTGCTCTTTACCAACTAGATCAACAGTTCTACCAGAAGCATCCTCTTCAACATAATCGCTAACGAAAGTGTTAAACCATGTTACCGAGAACATGCCCCAGTCCGACTGTGGCGCAGTATACGTGATGGCTACATCGTAACCAGAAGTATCAATACCACCAATGTTAATCAATCGGTTATTAAAGCCGTTAATCGCGCCCGTTGCTGCACGAGTAATGCCGTTACAAGCAGCCGCCGTGGTTGGGTCATCCGAGCTTAAGCACTGATCAAGCTGAGTCTGAGCATCTGGTGCTTGCACAGCATCGCGAATTTCATGCTTATAGTAAGTTGCTTTAAAATCTAAGGTGTTAATCCAGTCTACAGAGTTAACCCACTGTGGGCTGTAAACGAAACCTAGCATTTGACTGTCCGACTTTTCGGCTTCTAAGTTAGGGTTACCACCTGTAGTAATTGAAATTTGTGGGTTAGGCTGTTCGTAGTTAGAAGGGACCCCGAGCATATTACAAGCATTCTCATAAATAGTGCCAGGATGATTCGAGCAGCGATCCGTTAAGGTCGCATCGAATCTGGCCGCCGACGAATACAACTCGCCAATACTTGGAGCACGGAAGCCTTCAGAAACCGAACCACGAAGCATAAACTCTTCGTTAATACGCCATAATAAACCAGCTTTGGTCGTTGTTTCAGAACCGAAAGTACTGTAATCAGAATTACGAGCCGCTAATGAAAGCGTTAACTCTTCTGCTGCTGCAACATCGGCTAGCAAAGGTACTTTAAACTCTGCGTAATATTCATCAACTTCGTACGAGCCACTAGTTGGTTTCGACGGTACGCCGTTACTGTCACCTGCTACAACCACAGGATCTGGCTCAAAGAAGCCGCGGTATTCGCGTGACTCGATACCTGCCGCAAACGAGAAGTAACCCGCAGGCATTTCAAACAAGTCACCTGAAATATTAGCGGAAATTGTGTCGATAACGTTTTCACTGGCATCTTTCTGAATAAACTGGATATAGTCCAACATATCCTGAGTAATTGTGCCTGAACCATCGCCTTGGCCACCGAATAAGTTCAGAGGTACACAGCCAGCCAAAGCTTCGCAGTCTGCTAATGGGCCTAAAGCATTTTGAATATGACGAATGTTATAACCGCCACGCTTAATTTGTGTCGCGTAGTTCTTACCATGACTGTAATTTACGTCCCAGAAGAATACATTGTCGCCTGCTGCAAAGTCGCCATTAAAACCTAAGCCAATATAGCTGGTATCAACATTTTGACGATAATTACGTGGGCCACCCTCTATAGGTCTTCGACCAAGTAGTAAGAAGTTTGAGTTTGCATCAAGCGTCATACCAAATGGGTTGTAGGGGTTAGTTTCATGGATGCTAACTGAGTCCGCCAAACCACCAGTACCCGCTTCTGGGCCTAAGAAAATTGGTTCAGGTGCAGCTTGGTTTACTGATTTACGGTTGTTATAAAGCGCTTTAGCGTAGAAATTAACATTGTCCGTAAGTTGGTAGTCTGCTTGACCAAAAATCGAGGTTCTTTGGCTCGGTGTGACGTACAGGTTGTAAGCAGCAAAGTTAAAACGATCCGCATTAGTGAAGGCATGGAAGTCATCGTTAGGTCCACCTGGATTATTCGGGTCATAAGTTGGGACACCTGTGACACCATCATTGACGGTTAGGCTGTAAACATCCGGCTCGCCATCCATATTGTTGTCTTGGCCTAAAAAGATAAAGCGACCTTGCGGTGTACCAGAGCTACCACGCGTTACGCCTGTGCCCGGTACCGGAACTGCTGACAACTCACGAGCCCATGAATTTACTTCCTGCTGATCATAGTGACTGATGCTAAAGAACACACGGTGTTTATCACCCGTTGCCCCGAAAGCTAAATCAAATTGACCAGTTTCACCGTCGCCTTCATCATAAGCACCACCATAGGCGTTAAACTCCATACCATCGAAATCTTTACGTGTAATAATGTTAACTACACCAGCGATTGCATCAGAGCCATAAATTGAAGATGCACCATCTTCTAGAACTTCTATTCGATCAACGATACTAATTGGAATAGTATTTAAGTCGACGGAGTTTGAAACACCTGAGGCCGATGAGCCGTTAACCCAACGAACGCCATCAACAAGAACCAAGGTTCGCTTTGAATCTAGGTGACGTAGTGCAACTTCAGCAGCACCGGCACCAATACCACCGCCATCTGGTGGGAAACCAAAGTTACCACTACTATTAAAGCGCGTGTTTAGTGCAGAACCTGCCGCTGGCAAACGTTGTAAAATATCACCAACCGTTTTCAGACCTGTACGATCTAAGTCTTCGCGCGTTAATACTTGAACCGGGTTGGTTCCTTCAGCTTGTGATTGTCGAATGCGTGAGCCGGTTACAATAATGCTTTCAGCTTCTGCACTTGTCTCTTCTTCGGCCGCGGTTACAGTACTATTAAAGCCAACGGCTGCGAATACAGCACTGGCTATTAAGAGTTTTTTAGCGGGCGGAAAAAAGTTATTTTTATCCATAAATGACCCCATTTGGTTGTTTTCATTAGCTATATGAACCTGCATAATTTGTTTTATAAAAAGCACAGGTTCCAAGGTTATAGCTTAAGAATTACCCACCAACAACTGAGATACATTCGAAATGTGAAGTGTTCACTGTTTGTACATTAGGTTACACGGAGGATTTGACGAGAGTTTAAAGTGGTCTGACGAGCGATATCTTCAGCGCTTTCTTCACGCAACTCAACAAGCGTATTGAAGTTATTGAATATCAATAAGGGGCTGTTATGCTTTTTGTCTGTATTGGCGGGAATCATATCTGGGGCATCCGTTTCCAGAACAATATCTGTAAGTGGCAAGTTAGTCGCTAGGTCTCTTAGTTTTACAGCTTTTGGGTAAGTCATAGCGCCACCAAAGCCTAACTTAAAACCTAGGTCACGATAACGCTCGGCTTGTTGCATACTGCCGTTAAAAGCATGAACGATACCACCTTCTTGAAAACGCATTGTCTTCAGATAAAGTAATACGTCTTCATGCGCCTTCCTTACATGTAAAACTACGGGTAATTTACAAGACTTAGCGATTTCAAGTTGTGCTTTGAATAAAGCGATTTGGACTTTACGATCAAGATGCTTTGCATAATAGTCCAAACCAATTTCGCCAATGGCCGCTAAAGGCTTCAGTTCGGAAGCGAGCTCAAGATCATGAATATGCTCCTTTCTATGCTCTTTAATGAACATTGGGTGCAATCCTAAAGCAACATGAACACCTGGCTTGGTAGCGCCAAGTTGACGTATAAAGCGCCAGTTTTCCTTTTTCACACCCGGGATTAAAACCCCTTCAATACCGACTTTTCTCATTTGCTCAAAGATTGCATTGCGATCGGTATCGAAAACAGGAAAGTCCAAATGACAGTGACTATCGAATAGTCGAATATTTGGTGTTTTAACTTTTGCTTTAAACATTACAACCCTTTTAGATTTTAGTGTTCCCTTGTTTCTAAGAACTTTATATCAGGCCAACGCTCCATAGCCAAGTTTAAATTTACCATAGTTGGCGCTAAATAACTCCAGTTATCACCACCATCTAAAGCAAGGTTGTCGGCATTTTTGCGTTTGAACTCTTCAAACTTTTTATCATCATCGCACACCACCCAGCGAGCTGTAGCAATGCTGACCTGATCATAAATACATTCAACTTTATATTCGTTCTTCAAGCGTGCCGCGACCACATCAAACTGCAACACACCAACGGCTCCCAACACCAAGTCGTTAGAATTCTGCGGTCTGAAGACCTGAGTAGCACCCTCTTCCGATAGTTGCACCAAGCCTTTTAATAATGCTTTATTCTTTAGTGGATCACGTAGGCGTACACGGCGGAAAAGCTCTGGTGCGAAGTTAGGAATACCACGGAACTTTAATTCCTCGCCTTCGGTAAACGTATCACCGATTTGAATAGTGCCGTGATTGTGTAGCCCAATAATATCACCTGCATACGCTTCATCGAGGTGCTCACGGTCGCCGGCTAAAAACGTCAAAGCGTTGTTAACCGCCATATCACGCCCTAGTCGCACATGTCGCATTTTCATGCCCTTTTGATATTTACCACTACAAATACGGACGAAGGCTATACGATCTCGATGTAGCGGATCCATATTGGCCTGAATCTTAAAAACGAAGCCACTGAATTTTTCTTCCGTTGCTTTAACTTCGCGATCCTCACTTTCTCGCGGTAAAGGCGACGGCGCCCATTCGACTAAACCGCTCAGCATGTGATCCACACCAAAGTTACCAAGCGCCGTACCGAAGAATACTGGCGAAAGTTTTCCATCTAAAAACTCTTGCAAGTCGAACTCATGACTTGCGCCTTTTACCAACTCAAGTTCATCGCGGAAGTCAGCTGCTAGCGGACCAATAGCCTCATCCAAATCAGGGTTATCGATACCTTCGATCACACGCTCTTCTTGGATGGTATGTCCTTGGCCGGATTGATACAGGTAAACCTTGTCTTCGAGCAAATGGTACACACCTTTAAACTCTTTCCCCATGCCGATCGGCCATGAAATCGGTGCGCATTTAATCTTTAGAACATCCTCAACTTCATCCAGCAACTCAATTGGATCACGAATATCTCGGTCCATTTTGTTCATAAAGGTCAGAATTGGCGTATCACGTAGGCGACAGACTTCCATCAACTTAATGGTACGAGCCTCTACACCTTTACCGCCATCGATCACCATCAGCGCCGAGTCGACCGCTGTTAAAGTACGATATGTGTCTTCAGAGAAATCTTCGTGACCTGGTGTGTCGAGTAAATTAACGGTCTTACCACCATAAGGAAACTGCATGACCGAGGTGGTCACAGAAATACCACGCTCTTTCTCCATCTCCATCCAATCTGAAGTCGCGTGCTTGCCCTTACGTCCTTTAACAACGCCGGCTTCCTGAATTTGCTTACCAAAAAGTAATACTTTTTCAGTAATGGTCGTTTTACCCGCATCTGGATGCGAAATGATCGCAAAAGTACGACGGTTTTCAATTTCAGACGTCAATTTAGACATGCTACTCTCTTCGTTACATTATTCGTTGGATGGGCGTTACAGACGGAGCAAGCCCGCAAAGGCGGGCATTATAAGCTATTTTTCCTGACCTACGCGACCACTAAAGGTATTTTCCTGCGCCGATGCTAGCTTTGAAAAATCATAGCCGGTTGGCGACTGATGGAGCCTTAAACCAAACTCCGGCAACACGGCGAAAATATGATCGAAAATATCAGACTGAATATTTTCGTATTCAGCCCATTTAGTGGTTGCAGTAAATGCGTAAACCTCGATAGGAATACCATTAGACGACGACTGCCCCTGCCTAACTAGCAGCGTCATGTCCTGTCGAATTCCTTGGTGGTTCTCCAGATAGTTCAATAAGTAAGCTCTAAAGGTACCAATATTGGTTAGGCGGCGACCATTAGCTCGGGAAGTTAAATCAAACTGATTCTCTTCGTTGTATTGGCTGATTTCTTTTTGACGCTCTTCTAAATATGGCTCCAACAAGCGAGCTTTCTTTAATCGCGCCACATCATCGTCCGACAAAAATTCTACGCTTGTGGCATCGATTAGTACTTGACGTTTTATGCGTCTACCACCGGACTGCTCCATTCCACGCCAGTTTTTAAAGGAATCTGAGATCAGCGCGTAAGTCGGAATAGTGGTGATGGTTTTATCCCAGTTACGAACTTTAACTGTGGTTAAAGCGATTTCGATAACATCACCATCGGCACCATAGGACGGCATTTCTAGCCAATCGCCAACGTCCAACATGTCATTAGCCGATAACTGGATCCCCGCCACTAAGCCGAGCAAAGGATCTTTAAAGACCAACATAATCACTGCGGTCATCGCGCCTAACCCGCTTAAAATTATTAAAGGCGACTTACCGACTAAGGCAGAAACGGCAAGAATAATAACCACTACTGTCGCCACTAGCTTGACACTTTGAAATAGTCCGCGAAGCGGTAATCCCTTTAAGCGCGAGTCATCTGACGATATATCCAGCAAGGCATCAAGTAATGAAAATACTGCAAGCAAAATAAACAGAAGCACCCAGAGCACGCAGATTGTCTGGATCCATTCCATAACGCCAGAGTCGGGCTTAAGCCATAAGCCAGCCTGGATATAGATAATCACACCTTGAATCACCAAAGCGATACGACTGAAAATCTTTCTTTCAAAGAAAGCTTTGCGCCAGCGCTTTTGAGACTTTTGGGCCATCTTATCTAAAAAACGTAGCACCACTCGATGAAATATAAAGTGAATCGCTACCGAAATAAGGAGAATTAAGCCAAGGACCATAACTAAAGCCGTGATATCGGTAAACTGGTATCCTTGTACTTCCAACCACTGACTAAACTTTTGCTGCATGCTTATAACCTGTTAAACCTAAATTACGCGTAGTTTAACAGCTATCAAGCATTGAGGTGAAATCTAAGGGTTATAAACTGCGTCGCATCACAATGGCGGCTTCGCGAGAATCTTGACTGGGATAGTAATTTGGGCGACGGCCGATTTCTTCAAAACCTTCTTTCGTATAAAAGGACAAGGCAGGCTGGTTTGATTCACGCACTTCGAGCAGCACGCTTTGCATTCCTGCGACCTTTGCTTTTTTATACATGGCTTGTATCAGTTGGCTAGCAAAGCCTTTCCCTTGGTATGACACTGAGGTTGTGATGTTCATCAGGTGACATTCATCAAATAAATAATTAAATACGACATAACCAATAATGCTGGAGTTTTGCTCTAACACAAGGCTGGGATATTCCTGCTCAATACAACTTAAGTGAATACTTTTTTTCCATGGGTAGTCGTGAGCTTCTAGCTCGATGTTGATCACTTGCTCAAGATCGACCACCTCAAGCGGACGAATATTAATTGATGAAGAATTCATTAGTGCAATCGCTGCAACAAGCTCCACCATTCTTTTTTCTTGCTTTGCAGCGCATCTAAAGAGGGAGCTTGGATACTTGGATGCTCGAAAGACGTCAACTCACTACCACAAAGGATTATTTTGCCACGACAACTTTCAACCGATTGTGCGTATTCTGATTGCTCACTAAGTTGTGCAATGGCTGCTGTAAAAGGTTGATCTAACCAGGCTTTCCATGCCAGCTCTAACTGCCTTATTGAAGCCTTGCAACTTGCTGGATCAGCACTTTTAGGGATGACAAAAACAAAATCAGCACTCGCTTCGCCTTGCAAGATGCGAATAAAATCGCCTTCTATATTAGGAGCAGAGTCTATATTAGATTCAGCGGCTTCTTCAGCCTCTACCTTCACGGCATCAGCACTGGCCGAGGTTGCTTGAGGCCTAGATTCGCTTGGATCGACTTTTAGATTAGTGTTTTCTTCAGCCTGATCGTTAAGAGGCACCCAAACAGGTACCTCTAACGCATCAAGATAAGCTCGATTCCAATGTGACATTGATTCTGACACCGGCAATTAGCGCTTAATGAGACTTAGTAAATCTTCGTCTAAAATATCGTGCTTTTGGTCCGCCAGCTTCTTGAATGCCACAAACGCTTCTTTCAGTTCATCATTGTTATCAAACTGAATACCTAAACCTGCAAGGTGGCTTTTGAAGGCATTTCGGCCTGAGTGCTTACCAAGAACCATGCGGTTATTGGCCCAGCCAACATCTTCAGCGCGCATAATTTCATAAGTTTCACGATTCTTCAAAACACCATCTTGATGAATACCCGATTCGTGTGCAAAAGCATTATCACCAACGATAGCTTTATTCGGTTGAACCGCAAAGCCAGTAATTTTCGATACCAGCTGTGACGTCGGTACGATATGGCGAGTATCAATATCCACATCAACATCAAAGAAATCTGGACGTGTTTTAATCGCCATAATAACTTCTTCCAAGGACGCATTACCGGCACGCTCGCCCAAGCCATTGATAGTACACTCTACCTGGCGCGCACCTTTTTGTACTGCAGCCAAAGAGTTAGCAACGGCTAAGCCTAAATCGTTGTGGCAGTGCACGGAAAAGATAGCTTTATCAGAGTTTGGAATACGCTCGATTAACTGCTGAATTGTATTGGCGTACTGTTCAGGCATGTTATAACCAACCGTATCTGGAATATTGATAGTGCGAGCACCAGCATCAATAACCTTTTCAACAATTTCGCACATAAAGTCTAAGTCTGAGCGACCAGCGTCTTCACATGAAAACTCAACATCTTCGCATAAGTTACGCGCCAAACGCACAGACTTCACGGCTTGCTCAATAACTGCTTCTGGTTCCATTTGTAGCTTGTGCTTCATGTGTAGCGGAGATGTTGCAATAAAAGTATGAATTCGACCTGAGTTTGCACCCTTGAGCGCTTCGCCAGCCACTTCAATATCTTTGTCTACAGCACGAGATAATGAACAAATGGTACTGTCTTTGATGTTATCCGCGACTAATTTAACGGCTTCAAAGTCGCCAGGACTCGCAACGGCAAATCCAGCTTCGATAACATCGACCTTCATTTTTTCTAATTGTTGCGCGATTTCTAGTTTTTCTTCTTTATCCATTGACGCGCCAGGACTTTGCTCACCATCACGCAAAGTTGTATCAAAAATAACGAGTTTATCTTTCGACATATATTCGGTCTCTTCAAATTCTAATAAATGTGCCAATTAACCTTTAAGGCATTAGCTATATCATAAACTTAATAGTCCAGAATACCAAATATTGAAGATGCTTAATAACAGGGAGCAACAGGTATGATGAGTGTTCAATATTTAAGCCATAAAAAAAGGCGCTAGATAGCGCCTTTCATAACTTCAGCCGTTACAGATTTGTTGGGCTCGGTTGAACTTTACACGATTACGAGGAATTAAGTTCTCATGGCTTAACTCGCCTGATTTCAGCCTTGAGCTAATTACCGAGGCTTCAGCATCAGTAATCAATGGGATCATTGACTCAGCAATGCATCCACAGTTGGCTAACCCATTTAATTCACAGCTTTTTTCAATCTCGCTGATTACAACCTGCTTATCCGATAGCTGGCTACCTTGCTGAACAGGAACTCCTTTTTCTTCAGCAACAAGCGTAAAGCTGACTGCCAGGATGGCCATTGTTAATAATATTTTGTACATTTCTCGCTCCTATAAATAGCGTCGCCACACGTTGTTTCACCTAGTTTAGCCATAATATATACCATACTCCATCTTTTGCTCACTGAAAAGATGTGACTTTTGTTGCAGAAATACACTAATTATTCCTAACTTGGCAACTAGTCCTCAACCACACCTGAAATCTGCTCATTAGAGTAGTCATCCACTTGGATAACGTCCATACGCGCAGTTTCCGCATCGCTTAAGATTTGCTTTTCATCTTCGGTGATAATCCCTTTCTCAAGCGCTTGCTCGATACGCTCCATATTGGTCAAATTCTTATCAAGCTCCTTAGACTTCATCGCTTTGCGCAGTTTAAAGCGTACGCTATCTGCTTCAAGAACCTTCTTAAAGGCAAGCTCAACTCGGCCTGTTACGTCATCATCCGTATTGCCAACATACGCATATTGAGTAATCCGATCACGGATTTCACAATCCTTCATCATCGGCAATACTAATTCACGTTCTAGGCGATCTGATGGACGTTTATAACTTTTGCCATAAGGGAAGGCGATAAAACGCAACACTTTACCTACGGCTTTATTCGGGAAGTTTTCATAGAAGTCATAGAAAGCTTCTTGGATTTTGTGCAAACCGTACTCCATATTCCAACGAACATACGGCAAGTCAGCTAACGGACGCTCGTGGTCTTCGTAATATTTCAGTACTGTTGAACACAAGTATAGGTGGCTCAAGACATCCGCCAAGCGTGCAGACAAACGCTCTTTACGTTTTAAATCACCGCCAAGCATGCCCATAGCTACATCAGAAGTTAGCGCTAACGCAGAGCTCATTCGCGTTAACTGTTGATAGTAACGACCAGTTTCGCCGGCAACAGGTTTCTCTGCGATTCTCGCAGCTGTAACACCCAAACCTAAAGTACGGAAGAAGTTACTGACGCCATAACCTACGTGACGGAATAACAAACTATCAAAACGCTTTACGCCCTCTTCTTCATCGTCCAATTGTGCCGCTAACATTTCACGCAAGACATAAGGATGACAGCGGATAGCGCCCTGACCAAAGATCATCAAATTACGCGTTAAAATATTCGCGCCTTCCACCGTAATACCGATAGGCTGGCTCATAAAGCCATTGGCGAGATAGTTACGTTCACCCATGATAATGCCACGACCAGCGTGAACATCCATCGCGTGATTCATAATATCGCGCCCCATTTCCGTCATCTCGTATTTAGCGATGGCAGAAACGACCGATGGTTTTACGCCTAAATCCACAGCGCCTGCAGTCATCAAACGACTCGCTTCAGTACGATAAGCCAGGCCTGCGATTTGCGCCATCGCTTCTTCAACACCTTCGAAGCGACCAATAGGTAATTTAAACTGCTCACGAACTAAAGCATAAGCACCTGTCATACGGTAAGACAGTTTAGCAACCGCCGTACCCATCGCTGGCAATGAAATCGAACGACCCGCGGCCAAACTTTCCATCAGCATACGCCAGCCTTGACCTGCGTAATCTTCACCACCAATTAACATGCTCATTGGAATAAACACGTCGTCGCCAGTAGTCGTACCGTTCATGAAAGCTTGGTTCATTGGTAAATGACGACGGCCAGTATTAACGCCCGGGTGATCCGCTGGAATTAAGGCACAAGTAATGCCGTAATCTTCTTTATCTTTGTTACCTAGCAAGCCTTCTGGGTCATACAGTTTGAAAGCTAGACCAACAATGGTCGCGACTGGAGCCAGAGTAATATAACGCTTGTTCCAGGTGATGCGAATACCAAGGGTTTCTTCACCGTTGTACTCGCCCTTACAGACAATACCTTTATCAGGAATTGCACCGGCATCAGAACCAGCCACCGGCGAGGTTAATGCGAAGCAAGGGATTTCTTCACCCGTCGCCAAGCGCGGAAGGTAATAATCTTTTTGTTCTTGAGTACCGTAATGCAGTAATAACTCACCAGGGCCTAACGAGTTTGGCACCATTACCGTAACCGCAGCACTACCACTTCGAGTAGCAATTTTAGTGACCACCGTAGAGTGAGCAAGAGCCGAGAAGCCTTTACCGCCATACTCTTTCGGGATAATCATTCCCAAGAAACCTTTGTCCTTAATGAACTGCCACACTTCCGGTGGTAAATCTTTACGTTTATGAACGATATCCCAATCATCCAGCATCGAACAAAGCTCTTCTGTTTCGTTATCGACAAAAGCTTGCTCTTCTTCAGTTAGTTCAGGCTTCTTGTAATTAAGCAGAGTCTGCCAGTTCGGCTTACCGCGGAATAATTCAGCTTCCCACCAAACATCACCTGCTTCTAAAGCGGTTTTTTCTGTTTCAGTCATTGGTGGCAGGACTTTCTGCATAAAGTGATAGAGTTTTCGCGAAATCCAGTCGACTCGCAGGTCAGGCAAATAGTAAAACAGTGACACAACACCATAAATTAATAAGGAGACATAAAAGCCCCACGAATTATCAAAGGCGATTAACAACACCAACAGCGCCACGCCATTTACGATCATTGCGTTTTTCATTGCCATGCGTTGATAAGCGCAAAAGCCTACCGCTGCTAGCATGATTAAAAACTCTAGTAACCCTATCATTCGTTTTCCTCGGTACTCTGTATTTTAAAATTAGATTATTTGGTGGAATCGGTCGCTTCTAAACTCAAGCTTTCATGCCTGCAGCTAAAAACGGTACCATTTCTTCTATCACATCTTTGACTTCTAAACTTCGATTGAAGTCAGCTTCTGAAATTTGGCGTAACGCATCACTACCAGCAAGGGTGAAAATCAAGCTACCAAGCATGTAGTGGAGCCTCCAAAAGATTTGATCGTTAGTCAGTTCGGGGTAACCCTTTTGGAATAAAAGAGTAAAGCGAACCAGTACATGACCATAACGTTCAGTCACGTAACGACGTAAATGTCCTTGAGTTTCGGCATAAGCGCGTCCTAATAAACGCATGAATATTGAAACAGCATTGGGTCTTTTCGTATTAAGTGACAATAACGGATCAATTAAAGCGGCTAATAAGGTTTCGGCCTTGAGTTCGTTTGCAGGCTCTTGCTCCAGTTGCTCAAGACGGACACTTAGCTGCTGCGTAAAGTCCTGTAAGAATCGATCAAACACGGCTTGAATCAAAGATTTCTTAGAGCCAAAGTGGTAATTCACACTGGCTAGATTAACTTTCGCTCGACCTGTAATGGTTCTTAGACTGGTTTCCGCAAAGCCACGTTCCGCAAAGAGAAACTCAGCGGCATCTAGAATCTTGGTCTGGGTTGTATCATGTGAACTCATATCAATAAGGCTACACCAAATAAAACACTTGTTTGAAACATACGTTCAAAACGGTGTTTTGTCAAGATATTACAACGACTAAGACACTCCATTGTCACATGACAGGAGTTAGGAACTGACACTTAAATAGGTATTTAAACTCATCGCCGAGTTCCAAGGGGCCAAAAATAAATGCAACTAAAACTGTGAATAAAGAATTGAATAGGTCAAATTATCACTGACCGAATCGGGCTTGCTCAATCACTTTAATGTAAAAATTAAAACTCGAGATTGTGAAAATAAGATCTAGCAAAAAATTGAAGCTGGAGTATTACAAAAAAATCATGAACGATAGAACCACTTTTCTAATTCTTCAAAAGTAAATGGCCAGAATAACTTTTCATTAGTTGTTCTATTTTTTAATACAGGAATTGTTGTACGATATTCTTCTAAAATTTTTTCGTCATCAATAATATCGAAAGCAATTACTTCATGAGTTTTCGTTAAATTTTTTTTCTCGTTTAAAGCAAAAATCATCGCTTCAACTTGCTCACACAAATGACAACCAAAAGTTGTATATAAAATTATTTCTTCTCTATTTGGCATACTTTTTTAAGAAAAACATAGAAAAAGACATCAATAAGCTCACTTTATCATAATTAGTATTTAACATTACAAAATTCTTTCCGTATAATTTGATTGAAATTTAACCAAAAACATCACACGACCAAATAGGGGAAACAACCATGGCTAGAAAACCAAGCAAGTCTTCTGCTACGAAATCGAAGTCATCAAAGGCTCCAACTTTGAAGCAACTCGAAGCCGCCGCTAACAAAGCAAACACAGCAGCAAAAAAAGCTCGTGAAGCTGCTAAAAAAGCAAACGAGAAAGCTAAAGCCGCTGCTAAAAAAGCAAAGGATAAAGCGAACAAAACAAACAAAGCTGCTGCAAAGAAAGCGAAAGATGCAGCACGCAAAGCAAAAACTTTGGTCAACCAAGCCGCTAAAGCTCAAGAAAAAGCTAAAACGGCTCTAGCCGATGGTAAAGCAGCAGCTAGAAAGCAAGCCGCTTTAGAAAAAGCCATTGCTAAATTCGAAAAAGATTGGAACGCTAAAGAAGAGAAGAAAGCGAAAGAAGCAGAGAAGAAGCGTATCGCACGTGAAAAAGCTGCTGCTAAAAAAGCTGCCGCTAAAAAGAAAGCCGCAGAGAAAAAGAAGAAGGCTAAAGCAGCTGCCAAGAAAAAAGCACCTGCTAAGAAAAAAGTAGCAACTAAAAAAGCTCCGGCTAAGAAAAAGGCTCCTGCTAAGAAAAAAGCACCAGCCAAAAAGAAAGCCCCAGCTAAGAAAAAGGCTCCTGCTAAGAAAAAAGCAGCAACCAAAAAGAAAGCTCCTGCGAAGAAACGTGTAACTCCTAAAAAGAAATAAACGAATTTTAGGTACTACATAAACGTCAAAAGCCCAGTATTTACTGGGCTTTGTTTTATTCCTTATGCTGAATTAACCAACATCGATGATGGTTTTTACTCATCTTAAAGTCTGGTGGAAGTGTTTTACCCGTAATTTCATGGATTACAAACTTCTCTTTAAGCGACTCTTCCAATACAAACCTCTTAAAGTTATTCGAGAAATAGAGCTTACCACCCTGCTTTAAAAGGCTCATTGTTAGGTTGATTAGGTCTTTTTGATCTCTTTGTACATCAAAAGTGTCTTCCATACGCTTAGAGTTGGAAAAAGTTGGCGGATCCAAGAAGATCAAGTCGTACTGTTTGTCACCTTTATTTTCCTCTAACCACTGCATACAGTCTGACTGAACGAAAGAGTGACCATAGGGTGAGATACCATTCAAACTAAAGTTCTTCTTAGCCCAATTAATATAGGTATTGGACATATCCACGGTGGTTGTCTTAGCGCCGCCCATTGCTGCGTATACGCTAACAGAGCCCGTGTACGCAAATAGATTAAGGAATCTTTTACCTTCAGCCTCGTTAAAAATCATTTTACGAGTTTTGCGGTGATCTAAGAATAACCCCGTATCGAGATACTGCTTCAAGTTCACTTGGAATTTAAAGCCGTTCTCTTCAACCACTTTAAAGTCGTCCTCAGCAGTCTGCTGCTTGGTGTATTGCTGCTTACCCTTTTGTCTTAAACGCTGCTTTAAATGAATATCGGCTTCTGGAATATCCATCAAGCCAGACGTCACGCGCACGATTTCTTGCAGACGTTTACGGCTGGTTTTCTCTGGCACTTCTTTCGGTGGCATATACTCTTGGATATGCACATCATCACCATACACATCTATCGCAGCTGAGTACTCTGGCAAATCAGCATCATACAGACGATAACAGGTTACATCATTCTGCTTTAAATAGGACTTCAAGCGTTGCAGATTCTTGCGCATACGGTTTTTTAACATTTCCGCGCCTTCTGACAAGCCTTTTTCCCAGTTTGGATTAACTTTCGTTGGATCGAACGGCGTATAATAATTCTCTTTAGTGACCTCAAATAAATATAATTTGCAGTCTAAAGCACCATTCTTAAATTTGTATTGCTTATGAGAGCGCAGACCAACCGCTTTAGCAAACTGATCTTCGGTTGTAATAAATGCAGCATGCCAACCATTACAGCGCTTCTTGATATAATCGCCAAAATCACGATAAAGCTGAGTAACTTCTTCTTCCTCGCCTAATCGTTCAGCATAAGGTGGGTTTGAAAGTAGTAATCCTTTCTCGCTGATATTCTCTGCCTTTGGATGGCGAATATCCTGCTCTTCTATCTCAATGAACTCCGCTAAGCCACTCGCACGGCAATTTTCTTCCGCTAAGGGTAAGCTTCGACGGTAGCTATCACTGCCATAAAAGCGATTTGTGAGCTTTTCACGCCCTTTTTCAGCCTCAGCCTTAGCTTCATTTAATATGTCTTGCCACAAGGACTCATCGTGCTGCTTCCAGACTAAAAAGGCAAAGTCATGATTGAGCAGTCCTGGGGCAATGTTTGCCGCCATCATAGCGGCTTCAATCAGCAAGGTGCCACTACCGCACATCGGGTCGTGAAAGTCGTAACCCTGTTGCGATAACTCAGGCCAACCGGCACGAATAAGAAGCGCTGCGGCTAAATTTTCTTTAATCGGTGCGCGACCACCCTCTTCCCTGTAACCGCGTTGGTTCAAGCCATGCCCACAAAGATCGATACCGACTTTAAGCTGGCTGCCATTCACCACAACGTGAACACGGTAGTCTGGGTTTTCTTTGTCAATCGACGGGCGTTTTTCGTAGCGCTCGTTGTAATAGTCAACAATAGCGTCTTTAGTTTTTTGTCCACCGAACCCAGAGTGACGAATATGCTTGTTCTTACGAGCAACACAACTTACGACAAAGGTTTGATTGAGATCAAAATGCCAACTCCATTCGATACGATTAATCTTTTCATACATCTCATCAACCGTTTCAAAGTTGTCTTCTAACAAGCAGAGGTAGACTCGATTCGCTAAACGGGAGCGTAAGCAAGCCTTGTAGGCTACAGCTAGATCGCCTTCGAAGGAAACATGTGTCGGGTGTTCTTTAATCTCGCTAGCTCCGAAAGTGGCAAGCTCAGTGGCCAATAACGGCTCGACGCCTTTCGGGCAAATTGCGTAAAATTGCATAATGATTCTCTATATAACCGTAGCTTCTCAGCTAGCGTTCTTTTTAATGCCTAATGCGGCATCATGAATTAATTTGGGGCCTTCATAAATAAAGCCAGAATATACTTGGACTAAACTCGCACCCGCTTCTATTTTTTCCACAGCCGTTTCGGCATTGTGAATTCCACCGACACCGATAACTGGGATCTTGTGGTTCATAGCCTCAACCAAATTTTTAATCACTTTAGTGGACTGGGTTGCGAGAGGTTTGCCACTTAAGCCACCCTGCTCATCAGCATTCTTCATGCCTTCAACCTGGCTACGATCAAACGTCGTGTTTGTAGCAATAACGCCGTCCATCTCAAACTGCGTAAAGGTTTCAGCTAACTCCTGTATATTATCATTGGATAAATCAGGGGCAATCTTAATCGCTAATGGCTTGTAGACTCCATACTCCTGGCTCAACTGAACTTGCTTTTCTTTTAAGCTACCAAGGAGAGACTTTAAAGTTTCACCAAACTGCAAATCACGTAAACCCGGTGTATTTGGCGACGAGATATTCACCACCATATAATCGGCTTTGGCATAGATTTTTTCCATGCCTATTAAGTAATCATCAACCGCCTTTTCGACCGGAGTATCAAAGTTCTTGCCAATGTTTATTCCTAAGACACCACTGTATTCAGCTTGATTAACGTTCTCCAATAACTGTGCAACACCATCGTTGTTAAAGCCCATGCGGTTAACAATCGCTTCAGCTTCTTTAATACGGAACAATCGTGGCTTCGGGTTTCCTGGCTGTGGTCTTGGTGTGACTGTACCAACTTCTACGAAACCAAACCCAAGGCTTCCTAAGGCATCAACATATTCACCGTTCTTGTCTAAACCTGCTGCTAAGCCCACTCGGTTTGCAAACTTAATCCCCATCACTTCAACCGGATCGCTAACCATCGGCTTTGCCAACAATCCGCTTAGTTTTAGCTTGTTGGCTAAGTTTAAAGAGTTTAACGATAAGTGGTGCGAGCGCTCAGCGTCGAGCTGGAATAGAATAGAACGAAGTAACGAATACATTTTTTACCCAGGAATGACTGTCAATTACAGAAAGGATTGCCGTTATATCGTCACGAGCGATAGCAAGACGCGGCGAAATCCACTTTATAATACGGAGTTTACACTAGTAATCGAGTAATTATAAAGTGGATTTGAACAAAGTATTCCCTAGTATGGAGGGAAAGCGCAGTAGATATAACCAGTTATTCTTTTTCCTGCCACTTACCATTCTTATAAAAAGCAGCCCAACCACTCGCTTTGCCGTCTTCTTTAACTCCAGCCACATACTGCTCTTTAGTCTTACGGCTGAATTTAACGAAAGTACGGTTACCATCAGGATCTTCCGTTGGCGCTTTGGCTAAAAACTTATACTTCGGATCAAGTTGATCGGCGACTAGCTTTACCTCATCAACCGCCGGAGCCCGAGTTTCACGGTTTTTAGGGAACTTGCTTGCTGCTAGGAAAATACCTGCCGCGCCATCACGCAAGACATAGTGGTCGTCCACTTTGTCACACTTCAAATCAGGCATTGGGATCGGATCGGCCTTTGGTGGCGCAGGTTCGCCATTCTTTAAGAGCTTGCGCGTGTTTTTACAGTCTTCGTTAGTACAGCCGAAATACTTACCAAAACGGCCTGTTTTAAGCTGCATTTCACTACCGCACTTATCGCAGTCTAGAACAGGACCATCGTAACCTTTGATTTTGTACTCGCCTTTCTCGACTTCGTAACCATCACAATCAGGGTTGTTACCACAGATAAACAACTTGGTTTGTTCATCCACCAAATAATCGTCCATGGTTGAATTACACTTAGGGCAACGCTTACGGCTGTGTAAATAACGAGCTTCTTCGTCTTCGTCAGCAGCCACAAATTCGTCACCTGGGATCAGGTTCACTGTGTGCTTACAACGTTCTTTTGGCGGTAGAGAATAGCCCGTACAACCTAAGAATACGCCTGTGCTAGCGTTTCGAATGGCGAGATTATGCTCTCCACACTTTTCACACTGTAACTCTGTTTCTACAGCTTCATTACGTCGCATGCCGCCTTCGTCTTGCGACTGATCCGCTTTCGCTAACTGCTCTGAGAACTCCTGATAGAACTCATCAAGCGTGATTCGCCAGTCGGCACGCCCTTTTGCAATCTCATCGAGATGCTTCTCCATGGTTGCAGTAAAAGAATAGTCCAATAGGTCGTCAAAGCTCTCGACTAAGCGGTCGGTAACGATCTCACCCATCTTTTGAGCATAGAAACGCTTATTTTCTAGGCGAACATAGCCGCGATCTTGAATCGTTGAAATAATCGACGCATAAGTCGAAGGTCGTCCAATACCACGTTTTTCCAACTCTTTAACCAAGGCAGCTTCTGAGAAGCGCGCAGGCGGTTTGGTGAAGTGTTGTTTTGGATCGAGCTTTTGCAACTTAAGCTCTTCGCCTTCTTTGACGTTTGGTAACTCTTGATCTTCTTTACTACGGCTTTGCATTGGCTGTACTTTCGTCCAACCATCAAATCTCATAACACGACCACGAGCTCTAAGCTCGTAATCACCAGCGGCAATTTTTAAACTGGTCACATCGAACTCAGCTGGCATCATTTGGCAGGCCACGAACTGGCGCCAAATTAATTCATATAGACGCTCAGCGTCTTTTTCCATGTTCTTTAGTTGTGTCACACGAACATTAACATCCGATGGACGGATAGCTTCGTGCGCCTCTTGTGCGCCTTCCTTGCTCGAATAAACATTCGGATCTTTAGGAAGGTACTTTGCACCATAGCTGTCTTTGATGTGATCACGACAGGCAGAAACGGCGTCGGCACTTAAGTTCATAGAGTCGGTACGCATATAGGTAATGTAACCCGCTTCGTACAAACGTTGCGCCATCATCATGGTTTTCTTGACGCCATACCCTAAGCGCGTGCTCGCTGCTTGTTGCAGTGTCGAGGTAATAAAAGGCTTTGGTGCTTTACTTTTTTGTGGCTTATCTTCTCGCGAGGATACGCTGTATTTGTGTTTTTTAAGCTCAGCTAAAGCTGCGTTTGTGTCCGCTTCGTTAGTCGGCTTAAAAGTTTTACCCTGATGTTTACTGACCATCAAACGCAAGTCTTCATTGCTTTGCGTTAGCGTATCGGCATGCACATCCCAGTATTCTTCAGGGATAAAGGCACGAATCTCACGTTCGCGCTCGACCAGCAATCTAACCGCAACAGACTGCACACGCCCCGCGGATAAACCACGAGAAATTTTGCGCCATAATAAGGGCGACACCATAAATCCAACCACGCGATCTAGGAATCGACGCGCCTGTTGGGCGTGGACATAGTTCATATCCAAATTGCCCGGCTTTTTAAAAGCTTCTTGAATCGCTTTTTTAGTAATTTCGTTAAAGATAACGCGTTTAAAGCGACTATCATCACCACCTAAGGACTCACGAAGATGCCAAGCGATGGCCTCTCCTTCTCTATCCAAATCCGTTGCGAGATAAATTTCGTCAGCATCTTTAGCTAACTTTTTTAATTCGTTTAGTACTTTCTCCTTGCCTGGAAGCACTTCATAAGTTGCATCCCAACCTGCTTCTGGGTTAATCCCCATGCGATCGAACAAGGCTTTTTTCTCTTTACGAGCCTTGTGCTTAATCTTTTCTTCGGGCGATAGCTTTCGTGTCTCGGCAGCTTTTCGGGCACGCTCTTTTGCATCAACCGGTTTCTTTTTTCCGCCAGTCGGCAAGTCACGGATATGGCCAACACTGGACTTAACCACGAAATCATTACCAAGATATTTATTAATGGTTTTCGCCTTCGCTGGCGACTCCACTATCACTAAGGATTTTCCCATAATAGAATTTTCTACTTAAAATCAGTAAGTTACACAAACCAAGTTAATAACTAGCCATCAAAAACTAAGATAACCCAGTATTAAATATGCAAAAAACAGGGCAACTGCAAAGGGGCTGACCTGTCTATCCTTTTTTATTAATAACAATCAAAGACGGTCAATGTCTACCTTTATTTTACTTTAGACCATCTTTTATGAACCCGCTCATTAGGTTTTGAGCGGGCTAAAGAGTACTTTTTATAATTCTCTTAAAACTTGATGGGCTGGCTGATTCAAGAGATGTTTTAACCCCAACCAACCAACGACTCCGATAAAGCTGACGCTAATTAAAGGAACAACTAGCCAGTACCAAGGGTGTAGCACAAGTTCGATATTAAAGGCTTGTGAATACAGTATATTGACTAGGATTTCACCGCCAATAACACCTAGCACCCCAGAGAATAGTCCCAGCAACGCTAGCTCCGCCAGAATACTCGCTCGAATAAATTTCTTCCTCGCACCCAATGCTTTCAATAGTGTGGCTGACAATAAACGCTCTTCGCGGCTCACCTGTAATACCGCGTACAGCACAGCAACTCCGGCCAACAACACAAAGAGCATAATAAACTCGACCGCCATGGTGACTTGATTCAGGATTGACTGAACCTGCGCCATAATGGCATCGAGCTCGATAATGGTGACCGTCGGCATCGCTTTCAAGATCTGGTTGAGAACATTTTTATCCTCAAGCGGCAAATAAAAACTAGTGATATAGCTCGCAGGGAATTCATCCAAGGTGCCTGGTTCAAAAATAATAAAGAAGTTGGGTTGGAAAGAATCCCACTGGATTGAACGAAGGTTAGTGATCTCACCCTCAATTTCTAATCTACCAATGGAAAAAGTTAAAACATCGCCCAACTCCAAACCTAAACGTTCGGCCAGTTCTTCACCCACAGAAATCTCAGTTCGCCCATCGTCAGCACTGGCTTCAGACCACCACTGTCCTTTGGTCACTTCGTTCGCTTCTGGAACTTCGGTAGTCCAGGTTAAATTCAGCTCTCGCCTAACCGCTCCAGTGCGCTGCTGATTTTCATCTAGCGCTTCTTCTAGCGTCATATCATTCAAGCCTACTACACGCCCACGCACCATCGGATATATCCCCTCAGTGCTGACATTGTTTTCTTTGAGTAGGCTCTCTAAAGGCTCGACTTCTTGTTCTTGGACATTAATTAAAAAGTGGTTTGGTGCATTTTCTGGAAGCTGGCTTTGCCACTCGCTTAGCAATTCACTGCGCAATAGCACCGTGGATAGCATGATGATAAAAGCCAAGCCAAAAGCGCTGATCTGGCTGATAGTAAAAGCTGGATACTGTTTTAGTTGGCCGACGCCAAAGCGCACAGCCAATGAACCACGCTTTCCGAGCCACACGCCAATTTTGAAAATAAACCAAGCGATTAAGCGGATTAACAAATAGGTCACCACCGCCACAGCTAATAAAATACCCACTAGCAATAGCGAATTACTTTGCCACCACATCAACAGCGCCATGACACCGATTGATAGTAGATAAATAACCCAACTCGACATGGCGCGAGGGAGTAACTCTTTACGCAATACCCGTAACGGCGGCACTTTAGCAATTTGTAAAAACGCCGGTAGAGCAAAACCCAACAAAACAACTAGGCCGCTTAAGGCGCCTGTAATCACTGGCGCTAAACCAATCCCTACCATGGGTTGTGGCAACACGTCAGAGAATTGATTAATGATCAACGACTGAAGACCAAGCCCTAATGCTAGACCTAGCCCAGAACCTATCAGGCCAATCATCAATAGTTGCCATAGATAAAGTTTGTGAACCTGCCGAATTTGCATGCCTAAACAACGATAAATCGCCGAGTAGTCGAAATGACGCTGGCTGTAGCGACCAGCCGCCACCGCAATTGCGACACCCGCCAGCACTACTGAAATTAAACTTGCCAAACGCAAGAACGTTTCTGCACGTGCAAGCGCCGCCTTAAGAGCAGGCGTGCCTTCTTTTCCGCCGGTGATCCTTTGAGTCGAGTTCTTTTGTTCTTTTAACCATTGTATATAGGGCTCACGAACGGCGGGCTCACCTGCAATAAAGAGTGTATGACTGAGGCGACTGCCTTCTTGAACAATGTTCGCTTTCTTAACGTCTTCAAGATTGATTAGAACTTTGGGCGCAATATTGAACACTTCGCTGGCTTGCCCTGGCGCTGCTACAATAACACCATCAACGGTCAGTTGAATCGAGCCGAAATCAATCTTATCGCCAACTTCAACCCCTAAAACGCCTAAAATTCTTGGTTCTAACCAGATAGTTCCAGCCTTCGGTTGCGCTTGTTGCACCACACCTTGAGTAAAAGGTTTCTCGGCTATTTCGATAGTACCTTTTAAAGGGAATTTACCACCTAATGCCCTGACGCTAACCAGTTGAAAGTTATTACCGCTCGACAACACAGTAGCGAAAGACTGTGAACGCGTGATATCCAATCCATCGCTTAAGCCTCGCTCAATCCACTCTGGCTCAACCGGTCGTGGTGATTCAAAAGTATAGTCCGCGCCTAAAAACTCGCTGCTTTGCTCGCCCATGGCTCGATGCACACGATCGGTAATCGAGCCAATAGCTACCATCGCCATCACGGCAATGGTCAAGGCAAATAACAAAACCTTAACTTCGCCAGCATTCCAGTCGCGGCGGAACGTTCTAAACGCCATTCGCAACATAATTACAGCTCCGCAGTTTTGTCTAAGACCGCCTTGGAGGCTTCATCAGCCACCACTTTACCGCCCTCTAGGCGCACAATACGCTGGCAGCGCTCGGCAAGACGGTTATCGTGCGTTACTAACACTAAGGTTGTGCCCAACTGCTTATTCAAATCGAACAATAAATCACTAATTTTATCGCCGTTCTCACTATCAAGGTTACCCGTTGGCTCATCGGCAAAGAGGATTTTCGGCTCGCTGGCAAAAGCCCTTGCGATGGCGACTCGCTGCTGCTCACCACCCGACAACTGGTTCGGATAATGCTGCAAACGTTCCTTTAAACCTACTTTCTCTAATAACTCTGTGGCGCGTTCTTTTGCTCGCTTTTGCTCTTTAAGCTCAATCGGAAGCATGACGTTTTCTAAAGCACTTAAGCCTGGTAGCAAGTGAAACGATTGAAACACAAAGCCTACGTGTTGTGAGCGAACGGCGGCGCGCTGATCTTCATCCAACTGGTGCAAAGGCTCTTCTGCTAAGTGAACTTCGCCACTAGTTGGCAGGTCCAAACCCGCCAGCAACGACAACAATGTTGACTTGCCTGAACCCGAAACTCCAACAATCGCTACAGTATCTTGTTCATTTACGGTTAAACTAACGTCAGATAGAATGGTCAAACCTTGACCTTGTGAGTTAACAGTTTTCGTTAATTCTTTAGTTCGTAGCATAGTGATCAATAAACCTTGAGATAATGAATTTTATAATTAATAGCAAACTTACCATGTTTAAAAAACTTTTTGCCCAATATTTGTTTCCAGTTGTTACAGCCCTGACTTTGATGCTGGCGCTTCCAGCCCAGGCAGAGACGACTGAACAAGGTAAAATACTTGTCTTAGGCGATAGCTTAAGTTCCGGCTATAACTTTAGCCCTGATAAAACATGGGTAGCTTTATTAGACAAAAAGCTGAGTGAAGAAAACATCAATTACAAAGTCATTAATAGCAGCATCAGTGGCGATACGACGACTCAAGGTTTACAGCGATTGCCTAAATTGCTCGAAGTGCATCAGCCAGATGTGGTGATTATTGAGCTTGGTGGTAACGATGGTATTCGTGGCATTCCACCCAAAAGCATTAAAAACAACCTTGATAAACTGGTCAAGATGTCCAAACAATCAGGCGCAGAGGTTTTATTGCTTGGACTGCGCATTTTCCCGAACTATGGCCAACGTTACGCTGATGCTTTTTTTAACAACTACCAGAAAATCGCTGACAGCAATGAAGTTGCTCTTGTGCCCTTCTTTTTAGAAAACGTCGGTGGCAAAGACGAACTGATGCAAGATGACGGTATTCACCCCAACGAAAAAGCACAACCGATTCTGTTAGACAACGTCTGGCCGAAAGTGCAGGAAGTTTTGAAAAGCGAATAGAATATTGTGGTCATTCTTATAACAACCAAAAATGGCTACAATGAGTTGGAGCCTGTAATACTGACAAGGTAGCATCCTGTATGGATAGCCTCTAATGTGATTTCTGAGTTGAAGGTACAAAGTTTAAGGCAACAAGGTATTGATTTAACTACATATGACTTTGATGCAATCACAGTGAACTGTGATTCAATTAATAATTGTATTGAAGATATATCACTACATCACCCTAATACAAAAATCTAGATTGAGTACACTGGATCCCGCGGTTAAACGACCGAAGGAAGTGCCTATGGTGCCGCGGGATGACAAAACTAAATTCATAGCACCAGTTACCCATAATATTGAGCTGAACTACCCAAAAAATATAGCAAGCAAAATCAGGACGATTTTGCTAAGAGTTTCCAGCACATGGAAGTGCTGTAAACTCTGATGCGTTAAGTATTTCTAGGGTAATTCAGGAAGTCATGCTTGCATGACCTCAATATTGGGGTGTCTTTTCTTTTGATTCGTTTTCTTTGGACAAGCAAAGAAAATGAACAAACAGTAATACGTTAAAAACGCCAAGCAAACCCTAACATCGCTACCCAAGGATCAATGTCTACATTAACTGTAGTAGCTGTGGCACCGTCAACGATCACATCAGCCTCAGTATCAATATCCACATACCAAAGACCAGCGTTAATAAACCAATCATCACCAACTTTCCAATCAGCACCAATCTGGCCAGCTAACCCTACTGAGTTATCCAGTGATAATTTAACATCGCTAGAACCTAGCGCTGTTTTTAATTCAGGGGATGCAGTTTCGTCCATAAACAAGGTGTAATTTACCCCTAGTCCGAAATATGGGTTGAAAACATCGCCTTCAATCTCAGGGTAATACTGGAATGAAACTGTTGGTGGCAGATGTTTAGTAGAACCAATAGGCAAACCTGATAGGCTGCCTGTGCCTTTAATATCATGCTCAAATGGTAGCGCAGCGAGAACCTCTAAGCCCCAACGATCGCTTAGCATCCAGGTACCACTAAAACCCAAACCTGTAGCAGAGTCGACAGTAACACCATCATCAGTACCCAAGACATTCGAACTATTATCGTTTGGGCTAACGTGGGCTGCACCAACCCTTAAAATGAAGTCTCCTTCTTTGTGCGCTATTGCTTCCATAGCGCCAAGTGAAAGAACCGAGCCAACTGCTAGTACTGTGAACTTTTTAGACCATTGAATCATTGTCATTACCTTACTATTGATTGAATAATTGGTATAAGAATAATGACCTTCCAACACATCAATATTGACCCAGATCAATATCTGGATAACCTTTATCACAGGCTCAACTCTATTTGACTTAGATCAAAAAAAGGCTCCACTAAGGAGCCTTTTTCAGATCACTTTGGATTACAAGAGTTAGCCAACCAACTCTGCAATACCTTTTTCGAAGCGCGCTAGGCCTTCTTCGATATCAGCGTCAGTAATTGTGGCTGCAGGTGCAAAGCGTACAACGTCTGCGCCAGCTACTAGGCACATTACACCGTTCGCCCAACCAGCTTCTAGGAATTTACGTGCTTTTCCTTTCCACTCGTCAGATAGTACCGCGCCTAACAACATGCCTTTACCACGAACTTCTGAGAATACGCCGTATTTCTCACCGATCGCTTCAAGCCCACTTTTAATCTTAGCGCTTTGCTCTTTAACCTGAGTCATCATTTCAGGCGTGTTAATCGCTTCTAGAACCGCTAGCGATACCGCACAACCTAATGGGTTACCACCGTAAGTACTACCGTGAGTACCTGGAACTAGGCTCGCTGCAATCTTAGTCGTCGTCAACATAGCGCCGATTGGGAAACCACCGCCCATTGATTTAGCTGTCGTTAAGATGTCTGGAGTAACGCCCATGCTCATGTAAGCATATAAGTCGCCAGTACGACCAAAGCCCGTTTGAACTTCATCGAACACTAGCAATGCGTTGTGCTTGTCACACAGCTCACGAACTACTTTGACGAACTCTGGGTCGGCTGGGATGATACCGCCTTCACCTTGAATCGGCTCCATAACAACGGCACAGGTTTTGTCCGAAATTAGTGCTTTGAACGATTCAATGTTGTTGTATTCTGTGTGCAATATACCGCCCGGAAGTGGCTCGAAACCTTCTGTGTATTTTGGCTGACCACCGACACAAACGGTGAACAATGTACGACCGTGGAAAGACTTAGTGAAAGATATGATTTCGCTTTTTTCTGCACCAAAGTTATCGTGGGCATAACGACGAGCAAGCTTAAATGCCGCTTCATTCGCTTCACCACCAGAGTTAGCGAAGAATACTTTGTCTGCGAACGTTGCTTTCGTCAGTTCGTCAGCAAGCTTTAACGCTGGCTTGTTAGTAAATACGTTACTCAAGTGCCAGATTTTGTCAGCTTGGTCTTTAAGCGCTTTAACCATTCCTGGGTGGTTATGACCAAGGATGCTTACCGCGATACCGCCAGCAAAATCTACGTATTCATTGCCGTTCTGATCCCATACTCGCGAACCTTCTCCACGCTCCGGTAGAATTTCTGAAGGATTATAGTTTGGAACCATGACCTCATCGAAGGTCGCTCTAGTATAGTTGTCGGACATAAAAACCCCTTTATTTGTCTAAGCTGACAATTTCAGCTTTGCATATTCATCAAAGTTAAGGCGGACATGATCCCTTTTTTAAAGTCAAAATTCCAGCCTTTGCTGGAAAAATCCTGCCTTTTCCTTCAAAATAGCTCTTTTACTCGGGTGAACTTTTCGTCTATCATCCGCACTCTCTATTTTCAAATACTAAACGATATTGTACTAATATAAGGATTTAGGCCGCACTGTTATGGTAATTCGCCCAGCACAAAGCACTGATTTAGAAGACATTTTAGAGTTAGCCGCCAGCGCTGGCACAGGGTTAACGACTCTACCGAATAATCCCGAGACGATTTCTAAAAAGATCGAAAACTCGCGGAAGGCGCTTGCGCAAGACGTTAAGCAGCCTGGCTCAGATTATTATTTCTTTGTGCTAGAAGACCTTGAAGAAAGAAAAGTTATCGGCACGAGCGCCCTAGTATCGGCGGTAGGATTAGACGACGCCTTCTTTAGCTACAAACTGGGTACACAAGTTAGCGTTAGTCCTGAGCTTGGTGTCTATAATCACCACAAAATCCTTACCTTAGGCAATGATTACACCGGCGCTACCGAGATCGCCACACTATTCTTAGCAGAAGGTCATCGCGGTGGCCACAATGGTCACTTACTCTCCAAATCGCGTTTTCTATTCTTAGCAGATCACCCTGAACGTTTTTCAGACAAGGTCATTGCTGAAATGCGCGGTTATTCAGATGACAATGGCTACTCGCCGTTTTGGGAAGCCTTAGGTAAGCGCTTCTTTAAAATGGACTTCGCTAAAGCTGATGCGGTTCGAGGCTTAGGAAGCACAACCTTTATCTCAGAATTAATGCCAAAGTACCCTATTTATGTGGATATGCTGCCAGAAGAAGCACGAGCCGTCATCGGCCGTGTTCACCCAGATACAGCTCCAGCGCTTTCACTTTTAAAGAAAGAAGGCTTTACCCATCAGAACTACGTCGACATCTTTGATGGCGGCCCAACGGTTGAAGTTCAGAGAAATGCCATCAGAACTGTAGCTCATAGTCACATTGTTGAGCTGGTTGCTGGTGAACTCAGCGGCAATACCTTGCCAATTATGATTAGCAACCGTAAATTAAGGGACTATCGATGCACCGTGGCGCAAAGTCGCCTCGAGGGTGAGCAGTTAATGATCCCACAGTCCTCAATTGACGCGCTTGGTTTAAGCGCTGGTGATACAGTTAGAGCCGTAGAGCTATTTGATAAACGCAGATCGCTACGCTCGAAAAAAACTCAATAAATTCAGGTTTATTATATGTTGCATAAGAACTTATTCATTAATAATCAATGGCTTGCTGGTGAAGGCGAGTCTTTCAAATCCATAAACCCTGCTGATGGTAGCACTGTTTGGGAGTCGACTAGCGCGACTGCCGATCAAGTCAACGACGCTATTATGGCCGCACAAAAAGCAGGCTGGGAATGGAGCCAGTACAGTCTTGATGACCGTATTGCCATCATCAAGAAGTTTGAGCAACTGGTTAGAGACAATAAAGAAAAAATTGCCGAGTTAATTTCACAAGAAACGGGTAAACCTTTCTGGGAAACCTTAACCGAAGCAGGCGCAATGGCGGGCAAAATTGATATTTCTATTAAAGCTTACCATGAGCGTACCGGCGTCAAAGAAACTGAAACAGCCTCAGGCCAAACCGCTGTGCGCCATAAGCCACACGGTGTTTTAGCCGTATTTGGTCCTTATAACTTCCCTGCGCACTTGCCGAACGGTCACATCGTTCCAGCACTAATTGCAGGTAACACTATCGTCTTTAAACCAAGCGAGTTGACTCCAGCCGTAGCTGAGCTCACCATTCGCTTGTGGGAAGCTGCCGGCTTGCCAGAAGGCGTCATCAACCTTGTACAAGGTGAAGTTGAAACAGGTATCGCCTTAGCCAACCACCCTCAAGTCGACGGAATTCTGTTCACCGGTAGTGAGACTGTTGGTAAGATTTTACACAGACAGCTTGGCGGCGAGCCAGGCAAAGTCTTAGCGCTAGAAATGGGCGGCAACAACCCATTAATCGTAGGCGAGATTAACGATGTAAACGGTGCCGTTTACCATACGATCCAATCAGCATTTATCTCAGCGGGGCAGCGTTGTACGTGTGCACGTCGCTTGTTCATCCCTAAAACTAGCGAAGGCGATATCTTCCTAGAAAAGCTGACTGAAGCGACAGCCAATATCCGCGTAAGCCACTATAACGACGATAACCAACCATTCATGGGGCCTGTGGTTTCAGAAAAAGCCGCACTAGATTTATTAGCCGCCCAAGATAAGTTATTGGCGAAAGGCGCGAAAGCACTCGTTAAGATGGAGCACCTTGAAAAAGGTACTGGTTTTGTAAACCCAGCTATCTTAGACGTCACTGGCGTAGAGCTAGAAGACGAAGAATACTTTGGTCCACTACTACAAGTGATCCGTTATGATGAATTTGAAGACGCGATTGTTGAAGGTAACAACACTCGCTTTGGTTTGTCAGCAGGTTTACTAAGCGATAACAGAGCCCAATTCGACGAATTCTATACGAAAATTCGCGCGGGCATCGTAAATTGGAATAACCAAACGACAGGTGCCGCTGGCACTGCACCGTTTGGTGGGGTAGGTAATTCAGGCAACCATAAGCCAAGCGCTTATTACGCAGCAGACTACTGTGCGTATCCGGTTGCATCAATCGAGAACAACGCATGTTCTTTACCTGAAAACCTAACACCAGGGGTAAAACTTTAATGAGCAATAAGGCTTTTGAGTTTAACTTTGATGGCCTCGTAGGGCCAACGCATAATTATGCGGGTTTGTCGCACGGTAACGTTGCCTCAACGTCCAACGCAAACCTAGTAGCAAAACCTAAAGAAGCTGCCAAGCAAGGTCTGGCTAAGATGAAAGCCTTGCATGACATGGGCTTAAAGCAAGGCGTGTTAGCGCCTATGGAGCGTCCTGACGTCCATACATTGCGTAAACTAGGTTTTACTGGTAGTGATGCTCAAGTTATTATCAAAGCCTCTAAACAAGCTCCTAAGGTCCTTGCAGCTTGTAGTTCAGCGTCTAGTATGTGGACTGCAAATGCCTGTACTATGGCGCCATCGAGCGACACTGGCGACGGTAAAGCCCACTTCACACCTGCCAATCTAGCCAACAAGTTTCACCGCTCGATTGAACACGCCACAACAGGTCGTATTTTGCAGGCTATGTTCAAAGATGACAATCACTTTGTCCACCACCCTGCTTTGCCTATGGGCGATCATTTTGGTGACGAAGGAGCGGCTAACCACACCCGTTTTGTCGACATCAACGCCGAGAAAGGTTATGGCAAGAAAGGCTTACACTTTTTCGTCTACGGTAAGCATGCCTTCGATAACACTAAACCTGCGCCACACAAATACCCTGCCCGTCAAAGCTTTGAAGCTTCCCAAGCGATTTCACGCTTGCACAAGCTCGATATGGACAACACGGTTTTTGCACAGCAGAACCCTCATGTCATTGATAAAGGCGTGTTCCATAACGACGTCATCGCGGTAGGTAACGGCAACGTATTATTCGCTCACCAAAAAGCTTTCTTAAACCAAATGCAGGTTTATACCGATCTTGAGCAAGCTTTTGACGGCGAAGAGTTTCACGTGGTTGAAGTGGGTGCTAACGATGTATCGGTTGAAGACGCGGTTAAGTCCTACCTATTTAACAGCCAGCTTATCACTAAAGATAATGGTGACATGGCGATTATCGCACCAGGCGAATGTGAAACGATTCCTGCGGTTAAAGAATATCTCGACTGGTTAGTTGAGCAAGAGACACCAATTAAAGAAGTGAAAATCTTCGACGTTAAACAATCGATGCAAAACGGCGGCGGTCCTGCGTGTTTACGCCAACGAGTTGTGCTTAATGAGTCTGAAATCTCTGCCATGAACCAGAATGTATTGATGACAGATGAGTTATTTGCAGAGCTTAATACTTGGGTTGATAAGCACTACCGTGAGACTCTGGAAGAAGACGATCTGGCCGATCCAAGCTTACTGACTGAGTCGCGTACTGCTTTAGATGAGCTTACTCAGATTTTAAACCTAGGTTCTGTATATCCTTTCCAGCTGGATTAAACTTTTACTCTTTGCATAAAAAGCCCGCTTAACTGCGGGCTTTTTTGTGGAGCGATCTTTATCCTGAAATATCTTTAGAATCTAAAGCAAACTTCATCTTATATTCCATATCGGTTTTACCATAGTCTTTTTCATCGAATGTCCACTTTTTAACCGCCTCAATAGCATCTTTATTGAATAAACCGTTATTACTGGCCTCGACCACACGAATGTTGGTCGCCTTACCTTGGTCATTAACATCGAATGATAAGTCCACATAACCTTCGATACCTTGCTCAAGGGCAGCCTGTGGATATTTAGCAGGAGTTTGCTCTAGAAGGCTCAAGGAAGGAGCTTTCGGGCTCTTTCCTGGTTTAGCTGGCTTAGCAGGCTTAGGTGGTAGAGGTGGCGTCGGAATACTTTCGACTTTTTCATCAAAATAAGCTTTTTCCGCCGCTGTCATGGCACGCTTTTTGCCATTTTCTTCAACACTATAGTCACCGTCTACATTGCTATAAACTTTACCGCTATCGTCTTCTAACTTAATAACGTGGCTACTATGAACATCTGCGCCAACATGCTCGTCATGTTTTAGCTTTTTAACTTTATAGACATGCTTATTGTCAGAGCCATCCTTCATCGCCAAACGCTTTTTGCGAATTTCAACCTTAGCTTTTTCGAGTCCTTGCTTCGCTTTTTCGATATCGACTTTGATATTCACCTTCTTACCATCAAATTGCTTCCGAGCTTGCTCTAAGCTTTTGCGAACATGTTTTAGTTGCTCTTCGCTTAGCTCACCGTTTTTAAACTCCAGTTCGATTTCACGCTCAGCTTCAGCAATTGCTTCATGCGCATGCTCCATTTCTTTGTGCGCTAACTCAATCTCTTCGGTATGGAGTTCGAGCTCTTCTTGAGCACTCTCGATTTCTTTCTCTATCATGATCAACTCTTGCTCAGAAAGCTCAAGCTCTTTCATGGTGGCTTCATGCTTACGTTCAAAAGCAGCGCGTTCAGCCGCGGTCATTTCACGGCGATCTCCATTTTTCTCAATATAGTATTTATCGTTTTCTTGAATATAAGTAACACCATCCTCATCAATCAGCTCGAGCATGACTTCTTCATTCTTGATGACAGTTTTTTCGTGAACCTCTTTGTTAGCAGCATAAACCGCGCAACAACTCAGCACGAGACCCGCGCCTAACGTTAACGCAGCCTTACCTTTGCGATTAATGGGTTTAGTAATATTCATAATACGTTCCTCAAGTTGGTTAAAAACCTTCCAAGAGCAAAGCAGACTTACAGAATGAGTGGCAGAAACTGTTGAAAGCAAAGCATGACCATAATCTTTAGTTCTCGATTGACTGGTTTTATTGAGCACCAGATAATCACAGAACAACTCCTGATCATGGCGGAAATTTTTTCGAGCAATATAGATAAGCGGGTTAAACCATCCAATACAGACTAAGATATCCCACAGTAAATTTAACCACAGATGCTTTTGTTTAATATGCTGCTCTTCATGCTCGATAATAAGTTGCATCTGTTGCACAGTAAGTTGCTTGGCAACGTGGGTCGGGAAGTAGATCTTAGGCTTTATAAAGCCATATACAGCGGGCGACATCTCTTTGCTAGTGACAGCAACCACCTGGTATCGACGCGCCTCAAACAACTCCGCACCAGCGAGCTCTGACAAGGGTCGCTCAATTTTTTTCAAATCTTTTCGTAACTCGATATGCTGAATAATCAATCTCAGCAATAGTAATGTGGTGCCCGTCAGCCATATAGCTCCTAGCCACCAGTAATTCTGTAAGGTTTCCACGGGCTTAATAATCATGGCACTAACCGCTTCGCCGATATAACTCGAATCTACGCTCGAGAAATCCAGTGAAGCGATGACTTTAGCTAAAACAAACCCCACAGGGATCGCTAGCCACAACAAATAAGAGTTATAACTTTTTGTGGTTTTTCGGATGAAAAATCGAACCAATAATACGGTTAAAACAATAACACTGAGATCAAGGTTAAAGTTCCAGAAAGTATCCAGCCAGCCATTGAACTGTAGATCAATCATCTTTCAGCTCCTTTATAACCTTTTCGTCCCTGACGTTCTTCGTAGACTGGTCACGTTCAGAGTCATTTAACAAGCCTTTTAAATAATCCAACTCGTCCGTGGATAATTGTTTGTTTTCCACGAAGGTAGCCAACAACTCTTTCATGTTGCCTTTAAAAACTTTATCTAAGAACCCTTCACTTTCATCAGCTAGGAACTCATCACGCTCTATGGCGGGAGAATACAAATAGCGACGGCCGTCTTTTTGAAACGACACAACGCCTTTTTTTACTAAACGATTAAGAAAGGTTTTAACGGTTTTCTCGCTCCAATCTTGCGATTGTAGCTTTTCAACCACTTCAACACTTGATAATGGAGATTCCTGCCACAGAACGTCCATCACACTTTTTTCTGCTTCACTCACTCTGATTGTCATACTCGACTCATATCAGTTAATTAAGTTATTTAACGATTACAAATGTAATCATGCGTTTTAGATTACACCTGTAATCGTATCCCGTCAAGAATAAATTTCATTCAATTTATTATGGTTGGAAAACTTCCTTTGAGTAATACATTGGTACAATCATTGCTTTATACTGCGAGAGACATAGCTGAATACCCTGACTTAAATTTGCAGTTTTTGGCACAATGACTTAGAGTTCACTACTTCTTAAACAATAGATTAAAACAATGAATTTAAGCGTCAAAATCCTAATTTTTATGCTTGTGGGTGCCGTAGTGGGGGTGCTTTTCTTGCAGTTTGGTGGCTATCAATGTGCTAGCGACCTTTCAAAGGCAGAGTGTCAGACAATACAACAAGGTAGCTGGGCTTATACTTATTTCGTAGAAGGCCTTTTCAATGTTGGTGGTAGCCTCTTCATTAATGCCTTGAAAATGCTAATGGTTCCACTGGTTCTTGTGTCATTAGTATGTGGCGTTTGTTCCTTAGCAGATCCTTCAAAGCTCGGACGTTTAAGCCTAAAATCTATTGGCCTTTATTTATTAACTACAGCTATTGCGTTAACTCTGGCGCTAACTCTAGCTTCTATTTTCCAACCAGGCATCGGCATGCCGGTAGGTGATGCCACTTTTGATGCAAGTAGTAAACCACCACTTACGGATGTTCTGATTAATATTGTTCCAACCAACCCGTTCGAAGCGATGGTTAAAGCTAATATGCTGCAAATCATTGTTTTTGCAATTTTAGTTGGCCTAGCGATTACCCTATCAGGTGAACAAGGTAAGCGAATCGGCAATTGGTTCGAGGATGCGAATAAGGTTGTTATGGAACTGGTTAACATCGTCATGAAGTTCGCGCCTTACGGTGTTTTCTTCTTGATTGCAAAAACCTTTGCTACTTTCCCCTTCTCCGACTTGGCTGAAGGGTTAGGCGGATATTTCGCCTTGGTGATTGGAGGCTTAATACTCCACGCACTTTTGACTTACAGCGTATTAATCGCAATATTCGCACGTTTAAACCCCATCAACTTCTTTAAAGGCATGTGGCCTGCAATGATTACCGCATTCGGTACTTCGAGCAGCAATGCGACACTGCCAGTGACTATGCGTTGCGCTGAAAGTAACCTTGGCATCCATAAAAACACTTTCTCTTTTACGCTGCCACTGGGTGCTACTATCAACATGGATGGCACAGCGATCATGCAAGGTATCGCGACGCTATTTATCGCACAAGCATACGGCGTGGATTTAAGCATGGCGCAGTTGTTAACCGTAGTCTTAACAGCCACCTTGGCCTCAATCGGAACTGCTGGCGTGCCAAGCGTTGGCCTGATTCTACTGGCGGGCGTACTGACTCAGGTAAACTTACCGGTTGAAGCGATTGGTATGATTTTAGGTATCGACCGCTTGTTAGATATGACGCGAACTGCGGTTAATATTACCGGTGATGCTGCTGTCACCACAATCGTCGCCAAATCTGAAGGTGAAATCGACATCGACACCTTCAACGACACCAGTAATAGAAGTAACTTCGACGATTAATAAACAAGTTTTTCTGAGACTCAACTAAAAAAGACACTCATCATCGAGTGTCTTTTTTTCTAAAATTCCTGCAAAGCTATAAGCCTAGTTCAATAAGTAATTCCGATAAAACTCAAGCTCAGCTTCAAAGGCTCTAATAATCGTTTCAGGCTTTCTAAAGCCGTGCCCTTCACCTTCAAAAGTAATGTATTCGTACGGTAAGCCTTTGCTTTTAAGAGCTTCAACCATGGCCTCTGCTTGATTGGGTGGCACGACCTTATCGTCCAACCCTTGCAGAATTAGAATTGGGCAAGATAGCTGCTCAGTATGATTAACTGGCGAACGTTCGTGATAAATATCAGCCTGCTCTGGGTAAGGGCCAATAACACTGTCGAGATAGCGAATTTCGAATTTATGGCTATCTTGTGACAGTGATACGAGATCTGCAACGCCATAGCGGCTCATACCGGCTTTAAATGCATTATGGAAGGTTAGCGCACACAAAGTGGTGTAACCACCCGCAGAGCCGCCCCTAATCGCCATACGCTCGCCATCAACGAGCCCTTCGGCAGCAAGGTAGTTGCCCATAGCAATGCAGTCATCCACATCGACTAGCCCCCACTTCCCTTTTAGTTTGTCGCGATAAGCTCGCCCGTAACCGGTGCTACCACGATAATTCACGTCTGCAACTGCGAAGCCGCGACTTGTCCAAAACTGAACTTTAGAGTCCAAACCGCTATCCGCCATGGCCGTTGGGCCGCCGTGACTCATGACGATTAATGGTGGGCGCTCATTTTCTGGGCCTGTAAACTGACTATTTGCTGGTGGATAAAAGAAGCCATGAGCAATATCACCACCTGAGGTCGGGAAGCTGACGTGCTGTGCTACTGAAATGTTCTTTTCGTTGGTATTGTCATCAAGCTCAGAAAGTATCTGTTTACTGGTCACGTTAAAATCACTATTTAACGTTAGCTTAACTACTGACTCTGACTGAGTCGGACTAGCGGCGAGACAATAAACGTGGATCTCATCTTGGCCCTTATCTTGAGCCGAAGTCACCACCATCTGCCCGCTAAAAGCAGTCCAATCATCGCAAAGAGTGCTGATAGTGCCATGCTGTCGATTAATGATGTACAGCGCTTGCGTGCCCTGCTTGGTGCCAATGGTAATCAAGGTATTCGTATCTAATTCCTGCCATGTGCGGCAACCGAACACCCACTGTGGTAAAGCGAATTCTATGTCTTGAAGCTCATGCAGCGGCTTATCACTGCCAAGCGCATACAAATGCCACCAACCGTCGTAGTCTGCGGCGTACACTAACTCGTTGTTATGCGTCCAATCTGGCTGATACGCCGACACTTCAGACTTTTGCACAACCGCTTCAGCATTTTTAATATCGCCATCGATAATACCCGCAGTCCAAACCTCGGTTTCGTCCCACGGCATATTAGGATGATTCCAGCATAACCAGCTCAAGCGCTGTCCATTTGGGCTAATGCGCGGGTTGGAGTAAAAGTCATAACCTTCAGCGACGATTTCGATGTTTTGACTTCCATCTAGCGGCACCTTAACCAACTCATTAATGACTTCGCTTTCTTCATGTCGCTCACGCACACACACCGTAAACTCTGATCTCGGGTCAATACAACCATCGTTATAGCGCCAACTTCTTTTCGCCGGCGGCTTTGGTGTTAACGCTTCAATCTCTAGAGTCGTTAAGTCTTGGCGATATAGGCGCTGTTCTTCGTCATCCACAAACAACAAATACTGCTCGTTCAGCCAAAAGTCACCACCACCATATTCATGCACTCGAGTTCTTACATTATACGGTTTAGGCGTGATGTCTTCGCGCTTACCGTCTGCGTAACGCACGATTACGCCTCTGCCCTGCTCTTCAGGTCGCCCTTCAAGCCAATACAAGGCATTGCTGGTCGCTTGAATTTGTCCCAGTCGCGTTGATTTACTGGCTAATTGCTCGGCGCTAATATACGAGTCCCACTGACCATAAGGTTTTACGTTTTTACTTTGTTCAGACATACACCATCACACTGTTTTTAATTGAATTTCATATAAGACTTCATCAAGCCTACTTAGCTCTAGCTCACGCCATCTGGGGTGAGACTGGATTATGCTAGTTCGAGCCAATTGCTTGATCTCAGTATTTGGAAATAGCTCTTCTATTTCGGCCTTATCGATATAAAAAGGAGGGCCCGACATTTGCTCAGCATCGTAGTCCATAGTGACCAGCAACAAGCGCCCCTGTGGCGCCAAAAAGCTTATGAGGTGCTTGGCGTAGTCAGGTCTCATTTTTGGCGGTAATGCGACTAGGGCTGCACGGTCAAAGATTGCTTGGAAATGGCCGATATCATCTTGATTAATATTAAAAAAGTCAGCCATCCAAACTTCAATACTAGAGGTTTGATATCGGGTTTTGTTATCGAAAGAGGTCACTTCAGGGGTTAACTTGCTGTCTGCGAAAAAAGACTCTACAGCACGCGGATTAAACTCAACGCCTATAACATTTATGCCGTTTTGGGCGAGAAAGTTTAAATCTTGGGTTTTACCACACAAAGGCAATAATACTCGCTCTTTGTCGGCGAAGTATTGATCGAAATATTCGGTTAGAAAGTGATGAGGCTTTGTTAAATGAAACGGCTGGGTAGGCTTTACCCAGCAATTATTCCAGAACTCAAAGTCCACGAAGTGGCCTCCAATATTACTTAAACAAATCTTGTCGTGATGAGCGGTGAACTAAGCGGGTTAATAGTTTTTCTGCGCCACGGCTCAAGCTGATTGATAAACGCTCGCTAATAGGCTTCTTAATGCTGAATTTAATCGCATAGACATCTTTATCTTTAAGCGCCTTCATAATCCAATCATCACTAGTACCTAGCTCATCGACCAGGCCGAGCTCTTTGGCTTTAGTGCCATACCAGTGCTCGCCCGTTGCTACTTTTTCTAAATCCAGCTCAGGACGGTTTTGATTGATAAACGACTTAAACAGCTGATGCGTATCTTCTAAGTCTTCTTTAAATTTATCACGACCATGCGAGGTGTTCTCACCAAACATCGTCAAAGTACGCTTATAATCGCCGGCTGTGTGCTGCTCATAGTCAACATTAGCCTTTTTCAATAAGCGGTGGAAGTTTGGTAATTCAGCGACCACACCAATCGAGCCAATAACGGCAAACGGAGCAGCGGTGATAGTATCCGCCACGCAGGCCATCATATAGCCGCCACTAGCTGCAACTTCGTCGACCACAATAGTGAGCTTATATCCGGCGTCACGGATTCGCTGTAGTTGCGAAGCGGCTAAGCCGTAGGAATGCACCATACCACCAGGGCTTTTAAGGCGAACCATGACTTCGTCACCTTTATTTGCGGCGTCGAGAATCGTGGTGATTTCTTCTCGCATGGACTCCACTTCGCTAGCCTCAATATCGCCATCAAAATCAATAACATAGACTCTAGGCTTTGCATCCTGCTCATCACTCGACTCTTCAGCGCTCGACTTGTCACTTTTCTTTAATGCTTTAAGCTTTTGTTTTTCTTCTTTATCTTTGGCTTTTTCCTGCTCTTTTTCTTGTTTTAGAGCATGCTTGTACTCGTGTTTTGACAAGACTTCATTTTTAATCGCCTGGCTGCGATCTTTAATCGTCTCGCCAAGGTTTGTCACCTTAATATCCCCTCTTGGGACAGCTTGCTGTCTGTGACTTGCGTTTATGATCATCGCAAGCACAACAATAATGCCGATAACAATGGTTGCGGTCTTTAATAAAAATAAACCGTATTCAGCAAAAAACTCTAACATAATGCCCTTATCTCAATAACCAACAAAGTTTCATGACTCGACTGGTTGACGTGTGAACGATGATTCTACTGCAAATCACCCTAAATTGGATCACTATTTGACCTAACGCCAGAAACAAAACCTAGATCCATAAAAAAAGCCCTCAAAACTGAGGGCTTTCATCCTAATGGATTGTTAATTACTGTTCAAACTCTGCTTATTCCTCAATCAGCGAAGGATCAGTAATTTCAATCAATACACCACCTGAAGCGATAAACTTGGCGATAGCGTTTTGAATCAAGGTTGTTTGATCCAAGAACTGGGTTGAGCTATCTGGGCCAGCTGGCGTTAACGGCGTCGCGTGAGTACCTGTTGATACTTTAATCGAACCACGAGAGCTTCCTTGAGTCGTTTCAGTTACCACTGGCAAGCCATACAATGCCGCATGTGGGGTGTTACCGGCTAATGGCGCACCATCAACTTGGTTAGTAACGACTGTGTCACCTTGAATTTGGATGCCTAGCGTTGGTTTGTTTTGCGCAACCGCTATTTTCGCGTAATTCACAGGGTCTGCTGAATCAACGACTGTTTGCGCCGCAAACATGAACGGAGCTAACACTTCTGAAGCAAACGCTGGGTCGCTTTCTGGAATACCTGTAGAGGCTGATAAACCAGCTCGGATCACAGGACCAAAGGTTGGCGAGCCATTCAGTAGCTGTGCGATGCTTCCAGAAGTTGTCGCTAGAACACCTTGCTTAACGTTTGCAGATAGCGCCATGTAGTCAGAGCCAACGATACCGCCTAATGAGTGACCCATAAAGCTAATATTGTCGCCATCAAAATCAGGAACTGTATCGCCATCGACGTCCATATTTGGAATTTCATTCTCGAGCGCTAACAAATCTAAAACACCCTGACGCACGTTATCACGCGATACCAGAAGGTTTTGTAAGTTGATGAAGTGTGCGCCTGAGCTGTCTGCAATACCGTCTGGACCAGGTGCTGATGTGTCGTTATCAACATAGTCTACGCCGAAAGTACGCTCACGAGCCGCGCCCGCGTTATATCCGGCAAAGATACCAATCAGCCCACCACTTGCTTGTTGTAAGCCTAGGTGAACTTGGTTATCAGCAGCGATACCGTGTAATGGCAAGTCCATTGAAACAACTGCCGTACATGCGCTCGCCATTGTGTCAGCAATACCTAACATAGCAGTACGATCGCTCGTAATACCATGTTGGAAAATCATCACAGGATATGGCTTTGGACACTGAGGATTTTTTGGTAGCGAGACTAATAAAGGTACTGTTTCATCTGCGCTTTTCTTAGCTAACGGGTTAGCATAAGTAATATTGCCACCTGCAAACGGGTTAGCCATCATGCCACCTTGGCCATCAGGAATCATATCAGCTCCAACCCACTGCTTATCTAACGGTGCTGTCGGGCTTTCCATTGATGGCGCTGTCAACAAGTAAGGAAGTGAGAATTCTCCCTTATAAAGATTAGCAGCACCGATTCCGGTAAACGGCGTTGTATCAGTCATTAAGCTTGAGAAGCTTGATGCACCGGCAGTACTAAACGGCGAGTTGCTGTCGACGTAAAAACCTTGAGAAGCAACCAACGAGTCAGCTACTGACTGAACCGTAAATTGATACGCTAGTACCACATCATCGCGAACCACGCCAGCGCCTTCAGCAGCACCAAGCATAGCGTTTACTAGCTGACGAACAGGCTCTAGTGCAGAGGTTGCCGAACCTTCTGGAATTGGGTCTGGAGATTTTGCAACGGCAAATTGAGTATCGGCAATAACACCATTACCGTTTACGTCGGTAATACCATTGGTCACAACAACCATATAGCTTGCCTGAGCATCGAATGGTACTAATGGCACGATACCGATAGCAGCTGGGCCATTAGGCACTGCAACAAACTCGGTACCAGCGGCTAACTCAGCCTCAACTGCGGTCACAGGACCTGTTGGGCCAGGAATGCCAGGAGCCACTTCGCCACGAGCTGTCGATACTTTAAATACTCGTACCGTTTGTCCTGGAACAATCGAACTAGCATCGATAGCACCACGGAACTCGATGTTGAATGGTGCGTGTGTTGACCATCCGTCCAAACCGCTAATAGCGTTTTGTGGATCTGACATGTCAGTCGGATCAGAAGTAGGAATATTAAGAGTTAGATCGGCTGAGCCACTGAATAGCAAATCATTTGGAACTGGAATCTCACCATCTCCAGGAGCATATACTGGAGCAATAAATTTTGTACTACCATCACCCGAACCTGGTATCTTTGGCTCCGCTGGCCCATCACTACACGCAGTCAGCACAAGGCTGCTGATCAGCGCGACTCCGTAAAAAGATTTTTTCATCTCTAACTCCCGTTCTCGTGAAACGTTTTAATTACGGTTTTTTAACCGATAGTTATGTTTATATAAAAAAATTAATCTAATCCTACTCTGTTAAACACCCAATTGGCAAGTGGACTTACCAGATAGAGCTATTGTTTCAATTGCTTATAGCAAATCTTACTTCAGAGCAGTCCTACCCAATCTCACTAAAAGAGGTCATTTCACCTTTAGCTTTTTGCCACAACTCACCGCTTTCGTGACCATAATCCCATAATATCTTAATTACGAGATCACCGTCTTTCGCTTTAATAGCAGACTCAAGCTTCCGGTAGTAATTGTGGGCCAAACGACGAGTTTGTTCCCATCCAAAATAAAAACGGCCGATTTTGTAATACACAGACTCAAAGCCATTTAGTAATAAGGTATAAATTGGATTGCCTGAGGCACGCGTTGCCGAATGGTGAAAGTGCCAATCAAAGTCAATATAAGCTTCGGCAGTATTTGGCAACTTCTCAAGCCCAGATAAGACTTCGAGCAACATCTCCGGTTCGTTCTTAACAGCATCACGCATAAAGATGCTCAAAATCGACGTTCGAGCACGAAGCAAGTTATCCGCCAAAGTCATAGAACCTGCATCATCTAGTGTCACTAGAGTATCGAGCACGTTGAGGGTTGCTGAGTGCCAGATATCATTCACTTTAGTTGGCTTACCATGCTGGATAGTTAGCCAGCCATCTCGAGCCAAACGCTGTAGCACTTCACGCAAAGTTGTTCTGGTAACACCGATAATTTCGGCCAGTTCACGCTCTGCTGGTAATATAGTCCCAGCTGGAAACTTGCCGTTCCAGATAGACTCAACGATATACTGCTCAGCGAATGCCGCTGGCGTTAATGCTTTAGCTGTAGAAGCCATCAGCTATCCCCGCTTAATTTCATGATAATAATGTTAAACAACTGGTAAGAGGTCAACTCTGACCTCGGTTTTAGCATATAGTCTTAATCATTTCCAGTCGCAGTGAATTAGTTGTAACTATTTTTAAGAGGTCTTTGTTACCACAAGTGATTTTTGTTCTTTCAATTTTTTCAAGCAATCGCAGTAAAATACCCTAAATCCTTATAAAGATAAACCTTGATTCCTAGCAGTTGTAAGATTAAAAATCGCTTATTAGAAACCTATGGTGTTGGTAGAAACTTATGAGTTATATCATATAAAAAGCCGGCGATGGCCGGCTTTAAATAAGAATCGATAAACTACCAAAAACTCAGTATCAAAAAGACCGCCAGTAAAATACTGACCCAAATAACCATACTACCTGATAGTTGTGTACGCGATAGAATACCGTCTGGCTCGTGGCGCGAAATCATCCCTAACATGCCATTTAGACCTCGCATAAAGCTTTTACGAATCGCTCTATCAACGGCCCAGAAAGTGTTGAAGAATGGCGTCAAAATCGCAGGGAATAATCGACGGTATAGCCAGTCAATATCCAAGTTCACAGACGGTAACTCTGGCGGGTACATCTTCTTCAAATTTAACCACACAAACGCTAATGCCGAGAAGAACAGTAGCTGTGTTTGTGTTAATACGTGAGTCGCATCGTACGGGTTATAGCCAGTGTCGTATGGCAATAAGCTGTATAGCGCCTGCGGATAGACACCAATCGCAATACACAAGACTGCCGAAATTGTCATCGCCAGCAACATGTTCTTCGGTGGCTCAGTGGTTCTAATGCCTGAGTCATGCGCAAAGAAAGCAAAGTACGGAATCTTAATACCCGCATGGTGGAATACACCAGCCGCTGAGAATAACAGTAGCAACCATGCCCAGCCATAGCCATTATTAATCGCTGCCGTCATCACCATCGATTTACTGACAAAACCACTAAACAGCGGGAACGCTGAAATCGAGGCGGCACCGACCATACAGAGAATGGCGGTTTTTGGCATCGATTTGTATAAGCCACCGAGCCGTGAGCCGTCTATTTTCCCTGTCATGTGCAACACAGCACCCATCGACATGAAAAGCAGGCCCTTAAACAGAATATCGTTAAAGGCGTGAGACACGGCACCATTAATCGCTAAGGTAGTACCAATCCCGATCCCCACCACCATGAAACCAATCTGGTTAATCATGCTGTAGGAAAGCACCCGACGTAGATCGTTTTCTATCACCGCGAAGAAAATAGGGAAACAGGCCATGGTAACGCCAATATAGACCAAGAGTTCAGTGCCAGGATAAGCACGAGCCAGTGCGTAAACAGCAACCTTAGTGGTAAAGGCGCTCAAGAATACAGTACCCGTTGGCGTCGCTTCTGGATACGCATCAGTAACCCAGTTATGCAGCATCGGGAAAGCGCACTTAACGCCGAAGGCAATAAAGATTAGCCAGCTAGCTGTGTCGCTTAAACCAATTTTGGCGAAATCAATGGTGTTATGCTCATGGGCATAGAAAATAATCCCCACCAACAATACCACGCCCGATAAGACCTGAATAATAAGGTAACGTAAACCTGCTAAGTAAGAACGTTCGGTCCGTGTCGCCCAGATTAAGAAAACCGAGGTGACCGCTAGAAGTTCCCAGAACACAAATAAGGTAATCAAATCGCCCGCGAAAACAGCACCAACAGCACTACCGGCATATAGCAAACCGCTAATTTGCTGTAGCGTGTCTTTAACGTGCAGCGCAAACAGCATGCAGATAAAGGCTGCTATGTGGAAAATATAGCCGAACAGTAGACTTAACTTATCAACCTCAAACACTTCCAGCTGGAAGCCCATGAAATCAAAGCTGAGCATTGTCCCTACTGGCACAGTCAATAAGTGCAAACCACTTAAAACTGGCGTAATCAGCAATATCGCTTGGCGCACTTTGCCTTGAGTAAATAAAGCAATCAAGGCGCCGATGAAAAATGGTGCGAAAGCTGGCATCTCAGGCATCCACATTGTTGCCTCCTTGCGCTTGCTCTGCTTCGTCACTCACTATGTCCGCCGACTCTTTTTTAGTTGGCGCTGGGTGCTGTTTTTTCTCCAACTTGTCGTAATAATCTTCATCACGCATCAAGAATATCCGCATCCATTTAGCGACAAAAACCAATACCACACAGCCAACGAAGCCATAAATCGGGTAAAACGCAAAAATGCTTTCCCACGAATGATAAACGTGTCGGTTAATCACAAATTCCAACAGCACCAATATCAGGCAGATCGCATACACGATATACAACAAGCGCTTTACGTTTTTAGGATTATCAAACAAATATTGTTTGTCCTGCTCTTGCTTAGCCATGCGCACCTCCCGCAATATTTGCAAGTGACTCTGCTAAGCCGTAGAAAGGTTGCGGCCAGAAAAAGAAAACTATGGTCATAATCGCAGTAATACTCAATGCTAATAAACTGGGCCACGGCGCTTCTTTAATCTCATCACGACGAATCGAAACAACACTTCGATTACCATCGAAGAAAGCCCGCAGCGGAATAGGAAGTAAGTAAGCGATATTCAACAAGGAGCTGATCATCAAGACAATCATCACTGCCACTTGCTCTGCTTCTAACGTCCCCATCAATAAATACCACTTACTCCACATACCTGCAGCAGGCGGTAAACCGATAATGCTCATGCTACCGATAAAGAACGCAATCATGGTCAGTGGCATGGTTTTACCCAGCCCTCGCATGTCACTAATCTCGGTTTTATGCGCCGCCACCATAATCGCGCCAGCACAGAAGAAGAGTGTAATTTTACCGAAGGCATGAGCAACGATATGGAACGAGCCACCAAGAACACCAGATTGAGTCGCTAATAAAGCGCCAATAGTGATGTAACCGAGTTGGCTAACCGTTGAATAAGCCAAACGCTTTTTTAGGTTGTCTTGGCGCATAGCGACCAGTGACGCTAATAAGACGCCAGCCGTAGCAATATAAAGCAGCCAATCTGTAATCGGCAGTTCAGCCAGTAAGTCGATACCAAAAATATAGACACAGACTTTCATGATGCTGAACACACCCGCTTTCACTACCGCAACAGCGTGTAGTAAGGCGCTTACTGGTGTTGGCGCCACCATGGCCGCAGGTAACCAGCGATGGAACGGCATCACGGCCGCTTTACCAATACCAAATACGAACAATGCTAAAAGAACGCTTACCACCATTTTAGAGGTGCTATTGTCAAACACACCACCGGCGGTAAAGGTCAAATTCCCTGTTTCTGCCCAAGTGCCGATAACGGCGAACAGGAAGAATAGAATCGATGTCACCAACAATATCGACAAATAAACTCGGCCACCATGACGCGCTTTATCGGTGCCAGCGTGGGTCACGAGCGGATAGGTCGATAACGTTAAGATTTCATAAAACACGAATAAGGTGAACAAGTTATCGGCAAACGCTAAGCCCATGACACCGGTAATGGCTACGGCAAAGAAACAGTAGAACCGCGTTTGGTTGCCTTCACCATGACCACGCATATAGCCTATGGAATAAATCGAAGTGACTAACCATAGGGAGCCTGCCACAAGACTGAATAGCACACCTAAAGGCTCCGCGCGGAAGGCGATGTTTAATCCTGGGAGCAATTCCCACCAGTGAACGTAAGCGCCCTGCCCTGCATCAAAGCCCTGATAAAAGGCTACTACAGCGAACAATAATATTGTACCGACGATTAAGGTTGCCGCTTCACGCAGGTTTTGTTTTTTATGGAACAGTAAAATGCCTGGGATCGCCAATAATGGCAAAAGAATGATCCACTGCATTAATGCTTCTTGAGTCATCATTTGATTGGCTATCTCATTACTAAGCTGGTTACTTATCTCATTGCTCATTTCGCGACTCCGAACAACAGCTCAGCAGTTCTTTCCGACAAACCAACGGTGAAGCTGGTATCAATACCGAAGTAAATGTTTGCTATCACGAAAATCCAAGCAGGAATTAGAATCGCTAACGGCGCTTCTTTATACGACTGATTGTTTTGTAGCGCTGGCTTGAAGTACGCCACTTCGACCAAGCGCCAGATATAAGCAATCGCCAACAAGGAGCCAATAAGCACGAGTACCGCAACTGGCCACCAGTTGCTTTCTAATAACGCTAAAATTAAGTACCACTTGCTAATAAAGCCTACTGTCAGCGGCATACCGATTAAGCTCAGCCCGCCAACCACAATAGCCGCCATGGTCCAAGGCATTTGCTTACCAAGTCCTGCGAACGCTTTGATGTTGACGCTACCAACACGATAGACCAAACCCGCTAAGGCTAAGAAGATGGCACTTTTCATCAAGGCATGGTTAAACAGATGTAGCATGGTCGCGGTTAAGCCCGTTTTGGTACCGATACCGATCCCTAAGATCATGTAACCAATTTGGCTCACACTCGAGTAAGCGAAAAGTCGCTTGATATTGGTTTGGTAAATTGCCACCACCGATGCGGCAATAACCCCCACTAAACCTAAGCTCACCAGAATCTCGGTCAGCGGCATATGAGTGAAAGAGAATTCGAAGCCAAACACCGAGAAGATAAAGCGCAGGAGCACATAAATCGCGACTTTAGTTGAGGTTGCCGCTAAGAAGACTGTAGCAATCGAAGGCGCGTAAGCATAAGCGTTTGGTAGCCACAGGTGTAACGGGAACAATGCTAGCTTTAAACAAACACCTACTAAGAAGAAAGCGAAAGCAGTAAAAACCGTTTTAGTTTGTTCAACCTCAGGCAAACGCTCGGCTAAATCATTCATGTTCAAGGTGCCGGTCATCATGTACATCAGACCAATACCAATCAGAATAAAGGTCGCACCGATGGTACCCATGATGAGGTATTGATATGAAGCCCACAAAGAACGGCGATCATTACCCATCGCAATCATGGTGTAGGATGCAAGTGACGAAATCTCAAGGAAAACGAACACATTGAACGCGTCGCCAGTCGCTAAAATACCCAGTAGACCGGTTAAACACAGCAAGTATGCAATGTAAAAATAGGTCTGCTTCGACTCCGCCATCTCTTTGGTTAGGCTGGAGCCAGCCGCCATAATGGTGATGGTGCTGATGGATGTGACTAAGATCATCAAATAGGCGTTCAGTTCATCGACGCGGTATTCGATACCAATTGGTGCTTCCCAGCCACCTAGCGAATAAACCAGGGTGCCATGAAGATTGACCTGTTGCAGAAGCATAATGCTGACCACAAAAGCCATAACGTTTGCGATTAAGACAAACCAGCGAACCAGTCGGGCTTCTTTTAGAATAAAGCAGATAGGCGCTGCAAGTAACGGAATGATGACTTGCAGTATCGGTAAATGTTGAATCACTCTGTAGAACCCTCTTGCTGTAAGTCTTTTTCTTGAATCGCGTCTTCTTCGATGGTGCCGTACGCTTCTTTAATTCTAACCGCCAGGGCTAGACCTAACGCAGTAGTGGCAACGCCAACAACAATCGCCGTAAGAATTAACACGTGTGGCAGAGGGTTACTATAAACATTGTATTTATCATCAAGGATTGGCGCCGTTCCGCCTATGACCTTACTGATACTGATATAAAGAATGAAGACAGACGTTTGGAAAATTGTTAGCCCCATTAGTTTTTTAACCAAGTTGCCGTGAGCAATAACAATATAAAAACCACTCATCATTAGAAAAATCACAACCCAGTAATTGTACTGTTCTAAGAAGCTCATGCGGTCTCCTCACTATTTTTGCCAATGCGTCGTGCAAAGGTTAAAAAGATTAGAATCATGGCGGTGGCTACGGTAATCCCAACGCCGAGCTCGATAATAATAATTCCAACGTGTTGCCCAGTAATATCGTTTTCCGCAAGCACACTATAATTCAAGAAGTTACCGCCGTTTAACATGCTCACGACACCAACCGAGCCGTAAATTAACACGCCTAACGCCGCCAAGATTTTAGTCACCGGCATCGACACCGCTTTGCGCGCTTGCTCTACGCCGAACAACATGGCGTATAAAATAATACTCGATGCAAAGATTACGCCTGCTTGGAAACCACCTCCAGGGCTGTATTCGCCATGGAACTGGACGTATAAAGCAAACAGCATGATGGCCGGAATAAGAATCTTACTAACAATTCGCAAAACCTTGTGCTGGAACATAGGTGCCGGTCGATTACCAAGCTCGCTGCCCTTACGCGAAAACTCGAGCAAACCAAGCACACCAATGAGTGCCGTAAAGACCACCACAACTTCACCAAAAGTATCGAAGCCACGATAACTGGCCAAAACCGAAGTCACGATATTCGGAATATCGATATCTTCGCCAGACTGCATGATGTAATAAGGCGCCACATGAACTTGCGCAGGAGCGGTATCAGCACCAAAAGCTGGCATATCCACTGTGCCAAAAATAAGCATGATGCCAGTTATTACTACCACGATTAGCGCTATTTTAGGATGGTATCGTTTCTCATTTTCATAGCGCCCAGTCATGGTGATAGTGGTTAGCATAAGGATGGTAGAAATACCCGCACCAACTGCCGCCTCAGTAAAGGCTACATCGACTGCGTCCATCAATACAAAGAAAGCTGCTGATAATAAACTGTAAATCCCCGTGAACATCACTGAGGCGAACAAGTCCTTAGCAAACGCTAGGGACAGAGCAGTAATCGCTAAAAACGCCAACAGGATGACATTAATTAAAATCTCTATGACTCTACTCCTTATTCTTAGTGTCTTCGGACTTCACAGGACCGAAACTACGTAAAACATCTTCGTCCTGTTCCTCTTGATTGCTTCCTAGCTTAGGACGCAGCCCACCGTGTAACGCGGCTTTCGCAAGCGCGTGGCTTGCCGTTGGGCTGGTCAATAAAATAAATAACACGATCAAAATTAACTTGACCAAAACGGTATATTCACCGTCAAGTTGTAGCATTAGTCCCACTAGAATTAAGCTACCACCTAATGTATCGGTCACACTTGCAGCATGCATACGGCTAAAGAAATCAGGGAAACGGTGCATACCAATAGCACCCGACACGCAAATAAAGCCACCTAGAATAAGCAGTGCCCAGCTTAGGCCATCAATAAAGATACTCATTCTTTGGCCTCGCTAGCGTCGGCATGTTTGTATTCGAAAAAGCGCAACACGGCAATAATCGCGATAAAGTTAATCAGCGCATATACCAAAGCGATATCGAGAAACTCTGGCCGGCCCATTAAGAAGCCCAAAACAGCAATAAACAACACGGTTTTAGTGCCGAAAACATTGACCGACAAGATACGGTCATACAGTGTTGGCCCCATAAAAGCCCGCACTAAAGCAAGCGCCATGGCAACCAAAATAGCTATAGCAGCGGCAAGAAACATTATTCCTCCAAGCGCGAAACACGGCGATCCATGTCACCGGTCATTAAATAGCGAATAGCATTATTCGAAAGGGCGTAAACAATCATGGTGTCATCTTCAACATCCAGCGTCGTTGTCCCTGGCGTCAAGGTGATTGAGTTTGCGTAGATCGCTTGCCCCATTTCTGTTTTCTGACTGATCGGAATTCGAGCAACCACAGGGTTAATTGAACTTGGGCCTTTCCAGATACGCTTTATCACCGTGATGTTTGATTTGACCAAGGTTTTTAAAAGCCATAACCAATAGACAACAATGCGGCGGCTAACATGGAGAGGTTGAGACTCTTCATCAATGATGCCTAAACGGTGTGACATGAAAACGACAAAGATGACGGATACAACTCCCAAGGACAGCAGTAGGCCGTTGAAGAAACCTGAGTTGCCAAGCCAAATAAGTGACAACACAACAATTAGGCTGACGATGTAACGAATACTGTTATTTTTTTTCATCTAACTTCAACACACCTTATCTGAAAACCAAACAAGCCCCGAGAAGCAGTGGAGCAATCACTAGCAAACATTGCAACAATCGCAATAAAGCCAAAAGATTGTAGCAACCCCCAAAATACCCTGCAAGCATCCCCCTGAGCACTTATTGAGCAAAACTGATTCGCCAATAACTACATAAATAAGCTGTTAGTAAAGCAGAATTTTTCGACTTTATTTCAACTTTTCGAGTCGTATAACCTAAAACCTACCAAAATCTCGATCACTTTTTGCTCGCCCGACAATCGCCAATAACCCCTTAAATTTGTACGCTTTTTATACAAAAAAGCATTTCAAACAGAGTAACATTACCGTTTTGGCATACTTTTTTTGCAACAACCTATTAGCTGAGCTAATGCAATTCTATTCCCAAATCGCTCCCTTAAGACTCTTAAGTTTCTTTTCATGGGCACTGAGTTCTTCCTCGTTCGCTCTTATCACCTTTAGACTAGGACGGTTTGTTGCAATTTTTCGCACCGGCAACTCCCCTGTTTCAGCACTTGGTGTCGACTGACGACCCAGGGTTAAATTAGTCTGTCCGCCGGTCATGCGAAGGTAAACATCCGCGAGGATTTCTGAGTCGAGTAAAGCGCCGTGCAGTTCACGGTGACTGTTATCAATCTCATAGCGCTTACATAAAGCATCAAGACTGTTACGCTGTCCAGGGTGCATCTGGCGCGCCAATACTAAGGTATCGAGCACCGTACAGTAATCGCTCGTTTTACCTTTTGACGGGTCCCATAATTTCAGCTCATGATCGATAAAGCCCACATCAAAGGGTGCGTTATGGATCACTAACTCAGCACCATCAATAAATTCCAAAAATTGGGCTGCGATATCTTGAAATCGCGGTTTATCTTCGAGAAACTCATTGGTAATGCCATGCACTTCTATGGCGCCTTCATCAATCTCACGATCTGGCTTAATGTATTGGTGATAATGGTTACCCGTTAACTTACGGTTCACCAGTTCAACGCAACCAATTTCAATGATTCGGTGACCGTCCGATGGCTCTAAACCCGTAGTTTCTGTATCCAGAACAATTTGTCTCATGTTCGCCCTTCTATTTTTCGTTTAATACTTTTTCAACGCCTAAATTTGCTAGCTCATCCGCGATTTCATTTTCCGGATGGCCACTATGTCCTTTAACCCAGTGCCAATTCACCTGGTGCTTCGAGACCTGCTCATCCAGCTGTTGCCATAAGTCCTTATTCTTAACAGGTTTTTTCGCAGCGGTTTTCCAGCCTTTGGCTTTCCAACCTTCTAGCCACTGGTTAATGCCGTTTTTAACATACACAGAGTCAGTAGTGAGTTCGACCTTACAACTGCGCTTTAATGCTTTTAAGGCTTCAATTGCCGCAGTTAATTCCATTCGATTATTGGTGGTTTCAAGCTCCCCACCATAGAGGCGTTTTTCATGGTCGCCATAACGCAGTAACGCTCCCCAGCCTCCGGGGCCAGGGTTACCCTTGCACGCACCATCGGTAAAAATTTCTATTGTTTTCAAACTGTTGCAAAGCCTTTTATTGTGTTTAGAATGCAGCATTCTATATGATAATGATTAGATATTCGCCAACTTGCCACCAAGTGCCAGCGCCTCAGCTTCCTCTTCAAGTGGACGCAGAGGTGTCATGGTTGAAACTTTCTTTTGTGCTTTGACCATATAAGCGATGGGAGCTGAAAGCCACGCATTAGGCATCGACGATTTCGCCTCAAACTTTTTAAAGCCGCGCCACCACGGACACCCGACAATTTCGGTTTCAAGTGTTTTGAACCCTAATAAATTTAGCCACTCTTGATAGCGATGTATGCTGATCGAATGGCTTGGAAGTTCTTTTTTATTACGCGATAAGCGCCCGCGCGCCTTAAGCATCCAAGGATTGTAAGGCGCGTATAATAAAGCATACAAGACGCCTTGTGGCGCCAATGCCCGATGTACCTCACCAAGCAATACACTTGGATTTTGTGCGTACTCTAAAGCATTGCTTAAGACTACCGTCTGGATAGAGTCGGTCATAATAGGTAACTCATCCGGTCTGGCCTCTACCGTATGACACAAGCCGTCACCAAGCCTTACATGATACTCAAAAACATTACTCGGCAGGCTTAAGCTTTGGGTTAAACTGTCAAGAGTTAGCAAACAACCACCGTGATATTCTTCAAGGTGTTGCTGCAACCATTCTTGCCATAAATACCTCAGACGGTTTCCCGCTGGCATTTTAGCCCAACTCAACTCAAATAATCGCTCCATTGCTACCTGTCTAGTTGCTAGGTGTGGATCTGTCTTGTACAGTATTCAATGCTAACCCGAGTTATGCATCCAAGCAAACACAACCTAATTTATTATGAAAGTATAAGTCTATGAAAGTCATCCCATTACCAGCCTTTAATGATAATTACATCTGGGTTATCCACTCCTCGAACTCCAATGCAGTGGCGGTGGTCGATCCGGGCGATGCAGCACCAGTCATTGACTATATAGAGGAGCATGATCTAACGCTCGAGACGATACTAATCACACATTACCACAATGATCATATCGGCGGTGTGCCGACCTTAAAAAACCGCTACCAATGCCGAGTTTATGTATCTCAGCGGGACAATCAGCCTTTTTCCGATCGTAATTTAGTAGAAGGGGACAAGATTTCCATCCTTAATGATGAATTCCACTTTGGGGTAATAGCGGTGCCAGGTCACACTATGGGGCATATCGCCTACTATGGTCACGATGCCCTGTTTTGTGGAGATACGCTTTTCAAGGCAGGTTGTGGCCGCATGTTTGAGGGTACTCCAGAAGTATTTATGGAATCACTCGGCAAACTCGCCAAACTTCCAACAGAAACAAAGGTTTACTGTGCTCACGAGTACACCTTGTCTAACCTCAAGTTTGCTTTGTCGATTGAGCCTGATAATGAAGCAATTAAGCAAGAAATCAATAATTCTCAATCACTTAGAGACGAAAACCGTCCAACTGTTCCGTCCACCATAGGCCAAGAACTTCGCTTTAACCCTTTCCTAAGGTGCCATGAAGATTCTGTGCAACAAGCAGCGAACCAAGCGACCGGACACAAAACTTTCTCCGATCCTGTGCGAACTTTTGCTACAATTCGGCAACTAAAAGATAATTTTTAAACACAAAAATCATTATGAAGCGCATTGCTATTTTGTCTCTACTGGTACTAAGTGCTTGTAGTACTTTAGAAAAAAACACAAACTCACCGTCCACGGAAGGGGCCACAGCAAAAACTAACCAGCCGTTACCCGCGCCTGGTTTAGAGCAGGACGAGCTGTCTCCTGAGGTTGAGTTGATTACTAAAGACTTAAAACCAGTCCTGCCAGTGAATTTGTGGGATGAAATTGCTAAACAGCAAACATTGACACATATCAGTAACGCTCGGGTTGAATCACAACAAAAACGCTTTTTGCGCCACAAGCATCATCTTGTCGAACGCGCCAACAAAGCTGCGCCTTATCTTTATTACATCATTTCTGAGCTTGAAAAACGTGAAATGCCTGTAGAATTAGCCTTCACACCGATGGTAGAGAGCAATTTCGACCCATTAGCCCATTCAGTCGTGCAAGCAGCCGGCTTATGGCAGTTTATGCCTAGAACCGCTCGTGGCTTTGGTTTAACCATCGACCAATGGTATGACGGTCGCCGTGACGTGGTAGCCTCGACACAAGCCGCTCTAGATTATTATGAATACTTAAACAAAATGTTTGATGGTGACTGGTTACTAACGGTCGCCGCTTACAATGTGGGTCAGGGTAACGTTTTAAAAGCTATTAAGCGTAATAAACGTAAAGGCCTACCAACAGACTACTGGTCATTGAAGCTACCAAGAGAAACCATGCGCCACGTTCCAAAGTGGATTGCCCTTTCAAACATTTTCCTCAACGCCAAAGACTTCGAGGTAGAGCTCCCTTTCATCGAAAATACACCAGCATTCAAGCAGGTTGCGATCGAAGCACCGGCTAACCTAATGCAGCTGGCTAAAATTGCTAACATAGATAAAAATGTTTTCTATCGCCTCAATCCAGCTTACAACAAATTATTTATTCCCGAAGAACATGGTCAAGCACAGATTTTAGTACCGACGAAAAATGTACAACTGTTCCAAAAAGGCATTATGGACATAGAGCCAGGCAAAGAGCTTGGACTATTAACCTATACGGTTAAATCTGGTGACAACTTGAGTGTAATTGCTAAGAAAAATAACACCAGTGTGTCGACATTAAAAAACCTCAATAAGCTCAAGTCTGACTTTTTAAAAGTGGGACAGGTATTAAAAATGCCTGGGTTTGCTGATGCTTCCGAACATGAACTAAACTTTATGGCGACCTTGGACAAGAACCGTCAACGTCGTCGCTATCAGACCTACCGCGTTAAAAGTGGGGATAGCTTATGGAGTATTGGTAAGCGCTTTGGAGTAACGTCAACTCAGGTTGCTCGTTGGAATAACATGAACAAAAACAGTACTTTACGAATCGGTCAGCGGCTAAAAGTTTGGCCTAAACGTTACTCCCAGTTTGCCTCGGCTAAAACCTCATACAAAGTCAGAAGTGGTGATTCACTTTCAGCAATCGCCCGAAAGTTTAACGTTAAAATTAGTGACTTAACGAAATGGAACCAACTGAGTAAAAGAAGCATTATTCGCCCAGGACAAACCTTAACTATTTTTCGCTAAGCTTTCTAACATATAACAATTAACAATAAAAAAGGGCCCGAAGGCCCTTTTTTATTTCCGTGTATTTAACTAATAAAGCACAGCTGAGTACAAAGCTTAGCTTCTGAATAACACCTTCTCTTTCTTAAAGAACTGAGTTGTGAAATACAATAAAGCTCCAGCAATAACTACTGTTGACGCTAATAAAACCATAATCATGCTGTAATCTACTGTACCTTTCACCAAATCCTTCATTGCTAAAGCAACGTTGGTGATAGGAATCATTGCAGTCTTAACGTTTAGCTCCATACCTGGGACAAAAGCCACGATGACAGGCATAAAACCAAGCATAAATATTGGCGACATGTAAGCTTGCGCTTCTTTCATGTTTTTAGCGTAAATCGAAGCGCTCAACATGATCGATGCAAAAATACTGGTAAGCGGTACTAACAATACTGCGACAAGTAGCAGATCGAGTCCCGAGATATTCGACAGGAAGTCCAGCCCACTCATTTTGCCACCCATGGTGAAAATCCAGGTCCACACAAAATAACTGAGCAGTGTCACAATGACCGTGAAGAAGCTCGCTGTAAAAATCACACCAAACTTAGCTAAAACAATCTTGCCTTTGGTCATTGGTGTAAGTAACAAGGTCTCTAAAGTACCGCGTTCTTTTTCACCAACACCAAGCTCTAGCGCAGGATACATAGCTCCAGATACTGCTAAAGCTATAAGAATGTATGCGATTAGTGGGCCGGCAAACTCACCAATTCTCTCACGCTCCGACGCGAAGTTTTTATTTTCTACTGCAATAGGCTTGTTGAACGCTTTAACATTGTCGGTCGTTAAATTAAATCGTTCACCTAATGCTAATCGCTCAGTATTGTTATAGGCTTCAATAATATCTTTGACCCTTTTATTAGAGATATTATCGAGCTTAGAAGCCCCTTTATAATACAGGTTTATGAGCTCTTGCTTACGACTTTGTGAAGGCATTGCAGAGTCTTCTGGCACTTCTATGATGAAGTCGACCTTATCGTTCAAAATTTCTGCTTTGTAGTCGCTAGACTCTAGCTCTACTTTTTTGAAGTGCTTTTCTGCTGTAAATAGGTCAGGTAAACCCTCGAAAGTATTGCCATTAACAAAAGCTATCTTAAGCTCTTTAATTTCTGCCTCTTGCGTTTTACTTTGGGTAAATTTCCCTACACCAAAAAACAACACTGGGAAAATTATCGTTGGCAACAGAATCGAAAAAATTAACGTTTTCTTATCGCGCAAGATTTCTAGTAATTCTTTTTTATAAACTAACCACATTCTAAGCGACCTCCTTCTCTTTATTATTCACATTAGCTAAGAATGCATCGTACAAGTTACCCGACGGCGTCTGTGATGCGAAATTTTGTGTGCTGCCATAGAACTTAGTTTCACCGAGATCAATCAGACAGACTTCATCACAAAGCCTTTCAACCTCATGCAGGTGATGTGTCGAAAATATCACAGACATTTCGGTTTCTTTATAGCTTTCAATAAAATCTAAAACAGTTTTTGCAGAAATCACATCAAGCCCCGTAGTTGGCTCATCAAAAACCAATACTTTTGGGTCATGAATCACTGCTCGAGCGATTGAGGCGCGCTGCATCATACCTGTGGAGAGATCATCGGCTCGCTTTCCAGCAAAAGTATGCATATCAAGCATAGAGAAGATTTTATCAATTCGCTCATCCATTAGCTGCTTAGATAAGCCATGCATACGCCCAAAGTATTCGACGTTTTCACGTACCGTCAAGCGATGATAAAGACCCGTTTTGCCTGAAAGGAATCCTATCAGCTTCTGAGCATAGCGTAGTTCTTTGGTGACATCGTGCCCATTAATTAAGATTTCCCCCGATGTTGGCTCCAAAGCCGTCGATAACATACGAAGAGTTGTAGTTTTACCAGCTCCGTTTGGCCCAAGTAGACCTAAAACTTTGCCTTTGCCACATTGAAAGCTAACATCGCGAACAGCGTGAAACACCCCTTCGCCTTCCCTAGGATCTGTTGCAGCTTTATTCTTTTTTTTCTTTGCCTCCTTTTTATCGTAGGCAAAACTTTTGGATAAGCCTTTAATTTCTATCATTCTTTTTTCCCCTAATTCTAACTATCGTCGTAATCATTATGTTGCTTCAAAGCTTCCTGTTGCTTCACTTTCTCACCCTGCTTGTTAGATTTATCGCTGGAAGCACTTTTAACCAAACCTATAACCTTACTGAGCACGGACTTACGAACCTGACTTAACTTTGGCTTAGTTTCGCTATTGTAAGGCACTGGGCGGCATAGATGCATGGTTTGTAAGCCCATACGCGCGATTAATAAGCCTACACCAATACCTTGAGCTGCTTTAGTCGAGATTGTCGCTGTTAAGCCCTTTCCAAGCAGTTCAACGCCAGCGTCGGCAACTAACTCGCTGGCTCCCGCCAACATCATATTCTTAAATACTCTTTTCGTCATCTCAAATCGCCCTAAAGCTGTTTGAGGACAGCCATAAAGCGCAGACAACTGCTGAATCATCTTGCTACTGCGCCAGGCCACTAAAGCCATATCTACGGCCGCTAACGGACTCAATGCCACCATAGCGGCAGCCTCAGTAGCATGTTTCGTTACAACCTCGATAGCAGCAGAGTCGAGTCCCTTTAATATTGTTGACGAATAGATTTGTATCAATTCTTGATCATTATGAATTTGTTGCTTTCGCTTATCATAGTCCTGCTGCAACTTGTCGATATTCGCTGTTTTGGCTATTTCCTCAGAGACTTCTGCCAAAAGGGAGTTTGCTTGACCATAACTGCTAACTTCAAGTAAGCCACTTATTGCTTCCTGTTGTCGCTGTCGCTTCTTAAGGCGAGTTCTGGAACGCCACCCTTTATACAGTGAATAAGTACCACTTATGACAATAAGACCACCTAGAAAGCCAACGGCACTTCCAAGTAGCCAGTGTTGATTATAGAGGTTCGTAATGAAGCTTGTTGCTTCGTAACCTGCTGCAATAATTACAAAGGTGGATAGACTTGGCCAAAAAAGTTTCTTAAGAACTGACTTTTTTTTAGTAGATTTTAAAGTTATAGCAAGCTCATTATCAAACTCTTTCCCGACAAGTGTCTTACTTGTAGCTTCAAACTGCTCATTTAATAGCTTTTCAGCTTTTTGATGAGCCTTATCGGAACTATAGAACTTAACAGGTTTGTCGCTCATACAAATTTATCTCCAATCAGAAACTGAAGAACTTTATCCATTCTTATATGTGGCAATGGTTCATCAGGGCTAAAGCAGGGCACAGCAAAAGGAGAAAAGTCTATTTCCAATTTGCGCCACTCTTCCCTACTTAGTGTCTTCGAAGGGACTTTACCTGGATAATGAATCACAGACTCACGAGATTCTACATCTAAACCTTTCACACAATGGAGCTGTTTCCCATCGTGCTCGGTGGTAACTGGCTCAGAGGTAGCGACTGAAGCTATGGCCATAGTTTCAACATCAACACCCTCGTAACCAATATCGTTCTTAACTTGAGCAACTGTTTTTTGCATAAAGGACTCTAGGGACGCATGCTGATCCGGTGGTACTAGATCAGCTTTGGTCGTTGCAATCAACAGCTTATCGATTGACGGGGAAAACAGTCGTTTCAACCAATTAGAGCGGCCATAACTAAAACCTTCTAACAAGCGCTCAATAGTATGTTTGAAATCTAGGTATGATTCGTAGTCTGACTCTAAAATCGAGTTAGTATCAATAAGCACGATTTGACGATCAACTTTTGAAAAATACTCTTCAAAAAAAGGGCGGATAATATGTTTTTGGTAATAATTATATCGACGCTCTAAAATTTTTAATAAAGACTGACTCTCAAACTGTTCCCAATCCAGACTTAGAATATCTGACGAGATTACTGGAAAGAAAGAAAGTACAGGGCTGCCTTCAAGTTCACCAGGAAGCAGAAAACGACCAGGCAAGGCTAAACTGAAATCCTTATTATACTTGCGATAATCATAGAGTGCCGTTCTGTAATCATTAGCTACGCTACTTAATAACTTATCTATTTCAGCTTCGTCCACAGGTTCACTGTATTGAAGCTCGGATAGCTGTTTGACAACATCAGAAGCATACTGCTGACGCCTCTCTCTTCTTAAATACTGTTGGCATAGCTCAGACCATTCTTTAAAACTTAATCTTAGCAAGGGTAAATCCAACAACCACTCACCAGGATAGTCAAGGATCTCTACAGTAAGAGTGCTATCCTTAGATACTTTCCGCAACCATTTATCTTTGACTTTATATCGGCAGCTAATATTAGCTTGAGAAATATTACGCGTTGAACTGGGCCATATGGGGTTAGCATCAACCAAAGAGCCAAAGCAACCCTGATAGTCAAACTTAGGAATGTGTAACTCTTGATGCATGGCAAGCTTTGATGCTTTGAATCTGCGTTCTCTACAGGGCTCAAGGAATGTAAGGTGCCCTTCAACTGGCGCATGAAGTAATTGATTAATAACAGATGTTACAAAGGCAGTTTTGCCTGCTCCACTGAGCCCTGTTACTGCAACTCGCACATGTCGATCTAGTCCACGATGCACAAGCTTCTCAGCTTTACTTTTTGCTTTGTGATACCAAGCCATAGTCAATCCAATAAAAGTACTGTCTATAGTATAGAGTAGATTACTCGAGTGAAATATGTTCAAACGTAATAAAGTATTTCGAAAAGCTTATAGTATTTCATAAAGACAAAAAAAAACGCTACTTAAAAGTAGCGTTTTATAAGTATAAATAAATTAAGAATCGTTGTCTGTAGAGTCTTCCTCTAGCTTCATAGCTGCTATAGACTCTTTCATTCTTTTTAGATCGCCTATGTATTTGATATAAGCTTTGGCATTTTTAGCAACCTTTGGATATTTACTAGCTCTTTCCATTGTAGCAATCGCAGCACTTTCCTGGCCTAATCTAAACTGTGAAACACCAAGGTTCATGTATGCATAACCTATATCTTCTTTATCTAAGCCACCCTTTCGAATTGCACTTTTGTATCTTTCTATAGCTTTCTTATAATTATCGCGGTCTTGATACATAATCGCAACTTTATAATCATACTTTCCACTAGAAGTAAAACCGCTTGCCTTATCGTAAGCTTTTACTGCATTCTCTAGATCTTTAGCATAGAAATAATTGTCAGCCACTCGCTTCCAGTTATCTTCTGTGGACTCAACAATACCTTCCTCAATGCCTTCCTTAAGTCTTTCAGCTGCGAGTCTAGGCGTTTGGTTATTAGAGAATAGTGCCGATAATTGTTTATAATTAGTTTCACTTTTCCAAATACCATTCATTCTTGCAAGTTCTGCTAAAGCCAACATATCTGCTTGCTTGCCTCTGCGACTATAAACTGCAAATAGGTTATTATATGCAGACTTATCGTCAGCGTATAACTCTACCATTTCCTCGCCAATGACCTCAGCCCCAGCTAAATCATTGAGTTTATAATGAGCTCCGAATAGTATTCCGTAAAGCCCTTTTTTCGAAGAGTAACCTTGTTGAATTGCAATGTATGCTGGACAAATTGATTCACGGAACTTCTCAGTTTGATAAAACATCTGAGAATAAGCAGCATAAGAAGAAGCAGGTGGTTTAATGACGTTATCAAAGTATTGCTTCATCCACTTCAACGCTTCATTGTAGTTTTCCTGAACCATATAAACACGAGCAATACTCATTCGAATATTTGCAGCATTCGCAGGTGTTAAAAAACCACTATTAAGGGCCTTCTGGAAAGCACGGACAGCATCGTTGTATCTTTCCATAGCATTATAATTAACGCCTAGTAAATATTGCCCTCTTCCTACTGCAACTTTATCGCCTGATTCTGCAATTAATTCATTAAGTAGAGCAATTGACTCTGCATGTTTGCCATCAGCATAGGCTTCATTAGCGGCAGTGATTTTTTTAAAAGCAGACTGTGATGTTATCGAACCTACCTTTTTTTCAGGGTATTCACCTTCAGTCGGCGCTAAAGGCTTACATGAAGACGTATACTTTGTTTGGGGCAATGCAGAAGCACTACCCGCAAACAATAAACCTGTGACGCCTAAAATAATTGGTAATTTTTTCATATTTATCACTTTTAAAAGTTACTGGTCTAGTTCAAATTCCATTCTGTAACGCATATTTCGTTGAGGAATAGCTTGACCATTCACAATTCTTGGCTTGAACTTCCACTTTCGGATTGCACGCATAGCGTTTCTTCTAAATACTCCTCTTGGACTTTCGTCTTCAACAGAAATATTCGAAGGTGAGCCATCTGGGCCTATATCCAGAGTGAATAAAACGTAACCTTCAATTCCTTTTAGTTGAGCCTGTACTGGGTATTCAGCTTGTGGCTGATAAACAGGGATAGCGTCGCCATCTCCCATTCCAGCGAAATCGGCTTGACCTGTACCAAGACCACCAATGTATATTCCGGTACCATCCATAGACGCATCAATATTATCAATTTTGATGTCAACAATTGCTGTCACAACTTTCTGCTGCTTTTGTTGCACTTGTTGCTGTGGTGGTGGTGGCTCTTTTGGTGGTGGTGGCTTTTTAGGCGGACGACGTTCTTTTCGCTGCACCTGTTTGTCTTCTTCGACAAACGCCACTTCAACCTTTACGTTTTCAACTTCATCTTTTTTTGCATTAGATGAAATCAAAAAGTTCATCAAGAGGAACAAGCCAACCACAATACCGAAGGCAAACAGTGCGCTCACAATAACTCTTAACATTTACTGTTCCTTTTCTGTTGCAACTGAAACTTTAGCACCAGAGCTCTTAGCAAAATCTAGTACTTGTAATACAAGTCCAGCTTTCGCCTTTTTATCAGCCTGTATGACTACCTCACCTTCGAGGTTTTCAGTACGCATCGATTGGATTTTCGATTTTACTTCTGACGGCTGTATCGTTGTCTTGTCGATCGTAATCACATTTTTATCGTCAATTGCGACGAAAATATATGCATTTTTACGCTCTTCAGCTGTCTCCGCTAAAGGTTTGACAACTTCAACACCAGATTGTTTCACAAAAACCGTGGTGACGATGAAGAAAATTAACATGATGAATACGATGTCCAACATCGGTGTCATATCAATTTCTACATCTTCTTGTTTTCTTTTATCTTGTATAGCCATGTAGTTTCACCCAATAATTAATGGTGTGAAAGGTTATCGGCTAACTGGTGCGTCTTAACATAAGTCGTTTGTTCTAAACGACTACTGAAAAAGATACCAGATAATGCGGCAACCATTCCCGCCATTGTTGGAATTGTGGCTTTAAAAATACCACCTGCCATTTGACGTGCACTACCCGAACCTTGACCTGACATGCCATCAAATACGTCAATCATACCTGTCACAGTACCTAGTAAGCCTAGTAATGGACAAATTGCGATCAAAGTTTTGATTAAAAGCATTCTTTGGTTCAACGCTTCTCGAGCTGCAGAGATCCAAGCATCACGGATTTGTTTTGCTTTCCATGAAGTTTGATCTTCACGTGCGTTCCAACGTGCGATAATTGAGCGAGCTTCTTTTGGATACTGGCCATAAATGTACCAGTATCGCTCGATCAAGAAGGTCCACATTAAGAAGAGAACGAGTCCTATCCACCATAGGACCCATCCGCCTTTACCGATAAACTCTAATATCGTATAGATTAATTCCATAAGGAAATCCTACGCGTTATTCTCGTCATGTTGAGCCATCAAACCTGTGCTCTGCTCTTCCAAGACGTGAATAATGTTTTTACTTTTACCAGCTACAACAGCGTGTAAGAACGTTAATGGAATTGCTGCTAATAGACCCCAAACAGTTGTTACCAATGCTTGCGAAATACCGTCGGCCATTAATCGTGGGTCACCAGTACCGTGTAAAGTAATCGATTGGAATACCTCAATCATACCTACTACTGTACCTAATAGACCAAGTAACGGACCTAGTGCTGCGATTACTTTGATTAAATTAATACCACGCTCGATCTTAGGTGTTTCTTTAAGAACAGCTTCATCTAACTTAAGTTCAAGATTCTCTACATCTTCATCTTTGTTAGCTAGGTATACTTTCATAATGCGACCAAGAGGGTTGTTTCCTGGTGTGCTTGATTTTCTTTGTGAAGCAACTTTCGGGCCTGTCACCATATATAGCGTGAATAAACGCTCTAGCGCGATTAGGATACCGATAGCTAAAAGAACCATTACTGTAGAACCAGCAAAGCCTTTATACTTCCACAAACGATCCGGTAAGCTCATCTTCAATTTTTCTAATTGTAAGATACCGCCTTTGGTTGGATCGATAAACAAGCCAGCATAACCTGAATCAGTCGACTCATACTCTGCTGCTAAGTCACGCACTTCAGCAGAAGGTTGAACTTGTAGTGTTTTGATCTGACCTTGCTCATAAATCAAGTAATCTTTACCTGTAAGCAAGTTGAAAGTACCAATACGCTCAACTGTTTGAGTCTCAGTACGGCCTTCTTCATTGACAACGTCAGCAGCAAAGCTTGTCGTTTTACCTTGCTCAGTTAATTCTTGAAGCATTAGTACGTAAAAACCACGCAGGTCGTCCATTCTCGGTAGACCTTCAGCTTCGATTAACTTGTTTAGTAGTGCATCACGACCAGGGTACTGAGCACTTACTAATGAAGATGAAATATCACCAGATAAGCTGTTCGCAGCCTGACGTACAACACCAAACAACTCACCCAAGTTACCTTGCTTAATACGTAAGTCTTCAGCAATTTGAGTCAACTGTTTTTCGTTTTCATCAAACTGATTCTTTAAACGCTCACTTCGAGCTTCTTCCGCTGCTAAACGAGCTTTAGCATCTGCTAATAGGCTTGCTTGACGGCTTTTCTCTTTCTGGAACGTTTGAACACGTTGGTTATTTACTTGCTCTTGAATTCGAGCTTTATCCCTTACTTTTTTAAGTAAGTCTGAGTGTGACATACTCTCAGCTGCGTTAGATACAGTTGAAACACTGAATGCGAAAACGCCAGCTAATGATAATGCTAAAAGGTTTCTCATTGTGCTGCCTCCGTAGCTGGGACTGGTACTTTGAAGAGTTCTTGTGTTGCAACTCCTTTCGCCATGTTAATAGCGCTATCTACAGAATCTAAGTAACTATCCGGTAGATCGACCCATTTATCAGAGGTTTTATCCCAATAAGCACCATGCTTACCATCAACAGTTAGGTAAACATAAGACAAACGACCAACACGTAAGAAGTTTACGCTAAGTTCTTCGCCGTCTTTTTCAATGTTCCCAGTGCTGGCAGAAACGGCATTACCGTACTGCATTTCAATTTGGTAAGCTTCTAAGATTTTACGGTACTTTTCAGAAACCGTGACGTTAGCGTCATCCATAAGTGCTTCGAGTTTAGCAACACGCTCTTGGCGTTGCTCTAAATTGAATGGGATATCTAATTGTACGAATTCATCAAGGGTTTTGATCATTTCATCCATTAAAGGAAGAACACCCTTTTCTGTTTCATCAATAGTTTCCATTTCTTTGCTACTTTCAGAAATTTGTTTTTCCTGATTAGCAATTTGTCTTTCAAGTTGAGTGTTGTAGATACGCAAGCTGTCAACTTGTTGCAAAGTATTTCTGTAGTCTAGAGCCAAATCTGTAGTTTGCTCTGCTAGACGGTTTACAGTTACTTGTGTGCTCGCAGCTTTTTTATCGATTGTCTTCTCTGTTTTCATCGAAGAATCGAACTCGCCAGCAGCCATCGTGCTGCCCATCACAGCAGAGGCAAGAATGGCAACAGCCGTTTTCTTAAAAAGTACTTGTTTTTTCATAAACTTACCCAAATTTCTGTTCAGAAATCGTTTCATTAAAAAGTCGATGCTAAAGAAACTTAGTAGTTTCCAGCCTAAAAATCAAGGAAATAAAGGTCGGAACTGTTAAAAGAGTCTCTTTCAGCCTAAACTTTAACCAATTGGTATTTCTCTGGTGAAAGAAATCAACTATAAAGGAGATCGGCTGTAAGGGTCAACAAAACATTACAGTTAATTTACAATTTGAAATAGTTTCAGATAACTTTTATTTATAGAGGTATGCAGAGCTGCAAGCAAGCAATAAAGAAATGAGCAAATGTGGATTAAAAGTTAATGCTACCACTTAATTTAATGTATTTTGGTGTTTCAAATGTATAAGGTGATAACCCCGTGTCATAGTAGTCGTATGCAGTTTGACGCTCAGAGTTTACTCCTAGCAAATTCACTAGATCAATCCTTATGACAAGACCTACATCATCCCATCGACCTTGATACTGCACTCCAATATCTAAGGTTGTACTGTCAAAGTTTATCGCATCAAAACTATCACTGACTAATGACACGATTGGTGCTTGATTCTGCTGGTAAGACTTATGTTTAAGCTGAGCGCCCATCGACCATTGGGGTGATAAATCTAGCTGACTAAAAATTGACAGGCCTGACTCATCCAAAACACTATTAAAGTGACTTAAGCTTTCAAGCTGTAATGGTTGCCACTCTAGATTAGATTCAGCCTTTGTGACTGCACCACCAAATGATAGTTTGTCGTTGATTTGTCGACTTAAACGAATTTCTATACCTTCAAAAGCCTTATTATAATCTTCAACTGCACCGAGCTCAGAGAATAAGCTTACTGATTCAGGTAAGCCATCACGGTTTAAATCAAACCAGTATTTTTGATTGGTAATAGCGCTTTGATGACTCGAGAACAATGAGTTTTCGTTGTGTCGTTGCTCAAGTTCAGACTTAGTATAACTAATGCTCACAGCCCAGCTATCATTTAAATTCTGCTCTAGCCCTAAAGACAGCCCCTGTGCTGATGAATTTGGTTGATCGTAACTCAGCAAATCATCAACCTTAATTGACACCGGTACTCTGCGATTACCGTAATTGATATAAAAGGTAGAATTATCACCGTTTGGACTATAAGCCGTATGTACTCGGTATTGTTCAGTGCCGAAAATATCGTCTTGAGGTTGATTCAGATCTAGTGAAAACTTCCACAAACCATCGGTCGAGTCTTCAATACCAAAGGATAAAATCTTCGATTCATTATCAAAGTTGCGTGTTGAAAGCTTGGGTGGATAAAGAATGTCCGTAACAGAGGAGGACTCTAAAGTTTCACTTGGCGAGCTAAACGTATAAGGAGTCCAGTCATTACTACTTTGGTATAAGCTATCATTAGCAAAGGATACAGATCCCAAGCCTAATAGCAGCAATGTAGCCCCAACTTGTATTTTATGTTTACTCTTCATCACGTCACTCAAGTTATCTCGATGAGTTTGTTATAAAGCAATATCTTTCTATAAACCGCCTGTAAAAGCGCGACATCTAGGTAATGCTAATTTTATGCTCAGACTTTCAGCTGAAATCTTATCGGTTTGCAACTTAGCATTTGTACCAATCTTTTATATAGGCAATTCAAAGTAAAGCAAGTTTAACAACCACCTTGAACTTACTGGAAATTCCCTAAATCGGCATAATATCTACTCTTATTTATGAGATTCAGTATAGCACTTTCCCTATCCCTTTCAACTTCTTACGCTCCTAAGTAAGCGCCTGTTCACAGCTTGTTACAAGTTCCTACGAATTGCTGAAACACAGTCAATGACAACCAACGCTAGGCACTGGCTTATAAGCTTGTTATGATTAAGAAATCTAACGAAAACAAAGACCTGATGACTAATAGCAGTGTTTACAGAGATATCGCAACAAAAGCGAAGCTACTCATCTCACTAACAGCATTTTTTTGTTTTGCATGCAGTCCAGAAGACTCTGATCTTTCTGAGCAGGACAGAACGCAAGACCTTTTGGTGTACTGCTCCGAAGGAAGCCCCGACAGTTTTAACCCCCAATTGGTGACATCAGGAACCTCTTACGACGCCACCGCTAACATCCTTTACAATCAACTAGTCACCTATAAACCTGGCACAACTGAGATTATCCCTTCCTTAGCAAGCTCGTGGGAAATCAGTGAGGACGGGTTGCGATATACCTTTAATCTGCGCCAAGACGTATCATTCCATACCAGCCAGGTTTTCTCGCCAAGCCGCAACTTAAATGCCGATGATGTTCTATTCAGTTTTAACCGCCAGCGTTTAAGCTCACACCCCTATCACGGTATATCCGGCGGTAGATATCCTTATTTTACGGCTCAAAGTATGGATCAACTGATTAAGGACATTCGCAAGGTCGGTGAGCATAAAGTTGAGTTTGTACTAACTCGACCTGAAAGCCCTTTTCTTTCGATTCTCGCTACGCCATTTGCATCAATCCTGTCCGCTGAGTATGCCGGGCAACTTAACCGCTTGCGCCACCCGGAGTGGATAGACAGCAAACCAGTAGGCACTGGGCCGTTTCGTTTTGAACGCTACGAGCCAGATGCCTATATTCGATTCAAACGCTTTGAGGATTACTTTGGTGATAAAGAGCGGGTTAAAAATTTAGTGTATGCAATAACTCCTGACGCTGCCATGCGCTTTGCGCGTTTTAGCGCGGGTGAGTGTGATGTTATGAGTTACCCACTTCCGGTTCACTTACGAGTAGCGCAAAAGAATGATTTGCAGGTAGTACAGACCCCGGGACTTAATATTGCTTACTGGGCTTTTAATACCGAAAAGCCACCTTTTCACGATGCAAAAGTAAGGCAGGCCTTAGCGATGGCGGTCGATCGCGAATCAATTCTGCAAACGGTGTATGATAGACAGGCATCTTTAGCGACCAACCCAATTCCGCCTTCCTCATGGGCATATAATAACAATGTTAAGAAAATCACACATAGTAAAAGACGAGCTTTAGAGTTGTTGAAAGAAGCCGGTTATGAGAACGGTTTTTCGATTGATATTTGGGCCATGCCTATTCAGCGAGCTTATAACCCGAATGCTCGTAAGATGGCTGAAATTATCCAGCAGGACCTCGCCGATATCAATGTTGATGCGCGCATCGTAACCTATGAGTGGGGAACCTTTTTGTCCCGCGTCAGCAGAGGTTTGCACCACAGCGTGCTACTCGGGTGGAACGCGGATAATGCCGATCCGAATAACTTCTTCAGTCCTCTTCTAAGCTGTGCTTCTGCGGTTAATGGTAATAATTACGCGAACTGGTGCGATAACCGCTTCGACGAACTTATTTTAAAAGGGCGAACCTCTTCAGAGCAGAGTGAACGAAAGGTGTACTACGATCAAGCTCAAGAAATTTTCAAACAGCAGACGCCTTGGTTAACCATTGCCCATGCCAACAATAGCGTGTTAGTACAACCACGAGTCAAAGGGTTTGTCATTTCGCCTATTGGAAATATTAACTTTGAAGGTGTTACGGTTGGTCAACCAGAGGCCGGGCAGTCTCAAAACAAAAGCCAAGCAAGCCATGAGGTGACTCACTAATGATTGCCTCAATCCTTAAACAACTTGGCACATTGCTCATCAGCCTGCTCGGGTTAACAGTCTTAACTTTTATCTTAAGCCAACAATCTGACACCCCAATCCACCCTTATCAAAGCGATAGCGCCTTTATCCAATACTTTGAGTATATCCAATTTCTCATTAACGGAGATTGGGGTATTTCGAGTATCCACAAACGCAGTGTTCTAAAAGACTTTTTGCAGCATTTTCCCGCGACTATTGAGCTTATTGTTTTTGCCATGATTCTTGCGGTCACAACCGGCCTAGCTCTTGGAATATTGGCTTCGACGCGTCGCGGCGGCTGGCTCGATAATACCTTAATGACGACCTCACTTGTCGGCTATTCGATGCCAATATTCTGGTGGGGAATGTTATTAGTACTACTATTTTCATTGACCTTGGGCTGGACGCCTGTCGCAGGTCGCATCAGCTTTGAGTATGACATTCAGCCTTTTACTCGCTTCATGCTCATTGATACTTTACTGCATCACAATAAATATGGTTTCGATGCTTTCCTCAACGCATTGCACCATTTAATTTTACCTGCGGTTACACTAAGCACTATCCCGATGGCGATAATTGCTCGCATGACTCGCTCCTCTTTGCTAGCCGTATTAAAATCTGAATATATTCGAACCGCACGCTCGAAAGGCATCAGTAAACAGAGGATTATTTGGGTTCATGCACTGCGAAATGCATTACAGCCCATCCTCACTATCAGTGGCGTCCAAATTAGTATTATTATGTCTGGTGTCATTATCACCGAGTACATCTTTGCTTGGCCTGGGATTGGTAAATGGTTGCTCGAAGCAGTTTCACGCCGCGACTTTGCTAGTATCCAAGGGGGCGTATTGGCGCTCTCTATAATCGTGATTGCATTTAACTTGGTGCTCGACTTTTTAAGCATATACCTTAATCCAAGACTTCGGAGGCCGTCATGATCAAACTGCCGGTTTCCGCGAATAATAGAGCCGCATGGACTATTTTTAGGCAAAATAAAGGTGCCATGATAGGTGCCGTGATATTAATCATTATACTAATTCTTGCCATCATTGGCCCCTGGATTTCACCCTACGATCCCGCTCGCCAGTTTACGAATAAGATTTTAATACCACCGATCTGGAGTCCAGCCGGAGACTTTAACTTTTTCTTAGGTACAGACGATCTCGGGCGCGATATTCTGTCACGCTTATTGCATGGCGCTCGACTATCATTACAGCTGACCTTCACCGTTGTGCTGATTGCCGCATTGTCAGGAATTTTAATTGGCGCTGGCGCAGCATTTCTTAATCAAACTCTGCGCTCGCTATTAATGCGTATTATGGACTTGCTACTTTCCTTCCCGTCATTACTTCTGGCGATTGCGATTGTAGCTATCATAGGCCCAGGACTTCCCAACGCTATTTACGCGGTGGTCATCGTTTTAATTCCGCAATTTGTGCGCATCACTCAGTCTTCGATTAGTGATGAGTTGAATAATGATTATGTTATGGCAGCTCGTTTAGATGGCGCTAGTTCGTTGCGACTATTAAGTCATCATGTGTGGCCCAATATCACTCCAGCACTCACGGTACAATTAACGTTCAGCTTCTCAACTGCCTTGTTAGATATCGCTGCGTTAGGATTTCTCGGCTTAGGTGCACAGCCGCCTATGGCTGAATGGGGTACTATGTTATCAGAGTCGCGGGCGTTCATTCAGTTTGCACCTTGGACTATGACGCTCCCTGGACTCGCTATATTCCTTACCGTACTTTCCATAAACTTGGTTGGTGACGGTATTCGCGACGCGCTTGATCCTCGCTTAAATCGATAAGGTATTTCGAATAATGGGCTTATTGCAAGTAGAAAACTTAAGTGTCGATTTCCAAACAGATAATGGAATTATCCCTGCCGTCGATCGTGCCAAGATATCGATAAACGCAGGCCAAGTTCAAGGCGTGATTGGTGAGTCCGGCTCAGGGAAAAGCGTCATGGCTCTTGCCATAGCGGGCTTATTGTCCCCAGCCGCAACTATGCGTGCTGATTTATTTAACCTTGATGGTCATGATCTGACACGCATGAGTGCCGGTGAGCGACAAAAACTAATCAGTAATAATATATCGATTATTTTTCAGGAACCGACATCAAGCCTAAACCCGTCACTAACGATCGGTTATCAACTCGATGAAACCATTCGCTTTCATAGTGGCGGTACACGTAAACAGCGTTATGACAAAGCTCAAGAATTGCTACTACAAGTAGGTATTATTGACGGCAAAAGGCGCTATAAAGAATATCCTCATCAATTATCAGGGGGCTTAAATCAACGTGTCATGATTGCCATGGCGCTTGCTTGCGAGCCCAAGCTTTTAATCGCTGATGAGCCCACAACCGCACTTGATGTAACGGTGCAATCTCAAATCTTGGATTTATTGTTAAAGCTAAACGAAGAACACAATATGGCTTTAATGCTGATTACACATGACTTTTCAATTTTGTCTGAAACCACAGACAAAGTGTACGTTATGTATGGCGGTCAAATCGTCGAATCAGGACGGACCTACAAGTTACTCAGTCAGCCCTATCATCCCTATACCAAAGCTCTTTTGAACAGTGTGCCGCATTACGGCATGCACTATCGCAAAGGACGTAGACTCTTTAACCTCAAAGGCAGCACGCCTTCGCTAGATCATTTACCGGTAGGCTGCTATCTAGGGCCACGATGCCCTTATGCCAATAGAAAGTGCGTACAAACACCAGAGTTAAGAACCTTAAAGGGACGTAAAGTGCGCTGTCACTTTCCACTAATTGAGGACGATAGTTAATGCCTAACTTATTTACAGCTAAAAACCTGACTAAAAGCTATCGAGTCTCGAACAACCCCCTTAAAAAGAGCCAGCTCGAGGTTCTACACGGCGTTAGCTTTAGCTTAAACCCAGGCCAAACTCTTGCGGTTGTTGGTGAATCTGGCTCTGGTAAATCAACTCTTGCACGAATTCTTGTTGGTGCAGAAACCCCTGATAGCGGACAGCTATTTTTTGAAGGCAAGAATATCTTAAGCAAAAAACATAAGTTTGAGTGGTTCAAAAATATTAGGTTGATATTTCAAGATGCTTCTGCATCACTAAATCCGCGCATTACTATTCACCAAAGCCTTGAAGAGCCACTGAAAAATGGTACTGACTATAATGCAACACAACGCAGCGACCGGATTGCCGAAGTATTAGAAATGGTGGGTTTACGACCAGAATACGCGAAACGATATCCACATACCTTTTCTGGCGGCCAGAGACAACGTATCGGCATTGCTAGAGCCTTACTGTTACGGCCAAAGGTGATTGTGGCTGACGAACCGGTTTCATCTTTAGATGTGTCCGTTCAGGCGCAGATTATTAACTTATTGCTCGATTTACAAGATCGGCTCGATTTAGCCTACGTCTTCATTTCTCACGATTTAGGATTAGTGCAACACTTTAGTGATAAAGTCTTGGTATTGAATAATGGTACTCAAGAAGAATACGGCCCAGTATCAGATGTCTTTAGCCAGCCAAAGTCTAAATACACCCTTGAATTACTCGACGCCTCAGCAGGCTATAAGAAGCCTGAATAACTTCAGTGATTCATGGCTAATCCAATAATCCTGTTAAACCAATCTAATTAACCTTTGTTTTAACAAATCATAAAAACTAGACAAAAAAATAGCCGCTAAAAGCGGCTATTTGAATTGAAACTAAAAAACTCGTTATCGACTGACTTCAACGATCGCTTTGAAGTATTCTACTAAGTTAGCAGAATCCGCTTGGGTCGCTAAACTTCTAGCTGTCTGTTTTAACTGAGTTTTAGTCGCTTCATCAATCTCTGAAAAATCAGGATAATTCACACCTTTAAGCTCTATCACAGCATAGTCGCCATTAAACAATGGTTTGACACTGTATGAAGATTCTTCACCTTCTGGAGCAGGCAACTCATAGACCGCAGACACAAGCGCAAAATCCATCGCTGAATCACGACGCTTCAATTCTGAATTTTCCAACCAAGAAAGCTCTTCTTGTGCTAACAACTCTTCAACTGATTCGCCATCTTTAAGGCTACTTAAAACGTTATTCGCAAATTCCTCGGCATCTTTAGCTGCCTTTTCTTTGGTTAAGGCTGTGATAATTTGAGGCTTAACTTCTTCTAATGGCTTAACCGCTTCTGCTTTGTAATCTTTTGCAGTTACGTAAACGATATCTTTGCTGCCTAGCTCGATTTTGTCACTGACTTCGCTCGAATCAATTACTTTTGCACTAAATGCTTTTTCTAATAGTGCTGGATTAGCCGCTACACCAGTTGCTGTAGAACGCGTAAAGACGCCTGTTTCTTTTACTTCTAAACCGGCTTGCTCTGCGAATAGCTCGATATCATTGCCGTACTCAAACAAAACGTCATTTAGTTTTGTTTCTTTCGAGTAGAACTCTTCATCTGCTTTCTCTGCTGCTAACTTAGCGACGATTTCTTCACGCACCTCAGAGAGCGGAGTTGTTTTACCTTCACGACGGTCAATAAGCTTTAAGATATGATAGCCGAACGAGGTTTCTACAACGCCACTGATATCGCCTTTATTCTCTAGAGCTAAGGCTGCTTTTTCGAACTCTGGCGCCCAACCCGTGCCGGCTGACACTTCACTTTGCTCCTGTGCATCAACCCAATCAAGCTTACCCCCATCTTCGGCACTGAAAGTATCACTAGAGTGCTCTTCTGCTAATTGAGCAAAGTCTGCGCCAGATTGAATCTGCTCTAATAATTCTTTAGCTTTTTCTTCAGCGTTATCGACAGAATTATCAATTAAGATGTGAGCCACTTGTATTTCGGCTGGATCTAAATAATTAGATTTTTGTTGCTCATAATAAGCTTCAACTTCTTCATCAGTAACTTCAGCTTTCTTTTCTTCAAGCAACAAGTCTGCTGATAAACGCACATAACTAAGGTTAACTTGCTCAGGCTGCATAAAGCGAGATTGGTTTTGCTGATAGTACTCTTCTACTTTTTCATCTTCAAAGGTTACATCTTCAGAAAACTTTGCTAAAGGTACACGAAGCACACGAACGTCACGAGTTTGCTCTTGTAGGCGGTATAAAGTTTCAATTTCGTTATCTAGAGCGAAACTGCTTGATTGCAAACCATTTTGTAACTGTTCACGAGCGATTTCTTCGCGACCAATTTCTCTTAAACGGTTTTCGGTCAAACCGTTTTGTTGCATGATGCTTCTTACTCGCTCAGGAGAGTACTCACCACTTACCTGGAAGTTTTCGTTAGTACGCAACCAGTGCTTAACTTGCTCGTCTGACGCAGTAAAGCCGGCTCTAGCGATGCCCGCAGTTACTACTTCGTTGTCAATCAAGCGCTGCTCAATAGTGCTTCTTAGCTGTGCACGACTCGCTTCCGTCGGATAACGTTTTTCAAAGTTTTCACCATCACGTTGGCGCATCAAGTCGATTTCACGCTGAACTTTCTGGCTACTGATGGAAACACCATCAACTTCCGCTATACGGTTTGGATCGCCGCCAAACATATTAGCGCCGAAGTAGCCCGCACCAATGAAAAACACAATAATGACAAACATTACCGCTTTCATTATTGGACTCTGCATACTCTGCTGAATTCTTTCCAACATCATGGGTGAAATTACCTTTTGTGTTTAATCTGTTACTATGTGTTTATAACAAGTTTCTAAGCCAGTTATAAAAAACGCGCCATATAGGCGCGCTTAAAAGATGGCGGAGCGGACGGGACTCGAACCCGCGACCCCCGGCGTGACAGGCCGGTATTCTAACCAACTGAACTACCGCTCCGAATTTTTAAAGTCCTCACCACAAATATTGATATATTAACTTGTGGTGAAAGACTTGGTGGGTGGTACTGGGCTCGAACCAGTGACCCTCGCCTTGTAAGGGCGATGCTCTCCCAACTGAGCTAACCACCCAAAAATCGGCGCTTAGTTTACCGCGTCTTTAAGCGCTTTACCAGCTTTAAAACCAGGAACTTTTGCAGCTTTGATTTGGATAGTTTCGCCAGTCTTTGGGTTACGACCTGTACGAGCTGCACGCTCTTTTACAGAGAAAGTACCAAAACCAACTAGAGAAACACCTTCACCTTTTTGTAATGAATCTGTTACTGCTTCTAGCATTGAGTCTAGTGCACGACCCGCTGCTGCTTTTGAAATGTCTGCGCCTGCTGCGATAGCATCAATTAATTCTGACTTGTTCACTCACTTTCCCCTTTAATTTTTTAGAAAATCTGTGGTTTAAAAGTTTACTGCATTTCTTAGAGTTTTTATGCTTAACTCAAGGTGCTCTGTTATATCAACTCACAATGAAAACTGTCAAGATAATTTAGGCCAATATCGCTAAAAGTCTCTAGTTTTCTGCATTTCAGCCCTAATGTGGTTGAATTTTGTTCGCTTCTTCTTGCTTTGAAGCACTTGCCTTAGGCTTTGCTTCTACCGGTTTTGTAATCGGTTCTGGCAGTCGCTCTAGTGCAATATCGATGACTTCATCAATCCATTTAACCGCAACGATTTCCAAATCTTGTTTAATATTTTTCGGAATATCCTCAAGATTTCGTTCGTTCTCTTTTGGAATAATAACGGTCTTAATACCACCTCTATGCGCCGCCAATAACTTTTCTTTTAGGCCACCGATCGGAAGCACCTCACCACGCAGCGTAATTTCGCCTGTCATGGCCACATCTTTCCTAACCGGTATATCCGTCAAGCTTGAGATTAACGCCGTACACATGCCAATACCGGCACTAGGACCATCTTTAGGCGTAGCACCTTCAGGAACGTGGATATGCAGGTCTTTAGTCTCATAAAAGTCTGGTTCAATGCCAAGCGCTAAACAACGACTTCTAACCACAGTCATAGCGGCTTGAATCGATTCTTTCATGACATCACCAAGCTGACCCGTGAATACAGGCTTGCCCTTACCATTAACCACCACTGACTCAATCGTCAACAGCTCACCACCGACGGAAGTCCATGCGAGGCCTGTGACCTGCCCTACTTTGTTGCTCTCACCAGCCCGACCATAGTCATGACGTTGAACACCCAAGTACTTAGCGATATTTTCAGCAGTGACTTTTACCGTTTTCTTGGCTTTTTTCGCTAGCAACTGCTCTTTCACTGTTTTACGGCAAACTTTTGAGATTTCACGCTCTAGGTTACGTACACCTGACTCACGGGTGTAATAGCGGATAATGCTACGAATAGCATCTTCCGTTAGCTCTAACTCACCTTTTTTCAAGCCGGCATTTTTAATCTGTTTAGGCAGTAAGTAACGCTTTGCGATTTCTACTTTCTCATCTTCGGTATAACCCGGAATGCGAATAACTTCCATACGATCCAATAGTGGCGCAGGAATATTCATTGAGTTTGATGTCGCAATAAACATTACCTCAGACAAGTCGTAATCGACCTCAAGGTAATGGTCACTAAATGTATGGTTTTGCTCAGGATCAAGAACTTCAAGCAATGCTGAAGATGGATCGCCGCGCATATCCATAGCCATCTTGTCGATTTCATCGAGCAAGAACAAAGGGTTTTTAACCCCTACTTTACTCATACGCTGCATCAATTTACCTGGCATAGCACCAATGTAGGTACGTCTATGACCACGAATTTCAGCTTCATCACGTACGCCACCAAGCGCCATACGCGTGTATTTACGGCCAGTAGCCCTAGCGATTGACTGACCTAACGAAGTTTTACCAACGCCAGGAGGTCCCACTAAACAAAGCACAGGACCTTTTAATTTCTTCACGCGCTGCTGCACCGCCAAGTATTCTAAAATGCGATCTTTGATTTTCTCTAAACCATAATGATCTTCATCAAGCACTTCTTCCGCTTTAACCAAGTCGTGCTTGACGCGACTACGTTTTTTCCACGGCACGCCCAGTAACCAATCGATGTAACCGCGGACAACGGTAGCTTCCGCCGACATCGGTGACATCATTTTTAATTTTTTGAGCTCTGCTTCGGCCTTTTCTTTAGCCTCTTTGCTCATACCGGCTTCTTCAATTTTCTTTGCAAGCTCTTCATGCTCAGAAGCAGTCTCTTCGCCATCGCCGAGTTCTTTTTGAATTGCTTTAATTTGCTCGTTCAAGTAATACTCGCGCTGGTTTTTCTCCATTTGGTTCTTAACACGGCCACGGATACGCTTTTCAACCTCAAGCAAATCCATCTCACTTTCCATTTTGCTCATTAAGTGCTCGAGGCGCTCAACCACAGACTCCATCTGTAGAATCTCTTGCTTATCTTCTATTTTCAAAGACATATGAGCGGCAATGCTATCGGCCAAACGGCTTGGGTTCTCAATCCCAGCCAATGTTGTAAGAATTTCGCTTGGAATTTTTTTATTCAGTTTGACGTATTTTTCAAAGCTGTTTAACGCAGCTCGAGCTAAAGCATCTTCTTGATCTTCCTGCCCCGCTTGGTGCTCAATAAAACTCACTTCCGAAATAAACATCGGATCGGTTTCTACATAACTTTCAACTTTAGCGCGCTGAACACCTTCAACTAATACTTTGACATTACCATCGGGCAACTTCAGCATCTGCAAAACCGTTGCCACACAGCCATAGTCATAAACCTGATCGGTATCAGGCATGTCCTCAGTGGCTTCTTTTTGCGCCACCAACATAACCTGCTTATCGCCGTTAGTTGCTTCCTCTAACGCTAAAATAGATTTCTCGCGCCCAACAAAAAGCGGAATAACCATGTGTGGGAACACCACCACATCACGCAGTGGTAACAATGGAAGTTGTTTCGTTTCTAATGGCATGAATTCAATTTTCCTGGGATTTATAAAATCAGTGTATTGGACTGCGCACCTTTAAAGTACACAGTCCATCGTAGATTCTTATTCTGATGCTGCTTTTGATTGATTATCGTAAATTAACAGTGGTTCTGCTTCGCCTTTTACGACCGCACCATCAATACAAACTTTGCTAACACCTTCTAAGGATGGTAAGTCATACATGGTGTCTAATAAAATTTCTTCAAGTATAGAGCGTAATCCTCGAGCACCTGTGCGACGCGCCATTGCCTTATGAGCGATGGCGGCTAGAGCGTCTTGACGGAATTCCAGCTCAACATTTTCTAGCGAGAATAGCTTACTGTACTGCTTTGTTAGAGCATTTTTTGGCTCAGTTAAAATTCGAACTAGAGCTGTCTCGTCCAACTCCTGTAAGGTGGTCAGAATAGGTAATCGACCAATAAACTCAGGAATTAAACCAAACTTCACTAAATCATCCGGTTCTACTTTTTGTAGTAACTCACCAACTTTTACGCCATCGCTAACTTCTTTAACGTCAGCACCAAAGCCAATACCGCCTTTCTCTGTACGTTCTTGAATAACTTTTTCAAGTCCAGCAAAGGCACCACCACAAATAAACAAAATGCTACCTGTGTTGACCTGTAGAAACTCTTGCTGAGGATGCTTACGACCACCTTGTGGCGGAACTGAAGCAACTGTACCTTCAATCAGCTTAAGCAAAGCCTGCTGCACACCTTCTCCAGACACATCGCGAGTTATCGACGGGTTGTCTGACTTACGTGAAATCTTGTCGATTTCATCGATGTAGACAATACCACGCTCAGCTTTTTCGACATCATAGTCACACTTCTGCAGAAGTTTCTGGATAATATTCTCAACATCTTCACCAACATAACCAGCTTCGGTTAATGTTGTCGCATCAGCCATGGTGAACGGTACATCCAGCATACGTGCGAGCGTTTCAGCCAATAAGGTTTTACCGCTACCCGTAGGGCCAATAAGAAGAATATTACTTTTACCAAGCTCCACATCTTGATGCTCACTCGAATGAGGCTCATGCTCAAGACGTTTATAATGGTTATATACAGCAACCGAAAGAACCTTTTTCGCAGCCTCTTGGCCAATCACATACTGCTCAAGAAATTCAGCAATTTCTCTCGGTTTTGGAAGTTTTTCTTTTGCTTCTTTTGAGGCAATTTCTTGTATTTCTTCTATGATGATGTCGTTACATAAATCGACACATTCGTTACAGATAAACACGCGTGGCCCTGCAATCAGCTTTTTTACTTCATGCTGACTTTTGCCACAAAATGAACAATAGAGTGTTTTGTCGTCGGAGTTTTCGTTACTCATCTTCTACCTCAAGCAGGCGCCTTTAGACGTTAAGGCGGGCTTTATTTATGCTTTTTACACCTAATCGTGCAAAGCCAGATTTCTCTAAGTGATGAAATGAGGCTGATTGTTGATTTTTCAAGTGTGAATAGCGCTTAGCGAGCTCTAACACTGACAAAATCAGCTTCCTATAACCTAACAGTACCAAATATCTTAAAGCAACAAAAGCAAAAAGCCTCGCAAAGCCATAACAGCTCTAATTTTAGACAGTTTTCACCTATTCATTTTCTCGACTTTAAATCGGTTTCATATTTGCTAAAGAATCGGCTGTGATATACTCGAAAAATGTTTCCTGGAGCCCATTCGCCATGAAAATCAAAACGCTAACTCATCTTGCTCTCGCCTTACTTTTTATCGCACTGCTTAGCTTTTCAAAGACGAGTCAGGCTAAACGAACGGTCGCAGTTACTGATGTTCATGGTGCTTATCAAGATTTGCTAATAGTTCTCAAGCACAGCGATGTGCTGAATGAGCAGTTACAATGGACAGGAAACACCGACACCCTAGTAATTATTGGTGATAATCTCGATCGAGGCCCAGAGTCACGCAAGGTGTTAGATTTATGGATGCGTCTTGAAAAGGAGGCCGCCGAAGCCGGTGGCGAAGTGGTCGCATTGCTCGGTAATCACGAAGCCATGAATATTATGCCCGATCTGCGGTATGTGGCTGACGAAGAATTTGCGGCTTTTATTCCAGAGGAGTCCTCCTCTTACCGCAATAAAGTCTACAAAGATTTTTTACAGTACTCACGTCGGGATGATAATAGCGCAAGCAAAGACGTCTTTAACCAGCTTTACCCTCCGGGTTACTTTGGACTGGTAGAAGCTTTCTCGCCCGATGGTTATTACGGTCGCTGGCTTTTAAACAAAGACGTCATTCGCACGGTGAACGGCCGAACGTTTGTTCATGGCGGTATCTCTCAACAACTACTTGACCTTGGACTAAGTGAACCACAGCTCAACCAGCGCTTTCGAGATGATTTAACCCAGTATGCTACTTTATATCACGACTTTATCGATGCCGGCCTTTTCAAGCATTATTTCAGCAAAGGCGAGCGAAAACAGGTGCTCCAAGCCCTGCTCGATGGCCAAATCAAATCTCGCTCACTGAACACACGCAATATGCGTAAAAAAGCCGAGCAGTTCCTCGAGGTTGCAGACTCAATAATGCTGACAACGTTCGGGCCCATCTGGTATCGAGGTAATATCTATTGTCATGCTTATTCTGAGCAAAAAGTTCTCGACCAAGCTTTGAGACACTTTAAGTCAAAGCAACTCTTAGTGGGCCACACTCCCGACAAAAGTCGCTTAGTACGTTCAAGATTTGATAACAAACTTATTTTGCTCGATACGGGCATGCTACGTACTCACTATTCAGGCCACCCAAGCGCCGTGGTGATTGATGATGACAACCTCAGCGTGGTCAATATCGACAATCCCGAAGCGAATGCCCCACTTCCCGATCCGGTTCGTAAACCCTTATACCCTAATGGTTTAAGCGATGATTATTTGGCTGAATTTTACCAAAATGCCAAAGTGGTGGACTCTAAGCCACTGGATGATTTTTATAGCAAACCCATTAAGCTGACTTTCGAGCTAAACGGCAAACGTCATAATGCAATCTTCAAATATTTAGACAGTGACCCACAAATGCATAAGAAGCCTTGGAAACGTCGTCTTGGAAACCTGGCTGATCGCTATATTTATGATTTAGCGGCTTATAAGCTCGACCGTGAGCTCGGTTTATTTATGGTGCCATTTACCATGGAGTACCATTTTGAGGGTAAATCTGGGATTTTGCAGTATTGGGTGGAAAACTCAATCACGCGAACTGAAATGATCGAGACAGGCGAGTCTTTATACAGCTTCTGTAACACGCAAGATTCCGAAGATATTATGCACATTTTCGATTGGCTGATTTTTAACGATGACCGCAACACTGGTAACCGATTGTATGACAAGGACAACGGTTTTTTGTGGCTAATCGACCACAGTCGAGCTTTTCGCTCAAAAATCAGTCTTCCTGAATACTCAAGACCTATGCCTAATTACTTGTCACCCCTCTTTAGAGCAAAACTGAAATCTTTAGACTCTGTGAAATTACAGCAATTGCTGGGAGATATTTTGCATAAGAAACAAATCAGCGCCCTACTCACTAGGAGAGATAAAATCCTTCAGCGCTTGCCTTAGGGCTCAGTTTTAATGGTGATCTTCCAAGGGGTACTAACTTCGTACCCCGCAAAGTCACTGGCTACGAGCTCAAGCTTGAGTTTTTGTGGCCGTCCTTCAGGTGGGGTCAGCGACAAAGTCAATCGCTGGGGATCAAACTCACACCAGGCAGGCAGTTTTTGTCCCTTAGCTGCTCGAACTTGATAACGTATAAAATCACCAGCATCCGGTTCGATAAACGTATTCTCTGCGATGGTTAAAACGCTTCGCTTTCCCGCGGCGACCGTTTGTGGCTTCAGTACCGCTGATAGCACGGGAGCGCTACCTTCATCGACCGCCCCATACTGCAATTTATAGCGCTTGCGTATGGCGAGCGCGGTCCAACAGCATAACCCAGCTAATAAGGCATTAAAGGTTATAAACTCAAACGTTCCGAGCCCAAAGAGATTCACACCAACAGCGACACTCGCACCATACATCAAATCACCAAAGCGATAAAAAAACGTATCCATGGCATTTTTACTGAGGTACTTATCCTCCCGAGAAACCGGCAGGAATAAAGCATGACGACTAGTATTTTGAATGGAATAATTAACACTGTTTTCCGCAACTAAAGCCCACTTAACCACTGCAAAAAATGGAAAGAACATAATCAAGCTGTAATTAATTAGCATTATGGTCGGCAAAATAACAATAGAAGCCCCAACGCCAATCCAGCGAAATAACCGTGCCACCACAAACACCTGTAATAACAAGCCGATCAGCGTAAACCATGCGATATAATCCGAATAGAACTCCGTCATAAAGAGCTGCTCTTCGTAGCTACCGCGTGTAGCAACTTGCTGTGATTGCGCTATAACAAACTTCGCTAAGACATATTCACCAACAGAGTTTACCCAGTTATAAAGCAACACAAAAAGCGCTATAAGAACCAAATAACGGTTATGAACAAAACGAGATAATCCACGCCACCATGCAGGATTTGCGCCTAACGAAGGTTCAGAACTCTGCGCTCTTGAGCCAGAAGGAATTGCACGATAACTTAATTGAGACAGCAGATTCAAAGCCAGCAACAGCAGCGCTGATAAAACCATCAGCCCGACTACCCCCACCAATGGAAAAAGATATCCACCAAGTTTTGCACCCACCCAAGCGCCACTGGTGCCTCCAATAGCAATTATCGCAAACAGTCGCTTACCACTCATAGCGTTAAAGCAATCCGCACAAAAAGCCCAAAACAAAGCCACCACTGTAACACTGTAAATCCCAAGCCAAATATAAAACGCAATGCCAATGGGCAAGGAAAGACGCTCAGCGGCTATAAACACTGCTAAATTGAGCACAAAGAAAATCAGCACTCGCCTTAAAAATAACGACTTGTCTTGTTGGCGTGAATAGCGGTAATAAAATCGGTTAAAAAGCGGAATAACCAACAGTAAAATTGTCGCTTGCGCTGCGGTCGTGTAGCTTTTTAACTCGGCGCTACCATCAGAAAGGATTAAGGGATCGCGAATGACTTTAAGTAGGTAGTAAGATGTCATCAGCAAGAATAGGCTGAGAAACATTAACATTATGGCCTTACCCTCCCCGGCACGCACCCATGCGAAGCGAGATAAACAGCGCTCTATAAAGCTATATTGCCGGCGACTACCCATCAAACCTCCAAGCAAGCTTAATACTTACCTATTCGATGGCGCAAACCAACAACTACTGTTGCCTGATATTTTTATATGAAACTTTATTCTTAGACCAGAATAAAACGTAAAGGTGTCAAAGAGAAAGGCTTTATTGATAAAAACAAGCCACCTAAGGCTAGCAAACCTAGGTGGCTATATAGATATATGACTATTTAAGAGTTTCTTAGTCTTGTTTGCGAGAGTTAATGATCGAATCTACCAAACCATATTTCACGGCTTCTTCAGCTGATAAGAAGTTATCACGATCGGTGTCCTTCTCGACTTGCTCAATTGGCTTATCACAGTGATGCGCTAAGATTCCGTTGAGGCGTTTCTTCATCTCATAGATTTCTTGGGCATGAATCGCAATATCAGATGCCTGACCTTGGAAGCCACCTAATGGCTGATGAATCATCATACGTGAATTCGGTAAGCAATGACGCTTGCCTGCCGCACCACCAGCTAATAGCAAAGCACCCATGCTCGCTGCTTGGCCGACACAAACCGTCGAAACATCAGGACGGATAAACTGCATAGTGTCATAAATGCCCATACCCGCAGTCACTACGCCACCTGGCGAGTTAATGTAAAGATAAATATCTTTTTCAGGGTTATCTGATTCCAAGAATAACATCTGAGCGACGATTGAGTTCGCCATGTTATCTTCAACAGGGCCAACACAAAAAATGACTCGTTCTTTTAATAGACGCGAGTAAATATCATAAGAGCGTTCGCCACGTGACGTTTGCTCTACAACCATTGGAATTAAAGCATTACTGATCGGTTGTTCAAATTTGCTCATATTTAGACGATTCCTTATGTTAGAGGCAATAGATTATACCAATGCCCAAAACAAAAGAAGCGGATAAAATCCGCTTCTTATGAATGATGTGACTGACGCTAAAACTTACTGTTTGTTAGTGTTTAGCATCTCGTCAAACTTTACGGCTTTCTCGGTTACTTTAGCTTTTTCTAGCACCAAGTCAACCACAGAGTCTTCTAGTACTAATGACTCAACTTCACGTAAACGTTGTGGGTCGCCATAGTACCAATCGATAACTTCTTGAGGCTCTTCATAAACTGAAGCCAAGTCTTCAACTTGTGCACGAACTTTTTCTTCGTCCGCTTTTAATGCTTCAGACTTAATGATTTCAGCTACTACTAGACCTAGCTTAACGCGACGCGAAGCTTGCTCTTCGAAAAGGTTAGCTGGAAGATCTGGAGTTTCGCCTTTCGGTGCATTCATTTGCTGTGCCATTTCTTGACGCATACGATCGATTTCTTGATCAATCATTGCTTTTGGCATATCAAATTCGTGCTTAGCGACTAATTGCTCCATTACAGCGCCTTTAACGCGTGCTTTTACAGCATTGCGCAACTCACGCTCCATGTTTTTCTTAACGTCTGCTTTTAGTGCTGCTAAGTCTTCAGCGCCTAATTGCTCAGCCAATTCAGTAACTGTAGGAAGTTCTTTCTTATTAACCACGTGTACGTGAGTTTCAAAAGTTGCTTCTTTACCCTTCAAATCTTCAACGTGGTAATCTTCTGGGAAAGTTACTTTAACTTCGATATCACTATCAGCAGAAGCGCCAACTAGTTGATCTTCAAAGCCAGGAATCATGTTGCCAGCACCAATTTCAAGTGGGAATTGCTTTGCTTCGCCGCCTTGGAATGCTTCACCATCGATAAAGCCTTTAAAGTCGATAACAACTTGGTCACCTTCTTTAGCTTTACGCTTAACTTCTACCCATGAAGCACGTTGCTCGCGTAAAGTATCCATCATGTTTGATAGATCTTCATCGCTAACTTCTGCTGTTGGCTTTTCTATTTCTAAATCTGAAAGATCAGCAACTTGAACTTCTGGATACACTTCAAAAGTAGCAGAGAACTTTAGGTTTGCACCGTCTTTGTTCTCGATAAGCTCAAGTTGAGGGTAGCCAGCAGGTGTTAATTCTTCTTTTTGAACAGCTTCAAAATAATGACGTTGCATGACTTCACCAAGAACTTCTTGACGAACGGCATTGCCATAACGCTTTTGAACTACTTTGAAAGGAACCTTACCAGGACGGAAACCGTTCATTTTAACGGTACGTGTCATTTCCTGAAGGCGTTTTTGTACTGCACCGTCAATGTTTTCGGCAGGTACATCGATAACTAATTTTCTTTCTAAACCGTTTGTGGCTTCAACTGAAACTTGCATTCGCTGATCTCCGATACGCTATATTTATAGCTATTAATATATATGACCAGGTTTTCAGATGAAGACTTTTAGGGAGGAGCCATCTTTACCAACCTTTATAAGCTGAGATAAAGATGGTGCGAAAGGAGAGACTCGAACTCTCACGCCTCGCGGCACTGGAACCTAAATCCAGCGTGTCTACCAATTCCACCACTTTCGCGTTTTGACTGCGGGCCCTGAGCCCTCATCGAACCATATTGTAATTCCTGCTCAGCGTTTATGCTGGTTTACAAGAATCTGGGGTGGACGATGGGATTTGAACCCACGACAACCGGAATCACAATCCGGGGCTCTACCAACTGAGCTACGCCCACCATCAACCTACTCTCCCCCGACTCGGCCGCTTAACAATTACTAGCGAGCATCTGCTCTTTAGTAATGGCGCGTCCGGCAGGATTCGAACCTGCGACCCACGGCTTAGAAGGCCGTTGCTCTATCCGACTGAGCTACGGACGCATGTTAAATCCTGACGTCGAGGCGAGAAATAATTGGTCGGAGATGAGGGATTTGAACCCCCGACATCCTGCACCCAAAGCAGGCGCGCTACCAGACTGCGCTAATCTCCGAATTTTGTCTCAAGGGGCTTGCCCCTGCGAGACGCGCATATTACTGATTTCCCCCATACCCGTCAACACTTTTTATCGCCTTTTTTACTAAAACTTCAAACTTCTACAAAAGCATTGAGTAAGTTGTCTATTATTGCGACAATATCGCCTTTCAAACAACCATTTGAATTTAACCAGCATGACTGCTCAAATTCTTGATGGCAAAGCCATCTCAGCCAAAGTAAAAGACGAATTAGCCCTTAAAGTAAAGGCTCGCCTCGATAAAGGCCTACGTGCACCGGGGTTAGCGGTAATTCTAGTGGGAATTGATCCCGCGTCTCAAATCTATGTTAACAAGAAAGTAGAAGCTTGTGAAAAAGTGGGCTTCATTTCTCGTAAGATTGTGATGGAAGAAGATACCACACAAGAAGCCTTATTAGAACAGATAGATTTACTTAATGACGACCCTGCTATCGATGGAATCTTAGTACAGCTTCCATTGCCTGAGCATTTAGATTCAAACGTTATTCTTGAGCGCATCAAAGCAGATAAAGATGTTGATGGCTTCCACCCTTATAATATGGGTCGCTTAGCGCAGAAAATGCCAACCATGCGTCCTTGTACGCCTTATGGTGTTATGGTGATGCTAAAAGAAACTGGTATTGACCTTATTGGTAAGGATGCCGTGGTAGTCGGTGTCTCCAACATTGTTGGCCGTCCGATGGGCTTAGAGCTCTTAATGGAACGTTGTACCGTGACTTTTACGCACAGTAAAACTAAAGATCTGGCGAAAAAAGTTTCTGAGGCAGACATCGTGGTTGTCGGTGTGGGCATTCCCAACATGGTCAAAGGCGACTGGATCAAGCCTGGCGCTATCGTTATTGATGTGGGCATTAACCGTCTTGATAACGGCAAACTGGCCGGTGACGTTGAATTTGATGTCGCAAAAGAACGTGCTTCATGGATTACCCCTGTTCCAGGCGGTGTCGGACCAATGACGGTGGCCATGTTGATGAGCAATACCTTATTTGCTTGCGAGCACCTGCACGACTAATACCTTAAAGCTTTATGTGGGCTGGTTTTCTCAGCCAGCCCATTTTCACCATAAAATAGCGTGAACTGCATCACCACTTCCCACTAATAATCTATTTGAGTTCAATCACTTGCGTTAGTCTTTACACTATAAATTCTAAGTATAGGGGTAAATATGGACGTTATAATCAAGTTACTAGCTATCGTTGGCGGCTTACTCGCTGCTTCGAGTCTAATCGCTCAAAAATCCAAAGATGCCGGGCAAGCATTAAATAAGCTCACACCCTACCAAGGGATTATTGGCGTCATTCTTCTTGTGGTCGGCCTTTATTCGTTTTTATTTCACAGCCTGCCACACCTTGGTGCCATGATTAAATACTCCGCAGGCTTATTCGGCCTTATCATGCAAATCTTGATGATTCTGGTCGGCTTTATTCTGTCCTACGCATTATTGTCTGAAAAATTACTGTCAAAAAATGAAACCGCCCAAGAAAAAGGCGCTCAAGCGGCCCGAAAATTAGTTTCGATTCAAATACCGCTAGGCATCGCATTGGCTATTTGTGCTTTCTTAGCCTTAATTCTTTAATTTAAACCTTTAAACAAATGGTTTACTTACAACGGTGGGACCTCACTAGTCCCACTTTGGTAGCTTTACCGAGTCTTGCATGTTTGCAAATCGCTTCTTCACTTCGCCATAAAAAGACTCCTGACTATTTTCATAGGTCATAGGTTCTGAAAACACCACATCACAGAAAAACGGTACAAACAGTGCATCGCCTTTAGGCAAAGTCTTACCCAAGCCGTGCATATAAATTGGGTAAAGTGGTACTTTAGGACAGCGCTCAGCCAGCTTTACCACGCCATATTTCAAATCGGTCATCTTCTCAGGCTCGCCACGCGAACCTTCTGGGAAGAAAATTAAGATCTTGCCGCTATCAAGTGCTTTCGCGCACTGCTCAATTGGGTTTACAGTTTTATCCTTACCCTGACGCTCAATCGGCAAAATACCGATAATATTTAAGGTAAACCAAGCCATGAATTTGTTTTTCAGAAAATAATCAGCGGCAGCGACAGGCTGAACTTTGTGCAGAATTTTTAGTGGTAATAACGAAATCAACACCATCGTATCTAAGTGGCTATTATGGTTCGCTATCAGTAGCGCAGGCCCATCCTGCGGTAGAATGGGCTGATTTTGGTAGCGCAGGCCAATTACGATTTTCACAATTGGCTTAATAATTAAGGCGAAAAACAACCAACGCAGTGCTAAATTAATGTACTTCATCATTAACTCCTCCCTAGAAGTAGAAATAACGCATAACGTGGAAGAACAGTGGCGCGGTAAAGGTCAAACTATCCAATCTATCCAAAATACCGCCATGCCCAGGAATTAACTGCCCAGAGTCTTTAATACCGATATCACGTTTAATCGCCGACAACGAAACGTCACCAATAAAGCCCGCGATACCAATACCCAAACCAACTAACAAGCCCTGCCACCAGATCATCGGTGTTAACAAACCCGCTAAGATCATGGCTAAAACACCCGTAGTGATAACACCACCAATCAAGCCCTCGCGCGTTTTATTCGGACTAATAGTCGGCGCAATAGGCGTCGTTCCCATCAGCTTTCCCCACACATACTGCGCTACATCATTCAGTTGCGTTAGCATCACTAGATATAGCAACAAAGCAGCACCATCGCCTGACATAGTCAAAGACTGATACTCACCTTCGCTCGGCAACATCACTAAATAGGCCAAGTGGCTTAGCGTAAATACTGTTAGCATCAAGCCCCAGTGAATATTGCCCACCGCGCGTAAATAATTTTTGGTGTCGCCTGCCAGTACCATGCGAAAAGGAATGAACAGAAAGGCATACACAGGAATAAAGATAATAAACATGCCGTACCAACCTGTTGCGATCCAATAGTATTGCAAAGGAATCGTTAAATAAGCCCAGAACAATACTTTGCGATCGACCAATCTCGTCGGCGTCATCGAAAAATACTCTTTCAGCGCAATAAAACTCAACATGGCGAATAGCAGAACTGTTACTAATGGCCCCATCAATAACGCTAGGCCGAAAATACCAATCATGATCCACCAAGAATTAATACGCTGCTTCAGTTCGGTATAATTTTTTTGTTTATTTTGTAGCGATAGGACCCAGCCGATAACCGTCGCGAGCGACAAACCCGCTAATAAAAACATAAAGACCTGGGTCACTGTGCGCATACTTTCGAAATCAAATAACATGGTTTTCTCCTTAATATTCTTTTTGTTATTAAAGCGCTACTTTGATTCTGTTCACCATTGTGAACACCGACAAAGCCACTAAAACAACCAATCCATAATTCAAATACTCAACAACGATTGGCCATAAAGGCAAGATAATCCCTAATAACCCTAAGACTAAAGCGCGATCGCTTTTCCCCATGGGGCCTTGATACTGACGCTCCTTTCCGACCATTGGTGCGACGACGCCAACAAATTCGACTAACATCGCCATAAAGATAAATGCCCCCACTAACCATGGCGAAACGCTTGGCAATATAAACAGTGGTAATAACAAAGCCACGTCTGACACTACATCGCCTAACTCATTCAGATAAGCGCCCAACTTTGACTTTTGATTATGCTCACGCGCCAACATGCCATCGATAGCATTCAATGCCATGCGTAGAAATAAAACCGCAGGGAGCAAGTAAAACCACAGCAACGATTGCTTCCATAAAATCACACCACCAGTTGCGATACTGAGCAACATCGCAAACACCGTGACTTGATTCGCGGTGACACCCGCTTTGGCTAAACCATTGGTTAGTGGTCGTAACATTTGCTGGAACTTAGGTTTGAGTTGATACACTGAAATCATATTGAATCCTTTTAAGCTCTTACCGAACATTTCTTGCACTGCGATAGTGCTAAATTCCCATACAGATGACTTAGACGCCACCTTTTATGTTATAGTCGCTACCAGATAACCTTCTGGTATCGTATAGCTATACTTTTTTTCAAAGCCCAACGGAATCCTGATGAGCCGACAAACTAGCCAATTAATCGAAACCTTAAAACGTCATTTACGCAGCCAAAACATCACTTATAAAGATTTGGCCACGCATTTATCCATGAGCGAGGCCAATGTTAAACGCATGTTCTCACAAAACAAACTGTCTCTTGTGCGTTTAGAGGCTATTTGCAACCTACTTCACATGGATATCCTGCAGCTGGCTCAAAACGCCCAAAGTCAGCAACACAAAATCTCAGAATTGACCTTAGAACAAGAAAAAGAGCTGATTACGGATTTTAAATTGTTACTGGTCGCCCAGCTCTGCTTATCCGACTGGACCTTTGAAGATATGCTAGCGCGCTACCAATTTACTGAGCATCAATTGATTCAATACCTTGCCAAACTCGACAAAATCAATTTTATTGAATTACTGCCCAACAATCGAATTCGAAAACGAGTAAGCCCCCATTTTAAATGGCAAAGCGACGGCCCAGTACGCAAATTCTTCGCCGATCACATCCAAAGTGAATTTTTTAACTCACGTTTTGAAAACCCCACAGAAAAAATCCTCTTTATTTCAGGAATGCTCAGCGACGACTCCAATAAAAAGATTCAAAGCCTGATCGAAGAACTCGGCACAGCTTATAGACATCAACTCAGCCAAGACAAAGATTTAGCACTCGAGGAAAAGAAAGGCACCAGTTTAGTGGTAGGTTTACGAAACTGGGAATTATCGGTGTTTAATGATTTGAGACGGTAACATGCGCTTTGAGCTTTTCGAGCCCCATTAAATTAAGCTGAGTTTCAAAACAGATATAGCAATTCTAAACACGGATGTTTTGAATAGTGAAATTCAGACAGGGAGTCTGTATTTCGCGGTGCGTAAATAGCTGATTTGTAACTCAGGTAGTTATGCTTGCATAACCTTAATTTAGGGGTGTCTTTCTTTTGGTCCCTTTTCTTGGACAAGTGACCTAGGGAATGCCTCTGGTGCAAGAAAAGGGACATAAAACTACTAAAAAGACACTACTTCCGACGCCAGCTTGTACCACCCGCGCCATCTTCTAACTCAATGTTGAGCTCATGAAGCTTGTCGCGAATTTCATCAGCAAGCGCCCAGTTTTTATCAGCGCGAGCTTGTAAACGTTGTTGAATCAAGTCATCGATCTCTTCATCAGAAACATCGCTATCGCCAGCTCCAGACTTTAAAAACTCTTCAGGTTCTTGTTGCAACAAGCTTAAAACACCCGCCAGCTCTTTCAATTTAACGGCGATGGTTGCTGCTTTTGGCATATCATTAGCTTTGAGGCGGTTAACTTCTTTCGCTAGGTCGAACAATACCGGCATAGCTTCTGGCACGTTAAAATCATCGTCCATGGCTTTAATAAACGCCGCTTGAGCTTTTTCAATGATGTCGTAGCTGTCTGAAGTCGCGGCCGATAAATCTACGCCACGTAGTGACGTATATAAGCGCTCCAAGCTAGCATCAGCAGATTCGATATTGGCCTGCGTATAGCTTAGTTGACTGCGGTAATGACCACTCATTAAGAAATAACGCACAGACTCGGCACGATACTGCTTAAGAACATCGCGAATAGTAAAGAAGTTACCCAATGATTTAGACATCTTCTCTTTATCGACCTGCACCATACCGGTGTGAATCCAAGTATTGGCAAAGGTGCAACCGTTAGCGCATTCAGACTGTGCAATTTCGTTTTCGTGGTGCGGGAACTGTAAATCCGAACCACCACCGTGAATATCAAAGGTTTCGCCTAAGCACTTTTTGCTCATGGCTGAACATTCGATATGCCAACCCGGGCGGCCTTTACCCCATGGCGAATCCCACGATGGCTCGCCCGGTTTTGCCGACTTCCACAGTGCGAAGTCCATTGGATCCTTTTTCGAATCACGCACATCTATACGCTCTCCGGCGTTTAGCTGTGACAAATCTTGGCGGCTCAATTTTCCGTAATCTTCGTAGGCTGGCACATGGAAATACACATCGCCGTCTTCTGTGGCATAAGCCGCGCCCTTTTCAATCAGGGCTTGGTTCATTTCGATGATTTCAGCCATGGTTTCGGTAGCGCGAGGCTCAACATCTGGGCGTTGCAAGCCAATCGCATCGAAGTCTTGGTACATTTCGCCAATGAACTTTTCCGTCACATCTTCAAATGCTTGGCCAGTTTCATTGGCGCGATTGATAATCTTGTCATCAATATCGGTAATATTGCGCACATAATTAACCTCGAAACCTTTATATTTTAGGTAACGATTAATAACGTCGAAGGCTGCGTAAGTTCTGGCGTGACCAATATGGCACAGATCATAAACCGTCACTCCACAGACATACATAGACACCTTGCCATCTTCTAAGGGCTTAAAGGTTTCTTTTTGACGAGTTAGGTTGTTATAAATCTGCAACATATTGATTAATCTCTTGTTCAATTATTCCAATTTTCAGCTATTTTCTAATAAAATCGCAATTTAATACCAAAAAAAGTATCATGTGCGGCAAACAGCCTTGGGATTCCGTTGCTAATTGTAACGAGCTAATGACTTCCAGGCTAGCTTAAACACGGCTAAATCATTAATTTTGAGGATATTCCATGAGTAACCCTGTAGTAACTTTTTCAACAAACCACGGCGACATCACACTTGAGCTTTACCCTGAAAAAGCACCTGAAACCGTTAAAAACTTTTTGAGCTATGTTGAAGAAGGCCATTATGACGGTACTATTTTCCACCGTGTTATCCCTAACTTCATGATTCAAGGCGGTGGTTTTACTCCTGATATGGAGCAAAAAGAGACCAAAGAACCTATCGCAAACGAAGCAAATAATGGCTTAACTAACGAGATCGGTTCTATTGCTATGGCCAGAACCATGGAGCCACACTCAGCTTCAAGTCAGTTCTTCATCAACGTAAACGACAACGATTTCCTAAACTTCAAAAGTGAGTCGCCGAGTGGTTGGGGATACTGTGTGTTTGGCAAAGTGACTGAAGGTATGGACGTGGTTAATGCGATTAAAGACGTACCAACAGGTAGCTACAGCATGCACCAAGACGTTCCTACTGAAACGGTCTTGATTACTAAAGCTGAAGTTAAAAGCTAAAAGCCTCAAAATATTGTCACTCTGATGTGAGCAGCAGGGTGACATAATAGACGAGTAACTATGATACACATTATATCCGACTTACACCTTTGCGAAGAGCGCCCTGATCTGACGGCGCTTTTCGAACATTTTATGGACGAGATAGCGCCACAATCGGAAGCACTTTACGTATTGGGTGATCTGTACGAAAGTTGGATTGGCGATGATGACGACTCTGCATTCGTGGAATCGACTATTCAGAAGTTTAAAGCTTACTCTGATTCCGGTAAAAAACTGTATTTCCAGCATGGCAATCGAGACTTTCTACTCGGCGACTCGTTCGCACAGAAAACAGGTGGCGAATTACTCGACGAAGTTCATTCTATCCAGCTAGGCGATAAAAAAGCCATCATGATGCATGGTGACAGCCTTTGTTGGGACGACAAAGAGTACATGCAATTTCGTGAAATTGTGCGTTCCGAGCAATGGCAACAGCAACTGTTGTCGCAACCGCTTGAAGTACGCCGTGGAATTGCAGCGGACCTGCGCGCTAAAAGTCGCCAAGCTCAGGAAAACAAAGCTAGCGCCATTACCGACGTTCACCCGCAAGCTGTAGAAGAAGTTTTGCAAAAGAGTGATGCCAAAATATTGATTCATGGCCACACCCACCGCCCTGATTTCCATGACATTGAAGTGGATGGCAAGCACTGCCAGCGCATTGTATTAAGCGACTGGGGCGAGAAAGGTCACTACCTCGCCGTTCTGGATGATTCAATTTGCGAACACTATTTTACGACCTAAGTCTACGCCAATAATGTAATCAATATTTCTAGGAGTTTCGCGACAGAAGAAACTCCTATTATTTTATCTAGCTATCCTCTTACAGCAGCCAGCTAAGATCCGTGTTGCACTGTAGTGGACGAGTCTTTTCGCCATCGCGGAACACAAGTCCTGGTTTATTGCCCACTAAAGTCAGCTTATTGTCCTTTAGTTGTAGCGCGGTTCCTTCACGGGTTCCGACCACATAACGGTGCGGATTAGCCTTTACATACTCGAAAATTCGCTCGGCGCGTGTTTCGCCGTTATGGTTTGGTGGCTGGTAGTCGGTGTAATGAGGGTTAATCTGGAAGTTCACCAAAGCCAATGCATTAAAGCTTCGTGGCTCTACAATCGGCATATCGTTAGTGGTGCAAATCGTTAAGCCGGCAACATTCGAGCCTGCGCTCCAGCCCATGTAGGGCATACCTTGGTTTACGCGCTTGCGAATGGCGTCAATCAACTCATTGTCATACAGCTCTTTCAACAGATGGAAAGTATTACCACCACCAATCGCTATAGCCTCGGCTTCTTCGACAGCCTTAACCGGATCGTCGAAGCGGTGAATCGAAGTGACTTTTTTACCAATAGTCTGGAACGGCTGATTCACTTTGTCTTCATACTTATCGTAGCCCATGGCAAATCCCGCGTAAGGGATAAACAGGACATTTTTGATGCTCTTATCTAAGAAGCCATCGATTAAAGGTAACGCATGCTCCAAATAATCCGTTTGGCCTTCGCGAGAAGAGCTCAGTAACAACAATTTTTTATCCGACATAACAAACCTTTTAATTTAAAGAATTATTCGACTGAGGAACGCCTGAGTGAAAGCGGAACAAAGGGTCCGGAGTTTCGATCAGCTCTTTTTCTTTCTGCAAAAAGAAATCCAAGCGTTCATCAATCGGATGTTTAGAATACTGCTTGGCTAAATCAATATAGTCCATAAAATGACGTGACTCAGACTTCAGCAAGAATCGGTAATATTTGGCTAACTCAGGGTGCGAGTCTTTTAGGTATGGCACTAACGCATGAAACCGTTCGCAAGAACGAGCTTCGATAATACCACCGATAATTAAGCTATCGATTAAGCGCTGTGGATCGTCCTTCGAGGCGAACTGATGCAAACCAGCAGCATAGCGCGACGGCTTAATTCCACGATATTTAATGCCCTGTTGCTCAATAAATTCAAGCACTTGCTCAAAATGCAGCACTTCTTCGCGGATCAACTGCGACAGTTTTTTCAGTAGCTCAATGCGCTCTGGATAACTAAACATTAGCTTCACCGCCGTGGCAGCCGCTTTTTTCTCACAGTGCGCATGATCGATAAGCAGCGTTTCTAATTCCGTGACCGCATACTCCAACCATGCTGTTGGTGTTTCACAATAAAGAAATTGCTGGATTGGAGTAATATCAACGCTTTTCTCAGCGCGCTTTTCTGCCAAGTTGTGTGCCATCGAGTTTGCCAAACAGGTATTAATTTAAGGTCGCACATTATAACGGCTAAGCTCAGCCTTGTCAGTTGGCTTACACTTTCGACACTTGCTGTTTAAAGCGTTTGAGCAAGTCAGCGCTAACTTCTTGTTGCTGATAGCGAATTTCAATATAGGTCTTCAGCGCTGGAGCAGCTCGCGAGTAAACCTTTTGTGAGCTCTCGCGTGTCAGCTTCAGAACATCTTTGGGGCCCATATTTCTGTCGCACGGAATATCGAGCTTCTGTAACTTCTTAAGTAAGCGCAAGTAGTGCTTTGTCACCGGCTCCAGCTTTTGCGCGCCTCTAAGCACCAGATAGCCAAATATAAAGCCTGCCAAAATAATGGTTGCCAATAAACCATAGCCTAAATAACGGTACTGATGACGCTTGATCCCCAGTTTTCGTAACCAACTAAACTGCATGTCACGGCTATACCCCATAACCGTTTCGCTCCAGAAAGTCTGAATCGCATCCCAGCGCAAGGCTAAGTTTTGCAATAAGCCTTCTGGTGCATCGAAGCCCATATCGCTACCAAACTCTTCAAACCAACCGTCCCTTGAGCTCGCTGACCCTCGTAAGTCCTCTTCGACTCTTGATGGGTGGATAGCCGCTGTCGGATCGATGCGACGCCAGCCCTCGCCTTCTAACCATACTTCGGTCCAAGCGTGTGCATCCGACTGGCGCACAATGTAGTAATCACCATAGGGGTTATATTCAGCGCCTTGATAGCCCGCGACGACCCTAGCTGGAATGCCCGCTGAGCGCATGATATAGACAAAGGCGCCGGCATAATGCTCACAGAAGCCTTCTTGGGTGTCGAACCAAAAACCGTCGATAGTATCAACTTCGATCACTCTCGGCGTTAATGTATAACGGTATTGGTTTTGGTGAATATAGGACAAAATCCAGCGAATAAAAGCTTCGTCACTCGAATGTTTCTGGCGCTGCTCGGCAGCCCACTCTCGAGTCTGGGTATTACTATTTCGAGGTAGCTGCAATGCGCGTTCAAGCTGGTTTTCGCTTAAAGACTGGCCACTGAAGTCGATATCATAAGCTTGTGCTGAATAAATAAAGCGCTGCGTGATTTGGCGACGCCTTAACCACGTGTGGTCGCTAAAGAGATAGGCTCCTTTGGGTGCTTCGGCGAGTTCTTCCAAGCCAAAAATCCAGTTACGATTGTTCGGCTCCATCTGCACTTTATATTGGTAGGTTGGCGTCATCGGCAGTTCGAGCTCTCCCCTAACGGGCGAATGGCGTTCCTTAAACCAAGTAAAGCCATCAAATCTTGATAAGACTAATCCACGCCAATACATCTCAGAGCGTGGCGGTACCTTGCCCTCGAAATCGACTCGAAACGCAATATCATCAAAAGTGTGCAGAGCACCGATACTACCTGGGCTCATGGTGTCATCAATACCGCTACCCGCCTGACTATCCGACGGCATCGACCATAACGGCGACGCACTTCTGGGGAAGAACAAAAACAGCAATATCATGATAGGGATGGCTTGAAGCAGAGTAACGCCGGAAATCTTGCCAAGGCCAGAGAGCCCTTGAAAACCACGCGGGCTGTTTAATGCGACCAGTCCAACGAGAATAGAAAGCACGCCTATCAATAGGTAAAGCCCCATCCATATCGCTTCGCTATAAAAAAACGCTGTGACTAATATAAAGAACGAAATAAACAAAATTAAGGCTGCATCACGATAGCTTCGCGCCTCTAGCAACTTGAAAGCATACATTAAGCTAATTAAGCCTATCCCGGCATCCCGCCCGTTAAGTGTTTTAAACTGTAGGAATACACCGCCAACGCACAGCAACACAACGATTAACAACACCCAGCGAGGTGGCGTCGCATCACGGCGATACATGGCGTATTTAGCTAATAACAAGACTATGGTTAAGGCACTAATCCAGACGGGTATATAGAACCACAAAGGCAACAGCACCAAGGCCTGGATAGCGATAAGCAAAGGGATAATACCTTGGCGACTAATGGGTAACTGTTTTACGTTCATAAACTTCTAAGTCCCGCTCCGCTAAAGTAAAGCCAATGATTTTAGGCATTTGTGCAAATGTTCAGGCCCTTGCCCCATGGCAATCGACTCCTGAGGAAGCTTTAGACCGTAAACTTGCTGACTTTTTTCAGCGGCCAAAACCGCATCGGTTAAATACGAGATTGCGAGCTCCTTTTCATAATGAGCCACGCTATCCCAACTTAAGGTTTGCTGCTCGCCCACATAATCTTCGAATTCCTTGCTTAACAAGCCACGCTCACGCGCATAAGCCTTCCACATTACCTGCTTAATCGGGTCTCCGGCTTGATAGTCGCGCAAATTATGAAGATCCTCGGCGCCTTTTTCACGCGCTTGTCCTTCGTCGATACCCGTGTTGGTTGTGATCAAAGGCTCGGGGCATGGAATTGGTTTTGGGTAGACCAGAATTTGATAAGGCGATCGTACCCAGGACCAAGCTTCAAAAATCCCAAAAGGAAAAATTGTCGAACAGACCACTCTCGGAACCGGCATGAAACCACGGCGATGTGTCTCTAGGCTAATTGTCGCGAGCGATTTAGACTCCGCCTCAACATCGACATAACTAACACTTTTCTTGGTCAAACCGACGCCAATACCAAAACGCTGACTCTGGGTGTTATTCACTAACTGCACATTCAGCGTCGCATCCTCGGTAGCGAACACCGAACCCGATTTATGACAACGAACTTCTAGGCCTTTTAAATTACGGAAAGTATAAAATACGGAGAGCAGCCCCACCGCCAGCAAGATAAAGCCCGCCATGAAGCCCATGTTGTTTTGGTAGTTTGTCGAGGCCACTAATATCAACACCAATATCCCCAGCATCAACCAGCCATAACGGGTAGGTAAGATATAAATGTTCTTCTGCTTCAATAACGTCGCCACCTGTAAAGGTAACCGTTTATCGACCCAACTGAAAAATGTTTTCTTTGCCGATTTAATCATTAGGCAGGCACAGGCACATCGTTAATTAATTCTTCAATCAACTCGATCGTCGAGGTCGATGAAGTTTTAATTGATTGCAAACGGTGGCGCGCAGAAGCGACAAAAACCTGCTGTATATCTTCTGGCAGAACATAATCACGCCCATCAACAAAAGCCCAAGCTTTAGCTGCACTAACGATAGCCAAACCGGCGCGTGGCGACAGACCATGAGCAAAGTCAGGGCTTTGTCGCGTGGCCTGAATCAGATCCATCACATACTGTAATAAATGATCAGTAACCGTTAGTCCCGCTACGGTTTCCTGTAGCTGCTTTAACGTTTCAAGATCAAGCAAAGATTGTAACGAAGGCATCTTGGTTCGCCCCGACTCCCCTTTCAGCAAAACTTTCTCCAAAGCAGCGTCTGGGTAACCCAAACTGATTTTAAAGAGGAAACGGTCGAGTTGTGACTCTGGCAAAGGATAAGTACCAATTTGGTGCGTAGGGTTTTGCGTGGCGATAACAAAAAATGGCGAAGGTAATTCATAGGTACTACCTTCGACTGTGACCTGCTGCTCTTCCATAGCTTCGAGCAAAGCGCTTTGCGCTTTTGGCGTGGCGCGGTTAATTTCATCAGCCAAAACCAGTTGTGCAAAAACTGGGCCCGGGTGAAATTCGAAGGCAGACTTTTCGCGATCGAAAATATTAGCGCCAACAATATCCGCCGGCAGAATATCACTCGTAAACTGAATTCGTTGAAAGTCTAAACCAAACACTTTGGCCATCGCTTGCCCTAGCGTGGTTTTTCCCATTCCAGGTAGATCTTCTATTAACAAATGACCTTTGGCTAATAAACAAACAACTGCTAACTTTACTTGGTGAGGCTTTCCTAACAATACTTTATTAAGTTGCTCTAAAACCGGCAAAATCGATGAATTCATGTGATTCCTTATTTATACAAGGTTTTGTGAGAAAGTTCTCATAAATGTGTGACTATAAATTTTTAGTTCAGTCTTAATTCAGTTTACTTGAACAATAATACAGTTGCATTATTTAACAAGAATTATGAGGAGACGACAATGTCACTTAAAAAAGTATTTATAGCAACAAGTATCGCCCTTTCTTCTAGTCTAGCAATGGCGAATGGCGTTAGCTACGATTACCTTCAAGGTGGTATTCAAGATTATGACGACCAGTTTGACGGTGTTGAGTTTGAAGGCTCTATGTCTTTTAACCAAAACTGGTATGGTAAAGCTGAAATCATGAAAGCAGAAACTAACGTTGGTAATACAGACGTTGATCGTATTCGCTTAAACGTTGGTTTCCACACACCTATCAACAACTCTGTTGACTTCGTAGCTGAAGCTGGTTATGAAGATTATGAAGTTGGTGGGTTCGATGATTCAGGCTTCAACGCGCTAGCGGGTTTCCGCGGCATGGCGAGCCAGAACTTCGAGCTAGGTGGTTATGCTCAGTACTCAGACGTTCTTGAGTCAACTGACCTAACTCTTGAAGGCCGTTACCACTTCGATCGCAACATGTCTGTTGGTGTTGAAATCGGTAACGATGACGAGTTAGATAACCATTACGGTGTTAACTTCCGTTACAGCTTCTAAGTTTACTTAGAAAGCCAACAAGAGTACTCAATAAAAGTACTAAGAAAGGTCGCTTCTCGCGGCCTTTTTTATATCGAGCGTGTGGAGCTTACTTTTTTACCGAGGCTTTGTTAAAGCCTTAGTTTCTCAAGGGAAAGCTTTATAGTACACTAGCACAAATTTTAGGCATCAATCTAAGACAGACAACAATGAAAAAAACACTTATTTCTACAGCTGTGGCGCTAATGGCAATCACCACCACTTCAGCCCAAGCCAACGATAAAATTCGTTATGACTACGTAGACTTTGGCTATATTCACAGCGAAGGTGAACTGACTAGCGACAAAACTGGCTACAAGTTCAATATTTCGCAAGCCTTTGACGAAACTTGGTATGTCGCAGCGTCTTTACAGTCGCAATCTGCCGATGTCTGGGCTGCTGGCAATAAAGGCAATGTAACCGCTAAAGAATATTCGATGGCCCTTGGCTTTCACGTACCAACAACACGTACCGACGATTTCTTTATGGAAGCGGGTTACGTAAAGTTTGATGGTGACGGCATTATTGATCAATCGACTTACGGCAATGACGAAGACGGCTTTTTAGTCAATCTAGGTTTCCGTGGGCGTTTATCCACCAACTGGGAATACAAACTTTTCGCCGGTTACAAAGATTTCGACTATTCAGAGTATGTTGATGAAGCGAATCATGAAGATTCAGATTCAACAACTTACGGCATAGAAGGACGTTATTACTTGTCAAAAAACTGGTCGTTTGGGGTCAAAGCATCGCAAGAAATCACTGGCTTAACCTCAGGCTTCGATTTCCGCTACAACCTGTAAGGCAGCAATAAATCAAAGGGTTACATAGTTAGTTATGACTAACTTCGGTTTTTGAGTCGGCTTGTAAATAAAGCTGACGCTAAAGTTGCCCCTTTTGCAAACTTGTTCACACAATATCAAGGTTCTGTGAGACTTATGCCACAGAACCTTTTTTTGTAACTGTTAAAATTTCAGACAGTCATAAATAACACGTTCCAGTTGCAAAAGGTTGAGGTATAAATCATGAAATATGTGCTTGCTGTCATTCTTGCTGTGGTAGGCATTAAGTTTTTGTTAAACGAGCCAATGATATGGGAAGTTGCCCAGCAAAATAAAGAATTATTAGGTGCTGTCGTTTTAACAATTTTAGCGAAGCCTCTACTAAAAAGAATTTTTGAGTAATTCAGTTCTCCCTATAGAACTTTGAAGGTGGCTTTGCCACCTTTATTTTTGCCCGTCATTTACATCTGATAATTGGCGGTCATAAAAAAGCCCTGAAACCATACAGTTCCAGGGCTTTTTTGTTGCTTTAAGTTACCAATAAAGCGACTAGAGAGAACTTTCTAATGGTAAATCTCTAGTAGAAAGTCTCTAATGAAGAGCTTCTAATGAAAAGTCTCAGAGTTATCCTTCATCTTCACTAGAATCTCAGCTGGCGCAAAGCGATCACCATGTAACTTCTGGTAATACTCTAAACGCTCGACCACTTTATCGATACCGAGTTTATCCATATAGCGGAATGGGCCACCATGGAATGGTGGGAAGCCAATACCGAAAATAGCACCAATATCTCCATCACGCGCGCTACGAATAATGCCATCGTCTAAACAACGCGCCGCTTCGTTAGCCATGATTAATAAGCCACGCTCGGCAATTTCGTTAGCATCGATATGCTTGTCAGGGCTGACGCCAAGCACTGAATACACGCTTTCGTCGACTTCTTTGCCCTTAGACTTACCATCGTACTTATAGAAACCACGCTTATTCTTCTTACCCTTGCGGTTATCAGCTATCAGCTTCTCGAAGGCTTTTGGCGTCGACATACGCTCGCCAAAGGCATCTTCCAGAATTGGCGCCACTTTCGTCGCAACGTCGATACCCACCTGATCAAGTAAGCTAATTGGGCCAACAGGGAAGCCCGCTTTAACCATCGCTTTATCCAACTTCTCGATAGCCACGCCTTCGCTAAGCAAAATACCCGCTTCGTTAATGTAAGGCGCTAAAATACGGTTTACGTAGAAACCAGCACCATCATTAACCACGATAGGTGTTTTGCCCTGCTTCTTCGCCAGCTCAACACAAGTCGCCGTTACCCAGTCTTCGGTTTTTTCAGTCGTGATAATTTCGACCAATGGCATCTTCTCCACAGGCGAGAAGTAGTGCAAACCAATCACTTTCTCCGGCTGAGCAGCGCCTTCTGCAATCTTGGTAATTGGAATAGACGAAGTATTAGTGGCAAAGATAGTGTCTTTAGAACAGTGCTCTTCCACATCTTTAACCATCTGATGCTTAAGCTCTAAATCTTCAAACACCGCTTCAATAATAATGTCCGCGTCTTTGAAGCCCGAATAATCCGTGCTTCCCGTTAAGTGTGACATGGTATGACGTGCTTCTGAAGGACTGATAATACGCCTCTTCATCTTCTTAGAAATGATATTCCAAGAGTAATTCAAAGCACCGTTCACGCCCTCTGGCTTAACGTCTTTAATTCGTACTTGTTTCTTAGCCTTATCAACAGACACATAAGCAATGCCAGAGCCCATCAGGCCGCCACCAAGCACGCCCACTTTACGAATGTCAGCCGGCTCTGCGTCAGAATCCACGCCGTTGTCTTTCTTCAGCTCAGTGGTCGCGAAGAACACGCTGATTAACGCTTTAGCTTCATCAGACACCACCAACTGGCCGAAGTTACGCGCTTCAATCGCTAAGCCCGCTTCCATGCCTTGCGACATGCCTTTCTCGACACACTCGATAATTTTGTTTGGCGCCGGATAGTTACCTTTGGTTTTCTTAGCCACGGTTTTACGCGCCTGATCAAAGATAATATTGCGTCCAATTGGATTCGACTCTAAAACCAGCTTCTGGAAGCCTTTTGCACTGAAGTAACTACTGATTGGCGTTTTCTTCTCGACGCCTTTGCGTAATTCCTGAATTCGCTTTAAAGCGGCTTTCATCAAGTTAGCCTGTGGCACCACTTCGTCGACCAGTCCAAGCTTCTTAGCCTGTTTCGGGAATAATTGCTTACCCGTTAGCATCATGTCCAACGAAGGCGCGATACCGATTAAACGTGGTAAACGTTGAGTTCCACCACCGCCAGGCAAGACGCCAAGCTGTACTTCTGGTAAGCCAAGTTTGGTTTTAGGGCTATCTGAAATCACACGTCCGCTACAAGCGAGTGCTAACTCCAAACCACCGCCCAAGCAAGCGCCATGAATCGCTGCAACCACTGGCTTATTCAGCTTTTCTAAAGCATTGAAGAATTTGTGGCCAGTTAAAGAAAGTTGCTCAGCGTCTTCCGCCGTATCAACCTTGCCAAACATGGTAATGTCGGCGCCAGCAATAAAGCTGCCTTCTTTGCCACTTTTGATGATTAAGCCCTTGATAGAGCTATCATTTTTAATTTGTTCGACCACAGGCTCAAGCTCTGCGATGAACTCCATCTTGAGAACGTTCTGCGACTCATTCGGCAAATCGATTGAGATGACGGCAATACCATCGTCCTGCTGCTCAAATGTAAAGAATGTATTATCCGACATTATTCAACCTCCAAAATCATTGCAGCACCAATACCGCCTGCGGCACACGCCGTGGTTAAACCTAGGCCACCGCCACGACGTTTTAATTCGCGCAACGTCTGCGTAATCATTCGCGTACCAGTAGCGGCGAACGGATGACCATAAGCCAAGGAACCACCAAGCACGTTAAATTTATCCATATCAATTTCACCAATCTTAGTGCGCTGACCGAGCTTCTCTTTGGCAAACTGAGTCGATTCGAAGGCACGCATATTGGAAATGGTCTGCGCCGCAAAAGCTTCGTGCATATCAATCAGATCTAAATCTTTCAGCTTTAATTTCGCTTTTTTCAAGGCTAATGGCGTAGCGTATGAAGGCCCCATTAACATGTCATGATCCGCTTCAATCGCCGCGAATGCATAGCTTTTGATATAACCTAATGGCTCATAACCAAGCGCTTTAGCTTTTGATTCTTTCATCAAAATCACCGCAGAAGCACCATCGCTTAACGGCGTCGAGTTAGCGGCAGTAATAGTGCCGTACTTGCGATCGAAGGCTGGACGTAATTTCGCATAGCCCTCTAGCGTAGAATCAAAACGCACGATGTTGTCGCGCTGTAACGGCTCTTTGGTATAAGGCTCAGCATAAGCAGTCATCACTTCATCATCCAGCTTACCCTCTTCCCACGCCTTAGCAGCTAGAGTGTGCGAACGATGCGCGAGTTCGTCTTGCTCCTGACGAGTAATACCACGGTCGCGCGCCATTTGCTCAGCGTTTTGGCCCATGGTTAATCCCGTCGAATATTCCTTAATCGCAGGCGGAACTGGCGCTAAATCTTTAATTCGAAGTTTTTTCAGGATAGATAGCTTCTGCCCCATCGTTTTCGCTTTCTGCAAATCGACCAGCGCCAAAGACAACGCTTTACTAACGCCGATAGGCACAACCGAAGATGAATCAGCGCCACCAGCAATCCCCACTTCAACGTCACCGACCATAATCGACTCCGCCAAACTCGCCACACTCTGGAAACTCGTAGCACAAGCACGCGACACAGAATAAGCATCCGTGTGCACATTCATTGGCGTACCCAACACGATTTCACGGGCAATATTAGGCGCTTCAGGCAAAATCACCACCTGACCAAAAACAACACGCTCAATCAGCTTAGGATCAAGCTCAGTCTTTTGAATCAGCTCATTAACCACCATCTTGCCAAGCTCAATCGCATTAATGCCTCTGAAATGGCTCGCCTGCCTAGCAAACGGCGTTCTAAGCCCAGAAACGATAGCAACGCGATCTTGTTTCGTCGCGCGAGTGGCCTTCTTAGCTGTACTACTCTTCTCAGAATTGGAAGCAGTTGTCTCGCTCATGATAACTCCTAATAAAATGTTCTACCTTGATTCTACCGTAACACTAGGATATTTCAAACACTCGTTTGAATTTATGCAGTTTCCCGATAAAAGCAGTCCCTTAATAGACAGTTCCTTAATAAACAACCTTCCAATAAAAAAGGCGCCGAAGCGCCTTTGGTTTTATGAACTGGGGCATTGTCGAACATTTGCAGATTAATTTACTCTGACGCCATTAATTAAAGCTACCTAACGCCCAAAATAAAACTGCATAGCGTAACGGTGCAGCTTTATTTTGTCCGCGTGCAGCACTTTGTTATATGCCCTTTTCATCAGTGGCTCACAGGTACTGCTTGGAATTGGTGAGGCATTTTCGTTTGGTCAGCGGTGCGGTCACGTAGTCTTCGTCCAGGAAACGGATAAGTTCTTTCAGCTGCTTCTTGTCTTTCGGGATAACCAAATCGCCATCGTCGTTGACCGTGATAGCGATGTGGTGCTCTTGGGGAAGCTCGGCGTTAAAGTTGTTGGCAACGATTTGAATGTCGGTGACGGTGAGATTTTTCAAGACCTCATTCTTCTGCAAAAGGGCGATTTTCTTGCGGATAATGGAATCCGCTTGCTCCTTGAATCCGGCCTCATCTTCAAAGGCAAAGAGTTCGGTGGCGGCAAAATTGTCAAGATCGGTGTCAGTGGCTTCGCGGTAGTAGTCGGATAGATCTAGAAAGCGTTTGGTATTGTGGTACGAAGTGAAATATAAGATGCCGTTATGGAAGTGGGCAGTGAGCTTGTATTGCAGCATCAGACCCGGCTCTTCCAGTTTTTTGTAGGTGTCGCCGCTGCCGATCAGGGTATAACCGCGCTTTAGCAACTTACCGGAATCGAAAACCTGAAAATTGACTGCTTTGTTCGCTTCTGTCCAGGTGCCGCTAAACAAGGCCTTTATGCGGTGCGTTTCTGTATTAAGGTCCAGCACCTGACAAGTAAGCGGATTGCCAATAGCCTGGCCGATGGTGGGCGGTAATGGGTAATCGGCAATGGTAAAGATTTCACCTTCATCTACGTTATAGCTTCCCGTGAAAGCGATGGGCTGTCTGTCGTTAAGCAGTGTAGTCTGTTGTGCGACGAAGAGTTGTACTAGCTCTGTATTGAGCGCAGCGGTTAGTGGAATGCGACGAATGGGCGTATCTTCATCATCCACCAAAGCGAACAGATTAGTGGGATTGTTGTTATTTTGCATGGTTTGCATCCAGGATCATGTATTCAGTTAATTGCACCACCTGCGAGACAGCCTTGCAGTCGGTGATGTTCTGGCGGGTGATGAGCACATAGGTGATATCGCCCTCAATGGTCACCTCAAAGAAGTGATAACCGAACACCCCCCAGCAAGGGGTTGAAGTGGTAGGCGTGGGAGTTGTAAACGATAAAGAAGAAAATGACTGCCACAAACACCAGTACCGGCAGGCTGATGGTGTTTTGGCTCTGGTTGATCAGCGGCAGCAAGTAGACCAGTAAAAAGCCGACGATCTCCTTGTCAACGGTTTTGACCGATTTGATTTTGACTGGCAGGCGCTCTAGACCGTGGCGCGAAGCTGAGCCACACCAGACCGAAACACAGGCCACTCAAAACCAGCGCTGCCAACAGATAACCGCTGCCCGCCTGCCAGTGGGCGGCGAGATTGTCCGCAAACGGTAGGCTGCTTTGCCAAACACTGCTGACCTCGACAAACCATAGGGTCAGGCAGATGGGCGCTAGCGCCGTGGACACTAGCGACAGCTTAGCGAGCTTGTTAAGCATTATGTATCACATCCAAATCTAAGATCTCACCGAGAACAGCTCTTATCATCTCCTCAGAGTCGGCCATAGATTTCGCAAGTGTATTTCTGAGCTTCTCACACTTATCCATCAACATAACAAGCTGTTCTTGCTCTTCAATTGGCGGCAAAATAACTTTGACCTTTTTAAGGTTGCCTATGGATAAGGTCACATTTGCCATCCCTTTCATTAAAGGCACAACAACATCGTCTTTAAAGTTGTTTAGATAAAAGTATAAGTATTTTGCAGAAACAGACGCGCAATCGATTGGGGTGGCTGCCGCTAATATACTGCCCAACGCAAATTTACCGCTTTGATAATGGATCCTTTTGATTGAGGCGTGGCCATGCCCTGTTGAGGAGACCAAGGGAATGCAAACTGCTTCACAGTCGAACTGATATTCGGTGTGTGATCCTCTTTCTTCTCCAGTGGTAACCATCGGGTAGCTTCCCGGTACTGCCTTTTTTATTCCTGTCTGACCTTTCTCGATACTGCAAATACTCCCAAGCTCTACAACCTTGAACTCTGAAAGCCGGAAATATGAATTAAATATTTCCTTGACCTCGGAAGAAATCTCACTCAAATCATCGTTAATCGTCTCGATGTAGTCTTTAGCATTTTTATCATTATCGACTTTCAGTCGAGCTGGATTCTTTATATCTAGGTCAAAGTCTCTCCGGATGATCTCATCAATAGATGCCGACCATGAATAATCACTTTCTACTCGATTGTCCCACCAGTCCCTAACATCATCAAAGTCATCACTCTGAATTCGCTTTGTCTTCGAATAAGCCTTCACCCCGGGCGGGCAAAGTAGCTGGTAGTACCATATTCTTTTTGTCGGCTCACCCTTTGTAAAAAAGATAAGATTGGTCGCAACTGTAGCATAGGGCTTAAATACCGAGTTGGGTAATCGAATGATTGTGTGTACATTGCAATCTTCCAGCAGCTTCTGCCGAACTCGTTGTTTTACCCCGTCACCAGTGAGGGATCCATCGGGCAATACAATCGCGGCACGGCCGCCATCCTTGAGCAAGTGAATCATCAAGATCAAAAACAGGTCGGCAGATTCCTTAGTGCGGTAGGTCTGCGGGAAGTTATTTTCGTTGTTGTTGGAGACCACACCACCAAAGGGTGGGTTGGCGATGATCACATCAACCTGGTCTTTGTGGGTGTATTCACTCAATGGGCGTTGCAGCGAGTCGCCAAACTGGATGTCGGGGGTGGTGATGTCGTGCAGCACCAGATTTGTGTTGGCCAGCATATAGGGCAGCGGTTTGTATTCCCAGCCGCGTACGTTTTTGGCAATGGCCTCGCGCTGTTGCACACTGCTTGCGGTGGCTTTGAGGTGTTCGATGACGGCGGTTAGAAAGCCGCCGGTACCGCAGGCCGGGTCGAGCACAGTTTCGCCGTGTTCGGGGTTGACCATTTCGGTCATGAACTGGGTGACGGCACGCGGGGTATAGAATTCACCCAGGGTGCCGGCGCTTTGCAGCTCACTCAGGAAGGTTTCATAAATCTGGCCGAACAGGTGCAGGTCTTTACTGTTGTTGAAGTCGATTTCGTTGAGCTTGTTGATCACCTGACGCAGGTGAATACCCGACTTCATGTAATTGTAGTTGTTGGCAAACACCTCATGTACCAGCACGGCACGGCGGCTGCCACTGGAGAGGTCTATTTCCGATAGGGTCGGGAATAGCTTGCGGTCCACAAACTGCAACAGCTCGTCGCCGGTCATGCCTTCGTCATCACCAGCCCACTCATCCCAGTGCAGCTCAGAGGGAATGGGCGAGGTGTAATGGTCGTCCATCAGCTCCAACTCTTTGTCTTTATCGCTGAAAATTTTAAGAAACAGCATCCAACCCAGCTGCAATATGCGCAGCTCGTCGCTGCCGGTGCCGGTGTCTTGGCGCATGATTTTGCGAGCGGATTTTACGATGCCTGATACATTTGCCATGTTTAGTTATTGCTCCAATGTGATTTCTCGTAGGCGCTTTGCTCTTCTCTGCTTAGCGGTTGCGAGGAACAACCGCTGCGCACGAAGAAGTCTTCTCTGCCCTCATATTTGGTAAATACCGGTTTACCGCTTTTTGATATCTTGACTCGACATATTTGCGTGTCTTCAACAATAGGGAAACTGATTTTAACATGCGAGATCAATCCAGCACCGATGTATTTCTTGATAATTTCTATGAGGTGCAGTTCAAAGCCATCGATATTGGATTTTGACAAGGTGGTTATATCATCAACTAGGCCTAGTATGTTTTGGTTATCATCCACACCAATAAACAGGTTGCCGCCGTCACTGTTCATAAAGGCGGCAATTGTCTTGGCGATGACGTACTCGAGCTTCTTGTTGACCTCCTTGCTACGCAAGTCATAACGCAAGGTAGACTTGAATTCAACGGTATCGCTTTCACCCGCAAGGATCAGCTCTTGCACCTCCTCGTTGGCAGGCTCCTTGTGTCTGAGATCAATACGTGATTTCAGCTCCTGATAGATTAACTTCGCACGCGCCTGCAAAAAGGTCTCGTAATCGTTGCTTTCAATGCCAAAGCCTTCCAGATCGATAAAGTGGGTTTGCAGAGCTTTGTTGATCTGGCTGTTTTCGTCCTGAAAGTCCGCAATGTATTGCGATGGGGCTTTGGCACCAATCTTGCGCTTATTCAGGTGGTCGCTGACGAAGGTGATGTTTACCAGGCTATTACTATTGAGCACCGTTTTGTTTCTAAGGTAAGCCTTTGGGAAAAAATGATGATAATTTTTGCTGCTTGCTACCTTCAGCCAAGAGTTATCAAGAATGACCTTTCCGTTATCCTGGAAATCCTTCGGTTCTTGATAAGCAAGCAAGCACAGTACAGCCTTGCAATAACTGTTGCCGGCACTGAAGTTCGTATCAATTAATGTCTGAGCCGAATCTAGGTTAACCTTGATATCACTGTAATCGGGCCTTTGACCGCCAAGAATGAGGTCGATACGCTTGATGTCCTGCGCCAGTTTAGACTCCGTTGAACTAGAATAGCGAGATGACAACGAAATGCGCCAAAAGAACTCTTCAAGGTACTTGCGTTGGCTCCCGTCGGGCTTACCCTTGTTCACGTGGAAAAAATAAGCAAAAGGCACCAAAAGCGAGTCATAAGGAAGCAACTGGGAAACAGGAATGCGATAGGTTGTTCGGAAATAATCGATGCTGTCCTTGAGGGCTGAAATTACAGAATCCCAACTATCAATAATACTTTGCTTTTCCAGAGCGAGAATAGTTTTACGCTTGCATTCCTTGGTGCGACTTAACAACAGTGCCAATAAGCTCAGCACCACACTGCTGGATATACCTTCGTATTTAATTTCCTTAAGCTCATTGATGAAACCTTCCCACTTTACCTGCATATCGAAGTTCTGAGGCTCGTCGTAGGTCTTGGCAGACATGATTTCAAACAGGGTCAAAGTTTGTCCACCCGTGTTGATGCGGGTGAACACTTCGATTGCAGAGTCAATATCTTCCTTTCTCAATATGACGGTTGAAAAGTCATAGGTATCGAAGGCTCTGGAATATGCATGGATCTTCTTAAAATTCTCATCGGAGAACCGCTCCTTGATATCGGTCATTCTATCCATGAAATTCAGTACATCGGATAAAGATATAAAATTTTCACCCGTTGGTTCTTCGGTAATTACCTGCTCATCGTTATCATTGATATCAACATCAAGGTTTACCACGATGCAGCCATAGTCAGTAATTTTTTTCTCGCCAACCTTTTGGATGTGCGCCCCAAGATAGGCCGCAAACAGTGAGGTGATTCGCTGCTGCCCATCAAGAACATACTGAACTTTGACGCCGTCTGGGGTGTCGGGAATGTTCAGATTGCCAACGTTCTTTATGTCGTTGATACGTTCGTCTGTCTGCCAAAGAATAAACGTACCGATTGGATAGCCCTTTAAAATGCTGTCTAGCAACTTGGCTGTTTTATCGATGGTCCAGACAAAATCCCGCTGGAATTTCGGGATCTTGATGATGCCTTTCTGTATCTCATTAATGAGGTCAGAATATTTTTTTGAATCGGGTTTGGGCTGTTCAAAGTTCATGTTTATGCTGCCTGATATAGAGCTTGTTCCAGTTGGTTCAGAGCTTGCAAGTATTGTTGCTTGCCGCCAAAGAGTTTGATGATTTCTGTCGGTGTACCGAACCTGTCAAAGGGGTTGACCTTGAGTATCTTGATGTCTTCTATATTCTCGATACCTTCGTCAGCGTATTTATCCAATAGTGCTTCAAGCACCTTACGCGCCTGCTTACCATACTGGGTGAACACATCACGTTTTCTGACTTGCTTAGCACGTTCGGCACGGGCGAGTGGCGGTTGGTCAAAGGCTGTGTGGCAGATCATATCAAAGATATCCATCTCTTTGCCGATGGCTTCTTTCAGGTTTTCCAGCACGATGCCCTGCTCGGTCAGCTCGTCGATGATAGCCTGCTTTTTGTCGGCGCTATGCCATTTATTCAAAAAGTCATTCAGCGTTTGGTATTGCTCGCGCACTTTCTGGCGAGTGTAGTCCTTCAAGCTGCCCGTGATCAGCTTGCCGTTGCCGTCCATGTACTGGATGCGTTCGTTGAGAATGGCGACATTGACACCATTGACATAATACTTGGAGCGCGGTTCGCTGATGATCTCCCCGCCAGTGATAATTTCCGGGGGGTCATTCGGTGGCTCGAAGATGATTTCCTCGCCAGTTTCATCCGTGATGGTTTCGCCTTCAGCCAGTTCTTCTTCGGGTGTCTCAAAATCGTCATCCTCACCTAGTTCTTTGACGCGTACCGGGTCACCGTCGAAATCCGGATCGACAAACAGGTCGGTGACATTGCGAAAATCAAGAATAGTGAAAAAGGTCTTACCGAACTCTTCATTGATTCGAGTACCTCGCCCAATGATTTGTTTAAACTCCGTCATCGATCCGATGTTGCTGTCGAGTACAATTAGTTTGCAGGTTTGCGCATCAACGCCGGTAGTCATCAGCTTTGAGGTAGTCGCAATCACAGGATAGCGCTCTTCTGGATTAATAAAGTTGTCCAGCTCACGCTTACCCTCGTCGTTGTCGCCAGTTATTTGCATGACGTATTTGGGGTTCTGCGCCATAAGGTCACTGTTGGCATTGGCCAGTGCGGCTCGCATACGCTGGGCATGGTCAATATCCACGCAGAAGACGATGGCTTTGTCGAAGCGGTTAGTCTTGATCAAGTACTCGGTGATCTTGTTAGCTACGGCTTCGGTACGCTCGTCAATAACCAGACTCTTGTCATAATCCTTACGGTTATAGATGCGATCATCCACTAATTGGCCGCTCTTGTCGGTTTTACCTGCCTCTGGTCGCCAACCTTCCAGATCGACATTTAAGCCAACCCGCAGTACCTTGTACGGAGCAAGGAAGCCGTCCTGTATGCCTTGTTTGAGCGAGTAAGTATAAATGGGCTCGCCGAAATATTCAGTGCTGGAAACTGTTTCGGTTTCCTTGGGTGTTGCGGTTAGGCCAATGTGGGTGGCGTTTTTGAAATAATCCAGAATCTCGCGCCAGGCACTGTCTTCGGAAGCGCTGCCGCGGTGACACTCATCGATAACGATTAGATCGAAGAAATCCTGACTGAATTCGCGGTAGGCATCCTTGTCTTCATCGTAGTTGGTCAGCCCTTGATATAGTGCTAGATAGATTTCGTATGATTTGTCGATCTTCTTTTGCTTGATAACCGTCATTTTGTCTTTGAAATGGCGGAAGTCACCGCGCCTGGTCTGGTCGATCAAGGCATTTCGGTCGGCCAGAAACAGGATACGTTTCTTAGCCCCGGCCTTCCATAGGCGGTGGATGATCTGAAAGGCGGTATAGGTTTTACCAGTTCCTGTGGCCATAGTTAGCAGGATGCGTTGCTGACCTTTGGCAATAGCCTCTACAGTGCGGTTGATGGCAATCTGCTGGTAGTAACGCGGGCTACGGCTGGTACCATCAAAGAAGTAATCCTGACCACTGATACGCTCAGCTTCTGGCGTAGCGATGCCTTTGTAGCGTTTATAGCGCTCCCATAGTTGTTCTGGCGTTGGGAAGTCGTGTAGTGCAAGTTCGCGCTCGACACTGCCGCTGGCGGCGGTGCGGTCATGCTCATAGAAACCATCACCATTACTGCTGAACACTGTAGGGATGTCCAAAATAGTAGCGTAATCGAGCCCCTGCTGTATGCCTGCCATGACCGAATGCTCGTTGTCCTTGGCCTCAATGATGGCGACAGGGATATTAGGTTTGTAGTAAAGGATATAATCCGCCCGCTTGCGCTTACCACGGGTGGCGAGGTTGCCCTTTACATAGATACGGCCATCGGTGAAGCCAACTTCTTCACGAACCTGCTTCTGCATATCCCACCCCGCCTGTTCTAACGCCGGTGTAATAAACTTGGTACAGATGTCTCGTTCTGATAGATCTTTTTTATTCGTCATTCTAGGGTCGGGTTCCTTTGGACTTCACGGGCTGGTTTTCGCATATAAGCCCTCGCGCATGCGCGCGAACTCATGAGCGTCGCAGGGGGCACAGCCCCCGAATTACACGGATTGTTAGCTACCAACCTTACTCACCAGTAGCGTCAGTTGTTGAGCGCCAATTCCAATGGTAGCTTCCTTGCCGTAGGTAACAGTGAATGAAGGATTTATCGTGCTATCACCAACAGTAACCGCAGCAAACACGCCAGCTGTTTCGTCTTGATTTGGCTTAACTGTGAGGTTATAGCTAAAGCCATTATCAATCGTGATTGATGCCATTTTATCTGCTTCAACTACCATTGTTGGAGAAGCCAGCAGTTTGTCCTGGGAGTACACAGATGAAGATACTTGAAAAGTATCAGCCGCGAAGCATGAAGCCGATGCCAGTAAAGTAGTAACCAGTAAACTTGCCTTAATTTTCATTTTAATTTCCTTATGTAATGTGATGGTGAGAAACAGGTAACATAAGAACACACGAATTACCTTGTAACATCCTAATTCTAAAGAATATTTTTTACAAGTGCGTGTACTATTCGTTATTTACGGGATTAGCGGATCTCGGTATCCCTAGTCTAACTCTCAAGTGACCCCAATTAATCAATTAGTTAGGCTTAAATATCTAAAAAGCAAAGACGCTAGACCCTGAGTTTCGTCAGGCAGAATTGGTTCCTGACAAATTCTCTGCATTTCCTACACCTTGTAGATCAGATGACAAAATATGGAGGTTTGTTTCGAACGCAAACTTCTTCGGAGTAAAAAAAGAGATTGCCACGCTACGCTCGCAATGACGAAATAAGGAAGATTGCTTCGGTCGCAGGCTTCCTCGCAATGACGCAGAGTATTATGGCCTTGTAGTGAGGCTTTCAAGGGATTTTCTGTCAACGGGTAACAATTAGTTGCAACTTTTTATGGTTTTTTGATACAAAACTGCCTACAGATCTATTAAATTGAACACACTTTTTCGTGCACGAAGGCAATCATGAGTATAAAAGAACAATTTATTCAGCTTGATGAGTTTCTACAATCACGCATTATTGGCCAAGAGAGCTTGGTGCATAGGATGATTATCGCTACTTTGGCGGATGGTCATTTACTGGTGGAAGGTGCGCCGGGTTTGGCGAAAACTCGTGCCATTAAGGAGCTTTCAACGGCGATGGAAGGCAGTTTCCACCGCGTTCAGTTTACTCCAGATTTGTTACCGGCGGATTTAACCGGTACTGAGATTTATCGTCCTCAAGACGGCAGTTTCCACTTTCAAAAAGGTCCTCTTTTCCATAACTTCATTCTTGCCGATGAAATTAACCGTGCGCCGGCCAAAGTTCAGTCGGCTTTGTTAGAGGCTATGGCGGAACGTCAAATTACCGTGGGCCGCGAGAGTTTTGAGCTACCGCCGTTCTTCTTAGTAATGGCGACGCAGAACCCTATCGAGCAGGAAGGGACTTATCCGCTGCCTGAGGCGCAGTTAGATCGCTTCTTGATGCACGTTGAGGTGAATTACCCGAATCATGACGCTGAAGCTCAGATTTTAGCGGTAAATCGCCAAGAAGCGCTTTCTGGCGAGCCACCACAAGCCTTAAGCATTAGCCAAGAATCGCTATTCGCGGCGCGCAAAGAAGTCTTAACGGTTCACATGGCGCCGGAAGTCGAGCAGTATTTAATTCAGTTAATTATTGCCACTCGTGCTCCTGAGCAACATGCGCCTGAGCTTGCGAGCTATATTGAATATGGCGCTAGCCCGCGTGCCACTATTGCGCTTGACCGCTGTGCCCGCGCCCACGCTTGGCTCGACAACCGCGATTATGTGACGCCGAGCGATATTCAGGCGATCTTGCCGGAAATTCTGCGCCATCGTATTATTTTAAGTTACCAAGCTGAAGCCGAAGGCATCAGCACCAATGATGTCATCACTAAGCTTATTGATTTAGTTCCAACACCGTAAACGATTAGTGTGTCGATGACTGAATATAGTGTTACTGCCCAACAAGCACGCGAGCACAGCATTGAGCTGAGCTTGGAGCAGCTGATTGCCTGTCAGTATTGGGCTAAAGAAAGTATTCCATTACCGCATAAGAAAACGCGTGCGCACCTCGTCGGCGGGCACCTGTCGCCTTTTAAAGGTCGCGGTATGGAGTTTTCCGAAGTTCGCCAGTATCAGGCTGGCGACGACATTCGCACCATCGACTGGCGTGTGACAGCGCGTACGGGCAAGGTACACACCAAAATTTTCCAAGAAGAACGCGAGCGTCCGGTCTATATCGTCACGGATTTACAGGACACCATGTTCTTCGGCTCTAAAAACCGTTTTAAATCGACATTAGCCTGCTTACATTCGGCGCGGGCTTTTTGGGCGGCTTTTAATAGCGGTAATCGAGTTGCCGGATTATTCAGCACCGCCAATGATCATTTAGAGCTCAAGCCCTCGAATCGTCGCCAGAATGGTTTACGCTTGTTGCAACAAATGATGGAGTTGCATAATCAGCGTCTCGACGCTATTTATCAAGAACACTCCAGTTTTGAGGTCAACCAAAACGCCCTTCGCGATACTTTGTTGCGATTACGCCATTTGGTCAAAGGTGGAAGTCTGATTTATATCTTTAGTGATTTTATGAACCTAAATAGCGAGTGCCAACAGCATTTAACCTATTTAGCGCAACATAATGATATTTATGGCGTTATGATTGCCGATCCGCTCGAATCGACTATTCCTTTGCCTGGCCAATACACCTTAACCGACGGCTTAAGCCATATTCGTATTGATGCCGACAACCGCCGAGACATGCAGCGCCATAAAGAAAGCTTCGAGCAGCGCGTAGCGCAAGTTGCTAACTATTTTACGCAGGCGCAATCGGCTTTTAGACTCTGTAGCACCGAAGATTCGATTACCGATTTATCGCTCGATCCGGCTTTAAATAGCAAAGCGCCAAACAATAAAGCAGCGGGGCTATAAATGATGCTCACGCAATTATCATTACTCGCCACCAGCGCGCAAGAAACTCAAACGGCGCAGTTATTAAAACAGCTACGAGACATACACCAACCCGAGCCCGTTAGTTGGTGGCCACTGGCGCCGGGCTGGTGGATTATTATTGGCTTAGTGGTGTTAATAGCGGCGTTATTTATCATCAAGGCCATTCTTAAGAAACGTCACTATCGTTACGTTCGCTTGGCGGTGAAAGAGCTTAAACAGTTAAAGCAGGCCAATGAAGAAACTCGCTGGTTAGCGAGAAGTCATAATGTCATGCGTCGTTTAAGCTTGTGTTATGTACCAGAAGACAAAATCGGTAGTATGAACCAGCAGGAGTGGCAAGCGTTCTTGCAGGCGACCAGCAAACAGTCACTCAATAATCAGACACTCAGCGAGCAAACGATCAATGCGTTTGCCGACTTGCCTTACAAACCCGCGAATTACAGCGAAACGCTCGACAAAGATGCCATATTGAATGAAGTGACTCAGTGGGCCGAAGGTTTGCCTGAGCATGCCAAACAATGGCTTAACCAGCATCAAACACGATCTAACACCAAGGATACAGTCAAGAGCACGGTCAAGGAGAGCTCAGATGTTTGAGTTTCAGTGGCCTTGGTTGTTATTGCTGTTACCGCTCCCCTTGTTTATCTGGTGGCTTGAAGAACGCAAGCAACGTCGTCAAGCTCTGCGCGCGCCATTGTTTCTTTACTGGAAAATGCAGCGCGAGCAAGGCAAAAAAGTTAAAGGTAAATTTCCTTGGTATAACTTTTTACTGTGGACTCTTTTAGTCTTTGCCGTGGCGCGCCCTACTTGGGTTGGCGATCCCGTCGCGTTATCGAGTAGCGGTCGTGACTTAATGGTCAGCATCGATATCTCTGGCTCGATGGAGATGGAGGACATGGAGCTAAACAACCAAGCTGTCAATCGTTTGGTGGCTGTTAAAGCCATTATGAAAGAGTTTATTAAACGACGTGATGGCGACAGGTTAGGCTTGATACTCTTTGGTGAGCAGGCTTATCTACAAACGCCACTGACGTTTGATTTAAAAACAGTGCAAATCATGCTGGATGAAACCGAAATCGGTCTAGCGGGTTCCTCGAGAACCGCTATTGGCGACAGCATCGGCTTAGCGGTAAAACAGCTTAAAGATCGTAGCGCAAAAAATCGTGTGCTAATTTTGCTGACTGATGGGCAAAATAACACAGGCGTTCTCAATCCACTACAGGCTGCGGAACTTGCCGAGCACGCAGGCGTCACAATTTATACCATTGGTGTTGGTGCAGATAGAATGGTCGTTAGGAATAGCTTTTTTGGCGATCGTACGATAAACCCGTCAAAAGAATTAGATGAAGCGACCTTAACGGCGGTAGCCGAGAAAACGGGCGGCCAATATTTTCGTGCGCGCAACACCGAAGAGTTGGAAAAAATTTACGCCAAACTGGATGAATTAGAGCCAGTGGAAGATATGGATCAAAGTTATCGCCCAAGCAAAGCACTATTTTATATTCCGCTATTAATCGTATTGCTACTGAGCTTTGCGAAAGTTTTATATCAAATTTTGGTGTCACGTCTAGTCCAGCGGACGGAGGCTAATAATGCCTGATCTAAGTCTTTTCCACTTTATACGCCCCTGGGCACTATTATTAATTATTCCTGCACTACTTCTGTTTTGGTTCTATCGTAAGATCAGCCAACAGCGCCAAGGCTGGGCGGCGATTATCGATCCGCATCTACTCGAATGGATAATGCCCCGCTCCGATGTTGGTAAAGCGCGTAAACATTTACCATTTCTTCTGTTAGTGTTTTGGATTATCGCTTGCCTAGCTTTAGCAGGCCCTACTTGGAAGAAAACCCCACAACCGGTTTTTTCGAGTAAAGCCACGCAAGTTATATTGCTCGATATGTCCTACTCGATGGATGCCGACGATATAAAACCGAGTCGCTTAGAGCGCGCGAAATATAAAATTAAAGATTACTTAAAGCTACACAACGAAGGGCTAACGGGATTAGTGGTTTATGCTGGCGATGGCTTTATTTTAAGCCCACTCACGAGCGACAAAGATACCATTGAAAACCTTTTAGGCGCCCTATCGACAAACATTATGCCGCTGCTTGGTAGCCGCCCTGAATTAGGTTTTGAAAAGGCTATCGACTTATTAGACAGCACTGGGTTAGCCCAAGGAAAAATCCTCTGGTTTACCGATGGTGCGGAAGAAGAAAACCTTGAGGCCATTACCGAGCAGTTAGAAGGTACGCCGTATCAAGTTACCGTGTTAGCGCTAGGAACCGAAGAAGGTGCCCCGATAAAACTCTCAAACGAGAAAGGCTTTCTCAAAGATCGAAACGGCAATGTGGTCATCCCTCAGCTCGACTACTCCAAGCTAGAAGCCTTTGCGCGTGAAAATGATGCCTTGTTGACTCCAGTTACTGCCGGTAACAGCGATGTGCAACTAATGGTTGAGGCGACCAGCACTAACACTGACTCCGAGCAACAAGAAAACAAGTTTGCTGACGACTGGTTTGATCTTGGTTATTGGTTAATTATTTTATTGTTACCTTTAGCTTTATTGAGCTTTAAACACCGTGCTTTGCTTGGCTGTCTATGTCTATTCAGCTTCATGGGGTTGACCACACCAACTGCGCAAGCAAATCCTCTAGAGAAGCTCTTCCTTAACGATAACCAGCAAGCTAAAAAGCTACTTGATAAAGATAACCCAGAAGAAGCTTATAGTAAGTTTAAAGACCCTCGTTGGAAAGCCCAAGCGGCATACCGCATGGGCAGTTATGATGCGGCTGAAAGATTATTAAAGCAGTTACCCGAAGATGTTCTACAGGCTGATGATTGGTATAACAAAGGTAATGCCCTCGCCCTTCAAGGCGAGTACGAGCAAGCAATCGAAGCTTATGAGCAAGCATTAGCGCAAGATCCTGATCATCAAGACGCAGAGTATAATAAAGGCGTTGTCGAACAAGCGAAGCAACAACAAGAGCAGCAACAGGAACAGCAAAACCAGAATCAAGATGGTGACGCTGAGCAGAATGATCAGCAGCAAGACTCCGAGCAACAACAGTCGGATCAAGAAAACGATCAAGAGTCAGATCAAGACAGCGAACAACAGCAACAAGATTCTGAGCAGCAACAAAGACAAGAGCAAGAACAGCAAAAGCCCGAGTTAACTGAAGAGCAGCTCAAAGAGCAGTTTAAAGAAGAAGAGAAAGATCAAGAGATGGAGCAGTGGTTGCGTCGCCTGCCTGATGATCCAGGTGGCTTATTGAGACGTAAAATGTACCGTGAGTACCAACGCCGTGGACGCAATCAGCATGTCGAAAAGAATTGGTAAGAGTATATGAGTACAATGAATAGAATTCTAAGTTCTTTATTGATTTTACTGTCACTGCTAGTGTTTGCAGGGACGGCTTTCGCCAAAATAACCCTAACACTCGATCGCTCGGAAATACGAGCACACGAAACGTTTTTTCTACGGGTACAAGTTGAAGATCCTGCTACCTTAAACGCCGGCATTAACCTAGATTTTCTACCTAACGACATCCAAGTTCGAGCTCGCCAAGAGTTTAATAACAGCATTATTATCAACGGCCAATATCGCTCACAAATGGGTTGGGATTTTGAGTTGTTGGCTGAGAACGCTGGAACTTTTACCATTCCAGCGTTAAGTATTGGTGCTGAACGCTCTAAACCTTTCACTATTCGCATCCTGCCTGAGGAATCTGGTTTTGATAATCCGGACAGCGCTAAAATTAAACTTAGAGCGAACCTCAGTGACGAAGAAGTTTACGTTCAGCAACAGCTGATTTTTACAGTGCGTATTTATCGCTCTGTGGTCACTAGGAATCAAAACATCACCCCTATTCGCGTGACCAATGCGTTAGTTGAGCAACTAGGGGATAATAAAACTTTTAACTTTATTAAAAACGATAAAAGTTTCCGTGTTATCGAACAACGCTACGCGATTTTCCCACAACAAAGTGGCGATATGGTGATTGAGCCAATCACTTATAGCGCAACGATCTTGGACGATAGTAATAACAGCTCGCCTTGGCAGCGCTCACAATTAAAGCCGATTAGTTTAAGCACTCAGAAATATACGGTAAAAGTTAAGCCGAAGCCTGAAGGTGCTGCCGAGCCTTGGCTTCCAGCTTCTAGCCTAGAGCTCACTGCAGAATGGCAACCGAATAATCAAACCTTTACCGTCGGTGAGCCAGCACAGTTAGACTTTATCATTAAAGGCTCTGGCTTACTCAAAACTCAGCTGCCTACAGTGACCTTTCCTATGCAAGACGGTATTACTATTTATCGAGATACTCCACAATATCACCAACGTTTTAATCGATTTGGCGTAAACAGTTACCACTTGGAAAAAGTGGTGGTTATACCAAGTAAGGCTGGTGAAGTTAGCTTGCCAGAGATTAAAATACCTTGGTGGAACGTGGAAACAGACCAGCAAGAGTTCGCTACATTAGAAGCGAAAACGATCCAGGTCGCTAGAAGTCAAAAACAGGTTACGCAAAATACTCAACAAGCCGTAGTTCCAGAGCAACAGAAACCCGCTATCGAACAGGCTAAAAAGCAAGAAGATAAACAACAGCCTGTTACTACAGATTCTTCAGAAGGTCATGATTACTGGAAATATGCTAGCATCATTCTCGCCGTGATCTGGTTGATGACGCTTCTCCTGTGGTTTATCAAGCGTAATCGAAAAGCAGTAGCAAACGATCTAAGCTCGCAGAACTCACATACACGCGCTATCGATGAGACACCGTCCCACCTTAAAAGCATTATAAAAAGTGCAGCTGCCAATAATGCTAAGTCGACGGAAAAGCGCTTAAACAACTGGTTAAAAAGTCAGGCAAATTTAAGCCATGTAACAAACATTGTCCAACTTGAGAAGTATTGCCGCCAAACTGAGCAAGATCCACTCGCTAATGAACTTCAAGACCTTCAGCAGGCTCTTTATTCAGCCGACTACCAAAAGCCTTGGAACGGTCAGGACTTGGCCCGACTATTGCCAACGCTAGAGCTGGATAAAAATATTGATAAAAGCCAAGGCTTACCCGGGCTTTACGAGTCCCGCGATTAAGCGCGGATTGGCATGTTTGGCAAGGGTTGGTACAATGCCAACCTAAAATTTCGACCATCAGAACATAGGTATTACTATGGATTTCTCACAAGCTAAAGCTTTAATTAGTGGCGGCGCTTCTGGGCTAGGTTTAGCCACAGCAAAGCACGTTATCGCCAACGGCGGAAAAGTTGCACTTCTAGATATCAATGAAGAACAAGGTAACAACGTAGCCAAAGAACTTGGCGACAACGCTATTTTCATCAAAACAGATATCAGTAAAGAACAAGATGTAGACAGTGCCGCCGACAAAGCCGCTGAGTTTATGGGTGGGATTAATCTTGCTGTCAGCTGTGCTGGTGTATTAGGTGCTGGCTTGATTCATAGCAAAAAAGGCCCAATGCCTGCCGACTATTTTCAAAAAGTTGTCGATATCAATCTAGTGGGGAGCTTCTTGTTAACTCGCGCTGCTTCGCGCCATATGCAAGAGAATGATGAAGTGAATGGTGAACGTGGTGTTATTATCCATACCGCTTCTATCGCCGCTTACGAAGGTCAGATAGGCCAGACAGCTTATTCAGCGACTAAGTCAGCCATTGTGGGTATGGTATTACCGTTGGCACGTGAGTTTGCTCGCATCAAGGTTCGTGTTATGGCTGTGGCGCCAGGTGTATTCGAAACGCCGATGATGGAAAAGATTACGCCGGAAGTGTGCGAACAAATTGCTGCGGGTATTCCTAACCCATCACGCTTCGGTACTACTGAAGAGTACGCGAAGCTGGTTCAGCATATTACTGAGAATGCTTACCTTAACGGCACAACTATTCGTTTAGATGCTGCCGCTAGGCTTCAATAGCGCCCGTTAGTTTTAGCGCTATTGCACTAAAAAAGCACCAACTTAAAGTTCGGTGCTTTTTTTTACCATGCTCAAAAACGAGCGGTCTTGAACACGTTCCTCAGCTACGATTTCCGCACGTTCCTTCTGCTGATCTTTCATGTAGTTTTCAAATACTTGAGCGTACTCTTTCGATTGTTTCATTTCATCCGGTACTATCAAAACGCACATTGCTAACTCCTGTTAATGTTCTATATCTTTTGTATGAGTCTAGTAGAACAAAGGATTCTGAAGTTGCAATGAATAAATTGTGGCGAATTATGGCAATTGCAACTTTTGAGGGGATAGCGCTAGGATTGGGTTACGAAAAAGGCCCGAACTTGTCGGGCCTTTAAGTTTTTATAGCTTTAAAATCAATTACTTAATCAAACGCTGACTACGTTGCACTAGAATCTGCAATTCACGTAATGCCACCGAGAATTTAGCAAACTCATGGCTATTGCTTTGTTTGAAGTCAGTAACCATTTCACGCCAGCGTAACAACAGATCTTCATGCTCCGATAGGAAGTGCTTGATTCGCTTCTCAGGCGTTTTGAATTTAGCGGTTAATGGTAATACCGCCTCAATCAAGTCGCGCTGCTGGTTATCAAGCTCTTCACGGAAAGCCGAACGAGCAAATGCTTGCCAGTGATTACCCACCGGTTGAGCAATAATCTGGTTCAAGAACCAGTGCAATTCGATTTCTGCGCCCAGTTTATAATAAACTTCAGCTACCGTTAGAATTGGCAGCTTGAACTGGGTTGCAAGCTCAATAATGTCCATAGCTGAGAACATAGTACTTAGGTAGCTAACTTGTCTCGCAAGCTTCTCAGGAACGCCCTGCTCAACCAGCTCTTGTACTTCCTTCTCGATGCCTTTAGCTTCTTTAGCTTCAAGCGTCTTATGAACGTTCTTTTGTAGCTCAGCAACACCTTTGCTGAAGAACTCCACAACTTCTTCAATCGACTGATCTTTACTGCGATTACGTACAAACCAGCGAGTCGCACGACGCACAATACGACGAGCTTGGAACATCATGTTGGTCTGAACATTAGCTGGAACTTTATTATCCAACGCTTCAATGCTTTCGAATAAGTCAGTCAGGTGGAAGGTTTCCTTAGCCATCACATAGCACTGCGCAACCTCACCAATATTCGCACCCACTTCATCGATAACACGGAACACAAAGTTAGTACCCATGAGGTTAACCATCTCGTTCGCTAAACACATAGAGATGATTTCATCTTTTAGCGGATGCTTCAGCATGTGCTCAAGATACTTCTTACGCAATGGCTTAGGGAAATACTCTACCAAATAGCTTTCGAAGTAACTGTTTTCGGTTACGGCTGGAATACACAATGCATCTTTAAGCTCCATTTTGCCGTAAGCCAACAGTACCGCTAACTCAGCACGAGTTAAGCCCTTACCGTTCGCTTCTCTTTCGATTAGCTCTTCGTCCGTTGGCAAATACTCAAGCGCACGATCTAAACCAATCGATTTCTCTAAACCGTGGATAAAGCGCATATGCTCTTTAACCATGGTTGCTGCACGAGTTTCGGTCACGCTAATTGACTGTGCCTGACGATAATTGTCTTTAATAACGATATCAGCAACTTCATCCGTCATGCGGGCTAATAAGTTATTTCGACGTGCCTGCGTTAGGTCGCCGTTAGTCACCACGCCATTTAGCAAGATCTTAATGTTAACTTCGTTATCCGAGCAGTTCACACCACCAGCGTTATCGATAAAGTCGGCGTTAGCACGGCCACCGTGTTGCATATATTCGATTCGGCCTAAGTGAGTACAACCTAAGTTACCACCTTCACCAATAACTTTTACCTGCATGTCTTTACCGTCAACACGCACAGCGTCATTCGCTTTATCGCCAACTTGGAGATGTGTCTCTTTGCTCGATTTAACGTAAGTACCGATACCACCGTTCCAGAATAAGTCCGCCTTCATTTTCAGGGCAGCATGAATAAACTCTGTTGGTGATAGCGATTTAGCTTTAACGCCAAGCATTTCTTGCATCTCAGGCGTTAAATCAATCTTTTTTGCACTTTTCTCAAAGACACCGCCGCCTTTTGAGATTAGTTCTGGGTTGTAATCATTCCAACCCGAGCGTGGTAGATTAAATAAACGTTCACGCTCTTTATAACTGGTCGCAGCATCCGGATTAGGATCGACGAAGATGTGCATGTGGTTAAAGGCAACTTGCAGTCGAATATGCTTCGATAGCAACATACCGTTACCGAATACGTCACCTGACATGTCGCCACAAGCTACTACCGTAAAGTCTTCGTTCTGACAGTCGATGCCAATTTCACGGAAGTGCCTTTTCACTGACTCCCAAGCACCACGAGCAGTAATACCCATGCCTTTATGGTCATAACCATTACTACCACCTGATGCAAAAGCATCACCTAACCAGTGGCCATACTCTTCTGAGATACCGTTTGCGATATCAGAGAACGTAGCTGTACCTTTATCTGCAGCAACAACTAAATATGGGTCCGCGTCATCATGGATAACCACGTCTCTTGGATGAACTAGCTTGTCGTTGACATAGTTATCTGTAATGTCGAGTAATGCACGGATAAAGATTTTATAGCACTCAACACCTTCGGCGAAGAAAGCTTCACGTCCGCCAGTAGTCGGAAGTTGTTTACAGACAAATCCGCCTTTAGCACCGACAGGAACGATGACTGAGTTCTTAACTTGCTGAGCTTTTACCAAGCCTAGAACTTCTGTGCGGTAATCTTCACGACGATCTGACCAACGCAAACCACCACGAGCCACTTTACCGCCACGTAGATGAACACCCTCGATACGAGGTGAGTAAACAAAGATTTCGTACATCAAGACAGGCTTTGGCATGTCCGTGATGACGCTAGGGTTCAGCTTGAACGAGATGTAACTCTTATCCTTACCATTTTCATCGGCTTGGTAGAAGTTTGTTCTAAGTGTTGCCTCAATAACCTCAATATATTTATTGATGATTTTGTCTTGATCTAGGCTTTCAACATTCTGCACATCTTTCAGAAGCTGGCTTTTCTTAAGTGCATACTTGCGCTGGCTAAACTCTTCAGCTGGGTTGAACTTTAAGTCGAATAATTCATACAAACCTGTCGCCAATTCTGGGTATTGGGAAAGAGTCTGTTCGATATAAACCTGACTGAAGGTAAAGTTAATTTGCCACATGTACTTGGCATACGCGCGCAACACAGCAACCTGACGCCAGTCTAAGCCCGCAGCAAGAATTAAGCGGTTAAACCCATCGTTTTCACTTTGCTTATACCAAGCTTTGGCAAAGGCTTTGTGGAAGTTGGCTCGCACCTCTTCAACATCAATTTCTGCTGCGTCGTAGCGAACATCAAAGTCGAGAATTCGGTATTCACCCAGTAACTCAGACGACACCTCATAAGGTGTTTCATCAATTACCGTGAGCCCCATGTTCTCTAACATTGGCATTACCGCTGACAACGGCATTGGCGTGTCTTTATGGTATAGCTTGAAACGTAACGACTGATCGTCACCGGAGCGATACAAGAACATACCTAGCGGCCAATCGTCGCTTAAGTTCTCGATATTCTCGATATCGATCATGGCTGAGTTGACGCTTTGCTGATTCTGGAAGCTTGGCGCGAATGCTTGGCGATACTTTCTCAGTAATACCGCAGCTTCTTCACCATCATATCGCTTGTTAATTTCATCAGTCAGCATCTCTTCCCAAGTCAGCGTCGCTTCTTCTAACTTTTCCTGTAACTTATCGAGGTCGTATTCAATCGACTCTGTATTCTCCACAGGTACGCGGAAGTGAGTTCGCACTAGGTTTGATTCAGAGAAATAAGTGGTAAACTCAATTTCACCTTTACTATCAAAGGTTTCTGACAAGATGTCTGTCATCTTCAAGCGAATACGCGTGTTATAGGTATCACGCGGCACGAATGTCAAAACCGAGAAGTAGCGGCCGAAAGGATCCCGGCGTACAAAAGCTCTAACCTGACGTCGTTCTTGAATATGTAAAATTCCAAGCACTATGTCTAGAAGCTTTAATGTAGGAATTTGGAATAACTCATCTCGTGGATAAGTTTCCAAAATGTTTCTTAACGCTTTGTAGTCATGGCCACCCGGCTTAAGTTTCGACTCGGTAAGAACATTGTTAATTTTCTTACGAAGAACCGGAATGTTTTGTGGGTCCATGTTGTACGCGGCTGACGTGAACAAGCCAAAGAAACGATGCTCACCAATCACTTCGCCTTTATCGTTAAAGCGCTTCACACCGATATAATCAATGTGGCTCGAGCGATGAACCGTCGATAAAGTACTGGTTTTGGTCAGCACTAAAAGATGCTCGTTCGATAAGGCCAGCTTTTGTGCGCCTTTTGGTGAGCGTGATAAATAGTATTCAGCATATTTGCGCTCGTCGCCCAAAATACCAAGGCCAGAGCCTTTAACTGATTTTAAATAATATTCATTATCTTTATTTTTCTTCAGATCGTAGGTGCGAGCGCCCATCATCACGAAATGGTTCTCTTTTACCCACTGTAAAAAGTTTACGGTTTCTTCGATACGATCTTCTCGCAAAGGTGGCGGGTTATTTTCAAGCTCAGCAATAACATCAACCATCTTTTGGCGCATCGGCTTCCAATCAGAAACTGTTGCTCTGACATCACCTAAGATTCGAACCAAATTTTTCTCAATACGCTGCATTTCTTCAGCATCGATCAGGCGATCAACTTCAAGGTACATCGGCGTTTCGATGTTTTCGCCTTCTGAGCTGCACTTATCATAAGACACGTCGACTTTAGAGATACGACCTGTTTTTGTACGCTTAATGAACATCGGAACATGGATGTGTAAATGTACATCAATTCCATGTCGATTCAGTTCCATACGAATCGAGTCAACTAAGAACGGAATATCACGGTGGTTTATCTCAATAATGGTATAGCGCGACTCCCAACCGTCTTCTTTCTTGTCGGGATTAAAAACTCTTACTTTGCTGGCTCCATCGAAATCCTGGATAAAGTTCCATAGACTCGATATGGAGTTAAAAAACTGTGTGGGACTACGCTCACTAAACTCGTCTTCAGAGACACTTGAGTAAATTAATGAGGAGAATTGTTTAACAAGCTCAGCTTGTTGCTTTGAATAATGCTTTTCAGAGAGTTGTTGGACCATCTCCAACAAATTTGAAGAGTTATTTACACCGGCCATTGTCCTGTCCAAGAATAAAAAAGTATGGGTTAAATAACGTTTTTTAACGTTACCCAATTCTAGGACATTTGAGTAAGAAATGGCACCTTAATTTGCATTAAGATGCCTTTTTTTCAACTGCTTCTACCAGTTAGGATGACTTTATCTTCTGTACAATAAACAGGCTAATGCAGGTAATAAGAAAATTGCACCTAACATATTCACTAAGAACATGAAGGTTAGCATGATTCCCATGTCTGCTTGGTATTGTAAAGCTGATAAAATCCAAGTACTTACGCCAATCGCTAAGGTTAAACCTGTAAATAATACAGCGTTACCGGTTAACTTTAAGGTCTCGAAGTAAGCCTCAGAGACCGAGCGGCCTTCACGAATGAAGCCGACCATGCGCGAGAAGATATAAATACCATAATCCACACCAATACCCACACCTAACGCAATAACAGGTAATGTAGCGACTGTTAGGCCGATTTCGAGCCACGTCATCAGCGCTTGTGCCAGTAAAGAAACCACGACTAGTGGTAAAACTACGCAAATAGTGCCACGAACAGAGCGGAAACTGATTAAGCACAATAACGTTACCGCTAAGTAGACCCAGATCATCATGGGTACTTGGGCTGCTTCAACCGCTTCGTTGGTTGCTGCCATTACGCCAACCGCACCTGTAGCTAAACGGAACTTAACGGGTTTAAAGCCACTTTCAGGTAACTCAGCTTCAAGCGCCGATGTCACAGTATTTAGCTGAGAAGCTTCAATATCGCCTGATTCAGCTAACTTTTCATCTAAGAATGCCACTAACGTCGGGCGCTCAGAATTCTCGCCATAATCGAGCTCACTGTACTCGTTTAGTAACGGATCGAGTACTTGCTGTAACGGCTCAAGCTCTTCTTCAGAAACTGCGCCTGCTACAATGTCGTACACGGCTGCTTTTTCTTTGGCTAGGTAATCCGCTTGGAAGCTTTTCGCCGACTCTACGACACGCTCGATAGTTTCTGCTTTGTGGTCATTTAGGAAGACCATGACTGGCATTACGCTACAGCCAGAATTAAGCAGACCGGTGCTAGTTTCGACTCGTGCAATAGTATAAGGCAGTACCGCTTCGTCTTTCGGCAATACTTTCCACTTTAGATTACCTTCGCTTAACAGACCATTCACAACTTTTGAGACCTGTGGCAAGCTTATTGTGGACTGCACACCTTGTACATTCGCTAGCTGCCATTGGAAGTCATCAATGGTTTCCATAATGTTGTAATAGGTACAACCGTCAGTTTGTGTTTCGGCTAAGATAGAAATCACATCAGTGCCGATCGAGTATTCCTCTGTCACAAACTTTGTATCGAGGTTATAAGTCGAGTTTTGCTTCAGGGCAGGTGCGCCAGCATGAAGATCGCCCACCTTCATGTTTTGTGAGCCCCAGTAACCTACTAAACCAAGCAGAATACCAACTATTACCACGATTAACGCCATTGGACGTTTAGCAAACACGCTTAACTTATGCCACAACACTTCGTGTGACTTTTCACGCTTCTGTACGCCTTTAACGAAAGAGTCTGAAAAGCTGGTGTAAGAAATCAGAAGCGGCAATAAAATCAGGTTGGTTAGAATTAGTACCGCAACACCAATACTTGCTGTAATAGCTAGCTCGCGAATAATGTCGATTTCGATTAATTGTAAAGTTAAGAAACCGATGGTGTCACTTAATAGCGCCACACCGCCTGGAACGATCAGGCCAGCACAGGCTGCTATCGCAGCATCATATACTTTGAAACCTAAGCCGACATTGTGCTGCACGCCGTTAATCATCTGAACGCCATGGCTAACACCAATCGCGAAGATTAAGAAAGGTATAAGGATCGACATAGGATCGATACCATAACCAAGCGCAGTCAAAATTCCTAACTGCCACACTACTGCAACGCTGGATGTTAATAGTGGCAATAGAGTGAGTTTAATCGAACGCGAATACCAGAAGACCAGTAATGCTGTGATTAGGAATGCAATCAGGAAAAAGAAGATAACATTGCCTGCACCATCGCTGACATCACCAATCATTTTCGCAAAACCAATAATATGGACTTCGACGTTTGGATATTCCGCTTCAATATCGCGGCGTAGTTCTTCAAGCTGATCCGCGACTTCTACATAGTTGGTCTGCACCATTTGCGAGATGGCTTGGCCGTCAGCGTCTAGCTTCAATTCTGCTTTAGGATCGTTATATTCGGAAAATAACTGTGCCGAGATCATTGCCGACTTAAAGTTATTAGAAACTAATCGACCACGAATGCCTGCTTTTAAAATATTTTCTTTTACTTTGTCGAAAGCTTCAGTTTTATCTGCCTGTTCAAATTCAGGTGGAATAACTGGCCCACCCTCTAGGCCTTGCTCGCTCGCTTCAATATAGCGTACTGAAGGTGAATAAAGTGATTGAACTTGCGATTGGTTAACGCCTTCAATTCCTTCTACGCGGTCATCAGCGACTCTTAGAGCTTCAAAAAACTCTTCGGTAAATATCTCGCCATCCTTAGATTCTAATGCGACAAAAACTCGGTTTGCACCGCCAAATTCTTCCTGATACTCAAGATAAGTCTGCATGTACTCATGCTTTAGAGGAATATTTTTTTCAAAACTCGCATCAATTCTCAGCTGAGACATGAAATAAGCCATAATAGCGGTAACTATGGCGAACAAAGCGACCCACAGACCGCGCTTTGAAAAAAGCAAAGACTTTACTAAAGGCTCTAATTTATTTTTTGACATTATATTAACCTTCTACTGTTGTGCTTTGGTTTCAGCTTTCGACGATGACCTTACACCACCCTCGCCAACAATAATAAACTGTTCGTTCGCAACCTCGATAAGTGCAGCGCGTCCTTTAAGATCGGAGCGTTTGCTTACTTTTGCTGCTTTGTTATTTTTAGCCGACTTCTCAACCATGACACCACCAGTACCCACTAACACCAGGTTGCCAGCAGCAGTTATTATCATGTCGTGTAAACCAGCTTGCACGCCTAATGGAACCTTTGCCCAGTTGGCTCCGCCGTCTTTGGAGTGGAATAAGTTACCACGTAAGCCATAGACATAAATGTCATTCGCTTTTACAGTAATTCCAAAGAAAGACCCCTCATAAGGCGAGTATACTTTTTCCCAAGTACGACCTGCGTCTTTGGTGACAGCAATCATGCCTTTACTAAATTCATCGCCATAGTCATCGGCTTCGGCAATATATTTTTCACCGGCGATATACCAAGTATCCGCATTTAGCTTTTCGATGTCATAGAAGTGGCTAAAGCCATCATAAACGTCGCTCAGGCTGTCTATTTGGCGATTTTCCCAGGTTGCACCGCCATCTTTAGTTTCTAAATAAAGTCCATAAGATCCAACGGCGGTGATAGTGTCTTTCGAGTTATAGATGACGCTAAATAATGCTGGCTGCAAGTTGGACACTTCTTGATGGCTAACGGTCCAAGTTTCGCCTGCATCTTCTGTTAGGAGAACTGTTTGGTCAAAACCAACTGCAACACCATGATTCTCATCCAGAAAATCTACAGCTGTTAAATTAACATTAACTGGCACTTCTACTTGTCGCCAGTTTTGGCCTTGATCTTCCGAGATCAGGATATGACCTCGCTGGCCAACGGTAAGTAACCTTTGTTCACTTACTTTTACGATATCAAGCAATAAGGATTCTACCGCTTTAGGTGCGATTACAGCAGGCTCACCATAAGATATAGGTGCCGCTAGAATGATGAAACTAATTATTAGAGTTTGAAGGACATTTTTCATTGTTTTGATATTTCTAGACGTTTAAGGCAAAGCGGCCGGTGAGCCCGGCCGCAGATGGATGTTTTATCGACGACCAATACGTCGTAACGCCGAAGGCGTAAAGTGAGAAGCGTTGTACTTGACTTCGAAGTCATACATTTCTTCTTGGTTGTCTAAACCAATTACTAGATAACGACCTGATGGTAAGTCGTAGTATGTTTCCAAAGTTGACCATAGAGTCGGTACTTCGTAGTAATTAATCGGGTAAGCTTGCGCTACACGCCATAATTCACCGCGTTGATCGTACATTTCTTCAGCGACGATTTGGTAGCTGTCTTCATCAATATAGAACACACGCTTAGCGTACTGGTGACGCGTATCGTCTTTAATATCCGCTTCTAGAACCCATACACGGTGCTTTTCGTAACGCACTAGGTCTGAGTTGATAACGCCTGGTTTGATGATTTCATCATACTCAAGTTCGTCAGAGTGAAGTTTATAGTTGTTGTATGGAATATAAACTTCTTTCTTGCCATTGATGGTCCAGTTGTAACGATCTGGAGCACCGTTGAACATATCGAAGTCATCGGTAGTTCTTAGACCATCAGAAGCCGTACCTGGAGCATCATAAGCTACGTTTGGTGCACGACGAACACGGCGCTGACCTGGGTTATAAGTCCAAGCTTTACGAGGCTCTTTAACCTGATCCATTGTTTCGTGTACCAACAACGCGGTACCAGCTAATCGTGCTGGCGCGCTTACTGTTTGACGGAACAAGAATAGAACGTTGCCTTCTTCCAACTTTTCTGGTGTCATGCCAGGTTCGTTGTAGATATGGTGCAACTGATCTTCAAGTTTAACCAAAACGAAGTCACCGTCAGGTAGTGGTGCTGCCTGAGCAACATTACGCATAACAGAAACACCACGGTAACGTGTCAATGAGTTCCAAATCAGCTCAAGCCCACTTTGTGGGAAAGGGAATGGAACACCGATTGAAGCTCCTTTAATACCGTTACCACCCTGCACTAGCTCAGCTTTTGAAGCATTCGCTTTAATCGCATCATAAACGTGTTGTGGGAATGATGCTGAACGTCGCGTTGGGTAAACGTGCATTTTGAAGTTTTCAGGATACGTTTTAAACAGTGCAACCTGACCTACCGTGAGGAAATCTTCATATTCTTTATAGTTTGAAGCGGTGATGGTAAATAAAATCTCATCATCCGCAAAAGGATCTGGATGATGGTCACCAACTTCATAGCCTTCTGGCAATTCTTGGATACCGCCAGTCCAAGCTGGGATAGAGCCGTCTTCATTACCAGCGCGCTCAGAACCCATAGGAGTGTATACGTCACCTCCAAGCTCTGCCGCCTTTTCTTGTGAAACTTTTGCAGTTGCCACACCAGAAAAGAGTACCGAAGCGACTGCGCTCGCTAATAACCATTTATTCATTATCTTAGCCATAAACTGTTAATACCCTTATTAGAATGAGTAACTTAGTGCTGCTGAAACATAATCACGGTCAGCAATTAAGTTTCTTTTTCCAGCGCCAAAGAATGCGTTGTATGCGAAATCAACTTTCCAACGACTTTGATAATCAAAGCTCGTACCTATGGCAAGAGACTTACGATCTTCCAAGAAGTTCGAAATTGGCGCAGGAGTATTACCTTTCACATCATGCTGGAATACCAAACGTGGCTTCATGTTCCAGCCTGCAAATGCATCGTTATATTCCCAACGCATCGCTAGACGGTAACCCCAAGAGAAGTCATCAGCAAAACCTGTTGAGTTGCCTTCACACTCGGTCGTTACACGTTGTCCGTTGCTAGGATTTGTAAATCCACACGGCGTGCTACCAGGAGGTGCTAATTCGAACATACCACCAACAGTACCATTGCCATTCGCATCGACAGCTCGATCTGGGTTGCCTGAACGGAAAGTACCTTCCGCTTCATAGCGCAAGACGCTCTTATCGGGCATGTCTAAAATTTGGTTTAAACCAACTTCTAGTAGGAATACGGTTTGATCCGAGCCCCACATTGAACCTAATAAGTTCGTAAAGGTCATTTGCGCCTGAATAGTGTCATGCAGACGGTAACCTGAAATTTCATCACCTAAACCATGGCCATTCGCAACCTGACTCGTGCCGCTTGGAATTTGACCAATCGGTTCTAGAGTCGCAAACAAGAGTTCGACATCATCAACTTGAAGTGGTTCATCGATACGGTAAGAGATTTCACCGGCAACTGAAACACCACCGTCTGTCGCAGTGTTAAAGCTCATACCGAGCATTTGAATGTCTTCTGGATATTCCAAGAAACCATAAACTGTACCCGTATTATCAGCTGCGTTAGCAGAGATAATCGGACGACGGTTGTGGTAATTCATGTAATAGAAACCTAGTTCGGTGCCCATTTCCGTGAAATAACCAAACTTCACACCATACTGGCCATCGTCGTCAGCAGTGCGAGAATCTTTACGGATAGCCACAGTGCCTGGTTGGCCTTCTGGGAACTGCGCGAAACCTAGGTGTACTTCTGAGCCTTTCAAGCCTAAGAAGTCACGAGTCGCAAAATAGGTTCCTGGCTCGTCTGTACGAACTGGCTCCCACTCAAACTGATAAAAGCCTTCTAGAGTCCAGCTGTTACCCGCTTCGCCAATCCACTCAGCAGAAGCCCACAACATTTTTGAAGGAATGAAAGCTTCTTTTAATTCTGCGCCTGGATTTCTTAGCGTTCTTAAATCAACCGCGTTTGCTTCTGACAAGCTGTGCTGAATGAAAGTACTTTCACCCCAGCTAACAACCTGCTCACCTAAACGTGCTTGAACTACGCTGGTGTCGCTTGGATACCAAGTGCTCCACACATAAGCGTCAAGCATACGCGCGTCGTAACCCTGCTCTTTTCTACTAGTTGTTTCGCCAGCAGCATAAGCGCCGTTAGGATAGGTATCTAAATCACGGAAGCGCATTTCTTTGTCCATTAGGACTCGGTCGTAATACCATAGGCCACGAGCAAAAATACCGTAGTCGCCATCTTTGTGGCGCATATCGAATTCGTGCGTACCTTTGATAACTTGAGAGAAGAAATCGCCTTTATTAAAGTTTAGATTACCGTCATCAGAGTTATTCGACCAAGCACCGTCTGGAACGATTCCTGAGCCGTATAAAGTAGTCACCGACTGGCCTGTTTCTTGCTGATAAAGATTTGCTTTACCAACGAGCGCACGATCACGCTCTTCAACACGCATACTGGCGCCGACTGAGATAGTTGTGTCTAAGTTATACTCAAAATTTTCACTGTCCCACCCCACAGCATTAGATGCAGTGGCGGCTAACGCTAAAGATACGCCAACGGCAATCTTAGATAAGGTCATAATAGATTTATTACTATTCATACAATTCCTTCCCCCATCGACAGGAATTAACTGTTTATTACATTATTCGGAAGCGGCTTTCCATAAGACGTCATACCACTTGTTAATTGGCATACTATCAATAATTTCTACTTTTAAGCAAGAAATATAACATTGATTCATTTTTTGCAGGTTATTCTTAGCGTTACTCGGATATTAAAACGCTTTAAGTTGGAGTGGGCCTAGCTTGATTGAGGGTATTGAAAAGAAGAAGGTTCCAAGCAGAAACGCTTGGAACCCATGGAGCTTAATCAATGGTTGCAACAAAAATCCCTTTAATACTTTTTTGTATGGTTTGTACCGTTTCTAGAGAGTTCAGAACTCCTAGTTCAGGCGTCACCTGATGCATCTTTATGGCCAAAGTATAACCAATTACTATCAAAGCTATATAGAGACAAACTCTAGTAACCTGTTTACTTGATTTTCTGTTATAAGTCATAAAACCTCCTGTTGCGGTTGCTCAACCCGTTCTTAAAACGCTTCGTCACGGAAGCGACGGATATAAATTGCGGCTGCAATCATTGCCGCACCAAGGATCAATCCTGTCCAAAAGCCCGTATCCTGAAACTGCTGGCCAAAGGTTAGGAATTCAAACTCATCAAAGATTGGCAAGTCATCCTCAATTTCAGCTCTCTTTTGTGAGAACTCTCTGGCCAGAGTATTAAATGGTGCTACTAATGCCTGCACCACACCGAACATTTTTTCACCGAAAAATGTTGCGACGCTGGCAGTTTTAAAAATCATACCTTCCGCGATAATGACCAACACCGGAGGTACAGTCGCCACCAAAAACGGAACCTTTTTTGTCCAGCTTGATATCAGTAGCAAATATCCAACAAATGGAATAGCCCAAAGCATTGCCATGTATAGGGCGGCAAACTGATACATCGCAACCTTAAAGAAGCCTGAGTTTGCCCACAAGGCACTCCAAGCGTCCACGCCAGATAGCCATGCAAACACAGTTCCAATGATTAGCATCAACAAGTTAGTTCCGATGATAATTAACCAATATATAAAGGGTGCAACCAATGTTACTGAGGCGAGCTTCGACAGCACTGTTTGTGAGTCAGAAACTGGCATCGACTTCCAGAACAAAATACTTTTGTCTTTGCGGTCGTCGTATAAAGCACCTAAGCAGTAGAAAAAACCGACAATCGCTAACACCATGTAGTAGCTATAAACGCCTGAATAGAGTGCGCTTTGGGTGGCGAAGGCCTTTACATCTGCGTCTACCGAAACGTCATACAATTTAAATAAGTTGCCTAAATCATGTGACCCAAACTCAGCAGTTTGAATACTGCCTGTGGAGGCTATAATCAATCCTAGCAATGCTGTAAACACTGAAATCCCTGTGATGACAAGTGGCACCCATAAAAAGCTGGTTTTGCTTTCCCAATATTCACGTTTTAATAAAGTTATGAATGTATTCATGCCACTTCTCCTTCCGCAGCCGTCTGGCTTTTAGCTTCGCCCCTCATTTTGGCAACAAATAAGTCCGCTACGCTTGGCTTTCTCACTTTCCCCATCTCTTCTAACTTGGCTCGCTCAACGCCATTAAATAAACACACTTTTTGGCCAAACACTTCGCGTACATTCATAGGGTTTAGCGCCAATGCGGCTTCTTCAAATTCTTTTTCTACCATGACTTCAAAGTATGACTGGCCTACCGCGTCCATACTGTCATCAAGTACGATCTGACCATCTTGTATAAAGACTAAATCGCTTAAAATATGCTCGATTTCCTCGACTTGGTGCGTGGTGATGATTATGGTTCTTTCGGAATCGAAATAATCATTCAGTAGCGTCTCGTAAAACGACTTTCTGTATAAAATATCGAGGCCTAGCGTCGGCTCATCCAGAATCAATAAATCCGCATCGATAGCCATAATCAAAGCCAAGTGTAGCTGCGCGACCATACCTTTCGATAATGCTTTGACCTTGCTCTCGCGCTTAATTTTGGTTTCCGACAGGTATTTTTCGCACAGCTCACGGTTGAACTTAGGGTGCACTCCTTCGACAAAATCAATCGCCTGACTCACCTTTATCCAACGTGGTAATACTGCAACGTCAGCCACGAAGCAGACTCGCTTCATTAACTCGTCGCGTTGTTTATGCGGATCTAAACCCAGAACTTTTAAGTCACCAGAGTAAGTGGTTAACCCTAATACTGCTTTTAGCAGCGTGGTTTTACCGGCGCCATTTGGCCCAATCAAACCAAGAATTCGACCTTTTCCGAGCTCAAAATTTACATTGCTCAACGCTTTAAAGTTGCCGTAAGACTTATTAACGTTGTTAGCAGAAATCACATTAGTCATTTTCAGACTCCCCTTTATCGAGTGCTTCCAGCAACTCTTCTTTTGTAATGTGTAAACGTTTTAATTTTCTTAGAAGCGCAGGTAATTCTGTTGTTAGAAACACTTCGCGCTCCTGCTGCAATAACTTTTCTTTTGCTCCATCGACCACAAACATACCCAATCCTCGCTTTTTCACCGCCAACTGATCATCTACTAATAGTTGATAAGCTTTAGAGACGGTAATTGGATTCAGCTGGTATTCTGCCGACACCGTTCTTACCGAAGGCAAAGCTTCACCTTCTACTAAATTCCCTTCGAGAATCATGTTCTGTACACGATCTCTCAGTTGGAGGTAGATTGGCTGTGAGTCATCCCACTGTATTTGCATACCATCGTTACCTTTTCATCTCAGCCAAACTCCCTTCTTAAGGGATTTCAGCCTGTCTAAGTGTCAGTACAACGCTGTATCACTACAGTAATCTAGCACTGTGTCATACCGATATGGTGTTATACTTACATATAACACCTAAGCAGTAAAGCATTTTTTGTATTATTTTTACTCAGCAGAGCATTTAGAGGATGAATATCCAGTAACAGAAGCGTAAACTGTGCGCCTAAGTTTAAGAGTTTCTAATATAAGTAATGAGCCTACACAGTAATAAACACTTACGATACACCGCTAACTTGATATTGCTTTCACTAACCGTGTTATGCGTCGTTGGATTATTGCCAGCGAGTTACGCTCTCGCTGCAGGCCTAGTGTGGGGTTGGTTCTTTTCTGGAGCCCGCAAGCTACCCGTGGGCTCATGGGCCGGCTTATTACTCAAAATCGCCATTGTCTTGCTCGGCTTTACCCTGCCCTTTGGCGATCTTGTGAGCAATGCTGGTGATAGCTTCTGGCTCACCGTGAGCGTTATTGCCACAGCTATTATCGTTGGCTTATTACTCGGCAGACTGTTTAAGCTCGATAACCACCAAAGCTGGCTTATCAGCTCAGGAACCGCAATCTGTGGTGGTAGCGCAATTGCAGCCGTCGGCTCGTCAATCAAGGCCGATCAAAAACAAATGGTCATTTCGCTAGCCGTAGTCTTTCTATTAAACGCGGTAGCTCTGTTTATCTATCCTGCGATAGGTCAGTGGCTTGAATTAAGTCAGCAACAATTCGGCATTTGGGCAGCGCTTGGTATCCATGACACCAGCAGTGTTGTCGGTGCAGCATCGGTCTATGGCGAAGAGGCTCTTGAGGTCGCCACCACCGCGAAACTGGCGCGCGCTTTGTGGATTATTCCGGTCGCTATAATCGCGTCTTTCGCCGTCAGCTCAGGCAAATTCAAACTAGCCATCCCACTATTTATCGTATTCTTTTTATTGGCTAGCGCCATTGGTAGCTTTATACCCCTAGAAACCGCAGCACCCTACATCAAGGATGCAGCCAAGAATCTATTTGCATTAAGCCTGCTATGGATGGGCACTAGCCTCAATAAAGCCGCAATAAAGGCTATCCCTATTAAAGCCATGCTACTTGGTTTAATCTTATGGCTATTATTATCCATTGCGACCCTGTTGGTGGTTTTTTACTTCTTCTAAAGGATTAACCCTAGACTATGTTTGCTTTTCAAGTGAATCCACTGAATCGGCATGGCGATATCCGCCACCAAGATTCTTTTATTGAGCACATTTGGCAGAGTGAGCAGGCGCATTACTTGCCCGTTTATAAACAAAGCATAGCCACTCGGACCAATGCTTCGACTTATGCTCCTCATTGGCAAAGCTATAGCGAGCTAACCGACCTAGTTCAGTCAGTTGATAAAAAACACCTGATATACCTAGGTGAAAAGAATGGTGAGCACTTCTTTACGTACCGCCTAAAAAACTTATCGACATTAGATAAACTACAAAAAGCAACACCAGAGTCAGAGATTGAATTATTAGGACTACGAGAGCTTTTCAAGTGCCTTTCAGCCGAAGATTCGTATTTGTGTAATGTTGCGATAGCCATGGAGCATTGGCACAACACCCACCAATATTGTGGTTTTTGTGGCAGCGAAACCTTTTCACACAAAGCAGGATTCGTTCGAACCTGCTCAGACAGTAAATGCCAACAAGAGCACTTCCCTCGCACTGACAGCGCAGTTATTTGCGCCATTACAAACAACGACAAAATTCTTTTGGGCCGACAAACGACATGGCCAGAAAAGCGCTACTCCGTCATTGCTGGCTTTGTCGAACCAGGCGAAACCTTAGAGCAAGCGGTAGCTAGAGAAGCTTTTGAAGAAACCGGCTTAAGACTGAGCAATATCAAGTATTACCAATCCCAACCTTGGCCTTTCCCACAATCCCTCATGGTGGGTTTTACAGCGGAAACAGATGACCACGAGATTCAATTACGAGATCAAGAGTTAGAAACAGCAAAATGGTTTAGCCGCGACGATATCAAGAATCTAATAGAGCGTAGTGAACTAGAGCTCCCTTCTGCTTTTTCAATCTCCAGAGAGCTAGTAGATCAATGGCTTAGAAGCAGCCCAAAGTAAAATTTACATTTATGAGACGCAAAAACTTGAATTGCGTCACACTTTGGAGTAAGACTATAAGTAATGGTTAAAAAATATACAATAAAACCAAGCAGCTGAAGGGATTATTCTCACTTTTCGTTTAAAAGTGAACTTGATGTAAAACGTAGAAAAGGAAACAGCTATGGCCAAGATCACGATCTTAGCAGGAGATTTTCCAAGAGGAACCGGATATTTTACATTCCGAAACTTGACTCTTCCTGGAGACGAGAATCATTACTTGTGCGAAACCGTAAGCATCAATCAAATTGAGTTCATTAATACTGCAAATCCCAAAATGGCATTGCTTTTAAATAAAGACAAAGCGTTGGCCGAGGAAATTCAGTTAGAGCTTGAAGAAAAAATTCGTCTCGCCGATGAAAATGATGTCATATTCATGGTTCGATTATCGGACGAAAGGCGCTTTATCGCAGAGGCTGATAGTGCCACTTTCCATAAAATTAAAAGTTCGGTTGCTAATCTAAAAAATACAAACTCGTCATATATAGGTAATAGCGCTTAATCGAGCTAATGCATAAACGCTTTAAATATCAATTATTTAAGGCGTTTTAATAAGTCATATTTGCAAAAAGTTATAACCTCGTCTCATTCCCCACTTTTTGAGTGTGTTTTCGTTTGACTGATATTTTTCACTCCGCTAAAACAAAAAGGTAAGCCCCTGAACCACCGTGATATTTTAATTAATGATAATAAATTGGGTTCAGGGATTTTTATTACTGAAGGATTGATGAGGTTAAAATATGTCAAAATTTTCTGTCATAGCTGGAAGCTTTCCCACTGGTGCAGGACGCTTTACTATCCGAAACTTCACATTACCTGGTGACGACAATCATTACCTGTGTGAAACCGTATCTGCGCAACAGATTGATCTTATCAGTAACCGACAAAGTCACTACCAGCCAATTCTTGAAGCTGAAGCAAACGCAGAAGCATTACCGAAACTGTCTGATAAGAACCAAGCCATATTCTTAGCTCGTCTAAAAGATGGTAGAAGTTTTGTTGCCGCTTCAGATCATGCAACCTTTCATAAAATTCTAAAAGCTTTAGAGCAGCAGACTGATGTGGCGCTAGAAATATCCTCGTCAGCCGCTTAAGATCAGCTACTTAGATAAAGCTAAGCGCGATCTGAAGGGAAAGTTAGAACATCCTTAATTTCTGGCAGTTCTAGTAGAATCATGACCAAGCGATCAACTCCTAGCGCCACACCCGAGCACTCAGGAAGCCCCTGCTCTAGCGCTACTATGAAGTTCGAATCGATAGACATTAATGGCTTACCATCTTGTTGACGGCAGGCGTTATCTTTTTTAAAGCGTTCATACTGCTCAGCAGGATCGGTAAGCTCATAAAAGCCATTAGCTAACTCAACCCCATGCCAATATACCTCGAAACGGCAAGCCGTGCGTGGGTCGCTAGGATCTAACTTCGCCAGTGCCGCCTGACTTGCTGGATAGCCATGAATGAAGCAAACTTCCTGCCCAAGCCCTAATTTTGGCTCGATCTGATCTTCAAACAATAAAGCTAGATAGTCATCACGCTCTAAATCTTCCGGCAGCTCCCCTAAAAGCTCATGACTCAGCTTTGAAAGCTTTGAATTTTCTATGGTTAAAGGGTCAATCTGCAAGTACTGCTCAAACGCCTCTTGATAACTTAGCTTGACTGGCGTTAACTCTTTTTCCGACAAAGTATCCATTAAATCAAACACTTGTGTCATTAATTGGTGATGGTCATAGCCCTCGACGTACCACTCCAACATGGTGAACTCTGGATTATGCCGCGAACCAAACTCATCCTGCCGGAAGGTTTTGCAGATCTGATAAATTGAACCGGAGCCTGCCGCCAACAAACGCTTCATGGCATACTCAGGTGATGTCTGGAGATACCCCTCGCTTCCCATGTAATCGTTTACTTTAAACGACTTCATAAAGCGATCAGTCACGCCATAACGGCTTAACAAAGGGGTTTCTACTTCTAAGATATCCCGCTCAGCAAAAAACTCCCGCACTCGCGCCATTATTTTAGCGCGCGCTTTTAAGGTTTCGATTGAAGCAGTTGGATTCCAGTTAGACATTTATTTACTTTCTTTTTACTCAGGCTTATAGCAAAACTCTTTAACTTCTCCTTGTTCATTTATAACTCTAACCCCTTTATCAACATGTAGTATAAGTCCGATATCTGATTGGGGTTTAAAAACACCAAAAGCCATCACACTATTCCCTGAGCATGCTTTCAGTTCCTCACTCTCCTCTAAGTTATTCGTTGCAAGATATACAACAGACTCAGTAAAAGGGTCACTTGAACTTTCTTCGTCAAGATATAGCGAAGTAGACGGAGTATGCTCATGAAAATATGCATACCCAACAGTCTCTATCCTTTGCTCGATATAGGGCTTAGGGTTCTCCATTAAATCCTCTAGAGGAACCATTTGGTTGTAATCATTGCTTCCTTTCGTACAACCGAAAAGAGCAAGAGTTAAGCAGAAACAATTAAGTCTATAACCTGTTTTCATCAAAAAACTCCGAGCCAAACCAGCGTCCCTAATGGAGATAAAATTTACTTGGACGAGGCATCAGATTTGATTAGACACAAAGCCAGACCCAGCATACCCCTCTAGCACCGGAAAATTCTTGCTAGACAAGGCTTGTTGCTTTTTGAAACGCGGAGCTTAGATCAGCTAAGTGAGCATTTTCAAAAAGCAACGTAACGCAGTATAGCGAGAATTTAACAAGCTAGGCGCGTGAAACGTACTCACCCGAGCGCGTATCAATTTTTAGCTTATCACCAATATTCACAAACAAAGGCACTTTAACGACCGCACCTGTGTGCATGGTCGCTGGCTTTGAGCCACCGCTTGAAGTGTCGCCGCGCAAGCCTGGGTCTGTGTCTGTTACTTCTAGGACGACGAAGTTTGGCGGCGTTACTGAGATTGGGCTGCCGTTCCAAAGCGTTACTTGGCATTTATCTTGCTCAATCAAGTAATTTTTGGCTTCGCCAACCGCATTGCCGTCTGCTTGCACTTGCTCGAATGTGTTTGCATCCATGAAGTACCAAAACTCACCATCGTTATAGATATATTCCATTTCTGTATCGATGACGTCGGCGGTTTCGATGCTTTCGCCTGATTTAAAAGTTTTCTCAACAGTTCGCCCAGTTAGTAAGTATAATACCTTGGTTTTACTAAATGCTTGGCCTTTACCTGGTCGAACAAACTGGTTATCAACAACCGTGCATGGTTCGCCATCGAGTATCAGTTTGGTACCATTGCGTAGGTCGTTTGTAGTAATTGTTCCCATGAGTTCCTCTAAAAACTTGATATATTATGATTCAAAACGTGAAGATTTTAACGCGAAACGACTCTTATTGGCAGGACAATGAGTGGAAAAAGTTACTTTCTAGTGCTTTTTCGTCGCCAAAAGAGCTACTTAGGCACTTAAATATCGATTTCGACACTATGTCTGAGTCGGTTTTGCTCGATCACGCTTTCGCACAGCGTGTTCCCCTTCCGTTTGTCGAGCGTATGCAAGCTGGTAATCCTGACGATCCTTTGCTAAGACAAGTGCTGCCTGTTGCAGAAGAAAACTCTCAAGTCGCCGGTTATAACAAAGATCCCCTTGGCGAGCATGACAGCGCCTTGCCCGGACTGCTTCATAAATATAAAAGCCGCGTTTTGGTCATGTTGGCTACCGCTTGTGCCATTAACTGCCGTTACTGTTTTCGGCGCGAGTTTCCCTACGCTGATAACCAACTCGGCAAAGCGGGTTGGAAAGATATATTTGAATACCTGTCGCAACATCCTGAAATTAACGAGGTTATTTTAAGTGGCGGCGACCCTTTAGCGGTAACAGACAGCTATTTGCATGACTTTATCAGCATGCTAGAGGATATTAAGCACATAAAAAGGCTAAGAATTCACACTCGCTTACCCATCGTAATTCCACAACGAGTGACTTCTAAGCTGGTCAACACCCTAAGCCAAAGCCGTTTTCAGTGCGTTCTAGTTACACACATTAATCACCCTAACGAAATTGATGATATGGTTAGCCTCGCCATGCAACGTCTTCACTCCGCTGGTATTACCCTACTTAACCAATCCGTATTATTGCGACATATCAACGATAATAGCGACACGTTAGCCGAACTTAGTGAAAAATTATTCAAAAGCAATATCCTGCCCTATTACCTGCATTTATTAGACAAAGTTCAAGGGGCACAACACTTCGATTCTGACGAGAGCCATGCAATTCAGATCATGCAGCAACTTCAAGCCAAGTTAGCTGGGTTCTTGGTGCCGAAATTAGTTCGCGAAGAAGCCGGCAAGCCAAATAAATCATGGATTGATATAAGCAATACGAATCAATAACTTAAGACAAAAACCACTAGCGCCATGAGTTGCTTTTCGCTAAGATGAAGTATCAGTCGGATGCCATATTTAAAGGAGACGACAATGGCGCTAACGAAAGGACAGTTGGGGTTAACCGTTAGGGTTAAAAACGATGTTATGGTTGCTGATATCCCAGCAACGGTCAAGACAGCTAAACAGTGGATGGAAAATCTACCGGTCGCAGATATCGGCGAAACCGCTTCGAAAATTTTTCACTACCTTTACGATCTGAATCAATCGCCACTCCCCCCGAAAACCCGACTGCAAATTTTAGAAGCTTTGAAGCCTTCTTGCCTAAACACCTTAAATTCCTTGGCTACTGTCTATATTCACAGCCCTTTAAAATATTCGCAGAAATTACAATCAGCTTCCGAGTTAGTTCACGCTATAGCCTCTGAGACAATTTTTGGCTTCAACACCATTATCGAAGACTTGCAGGCTGATGTTACTGCACTGGAAAAATATAAAACCACTATTTTACCCGCAGCTTGCGCTAACAGTCTTCAATTCCAAGGTTTTATCCAGTTACAGCGTTATCAGTTATATAAGACTGTCGGTGCTAAACTTTGGGTTCAACAAAACATTATTTATAAGCTAGCAGAGAAGCACGGCTTGCTTGAACACAAACTCAAAAAAGACTCGGCCCCACTAGGAACAATTAAAAAGCAATTGCTGATTAACCTAATATTGCCGGTCTCTAATCCATATCAACTTAAGCATGGCGAAATCAACGATATTTATAATGAAATAGAGGATCTCGCTGATCTCGCTGAGTTGCAGCCCGAAGATACAGAAGGTTGTTTATTCGCTTACTTGCCAGACAGTGATATTCCACCCCAACCTATCAACTCCATAGAACACAAAGGTCAGCGAGTAGTAGGCATTAACTTAAAAGGCCCAACTGAAGCTCTAGAGCGCCACCTCAACAATGAGTCAGGCGGGTTCTTTAGTCGGTTTACGAAAAAGGCTACTAGTTTTGAACTAGATCAAGAGCTTACTGAACATTTGATTACTCACTGGAGTAAGCAATTAAATCGAAACTTTATCCGTATGAACTCGCAAGCCAGCACAGAAGTTTGCGTTGGGTTAGCGGCGTCTCACCACTTCCTAGTTGAAAAGTTAGGCTCAGAGGTTCATCAAAGGTTCTTCGGACAGAATAAACGCAAACCGTTGAGCATTGAGTCCGACTCTTTGCAGCTAGAACAGGAAGACGATAGCCAGCACAGTTTTGTATGGAAAAGCCGCTCTAGCAGCTCTAATTTAAGCTTAAATATGGGGCATGAAAAGACTCAAGATGCCTTTGCTTCGATATACAAGCCTCTTAGCAAAGAAGATAAGAAGCATCAAAAAGAAGACAAGCCATTCAAGGAAATTAAGGCAAAACCTCGCTATCAATGGACTTCTGGGATGGTTCGAGATGTCAGTCCTGCCGGTTTCTGTTTAGGCTTTGAAAAAGCACCTTCGACTTATGCCGAAGCCAACGAACTCATTACCATAAAAAATGTAAAAGGAACTGAAGAACAATATAACCTGGGAATGATCCGTTGGAATCGTTGGCATAAAAACTCTGTATTTCTTATTGGCGCCGAAATCATAGCTCCAGAAGCGACGCCAGTTCGAGCCACGTTAGATTGGGATTATGCTAAACCAGCTTATCATCATAATGGTTTATATTTGCCAGATATGCCTAACGTAGGAGTGGATGCCACCATTATACTGCCGCCTCTCGGTTACCGTTCAGGCCAAACAGTTGCCATCATGACTCCTAGCGACGAATTTAAGATCGAATTGAACAAAAAGATTATTGAAACGGACAACTTTATACAGTTCCAATTTAGCCGTAAATAGATTGTCTTACCCGTTAACTGGGCTTGCAGATTCAACAGGGGTTTATTATTGTAGAAGTTGTGGCTCAGTTACAGTAACTTAGTAGGAATCGCGTTAGAATATCTCTACTAATACTAATAAATAACGAATAGACGGCAATGATGAAAGAAAAGGTTAAGAAGTCTCCTATAAACATGCTCATTTTTTCCTCTTCGCCCAACGACAGCGAACAGGTATCAAGTCATTTAAAAAACATGGGCATCCCAATTCGGCATCTTGTAATTTCCGATAGCGAACAACTCAAAGACGCTACTAATCTAAAACAGTGGCAGCAGGCATTGTTCATTGATGAGCTGGATAACCTGCCAATTAAACAGGCGCTCAAACAACTCAAAAATCAACCAATAGCAGTGCCTTCAGTTCTTCTAACAAATGATTACAGCGAAGAAAAGCGCTTTGAAATGCTAGCACTAGGCTTGAAAGACTGCATTCCAGCAACGTCTTTAGACCTACTCGCTATGATAGTAAAGCGTGATCAAAAATTAGTGGAGTCATTACAATCTCTTGAGCAAGCTAACAAGATTGTTTACGAAACCAATAAGCGTAACGAACTCTTACTTGATAGCTCGAAAGATGCGATCGCATATATCCATGAAGGAATGCACATCTATACCAACCCGTCGTATATTAAAAGATTCGGTTATGAGGAAGATGAAATTATCGTCATGACCATTATGGATATTGTCGCTGATGATGAGAAAGATAATATTCGCGCATTATTAAAGCGCCAAGCTCAGGAAGGAACTGAGGTTAGCCAGTTAATTAAAGGAAAAACCTCATCTGGGGAAGAGTTTGAAGCTGACTTTATCATTAGCTCTGCAATCTATGACGATGAGGAGTGTGTACAGCTACTCGTGCGTGATGTAGGCGATCAGCAGGAGCTGATGCAGAAGCTAAAAGAAATGAGTCAAATCGATCAAGTTACCGGTGCTCTGAATAGACCTGCATTGATGGATCAACTCAATGAAACCGTTGAAGTAGCAAGGAAAGACGATCTTAACTCAATTCTATATTTCCTAGAAATTGACAACTTTACTAGTTATCGAAATCAATTCGGTATCGCAGACTGCGATACCCTGCTAAAAGATGTCTCACACTGGCTTCATGATAAATGTGAAAGCACAAGCATCATTGGCCGTATTAGTGATAGCAGCTTTGCTATATTAGTCAGGGACACCGATAGAGCGCCGACTGAGTTACCTAAGCAGTTGATTCAAGAGATTGAAAAACACTTATTTGAGATCTCAGGTCAGACTTTAAAAGTAACATTAAGCATCGGCGGCGTGCCATGTACCGGCCATGATCTGGAGCCTGGAAAAGTTCTATTACACGCCACAACTGTAGCGCATAACTTGCAAGAAAAAGGCGGCAATAACTACCAAATATTTAACCCTTCAATAGATAGTTTACTTACTGAAGATGAGCGCAAGATTTTTGAAGAGTTCACTAATGCTCGTGATGAAAGCAAGATGACCTTGTTCTTCCAGCCAATGATGAGCCTCAAAGGTAGCTCAAGCAAGCAGTACATGTGCTACTTCCGTTACCAACTTAGTGATGGAAGCTGGGGGTTAGGTGAGCAGATATTCCCAATATTTGAGAAAGTAGGAATGGATGCTGATATCGATAAGGTCACTTTAAAGCACGCCCTTAAAGTCCTAGTAAAAGATAAAGAGTCTGGCAATGATAACAAGCTCTTCCTAGCCTTAAGCCCTAATACTTTATTAAGGGAAGGTCTAGAGGATTGGTTAGAAAAGCTAGTCAGCGCCTCAGGAATTGAGAGTGGCAACCTAGTCATGACAATCAAGGGGCATATGGCACAAACCTATTACAAAAAAGTATTAGAGTTACGCCAAGCTTTAAAGAAAACAGGAATTCCTTTATGCCTGTCAGGAGTTGAGATTGATAATACAGAACTTGTGAAGTCAATCGCGCCTGAGTATGTAGCAATGGCACCAAACTTTATCGATACGCTAAAAGAGCATGGCACTGATAAAGTACAAGCTATCGTTAGAGCGTCTGCAGAAACTGAAGCAAAGACCATTATTTCAAACCTAGAGGATGCTTCAACACTGGCACAAATCTGGCCACTAGGCGTTGATTTTGTGATGGGCAACTATGTCTCGAAGCCAATTCCGAAGTTGAACTATGATTTTGCGGATAGTGACTTCTAAGCTATAAAGTAAGTGAAAAATTTAAAGCCCCAGCATGACTGGGGCTTTTTTTAGTTATTCGGACACGGTTTTGAGAATATCGATTAAGCCATCCATCTCAGAATACTGAAGAACGCAATCAGCTCGATTTCTTAAATATGGCTTTGCTTTGTAGGCTACACCAAAACCAGCATTTTTTAGCATTAGCCAGTCATTAGCCCCATCCCCTACAGCTAATGTTTCACTAAGTTTCACCCCTCTATCTTGCGCCCACTCTGTTAATATTTGAGCTTTTATCTCGGCATTGACTATAGGGAGCTCTGCGATACCAGTAAGCTCGTCTTTATCATTAAAATTCAACGTGTTAGCTTTAATTTCATGGGCATTAATATGCTGTGCAACGTAACGCGCAAAGTCCTTAAAGCCTCCCGAAGCAATACCAATTTCAGCCCCTATGTCGGCTAGGTATGATGTTAGTTCTGCGACACCTGGGTTAAGTTTTATTCGCTCTAACACCTTTTCTACCGCTTCTCTTGGCATTCCCGCCAATAGGGCCAAACGTTTCTCAAAGCTTTGATTGAAGTCTAACTCACCGCGCATTGCTTCTTCAGTAATTTGAGAAACTTTATCCTTTACTCCAAACTCAGCTGCCAGCTCATCAATCACTTCCATTGGTATCAGCGTGGAATCCATATCGAACACCGCGAGCTTAGGCTTGAAATTAAGTTTTTCATCGCTGAGTAAGCAGTAGTCGGCTTCAATTTCATTGGCAAAGGCATCAAACGCCTCTCGCCAACTAAGCGCCCCAAAATCTCTGTTATCGCTTATCAGGGTAACCCGAAAACAGGACGAGTATGACTTTAGATTATCAGCTTGTATCTCTACTATTGAGGATAGCTCAGCTTGCGGGGTCAATTTATTCTGACCGTTATAGGCGTGTTCTATCAGCTCGTTATCCTTTCGTGATATTAAAAACAATAACGCTGTGCAGCTTTTCTCAATTAACATCTATTAACCCTACAGTGTGATATGGCAGGATTGCTTTTAAGCAGTCCAATCTATGATATATTAGCAGTAAATTAGTGCCCACAATATTCTAGTGAAGACCGATAACAATAAACATAGCGCAACAATGCGAAACGCCAAATTCCCTATCGCTATATCTACCGCTATAGTGATTATGGCCCTTTGCTTTATGGTGTATTCGTGGACCTTATCTGTTAAAAAGCACCAAGCCCAACAATTCGCCATAGAATACAGTCAAGGCTTGGCAAATGCTAGCGCCTCATTTATGGGCCATCTAATAGAAGATGAAGACACCGACACCCTCGCCACCGTAGGGCAGCAATTACTATCAAACAAGACCATTACTCAACTTTCTATCTATCGTCGCAATGGTGAGCTAATCTATCAGTCAGGCGAAACTGTTAATGAACCTAGTCAACCCGTTATCGCTAACATCGCTTACGACGAAAGCTATAATGGCTATCTCATTATTTATTTCTCTAATAATCAAGTCATGGCATTAGACGATCAGGCTTACTGGCTCCTGCCTGAGCTTATTTGGTTTTTTGGTGCGGTAATTTGGTTAGCTTTAGTTGTTTTGCTATATGCGAAACGGTGGTTTTCTAGCTCGCAAAGACAATCGAAACAGCAGGTTTCCGAGACCAAGTCGACTGAAACCAATGTGCAACTGATAAAAAATTTACTGCGCAGAAAAAAAGACGATGAAAACAGCGAAGCCGTTAGCTCCTTGATTATAAAAGCACAATGGTCTGCATTAAATGACAAGTCTGCTAATATTCTGCTTCGAGTGCTTAATCGCTGGTTACCTCAGAATGGATTTTTCGTAACCCAATTCGATCAAAAGTTATTAACCTTAGGCTTAAAGCGCGAATATTCGCCAATGAATCAAAACCCTCTTTACGCATTACAGCACTGTCTTCATCAATTACAGCTAGAGCCTAAAATAATAGTTCATCGACTCAACTTCGGCGAAGAAATTTATCAAACTTTCTTTGACATTATTGACTCTGGGATCTGGTTTGAAAAACACTTAGTTGAGACTGGAAGTGATTATAACTGGACGGCCGAAAGGGTAATTGATATCGAACTCGAAGACGGTGAAATTGTGGAACTTTGTAGGCTTAAAGCCCCTGACGCCGAACAAAAAAGCGTGATCGAGCGTCAGGTTCGTTTTTTAAGTGATGATTAATTTCTGATTCTTAGCCCTGTGACTCTTTTTCTTCTACCTCCATAGAGTCAACACGCTGGAAGCCACGTGGTAACTTACTTCCTCGGCGTCCGCGCTCTCCGCGATAATGCTCTAAATCTCTTGGCTTCAAGGTTAAATGACGTTTCCCTGAGTAAATAACTAAACTTTCGTCGGCCGCAACTACAGCTACAGAAACGACGAACTCCTCACGGCTTTTCGCTCTAGCTGCAGGGATACTGATAATCTTGTTACCCTTACCTTTAGCTAACTCTGGCAAGTCTTCAAGCTTGAAGACCAGCATCCGACCCTCGTTAGATACTGCTACACAGTACAGCTCGTCCGCTTGTGGGATTCGCTTTGGCTTTAGTACCTTAGCTCCAGACGGTAAGTTTAAAAATGCCTTACCGTTTTTGGTTTTCGATACCAGATCGCTAAATTTGGCAATAAAACCGTAGCCAGCATCAGAAGCAAATAAAAACTTATCGTCATCTTCGCCCATGATAGTGGCTAAGAACTCAGCCCCTGCAATCGGGTTTACACGTCCTGTAACAGGCTCTCCTAACCCTCTCGCCGAAGGTAGCGTGTTCGCAAGCAGTGAGAAGCTTCTACCGGTAGAATCCAAGAATACTGCGTACTGGTTACTTTTACCTTGTGAAGCATCGAGGAATGAGTCTCCTGAGCGATAATTCATCGCTGTGGCATCAATGTCATGCCCTTTAGCACAGCGTACCCAGCCTTTTTCAGACAACACCACCGTCACTGGCTCGGTTGGCATAAGATCTGTCTCTGATAGAGCTTTGGCTTCCTCGCGCTCAACAATAGGCGAACGACGCTCATCGCCATGCTCGTCGATAACTTCTTGCAGCTCTTTCTTGACCACAGTTTTCATTCGTTGCTTTGAACCAAGAGTCATCTGTAACCAGTCGGCTTCATCTTCTAGTTCGTTCTGCTCACCTCGAATTTTCATTTCTTCAAGTTTAGCTAAATGACGTAACTTAAGCTCTAGAATCGCTTCTGCTTGAGTTTCTGTAATCTTGAAGCGCTCCATCAATTTAGGCTTTGGCTTATCTTCTGTTCTGATGATATGAATCACTTCATCAATATTGAGATAAGCAATTAATAAACCGTCTAAAATATGCAAACGGTCCATTACTTTGTCTAAGCGATACTGTAGTCGACGACGTACCGTTTCGAGACGATAATCAAGCCATTCTTTGACGAACATCTGCAGATTTTTAACCTGTGGACGACCATCAAGACCAATCATGTTCATATTGACCCGATAAGTTTTCTCAAGATCCGTGGTTGCGAATAAATGCTTCATCAACTCGTCAGTATCAACACGGTTAGAGCGAGGCACAACCACTAACCGCGTAGGGTTTTCATGGTCGGACTCATCACGAAGATCGCTGACCATTGGCAACTTTTTAGCCTGCATTTGGCTCGCTATTTGCTCTAGAATTTTTGAGCCTGAAGCTTGATGTGGCAGTGCTGTGATAACAATTTCACCGTCTTCTTTTTCAAAATGAGCACGCATTCGAATTGAACCGCGCCCCTTTTGATACATTTCTAAAATATCGGCTTTCGAAGTAATAATCTCGGCATCGGTTGGGTAGTCTGGACCTTCGACAAACTCCATCAGATCTTCAACCGTAGCCTTTGGGTTCTCCAGCATATGGATACAGGCATTAGCCACTTCAGTTAAGTTGTGAGGAGGAACATCCGTGGCCATTCCCACAGCAATACCGGTAGTGCCGTTTAACAGCAAGTTAGGCACTCTGGCCGGTAAAACCTTGGGCTCCTTCATGGTTCCATCAAAGTTAGGAATCCAATCTACAGTCCCCTGCGACACCTCATGCAATAACACTTCGGCGTACTTTGCTAAACGTGACTCGGTATAACGCATGGCAGCAAAGGACTTAGGATCGTCTGGCGCACCCCAGTTACCCTGCCCATCAACCAATGGATAGCGGTATGAGAAAGGCTGTGCCATTAAAACCATAGCTTCGTAACAAGCGGAATCACCATGCGGGTGAAACTTACCAAGCACATCACCCACAGTACGTGCTGATTTTTTATATTTTGAAGTGGCTTTTAAGCCTAACTCGCTCATCGCATAGACAATTCGTCGTTGCACCGGCTTTAAGCCATCGCCGATATGTGGCAATGCGCGATCCATAATGACGTACATGGAGTAGTTTAAGTACGCCTCTTCGGTGAATTCTGCTAAAGACTTTTGCTCAATGCCTTCGTAATCTATTTCTTCCACGTTAATTCACTACCCGTTTAAACTTCGATTTCGGCTTTATTGCCTTTTTCTTCCAGCCAGCTCTTTCGGTCGGCGGAACGCTTTTTGGATAACAACATATCCATGACCTGCTCAGAATTATCACCACTATCAATGGTTAACTGGATCAGGCGGCGAGTTTCTGGAGCCATAGTCGTTTCTCGCAACTGCTTAGGGTTCATCTCACCCAAACCTTTAAAGCGCGTCACCTGAATCTTGCCACGTTTCTTTTCAGCCTGTATGCGATCTACTATCCCCTGCTTTTCATCCTCATCGAGTGCGTAAAAAACCTCTTTACCAATATCGATGCGGTAGAGTGGCGGCATTGCCACATAAACGTGACCGGCTTTGACTAGCGGCTTAAAGTGACGAACAAACAAAGCGCACAGTAATGTCGCGATATGCAAACCATCGGAGTCAGCATCCGCTAGAATACAAATTTTGCCGTAGCGTAATTTGGATAAATCATCAGTGTTTGGATCTAAGCCGATTGCAACGGAAATATCATGGACTTCTTGTGAGCCTAGAATTTGCTCCGGCTCGACTTCCCAAGTATTAAGAATTTTACCGCGCAGCGGCATGATTGCCTGAAATTCTTTATCGCGAGCCTGCTTGGCTGATCCTCCGGCCGAGTCACCCTCCACCAGAAACAGCTCGCCGCGCATACTATCTTGTCCCACACAATCCGCTAATTTGCCAGGTAATGCGGGGCCTTGAGTAACTTTTTTGCGCACCACTTTTTTGCTGGCTCGCATTCTTTTATGAGCGTTACTAATCGCTCGCTCAGCTAAAGCATCACCGACTACTGAATGCTGGTTTAACCATAGACTAAAGGCATCTTTGACCACGCCAGCTACAAAGGTCGCACACTGGCGCGAAGATAGGCGCTCTTTCGTTTGGCCAGAAAACTGGGGATCATCCAATTTGACAGAAAGAACGTAACTAATGCGGTCCCAAATATCATCGGCAGTTAGTTTTACGCCACGTGGTAAAAGGTTTCGGAACTCACAAAACTCACGCATCGCCTCAAGCAGGCCGTTACGCATACCATTGACGTGTGTGCCGCCTTGGGCTGTAGGGATGAGGTTAACGTAGCTCTCGGCTAAACATTCACCACCTTCCGGCATCCAGAAGAAAGCCCAATCAACAGCTTCAGTTTCACCTGCAAAAGATCCAACAAAAGGCTCTTCTGGTAATTTCTCATGATCGACAGCCTGCTCTAAAAGATAGTCAGTCAGGCCATCTTCATAATGCCACTCGACTTTTTCTTTAGTCGCTTTGTTTTCAAAAACCACCTTTAAGCCGGGACATAGAATCGCTTTGGCTTTTAATAAGTGTTTAAGCTTCGTTACAGAAAACTTAGCGCTATCAAAGTAAGTTTCGTCCGGCCAAAATTTCACCATGGTACCGGTGTTACGCTTACCAACTTCACCTACAACTTCGAGGTCGGATACTTTAAGGCCATTTTCAAAGGCCATAGCATACTGCTTAGAATCTCGCTTAACGGTGACCTCGATACGTTTCGATAGCGCATTGACGACCGAGATACCTACACCGTGCAAACCACCTGAAAATTGATAGTTTTTATTTGAGAATTTACCACCAGCGTGCAGTTTGCTCATGATAAGTTCCACACCAGGGATCCCTTCTTCTGGGTGAATATCCACTGGCATGCCGCGTCCGTCATCACTAATTTCTAGTGAGTTATCTTCATGCAACACTACTTGGATGAGTTTGGCGTGCCCCGCCAAAGCTTCATCCACACTATTATCAATCACCTCTTGCCCTAAGTGATTCGGGCGAGAAGTATCGGTGTACATGCCTGGTCGCTTTTTAACAGGATCTAAGCCGCTAAGGACTTCAATATCATCAGCGGTATACTTATTATTTGCCATAGAGGTTCTTTGCCATAAGCTCGTTAATTCTTTTTAGTTTTGAATTGGGTGAATCTATAATTATTATCTCGCCTTATCCTATAAAGCGTGATCTGATTGTGCAAGTAAAATGTTGAAATGCTGAATTGGAGGTGTTTTTAAGCTTACCAGCGGTTATTTAATAACCAGATATCGCCATATTGACCGATGGTAAATAACTGTCGGCACGGAAGCTTTCTACTTCAATTTGACCATTATCTGAGCAGTGATAAAGGTTATAACCAGGCTTTTCATGGCTCGCACTAAAATCTGCAGAATGTTTCTTGAATTGAACACAGGTAGATGGCACTGAACGATACCAAACATTTTTGTGGAGCGTATCGCTTAATTGATGAACGTGTCCGAATGCACATTGCTTCACCTGCGTGTGCCTTGATAGCAGTTCGACCAATTGCTGGCCGTTTTCAATGCCGATTTTATCGAGCCAATCACAGCCCACTGGTACCGGATGATGATGTGTGAAAATCATGGTCGGCAGATCGCTGTTCTCTATCAAACAGGACTCGAGCCACTGCAATTCTGCGTCACTAATATGCCCGTGAACTTTGCCAGGGACATGGCTGTTGAGCATTAGTAGTTGCCAATTTTCTGTTATGAGTTGCTCGGTTGTAGAAAACGGTTTGCTTGACAGAAACCGTTTGAGCTTAGGTTTTTCGTCATGATTACCCGCTAAACTCAGTACAGGCTTGTTAAAAGCTGATAAATAATCGACAAACTTTTGATACGACTCTGGCGTGTAATCTTGGGAAATATCACCTGTTACGATAATGAGGTCTGGGTTAATTTGGCGTTGTTTTACATCGCTCAAAACTGCCTGCAAGCTTTCTTCGGTGTTAACGCCGAGCAGGGTCGAGGACTCATCCGCAAACAGATGAGGATCTGAAATATGCAATACTTTCATAGTGTTTCGCCCTATAAAAAGACGAGATTGCTCTTTATTCAAAACATCCCCCGATTAATGACTCTACCTATTATGACGCCTATTCTAATTAAAAAACACCAATTGTGTCCTATCTAAACTGTGAGGTTGCCCAAATTCTAAACAAAAACTTAACCATTCAGACAAAAACCGGTTCAACTGAATTTTTTCATCGGGTTGCTTCATTAAATTATTGGGATAGGGATAAACGGGTGGCAACATTCCTTGATTTAACCCCGACAACACCTCCGCTACTTTGGCATCATGGTACATCCGCACCAAGTATTGACGTTTTAAGCTAATATCTTTTTCATCTTGGAGCAGTTTATAGGTCGCGGTGTGTTTGCTTTTCTGCTCCAGAGAGATTAATAAGTTAGGCTGCTTATCGATCTCAAGGTTAAAACCCTGACCAACCTCAAGCTCAACAGAATCCACCAGACGAGAAAGCTTGGCATAGTTGCTCGCACACAGCGCCATAAACTCTTTCAGATCTGGGATGTATTTCTTTCGGATTCTATTCATAAGCTTTAAAGGGTTAGTTTTGCCTCATTAATCAAAAACCATTGTATCGCAATCAAGGCCATAGCGTTATTGATGCGGCCACTTTGCAATAAATTCAAGAGTTCGCTGCGTTTAACCACTAAAACCTTAATATCTTCATGCTCGGTTTCGAGCCCTGCGAACTCTGCTACGTTATCACTATCCACTAATCCTAAAAATAAATCCACATACTCGGTGGTTCCGCCGGGGCTGACCCAATAGCTAGGCATAGGGATTAGCTGCGTTAACTCACAGCCAGCTTCTTCTTGCACTTCACGATAGGCGACATCAGAAGCACTCTCCCCTTCTTCAACCATTCCCGCAACTATTTCTAACAGCCAAGGGGACTTTTCGCCGACCAAAGCTCCGGGGCGACACTGCTCGACCAATACGAAGCTATCTTTCTTTTTATCGTAAAGCAACACTCCGACAGCATTGCCACGCTCGAAAACTTCACGCTCCACCACAGGACTCCAATCACCTTGATACCGTCGGTGCTGGTAGCGGTATTTTTTCATTGAGAAAAACCCTTCGTAGAGGGACTTTTCCTCTAAAAACTTCACATCACTTTTGCTGAACTCAGACATACCTTTTATCATCCTCAGGGACTTTACCTATTCTTTACAGTAGCTTAATACTTTTTGAGATTACAGCCTTTCATAATCTGTTACACTTAGATTGTTGTTTGAAATATAAGAAATGACTATTCTTTGCACTATTCTTGATTAAAATTCACTTGTTTGCCGATAAAGCCGAAGCTAAGTGTTTTTAATCTTTATGAAGAGAGGGAATCATGAGAGAAGCGACAACCGATTTAGAGCAAGCTCGACATAATATGGTTGAACAACAGATCAGGCCTTGGAATGTCCTTGATCAGCGCGTTCTAGATAAAATTCACGGTTTAGCTCGTGATCGCTTCGTTCCCAAGGACTATAAGTCGATAGCCTACGCCGACACTCAAATAGACATTGGCCACAGCCAGATCATGATGACGCCGAAAGAAGAAGCTCGGATGTTACAAGCTTTGGCCATTAAACCGACCGATACAGCGCTTGAAATCGGCACAGGAACTGGCTACTGCACAGCACTAATGGCGAGTTTAGCTAAAAAAGTGTATAGCGTTGATATTATTGAAGAATTCATTGAATCCGCTAGCAAAATCACAAACAAGCTAGGACTCACAAACATTGAGTTTGAAGAGGGAGACGCGGCTAATGGTTGGCCCCATCACAAACCCTATGATGCTATCGCGATTACAGGCAGTTGTTATCAACTACCGGAGCAGTATTTGAATCATTTAACCATTGGTGGGCGATTATTTTGTGTGACAGGTACCGAGCCAGCGATGCAGGCTCAGCTAATCACTCGAACTGGCGAAAACGAATGGCATACTCAAAGCCTTTATGAAACCGTTATTCCAAGCCTAATCAACAGCAAGCCCAAGCCGCAGTTTGATTTTTAATCGGGCAACAACAGATATTTAAACAAAGACGAGACAATTTCTGATGAAATTAAGAAACATCCACACTTTACTAGCAGCCACTTTATTTTGCGGGCTAGCCAACGTCAGCTACGCCGCCACAGACCTGATGGACGTCTACCAGGACGCCTTAAACAATGATTCACAGTACAAAATCAGTGAAGCATCGCTTAAAGCGACCGAGCAAGACTACCGAATTTCTAGATCAAGCTTGTTGCCGCAAATCAACGGCAGTATCAGTCGCTCACGCTCAGACACCGATAGCGAAGGTCAAGGCTTGGATGGAAGTCCATCAGATCCTTTCAGCAGTGAAGTTAATACAACCACTTATGCAGTACAACTTGATCAGGTGTTATTCGACTGGGGTCAATGGATCGCGCTAGAACAGTCCGAAATGCGCGTTCGTGCGGCTGAACTTACCCATGGTGCAAACTTACAGAGTTTAATGCTTCGCACGACCCAAGCCTACTTTAATGTGCTATCGGCACAAGAAACCTTGGCTATTACCCGTAATGAAAAGCAAGCGTTACAGCAACAGCTTGACCTTACTCGCGAACAGTATGAATCAGGGCTTGCAAACGCCACTGACTTTCTGAACGCACAAGCGAACTTTGACCAGTCTGTTGCTAACGAAATCAGCCAAGAAACAAATTTAATTAACGCCCAAGAAGCGCTGCGCGAACTTACAGGGCAGTATTACAGCGAACTTGAGGATGTTGGCAATAGCATCCAAATGACACCACCGAGACCAGCTAATATTGATGACTGGTTACGAGTGGCTAATGAGTCGAATCTTGGTTTAAAAGCTCAGCAAATGAGTGTCCGTATCGCTCGAGATGAAATTAAGCGTAATCGCAGTGGGCATTATCCAAACGCTAACTTTCGAGTGAGTTATTCTGATCGTGAAAGTGATACCGAGCGCATGTTCCCTACTTTAGGTGTTAATCAAAACACATCAAATTTGACGGACGGCTACCAAGCTGGAGTTACGGTTTCTATCCCTATCTTTTCAGGGCTTAGAACCTCTGCTCAAACAGAGAAGGCGAAGCAAAACTATCTGCGGACGACTCACGAACTAGAGCAAAACGCGCGCCAAATACAACGTAGTGTGCGCTCGGCTTATACCACGCTCGAGGCTTCTATCCAGTCATTCAATGCAAATAAGCGTGTCCTTGAGTCGAGTCAAAGCTCTTTAGAAGCGACAAGAGATGGCTATCAGGCAGGAACACGAAACATTATTGATGTCTTGCAGGCGACTCGTTCCGTTTATGCCGCCCAACGCTCGCTAAGTCGAGCCAAGTTTGACTATTTAATTAATGGTTTAAAGCTGAAGGAAGCCGTTGGAACTTTAACTAAAGATGATATTGAAGAAGTGAATCAGTGGTTATTGAATAACTAGTCTAGCCATTAAAAACATGCAAAATGCTAGAGCTAATCTTTTATAAGAAAGGCTCTAGCTGATTAACCGTTTTATCTAACGCACCGCGGCTTTGCTCCACCACTGCTAAGGCTTTCTGCCCCATAAGCTGCCTTTCCTGCTGATCAAGCATCAAACGTGTCACAGCCCCGCTGATACTTTCCACTGAATCTACCGTTTTTGCGCCCCCTTGAGTGCTCAGCTCACGATATACCTCACTAAAGTTATGCACATGAGGCCCTGAAAGGACAGGTTTACCAAGCGAAGCCGGCTCAATCATATTATGGCCACCAATAAGCACTAAGCTTCCACCGACAAAGGCAATGTCAGAAAGTTTATAGGCCAGCATAAGCTCGCCCATACTGTCCCCAAGCATCACTTGATTGTCGTCATTCCAAGTGTTTGGTTGTGAGCGGCTGTGAAAACTAAAGCCAAGCTCAGCCACTAAGTCTGACACTTCATCAAAGCGCTCGGGATGGCGAGGCACAATAATCAGCTTAGCCTCAGGTAGCGATTCTAAAACCTTCTGATGCGCTTTTAATAAGATCTCATCTTCCCCTTTATGGGTACTGGCCGCCAACCACACTAAGGTACTAGGATTATTTTCCCAACTGTGAAAATAGGATTCATCGCCATTGCTTTTAAATACCTGATCAAACTTAATGTTTCCAGTAGTGACGCACCGTTCTGGACTGACTCCTAAACGAATAAAACGCTTGGCGTCTTTTTCATTAACAGGCAAGACCAATTTGAAAGCACTCATCATTTGCTGGCTTAAGGTGCGGAACTTTAAATACTTTTGCGCTGATTTTTCCGACATTCGAGCATTCGCCAGAATGACAGGTATATTCTTAGACTTGAGGTGATGCAACCAATTTGGCCACAGTTCGGTTTCCATTATAACCAAAGCGCTTGGTTGAATCCTCTTGGTGAAGCGTTTAATAGTTCCCGGTAGATCACAAGGCGAGTAATGATGAATCACCTTATCCCCTAGCCCCTCGATAATTTGTTTAGCACCTGTCGGAGTCGTGGTCGTAACCACAATATTTAGGTCCGGTTTAAGCTTAAGCAACTTCTCGATGATGGTTTTTGCGGCAATAGATTCGCCCATAGACACAGCATGAATCCATATCGATGACGTCTGCTGTCTTCGAACAATTCCAAAACGTTCACGCATCGGCTCACGATACTGGGGCGGTTTAAAGCTTTTATAAACCCAGCGCAAGCACAGCAAAGGTGCGCAAAGATAGTAAATCGTCGTATAAATAAATCGTAGCACCTATTTTTTTTCCTTGTTTTTTTCGGCGTCCTGTTTTGCCTTTAAGGCTCTTTGCTTTCTGACTTCTTTAGGGTCAATCAGTAAGGGGCGATAAATTTCAATTCTATCACCATCGTGTAATGTCGCATCCAACGTGGTCAGTTTACTGAAAATTCCTACTTTATTTTTTGATAAGTCTATCTCAGGATGAAGTTCCATCACCCCAGATTGGTGAATCACCTCTTCAACGGTTACATCTTTATCGACCATTAGCTCCAAAAGCGTCTGCTCTTCGGGTAAGGCATAACACACCTCAACACGCAGTTTATTGTCCATTAGAAGTCACTCCTAACTCGTCACCAGTCCACCTCAACCGTAAACTTCGGCGGCTCTTTTAGAAAAAGCTTCGACAAATGACTCTGCCAAGTGGTTGAAAACACTACTAAAAGCCATACTGGTTAAAATATTAGAGAATTCGAAGTTCACTACTAACTCTATCTTACAGGCTTTCTCGTCGAGAGACGTGAATTCCCAGCGCCCATCTAAATGTTTAAAAGGGCCATCGACAAGCTTCATATCAATGGAATCATAAGGATTATTCGTGTTCTTTGTTGTAAACGTCTTCTCAAAACCGCCTTTTGCTACGGCTAAACTCGCAACAACTTCCGTCTCTGTGCGCTCTATCTCAGTTGCGCCAACACAATTGGGCAAAAACTCTGGATATTTTTCAACGTCATTGACTAACTCAAACATCTGCTGCGCAGAATAAGGTAATAAGGCTTGGCGCTTAACTGTCTTCATAACTCTATCGTAAAACTGACTTGCGGCAATTGTAACATTGCCTGTTTTAAACTCCTAACCTATTGAGACTCTGTGCGTTGCCCCCTATAATCCCTTAACAGAGATTATTTTGAGTTTCAGCAACGAGAGTTCATTGAGTGGCAAAAAAAGGTAAAAACAAACCATCCAGTAGCGCCATAGCTTTAAATAAAAGAGCTAGACACGATTACTTCATCGAAGAAACTTTTGAAGCAGGCGTGATGCTACAAGGCTGGGAAGTCAAAAGTTTACGTGCAGGCAAAGTAAATTTGGCTGAAAGCTATGTATTACTGAAAAATGGGGAAGCATTTCTTTTTGGCTGCCATATTTCACCATTACTAAGCGCTTCTACTCACGTTGTCGCAGATCCCTTGCGGACCCGTAAGTTATTGTTGAATAACCATGAAATAGCCAAGTTATTTAGAGGTGTTGAACAGCAAGGTTATGCAGTCGTCGCGCTCAAGCTCTATTGGAAAAAATCCCTAGTCAAGCTAGAGATTGGCCTGGCTAAAGGTAAAAAGTTACACGATAAACGTGCTACCGAGAAAGAACGCGAATGGAACAAGACCAAAGAGCGTATTATGAAGCATAGTGTGTGACTTAGTTCAAGAAAGACCGGAGTTAGGCAGAGCCTCTGAATAATTCCTGCTACTATTGTTTGTTCACAATAATTATTAGGAAAATGAATAGTTTGAAAGCAACCACATCAATCAAAAGAGCCCCCCTATCAACGGGCTTCAAGCTTCTCGCCTTAACTGCGACAATTGCTTTGGCAGGGTGCTCCTTTAAGGAAGATCGAAATGATGTTGTGGTTCCTATCATCGATGCTACGCCAGCAAAAAAATCTGCAGATTATTCATCGACAGTGAATGAGCATGCTAACAATGAGTCAGACACTTATATCTACAGGGTGCAGCCTGGTGATACGCTAGGTACTATTGCACAGAAATATTTGGGTGCCTCAAGCCGCTATACAGAACTTTTGACGTTGAACAACTTGTCGCCTAATGACTCGATTTTTGTCGGACAAAAGCTAAAATTACCAACCAAAGGGTTAACCATTCCAAAAGAGCGCCAAAACTCACAGCCTACAAAAGCTCGTCAGGAAGTAGCCCAACAAACATCAACGACTGACTCTTTTCCAGAGTTAGAGTCTTTAATCGAAGCTGAAGACTACAACAAAGCTATACAGTGGGCATTAAACCACGAGCAACTTAGCTCCAACTCAGCTCTACAGCAAAAACTAGTTTTTGCCGCCAAAGCTCAATCACATCAATATAAACGTCAACAAAACACGGCTGATGCAGAAACGCTGCTTTCAGGTTTAATCAGTGAAGCACCTTTGTCGGAGCCGAATAAGGCCGAACTCGAGTCAGAACTGTCAACTCTTAGAGCAGAACAGCAGTTATTAACAGCTAAGCAATATGCAGATCGCTCACAATTCGATGACTCTTATGAGTTATTATTAAATGCTTGGAATAAGGTGGGGAAACCACTCGAAGAGAACATACTGTTCACGACCACTCGAAATAAAGTTTCTGAGAATTATCACCAAAAAGCACTTCGTCTATATCGTAATCAAAAACTTGATGATGCACTCGTTTTTTGGAAGAAGATACTAGCCATTAACCCTAACGATGACTTAGCATTGGTGTATCAGGATAGAGTAAAGGCACTACAGAACAAACTCGAAAATTTATAACATCATTGACTAGGATTTTCGTTAGAGTCGGCAACATCGATTAGTAATGTTTTCTCGATGTCTGTGAGCTCACTCAAAGCTGGGTCAGTATTGTTTTTAAAGCCCATATGTTGGGTTTTCGTTAGGCCCGCCAACTTCTGCGTTAGTTCGTTGACCTCTTGTTGCAGACGCCCCACTTCATCATGCGCATTAATTTTTATTAAGTCTGACTGACCGTGAGAACGAATATCTTTTATAACCTGACGCGTCTTATTAATTCGTTGCGTAAACTTATTCGCTAGCCAATAAACACCGGAAAATACCGCAAGCATAATCACAAACATCCAAATAATCATGGTTAACAGTGATGAGCGCGTAGCATTTATTAAGTTACTTCTTCCAACAGCGATATTAGCGTGGCCAATAACTTTTTCTTGGAACATGATGGGCGTATCGAAAATAAAAGCTTCTTGGTTAAAGCTATCTAAATTCTCATAAATTCGACTCGAACCTTTTCCGCCGATGATTTGACTGCCATCAAAGGGCTTGTAGATTTTGCCAACCTGGCTTTCAAGACTACTGCTTTGTACCAAGTTATCTTTGTCTCTTATGGATAAATACAAAACTTCTGAGCTATTAACTATATCTTGGGTAATGGCTTGTAACGCTACATCTTCATCCAATAACAATGGCTCTGCAGTTTCGCTAGAAATAATCTGAGCCATTGAGTTGCCATAATCAAATACTAGCTGGTTCATTAGTGTATTTTGCTTGTTATAAACCCAAATCATACCAAGCACCATCACAACCAAAACTAGCGAAGATAAAGACACAGCCCAACGGGCACGCATCGATACAAAGCGAATTGTCGAGATCCCTTTTCGTTCTTGCGCTATTTCCTCAGCTAAAGCCTCGAGCTCTTGTGTAAGCTCTTCCGTTTTCGTGTAACGTAAATCTGGGTTTTTCTGCAGCAGCCTAAAGATAATACTCTGCCAGATAAATCCCTGTTCTGAATAGGCGTTTAATGGTTCAGGGTTATCTTGTAATACGGCCTGCATCATAGCGCCGTAATTTGCAGCTTGGAAAGGCAATTCCCCTTTTGTCACCTTATAAAGAATAACTCCTAAGGAATACAGATCTGTTTTGAAGCTGGTTTCATTGCCTGAAATTTGTTCCGGTGACATATAAGCAGGTGTGCCCATTACTTTTTCTCGATCTTCTGTCCCAGCTTCCATAAACTGATGCTCAACACGAGCGATACCAAAGTCGGTAATTTTAAAACGCTTACCACCCTCTAGGACTAAAATATTCTCGGGCTTAATATCTCGATGGATTACGCCTTTAGAATGCGCATAATCTAGAGCATCTGTTAGTTGTTGAGCCAACTCAAGAGCATCACCAATTGAAAATACGCCGTGTTCTTCAAGATAATCATCCAAGTTATCCCCTTCAAGAAGCTCCATTGCGATATAAGGCCTATCTTGCCAGATACCAACATCATATATGGTCACGATCCCTGGGTGGCTTAAGCTTCCAGCTGCTCTTGCCTCTCGTAAAAATAAAGCACGGTACTCTTCTTCTTCAACAAGCTCATGTTTCAGAAGCTTGATCGCAAGAGAGCGCCCAATCTCAGGGTCTTTAGCTAGATAAACAACAGACATGGCGCCACGACCAATCTCCTCGATTAGCTCGTAACGACCGATTTTCAAATGGTTAGTCATTTAAGAATTATGCGAACAACCAGATTAATACACCAATAAAGATCACAGCCGCCACTCCTAGCGCACCGACTAACATCCAGTTTATTTCTGCAGACTCTTCTTCGTTTTCCTCTGGCGAATCAACCAGCGTGAATAAAAACTCGGTGTGACCAATTTGGATTTTGTCCCCAAGCGTTAAAACTCTCTCAGTAATTTTTTCGCCATTAACAATCGTACCGTTTGAGGATAATAGATTTAGGATTTTCCACTCGCCATTGTAATACGTTACTTGCGCGTGGGTGGACGAAGCAGCTGGATCGTAAATAGTTACACTGTTGCCTTTACCTCGACCAATGACATTTTTGCCATAACTTAGTAAAAAAGCTGTGCCTGCGTGGGGTTTTGTCGTAGCCAAAAGAGCTGGAACTTTAGTCCCATCATCTTCTAATTTCTGAATTTCTGCGGCAATCATCCTATCGACTTCTTTCGAGTCGAAAACAAGCGTTCCCTGCGGCCCAGCCTTATCTTCCCTATACCCCTTCTTTGGCTCAGCTTTTTTGTTTGACGAATCTTGTGATGACATATTTACCTCACGTTAATTTATTTTTAATAATTTTTTAATTTGATCGATAAAGCTTTTTTTCTTTCGCTTTTTTTGTGCCTTGACAGGTGACGATATAAGTATCACTGAAACATTGTCGCTGCCCCCATTCTTGCACGCAAGCGACACCATATATTCAATTTTTGCTTGGTTATCCCGCGGCATGCGCAACGCCCCAATTAACTCTGTGCGAGATAGCTCATCATATAAACCATCACTCGCTAACAACACATGCTCCCCGTAGTCCCACTCACGATTGATAAGTCCAATATGAAGCTGGTTATCATTTTCAATCCCTAAACATTGAGTAATGACGTGTCGCTTGGGGTGATGCTTTACTTGTGAATTCTCGATTAACCCTGCGTTGAGGAGTTTTTGAACTAAGGTGTGGTCTTCTGTTAATTGCGATAACTCGCCTGTCACCTCATTCCAGAGATAAGCCCGGCTATCGCCGACCCACGCTATATCATAGCTGTCTTCTTTTGAATGCAACGCTACGACCGTAGCTCCTCGGTCTTCTTCCTCATGCTTATTATACGCTTTTATCACTGAGTGTGCGGAATGAACCGCATTAAAAAGATTAGCGCCATTAGCGATAGATTTACGGATTTCTTTAACCGTGTAGAGACTTGCTTGCTCCCCCTGTTTCAAGCCCCCAACACCGTCGGATAACAACCACAAGCCTAGCTCAGAAGAACCATAAACTTTGTCATCATTATTTTCGCGAGAAACACCTTTATGAGATACCATCGCGGATTCAATGCGATTTTTTTCTAATTGTGACATTACCCCTCCTACTGTGGCTAGCAAAGTGTAACCTTTTGTTTACTAAAGGGATGTTAACCAAGCCACAATTTACTTTTAGTAATATAACCATTGAATCCTATATACACAATCCCCATATCAGTTATAATGGATTATTCCATGGGGGCGATTTGGCTTCGACGTGGATTACGAAACTTTAGTTGCATGTCGAGATGTTCAGCGAATCTCGTAAAATCAAAGCTGAAAACTTATAGTTGCAAACGAAGACAACTACGCTTTAGCCGCTTAATAGGCTAACTGTCTACTCTGAGCGTCCTTGGTAGGAGCTAGACAGTCATATACAGGGACTCGCAGGTAACTGTGCTCGGCAGCCAACTGTTAAACTTTCCTCGAGATCGCCACTGAAAGCCTGGCCATTGGCTCGTCATTGGTTAACTTAAAGATGGTTCTAAGCATGTAGATTCTAAAGCAGAGGATTCGCGGACGCGGGTTCGACTCCCGCCGCCTCCACCAAATTTTTAAGCCCTAATGAGCTCTCACCAGCCATTAGGGCTTTTTATTGACCCGCAACTTTACTATCAGTAAAAAAGGGTTGATGCGGGCAATTGAGTACTAGCTCACTCTCAAACGGCTTTAAGAGCACTCTTTCTTTAGCAACCAGCCTTAGCTCCTCCAATGAAACATTGACGATTGTTTTTTCATGATTTCAGCTTTGAATGTTTTCTCACTCGGTTGAGTGGCCATGCCATAACAAACATGCAAAGGGATTAAATGCTCCTCTCGAGGGTGGCAGAATCTGGCACTCGGAGCAGACTCCCAATCAGCAAGCCGCTCTTCTCTAACGCTTTCTACCAGCGTCCTATCGCTAACGACAGCTGTTAACCACTCATCAAAAGCAATATTATTCTGACGTGTTTCCTGTGAATTGGGGCTGAAAAATGCGCGCATGTTGTGAAACGAAAACCCAGAACCAATTACCAGCAAGTTATCCCACTCAAGTGACTGCAGTGCTTTCCCAATTTGGATATGAAGGTCTGCGTCAAGACTATGAACTAACGACAACTGCACACATGGGATGTCAGCATCGGGATACATGATTTTAAGCGGCACAAACAAGCCATGATCAAATCCACGTTGCTCATCTTGTAGTGCCTGAATGCCACTTGCGCCAAGCGCATTCACCACACCTTTTGCCAATTCAGGCTCGCCGGGTGCTGGGTACTCAATCTCATAAGCTTCCTTCGGAAAGCCACCGTAGTCATAAATAACTCCAGGATTTTTCCCCGAAGTGACCATAGGCAAACGCGCCTCCCAATGCGCACTGATCACCAGTATCGCGCTAGGTTTGTCCACTGCTGCAGCAATTTCTTTTAGTGTCTCGACCATTTCAAAATGCTCAGGATCCCCTAACAAAGGCATAGGACCGCCACCATGAGAAATGTAGACAATGTTTCGCTTCGATTTCATGTTAACTCCTGCTATTTTTAAAGCGCAGAACCAACGGGAACAATCCCTGTGGGATTAAGCGCTTTTATCGAGTAGTAGCCTGCTTTTATATGCTCAATATTTACCGTACTTTGAATACCCTTTATCGCCAAGATACGATGCATATAATTATAAAGTCTGGGCATGTCTTTAATCATGTTTCTGTTACACTTGAACAGCCCATGATAGGCCACATCGAATCGGATCAAGGTCACAAACAAACGAATATCTGATTCGGTGAGTGCGTCACCAAATAGAAATTGCCGACTATCTGCCAGCCTTTCTTCCAATGAATCGAGTGCAACGAACACTTTTTTAAAGGCCTCTTCGTACGCTTCTTGCGATGATGCAAAACCGGCTTGATACACGCCATTATTTAGATCTGAGTAAATGTATTCATTGAGCGAATCAACCTCTGACGCCATTTCCTCTGGAACTAAGTTAGGGCCTGAATCTACAAGATCGACAAACGCTGTATTGAACATGCGAACAATATCAGCAGACTCATTGTTCACAATCGTTTGTGTTTTTTTATCCCATAAAACAGGAACAGTTGCTCGGCCCGTAAAATCTGGTGCAACTTTGGTGTACAACTCATGCAAATAGGTCGCGCCATTTAGCTCATCAGTATGGCTTCCGTTGAAGCCCCCAAACTGCCAACCTTGCTCCGTCAGCTTTGGGTTGACCACTGAAATGGAGATGATTTCCTCCAAACCTTTTAGACTTCTCGCCATTAAAGTACGGCTTGCCCAAGGACAAATGTAGGCTACATACAGATGATATCGAGCCGCTTCTGCTTTAAAGCCGCCCTTACCAGTGAGACCGGGAGCTCCATCGGGTGTAATCCAATTACGAAATGATGAAGTTTGTCTAATAAAGCGACCTTTCTCGTCTTTGTTTTGAACCGGTTGCCAATTCTCTTGCCAAACGCCATTGACTAACATGATTAAATACCTCCGTAAAAAAGCCTCCCTGCAATACAGGAAGGCATGATTTATCGAGCACTAGGCAGCTTGCTTTAAGTGCGATGGCTCATTGACAGAAGCACTGCCCGCTACGTTTTTTGCTATTACATTATCAGCAGCATAGCTACCTGCGCCTTGAATCGTTAGTGCTACAGTCGCAGCAAACATTGCAAGCGCGAATTCATAGCCGTTATTCGTCAAGAAAAGGCCATGCTCAAAGTGAACGCTAAAAATGGCCACTAGCATCGTAAACGCGCTTACTGCTGCTGCAGGTCGGGTTAACAAGCCCAATACCAAGGCCAAACCTCCGAAAAACTCCGCACTGCCGGCTAATAAGGCCATCAAATATCCAGGTTCCAATCCGATACTGGCCATCCATTGGCCAGTTCCCTCAAGGCCATATCCACCAAACCAGCCGAACAATTTCTGTGCGCCATGAGCAGCCAGGATAATTCCAACTGGTACTCTCAAAGCCAAAGCTGCAATACCTGCATCTGATTTCAATAATTTGTGTAAAGTTTGCTTATTCATCGTTAATTCCTCTCTAAATCGTTTGTGATGACTGACCGCACTCACTGCCTCAATCAGGTTAATATCCATACTACTACCAATAAGATAATGAATAAACAGCGTATTTATGGAATAATTACCAACAAAATGTTTGCAATAGAGCTATATCAATGGACCGACTTGAAACAATGAAAGCGTTTATCACCGTGGCAGAACTAGGCAGCTTTACCAAAGCCGCAGAGAAACTAGAGACATCAAATCAACTCGTAAGCAAGTACGTCTCTCAGTTAGAAGAGCAACTGGGTGTAAGGCTATTTAACCGAACCACTCGACGCGTTCGCTTGACCCAGGAAGGTGAGCAGTGTTTACAGCATGCCATGCACATTCTAGAGAGTGTTCATGATATGGAAAACCACTTTGGTGAGCTTCAAAATTCCGCCAAAGGGATTCTTCATATAAGCGCGCCAGTGTCCTTTTCAACGTTACACCTCGCGCCACTTATTCGAGATTTCAAAAAGCTGTACCCAGAGGTGGGGGTCAACCTGGAGTTGAGTGATCGTAAAGTGGATGTCATCGAAGAAGGGTTTGATGTCGCCCTGAGAATAGGGCACTTAAAAAGCTCTTCCTTGATTGCAAAAAAAATTGCTCCAGTGAGACTAGTGCTTTGTGCATCCCCCTCATACATAAAACAATATGGAGAACCTACCCATCCAGAGGATTTAGAGAGCTCGCACTTTTTACGCTACAGCTATATGGATTACACAACATCCGAAAATCCTCTTATGAGAGTATTACGCGATAACTCACACCATAATCAAACAGAATTAGTTGCAAATAATGGGGAAATTTTGATGGCCTCAGCAATTGCTGGAGAAGGTTATATATTGCAACCAACATTCATCGTAGGAGAAGCGCTTAAACAAGGCAAGCTCAAAACCATGCTCAATGACTTTGAACTCGAAACAATGGGATTATATGCAATCTACCCTCATAGAAAATTGCTCGCACCAAAGCTTCGAGCTTTTATCGATTTTGCCAGCTCTTATTTTGGAGAGCCGCCTTATTGGGATGACTATTGATTAAAGCCTAATGAAACCGATAACCGCGTGGCATTAAAGGAAATTGATGCGTTCTTACTTCCGAAAACATTTGTCAACCGAGTTTCTACTAGCTTCTATCAAACAGGGTACTGAAGCTCCTGCGTAAGCATAAACCCGCATTAGCTTACTAAAGCAATTTAGGGGCTAATTCAGTTCTATTGTAGGAACCAAACCGGCGTCACACGGCACCACCAAATAAACAAAAAAGGTCACTAATTAGTGACCTTTTTTGTATCTATAGGAAGGTTTGAGAGTAACTTGGTATCTAAGTTAACGGCTCAGTAACTGATTAGCTCTCGCTTTAACACCGGGATAATCTTGCTCACTAAGATGCTCGCTAAGTTCGTTAAGACGCTTTCCTAGCTCGTTTAGTGTATCAGCACTAACATTGATGTGGCCCATTTTACGACCGGGCTTCACTTTCTTGCCGTACCAGTGGCTACGAGCACCAGTTGTTGCTAATACTTGTTGAGGTATCGCGTCTTGCCCTAGAACATTAATCATGGCGCTAGGTCGCAGTAAATCAGTGTTACCTAATGGCAAGCCGGCAACTGCTCGTACATGATTTTCGAACTGGCAACAGTAAGCGCCCTGCTGTGTCCAATGGCCAGAGTTGTGAACTCTTGGCGCAATTTCATTTACCAATAACTCACCATCTACTTCAAAGAACTCAATGGCCAATACGCCTACGTATTCAAGTTCCTCGGCTATCTTATGGTATGCATCAATTGCTTGAGCTTGAATATCTTGGTTTACAATTCCCGCTACAGACAGCGTTAGAACGCCATTGGTGTGTTCATTTTCTGTAACAGGATAAACCTTTACATTACCTTGCCTATCGCGAGCGCCGATAACTGACACTTCGCGCTCAAAAGGAATCATTTTTTCACAAATAATACTATGCGTGACATCTTTTTCCAAAAACGCCAGCATTTCTTGCCAAATGTCATCCGTTTGCTCGCTAGACTTTAAGCGCCATTGCCCTTTTCCGTCGTATCCCGCCTGACAGGTTTTAATGACCAAAGGTAGCCCAAACTCGTTGATGGCCTGATCTAGATGAAGACGTTCGGTAACCAGTACGTATGGTGCACTTGCTACACCCGCTGTATCTAATAAGGCTTTTTCTTTAGCGCGATCTCCACCACATTCGATAGCTTTTTTGCTTGGGAAAAACTTACCGCTTTGCTCGCAAAGCGCCAATACATCCAGTGGCACATGTTCAAATTCCGCGGTGATACGATCGCTCGCTTCAATGGCTTGCTGTAAGCTTTGCTCATAGCGCTCACCGGTCACCGGATGCAATACTTGCTTAGTAGTAACGTCGTAAGCTCGAATATGAATATCTAAAGGGGCAGCCACAAGCGCCATCATGCGCGCTAGCTGCCCTGCTCCAAGTACTAACATTTGCATATTAATGCTCGCTATTCAGCTGGGTTAGGGTTGGCCAAAATAGTTTCCGTTTGCTCGCTACGGAATTGGTCGATTTTTGCTAACAAATGTGGCTGCTGGCAACCTAAAATTTGCGCTGCTAGTAAGCCTGCGTTTGCCGCGCCAGCATCACCAATGGCTAGTGTACCCACCGCTACGCCTTTTGGCATTTGACAAATAGACAGCAATGAGTCGATTCCATTTAAGGCTTTAGACTTAACTGGAACTCCAAGCACAGGCAGCGAAGTAAAGGCCGCCGCCATACCTGGTAGGTGCGCGGCACCGCCGGCACCAGCGATGATGACTTTAATTCCGCGTTCCGAGGCTGAGGAAGCATAGTCAGCAAGTAATTGAGGAGTACGGTGCGCTGAAACGACTTTAGTTTCATACTCAACACCAAACTTATCAAGCATGTCCGCCGCATGTTGCATGGTAGGCCAATCTGATTTCGAGCCCATTATAATACCTACTTTCATTGCCTCTCCTCTTTAGAAAAATACGAATTAAAATAGCGCAGCGCGATGGCAGTGCATCGAGGGGTTGCCACGGCAGCGATTTTGGTATCGCTGAGAAATTGTTGCGCATTATACAAAAATCCCAGATAAAAAGCATGAATAAGTTGTGTTTATAGGTTTCCTATCGTATCTACTATTCTGCTTTTTATACAGTCTGTAAGAGTTTCTCCCCACACTACTAAAGCTTTATCGCGGTGGGTCGATTCGGTTGCCGATGCTATTGTTGAGCCGATACCAACCGGCAATCGAATATCGATCACGTTTAGCGGGTAATACTTCATGGGGAAAATCTTCGCTGAGAAAAGCAACAACGGTGCCAAAGGTCGGGCTTACTTTGATGCCTGTCATATCATGCTCGTCTCGATAAAGAACCAGCTCTCCTTTGTCTTCTTCTTCCCACTCTGGATTTAAATAGACGACAAGCGACAACAATCGGTTTGACTCTCCCTTGAAAGCGTCGAGGTGGCGTTTATAAAAATCGCCAGGCCCATAGTGTGCGAAATGGCTTTCAAAGGAAAAAAGGCCAAGAAACAGTTGTGAGTTTATGTATTCACGTAAGCCGCCGGCCCAGTTTAGCCAGTTCTGCCCAGTATTGGTACTGCCGTTTATCCAGCAGATTTCATCAGTTCTGACTCGAGTATCCACGGTATGTGCTTGCTGACGTCCAATACCTGCGGTATCAAACTCTGCTTGATTTAGCTCTAAGACCTGCTGATAAAGCGCTTTTGCTAAGCTTGGCGGTAATGCCTCGGGATTAATGCTATAACCTTGACGCACCAAATCATCGGTGATGGTTTCGTATAAGGATTCACTAGATGAATCACTTTTTACGGGGGTTTTAGAATCCACTGGGATCAATAGTAATACTCGCAACGGTTAACTCACGGCAAGATCTTAAGTGCGATTCGTGCCGAGAATGAGCTTTAATTAGAACTGCTTATTTTATAATTTAATTTAGAAGAATTATATAAAAAGTGGTGATTCCAAGGGCAGAGCTCAGAATGGAGCTTGAGAATGGAGCTTGAGAATGGAGCTTGAGAATGGAGCTTGAGAATTGAACTGGGGATGATAAAACTGCAAGAGCCGGAGTACCCTTGCAGTTTTAAGGTCAAAACTCGTTATTTTGGAATGCTGTATTGCAGTGTCGCTGTTGCTGAACCACTGTAACTATAGACGTACCAACGGTAATAACCCGCAGAGCCATTGTACTCAATGGTTTCATGGTTACTTGGCGTGTAGCTCGAGTCTACAGTTACCCACTGACGACCGTTCCACTTCTGGAAGTAGAGGTCAAAGTCAGTATTGCTGCTACTGCTACTTAATTGAGCTTTGTGTGTGCCTGATTTTGCGTAGTAATAACCATAGTTATTTCTCGGGAAAATTGTGCTGTAACGGCTATACACATAGGCCGACTCTGTATAGTCATAATCGTCACCACCATCGTCCTCGCCATACTCCGCGATAATACTCACGTTTCTGCTAGTCGCTTCTGCAGTCAGCATAATATAATAAGTCCCTCGCTGAGCATCTGCGAAGCTACAAGTTTCGCTATTACTGCCCGCACTTTCGCTAGCACAATCATGATTATTTTGATCAGCTCGACCTTCGTAGGTGACATATAGACTGACATCACCGCTACCGCCAGAAGTGCGAATAGTTAGATTCTTATCATTATTAGGAATGACAATTTTATAAGGTTGTGACTTACCCGCTTCGAGTGACGCTAGGGTTTCAGACTTACCCTTTTCTAACTCAATAACTTCAACAGGATCATCACCACCATCGTCATCGCCTTCACGGAACGCAGCAACAATCGCTCGCGTGTCATTTAAGCGGCGCGCATTGTTATGATAAGCAGTGCCCGTTGGAACGCCTCGATAGGTAATATCAGGATTTGAAAAGTTATTAATCACTGGACACCAGTTACACGAGCTGCCGTAAGCCATAATGGTGTGATAATTATTACTTAAGATATGTCCATAGTTGTACTGGTATGGTCCAGGTGTTCCACCAGCATTCGCCTCATCATGTTGAAGCCCCATGTTGTGACCAAACTCATGCGCCACAGTCCAACCGCCCAGACAGTTACGACGTGTCACTTGGAATCCGCGCGATGCAAAATTCGGGCTTGGGTTCGCCATGTACCAACCTAAACCACATAAGTTTCCTGGGTTCTCAACGAGGAAACCAACCAAATCTGCGCCATACTGGTTTCTAAGGCTAGCAACTCCTGAGTTGTTGGTTACCCAGTCCAAATCTGTATAGCCACTACCAGTTTCCGTGTATGCTACTTCGCCGGTATAGACCAAAGTTACATTCGCATCAACTTGGCTATTGGATAAAGAAAGATTCATTTGATCGACTGACTGCTGTGCTAGCGCTCTAATGTTACTCCCTGAGCCTGCACCATATTTGGCAGCCGATGTATAAATCAACATCACATCTACATTACTCGTAGCGTTCACTGAATCAGCAGTATCAAACTGCGAGACAAGCTGCGAAGAGAAATCATGCTCATACTCTAGTCCGCTGTCCTTTCCACCACCACAGGCATACTTACGCCCAAGAATAGGCTCTACTATAGAAATACCATCGCTTTTAGGCGTAATTTTATAGCTTTGTTCGCCCAGCATAATAATTCCCGCGAAAGCTGTGCCGTCTGCGGTATTAAAAGCGACTTGGTAGTCTGGCTGGCCTTTGACATAACCAAATAGTGAATAACTTTCACCGAAGTTATCATTCGCTCGATTAATGACGATGTCTTGAATACTACCGTCTGGTAGGCTGACTTGGAACTCAACCGGCTGCTGGTTGGCCGTATTCAATTCTGAGTCTTGGACTGCTTGATACTGCTGATCAAGGAATGACATGTCCACTCTAACAGTCATCGCAGCGTGGCTTTTGACGTGTGACTTTTGATCGTCGGCAAAAACTGTACTGTGTTGATGATAATCTATTGGCTCGAATTAGTCGGCAGCTTGCACATTAGCAGCCGCCAATAAGCCACTGACAAATATTAGTTTTTTCATAATTTACCCCTCAAATTTATTGTAATAAGCACAAGCGGCAAATCTGCGCCTATGCACTGTTTATTATAAACAAAGGGAACTCAAGACCATCTCAGATTTATTCGTAAAAACTTAAGCGCACTAACTATTTCCCTATAGTGTACGCTGGTTTTAAGTTTCGAAAATTAGTTATATGAACTTACGCAGCCCATCCAAGCTCATGCGCTTTAGCGGCAGCCTTTTTAGGGATATCTTGCTCAACAAAATGATAATGCAGCAGTTGGACGCCAAGAACATGGTTCAACAGCGCATCCATCTGCACTTTATGATCTCGTGGCACACTAGGATCAGCATGACTATCGATCATCTGCTTCAAGGCGTCATAATCGATTAGGCCCGCTTCTTTAATCCTTTTCTCGTTAGCAAACTCTTCCATCAGTTCCATTAAAGCATTCCATTTCTTTTCGTCGGTGTGTGCCGGTGGCGCCATAAAGGCGAATTTTTGACGCTTATAAAGTGTTTCTGGAAGCAAACCTTTCATCGCTTCTTTGAGCACATACTTCTCGACTGGACCTTTAATTCGCATCTGTGGCGGAATATTTACCGCGTAATCTGCTAAGTAGTGATCAAGAAACGGCGGACGCGCTTCCATCGAGTTTGCCATGTCGACTCTATCACCGCCCCAAGTGAGGATCTGCCCCTCAAGCATAGTTTTGATCCAAACGTATTGCGCTTTATCGAGTGGGTGACGCCCTTCTAGCTGAGATTCATCAAACTGCTCAGCTATCGCGCGACCAGCATCATAGCTTTTTATGTTTGCTTGGTGATCTTTACTCATCAAGTCACGCGCAAAGCCGTCGCAGCCCATCCAGCTTTGGATACAAGTTGGTGTAAAGCCGACTTTTTGATTAATGGCTTCTGAGTTAAATTCTTCCCGAGGCAACATAGCGCCTTTAAAGAGTTCATTTGATTCGGCCAAAGTGGACTGCAAATCAGTTCTTAAGTTGTCGGGCAAGTCTGATAAGCCATAAAGGAACATATCCTTACGGAAAGCCGGATACCCCGCAAACAACTCGTCACTGCCCTCACCTGTCAGCACCACTTTGTAACCCTGCTCACGAACCTTCTGGCTCATCAGTAGCTTGGCAACGCCTAGGGTGTTATAAATCGTGCGCTCGGTGTGCCAAATAGTTCGTTCAAAATGATCATACAAGTGCTCCGCAGACAAAGGCAGAATAATCTGCTCCGCTCCCGTCATCTCCGCCATTTCAGTAGCAATCGGCGTTTCATCATAATCCGCGTCATCAAAACCAATGGTAAAAGCTTTAACCGGATCTTGTCGCACCGATGCAGAAAGCCCTAAAATTGAGCAAGAGTCGATACCGCCAGAAAGGTAGGCTCCAACGGGAACATCCGCGTTTAGGCGTAAATGTACCGCTTCAAGCAACTGCTCGCGCACCCCTTCGATATATTCTTCTTCGTCTTTTACATTAAGGTGTGCTTCGGCTTGTGGAAAGTTTATGTCCCAATACTTATGTTGCTCAATATTGAGCTTACCGTCTTTGCGCTGAATTTTAATCCAGTGACCAGGGGGAACTTGGTTGATTCCTTTAAAAGCTGTAGAGCCGGGTACCATGACCTGAATGAGCTGGTGATACAAGCCTTCAGAGTCGATTTCTCGCTTCACCTCAGGATGCGCAAAAAGCACTTTTAATTCCGAACCGAAAACAACGCCATGTTCGGTTTCAGTCCAATACAAAGGCTTAATTCCAAACCGATCGCGCACTAAGTACATGGTTTCTTCTTCACGATCATAAATTGAAAACGCAAACTCACCACGCAATTGCTCAACGGTTTTTTCGATGCCGTAATGAGGATACATTTGTAAAACTAATTCTGAATCGCTTTTAGTGCCAAAGCGTGCACCCTGCGCGGTCATCGAGGCTCGGATACGCTGAAAATCATAGAACTCACCGTTATGCACCATCATGTAGCGGCCATCACTGCTCACATGCGGTTGGCGGCCACGTTCTTCATCTAAGTCAATGATCGTTAATCGCGCATGACTCAAGCCAACACCAGCACCTTGTGGATTGTGATAACCAAAATTATCAGGCCCACGATGGTATTGAATCGCTGCCATATTAACTAAAGTTTGCGAATCTATTGCTCGGTTTTTATCGTTATGAATCACACCCGCGATTCCGCACATACACTAAATCTCCTCGGATTTTAGTTACAATAAGGGTTTATAAAGTTCTCAGTTACACTACGTCTAAGACACGCTCTGTACGCTCAACCATGCACGTCAGTAGTGCCATTCTTAAGAACACAGCGCCCCTAGCCTGAGAGAAATACCAATTATGGGGTGTTTCATCCAAATCTGTGGACAACTCATCGCCCCTGGCGAGAGGGTGCAAAATAATGGCATCTTTTTTTAGCGGCGAGTCTTTATCCAGCTTGAACTTAGTGCCATGTTCTTCGTAAGAGTCGCCAACCCATGCAATAGCGTTGATATAAACCACGTCTAGCGTTGGTAATATATCGTCTAGCGTTCGACTAACGGTTAAATTTAGTCCCTTAGCTTCAAGTTTTTCACGCTGGCCTGGCGTAAAGATTTCATCTTCATCACTATCATGAATCAGCACCACTTCTGCAAAGATATCTGGAAATAGCGCAAACAGCTTCAACAAGCTACGCACAGTACGCATAAAGCTCGGCACACCAATGACACCAATTTTGATTTTAGTGCCATTGTTTTCGAGTAGCTCCGGCTTCCACTTGAAAATGGTATACAGATCCGCCATCGCTTGCGTTGGATGCTCTCGCGTTCCGTTGCCGGCATTAATAATTGGAATACGCAGTGTCGAAGTCATTTCTGTGACTGAGTCTTCGTTACTTTCACGCAAAACCACGCAGTCGCCGTAGTTATTAAACATTTCACCAACATCGGCGAGCGATTCGCCTTTTGCGATCCCTGTTGTGGCGCGATCGGTAATCGACATTATGTCACCACCCAAACGGTGCCAAGCACTTTCAAAAGATAAGCGAGTTCTTGTGCTAGGTTCATAGAAAGCGCTAATTAAGATTTTTCCTTTTAAGGGATTACTGTAGCGCTGAGGGTTACTTTCGTACTTGCTCGCCAAGCGAAACAGCTGCAATATCGTGTCAGCTTCAAACTGCTCCGCCGACACAATATGTTGGTTAGATAAAACTTGTAGCTTATCGCCATCTTCTTGAATTCGTTTCAATAAAGCTTTCGGGTGCGCATCACCAAATACATCAGGTTTAATACGTGAAAACTTCATGCTGTCATCAACCATTGGATTCACCATAGTTCTTCTTTTAACCAGTCCTTGATTAATAAAATAATTAAAATCACTGGCGATAAACAGGTCACTGCCATCGCCGCTAATACTAATGCTTCTAATGTTTCTAGAGAAATAATCACTGCGTTTTCTCCATGCTCTTAAGTCTTTGCCAATCGAAGTTGTCGTTCTTCACCAGCAGTCCGATCATGCAAATAACGAATGACACGATGCAGCTAAACAAAGCGGCTACATAAAAACCGATAGTGTGATACCCGATCAATCCGCTGACAGTTCCTAGCACTAACGCTGCGGTTACAAAATCTCCAGACATTCGGCGCTGGTACAAACCAAGAACAATCGGCCAAATCGTGCTAGCAACGAAAGCGCCCGTGAAATTTAGCAAAGCACCTAACGTAGTTATTTTAGGCAAACACAGCAGCCAAGTGACAAAACCAAGTCCCAGAATGACTAATTTGCTGATGCGGTGTAATGTTTTTTTATCTGCCTTTTTATTGATTAAACCGTTATAAATATCTCTAGTGACTAAATCACTAGTCGCAGCAAGCAGTGAATCCAAACTCGACGCTAACGCTGAAAAGACGACAATAAATACAAAGATAGCACCGATATCACCGAGTAAGTTGGCCGCAACCATAGGGCCAACCATGTCGCTTGAGTCGGGATACAAACCTAAAACGGGTGCAGACAGCGCAATAAAGCCTGCCACAATTGGAATCGGTAGCCATAAAAAACCAGACATGAAATAGGCTTTTCTGCCGATGCCTGGACGGAATGCCAAGGCTCGTGACCACCAGACATTCGAATGAAAAATTTCACCTAAACCAAAGAAGATATTATTGAACAGGAACATCATTGCCGCAGGGAAAAGAAGATTCAGTAATTCAGGGTGATGCTCTTTGTTATAGTCGTAAACCTTTTCGAGGCCTACCGTTTGGTAACACACAAAGCCGATGATTAAGACACCGACAATAATGATAATGGTTTGGACATAGTCGGTAGCGATAACCGCTCGAAGCCCTCCGAGCAAGGTATAGCCAACGCAGATGGCCAGAATTACTGTCATTCCAAGGTGATAACTTAAACCGCTTAAGGTATTGAGTAAGACTCCACCAGCCATTCCTAAGCTCACCAACCAGCCCATGGCGTAACAGAAAGAAACCACCAAAAATGCTATCCAAGCGGTTTTACCGTAGCGCACACGAATGAAATCACCACAGGTGTAACCTTCCGGCATAAGTTCTTTAATTCGCTTTGCCATTGGCGCGAATAGAATCAACCCAAGCGCCGCTAACGAATAGCCAACCATGCCCCATACACCAAGCTCGTAAGTCAGCTGTGGCGCAACTAAAGTCGTATTACTCGTTATCCAGGTTGCCATTGCGGTGGCGCCAGCAAAGGCTAAACCAACGTTTCGCCCTGCCAACATGAAGTCATCAAGTGACTTATTTTTTCGCCCCAACCACCAACCAAAAAATATCCACACTGCGCCAAAAACAACAAGTATTACCAGCGCGGTTGTAATTGAGATCGGGTTATAGTCCATAGTTATGCTTCTTCTTTATGTCGGAAAACATTAGCCATCATGTAACCAATAAGAATTAAGAATAATGTGGCGCCTGAAATAAAAACTAACCACACGTTAAACATGGAGTGATGATTTACTGTTAATTCGACTGAGTTACTGACCGCTTGATCATTAGCATCAAACAATCGTGCGTAATAAACGCCATCGGAGAAACCGGTTAAGCTTATCGCGCGCTGAGTATTGTGAATTTTTATTGAATGGCTAACGTTGGAAAACGTTGATTCGCTAGAAATCTTTAGGCGTGTTGCATAGTGTTGATCATTATCAAGAAGTGCCTCTTTTATTGCTGAAGATTCACCTCCACTGTCACCCTCTAAAGCTTGCTGTTTAGAAGCGTGCGTTTCCTTCTCTGTGGGCCACTCTAAATTAAAGTGACCGGCTGTAATTACCTCGTCCTTACCGTCCTTCAGCTGCAAATGTAATGAACATTGTTGTCCGTTACATAGACTGCCAGCTACCCCGCCACTTAACGTCAGCAGGAGCAGGAAGACCGGTACCATGTACTTGGTCATAACCTAAGGTTGCTGTCTCTGCGAAAGACAACCCACCTTAGCAAAGCTTTGAAATTAGATCAAACACGTGGTTATAATTTAGACAAAGCTCACCAACGACAAGGAAACATTATCTCTTCAATCAATATAGAACGAATTGAAAATGATTTATATGAATTATCAAAGTTTGGCTTCAATGAAAAAGACAAAGGTATTTATCGCCAAGGTTTGACAGAAATTGATATGGAAGCCCGACAATGGATGATGCGAAAATTTAAAGACGCAGGGCTCACAACACACATGGATGGCGCCGGCAACGTCTGTGGCCGTTTGGGTGATCCGGACAAGCCAGCAGTCCTCGTAGGTTCGCACCTCGACTCAGTACCCGCTGGCGGGATGTTTGACGGTACTTTAGGCGTCGTTGCAGGTTTAGAATGCATCCGCGTTATCCAAGAAAATAATATCGACGTCAATTGCCCGATTGAAATCATCGGAACCAGTGAAGAAGAAGGCCGCTTTGGTGGCATGCTTGGTGCGCAGGCATTAAGCGGTAACTTAACTTTAGATTGGTTAGAGTCAGCGCGCGATCCTAAAGGCGAGTATTTAAAAGATGCGCTAGAAAAATGTGGTTTAAATGTCCATGATACCTTGCGTGCACGTCGCGATCCTTCGAGCATGAAAGCATTCCTTGAACTGCATATTGAACAAGGTCCTGTACTCGAAAACTCTAATAAGTGCATCGGAGTGGTCGATGGAATTTCTGGTGTTTTTAAATGGTTAGTGAAATTAAAGGGTAAAGCCGATCACGCCGGAACTGCACCGATGGATATGCGCAGTGATGCGTTCATGGGGCTCGCCGATTTTGCTCATGAGATTAGTCGTATTATTGACGAGGAAGGCACTGATAAAAGTCGCATTACTATCGGTCGGGTCGATTTAAAGCCGGGTTATGCCCACACCATTCCAGGTGAAGCACACTTTACTATTGTCGGCCGTGATATGCAGGAAGATGTCATGCATCAATTAGCCAACAGTTGTCGCAAGGTTCTATCTTCTATCGCTCGTAAGCACAAACTTTACTTTGAGTATGAGCAAATGAGTTGGCTCGAACCTAAACACTTTAATCCCGAAGTTGTGGATTTAATTGAAGAAGAAGTTAAAGCTCTGGATTATTCATACATGAGGATGCCCAGTGGCGCCGGCCATGATATTCAGTTCTTTACCGATCTCACGCCAACAGGATTAATTTTTATTCCGAGCGTCGGTGGCGTCAGTCACGCTCCTGACGAATGGTCGCACTGGGACGACGTGGAAAAAGGTACTCAAGTTTTACTCAATACACTATTACGATTAGCACAATAAGTGCAATGCTAGAATCATGCATAAAAAATAGGGGCCTGTGGCCCCTATTTATTTTCAACAAAGATTTTATAAGCAAGATTTATGGTTTATAAAGTTAAGCGACCTTTTCGCTTTTCTCTGACTGATGTTCAATGGTTTTTGTATCCGCTTGACCAATTGAAATCTTCTTAGGCTTCATAGCCTCAGGGATTTCTTTAACCAAGTTAATCGTTAAAAGACCATTGCTCATGTTTGCGTCAGTCACTTCCACATAATCTGCTAAATTGAACTTGCGCTCGAAGGCTCTGTTGGCAATGCCTTGGTGCAAGAAATTGCGCTCTTTATCAGTGTCGGCTTTACGACCACGCACTGTTAAAACGCCTTTTTCTGTCTGGATATCCAGCTCATCGCGCTCAAATCCAGCAACAGCGATAGTAATTGCATATTCGTTTTCATCGAGAATTTCGATGTCGTAAGGTGGGTAACCACCTGAAGATTGCTCACCGCGTAAGGTATTATCTAACAATGACGCTAAGCGATCAAAGCCAACACTACTACGGTATAAAGGTGTTAAATCGATTCTGTTCATAAGGTATATCCTCCATTAGAAGCAATATAAAATGTTGATATTACGGCGTTAATCTCTCAGAGACTTAACGCTCATAACCTATATAAGAACGAATCAATTTTTTTCAAGGGTTGTTAATATTTATGTATTAATACACCTACAAAAAAGCCACCCGAAGGTGGCTTAGATTTGAAACTTAACAGTTTATTTTAATCACCGATATGTTCTTCTAAGAAATCAAAGATTTGCTCGAATGACTCTACACGGTATTCAACCTTTTGGAAACCGTGGCCATCTTCTCTGTAATAAGTCTTAACCTCTTTTCCTTCTTTCTTTAGTGCTTCTTCCATAACATAAGCATTGTCGATTGGTACACGAACGTCATCTTCGCCGTGGATCAAAAATACAGGTACTTTGACCTTATCAGCATTAAAAGCAGGAGAACGAGCCTCTAATACTTCTTTATCTGTAGAGCCGAAAGACTGAACGATATAACTATTCTTGTAGGCTGTGGAAGCATTGCGGAATGAATCAGCTTTATCCCACTGAAGTTCAATATCATAAAGCCCCGCTTCAGGGATAACACACTGATACAGGTCAGGGTGGCGCACTGCCGCATGCATCGAAGCGTAACCGCCATAACTGATGCCATGCATACAGATACGATCTTTATCTGCAAAACCTTGCTTTATAGCCCAAAGGGTTGCATCAGCGAGGTCATCTTGCATCTTCTCGCCCCACTCGCCATAACCCGCTTCTTGGAAGTCTTTGCCGTAGTTACCCGAGCCACGATAGTTTAACTGCATCACTAGGTAACCTCGATTCGCCAATAACTGAGCACGCCAGTCAAAGCCCCAATGATCAGTTGCGCCATAAGGGCCACCATGTGGGAAAACGACCATAGGAAGACCTTTCAACTCTTTACCATTTGGGATCGTCAATTGACCATACATTTTTAAGCCATCTCGAGCTTGCATAACGAAAGGTTCCACAAAAGACATTGAATTTGGCTTTATATGAGGCATCGAACTAGCGATATATTCTGCTTTGTTGTTTTCACGATTAAATAAGTAAAAATCACCTGGATTCCTATCGCTAGAAACTCTAACTACTGTTAGTTTTCCGTCATCACTATAGTTACTAATCGAAATGTCAGAACCTTTAAAGCTGGCTCGTAAAGATTTATGAAAACTAACTTCTTCCTTAGTGTCTGTATCCTCTAAATAATAATAGGTCGGGTAACCAGGCTCTACATAAACACCGATAACTTCCCCTTTAGCTCCCCTTATGGCACCTTGAATATCTACATCTGGGTGCCTATATAGCTTCTTTATCTGCTGCGTTTCAATATCAAGCACAAAAAAGCCAGTCACACCGTCATGATCTAAGTCATGGTTTGAAGCAAAGTAAAACTTATTATTTTTTTTATTGAATCCTAAAGGATAAACATTAGGGATATCGTCTCTTTGCTTTGGTAACTGTAGCACCATCCATTCGTCGAACTTATTTTTAATGTGTAACCTACTGACATCATCTGAGCTATCATCTTCATCTTGCTGATCATACTCCATGGCAACTCTAGGCACATCATTCAAATCTACACTGATAGAAAATATCCCTGCATTCTCCCCTACGGCTTTAGGCGAGTCTGGAGCATAATCTAGCTTACCTTTGTACACATCAAGGTAATGCAGTTTTACATCTTCGTCTTGCCAGTGAGACTTTGTTACCAAAACCTTTTCTTTATCATTATCTAATGTAGAAATTATTCTTATGCCAGAGCGCTGAAAGTCCCAAAGCTCTTTTCTTTTACTACCGTCAATATTACCTGCCATCAACCTGTAATTCTTTTTGGCACCATCAAGCCATCCCGTTATATTCCCAGCCAACAATACTACTCGCTCATCATTAGCCCAATAAAAATAAACCACTTCCCTCTCTGGGCCTACATCAAAGGATGTTAATAATTCTTTTTTCGTAAGGCTCATAATACCAAGCTTTACTTCTGTACCTTCTTCAAAGGTAAAGGCAAGATGCTCTCCATTGGGTGATATTCTAGTAGACTTAAATTGTGATTTTTTGGCAAAGTCTTCTATCGGAATGAATTTAGACTGCGCAATGGTTGAGAAAGCCATCAAAATGCCAAGCAGGAAAATGGTTATTTTTTTCATGTAAAATCCTTTCTAATAATAAGTTTTTCAGTAGTTTAAACGATGATAAGCGCTAGTTTTAGTGTTTTTTTGTAGCAAGCTTCTTTAGCAATAAACCCACGGCGAAGTAGCCAAATGTTGCTGTTATATGTGTAGCTGAGCCCATTCCTACGTCACACGCCATACGCAAGGCTCTATCCGAGTCGGGCTTTTGGTGAGTTATGCCCCCATCAGGTAAAGGGTAAGCTAGTTGCTCTGTGGAATAGACGCAAGGAACCTGATATTTGCGCTTTAGATTACTGGAAAATCCGAAGTCATAGCGCAAAATGGAACGTGTTTTGGCAAGCAAGGGGTCATTATGGGTCCGTGTAATATCCGCCACAGTAATTTGCTGTGGGTCGACTTGGCCTCCTGCACCACCAATACAAACGATTGGTATTTTGTTGCGCTTACAATGACGAATTAAGGCTGCTTTACTTCGAGCGCTGTCAATCGCATCGACCACGTAATCAAACTTGGTGTCTATCAACTCACGGGTATTTTCTGGCTTCAATAAATCTTCGACTACAGTGACTTCACAATCAGGATTAATATCGGCAATGCGCTCGACTAAAACATCACATTTCCCCTTACCAACTGTACTCCCAAGCGCCACTAGCTGACGGTTAATATTACTTTCGCTCACTTCGTCAGGGTCAATCATGGTGATTTTACCGATTCCAGAGCGAGCCAGCGCCTCAACCACCCAAGAGCCAACACCACCTACGCCAATAACGCACACATGAGATTCTTTAAATACATTAAGCGCAGCTTGCCCATACAGCCTCGCTATACCACCAAATCGTTCGTCCACATTAATTTATCAGTCAATAAAGATGTCACAATTATAGCAATTCATTCGTCTGGAAGTTAGAACAGTTGATAAGTTAGGTATTTTTTACCCATAAAAAGCTATAAAATAGCACCAAATATAAATAGAGGATATCCCCCATGAAATTACAGACAACACTTATCGCTAGTGCCATCTTAGCGGCATCAGGCACTGCAAGCGCTGACTTTATTGGCATCTATGCTGGTGCAGAGCGCTGGAATTATGATCTAGACGGTTATGTTAACTCTGGCGATCAAAACGTTGATTTAAACCAAGACCTTGGATTTAAAGACAGCGATGACAATACCTATTACGTTGCTTTCGAGCATCCAATACCGTTTTTGCCGAATATAAAAGTACAGCAAAATAACTTAGAAGGTAGCGCAGTTGGTAATGCATCAAAGACTTTCACCTTCGATGGTGTTGTCTTCGCAGAAGGTAGCGAATTAACTTCAGGCTATGATTTTTCACATACTGATTACACATTATATTACGAGCTACTCGACAACTGGGTGAATTTAGACCTAGGTTTAACGGCAAAAGAGTTTGATGGTTTCACTGAAATCAACTACACCGCGACCACTGGCGTAGTTGGCTCACGCTTAAACTTTAAAGGCACGGTACCAACAATCTATGGTAAAGCTCAGTTCGACTTACCATTCACTGGCCTTAGAACTGGCGCCATCGTAAACATTGGTGAGAAGTCTGGTGATAAAATCTCAGACATTAAAGCTTATGTTGCTTACGAGGGTGACAGTGGCTTTGGAGTGGAGCTAGGCTACCGCACATTTGACGTAGAGTTTGATAACTTTGACTCACTAGCTAGTGACATCAAGATCGACGGCATCTATGCAGGCTTTACGCTACACCTGTAACCGTATGTTGAGCAAAACCCTAAAAGGCGCTTCATGGCGCCTTTTTTATTGCTCCCTACTCAGCCTTCGCTCTCGATAGAATAAAGCTAGTATTAATAAAAAGGCAGGGATTCCTAACGAAGCTGCGTAGGTGAAAAACATGGGATAGCCCCAATTTTCGATGTTCACCCCACTGAAACCGCCTAAGATTTTTCCTGTTAAAGTCATCAAAGATGTATAAAGTGCAAACTGTGTGGCCGTAAACTCTTGGTTAATGAGCGTTGCAAAGTAAGCCATCAATACCCCCATCGAAAAACCACCAGCCATGTTGTCCGCACTTATCACAGAAATTAAGAAACCCACGTCTTTTGGTTGAGTCGCCATATAAGCAAACAAAAGGTTGGTTAATATCACTAGGACAATGCCCCATAAAAGGCACCACAGAATTTTCACTTTATTGACCACATAGCCGCCAATGAAAGCACCTAAAATAGTCATTATGACGCCGTATATCTTTGAGTAGTCTGCTATCTCATCCTTGGTAAAGCCCATGTCGTCGTAAAATACGTTAGTCATAACCCCAAGAACAATATCGCTAACTCTAAAAGATAGAATAAAGGCTATGATTACCAAGCCCCACCATTTGTAACGCTTGAAAAAATCAACAAATGGCGATAACACGGCTTTTACAAAATACTGAAAAGCGGTTGATGACTCTATTTTGTGTTTTAGCCTGATCTTATCTTTAGCTAAAGGTTGCAGTACTGTTTCAGTGATCTCCTTCTCGAGATCAGTTTCGCCGAGAACTTGCTTTTTATGTGGTGGCTCCGGCGATAGTAAGCCTCCAATAATACCAACGCCCATACAAAGCGCCATAACTTGGTAACTAGTTGACCAGTCAAAGTTAGCGGCTAACTTCAAAGCGCCGGCTCCGGCGACAATCATTCCCAACCTATACCCCATAATATAAGTTGCTGCCGCTGCACCTTGTTTTTTATCATCGTTTGACTCTACCCGAAAAGCATCTATCACTATGTCTTGGGTTGCAGACAAAAACGCTGTTATTAAAGCGAATATAACCAACCGTTGAGTATGTGTGCCGGCGTCAGTCTGAGAAATCATGTATAGACCAATCGCGATCCCAACCTGTGCAAACAGGAGCCATCCTTTTCGCTTTCCCAATAAGCGACTGAGTATGGGCAGCTTAAAATTATCAACAACAGGCGACCAAAGAACTTTGATGGAGTATGCTAAACCTATCCACGAAGCGAAGCCTATTTCGCTTTTTGAAATACCGGCGTCTTTAAGCAGTAAGGAGAGAGTTCCTAAAACCAATAACAAAGGAAGACCAGCCGAAAACCCAAGGAACAACATCCTAAAGACCTCAGGCTGAAAGTAGACAAAGTTTCGAATACTGTTCAGGAGTTTTTTTCTTGTTAAAATCACTATAAGATAATTCTCAATTCATTAATGATGGTACATCATGATTTCTATTCTTGGTGCTGGCGCGGTTGGCCAGTTGTTAGCTCATAAACTAACCGAAGCGTCTATCGATTGCCAGTTAATTGTCAGAGCCGAAAACAATGCTCGCTCAAGCCTATGGTGTCTGCATGACCAAGAGCAACAAATTTACCATGAAATTCCCCCTATAACCGCCTCTGAATGTGATGAATTAGGGCAAGTTTGGCTTTGCGTCAAGTCTCACCAGTTAGAAACAGCTCTAGAGTCCATTAGCCACGCTATCAGCGATACCACTAAAATAGTCCTGTTTCAAAACGGTATGGGGCATGAGCAAATAGCGTTACGTTTTGTAAACCCAGTACAAATCTATTTCGCTAGCAATACCCACGGCGCTTTTACCTCAGAAACAAACACCGTTCATTATGCAGGGCGCGGCTCTGTTACCTTTGGTAGTTTTCATACCACCGAGCCATCAGACTTTTTAAGCTCGAATGTTCTAGAAGCAGTCAATGGTCAGTGGCACTCAGATATTAAAACCGTTCTCTGGCAAAAGCTGTTTATTAATGCAGTAATTAATCCTTTAACCGCTATTTACCAGTGCAAAAACGGGGCTTTGCTTGATCATGACAAGAAACCAGCAGTGTTAGCCCTCATCAATGAGAATCAACGTCTAGCTGACATCCTCGACTTAAACTTTGAGCAAGCCATAAAAGATATTACGCTAAAGGTTATCCAAGCCACAGCAGCTAATAACTCTTCGATGTTACAAGATATTCAGCAGGGCAATATTACTGAGATCAACGCCATTAACGGTTATTTGCTGGATCAAGCCGCGAAAATTGGCGCGCAAGTTCCACATAATTGGCAACTGTGGAGTCAGTTTCATATAGCCCACCCTCCACTTAAGTCTGTGGCGCAACAGCGCGCTAAAGAGCTAGACACACTCAGTTATCAAGTGACCCAGCAACATGGCACTGAGCCACCTTTTTCAGGCGCATACAATTTGCATCAAGAAAAAGGCATTTATCATTGCGTCTGTTGTGAGTCGCCACTTTTTCGTCATGACTCTAAATTTGACGCAGGGTGTGGCTGGCCAAGCTTCGATCGAGCGCAGGACAATAAAGCCATCGCTTATAAACAAGACCACAGCCATGGTATGACTCGCACAGAAATCCTCTGTGCCCAGTGTGGCTCACACCTTGGTCATGTTTTTGACGACGGCCCCACAGTAACCGGTCAGCGCTTTTGCGTAAACTCAGTAAGCCTTAACTTTAAACAGGACGACTCATGACAGCCAAACTCATAACTTTTGCTACTATTCTTGGAACTATTGCTGCGTGCACAAGCCCTCATAACGATAATAGCGAGTCAGAAAACAGTCGCTTCGCTCAGCACATGGATGCCTCAGGCCCAATGACTATAGACGAGTTGCAAAGCCAGTATCCAGTGTTTGCAGTTAAAAGAAATAGTCCTTTAAATAGCGAGGCGCTCGAGCAACTAAATGCGGTAACTACCCCAACTCAAATCACTGCGTACCTTGGTACTTGGTGTCACGATAGCCAGCGTGAGATCCCAAGACTGATCCAGCTTAAAAAAGCACTTAGTAACCCCAATATACAACTGCAACTGATCACTCTAGATAGACAAAAGTCGGATAGTGAAGGGCTGGCTAAAAAAGCAGATGTGAAATATACGCCAACGATAATCGTCTACCAAAACCAAGAAGAGCTCGGGCGAATTGTTGAAAGTACCTCAGAACCCATAGAGATAGAGCTACTGGATATTATCAATAAGAACTAGTGACTCAGATTCTTTCCAAAGGAAGCGCCACTTCGCACCCAAGGAGAAATTCTCGGCTGGCGCTTTTTTAATTCTGCTGCGGCATTTTCAGCCTCTAATCGGCTGTTAAAACCAAGCAATGCCACGGTAAAATAGTGCTTTCCTTTAACGAGAGTTTTAAAAACCTGCCCTTGGTTTATGGCTTTTACAAGCCACTCGGCAGAACTCTCTGTACTGTATGCCGCTAGCTGCACAACCCAAGGCGAAATGTCTGTACTTGAGATCTGTGTGTCTTTAGCACTGATTGGCTCTTGAATAACTGCGGTGTCAGTAGGCGCTACTAGGGAAGTTTCTGTCGATGACTGGGTTGTAAATTCGGCTGAAAGCTCGGCAGAAATATTACTCGGTTTACTTGCAGGCTCCGGCGGGACATCACTATTTTTCGGCTCGCTCGTCGCTAATTCCTGCAGCTCAGCGCTCCCTTCTTCTAATTCTGCGAATTTTACGGGCTTCTCTGTACCGACTTCATTAACGCTTTCTTCTTGAGGTATATTGCCTACTGTCCACTTCGATTCAGTCTCTGCGGGCTTTGCTGGAGCCAACTGCTTAAAGCTTGTATCGTCTTTCTCACACAGCCATTCCTCTGACTGTTGGGGCACACAGAACCACTGTTTATCTTGCTCAGTAAGCTTTAGAGCACCCTTATTGCTGACACAACCAGTAAGCCCAAAGATGATACTTATGGTAATCAAGCAAAGAGTTTTTGACTGAGTATATCCCATGAATTCCTTAATGAAATGAATGACATAAAGCCGAAAGCATGAACTAACGCCTTCGAAGTTTAGCTTACCACTGGAGCTGTTAGTCAAACAAGCTTTCTTCTAAAGGCTCTTTTTTAAGGTAGTGTTCAAGGTGGCCTTGGTAATACTCCACAAGTTTTGGAGTACAGTTTTCGCATTCGCTGGATTTAGCGAGCTCGATGACTTTTTGTTGCACCTCTACCGCTAATTCATACTGACCGTTGGCCGCATAGGCTGCCGCTAATGTATCGAGATAGCCATGACTCTTGGGGTATTTTTTTACCACTTTTAAGGCCAGTTCGACTGCCCCAGCCGGATCATACAATTCACTTTCGCGTGCCAATGCTTTAATCCAAGCTAAGTTATTCATGGCTCTATGGTTATTTTGTTTAACCGCCATTTGATACCAGTAGCTGGCCTCATTCGGGCTTGGTTTTTGCTTTGCGCTACCGAATAGAAAGACATTACCCATCCAATATTGCGCAACATCATCCCCCGCTTCTGCATACTGTTGCATTCGCTGTAATGCTTGAGCAGTTATTTCCGAGTCTTCGCCTTCCAAAAGGGCCTTTACAGTTTGGTGGAATTCGGCTTTATGAAAACCTGCCTTGGCTGATGCTTCAATTAACGCCTGTCCTTCAGTCTTTTTGCCCTGATCGATATACATTAAACCAAGATAATATTTCGCATCGGCATGATCATGCTCCACTGCTTTTTCGCAATGTTTTACAGCCACTTTATAGCTTTTGGCATTAAAGTGCGTTTCACACAATGCGCCCGACTTGTCGTCCGCGTCACAAGCAACAAGCAGCAAAAAGGCAAAACTCAGCATGATCGCGTTCTTCACAGAAGAGGCAAAATATCGGAGTGATTTCATCAAGGTTTACAATTTTCCCAATAAAGATACCTTTATTATGGTAAAACAATCGGTAAAATGCACCATAATTCAAGTAATAAAGAGGTAATTATGTCAGATAACACTAAAAAGCACGCCGAGCCGTTAAGCCAAAGCGCTCTCGACACGCTATTTAACGACGCGCGTACTTATAACGATTTCGAAGATACAGAAGTTTCAGACGAGCTACTGCACAAGTTACACGATTTGGTGAAAATGGCGCCGACTTCAGCCAACTGCTGCCCCATGCGCGTAGTTTTAGTAAAGAGTGATGAGGCCAAAGCGAAGCTTAAAGACTGTTTAATGGAAGGTAACGTCGATAAAACCATGTCTGCGCCAGTTTGTGCCATCATTGGTATGGATATGGAGTTTTATGAGCATTTACCAAAACTATTCCCACACACGGACGCCAAGAGCTGGTTCGTTGGCAATGACTCTTTTATTGAATCAACAGCATTTCGTAACAGCTCGCTTCAAGGTGGCTACTTCATCATGGCAGCCCGCGCTTTAGGTTTGGATTGTGGCCCTATGTCTGGATTTAGTCCGAAAAAGATTAACGAAGCATTTTTCGCTGGCACTAGCACTAAAGTGAACTTCTTATGCAACCTGGGTTACGGCACCAAGAAAGACCTGTTCCCAAGAAGCCCACGCTTTGATTTTGATGACGTCAACTCAATCGTTTAAAGGTTTGATAAATGGACAATAATAACGAATTTATTCACGAGGACGAACAGAGCCCGAACCCTTACGAGCCTGCACAAAGTCAGACTGTCTCGCCACTTCGCGGCTTTTTCTGGCTAGAGCGCAGTTTAAGCGAGATCTATGCACCACACTTTAAAGTGTGGTTCATAGCCGCGCTAATTTACTCGCTAATGACGACGCTGATCCCTGCTTTATTACCGCCGACAGCATTCCTATTTGCTATCATTAATCCGATGTTAGTTGCCGGTTTATTGCTAGGTGCGCATGCTGTTTACACCAAGCAAAGGAGTGTCAAACCGCTGCAACTATTCGAAGCCTTCAAGCACCCGAATGTCGTTCAGCTTTTGATTTATACGGTTTTAGCCATCCTTTTAGTGGTAGTTGCCGTACTGATACTCATGTCGGTAATTGGCTTTGATACGCTTAACGCTATCGATCTAGTTAGAGTCCAGTCGGGTGACGAAGTTTACGTCACTTCGGTTTTTAAGCAGTTATCGCCAGCTATTCCTTGGGCCGTTTTGTTATTCTTGTTTATTTCTTTAGCCACTTGGTTTGCGGTCAGCTTGATATTGTTTAGCGGGCAGAATGCTCTTGCATCTCTCGGTAATAGTTTATTGGGTGGTCTTAAAAACTTCTTTGCAGTATTAGTGTTTGTATTAACGTTGATTGTCTGCGGTATTGTTATCGTTTTATTATCATCGCTAATAGTAACTATGTTTGGCAGTCTTCTCGCTAACCCTTTCGTTAACTTGATTTTCGATCTGGTTGTTAATGCTCTAGTCATGCCAATATTTATCGGCGTTACTTACATCGCCTATCGTGAGATATTTTTAGGTGATATCACGAAGTCAGAGAATAGCTTATAAACACTAATAGGTATTCGCTGTAGAATAAAAAAGAGGAGCTTCGGCTCCTCTTTTTCATTAACTACAACTTATTATCGTGCTTTAGTCTTTCAAGTGCTCTTCAAACAAGTAGTAAATACGCTTGTACTCATCTAGCCAGCTCGAAGGCTCTTTAAAACCGTGCGGCTCGATTGGATAAATCGCTGTTTCGAAATACTCGGTTTTCTCAAGCTCAATCAAACGCTGAACTAAGCGAACTGTATCTTTAAAGAATACGTTATCATCGACCATGCCGTGTGCGATTAGTAGCGGCTTATTTAGCCCTTCCGCAAACTCAATCGGCGAGCTACGCTCATAGGCCACAGGATCAACCTCTGGTGTATTGAGGATGTTTGACGTGTACGGATGATTGTAATGAACCCAGTCCGTTACAGGACGCAGTGCCGCACCAGCAGCGAACTCGTCAGGCGCTGTAAACAAGCCCATAAAGGTTAGGAAACCGCCGTAAGAACCGCCATAGATACCAACATTTTGGCGATCAACATTAGCGTTCGCCTCCATCCAGTTCGCACCATCAATCAGATCGACCACTTCTGGCGTGCCCATCTTGCGGTAAATCGCCGTTCTCCAATCACGACCATAGCCCGCAGAGCCGCGATAATCGATGTCTAATACCACATAACCTTGCTGGTTCAAGAAGGTATGGAACATGAATTCACGGAAATAATTTGACCAGCCTTGGTGTGCGTTCTGTAGGTAGCCGGCACCGTGAATAAAGATCACCGCTGGGTATTTTTCAGCTTTTTCGGCATCAAAATTTTCTGGCTTATAAAGACGCGCATAAATTGGCTGATCCGCTTCTCGCGAAGGAATCTCAACGTATTCAGGCTTCGACCAGTTAAATGATTTAAACTTTTCTGAGGTTGTAAAAGTCAGTTGTTTCGCATCGCCACCTTTAACAGGCTTTACAAAAAGCTCTGGCGGGCTCAAGGCTTCAGAGTGTGTGATTAGGACTTTAGAGCTATCTGGAGACAGCACATAATCATTCTTACCACCTAAATCCGTCACAGCTTCTGAGTCACCACCATCAGCATCCACACGGTAAACTTCGTAGATACCAGGATGTTTTTTGTTCGCACGGTAATACAAATAATTACTGTTTGGATCTTTTGTCACGCTATCGACAATATAACGCCCTTTGGTTAAAGCGCTTGGTCGTCTGCCTAGCTCTTTCACATAAAGATGACTGTAGCCCGTGTCTTCAGAGGTAAAAAAGATAGTCTCGTTATTAACCCAACCAAAATCGTTGAAGTTCCAGTCGTTAACCCAAGCCAAATCACGCAAGTGATGCTCGGTATTCAATTCTTTATCTTCGGTATCTAGGCTCACTAACCAGCGGTCTTTATTGTCGTCCGAATAAAGCATGATCATCGCTTTATCGCCTTTTGCATTCCACTCGATGCCACGGTTGGCAATCCAATCAAACACGGCAACGCCACGCGGTTTTTTATCCGCTTTATACTTTTCACCATTACGTTTCGCGGTTGCACGCTTAATGTCAGCCAATGGATCGTCGCTTAGCTTTGGTAAGTCATCATACGAAAGCTCAGTTTTTTCACCGCTTACCAAATCCAATAAATAAAGCGTTTCATGACGAGGGATATAAGTTCCAACTAAAGGACGAACCGTTTCATTTTTAACGTAACCATCTTCGGTGACAAAGCGTGGCATATTGTCGCTACGGCCTTTTTTGTCAGACTTTTCATAAGTCCCCACCACTACGAATTGGCCGTTTGGCGAGAGACTTAGAGTATGAATTTCTTTTTTGCCTAAATACCAAGGGTCACTAACGGCGCGCGGACTGCTTGCTTTGATTTCTTTGTGGCGCTTTTTATTATGAGCACGGTTTTCTTGCTTTAAACGGACATAATCAAAGTAACGCGTTTGCTGCTTTTCTAAGTAACCAGGTTTCTTTTCTTTCGCAGGATCATCTTTAAGGCGAATATCGGCAATTTGTGTCACGAGGCCAGTAGCTAGGTCGATGCTGTAAAACGAATTACCTTTGCGATACGCCACTTTGTCATTGCCAATAAACTGTGGAGTCCCTTCATTGGCAAGTGTTTTAGTAAGTTGGCGCACATCACCAGAATCTAGGTACTTAACGTACAGGTCGCCCTGTAAGTTATAAGCCTTCAGCTTTTTGTTCGGGCTCAAAGTCCCACGATTGCTGTCTACTTCGAAAAGGTCAGCATCGCTTACTGTGGTCAACTTGTTATTGGACAAATCTAAACGCCACAATTGACGCTCGCTGAAACCTTTGACTTTTTGACGGTAGTAAATCGCTTGACCATCGTCAGCCCAATAAGGCGACTCTGGAGCATTACCGATCCAATCTGGATTGGCCATAACTTGCTCAAGCGTTAACTCGGTTGTAGATGCTTCTTTGGCTTCGCTACTAGCGGCGAAGGCTAGGCCTGTAGCAATACCAGCTGCCACAAGCCACGATTTGACGGATTGTTTTATAACCACTTAATTACTCCACATTGCAATAAGATGATTCTGTGCCTACTGGGATGCTGTAGGCTTTAGAGCTCGGAAGATAGTCCGCTTCGAGGCCCATGAGCAGTTCAGCAAGAGTAACACTCTCGGCTACAGCTGTAACCCCGAAATGCACGCAATGAATAGCCTTCCAACGAAAACTGACATGCACTTTATACTGGGGAAATACTTTTGGCAAGGCAATAACCAAGACTGATCTTGTCTTAAATATAGCTTCCAGTAATTATGGCTAGAAGGCCGAAATACGCCTAAAGCACCAAGCTAGCCGATGGATTAGCGCCCGCTGGTTTAAAACAAGCTTTAACCATCAAAGCATTGAGATTCGTCGGCACCATGGGTAATATGAGCCGACTCATTAAACAAAGGTAGTACTATGAAAAAAACAACCTTAAGTTTGTCTATCGCTGCGCTGTTGCTATCAGCCTGTGGCGACAACGACACAAACAAGAACCAAGACAGCTCGCAAGCTGTTGATAAAAAAGAACAAACCGTTGAAGTAAGCACCAAGAAAGACAGCGACACGGGAGCTGGTTCTTTCCTTGTTGCTTATAACAATATCGACCTCGATGTGTATAAAGAGCGCGTCAAAACCTTATCGAGCGACGAATTCGAAGGTCGTAGCCCTGCGACAGAAGGTGGTCGTAAAACTTCTGAATACTTGAAAAAGCAGTTTGCAGCCGTTGGCGCGAAGCCTGGTAATGGCGACAGCTATTTCCAACAGGTGCCGCTTATCAGCATCGAAGCAGACTCAAGCATGGAATTGCAATTAGGCGATTCGACTTTGGAATACAGCAAGGATTTTGTTGCTGGGACTTCGCAAACAGTTGAATCTATTAGCTTAGACAACTCAGAGTTGGTATACGTGGGTTATGGCGTGGTTGCTCCAGAATACGACTGGAACGATTACGAAGGCGTTGATATGGAAGGCAAAACTGCTGTAATCCTGATTAACGACCCTGGTTTTGCTCAGCCGGACGCAGGTATCTTTCAAGGCAAAGCCATGACCTATTACGGTCGCTGGACTTATAAATACGAAGAAGCAGCACGCCAAGGTGCGGCTGGTGCCATTATCATCCACGATACAGCTCCTGCTTCTTATGGCTGGAATGTTGTCTCTAGCAGTTGGTCGGGCCCACAATATCACTTACCAAGCACAGGTAATGAGCCTAAGGTCAAAGCTGAGATGTGGATTACTTTAGATCAAGCGCACAACCTATTTAAGCAATCGGGATTAGACTTAGCTGAAATGCAGAAAAAAGCATTAAGCAAAGAGTTTAAGCCAGTGCCTCTAAAAAGCACAGCATCCGTCACAATCAACAACACAATCGAAGAATCGCAATCAGCTAACGTAATCGCGACCATTCCGGGCAAAAAGCGTCCTGACGAGCACGTTATCTATATGGCGCACTGGGATCACCTAGGTTCACGCAAAGGAATCGATGGCGATCATATCTACAATGGTGCAATCGATAACGCAACAGGCACAGCCGGCATTATCAGTATTGCCGAAGCTTTCAGCCAACTAGACGAAGCTCCTGATCGTAGCGTCACTTTTGTCGCGGTAACTGCTGAAGAACAAGGTTTACTAGGTTCAAAGTATTTCGCAGCTAACCCAACAGTGCCATTGAACAAAATTGTAGGTGCTTTCAACATCGACAGTATGAATACTAGCGGTCGTATGAAAGACTTCACCGTCGTTGGTTACCCGAAATCAGAAGTGGAAACCTTCGTTGAGCAAGCGGCTAAGCGCCAAAACCGTGCCTTAAGCCCAGAAAGCGCACCTGAGCGTGGTGGCTATTACCGCTCTGATCACTTCAGCTTAGCGAAGTTTGGTGTGCCAGCTGTTTATGGCGGTGGCGGTACCGAGCTACAAGACGATGCTGATAAAGAAGCAGCCAAAAAGTGGGCTGAAATGCGCGGCAAATGCTACCACGAGCTGTGTGATGAATACCAAGAAGACTGGGTATGGCAGGCAGCTTTAGATGATGTCCAAATCTTCTTTGAAGCTGGCTATTTACTCAGCAACAGCGATCAGTTCCCGAACTGGTACGAAGGCACTGAATTTAAAAGCATTCGTGACGAAAGCTTAAAGCAGTAACCTCAAACTCCCCATGCCGTTTCTCGCGGTGTGGGGATTTTCCCTACTCTCTTCAAACTCCCCCCAAACTCTTCCAATTCTTCTGACACTTAAGAACAACCGTCCTACACCCAAGGCTCAATTACTCTCCAGCTTTACAAAACCTAAGGAATTGGCATAGGATGCTAGTAGGGAGGGCTTGTTATAAAGTCGATATTAGTAACTATTAGTGCAACTATAGGATTGCTATTACTCAGTATTTTTTATGCTGATTGCCTCTATGCAGAAGCTCCCGCCAAATCCCAGCTACCTTTAACGCTAAACAATAACTGGACGCTTTGCGTTAATATAGGCCAAAGCAAAATCGACTGCCAACAACAGCAAACCCTATTCGCCATCGAAAAAACCTTCAACGATTATAACGGCGAAGCCATTTACCACACCAGATTTCAGCTCGACCAGAGTCTCGTTAATAGCGCCCTGTCGCTCTATATCCCACACCTTAGGGATGCAGATAAAGTATTTTTAAACGGGCAGCAAATTGGTCAAACGGGCCAGTTCCCACCAAACTTCCAGAAAGCGACCCTATATTCACGAAGTTATTCGTTACCTAATAATTTACTCCGTTACGGAGCGGAGCAAGACAATAAGATCGTAGTCAGAGTTTTCAATCACGTGCGCCAAGGTGGCTTTAGCGGTCAAGCTCCAACAATAGACACAACTGAAAAAATTAAAGCTCAAGAGCTTGAAGCGGAAAGTCTGCTGATGCTGTTTATTGGCATCATGGTTATTATCGCAACGGTTCAACTATTTTATTTCGCGGCACAGACCGATAGTAAAGATCACCTCTATTTTGGCCTTTTCTGTATCGCCGAAGCGCTCTACATACTGACCTACTCGCAGTTTATTCAAACCACGGGCATCGAGCTTAATACTATTTTTCGATTTAATATCGCCCTGTTCGGTGTCTTAACTTTGCTATTCTTTTTGTTCATGACCTGTTTCTTTAAGTACTGCGTTCACCGCTGGTTTTATTGGTCATTGATTAGTCTACTCACTGTATTCAGTATAATTCCTTTTGTTATTTCGATAGACCATATTTACTCGGTGGTTTACCTCCTACAAATCCTAAGCGCCTTTGTATTAGCACCTTTTTACTTATACCTATTTTACCGTGCTATCAAAGAGAACCTAGCTTACGCAAAGCTCATGGCATGGACCTTAGGGCTTTTTATTTTCGCCGTAATTATCGACTTTTTGGTTGATTTACAAGTGATCCCGCCAGTCATGGGTAAGTTTCAAGGTCTACTATCACCGCTATTTTTAATCGGCATCTTTATCGTTTTAACCCTCATCCTGATCCACAAACACTGGCACTATTATCAGGACGCTACCTATGACTTTCTGACCAATAGCCTAAGACGTTCGGCATTCACCGAGCGACTTAACGAAGAGCTACAGCGAATCCATCGCAATAATGGCACCTTGGTACTGGCGTTACTCGATTTGGATAACTTTAAGCAGATCAACGATAAGTACAATCACATTGTTGGCGATACGATTTTACGCACGGTAGCAAAGCGCGCACATCGAGAACTTCGTGAATTTGACCTACTAGGTAGATATGGTGGCGACGAGTTTATTTTAGCGGCTCAAGTCTCCGACCATCATGATGCGCTTCAGTTTTTGAAGCGAGTTCATACCAGCATTACCGAAACACCAATAACCACCAATGATAAAAAAAGTCTTAAAATTAGTGTGACTATTGGTGGTGTTAGCACAACCACTGGCGACACTAAATCCGCAGAAGAGTTGATCGAAGAAGCCGATGAAATCTTAATTAAAGGAAAAGTTAAACAAAAAGGACGAGTCCACATTTAGCAACTCGCCCTTCTATTAGCCCCAGTACAATATCTTATATAGCCTAGGTTACTTTGGCTTTTCGCACCACCTTCGCGAAAATACTTGGAAAAAAACGTTTCATTAACACAGCCTTAGTCTCCTTGCCACCAATGTAAGCTTCCGCTTTCCCTTTTTGATAAGCATATAAAATCTTTTTAGCACACTCTTCTGGTGGCATGCCCTCTTCTTGCGCTCGATCCATCGAGTTTTGTTCGGCGCCATCACCCAGCAGTGCTTTATAGGTTAAGTTAGTGCGAATAAAGCCTGGATAAATAGTGGTGAATTGCAAACCAGAGTCGTGCAATTCCGCACGCAAACTATCCATATAAGCAGTGATGGCATGCTTCGAGGCTGAGTAAGCTGAGCGTAGTGGTGTCGTAAACTTGCCAACAAGTGAGCTAACGGTGATAACGCCTCCACTTTTCTGCATCAGCAAGTGCGGCAGTATGGCTTGCGTCAAAGCGACAGTGCCAAAATAATTCACTTCCATGATGCGTCGATGAACTTCAAGCGAAGTCTCCATCACTAAAGCTCGCTGGCTTAGGCCGGCATTATTAATCAATAAATCAATACCAGAGTGATCCTGCCACACTTTCTCAACTAACGCATCGAAGCCGCAGCTGTCAGCAAGATCTAACGCAATAATGCTATGCTTCTCGCTATTACTACAGGCACGCTTTACTCGCTCTAATTCGTCGACGCGTCGAGCGGACAGCACCAAATTAGCGCCCAGCCCCGCCAACTCGTAAGCTAGAGCTTCACCAATCCCTGACGAAGCGCCTGTAATCCAAACTGTTTTATTTTTTAGGTCAATCATGCTCTTACCTATCATTCCATTAATCAAATGACTAACAACCGTTATAACGAAAATAGTCACTCTCGACCAGGACTGTTTGAAATATAGTTTGAATAATAGGATCGATAAAGAAAGAGGCTTAAAATTAGACTATCTTATGAAAATACCGCAAGAAAGGATGCCACCCCTAACGCTGCAGGAGTGGCACATTTAGAACCTTGTCTGTAACACTTGCTGAGATTAGTACAAGACCTCGTCATCAACATCTTCGTTGACTTTAGACAGGAGCCATTCTCTGAAAGCGACGATCTTAGGGCGATCGTGAGAGTTTTCAGGACAGACTAAGTCGTAAGAATGACCACTATCGACTACGATATCAAAAGGCGCCACTAATCGGGCTGTGTCTAAGTCCATTTGTGATAAAACACTATGGCCCATAGCCACACCTTGTCCGTGACGTGCAGCCTGTAGCACCATGCCAGAGTGGCTAAACACAGGGCCTTGCTCTGGATTAACACCTTTCACATCAGCGTGCTTAATCCAAGTTTTCCATTCGTCAGTGCATGCATCGTGCAATAACGTGTGGTTCGCTAGATCTTGCGGAGTATTCAAGGTTCCAGACTCTGCTAACGCTGGCGAACAAACCGGCGTTAAATGCTCTTGGAATAGCTGATCACAATGTAAGCCAGCATATTCGCCCTGACCGTAGTAAATCGCGATATCAACGTCTTCACGCACAAAGTCGACTTCAGTATCCGATGCTTTAATGCGCACATCAATTTCAGGGTACAGCTGACTAAACTCTGCTAATCGAGGCACCAACCATAAAGTGGCAAAGGTTGGAATAACGCTAACCGTCAAAGAACCCGTCGCACCTTGCGCTTTAACCTGTTCGGTAGCGTTGACTAGTTTTTCAAAAACATCACGAATCTTAGGCCAATATAACTGACCTTCATCCGTTAATAGGAGTTTTCTATTTCTTCGAATAAATAACTCAACACCAAGGTATTCCTCTAAGGCCTTGATTTGGTGGCTAATTGCAGCCTGTGTCACGAATAACTCTTCCGCCGCTTTAGTAAAACTTAAGTGACGTGCAGCAGCTTCGAAAGCTCTTAAACTATTCAGTGGGGGCAACCGTCTAGGCATTACCTCTCCTTAACATTAATTTTTTTAATCTGAACCATGAAAAAATATCGTTTGCATCTGGTCGTACTACTGTATATTATTTGACCTGCCTTGAGGGGCGAGCCCAAACTAAAATTAAGTTATAGCTTGGGCTAGACAAATATTGGCCAGATACCTCTATTCTGTCAAAACCTCTTATCAAAAGGCAAATACTTTGTTAATTTTTTTAATGAGTAAAGAGATTAGCCTAGTGGTTTAAGGAATAAGCGATGCTTATTCTAGCCAGAAGTCCTCTTCTGGTAAGTTGGTAAACAGTTTCATAGACTGACTCCTTTGTTTAGCGAGCGGGCATGTTTTATATACCTACCCCCATTTGGTCCTTATGACCCGCAAATTGCTAATAATAGGCTTGCATATTGCAAGCCTTTTTTTTATCTTACGTTCACGTTTAAAATCCTTAACCCTTATGTCTCAGACAACTCACTCAATTATCATGGTGCCGCCAACGGACTTTTGCTTTAACCATGAAACCGCGCAAGACAACGAATTTCAACAAACCCCAGATTCGCCGCACTATCTAGTCAAAGAAAACGCCCTAGAAGAATTCAATGTGATGGTTAATCAGCTGCGTGATCACCATGTAGAAGTGTTGCTTCTAAACAAGCATCACGGCGAACCAGAGATGCCTGACGCTGTTTTCCCGAACAATTGGTTCTGTACACGCCCAGACGGCACTATCGACTTGTTCCCTATGAAAACCCCTAATCGTCAGGTTGAAGTGCGCCCACAGGCTTTGGAAAAGCTACTGACGCATAATGGTTACCAGGTTAAACAAATTAATGATCACCGTGACAGCAACGGCGCTTTCTTAGAAGGCACTGGCGCTATGATATTTGATCATCGCCATAATAAAACTTTTGCGGCTATTTCCGAGCGGTGTGATGCAGAGCTTTTAGCTAAATATAGCGCGCTACGCGACTATGAAACGGTTTCCTTCAACAGCGCCAGCAGTAACGACACACCCTTTTATCATACCAACGTCATGATGAGCATTGGTGAGCAGTTCGCGGTAATCTGCCTCGACTCAATAAAGGCACCGAAGCAACGAGCCCACGTCGAAGAGCAACTAAAGCAGTCGCAAAAAGAAATAATCGACATTAGCTTCGAGCAGGCCGAAAAGCACTTCTGCGCAAACCTCATTCAGTTACGCAATCAAAAGAATGAGCCACTTATCGTATTGTCCGAATCCGCCTATAACGCTTTCACTAAGGAGCAAAAACAAAAGCTCGAAGCACACGGCAAACTGGTTCCATGCGATATCCACACCATAGAAAGTGTTGGTGGCGGCAGTGCTCGCTGCATGATTGCTGAAAACTTTTTACCTAAGCAGTAATTAACCAGTCCTCCATAAAAAAAGCGGCTAAATAGCCGCTTTGTCTTATTCTTGAGAAGTAGAGTCGTCTATAGATTCCTGAATATAATTAAAGTAACTTAAATAAAAGCGAGCCATTGGTTCAGTCTCACTTTGAGCGGATATAATGACACTTTTATCATCTAATAAGAGTTTACTTGCTGAAAAATAAACATGCTTAGAAGGGTTATAGGTATACGTGAATTTAACCAATAAGTTCGTATCATCCTTATACACAGTATCAATTTCATAGCTCCGCTTTTCATAGTATGAAATAGCTTCATCATCTATACGTTTTAAATAGTGCCACAACTCTTTATCTGTCAGATCCTTATTAAAGACTCTAAGATTTGTATCGCTGTTGCTAACAGCCACAAGCGTGAGTGAAGGCATACCTTTACTATGCTCCAAACTCTTAGAGTTTCCTATATCTAAGCTCGCACTTTCTTTTGTTAACTTAATGACTGCGTCCTCATACAGATTGAGGGCATGCCAAGGGAGCTCTTTTTTATACTGACTCCAACGAAATATGTAAGACTCAATGTTATTATTAGTTGATATTAACCCCTTTAGTAGACGCAAATCATCAACAATTGGATAAATTAAATCATCGTCTTCATTAGTTTCTAATATAACAACAGCGTTCTCAATAGTCGGATGCTTGGCATCAGCTTTACTACTTGTATATACTACGTGCAGTCCATTGCTCTCAACAAAGTCATAATATAAAGTGTAAAGCATACCTCCGACACCCTCTTGTCTGTAGACTATTATGTTTTTGTCTTGATACTCAATAATATAGTTATTGTTATCTCCAAAAATAAAACTTGCATCCTTTCCATTATCAAAAATATCACCGACTGTAATGTTTGCATCATCGGATTTGAAAACATAGATACTTCCAACACTACCGAATTCAAAAAAAGAGTTAACACTATAAGCTTTGAGCTCTTTTTTGTGCTTAATAAAGCTCGGAGCATCCCCTATACTTTTTTCTTTTAAAGAGTAGTGAAATGGAATATTAAACTTCCACCCTGTTGATGACTCTTGATATGTCAATTTTAAAGGCATCTGCTTCTTAACATCCACAGCACCCAATATAAGCCCATCACTTTCTCCACTTTCGCAGGAAACAATTAAGAGGCAAGCTACCAAATAAAGAAGCACTGATATTTTTTTACCCATTTTTGACTCCCTTAGCAACTTCCCGACGTTTTTTTGGCAACGTTTGGTTGAGATATGTCTTCCAGTCGTTCCAGTATTTATATAAGTCTTTAATATGAGGCGGATAGTCTTTTTCCTTGATTCTAAAGTCTTCGTCGCCCGGCGCTTTATCATCGCCAATCAGTGATAGGGCTTGCTGCTCCATATTGTCTGGTAACTTCTTTCGGAATGGCACAAAGTAGTCCAACAGTCCTTTTCTATCGACAGGGGCATGCACAAAATCAGGGCCTTTATCCATATACAATATCAACCAGCCACGCATCCCTTCCCAACGCTTCATCCAGCTCAAGCCTGAATCCCACAAATAACCTATCCAGTACTCAAAGTGATAGTGATAACCCGCTAAAGAGAACCACTTCGGCTGCCAGTTACCCTGCTCATCTTTGGTATAAAGCTCCAACCCCAATCCATTAGATAAATGCCCTGAGGTTGGACTAATGGATAAAGTATCCCAATCACTCACATAAACTTTTCCTTTGTATTGTGTATAAACAATACGTTTCTTGCGGTCGAATATAATCGGAGGAGGTGCTTTTTTGAAAAAGAGGCATGCCCAGCCTAGTAGACCAAAGAGCATTAAAGTGAAAGGAAAGTGTCTGCTGCTTAGAAATATTGAGTTCAGTTTCTCAAGAGCCGGTCCATCGTTGTTATACCTTAGCTTTATTGTGCACCACCTTGCATGTATGTAGCCGGAGATTCCTCCCCCCGTATATACGCTTTTCCTATAACCTGTTTCTAGTTCAATTTCATTCGTAATACAGTATTGCCGAGACTCCCCATACTTTAAATAATCCTTCATAAAGATCATAAAGCCCAGCATAAAAATTATTCCGAAGACGTACCCACCTAGAACGATTCTTCTAGTGAAAAACCGATGATCGCTCCGAACCGTACATTTATCGTTGGAAAAAGAGGTCACATGTGAGCTACAGTAAGGTGGCACCTCAAAAGTTCTATCTCTAGGTCCATACACTCCAGATTTCCACTTCGCAAAGCCCCCACCGAAAAAGGAAAAAAAGTTTCTTTTTTGTTGACGCTTTTTGGGGTACTCCCCTACATAGTCTCTAGCTACTGGGTTATTAACAATAAGAGGTTTTAGTAGCCATAGTAATAAAGGCAATACAGTCACCATAGATAGTCCTATAGCACCCCAAAACCCAAGGCCAGTCACCCATTCTTTTATTGCTTCATACATAAACTGCCACTTATTAATTTATCGAATTCGAATACTTTTCTTACCACCAATACTTTCGACTTCCCAGCCATCGGACCATAGATAGTCATCATAATAAATTGGTATTGTAATTTGTGTGTTTGGAGAGTAAGTCCAACCCTCTTCATTCTCTTTTTTACCAAAAGCAACTTTACTGACATCCCAATACAGGTTATTGAGTATATCCTTGTCCGTATTATTGGATTCACTTATTTCAAAAAAGCTCTCTAGCAACCCAGCACTTTCATTGTAGACACGCAAGTTCTGACGAAACTGACTGGTTACCTCTTCTACACGGAACCGATTAGCATACCTCTGAGTTTTTCCTTCATACTCTATAAGCGCATAAACTCGTGCATCCAGCGTAGAAACACCATCAACAAAGCCGGGGAGTCTAAACCTGACGCCAACACGCTTCCGATCGCTTTCTGTCAAAGTTGTTGTACGATTAAATGGCCAAAGGCCTACTTCGCGAACTCCCCGTATTTCAGGGGGAGGCGCTTCTCTTTGTGGCCAATAAATCAGCTCATAATACTCCTGCATTTCACGCTTAAAGTATCGAGAAATATCAAATTTATCAGGCGGGCTAAAAGAAGCATATTTTTGAGCATCCATAATATCTGAAATTCCTGTTTTTTCAGATATCTCTAGCCTTTCTTTATCATCCCAATATAAGTAATCAGCAGTATCCCCCCAAAATCCATTCTTAAGCCAACGAGTTACAGGATCATCAACAAAGAAGTTAGCGATGAAGCCAATAAGCAGTAGAACAATACCAACAATAACTGCATAACCAGCTCCGGAACTAAATAAGGCAGTACCTGTAGCGGCAATAATCGTCAAAGCGCCCAATCCAGTCGCGGCCATTGACACCATCCCCATGCTATCGCCTCGTTTATAAGCTTCATAAGCTTTGAAGAGATCCAATAAGCCAAGTATTACGCCTGCTGCATTACCGACCTTAACCACTGTTCTGAGTAACTTACTTCCTACACTAGAGGCTGGTGGTACAGGTGCTTTCCCCATTCGGCCTTCAGCAGCGACCGTTTTAATGAAATCATCAGTAATGTCAGTTCCTTTGAGTAGTCGTTTTAACTGGCTTTTTCTCAGCTGCCCTCTAACAAAATAACGCCTACCTATAGGGTCTAGCCCATAGTTATTTGGGATATCCAGAATTTTCCCTAAGCCTTCGATACTGGCCAAAATTAGTGCCGTCCTGTTACCAGCAATTCGTCCCAAGTTTCCTTGTAACTGGCCTTTTTCTTGCGGCTGACTCAATGACACAATATTTAGCGCATTAGCAAATAAAGCAAATCCTGCCGCGCCAGCCGAACCCACCTTATGCTTTATCTGGTCATACCCCTCTGTTCTTGCGACATGAATTTCTCCATCAAACTTATAAACACCTGTATTCACTTGGTTACGATTAACCCTGAAGCCCTTCTGAATGATCGTGCTTTGCTCCGTCCTAGTACTACCGTGGAAGATTTCTTTAAGAGCATTATCGATAGGCACCTCAACTTTAGTCGTGGTTTTATTAATGATTCCATTCTGGAATTGGCTGACTTCTTTTAGCAAATCAATACGCTGCAACTCTTCGATTTCAAGAGCAAAAGGCATGGCTAGGTCAGTCATCAAATTACTTGCGGCATCAGCACTTTTGCGCACTTCCTTCGCAATATCTGAGCTAGCCGAGATTGCCTGACTAACGATTGCTATCGTTTGTTGAACAGGATTATTCGACTTCTGCCACGCAGATTCAGAAACAATAGCACTACGAATATATTCTTGCCCAAGTTTAGATGATGATAAAGAACCTACTGTTGAACTTGCAAACGTAATAAGATCTTGTATTTCTCTTGCTAGCTGAGAACCTGGATCGAAGGTCGTAAGGTGTGTCTGTAAGGAGCCTGGTGTGCTATCGGGGTTGGCGTTACCCATTTCATAATATGAGTTCCATGTATCCAGTATGGTCTTTAAAGTATCATCGTAGTCTTTTGCATTGGCCTCAGCCTCCTCAATCATATCCTTATACTCAGGCTTAACCGACTCTTGCCACTCCTCAAACATATCCTTTTCTTTTGATGATACATTACCTCTTTTTAACCTTGACTCAGCTGATTTCATAAAAGTTTCTACAGCCTTAGCTGTTGTAAGAGGGTAAGTGATTGACTCCAAATACATATTCTTCGCTAGAGTTTTGTTGGTGTGAGCCGTAGTGATTTCCCTCACCACGCCGACAGGATCGTGTAGCGCAACCAATAGAGCGGGAGAGTTGGCTTTTGTTACTGAACTGGATTCCAACAAATCATCTGCGCAATGAGACTTTATCGACAAGTCACTTAAGATGTTCCACTCTTCATGGCTGTGGACAATACCGTCCTCAGTATAGTCTTCTACGCAAGCACCAAGACTGTCTAGTTTATCACTAAATACAGAACTAGTAGGTTCCAGTACGTTTAGCTTTGTCATGACGCTATCACGAAAACCCGCTTGATTAGCCTGTGCTTTCTCGAAGATCGCTTGTGACCATCGATGTTCGCTATAAGCAATCCATATTTCATCGGCCGAGTTAGGGACGTAGACTGTTTCTAAGGCTCGCTCATCGGTTGTAACCCAGTCACCATCAGCATTATCAACCCAATGTAACTTTGCAAAAGATTCGGGTCTACCGGAGAGGCTTCCGTTGGGGGAATATACAAAAATTGACCAAACATCGTTAAGTCCATCATAAATATAAACATAACCTTCGCGTAATATCCTGAGGCTATAACCACCTTTACCTTCTAGGTCGTTACCTGATTGAAGATCCGAGATCGCTGCGGGGTATTGAACTGCTGTTGATTCCCCATAGATATCCGCAAAAGCAATCCTCACTGGGTATATGGGAACAATATTCGGGTCTTCACAGGGTTTACAGGAAGTTGTTTCAGCAAGCCCGCTCAGTGCATCCAGTCCGGTTTTTTCTGTTTGATCGTAGGATATCTTAATGTCCATGTTCTAAGCTCCGTCTTTTAATATTGTTAATGACTTGTTCAAGTAGTTTTTTGGTTTTTCTATTCTCGTGCTCCATGGCTGAGGCATAAAACCCAACACTCGCCAAATCTTCTTTATCCAAAGTCCTACCGACAAACACCGATGCTGCGATAAAGTAACCTCTAGCCTGCTCACTTTTCAAGCCTAACTGTCGTGATATATGGTTGCTTTTGACAATAAAATCAGTAAGTTCTTTGTTATTGCCATCATAATTATCACCATCATAGTATTGTGAAAAATCATCCTTTATTATGCCCACCATCTTCTGTGAAAAGAGTTTATCGGTATACCTGTCTGATAAACCCTGATAATAATCATCAAAAATTAATGGTTTTTGTTTGGGCTGATAAGCCTGAAGCTTGCTAGTGGCTTTAAATGTCTTGAATAATCTGGTGTCATACTCGTATATTGAATAGTTTTCAATCATCTGCTTGTTTGTACTGTAAAACCAACGTGAGCAATACTCTGGCTCGCCCATCATTTCTTCCAACATAAAACTAAAAAACTTAGAGTCAGCGAAACGAAAATAGCGCCACTTATCTTGCTTATCTCTTAGACGAGTAAATTTTTTGAAAAAATAAGCTAACTCGTCCAGCTCAAATTCCGACTGAAGAAATACACCAACCGAGCGGTCTGCTAGACACCAAGAGGGCTTCTTATCTCCTTCGCCTTCTGTAAAAAGCCATGTAAGGAGCTCTTTAGATCGTTTTAAGTCAAACAGGTAGGTTGCTACGGACTTATAGTCTTCTTTAATACTGTCACCCAACAAGATTTCATACTCTGTATCTATTAATGAGAGTAAGTCATGAAACCGCTCTAACGAGGCCGCATCAATTAAGACATATGTATTGAGTCTTTGCTGGCTAAAGTAGCTTTCCAAACTAACCGGGACAGTTAATTTATCTTTAACACCATATTGGAAATCTAACGGCTCTATATCAGTTTTTGAAGAAACGTCGAGCGTGGGGACAGACTGAAGCTCCACCTCATACCTTTAGGATAAACCTTATATATTTTTATGATTTAATTATATCGATTTAATGATTCAAGTCTAACGATGCGCACTATAAATGTTAATTAGTTCTATTTCAGTCGCTGGGATAAAGTTCTAAAGAATAAAAAAAGCGGCTAGATAGCCGCTTTTTTGTTCTCACATTAATTTCTATCCGCCGACAACAATTCGCATCATTTCTGCGGTTAAGTAAGCGCCGAAGGTACCAACGGCGTAGCCTAGAATCGCTAATAATACGCCAACTGGGGCTAACGACGGGTGGAAAGCTGCCGCTACCACTGGTGCTGAAGCGGCACCACCAACGTTGGCTTTACTACCGACAGCAATAAAGAAGGCCGGTGCTTTGATGGCTTTCGCTACAATAAATAGCAGGATGATATGAATCAACATCCAAACCGCGCCAACAAAGAACAGCTGCCAGTTATGGTAGATTTCACCAAGGTTCATCTTCATACCAATACTCGCCACTAGCACATAGATAAAGACCGAGCCGATCTTCGAGGCACCAGCGTGTTCGTATTCACGAGTCCGCGTAAAGGATAAGCCAACTCCAGCGAAAGTCGCCGTAAGAATTAACCATAAGAAGCTACTGTTTAAGCTGTACTCTTTTGCCCAAGCATACTGATCAAAGAAAGGAGCTAACCAGCCGCCAATCAAGTGCCCAAGGCCAACTACGGCAAAAGCAATACCCAGAATAATCATGTAGTCATTCAAGTATGAAACACGTTCATTCTCGCGAGTGTACTTTTCTACCGTAATTTTTAAATCTTCAATTTTTGAGTTATCGGCACCTAGCATTTTGTCCATGCCGTCAGACTTCTTGGCCATGATTAAAAGGCCAATCATCCAAATTTCAGCGACCAGAACATCCACTGCGATCATGGTGCCAAAAAGGCTTTCCTGAACATCATACAGTTCTTTCATCGCCGCCTGATTAGCGCCACCGCCAATCCAGCTACCGGCTACTGTAGACATACCTTTCCAAACATCGCCCGCAACCCACTCTGGGCTTATGACATGGAATAGCCAAATTGCTAAAGGCCCACCGATAATAATACCAACTGTCGCGGTAAAGAACATCGCAAGCGCTCGCCAACCCAAGCCAAAAATCTTTTTAAGATCAATGCTTAAGGTCAACAAGAACAAACTAGCAGGAAGCAAATAGCGCGATGAAATGTGATAAATGCTATCCCCCGCACTTTCCGTAAAGAAGCCCAAAGAGTTTAAAGCACCAGGCACAAAGTAACAAAGCAATAATGCTGGAATATGCTTATAAAACTGGTGCCAAAAGCCATGCTGACGGCTCGATGTATAAAAAATAAGTCCTAACACCGCCATGATAAAGCCAAAGGCTACGGCGTCAGACTGAATCAATGCTACTGTCTCAGTAGTTTCGGATACTGCCATGAGTCAATCCCCAAGTTGCAAACTGGTTGAAAAAGTGAATCTTAAGAAATTATACGGATCTTACGCAAGAAATAATTAGCTTCCCACGCAGGTCCGACTAATAAAAATAGTAAGTCTTTGAAAAATGATGGCTTTTTACCTTCGATATGATGCCCAACGAATTGCCCAATCCAAGCAGCGATAAACACTACAAGCGCAATAGACCACAGCGGAACGGGCGCAACCTGTTCGAGCCAAGCAGTAAACATCAACATTAGAAGGCTGACGATTAACATGGTCAGGAAAATGGCGAAGCCGAATGTTAGGTAAAATAATTGTGCGAGAACGACAAACACCGTCGCCCAGTTTAACCATGGGTGGAACTGCATGGCTTCAGGCACGGGTATCGACCATAAAAAAGCTATTACCGTCCACATAATGGCCGGAACACATATCCAGTGCAACAGCTTATTAGTAGGATTTCTGTGGCTTTCACTATACTCAGCAATCCACTCTTGGCCGCTTCTCATGGCACCCTCATTCTTCAAAAAAAATAATCATATCATATAAAATTGTAAAATTAGGACTAAATCCACTCCTTTATCCTCCCTATATAGCCTAGCTTGTGGTAATAATAAATAGTTTTGGGCTATCAGCTCGGGCAAAACAATTATATAGACTGATACAGGAGTTTTATTATGGGAATGGTTAGTGAGTTTAAAAAATTTGCGATGAAGGGCAACGTGGTTGATATGGCCGTCGGTATCGTCATCGGCGCAGCCTTCGGAAAAATCGTTAGTTCTTTTGTTAATGACATCCTAATGCCGCCGATTGGTATGATGATTGGGGGTGTCGATTTTAGTCAGCTGTCGTTCACGCTAAAAGAAGCCGTTGGCGAAACGGCTGCCGTGACCATCAATTACGGTAACTTTATCCAAACCGCGCTCGACTTTATTATTATCGCTTTCGCAATCTTCATGGTGGTAAAAGGCATGAATCGAATGAAAAAAAAGGAAGAAGAAAAGCCTGCTGCGCCACCTAAACCAACCAATGAAGAAGTGTTGCTGGCTGAAATCCGTGACTTATTGAAAAAAGATTAAGAAAAAGATACTTTAAGAGCCCGCTTAGGCGGGCTTTTTTATGTCTGGCTAAAGGCATCGAGTACCCTGTATACCGCCAGTATGCAACATAAGCACTCGTTTCCCCTTAGAAAATGCTCCGGATTTTAAGCGGCTCTGTAAAGCAAGAAAGGCTTTACCATTGTAAACGGGATCTAGCTTGAAAGAGTTTAACTGCTCCAGCTCTTCAATCATATCCTCGAGATCTTTGCTTGTTTTTGCAAAACCTCCGCAGTGGTGTTTCGTATCGATTTCCCAGTTGTCTATGTTGCTGCCTAGATGTTGCGTCAGCTCATCACGCAGATACTCAGCCCCAGAAAAAGCCGCGACGCCAATAATCTGACTCTTAGGAAAGGCTTTTGCAAGACCACACAGTGTAGCCCCAGAGCCACAAGCTACCACAATATAGTCGTAGTGTTTATCAACCTCATCGGCGATATCCATGACGCCTTTTATTGCTAGCTCGCTGAAACCACCTTCACTTAGCCAGTAGCTGTTAGGCTGGTTGTTATGGAAGAAATCCCAAGCTTTCTGCTCGCGGTATTCGACATATTCTTTGCGTGTGGTGAACCGAAGCTCCATGCCCCAAAGCTCGCAGTCTTTAAGTGTCGGCGTTAAAGCTTGCTCAGCATGCGCTCTAACTATGCCGGTAGTTTTTAAGCCCAGCTCTTTGCCCGCATAGGCCACAGCGTGTAAGTGATTCGACCAATTACCGCCCATGGTGATAATCTTCGAGCATTGTTTGTCTTTAGCATCAGCCAGTAAATATTTAAGTTTGCGCCACTTATTACCAGATACCACAGAGTGCAGTAAATCATCGCGCTTAATATCGACGCTGATAGAATTATCACTAGCGAGTTGCCACTGAACTTTTTGAATTGGTGAAGGTTTGAGCTTGAGCATCTTGGCCTTTTGGGATCATTTCGAACTATTTTAACTGAGGCCTGTTATCAAGACTAATATAAAAAACCGACTGTCCTGTTAGGGAGCAGCCGGTCAACAAATACCAAGGTAGGGGTAAACTTTTACTTCATTAATTTCTTAAGCTGTAATTCTGCGGCTTTAGCTGGCAGTGGGATATAGCCATCTTTTACTACCACTTCCTGACCAACCTTTGAAAGAACCATTTTTAGGAACTCTAATTCAATTGGAGATAGCGGTTTGTTTGGATGCTTATTAACGTATAACAATAACTGACGGCCTAGTGGATACTCGCCAGAAATTGCTGTTTCAGCGTTAGCTTCTACATAGTTGGTATCATTTTTCTTAGTTAAAGGCACCGCTCGAACACCCGATGTTTTATAACCAATGCCAGAATAACCGATACCGTTTTTCGACAAGCTTACCGACTGCACCACCGATGCTGAGCCAGGCTGTTCGTTAACTGAGTTCTTGAAGTCACCTTTACACAAAGCTTTTTTCTTAAAGTAACCATAAGTACCTGAAACCGAGTTACGACCATAAAGCTGAATATCGCCTACACCATCAATTCCTAGGTCTCCCCAATTCGAAATATCACTATCACCACCACACTTACGCGTTGATGAAAAAATAGAATCCACCTGAGCGATGGTTAAGCCTTCAATAGGATTGTCTTTATGCACATATACCGCTAAAGCATCGATAGCTACCGCCACAGGAGTCGGCTTATAACCATGCTTCTTTTCGAAGGACTCCAACTCTTTATCCTTCATCATACGACTCATAGGCCCGAAGTTAGCTGTTCCCTCAGTCAGCGCAGGCGGTGCTGTTGAAGACCCTGCAGCTTGGATTTGAATATTCACATTCGGATATTGACGCTTGAACTCTTCTGCCCACAAAGTCATCAAGTTAGCTAAGGTGTCGGAACCTACGCTCGATAGGTTACCTGAAATACCACTTGTTTTTTCGTAGGTTGGCAATTTGTCATCCACTTTCGCCTGAGCAGGGTTACTGAATGATGCAGCAAGCGTTAAAGTCGACGTTGCCGCAACAAAAGCAACTTTTTTAAATAGTTTCATTAGAAAACTCCAGATAGTTATTATTAACAGACGCTGTAATTATGCGTCGACTATATGAAAGCCAAGTGACTGGAGTGTTACGCTTTTGTGACACTAACTCCTAGTTTCGATTCTTACTTTACTGAGCCGTTTGCCTCAAATTAATACCACAAAAGCAGGTTGGTTAAAATTTGAACAGCTCTATGCTAAAGTATTGATCTCGATCAGTACCCTGTTCAATCAATGTACTATGATTTAGATGGAATAACTTTAAATGTTAACAAGGGGTACACAATGGGACAGAAAATCTCATCCAAGCTAGCGCTATTGAGCTTATCAATAGGCCTGCTATTTCAAACCGATATTGTGCAAGCTAAAGGACTCGAAGAAGGCAAGAAAGCCTATCAATCCAGCTGTCAAGCGTGTCACCAAGCTACAGGCCAAGGTCTAACAGGCGCTTTCCCGCCTTTAGCCGGTAATGAAAACTTAAAAGCGAATAAGACTTACGTGATTGAAACGATTCTCGCCGGTAAGTCTGGACCGATAGAGGTTAATGGCAAAAAATATAATGCCGTGATGCCATCGATGCAGCACCTAACGGATAAAGAAGTTGCCGATATTAGTAACTATGTTTTGAACACATGGGGTAACGATTACGGCAAGGTGACTGTGGCAGAGGTCGCTAAGCTGCGTAAAAAAGAAGGTAAGGAAGATCGCGCACAAGGTAAGCCTCACCCAGGCACTACTATGGCGGAAGCAAAGTATAAAAGTGCTTCTTCAGCCATTGAGGGTGGTAAACAAGTCGTTTCTCCTGGTGCACCTAACATGACCGAGGACGAATTTGCCTTCGCTCAAAAAACCTATTTCCAACGTTGCGCCGGTTGTCACGGTGTATTGCGTAAAGGAGCAACAGGCTTACCTTTAACTACTGACATTACTCAGAAAAAAGGTACCGACTACTTAAAATCTTTAATTAAATTCGGTTCTCCTGGCGGTATGCCAAACTGGGGTACTTCCGGCGAATTAACTGATGCTCAGATCGATATCATGGCTCGCTTCTTGCAACATGAACCGCCGACACCTCCTGAGTGGGGTATGCCTGAGATGAAAAATAGCTGGAAGGTGTTAGTCAAACCAGAAGACCGTCTCAAAGAACCTGAACATGATTACGATATCGACAATATTTTCGCGGTAACATTACGCGATGCCGGTGAAGTCGCCATCATTGACGGTGATAGTAAAAAAGTCCTTAACTATGTACCAACGGGTTACGCAGTACATATTTCTAGAGCTTCGAGCTCAGGCCGTTACTTCACAACGATTGGCCGCGACGGAAAGATTGATTTAATCGACTTATACATGAAAAAACCTGATGTTGTAGCCTCGATTAAAATTGGTCTTGAAGCACGTTCTGTGGAGAACTCTCGCTATAAAGGTTATGAAGACAAGATCGCCATTGCTGGCGCTTATTGGCCACCACACTATGTGTTAATGGATGGTCAGACTTTAGAACCTAAGAAAATTGTCTCTACTCGTGGCATGACTGTGGATACACAAGAGTATCACCCTGAGCCTCGTGTCGCTGCAATTGTCGGCTCGCACAAGCACCCTGAGTTTATCGTAAACGTAAAAGAAACTGGCCAAATCAAGCTGGTGGATTATTCGGACATCGATAACCTTCAAGTTACTACAATTGATGCAGCACCATTTTTACACGATGGTGGTTGGGATAGCTCTCGTCGTTACTTTATGACAGCGGCCAACGAAAATGATCGTATCGCTGTTGTTGATGCACTTGAGCGTAAGCTTGAAGCATTAATCCCTGTCGAGCGTATTCCGCACCCAGGTCGTGGCGCTAACTTTATTGACCCTAAATATGGTCCAGTTTGGGCAACCAGTGCTTTAGGTAATGCTAACATTACATTGATTGGTACTGACCCTGAAAACCATAAAGAGCATGCCTTTAAAGTGGCTCGTATCTTGGAAGGTCAAGGCGGTGGTTCTTTGTTTATCAAAACTCACCCTAAGTCGAAAAACCTATGGGTTGATACACCACTAAACCCTGATCCAGCTATCAGCCAATCGGTCGCGGTGTTTGATATTGATAACCTCGATGCCGGCTTTAAAACTTTGCCAATCGCAGAGTGGGCAGATCTTGGTCCTGGACCTAAACGTATCGTTCAGCCTGAATACAATAAGGCGGGTGATGAAGTTTGGTTCTCAGTCTGGAGCGGCATGAACGAGAAGTCTGCCATCGTTATTGTTGACGACAAGACTCGAAAACTAAAGCACGTGATCAAAGGTGATAAAATTGTTACACCTACAGGTAAATTTAACAACTACAATACACGCAACGAAATTTACTAAGGTCAACAATCTGTAATGAAAAACAGCTATCCTTTGTTAGTTGCTATGTTCGGAGGTGCGCTGCTGACAACAGCGCACGCTTCTGAGCTAGACAGCAATGATACCAACTCACAAGAAGAATCCATTGAAACAATCACCGTTGTCGCCAATAGACAACCCCGAAACATCTCACAAGTTGCAAGCAGCGTCACCATTATTGACCAAGCTACTATTAAGCAAAATATAACCTTAAGCCTTGAAGATTTAGTACGCTACCAACCAGCAATTGAAGTTGATAATAACAGCACTCGCTTCGGATCTAGCGGTTTTAGAATCCGCGGTATTGGCGGTAATAGAACTCTAACGGTTATTGATAACATCCCTGTTGCCGATAATTTTTCTGTGGGAAGTTTTAGTGACTCTGGCCGCGGGCTTGCTGAGCTTAACTTAGTCAATAATATCGAAGTGTTACGAGGCCCAGCCTCGACCTTATACGGAAGCCGCGCCTTGGGTGGCGTCGTTGCCATTAAGTTATTAGATGCCGATGATTTACTTAGTGATCTCAATGGCAATCACCGCCTTAACTTAGCTTATAATTCCGATAGCAATCGTTTCGCCACTACGCTTAGTGGTGCTTTTGCAACCAAAAACACTGAAACCCTGATTAGCGCAGCCTACCAAAAAAGCGATGAAACAGAGCCAGCTTATTTGCCTGCTGACACCACCACCGATCCTCAGGACAAGGACTCACAAGCCTTGCTCTTTAGAACCTCATACCTCAGCGATTATGGTCAGTTTAGGCTCACTCTCAATCGACAAGTAGAAAATCGAGAAACAGATATTTACTCCCTACTCGGCTCTGGTCGTCTGCGTAATACGACTACCCTGAACGCTGATGACAAACATGAGCAAGATCGTTTTGTCATAGATCATAGTTTCCAAGAACTAGGGGTTATCGATCGTGGTAACTGGCGTTTGTGGCATCAACAAACTGAAACACATCAGTACAGCTACGAAGAGCGACTGACTGCCCCAACACCCGTTAGCTTATGGCGTAATTTTGATTATCAACATAAGTCTACTGGCTTAGGTGCCGACTTCGAAACAGCGTTTCATTGGGGCGACGTTAAACACCGCCTAGGATATGGTTTTGAATTTATTAATAACCGAGTGTCAGATCTTAGAAATGCGGAGCAAACAAACTTAGCCACATCCGAAACAACCAATGTGTTGCTTGGTGAAACATTTCCCTTAAGGGATTTCCCGAAGACTAATGTCAACGAGTATGGTCTTTATCTGCACGATGAAATTTCGTTACTCGATGGTCGCTTAGTATTAAGTCCTGGTATTCGGTTCGAGCATTATTCTTTAAAGCCAGGCAGAGATGAACTTTTTGAACAGCGCTATCCTGACTCCAACCAAACTGCCTTAATTACCAATTACTGGCTACCTAAACTCGGAGCTTTATATTCAATATCAGATCAATCGGAATGGTTCTTCCAATATGCCAAGGGTTATCGTTCACCACCTTTTTCTGACGTTAATGTTGGACTTTATTACCCACAGTTTAACGTTTTGGCGATCTCGAACCCTGATCTGAAATCTGAAAAAGGCCAAACCTTTGAAACTGGTTTAAGATGGCGCGGAAGTGATACTCAGCTAGAAGTGTCCGTTTTCCATAACCGCTATAAAGACTTTATCCAAAGTCGTGCGCCTTTAGGCTTCGATCCACAATCAGGCAACTTGTTATTCCAATCCATAAACCGTGATCAGGTCACGATAGAAGGCGCTGAGCTCCAACTTAACCACTATTGGAGCAACAACTTTGCGACAAATTTGAACCTAGCTTGGTTTAGAGGTGAAGATAAGAATACCAAGCAGCCAGTGGCATCAACTACGCCGCCTGCGGCTGTATTGGAGCTCGCTTATTACCCAGATTCAAATTTATGGAACACTCGCTTGCTAGGAACCTTTAGTAAGTCGCAAAGGTATATTGAAGACAATGGTGATGAGTTATTTTCAGCTCCCGGCTATAGTCGATGGGACCTGTTAACTCAGTGGCAGATCGCCGATTCTATGGATATTAATCTTGCGCTCTTTAACTTAACCGATAAAAATTATTGGGAAAGTAATAGCGTGCTTGGTTTTGAACCTGACAACCCAACGATACCTTTATTGGCCGAAGCCGGATTTAGTGCAGCCGTGAGTTTTAACTATTCGTTTTAACTTATAGCTCTATGGGTTAAGCTCTAAAGATTAAGCTCTAAGGATTAAGCTCAAAGAAACAATTGAAAGTACTGCCTTGACCGACAGTGCTTTCAATTTCCAAATGCCCATCATGCAATTCAAGAACGTGCTTAACGATGGCTAAGCCTAGTCCTGTGCCACCTTGTTCACGACTGCGCCCTGAATCAACTCGGTAAAAACGCTCAGTTAACCTTGGAATATGCTCTTTTTTTATACCAGGGCCATTATCACACACACTTAAGATCAAGTTCTGCTCTGTTTCTTTCCAGTAGATATCAATACGGCCACCTTTTTGTGTATAGCGCACCGCGTTAAACACAAGGTTGGAAAATGCACTTCGGATTTGTTTTTCAGAACCAATTAATTTCTTATTGCTTTGGCAGTGAAACTGGATGCTATGTTCTTTGTCGCCACTCAAGGCTTTCGCCTCGGTACAAATACCTTCTAGCATTGATTTAACGTCAATCTGTTGTGATTTACTACTTTGTAAATCTTTGGCGTCGAGTCGAGATAATAATAAAAGATCATCCACTAGACGCCCCATGTTTAGCGCCTGATGGCGCATCATGCTTAAAGGCTTCTCAACACTTTTAAGTTCAGGGTATAACTCAGGATCCAACATCTCAAGATAACCGCTAATGACTGTAAGCGGCGTTCGAAGTTCGTGGGAAACATTGGCTACGAAATCTTGACGAACCCGCTCTAAGCGATGCTTCTCGGTAATATCCCGAATAATAACTAGGCGCTGATCATTGTTGTAGGGAGTGATGTGCACATTGAGCATCAACTTTTCATCTACGGGCGATTGAATCGTCAATGGCTTTTCATAGTCTCGCGCTTTCTCATACTCAATAAAGTTTGGGTGACGCAGTAGATTGAATAAGCGCTGACCAATATCCGTATTGGCTTTTAGCCCCAATAGCTTTTCCGACGCTTTATTGAACCAGCGAATCTCGCCCTGGTTACTTATGATTAAGGCGCCTTCTCTAAGCGCTGAAGTTGAGGCTCTAAACTCAGATATAATTCCTTTGAGTTTTTTCAGTTCTTTTCGATTTTTGCGCTGTAGCACATACAAATGATTGAACACCTCACCCCAAATCCCAGGAGCCGAAGGTGGATATAGTGATTTCGATTTTACTAACCAATAAAACAATCGCGAAAGCTGAATGAGATTCCACAACAGGTAGGCAAAAAGAATGATCGCGATACAGACTGCAGCTTTGCCAAACAACGAACCTATCAAACTAACCACAAGCGTAATAAAAGCCAGTGTCCAGAACTCTGCTTGCCAATGACGGTTAGTCCACATCGATTAAGCCTTACTTGCTCGAAAAACGATAACCAGAACCTCGTACCGTCTGAATGTACTTTTCAACGCCGTATTCAGCCAAGACTTTGCGCAAACGGCGAATATGTACATCGACGGTTCGTTCTTCGACGACGACTTGCTGGCCCCAGACAGAATCTAAAAGCTGCACCCGTGAATAGACGCGTTCAGGGTTGCTCATGAAATAATGAAGAATTTTGTATTCAGTCGGCCCAAGATGAACTTCTGATCCGTTAATGGTGACTCGGTGACTGGCAGTGTCAATTTGTATCGCTCCGTGTGAAACCTGTTCATTCACATTCCCTGCTAATCCACTGCGACGGAGCACCGCTTGCACACGCGCCAACAGTTCCCGTGGCGAAAACGGTTTTACGACATAGTCGTCGGCACCAACTTCTAGCCCCTGAACTCGATCGTCCTCCTCGCCTCGCGCCGTTAGCATGATAACTGGTACCGACTCCATCTCTGGGTCTTTTTTCAGCTTTTTCGTCAGCTCAATGCCCGAAGCGCCTGGTAGCATCCAGTCTACTAGCATCAAGTCCGGTCGATAGCCCTCTTTGATTAATCCAAAAACACGCTCGGCCGTTGCCGCTTGCTCAACTTCATAACCCGCTTGGGTCATACAAAAAGCAAGCATCTCACGAATATCGCGTTCATCTTCTAAAATTAGAATGTTGGCACTCATTAACTTTTAAGACTCCTTTTTAAGGGGATAATAGCGGTAGATTCGCTCTATTGCTAGTTAGTTACGGCTTTTCACTAATCGATGAATTTCATCCCAGGTCAAATGACGCACATCTTGCCCCTGCACCAGATAAACAATGTACTCACAAATATTATGCGCATGGTCGCCGATTCGCTCTAACGCTCGCGCTGACCACAAGAAATCGAGTACTTTAGAAATACTGCGAGGCTCTTCCATCATATAGGTCATAAGCTGACGTGATATAGCATCATACTCATCATCCGCCTTTTTGTCCTTTTTGGCGACCTCAATTGCAGCATCGGCGTCCATCCGAGCAAACGCATCGAGTGCCTCGTGCAACATCGTTTTCACGACATTGCCTAAGTTCTGCAACGCACTATAGGGAAGCTTTCCATTAAGTGGCGACTGATCCTTTGTCTCCGCGATCTCTACCGCCATGCGAGCAATCTTTTCAGCTTCATCGCCCACTCGCTCAAGATCGGTTATGGCTTTTAATACCGTCGACACTAAACGCAGGTCGCTGGCTGCAGGTTGGCGCTTTGCTAAAATTTTGATGCAGTCTTCGTCGATTGAAATTTCAAAGTTATTAACCCGATCATCGTTTGCAATCACTTCATTGGCAAGTTCGATATCATGTTGACTAAATGCTTCTAGCGCTTTCTTTAGCTGCTCTTCGACTAAACCACCCATCGCTAACACTTCTTCGCGAATATTTTCTAAGTCTTGGTTAAATTGCTTAGAAATATGCTGGCCTAAATTTTCAGTATCCATTTTTGATAACCTCAATAAATAATAACTTATGACAACGGCTTAACCATAACGACCGGTAATATAGTCTTCGGTTTTCTTCTGCGAAGGGTTGGTGAAGATGGTGTCTGTTTGATCAAACTCCACCATATCCCCCATGTACATAAACGCTGTGTAGTCGGAAACTCGAGCCGCTTGTTGCATATTGTGAGTAACGATGACAATGGTGTAGTCATTTTTTAACTCATGAATCAACTCTTCAATTTTCAGAGTCGAAATTGGGTCTAACGCTGATGCCGGCTCGTCGAGCAACAATACTTCTGGCTGCACCGCAATCGCTCGGGCAATGCATAAACGCTGTTGCTGACCACCTGACATCCCTAAGGCGTTTTCATGAAGGCGATCTTTGACTTCATCCCACAACGCAGCACCTTTTAGTGCCCACTCGACCACTTCATCCAACACGCGGCGCTTGTTAATGCCTTGCAGGCGTAAACCGTAAGCAATGTTTTCATAGATCGACTTAGGGAATGGATTCGGTTTCTGGAATACCATTCCTACGTTGCGACGCAACTCAGCCACATCCACACCCGGCTGGTTGATATTGTTGCCATGAATATTAATTTTTCCACTGACGCGCGCGATATCGACCAAATCATTCATGCGGTTAAAGCATCTCAATAAGGTCGACTTACCACACCCAGAAGGGCCAATAAAAGCAGTTACTTTCTTCTCAGGAATCTTCATGTCAATATCATGAAGCGCCTGCTTCTGCCCATAAAATAAGTTAAGCTTCTCAACCTCAATTGAGATCTTTTCGTCTGCTAAACGTTGTTCAATCGTTTTTTCAGCCAATACTTGTGTCATTTCAATACCTCAATTGAGTTCTTTATTGCTCTAGCGATTTATATTTTTCGCGTAGATTATTACGAATTTTAATAGCCGCAATATTTAAAAGGATGATGATTAATACCAGTAACAAAGCTGTGGCATAAACCAACGGACGCGCAGCTTCAACGTTTGGGCTCTGAAAGCCAACGTCATAAATATGGAAGCCAAGGTGCATGAACTTTCGCTCTAAATGTAAGAAAGGCGCATTACCATCGAGCGGTAATGTTGGTGCTAACTTAACGACACCAACTAACATCAATGGCGCCACCTCGCCAGCGGCTCTCGCCACCGCCAAAATCAGACCGGTCATCATCGCCGGGCTTGCCATCGGCAGTACGGTTTTGCGCAAGGTTTCGAACTTAGTAGCGCCTAATGCCAAGCTACCTTCTCGAATCGATTTAGGGATTCGTGCTAGGCCCTCTTCGGTCGAAACAATCACCACAGGTAGCGTCAGTAGCGCTAACGTTAGCGATGCCCAAATCAAACCTGGAGTACCAAACATCGGTGCTGGGCTTACTTCTGGGTAAAATAGCTCATCAATTGAGCCCCCTAAAAAGTAAACAAAGAAGCCCAAACCAAACACGCCATAAACGATTGATGGTACACCCGCTAAATTATTCACCGCGATTCGAATCGTCCGCGTCACCGGCCCCTGCTTGGCGTACTCGCGCATATAAACTGCTGCAATAACACCGAGCGGAGTGACGATGATAGACATTAACAACACCATCAAGACGGTTCCGAAAATAGCCGGAAAGACACCACCCTCAGTATTGGCTTCGCGAGGTTCATCGAATATAAACTCACCTATTTTTGAAAAGTAGTGCCCTAACTTTGCCCCGAAACCCATTTGGTTAGGCTGAAAGGCTCGAACTATATTGCCTGCGGTTAGAGTAATCTTCTCACCACCGATGGTGCTAAATTGAGCTGAGTCACGCTTGATTTCCTTGTACAGTACTTGCAGTTCTTGTTGGTACTCTAAAAACTGCTGCTCTAAAGTCGCTCGCTGTTGCTCTAATTCCGCTAAAGCTTCATTGGTAAGTTCATTGTCTAATTCCAATCGACGTTGCTCTAAACGTAACTGTTCAAGCTCGTAGTTGATGCTACCAATTTCCTCTTTTTCAATCTCTCGGATCTGCTGATGCAAATCGTTAGCGCGCTCCACTATGTCTTCTAACGCTTGCGGATCGCCTTCGTGCACTACGCCATCCTTCACTACATTATCAAGATATCCGTATAAATTTCCCCACTCGCGGCGCTCAACGACAATAACATTTTCATCAACCGACGTTGCTTCGATGTTCTTTGCGTCTAACCATTTAAAATCGAGCCCGTAAACATCACGGTTACCCATCTTTATAAGATATTGCTTGCGCTCTACTCCAGCTTGAACATCATCTTCAGTACTATGGATTTCCCCCATCACTAAGGCGACACTATCACCCTCAGTCACTACGAATGTTTTCACTTCCGCCGGCCAAAAATGTGACAAACCTCTTACTGCAATTAAGCCTAGCAGCCCTACCACCATGATAATGGAGATACTGATAGCACCAGCGTTAAGCCATACCCAGTGTTGCCCACTGTTAAAGAATTTTTTACTCATCCGTCTTCCCTCCTACAGTGAACCGTATTTATTGCGCAGTCGCTGGCGAACCACTTCAGCAATGGTGTTAAATGCGAAAGTGAACAAGAACAATACAAATGCCGCCAAGAATAAGACTCGGTAATGCGAGCTCCCGAGCTCTGACTCAGGCATTTCTACGGCGATGTTGGCTGACAAGGTGCGCATTCCTTCGAAGATATTCATATCCATAATTGGCGTGTTTCCTGTAGCCATTAAAACGATCATGGTTTCTCCCACGGCACGTCCCAAGCCAATCATTAGCGCCGAAAAAATACCGGGGCTGGCCGTTGGTAGCACCACCCTAGTCAATGTCTGCCACTGGCTAGCGCCAAGCGCGAGCGAGCCGTTGGTTAAATGCTTCGGAACGCTGAAAATCGCATCTTCAGTGATAGAGAATATCGTTGGAATCACGGCAAAACCCATGGCTAAACCGACCACTAGGGAGTTACGCTGATCATAGCTGATGCCCTGCTGATCTAACCAACGAGGCATATCGCCATTGAATAGCCAAGCCTCTACAGGCTCGCCGAGCCAAAAAGAAAACATGGTGCCACCAATAATGACGGGAAGTAGCAGTGCTGCCTGCCAACCATCAGGAACCACATGACGCAGTTTATTTGGTGCTTTGTGCCACAGTAAGCCGAATAAAATCGTGAATAGCGGCAGTAAGATTAGTGTCAACAAAAAGCCAGCAAGGGTTTCCTCGATAATTGGTGCTAACCATAAGCCTGCCAAGAAGCCTAGAATCACCGTTGGTAAAGCTTCCATAATCTCAACGGTCGGCTTGACCATGTTGCGCATTCTTGGTGCCATAAAATAGGCAGTAAAAATCGCGCCAAAAATCGCTAATGGCACGGCAAACAACATGGCATAAAAAGCGGCTTTAAAAGTACCAAAGCTTAACGGCACCAGTGAAAACTTAGACTCGTAGTCGTTGGTAGAAGCGGATGACTGCCAGGTATAAGTGGGCTCTTTGTACCCCTCATAAAACACTTCATTCCATAAGGCAGACCACGATATTTCAGGGTGCTCATTCTCCACGGCAAAAGTATTCGCCTGACCATCTTCACCAATAATCAACAATTTATTACTGCGTGAGTTAATCGCCAAAGAATCAATAGGTTGACCGAAATTAATGGTCTTCAACAAGCGCTCGGAAGTCGTATAAAAGATTCCTAACTGACCTTTACTGTCGGTGGCGATAAAGCCTTTCCTGCGAGCTTCAGGAATTATCTGGGTGATAGCGCTACTGGCTAATTTAAAGTCTCGAATTTTGGTTAGTTCACTGCTGCCTTCATCATCTCTAACTTGAAACCATTGGCTAATAACGCCGTTAGATTGACCAATCATCAAAGAAGCTTGACCAAGCAGGAAGTTAGCCTGAGTCACCGAAACGCCTGACTCGGTAAGCTGCTTAGTATGCTGCAATACCCACTCACCACTCCTGAATCGATAAGCACTTAACTCGCCCTGTTGACCAATAGCATATAACCAGTCTGGGCCCTGAGTCGCCAACAAGTACTTAGCTTCAAAGCCGAGGTCTAGGCTGCCAGAGTATGCCTCCTCTAATACCAGCTCTTCACTAAGGAAGGATTGCTCCACATCAAACTGCTTGATGATGACTTGATTATCCTTAGTCAAACCCGTCAAGATTAGGCCGTCTTGCCAAAACTTACCGTTAAGGAGAGTAAGCTCTGAATCGGAAAAGTCTACTGCACCTTCACCAAAGGGGTAGATAACGCTTGGCGTTAATTGTCGCTTATTATCAGGATAACTAATGGCGTAATCCTGTTTCATCAGCTGCACGCTACCGTCCTTATAAGCCACCGCCATCATGCCTTTTAGGTCAAGCTGAGCGAAAGCTGTAATACTTTGCTGCTGTGGAAGCTGCGACTCGGCGATAACATCATGTGTCGCAACATCGGTAAATTGCATCTGCCCTTTAGCATCTAAAGCAAAAGCAATCTCACCATACTCCTCTACGTCAAGGTGCATGATGTTCTGCTGTGACCAAGTGTATTCCTGCTCTAAATCAACCGTTGCAGACTTAAAAATAGGAAGCACAACCCATAATAGGTAAAAACAAATCAATCCAACCGCCATAATTACTGACATGCCGCCTATGGCAATGCCATAACGTGCTAGCCGGTCACTAATCTTGCGTCTTTTGTGTTTTCCACTTTGCGTTTGCTTATCTAGCAACTTGCGTGTGGTCTCTTTTATTGAGGTACTCATGGCAAACCAATACTAAAATCATGCAAAAATTATAGGTAGGAAATATGACAGTATTGTGAAACCTCTGTAATATTAGGGACCAGAAGTGGCAATGGTGGCACAAATCATTAGAGAGGCTAATTTCGGATAAAAGTTTCTGCGATATTCGGCATTTAACAAAGCCTTAGCGTTTCTGTCATCTAACTGTCATAAAAAAACCGTAACATTCACACCGTCTTTTAAAACATTTGGAGAGAACAATGAGATTAAAACTAATAACAGTGGCAGTTGCCGCAATAATGTCTACTCCGGCTTACGCAGAAACAGAAGCACAAGCAAAAGCTGGTGGCGGGATTAAAATCAACTCTGATGATGTGACCATTAAAGTCGGTGGCCGCCTTCAGTATGATATGGACTGGTTTGATGATGAAGCCTTTACGGGAAGCAATGATTCGGGTTCTGACTCAGAAATTCGTCGTGCACGTTTATTTATTAGCGGTGAGCATGGTGATTGGGAAGCCAAATTAAAGGCTGACTTCAAAGATAACGGCGACACCAAGCTGGACGATGCCTATATTCGCTACAATGGCTGGGATGACTTAGCGCTAACGCTAGGTAAGCACAAAGAGCCTTTTGGCCTAGAAGACCAAACATCGTCTAAAGATATTACTGCAATCGAGCGCACTATGATCATTAACGCGCTTGCTCCAGGCAAAAACTACGGCGCATCTCTTGGTTCAGCTAGCAACGATTTCACATGGCAGTTTGGTGTCTTTGATCATGGCGATGAAGGTGGCAACATTGCTACTGGTATTACTGGTCGCATGACTTTTGCACCAATTGTTTCTAAAGATGAGGTGCTACATCTAGGTGCTGGCTTCCGCCAGAGCCGTTTAGCAGGAAACACTTTTAGCGATGCAGATCAACGTCTAGAAGTACACACAGCTGATGAAAAAGTAGGCTCAGGCACTATCGTCGGCGAAAGTATCACTGCTTATAACCTAGAGTTAGCTTACGCTTCAGGGCCGTTCCACATGCAGGCCGAGTACTTCGATGGTGAAGTTGACGGTGGCGTTAATCCTGACACTGACATCGACGGTTACTATGCGCAGTTTGGCTACGTATTGACTGGCGAATCACGCCCATACAGCAAGGGTAAGTTCAAGCGTGTTACACCAAAAGGCTCTGCAGGCGCTTGGGAAGTTTTCGGACGTCTGAGTCACTATGCTCCAGGTTCTGACGAAGCGGATACCTACACTTTAGGCTTAAACTACTATGCCAACAAAGCAGTTCGTATCGGTGTTAACTATGTTAACGGTGACATGAACGAAGGCGGAGTCAACAAAGACGGTAACGCTATTGCACTTCGTGTCCAATACGTCTTCTAAGAAGTCTATACTTTGTGTGTGTATGAGGGTGCCTTTGAGCACCCTTTTTTTGCACCTAAGAAATGCCCCCAAACTTAGTATTCTTCGATACTTGCAAGATTCGAGCAAACATCTATCATAAAACTAATAATTTCTTTCAGAACTCTCAAATAGGGATAGCCTATGCTTGAATCGTTCGATATTAACTGGACAGGAGTGCTTCTACCCAGCCTAGTCCTTGTACTTGGTTTCTTTTCGTACAAAGTCCTGCAGAAGTTCTTTGACCTCAGTAAAAACAAAAACACCAACGTCGTATTACAAAAACAATTAACCAACATTGTTTTCATCCTACTTCTGATCATTATCTTCGTCATCGTCTTACCGATAAAAGATAGCCTCAAAAACCAAATCATCGCTTTAATTGGTATCGTCCTTTCGGCCTCGATTGCCCTTAGCTCTGCTACATTTCTGGGGAATATCATGGCGGGGATTTGGCTACGATCGGTGCGCAACTTCCGACTTGGAGACTTTGTTGAAGTCAAAGGTATGTTTGGTCGAGTGTCTGGCCGAGGTCTATTACACACTGAATTACAAAGTATTGATCGAGACTTGATCACCCTGCCAAATCTTTTCTTAGCGACCAACCCTGTCACCGTGATGCACAGCGACGGCACCATTATTTCCACTCAGCTATCGCTGGGTTATGACGTTGATCATACGGTTATCGAGCCCTTGCTGATTAAAGCCGCGGAAAAAGCCGAACTTGATAAGCCTTTTGTTTATATTGATAGCCTTGGGGATTATTCTATTGTCTATAAAGTTCATGGCCTTGCCAAGGACTTAAAGACTACCCTTTCGGCTCGCTCTCAGCTAAATCGGTGCGTACTTGATGAGTTGCATCAGGCTGGAATCGAAATCGTATCGCCGACCTTTATGAATCAGCGCCAAGTTAACGAGCACACTTTTATCCCTAAAGAGCGCAACCACTCTCACGCTAACAAAACAAAAAGTAACAAATCAGAAAGCCCTGAGGATGTCATATTCGATAAAGCCGATAAAGCCGGAAAGCTCGATGAAATGAAACTGCAACAAGAAGAGCTTCGTGAGCGAATGGATAAAACCAAGGAAGCGATTAAGCACGCTGAAAACGAAGAGGTTGAGCAAGACCTAAAAGCCAGTTATGAAAAGCTCAAAGCCCGTGAAGAAAAGTTGACCGAGATCCTAAGCGCTAAGTCAGAAGAGATTAGCCGTGAAGGCAAAGAAAGCTGAAAAGATAAGTCTGAAGATTAACAGTCCCTTCGTGTTCCTGATAATCTTGACGCAATAAAAAAGCGGCTATAAAGCCGCTTTTTTGTGCGCAAACTAATATTGTTTAGTCATCACCCGCCATGAATAGACGTAGGATATATAAGAACATCATCGCGATACTTGAGAATAAAGAGATGGCTGCGCCAACATATTTATCTTGTGGGTAGTGGTGGATAATGTTTGAAGTGTCATAAAGGATTGCAGCGCCAGAAATACCAATCATGGCAACGCTGAACCAAGTTCCTAAATTAAAACCAAAAATCATTCCGCCCATAATGGCTAGAAGACCTAAACCGAAGCCCCACATAACAACACCACGCAAGAAAGAGAAGTCTTTACGCGTGATGAAAGCAATCGCCGTTAAGATACCTGCGCCGACTAAAGTGATAGTCGCTGCGCTTTGAATCATGCCTGGCGCTTTTGTAGCGGCAATAAATAGAATTGGCGAGAAAAACACGGCATACAAGCCAGTAAAGATCACCAAGTTCAAGTACTGCACCGCTTTCGACTCTGCAGTATGTGCAAAACGGCTCGCAAACCAACCGATACCGACGAATAACGCCATCATCAATAAGTTGCCGCCCATGCCCATCGAAGCAAAGAATGAAGCGATTTTGTAAGAAGTACCTGATTGGAATAAAGCAACGCTTACAATTACAAACAAGAAAATAGCACCTAACAAGTGGTTGTAGGTTCTTGTAATAAACTGTGCGCGATCGCCCAAGCCCGGACGACTAACCGCTGACTCTTGTTGAATATCTTGATAGCTCATTAAGTTCTCCTTTGATAAAGCTTATCTAATTGTTATTTATTCGTTATGCTCGTGTTAAAGCAATGGCTAGAACGGAATATCATCATCAAAATCATCATCCATCGCCGGAGCTGGCTGTGGTTGTTGATTTTGTTGCTGTGGACGCTGTTGGTTATTGCTGCCAAACGATGTATCACCACCGCCGCCGCCACTACGGCCGCCAAGCATTTGCATTTGACCATTAATATCGACAACCACTTCTGTGGTGTATTTGTCTTGGCCTGACTGATCTTGCCATTTACGCGTTTGCAATTTACCTTCGAAGTAAACCTGCGAACCTTTGCGCAGATATTCACCAGCGATTTCAGCTAATTTGCCGAAGATCACAACACGGTGCCATTCAGTACGTTCTTGCTGCTGACCTGAGCTTTTGTCTTTCCATGTTTCTGAGGTCGCTACTGTAATATTGGCAATAGCGCGTCCGTCTGCGGTATAACGAATTTCAGGATCTTTACCTAAGTTACCGACTAAAATTACTTTATTAATGCCACGACTGGCCATGTAATACTCCTATTTCTATAAATTCTTTAATTTAACCAACAATTGGCCTGTGGGTTGTTTAACGTTTATGTGCGCTCTACAGTCCCTAATTTCAACAATTCCTTTTGTTGGACTTTTGATTTATCGACTTGTAAATATACCTTGCCTTCACCATCGTTCGCAAACGCTTCGAGCACTCCAGGCATTTTTAATGCCGAAATCTGGGTACTTTTTATCGAGTCATCATCACTCGAATCCAGTTTTATAGCAATTTTTTCAATTTCTGGAAGTTTACCTAAGAAGGCTAGCGCCAACCCCGCCGCTACCGCCAGCGCGATATTTAGGACTAATATACCCTCGACACCCAACTTCGGTAACAAGTAGCCCGTCATACTACCGCCTAGGAAAGCACCTAGAAATTGACTGGTACTAAAAATACCAAGCGCTGTGCCGCGGTACTGCGAGCCAAAGAGGTTGGACACGGTCGATGGTAGCTTCGCTTCCAGCAAGTTAAAACCTGCGAAAAACAGCGTTAACACCACCAACCAAAATACGATATGCGTAAAGCCACTAAATAGGCTGACTAAAGCCAGCGCAATCACCACAAAAGCTAATTGCATCACCTCTCGGTGTTTTTTCTTACGCTCTGCGCCAAGCATCATAGGCACCATCAGTACGATAGAAAGCACTAATACTGTGAGGTAAATCCATGAGTGCTGCGCTAGGGCAAAGCCACTTTGCTCCAGCTTTTCCGGAACTATCATGAAAACAGCGACTAGAGACCAGTGGATGACAAATACTGCGATGGCCAACACAAAAATTCGACCCTTGGCGGTAACATGCTTCCAGCGCTCGGCAAAACTCAAGTTTAGGCTGATTTTGCTGGTTTGTCCGCCGCGTGGTACTAGCGTCATCGCTACGATTAAAGCCATAAAGGCTAATGCTGCGATAACAAAGAACAGTCCTTGTAGGGATAACCATTCGCTTAATAAAGGCCCTAAAATCAGCGAGATAGCAAAGGCTAAACCAATACTCCCCCCGATCATGGCCATCATTTTAGAACGTTGCTCTGGGCGACTTAAATCGGCCGCCAAAGCCATAACAGCGCTTGCAATTGCGCCGGCGCCTTGCAACGCTCGGCCAGCAATGAGCCCCCAAATTGTTTCTGAGAAGCCCGCAACTAAACTACCGGCTATAAAAACTAACAAACCACCATAGATAACTGGCTTACGCCCGATCTTATCGGAAAGTAGCCCCAAGGGGAGCTGAAGGATGGCTTGCGATAGGCCGTAAATACCTAGCGCCAGGCCTAATAATGGTAGCGTCGCGCCCTCTAAGTCTTCGCCTAAAATACGAATGACAGGCAATAGCATAAATAACCCTAACATTCGTAAGGCAAATATACTGGCTAGTGAAATCGCAGAACGACGTTCGACGGGAGTTAAGGCTGAAGACTTCATAGTTGATTCAATTAATAATCTCTAAAAGGCTTTTCGCAAGGCCTTGTTTCACGCTATAGTTAACGGTTTGTGATTCTCGCATTTTATGGCGTAAAGACCAAATTTATTTTCTTAATGACCCCATGAATATTAGTCCGCGTTGGCTTTTAATTCACATAGGTTCAGGCACAATGTGTGCCTCATTGTGTTACTCGCAGTTACGTAGCTACTGATGACTTGACTATTTAGTAGCGCCATAAGTGCAACCATAACTAAATTTAGAGCAGTAGGAGCTTGATGGATACCATAGACGTCCGCGGTGCAAAAACCCATAACCTCAAAAACATAGATATAACCCTACCACGTGATAAGCTGATCGTGATTACTGGCCTGTCGGGCTCAGGTAAGTCCTCACTTGCCTTTGACACCTTATATGCCGAGGGTCAGCGACGTTATGTGGAGTCACTGTCGGCTTACGCGCGCCAGTTTTTATCATTGATGGAAAAGCCTGATGTAGAGCACATCGAGGGCTTGTCGCCGGCGATCTCGATTGAGCAAAAATCGACATCACACAACCCGCGCTCGACGGTAGGTACTATTACTGAGATTTATGATTACCTGCGACTTCTGTTTGCTCGTGTCGGTACGCCCCACTGTCCTGAACATCAGTTACCGCTCCAGGCTCAGACCATTAGCCAGATGGTGGACTTGGTATTAGAGCGCGAAGAAGGTGAAAAGCTAATGCTGTTGGCGCCAGTGGTGCAAAACCGTAAGGGCGAGCATATTCAGCTGATGCAAGAGCTTCAAGCCAAAGGATTTGTTCGTGCCCGTATCAATGGCGAAGTTCATGAACTATCAAGCCCACCGACACTTGAGTTGCGTAAAAAGCACACTATCGAAGTGGTTGTGGATCGCTTTAAAGTAAAACCTGATCAACAGCAACGCCTCGCGGAGTCATTCGAGACAGCGCTGGATCTAGCCGATGGCATCGCTCGCGTAGCGACGATGGATAATAAAAGTGATCCGTCAGAAGATATGGTCTTTTCAGCGAAATACGCTTGCCCAACTTGTGGTCACTCGATTCAGGAACTAGAGCCGAGAATCTTCTCCTTTAATAACCCAGCAGGTGCCTGTCCTACTTGTGATGGCCTTGGTGTCGATCAGTTTTTCGATCCTGAGAAAATTATTACTAATGAAGATATATCATTAGCCGGTGGCGCTATTCGTGGCTGGGATCGCCGAAATGTTTATTATTTCCACATGTTACAATCGCTAGCCAAGCATTATAACTTTGATATCGAGGCGCCATGGAGCAGTCTTGGCAAGAAAACTCAAAATGTTATCTTGCACGGCAGTGGCACCACACAAATCAACTTCGAATACAGCAACGACCGTGGTGACAGTTACCACCGTAAACACCGTTTCGAAGGTATTATTCCAAACATGCAGCGCCGCTATCATGAAACAGAGTCGAGCGCGGTACGCGAAGAACTGCAAAAATATATGACTACGCAGAGTTGTTCGAGCTGTAATGCGACTCGTTTGAATGAAAACTCACGTAATGTTTTTATCGAGGGGACTTCTTTACCTGAAATTACACGCTGGTCGATTGAGGACAGTCACAACTACTTTAACACCCTAGATTTGCCTGGTCAGCGTGGTGAAATTGCCGCGAAAGTTTTAAAAGAAATCTGCGACCGCTTAGGCTTCTTGGTCAATGTTGGCCTTGACTACCTGACGCTCGAACGGAGCGCAGACACCCTTTCAGGCGGTGAAGCACAGCGAATTCGTCTTGCCAGTCAGATCGGCGCAGGACTGGTCGGTGTTATGTACATTCTCGACGAGCCGTCGATTGGTTTACATCAGCGCGACAACGACCGACTGCTTAAAACATTGGTTCACCTACGCGACTTAGGTAACACCGTTATCGTGGTCGAACACGATGAAGACGCGATTCGTGCTGCCGACTATGTGGTTGATATTGGCCCAGGCGCCGGTGTTCATGGCGGTGAAGTAGTCGCTGCTGGCGAACTGAAAGATATCCTCAAGAAAAAAGAATCTTTAACCGCCAAATACTTGACTGGCGAACTCAAAATCGAAGTGCCGGAAGAACGCACTCAAGCTGATAAAAAGAAATTTATCTCGCTCAAAGGCGCGACGGGAAATAACTTAAACAAAGTCAGTCTCGACCTACCAGTAGGGCTTTTGACCTGCATCACGGGCGTTTCTGGCTCGGGCAAATCGACTTTAATTAACGATACGCTCTATCCTATCGTCGCTCGTAAAATCAACAAATCGAGCTTGCAGCCGAAAGCCTATGAATCTATTGATGGCTTAGACCATATCGATAAAGTGGTGGACATTGATCAAAGCCCAATCGGTCGCACGCCACGCTCTAACCCAGCCACTTATACGGGAATCTTCACGCCTATTCGTGAACTTTTCTCAGGCACACAAGAATCTCGCTCCCGAGGCTATAAGCCTGGTCGCTTTAGCTTTAACGTTAAAGGCGGTCGCTGTGAAGCTTGCCAAGGTGATGGCGTAATTAAAGTCGAAATGCACTTCCTGCCTGATGTGTATGTGGCTTGTGACGTGTGTAAAGGTAAGCGCTATAACCGCGAAACGCTTGAAGTTTTATACAAAGGCAAAAACATCCACGAAGTGTTGGAGCTGACGGTTGAAGACGCGCGTGAGTTCTTCGACGCTATTCCAGCAGTAGCCCGCAAGTTACAAACGCTAATGGATGTTGGTTTGTCTTACATCAAGCTTGGCCAAGCAGCGACTACTCTATCCGGCGGTGAAGCCCAACGTGTCAAACTTTCACGCGAACTGTCTAAGCGCGATACAGGTAAGACGCTTTACATTCTGGATGAACCAACCACCGGCTTACACTTCCACGATGTTAACCAGCTGTTAAAAGTTCTCCATCGCCTGCGTGATCACGGTAATACGGTTGTCGTAATTGAACACAACCTCGATGTCATCAAAACAGCCGACTGGATTGTAGACCTAGGCCCCGAAGGTGGTAGCAAAGGTGGCCACATTATCGCTACAGGAACACCTGAAGACGTCGCTAAAGAAAAAGGTAGCTATACCGGTAAATACCTAAAGCCGATGCTTTAATAAATCCCTTGCACTAAAAAGCCCGCAAATAAGCGGGCTTTTTATATGACTCAATATAACTAAATAATCTGTTCTTGAGCTTTTTGATCCGCTTTGGCTTTTGCCGCAGCTTCTTTTCGTCTCATGAGATTCTTTTGGTACTTTGACTGCACAATATCGCTTAAGACCATTACCGCAATGACGAAATAGAAAGTCGCTTTGTTCATTGACTCGATTGGATAGCCGAAGAAGTGTAGCTCGGACTTTTGACCACCATCAGCCAGTAGCATGATACCTACGACTAATAAGATGAATAAGCCTAGCACCTCAAACATCCGATTCTTTTGAAGGAATTCAGATACTGTATCGGCTAACCAGATCATGGCGATACCACTTAAGATAATCGCGATGGCCATAATCCAAAAGTTATCCGTCAGCGCCATAGCACTCAAAATCGAGTCAAAGGAGAACACAAGGTTCATCATCACGATAAGTGCGATAACCTTGGTCGCTGACTGTGGCTTTCTATCTTTGCCATCACCAACTTCAAGCGCCATCATGTGCCAAATTTCCTTCACCGCGGTATACATGATGAAAAAGCCACCGAATAACACAATCACACTTTCAAGGTTGAAGGTACCAGTTATGACGCCTTCCCACTGGATGGTGAACAAGGTATCTTGTACATACTCAATTAACTGAACCAGCACAAATAGCAGTACAATCCGCAGTACTACCGCTAAACCAATACCAAACCAGCGTACTTTCTTCTGCTGTTCGAGCGGTGCACGCTTTGATTCGAGGGAGATATAAAGTAGATTGTCGAAGCCCAGTACCGCTTGCAGTACAATTAACATACCTAGGGTTAACAGGTTTTCAATAGTAAATAGTTCCATTATTCCTTCTCTTTATTTATGATTAATCTGGTGCATCTTAGCACAGACTTTTGACATTTCGAGAACGAATTATTATGAATCAATCGCGCTTTTCCATCATCCCTTTTAGGCCAAAACTTGCCGATGATTTCAAAAATATCAATCAAGCTTGGATAGAGAAGTACTTCGAAGTAGAAGCCGAAGACCTCAGAGTTTTGAACGATCCGAAGAAGTACTTAATAGATACTGGCGGGCATATCCTATTTGTTTATGACGACGAAACTCAGCAAATGGTCGCCGCTTGCGCACTCAAAAAATGGGCTGATGATGAATATGAACTGTCAAAGATGGGCGTGATAGAAGGATACCAAGGCACCGGGATTGGCCAGGCATTAGCAGAAGCTATTATCGAAGAAGCCAAACAAAGAGGCTGTAAACGACTATTCCTAGAGTCTAACCGCAAGCTCACCCCCGCCATGAAACTTTATCAGAAGCTCGGCTTTAAAGAGTTCGTTAACCATGAGTCTCGGGTTGATTATAGTCGGTGTGATATTGTGATGGAGATGTTTTTGTAGGTTAACTATTATTGTGTCAATTAGTATAAATTTAACATCTGTTGTATTTCTTTGAGTGTTGTTTTCGACCCTCTTTGTGCTAAAAACTCTTACCAAAATCATCCACGATTTTGGTTACTATATTTTGGGTTCAGCTCGGCTCAATATAAGGAGAATTTTATGCTCGCTGTTACTATCTGCTATGAAACAGAGCACGCATACATCCATCAAGTATACTTGTCATCCCGCGGTGCCAAGGGCATTCCCTCAAGTCACTTACCGCGGGCTCCAGAGTCTTTTTAATTAAATTTCACTTTCGTAGTATTTCTGCTGAAATAACTTTGTCGTTCTGTTCAAGTTTTATAGCTACCCCCATACCATCGATGACCTCACCAAAGATGGTGTAGTTGCTGTCGAGGTGGATATTGGGGGCTGTATTGATAAAGAATTGAGCACCACCTGTATCTTTGCCTATGGTCGCCATGCCGACTGTGCCAGGTAAGTGTGAGCGATAAAAAAGTTCTTCACGAATACTGTAGTCTACATTGCCGCTACCATCGCCAACTTTGCTGCCGCCCTGCGCGACAAAGTTAGGGATAACGCGGTGGAAATAGGTGTTGTTATAAAACCCGCTCTCGACAAGCTCTATAAAATTTGCAGAGGTATAAGGCGTGTCAGCGAAAAGCTTTATTGTGATAACGCCTTTAGTAGTTTCTAACTTAACAATAGCCGGAAGCTTTGGAAGGGCGTCTTCGGTCTTACTCGCTTCTTTGGCAGTTTCTTGCTCGGGCGTTAGAGCTTGTTCGGCGCCGTTTGCGATAATCTTGCGTTTGCTTTCAGCCAGAGTCTTGAGATTATCTTTATCATTCTGCTTCACATAGTAGGCAATTGCGGCGCGCTGATGATTGGAGTCGTCACTTTCTAGCCACTGTTGTGCAGTTTTTTTATCGCCCTTATCGGCTCGAATTAAAGCTAGCAAAGCTTCCGACTGTACCCAGCTGTTGTCATGCTTGAGTTTTGCTTTCACGCTGCTGAGAAGTTCGGGACTTTTTAGCCATACTGCCTGCACCGTTTGTAAAGCCGTTACTTGGCTTATGCTGTCGTCAAAAGTCAGCGCCTGTAAAATTCCGGCTATCGACACTGGGTTTTCCTGATAATTCGCTAAGCTTCGAATCGAATTTACACGAACGCCGATATGTTCACTGTCGAGATGTTTTAGTAGCGTCGGTAAGACTTGGCGTTGTTTTGTTTTTGCTAAAGCTCGAATGAGGTTAGCTTTCGCGGGTGGCGCGAGCTCAGGCAATAGTTCAAGAAACGGGGTCATATTGTCGCTATCGAGAAGTGGTACTCGAGCAAGTAAATAGCTGGCTTCTAGCTGAGTCTCCTGATGCTTGAGGTAAGTCAGTAATTGCTTTGTATCAACCTTGTCAAAGCCCTCAACTTTGTTGTTATGAAAAGTCGCTAAAATTATTAAGCCATGAAGGGCTCCTCGGACTTTTTGTTTTGACTGGTTCTTATCCGAAAGGCCTTGGTTGATGATTTGCGTCAAAACGCTTTGCGCGTCTTTATAACCTATATTGCCTAGCGCTAATGCCATGCGATACTGTACTTCTGTGTCACTTTCAGACTCTAGGGCAAAGGCTAACGACTCTCCTACGGCGGGTACTTTGGCGATACCTAGCGCAAAAGCAGCTGCTTTGCGGATGGTGGCATTTTCATGTTGTAGATACGGAAGCACCTGTTCCACGGCACTTTCGCCACCAATTCGCCCCAAGGAAATTAAGGTCGTTTCAAGGGTTTCTAGGGGTAAATCAGCACAGTTTAAAGCTTCCTCAAATTTATAATGCTGTGCGTCGCGCTTGTCGGCCCAGTAATAAATATCATTGGGGTGCACACAAGCTCTAGATTCTACTGATGCTATAGCACTAAAGACCGCTAAAATCCCCGTCAACCCCCATAAATACCAATGCTTCATCACGTCTCCTTAAAGTCCTTCAACTGAGTAATGGGTATAGCTTAAGCTGTTCAGGCCATGTAAAATGCCCGCAACATTGATTAAGGTATTATTTTAATGGCTCAATATATATACACCATGAATCGGGTGAGCAAAATCGTTCCCCCGAATAAAACTATCTTAAAGGATATTTCTTTATCTTTCTTCCCTGGCGCAAAAATTGGCGTTTTGGGTCTAAACGGTGCCGGTAAATCAACCCTATTACGCATCATGGCTGGCATTGACCAGGATCATGATGGCGAAGCTCGTCCACAGCCTGGGATTAAAATTGGCTACTTGCCACAGGAGCCTCAGCTCGACGAAAGCAAAACTGTTCGTGAGATTGTTGAAGAGTCGGTGACTCACGTCAAAGAAGCTCTAGCTGAGTTGGATCAGGTTTATGCAGCTTACGCTGAAGAAAACGCAGATTTCGACGCTTTAGCGAAGCGACAAGGCGAGTTAGAAGCAATTATTCAAGCAAGCGATGGGCATAATCTAGAAAACGCTTTAGAGCGTGCTGCTGATGCTCTTAGACTTCCTGAGTGGGACGCCAAGGTAGAACACTTATCAGGTGGTGAGCGTCGTCGTGTTGCTATTTGTCGTTTACTTTTAGAGCATCCAGACATGCTACTTCTGGACGAGCCGACCAACCACCTGGACGCTGAGTCAGTGGCTTGGTTAGAGCGTTTCTTAGTCGATTATAACGGTACCGTTGTGGCGATTACCCACGACCGTTATTTCTTAGATAACGCTGCTGGTTGGATTCTAGAGCTTGACCGTGGTGAAGGTATTCCATGGGAAGGTAACTATTCGTCATGGCTTGAGCAAAAATCTGCTCGACTTGAGATAGAAGAGAAGCAAGAAGCTTCGCGCCAGAAAACCATGAAAGAAGAGCTTGAATGGGTACGCTCAAACGCGAAAGGTCGCCAAGCTAAATCTAAAGCGCGTTTATCACGCTTTGAAGAACTCTCAAGCAAAGAGTTCCAGCAACGCAACGAAACACGCGAGCTTTATATTCCACCAGGCCCGCGTCTAGGCGCTCAGGTCATTACCGCTAAGGGCTTGACCAAAACATTTGGCGATAAGTTGCTGTATAACGACTTAAACTTCAACCTACCGCAAGGTGGTATCGTCGGTGTTATTGGTCCGAACGGTGCTGGTAAGTCGACGATGTTCAAAATGATGACGGGGCAAGAGCAACCGGATTCTGGTGAGCTAATCATTGGTGAAACTGTTGATTTAGCCTATGTTGATCAAAGCCGTGATTCTTTAGACGACAGTAAGACTGTATGGGAAGAGATCTCTGATGGCTTAGACATCATTACTGTGGGCAACTACGAAACACCTTCGCGTGCTTATGTAGGTCGCTTTAACTTTAAAGGCACCGATCAGCAAAAACTTATCGGTAACTTATCAGGTGGTGAGCGTAACCGTGTTCACCTAGCGAAACTTCTGAAAAGTGGTGGCAACGTGTTGCTACTGGATGAACCGACCAACGACTTGGACGTGGAAACCTTACGAGCTCTTGAGGATGCGCTACTGGCCTTCCCGGGTTGTGCCGTGGTTATCTCGCACGACCGTTGGTTCTTAGACCGTATCGCAACGCATATCTTAGCGTTTGAGGGCGACAGTGAAACGGTTTGGTTTGAAGGTAACTATCAAGAATACGAAGCGGATCGCAAGCGTCGCCTTGGCGCAGAAGCCGATCAGCCACACCGTATTAAATACCGCAAAATCACTAAGTCGTAACCATCAAGCATGGCAACATCCGCGTCGAATACGGCGCAGGTGTTGCCAACTTTAAGCGACAGTTCACATCTTTTCCCTTCGACAATCTCAAGCACTTTTGCTAATCTAAACACAATCTAAATCGTTCAGACAAAGGAATTGTACTATCAACGAAGAACGTAGACACTTCACTCGTATCCCCGTTTCGGCGAAAGCCCTAGTGGAACAATTTGGCGAAAAATTTGTAGCCAAAGTTGCCGACGTTTCACTGAATGGCGCACACCTAATCACAGAAGCAGACTTAAGCAGTGAAGCACCAATAAAACTACACATCATCTTCGATGAGTTATCACCACCCGTCGATATGATTGCTAAGATTGTTTATCACAACAACAATGACTATGGCGTCGAGTGTAAGGAAATTGATATCGATAGCATGTTACACCTCAGAGCCATATTAACCTTGCACAATAACGATGCTGAAGTGATCCACCAAGAGTCACAAGCATTGTGGGAAAAAAACGCCGAAGATATCGACTCTTAATCTCCCTTCATTAAATTAGCGACCATTCATCAAAATCTGTTTTATAATGTTGCGGCTTAGTTAGCTTTAGTTGGTAGCATGTTTCACCACGCGCGAGGTACTTGATTTCAAAATGTGTCCTCGCACTATCTCTTGGCACCTCACTCGCTTCTGCTTCTAGCTTCCATGTTTGGCCATTCACTTCGATCGCTTCTTTAAAGTACTCTTCTATATTCGTCACTAATAGCAATGAGACGTTTGGCTTCATGCGCGATATTAAAAATTCAAAAAACGGCATATTCAGCCAACGTTGACTAGCGTTTTTAGGCTCTGGATTTGGATACAATAAAAAAACACCAGACAATGACTGAGGAGGCAAAGCATGCACAACCCAAGGAATAGCGTCCGCATGCACGGCTTGTAAGTTATTTAAAGATAAATCCTCGGCTCTTTCTGCAAACACATCAAACTTAGCACGGGTGCGCTCGATTGCGATAAGGTGCTTATCTGGATTTGCTTGTGCGAACTGCATCGCATGCATCCCTTTGCCAGCACCAATCTCTAAATATTGTTCTTGTTGAATTATAGGTCGTTTAAAATCTCGTGGTTCGAACAGTTTGCCTGGTTTAAATTTTCGTTCTTTTGTTGTATTCATTCAGTTATTTTAACCATCGTTTTCACAGCGTTCTTCATTCTCAGGAACTTTCTTCTTTACCTTAGCCATAACCTGCAAAGTGGTAAACGTTACGATACATAACAGTATGGCGATCTCTAGCCGGTGCGTCGCGACGGCTATGCCAATCGCTGCAGTACCCCACAAACTTGCGGCTGTTGCCAAGCCTGTAACACTACTGCCGTTTTTCAAAATAGCACCACCGCCAATAAAGCCAATCCCCGTTACCACACCTTCAAGAATCCTCGCTTGTGCGCCGGCATCACCACTAAAAATATCCATTGCAATTAGTACAAAACCACAAGAGGCGATACTGACTAGTGGAAAGGTTCGGATGCCAGCACTTTTTGTTTCACTTTCACGATTCCAAGCAATCGGGAAGGCTAAAATGTAAGCCACCACCATTGTGACAAGGTGATTGAGTACCACATTCCAATCAATTTCTAACATACATGACTCCTAGCAAATCACTGCTGAAATAACCGCTCCATCAAAAAGTCTGATGAGACTTCTTCGCCTTCTAGGTGCATCGCCACCAGCTCACCACCCAAAATTTGAGGAGCAATAATAACATCAGGCTGAACCAGTTTTACTCGTTTCAGGTTATAAGTGTCATTCACGGCAGTGACCGTCTTAACTGAATCGCAAACCTCTTTGACCGCTAAAATTACAAAAGCATTTTCAGAGTCATCATCTAATAATGAAATCACCGCCTTGGCTTTTTTCACGCCCGACTCTTCTAGGTTTTCGATGTCGCTCGGTTCACCGAATATGACATCTTCACCAGAAACACTGTCTTTATCGACGTTGGGCTGTACGATTCGTGTAACGTGCTTGCCACGATCTTTAAGTTCGTTACAAGTATTGATCGCCAGTGAGTTATTACCAATAACAATGTAGTGGTTTTCTCTTTTCATAGAATTACCTTTATGTACCATTATCTTCGTCAGGCTCGCCTTTATCATGGGCGCGATAATTGCGGTTAAGGATGTTGCGAACACTGCAACGCCAAGAATGATGACGGAGATACTAAACAGTTTGGCTTCGACGGTTACAGGATTGATATCACCATAACCTACGGTGGTCATGGTCACAATTGAGTAATAAAGTGCCGTTACCCACTCCGTTATGTGGGGGTCGAACTCCTTGCCTAAATAAAAACTTCCAATAACTGAATAGAGCAATAGCATTACAGTAGATGCTAAAGCAAAGATAGAGTTAGCAGCCAAGCTTGATTTGTAGAATGATCGTCGGAACAGCGCGAGGCAAACAATTAAGATTACAAAGTAAGTCAGTTGCCAGCTACTTCTGTCGGCCCAAATGATACTGACTAGCGCCAAACCAGCTAAAAATAACGACATTGACCAAGCAATTCGAGAATGCAGTAACAAGCCAAGAGACATCATGATCATGCCACCACCAATCACAAGCGGTGGCAAATTCCTCGGCGATAACTCTCTATCACCGGTAACAATATCTTCGAGATAAGGTAGCCAGCGATCGCCAAAATCAGTCTGGAATAACCAAACACCACCAATGATAAATAAGGCAGCCATAATCCAGTGTGGGAACCAATACTTAGCTTTTAGTATTTTCCCAAGAGCTTCAAATTTTTCGCGCCACGGTTCATTAAAACTACTTATCACGGAAGTTTCCCTTCTTAGATGGTTAGAGTTATTTCGAACTAAGCTAGTTTACTTTACAGTAAATTAATCATCTCCTGCAAACGACTCACGCCATGTACTTCTAGACCATCTAGTTTTTTAGACGGTAAGTTTCCTTTCGGAATAATCGCTTTTTTGAAGCCATGTTTCGCCGCTTCTTTCAAACGCTCCTGCCCATTCGGAACTGGTCGCACTTCGCCAGCCAAACCAACTTCACCAAAGATGACTAAATGCTCTTCCAAAGGACGATTCCGTAAGCTAGAGATAATAGCGGCAATCAGCGCCAAATCTGAGCTCGTCTCCATCACTCGAACACCACCTACCACGTTAGCAAATACATCCTGATCGAAGGTTGCTACCCCACCATGTCGATTTAGCACCGCTAACAACATTGCAATTCGCTGATGATCTAAACCAACCGCCACTCGCTTAGGCTGCGGCGCATGAGAAGTATCCACAAGCGCCTGAATCTCTACCAGCATTGGTCGAGTCCCTTCCCAAGTGGAAACAATAGCGCTGCCGGCTACGGGATCGGTATATTTCGATAAAAAGATAGCGGACGGGTTTTTGACCTGCTTTAGACCTTCATCGGTCATCGCAAAAACACCCAGCTCATTAACCGCGCCAAAACGGTTTTTTACGGCGCGTAATAAACGTAATCGCCCATCACGTTCGCCTTCAAAGTAGAGTACCGCATCTACCATGTGCTCTAACACTCGAGGCCCCGCCAAGGCACCGTCTTTAGTCACATGACCAACAACTAACAAGGTTGTGCCGGTTTGTTTGGCGAACCTCACCAGTTGCGCCGCAGACTCACGAACCTGAGCCACACCGCCTGGTGCCGACTGTAACATTTCGGTGTAAATCGTCTGGATCGAATCCACCACCATGACTTTCGGCTTCTGCATTAGCGCCTGCGTCGTAATCTGCTCGACTTGTGTTTCGGTTAATAAAGAAAAATCCCCAGTTTCGAGCCCTAAACGCTGCGCTCGCATGGTCACCTGTTGCATCGATTCCTCACCGGTGACGTATAACACTGGCGTTTCTTTACTAATCGCGCACAAACTTTGTAAAAGGATAGTGGATTTACCAATACCTGGGTCGCCGCCCATCAGCACCACCGAGCCCGGCACTAAACCGCCACCCAAAACGCGATCTAGCTCAGACAAGCCAGAGCCCATTCGTGGCACTTCAGACAAATCCACTTTATTCATCTGTACCACTTTACTTTGTTCACCAGCATAGCCCGTGAAACGTGAGCTTTTCTCACCTTTGGATTGCTTAACGTTGGCCTGCTCGACCAAAGAGTTCCAAGCCTTACATTGCCCGCACTGCCCCGCCCATTGCGGGGTTTCTGAGCCGCATTCTTGGCAGACGTAGATTGTTTTTACTTTCGCCATATTTATGTTCCTGAAAAGCTGAACTTTCCGCTATTACTCTTCGTTAAAACATCGCTCAACCTGCTTATTTATCAAACAATAAACTCCGCTGTTTCGCTCTGTTTTGCCTCGATTAACGTCACCTCAACTTTTCTAAATTCTCCTAACTTTTTTAAATGTGTCCCAAAAGCCAAGCCGTTTTATAGTGTTTCTTCTAATTTCTTTAAATTGAGTCTCATAAAAGCCAACGTGACTATAAGCTCAAAGGCTTGCAGTCTCACTTTACTCAAATCAATTTTGCAAGAAACAACTTTTTGCCCGCCTCTATCTTATGGGATAGAATAGATTTATTGAAGTAATTAAAATGATTTAGCATGGTTGAGCGCAACGCTGACGATTGGACTCCAGATAGCTGGAAATCTAAGCCCGTTAGCCAACAAATTAAATACGGTGATCCGCAAGCTTTGCAGCAAGTGGTCGCTAAGCTGTGCCAACTCCCACCTTTGGTTTCATCATCAGAAGTCGATACTTTGCGCGAGCACATAGCATCTGCTCAGCGTGGTGAGCGCTTTATTGTGCAGGGCGGCGATTGCGCCGAGTCTTTCTCCGACTGTAATGCCGATGCTATCTCAAAAAAAGTCCGTAGTTTACTTAGTCTTAGCCTACTTATTAGCCAAAAGACTCAAAAGCCCATTACTCGTGTCGGGCGTATCGCAGGGCAATATGCCAAGCCTCGCTCTGCTTTAACCGAAACTCAAGGCGAAACCACTTTAACCAGCTATCGCGGCGACTTGGTCAATCATGTTCACTTCAGTGAGTCAGCTCGAGCACCAGATCCTGCTCGAATGTTAGAGGGTTATAGCTATGCATCTCTAACCTTGAACTATATCCGCTCTTTACTCGAAAGCGAGCTTGATCAGCTGTTTAATCTCGAACAAGAAGTTTCCTCGCTTAAAAACTTAGCGAGCAAAAAAGAGCTGCACAACAGTTTACGAAACTTTCAAGATGCGCTAAATATTTTCCATCAATTCAATGGCAAGCAAACTGCGCATAAAAACCTGACTGAGTTTTACACCAGCCATGAGGCGCTCCATTTGCATTACGAGCAGGCACTGACTCGTAAAGCGAGTAACGGTCGCTGGTATAACCTATCGACCCACTTCCCTTGGGTAGGCATGCGAACGGTGCAAAGCGAAAGCGCTCATTTGGAGTATTTGCGCGGTATTGCCAACCCCATAGCCATCAAAGTCGGGCCAACGGTAAATCCTCAGGATTTAGTCGAATTATGCCAATGGCTCAACCCCAATAATGAGGCAGGCCGTTTAACGCTAATCCAGCGCTTTGGACATAAAGCGATCGCAAACACCCTCCCAGCAATGATTGAAGCGATACAAAAAGCGAACATTAAGGTGCTTTGGAGCTGTGATCCGATGCACGGCAATACCGAGCTTAGCGCTAATGGCTTTAAAACTCGCGACTTTGAACACGTTTTATCAGAACTCCAGCAAGCCTTTGATATTCATAGTAAATATGACTCTTTCTTGGGCGCTATTCACCTTGAGATGACCGGTGAAGCTGTTATGGAGTGTGTCGGTAGTAGCTACAGCATCGAGCCTAAAGAACTCGGAGAAGCTTATACCAGCTTGGTTGACCCTCGACTTAATTTAAGTCAAGCCTTTGAATTAATTGACAGTTTAGAGCTGGACTCAATAAAAAACCTTTCACATGAGCAAAAAAGCTCATCAAACTCTTGATCCATAAGCACATTCTATCGTATATTCAGGAGATATCCCTAATGGGGTAACTGTGGGCGTATCGTATATGGTAGGAGCAAACCATGATATTAAGTAAAAGCATTAAACAACTAATAATTATTGCCGGTGTTTCTTTAAGCATCTTGGGCGGTTCTAATGCTATCGCAAAAGCCCAGATCTGCTCTGACAGTAACCAAATCAGTTACAGCAGTGATGAGTTACATATTATCACCTCTTTAGAACCTGAACTTTTGGAGCCTGCACCAAATCGTATGGCCTCCGAAATGAACAATAAGAAATCAGCCAGCTGGTTCTCTTGGTTAACAGAGTCGCATAATATGCCAAGTCTACATTTCATCCAGTTTTTGGAGTTATTCGATAGATCTTAATTTTTACCTTTGGTGAGGTTATGTTAATCTCATATAAAGCCATAAATTAGTGATAAGAGAATAATGAACCAAGAACATCCTTCTTCCAGCCGTCCTGAGTTGGACGATAGCTCTGAAGCTAAAAAGACTCAAGAAAACCAACCTCAAAAAAGTCAATCCCAAGAGAAACAAGATTCGGCAGAAACTACTGAGACCAGTCCAACATCTCAAGATGGCACAGGGCTTTTATCAACGCTACAAACTATCCTCGGCGCCATGTTTGGAGTCCAATCTGAAAAACAACGTCAAAAAGACTTTGAAAAAGGAAACCCGGTTCACTTTATTATCGGCGGCATTATTTTTGTGGTGGTTTTTATTTTAACCATCTTATACTTTGTTGATACAGCTCTTGAAAACGCTGGTGTCGGCTAACGCTTATTTATAAACAGCAAGTAACTCTTTTGCTTTGGCGCGATTGTTGCCATCACACGATATAAAACGCTGCACATCAAAGCTGGCAATGGTCGTTGCTTCCTTATAAATTTCTCGCGCAACCACCGTATCGTGATTAGATACAACCGTCACCACCCCCTTCTCTCTAGCTCTTTCTGCAAGATAGCCTAATTCAACCTGCTGCCCATAGGTGAAACCTTGCTTGGTGTAATCGGTAAAGTTAGCAGTAAGACTTTGCGGAATATAGGGTGGATCGCAATAAATAACGTCACCGTTTCGTGAAGCATTAAAGCTTTGCCTAAAACTTTGGCATTTGAACTCAGCTTTTTGCGACTTTTTCGCAAACAACTCTAATTCATGACCAGGAAAGTAAGGTCTTTTGTAACGCCCAAAAGGTACGTTGAACCCACCAGAGCGATTATAGCGACACAAACCGTTATAGCCGTGACGATTAAAATATAAAAATAAAGCCGAACGCTCTTTACCCGCTTCTAACTGGTTAAAATATTCGCGCAGCTCATAAAAACGTTTTTCTTTATTGTTTTCTTCTGTAAAAAAGTTTGCACAATAATGGATAAAGCTGCTTTTCCCACGCTTTAGATCATTAAACAAGTTAATTAAATCAGGGTTGATGTCAGCCAGTAAATAGCGATCGTAATCCGCATTGAGAAAGACCACGCCAGAACCGACAAAGGGTTCAATCAACTTTTTCCCTTGCGGTAAATGATGCAGAACTTTAGGTAATAATCTAAACTTGCCACCAGCCCACTTAAGGAAAGGTCGTTGGAACTTTAGAGGCTGGGCTATCGACATGTAGTAATATTAATAATGAGACATTGGCGCTAGTTTATCAAAACCGATCACGAATAACAGCGAAAATCACGATTTATAAGGTATCGAGCATGAGTCAAACAAGTATAACCCTTATCTTAGCCCATGGCGCTGGCGCCGACTCTCAGTCCGAGTTTATGCAGTTTATGCTGCGAGAAATCACTAGCGATAAAATAAATGTCATCACCTTCGACTTTCCTTATATGCAACGCCGCCAACAAACGGGTAAAAAATCGCCACCCGACCGAATGCCTAAGTTAATCGAGAGTTTTAGTGAGCAGGTGCGTCAAGTTACTTCCGACGTTATTATTATTGGTGGCAAGTCGATGGGCGGTCGCGTCGCCACTATGATTGCGGACGAGCTCAAAGTCGACGGCGTGATCGCTATGGGCTATCCTTTTCATCCGCCGGGTAAGCCTGAGAACCCCCGAACCGAGCATCTAGCAGACCTACAAACACCAACGCTTATTCTGCAAGGTACGCGCGATTCTTTTGGTAAACCCGATGAAGTCGCTAGCTACCAACTAAGCCCACAGATTTCAGTGGAGTGGCTCGAAGATGGCAACCATAGCTTTGAAACCTTGAAGCGTTCAAAACTCACAACCGAAGACACTTGGCACTTAGCTGCACAAAAAGTGCAGCTATTTATCACCAAGATTGCCAACAGCTAATAGTTGAAAACTACCCTAGAGTGCTACTCGCTTAGGTACTTTCGCAATATACACAGCAGTAATAATATAAGCGACGCTCCAACATAGTCCGCTAACAGCGAGGATTTGGGTGTAATAATCGATGTTGATGCTAGCCACATAACGAGCCAGCCCGGCCACGACCATTAAACTGGCAGTGACATAAAATAACGCATTGGGTAATTCAGATCGTCCATAAGTGGTTTTTAGCATAATCGTAGTCGACAAGGCACCTAAGCCACCGATCATAATGATGTGTAAGCTTGAGGTAGTTTCTGTTGCGCTATACAAGCTCACTGAGTACATCACCAAACCAATCGCCAGCATCGCATAGCCACTAAACAGAGCCCACAGATGGCCTTGTGAGCCTTTGACCTTATAGGGCTCCCAACGGATAATTCTCACTACAATCAGTAGCGCCGCAAACGCACACAAAAGAGCCACTGATTGACTGCTGATATTAAGAGCCGTTAGTACCACCGAGGCCAGTAATAACATCATGGTGGCGAGTTCAAGCCGAGGCTGGACCCTATGTGCAATCGGCTGATAGTTGTCTTTTAGCGCCTTGGTTAACAAAGGTGTAATGACGCGCCCCCCCATGAAGAATAACAGCGTGGTAATAAGTAGCACCAAAGCTTCTAAACTAATCTTATCTTTAAGCACCCAGTTAATCGAATAGTCGATTAAAGGAAAGCCACCTATTAATATAAACATGGGCACCATCAGCAGGTTAGTCGCTTTTTTGGCCACTAAAAATTTAGACGCTATAGGGTAGGCAACGACCAAACCGAACAAGAAATACAAAACATAGGTGAGCTCGATCTGTGACGAAAAAGTCTCAAAAATACGTCCCAAGCCCCAAATAACTGCCAGTAATATGAGTTCAAAGTCGGAACGCTTGCCCAGTAAATAACCGACAATTAAAGCACCAGCGAAGCCATAGAGCATGGCATGAGCATGATCGAGCACGCTATAGTTCAACTCTAGCACACCACTAAAGCTAACCACCAAAAGCCAAGGCGCGATACTGGCAAAAATGGCGCCCATTAGGAAAAAGACTCTGCGCGTTTTCATAGTTTAACCTGGACGCCCATCGATTCTTGGCTTACTTAGTATCGCCGTGTACTTGATCACGAAGAGCGTATAAGCCACTGCCCACATGACTCCTGCCACTAACATCAGAAGAATATAGTGTGAGCTCAGAAGAGAAGGCATCAACACGCGTACCAATAACGATAGAGCCAAAAGAATAAACGCAAAGTTCATAACTGCACCAACCGCAATATTACGACCAGTATGTCCCAGCGAGACTCTTGAAACCATAGCCAAAATCATCAAGCCCATCGCGCCTACTGTAATGGTATGAATTGCCTGCGACATGGTAATTATATCTACCACTTGCGCTAACCCTACGAGCACAAGTCCAATCGACAAAGCCCAATAACTGATGTGCAGTGGCCATACTAGTGGGGTACCAAAAGTAACCCAAATTCTCCAACGAAATGCTCTAATGAAGTTAGTCACGCCAGCAACAATAAATACAACCGCAGTAATCGTCTCGCCCACTGGGATCCAGCCAGTAGCAAGTAGCACACATAAAAGCACAGAGGTAATGGAGAATAGCTCCAACCACGCTATCGAAGGGACACGCTGTGTTTGCGTACCGTTCGCAGTGAACATCGGAAAAACACGACCACCTAGAATGCACATAACCAGCGTAATCAGAAGCACTGTAAAATAAGCCACTTGCTGAATAGCGCCACCAGTTTGAGCCTGAATGTGCATGACGATATTGGCAATCGCCATTAAAGTCAGAACAGGAACAAACACTAAATTTGGCCATTGTCGTACTTTTAAAATTGGAATAGCTAAAGCAATTATTGCGGCTGGTAAAAACAAACTATCTACAATCGCGTTTATCACAGGCGATGCGATATCTGGAAACAGCATTAAAACTCGCCCAGCCAACCACAACAGCACTAGTGCCATGAGGGGCTTGCCCTTGATACTAGGAACCTGTGTCCAAGTTTGTACCGCTGTTAATAAAAAACCCGCCATGATGGCTGCCACAAAACCAAACAGCATTTCGTGCATATGCCACCAATAACTACCGCCATAAGGCTCAAATACAAAATAGCCATTAAAACTAAATACCCACAGCAGGATGCTAACTACGCTAAAGGCGCTACCCAATAAAAACATCGGCCGGAACGCTAAGTTAAAGAATGCAAAACCTGGTTGTTTTGGCTCAGGTTCGCGTATGAAGCCGTCGGCTGATAACTTGGTCATCATTTATACTCCTATCACACACACCTTAATCGGCTGTAATATTCAGAATTTTAGTAAGCTCAGATTTTTCTTTGGGTTGAATCAAATCGGCTAAATTGTATTTTTCAAGTGTTACAAAAAAGCCTTCTAGCGCCTCTCCTAGCATTTTCTTCAATTGACATGCAGGCGTAATAACACATTGATTATTATCACCAAAGCATTCAACCAGAGCCGATCCTTGCTCCAGCTCTCTGACCAATGTTCCAATATTGATATCCTTTGGCTCACGGTTTAATTTTATGCCTCCGTTTTTGCCTCGAATAGCCTTAACATACTCACGATGGCTCAGCTCCTGTACCACCTTCATTAGGTGATTTCGTGAGATGTCATAGCTTTCAGCAATCTCCTTTATCGTCGACAATTCCTTCTGCTGAATCGCTAAATAAATCAAAGCTCGTAATGAATAATCTGTGAATGAAGTAACCGTCATACGAATTACCAAAAAAGTTAAATTTTAAAGATGCATTTACTTTACCTCTTTAAGCTTTAAGAGTAAACTAGCTTTAAAGATTCATTTCAAATACTACTTTTACATTTTATATCTAACTACTCGATTGGGAGACCTACAATGGGTGACTACAAAAAGCTATGGTGGCTATTAATATGCATCTTAGCCATAACCTTCGGTGTACTGGGGTACTTCGGTAAAGAAGTCTACCGAGAAGCACCACCGATTCCTGTACAGTTTGTGTCTGAGTCAGGCCAAACTATCATGACCAAAGATTCAATATTAGACGGTCAAACCGCTTGGCAATCTATCGGCGGTATGCAGTTAGGCTCTATCTGGGGCCATGGTGCGTATCAAGCGCCTGACTGGACTGCGGACTGGTTGCACAGAGAGCTACTGGCTTGGTTAGATCTTGCTGCCAATGAATTGTATGGCATGCCATACGATTCACTTGATGAGCAGCAACAGCATAACCTTAAGTTTGAGCTGAAAAAAGCTTACCGCACTAATACATATAATGCTGAAACAGGTGAAGTCACCCTCTCTGAGCGTCGCATACAGGCCATTAATGAAGTCGCAGACTATTATGATCGCTTATTCGGTGGCGATCCTGAGTTCAGCGAGCGCCGCGAACATTATGCGATGAAAGAAGTCACTCTGCCTGATGCTGAGCGTCGCGCTCGTATGGCTGAGTTCTTCTATTGGACATCTTGGGCGGCAAGTACCGATCGACCTGATGGCTCGTCAACTTACACTAACAACTGGCCACACGAACCACTGATCGACAACGTACCAACTACTGAGAACATAGTCTGGTCAATTATCAGTATCATCTTATTGGTTGCTGGTATTGGTGGCCTTGTCTGGGGTTGGTCATTCTTGCGCAAAGAAGATGTTGAGCCTGAAGCGCCAATGAAAGATCCTATCAGTACATTCAAACTGACTCCGTCACAAAAAGCTTTGGGTAAATACCTATTTATCGTGGTTGCCCTATTCGTACTACAAGTATTCCTTGGTGGTTTCACTGCGCACTACACTGTGGAAGGCCAAGGCTTCTACGGCATTGATACTACTAAATGGTTCCCATACAGCTTAGTCAGAACTTGGCACATCCAATCCGCACTATTCTGGATTGCCACAGGTTTCTTAGCCGCAGGTCTTTTCTTAGCGCCAATCATTAACGGTGGTAAGGATCCGAAATACCAAAAACTAGGCGTAGATATTCTATTCTGGGCATTGGTGGTAGTAGTTGCAGGAACCTTTATCGGTAGCTTCTTCGCCATCGCACAAATCATGCCTCCTGAGTGGAACTTCTGGTTAGGTCACCAAGGTTATGAGTTCGTTGATCTCGGTCGTCTATGGCAGATTGGTAAGTTTGTCGGTATCGTTTTCTGGCTTGGCTTGATGCTTCGCTGCATTCTTCCAGCCTTTAAAGTTAAGACTGATAAAAACTTACTCGCGTTATTCACAGCCTCGGTAGTTGCCATTGGTCTATTCTATGGTGCAGGCTTCTTCTACGGCGAACGTACTCACATCTCGGTGATGGAATACTGGCGCTGGTGGATTGTCCACCTGTGGGTTGAAGGTTTCTTTGAAGTGTTCGCAACCACAGCACTCGCCTTCATCTTCTACAACATGGGCCTAGTGTCTCGCAAGATGGCGACTGCAGCATCTTTAGCCTCAGCATCACTATTCTTGCTTGGCGGTGTACCAGGAACATTCCACCACATGTACTTCTCAGGAACTACAACTCCGGTGATGGCGGTTGGTGCAACCTTTAGTGCGCTAGAAGTGGTTCCGCTAATCGTGCTTGGTCACGAAGCCTGGGAGCACTATAAGCTCAAAGATCGTGCTTCTTGGATGAGTAAAGTTAAGTGGCCATTAATGTACTTTGTGGCGGTAGCTTTTTGGAACATGTTAGGCGCGGGCGTACTAGGGTTTATGATTAACCCACCAATCTCGCTCTACTATATCCAAGGTCTAAACACTACAGCAACTCACGCTCACGCAGCATTATTCGGGGTGTATGGTTTCTTAGCGCTTGGCTTCGTACTGATGGTCCTACGCTACATCCGTCCAAACTTAGTCTTCAACGAGAAGCTGATGAGAACTTCTTTCTGGTGGATGAACATTGGCCTAGCAATGATGCTGTTCACCAGTTTATTACCCGTCGGTATTATTCAGTTCTTTGCGAGTGCGTCTGAAGGTTTATGGTACGCACGTAGTGAAGAAGTGCTACAAAGTCCAACTCTGGTAACGTTACGTTGGATCCGTACTATTGGTGATATCGTATTCATCGTTGGTGCCGTTGCTGTTAGCTGGCAGGTAGTCAAAGGGGTATTCTTCCCTGGTAGCGACACCGCGCAAGACATTGAAGATGAAGGTCTTGAGCCAGCCTTAGAGCATGGCAAAGATTACTGCTGTGGCGGCTGTGGTGGCGATACTAAATAATCAATATAAACGATAACTTTAGAGGCAGCCTACGGGCTGCCTTCTTTATGCATGCCTAAAATCTTTGTCATTAAATCAACAGCTTAACAAAAGCAAAAGGTGCCAGATTAGTGACAAGTTCCCCTAGAATTTAGTAGGATTGTGAGGGAGTAGAAAGAACCCAGTTCTTAGCAAGCTGTAAACTGACGCCAACTGACAGAACAAGGATTGATTATGACACCAAGAAAGACTTTGATTTCGATAAGTTTAATAGCTCTTTTAGCTTTAACTCAGTCATGCACTCAGGCGAATAACGATGAGGCTGCACAAAAAGCAAAATCATCACAGCCCCAAGATTTATATAGCCAAATCCAAGAAACCATCAGTGTAGAAGGTTGTAGCAACAACGCTGATTGCGCTTTATTAGCTGTTGGCAACAAGCCTTGCGGTGGCCCTGAAGCGTATTTAGCTTACTCAAAAAACAACACCGATGTCGCTAAGCTAGAAAACTTAGGACAACAGTACAGCGAGCAACGCAAAAAGTACAACCAGGAGAACCAAGTTATGGGAACCTGTGTTGTGACTCCGAAGCCCGGCGTCAGCTGTGTTCGCAACCAGTGTTTAACAAACTCAAGTCAAAGCACTAATATCCAATAACTCAGCGACTTTATCCGCGCAGTCTGGGCTTTCCTGGAATGGAACTATGCCCAGGCATGGCGCCGGAATGTTTTGCTTTAGCCAGTGCAAATTATCTTCCGCCTTATTCATCTCACCTTGCGCGAAGTTCGCCACCCAGCCAACTAATTTGAGTCCGCGTCGCTCGATATCCCGAACGGTTAGCATGGCATGATTTAAACAACCAAGCTTCATACCCACCACCAGTATGACTTCAAAGCCCTGACTTTCGACCCAATCCGCATAGGTTTCTTGCTGGTTTAACGGTGTCAACCAACCACCTGCGCCTTCAATGATCACACAATCTGCTTCTTCCGGTACTACCAAATTGGTCGTTAACACATCGCCGTTTAACTGCTGGCCGACCAAATCTGCTGCAATATGTGGCGCTATCGCTGGCTCAAAGCAGATAGGGTTTACCTGCTCATAGCTCAATTCCAGGTTTGAAGCTTTTTGAAGTTCTAAAGCATCTTCGTTTTGCAACACGCCCTGTACACGCTGAGCGTCCGAAGCAATGGGCTTCAAGCCAGCAACGCGTTTATTTTTAGCAACAAGAGCTCTGATAATACTGCGACTGACAAAGGTTTTACCTATTTCTGTATCTGTCCCAGTAACGAAAATTAAGGGTTTAGCTGTGTTCAATTTGTTATACCTCGCACAATTAATCGAGTATGATTCATATATACTATTGCTATATACTGGAAACTAGCAATATTGGTAGAGTTCGTTTTCCTTGGTATCAAAGGTTACTTTTTCAAGCCAAAGAGTTCACTATGGATAAAATTACAGACCACAACATGATTGTTTTGATCTTGGGCATTCTTGCTCTGGTCATGATATTGGGTGCTGTGGTTACAGCAGCCTTAAAGCATGCCTTAGTGCGCCAGCTTGAATCTAAAAATGATGAACTCAAGCAAGTCATCAAAGAAAACACTCAAAACATTGCTAAAAAGAAGCAAAAAATAGAGGACCTAGAGTCCGACTATAAAAAGCTTCAAGACTCTCTAACCAGTCTTTCCGAACGTAACACCACACTGATTCAAGAGCATCGCCAACTCAATACTAAGTTTGAGAAAACGCTCAAAAATTATGAAGAAGCCCAAAAAAATTACTTGGACGCCTTACAGTCGATTTCCGATACCAAGCGTGAGCTTGAAGACGAAATGGATCAACTAAAAACTGAACAAGAAGCGGCTATTAAGAAAATCCGCGAAGACGCTGAAGAAAAAGTTAACAACGTCCGCAAAGAGTCTCGCGACGAAATCGATAACTTCAAATCCAATTATTTGGCTGATTATGAGCACATCAAAAAAAGTCATAAACGCCTTATAACCGCCAACCAAACTTTGAGCAAAAATATCGACAATCTCCGTGATGAGCGAGACTTCTACCGTACAGAGTTCGAAACCCTGCGTGACTTCTTACACGACGCTCAAATGAAAAACGTCAAAGAAACTTTAAAAGCGAAAGAACAAGAACTCGAAGAAAAAGTTATTCAATTTGAGAACAAAAAGAACTCAACACCTTAAAGCTCTCTCTTTCCTTCCGCTAACTCAACTATATATTCATGGTAACTGCTCGGCTTTTTCTCAGCGGAGCCAAACGCATGGCCATAGACTAGCTCGTAAGTTGCGGGCAACTTTCCGTCATCAAGCGCAAATTGACGATAGGCCTTCTCGACGGCTCGTAATTTCTTTGGACCCATAAGTCCTGAGTTTCGGCGACTATCAATATTGTGCGCACCAATGTCCTTTAGGTCGCGCATCAGCTCTGACGCTTTGTCGTAACTGATCACCACTGGCTCTGCATCTACCACTGGGTCTAACATTTTAGCTTGAAGCATTGCATCGCCCACATGATGCATATCAATAAAATCGTTGACGTGCTGATACTGGTCTACTTGGGAAAAACTTTGTTTGAGCTCTTTTAAGGTATCAGGCCCTAATGTGGTGAAGAGTAACAAGCCTTCAGGCTTTAATACTCGATTTAATTCATTAAACAAATCCTGCAAATTCTCGACCCACTGAATCGATAAATTCGAGAAGATGAGGTCAACAGAATTGTCTTCAAAGGGTAATGCTAGCGCGTTAGCACACACATACTGCTCTGCTGATGATTGTTGCTTACACCACTCAATCATTCCTTCTGCGATATCCACCCCAGTCACTTCCGCCGCAGGGAAACGCTCGGATAATTGGCGAGTAAAAACGCCGGTACCACAGCCTAAATCAACGATCTTTTTTGGCTCAAGTTTAAAGTAATCTAAACGCTCGAATAAACGCTCGCCAGCAATGCGCTGGAAGAATGCCGCCGCATCGTAAGTGCTGGCAGCTTTGCTGAAAGAGCGGGCGACGTCGCTAGAACTTAAATGACTCATGCGGCTAAAAACTCATTCACTTTTTCAATGAATTGATCGGTATGTGACAAAAACGGCGCATGGCTCGCTTTCGGGAAAACATGGTGCTCACTGTGTGGCGATAGTTTTTTCACCTCTTCTGCAGCCTTGGCTGGAACTAGCGAATCCAAACGCCCGTATAGTCTTAAAAAGGGCACTGTGATGTCTTTAAGCTGTGAGCGGAAGTCCACATCATTCAACAAACTCAAACCTTCTCTTAAAGCTCTTGAGGCCGGCATGCCATGAATAAAAACGGTGTCACGTAAGCGTCGTATATCTTCTTTTTGCGTTTCGCTACCAATAGCTTGGATCGCCAAAAAGCGGATAATAGTCCCCTGATAGTCTTCTTCTAGAAAGCGGCAAAAACTATCCATAATGTTGGGTTTCATCGCATGCTGCCAATCATCAGCCTGCACGAATCGCGGCGAGCTAGAAACGGTAATTAATGATTCAACTCGATGGGAATGATTAATCGCGATATTGGTCGCAACCAAGCCACCCATAGACCAACCTAGGTAGTGTGCTTTTTCTGGAGCAACTTTTAATACCTGCTCAGACAATAACTCAACCGTATAGTCACCACCGGGGAGCGGCGAGCGACCAAAGCCAGGCAGATCGATTAAATGTAGCCTATAGCTTTTCGATAACTGCTCAGTCATTAATTCCCAGATCCCCGAGTGTAACCCCCATCCATGCAGCAAGACTAAATCGGGGCCTTGTCCAATACTTTCAATATAGGGTTCTAATTTGCTCATTACTTAATACTCTTTACAAAGTGCCGTTACAAAGTGCTTTTACGCACCTTTGAGTTGCGCTTTTTCTATAGCCCGGATATAGCTTCGACTAATTGCTCTATGTGTTGACGACGGTGATTCGCCGTCAGTGTTATACGCAAACGCGCACTATTTTCGGGGACCGTTGGGGGGCGAATCGCCACCACTAACAACCCTTTTTCGCGCAAGCCTTGACTAACTTCAAGTGCTCGCTCATTGGTTCTTAATAATACGGGCTGTATAGCCGTATCCGATGGCATCAAGGGTAAGTTTTTCTCTGTAGCCAGTTGCTTGAAATAATTAATGTTGTGGTGCAGTTGTTGGCGTCGCTCTGGTTCGCTTTGTACAAGCGCTAAACCAGCCCGATTTGTCGCAGCAACCGCTGGCGGAATCGCCGTGGTATAAATATAGCTACGCGAAAATTGCACCAAGCTTTCGATTAGAACGTCTCTCCCAGCGACAAAAGCACCATAACCGCCAAGCGCTTTGCCAAATGTTGCCATATAGATATCGGCTTTCGACGGCTCTAAACCAAAGTGCTCTAAAGAACCTTTACCAGAGGCGCCTAATACGCCAAAGCCATGCGCATCATCAACCATCAAGCTACTGTTACTGCGCTCAGTCAGTTCTAAGATTTGCGGTAAAGGCGCTAAATCGCCGTCCATACTAAAGACACCATCGGTAACCACCACTTTAGTCTCGACTTGGTGCTGTAACTGGCGCTCTAAGGAGCTCATATCGTTATGACCATAGCGCAACATTTTAGCTTCGCTAGCACGGCCACCGTCGATTAATGAAGCATGATTGAGCTTATCTTGAACGATTAAATCTTTACGATCGAATAACGCGGTTAAAACACCGTAATTGGCCATAAAGCCCGAAGAAAATAGCAAAGCTCTTTCAACGCCTAAGAATTCCGCCAACTCCTCTTCAAGCTGATGGTGTTCATAACTATGCCCAGCCACCAGGTGTGATGAGCCGCTTCCAGTGCCGAAGCGCTGCGTCGCCTTTAGCGTGCTTTCGATTAGTTTGGGGTGACTCGCCAAGCCTAAATAGTCATTACTACTAAAATTGATGAAATGCTGGCCATTAATACTGATTTCAGTATCTTGACCAGACTCCAAGGTCAAACGCTGGCGCATCATATCTTGCGCCTGCCTTTGTTTTAGCCGGCTTTGCAGCTTGCTCCACATAGATATCCTAGCGGTTAATGATTAACGATTTTGTAAAGTCGCTATTCCTAGCTAACTTTAGTCGCGTCGTAAAACAGTGGCTTGGATTCAGCGCTTGCTTGCTCGGCTGTGTTCGCCACTAGCTCTGCAGTTTCAGCCTCTACCGCCTCTTTCGAATGATGGCGCTTTTCAGGCTGAATTCCTAAACGCTTAAACAAGATCGAATCCGCCTCGGCTTCCGGGTTTGCCGTGGTCAATAGCTTCTCGCCATAGAAAATAGAGTTGGCACCAGCGAAATAGCAAAGTGCTTGTGTTTGCTCATTCATGTCTTCACGCCCCGCCGATAAACGCACGTAAGACTTAGGCATTACAATTCTAGCGGTCGCAATCATGCGGATGAAATCAAACTCATCTAGTTTTTCCACTTCACCTAATGGCGTTCCCGGTACAGCTACCAACATATTAATCGGTACACTTTGTGGGTGTTCTGGCATGTTCGCCAACTGCTTAATCAAACCATAACGGTCATTGATTTTTTCGCCCATACCGATAATACCGCCACTACAAACATTAATCCCTGCGTCGCGAACATTTTGCAACGTATCAAGGCGGTTTTCGTAGCTTCGAGTAGTGATGATCTGCTCATAATACTCAGGCGAGGTGTCGAGGTTATGGTTATAGTAATCTAAGCCAGCTTCGGCGAGCTTTCCTGCTTGTTCGTCAGTTAGCATACCAAGAGTTACGCAAGTCTCTAGCCCCAAGTCCTTTACTTGGCGCACCATCTCGATGACCACATCTAAGTCTTTCTCACGCGGCGAGCGCCAGGCAGCACCCATGCAGAAACGTGTCGCACCATTTTGTTTCGCTTGTTGAGCTTTCTCAACAACCTTTTGTACTGCCATCAGCTTTTCTTTTGACAAGCCAGTGTTGTAGTGGCCGGATTGAGGACAATAAGCGCAATCTTCAGGGCAAGCTCCGGTTTTAATGCTAAGCAAGGTGCTTGTTTGAACTTCGTTCGGGTTAAAGTTCTGACGGTGGATCAGTTGCGCAGCGAACAACAAGTCGTTAAATGGTTGATTGTAAATGGTTTCTATCTCTTCCAATGTCCAATCATTGCGAATTTTACCACTATTTAGATAATCTAAATTGCTCATTGCTTCATTAACCCTTATAGTATGTTTTTTGCACGTTTTGCGTAAGAAACTAGAATATTCGTGCAAGTTTACTTCTCAAGACTACACTGTCAACCAAGAAAAAGGAATTTAGGTTTACAATGAGCTTCTTTACTGGCCTTAAAATGGCTGTTAATTCCACCATTAACACCAGCAGCTGCTCTTTCTGTAATGTCGCGCAAACCAAAACAGGAATCTGTGACACCTGTTTTGTTGCGATTGAAAGTAACGATATTTCTTGTAACCGTTGCGCCAGCCCAATCGTTCACCAGCCAAGCCCACTCCTTGATTCAACACTTTGTGGCAGGTGCATCAAAAAACCGCCGTCTTTTCAAAAAGTTATCACCGCTAGTCGTTATCAGTTTCCGGTCGATAAAGCCTTGGGGGAGCTAAAATTTAATAAGCAACTGCATTACGCGCGGAGCCTATGCCATGTGCTCGAGCGACAAATAAAATTGCATTATTTCGATGCCCCCTACCCGCAAGCCATTTTAGCCGTTCCGCTGCACCCCAAAAGACTCCAAGAACGCGGCTTTAATCAATCCGATATTATCGCTAAGCACTTATCGCAGAGCCTTGGCATCCCAACCGCTAGCAATTTAATTCGAGTAAAAAATACGCCCCATCAAATCGGTCTAAGCGAAAAACAGCGCCGTAAAAACCTCAATAATGCCTTCGATGTTCGTGGCTCCTTGCCTGCTCATATTGCGCTAGTTGATGACGTAGTTACAACCGGTTCTACAGTTAACGAGGCCACAAGAGTCTGTTTAAAGCATGGTGCGCAAAGAGTCGATGTTTGGTGCTTGGCTAAAACTTAGTCTTTTTCTCCTAAAAACCCACGAAAGCCATGTATAAAAGGCCTAACAACGCTATTTGTCTTGACGAAAAATAAATGCACAGTAACCTAGAGTTATTTGCTACTTATAATTGAAAAGAGAATCATGAGTAAATTACCTAAAATCACTATATCTGAGCTGGATTTAGTTAGACTAGAAGCGCTATTGGATAAGATGCCAAAGGCTACTAATCCAAATATCGAGGCGTTAGAAGAAGAACTAGCTCGTGCGTCCGTAAAAACGCCTGAAAAAATGCCTAAAAACGTGGTCACAATGAACTCAGAAGTGAAGTTCAAAGTTTCCGACTCACAAGAATCTTTTGTGCTTAAACTGGTTTACCCTAAGGATCTTGATGATTCCGGCAAAACCATCTCGATTTTAGCGCCAGTCGGCAGTGCCATGCTCGGTTTGAAAGAAGGTGATACTATTGAATGGCCGAAACCTGGCGGCGGTATTATGAAAGTTACCGTTGATGAAGTGGTTTCTCAGCCAGAGCGCGAAGGTATTTATCACATCTAAAGGATAAAGAATGCTCCCAGAATGGCTACTTATTGTTCTTTTGACCTTTGGTGCGGGCTTATCCATGCCCATAGGAGCCGTCATTGCACGCTTCGAGAATATCCACCCGAACTGGCTCGAACAAGAGTTACGCCATAGCATAATCGCCTTTGGCGGTGGCGCTTTACTTTCCGCCATCGCTTTAGTGCTGGTTCCCGAGGGGAGCGCAAAACTGAGTATTCCAGAAACCGCCTTCTACTTCGCATTAGGCGGTTTGTCTTTTATGGCGCTCGATTGGTTTCTAGACTACCTCAAAAGTCCCGCTAGCCAGTTAGCCGCCATGCTCTCCGACTTTATTCCAGAAGCTCTTGCTCTTGGCGCTGCTTTTGCTGGTGGTGGTACCGCAGGTTTGCTCTTAGCCGGGCTCATTGCTCTACAAAACTTACCCGAAGGGTTTAACGCCTTCCGCGAAATGAACGAAGCTAAAGCATTTAAACCCACGGTTATCATTTTGGCATTCTTAGCCATGACCTTCCTAGGCCCCATCGCAGGCTTAGCAGGTTATTTTTGGCTTTCAGCCTATCCAACGGCGGTAGGGGCAATCATGATTTTTGCTGCTGGCGGCATTCTCTATCTGACTTTCCAAGACATAGCGCCACAGGCTAAGCTGGATAAACACTGGGGACCACCGCTGGGTGCCGTCGCCGGTTTTTTGCTCGGTCTAATCGGTCAGCTGCTGATTCATTAAGATTAATCTTTTCTTAAGCTGGTGCTACACTAGCGCCTTTATGATCATCGACTTTTTTATGACTGTCTTTAGGGGTTTTCATGGCTTGGCTCTATTTATGCATCGCAGGTTTGTTTGAATGTGCTTGGGCTATTGGCCTAAAGTACACTGAAGGTTTCACAAAACCGGTGCCCACAGTTTTAACAGTTGTAGCCATGATTATTAGCTTTTGGCTGCTCTCCATCGCCATGAAAAGCATCCCTGTTGGCACTGCCTACGCGGTTTGGACTGGCATTGGCGCAGTCGGCGTTACCATTCTTGGTATGTTTCTCTTCAATGAATCGAAAGATATTTTGCGTATTCTGTGCTTACTATTAATTGTCACAGGAATCGTCGGTCTTAAGTTAGTCTCTAAGGGGGAAGCGTGAAAACTTGGAGCGATGTGATTGGTCATGAAAAGGACCAAGACTACTTTACGCAAATGATGAGTTTAATCGCGCAAGAGCGCGAAGATGGTAAAGTCATATACCCACCGAAAGAGCAGGTTTTTAATGCCTTCAAGGCCACCCCATTTTCTGATGTCAAAGTCGTAATATTAGGGCAAGACCCTTATCACGGTCCCAATCAAGCCCACGGTTTATGCTTTTCTGTGCAGCCAGGAATTAAGCCGCCGCCATCTTTAGCAAACATGTATAAGGAGTTGGCGCAGTCCATTAAAGGCTTCGAAATACCGCCCCATGGTTATTTACAAAGCTGGGCCGAGCAAGGTGTGTTACTACTCAACACAGTGCTTACCGTAGAACAAGGCAAAGCCCACTCTCATGCTAAGATCGGCTGGGAGCGCTTTACCGACAAGGTCATTGAAGCGCTAGATCAGCATGGCCATGGCATTGTATTTTTACTTTGGGGCAGTCACGCTAAGAAAAAAGGGCAGCAGATTAATAAGCACAAACATTATGTGCTAACCGCACCACACCCTTCTCCACTTTCCGCCCATCGTGGCTTTTTTGGCTGTAACCATTTTGTTAAAGCCAACGAGATTTTAATAGACGACGGCAAAGCCCCAATCAAGTGGCAGCTACCTGCTGAAGTTTGATTATTACATTTTATAACGGACAGCTACCCGCAAGACCTGATACAATGCGGGCCATTCCAGTAACACTTTTCAGGCCTGCAGTTTGCTAAATAAAGATCGATCCCGCCAAGTTTTAGAAATATCTTTACCCATCGTCGGCGGCATGGTCTCACAAAATATTTTAAACCTGGTTGATGCCGCTATGGTCGGTACTCAAGGTAGCGCAGCTATTGCGGCTATTGGTATTGCTGGGTTTATTAACTTTATGGCGGTGGCATTTTTCACTGGCTTCGCCGCTGGCGTGCAGGCCATGGTTTCACGCCGCATTGGTCAAGGCCGAAGTTCTGAAGCAGCCTACCCTATGAATGCTGCTCTCGCCATCATCACACTATTAGCGCTTCCTACTAGCATTGTATTATTCTTTTTAGCACCGAAGATTCTTCATTTATTAAACGATGATCCTGAACTTTTAAAGGAAGGAATTCCCTACCTGCAAGCCCGTTTCGTCGGTATTGTCGCGGTGGGTTTGAACTTCAGTTACCGCAGTTACTGGAGCGCCATTAATCAAACCCAATATTATTTGCGCACTCTTTTGATCATGCACACGATCAATATCATCCTGAACTACGCCCTTATTTTTGGTCACTTTGGAATGCCGGAGCTAGGAACGCTTGGCGCAGGGATAGGCACAACGATTTCTGTGGCTTTAGGTACTTTGTATTACCACTTCTTAGCGCATAAACACACTAAGAATCATGGTTACCTATCGCAACTAGCCAAGTGGCCTACAGTCCGCAGTATTCTCAAGATTTCTATACCCTCTGCTTTACAGCAGTTGTTCTTTGCCGGTGGCTTTACCGCTTTGTTCTGGATTGTAGGAACCGTGGGTACTCATCAGCTTGCAGCGGTCAACGCCATCACAAGCGTCATGCTAGTCGCTATTCTTCCTTGCATCGCATTAGGTATTGGCGCCGCCACATTGGTTGGGCAGTCTCTAGGACGAGAAGATCCTCACAACGCTTACTTATGGGGATGGGATGTGGTCAAAATGGCTATTATTTTTGCCATTGGGCTCGGCGCCATCTTCTTTATCTTTACCGATCCGATCATGAGCATCTTCCTCAAAGAACCAGAAGCGTTAGCCTATGCTCATTGGCCTTTTAAATTATCCGCCTTAATCATCGTGATTGATGCTGTTGGTTTGGTCTTTCTCAACGCGCTCAATGGCGCCGGCTCGACCAAATCCACGCTATACGTCTCGATATTGACCCAGTGGGTACTGTTCTTACCCGTAGCCTGGTATTTAGGGCCTTATCTTGGCAAAAGCCTAACCATCATTTGGCTCGCGTATCTGCTTTATCGTATCGTCCAGTCGGGCGCTTTCGTGTGGCTTTGGCAGCGCCGCAACTGGAGCCGCATTCAGGTCGACTAGCTAGTCTTCCGGTTGTTTGGTTTTTATTGTTCCAGCTAAAGCGATGACTAATAACAATGGTAAATACCAAGCATATTGCCCTGGCGCCAGAGGCGAGATAGAAAAACTCGAACCGAGCAATAAACATTGTGCGCCGTAGGGCAACACACCCTGAATCGAGCAAGCACCGATATCGACCAGACTTGCGCTTTGCTTAGGGATAATTTTATTCTTTCGCGCTAATTCATGAGTAACATCGCCAGTCAGCACAATACTTACCGTATTATTAGCAATGGCTAAGTTGGTTACCGCAGTGGTGCTTAGTAAGGCTAATTTTGCTCGAAGCTGAGATTTCGCCACGCCAAATAAACCGCTAATCTTTTGTACTAACCAAGCTAGGCCGCCTTGCGCTTTAATTAATCCGCCAAGACCACCGACTAGCATCGACAGTAGAAAAATCTCCTGCATACTACTAAAACCTTGATACATGGTTACCGCAACGCCTGAATCACCCGTAAAGCTTCCACCGACGAGGCCAGTCACAATAGCGACCACAATACCAATGGTCAAAATAACGAAGACGTTCCAACCGATTAACGCCAAACCTAATATAAAGGCGTAAGGAATTAAGTTGTACCACTGGTACTCCTTTATCTCGACTGCTTCGCCACCGCCTGCAAATATGCTGTAAAGAATAACCGTGATTACTGCCGCCGGTATGGCCCATCGTGCATTCTGCTTTAGTTTATCGCTAGCAGTAGCGCCTTGTGTTCTTATCGCAGCAATGGTGGTATCGGAAATCACCGACAAGTTGTCGCCGAACATGGCGCCACTTAAAAGAATACCCGCCACTAACGCTGGCGAAACCTGCAAGCTTTCGGTTAAGCCCACACCAATCGGCGCCAGAGCCGCCAGAGTGCCCATCGAGGTCCCCATAGAAAAAGACACAATCGAAGCGATTAAAAAGAGTCCTGGCAAAATAAAGGAGGCAGGGATGAGATCTAGGCATAAATTAACCACCGCAGCGACGGCACCGATTTGTGTCGTCAGCGCACCAAAAGCTCCGGCGAGCAGGTAGATCAGACACATAGCGATAATATTCTTATCACCCATGCCTGCAATCAAATGTCCGATACTTTTTTCTAGTGAATCTTTGGCTAACAGGATCGAAAGGGCTATCGCTGGTAAAACTGCAATAGGCGCTGGCAACTGATAAAACGCCTGCTCGACGCCATCTAAGGTGTAATAAATGCCGGTGCCTAAAAAGAGCACAAAAAACACCAACATTGGGATCAATGGAATATAACTCGGTGTAACAGAAGTTGCCTGACTAAGGTGGCTCTCGCGAATGGCTGGATTGGCGCTCGCTTTATCTGTGGGAGTTAGAGTCTCTTCTGTCATACCGTACCTGCATTTTGTCGCTACTAGAATTAAAGTGCTGGCTTGGGGATGCGGACAGAAAAGAATAGTGGAAACTCTCTTTAGCAGTATTTACTCTTTTTCTAGAGTGCGCCCGCAATCGGAACAAATCAGCGCGAAGGAGCAACTATAACCAAGTCGCTCCTTTTATTCAACAAATAGATGTTTAGCCGTCTATACCAGACTGTCTACTTAAGAATACTTGAGCCTGGTTCATCTTTGGCTAAGCGAAGAAAGTAATAGTCATACTTATAATCTTTCTCGAAACCATAGTCTCGATAAATTGTGTGCAAGCGATGATTTTCTTTGCGCGTCGTCACTTCAACACGAATCGCGTTAGTCGCTTCACAAAGCATTTTAGCGGCGTCCAACAAACCTTTCGCTGTTTCGCGTCGATTTTCACCACCGAAGATAAAAAAGTCGTTTAAAGTCCAAATTTGCGCTAAACCGATACTCGAATAAGACGGGTATAACTGAATAAACCCTGTTAGCTCACCTTCATCGAACGATAAGAATATTTTTGATTTTTCTTCTTCAATCAAAGGTTTAAGGAAGTTTCGAACTTGCTCTGGCTGTGAGCTTTGGCGATAAAATTGGCGATACTTATCAAAAGCTGGCACTAACAACTCTAAATCATCAATAGTACAGGCTCTAATATCCAATGTGAGATCCTTAGTATATGGTCAAAATATGTTCAGTAAGAATTCAGTTTACTCTGTATATAGTAACTGATAACGCAATGAGTAAGGCAAACCTTAGCTTAACAGCTTATCAGAATAAAAGGCCTCACTCGTAACCGTATTATAGTGTTTTTCGAGGAGTTAGCCATGAATAAAGTAGTCATTTCCCTAATTAGCGCGAGCCTCCTATTAGGCTTCTCGCAGCTATCCGAAGCTAAGGAACATAAAGGCCCAAGCGCTGATCGTGGCTCTAGTTATAATTCGAGTAGCGCTCGTGATCGTGGTGTTTCGCGCGACCGAGGGCATCGCAGAGCAGAACATCGAGCAGACAGCCACAGAGATAAAAGCAAGCATCGCTACCGTGGAGACAGAGAGCGTCGTCGTCATGCCGACAATAGCCGTCGCCATAGAGATGATCATTATCGCGATAACCGTCGTCACTACTCGAACGACCGTTATAGAAACCATCACCGCCCACGTTATAAGCACCGTCATTACAGACATTATCACCCAAGAACGTACCCAGCGAATGTGTACTACTTAGGTCAAGACTGGTACTACTATGGCGGTTATTACCACCCGTTCCCAAGACACCATATCCATACAAGGTATTGTCACCACCGTTATTGGGAGCCACTGGCAGTAGGCATTATTCTCGGCTCGGTCATCGGTTGGTAGCAAAGACATAACACTTAGTTTTCTGGCCTTGGGTATTTTTGGAATCAGCTCCCCCAAACATACCCCAGATCCAAAAAACGCTCTCCCTACTTTAGCGTTCACCCAAGGCCACCCTTTTCTCCTTCTATAAACAAACCAGCATAAAAAAAGCCGCATAACGCGGCTTTTTAATTGTTAGTGGTTGATTAGAGCGACATGCCAATTGGCGAGCCTGGTGGTATTTGCAATGGTTTCACATAGTCTACCTTAAACTCACCCGCTTGGTACTTATCGACCAGCGACTTTAACCACAAGTAACGCAGTGGGTTACGTTTCGCTTGAGTCACTAACCAACCTTCCAGCTTACCAATTTCGCTATGCATATGAGCACGAACCTCTGGCGACGCCTGTGGGTTAGAAGCTGCAATCAGAATGTGCTTAACCGTTAAGTAATCCACGCGCTGTTGAATTAAGGCTTCTAGGCCTTTTTTCTCGGTGCTACGAAGCGTGGCGACTAATAGTTCGTTAAGCATATTCTCTAGACCTACTTGCTCAGGATCCTGCGCTTTCTGCTGTAGCAATCGGGCCATACGATCTGGGTTAAGCAATAGCTTTAGAGTGTGCTGAGCCGCCACATCCGCCATCGCAACTGGATCGAGGCTTGAACCAACCTGGCTTGGGAAGCTTTCACGATTTTTATAATAGCCGTAGGCTTTGGGTGGGATCAGCTTCAAAATATGCTCTGGCAACTTCAACTGCTCGACCTGTAGTGTCGATAGCAACATCTCTAGCGCAGCTTTTTGTTGCTCTTTAGACACAGCGCTTACGGGGCGATAGCTATCGCCTTTAACGCTGTATTCAAAATTAACACCACCGATTAACTTAACCGCGCCTTCGACCTGATAGCGATGGAATAAATAAAGCGGTACCAGAGTTTCGGCCAACTCTGAGTATGGCTGACCATCTTTTAGGTTGGCATGACCAAAGTTTTGCAAAGCCTGCTGGCGCACTTGAAGCACACGGCTCAGCTCTTGGGCGGCATCTGCGCCATTATCCCAAAGGTGGGCCGCAGGATGCGAACCGCCTTGCGGGCGAGCATCTGCGTCGGAAATAAACTGTAAGCCTTTGGCGCTGGTATCGCGCACAATATCGCGCAAGGCTTTGTCTTCCTCTTCAGCTTCAAACTCCGCATAGCCATAGCGCACAGCTTCAATATCCCAACGCCCAATCCCCTCAGCATAAGCATTCTCTAAAGAGATTTTGCCATTGTTCAGGGTCACATATGGGTGCGGATAATCCATCACCGAAGCACGATTATTAACGCTCGCGGCAAAGTTATGAGCAATCCCCAGAGTGTGGCCTACTTCGTGTGCGGAAAGCTGTCGGATTCGTGCTAGCGCCATATCCAAAGCTTTCTGCTGCTTTTCGTCGTTAGTCGCGGCACCAGTCAAAGCATTAGCAATCAACAAATCCTGACGCACACGCAACGAGCCTAGCGTCACGTGACCTTTGATAATTTCACCAGTGCGCGGATCGGCCAAGGCCAAACCATAAGACCAGCCTCGTGTCGCTCGGTGAACCCACTGAATAACATTGTAACGAACATCAAGCGGATCGGCGTCTTCAGGCAGGACTTTCACCTCATAAGCACCTTCTAGACCTACAGCGTCAAAGGCTTGGCCCCACCATTTCGCGCCTTCAAGCAGCGCCGTTTTAATCGGCTCTGGCGCACCTGGGTCTAGATAATAAACAATCGGCTCGATATTGCCCTCTTCATCGCGCGTTAGGCGGTGACGGTAGATCAGCTTCTTATTAATATTCTCAGTGATAGGAGACGCATAATCCGCATAAGTTAAATCAAAATACCCGCTTTTGGGGTGGAATTTGCGAGGTTTATAACCATCGTCTGGTAACGCCACGAACTGAACTTGTTGCTGTACCGTGATTTCGCTTGGCGAAGGTACGACTTGGCGCACAAATTGACCAGGATTAGAGCCCTTAAAGGTCAGAATCGATTGGAATACGGTGTTTTTCGGGAAGTTCTTGCTACTTGCAGTAACCAATGCTGAACGCGAAGCATCGACGCTGTATGAGCCTTGCTTGGTCGCCTGTAAACGCTGACTGATGCCATGTAAGTCTTTGGTTAAAAAGCCTGTCATATCAATCAGATGACGCTTACCTGAGCGCGCTTCAACCTTAAAGCCATAAAGCACTGAACTGGCGAAAGCCTGCTCCACGGACGAACGCTCGGCTTGATTATCAGTATCGGCGCGGTAACGTGTATTTAATTGTTTAAGAAAAATTTTATCGCCGTATTTCTCAAACTGAACTAAACGACTTTCGCCTAACTGGCCACGATCTAAGCCAATATCATTAGAGCCAATGCCGTAGGGTAAGCCTGTGTACATAATAAAAGGCTTCTCAAATTCATCCACTTCTAACCAAATCTTGCCTTGGCTGTTGCTCACTTGATATGGAATAAAACCATTAACACGTTTCGATTGATTTCGAATTTCCGACCAGCTAGCTGCATTGACGCTGACGCTGGCAATACAAACTAACGCGATAACAATAGACTGAATAAAACGTCGCATGAACGATTCCCTATACCTTTATTAGCTTTAATTATTGATCACAGCCCGATTAAAAGGCTCTGTTAAAAAACAAACTATTCGCCATCAGGCGAGAAGCCCCTAGCCAATAGCCCCGAAACACTGGATTGTCGTTAAACACTACGATACTGCCACGTTCTACGCGCTGAGCCAATACAGCAGGTGTGTTTTTTATGCGCTCAACGTTTTCTTTTGAGGAATAGCCCGCAGCCAACGGAGAATCCGTGTAGCTTGCAACCGTCAGAAAATCCTGCGCTGCAGGCTTTAAGACCTGAGTACCGGCCTTGGTGAAAGCAATAGTGTCATTAGTAAGACCATAAGCTAACGGATGGCTATTGTCCAAGTGTGCCTGATAAATTGCGCCACCGATAATGCCTTTAGCGATCACATCATCACGATGGCTAAATTGGTGTCCTTCTGGTTTTGGCTCTTCTGGAACAGAAATCTCGAAGCTTACTAACTGATTTCGGATAGCCCACTCGACAGCACCGCGGGTCACAATCAGGTTACCCCCTTCCATGATCCACTCGGTCAAGGCTCGGTGCTCCTCAGGGTTAAGATCCGCATAATAACCATTAACCATAATTAAGTGGCTATAACGGTCGATGGTATTGTAATCAATATAGTTCGCATTTTGCATCGACAGCGGGATTTCAAGGCGCGTATCCAGTAGATGCCAAACTTCGCCAGCTTCGTAAGAGGATGACTCGCCACCAATCACTAACAATGGTCGTGGCATGTTAACTGGGCGAACACTCGGACTGCCTAAATCAATGCCTTTTAAGGCTAAACCAGTATCGACGCCATACACATCAACGCCTGCATCAAGGAAGGACTCCTTGATTAGCGCTACACTTTCGCGCTTGACCTGAGCGTCGCCCGGTAGCTGAATCACTAGCGAACCAGCTGTAAAGTCTACTTGCTCGCCATTAACCGTAAGCGAAAAAGGCTTAGTGCTGACTTTAGGGTTCAGCTGATGCTTTAGCTTTTCTTTCAAGAGACGCGTCAAGCCTTTAGCAGCATTGAAGTTATTCCAAGGCACGACAACAGCCACAGGGCTTTCACCACCAAACCACTGCCCTTGCGAGGCAAACGAGACCGGCTTGGCTTTTACGTCAGATAAATCGCCCGAGTCCAAGTGCGTGAAAGACATATTAAATGCTAACGGCAATGTCCACGCAGAAACGTCATAAAAAGTGTTGTCTTTAAACTTTGTGCGCGTTTCAAACATGGCTTTAATCAAGCCATACTGAGTTTGCTTAAAGTCGACCACGAACGATGACTCCGCTGGGTACTCAGTCCCGTCAAACTTAATGCTTTTGGTGACTTGCTTAACCTCAACCTGGTGACTCTGTAATATTCTCAACAGCTCTTGCAGTCGACCTTTATCGGTTGAGCTAAAGATTACGCCTTTAACAGAATCCTTTTTTGCCGCTTTTTCTCGTCCGGCGAAAAAGTTACGCTGATATTTTTGCAGTTTGTCTTTTAAGTGTAGCGAGGCTTTTAAGGTCGAAAATGACGTTGCTACTTGGTTACGAATAGCGAACGGGAAACTTAAGTCTCCATTAACCGATTCTTGCAAGTGCCCTCTTGAGCTCGCTTGCTCGAATAAAATACCAACGCCACCGTTAATATCGGGGAAGGTTGAGCCTTTGCCGTAATAAAAGTCATCAAAGCCTTCCTTGCTGTAATACGGCGAGCCTAAACTATCCAAAGCTTCTGCATGAAACTCGGCGATGTCCGCAGTTAAATCAAAGTTCTCTTGAGAGGTAAGAGGGTTCTGACGGCTCGGCACGCCCGGCTGGAAAAAGTAGGTCGAGTTAGTGCTCATTTCGTGAAAATCGCCCACTATGTGCGGTCGCCACTGATAAAAGTGCTCGATACGCGCTTGGCTTTCTGGATGCTGTAGCAACAACCAGTCACGGTTTAGATCAAACCAATAATGGTTCGTACGTCCACGAGGCCAATCTTCATTATGCTCAATCGAAGCAGGATCGCTTACTAGCTGTTTGCCCTTATAGCTGTTTACCCAGTGAGCAAAACGCGCCAAGCCATCAGGGTTTAACATTGGATCAATCATAACTATTGTATTTTCCAGCAACTCTTCGACCCAGGGCTCTTTAGAAGCTGCTAGGCGATAAGCCACTAACAAGGCCGCATTAGCGCCACTCGCTTCGTTGCCGTGAACCGAGTAACCGAGCCATACTAAATTTGGCCCACTGTACTTATCTGGATTTTGGCGAGACGCTTTAATCTGTTCAAGGCGAGCAATATTCTCGGGCGAGGATATGTAAGCAGTGATTAAAGGACGATTTTCATGAGTACGTCCAATCTCTTTTAAGGCAACTTTTTCAGACAAATGCGCCAACGATTGGAAGTAAGCCTCCGACTGCTCAGGGCGCACATGCCAAGTGCCCACTTGGTGCCCTAAAATGTCTTTTGGCGTTAAGACATCATCGGAATAGTCTATCGACTGGTTGAAGTAATACTCTAATGTCGGCTCTTGAGCCTTTGAAGTTGGTGAGAGTGCTGCGCAAGTTATTAATATAATTGAAAATAGTGTAATTTTTATGGAGTGTATCATTATCTTTAGATTTTGGTCGTTTTCCTTATTCTAACGGTTGCAATTTAAGCTGCAAGCCCTCAGATCCTTTTAATAGCATCGCTTCGGAATATCATAGTTTTAGCTAAAAGCTATGGCTTTATAGTAAGCGGTACAGTCTTTCAGAACGAGCGCTGCAGACTGTGCATTTCGAAGTCGATTAGGTGTATAATGGTTTCATTAAAAGCAAAATGGTTTAGTTGTATATGATTAATGTTTCAGAAGCAGCACAAGAACACTTCCGTCGCTTACTTGCTGGGCAAGAAGACGCAGATACGGGTATTCGTGTCTTTGTCGTAAACCCAGGTACAGCGCATGCAGAATGTGGTGTTTCTTACTGCCCACCTGACGCGGTGGAAGAGAATGATACAGAGTTAAAATTTGATGGCTTCTCAGCGTTTATCGATGAAGAAAGCGCTCCTTATTTAGAAGAAGCCGAAATCGATTACCAAAAAGAAGCAACTGGTGGTCAGTTAACGCTAAAAGCACCAAACGCCAAAGCGCGTAAAGTGGCTGACGATGCGCCTGCGGTGGATCGTATTCGTTACTACCTAGAAGCTGAAATTAACCCAGAGCTCGCCAATCATGGCGGTCAGGTAACTTTAACTGAGTTTACCGATGACGGCATCGTTGTCCTACAGTTTGGCGGCGGTTGCCAAGGTTGTGGTATGGCTGACGTTACCCTAAAAGAAGGTATCGAAAAAACCTTAAAAGAGCGTATTCCTGAAGTTAAAGGCGTAAAAGACGTCACGGAACACGCCGCTGGTGAGAATCCGTATTATTGACTTTAGCTTGCTGAGTTAAAAAAGGCGCTTTTCAGCGCCTTTTTTATTGTATTAAATGTTTATGTAGTAGCTTTACGATATCTATTGCTTCGTCGTCGCTAACGAGGAATGATAAATGCTGATCGCTTGAGGTTTGACTCAGTAGCAACCACTGCTCCGGTAGCTCTGCGTCAATTTGCAATAAATGCCAAAGCGCTTGGCTCGATGGGCAGCCGACCAAGGTAATAATGGCGCTGTGGGACAATAATACGCTTCGGCACATTTCTGCTAGTTTGACAGACAAATCGTTTAAGATATGTTTGTCGTGAACACTGTTGCTGGTTTCAACTGCGATAACTAACGATTCTTTTGTCGAAGCCAATAGCTCACAACCAAGCGCCATTTCATTAAAGATTGCGAATACTTTTTGCAAGGTCTTTGGCTGTTGCCCGCGACGCCCTAACAATAAAGTCATGACTGGAACCTGCTGTTTTATGGCAATCGCTTTGACCCAACGTGAATTTTGCTCCTCACCGTTAATTAAGGTTCCAGTTTCTAGAGGCTGATGAGTATTCTTGATTTCAATGGGGATATGGTAGGGCATCACCGTGCTCAAACAGCGCGGATGCAACACCTTAGCTCCAGCTTCTGCCATCTCGAAGGCTTGGGCATAACTGACTTGCTCCAGCTTTTTTGCATCAGCTATCTTATTGGGATCGGTGGTAAACATACCCGCAACATCAGTCCAAACCTCTAGCTTTTTCGCTTCGAGCAACGCGGCTAAGTAAGAGGCTGAAGTATCCGAGCCTTCTCGCCCAAGAAGCACTGTTTCACCCGAATCGTTGCTTGCGATAAAGCCTTGAGTTAACACCACATCAAAGTTTTGTGACCACTGCTCGGATAGCTCAAGGTCGGGACGAGGATGACACACTGCATTTAAATACCGATCGTTTATGTTGCTGTGTGCTTCTACTTCCGAGATAAACAAGTCACGGGCATCTAACCACTTCGTCTTCTTATTATCATCTGCTAACTGTTGTTCGAGGAAAGCAGCGCCAAGTGCTGACGATAAAAGTTCGCCATGAGCAACCACCTTTGCGCGCAACGCCGAACTCAACCCACCCTTTTCAACAATTTCCGATGCTGAATCGGTCAACGACTCTAGCCAAGGTGCTAAAAGAGAGGATTCGAGCTTTAACTGCTCCGCCATAGCTTGGTGATACTCTACTAACTCATCGAGTAGTTCATGATGGGCGTTGCTAGCAGCCAGTTGAGCCAGCTTTTCAAGACGGTTTGTCACATTCTTAAAAGCCGAATGTACCACGGCGACCTTCAAGCCTTGCTGCAACTTAGAGCGGATAATCTCAACGATATTATTCCAATCGTCACGACTGGAAACGCTGGAGCCACCGAACTTTAAGACGACCCATGAAGGGCTTTGTGAATCTTTAGTCATAGTCAAATATTCTTCTTAGTAGATAAAGTTACGACTTCAAAATGAATTTATTACCGCAATATGGGCAGTGCCCCTGGTTGTCCTTTATAGGAATATACACTCGTGGGTGCTGACTCCATAAAGTAACGTCGGGCATGGGGCAACTTAAAGGCAAGTCATCGGAAGTAATCTCGATAACCTGATGCTGTTCTTTCTGCTCGGAACCTTTTTCGGTGGCGTCTTTATTTACACTAGCGTTATCCACGGTTGCTCCCTAAATTTCGTTTAAAATCATTGTACCTTGGCGTTTTTAAAAGTCGAATTCCATAGCTCCAAAACTTGCTCTCTTTCAAAGCGTAACTCACTCGTTGCGATTAGCTGTGGCTGACTTTGGAGTACATTCCGGTTGGCGATATCACGGAAAGTTCGATAATTATCTATCAGCTGGTCACGCACATCTTGCGAGATAAAGCCATGTTTCGCTAACAACTGTAGCCAGTCGACATTATTAAAAGGAAGCTGTGTCTTAGGATCAGTATCCATGATTTGCTGTGAGTGCTTTAGCGCCCAATATTGCACTAAAAACTCAATATCCACTAAGCCACCCTTGCCTTGCTTTATATCCCACAGCTTTGAATCCGTTTTATCAAGATTGGCGCGCATTTTTTGGCGCATAGACACAACATCTTCGGCCAGCTCTGAGTTTTGCGTTTGTGGAGATTCAGGCTTAGCCAATATCTGGGCTCTTAAATCCATGTATTCGCCTGTTAGCGGTTCATCGCCTGCAATTGGTCGCGCGCGAACCAAAGCCTGATGCTCCCAGGTCCAAGCTTCGTTATGTTGATACTTCTTAAAAGCTTCAATATGACTCACTAACATGCCAGCACGCCCAGAAGGCCTCAAGCGAGTATCGACTTCATACATGATGCCCTGCTGCGTGCGGGTTCCTAAATAATGCACCAAACGCTGCGCCACGCGTGTGTAAAACTGATGCAGCTCCAATGATTTTTGGCCAGAATGATCACGCCCAGACGTTTCCGACTGAGGATCACCTTGATATAAAAACACCAAATCTAAATCAGAGCCATAACCCAGCTCATCGCCACCTAACTTACCATAACCAAGCACTAAAAAGCCCGAAGCAAGCGTTTCGTTACAGTTAGGTGGTGCGCCATATTTAGCTACGGTTTCACGCCATGCATACTGCAATAAATATTCGACGATAACTTCCGCCAGGTCGGTTAGTTGCTGTGACACGGCACTTATATCAAAGCGCTCGGTTAGATCGCCCGCAGCTATTTTAAACTGGCTAGATTGTTTAAAACCGCCTAATGCAACTAATTGGCCTTCCAAGTCCTCAACTTCAACTCGAATTAATGATTGACGAAGCTGGTTAGCGAGATCACTTTTACTCAACTGCTTACCAAAGTTGCTCGGAAACAATAGTTCATCGAGCAACGAGGGATAAATAGATACCTGTTTTGCGAGCCACCTAGAGCGCCCGACTAGTTGTACTAAAAACTCTAACACCGGCAAGTTTTCAGCCAGCATTTCAAAATAAGCGGTGCGTCGCCCAATCCCCTGCAACAACTCAACACAGCGCTGCAAAGTAGTTTCCGGCTCAGGCTGACGGCAAGCTTCTAAAAGCAAATGCGGTAACAGTTGGTCTAACCGATTAAGGCCGCGACTGCCTATCTTGCGCTCGGAAAATTCCGCACGAAACTGTTGTAATAGCTCAATCATCGCCAGAGTAAGCGGTAACTTATCCTGTAGCGCTTGTTGGTTGGACTCTTCTAACCGCCCTTCTATCCAGCGCTTCGCTTGCTCATAGTCTTGATCGAGTTTGCCTTCTTCATGCGGATCATGGAATAAGCCCTTAAAGAAAGTATCCACATAGTTTTGATGCGCCTTTAGGGTGTCAGTTAGCGCTTGCCAACTGCTTACCCCCATCATGCCCACAATTTGCCACTGTTCAAGGCTATCAATCGGCAACTGCTGTGTTTGTTCTTCGTTTCGAATTTGTAGCGCATTTTCGAGCTTACGCAAGAACTCATAAGCTTTTTGTAGGGGTTCAATTTCTTCCGCGGGTATGAAATTCTGAGCTTCTAGTGTTTGCAGGCTGTGCCACCAGTTTTTAGTTTGTAATACAGGATGTCGCCCACCGCCAATCAGCTGTAGCGACTGCACAATAAACTCAAGCTCACGAATCCCCCCTTCACCCAGCTTAATATTGCCCGCGCTATCCTTGCGTAACAATTCGCTGGCGATCTTTTGCTTGAGCTGTCGTATCGACTCCAAAACGCTAAAATCAATATATCGGCGATAGCTGAAAGGGCGAATAATATCTTCTAAATCAGACGCTTGAGTATCATTACCACCTAGTACGCGCGCTTTGATCATGGCGAAACGCTCCCACTCACGTCCCTGCTCCACATAATAGTCCTGTAGCGCATTATAATTCGTCACCAAGGCGCCACTTTGCCCATAAGGACGCAGCCGCATATCCACCCGATAGACAAACCCATCAGGCGTAATATCACCCAGTAAACTGATGAGCTTTTGCCCTAAACGGGTAAAAAACTTCTGATTTTCAATGGCTTTTGGCTCACGATCGGTTTCACCCTCCTCTGGAAAAGTGAAAATCAGATCGATATCTGAAGAAAAGTTCAGTTCTCTGCCACCCAGTTTTCCCATGGCTAAGATGAGAAGTTGTTGTTTATCGCCTTTAGCGCACATAGGAACGCCATACTTTTGATGGCAATGGTGCTCGGCCCAACGATAGGCAGCTAGAATTAGGATGTCTGCTAGCGTCGACTGGAAAAAGGTGATGGCCTTAATGTCCTGTCTTTGGCAAATATCTTCAACCGCAATCAGCAACGACCAATAATGTCGCTCTAATCGAAGCTTTTGCTTAATATCAAACTCGGTCAGGCTGGCATCTAACTTACCACTTAAATCATTCAGCCCCTCTTCGATAGACTGACCATTTAGAGCGTCGAGTAGCCATTGTGGCTTTTTTATTGCCCATCGATAAACGTAGTCGCTCGAAGCGAGTACTAACTTAGCTGCAGCTTCTAGCTCTTCGTTACTGTAACTATCTGATTGCTCGAGCTCCCGACACCACTCGCTGTAGCGCCTTTTAGCAAGATCTTGTAACGCTTCTGGTAGTGTAAAGTCAGTTCTCATGGAGTTTTGGGGTGCCATTAATTAAGGTGTTTTTGATCTTACGACAATACTTGGAAGGGCCCAACAAATCAATTTCAATTCTCCAAGCAACAAACTGTAAGTTATTGATTATGCGATGATTACAGTTGTTTACAAAGTAAAAGTAGTTTAAATTAAGCGTCATTGCTAGGATTATAGAGTTATTAAAAGAAAGGAGCCTTTCCAAATGGGTACTATTATTACTTTGGCTGTGATAGCCGCATTGGTGCTGTTTTTAGTCGGCATTTATAACAAGCTAGTCACACTTCGTAATCGATTTAAAAATGCATTTGCGCAAATTGATGTTCAATTAAACCGTCGTTATGACCTAATTCCGAACCTCGTTGAAACCGCTAAAGGTTACATGAAGCATGAAAAAGAAACCCTAGAAGCGGTTATCAGCGCTCGAAATGGTGCTGTTTCAGCGAACCAAGCGGCGGCAGCGAACCCTGATGATCCTGATGCTATTAAGCACTTGAATCAAGCAGAAGGCCAATTAACCGGTGCCTTGGGTCGTTTATTCGCGCTGTCTGAAGCATATCCGGATTTAAAAGCTAATCAAACGATGGAACAGCTGATGGAAGAGCTTAGCACCACCGAAAACAAAATTGCTTTCGCACGTCAGGCCTATAATGATGCAGTAATGGAGTACAACACCTATCGCGAGCAAGTACCGAATAACTTTATCGCCAACCCATTCGGCTTCAAAGAAGCAGAGTTGTTTGAGGTTGAAGACGAACAAGTTCGCGAGGCCGTTAAAGTATCGTTCGATTAATCATCAAAACGATCTAACGTTTAAGTATGGACTTTTTTGAACACCAAGCAGCAGCTCGGCGCAAAACCAAGCTGCTGGTTTTTTACTTCCTCTGCGCCGTTATTCTTATCGTTACGGCTCTCAATCTTGCACTCTGGGGATTATTCAATCTCAGCGGTGGTTTTAGTAATAACGCACAATCCATCAGCCTCGCACAGTGGTTTAAGGAAAGCTGGTTCTTTTACATTACCATTGGTTCGATTGCTCTAATCCTACTTGGCAGTTTGTACCGCTGGCTCAGTTTGGCTGATGGCGGAAAAGCCGTCGCCCGAATGGTCAATGCTCGCGAAGTCTTACCTGACACCAACGATCTGCTAGAAAGACGCCTTCTCAACGTCGTCGAGGAAATGTCCATCGCCTCAGGAACCTCAGTTCCTACGGTTTACGTCATGGATCAAGAAAATGCCATCAATGCATTTGTGGCGGGGATTGAAAGCGCCGACACGGTAATGGTTGTCACTCGCGGGGCGCTAGAACAACTTTCTAGGCAGGAGTTACAAGGCGTTGTGGCGCACGAATTCAGCCACATTTTCAACGCTGATATGAAGATTAACGTCCGTCTAATTAGTATTTTGGCCGGTATTTTAATGCTCGGTCAAGCCGGTTACTTCATGATGCGCGCCTTTCGCTATGGTGGTTCAACGCGCAGCAACAAAGACAGCGGTGGTATTGTCGTTGCCATTGTGATGATTGGTATTTCCGTCTACGCCATTGGCTCTATTGGGCTCTTCTTTGGTCGCTTAATCAAAGCCGCCATATCGCGTCAACGTGAATACTTGGCAGATGCCTCAGCGATTCAATATGCACGCGATAACGAAGGGCTAGCTGGAGCCTTTATAAAAATACAACGCCAAAGTTCGTTATTAAATAACTCCCACGCAGAAGAAACCAGCCACATGTGTATCGCCGAGCCAATAAAGCTCAGCCTTAACAGCCTTGCCACCCACCCGCCAATTGAAAAGCGGTTATCTGCTATTATGCCTGGTTGGAGAAGTTTTAAAGAGCAGAAAGATCAAGAGGCTGAACGCGAAGCTCGCCGTTCAGTCCAAGAAGCGATACGCGAAGAAGCTCGCCAGCAGTCGCAAACACAACAGAAAGGCTTTGACATTGGTGGACTGGCTGATACCGTCGGCAAACCCACAACCATGCACATGCACGCCGCAGGTGCGTTACTACTCGCGCTGCCTGAAGTTATCACACAAGCCGCTCATGGCCATCACTCTAACAGTCACGCCATGCACTTGGTATTTGCTCTATTATTGAGCGACCATGGTCAAGTCGAAGAAGCCTCGCTGCAAGCCATAGAAAAGGTTTACGGTGCACAAAGTAGCGAACGCATTCTAGAGCTTGCTAGCCACATCACCAAAGATCAGCGCCAGCTCCGTCTGGCGATTTTAGATCTTGCGATACCGAGCCTAAGACGTCTTTCTAATGAAGAGCGTAAACAATTTTTCGGCTTATTGCGCCAGCTCATCCACCAAGACAATCACGTCAGCCAGTTCGAGTATGTGCTCTACTGCCTAATCCACAAGCACCTTATTGGTAATGGTGATCAGAGCAATAAATCAATAACGCGATTCAATAAAGTGGAAAAAGAGCTGCAATCTTTATTATCCGCGGTAATCCATGCCAGCGGCCAAGACCAAGCCACTAAAGAGAAGGTTTTCAAACAAGTCTTTTCCGGCTTCAGTTCAAATGAACTGACCTTACTAGCCGAAAATTTTGATGCAGAGCAGTTCCACCAAGCACTCAAAACCCTACGCCGCCTATCACCCATGCTTAAAAAGCCATTACTAAATGGTTTGGAAGAAGCGATAGAACAAGATGGCGTGGTAAAATATCAAGAAATTGAATTACTTAGAGCAATCGCCGAGTGTCTCGACTGCCCTATTCCACCGATTATTGAAAATTCTCAAAAAGAAGTCTTGGCTTCAGTTCAAAAGTAGACTTTCTTAAAGTATCAATAGCTGCATAAAGTTTCTCTATGCAGCTACTTTATTAACGCTAACTCAATTCCAGTAAGGATTTTTGGATAGAGCCTCTTCGCGCATTTCTTGCAGAACGATCAAGGTCTCAGCTTCGATTTCGGCAATTAACGGATCTTCTACACCTTTGTCTTTTAGGGTTTTGTCGAGATATGCCAGTTGTTCAAGTAGTTGAATGTTAGCGACGATGTCGGCCCAACTTTGTCGATACTCACGACGTGCACGGTCATCAAATAAACAGCCGAAAAAGAGTCCGATATCCAAGGTTCGAGACATCTTTGGCAAATAATTGATGTAGTCTTTGCTGGTGAGAGATACCTTGTCAGAAAGGTGGCGCTTTAAGTCACGCAATAAATGTTGCAATTGCTTTCTAGCGTATGGAAATACTTCTTTTTTCTGAATTTTCTCTAGATTTGACTCACCGATAGCTTCGCGCCATTTTTTTAAATACAGCCAGCGCGAAAATCGTAGTAATTTCAAGTTGTACGACGGTGTCTGTAGATATTCGACAAATTCTTGGTGCTCTGCGGCAAATTCTTGTTCTAGACGAGACTCTTCTGGGGTCAACTCTGAATATTGGAAGCCATAAAGTTTACTGTTTTTTAACCAATTAATTTCGTCAGCTAGAGCATTTATTTTCGTCAGTTTTTTGGTGATTTCGCGCCAGTCTCGACGCAGATCAAGCAGGCTATGACGCGGAATAACCGCAGCAAACACCGAATACATGGTTTGCATGAACATTAACGCCCGATTTAACTGCAATACTGCTTCGACGCTAGGTTCTCGTTTGATTTTTTTTATGTAATATTGCCAGTGACCTAAACCTTTATGCGCAACACTTTCGAAGGCAGCTTCTGCTGAGGTTTTGGAAGTAAGATTTACCAGATTGAGTCGCTTGGTATACTCCGGCGCGTTATGGCATAGACGATACCCCCGCTCGGCTTTACTTTCGCTATCAAGCGCTAACTCGAATCGCTCGATAAGTTCGTTGCCTAAATCAAAAAGTACGCTAGCATCGCCATCTTTTAACTCAAGCTCAACTTCACATAACTCAAGCTTTTCAGCGACCCTATCATCGCCGATGCAGTTGATTTGCCCTTGATCTAAAGCAACCTCAACTTCAGCCCCTTGATAATCGATAGTGACTTGATCGCGCGTAAAGTTGGTCGCAAATATCGGTGCTAGGGGGCCATCTTCTTCTTCCGCCTCTTCGAGCAGAATCATCAGGTATGGCTCGTCCACCAGCTCAAGCTGCAGTTTATTCTCAGCAATATCACTTTCAGATTCATTTCGTTGATACAAACCACCAACCACACGTCCAGCGGATTTTACAGACTGGATATAACGGTCACCATCTTTACGGATGCGAAGGCCGATGTCTGTCTCTCTCAGACGATGGTTTTTAGTGTCGTAGTAGATATTGTGGAGCTGCTTCTGTTCCCACTCTATTGCGGCTGTGTTGTCCTTGGAAGCTCCAACTTCGACTAACCATTGCTTAACTTTTTGAATCTTATCAGTGCTTGCAGACAGCTTTAATTCTACTTCAATCGACATTTTTATTGCGCTTTGATAGCAAACTCATGGCCTAAGTTTACAGCGCGAACCCCCTCTTGCCAAATTCCTATTCTAAGTGTGTATTTTTCGAACAAACAGTCGGCCTGAAATCCTTCGACTCTTCGTTTACTTTATCAGCAAAACCTATACAGACTGCTAAGAATAATACTACTTCCTGAACCTTATTCTTTAGGATTGTCGTCTTAAACCATGGAGTGCTTATTTTTTAAACACAATGTTCAAGGTAATTGTAGCCAGCAAATAGCAACTTAACTATAATGTGGCATCAATTTTCATTAATTTTAAACCTTTCTGGGGTAGATATGGCCAATTCGATACTTGATATGTTTGCGTCATCACCGATTCGCCCGATGCAGGATCATATGAGCAAGGTGCACCAAGCAGCCAAGCAATTGATCCCGTTTTTCGAAGCAGCTTTAGCTAAAGACTGGCAAGAAGCCGAAAAGATTAAAGATGACATTCGTCAATTGGAAAACGATGCGGATGATTTAAAACACGGTCTTAGAATGCAATTGCCAAAGGGCTTGTTCTTGCCTGTTGCTAGAACTGACTTATTATCGCTTCTCAGCAAACAGGACAAAATCGCCAATATTGCCCGCGATATTTCGGGTCTTGTATTCGCAAGGAAAATGGAGTTCCCAGAAAACATACACAGCGACCTACTTGGCTTGGTTAAACGCTCTGTTGATGCCTCTAAGCAAGCATTCAAAGCAATTAATGAGCTAGATGAGTTACTCGCTACTGGATTCCGCGGCCGTGAAGCCGATCTGGTGGAAGAGCTCGTTGAGCAACTCGACGTTATTGAGAATGACACAGACGAACTGCAAAGAGCCCTTCTGTTCAAGATTTTCGAGCAGGAAGAAGAGCTCCCACCAGTTGCTGTTATGTTTATGTATAAAGTGATTCGTCAAGTCGGAGACCTTGCAGATAGCGCTCAAAGCGTTGGCTCTCGCTTCGAAATGACAGTCGCTCGCTAAAAGACAAATCAAGTTCAGTAGGGGGAACTTTTGGATTTTATATTACAAAACTCAGATACCATTATCTGGATCGCCGTGGCCTTTGGCTTCCTTATGGCCTTCGGGATCGGAGCCAACGACGTTGCCAATGCCATGGGAACGTCTGTTGGCGCAAAAGCATTAACTCTAAAACAAGCAATCATTGTTGCTGCAATTTTTGAGTTTGCAGGAGCTTACTTAGCAGGTGGCGAAGTCACAAAAACCATCCGCAAAGGCATGATTGACCCCAGTTACTTTTCGGGGCAACCGGAACTCTTAATTTTCGGTATGATGGCCGCTTTGTTAGCCGCAGGCATCTGGTTATTGATTGCGTCCCGTCTCGGCTGGCCAGTTTCTACCACTCACTCGATCGTTGGTGCAATTATCGGTTTCGCGGCGGTTGGCGTCAGTTTTGATGCTGTGAGCTGGGGTAAAGTTGGCTCTATCGTTGGTAGCTGGGTCGTTACGCCTTTGTTAGCAGGTGTTATTTCCTTCCTCATCGTGCTCAGCGTTCAAAAACTCATCCTTAATACTGAAGATCCTTTCCAAAGAGCCAAGCGCTACGTTCCTTTTTATATGTTTTTAGCGGGCTTTATTATCGCTCTAGTGACCATCATGAAAGGTCTGAAGCATATTCTTAAGGAGCAAAGTATCGTCTTATCGACTGCGGAAATGTACTTTATCGCCGCAGGTGTAGGCCTGATTATTGCTATTATTGGTGCTATTTTTATTAGTCGCATCAAGGTAGATAAGCAAGAAAACAAAGAGTATCACTTCGCTAGCGTTGAAAAAGTGTTTGCTGTTTTAATGATTGTTACCGCTTGCGGCATGGCCTTTGCTCACGGTTCTAACGATGTGGCAAACGCCATTGGTCCTTTGGCTGCTATTGTTAGCGTTATCCAAAGTGGCGGTGAAATTGGCGCAAGCGCAACCGTAGACCCTCGAATCTTACTAGTTGGTGCCATTGGTATCGTGATTGGTTTGATCGTCTTAGGTAGCCGTGTAATGGCAACTATCGGCCAAAAAATCACTCACCTAACGCCAAGCCGTGGCTTTGCTGCCGAGTTAGCAGCAGCCTCAACGGTCATCATCGCTAGTGGTATCGGCCTACCGATTTCTACTACTCAAACCCTTGTTGGTGCGGTATTAGGTGTGGGTATGGCTCGCGGTATCGCTGCCTTGAACTTAGGCGTAGTTAGGAACATTTTCGTGTCTTGGGTAGTGACACTGCCTGCAGGCGCGATTCTGTCGGTTATTTTCTTCTACATCTTTAAGGCCATCTTCTCATAAGCTGAGCCGATGTAGTTTTAATAACCTAGCAGAAATCTCTAAGGTGGTTAGCTTGTCTGACCACCTTTTTTTATGTCTTGGATTTGCCTAGTTAGCATGCCAACTCTTTTAGTAAAAAACCTTTTTTATCAACATCTTGGGACCGGTAAAACCCGCCATATATGAATCCGACATTGCAGCTCCAAGATGCTCTACAGCGCTTGTAACACGGTCGTTTCGGGGGATTCCCTAATACTCTTTACGCGCTCTTCGTAGCTATAAACTGCGAGTTTTTATGGTGATCGCGATTTTGCGTTATCTAGAAAAGTTCTGAAACGCGAATTTACAGGTTGCCTGGGTAGAAAAACCTACTTATACTCCCCCCTTGAACCGTTTAATCTGACCAGGATTGATATGTTACGTATCCTGACTTTATGGGCAATATTCTTCACTTCTGCGTTATCAGTTGAACTGGTGAATGCCGCGGATGAAGGCACTTCTGAAAGCCCTCAAGCATCGACCAATTTTTATATCTCTGACGATATTGGCGTTGTCCTGCGTAGCGGGCCGACCAATCGTTATCGAGTAACAGGCAAAATAGCGGCCGGCACACCCATCACGATATTAGAGCGTGATGCTGCTAATAAAAGCAGTAAAGTCCAAGTCGCAAATGGTGACACCGGTTGGATTCAATCCGACTACATCACCGATCAGCCCACTGTACGCGCTAAATACCAACTGCTGTTAGAAGAGAACAATAAACTCAAGCAGCAGGTAGATGAGCTCGCGCAGGACGTCGCTGATAAAGCCAATATTATTCAACTTAATAACAATTTACAGCAGCAAGTCTCAGAGCTCGAAAATGAGCGCAACATATTAAGTCAGCAAGCGTCTTTGCAGAAAGACCGTTTTCATAAAGACGTGTTTTATGCTGGTGCTTTAGTATTGCTGTTCGGCATGTTTTTAAGTTGGGTGTTGTCAAGATTTAGTCAAAAGAAGCGCCAACGATCCGGCTGGCGTTAAGGTTTATAGGTTTATGTTTTAGGTATTTAAAAGAATGTTAAGAGCTAGTCATATATTTTCAGATAATTACAAGCACCTGTCACTGGACGAATGGCAGGGATTGATCACCAAAAATTACGCAGTCGATGAATCGGATTATCTGAATGAACTGCTGGCGCTAGCCAAGCCTGATAAGGACACCATTGAAAAAGTTACTCGTCAAGCCAGCGATCTTGTCACTGCTATCCGCAAAGACGAACGCTCTAAAGACGGTGTGGAAGCTTTCCTTCAGCAATATAGCCTGAGTACTAAAGAAGGCATTATTCTGATGTGTTTAGCGGAAGCATTATTGCGTATCCCTGATGCACGAGTCGCCAACGATCTAATCCGTGACAAGCTGAGTGCAGCCGACTGGGAAAAACACACGGGGCAAAGCGACTCTTATTTAGTCAACGCTTCCACTTGGGGCTTAATGCTCACCGGTAAAATTGTCGATACTGACAAAGACCGTGATGGTAAGCCTGACAGCATGATTCGCGGGCTGATTGCTAAGTTTGGCGAGCCTGTTATCCGCCAAGCCATGAACCAAGCCATGCGTATCATGGGCCGTCAATTTGTACTCGGTCGCACCATTAAAGAAGCACTTAAGCGTGGTTCTAAAAGCGTTGAAAAAGGGTATACCCACTCTTTTGATATGCTTGGCGAAGCGGCTTACACCATGCCTGATGCTCAGCGTTATTTCCAAGCCTATAGTAACGCCATCGAAGAAATTGGTAAGGTTAAAACCCAAGACGGGGTTAAAGCTCCTAGTATCTCGATTAAGCTTTCAGCGCTTCATCCGCGTTACGAAGAAGGTCAACGTGACCGCGTTTTAACAGAGCTAGTCGCCACCGTGAAGAAGTTGGTTGAACAAGCACGCCAGCTTGACGTTGCGGTGACAATTGATGCAGAAGAAGCTGATCGCTTAGAGCTTTCTTTAGAAGTTTTCGAAGCTGTTTATGACTCTCCGGTTTGTAAAGACTGGGAAGGTTTCGGACTCGTAGTCCAAGCTTACTCGAAACGTGCACTACCAGTGCTTGGATGGCTTAATACTTTATCCGCCAAGCATGGTCGCCAAATTCCTCTGCGCCTAGTTAAAGGTGCTTATTGGGATCAGGAGATCAAATGGTCACAGCAAGGTGGTTACGCAAGCTATCCAGTATTCACGCGTAAGTGTGGTACCGACGTTTCTTATTTAGCGTGTGCCAAATACCTACTACAAACCGAAGGTAAACTCTACCCTCAGTTCGCGACGCACAACGCGCAAACGGTGTATAGTATTCTAGAGATGGCTGGTAATAGCCGTCAATTCGAATTCCAACGCTTGCATGGTATGGGCGAGTCTTTGTATGACTTAGTATTAAAGCAATACCCTGACCTCAGCTGCCGTATTTACGCGCCAGTAGGCAATCACAAAGACTTATTACCTTACCTCGTAAGACGATTACTTGAAAATGGTGCAAACACTTCGTTTGTACACCAGTTGGTGGATGAGAATACGCCGATCAATGATTTAGTAGAGCATCCATGCGTGACCTTGCAGAATTTTGAAACTTTGCATAACGACCGCATTCCGCTGCCGCCACAGCTTTACAGAGACTTTGGCGAAGATCGCGAAAACTCAAGTGGTACTAATTTACATATTCATAGTGAGACAGAGCCTTTTATGAACCAGGTCAAACATTTCTTAGATAACCAGTGGCACGCCAAGCCAATTATTGATGGTCAAGAACACACCAGCACTGAAGAGCAAGTGATTTGTCCTTACGACCATAGCCATACGGTAGGTACTGTTCATAAAGCTACCGAAGAGCAAGCGCTACAAGCTTTAGACGTTGCCCATAAAAACTTCATTGCGTGGGACATGACGCCGGTACAACAGCGCGCAGCCTTACTCGATAAAGTTGCCGATTTGTTGGAAGAGCATAAACACGAACTTATCGCGCTATGTAGCCGTGACGGTGGTAAAAGCATCCAAGACGGTATCGACGAGATTCGTGAAGCGATAGACTTCTGTCGCTACTACGCTTACAACGCACGTAACCAGTTTGGCCACGAAATTCATCTTCCAGGCCCTACGGGTGAAAGTAATGACCTCTATTTACAAGGCCGTGGTGTATTCGCTTGTATCAGCCCGTGGAACTTCCCATTAGCTATCTTTATTGGTCAGGTTGCTGCGGCTCTAGTGGCGGGTAACACCGTTATCGCAAAGCCTGCGGATCAGACTACGCTAGTCGCATACCGCGCGGTTCAATTAATGCACCAAGCTGGTATTCCAGGTAGCGTGCTTCAGTTTGTTCCAATCCGTGGCTCAGTTCTAGGTAAAGTGATTCTAGCTGATAACCGTATCGCTGGCGTTGCCTTTACAGGCTCCACAAGCACCGCTCACACGATTAACCGCACCCTAGCAAGCCGTGATGCCATGTTGTCGCCGCTGATTGCTGAAACTGGTGGTCAGAACGCCATGATCGTTGATAGCTCTGCTCTACCTGAGCAAGTAGTTGAAGACGTCATCCACTCAGCTTTCACCAGTGCGGGTCAGCGCTGTTCAGCACTTCGTGTTCTTTATGTACAAGAAGAAATCGCCGACAAAATTATTGAAGTCTTGTCGGGTGCGATGCAAGAATTACGTCTTGGTAATCCTACAGACTTATCAACTGATGTTGGCCCTGTGATTGATATGGCTGCGCGCGAAGAGCTACAAGAGCACATTAATGAGCTTAAAGCAGCCGGAAAACTAATCGCCGAAACGCCAATGCCAGAAGGTTTAGAAGGCCACGGTAGCTTCCTATCACCGGTCGCTTTCGAAATCGACCACATCAACGATTTAACGCAAGAATGGTTCGGCCCAATCGTACATATCGTGCGCTACAAAGCCAAAGATTTGGATAAGGTTATCGACCAAATCAACAACTATGGCTTTGGTTTAACTCTAGGTGTTCATTCGCGTAACGAAGAAACAGCGATGTACATCGATAAGCGTGCTCGTGTTGGTAACGTCTACATTAACCGTAATATGATTGGTGCTACGGTAGGTGTTCAACCATTCGGTGGTCAAGGTCTATCAGGTACTGGTCCTAAAGCGGGCGGACCTTTCTACTTGTATCGCTTTGCAACTGAGCATACTCGTACCAATAACACTGCAGCAATTGGTGGTAACGCAACACTTTTATCACTGGGTGATGAAGATGTATCGCCAGAGTTTTTAAAGGACTCGTAATTGCTAGCTAGTTAAAACGTCCAAAAGGCACAGCTCGTCTGTGCCTTTTGTGTTTCAGAAGCACCCAAATACAGACAAACGCCTATGGCACAAATATCCCAACAATTTATAGAACACATCCAACAACAACTGCCAGAATCCGTTCCTCTCGATGATTTATTGAGTGCCTGCCAATGCCCACTGCGCAAGAGCATCCGCGCTAATCTGCTAAAAGTTTCGCCCCAGGAATTACGCCAAGAATTCGAATCTCATGGTTATAAGCTAGTACCAATTCCTTGGTGCGATGAAGGCTTCTGGGTTGATGAAAGTGAAAAGGCATTGCCTGAAAGCCTAGGCAATTGGCTACCGCATCTCGAAGGACAGTGTTACATCCAAGAAGCCAGCTCGATGCTTCCGGTCAAAGCTTTATTACATGATTTCGAATGTCACGAAGACTCAGCGTTCCTCGATATGGCTGCTGCACCAGGCTCAAAAACGACTCAACTCACCGCACAGATAAACAACCAAGGCTTAGTCGTGGCCAACGAACTATCATCATCACGACTTAAAGGGTTGCACTACAACCTTCAACGTTGCGGTGTTACTAACTCGGTACTTTGTCATACCGATGCTCGCAACTTTGGCGAAAGAACGCCTGAGTTTTTTGATGCGATTCTTTTGGATGCGCCATGTGGCGGCGAAGGCACAGTGCGCAAAGACGAGCAAGCGTTAGCCAACTGGAGTATCGATGCCGTACGCGCCATCTCTGAGCTACAAAAAGATCTTATTGTCAGTGCCTATAAAGCGCTAAAGCCGGGTGGTCGACTGGTTTATTCCACCTGTACTTTATCGAAGGAGGAAAACCAAGAAGTCTGTCAGCATCTACTGGACCTATATGGCGACACCATCCAAATAAAGCCTTTATCTGGATTGTTTGAAGGCGCAGATAAGGCGCTCACTACAGAAGGTTATCTGCACGTTTATCCTAACCTCTACGACTGCGAGGGATTTTTTGTTGCTTGTTTTGAAAAACAACCATTACACGGACTAACGACCGACAATATTAGCAACTCAAACACTCGCTTTAGTTTCACACCAATCTCCGCTGAAAATTTCGCAACAGCTTCAACACATAGCAGTTTATTCGGCTGGGATATTGGCTCTATCAAACAGCAGCTATGGCAAAAAGACAATCGTGGTAAGTCGGAAGAGATCTGGTTATTGCCTAAATCCACGGAAAAGCTGTGTCAGCATATTAAGCTCAATCGATATGGCATCAAGCTCATGGAAATAAGCAAACACGGTACAAAGCTGCATCATCAAGCCGCCACTAGCTTTGGAGAGAGGTTTTCTCAACAAAAAATTGAGCTTACGGGGCAACAAGCGGAAGACTATTATCAGGGCAAGGACATTTTCCTAGAGTCACCTATAAAAGCACCGAACCATAAAGAATATATGGTCACTTACAAGCAAACCCCGCTTGGATTAGTAAAGCACTTGGGAAATAAATTAAAAAATAATTTGCCTCGAGATTTGGTGCGAGACAAAACTTTCAACGAATTACCTTGATAAAAAACCTGACACTTATGACACCCCTTGTCATAAGTGTTCCAGAACTGAAACAGTTTTGTCTACAATTTCCATCCTAGTTCTCACCATAACTATGATCCTTTCCTCAAATCCAATTCAAAACTGCATTATCGTTACTTTATTAGCAACCTCTAAAGTGTCTATTTTTTCGACAGCTGTTTTTTCATTCACTATAGCGTTACATTTTTAACCGTAATTTAAATGTTTAAATTACATGGTAGTGAAAGCCTAGAACAATCTAGGGAAGCAATAACTCAATAATGAGTATCATGGAAACAATCCTATTTAGGAGGAAGTAATGAAACTATTAACAACATTATCTTTGGCTGCACTACTAGCTGTTGCTGGTTCAGCTGCAACAGCTCATGAGCGTGGCAAGCTTGTGGTGAAAAACGATTCCAGAGATGCTACAGCGGTTGGTGGCGAAATGATTTCTGAAAGTTTTTCTGCAGGCCTTTTTAGTGCTAGTGGATCATATCTAGAAATGGCTGGATCACGCGCAAATGCAGGCTCCGTGGTTGTAAACGGATGCCCTTGCCGTAAGAAAACTGTTATCCACAACAAAAGCCGTGGCGCACTAGCGGTTGGCGCAGCAAATGCTGGCTCAGTTGTTATTAACGCAGGTCTTTTGGACTAACGATTCTTAGACGGTAACTTTGCGATAAAGCAACCGTCGTTTCGACGTAAAAAAACTAACACTAATATTTTTGGAGATTACTATGAAATTATTAACTACTTTATCTATAGCTGCACTAGTTGCAGTAGCAAGCACAGCAGCAACAGCTCACGAACGTGGCAAGCTTGTTGTGAAAAATGATTCTCGTGATGCAACTGCGGTTGGCGGTGAAATGCTCGTAGCATCATACAGTAGCGGTATCCTTTCAACTTCTGAAAGCATCCTTTACGCTGCAGGCAAACGCGCAAACGCAGGCTCAGTAGTTGTGAATGGCTGCCCTTGCCGCAAAAAAACCGTTATTGACAACAAAAGCCGTGGAGCACTAGCGATTGGTGCAGCGAATGCCGGTTCTGTTGTAATTAATGCAGGGTATGGCTTCTAAGTCATATTCCTCAACCTGGTCACTACCAGCCGCATGGAAACATTAAGGAGACAATTATGAACACAAAACGCTTATCTTTTCTTCATGGAGGACGAGACAAGAAAATGCTTTTGAAGAGTATTTGTTTTCTTAGTGTCTTCCATGCACTTATATTTTTACCAGCCGAAACTCAGGCCAATGAACGCTATCAAGCAAAGGGCCTAAACGGTAAAGCTACAAGCTTTTACGGTCGCTACGGTGCCGATCTGGTAAACATTCAATACATCAAAGCCGATATTATCGGTACTGTAAAAAAATCAATCCGCGAGGGTAGTGATATCCTACAAGATTTAGACGAATACATCATACCGACAGCAAGTGGTAGTGTGTTTGTGTTACCTGGCGTCAATGCCGACGAGCTAATAATTTATAACGATGGCTCAGGTTTTCCGATAGCTATTAAACGTTAAGACTAGGGGGGGGAATGATGAAAAAAGGACTTTTAGTCATCAGTGTGGCTGCCGTGATTAATGGCTGTGCAGTGTCCACGTCAACGACAGAGTTTTCCAAAAAGTTGGAGATGCCAAAACCAACTAAAACCGTCGCTACAGACTACTTAAGTTGCTTTGGGGATATGCTCACTGAATATCGCTATGCGGCGGGCAACGGCACGATTGACCCTTTGCGCATCGCAATTGTTTCAGTAAATGATGCAACCAACGTATCTACCGTGCAATATCCTAACAGTGAGATTCCGAACGATTTCACCAACATGACCTTAAGTATTGCGTCCAAAATTGGTGGCCCGATTCGAATCGTGCATATTCCAAAGGATAATGAAATCATCAGCGCTTATCAGTACGGCGCGACCCCAGGCAAGAAAGACCCCTTTTTTAATACTTACGGAGCTAGTCACTACCGTCAAGACACCATCCAAATTTACGGTGCATTGACCGAATATGATCGCTTTATACGAAACGCACGCCGTTCTCGTGATGCCTCGGTCGAAGTTGGTGGTGGTAGCGGTGAGACTGATTTTGAGTTTAGTCGCTTTGATGACAAAAACACCGCCCGCATGACCATGGACTTTTATACCGCTCATGGTTTTGTCGGCGATATTGTCAATCACAGCAGCGCCACCAATACGGTTCAACTATTCCAGCGCGGTCATGATCGGAGCTATGGCATCAGTGTGGACGGTAACTCTCTCGGTTACGCCGTGTCGCACTCTATCGTCGATGCTCGCCACAAGGCTATCCGACTACTAATTGAATGGGGAATGATAGAAACTCTCGGTAAGTATGAATACATCCCCTATTGGAAATGCTTACCAAACGCTAACAACAAAGAAGTGGCCCACTTCAAAGATTTAATTGGCACAGACAGTGTGATCAACTTTGCTGAACTGCAAAAGCAGAAGGAAACGCCAGAGGCGTCAAAAGAAGAAACAGACTTGATCGATAAGCGTGACAAGAACTTATTATTATCTGTTCGCTCAAGCTACGAATACGCTGAGTACGTTGATGATAAAGTCAGACAGCATGTGCCACGTCCATTAGAGCCATCGCAAACTGCAATCAAGGATGGACAGACAGGAAAAACATTTAAGGTTCAGTTTACGAGCAAAAAAGAATTGCTCTCTGGCTTGCTCAAGTTATACCAAAAAAATAATGCCCAATATAACTCACTTGGTTTAGACGTTGTACTCGACATGTTACATGAGGACTTTGTTAGCAAAGGTGTTTTATCAAAGCAAGATGACAAGTTTAGCAGCGATATGTATCTTGCACTTTGGCTGAACGCACCGGTAAGACGCAACGCCCGTTGGACCTATTAATTTGTATTAGTCGTTTACGTTAACATCTTCAAGGCTAGGCAGTGTAAACTCCTGGCCTTTATACACAATCATCAAATCATTCTCTAAAATTTCTTTAATCACAAAACCTTCCTGCGTTTTATCGCCTTCGGCATAAGCTCGACCATTCAGCATCACAAAGCGATCATCAGGTTGCGTGGCATAAATATGCGTGGTGTAGATAATTTTAGGCAGATCAGACTTAGTCACTTTCTTTGCGACTTGCACTCTTTGTGGAGGCGTTTCTTTCACTCGTGCAGAAACGTTAGGTCTCGCCACTTTTTGTACCACCGGCTCAGCTACCTGCAAAGGTTTGTTAACCACAACGGGCTCGTTAGTGGTAGCATCATTCGACATAGAAGTATCGCTACTGCTTGATGGGGTTACAGTAACCGTACTGCTTTCTGATTTTATAGAGCCAGCTTTAGTATCGCTAAAGCCACTCAAGTTTTCATTGTTACTAGCAACATTGCGCTGAGCCATTTGTTGATACGCTTCATCGGCAGAAGGGTTTAGCAACATAAAGGTCAAAATAGCAACGATTAAAACTAAAACCATAACCACACTAGGCCATAGCCAACGCTTTAATGAGTTCTCTTCATCAAAATTACTGTAATCATACTCTGAGGCATGATCGCTCGATAGATCAGGAACTTGATCCTTATCATTCTCAGGCTTATTTTTTTTCAGAGCATCAAGAATATAAGACATTATTGCGCTCCTCGTTGCGAAGTCGATAGTTCATTAATCAGTTTCGGGATATTCGCCACCACATGATTATTGATCATAATTACAGAGTGTTTACCAAGAATCCCATCAGACACTAAACCATTTTCCATTTGAAACAATATTAACCAGTCTTCTACTTTCTGACTAAAATAATCAGCGGGAGAAATGTTTACCTGATCAATGCTATAAATCGCATCTGTCAGCCAGCGCACGGTAGCGCCAGAATCCCCTTTTTTAGCATGCTCACTAAAACCATCAGGAGCTTTCCAGAACAGCTGGTACTCGCCCTGCCACAATGGATTTAGACGGCGCGGCAAAACCCTGACTTCATTATCAGCAAACTGTAGCACCAGGTATTCACCATCGATTTCTTTGAGTGTTCCCCAAAATTGCCCCGAAGTTTCTGTGCTAAATTTTAAATTAACAGGGCGATTTAATTGCTTAATATACGCCCAATCCGCTCGGCCTGAGTCACAGTTCAAATTATAGTTGAGCGCATACTCACAGGGTTCCCCCGATTGATAGGGATAATAGTTAACCCCCCATAGCGCGAATAGGTTCCGCGCAGAAACCGCTCCTGTTCGATCCCAGCTTTGCTCTTGCCAAAACTGTGTAGCGACCTCATCATTGGTCATGGTGCCAGCAAGCAAAGTGCCACTATGACTAGCTGCATTGGATTTATTGGAGCTAAGAGTCTCGCTTTGTGAGTTTTCTACAAGCTGCTGTTTTTCTGACAAGTCAGTCGGCTTAAGAAATTGTTTTATAATGATATAACTCAGTAATATCACAAAGACAACAGATGCAGCCACAAACCACCAACGACTTTGCCCAGCTCGAGGCTGCCTCTTTTCTTCGTATTTCCCCAAGACCTCATTGACCGCCTTTTTCACTACAGCTTCATTGATGGTGTTTCTACGTTCAACGAAAGCGCCAAGCAGAGACCGGTCAGTAATAATATTAATTAGTCTAGGGACACCACCACTGGCTTGATAGATTTGCTTGATGGCGTTGCTCTTTATCAATGGGCGCTGAATACCCGCCACGCGTAAGCGATGCTCAATATAAGAAGCGGTTTCCTTTAAGCTTAATGGTTTAAGGTGATATCTTGCTGTGATCCGCTGAGCTAATTGGCGTAACTCTTTTTTGGCTAGCAGCTCTTGTAACTCTGGTTGCCCAATTAATATAATTTGTAGAAGCTTCCGTTCGTTAGTCTCTAAATTGGTCAGCAATCGAATTTGCTCCATCACCTCAACGCTAAGATTCTGTGCTTCATCGATCATCAAAACCGTATTGAGCCCCTGCTCATGGTTCTCTAACAAACGGTCTCTTAATAAATCAGTGAAAGCCTTTAGGCTTTTTTCACCCGGCTCATATTCGATTCCCAGCTCGTCGCACATTGTCGCCATGAGCTCAATTGCATCTAGCTTTGGGTTCAAGATATAGGCTAGACGAACGTTGCTTGATAGCTGCTCCAATAAACAGCGGCATACGGTTGTTTTACCGGTACCCACTTCTCCTGTCAGCATAACGAAGCCACCACCGCTACTGATTCCATACAGCAAGTGGGCCAAAGCATCACGGTGACGCTCGCTCATGTACAAAAAGCGGGGATCGGGCGCAATGGTAAATGGTTTTTTCTTAAATCCAAAAAAGTCGTTATACATAAAAATTGGCTCACACTCTTTGCGAGCGTTTATTGTCTATTATTTCAGCTTTGACTATGATTATGGGTAATATATGCTAAAGCCAATGTTGGTACAATTGCTATGATTACAAGCAGGCTCGCAGGAAGTCGAGCATTACTATTTATAATTATGAGTCTGATAGCGTTTAGCTGTCCAGCTAAAATCTATAAATGGGTTGATAAAGATGGAAATACTCACTTTTCTGACAAGCCACCAAAAGACAAAAGGCTCAAGGCGTCTCAACAAAACCTCGACAATATGAATATTGTGGATATGCCACGGCCGATAAAAACTCAAACCCTATCAAGCACCATGTGTCAGCAAGCCGTTGATAACTTTAGTAAAAATTTCCCAGCCCATAAAAAGCAACTTGAGCGAGAACTTGCGCAAAAGACGATTAATGATATGCAGTTTGCAGACAAACTTTCAGCTTTAGAAACCCTTAAGAAGCGCATAACGGTAAAAAACTGCCATAAAGCTGATCCCAAGCTCAACACCCTGCTACACTGTATGGCAAAGAATCCAAATACCCAGGTGTGTCGTTAGTTTATGCAAATATTCCTAGTTGGTGGCGCTGTACGCGATCAATTACTAAACCTTGAAGTGACCGACCACGACTATGTAGTTGTCGGTGCCACCCCCGAAGAGATGAAGCAACAAGGCTTTAAAGAAGTCGGAAAGGACTTCCCTGTATTTTTGCATCCGCGCTCTGGCGAGGAGTACGCCCTAGCTCGAACTGAACGCAAGTCTGGGAATGGCTATAAAGGGTTCGAAGTTGATTTTTCTAAAACAATCACCTTAGAACAAGATTTAGAACGTCGCGACCTGACCGTCAACGCTATGGCGCAAACTCAAGATGGCGCTATTATTGATCCCTTTGATGGCCAAGATGACTTGAAACATAAAGTTTTGCGCCATGTTTCCCCGGCCTTTGCGGAAGATCCTTTAAGAGTCTTGCGCGTAGCACGCTTTGCAGCTCGATTCGCTCATTTAGGATTTACTGTTGCACCAGAGACCTTGGCTTTGATGACCGAACTAGTGAACCAGGGCGAACTGGAATTTTTAACGGCGGAGCGAGTGTGGCAAGAAACTAAGAAGGCTTTAGCCACTCAATCCCCCCATGTCTATTTTGAAGTCTTACGCAGTTGTGGTGGGCTAAAGGTTTTATTCCCTGAAATCAATGTGTTGTGGGGAATCCCCAATCCAGAAAAGTGGCACCCTGAAATTGACACGGGAATTCATACCATGATGGTGTTGGAGCAAGCTGCGCGGAAGACTGACGATGTGTGCGTACGTTTCGCGGCGGTGTTGCACGATCTCGGTAAAGGCGTGACCAAAAAAGAATATTGGCCCCAGCACCGCGGACACGAAGAAGCTGGAGTGCCGTTAATTAAAAATTTATGTCGCAGAATCAAGGCGCCTAAGGACTATGAAAATCTCGCAGTTCTAGTTTCGCGCTTCCACCTGCACTGCCATAAGATGTTTGAGCTACGGCCAAAGACCATTCATAAAGTCTTAAAGTCCATTGGCGCTTATAAAAGAGAGTTCATCCTTGAGCAATTTATTGTTGCCTGTGAAGCGGATTTTAACGGGCGCTTAGGGCTCGAAGACAAACCTTATAAACACGGCGACTTGCTAAGAGAGTGCTTTAAAGCATCGCACAAGGTAGACGCGCAACCACTCATCGAGCAAGGTTATGAAGGCGCGAAACTTGGTACTGCAATAGAGCGCGAAAGAATAAAGCGCATTCAATCCACAGTTGAGAACATAAAAAAAGCGGCTGATGAATAAGCCGCTTTTTCTGATTCATTTAAATAGAGTAACGAATTAGCTATAAAAAAGCACCAAAAGTCCAATCCCCAAAGCTAAGCGATACCAGACAAAAGGCATAAAGCCTATTTTCTCAAGCCACTTCAAGAATAAGTGAATACAAGCAAAAGCACTAATCGCCGAAACAACAATACCCAAAATTAAGAAGTTCCAATCAAACTTGGCACCTTCTTCGACAAGCTGATACCCCTTGAGACCACCTGGAAGTAGAATTGCTGGAATCGATAGAAGGAACGAATATCGAGCGGCTGCGGTTCGAGAAAAACCTAACATCGCCGCAGCTGTCATAGTAATACCTGAGCGCGAAGTTCCTGGAATTAACGCCAAAGCTTGCGCTATACCGATGGTCACAACATCACGCAACCTTAAGTCATACTCACTCTTGAAATCCTGACGTTTCTTTCCGCTATAACGAGTTTCAGCATAACCTAACAGCAAGCCAAAAATAATCGTTGTCGCGGCAATCACAGGGATCGTGCGTAAATAATTATCGACTATATCAAAAGCTTCTAAAAACAGACCAAACAGACCAACCGGAACCGTACCCCAGATCACAGCCCATGCTAATCGAGAATTAGGCGTCGAACCTTTACCCGTAATTGAACCAAACCAAGCAACGACCATCTCCGCAATCTCCTTACGAAAATAAAGCATCACCGCCATCAAGGTTCCCACATGAACCGCCACATCAAAGGCCAAGCCCTGATCCTGCCAACCTAAAATTTTCGACGTCAAAATCAAATGCGCCGAACTCGAAATCGGCAAAAACTCAGTTAAGCCCTGAATTAATGCTAAAAATACTGCTTGAAGCCAATCCATACTTATTTCCAATGATTAAATGTAGCCAAAGGTTACGCTCTTACCTCCCCTAATGTTGAGTTGAGACAAGTGATAGCTATAGCGATTCAAAACAGGAAGTTTTGAATAGTGACATACAGTCCATGGATGGACTGTATGTCGCGGTGCGTAAAGTAGCTAGACCTTGTCGAAAGTAGTCATGCGATGCATGACCTCAATATCGGGGCATCTTTCTTTTGGTTCCTTTTCTTGGATGAGCAAGAAAAGGAACATTAAAACTATAACTCACAAAACATATGTAGGTTTTACTTCGTAAGACCTACATAAAACCCATACACCATCACCTCAATAAAAATAATAAACCAAAACCAAGCCCCAAAGCCGACGGCTTTTAAGGTGAAGGTATTGAGTTTTTTACTTTTCCATACGAGCAATGTTGATAGGCTTGCTGATATTCCGACCGCAATAACTAACAACCAATACCAGCTTATTCCTTTGCCGGAAGCGGCTAGTGCTAGTGGTGACATAAATAGTGCAAAACTAGCGAAAATTATTTTTTTCATACTGTTTGTCTTCCGAAGGAGCTAAACCCTGAGAGTGCTCCTGAAAAATCTTTGCTGAGCCCAAGGACTTTAATGTTTTGCCCCATTTCGTTAGGCATCAACAAGGTCTGCAGCTGCTGTGCTACGGATACGTGGGGCATTGTATCAGAATCTTCTTTTTGCGCCACAAACTGCTCGATACCGCTCAGGGTCAAAAACTGTGCCTGAGAGGTAAAGCCTAACACCTTTGCTCCTGAGTCTAGCGCTTGTTGCGCTAACTGGGTGAAGTTTACTGAAGCCGTAATATCTTGAAGCCCCAACAGAGTCAATGGCATCGAATGTTTTTTCTGACGATAGTAGCACTGCAAGGTGCCCTGTGGTCGATATGGCGAGTAAAGCTCTTCTTCTTCGTAACCATAATCGAGTAATAGAAGACAACCTTGATTTAGTGTGCTTAATAAAGCACTCAGCCAATCCCCACGAAGATCGTAGGTTTCTGCCAAATAGCCATCAGGCCACTGCTGGCAAATTTCCTGATGTTGTTTTTGCCAGCCACGACTAAAGTCGGTTGGCACAAACGTAAGACTAAAGCCTTGGTCACTCGTTTGCACAAACCCTTGAGCCAGTCCTTGCTCTGTTTGCATCAGTAATTCGAACGGAATAGCATCTACCACTTCATTAGCAAGCATAACGCCATCGAAAGACTGTGGTAAATCTTCTAGCCAAGTTACTCTTGAATAAAGGTGTGGCAGCTCTTCTCGTAGCAAGTCTTGTTGACGCTGCTTTAACTCCGCGGACACTTCCAACACAAAGTAGCGGTCTGGCAAACACTGTTCAGCCTCGCACTGGCGTAAAATATCGCACATTAAACGACCAGAGCCTGCGCCAAATTCGAGAATATGTTTAGCCGTGTGTTGCCACGCTTGTTGCACACTTAGCGCTAACGTTTTGCCAAAGAGCGGTGATATCTCAGGTGCCGTGACAAAGTCACCAGCCTCACCTAGCTTGCGGCTGCCCGCGCTGTAATAACCTAGGCCAGGCGCATACAAAGCTTGCTGCATAAACTCTGAAAAGGGAAGTTTGCCGTGGAAGTGAATCTGCTGTGCGATGCGCTGTGCTAACTGATAGCTCACCTCTATTGCATAGTCATCAGGCCGCGGAACTTCTAGGATCTTGCACTGCTCTGTGAGTAATCGGCAGTAATCCTCAAAGTTTCGACAAAACTGTGGCAACGATGAACTTTCCAGTTCCACTACGAAAACTCACCGCCATCAATCGGCAAGACAGCACCTGTAATAAATTCTTGGCCGACTAAAAATGTGACAGCTTCACCAACCAGTTTCGGCGAACCTGTTCTGCCAAGTGGGATCTTCTCACTCATACGTTCGAAATGATCTTGATCGGCACCCGGCGGTGGCATGATAGCCCCTAGCGCAACACCATTGACTTGAATGTTCGGCGCCAAATCTAACGCTAACGATTCGGTCAAGTGCCACAAACCTGATTTTGACAGGCGATACACCAGATGGTCGCCAGCTGGGCGATTAATCCGAGCGTCTAAAACATTGATGATATGACCCGATATAGGCGTGTTAGCGACAAAGGCTTCGGCTAGTAAAAGTGGCGCACGCAGGTTTAAGCTCATGACCTCATCCCAATCGCCTAGGCCGTCTAGGATTGAGTCATTCTCTGGAAAAATAGCGGCACTGTTGACTAAAATGGTGAGGTCGTTTTCTTTGCAAACGCGTTCCACTAAAGCTTTGCATTGCTGTGGTTCGGCCAAGTTGGCTTGATAAAGTTTAGCGCTGACGCCAAACTTTTTAATCTCTTCCGCGGTTTGTACTGCCTCATGCGAAGATCGGTTGTAATGCAAAGCAATATTATAGCCCTGCTCAGCCAAGGCTAAAGCAATCGCCCGCCCCACTCGAATGGCACCACCAGTAATTAATGCTGTTCTACGAGTCATGACTCCCTCACTCCTTAATGTTGCCAATCAAAATCAATTGCCCACAGTGGCTGCTGGTCTTTATTGGTGAATGATTGCCACAAAGCCTGATACGCTTCGCCGACGACCGGGTGCTTTAAATCTGGTGCAATCTCAGCCAAAGGCAATAGCACAAAAGCATGGTATAACACTTCTCCTCGCGGCAGGCGCACAGGCTTTTCGCACACTAAATCATCATATAATAATAGATCGATATCGAGCGTCCGGTTACTAAACTTAGCTTCGCCACGAATTCGTCCTGCGGCTTTTTCAATCTGCTTAAAGGCTTGATCGACTTGCGACACCGTCATTTGAGTCTTGGCCGAAGCCACCAGATTCAAAAAATTATCGCCGTCAAAACCCACCGCCTCGCTTTCGTAAACCGAAGAAAGTTCTAGGTCAGAGAAATAATAACCGAGTTGCTTCACGCCAAAACGAATCCGATCCTCAGCGTCTTGATTACTGCCTATACTGATATATATCTTTGGCATAACAATCCTAGTGGGCGTCTACCCTTTTGCACCACGCTCAATTAACACGCCTACGTTTTTAGAACCGCGCACCGCCCCTGGCTTGCTCAGTTTTAATTTTAACCACGGAACATTGAACTCAGTTCGAATGATTTCTGCGATCTTTTCCGCTAACGTCTCGACCAGCTGAAACTCAGACTCTTCAACAAAACTAATGACTCTTTTAGCGACCGACTTGTAGTCCAGACACTTGTCAATGGTGTCCTCTAACGCTGCTGGCTGAATATCATGCGCCATCTCTAGGTCGATACTGATGGTTTGGCGAATCTGACGTTCCCAGTCATAAATACCAATCACCGTATCGACTTTTAAATCTTCAATAAAAACAATATCCAAGCGATTTCTCGAACTGTTGTTGTTAGTAGTCTGATAGAATATCAAATTCCAGCCAATTTGTTATCAATCCTCGAATTTTTTGTATACACTAAAGAAAATTGAGGCCAGACGCCCTGTGGCGCAAAACCATTAATCTTTGCCAATCTGCGAAATGGAGCTAGTCGCAACTATGTGTATCGCAAGTACAGCCGAAAACATCGCTGTTACCGTCTACGTTAGCCTGAAGCTAGAGGTTAATTGATGGATTGGAGTGTTGTTGGACTATGGATATTGGCTTACTTAACGGGCTCAATATCCAGCGCAGTTATCGTATGTCGCGTCATGCAACTCCCCGACCCACGTAATTTCGGCTCTAATAACCCAGGCGCTACCAACGTATTAAGGCTGGGTGGCAAAAAAGCCGCACTATTTACCCTACTCGGTGACATGCTCAAAGCAATCATCCCTATCCTCATAGGTTATGCCCTAGATTTGCATAATCGTAACCTAGGCTGGGTTGGCTTTATGGCATTTATTGGACACCTTTACCCGCTGTACTTCAATTTTAAAGGCGGCAAAGGCATGGCCACCTATTTTGGCGCATTAGTTGCTCTTTCACCGCTTTTGTTGGGGTTCTGTGTGGTCACTTGGGTCGTTACCGCATTTTTTAGCCGATATTCATCTCTTGCATCCCTACTATCCAGTTTTGCTGTTGCAGCCTTTGGCTTTTACATGGATCATAGGTACTTCTTCCCGCTCTTTGCCATGTTTTTAATTTTGACCTGGCGCCACCGCCAAAACATTAAAAACCTATGGCACGGTACAGAACGGAAAATTACGGATAACAAAAAGCACCCTAAAGAAAAGGCACCTAAGACCAATCCATGAGTCAAACTAAAGCAATAAATCCACTTCGCCTATTGCCGTTATTAGCTTCTATCGTTGCAATTTCACCGCTAGCGATCGACATGTACCTTCCGGCAATGCCAACCATTGCCGAAGAGCTCAACACGACCCCAACGGCGGTACAGAACTCGCTGAGTATCTACATGGCTGGGTACGCGCTAGGTATGCTAGTGTTCGGTCCGATCGCGGATCGTATTGGTCGTCGTCGAGTGGTGATTATTGGTTTACTAGGCTTCGCCTTCTTTTCCGTGGCCCTAGCTTTTGCCCAGTCTATCGAGAGCTTTCTGACCTTACGCTTTTTCCAAGCGGCTATTAGTAGTGGCGCTACTGTGGTTGTGCCCGGAGTGATCCGAGATATGTACGGACGACACACCGCAAAAGGGCTGTCTTACGTCAGTATGATCATGATGATCGCGCCTATGATCGCACCGAGTATCGGTAGTTTTATCCTGCACTTTACAGGCTGGAGAAACATTTTCTTGGTGCTCGCGGCCTACGCCATCCTGATTCTTGGCTTTGTAATGTGGAAACTGCCGAGCAGTATGCCCAAGAAGAAAAACCGTAAGTGGCTTCGAGAATTTGCCAACAATTACAAAGCAGTCTTCGCCAACAAATCCGTACGACTCGATCTATTTACCTCGATGTTCGCGACTTTTGCCTTTTTCTGTTACCTAACATCGATCTCTTATCTTTACATCAGCCACTTTGGCGCTGACGAACAAACATTCAGCATCCTGTTCGCGGTTAATGTTATCGGTTTATTTATCAGTAATATCATCAACAGCCGCATCGTCGAACGCTTCGGTTCACGCAAACTCCTCCGTTTTGGTTCAATCTATGCCTTGTTTACCGGCACCGCTTTCTTCACCGTACTACAACTCGATCTTGGCCTGTACGCCACAGCAGCCTCAATTTTCCTACTGCTTGGCTCACTGGCTTTTATCACCACCAATTCAGACGCACTTGTGCTCAATACTTTCGCTGAAAAAAGTGGAACCGCGACTGCCGTCATTGGTACTTTGCGTTTTGGCTCAGGCGCTTTAGCTGGCCCACTACTCGCCCTCCTGTTCGACGGCACACCGAGCAACTTTGCGTGGTTGGTATTAGGGTCTGTTGTGCTAGTATTAGCAATGCAAGTATTGAATAATGTACAAAACATTCCGACTATTAGAGCTAGCTAGGAAAATACAGGAAGCTAAATACAATACAACCATAACAGGGGGGCGAATGGAGTGGACGAAGACTGCAGTCCATGGCAAATCGGTACCGCGCTCAAAGTAAGTGCTGGGTTACGCCACAGCTAAACCAACTTACCTACGACTGCACTTGTCTAGTTTAATTCACCCAGCTCAGTATATTATTTAGTTGTTGTTATTAGATCTCAATGAAGGAACATATCTTGATAAATAAATATCAACCTCACCATCTTTCCTATAATGGTAGGTAAAAGGTGCGATCATCACTTTATTATCCACACTAACTGAATTTGCTATATCTTTAATGCGCTCATCGGATACCCCTTTTGCTAATGATCGCAGATTCACTTTACAGACACTTTTTTTACAGTTAACTTCATCTAAAGTCAGACTTTTATCCCCTAATTCAGCAAATTTGCTATAAACTTCTGATGAAATTTCAGACTCTCTTTGAGCAGCCCAGTTATGGTCCCTTACTTCGCTGTTATACGCCTTTCCAACAGAGTTGGTTGAAAATGCTGACTTAGCATTGATATTAGTACCATTTTCATCCTGCCAAGAATAGTATGAACGTATATTCCCAATATCATCATTTAACTTTATTTTGTTGGCAACTTCTAATTCTTTAGAAAGAGCATGATAATCTATATTATCAAGATACTTTTCTAATACTTTTAATTTGGTTTCGGCACCTTCGTACTTCCTAATAAGCTGCTCTCTTGAAATAACTTCCTCAGGTTGACTTAAAAAAACGTCGTTATTAATTTCATCAGTACTTTCCTTTTTAACCTCTCCTTTAACTATAGCTTTATTTTGAGAGCTAGAAATTATAGGTTCTCGACTAGTTTTTACTTGCTCATTACTATTATTCTTATCACCGTCGAAAAGCTGTCCTTCCCAAATTCCAACTACAATTATTGACAATAAAACAGTAACCGCAAATAAGGTTACGACTAATATTCTTCTCATTTAATGCTCCTATCTTTCACTCCGAACCAAGATTGCGGCTACCATTACATTACGTTAATTTTTACGGTGCTTCTGGCTTATCTGAGTCCTCATTTGGCCCATCTCCATTTTCCACCTCCTCAATTGTAGGCTTACGTGTACTTATACACTCACCACCTGGCCCGTCACACACCAATCTAGGAACACCAAAAAACCAAGAGATAGGGTCATCATTTTCTACAACACACCCATTGGTACAATAAACAATACCACCATCTATCGTAATTGATCCCCAGGAAGGCATTGAAATTGCCATCATAAACACTATAACTATAAAGCTTTTTTTAAAATCCATTATTTCTCCTTAATAATTTATATAATTAACCTTTTAACCCTGAAGCCACTCCAACAGTGCAGGGTATAGCAACCTTACAGTAATCTTAAAATAAATAAAGAAAATTTTGAGATTTTTTTTTAAATTCTCATGATGGGTTTTTATAGCTAGTTTAAACCGGCTCCGTTAACTAAAGCTAATCAACCTTTAAAATTTTAAAGAGTTTATTTCATAATTAACCCTGCTCTCCAATCGGCCAACGTGGTTTAGCTCTAACCGCTGGCTCTTCGAATTCACCTTGGCCTTTTAGAATTGCCTGATAGCGACAAAATCCCGCGTAAGCGATCATGGCACCATTATCGGTACAGAATTTAGGGCGTGGGTAATAAGCTTTACCGCCTTTCGACTCAAGTAAGTCGGTGAGCTTTGCTCTTAAAGCAACATTCGCGCTAACACCACCCGATACAACAAGTCTCTTTCTGCCTGTTTGCTCTAGCGCTCTTCGGCATTTGATAAAAATGGTATCAACCACCGCTTCTTGAAACGCATAAGCGATATCGGCTAGGGATTGCTCAGACTTATCAGAGCTATTGTATAAATTAGCCACCGCAGTTTTTAGACCACTAAAACTAAAATCTAAGCCAGGCCTATCGGTCATCGGGCGTGGTAACTTATAAATCCCTGCTTGGCCTTTTTCCGCGAGTTTCGCAAGTGCTGGCCCACCCGGATAACCAAGCCCCATAATCTTTGCTGTTTTATCGAAAGCCTCACCGGCAGCATCATCAATCGATTCACCTAGAATGTTGTATTGCCCCAAACTTTCCACATCGACCAAAAGCGTGTGACCGCCAGAAACCAGCAGTGCCACAAACGGAAATTCAGGCTTATCGTCTTCTAGCATTGGCGCTAATAAATGCCCTTCCATATGATGCACGCCAATAGCAGGGATATCCCAAGCATAGGCCAAGCTTCGACCTACACCAGATCCGACAAACAAGGCTCCAATCAACCCAGGTCCTTTGGTATAAGCGATTGCATCAATATCTTCTTGGTTACAATTGGCTTGCTTTAATACTTCTTTAACCAGCGGGATTGTTTTGCGTACATGATCGCGCGAAGCCAACTCTGGCACTACACCACCATACTCAGCGTGTAATTCGACCTGACTATAAAGTGCATCGCCAATGATTCCCTTTTCAGAATCATATATAGCTACGCCAGTTTCATCACAAGATGTTTCAATCCCCAGTATTTTCAATGCAAATTCGCTTTAATTAATCGTAAAACAATGCAGGAATTATATAGAATTTGAACGGCTATAGCGAGAGTGTGTGAAACATCCTACAAAACTCAAGTTACATTGTATCAACCCGACTGATATCACAGTTTATGGCGGTTCTAACCGCTACCTTTATGCTTCTACCATATAGGGGGAAATCATGAAAAAAACCATAATTCACGCGGCAATAATTACCGCTTTAGCAACAACATACTCCACCACCACTCAAGCCGCGCAAGAAAGTAGCTCGAAAGAGCACACTGCAAAGGACTCTAAAACCATCATTGTCACAGGTACCCGAGTCAGCGGCCGAACGATTGAAGATACAGCCGTTCCGGTTGACTTAATCACTAGCGACATCATCGAGGAATCCGGCGCCAGCGAAGTTGGTGAGCTTTTGCAAAAATTAGCGCCATCCTTCAACTTTTCGCGCACCACCGTCAGCGATGGTACCGATATCATTCGTCCAGCGACGCTAAGAGGCCTTGGCCCCGATCAGGTACTGATATTAGTTAATGGTAAACGTCGCCACAGCCAGGCGTGGGTTAATATCCAACAAACCATCGGTCGCGGTTCTGCGGGTACTGATATCAACTCAATCCCCGTTTCCGCAATTGAGCATATCGAAGTTTTACGTGATGGCGCAGCCGCTCAATATGGCTCCGACGCTATTGCTGGTGTAATCAACATCATCCTCAAAGGCGGAAGCGCTGGCACCACAATTTCTGGTAAATGGGGCCAAACTAAAGAAGGCGACGGAACAGTTAAGCAAGTTTCCGCCAACAGTACCATCGAGCTAGGTGATACTGGATTCTTAAATCTCACCGCCGAGTTTCGAGATCGTGACGCAACCAACCGTGCCGGAATCAGTAATCGCAAAGATCGCGTGATTATGCGACTGGGCGATTCTTCTGCTGAAAATAAATACCTGTTCTTTAATGGTGAAGCAGGCATTGCCTATTTCTTCGGTGGCGTTTCATCGCGCTCTGGTCAATCTGGTGGCTTCTACCGTTTTGAAGATCGCGCTGATCGCAACGTGCCACAAGTGTATCCCGATGGCTTTTTACCATTACAGAACACCAGCGTCGACGACACCTCCCTAGCATTTGGTATTCGCGACTTTATTGGCGAATCGTGGGAGTATGACTTAAGTGCGGTTTATGGCAAAAACGAATACGGCTTCATCGCCTCAAACTCTTTGAACGCCTCCATCGCCGCTCAGTATGTGGCTAACAATCCTGGCGCAACGGACGCGGAAATTGCCGCTAACGCAGGTCCAACACGTGCCGATAGTGGTGGTATCGAATTTCAGCAATTAACCTATAACTTTGATTTAAGTAGTCCGTTGGACTGGGGATTGCACGACGATGTGTATTTTTCCACGGGTATCGAGTACCGCGAAGAGGACTATGGTATCAACGCTGGTGAGCTGGTTTCATACTCTTGTGGTTACACAGGCAGCACCAACAATCCATTCCCTTCAGTTATCGATCCAAACGTTGCTGCGGCCTGCGGCATGCAAGGCTTCCCAGGTTACAGTCCTGAAATTTCAGCGGCAAGTCAGCGCGAGCGTGACAACTATGCCTTTTACATCGACATGGAGTCCAACCTAAGCGATAACTTCCTGCTTGGTATTGCTGCCCGCTACGAAGACTTCAGCGATGCAGGCGACGCTACCACCGGAAAAATATCAGCTCGTTGGGATCTTACTGAAACCTTTGGCTTAAGAGGTGCGGTATCGACCGGCTTCCGCGCACCAAGCTTAGCCCAACGCGCATTCACAACTGTTTTTACCGATGTTGACGGCACTGAATTGTCGCAAACTTATCATGCCCCAGAGGGTAGCGAATTCGCAGCCGCCTATGGTGTTAATAAACTTGAGCACGAGTCTTCGGATAATATGAGCCTTGGCGCAGTGTATAGCCCAGGTAACGGCCTCAGCATGTCGCTCGACGCTTATCAAATCGATATCGAAGACCGAATCGTGCTGGGGGGTGGCTTAAATGGGCAAAATGCTGATGCTAATGGCAACCCTGTGGTAAACCAACCAGCTTTGGATTATCTCAACGCCAATGGTTATAACAAAGGCCAATTCTTTTCCAATGCAATTGATACTGAGACCTTCGGGGCAGACTTTGTATTAACTTACGATTGGGGAACTGAAGGCTTGGGCGATTACACCTTCACCTGGTTAAGTCATTACAATCGCACTGAAGTCAAAGAAATTAATGCACCACAAGGCGTTTTGCCTGAAACACTATTCTCGCAAGCACAAGTCGATAATATTGAAACCGGTCAACCACGCCAGCGCTTGATGCTTGGTTTAGACTGGGCGCTCAATAACTGGTCGTCATCATTGAAAGTTAACCGATACGGTAAAGTCAAAACCTCCTTCTTTACCTGCCAAGGATTGGGCATTCCAACCTCTAACCCTGACGTTTGTAATGGTGCCTTGGGAATCGACCCATCACCTTCAGTCCGCTCAAGCGCCAAGTGGTTAGCAGATCTAGAAGTGCGTTATGACTTCGACAACGGTGTCCGATTAACGGTTGGTGGTAACAACATCACCGATGAATATCCAGATAAATTACCAGAGAACGCCGTTCACCGTTTTATTAGTGACGCTCCGGAGTTTGGTAACTATATCTACCCTTGGGAGTCCACTCCATTCGGTATAAATGGTGCTTTTTACTACGTCAAATTAGACCTCAGCCCATCAAATTAAACAAAGATCGCAAATAAATGGCCTCGAAAGGGGCCTTTTCTTTGCTTTTTGCCTGAAAAATGTTTAAAATTTGCGCCCTTCTTGAGTCAATAGTTTCATTTCAAGAAGTTAACTTTCTGATTTTATTAACATTAACTTAAAGGTTAGGTGATTTTTAATGCCAAGCGTAAGAGTAAAAGATAACGAGCCATTTGACGTTGCATTACGTCGCTTCAAGCGCTCATGCGAAAAAGCAGGTATTTTGGCTGAAGTTCGTAAGCGTGAATACTACGAAAAGCCAACATCTGTACGCAAGCGTGAAAAAGCAGCGGCAGTAAAGCGTGCAGCGAAAAAAGTAGCTCGCGAAAACGCTCGTCGCATTCGCTTGTATTAAGAGCTTATTGAAGCAATTCTTTTTAAGAACGCATTAGATAAGTGAGAGGATAGCCGTGTCAGCAATACATGATCGTCTAAAAGAAGCCATGAAAGATGCCATGCGCGCTAAGCAAAAAGAGCGCTTGAGCACTATCCGCTTAGCTTTGTCTGCTATTAAGCAGGTCGAAGTAGACACTCGTGAAACGTTAGATGACGCGGCCATTCTTGCTATCTTAGACAAGCTCGTAAAACAGCGTCGTGACTCGATTAAGCAGTACGAAGATGCCGGCCGTCAAGAACTCGCCGATATCGAAAAAGCTGAAATCGAAGTTCTACAAGATTTCCTTCCAGCACCATTGACTGACGAAGAAGTCAGCGCCCTGATTGAAGATGCCGTAAACAAAACTGGCGCAGAATCAATGAAAGATATGGGCAAGGTCATGGGGCTATTAAAACCACAACTTCAAGGTCGCGCAGACATGGGCGCCGTGAGTGGTAAAATTAAGGCTCGTTTGTCTTAATTAGACTTTTCTGTTTTAAAACAATTTTTCTACAAGACTATTTTCTTACAAGCTAGGTAAAATAAGCGCCCTCTGCTATGATTGGGCTAACAATTTGTCGTGTCCTAATAAAACGTTTCTCTCTAAGAAAGAATAATGGCCCTTATCCCTCAGCAATTTATTCAAGAGCTTTTAGCTCGAGTTGATATTGTCGACTTGATCGATTCGCGCCTGCCATTAAAAAAAGCAGGGAGCAACTATAAGGCTTGTTGCCCTTTCCACGGCGAAAAAACCCCTTCTTTCTCGGTCAGCCAAGATAAACAGTTTTACCATTGCTTTGGTTGCGGTGCTCATGGCAACGCCATTGGCTTTATCATGGAGTACGATCGCTTAGAGTTTCCGGATGCTGTCGAAGAGCTGGCGTCGAGCCTTGGAATGGAGGTTCCGCGCGATGAAAACGCGCCCAACCGCCCTAAGGTCGATGTGTCTCTTTATGACTTAATGGAGAAAATTGCTAAGTTCTACCAGCGTCAATTGACCACACCTCAGGGCAAGCCCGCCGTTGAGTACTTAAAAAAGCGCGGCTTAAGTGGCGAGATAGCTAAACAGTTTGGTATTGGCTTCGTGCCAAATGAATGGCGCAATCTAGAGAAAATTTTTCCAAAACTGAAAAGCGACAAGAAGCTTCAGCAGCAACTCGTCGATTGTGGCATGTTGATCAAAAAAGACAACTCAAGCTACGACCGCTTCCGTGACCGCATCATGTTCCCGATCAAGGATAAACGTGGTCGCGTGATAGCTTTTGGCGGCCGCATTATCGATCAAGGGGAGCCGAAGTATTTAAACTCTCCTGAAACTCCTATTTTTCACAAAAGCAACGAACTCTATGGCCTTTACGAGGCACGCCAAGCGAACCGTAAACTCAAACGCTTGCTGATTGTCGAAGGGTATATGGACGTGGTAGCGCTTGCTCAATTTGGCTTCACCAACGCAGTAGCAACCCTTGGTACGGCGACCACAGAGAGTCACTTGCAACAACTGTTTCGTACCACACGCGAGTTGGTGCTGTGTTTCGACGGTGATAGAGCCGGTCGTGATGCCGCCTTACGCGCCCTGGAGCATGGCTTAAGCCAACTTCGAGATGGTCGTGAAATTAAGTTGATGTTTTTGCCCGATGGCGAAGATCCAGACTCAATGGTACGCAAGGTGGGCCAAGAAGCCTTTACCCAGCAAGTCCAAGAAGCGACGCCACTGTTCGAGTTTTTACTCGAACATCTAGCCTCGCAGGTGGATTTAGACTCGGTTTCTGGTCGTGGGCAACTGGTTCATCTAGCTAAACCCTACATGGAGAAGGTTACTGATCCGATTTATCACGAATTCTTTAGCCATGCTTTGGCTAAAAAAGCTCAGTTGTCGGTTGAAAAATTAGAGAAAATCATTGCCCAGCCCGAAGAAAAGCCGAAAACGACGCCAAGACAGCAGTCAACGCAAAAATCTGGTAAAACCAATAAAACGATCCAGTTAGCCTTAACCTTACTGTTACAGCAACCATCGTTAGGCTTGGCGATTAACAACTTCGCATGGCTAAAAACATTACCCGATAAGGGCCCTAAGCTGTTACAGCAGCTCCTTGAAATTATTCACAGAAACCCCAATATCACTACAGGTACCCTGCTCGAGCATTGGCGAGAACATGATAAGCTCTATCAAAGGCTTTCTCAGCTCGCAATTCACCAACGAGAAGAGCGGATGCGGGGTAATGAGCAAGCAGAGCTCCAAGACTGCATGAAACAACTCCTTCGCCAGGCCCAAACTCAACGTTTGGATTACCTCCGATTAAAGGATGAACAATCAGGTCAGAAACTAACGGCTACAGAAAAATCCGAATACCAGCAATTACTATTGTTGGCCAAGCAAAAGCCTCAAAAATCAGGGTAAAGCTAACGCTTGCTGAAAAGGGGGCAAATTCTGTATAATTTGCGGTTCGCCATGCGTTAACCGCGAGGGTTATGTGCGCCTAACGCCTAGCCAATTATGAATTCGCGTATATACGCAAATGGTGTGTGATCACAACAAAGGTATTCTAGATGTCAGAGAATTCGCAACAGTCACAGCAGTCACAATTAAAGTTACTCATCGCGAAAGGTAAAGAACAAGGGTTCTTAACCTATGCGGAGGTGAACGATCACCTGCCGCCAGATATTGTCGACCCAGAGCAGATCGAAGACATAATCCGAATGATCAACGACATGGGTATTCAGGTTTATGAAACAACGCCTGATGCCGATGAGTTGATCATTAACGATGAGTCAGTGACTGACGAAGAAGCCGCTGAAGAAGCTGCTGCCGCTTTAGCCAGTGTCGATGGTGAGTTTGGCCGTACAACTGACCCAGTTCGTATGTACATGCGTGAAATGGGTAGTGTTGAACTTCTTACTCGTGAAGGCGAAATTGATATTGCCAAGCGTATTGAGGAAGGTATTCGCCAGGTTCTTACTGCGATTGGTAACTACCCTGACACGATTCGTATTCTACTTGAAGAATATGACCAGTATAAAAACGAGTTTATCCGTCTTACCGATATCGTAAACAGCTTCCTCGACGGTGAAGAAGCGGAGTTCGTTCAAGAAGAATCTGAAGCAGCTAAAATAGCGAGCGCTAATGCCGAAGCGGAAGCTGAAGACGAAGATCTTGATGATGTCGAAGATGATGAAGATGACGCGGATGATGAAGAAGCTGCAGAAGTGGATACTGGCCCAGATCCAGAAGAAGCCGAAGAGCGATTCGCTGCACTTGCTAAGCAATATGATAAAACAGTAAAAGCCATTAAGCGCTACGGTCGCGACCACAAGTCAGCGATTAAGCAAATTGAAGCGATGTGCGAGCTGTTTATGAATATCAAGCTGGCACCACGTATGTTCGACTACTTAGTACAAAACCTTCGTACTAAGATGGACAGCATTCGTGAGCAAGAACGCTATATCATGCACATGGCTGTGAAAAAAGCACGTATGCCGCGTAAGACCTTTATTTCTACTTTCTCAGGCTCAGAAACCAATCCTGAGTGGTTAGACGGTCATCTTGCAAAGAAAAGTAAATACTCAGAAGCTTTAGCAGAGTATGCCGAAGATATTCGCAAAGCTCAGCGCAAAATGCAGCTAGTAGAAGAAAGCTGTGACTTATCGGTGCTTGAAATCAAAGAAGCTAACCGTGAAATGTCGATTGGTGAAGCGAAAGCTCGCCGCGCGAAAAAAGAAATGGTTGAAGCAAACCTACGTTTGGTTATCTCAATCGCTAAGAAATACACCAACCGTGGCTTACAATTCTTGGATCTGATTCAGGAAGGTAATATTGGTTTGATGAAAGCGGTCGATAAGTTCGAATACCGCCGTGGTTATAAGTTCTCAACTTATGCAACATGGTGGATTCGTCAGGCGATTACTCGTTCGATTGCTGACCAAGCTCGTACCATCCGTATCCCGGTACACATGATTGAAACCATCAACAAGCTAAACCGTATTTCTCGTCAAATGCTTCAGGAAATGGGCCGTGAGCCACAGCCGGAAGAGTTGGCAGAACGTATGGAAATGCCGGAAGATAAGATCCGTAAAGTCCTTAAAATTGCCAAAGAGCCGATTTCGATGGAAACGCCGATTGGTGATGATGAAGATTCACATCTTGGTGACTTTATCGAAGACTCAACGATCGACTCTCCAGTGGACGCTGCGACAGGCGAAAGCTTGAAAGAAGTAACCGACGAAATCCTAGCTGGCTTAACCGCCCGTGAAGCGAAAGTACTTCGTATGCGCTTCGGTATCGATATGAATACAGATCATACGTTAGAAGAAGTCGGTAAGCAGTTCGATGTAACTCGTGAACGTATTCGTCAGATCGAAGCTAAAGCCTTGCGCAAGCTACGTCACCCAAGTCGTTCAGAAAAGCTTCGTACTTATATTGATGAGTAGGAAATAGGAATCTTAATTAGTTTTAATTAATTCAGATTTATTATTGCACGCGCAGAAGATTTTTCGTAAACTCCTGCGCGTTAGCATTTTTAGAACACCTCTTTTCAAGTTGTATAAATGGGCCTTTAGCTCAGTTGGTTAGAGCACCCGACTCATAATCGGTAGGTCCCCAGTTCAAGTCTGGGAAGGCCCACCATTTATACAAAATATACATTTCTCAATACCAAGCATTTAACTTCCGCTTCCTTTAGACACTACCCTCTGCTTAGTATTCTTGGTAATCCAACTCCCTGCATGCCACAAGACAAACCACAACTTCATTGATTCCGAAGCACTTTTAGCCAACAATAGCAAAACGCTTTAATCATAAGGATGGTCATGAAGTCTTGGGTTTCAAAGCTCTATAACCTTTGGGAGCTAACTAGAAATAGTTTATTTTATGTACCGGTAGTCATTTCGCTGTGCTTTATAGCAGGAATTATCGGGGTGTTTCTTTTCGAGCTGCGCTATACAGAGTTGGTGCATAAAATCGATTATCTCTACGCCGGTAGCACCGAAGACGCAAAAAGTATTTTACAAACCACGCTTTCTGGGATGATAACCATGACCACACTGGTCATATCGATCACCATGGTGGTTCTTAGCCTTTCGGCATCACAGCTAGGCCCTCGCTTGATAAACACCTTTATGAGTAGTCGTGTCACCCAAATCTATATCGGTTTCTTTTTTGGTAGCATTGCGCTTTGTTTAACCCTATTGATTTTATTGCATGACAGCTCAACCTTTGATCAAACACCTCGCCTATCAATCAGCACAAGTTTTGCCATAACCTTTATCAACCTGTTTATCCTCTTAGGCTATGTCAATCACGTTGCTCGCTCGGGTATTGCTGACACCACTATTACTAGGGTCAGTTGCGAAATTCAGCAGTCGTTAGAGAGACTATCAATTTCCGATGAAAAACCAGCTAATACGTCTAAATCGGCGGTAAAGCCCAGTGACTTCGAGTCAAACTGTCGTGCCATCTTTAGTGCTCGTGATGGTTATATTCAAAACATTCAGTACCCAAACTTATTAGATGTGGCGACCGAGCACGACTTGGTTATTGAGCTAAATTGTATGGCCGGTGATTATCTTTTTAAAGGACAACAAGCTGGCAAAGTCTACCCAGAGCATAAGATCACACCAGACATTGAATCAGCACTTTTTAATTGTATTGATGTGGGTCAGAACAGAACTGGGGCGCAAGACATCGAGTATTCGGTGCGTCACTTAGTTGAAATTGCTCTTCGTGCTTTATCGCCAGGCATAAATGATGATTTCACAGCGATTACTGTGCTCGATAAATTTTCTGGCCTGCTAGCGCAACTAATGGATTCCAATTTGCCAAGTCATATATTCCATGACGAGTCTGATCAGCTAAGAGTTGTGGGCAAGTCTTGTCACAAGCCAGAAGTATTCTTTCGTGCTTTATCGCAAATTAGGGATGCAGGTAAGCAAAAGCCAGGTATTTTAATGCATTTAATCTTTGTCTTAGGGGAGCTGAAAAATTCTGCGTATCCAAACAAAGAACATCAAGCTATCGATCTACAAGTTGCTTATATTCGCCAGCATATCAAAGAATTTTTTGCTGACACTGAAGAGCAAAAAGCGCTAGAGAAAGTGCTGTCAGACTATCGACTGGGGGTTTCATAATAATGGGCTCGAGTCTTCGCAACAGACTCAAGCCCTTTTGTTTTAAGCGATTTTACGTCTAAAGAACTGCTTTACGTGAGCCGCTTTGTAATACATCAAAGGTACTAACACCAGAGTTACCGCAGTCGATAATAGAATACCGAACCCTAGTGACACCGCCATTGGGATTAGGAACTGGGCTTGGGTCGACTTTTCAAAGATTAGCGGCATCAGGCCAGCGAAAGTCGTTAATGAGGTTAACATCACTGGGCGTAAGCGTCTTACTCCAGCGTGTAACACAGCATTTTTCAGGCTTTCACCGTGGTTCCTGCGCTGTTGGTTAATGTAATCCACCAATACCAGCGAGTCGTTCACTACAACCCCTGTCAGGGCCAACATTCCCATCATACTCATGATCGACAGCGGCATCCCCATGATCCAGTGACCAATCGTCGCCATCGCTGCACCGAAAGGAATCACTGTCATAACAACAAAAGGCTGCACGTAAGACTTAAACGGAATGGCCAGTAAGATATAGATGGCAAACAACACAAAGCCTAAGCTTATCATCAAGCTAGTATTAGACTCTTCTTGCTCGCGAGCCTCTCCTTCTAAGCTGAATGACACGCCAGGATATTTAGCAACGATAGCCGTTGCCTCATCAATAATTCGGCGTTTAATCGCTTCAATATCCGCGTTTACTTTATCCACATCGGCGGTGATGTTTAAAGTTCTTTGGCGGTCGATACGGTAAATACTCGATGGGCTTTTGCCATAAGAAAGCTCAGCCAACTGAGACAGTGGGATTTTGCCGCCCGCAGGTGTATTGATCAGCAAGCTGTTTAAGCTCTCTAAACTGCCTCGCTCCTCTTTCGCCAAGCGTAGCATCACACGCACATCTTCACGTCCTCGCTGTATTCGCTGCACTTCCACACCAAAGTATGAACTGCGCACCTGACGAGCTAAGTCACTCAAGCTAAGCCCAAGGGTTTCAGCCTGTGGTTTCAGCTTAAATTGAATTTCCTGCTTACCCTTAGAGAAGCTATCGGCGATATCAAACACGCCAGAAATTTCACTCAAACTTTCTTCAACTTCTTTAGCCGCACTGTTTAAGCGCGTAATATCCGACCCTCGAAGCTGGATATCAATCGGATCGCCACTTCGCCCAATTTCCGCACGGAAGGTTAAGGTTTCCACGCCAGGCAATGGGCCAATTAACTTACGCCACTCGGACACCACCTGCATACTGGTAATATCATCATCGCGACTTTCAGGAGGCATCATTTCCACCATAACGCGACCAATATTAGATGACGCAGAGCCACCGCCCCAAGTCGAGCCACTCGATGAGAAGATGTGCTGGATAAGCGACTCGCCCTCATCGTTGCGGTACTTTTCTTTTAGCTTTAAAGCCGCATCAGTAATTTTCTCAACGTAAGAATCGGTTAACTCAAAAGGCGTGCCCTCAGGCATTTTTAAAGACACTCGCGCGATCTCACTCTGAATCCGAGGGAAGTACACAAAGCGCGTTAAACCACTCGAAATACTAGCCCACACCAGCAAAAGGATGCCAAGGAAGATGACTAAACTTAACTGCCAACGATCAAGCACGAAATCCAAAATAGGTTTATAGAACTTTAAGATAGCGCTTTCAAAACCTTTGGCGAACCTCTGTTGATACTGAATAATTTTATTCGGTTTCTTTTGTTCACGGCGCGGTTTCGTGTGACCAATATGAGCAGGCAGAATTAACTTCGATTCCACCAGCGAAAAAATTAAAACTGGGATCACAATGTATGGAATCTGCGAATAGAACACTCCCCAGCCACCGCCCATGAAAGCTAGCGGTAAGAAAGCGACCATAGTGGTTATCACGCCGAAGGTCACTGGCACTGCAACTTCTTTGGTGCCATCAATAGCGGCGTTTAATGGACTAGCGCCTTTATTCAGGTGGTTGTAAATATTTTCACCGGTCACAATGGCGTCATCAACCACGATCCCGAGCACCAAGATAAAGGCAAACAAACTGATAAGGTTTACGCTAATCCCGAGCTCAGGCATGAAAATCATACCGCCGGCAAACGCAATCGGAATACCGAGACTGACCCACATGGCGATACTAGGACGTAGGAACAATGCGAGTAACAATATGACCAGCAAGCCCCCTTGGATAGCAGAGCTGACCAAAGTGCTAAGGCGCGCCTCGAGAGGCTTAGCACGATCGCGCCACACGGAGAGACTAACCCCTGTAGGTAGTGAGTCTTGTTTTGACTCGACGAAAGCCTTTACCGTTTCCGAAACATCAATTGTACTTTGCGTGCCGGTTCGATAGATTTCCAGCTCGATCGACGGCTTACCATCGAAACGAGTGTTAATACTTTCTTCCTCAAAACCATCACGAATAACAGCTAGATCGCCAAGCTCCAGTATGGTGCCATCTTCTCGGGTGAGGATTGGAATTCGAGTAAACTCATCGCGTGTATAGGACTGGCCTTTCAATCGCAACAAGATATCCCCGCGCTCTGAACGAACTTGTCCTGCGGATAAGTCCAATGACCGGTTGTTGACCGCGTTAGCCACATCCTGCAACGTTAAATTATATTCGTTAAGCTGACTTTGGTTAAACTCAATCGCTATTTCATAAGCGCGAACACCTGAGGTTTCAATTTGGGAAAGACCGGGCAATGAGGCAATTTCTTGCTGGATAATCTCTGCATAACGTCGTAAGTCTTTTTCTGGTAAATCACCACTGATAACCACGCTTATGGCTTCTCGGCGTCTTATCGACTGCGATATGATTGGCTTTTCGGCTTCTCGCGGTAACGTGTTCAAGGCATCAACGCGTGATTTAACTTGATCGAGCAAGTCTTTCACGTCATAGCCTTCGTCAACCTCAATGGTGACGCGCCCAATACCTTCCGAGGACGTTGAAGATATTTGTTTTATGCCTTCAAGGTCATATACCGCTTCTTCGATACGGGTTGATACTGTTTGCTCAACTTCTTCTGGAGTCGAACCACGAAAAGGCACCGAGACATTAATGTAATCAAACTCAATACTGGGAAATGTTTCTACGGTAACCCGCTTCCACATGGTGAAAGCACCAGCGATAAGAATGACAAACATTAATAGGTTAGCGGCAACCGAGTTCCTTGCAAACCAACTAATCATAGTACCTACTCCACACCATTAGTTGACTTAGTCGCCAGACCATCGTTTGCATTCTGACTAGCTACAGAGCTCTGTTCGCTAATTTTGGCTTTCGCGCCATCGGCGACAAAGTTCAAGCGTGATGTCACCACTAAATCTCCAGGCTCAAGTTCAGTTTCTGCGCCGTCTGGATCGATAACAGTATCTTTATCGTCTTGCCACAGTATTTTTATGTTATGACGGTAGACAGCTCCATCAACAAATTTAAAAACACGATTATCTGAAGTTAATACTGTTGAAGGCACTATAACTACATCTTTCAATAGGCGTCCTTCAATTTCAGCGCTAACAAACTGCCCCACCTTTACTTGCGGGTTATTTTGCAAAAAGTCTTTCGGTAATTTTGCCGTGACATACCATTGGCGAGTATCTTTATCGATTACGCTATCGCTTCTGTCCAAAGGCACGATCCAAGACTTTGTATTACCAGCAAAATCAGCCTCGAGTTTGACTTGGGCAGCCTCTCCCGAGCCAGTCTTTAGAAACTGTACCTTATTACTCGCCACCGGCAAGCGCACTTCCAACGAGTCGCTGGCAAAAATATCAGCTACCGGCGTATTGCTATTAATTAATTCACCCTCGCTGACCAAGCGTTTTACAATATACCCATCGTAAGGCGCCACCACCTGCGTGCGGCTGAGCGCTAACTTTGCTTTTTCTAGGCGTGCAATAGCTGCGTCTAGCTTAGCTTGTGCCGATGCCATTTGTGGCTCGCGCAACACTAATGAGCTAGCTTTTTTATTAGGGTTAATTTTTTTCCAATCTTTAAGCGCCTGCTCGGCTCGTGCTTTTTCTTCGTTTAGCGCTAACTGTGCATTAGCAACTTCAGCTCGTGCTATTCGTACTTCAATTTGATAGTCACGATCATCGATCTGCAATAACTTTTGCCCTTTCTTAATCGGCATACCGGTTTTGAAATTTGGAGCTACGGCAGTGACTTGTCCTGACACCTGCGCCACTAATTGGCTCGATGTAGCAGCTTCTATGTTGCCATACGAGTCGATTAAGACCTGATAATCGGTATATTCCACAGGCTTCACATTAACCGTCTCTACGCGCTCAGGCGCTTTTCGGCTAAATGCTTTAGGCTTACTACTGGTCATCACATTAACCAAAATAATGATAGCCACCAGTAATGCGATAGGTAATATTGTGGACAGCCACAAGTTTTTCTTTTTGCTGCTCATAACTCAATGCTTATAAGTTTTTGAAAATAAAGGATTAATGCAGAATCCGTGCTTGCTCTTTAATATAGCGCCTACAGTGTAAACATTTCGTCGACATTCTACTCTTAAGTATAGCTTTATAAATGTAACAGAATATTACGACTGAGGTATGAACAATGGAAGCTTTATGGCAAGAAACTAACAGTATGTGAAGGCCTGCAGAAACAATAGCATAAAAAAAAGCACCTCGGTTGAGGTGCTTAACAAAGAAAATTCACTAAGAAAAGTTAGAACTCATAGGATAGTGATAGCCAGAAACTACGAGCCTTTTCAGTTGTATTATAATCAGATACACACTCATATTCGTCTTGAGTTGCAGCTAATACACAACTTCTGCTAGATAAATCATCACCTAACAGGTTGCTAACTCTCGCATTTAGGGTTAAACCATTTTCAAACTTATAGTTACCTGCCAAGTGATAAAGCTCATAAGCTTTATAGTAAAGTTTTGTAGTTTCAGGACCCTGAGGACCTTGTACATCAGCAGTACCACGGAAACGCTTACTACGTACTTCGGAAATTAATGATAATGCAAACTCTTGATTTACTTGCCAGTTTAAACTTGCGTTAAACATATTTTTTGGTGTGTTCACTAACGGTAAACCCGCATCAGCACCACTCAACACTTCACTATCTGTATAAGTATAGTTACCTTTCAAGTTAAAGTTATCTGTAAATCTATATTTAGCAGCGAACTCGATACCTTTAGTACGCGCCTTATCTACATTATCAGCTTGTCTAAAGCTTACGCTACCTAAATCCGCCCAACCTTCACCAACATCAACGCAAGGCTCATTACCTACTGCAACTTCGCAATTTGGTAAACGATCTTGAGTAATGATTTTATCTTTAAAGTCATTAAAGAATAATGTGATATTACCGCTAAATGGTCCATTACCCTTATAGTAAGCAGCAACTTCATAGTTCACGCTGGTTTCTGGCTGTAAATCAGGAGTACCTACAAAAGGAATCGTACCTTGACCGCCAAAGCCAACAATGCCTGGGAATAACTGATCCGGACGAGGCGTTTTATAACCAGTACTAATACCACCTTTAACAGTCCACTCGTCAGCAGGACGATAGTTCAAATACAAACGAGGACTAAACTGACCACCAAAGACATTATGATCATCATAACGTGCGCCAGCTGTTAACGTTGCATTATCTGAGAAGTCCCAGCTATCTTCAGCGAACAATGCTATCTGGCGGTGAGTTTGCTCAGTACCAGCAATATAGTCATCACCATAGAAACCAAAGGCACCATCTTCCATATCGGCTTCAAAAAACTGTGTAACGATAATGTAGTAATGGTCTTCCCAGTTCGATTCATATACAGAGTTTAAGATCGTATTATCAAGGCTTAAAGGGCGCTGTGGTCGTGGTAAAAATGTGTCTTCTAACTGCTGATAAATTGCATCCGTTAACTCAGGATCACTAGTACCTTGGTCAATAACAGCTTGATCCCAAATATCCTGAACTTGTAAACGCTCTTCCACCGTTAAAGGTAATGAACGCCCCAAATTATCACTAGTACTACGCGTTAGATTCGTAGTTAAAGTTCCATTTTCAAAACGTCCTACATGAGCAATAACAAACTGTTCACGCTCAAAACGCTGATAAGGCGCATAGCCTACTCGAGGATTAACAATACCACCTCTTAACCGCCATAGACTAACAGGGCTATCAAGCGTACCAACTTGGCCTTCAGTATTATCATAGCGTTGCTTTGCTGTATCGTACTCAAAAGTTAAGTCGTGATTATCATTAACAGCGTAATTTAAAGTAATACCAGCATTCCAATTTTTTGCTGCAACAATCTTCTTATCACCAAAGCTTCCCTCATCTTCCCATAAGCTACCATCAGGTAAAGGCAAACTTTCGCTATAGCCTGGCTCACTATTATCACGATCATAAAAGCTGCCTCGTAAAGTGTAGCTCAAACTATCAATTCCTGTAGGTCCTGTTAAGAAGAAATCAAATTTAGAATCATCACCATATTGCGAATCTTCTTGAAAGCTTTTACTCACGGTCACACTGCCATGAGTTTCAGTGGCGTTCTTTTGAGTAATAATATTAATCACACCACCAATGGCATCAGCACCATATAATGTTGACATAGGCCCACGAACAACTTCTATTCGTTCAATAGCCTCCAACGGTGGCATATACATAAATTGGCTATTGCCAAAATTGTTAGGGCCAATGTTACCGATATCACTTTGACGGCGGCCATCGATCAATACCAATGTATAATCTGACGGTAAACCACGCATGGTAATACTGATATTACCGTTTTTATCTTGGCCGCTACCAACATCGATACCCTCAATATCGCGTAACGCATCTGCAAGACTCGTATAAGGCTTCATGCGTAAATCATCACGACTGACAACCGTTACACTTGCCGGTGCCGAAGCCAACTTCTGCTCATAACCAGAAGCTGTAACAACTATCGTTTCTGGATCATTATCATTAAAACTTTTTTCAGCAAATGCTGATGTCGATATCCCTGCCAAACTAAGTAAATATACAAAATTTCTAACGTTGTTATTCATTATTCATACTCATGGTTTACGAAAGCACGCGAATGATAATGGTTTTCATTTAGAATATCAATAACAAATCGGAGAAATGTTAAGGTCTTTATAAACAGAGAGTTATGTAGGGAAAATCAAGGTGTGCTTAATGGAATTAGGAAGCTAGTGGCAAGGTTCTTCACCAGAGCCACTAGCAATAGATTATATAGATTTATAGCGGAAGAACTTCAAAAGTGGCTAAGTAACCAAGATAGGTTTGTTTAAACTTTGGTTGCTCAGAAGTGTCTTTTTCATAAGACGCTTCAACCAAAAAGCGGCCGGCTTGGTTTAAATCAAAATTAACCTGCCCTTTTTCATCAGTGGTAAGTGTTAATTCATTTTCTTGATCACGATAACGAGTGCCACCCCATACAATGACAACGTCTACACCTTCCGTTGGCTCGCCATCGACCAAAAACTGTAATGTCGCCTTCTCACCTTGGTAAAGATCGTTAGGGTGAGTTACCGGAGAGAATTCTAAGCCGCTTTTTTCAATGCTAAAGACTTCATTCGTAGGTTCCCCTACAGTTACATAGGTTTCTAGGCGGTTAATAGAGCGAGCAAACTTAATATCTTTCACATCGCTTGGAACTTTTTTATCCAAGTCTTCTAAACTCCAAGCACGAATTCGAATATTTTTACGTTCGCCTTCTTTGTAGTCAGGGTTAGGGTAGCTAGCAAAATACATATCACCTTTAACACCAATCTTATAAGTACCATCTTGGTCTAGATTGACATCAAAAACACTTCGCCTCTTTCCTTCCAGAGCATTCTCAATCCCTTGTTCTTTGCCTTGAGGGTTTATTACCTTAATTCCCTCTAGAGGCCAGCGACGGTCTGGGTAAAACAGGTTATTTGATACCGAGGCATCCACTGTAATCCACTGATGCTCTGAAACACTAAAATTTGAAGGTAATAACCAACGCTTATGTGCTTGTGCGGTTAATGATAAGAGCGCTGTTAGTAATACCGCTGATAATGATAATTTAATACACTTCATAAACTCACCTATGATTTAAAAAATTTTCTACTTAATGATTCGTAATGAATAATTATCTAGGACTAATCGTCAAAGTCACTTTTCCTAATTCATTTTCCCCAGAAGCAGACACTTCAGTAGACTCGGTTATTGGCCATGAAAAAGGTAATGACAATACTTCACGCCCACCAACCTCTCTTGCTGCTTCGATGTAAAGAACGTAGTCTCCATCTTCCAGAAGCTCACTGGTGTCTTCACTTCGTAATACCAACTGATGTTCGCCAGGCCTTCTTGTTGCTCCAGTAACACCGTCATAAGGTTTCTTTTGGCTGCGACCGGTTTTACGCCACCAACGACGGATATCTTTCAGCCACTTTTCTTGATCGTCATACCATAAGCTGGTCGACGCTACGGTTTTTCGTTTATCATTTTCAATCCACGTCGCAATATATGGGGCGTGATACTCAACAACACTTTTTTTCGGAATCGTGATAGTTAATACAAACTCTCCCTTATCCACAGCTTTAGCTGAAATAGATAAAGTAAACAAAAAGATTCCTGCAAGCAGTTTCTTGCTATTAATAAAACATTGACGATTAAACATATAACAACCTTAAATTAGAAAAATAGCTAAAATAGCTGGCACAATAATTCCAGCAGCAGTGACATACCAAGTAGAAGGTCTATTTTTGGAATGCAACTGTAATAGAACTAATCCTGTTAAGCAGAAAATTAGCGTTGCGATGGCAAAAATATCGATAAACCAAATCCAAACAAGACTGGTATTACGCCCTTTATGTAAATCATTAAGCCAAGCAATAATCCCTCGTTCAGTATGCATATAAACCAGCTCACCACTGGGTATATCAACCGACATCCAAACGTCACCACCAGGCAGTGGTTTTTGTATATAAATCTCTTCTTCACTCCAATCTGGCTGTTCTTTTAATAAAGACAAATCATGAGGAATCTTGTCTTCCAAGTAAGCAATGAAACCGTTAGAAAACTCTAAGTTATCCAACGAGCCTTGCTCAATTGCTCGCTCGGTTTGAAGCTGTAGAGACACCAAGACCTCTTGTGGGATCACTGTTTCTACCACTTTCTCCTCAGGTTCTGATTCAAAAAAACTAGCGTGGTTAAGTGTAATCCCCGTAATCGCAAATAAAATCATGCAAATCAAGCAGATAGCAGAGCTAATCCAATGCCATGTATGCATCTGCTTCATCCAAAAGGATTTTTTATTCTTTCTCTTTTTTGACATGTTTTTTAACTCAAAACCCCAGCCAAACTCTAAACGTTAATGCGAATCATAATCGTTTATATGCATATTGCAAGAAATCTTTTTGTCAAAGCCAAAACAGGTTCGCTAGTCACCGTTTTTCTAGTCGCAAAACAATATTTTATGTATGCTATGGACTCTTATAATTAGGATAGGTCTACTTTGGGGTAAACTATGAAATATCAGTGGTTTATAGCAACATTTTTGTCGCTTGTAGTAATCAGTGGTTGTGAGCAGGAAGAAGTACAAAAACAAGAAGTTGTAGAGGCGAATACAACGGTCATTAAATCGCTTAAAGAACAGCAAAGTGAGCAATTAGAGCGGGAAAAGAAAACGCCAACCGCCGACTCTCTAGAGTCAAACTATCCAGACGATATCCCTAGAGGACGTTTGCCAGCGAGCATTCAGCCCACGGCTTACGATATTCATCTCAAGGTGAATCCCGATAAGCCAACCTTTACGGGTACTGTTACCATACAGCTCAATATTGATGAGCCAACTTCGCACATCTGGTTGCATGGCCGTGATATTACCGCAAAAAACGTCACACTAACCCTCAAAGGAAAAGAGCCACTAAGCGCGACTTACGAAGAGGTGGATGTTACAGGTGTAGCTAAACTCAGTTTCGAAGAGGTCATCCCTGTCAGCCAGGCTCAATTAGTGATTGACTATGAAGCCCCTTTTAACGAAGCATTAGAGGGTCTCTACCGCGTAAAAGACGGTGAGCTGAACTATGCTTTTACTCAATTTGAAGCAACGGCCGCACGCTTGGCCTTTCCAGGTTTTGATGAGCCTGCCTTCAAGGTTCCTTTCACTTACAGCATGACCGTACGTAATGAGCATAAAGCCTTTACCAATACGCCTGCGGTTTCTGAGACAGACCTAGGCAATGGTTGGAAAAAGATTGTCTTTGCCAAATCTAAGCCTTTGCCGACCTACTTAATCGCTTTTGCTGTGGGTGATTTTGATGTGGTTGAGTGGCAAGACATTCCAGAGTCAGACGTGCGTAATTTCAGCATTCCTTTGCGCGGTATCGCGACCAAGGGTAAGGGCCATCGCCTAACCTATGCCCTAAAAAACACCAAAGACATTCTTAATGGCTTAGAGCAATATTTCCAAATCCCATACCCTTATAAAAAGCTCGATATCGTCGCAGTGCCAGACTTTAACGCTGGTGCCATGGAGAATGCCGGATTAATTACCTACAGAGAGCAGCTGCTACTATTCGATAACACCATTTCCTTAAGTCAAAAACGTGCTTACATGAACGTGCACGCGCACGAGCTAGCGCACCAGTGGTTTGGTAACTTGGTGACGCCAGTATGGTGGGACGACATTTGGCTCAACGAGGCTTTCGCGACTTGGATGGCGCATGTATCTAACGATAAGGTTTACCCGGAGCAAAAATTTAAACAAGCACTACTCGATCGCTCTTTAAACGTGATGACCTCAGACAGTTTAATTAGCGCACGCCAAATCCGCCAACCGATTGAAAGTAATCATGATATTCAATCCGCTTTCGACGGTATTACCTACTCTAAAGGTGGCGGTGTGTTAAGCATGATCGAAGCTTTCTTGGGCCCTGAAAACTTTAGGGCGGGTATTCAGAACTACATGAAAAAGTTTGAGTTCGGAAATGCTACGGCTCAAGACTTTATTACAGCGATTGGTGAAAAGTCACCGGATATCCCGCTAGAAACGATCCAGCAGGCATTCAACAGCTTCTTAGAGCAGCCAGGAATTCCTTACCTTAAGGTGGAATTAAGTTGTGACGAGTCGAAAAATAGTAGTGTAGCTATCGAACAGTCTCGCTATTTGCCTATTGGCTCGAAAGGCTCCACTGACCAAACTTGGAAAGTGCCGGCTTGCTTTAAATACGCCATCGATGGCAACGAACATCAGCTATGTGAAGTACTAGAAGAGAAGCAGCAGACCATTGAACTTCCTGAGCAGGGTTGCCCTGCGTATTTTATGCCTAATGCTGATGGCGCTGGGTATTATCGCTTTAGCATGAGTAGCGATGGCTGGCAGTCGTTGTTAAATCATAAAGCAAGCCTTAATACTCGCGAGATGATGTCGCTCAACAATAGTTTGCTAGGCGCCATTAATGCCGGCAACTTATCCTTTGAAGACTTGGTGAAAGTTGCTCCTCGAATCATATCCTCGGACTCTGAAGCGATAGCCATGGGCCCGAGTAGCTTACTCAGTTTTGCTTATAACGAGATCGTCAAGGACGAAGAACAAAAAGCGAAACTGGCCAAGCTAAATCGTGACCTTTATGGGCCTCGTCTAACAGAGCTTGGTCTAGAGACCAAGAAAAACGATAGCGTAAATACGATTCAGCTGCGTAATTCACTCGTCGATTTCTTGGCCCAAGAAGGCGAAGACAAAGTGGTTCGTCAATATTTAACCACTATGGCGGTGTCTTACACAGGTTATAAAGAAGATGGTAACCTCCACCCCGAAAAAGCTGACAGTAACGTCATTAGCCTCGCGCTTAAGGTTGCGGTAGAGGATTTAGGCACACCTTTCGCCAAGCATCTAAAAATGCTCTTTGACGCATCTAACGACGGTACTGTTCGCGGTCGTTTGTTAAACGGTTTAGGTGCAGTGAAAGATCCTGAATACGCCACCGAGCTGCGCGAGTTAATACTGTCCGAGTCGTTACGCGATAATGAAATTTACTCAATTTTAGTTGGGCAACTGAATATTGATGAACTTCGAGAGCCAATGTGGGAGTGGTTTAAAACCAACTTTGAAGGCGTCAAAGAGCGCGTGCCACCTTTCGGTCAAAGTCGCTTGCCGGTCGTGGGCCGCTTCTTCTGCTCTGCACCTATGAAGCAAGATTTCAAGAAGTTCTTCAGTCCCATCATTAAAGATTTGGCCGGTGCGCCACGCGCCTATCAGCAAAGCATCGAGTCGATTGAGCTTTGTATGGCACAGGTGAAGCACCACCAAGAGGATGTTAAGCAATACCTTAGCAAACAGTAACGCTGTGATGCCGCAAAAAAGCGCTCTTATTGAGCGCTTTTTTTATTACTGGATAGAATCCCTTTAGCTTAAAACTCCCCTTTCCTTATTTACTCTTTTACTTTGTGTTTTGCTCTGCCAGTAATTTCTTTTGAATTAAGAGGCTAGCGACAACGCCATAACCTATGGCGAAGGTCAAAAATGTTTCAATGCTATCGAACAACGAAAATAGATAAGGTGCGATCCCAGTTGAAATGATCATTGTTGCAGAAACAAGCGCGCGGATGGCACCAAGGTGAGAATTTCCAAACACTTCAGCGTAAAACGAATTAATTACCGGCCCACTAGAAGCCACCGTTAGTCCAGCCAAGACCATAAAAGCAATCAACCAAATTTTATCCTGCCCCATGTAAAGGCACACCATGCCCGCCACCAGCGGCAATAGATACCAACGCATATATACTCGCGGATGCGAAGCGTCAACTAAAGGCCCAGTCGCAATAGCCCCAGCGAAATGAACTAAGCCATACATCATTAACCCAATCGAAAGCCAGTTCAGTGTCCAGCCCTTACCATCAATAAGTAGGGTTTGGTGAAAGAAAAGTCCTGTAATTAAAAATGCAGGCGCGATAATTGCCGGTAGTATCAACCAAAAGCGCCAGTCCGCCATTACTTCTGCTCGAGACCAATCTTTAGTTGTTACCTCTTCCTTGTTTGCTTCAGACGCTTGATGAACAGGCACTAAATCGGCTTTCTTCAATAACCATAGAAGCAAAGGAAATATCACCACCAAAGCTACCATTGCATAAGTCATCCAACTGGCAGTATGACCATAATTTTTAAGCAAGATTACCGCAAGCAGAGGCATTACCATTTCACCAAAAGCCATGCCTTGAAGCGATAAACTCACTGCCTTGCCACGGTGCTGTGGGATATACCGCATCAGCGTGGTAACAGCAATATGCGTCATCAAGCCCTGACCACAGAGACGGATGCCGAGATAGGAAAAGAATAACATCACAAGGTTCGAGCTATTGGCGAACAGCACACAAGAAGCAATTAGCCCAATGATGACCATAGACATGAACTTTTTCACTTCAATATCGTCAATCTTGGCGCCAACAAAAAATACGGTAAAACCACTAATCAAAGTCGCGAGGGAATAAACTAGGCTTAGGCTATCCTTTTCTAGTAATAAGTTGCCTATAAGATCTTTGTTAAAAAGCGAAATAAAAAACGTTTGCCCTAAGTTTCCTACAAAAACACAGAGAAAACCGAACAAAAGCAAATACTTATTACTTTTAACAAATTGCAGGTAGTTCATGGCTTATGCCGTGACTCTTAAAAAATGTGGTGGGCATTATACTCTTAGCAAGTTTAAGTTACAGCCCACCAGAGCTGTGCGTAGTTACTGCTGAACCTCTTTCAGGCCTAATGCCAATAACGCGGCAAAAAAGCACATAACTGCCATAACGCCGAGCACTACAATATTGCCAAAATATTGGGCTATGGCGCTGAAGCCAACGCCGGTCAGCAAGATAAGTCCTATAATGGTGTTGGACAGTGCGGTGTATGCGGCGCGATTTTCTGCGGTGGCCATATCGACTAAATGGGTTGAGCGGCCGAGACGTACGCCATGGTAAGCAATCATTAAAACAAACAGTAGTATTGCTAAAACAAGACTTTGACCTATCAGATCATAATAAGCACAAATCACAGTTGCGGTTAACGCTATAGTCGCTACTACCGAAGAAAACAATAATACCTTACGACTCGATTTATCGGCTAACCAGCCCCAAACATAGCTACTTAAAAAGCTTGCCAAAGATGAAGCCAAAACGAGTGCTCCTAACCCACCTAGCATTGAGTCAAGACTTTCAATACCGCCAGAGCCGTTTAGTGTCACCATAAAAGGTGGCGCTAAGGCCGTAGCAATAAGCAGTGCACGAACGCTGATGAATAATAATAGCTGTTTGTCTTTTAGCAGAGCGAGGTTTTCTTTGGCAACAGTTAATGGGTTGCCGCCGCCCTCCGTCGCACCGGAGGCTTCCTCTAGCTTTGTGAACATTAAACTGGCAAAAATCCACAATGTCGCAGCCAAGCCTAGCGCAATCAATACTAAGGTCATGCGTTCAACGTAGTCTGAAGCTAAAACCAGACCGAAGATTATGACAGCTGCCGAAGCGACACTTGCGGCGAGTCCGGTGACTTTGCCTCGCATGGATTTTGAAACTGTTTTACCGAGCACATCTTTGTAAGACACGGAGCAAACACTGCGCGCAATAGCTAACACACCCAGCAGGCTGACAATAACTATTCCAGCGGTTTGGCCTTTGAGGAATATGGCGCTTAACAATATGCCGACAACCGATAAACCTTGTACAAGGCTACCTAGTGCCCACGCCCACTTACGCTGTGGTAAGCGTCGTAACGCACCCGCCGTAAACAGTTGTGGCAGTAAAGCTCCAGCTTCACGAATAGGAACTAATAACCCCACCAGAAACGTTGATGCGCCCAAGGCAGAAAGTAACCAGCTCAGGATAAGCTTTGGATCAATCAACCCATCAGCGACCTTAGTAGCCGCTAATGAGATGACATGTGTTGTGACATTTTTAGGCTGATGGTCACAGGCCTGCTCGGGAATATCTTTGCAGACCCGCCCATCGTCGCCACTGTTGATAGCCTCGTAAACCTGTTCAACGGTGGACTCTTTTGACATGCGTCTTAATCCTTATCCTTTTCTAATAAAGTCTCTTAAGACGTAATGCAGAATACCGCCATTTCTGTAGTATTCCAGCTCAACTTTTGAGTCTAAGCGTGACAAGGCTTCAAAAGTTTTAACTTTACCATCGCTGGATTTCGCTTCGACTTCAAAGGTTTGGTTCACTTCTAAACCACCTGATTTACCTTTGATGGTGAAACTCTCTTCACCCGTTAAGCCCAAGGTTTCAGCGTCTTCACCATTTGCAAACTCTAATGGCAAGACACCCATACCAACTAAGTTACTACGATGAATTCGCTCGTAGCTTTCTGCGATGACCGCTTTGATCCCTAACAAAGTTGTACCCTTGGCCGCCCAATCTCGAGACGAACCGCTACCATACTCTTTACCCGCCAATACGATTAACGGTGTGTTTTCCGCTTTGTATTTTTGCGCCGCATCAAACACTGTCATAGTTTCGCCAGTAGGAATATAACGAGTATAACCACCCTCTTTATCCACTAGCTGGTTCTTGATGCGAACGTTAGCAAAAGTACCACGCACCATGACCTCGTCATTACCACGGCGTGAGCCGTAAGAATTAAACATGCGAGGCTCGATTCCACGACCTTTTAGGTACTGACCTGCTGGCGAGTCTTCAGAGAAGCCACCTGCTGGCGAAATATGGTCAGTAGTAATCGAATCACCTAATTTCAAAAGAACTTTCGCACCTTCGATATCTTTTGGCTCGTTAAGCTCAGGTTTAAGCCCTTGGAAAAATGGCGCTTGCTTGATGTAGGTCGAAGAGTCATCCCACTGATAAACCTTATCTTTGGACACTTTCATCTCACGCCACTGTTTATTACCATCGAAAATTTTGCCATAGTTTTTAGCAAAATCCGCTGGCGTTAAGACTTTCGCCATAATCTCCTGAATTTCTTCGTTCGACGGCCACAAGTCTTTGAAATACACAGGCTTGCCATCTGGTGTATGAGCTACTGGCTCGCTATCGAAGTCAATATCGACGCGACCAACTAAAGCATAAATCACCACCAACATTGGCGACATTAAGAAGTTCATCTTAACGTCTGGGTGGACTCGCGCTTCAAAGTTTCGGTTACCTGACAACACCGAAGCTACCACTAAATCGTTCTCGGTTACTGCTTTGCCGATAGCGTCAGGTAAAGGCCCTGAGTTACCAATACAAGAAGTACAACCATAACCCACCAAGAAGAAATCAAGCGCTTCAAGGTCATCCATAAGACCTGAGTTTTCTAAATAGTCGGTCACCACTTTAGAACCCGGAGCCAGCGAAGTTTTGACCCATGGTTTTACTTTTAAGCCCAGTTCATTCGCTTTTTTCGCAACCAAACCAGCACCAATCATGACGCTAGGGTTTGATGTGTTGGTACATGAGGTAATCGCAGCAATAGAAATCGAACCATCGTGCAGCTGATAATCCTGGTCGCTATCTTTATCATCGACCACAATCGTCTTTAACAAGCCTTTATCGTTATCGGCTGGGCTACGCTCTTCTAGAGGTTGATATTGGCGACCATAGTTCAGTTCCATCAAGGATTTAAACTGTGCTTTTAAGTTACTAATCGCAATTTTATCTTGTGGACGCGACGGACCCGAAGCAGTCGGCACTACCGTGCTTAAATCCAGTTCAACGACACTGCTGTACTCAATATCATCTTCGTTTTCACGCCATAACATATTGTTCTTGGTATAGGCTTCTACGCGCTCGATAGTCTCTTCACTGCGATTGGTGTCGCGCATATAATCTAATGTGCGATCATCAATCGGGAAGTAAGTTACAGTACAACCAAACTCTGGTGACATGTTAGAAATAGTCGCACGGTCTGTTACCGTTAAATGATCAAGCCCTTCGCCAAAGACTTCTACAAACTTGCCGACCACACCATGCTTACGCAGTAGCTCAGTAATCGTCAGTACCATATCCGTAGCCGTGGTACCGATAGGCAATTTACCTGTCAGCTTCAAACCGACCACTTCTGGCATGATAAAGAAAATCGGTTGCCCAAGAATGGCAGCCTCAGCTTCAATACCACCAACGCCCCAACCAACAACACCAATGCCGTTAACCATCGGTGTGTGTGAGTCGGTACCGACTAAGGTATCAGGGAACAAAGCGCCATCGCGCTCGACCACGCCTTGCGCCAAATACTCAAGGTTTACCTGGTGACAAATCCCCATACCTGGTGGCACCACCGTGAAATTATCGAAAGCCGTCTGCGCCCACTTCAAGAACTGATAACGCTCTTGGTTGCGCTCGTACTCCATATCAATGTTTTTATCTAAAGAGTTCTTGTCGCCATAGAAATCAACCTGAACCGAGTGGTCAATCACCAAGTCTACGGGAATTAAAGGATTAACTTTCTTGCCATCAACGCCGTGGCGGCTCGCTTCCGCACGAACTGAGGCCAAGTCGACCACCGCTGGAACCCCCGTAAAGTCCTGCATCAAGACTCGCGCAGGCTTATAAGGGACTTCTTTTTTCTCTGGGTTTGGCTTCCAATTTAATAGAGTGTCCACATGATCGCCAGTAACAGCTAGCCCATCGTGGTTTCTCAGTGCGTTCTCAAGAAGGATTCGAATAGAAAATGGCAGTTTCTTAATGCCGTGGCCTTGTGCCTCTAGATCTTTGAGGCTCCAAATATCAAAATCTTTACCATTGACTGATAAAGATTTCTTACAATCAATTACCTTGTCGCTCATCATGGGCTCCCTTGTAATTACAATAATAAAATCAAAGAATTAAATTATTTTCACGCTACTCATCACTATACCTTAGTTACTTAATAACATAAAATTTAGACTGTCAAATTACTAAAAATATTGCTTAAAACTCATACAATTCGTGGAGAACGTCACGATTTCTGGTATTATTGCGCTCTTAAATTTGGTGTTGAAAAATCTTCTAACACCGTAGGACCCTGTGTCATTAACTGAATAGCACAATAGGACGACTCCATGAGCCTTGCGGGAAAAGTTTTAGCTGTTAATAACGATCTACCGATCCGTACCGATCAACCAGTTCATAGCGGTAAAGTCCGCTCAGTTTACTGGCTAACCAAAGAAGACAGCGCACGCTTAATCAAAGAACGCGGCTACGACGTCGTTGCTGACGCACCGCTCGCCATTATGGTCATCAGTGACCGTATTTCTGCATTCGACGCCATCTGGCACGGCGAAGGCGGTATGCACGGTGTACCTGGTAAAGGCGCAGCCCTAAACGCTATCTCAAACCACTGGTTCAAGCTATTCCGCGAAAACGGCCTTGCCGACAGCCATATCCTTGAAATTCCACACCCATTCGTCTGGATTGTACAAAAAGCCAAGCCGGTAAAGATCGAAGCGATTGCTCGCCAATACATCACAGGCTCAATGTGGCGCGCTTACGACAAGGGCGAACGTGAGTTCTGTGGCATTCGACTCCCTGAAGGCCTTGAAAAAGACCAAAAACTTGATGAGTTATTAATCACCCCATCAACTAAAGGCATTCTAAAAGGCATCCCTGGTGTACCAGAAGCTGATGATGTCAATGTCACTCGTAAAAACATCGAAGATAACTACGAATCCTTTGCGTTCCGTCGTAAAGACGATATCGACCTGTACGAAAAGCTACTCAAAGAAGGCTTCGAACTTATCAGCAACGAACTTGCCAAACTAGACCAAATGTTTGTCGATACCAAATTTGAATTTGGTTACGTCACCGACAAAGCCGGCAACGAAAAACTGATCTACATGGACGAAGTGGGTACACCAGACTCATCACGAATTTGGGATGGGCAAGCGTTTCGTGAAGAAGGCAAAATTGTCGAGAAATCAAAAGAAGGCTTCCGCCAGTTCCTACTGAACCACTTCGAAGATCCAGACATTCTGTTAAACAAAGATCGCATGGACGAACGCCAAGCATTAGCTCGTGACAACGAACTACCTACAGAAGCACTGATGAATCTTTCGAGAACCTATTTAGATATCGCTGAAAAAGTTACTGGTGTAAAGATCGAGTTATCGGATAACCCAAAAGCAGAAATCATTAAGATCTTAAAAGACGAATTTAAGTTGGTTGATTAAGATCTAAGATACTCTGGCTCCCGCGGCCAAGCCGCGGGATGGCCAAGTAATTAACTTGCCCACGGAACTCAGCTAACTAATAGCCTAATATAAAACCTTTCTCTTACTTGTCTATTCTTTTAACCGTACTTCACGTCGTTTAGCGAAAAAGAGAACTTGTTCAACACCCCACACCAGTATTGCCATTCTGCTCTTGTTCTAATTTAAATTTCATATACTTTTCTACTTCCTTGTTTAAGCTTTTCTTAAGTGGCTCCTGAGTCAATGGTTTCATTCCAAGCTCACTCCTTTTCTTATTAAGTTCTTTAATTTTCTCTTTTGCCCACACTAAGTTCTTTTCCTGGATCAATTCGTTAAGGTGCGGATTATTATATAAACCTAAGCCATTAAGCTCTTGATTGACCGCAGCCCAGTTTAACTGTGTTTCTAAACTACCTTCAGTGGTTAGTGGGAGGTTAAGAATGAGCAAATCTAAGGACACAAAGTTACCAGTTTTAATTAGCATTTCTTCTAACTGTTCAATTACCTTCTTATCATCATTTGTATCGGAGTTAAAAAGTGTATTCATGGCAATTCTCGACATTGCAATAGCATCCCCATTTTCGGCCATAGATTTAAGACTTTCATCATCATAATTATGGTACATAGCCAGTCCATTGTTTTGATAAAATAAATCATAACCTCGTATTTCAAGCCATTCCTTCCCTTCAAGATCATATTTAATCAAGCTGTATACTTCACCTGCTATGTCTAAAGCACAGTCACTGCTTAAAACGTACTGCTTGCCAGCTATAGTCTTTAGGCTATGGTTACTACGGGGTTTTACTTGTTCATTCTCCCCCTCAGGCGACGCCTTTTCTATAGTACGATTTTTATTTTGACTTGATTCTTTAGTATCCAGGAATTTTGAATTATTGCCTACTTCTTTTACTTTCTTTTCAAGACTAGTCTCAGACCAAACTATGTAACAAGAAATAAAAATAGCAAAAAGTACAAATAATAATGCGAATAATTTTTTATAGCTCAATTTCATTTAAAAAGACACCTGCTTTGCTTAATACAAAATAATCCACCACCGAACTCTCTGTCGGTTCTGGGTTTATTTCGATGACTTTTGCGCCTTGGCTTTTGGCGAGTGTGGCGAGTCCAGCCGCGGGATAGACTTGGCTGGAGGTTCCGACTGATAAAAATAGGTCGCAGGAGTAAGACGCGCTTTCGGCGTCGCGCCACGCTTGTTCAGGTAAGGCTTCGCCGAACCAGACAACAGAAGGGCGAACTTGGCCACCACATTCTGGGCAATTGGTAACACTCTCAATCCCAGTAACATCAACTTTATACTCAGCGCGACACTGCAGGCAATGATTGCGCCAGATATTGCCGTGAAGCTCTATAACGTCTCTTGAACCACCAGCTTGATGTAGTCCATCGACATTTTGCGTAATAAGTGTGACGGTTTGTTGCTTTAAACCAAGAGATTTAGACTGTTGCCATTTTGCAATGGCTTTGTGCGCATCGTTTGGCTTTTTATTTTTGAGTTCCCTTCGACGCCATTGATACCATTGCCAGACTAAATTTGGATTTTCTAGGAAACCATCAATACTGGCCATCTTTTGCGGATCGTATTGGCTCCACAGACTTTCCCTGGTTTCATCTTTATAGGCTCTAAATGTAGCAACGCCGGATTCCGCAGAGACTCCGGCGCCAGTTAGAATGGTAACGCGCTTAGCGTTTTGAATTAACGCTAAGACTTCAGGTTCGATATCCATATCGCTAGCGGCTTACTCTATCGAAAGGCCACTAAAGTCGTACCGTGTGTCGATGACTTCGCCCACAGCACCAGTGGCCTCCAAAGCTTTGAGATAGCGTTCAGCTGTTTTCGAATCAACATTATTTTTCACATCACGAGGTTCTTCACCAGTGATTTCTAACAATCTTTTAGCCACTTTTTGTTCAATTCCAAAAAGCTCTGCTAAGTCTTGCTCGATATAATACTTTCCTTTGTCTGAGTCTCCATACCCTTTTAATACAACTTTATGAGTACCTTCTGACATGATTTCTCCAGTATTTTTTATTATCTTAAGAATCGTTTGCTAACAATAGTTAAACCCTAGTTTACTTTAAAACTGAATATCTATCAGCCAGCCCTTTATAAACTTGGTCTTTAAAATCTTCATGCGTCGGGTCGAGCGCATTTAAAATTTCAACTAGGACTTCGTTATCTTCCTGCCCGTTCCATTCTTTTATATAAGAGCCGTCTTTATAACCATTATCTTGGCGGAAAAAGTTAAGCGTATTTTTACCAACGTAACTTTTAAATAACTCCTCAAAAGGCATCTCGATTTGCGCCATACAACCGGCAAAACTTGTACCATCAAAGTGTTGATACAGCACAGCTTGCCCCGCTAATACTTCTAGCGTTTGCTTAAAGTCATCTTTAACTAACGGCTCTAGCATTTCACCCGCAAGTTCTTCTGCAATTTCCTCAAAAGAAAGCTCGCCGTCAATACGAGAGCTTAAGCCAAAATGAAAAATATCAACAAGCTCCATCTTAACTTGATCAACATCTGGCTTTTGATGTTTCCACCATTTCCAACCGAAATGCTCTAGCATCTCAGCACATTCGATCCAGATTGCACGATACCATTCATAGTTTTGATCAAACCATTTCTCATGAACTTTCGTGTTCATCGCATGCTGCATTTCCAGCATCGTTGCGATTTGCTTTACCATTAATTCTTTATTCATTCTATTCTCTATACTTAAGTTATTTTCAATGTCGCTCAGCACTCAATTACAAACACTCGCAAAACGTTACGAGCGAAGGAAGTGTGAGGCAAATTAAAATTTGTATTTAACAAAGTAATCGCAAGTCCAAGTAGCTTAAACTTAATTACCAGTTTTTATGTTTTTTAATTAACTCATACGCCGACTTAATCTCTTGCGTCTTCTCCGTCGCCATCTTAATCATCTCTTCTGGCAAACCTTTTGCCACAAGCTTATCAGGATGATGTTGCGACATTAATCGGCGATATGCTCTTTTAACCGTTTTTTCATCATCCGAGCTTTTAACGCCGAGTACTTGATATGCCTGCTCGACACTTGGTGCACTTGGCGCTTCATAGTGAGTTCCACCGTGTCCACCGCCAGCTTGACCTTGCTGTGAATATTGATGGAAGCCTTGCTGCGCTTGCACCATTTTGATCAGCTGGTCGATCATAAAGCCAGCAAAGCCAAGGTGCTTACCCACTCGATGCAAAATAGCTCGCTCATGCGCATGGATAGTACCATCGGCTAGAGCCATAGTGATTTGCACCTCTAGGAACATTTGCATCAAATTGCGGCGACGATGACACTCTTGTTTAAACTGAGTCAGTACCGCCTCTAGGTCGAAGCTACTGGATTTACCTTGCTGAAACAAATCAATCGCGAACTTGCGTGCATCCTGATCGAGTCCCATGCGTTGCATAACATTCTCTGCATGGCGGATTTCGTTCTGCGTCACAGTGCCGTCGGCTTTGGCAATATGCCCCATAGTAGCAAAGGTCGCGGTGAAAAACGCGGCCTGCACTCTTTCTTGATCGCCTGGGGCGTATCGCTCCTGAAAATCATCACTTTTCTGATCGAGCTTATTCCCTAGTACCGCTCCAATGATTGCGCCAATAGGTCCCGCGAGGGAAAACCCTAGAACACCACCAATTACTTTACCAAACCAACTCATGCGTTATTTTCACCGTTTTTGGACTATAATTTTCCATCATATTCAATGGTTTTAATGCGTCTTTGAAAGCTTTGATTCAATTCCTTCAAGCGCTCAGGCGTGCCGATATCATGCCACTTACCATCGAATAACTCTCCTGTTACCTGCGCTTCTACCATTAATTCTTTTAATAAAGGCGCTAGTGGCAGAGGCTCGTCTTCTTTCAAGTCTTTAAAAATCTCAGGCTGATACACCCCAATCCCTGAAAATGTCGCGCGATTATTCCCTTCGGCAATGACTAGGCCATCATCGCGCAAGAAAAAGTCTCCCTGCGGATTATGCTCTGGATTCGGCACCAATACGATATGTGCCAACTTTGTCGGCTGCTGTAGTAGTTTTTCGTAATCATACTCGCTCCAGACGTCACCGTTGACGACGATAAAAGGCTGGTCATCAAAAAAGTCTAATGCTTTTCGGATACCGCCCGCTGTTTCTAAGGCAGTTGGCTCGTGAGAAAAGGTAAGATTTACTCCCCAGTAGGCACCATCGCCTAAGTATTCAGGGATCTGGTCGCCGAGCCACGAGGTATTGATTAATATTTCTTTGATGCCTGCATCTTTTAGGGCTTCGATATGCCACTCGATCAGCGCCCTGCCGTCTACTTTAAGCAATGGTTTCGGATGCTCATCGGTTAATGGTCGCATTCGTTCACCACGCCCCGCGGCAAGAATCATCGCTTTCACAGAGTTACCCCCTGCTTTTGCTCAAACGCTGGCACTACTTTTTCTTTGAGCCAATGGTAAAACTCAGACATTTCTGGGTATTTCTCTGCTTGCTGAAGAATATAAGTAAGGGTTAGCGGGATATCTTTCAAGTAAGCTTCCTTGCCATCACGGTAATTCAAGCGACAAAAAATCCCCGCAACTTTAATATGGCGCTGTAAGCCCATCCAGTCAAACCATTGAATAAACTGATCTTTTTCTAGTACCGCTGGCGATTGCTCGAGGTAGTAATCAATCCAGTTCTCGACTTGCTGTGGCGACCATTGAATATAACAATCCCTTAGAAGCGACAGCAGATCATAAGTCAAAGGACCGCGAACCGCGTCTTGGAAATCGATAATACCTGGCGCGTCGGTGTTGTCGCAATCCATGATATTGCGCGAGTGATAGTCGCGATGCACAAACACTTGTGGCTGCGACTGTGCGCTTTGTATCAGGTGCTCAAAGGTAGTATCTAAAAGGCCATGCTCAATAGTGGATAAGACTAAGCCGAGGTGCTTTTGCAAAAACCAATCGCGAAACAGCTCCATCTCTGAGCGCAACATCACTTCATCATAATCGGGCAGACTTGTCGCAGGCGATTGCTGAATTTGCACCAAGCTGTCAATCGCTCTGCGGTATAGATTATCTGCAATAGCAATATTATCCGAAGCTTGCGCTTCTTCTAACAGAGGCAGGTATAAGCGATCACCCAAATCGCTCAAGAGCATAAACCCCTGCTCAAAATTCTTTGCCAGCACACGCGGCGCATTAACTCTTTCGAGTAATTGCGCGACTTTTACAAACTGTCGGCTATTTTCGTGCTCTGGTGGCGCATCAACGGCTATCCAACTTTGTCCGTTGGCGACATCCGCCCACCTGAAATAACGCCTAAAACTGGCGTCACCTGAGACCATTGACCACTGGTAGTTTTCCGCGGAGTGGCTTGAATCACCAACCAAAGCGCCAATTTGCTGCTTCGACCACTCTTTAAGTTGGCTTTGACGACTATCTTTTGTCATTATTAATTTTCAATCTGCCTCGTAAGCGTTTATCATTAGGTCTTTATAACTGATGTCAGTTACAAAGCGTAAGCCCTTGAATCAACGGGCTGTTTATTTTGTGACCAACCCGAAAAAATACTCGAAAGTACATGGTAAGCAAGAAAGTCCGTTGGGTAAAATCTTTTTTAGTTTCCGCTATTAGCAGTTCTTTAATAATGGCGACGCCAGCTGTGGCAGAGCAAAATGTCCAGCTTGAGCAAGAAAATACCACTGAAGAAGGCTCTATAGAGGAAACTCAGTCCGAACTGCGTCAAAACGACTTTGTTGATCAATTCCCCGAATTTAAAACCTGCCCGAGTGAAGCCCTAGAACCAATTCGCTATCAGCCTTTGCTGGGGGCAGACGGTGAGCCCATCAGGATCTACTCGGATGAAGCCTCGCGCGAAAACGATATGGCGTACCTTACGGGTAACGTGCGCGTTTCGCAAAACCAACAGCAATTGACCGCCGACAGGCTTATTGCCAACAATAAAACCAAATCCTACCGTGCTGAAGGCGACCTTTTGTTCACCAACCAAAACTTTGTGGTTGGTGCAGAAAGCCTAGATTATTATTCTCTCGAAGGCTCAACCAGCATCGAAGACACACGTTTCCACCTTTACAGCAATAACGGTAATGGTCGCGCAGAAAATATCCGTGTCGATAATAAGCAGGTGTTGACCTTATCCAATACGGACTTTTCGACCTGCCCTGAAGATCAAAAAAGCTGGGTTTTCGAGTCCGACGAAATTGTCATCGACCGCGACAGTGGCTGGGGCAAGGCGTATAACAGTGTGGTGAAAATTGCGGATATTCCTGTTTTCTACCTGCCTTATATCACCTTCCCCGTGGATGACCGCCGTAAAACTGGACTTTTACCACCGTCGTTCAGCAACTCCAACCGCAATGGTCGCGATATTAGCGCGCCATACTATGTCAATCTAGCGCCCAATTACGACTTAACCCTAACGCCGCGCTACATGACTTCTCGCGGCTCGATGTTAGGCACTGAATTTCGATACTTAACGCCACAAAACTATGGCGAGCTGTTTTTTGAGTACTTACCGAATGATAAAGCGGCTACCAACAATAACGGTGAAGCTCTGCCCGATAAGCGCTGGCAATATGACTTAGACCACACAACTCAGTTCACCGATAACTGGTCAAGCGGTATCGCTGCTCGTAAAGTCAGTGACGACGGCTACTTTCAAGATTTTGGTGGCAGCATTGAAGACTCCAACCAAGATATTTTAAGCCAGAACCTTTATGTGCAGTATTTAAGCCAGGACTGGCTTATGCGCACAGAATACCAAGACTGGCAGCTACTCAACAGTCCTGTCGAGCGTTATACAATCGCCCCGCGAGTACAACTGACCCGCTTTTTTGAGCCGAGCGACAGTGGCTTTGAAGCTAAAATACACAGTGAACTCACTCGATTCGATAAGGACAACGCGGTCACAGCCGAGCGTTACCACGTCGAACCTAGCGTCGCCTGGAGCCATGAAACGCTTTATAGTTTTTTCCGCCCAGAGCTGAGTTTTGCTTACACTCAATATGAGCAAACCGACCTTTCAGGTAACGACCAAAGCATTGACCGTAGCCTACCAACATTGTCCATAGACACCGGGCTATTCTTTGAGCGTACGCTTAATTTTGATGACGGCGATATGACGCAAACGCTCGAACCAAGACTGTTTTACCTCTACACGCCTTACGAAGAGCAGCAAAATATCGCTATCTACGACACCAGTCTGCCGACCTTTAACTTTACCCAGTTATTCAGCAGAAACCGCTTTAGTGGGATCGATCGTATTGGTGACGCCAATCAGGTTAGTGGCGCCATCACCAGCCGCTTCCTCGACGAGCAGGGTCGTGAAAAAGCATCGGTCTCGATCGGAAGAACGGTTTATCTAAAAGATCGCAAAGTGACTATGCTTAACCTGCCGGTTGAAACCGATAAACAGTCAGGCTTACTTGCAGAAGTGAATTGGCGCTGGACTGACAGTATCGAGATTAAGTCGGCGATTGAATGGGATGACCAAACCAATGAAACCACCCATGGTTTAGTTAATCTCCATTACGAGCCTAAAGAGAACCATATTCTTAACCTAGGCCACCGCTACCGTAAAACGGTCAATCGAACCCAAGAAGAAGCTGAGCTTGCATTTGCATGGCCAATGGCCCAAGATTGGCGACTTTTAGGTCGTTATAATCAAGATCTCACAGAAAATCGAACTAACGATTCTTTTCTCGGTCTAGAGTATGAGTCCTGTTGTTGGGCTGTACGCGTGGTCGCTAGACGTTACATTAATATTCAGCTCGATAGTCAAGGTGCTTTAGTTCCCGATCAGCCTGATGAACACAGTTCAGGCGTCTACATTCAGTTTGTTCTGAAAGGAATTGGTAGCCTACAAGGCAGTACCACTAAGTTTTTAGAAGACAGTATTTACGGATACGAAGATTTATTAGGCAAATAACTATGACATTGAAACATTTGATTTCAGCTTGCTTACTAGCGGTTTCAGTCGCGACATTAGCACCGCTAAGCGCTCAAAGCGCAGAAACTATTGATAAAATAATTGCTCACGTTGACCAAGACGTCATCTTAAAGAGTGAGCTAGATAGAAAAATCCTACAAGCAAAAGAGCAGATCCGCGCTCGCGGCGGCCAACTACCGCCGGATAGCTTGCTAGAAAAAGAACTATTAGAACAGCTTATTGTACAAAGCCTCCAATACCAAATGGCCAACCGCGCTGGCATGCAAGTCCAGCCTGCAGAGTTACAGCAATTCGCGACACGTGTTGCTCAACAAAACAATATGTCGCTGGACGAATTCCGCCTTCACATGCAACAAAAAGGTATCGCTTGGCCATTGTTTTTAGATGACCTACGCAAAGAGATCGTTACAGCACGCTTCAGAGACGCTTATGTTGCGCGCCGAATTAAGATTAGCGATAAAGAAATTGATTCGCTGGTTAAATCTATGGATGCCAAAAGTAACGTTGAGTATTTACTAGGCCACATTCTTATTGCCGTTGATGAAAATGCTACAGAGTCTGAAGTCGCACAATCCAAGAAGAAAGCTCTAGAGCTTTCTAACCAGTTAAAATCAGACGCAGACTTTGCTGAAATTGCCAAACAACATTCTGATGGCTCAGAAGCTAGCGAAGGTGGTGATTTCGGTTGGAACTCAGAGCAAAGCTTGCCAGAGTTATTCAGAACACCGGTTTACTACCTAAAGAAAGGCGCGGTTTCTACGCCTATCCGTAGTCCAGCGGGATTCCACATATTAAAGCTGTATGACAAGCGCGGTGATTTAGAACACGTGGTGCAGCAAACTAAATCACGCCACATCCTCGTACGTCCTGACGCAATTACGACGGAAAGTGACGCCATTGATTTGCTCAACCACATTCGTGAACAAGTTATGGCTGGTGAGGCAGACTTCGGTAATATGGCAAAAAAACACTCTGACGACCCTGGCTCTGCTAACCTTGGTGGTGAGCTTGGCTGGAATAACGTCGGTGCTTTTGATCCTGCTTTTGAAGAAACCCTCAGCAATTTAGAGGTTGATGAAATTAGTAAACCTTTCCAAAGTAGTTTTGGTTGGCACATCGTTCAGTTAACGGGTAAGCGTAAAGACGACCAGTCGGAAGATATGAAGCGTCAACAAGCAGCGAAAATTTTGCGCCAGCGTAAATTCTCAGAAGAAGTTGAGAACTGGATCCGTGAAATCCGCGACGAAGCTTACGTTAAACAAGTTGTAGAAGAAGACGCTTAACCATCATATCCACATTCATGCTGGATAGGTAACACCATGGATATTGCTAGAATCTTAATTACGGCGGGGGAACCCGCCGGCATTGGTCCAGAAATTATCGTAAAAATGGCGCAAAAGCCATGCACCGATCAACTCGTGGTATGTGCCGATCCCGACTTACTACAACAAGTCGCAAGTGAGATTCAACTGCCCCTAGCGCTCACCGAACTCGATCTAGACGCAGAGCCAAAGCCCCATCAAATAGGCCACCTTTGGGTTATTCCTTGCCAGCTCAAGCGACCAGCCACCTCAGGACAATTAAACCAAGAGAACTCGGCATACGTCCTAGAAACCTTAGGTATTGCAAGCGATTTAGCCCAGCAGGGGCTAGTCGATGCAATCTTAACGGGCCCAGTCCACAAGGGCATTATTAATGACTCAGGCCTGAAGTTTTCTGGCCACACCGAGTTCTTTGCTGAGCGTTGCGGCTGCGACAAAGTGGTTATGATGCTTGCCACAGAAGGCTTGCGTGTGACGTTAGCAACCACACACTTACCCTTACGAGAGGTTGCCGATGCGATTACACCCGAATTGCTGCGCGAGGTAATCACTATCATTGATCGTGAACTTCGTGAGAAATTCTCAATACAACAGCCTCGAATCCTTGTCTGCGGATTAAACCCTCACGCGGGTGAGAATGATCACCTCGGTAACGAAGAGTCTCGAATTATCAGTCCAACCTTAGCTGAGTTAAATCAAGAACTCGACTCGACGCTTATAGGCCCACTTCCTGCGGATACTGCCTTTCAGCCGAATAAAATCGACAAAGTGGATACAGTTTTAGCGATGTATCACGACCAAGGTCTGCCAACTCTAAAATATAAAGGGTTTGGCAAAGCGGTAAATGTTACCCTTGGATTGCCTTATATACGCACTTCTGTCGATCACGGCACGGGCCTTGATATCGCTGGGAGCAACATTGCTGATATCGGTAGCATGCAATATGCGCTACAATTCACCCAAGATTTAATTCAACGCCGCCGACAAAGCTAAACTCATGGTTAATTCAAAAGTGGTTCAAGGTCACCAAGCTCGTAAGCGCTTTGGTCAGAATTTTTTATCCGACGATTTCTACATTTCAAGAATTGTTGAATCTATTGGTGCACAAGAGAGTGACCACTTAGTTGAAATCGGCCCTGGTTTGGGAGCCATTACCGAACACCTTGTAACAAAAGCTGGAAAGCTTGATGTGGTCGAGCTTGATCGTGATTTGATACCAAGATTAGAAAAGAAGTTTGCCGAGCACAACAACTTTACGATTCATCAAAGTGACGCCTTGAAGTTTGATTTTACCCAACTCCAAGCACAACCAGGTGAAAAGTTACGTATTGTAGGCAACCTGCCCTACAATATCTCAACCCCTTTAATTTTCCACCTTCTGCGCCAAAGACATGTCATTCAAGATATGTACTTTATGTTGCAAAAAGAAGTTGTTGAGCGCCTATGTGCTGCTCCAGCGACCAAACAGTATGGTCGCCTAAGCGTCATGGCTCAGTATTATTGCCAAGCCGCCATGTTATTTATTGTACCGCCCGGCGCCTTTTCGCCTGCGCCTAAAGTGGATTCAGCCATCGTTTGCCTTAAACCCTACAAAACTATTAAGAATCCAGTAAACGATACCGATTTACTGGCCAAAGTTGTTACAGCAGCCTTTAACCAGCGTCGTAAAACTATCCGTAATAGCCTTAAAGACTGGCTCTCTGCAGATGATTTTGAGACAGTCGGCATCTCACCCACCGAACGTGCAGAAAGACTTTCCTTAGATGACTTTATTAATATTTGTAAGACCATAGAAAACCGTGATTTCTAAAATTGTGGACTTTTTCACACTTTTTGCTAATCTAGATTAGGAACAAGGACGACATATTTACGGGAGTAACTATGAGAATAGAGCAAGAAAAGTCGGGTAAAAGTAGTGCCACAAATCGGCATGAGTCTTTGCAATCTCAAGAAGATGCGAGACGCTTTTACCGTGTATCCATACACCTTCCTATAGCAATTCGCCAACAAAACTCTGAAGTTTTAATCTCTGAAAGCCTCGATATTTCAGAAGGCGGCGTGCTCGTAAAAAACTCGGGAGAGCATCAGCTCAAAAAAGGTGATTTAGTAAAAGTTCACATAGAAGGTATTTTAGGCGAAGATCAAGACCAAATGGTGTTACACCCGATGCGTGTTATGCGGATTGAAGAAGATACCATTGCTCTAGAATTTACCTAACCCTATTGTAAACCTTCATATCATACTCGGTTGGCCCGTTTACTGGTGCCATAGTTTCCTTTTGACAAAATACTTTAAGCTAAGCATTTCACACACTTCTTCCCTATTCAGTCCAGACAACCAATACTTTATTACTGCGTCACGGCGTTCTAGTTTTTTTTAGCATCAAATAAGGTTATCATAGTTGGCTGATTATATTGACCTTTCAGCGTACCCATCATGCATGACTATCAAAAACAGTTTATCGAACTAGCCTTATCAAAGAACGTACTAAAATTTGGTGAATTCACCCTTAAAAGCGGCCGAATAAGCCCTTACTTTTTTAACACCGGCCTTTTCGATAGTGGAGCAGATCTTGCACAGTTAGGTCGTTGTTATGCGCAGACCATTGTCCAACAAAAGATACCATTTGATGTTATCTTCGGTCCAGCCTACAAAGGCATTCCATTAGTCAGCTGTACTACGATGGCACTGGCAGAGCATCACGATGTGAACGCCCCTTATAGTTTTAACCGTAAAGAAAAGAAAGACCACGGTGAAGGCGGTAATATTGTTGGGAGTCAATTGAATGGTGATGTTCTTATTATTGATGATGTTATCAGTGCTGGCACGGCAATTCGAGAGTCTATAGATATAATCAAAAACAACGGTGCAAATCCTAAAGCTGTTCTTATAGCCCTAGACCGCCAAGAAAAAGGCACTGGAGAGCTTTCAGCTGTGCAAGAAGTTGAACAAGATTACGGAATTCCTGTATTTTCTATTATAAAGTTGACAGATCTGCTAGATTACTTAAAAGATCACCCAACTTTCAGCAACTTCTACCCTAAAGTTCTTGCCTATCGCGAAACTTATGGCGTCGAATAACTCTTGGGTGTTATTGATCAATATTTAATGGAGCACTATGAGCTTTAAACACTTACTTCTTTTTTTAGGTCTGATTCTCGTATCGAGCTCTGTCGATGCCAAAAATTATTATCGATTTAAAGATAGTAATGGTCGACTTGTGGTGAAAGACTACTTACCAAACTCCGCCTTAAAGTCAGGCTATGAAGTCATCAATGAAAGTGGTCGCGTAGTCGAAAAAGTCGCGCCCATTATGACTAAAGAAGAGAAAATAGCGGAAGAACTGCGCCAAGAAAAAATTGCAGAGCAACAAGAAAAAGAAAGACGTATGCGTCAGCATGACCGAATGTTACTGCGTCAGTACCGAACTACCGATGACATTAAGCGCACTGAAGAAAACCAAATGGCTTCGCTAAAAATTAACATTTCGATACTGTCTAGCCATAATAAAAGCTTAGAGAATAAACTTTCAAACTTGCAATCCAGTGCCGCCAATTATGAGCGCAAAGGTCAAGCGATTCCAAAATCGATCCTGACTCAAATTAACGCCACTAAGGAACAAATTCAAGAAAACACCAACTCTATCGCACGTTACGAGTCTCAGGTTGAGGTTATTAAAGAGCAATTTAAAAATGACTTGGTACGATTTAAAGAGTTACAAGCGATGCGCCTTATAGAGCAGTATGCAGATAATCAACGCTCTTTTCCAACAGCTACCAAGGTACAATGCGACTCTCAGAAATCTTGCGAACGCTCTTGGAAGTTAGCGCAGATATTTGCTCATGAGAATGCTTCAAACAAGTTAGAGATTGTGACCGATAGCCTAATTATTTCAAGCAAGCCCAAAAGTGACGAGCAACTAGGATTATCAATCACCCGAATTCCTGCTGACGATGATGCCATGCAAATCGTGCTAGAAGTGCAGTGTTTTGACTCTGAAGCGGGGGAAAAACTCTGTCAGGGTGAAAAAGTTAGTCTTTTAAAATCTGAGTTTATTCAGTACATCTCTCAGAAAAGTAGTTAATCCATCATAATAAATAGAGCAAGCCCATAACGATGGCTTGCTCTTCTTTCTGTAATACTTAATCTGCAACAGTAATCGGCTCGAGCAACTGCCACTGGCTTTCCCAGCTGGCTAAAGGTGACTGCACAAAATCCGTCCTAACATACTGCTGAATTCTCCCCTCTACAGTTGCTAATAGCAAATTTGCTCGGCTACTGACTTCAGGCGTGTATTTCGCCTTAGTAGAAACTTCGTGCTGGCGAAATAGCTGCTTTATCTGAGTCTCAATACGATTGAATAACTGGCTGATTCGGCCTCTGAGACGCTCATGTTCACCTGAAAGCGCTTCACCAGTTAATAACCGACAGATCCCTGGGTTTCTGCTAGCGAAAGTTAAAACCAAGCTTAGTATTTGCTGGCACTGCACACTAAGCACCGCCTGCTCTTTAGCTATTAAATTAATTCGCGAAAATAGCGCTTCTTCAGTAAACTCAATCAGCCCTTCAAACATTCGAGCTTTACTTGGAAAGTGCCGATAAAGCGCAGCTTCTGAAACCCCAACTTGCTTCGCTAATTTTGCTGTTGTTATTCGCTCCCCTGGATCTTTTTCAAGCATCAATGCTAGCGCTTGTAATATTTCATTTTTTCGTTTTGATGAATTTTTAGTTGCCATGCTTCTCTCAAATTTTAGAAATTAAGTTTTATTTTTGGTGCAATTTTTTTCAATTGCCTTTTCAATATGTCTTTAACAGCTTCCAGCGATACTTCATTGTCGGCTTCAAATTTAACCACAATACTCGGTGTTGTGTTGGAAGCTCTTGCCAGTAACCAGCGGTGTTTATAATCCACCCTTAGGCCATCAATAGTGTTTATTTCACCATCGCCAAAATCACCTTTAGCCACCAGCGCATCGATTAGTTTGAATTTAACCTTATCAGGCACAGGAACGTTGATTTCTTCTGATGATAAACCTTCTGGTAGCTCTTCAAATAACTCAGCAGAAGTAGCTTGTGATTTGCCTAAAATCTCCAATAGTCTAGCAGCTGCATAAAGCGCATCATCAAAACCGAACCAGCGCTCATTGAAATATAAATGCCCGCTGCCTTCACCACCAAAAGGAGCTTCTGTTTCACGCATCTTAGCTTTCATCAGCGAGTGCCCAGTCTTCCACATCAGTGGCTGTCCGCCAGCCTGCTTGATCACATCTTTTAAAAAGCGCGTACACTTAACGTCATAGATAATTTCAGCGCCAGGATTGCGCGATAAAATATCCTGTGCAAACAACATCATCAAGCGGTCTGTCCAAATTATTTTGCCTTTATTATCGACCACTCCTACTCGATCACCATCTCCATCAAAAGCAATACCCAAATCTGCCTTTTCTTTGATGACCATATCAACTAAAGCCTCAAGGTTCTTCGCTGAGTTTGGATCTGGGTGATGGTACGGGAAGTTTCCATCAACATCGGTATAAAGCCCAATTACTTCGCAACCAAGCGCTTGTAACATCTTTGGTGCAAAGTCTCCCGTGACGCCATTACCACAGTCGACCGCTACTTTTAACGGTTTATCGACTTTAATATCCGCCAATAACTTATCAAGGTAACTTTGCTCAACACTGGCTTCTTTAACGCTACCTTTACCGTTAAAGTATTCTTGCATTTGAATACGCTTTAATAAGTCTTGGATTTGTTGCCCGTAAAGCGTCTCACCAGCCAATACTATCTTAAGACCATTATGTTCTGGAGGGTTATGGCTACCTGTGAGCATCACGCCTGAGCGCGAACCTAATGTATGAGTTCCAAAATACACTAACGGAGTCGGCACCATTCCTAGGTCAATCACGTCTCTACCGCTCGCAACAAGACCTTCGACTAATGCTTTATGTAGTTTGGGGCTCGATAATCGACCATCCCTACCGACTACGATGCTTTGCTCGCCACGTGAATAGGCCTCGCTGCCTATCGCTTTGCCAATCACATAAACCGTTTCTGCATCGAGATTCTCTCCGATAACACCACGAATATCATACTCACGAAAGATGTCAGGATTAATTGCTTTAGATGCACTGCCCTCATCCACTTCTAAGCTGATAGTTTCTTTTTTCATAACTGCTGGTGCCGCAGCAGTTTCTTTCGCCACTACTGGTGCTGGTGACTCGTCAGCTGTGGTAGTTTCTGATGTCGATTTCGCACGTCTTCTACGGCGTTGCGGTTTTGGTTCTTCTGGAGCCTTGTTACTAACGTCAGCTTCTTCAGCAATTTCAACTCCAGAAGATGCTCGACGATACCCCGCGGCAAGATCTTTAAAGAAACTTAGCTGATAGCTTTTACGAGTCACGCTTTGCTCTTGTACGCCCTGAATAAACTTTCGAGCGTCATTCGCAAAAAGTCGTTTCATACTTAGAAGTGGCATCAAACCAACAATCAAAAATGCAACCACTGCCGCGATAAATAACAGTAAAGGTAACTGCCCTGCATCAGTGCTAAAAGCGCTAACTCTTTGCCATAATACAAGTGACCAATTGGCACCAAAACTTTGTGTTTCTAATAAAGGCTCACCTTCAGCAGTGCCATTCCCAATAGCCGCCACAACATGTGATGCGTCACCAAAGTTTTGTCGTAGCTCTAAGCGACTATCGCCATCTGCTTTGCCTAGCAGGCTCTTCACTTCAGTCAGGCTCACCGTTGCCAATATCAATCGGTCATCTGCCAGTTTTTCGGTCAAAGCGATATAACTCGGCTGACCATTTTTAAGGATTAGCTCAGGCTTGCTTTTCTCACCCTGGGCAGCTTTTCTTAATAAATCAATCACTACATGGGTAATTACTGGATCTGAATTGGCGTCTGGCTGAATCGAGCTATTCTCAAACACCACCACCTTCTCAAGCTTTGGCACTTGCTTCTTTAGCTTCTCAACCACTTTAGGAGATTCTTCTGCGAAAACTGACTGCGCTGCCAAATCCAAAGAGCTTTGTATTTGCTGAATCCTTTGCTCGATTAAACTCGCACGCTCAGCAGTCCGAGAAGCCAATAACTGTTGAGCCTGTTTCTCTAGGGGATCTTGAATACCCAAGTAATATAAACTCGCGGATACCGCGACCAAAATCACTAACCCAATCACTAAAGGTATAATAAAAAAGCTGCTTAAACTTTTACCTTTTCCCATTAAAGACTCCTCTTTCCCCGTAAGCTGACGTCACTTTATGATGGACGCACCTGATGGATTAACTCAATTAATTGCTCAGCAACTTTTACCTTGCTTGCTGGCCCAATTCGTTGTTCTTTTGTAATATTCTGTTCGCGATAAAAAACCAGTAATTCATTATGATCACATGAAAAGCCAATATCATCGCGACTGACATCATTCGCGCAAATCATTGTGATCCCTTTGCGTTCCATTTTGGACTTGGCGTAGTCGCTAACATTCTGCGTCTCAGCAGCAAAGCCCACACAAAAAGCACTCGTTTCCCCTGCAACCCACTTCAATATGTCTGGATTTTGGCTTAACTCGATTGTTAGCCCTTCATCACCAGACTTTTTCATTTTCTCTGTGGCCACTGTTTTCGGTTTGTAATCAGCAACTGCTGCGCAAGCAACAAATACCGAATCATCACGCAGCGTTTCCTGCACTTTCCTCAGCATAGCCTCAGCGCTTTCAACTTTAAAGCAATTCACTCCAAAAGGAACATCCAAACTCACTGGGCCGCTGACTAGAGTAACCTCAGCACCTGCTTTAGACGCCATTTCAGCAATGGCATACCCCATTTTGCCCGAACTGCGATTAGCTAAATAGCGCACGGGATCAATCGCTTCTACAGTCGGTCCGGCGGTTACTACCCAGTGCTGACCTTGCAATGATTTAGCATTTAAAAAATGTACCGTATGTTGTAACAACTCAGCAGGCTCAAGCATTCGCCCAAGGCCAGTATCACCACAGGCCTGCTCTCCTGAACCGGGGCCCCAAACTTGAATATCTCGCTCCAATAAAGTCAGAACATTGGCTTGCGTCGCTTTATTCGCCCACATTTGCTGGTTCATAGCCGGCGCCACAGCCACAGGAGCGGCGGTTGCCAAGCACAGAGTCGTCAGCAGATCATCGGCAGCACCGTGAGTCAACTTGGAGATGACGTCGGCAGTGGCGGGAGCGATTAAAACCAGATCCGCCCAGCGCGCTAATTCGATATGTCCCATGGCAGCTTCGGCATCAGGATCAAGCAAGTGCTCGTGAACAGGATTACCCGTCAACGCTTGGAAAGTCATTGGCGTTATAAATGCTCGCGCGCCTTTAGTCATCACCACTCGAACTTCTGCGCCAGCTTTTATCAACAAACGACTCAATTCTGCGCTTTTGTACGCAGCAATGCCGCCCGTCACTCCTAACAGGATTTTTTTACCTTGCAAACTCATGCTAACCGATTGATTTAACTTATAATGAATTATAAGTTTACGCTTTTACGCACAAAAATTATAGTCAAATTCTTAATTACATCTCCCCTTAGTGCCCCTACACTTGATCCTTAGACTATGGTTGTCGGATTGCCATAGTTTTTAGCTGCGTAAGAGTCATTTTGGCTCATCCAAAGCTTAATGCTTAACGCAGGGCTTACTCTATAGGTGAAATCAATTATTACAACGAAATACAAGGACGTTACTGCCATGAAAATTATGGAATGGCCACAACAAGAAAGACCTAGGGAACGGTTGATGCGCGATGGCGCAGAAAGCCTTTCCGACGCGGAACTACTCGCCATTTTCCTCAGGACCGGCACTCGAAATTACAATGTGGTGGACTTAGCTCGACATTTGTTGAGTCAATTTGGGGGATTAAGGCAATTGCTTGAGGCAGATCATAAAACCTTTACCGAGCAACCAGGAATGGGCACGGCAAAATACTGCCAGCTTCAAGCAAGTTTAGAGCTATCAAAACGCTACCTGCAGCAAAATTTACAGTTAAATCAAAGCTTTTCATCGCCCGATGAAGTAAAACAGTTCCTCTCAAGCTTGCTCAGTCATCACAAGCGTGAGCAATTCTTAGTGCTTTTCCTAAATAACCAACACCAACTCATCGCCCAAGAAACCCTGTTCCAAGGTACAATTAATAGTGCAGAAGTGCATCCAAGGGTTGTGGTGGAGCAGGCCCTAAGGTATCATTCGGCCGCAGTGATATTGGCGCATAACCACCCCAGTGGTTGCCTTGAGCCCAGCCCTTCCGATCGGCAAATTACCGACCGTATCCAACAAGCTTTACAGCTGGTAGATATAAGAACGCTGGACCATATTATTATCGCTCACAACAAAAGCTACTCCTTTGCGGAGCATGGCTTAATATGACCAAATTCGGCATTTACTCGAGTTTCGCTAGATGAACTGGCAAAAACACGTGTAAATTGGGCTTTTATTGTCAGTTTAGTTGTCAAAGACACTCCTTTCTGGTATAAAGTGCGCCCTATTTGAAGAGTAGCGGTGAGATAATTTCATCTCCTCGCCAATGTAAAGATTATTTTTTGGAGGCTATATCATGGCTAAAGTTTGTCAGGTAACGGGTAAGCGTCCAGTGACAGGCAACAATGTGTCACACGCAAAAAACCGTACAAAACGTCGTTTTCTACCAAATCTACACTCTCACCGTTTTTGGGTTGAGTCTGAGAAGCGTTTCGTAAAACTACGCGTATCTGCAAAAGGTATGCGCATTATCGACAAGAAAGGTATCGATACTGTGCTAGCTGAATTGCGTGCTCGTGGCGAAAAAGTATAAGGAGCTGAAAGATGCGCGATAAAATCCGTTTAGTGTCTAGTGCTGGTACAGGTCATTTCTATACCACTGACAAAAACAAGAAAAACATGCCTGGTAAAATGGAGATCAAAAAATTTGATCCAACCATTCGTAAGCATGTTATGTACAAAGAAGCTAAAATTAAGTAATACAACCGCTTTAATTTAGTTTCACTGTTTTCTGCCTCCAAGAAAACAATTAAAAAGCCCGGCCTCGCTGGGCTTTTTGCTATTCTGCATTACAATATTATAGCCTTTTCAATAATTGAGTATTAGATTCCTTATGCCAGAGTTGCCTGAAGTTGAAACAACAACACGTGGATTAGCCCCGCACATTACTGGGCAAACCATCATTGCTGTGAATATTCACCAGCCTAAGTTACGTTGGCCAATTCCTAATGAAATAAAACAGTTGGAAGGGCAAATCAGCGGTGAAATTCAGCGTCGTGCTAAATACATGCTGTGGCATTTCGAGGCCGGTACTGTGGTGATGCACTTAGGCATGTCAGGAGCAATGCGTGTTGTTGATGCCGATACTCCATTAAAAAAGCACGATCACTTTGAAGTCATTTTCAACAATGGCAAAGCGCTGCGATTAAATGATCCTCGTCGCTTTGGCGCTGTATTGTGGCAGGCTAAGGGTCAAACACTCGACATCATTGACTCCCTAGGCCCAGAGCCTTTGTCTGAGGATTTCGATGGCGATTACCTGCATCAAAAGCTCAGTAAGCGTAAAGGAGCCATTAAAAACGCCATAATGACCAATGCAGTGGTCGTTGGGGTTGGCAATATTTATGCTAGCGAATCTTTGTTTTTAAGCGGTATACATCCGAAAAGAGCCGCCAACCGCGTAAGCTTAAAGCGCTGTCGCCTACTCGCTTACAATATCCAGCAAGTACTGACAAAAGCTATCGAGCAAGGTGGAACCACCTTAAAAGACTTTACTCAGGCAGACGGCTCGCCTGGCTATTTTGCTCAAGAGCTGAATGTTTACGGACGTGAAAACCAGCCTTGTAACCAGTGCCAAACACCTATTAAGAATATCGTGCTTGGCCAACGCTCCAGCTTTTACTGCCCGAAGTGTCAGCGCTAGTTTAAAATTGTTCTTGGCTCCTTTTTTTGCTATGTTGAAACTAGGCGCTGGTCAGATGACTTGGTGTATTCACTTAGTTTGATCATTAAGTATTATCAATGCCAGCCGTTTAGGAGGCCATCGAAGGAGTATAGATATGCTAAGAAAGAAAACCAAGAACACGTCACACAATGTTCAAGCCGATATGACCCCAATGCTAGATATCGTTTTCATCTTGCTACTATTTTTTATCGTTACAACCAGCTTTGTTCAAACGCAGAGCGTTGATATCACTCGTCCATCAACCGTTTGTGAGCAAGATTGTAATAAGGATACCTCGCCGCTCATTGTCTCTATCGACGAACATAACCAGGTCTTTTTTAATAATAGAAATATTGATATTGAGGCGATTCAAGCCAACCTAGAAAGTCGGTTGGTCAACAATATCGAAGCTCCTGTCATCGTTAAAATCCATGGCGACGCGCATAACCTCAGCTTAGTATCCGCGGTCGACCAAGCGAATAAAGCGGGCGTGGCTAACGTTAGTGTGGCTCGCTGGCCTTAATTAGTTAAAGCTAATAGCCTGTAATCGTTTGATTTTAAAATAAGCAGACAACCGCCACAGGTACGACTAGCAACTTTTGTTGCATTTAGGGTAGACATTTTTTGCTGGATCACATTTAATGTGGCGGTTATACTTTAACGACACATTTAAACAATGCCGCCTTTGTGGGCCAAATGCTTAAGTTGATTCAATAACATCACCGAAGCAACAAAAGTGCGACAGGATAAAGATATATGCGTAGTAAACGAAGAAATAGAGACGAAGACGAAACGGCAATTGACATGACACCGATGCTAGACATCGTATTCATCATGTTGATTTTCTTCATTGTAACGACGTCATTCGTCAAAGAAGATACGATTGAGCTTGCAAGACCAACAACGAACCAAGACACAACACCGCCGAAGAACCCACCACCATTAATCGTGGTTTCTATCGACGGTCAGAGCAATGTCTTTATGAACGAGCGTTCTGTTGATCCTGAAGCGATTCGAGCTAACATCGAAACTCAACTAGCAGTCGACCCTCGTTCGCCTGTTTTGGTACGTGTGCACGAAGATGCAGTCAACGAAGTTCTAGTAACTGCAGTTGACCAAGCGAATTCTGCCGGTGTATCAAAAGTCAACGTAGCTCGCTGGGTTACGGCAGACTAATAAACGTTTCGAGTAAGCTTATCGAAAGCGTAATAAAAGGTGGCCAGTGCCACCTTTTTTTATTGCCTGGGGTTTTATATTGAAAATGAACTATAATAACTTAGAGCATTTTTGTGAACAGTTGCCAGGTGCCAAATTTGATCTCAAGTGGGGCGCGGATAGAACTTACTGTATCGCTGAGAAAATGTTTACCGTTTTTTGTTGTGACTCTAGCGTACAGGGCAGTAAACAATTGTGTTTGAAAGTCACGCCAGCAGACTTTATCGCACTGACTGATATGCACGGAATCGAGCCGGCACCTTACCTCGCAAGATACCACTGGGTTTCGATCACCGAGAATGCAACATTACCCCAGAAAGAGCTGGAACTTCTGATCAAAGGCTCTTACGATATGGTCTACTCTAAATTAAGTAAAAAGAAACAGCAGTCCTTGCACTCTAAAATATGACTCAATTATTTGTAATCCTTCTCATTGCCCTTGTCGTTGGCATTTGGGTTTATAACAGGCGTATACAGGAAAATGCCTATAAAGCTGCTCAGAAAGCCTGTGAGGAAGCCTCAGTACAAAACCTTGACGGCTATGTCGCTCTAAAAAAGATTTATTTTGATAAGGACTCAGATGGGAAGCGTCAGTTTTTAAGACGTTACCAATTCGAGTTCGCCACAGACGGCGCTCAACGCTATGCTGGATTTATCGTTATGCGGGGAAAATGGCCCGTTATTGTCGAAATGGAGTCGGCTTAAACTGCTAACGCCACTTTGCGGTCGGCGCCAATATCACGTTTCAACGCCCTTTTCGTCGCATTATAAGCGGCGACAAAGGCTTCAGGCCCAAGATGGAGTTTTGTCGGCCCACAGCGAGGCAAGTCAAACAACTGTAACGAGACTAAGTTATCTCTTTGTGGAACTTCCAATGCTTTTGATTTCTTACTGCGCCAGGGTGAAACGGACACTATGTGATGATAAAAAACTCGCTCATCCAGAGCCACGTCAGCTAGGGCAGGTCGGTCTTTAATACCGCCATCTAACAAGCGATAGCCGTGGTAATTTAATGGCTGGAATAAAAAAGGGATGGCACACGAGGCATAAATCGCCGATACCAATTCGCCACTGTTGATTATCACGGTTGATTTGGTCTTAATATCATAAGCCGACAACGAAAGATCAGCTCGACACTCTTCAAAGGTTTCAACGGGCAAGATATCAGTTAAAATTTGTCGAAATTTCTCACCTTTCAGCAAGCCCCAACCAAAGCCCGGATCCCAGAAATCAGATCGCTTCAACTCAAACAGAATATTTTTTAATTCAGCGGTACTCAACCCAGATGCCCAGCAAGCGGCAACTAGCGCTCCTGCACTCGAGCCCGTTACCCTTTGTGGAAGTAACTCTTGCTCTTCTAATGCGGCCAGCATGCCGGTATGCGCAAAAAAACTAAAAAACCCTGAGGACAGGGTTAAAGTGAATGGCTCTTGGGACAACCAGTCTTGTAGGGTCATAGGAATATTAGAGCTGTAATCCCCCAGCTCAAGGTACTAAACTTCAACGTAACTTTCGCCAGTTAAACGTTCGTACTTGGCAATCAACTGCTCTTCCGTTTCAGGATTATTTTCATCAAGAGGAATACAATCCACCGGGCACACTTGCTGACATTGTGGCTCATCATAATGGCCAACACACTCGGTGCACTTGTCCGGATCAATCTCGTAGATTTCCTCCCCCTGATAAATGGCCTCATTCGGGCATTCAGGTTCACAAACGTCGCAGTTGATACATTCGTCTGTAATGATTAATGACATACTATTTAAACCAACGGTTCGTTAATGAGCTAAAGACTATTATCGCTTATATGTTAGGCAAGTTCGAGACTTATTGTGAAAATTTCTGCTCTAGAGCTTGCTGTACAGTCGAGTCAACAAATGCTGTGATATCACCACCTAAAGACGCCACTTCCCTCACTAATGAAGACGAAATGTAGGAATACTTTTCCGATGGCGTTAAAAATATAGATTCTAAATCAGGATCTAGATGACGATTCATATTGGCTAGCTGAAATTCAAACTCGAAATCCGATACCGCACGAATCCCACGAAGTACCGCTAGCGCTCCTTTATCTTGCGCAAAGTGTGCCAACAAGCCGTTAAATCCCTCGACTTGGACTTGGCTGTTGCCCTTAAAAACTTCGCGCACCATACCCACTCGCTCTTCCAAGTTGAATAACGGCTTTTTCGAGGGGCTGTCTGCTACAGCTATAATTACTGTATCAAATAATCGACAAGCTCTTTTAACAAGATCCATATGCCCCTTAGTAATGGGATCAAAGGTTCCTGGGTATAAAACTATTTTCTTCATAGACAACTTCATTCAAATTCTGGCTGTTCGCTTAAGGTATCAAGTCAACGAGATTACCGCTTCATGATGCCCAGTAAAAATTTTGAAAACTTAGACGGCGGTGGGTACATCAGTTTTACGCCAGAAAAGCGTCTTTGCTGATAGATACTCTTTGCCTTTGAGAATGTTTTGAAGCCTTCGTGACCATGGTAGTGGCCCATTCCGCTCGCACCAACACCACCAAATGGTAGCTCATCTTGGCTCACGTGCAAAATGGTATCATTCAAGGTGACGCCACCTGAGATCGTATTCAGCATATAATGATTCGTGACTTTTTTATTATGGCTGAATAAGTAAAGCGCCAGTGGACGCGGCTGTTGATTTATCCAAGCAACAGCTTCAGAGTGTTCTTGATAGGGTACTACCGGTAGCAGAGGACCGAAAATCTCTTGCTGTCTAATCAACATGTCTGGCGAAGTATTTAAGACCAGTGTTGGCACAGCTTTGTTATCAACAAGTTGATCAGCTTCGTGTTCAAAAAGGGGGACTATCTTAGCGCCCTTCTCCTTCGCGTCTTGAAGCATTTCCTGATAACGCTTCACCTGCTTATCGGAGGCTAAAGCTGTATAATCTTTCTCGCGCCACTCTGGATAGAATTTTCGAGCAGTTTCTTGCGATAAACGCACAAACTCTTCAGTTTTTGCCTCAGGTACAAAAACATAATCAGGAGCTAAGCAAGTTTGGCCAGCATTTAGTAGCTTACCAAACAATATCCGCTCCACTGCAGTTTTCAAAGGAAACTTTTTATCGACTATAACCGGCGACTTGCCACCTAGCTCTAGGGTTACTGGTGTGAGGTTTTCGCTTGCCGCTGCCATAACTTTTTTGCCAATATTGGTCGATCCTGTAAAAACGAGATGGTCAAAAGCTAACTTAGAAAACGCTTCACCAATGTCTGCACCGCCATTAATGACGACTACTTGCTCAGATCCTAGGTATTGCTCACAAAGCTCTGCAAACAGTTGGCTAAAGCTTGGCGTGAACTCCGACATTTTCAGCATGACTCGGTTTCCCGCAGCTAAAGCGCCAATTAAAGGTCCCAAAGCTAAAAATAACGGGTAGTTCCAAGGAACAATAACTCCAACTACACCCAGGGGCTGATACATGATCTTTGCTTTAGCTGGCTTAAACCAAATATCCACAGGACGCTTGCTTGGCGCCATCCACTGAGCCAGAGACTTTCGTGTAAAACTAATGGAATTTAGGGCAGGATAAATTTCTGCAAATTCGGTTTCGAAGGGCGTGCGGTAGCCGAAGTCATCATTAAGTGCCTTTTTAATGGCATCTTGGTTTTGTAACAACATACGTTTCAGTTGGCGAAGAAGGTGGTCACGCTTCTCCAAACTTGGATAAGGATCGTCTTGATAGTGTTGTTTGAGCGACTTCAGCGTGTTCTGTAATTCCATAATAAAAATATAGATATCAATAGGTTAATTAAATCTAGCTTAACAGATTAAGGGCATGACTCCTAATCACATGAGAGCAGACTATTTTTAAGCCTTAGCTGTTGCTAGTGGTGATTATAAGAAGGGATCAAAGTAACCTAAAATGGTTTCTTCTAGATAGAAGCTGACACCTTTGCTACCTGGGCTTGCAACAAAACCAACATGGCCACCATATTCACTAATCAACAACTCCAAGCTGTCAGGTAGCTGGTCTTCCCTAGGTATGATTTCAGGCGACATAAAAGGATCGTCCGCGGCATGAATGACTAAAGCTGGCTTTTTGATGGTGCCTATATAATAAATACTCGAAGCTGTTCGATAATAGTCATCAGCATCTTCAAATTCATTTAAAAATGAGGTGACTCGATTATCGAATTCGCGGAAGGAGTTAATCGCCATCACGTCTCTTGGCGATAAATTTAAAAGCTCTAACAAGCGGTGTTCAGGAAATTTACGAACAATACGCTTTTTCATCGAGTTTAATAAAAAGTATTTGTAGATTTTAGAAAAGCCTTGATCAATCGAATCAGCACAGATTGATAAGTTAAATGGCGTCGACACGGCACAGCCAGCATCAATTTGTGCTTTATCTTGCTGCTCGCCGAGCCACTTTAAGAGCACATTAGCGCCTAATGAATATCCGGCAACAAACAACTTATCTGGCGCTTTGCTGGCATGAATCTCTGCAATAACTTCGTCCAAGTCATCACTTCGCCCTGAATGATAGGTTTTATCCAGTCGATTATCTTCTCCGCTACAACCGCGCCAATAGACTAAAACACCACGCCAGCGGCGCTGCTCGATCTGGAAAAGCATACGGCGTAAATAAGGGGAGTTTATGTCTCCCTCCAAACCATGCAACAAGACGACTGTAGGTGCGTCTCTTTCAGGGTTGACCCAATCCATGTCGATAAAATCACCATCGCTCAGCTCTAGTCGCTGACGGACCATTTTAGGTAATGGTAATCTAGGCGCTAACGGCGCCCAGAATGTTTGTAGATGGCGATTTTTGAGCCACCAAGGTGGCTCAAAATGACTTTCCTTTAACATAGAACCCTATGAATTATTGATGGTATTTTTTACTTAGCTCGTGCACCGCCTCAATAAAGACGCCTGCTTTTTCCGGCTTAACGAATTGATGGATGCCATGTCCTAAATTAAACACATGACCGTTACCGTGTCCATAGCTAGCTAAAATAGTCTCGACCTCTTCACGAATTCTTTCATCAGAAGCGTAAAGTAACGAAGGGTCCATATTACCTTGGAGTGCTGTTTTACCCGCCACACGCTGTCTGGCTTCGCTTAAATCCGTCGTCCAATCAACACCAAGACAATCACAGCCTGATTCAGCCATGATATCCAACCATTTGCCACCACCTTTCGTAAACAAGGTAACTGGAATGCGCTGACCATCTTTTTCACGGTTCAAGCCATCAACAATTTTGCTCATATAGCGTAAAGAGAATTCTTGATAGGCCTGAGGTGATAAAACCCCACCCCACGTATCAAAAATCATCAACGCCTGTGCGCCGGCTTCGACCTGTGCGTTAAGGTAAACAATGATTGAGTCAGCAAGTTTGTCCAACAATAAGTGCATAGCCTTGGGGTTGCCATACATCATACCTTTCACTTCTGAGAAGTTTTTAGTTGGACCGCCTTCGACCATATAGGTCGCCAAGGTCCACGGACTGCCCGAAAAACCGATTAAGGGGACACTGCCCTTCAACTCACGACGAATCGTACTGACAGCATCTGTCACGTACTTAAGCTCTTGATTTGGGTCTGGGATTGGTAATTCTTTAACCGTTTTTTCATCACGTACAGCTTTTTTAAAGGCGGGGCCTTCGCCAGGCGTGAAGTAAAGACCAAGCCCCATGGCATCTGGGATCGTTAGAATATCTGAGAATAAAATTGCGGCATCTAGAGGGAATCGACGTAACGGCTGTAAGGTTACTTCACAAGCTAATTCTGGATTAGTGCATAAATCCATAAAGCTACCCGCTTCTGCTCGCAACTGGCGGTATTCTGGTAAGTATCGACCAGCTTGGCGCATCATCCAAATTGGCGTGCGATCTGTGTCTTGCTGGAGGGTGGCTTTGATATAACGATCATTAACGAGTGGATGGCTCATGGTACTCAAAAAGTTAGTCTCTGTTGCACGCTATTATAGATGGAACGGCGCATGAAAACAGCCTAATCTTGCGAAAGCAGCCTTTATTCAGCTAGTATTAGCGGTTTACTGCGAAACTTCCTTGGCGATAGCGGAAAACTGTCGAATCCACGGCTGTTGCGCCAGAATATCTTCTGGTAATGATTCTATGGCTTGCTGAGCTTCGGCGCGGGTATCAAAAGCCCCCCACAGCACTCGGTAGCGGATTTTTCCGTCTAAATTTGCCTGATAGACATAGCTGTCAGCAAGATCTAACGATTTTTGGAATCGCTCAGCGGCAGCTTTCTCTGTATGAGAAAACAACTGCATGCTGTATGCGTCTTGAGAGTGACGGGCTAGCCAGCTATTGAAATCCTCATTCTGTCGTGGCTCTGCTGTTGCTACAACATCCTTGCGTGCGACTTTCAGTGCAATAGACTCAATGGGATCGCTCGACTCAGCGGCTTCATCAACCTCGGCTTGAGAGAGTGAAGGCTGATTATCGGGTTTTGATTTGTCGGTGTGCTGCTCGCCTCCATTAGCGCTTATAGTCATGTCGCTAGTGGATGATGCACTGTTTTCAACAGTTCTAAATTCATTCCCAAACTGTTCTGTATTATTTCTAGAATCAGACAACTGATCTGGTCCAGAGCTACCTAGGTTATCTTTGCTAAGAACTGTTGTTTCTGGTTGCTCACTCGATGTATAGCTATTTTGCTCAGCGCCAGTTTCGAGGCTTTCGATAACCAACTCACCGCCTGGCGCTTCAACTCCATTCTCAGTATCGTCATCATTCGTCGCTATATTAATGATTAACAATACAATGAAGGCGAGTCCAGCGGCGCCTAGCGCAGCTGTCATATACCAACTTTTATTCGCTTTTTCGAAGTTTTCACTACTTTCTTGCCCCGAAAAAAGCTTACTAAGATTTTGCTTTGCTTGGTCGATAATGTTTTTCGGTAATCCTTGGCTAGAATACCAGATAGTATCACTCTGCATTTGAGAGACTTGGACGTATTTCGGTTGATCTTGAAGCTGCTTTTGTAGGAACTCATAACAATCTTCTTTAGAAAAGAGCGGCAACTCGACTTTTCTTTCTGCAAAAGCATCAACTCGCTCGTCAATTCCTGGCTCGGCCAATAACAACCAATATATGTTTTCTTGTGGTTGAGTAAACTTTTGCAACAACAAAGTTGAGGCTTCGTGGGCGTCGTCAATGATAACTATCAACGGTTTTTCAGGCTTCTTAGGCAGTTGAGCCTGGATCTGTTGAATTGTACTTAAAGGGTGAACTTGAACAATTTGGCAGTCAATTTTTTCATCCAGCACCACTTTTTTTTCAAATATCTTAGCGAAGGATGACTTCCCAGAACCAAACTCCCCTTCCATAACGGCAAAGCCACCGTTAGGCACTTGATACTTAATCAAGCTTATTAACCGGTTCCAACTCGAGGGTAAGTACAATACTCGATTATGCTTTTCTAAAACATTTGGGTTTAGGGACTGTGAAAAAGCCATTTAAAACAATGCCTTGTTATGTTATTTATTCAAGATATTGCTCAATGAACTGTTCAACATCTTGAGTTTTTATATTATGTTCAATAGTAACCTTCCCAATCGCTTTTGGCAAAATCAGAGTGAGATCTGTGTCAACATTCTTCTTGTCCAAAGCCATCGCTGATACTAATTCTGAGGTGCTAACGTCATCAACTTGGGTTTCGATGTTCGTAGGTAGCCCAAATCCTTGGGTAAGTCGCTTAATTGCAACAGACTCTGATGGGCTTAATAAGCCTAGTTTTACGGAATATTCTGCAGCCATCACCATTCCAATAGCTACTGCTTCGCCATGTAACAACTTGCCAAACCCTAAAGCCCTTTCAATTGCGTGTCCAAATGTGTGCCCCAGGTTTAGCCAAGCCCTAACACCTTGCTCTTTCTCATCGAGACTGACTATTTTGGCTTTAATACCACAGGCCCTTTGAATCATTGTAGCTAGAGTAGCTGATTCTTGAGCCAAAATACTTTCAGTATTCAGTTCAAGCCATTCAAAGAAATCTCTATCTGCAATCACGGAAGCTTTTATAATCTCAGCAACGCCCGCTAAAAACTCTCTTTTGGGTAATGTTTTTAGCGTATTAAGGTCGGTTACCACGCGAACGGGCTGATGAAATGCCCCTAACATGTTTTTACCAGAAGGGTGGTTCACTGCCGTTTTCCCTCCGACTGAAGAGTCAACTTGTGATAAAAGCGTCGTAGGGACTTGAATAAAGCTAATTCCTCTCTGGTAAATCGCGGCAGCAAAACCACTTATATCACCCACAACACCTCCACCTAATGCAATTAATGTCGCATTACGACGTAAACCGACTTTCAGCATAGAATCAAGGATATCTTCGAGACTACCTAGTGATTTGTACTTTTCGCCATCCTTCAGGATGTAGCTGTGAGTCTCGTATTGACTGAGAGAATTTTTTAGGACTTTTAGATAGAGAGGGGCAACGGTTTCATTGCTGACAATAAAAACTTGTTGCCCTTTAATAACAGATGAGAAATTGTTGCTATCAGAGAGTAAATCCTTTCCGATAAGTATTTGATAATCCGAACTTTTAGTTGGTAGTTGTAAATCCAGAATATTCAAAGGTTGCTCTAGGCTATAGGTTGTTCCATCAACTCAACAATTTCTTTTGCTACAGATTTTACCGAACTAATATTGGTGGCTACGGTAAGGTCGGCAATTTCAGTATAAAGAGGCTCTCTTTCTTTCATAAGCGCCTCAAGAGTTTCTCTTGGGTTCCCATGCTGAATAAGTGGGCGTCTTTTGTCACGGCGAGTTCTTTCTAACTGCTGCTCTATAGAAGTTTCTAAATAAACAACAACACCTCTTGCAGCAAGGTGGTTGCGACTCTTGTCTGAAACAACTGCACCTCCGCCTGTTGCAAGCACGATACCTTGCTCTTGTGTTAGCTCCTCAATGATTTTTTCTTCACGAACACGGAAGCCTTCTTCACCTTCGATATCAAAGATCCAGTCGATAGGCGCACCAGTACGCTCTTCTAGTACGTGATCACTATCCACAAATTCGAGCTTTAAGATTTCAGCCAGCTGCTTTCCAATGGTGGTTTTACCCGCACCCATTGGTCCTACTAGGAAGATATTGCGCTTACCTTTCATTATTAACTTTGAACTCTTTTTTAATTAACCAAATATGAAAAACCAAAAACCCAGGCACGCGATTATACCTAGGTTTTTAGTATTTGGGTATGTTTGACTAATATTTCAAGCCTTGTTTAATGATTTTTGGTGTTACAAAGATTAATAGTTCCTCTTTAGAGTCTTCTCGCGACGTATTGCGGAACAACCAACCTAATAGTGGAATATCACCCAATAGTGGTACTTTTGTTTTATCTAACTTAGTCCTGTGTTGGAAGATACCACCAAGAACAATCGTTTCTCCATTATCAACCAGAATTTGAGTGCCAATTTCTTGAGTATTAATCGCTGGAGCACCACCTACGGCAAAGCCGTCCGGAGTCGTAAATAAAACTTCTTCGCCACGAGTGTCTTGCGTTATCGCTAAGTCTAAGAATACACGACCGTCAGGAGTTATCTGAGGAGTTACCTTTAGCTCCAATACGGCTTCTTTAAACTGAATGTTCGAAGCACCTGATGAACCACCCTGTAAGTATGGAATCTCTTCACCAGCTTTAATAAAGGCTTCTTTTTGGTTAGCTGTGATGACTTTTGGGCTAGCTACAACCTCACCTCGGTTTTCAGCTTCAAGTGCTGATAATTCCATATCAACAATAATGCCATCCGCCAAGCGTGCAAATGAAAGCCCTAATGATCCTGCTGGGTTAGCTACAGGTAGGTTTACATTAAAGCCATCATTTTGGTTTCGGTCTCCTTGAACAGAGCCATTTATTCGGCCTGCATCGACAACAGTGCCAGAAACACCTACTTCACCAGAGTTCATTGAGTCGCTAATACCAAATCTTGTACCCAAATCACGGGCAAAGCCATCGGACGCAGTTACGATTCTTGCTTCAATAAGCACTTGCTCCACAGGAATATCTAGCTGATTTATAAGGCGACGTACATCTTCAAGTTTTGAAGCTACATCTTTTACAATTAGCGTGTTTGTTCTTACATCTACTGAAACAGCGCCTCGCTCAGAAAGCACCCCTATAGATGGAGAGTCTGTTCCACCAGAAGCTGATAATAGGCCAGCAATTTCAGCTGCTTTTGCGTAGTTTATTTGAATAAGCTCTGTTCTTAATGGTGCGAGCTCTTCTTGTTGCTTACTTGCTTCTAGCTCTTGTTGTTCACGAGCCGCAATGACATCTGCCGGAGCAATCATCATGACGTTTCCGTCTTTACGCTTATCAAGACCTTTTGATTTTAAAATGATATCTAGCGCTTGGTCCCAAGGTACATTGACTAGGTTTAGAGCCATAGAACCCTGCACGTCATCACTAATAACAATATTAATGCCCGCGAAGTCACCTAAGGTGTGCAAAATTGCTTTTAGATCCATATCTTGGAACTGAAGTGTTAATTTTTCACCTGTGTACTTTGGCTTTTCACGCTCACGACGCTCAATTTCTTGTTTAGAAAGTGGTTTGAGCTCAATTGTGTATAGGTCATCTGCTTGATACGCTAAATATTCAAATGCATCGTTACCACGAACTTTTAAGCGAACGTTATCACCGCGACGAGTCGTTTCAACTAGCTGGGCAGGCGTGCCGAAATCGATAACGTCTAATCTACGAATAAAGCTTGGGTCTATATCGCTACCGATAAAGTCTGCGATGACCGTACGACCTTCTTGGCGTAAGTCCACATTGACATTTGCAGCGCCTAGATTAACCAAAACACGACCTTCTCCAGAAGTACCTCGGCGAAAATCTACAGCCTCAATATCATAATTTGAACTAGATGAGGTGTAACTTGAGCTAGTATTAGACTTATTCGAAGTCATAGCCGGAGCAGTACCCGACTCAAGCGTTACTAAATAATCGTTACCTTGAATTTGGCTATTAAAGGCCACTAATTCAGATAGGTTAATCACCACACGAGTACGATCTTGCGCTTCAATAGCAGTAATTGAGCCAACAGCACCAACACCAATGTCTTTAGTCTTATAACCTAAGCTTGAACCTACCCCAGAGAAGTCCATTGAGATTCGTGCAGGGTTCGAGGTGGTAAACTCTTGTGGCATCGGCGGAGTGTCAGAATAGCTCATACGAACCATTACCTTGTCTCCGGGCAACACATTGTAATCTATAGATTGCAGTTGGCTGGCCTGGACGCCCCAAGAAAATAGTGTTGCCCCTATTACAAAAGTGCAACTTTTCATCAATTTATTCATCTTTGTCAACATAGTCGTTTTACCCAATTCTGACTTGTTCATCCATTCTTCATTTATAATATGCATCGTTCAGCCCCTCACTGCCCTAATACTAGGTATTGTGTACGATTTTCCCAGCAACCTCTTCCGTTCGGGACAATCGCTTCAATGGTGATCTGGTTACTATCGATTTTAGTAATCTTGCCATTATTCAAACCGATATACTCACCTACATGAACAGGCTGAATGACACCAGCACTATCACCGCTAAGAATCTTGACTAAACCTCTTAATTCTTTCTTATTTGCTATCATGCCTGAGTACCTGAGAGCATCTAAGCCATACTTTTCCATCTCGAACTTTTGACGGTTAGGATCTGGCCTTACATCTGACTCACAATCTCCATCAATCAGCATCATAGTCGACTCAAGCTCAGGATCGAGCTTGGCAAATGGACTGCGCAAGTCTGATGCTGAATACGTAAACGGCTCATAAGCTTCAACTTTTGGTAGAGGCTCAATATTCGTTTTCGTCTCACTCTTAATCTTAGCAATTTTGCTGTCTAAGCTTTGCATATCACCATCTTCACAGCCACTTAATACAGCTAATGCAATGATAGTGCTTAGAAGGGCTTTAATTTTAACAGTATGCTTCATTTTATCCCTCCTCTGACTCATAACGATAGGTTTTAGCTAACACACTAAAACTTAACTGCTCAGACTGTTCGCGGTTTTGCGCGCCTCTTCTCGAACCACCCCCTGCACGTTTTATCTCAAAGCTATGCAAAGTAACAATACGAGGTAATTTAGATATACGGCTTACGAAATCTGCTATCTGGTGATAATTACCTGTCGCCACAATTTCAATCGGCTTTTCGATATAAAAAGCCTTCTTAGTTTCATCCAAGTATTTATGCGACAGAAGCTCAACACCAGCACCTGAAGCGGCATAGGAAATTTCATCCAACAAACCTGGAATTTCAGTATTTTTTGGAAGCTGCTCTAAAAGTCCTTTAAAGGTTTCTTTCATCTCAGCCATTTGCTCACGATAAGCGTCCAAATTAACGGCTTTTTCGTATTCGCGCTTATAGTCTGCTAATAACTGAACTTCTTTTTTCTTTTTGGACTCTAATTCACTTAACTGCTCGCTAGTATCGAAGTAATAGCCCAAGCCAAGAACCACCAGCATAGCAATAATGATAAATACTATTTTCCCAGGAAGAGGCCAAGAACCAATATTATTAAAATCCTGGTATTGACTTAAATCAGCCATTATTTGCCCTCCTGTTGTTTCACAGTGTCAGGAATAATTTGCTTAGCTTCCAGTGTGAAGTTTTGTGCAGGGAGCCCCTTGTTCTGCCTATTAACATCTTTTAGAGCCGATGTTTGCAGCCTGTCAGAACTGTCCATTTTACGCATAAATTCAGAAATTCTAGGGTTTGTTTCGCCTTGCCCAGTAAACACTAACTTATGTTCTGTCGCTTGCTCACCAGTACTTGGGGATTCTTGCCTTGTCCAAGTCGTTAAGTTAATACCTTCAGGAGTCACTCGAACTAACTGATCAAACATACGCACTACTTCTGGGCGACTTTGTTGCAAATCGGTAATCAATTCCATCCGCTTGATTAGCTCTTCTTTTTCTTTTTTAAGCCGATCAATTTCTTTAGTTTGTTGCTTTAACACACTGATTTCAGTGTTCAGTTTGTTAATTCGCTTATCTTGGTTTTCGATTCTCGAGTTCATAACTGTATTGACTAATAGCCAAATCAAACCAGCCAGCACTACCATTAAACCGAAGGTAATCCAAAACTCTTTATTACGTTCTTGACGTAACTCTTCACGCCAATCGAGTAGGTTAATGCGTGCCATTATTCGAAACTCCTTAATGCTAGTCCACAGCTTATCATCATTGCTGGCGCGTCGGCGCTCAATGCTTGTGTATTCACATGAGACGAAATGGACATATCCGCAAATGGGTTAGCCACGCGGGTTGGTGTACCTAGATGCTCTTGAATCATGCCATCTAAGCCATCAATGGATGCACAGCCACCAGCTAAGATAACTTCATTTACCGAGCTGTATTCGCTCGCAGAAAAGAAGAACTGTAATGCACGGCCAACTTGTTGCGTAATGATTTCAGCAAAAGGCATCAAAACTTCTGACTCATAGTCATCCGGTAAACTACCCTGCTTTTTAGCTAGGCCAGCTTCTTGGTACGACAAACCGTAGCGACTTTGGATTTCTTCAGTTAATTGATTGCCGCCGAAAAGTTGCTCTCTGTTATAAATCACTTGCCCATTTTGAAGCACATTTAAGCTTGTCATGGTCGCACCGATATCAACAATCGCCACGATCGAATCTTCTAAGTGCTCAACTGTTTTCTTTTTAGTCAGTTGATACGAGCGTTCAATGGCATACGCTTCGATGTCGACAATCTTGGGGGTTAAGCCCGCGATGTCTAGCGCATCAAGTCGAGTATCAACGTTAACACTGCGTGAGGCCGCTAAAAGCACATCCACCAAATTATCATCTGTTGCAGAATCGCCTAACACCTCGAAGTCGAGGTTAACTTCTTCAAGTGGGTATGGAATATACTGATCCGCTTCAACCTTAATCACATCTTCCATTTCTTGGTCTGACAGACCCTTTTCCATCTGGATGGTGCGAGTAATTACTGCTGAGCCCGACACTGCCACAGCGGCGTCTTTGGTTTTGGCTTGAGCTTTTTGGACAGCTTTTTTTATTGCATTACCGACCGCTTCAGTATCACGAATATCTCGTTCTACTACTGCGCCCTGTGGTAATGGTTCGACAGCGTATCGATCAACTCTATAGCGACCGCCAGACTTGCCAAGTTGCAACACCTTGACCGTCGTCGAGCTGATATCAATACCTATAACTGGTACTTGTTTCTTTTTGAATAACCCCAGAACCATAAATCCTATGCCTCACTAAGTTGGTTCAACACAGTCCATTTGTCCATTTTATCTTAATATACTTCTAAGACATGTCCCCAGAAAAGTGGATACAAATCCACATTAAACTTAAACTTTTTTGTTAACTAACACTTCTAAGATACTATATTTACACTGATTTACAAAAAAATTCAGCCTTTTTTTTTAGAAAAGGTATACTGGTACTCAATTCGTTCATCAGCTATTACGCTTCACAATAAATCTTTCTCATAAAATGACCATCAATATATTGAAGAAATTAGCCCTTTTTGTGATTATTATCACAATATTTGTGGTTATGACCATTATTGGCGCATTCCTTTATGCGACTCCGCAAGTGCCTGAAATCGACTCTCTTAAAAATGTAAAATTACAAACCCCGATGCGCATATTTACCTCAGATGGCAAGCTAATCGGCGAGTTTGGAGATGTTAGGCGTGAACCAGTCAGCTACGAACAAATCCCCAAAAACTTCATTAATGCATTAATTTCGACCGAAGACCAGCGCTTTTATGAGCATAGTGGTGTCGACGTTCAAGGTCTACTAAGGGTTATTAAAGTTGCGGCAACCACTGGCGAGTTTTCCGAAGGCGCCAGCACTTTAACCATGCAAACCGCTCGGAATATGTTCCTTACCCGCGATCAGCGCCTTAAGCGAAAACTTATCGAGATGTTTCTGGCGATCAGAATGGAGCAGGAGTTATCCAAAGAAGAAATTCTTGAGCTCTATACCAATAAAGTCCACTTTAGTCACAGAGCCTATGGACTCGCGGCAGCGGCTGAAGTCTATTACGGCAAATCTCTGACCGAGCTTACGCTACCAGAAGCCGCCATGATGGCAGGCCTACTCAAAGGCGAATCAGCCTATAACCCAATTTCAAATCCCGAACGAGCCCTTCAGCGCAGAAATCTCGTACTAAGTCGTATGCTTCGCGAAAACTATATAGATAAAGACGTTTACGAGCTTGCGGTAGAAACTCCCCTTACGGCTAAAAAGCACGCTGCTGCCCTCGATATTGAAGCGCCTTATGTAGCCGAGATGGTGCGTCTTGATGTCATAAACCGTTTTGGTCGCGACATTGCTTACAATCATGGTCTCGATATAGTCACGACTATCGACTCAAAGCATCAAAAAATCGCTAATGACGCCTTGCGCGAAGGTCTTTTTAGCTACGACCGCCGTCATGGTTACAAAGGCCCAGAGCGCCAAATTGAAGATTTCTCTAATAAGGAATTAAGTGAACTATTACAGATTTTAAAAGACACCCCAGTCATCGCAGGTTTACGCCCTGCAATCGTCACCGATGTTAAGGAACAGTCGATTACAGTCCTGACTGCTGATGCAGAAGAAATTACCATTGATTGGGACGGTCTCAATTGGGCAGCTAAATTTATTAGCGATAGTCGGATTGGCTATAAACCAAAGTCGGCACAAGAAATTGCCGCTGTTGGTGACCTTATTCGCATCATGTCGGTTGACGAGGATAAGTGGCATTTGAGCCAAACCCCCGAAGCCTCGGCGGGCTTTGTTTCGATTCGTTCTAAAGATGGCGGTATTACGTCATTGGTCGGTGGCTTCGACTATTTGACCAACAAGTTCAATATGGTCACCCAAGCTCGTCGTCAACCGGGCTCAAACATTAAGCCTTTTATCTATGCAGCAGCCTTCGCCAAAGGTTTCACGGCCGCTAGTCTTGTCAACGATGCGCCTTATGTCAAAGTTAACAATGAAATAGACGAGGTGTGGAGACCCCAAAACGACAACTTAAAATACAATGGTCCAACACGCTTGCGGATCGGCTTAAAGCGCTCCATTAACACTATCTCGACGCGCTTGATTGACAGCATTGGTCCCGCCTACGCCGAGCAGTTCTTAGTTAAAGTTGGTCTGCCTGATGAACACATGGATCCTTATCAATCCTTAGCACTGGGTACCGCGAGTTTCACCCCTCTTGAAATGGCCACAGCCTACGCCGTGTTGGCTAATGGCGGTTATCAAGTGGAGCCCTATTACATCGAGAAGGTAACCACCTCTTATGGCGACATTCTTTATCAAGCGACGCCTAAAATAGTATGTGAAGAGTGCGAGCAGATTCGTATTAACAACCAAATTCGTGACGCTAAATACAAACCTGAAATACGCAACTACCCTGCTCTACCATTGCCTGAAAAGAAAATTGCCAAAGAAGTCATCGACCCGCGTGATGCTTTTATTATCTACGACATGATGAAGGATGTTATTCACAGTGGTACAGCGACCACTCAGCTAAGACGCAGAAACAGTCCTTTATTGGAGCGCCACGACTTAGCGGGCAAAACCGGTACTGCGAACGACTATAAAGATGCTTGGTTTTCAGGCTTTAACGATAAGCTTGTGGCCAGTGCATGGATGGGCTTTTCGGATCACAGACGAAGCCTCGGGCGTTACGAGTACGGTGGTAAAGCCGCATTACCTATTTGGGCATCCTTTATGGAAAAGGCTCTTGAAGGCATACCTGAGCAAGAAATTATCCAACCGCCTGGTGTAGTCTCGGCTAAGATCGATCCTGAAACAGGGAAGTTAGCGGCTCTTGGCCAAAGTAATGCTATTTTCGAATATTTTAGAGATGACAATGTACCTTCTGAGGTTAGCCAAAGAAGCACTGATTTTGGCGATATCTATAATCAGACCAATCGCTCTCAACAGCAAGACTCGCCTGAAAGCCTTGAGCAAGAAGAGTTAGATCAACTGATCGACTCCATTCAAGATGAAGGCCAGCAAGAACCACCAGAAGAAGAGCAGGAAGAGCCCGAGCCAAGCTCCATATTCTAGCTTTCAAGCCTAGCCGCTTTTAATCAGCAGCTAGGCTTTCCTTTAAGGCACAAAAAAAGCACCCCTAGAGGTGCCTTTTTCAGTAATAACCTAGGGTTATTACTTGTTAAGCGTACGACTACCGAAACGCTTACGGAAACGATCAACACGGCCGCCTGAGTCAACCATCTTCTGCTTACCAGTATAGAACGGGTGGCATGCAGAACAAACATCAAGACTGATGTCCGAACCAGTTGAACCTACTTCAATAACGTTACCACAACTACAAGTTGCCTTGATCGTTTTGTATTCTGGGTGGATACCTTGTTTCATAATTCATCTCTCTTTTTGGAGTCGCCATTCGGGCTATAACCTAAAGAACCGTTAACTAACAGAACCAAGTTACGCCAAACACCACTCAAATATTTGGGAAGCGAGATTGTACGCGCCATTGCTACTGAGATCAAGTGCTACTGAGATCAAGTCGCTAAAATGAAAAGCCTTGTTCCTAATGGACACTCTTACCTTACAAGCTCGATATCCACGCCAAATAAAAAGTTATTTTTTACAGAAAATGAACGCTGGCCAAGAATTTCATCCTTATCATTTATCGCTTGCAGCTGATAATCGCCATTGCGTAGCCCATCAACCCTAAAGTAACCAAACTGATCGGTATAAGTGCTCATGACTAGGTTTCCGTCTTTATCAAAGACAGCAATCTTGGTTTGAGGGCTAGCCTCACCATTAATAGTTACTTGGCCTGCCGCGCTATACTTTGCTTCCATGTCAAAATCGACGCGGGTTACCGCAGAAGATCCAACTTCAACAATATAGCTTTTCGTATCAGGCACCAGCTCAATAGGCAAGAACTCACCATCCAAAGCCACGCGGTGGATTCCAGGGGTCACTTTCTCCAGATAGAAGGTACAGCCCTGAACAGGAACTTTATAATTTGAACCGTTTACCAGTACGCTGACATGCTCCATGTCACAGCTGTCACTGCCGGTATTTAAACTGCCGGCGATGGTGCCGTTAGTGTTATAAGATCTGCGATGAGTTGCTGGCACAAACTTATCGCCTGCGACGGCAAAGTCCATCGAAACGCGTGCAAATACTGAAAGGCCACCATCGTATTGTGGGTCTGCTTCGCGCACTCTTAGGTCAAGATAGACTCCAGAGGCAATTTGCTTACGGTATTCAGCAAATAGGCCAGCACCGTACTCATTCGAATGATTGACCTCGAACCGTAAATGATCATAGCTGGTCCAATCCGTCGAGCGCCAATAGAAACCAGCGGCTGACTCAATAACGGTGTTCTGGTAAGGACGATTGTCTAGAGTGCCCTTATACATTCGCCCAGACATATAGCTTTGTATATTTTCATTAACACTATGATCAAATCGCACAGTTTGCTCATCCGGCTTATGCGTCACTCTAAATCGCGACTCAAAACTTGGCCGATAATATAACTCTGTTCGATAAGCGCCATCGAAGTCAGGACGCATCGCAACAGAGAAGTTATCACTTACTCCATAAAAAACCCCGGGCTTTATGAAACTGACTTTCTCATTGTTTAAAGCGGTACTTTGCTGGTTCTTCCGGTCTTGGTAACGCCCGATTAATTCTAAACGTAGGTTGGTTTCTGGTGTGTAATAAAAGTAGGCGTTGGCTGTAGTTAAATCACCATCCGTATTATCGAAAAAACCCGCTTCCTGCTGACGTACAAAAGTAGAAGCTCGCCACTTTTTACCGCTTCCATCAAGCTCTAGCTGTTGTGTCAGCGCATCATTACGCCAAGCAGCACGGTACGCACCAACAAAGTGGCTACCTAAAGAAGACGCCACACCCGCAGTTTTTGTATCAACATCATCCAATAAATACCCTGCTTCAAGCGTGGTTTCATCGCTTAAGCCGTAGCGATAAAGAAAAACACCCGCCTCACCATTATCCTCAAAGTCCGGATCGAGCCAATTCCCCTTCTTACCATAAGCAACACTGGTGACCATTTGACCTTTACTCAGCAAGCTTTCAGAGCTTAATCGAGTTTTATTTTGACGCTCCAGTTCGGTTCGGCTAACTGCATCTAAAATCACCACCTCTATTTCGTTATAAAGCCCTGATTCCGATCGCACCTCACCGAAATCGTAGGTACCGTCGAGGCGTACAAAAGTTTCGCCAATTAGTTGATTGTTAACGAATAATTGAGCGATAGCACCCGCTTCAGCAGTACCTCTAATCTTTTGTACCGAAGTGCCAAGCTCCCGAAAAAAGCGTGACTGACTAATATCTTGATAAGGGTCAAAAGGCAGGCTTTTGTTGCTGTAAAAATACTGTGCACCAGTAATCGTCACAGTGGGCGATACGACCGATGGACTCGCCACTTGCTTACCTATCAACCACTGTTCTTTATCATCGCGCTTAAGCCAAAAGTATTCATCTAGTCGCCAGTCGCCTAAAGTGTTTTTCTCGGCTTCTAGTAACCATGAGCCACCCGCCGCCGCGCCACTCCCTACGATTTCACTGCGACTATTATTTTGTGTGAAATCTAATGGCCCACCATCTTTCTCTGCATACACTTCATGCGACAAACGGAACTGGCGTAAGCTAAATACATCAGGTTTGAAGTCCACTTCAAGGTCTTGTGTATTGCTCCGGCTCGTTACAGAATCACGTTGCTCGGACCAGGGCGGTAACAACGTTAATGCGTATTTTGACTCATCAAAGTCACCGTTGACCCTAAGGTATTCATTTAAGGTACTCAGCCCCATCCATAACTCACCATCGATTCGAAAGCTTTGCCTAGCAGGGATTTCAACATCTGCTCCAGGCACACTCACAGTGATAAAGCCATTCTCTAATTTAAAACTGGCGCCGATGACTGGAAATACTTGCTCAATTGGGATTAGATAATCAGTTTCTGATTTTACGATATCGAGCGCGATAAGCTCACGGCCTCGCACTTCTAAACCGACTAGGATTTTTTCATAACCGAAACTGTTACCGGCGGTTTTAGCAGAACCCGAATCGTTATAACTCGCTTCCCACGGGCTATAAATGGCGCTACTGTCGAGCGGTTTTGGGCTATGGTAGGCTAACTCGCCTGTCACTTCGTCTATATTTGATGAGTGCGGCTTAGGCTGTGCAAAGGCGTTCGCCGACAGCATTGTCGCTAGCGCAAAACCTACCTTGGTTATAATCTTGCTGTCCAATGCTCTTACTTACCGTTTGTTACACGGTAAACCTTTTCATAGACAGTACCTGCAATATCCACCTTTAACACTAGAGCGTAATCATCAGGCAGTGATTTAGTCAGTGGTAAAGCGCTTTTAACTGTTCGACGTTCGCCAGAAAAAACAGGTTTTGAATTCAGCTTGCCTTGTTCAATATACTTACCTTGGGACTCACCTATGTTGAGCTTTAGCTGTGACAACAACTCTTCATCCGAGAGACTTGTCTTCCCCACGATTCTAAACACTCCTTCTGGGCGAATATAAACATTACCTTTATTGGTGAGGTCGAACGTTAGTTCCTGTGATTCCTTCGAATAACTCATGCCATGAAATACTGCGTTTTCTATAGTCTTGCCAAAGAAAGCATAGACTGGCACGCCGACATTAAACTGTACATTCACTCCTTTTGAGTGCTCTTTCTGTTGCTGCTTAAAAAAGATCATAGCACGATGCTCACCGTCCATTGGTTTTGCTTTCGGGCGGATAGCCATACGAACTGTTTGCTGACTCTTGGCTGGAATCGTTAACCGCACAGGGTTAATGATTAGCCACTGATCCAAGCTTTGTGGTGTCGGTGGTAGAGCGCGATAGTTATTATTCTCATCAAAATCCCAGTTTTGTACCGAGACTTCAACGCTCATGGGCTCTGCCCCTAAATTCAGAACTGTCACGCTTTTAGTGCTACGCACTTCATCGGTATTGAATTCTACGCGCGACGGCGAGATAGCTAGTTGTGGTTGAAGTCCTTTTTGGCTCGCGGCATCTATAGACTCTGCAAGCATTAAGCCTGATAGGATTAAAATAAGAAATATAGAAACAATTTTTCTAAACACTAAGCAACCTCATTAATTCAAGCGCAGTAGTTTATAGGTTGTCGCAGCTCAAAGGAGTGCCATCACCTCCGCTGCTGTCAGACCCTCTAAATAACTCTACTTGCAAATTCCCTCGGTAAACTCCGCTATCTTTAGCATTGCTTAAATCCAACGTTAACTCAATTCTACCGCGGGTTCTCACGCCTACTTTAAACCACAACCAATATAAATTCTGCCTGGCACTAGGAAGAGCACGAATTTGCACAACGTCGAGACAAGAGTTAGCCCCACTACAAATTTTATTATCACCTTGAGTCAGTCCGTTAAACTGGTATGCCGCAGTGATATAATCATCATTTGCAGCGCCTTCAAATGTCACATCCACTTGCCAAATAAACTCTGTACTTTTTACCACTCTGCTATGATCAAAACGAGAAAGGTCTGAGCCGATATCGAGATTAATGCTCTGGTTAATTATCAGCTTCGACTGACTACCGGTAATGGCGAAAGCCTGCTCAGCAGAATTACTTCTTTTAGTAACATCACTTCTAGAAACCACTAGCGATTCATCTATTGAGTTACAATTAACATTCGCACTGGCTGTATCAACTACCCCCAGACAAATAACAAAAAAAGCCGAACTCAAAAGGCTCGACTTTTTTTGTAAAGCATTCATGCTGTTTCTCAATGGCCGGTCGCTATTAAGAGCCCGTTACTGTAATCGTATAGTTAGCGGTTACAGTACCGTCATCCAAATCTGAAGATGTTAAATCGATATCAAACGAAACAGCGCCTGTTGTAGCTGCCATAGAAGGCGTACCAGTTGATGGTGTTATATCAAGATTTGAAACTGCTGATTCGCTTGCCTTGTCAGCAATAGAAGCGTTAAAAGTACCGTAACCTAATGCACGTACTGCCCAGCTGTTTTGTAGTGTGACAGTTGCTGAAGTGCCTGTTGCGGCAAGATCTGAGGCAATATCAAGATTAACAGCATTACTTGAAATAGTGCCACTTTGTGTTGCTGTTAGAGCTGATGCACAATCTTCAGTAGTACAACTACTATCTAAAAGACTTGCGAATTCGCCAGGTGCAAAGCTTAAATCGATATCTGTGTATGCGTAAAGAATCAGTACGTTTGGTATTGAAACGTCAACATTCACGTCCAACTCTGCGGCTTTGCTCGATGATGCAAAGATAAGACTTGCAGCTAGACTAGCTACAAATATAGATTTTGTTAAGATATTCATAATTTCACCTCTATATAAAACTGCTCTCTGGCAACAGGATGCGAACTATATCACATAAAAAGGCTCATACTAAGTCAAATATGCATCAAAATGTCTATTTTTTATACATGAATATTCGTAACAAATATAAAATTATTATTTATCAATAACTTGATGCCTTTTTATCATATATTGCCTGACCTATCTAGGCTAGTAACATGGTTATCTTCTGAACAAACCCTTTCAAAATTGACATGCAACCGGCAACAAGTGACAATTTTCGTCACTTTTAGCAGGCCAACTTGCCACCTCAGATTTATTTCAGATTGATATATTTTTGTTTTTGTCAGGTTTATAAACAATTCTATATAAATACCTTATGAGTTCAAAATTTGAGGCTTGACGAATTTAGAGCATAAAAAAAGCGACTCTAGGTCGCTTAATTGCTTCAGTTTTTATTATTGCTATTATAAGTTGTTGTCGTTATTAATCTTTGCTCATCTCAAATAGCGCTTTGATTGCAACAATCAAGGTTGCGGCACCTACCATATAGCCAATGTTATGCATGATAGATCCGATAATAGTCCCCAGACCGGCTATATCATTTAAGGCATTCTCTAATGGATAAATCGCTGTTGATGCCATCAAGAAAGCAATACATGCGATTAGGAATCCTTTTGTTTCACTACCCGAAACATTAAGGAAACCAACCACTAAACCCACGACTACCAGTAATAATGGAAACCAGCTAACTTCTACGAAGCCACCAATGACCGCTACCGCTAACCCCGCTAAAAACGCAATACTACCTATTTTCATCTCACGCTCCTCCCCATTGAATTTGCTTTTAATCGTAATGACAGACTCTATTCTGCCTGACGATTAGTTTTTTCTATCTCTTTTTTGTTTTGACATTAGTATTTTTTACTAGAGCATACAGTATCAGGTTTTTTTACAATCACAAGTCCGACCAGGTTATCTTTTTCTGCTTTCCCAACGCAACACGCTATTTCATAAGCATCAGACTGCAAAATATTTATTGCCATAAGTGTTCGCACTACCTATCCTTGACGCATTCACTTTGCTTAAGATCTAATAACGTTACTAAATGCTAATTCGACTCGCGGTTCCGACTCCCCTACGTCGCTCTTTTGATTACCGATATAAAGGTACAGCGCCAGCTGTGGGCAGCCGCGTTGTAGTGCCTTTTGGTCGTCAGAAGCTAACCGCCGTAGTGTTGAGCCATCCAGACAGCAGTCAGGTTCCTAGCAGCAAACTCAAGTATATAGACAAAGTTATCGATAGTGAGCCTTTACTACCAAGCGTATTATTCAAGCTTATTCGTTTTGCTGCTGATTACTACCAACATCCTATAGGAGAGGTTTTCGCCAATTGTTTACCAACCCTTCTTAACAAAGGTGAGCCCGCTAAGTTAGAGCCTGAATGGCAATGGTCACTGACCCCATCAGGCGAGGATGCTATTCCTAAAATCCGTAGCAATGCCGTTAAGCAAAAGCAGCTTTTTCAGCTATGTCTCGAGCACAATGGTGTTCTTACGGAGCAGGTGTTAGGGCTCCACGACTTTATACCCTCTTACCTGAAAACCTTTGAAGAAAAAGGCTGGCTTGTGAGATCTGAGCAAAAGCCAAGCCAAGTGGTCTATGAGCCTGAAGCAGGCTACGACACAGAAAACGTAACCTTAACTAGTGAACAAGAAGATGCAGTGGACTCGATTAGGCCACATTTCGGGAGCTTTAAGGGCTTTTTGTTGGATGGCGTAACTGGTAGTGGAAAAACCGAAGTCTATTTACAGCTTATTCGTGAAGCGCTAAGTCGCCAGCAGCAAGTGTTGATGTTAGTGCCTGAAATTGGCCTAACGCCACAAACGGTAAAGCGTTTGGAACGCCGCTTTAATGTCCCTATCGCCATGCTTCATTCCGGCTTAACCGATAAACAGCGCTTGAATATCTGGCTAAAAGCTCGTGCCGGTCAAATTTCGATAGTTATTGGCACCCGCTCTGCACTTTTTACACCTCTAGCCAAACCAGGTTTGATTATTGTCGATGAAGAACACGACCTTTCCTATAAACAACAAGAAGGTTTCCGTTATTCCGCGCGCGATCTCGCTATCGTTAGGGCGCAGTACGAGCAAACCCCGATTGTGTTGGGTAGCGCCACACCATCTATGGAGTCGTTGCATAATGTTGAGCAAGGTAAGCTTTCGTTATTACGACTAACGAAGCGTGCTGGTGAAGCAAAACCGCCCCATATCAAGGTGTTGGACGTGCGACAGCGCCACCTCAATCAAGGGCTATCGCAGCCTTTAATCGATAATATGCGCAAGCACCTCGCGCAAAACCAGCAGTGCATGATTTTCCTTAATCGCCGAGGTTTTGCGCCAACCTTGATATGCCATGAGTGTGGCTGGATTGCTGATTGTCAACGCTGTGATCGTCACATGACCTATCATCAGCGCTTTAAACGTTTACATTGCCACCACTGCGACAAGCAAGTATTTATGCCGAAACGCTGCCCTGAGTGTCAATCCCCACAACTCAATCCGGTAGGGTTAGGTACAGAACGTCTAGAAGAAGCGCTCAAAGAAATATTCCCTGACAAATCAGTCGCTCGGATTGATCGCGACAGCACGCGGCGCAAAGACTCGATGCAAAACTTCGTCGAGGCTATAAAGAATAACGAGATCGACATTTTAATCGGTACTCAAATGCTGGCCAAAGGTCATCACTTCCCAAAACTGTCTTTAGTCGGTGTGGTCGATACCGATGGCTGTTTGTTTAGCGCAGATTTTCGTGCCACCGAGCGCACCGCACAGTTACTAACCCAAGTCGCTGGCCGAGCTGGGCGTTCCAAAGGTATTAAAGGCGAAGTCGTGATTCAGTCACATCACCCCGATCATCCTTTATTAGTCAATTTATTCACTCAGGATTACCAAACGCTTAGCCGAAATATTCTAGCCGAGCGCCAAGAAGCACAGCTTCCACCTTATACCGCCATGGCCATTTTCCGCGCAGAAGCGAATACGCTTGAAATGCCTATGACGTTTTTAAATGATGTAAAACAACAACTTAAACATACAGGTTTAAGTGTTTATGGCCCATATCCCGCGCCAATGCCCAAGCGCGCTGGCAAAATGCGTGCGCAATTAATGGTGCAACACGCCCAGCGTAAACGCCTACAGCAGGCATTAAGCCCCATCACGCCAACACTCGAGCAACTTCCAAGTTCGCGCAAAGTTCGTTGGTCGCTAGACATCGATCCACAAGAAGTGTTTTAGCCCTAAACTAACCTCGCCAACAGCATTAGCCTGCGACTCCTCACAATTTTTATCATTTTTGCCATTGGGCGTTGGACTTCCTTAGCCCAGCGCTTAAAATACTCCCATAGACGATGTGGCCAAGTTGCCCCAAACTGAGCTTTCTAATAATAATGACTAAAGATTACGCCAAGCGTAAGCGCGCAAAGAAAAAAACCAATACGCGCACACCACGCAGCAACACTAAAAAACCAATATCCCCGATCATTGTTTTTCTGAGCGGTATTTTGCTGACTCTTTTCGCCGTATTCTTGTGGGCTATCGTCAAAAAGCCTGATGTCATCGAGGAAATTGTGTCGCAGAAAGAGACTAAGGCCGCAACCGAGAAATCTCAAAACAAAGCGTCGGAACAGACACAAAAGGAATCCACAAAAGAACCTGATACTGAGTTCACTTATCACGAAGCATTAACCAATAAAGAAGTTGATGTGGTCATTAACAAACCTAAAAACACTGACAGCGACAAAACCTATATCATGCAGTGTGGCGCCTTTAAAAAGATTGACGATGCTGAAAAGATGAAGGCAGAGCTTGCCTTTATCGGCTTCCAAGCAAACATTCTCACCAAAGGCGGTTGGCATCGCGTACGCCTCGGCCCCTATAAAAGCAAACGAACCGCCGAAAGCGATCGCCACAAACTACAGGATAATAAATATCTAAATTGCCAGATTTGGTAATCTGCTAGCAAAAACTTTCTAAGTTACCTCATTACCCCTTAGGCCGGACTTTTATCAATGTTTGGCCGATTAACGGGCTTGTTGTCCAACTCTTTATCAATAAGTCCGTCTGCAATTTCGAATCTAATAGCTTCACACTTTGCAACATTTATAGCGAGCCTAGGGCATAATTTATCCTTGAATTCATTTGTCACGCCCCCATTTAGCTGAGTAACAAAGAACAAAACTCCGGAGCAGAATTTTGGAACAATATCGTGGAACCACCATTTTATCGGTGCGTCGCAATGGAAAGGTCGTCATTGGTGGCGATGGACAGGTTTCTTTAGGCAATACCATTATGAAGGGTAATGCTCGAAAGGTTCGCCGCTTATATAACGATCAAGTTATCGCTGGCTTTGCTGGCGGAACAGCCGATGCTTTTACACTGTTTGAGCGCTTTGAAGCCAAGTTAGAGTCGCACGGCGGTAAACTCATGCGCGCCGCGGTCGAGTTAGCCAAAGATTGGCGTACCGATCGCGCTTTGAGAAAGCTCGAAGCACTTCTTGCTGTGGCAGATAAAGAACATTCGCTCGTGATCACTGGTAATGGTGATGTGATTCAGCCAGAAGATGACTTAATTGCTATCGGTTCTGGTGGTGCCTTTGCGCAATCAGCAGCTAAAGCCCTATTGCAAAAAACTGAGCTTGGTGCGCGTGAGATTGTTGAAACTGGTTTAACTATCGCTGGTGATATTTGTATCTACACCAACCACAATCAAACCATTGAAGAATTAGAATACTAGTAATTGACTACCGTCATTACGAGGGCTGTCATGCCCGAAGTAATCTCTCACGGATTGCTTTACCTAAAGGCACTTTCACACACAATGACGGTTTAAAGCAAAGAATCAAAGAGAATTTATTATGTCTATGACTCCTCGTGAAATTGTCCATGAGCTGGACAAACACATTATCGGCCAAAGTGGTGCTAAACGCTCTGTAGCTATTGCGCTACGTAATCGCTGGCGCCGTATGCAGGTTGACGAAAGCTTGCGTAATGAAATTACCCCTAAAAATATCCTAATGATTGGCCCTACGGGTGTTGGTAAAACTGAAATTGCCCGTCGTCTTGCTAAGCTAGCTAACGCGCCTTTTATTAAGATCGAAGCAACGAAGTTCACCGAAGTGGGCTATGTCGGCCGTGATGTTGAATCAATTATTCGTGATTTAGTCGATGCGGCTTTTAAAATGTTGCGTGAGCAGGAAATGACCAAGGTTGAAGGGCGCGCTCAAGATGCTGCCGAAGAGAAGGTACTCGATGCTCTGCTTCCTCCAGCTCGCAAATCGTCTGATTCACCTTGGGATCAAGAAGAACAGCCAAAAACTGAAGACTCTTCAGCTCGCCAAGTATTCCGTAAGAAACTCCGCCAAGGCGATTTAGACGATAAAGAAATCGAAATTGATGTGGCACAAATGTCCGTCGGTATCGATATTATGGCGCCTCCAGGCATGGAAGACATGACCAGTCAGCTTCAGTCCATGTTCCAAAACATGAGCCCAAGCAAGAGTAAGAAGCGCAAGGTTAAGGTCAAAGACGCTATGAAAATGCTGACCGAAGAAGAAGCGGCGAAGATGATCGATCAGGAAGAGCTGAAAATTAAAGCTGTGGCATCGGTCGAACAAAACGGTATCGTATTCCTTGATGAAATCGACAAAGTGACTAAACGCAGCGATAGCCAAGAAGGCGGTGTCTCGCGTGAAGGTGTACAGAGAGATTTATTACCGCTAGTTGAAGGTTGTACCGTCAACACTAAGTACGGCATGATCAAAACCGACCATATTTTATTTATTGCGTCAGGTGCCTTCCACTTGTCGAAACCGTCGGATTTAATCCCAGAACTACAAGGCCGCTTGCCAATTCGTGTCGAACTTCGCGCTCTAACGCCAGAAGATTTCAAGCGCATTCTAACCGAACCAGATGCGGCTTTAACTAAGCAGTATCAAGCGCTATTGGCGACTGAAGGTAAGAAAATCGAGTTTGACGAAAGTGGTATTGAGAAAATTGCTGAGTATTCTTTCCAAGTCAATGAGTCCACTGAAAACATCGGTGCTCGCCGCCTGCATACAGTCATGGAGCGTTTACTCGACGAAGTATCTTTTGATGCAAGCGAGAATGACGAGCCGTTAGTGATTGATGCGGAATACGTCAAAAAACAGCTATCAGATTTAGCCGATGACGAGGATCTAAGTCGCTTTATTCTATAAAAGAAGCGCCTCACACAAAAAAGCTGACCAAATAAGGTCAGCTTTTTTGTTTCTAATCTATTTCAAACTCATCTACGTTTATAGCTCAAATTTGCATTTAGCTGAGCTAATGCCAAATATAACCGCTGTATATCTTCACACATCGCACTCACCCTAGATAATTCTAAAATCACAATGACTACACCTTGTTATAAAACAAAAATTTAATACTAAGATAGAAGCGTATAACGCCATGGGATAAAGCAGATAAAGTCTTATTAGCAAGTCTGGGTTTGAGATATTTGAGATTTGTAACGCTGTGTACAAAAGTGACAAGCCTCAAGATTTATTCATCTAACCCCCTTTTTTGCATAAATAAAATTGTTTTAACAAGTCAATTTTTATACAGTCCAAGTGCTCTTATGAGAAGAGAGATAAGAAATAAATACCAAGGGGTAATAAATATGAAACTAACTAAAGTGGTTACAGGGGTACTACTTGCGACTGGAGCTGTTGGCGCATACGCTGGTCAGTTCAAAACAGCGCACAACCCGTCAAACGCTATCAAAGGACAATACATTGTTGTCCTAAAAGATGATGTCGTTGCTGAAAACGAAGGCTTATTCGCTTCACAAGCAAACCTTAAAGCCGTACAAATGGTTAACGACCAACTATCTAACAAATATCAGGCTCGCGTTACTCGTACCTATAAAAAGGTATTGAAAGGCGGCGTCTATCAAATGTCTGAAGAACAAGCCATGAAGCTTGCTCAAGACCCTAACGTTGAGATTGTTGAAGAAGACCAAATGATGTCTATCAACGCTACTCAAAACAATGCAACATGGGGTATCGACCGTACGGATCAGCGCGATCTTCCATTAAGCGGCACTTACACTTACAACACAACTGCATCAAATGTAAACGCTTACATTATTGATACAGGTATCTTAAACACGCACAGCGAGTTTGGCGGTCGTGCTGTGAGCGGTATCGACACAGTCGATAACGATAACGATGCCACTGACTGTAATGGTCACGGTACGCACGTTGCAGGTACAGTAGGTGGTAGCACTTACGGTATCGCAAAAAACGTTAACCTTATCGGTGTTCGTGTACTAAGCTGTAGCGGTAGCGGTTCAAACTCTGGCGTAATCGCAGGTATGGACTGGGTTGCTGACAACCACGTTAAGCCAGCTGTTGCTAACATGAGCTTAGGTGGCGGTGCTTCTAGTACTACTGACGCGGCTGTTCAACGTTTGACTGACGCTGGTGTTACTACAGTTGTAGCGGCAGGTAACGATAACTCAAACGCTTGTAACTACTCTCCAGCTCGTGCAGCTAGCGCAATCACAGTTGGTTCAACAACATCAAGCGACTCTCGCTCAAGCTTCTCGAACTACGGTAACTGCTTAGACATCTATGCTCCAGGTTCAAGCATTACTTCAGCATGGCACAATGGCGGCACTAACACTATTAGTGGTACTTCTATGGCGTCTCCACACGTTGCTGGTGTTGCAGCTTTATACCTAGCTGACAACCCTAACGCTTCTGTGAGCCAAGTAACGCAAGCAATCCTTGATGCTGCTACTCCAGGCAAAGTAAGCGACGCTAAATCAGGCTCGCCAAACTTATTGCTATATAGCTTCTTCGATGGCTCTACACCTCCTCCACCACCACCTCCAGGTGGCAACGAACTTGAGAACGGTGTTGCACAATCAGTCTCAGGCGCTCAAGGTTCTGAAACTGACTTCACCTTCGAAGTTCCGTCTGACGCAACGTCAGTTGACTTCCAGTTATCAGGTGGCTCAGGTGATGCTGACCTTTACGTGAAGTTCGGTAGCGCTCCAACAACATCAAGCTACGATTGTCGTCCATATAAAAATGGTAACAATGAAAGCTGTAACTTCAGTGCACAAACTGGTACTTACTATGTGATGGTTCGTGGTTATCGTTCATTCTCTGGTGCTAGCTTAGTAGCTAACCATGATGGCGGTGGCACAACTCCTCCTCCAAGCAACGGTGGTAGCTCTAAGATTGAAAACATCTCTGCGAGCAGTGGCCAGTGGAAACACTACTATTTAGACGTACCAGCAGGTATGAGCACATTAAATGCGACCATTAGCGGTGGCTCAGGCGACGCTGACTTATACGTTCGTCGCGGTTCACAGCCTACTACGTCAGCGTATGACTGCCGTCCGTACAAATGGGGCAACAACGAGAGTTGTTCTATTTCTAATCCAGCGGAAGACCGTTACTACATCAGCTTACGTGCTTATCAGACGTTCTCTGGCGTAACGTTAGACGTTGTTTGGGAATAATCTCAACGTGTTAGTTCATCTTAACTATAGATGATAGAAGCCGGCCCTAGGGTCGGCTTTTTTTATCGCTCATATTAATACAGTATGACTCTCTGCTAATCTTACACATCTCTCCAGTTTCATCGTCTGCTCTGCTACAATGGCACTATCAAAAACTGTTTTATCACAAAGCCATGAACCAAGTGCCTAGCGCCATTAAGCTGCATCAAAAGTCGCGACAACTTGAAGTCTGCTTTTCAGGGAATACCTACTTCTTACCTTATGAGTATCTGCGGGTATTTTCGCCGTCAGCAGAAGTCCGAGGGCATGGTAACCAAGAGCTGACCTTGGTTGGAGGAAAAAAACATATCACAGTAACCGACGTCGAACCTGTGGGCCAGTACGCGATTAAGCTCAGTTTTGATGACGGGCACGACAGTGGCCTGTATACTTGGCAGACATTGTTTGAGCTTGGGCGTGATCAGACCACGAATTGGCAGACTTACTTAAAACGTCTCGAAGCAGCAGGTCTAAGTCGCTCTGCCGATAAAAGTGTTAATGTGTACACCCCTAACTCAAACTAACATTAGCAAACGTAGCTACCAACAAAGAATCAAGTCATGACACAAGACGACAAGCAAAACAGCAATAACAAGCCACAAGAGCAGGACAACACCACTCACTTTGGTTACGAGACCGTCGCTAAAGAAGAAAAGGCGGCCAAGGTTGCGGAAGTATTTCACTCCGTAGCGGGTAAATACGATGTGATGAACGATCTCATGTCGTTCGGTGTGCACCGTTTGTGGAAGCGCTATACGATTGAGCGCGCCGCCGCTCGTAGTGGTCAAAGAATTCTCGATATAGCTGGTGGTACTGGCGATCTTACAGCTAAGTTTTCTAAAATTGTTGGTGATCAAGGCCAAGTCATCTTAGCCGATATTAACGATTCTATGATTAAGGTCGGCCGCTCCAAGTTGGTCGATTCTGGCGTTGTCGGCAATGTTGACTTTGTGCAAGCGAATGCTGAGTGTTTGCCGTTCCCAGATAATCATTTCGATCGCATTACCATTGCCTTTGGTTTAAGAAACGTTACTGAAAAAGATAAAGCGCTTAAGTCCATGTACCGTATTCTAAAACCAGGCGGTCGCTTGCTAGTTCTTGAGTTTTCGAAACCTGCGCTACCTTTGTTGTCGAAAGTGTATGATATTTACTCTTTCTCGCTACTGCCAGCAATGGGCAAACTGGTTGCTAACGATTCCGAAAGCTATAAATACTTAGCTGAGTCGATTCGTATGCACCCTGATCAGGAAACCTTAAAGGGCATGATGACAGACGCCGGCTTCGATGACGCCGAATACACCAATCTAACCGGTGGCGTAGTCGCGTTGCATATCGGGAAGAAGTACTAATGCTGGTGGAGCTATTCGCGCCGACTATTGAAACGGTTATCAATAAAGTGATTAGCCTCGACCCAGAGGCTAAGCAACGTTTAGCTCGCCTTGATCAAAAGATCATTGCTTTCCACTTTACCGATATAGAGCAGAAACTGTATTTCGTGATTGATGAAAGCTACATCCTAGTGAAACATCGCTGTGACAAGCCTGCTGACGCTGAACTGAGTGGGGGCTTACTTTCTTTCTTCAATTTAGCTTCTGGCGACGATAGCACGCCTATCTTTAAAGGTGAGGTTCGTTTTGCGGGTGAAATTAGTACGGCGCAAAATTTTCAGAAGTTCTTTAACCAGTTAGACATCGATTGGGAGGAGCATCTATCTCAATATGTGGGCGATATTGCTGCCCACCAGCTGTTTAGTAATGGGCGTGCTTTTTTTAAGTGGCTTGGTAAAACTACAGATACTGCCCAACAAAATGCCAGCGAGTATCTGCGTTTTGAGGCAAAGGCAGTGCCTGCGTCGATAGAGCTCGAGAACTTTTATGATGATATCGCTGACTTAAAATCTGACGTCGAACGCCTTGCCATGCGTATTGAGCGACTGAGCCAGCGAGCACAAGCTGATAAGGACACAGCATAATAATGAATACCATTAAGCAGCTGCACCATGCCCTAAAAATAAACCGCACATTAGTGCGTTATGGCCTTGATGAGTTTTTAACGCCAACGCCATTAGCGGTGTTGCGACCGGTTGCCCGCTTGTTTTCTTTAAGTTTCAAAAAATCAGCACAAGACAAATCTCGTGGTGAACGCTTACGCTTAGCCATGATCGAGCTTGGCCCGATTTACATTAAATTAGGGCAAATGTTATCGACCCGACGAGACTTGGTACCGCCTGATATTGCCGACGAGCTGGCGCGCCTACAAGATCAAGTAGAGCCGTTCCCTTCAGACCAAGCCAAAGCTGTCATCGAAAAGCAGTTGGGAGCAACAATTGAGCAGGTATTTACCAGCTTTAGTACCACTCCTCTAGCCTCTGCCTCCATTGCTCAAGTTCATGAAGCGACCTTAAAGTCCGGCGAAGAAGTAGTGGTTAAAGTTTTGCGCCCTAATATTCGCAAAAAAATCCGCCGTGATTTAAGCATGATGCATGAGCTCGCAAGCTGGGCTGAAAAGTACTCAAGCGAAGCGCGTCGCTTGCGCATTAAAGAAGTCGTCAAAGAATACGACTCAACACTTGAGCGCGAAGTGGATCTTAGAATCGAGGCCGCCAATACTTCGCACCTGCGTCACAACTTTAGTGACTCGGAGTTACTTTATGTGCCAAAAATCTACTGGGACTATACGCGCAGTAAAGTCATGGTGGTTGAAAAAATTGCCGGAACTCCTATTGGCGATGTGCAGCGTCTGAAAGACGATGGCGTCAACATGAAAGAGCTGGCCGATCGCGGCGTCGAAATCTTCTTCACACAAGTGTTCCGCGACAGCTTTTTCCATGCGGATATGCACCCGGGTAATATTTTCGTCGATACCACCAATCCTGAAAAGCCTCAGTATATCGCCATTGACTGTGGCATTATGGGCACTTTAGAAGAAGCCGATAAGCGTTATTTGGCGCATAATTTCTTGGCCTTCTTCGAGCGCGACTACAAGCGCATTGCCGAACTTCATGTGGAGTCAGGTTGGATTGATGATGACGTCTCAATCCCAGAGTTTGAGTCTGCGATTCGTGCCGCCTGTGAGCCCATATTCGGGAAATCATTAGCTGAAATATCCTTCGGTCACTTCTTAATACAGCTCTTTCAGACGGCCCGTCGCTTTAATATGAAGGTTCAACCACAGTTAGTTCTGCTACAAAAAACACTACTCTATGTCGAAGGCCTGGGGCGCCAGCTTTATCCACAACTTGACCTGTGGGAAACCGCCCAGCCTTATTTGAGAAAGTGGCTAAGAGATCAAATTGGGCCACAAGCCATATTTGACGAAGTTAAAGCGCAGCTTCCGGACTGGCTACATAAGGCACCAAAAATCCCGGGCTTGTTATTCGATAACGTTCATCGGCTGGGGCAAGAGTTAGAAAAATTCGAAGGCCTAAAAAAGGAGCTGACTCAACTAGAGCATTACAAGCTCCGCCAAAACCACGCCCAAAAGCACGCCATTATTGGCAGTGGGTTTGCGCTATTAAGCGGCTTGCTATACTTAGGGCTGCCTCAAGATTGGGTACCGGCGTTATCGTCGGGTGTATTGGCTCTGTTTTTCTTAGTTAAAAGCTTATGGCCAATCAAGACCAAATAAACCAAGCAAACAGAGAGTTTATAGCATTATGAGCGACTGTATTTTTTGTAAAATTATCGATGGTAATATTCCATCCGAAAAAGTTTATGAAGATGAAAAAATTTATGTTTTTAAAGATATAGCGCCGAAAGCGCCGGTTCATTTACTGATGATTCCTAAGCTTCATATCGCCAGCCTGGCTGAGGTTGAAGATCAGCATCAGGATCTTCTCGGCTACATGATGCGAAAAGTACCACAAATCGCACATGAAACGGGCTGTGAAAAAGGCTTCAGAACCATCATCAATACAGGTGATGAAGGCGGACAAGAAGTGTATCATATACACATTCATATTTTGGGCGGCGGCGGTCGCTTACCTTTTGCTTAATATCAAGCGACACAATTGAGGTATATCCATGAAACCTGGTATGTGGGAATTATTAATACTGCTCGTTATCATTTTGCTGCTTTTCGGTACTAAGAAAATCCGTAATGCTGGCGGCGACTTCGGCGCGGCCTTTAAAAACTTTAAGAAAGCTTTTAAAGATGAAGACGACAAGTCCAACTCTAAAGAAGAGCCTAAGGAAAAGTCTACTGAAGGCCTAAAAGACGACCGTGCTGATAAAGCGGAAGACGCTCAGTTTTCCGAGTCAAAAGACTCTGAAAGTAACAAGAAACCATAGCAACAATCTAGCCAATTATGCCTTTTGACATTGGTTTTTCCGAATTACTGCTTGTAATGATTCTGGCACTATTAGTACTAGGGCCAGAGCGTTTACCTAAAGCAATGCAAACCTTTGGTCGATGGGCAGGCAAAGCTAAGCGCACTGTGGCTAACTTTAACCACCAAGTTAATCGTGAGCTTGAGCTTGATGAGATGAAGAAAAAACTCGCAGAGCACGAAGCCATGATTAAGCGCCAAGCGGAAGGCTCTGACCTACAGAAGCTGCGCGACGAAGCTGAGCAGAAAATTAAAGCCGCTGAAGAAGCCAAAAAGCGCGCCGAGCAAGCTATCGAGTCAGGCACTTCAAATCTAACCGACGATAAAAAGACTTCCTCTTAATTGCCATGACTGACAGCACCAATAGCAAAAGCAATGACATGCCACTTTTATCGCACTTGATTGAGTTGCGTACGCGCCTTTTGCGCTCGGTGCTTGTTATTGTTGCGATTTTTATTGGTATGGCTTTTTTCGCCAACGAGCTGTATGAGTGGTTGTCTAAACCCTTAAAAGAAGCATTACCTGAAAGCTCTACACTAATCGCTATCGATGTCACGGCACCATTATTCGCGCCTTTTAAATTAGCTTTTGTACTGGCAATCTTTATCGCCATGCCCTTCGTCTTACACCAAGCCTGGATGTTTATCTCGCCAGGACTCTACAAGCATGAAAAAAGCTTTGCTGTGCCTTTGCTGATCAGCAGTATTATCCTTTTCTATGCGGGCATCGCCTTTGCCTATTTTGTGATATTCCCGATTATATTTGGCTTTTTATCGAGCATTGGTCCGCAAGATGTTAACTATCTACCCGATATTAATAGCGTACTTTCAATCGCCTTAAAGCTGTTCTTCGCTTTTGGTCTAGCCTTTGAAATCCCCATAGCCACCATGCTACTGATATGGTCTGGCCTAGTTAGCCACCAAAAGCTTGCCAACACGCGCCCTTATACGGTGGTCGGTATTTTTGTTTTTGCCATGCTGTTAACACCACCAGATATGATCTCACAAGTACTACTGGCTATCCCTATGTGGATATTGTTTGAGCTAGGCCTGATTTTCGCTAAAGCCTATTCGCCCAAAAAAGCAGAAACCACTGAGCAAGAAGATTTATAGCCCACTCTTGCTACAACTGATGCTATCTGATTCAATAGACTCATCCGATCAGTATGCAATCAACATCTATGAAAACAGTTTCTGCTAAAAACCTTAAACGTCTGCTTAATATATGGCCACCCTTTTGGGGCTCAGGTATCCGCGTCACCGAACTCGCGGATGACTGGTCTTATGCCAAGGTTCGTCTACGCAAATACTGGTTTAACCGCAACTATGTGGATGTTCATTATGGCGGCTCACTATTTTCAATGTGCGATCCGTTTTACATGCTGTTGCTACTGCATAAGATGGGGCGCGAGTATGTGGTCTGGGATAAAAAGGCGGAAATTAAGTTTATCAAGCCCGGCCGCAAGGACGTCTTTGCTGAATTTAAAATTACAGAAGATATGATGTCAGAGTTAAAGCAACAGCTCGAAACTCAAGACAAAATTGAACCTGTATTTGAAGTGGATATTACAGATACCGATGGTACTTTAATTGCTAAAGTCTGGAAAACCATTCACATTTCAAAAAAGCAAAAGACAGCCTCATAACTGTCTTTTGCCGCCTATAGTTCTACTGAATAAAATGCCACTTCGTTTGGCGGCCACCAAGATAGACCACTCGTTCCCCGTCAAACACCGCTGATTGTTCAAGCATGATTTGGATTAACTGGTTATCCCACTCAGGTAGTTTTACCTTAACATTCCCTTCGATGGCGTAGCCCGTATTCGGATACAGCTTCCAATCGCCCTTAACAGGCGTTGGTCCTTGGTTATCCCACATACCAATAGTTGGCCCTATGGCGTGTCCGACGAAACCCAGCGGGTGAGTATAAGTACTGGACTTAATGCCTTGTCTTTTCGAGGCTTTATGTGTCGCGGCTAAGATTTCATTACCACTACACCCCGTCTTAAATTCGGAGGTTAGAATATCTTGCCATTGATTACCCACTTTCAGCGCTTCTTTAAGGCCTTTCGGCACTTCAAACTCACCGAAATTCGCCACATAGCCCATCTCTTGAGTATCAGTGCAGAGTTTTAAATAGCAAATCCCAACGTCTGTGTGAATAATATCCCCTGGCTCTATCGTCCGACTGCTTTTACCAAAGAATGGTGAGTCTGGTGAGTTTTTATCACCCTTGCGCTGAATTGTGACGTAAGGTTGGAACCAAGGCCTAACCCCAAGCTCTTCAAAACGTTCGCGTATGTACCAAGCAACATCCTGATCGGTGGTTACACCAGGCGTAATCACTTTATTCGAGAAGGCTTCATCAATAACGCCTCGTGCGACTTTTACGATTTGCGGGTAAACCGCTAGCTCAGGAGCTGTTCGAGTTTCCATCCATCGGATCACCAACTCTTCAGAGCTAACTAATCTATCTTGATATTTTTTAGGTAAACTACTCACTAGCTTTTGATGCAAGCCTTGAGTTAAGCCATCTGCCAATGCCCACTCTTCACTGACATTAATGCCGATTCTTTTTGGATCATACTCAGCAATAATGTCGGCTAGTCGTTGCCACTGCTCATCAATTGTGCCGCCTTCCCATCTGCTTTTATAAAAGTCACCAATATCGTATCGGCTAACGCTAAACCGCTCTACCTGATCACCATTTTTAGCAAATACCAGTAATGTGGTACGCCTAGCAGCGAAAGTTGGCTCCGGCACTAGCGTATAAAATAGCGCATCTTCACCATATTCACGATTGATCACCAACCACATATCCAAGTCAGATTCGCGCATCAGCTTTGGTAAAAGATTATCCAAGCGATATTGCAGGATCTTATTGATTGGCGCGGTTCTGTCGCGATGAGATAACACCTTAGGCAGCTCACTCACCTCTAAGCCTTGCTCGAAAATCTGCTCATTGTTTTTGCTGTAAACCTGCATAGCGGTTAAGGCTATCATGGATGCAATAACTATGTTTTTTAGCACTTTCATAGAAATCTCCTATCGACCAATTTAAAGCATATAAAGTCCTGTCTTCTTATGGTCATCAAAAATTATATTTATTTTCAGTATGTTAGAGATAATATCACCGATACTAGGTCAAATATATGACTATTTCAAAGTGCCTTAAAGCTCCTAAACAACTATTTGACTTAATAATATTAGTTGCAGTTCAAGCTCAACAACACTAAAATGAATGAACGTTCATTTCCCACAACCTATATTATGTCCAAGAAGCATCAAATTCTTGAGGCAGCAATTCGATCATTCGTAGATCGTGGCCTGCAAGGCTCCTCTATGGCGCTAGTCGCCAAAGAAGCCGAGGTGGCTACAGGTAGCGTATACAACTATTTTGAAGGTAAAGAGCATCTCATTAATGAGTGCTTCCTCTACGTTAAACAGAATGAAATCGAATTTCTACTCAAGCATTACGACACAGATGTTAGCTATGAACAGAAATTTAAGAATATTTACACCAATACCATCCGTTTTATGTTGGATAACTGTTCTTATTTTCGGTTTACGCATCTGTATGCATTTTCCCCAGTCATCCTTCAGGAAACGCGAGATAAGCTACATCCGCTTTATGAGCCTTTTGTGCAATTGTATGAAGATGCTTATGCCGCTGGTGCGATTCGCACGCCAGAGGTTTTAGAGCAGCATTTACCTATTTATGGTGGTTTCAGTTATCTGATGCATTATTACTTTGTGCATGATGAAGAAATTACTGACGACAAAATTCAATCAATGGTCAATTTCGCCTGGTCTGCAATTCGCAATCCAGAGCAGTAACCACAAGGTTATATGATGAAAAAAACACTACTTATTTCGACATTACTTTTCACTGCCAGCGCTAGCAGCTTTGCAGCACAACAAGGTCAACAACAGGCAGTTCCAGTGCAAGTCGCGGAAGTGACTTCTGATACCACAACCATTACACAAAACCTTCCAGGGCGTGTATTAGCGGTGCGTACCGCTGAAGTTCGTGCCCGCGTCGATGGTATTTTGGAAAAACGAATCTTCACCGAAGGCGAAGATGTTAAGCAAGGCCAACCACTCTTTCAGATTGACGATCGTGTAATGAAAGCCAATGTTGCCGCTGCCAAGGCGAATTTAAGCACGGCGAGAGCTCAACAAAAGCTTAATAAACAAACACTTAAGCGTTATGAAGAGTTACTTGAGCAAGGTGCCGTAAGCCAGCAAGAGTACGACACTTATCTTGCCCAAAGCCAACAGGCAGACGCCACGGTTGAGCAGGCGAAAGCTGAACTAGCAAAAGCTCAAATCAGCCTTGATTACGCTACGGTTACAGCACCAATCTCAGGTCGCATTGGTCGCGCCTTAGTCACAGAAGGCGCTTTGGTTAGTGCCGCTAACGCAACGCACTTGGCGACGATTGAACAGCTTGACGAAGTTTACATCGACTTTACTCGCTCACCAACTGAGCTTAATAAGATGCGTGAGCTATTCACTAACTCAGACGCAACAGATTCGGGCTCACAGCAGGTAGACATACTGTTTAACGACGGTACACCTTACGAGCACCCTGCACGACTTGAGTTTTCAAGCCTGTCGGTTGATCCTGATACTGGCTCTGTGATGTTACGCGCGGTGGTAAAGAACCCTGATCACAAACTACTACCAGGTATGTTTGTACGAGTAAAAGCTCCAGTCGCCGACTCGCAAACGTTAATCCAAGTGCCACAAAAAGCGGTACAAGTAACTGCTCAAGGCGCCATGGTAAAAGTCGTCAAAGACGGCAAGCTAGCGATGCAGCCGGTTGAGCTTGGGCCTATGATGGGCACCAGCTGGGTTATTAAAAGTGGCCTAAACGCAGGCGACCAAGTCATCGTGAGTAGCACTCAGTTCCTACAACCAGGTACGCCAGTCAAAGCAATGACAGCTCCAAGCCAGAACGCCAAACAAGAATCGTCACAGGCTCAGTAATAGGTATTATTTATGGCACAGTTTTTTATTAACAGACCTATCTTTGCATGGGTACTTTCCCTGCTGATCCTGCTTGGCGGCTCGCTCGCCGTGCAGAATCTTCCGGTCATGGCTTACCCTGATATTTCGCCACCGCAAGTCACGGTCACGGCGAACTACCCAGGAGCGTCAGCGAAGGTTATCGAAGATACAGTAACTACCGTAATCGAAGAAGAAATGAACGGTATCGAAGGCTTGCGTTACATCAAGTCAGACAGCTCTCGTACCGGCTCTTCGACCATTGTTCTAACCTTTGCCACCGGCACAGATACAGACATCGCCGGGGTTGAAGTTCAGAACCGTTTGAAACGTGTTGAAGCGCGCTTACCCGCCTCGGTTAGAACTCAAGGTGTGAATATTGATAAAACTCGCCCTGATTTCTTAATGGTGGTATCGCTATTTTCACCAAACGGTACCTACAACTCGACCGACTTAGGCGATTATGTAGATCGTGCCATTTTGGGCGAGATGCGTCGTATCGATGGTATCGGTAGTGCTCAATTATTCAGTGCGACCTACGCCATGCGAGTTTGGGTTGATCCGAAAAAGATGGCTTCTTATGCCATTACACCGAGCGAAATTTCACAGGCTATTCGAGATCAGAACGCCCAGCTAGCGACTGGTGAACTGGGTTCATTACCATCACCAAGCGATCAGCAAATTAACGCCACCATTCTAGTTCCTTCGCGCTTATCGACGCCTGAAGAATTTGGCAACATCATCCTACGTTCCTCAAGCGACGGCGCCATCGTGCGTTTAAAAGATGTAGCGGAAGTCGAGCGCGGCGCTAACAACTATGGCTCACAAGCCATGCTAAATGGCCAAGACTCTGCGGCTTTTGCACTAAAGCTTAGTAACAATGGTAACGCTTTAGAGGCAGCTCAAGCCGTCAAAGATAAGCTAAAAGACTTAGAGCAATACTTCCCAGAAGACGTTGAGTGGGTTATTCCCTACGATACTTCGGTATTTGTTGAAGGCTCGATTTCACAGGTCATACAAACGCTTATCGAGGCGGTATTCCTTGTGACATTGGTAATGTTCTTATTCTTACAAAGCTGGCGCACCACCCTAATCCCGCTAATCGTAGTACCTGTGTCGCTAATTGGTACCGGCATGGGTCTTTACCTGCTAGGCTTCTCGATCAACATGCTCACCATGTTTGCGATGGTGCTTGCTATCGGTATTGTGGTCGATGACGCCATTATCGTGGTCGAGAATATTAAACGTATTCTTGATGAAGAAGACTTGGGCCCTTACCAAGCGACCAAGAAAGCGATGAAACAAATTTCAGGCGCGATTATTGGTACAACAGCGGTTCTAATTGCGGTATTCATTCCAATGGCCTTCTTCTCAGGCTCAGTGGGTCGAATCTATCAGCAGTTCTCGCTAACCATTGTGCTAAGTGTTTCGCTTTCCGCATTCTTGTCTTTATCACTCAGCCCAGCGATTGCTCAAGGCTTACTGAAAAAAGAAAAAGAAGGCAAAAAAGAGTGGGCGCCATTCCGTCTCTTTAACAAAGGCTTTAGTAAATTCACAAACGTTTATATGAATAACGTCAAAAAGTTATTCAATAAAACGGGCTTAATCATCACTATGGCCGTGTTTGTCGTAATCACAGCTTTCGTCGGCTGGCGCTTTGCTAGTATGCCAACAGGTTTCGTGCCATCGGAAGACCAAGGCTTTATCGTTGCCTCGTCGCTAATGCCTTCAGGCTCGACGCGCGCGCGAACTCTAGAACTGACCAAGAAAACTGACGCTTGGTTCTTGGAGCAGCCAGAAGTTGAGCGTATTATTACAGTCGCCGGCTTTAGTTTCTTTGGTACCGGTCAAAACACTTCGATTACGTTCGTTAACCTAAAACCTTGGGAAGAGCGCGAAGATATGCGCGATGCTGATGCTATGGCTAAAGCAGCTACGGCAGAGTTTATGAAGTACCAAGAAGGTAATACCTTCGCCTTTAACATGCCGTCAATTCCTGGTTTGGGTAACAGCAGCGGTTTCGACTTCCAGCTGCAAGACAAGTCAGGTGTCGGCACGCAACAACTCATGGGCGCGGCTTACCAATTATTAGGTCAAGCCATGCAGTCGGGTAAGTTTGCCGAAATTCGCCCAGACACTTTGCCACCAGCACCACTACTGACTTTTGAAGTAGATCGCGTTAAAGCACGCTCTTTAGGTGTGGACATTGGTGAGTTGAACAACACACTACAGATCGCTTTAGGCTCGTCTTATATCAACGACTATGTTGAAGGCCAGAAGGTTCGCCAGGTTTGGCTGCAATCTGACGCCGACACACGCTCGACGCCAGAAGAAATTCTGAGCATGCAGATTCGTAACAAGCAAGGCGATTTAGTCAACCTATCGGAAGTAGCAACAGCCGAGTGGACAGAAGCTCCAGCAAAGCTGACTCGTTATAACGGCTCATCGTCGATACCTTTAACCGGTAGCGGCGCGCCAGGCGTAAGCTCAGGTGAAGTTATGATGTTAATGGAGCAATTCGCAGAGCAGCTACCAAAAGGCATTGGTTATGAATGGTCAGGTCAGTCGCTAGAAGAAAAAGTGGCGGGTAACCAAACGACCTTACTTTTCGCTTTATCGTTCTTAGTAGTCTTCCTTGTACTTGCCGCGCTTTATGAAAGTTGGTCAGTACCACTAGCGGTTATCCTAGTCGTACCTTTGGGTATTTTAGGCTCAGTGTTATTCGCTGCAATAAGCTCGATGCCAAACGATATCTATTTCAAAGTGGGCTTAATTACCATTATTGGCCTCTCTGCGAAAAACGCAATTTTGATTGTTGAGTTTGCGCGTGAAGCACAAGGCGAAGGTAAGAGTGCGCTAGAAGCCGTAACCGAAGCCTGTCGCTTACGCTTGCGTCCAATCTTAATGACCTCGCTAGCCTTTATCATGGGTGTATTACCCCTGGTTCTTGCCACTGGCGCAGGTTCAGCGAGTCGCCAAGCCATCGGTACTAGCGTTATGGGCGGTATGATTACAGCAGCAATCTTCGCTGTACTATTTGTGCCAGTATTCTATTTACTGGTGCGTAAGATTTTCCCAAGAAAATTAAAACATTATGAACTTGCCGCGAAAGGTATGGAGGTTAAAGACGATGAGTAACAATAGAGGCACTAAGACGCTGACCTCCCTAACAGCTTTGGCTGCGAGTCTTGTACTATCAGGCTGTATATCCATGGGGCCTGCTAATGAGCGCCCCGAAGCAGCCATCGAAAAAAGTTTTGGAGAGCAAACTGAAGTTAGCCATGCCGAATTTACGCTAGAAGCATGGCAACAGTTTTTCCCAGACGCTAACGCTCGCATCATGATTGAAGAAGCTCTAAAGTCGAACACCGACTTGCGTATCGCTATCGCGCGCATGGCTGAGCTCGAAGGTCGCTATCAGATCCAACGTGAAAACAGGTTCCCTGCGATTGGCGGCGAAGTAAACCAAGTTCGTAGCCAAAACTCGATTAACGTTCAAGGCAACGACAATATCGTTGATGTCTATAACGCCAAAGTTGGCTTGGTTTCTTACGAACTTGATCTGTTCGGTCGTGTGAATTCACTTAGCGATGCTGCACTAGCGCAATACCTATCGAGCGCAGAAGCGACTCGCTCGGTGAAGCTAAGCGTTATCGCTCAAACCGCGAACGCTTATTACAGTTGGGTTTCCGCTAAGCGCAGTTTAAACTTGGCTGAGCAGACTCTTACTAGCCGTAAAGATAGCCTAGATCTGATTCAGAAGCGTCTTGATACGGGAATCGCCAGTGAACTAGATCTAGCGCAAGCGGAAGCATCGTTCGCTACCGTAAGCGCACAAAAAGCCCGTTTTGAGCGTGCCCATGCCGCGGCTAAAAGCGCCCTTGAACTATTAATCGGCAAACCACTATCCACGGTTCCGTTTAATAAAGAGCAATTACGTATCGCCGAGATGGCGTTGGAACTGCCAGAAAGCATCAGTTCGGAAGTGTTACTAAGCCGTCCTGACGTTTTATCCGCGGAGCAAAGCCTATACGCGGCTAACGCCAACATCGGCGCTGCTCGTGCAGCCTTCTTCCCGTCAATTACGCTGACTGGGGACTATGGCTACTCCAGCACCGAGTTCGACAGCCTGTTCGAAAGTAATTCGAACAGCTGGAGCTTTATGCCCTCGATTCGAATTCCAATTTTCAACAACGGCCTACAAGCAAACCTCGATATTGCCAAAGCACAGCAACAACGCTTAATCGCCGAGTATGAAAAAGCCGTGCAACAAGCCTTCTCCGAGGTTTATCAGCTAATGAGCAACCGCACAACTTACGACAGTGAGTTAGAAGCTAACCGCTCATTAGTCAAAGCCCAAGCGAAACGCCTACAGCTCGCCGAAGCCAAGTACAAAGCCGGCCTAGCCAGCTACCTTGAAGTGCTTAACGCACAACAAGATAAGTTCAGCTCAGAGCAAGCCCTGCTAGAAACTGAACGCGCACAGCTAGCCAATGTTATATCTTTGTATAAAGCACTCGGTGGCGGCGACAAAGTCGTTAACTACACTGCCGAAGGCAAGTTAGAAACTGGTGTAGAAACTGGAGAAAGTCCAGAAGAAACATCAAAGCCTAACGACGATTAATTTAGTCGCTAGGCTCAACTGCTAGACACTAAAAAGCCCTGCATTTGCAGGGCTTTTTTGACCTTTCAAAAAACAGTTACTTATAAAGTACAACCAGCATCATTTAGCCAACCAGAGTCATATCTTTTATTATTTATAGAGATAATAACAACCCTAGTGTGTAAACTGTAGCCGCCTTTATCCCAAGGTGCTGGCGTAGCTAATAGTCTCATTTCAGTGATTTGCTCAAAGCTGAGGCCATGTTTAATGAGGATATTCTCCGCTTTTTCTCTAAGAGACATTAAGGCCATTCTCAATGGTTTATTTTGAAGAACATTTTCAGGATAAGGGCTATCACATAACAAATTAATTTCTGTAGTATTTATCCCTGAACCGCTTAATGCGTTTGATAAATGTGGAGATATGTAACTGAGACCGCTACCAGCATGATGAGCGATATTATGAGCAACCCCTTGCAAAAAAGATTCTTTCTTCATATATGCGCTCTTCTCCTTAGACAGTTAAGCAAACTTCTCTTCTGCAGAACTAGATTAGTTCTACCCTTCTAACGTTAAGTGAGGGAGACTCTCCTTAACATAATAATAAGCCTCGTCAGATACTTCTGTATCCCATAATGATACATATTTAAGCTTTGGGAGTAATGCCAGCAACTTAAAACCATAGTCCGTTATCTTCACATCTTCAATCCATAACTCTTCAAGTGTTTTAAACTCAGTGATTACTTCTATCGACTTATCTGTAATTAATGTAGAGTCCAGATCGATGCATCTTACTTTGTACAAGAAAGGTAAGTTAGAAATTCCTACATCTGTGATTGCTGCATTTTCAAGACTAAGAGAAACAACATCATCCGGTACCTTCAAAAGCTCTGAATCTCCAAATTTTGTGGCATCAAAATATCCTGCTTGCTCTCTCAGCTTAAAGACTAAAACATCACCCATTGTTTAATTTACTCCTTGGAGACAAGTTAGCAAGTAGCGTCTAGCACAACGGCTTCCCACGTCCCCGAGCCCAGTGATTGTCGCTTGTTAAGCACCCTCTTGAACTGCAAGCTGCTCTCTAACTTCCATGAGTGCAAACCCTAAAAGATTGAGGCCTCTCCAGGTATTTGGGTTTTCAGATGCTGGATTGTCTTGAGCCAGACCGATGCCCCATACTTTATCCACTGGGCTAGCTTCGACTATTACTCGGTTTCCGGTATTTAACAAAAACTCCTTCAGCTTTGAGTTCTGAGAGAACTTCGCAAGATTAGCATTTACCACAATCTCAAGTCGTTTTTCATCCCACAACTCTTGCTTGAAGCCAAGCACCTCACGGCCAATAGCTTTTGCCTCTCCTGGATTACCAGCCAAAAGGATTTTTTTACATGCCCTATAATCACCAAACAACTTAGCCTTCTGATACATCATGTAATGCTCAGCAGTAATAAACTCATTTCCATCTACTTCAAATTTCGAATCATACCACTGGCTAAAGCAACTCTTTGTCACTTGCCCAGCTTTTTCTTGATGCCCCCAGAAAAAGACATATTTCACCTTATTTCCATGGTTTACAAAATCGGCAAGTTCTTCTCTTGTGCTAATCTTCAATTTTCTTCCTATATTTTATCTGTGAGAGCGCTTAACTAGCTACGAATAGCTTGTTAAGTGCTACTCAGCCACGTAACTATTTCTTTAAAATAAGTGCCTAGAGCAGCACCAAGAATAAGGGTTACTAACCATAACAAAAATGATATCACTTGCCTGATTCTCTTACCCTTTCTTGCTTGTTCAGTAAGTTCTTTTCGGAGCGCATTTTCCATTTCAATTCGGAAAGCTTCAAATGCCTCTTTATTGGTATCGGCTAATGTTTGATATCTATCTGCTAATCTTTTCTTCTCTTTAACCGACTTCACTAGTTCTGAAAGTTGTTTATCCTGCACTGCCAGGTCTTCTTGCATGTCACGAATTATAGTTCCTGCAGCTTCGATATGAATGCGAGCGGACTCAACTCTTTGAAGGGTGCCTTCCCCATCTCGCGTTTTTGGAAAAAACTCTTTTAGATATTTGCCTGTAGCTCCAGATGTTATCCGCTTAATCTGATCTTGAGTATAAAGCTGTCCAGTGATGGCTCGAATTACAGTTCCTAGAAACTCAGAATATACTTTAAATAATAATTCCATTTTCAGTATTCTTAACTTATTCGTTTAATATTAGTATCGAGACTACTTTAAGCTCTAAGCAGAGTCAAAACCACGTAGGTGTGATACACCTTTTGTCATCCCGCGACACAACAGGCCCTTCCTTCGGTCGCTTAACCGCGGAGACCAGTGTCTTATTTGGAGATATAAAGTTCACAGTAAACCCACACAAGATCCTGAGTTACCTAAAGGTATTCCCTTCGGTCACAGCTCAGGATGACACAGCGTATTGCATTAAAATCAATACGCTGTGTCACTTATCCCCCAACATAATGCCGATCCAGTGGGTTTCTTCATTACTGTCGAGGATGATTTTTACGATGATGGTTAGCGGCACCGAGAGTAGCATTCCCACTGGGCCTAGTACCCACCCCCAGAATAATAAGGATAGGAATACGACTAGCGTGGAAAGCCCCAAGCCACGCCCCATAAATTTAGGTTCGACGATATTGCCGACGACGAAGTTGACGGTTAAATAACCTGCGGCAACTAACAGCGGCGTGGTAATCGAGTCTTGGGTTAGCCAGGCCATGATAACGGCTGGCACGGCGGCGATGATGGAGCCGATGTTTGGTACAAAGTTAAACATAAAGGCGACTAGGCCCCATAGAAACGGGTATTCCACATCTAAAAACACTAGCCACACACTGATTAAGACGCCAGTGAGTAAGCTCACGATGGATTTAATGGTGGCGTAGCGCTTAATTTTGTCGATAACTTCGTTTAAGCCACTGTGTGCTTTGCTGTCGGTATTAGGAAATGCGCGCTGCATTTTGTCACCAAACACGCTGGCTTCCATCAAGAGAAAGATCGAGGTTAAGACAATTAGGAATAGGTTACTCAGCATGCCACCTAAGCCGTTAAGTACCGAGGCGGATAGGCTCATCACCGTGCTAGGCGAAAAGCGCTCTGCCAGCGAAGCTTCAGGAATATTAAAACCTAAACCTTCTAACCACGCCATGGCCCCAGCCAGCTTATTGCGTAGCATGATTTCGTATTCAGGCAGTTTGGCGGAAAACTGTTCCACCGAGTTACCAACTAAGCGTCCAATCAAGAAAAACAATAGCGACATAATCACCACCACCAATATCATGGCTAACCAATCGGGTACGGTTTTGGTAGTTTTTGGGATTTTTAGGTTGGCGATATAAAAATAAAGGGGGCCTAGAATAATCGAGACGAATAGGGACAAAATTACAGGGACAACAAAGCTACTGGCAGCTTTTAATCCGGCAATCACGATAAAGGTAGCCGCTATGGCTAATAATACATTGGTAACACGGCTCACATCTGATGACATAGGGTTCCCTGTAATAATTGGTATTTGGTGGCAAGTATCATTTCGTGTCAAAATAGTTTATAACAAGAATGCAAAATCACAAGTCTACAACCAAAACTAATCACTTATGTCCTATATCGATATTGGCGTAAACCTAACGAATAATCGCTTTAATGACGACTACCATGAGGTTATTGAAAGAGCCCGTCAGCATGGCGTTAGCGCTCAAATCATCACCGGTACCTCACCGCTAGAAAGCCAACAAGCGTTTAAGTTAGCGACCCAATACTCAGATCTTTTTTCTACAGCGGGGTGCCATCCCCACGATGCTAAAGATTTTAAGCCTAGTGACTTAGAGGCACTAAAAGAGTTATTGCATAATGACAAAGTTGTCGCGGTTGGCGAATGTGGCCTCGATTTTAATCGTAACTTTTCGCCACGAGACACTCAGCTTGATGTGTTTGAGCAGCAGTTACAATTAGCTTGCGACACCCAGAAACCATTGTTTATTCACGAACGCGACGCTGGGCAAGAAATGGTGCAACTATTACAACAGTATCAATCAAAGCTTCCCAAGGCCGTGATACACTGTTTTACTGGTAGTCAGGCGAGTTTAACACAGTATATCGATATGGGACTCTATATTGGCATTACGGGTTGGATTTGTGATGAACGCCGTGGTCAGGATTTAGCACAGATGGTGCACTTGATTCCAGACGATAAGCTGATGATTGAAACCGACGCGCCTTTTCTTACGCCGCGCGATTTAACCAAAGATCAGAAGAAACAATTAAAAAGTAATCGAAATGAGCCTTTTTTGCTGCCGCATGTAGCGCAAAAGGTCGCAAGCTGCCGCCAGCAATCATTACAAGAGTTGTCTTCCAACTGTTATAACAATACGGTCGCTTTCTTTCAGCTCCCAATAACTAAAAATATAAACGCCAAGGAACACTAGCATGGCTCAGAATCAGTTTTCTTTATTTAAGCAAAAGTTCTTTTCATCGTTTTTTATCACGCAGGCTCTAGGCGCACTAAACGATAATATTTTTAAAAGTGCTTTACTGATCTTCATCGCCTTTCGAGCTGGCGACGAACTCGGCCTGGATTCAGATTTATTGAATAACATTGCTGCGGGCCTATTTATTCTGCCCTTCTTCCTATTTTCCGCTACCGCTGGCCAGATCGCTGAAAAATACGAAAAGTCTGCGCTGATTCGAAAAATAAAGGTCCTCGAAATCGGTATCATGACACTCGCCGTTTTAGGGTTCTTTTCTAGCAACATCTGGTACTTGTTGGGGATTCTATTTTTAATGGGCTTCCAGTCGAGCCTTTTTGGGCCGATTAAATACAGTATCTTGCCGCAACATTTGTCCGACAAAGAGCTGCTTGGTGGTAACGGTCTTATTGAAATGGGCACGTTCCTCTCAATCATTATAGGTACTGTCATCGGTGGTGTTCTAATTGGCTTTGACGATCTCGGTATTAAGATTTTATGCTCCCTACTGATTATAGTCTCTGCCTGTGGTTACTGGGCCAGTCGCCATATTCCAGAAACGCCTTCGGCTCAGCCCTACCTCAAGATTAACTGGAATCCAATTACTCAAACTTGGCGTACCTTCCAATATACACGACAAAATAGAGTAGTATTTCTGTCCATTCTAGGCATCTCTTGGTTTTGGTTTTACGGTGCGGTATTCCTAACTCAGATCCCAAACTTCACCAAAGTGAGTCTGAACGGTAATGAAAACGTTGCGACTATTATTCTGGCGACTTTCTCGGTGGGAATTGGTGTTGGCTCGGCGCTGTGTGAGTTTCTGTCGGGGCGAAAAGTAGAACTCGGCTTGGTGCCCTTTGGAGCAATCGGATTGACCTGGTTTGCGCTCGATATCTATTTTGCCAACCCTAGCAGTGATTTTATCGGCGAACTTGGCCCTTCGGCATTTCTAGCCCAAGAGGGCGCTATCCGCACGCTGATTAACTGTGCTTTCGTTGGGATCTTTGGTGGCTTTTATATAGTTCCACTCTACGCTTTAGTCCAAGAGCGCTGCGAAAAATCACACCTGTCGCGCGTAATTGCCGGTAATAATATTCTCAATGCCTTGTTCATGGTGTTTGCTGCTTTGCTGGCGGCTGTATGTCTTGGCAATGGTATGACTATCCCGCAATTCTTTATGCTCACAGCGATTCTTAACGCGGCGGTAGCTATTTATATCTTTACTCTGATTCCTGAGTTCTTGATGCGTTTCCTAATTTGGATTCTTATCAATACGATATATCGCGTGAAGAAAACAGGCGTCGAAAATGTGCCCGAAGAAGGTGCCTGCGTGGTGGTTTGTAACCATGTCAGCTATGTAGACGCATTAATTATTGGCGGCACTATAAGACGCCCAATTCGTTTTGTGATGTACCATAAAATCTTTAAAATCCCTGTGCTGAGTTTTATTTTTAAAACGGCAAAAGCCATCCCCATCGCTGGGCATAAAGAAGACCCTGAGCTTTTAAATAAAGCCATGTACACTATCGAAGAAGCGCTTAACAATGGTGAAGTGGTATGTATCTTCCCCGAAGGAAAACTTACTACAGATGGTGATATTGATGACTTTAAGTCTGGAATTGATAGAATTTTAGAGAAGTCGCCGGTTCCTGTGGTCCCTATGGCGCTACAAGGCCTTTGGCATAGTTTGTTTAGCCGCAAAAAGGTCAATAAGTTTATTGATCGCGTCAAACGCTTACGAACGAAAGTTCATCTTGTGGTTGGTAAGCCAATAGCGGCAGAGCAAGCAAACAAAGACAACTTGTACTCTGTGGTCAAAAAGCTTAGAGACGATAAGCCGTAGCTAAATGTCCTCGAATAAAGTTGATTAAAACAATCTAAAGAGAGCTGATATGAAATTTGCGAAGTACTTATTTATTGTTGTGGGCGTTATTTTCCTAACGTTAGTTGCTATTGGAATTTTTAAGACCGACTACCAAAGTAAAGCCAGTATCGAAATCAATGCGCCGCAGTCACAAGTCTTTGCTGTCTATAACAACCCTCTGTTGTATCAGCACTGGATGACTAATTATCAGTCCTTAGAGCAACTAGAGGGGCAAATTAATGAAGTAGGCAATAAGCATCGTCTGAGTTTCACCACCGGCTCTGGCGAAATAAGCATTCTTGAGCAAACACTGTTAGCTTATAAAGCCGATGAGTTAATTCGATATAGCTATCAGAACCAGTGGCTAGAAGGCACTAGCACAGCGAAGTTCGAGCGGACAGACGCGGGGGCAACTAAGATAAACTTAACGTTAAACTATACTGGTAAAGGAATTGTGCAGAACGCCCTGCTCTTTCTTCTAGGCTCTACAATCGACGAAGGCCATCAACACAATCTGGAGCAACTTAAAAAGTTGATTGAAGAGTCGCAGCCGGAGCAGCTCGAAGATAGCTCAGAGCAATAACCCTACTAGTCTTTTAGACTTTTAGCGTAAATGTTACCGGTCCATCGTTAATCAGGTGGACCTTCATATCCGCACCAAACTTCCCCGTTTCGACCTTTTCGTAAGTAGCTTTAGCCTTTTTCACCAGATAATCAAAAAGCTCTTCTCCTTGCGCAGGAGGAGCAGCACTCGAGAAACTGGGGCGCATGCCACTCTTAGTATCAGCGGCAAGCGTGAACTGGGGCACCAACAATAAACCGCCATTAATTGCTTCAACAGAAAGGTTCATCTTGCCATCGTCATCAGAAAAGATTCGGTAACCCAGAATTTTTTTGAGTAACTTATCGGCGCTAGCAACATCATCGCCACGCTCCACACCGATAAGTGCCATGATTCCCTGGCTTATTTCACCAACAGTTTCACCATCTACGATGACTTTTGATTCTTCGACTCGTTGGATTAAAGCTATCATCTCTAATTAATACCGCTATCTTATTTGTCACCGCCGTCTTCAGCGTCACTAGATTCACTATCGTTAATGACGCCATCATCAACTTCTTTAATGATAACGGTGCCGTCAGTTGGACGCTCGCCAATACCTTTATCCTTAACCACCTTAGCGTAGGCTTCTTGCACACATTGTTTCATTTTCTCGTGCTCGCCTTCATTGTCACCTAAACACACTCGATACTCGTATTCCAGCTCTTCTTTGACCGAAGTGTCTTTAAACACAGACTGATCATGTTGGCCACCCAATAACTTGCTAATGGTTTTAAGCGCACCATTGTTTTCGCTAGAGCCACCGTTTGAAGCACAACCGGATAGCAAAGCTAAACCTAAAATGAGGGACGTTGAGGTGACTGAAAAGCGCATGAATAAACCTGACCTTATCTTTATTGGATGAATGCTTTGCCCACAATATAGCATAGTCATAAAAAAACTTTCAGCATAAAAAAACCGCTGACTCAGCAGCGGTTTTTGATATCAGCTAAGACTAGCCTTTTGGCGGACGCGAGGCACGTTTACGCTCGCTTTCCGTCAAGTGTCTTTTACGGATACGAATACTTTCAGGCGTCACTTCAACCAGCTCGTCATCGTTGATAAACTCAAGCGCTTGCTCAAGTGTCATCTTAACTGGTGGCGATAGAACCTGCGCATCATCCGTACCAGAGGCACGTACGTTTGTCAGCTGCTTGCCCTTTAGACAGTTAACCGTTAAGTCGTTTGAGCGACTGTGAATACCAACGATTTGGCCTTCATAAACTTCATCACCATGCTTAGTGAATAAGCGACCACGTTCCTGCAAGTTAAACAGTGCGTTGGTTAGAGCTTTACCTTGCGAGTTTGAAATTAACACACCGTTGGTACGCTGGCCAATTTCACCACCTTTGAAAGGACCATAGTGGTCAAAAGTGTGATACATCAAACCGCTACCAGAAGTTAGCGTTAAGAATTCAGTTTGGAAGCCAATTAAACCACGGCTCGGCATCATAAAGTCTAGACGTACACGACCTTTACCATCAGGCTGCATGTTGGTCATTTCAGCTTTACGCTCACCTAAACGCTCCATCACGCTGCCTTGGTGTGCTTCTTCAACGTCGATAGTAACCGCTTCAAAAGGCTCTTCTAGCTTACCATCAACTTCGCGAATAATAACTTCTGGGCGCGATACTGCGATTTCAAAGCCTTCACGACGCATATTCTCAATTAAGATACCCAAGTGAAGTTCACCACGGCCTGAAACACGGAACTTATCCGGGTTGTCCGTTTCTTCCACTCGCAAAGCTACGTTATGCACTAGCTCTTGCTTTAGGCGCTCTAGGATATTACGTGAAGTGACGAATTTACCTTCTTTACCGGCAAACGGTGAGGTATTCACCTGGAATGTCATGGTAACTGTAGGCTCGTCAACAGAAAGTGGAGGTAACGCTTCTATTACGTTTGGATCACAAATAGTGTCAGAAATCTTAAGATCGCCAAGACCTGTGATAGCGATAATGTCGCCAGCATCGGCAGACTTCACTTCGTGTCTGTCTAGGCCCATATAGCCAAGAACCTGACCAACTTTTCCGTTACGCTTGGTGCCATCAGCAGATACCACAGTAACTTGTTGATTTACTTTTACTTGACCACGTTTGATACGGCCAACACCAATAACACCAACATAAGAGTTATAGTCGAGCTGCGAGATTTGCATCTGGAAGCCACCCTCAGAGTTAGCCGGCGGTGGCGATACACTTTCCACGATGGTTTCGAATAAAGGCTGCATATTTTCGCCCGTGGTATCCGCCTCTTTGCTCGCCCAACCATTCAGTGCTGAAGCGTAAACCACGTCAAAATCTAACTGGTCATCTGTTGCGCCAAGATTATCAAATAAATCAAATACTTGGTCCATAACCCAGTCTGGTCTAGCGCTTGGCTTGTCAATCTTGTTAATCACAAGAATTGGCTTAAGACCTTGGGCAAAAGCTTTCTGCGTCACAAATCGAGTTTGTGGCATCGGGCCTTCTTGGGCGTCTACAAGTAGCAATACAGAATCAACCATCGACAATACACGCTCAACTTCACCACCGAAATCGGCGTGACCTGGCGTATCTACGATGTTAATGCGGTAATCTTTCCATTCAATCGCTGTATTCTTAGCAAGAATGGTAATACCACGCTCTTTCTCAATATCGTTAGAATCCATTACACGATCTTGCTCGCCGGCACGCTCTCCTAATGTTCCCGACTGCTCTAGAAGCTTATCGACCAAAGTTGTCTTACCATGGTCAACGTGAGCAATAATCGCAATATTTCTTAATTTATCTATCATATAGTTCCTGAAACTCAATACTCTGGCGTTAAATTACCAGTTTGTGCAAAAAATTGGCGCCATTCTATACTAGATAGCGCCATTCGCACAGAAAATAGTCATTTTTCTTCAGTTTCAGGCTGTTGTTGCTCTGGACTTTCCACTTCTGTACTGATAACGGAGCCCCCAGTTGCTAATTTATGCTCAATAAACTTATTTGTTCTGGCTAAATCCTGCTTTAAAGCTCGGATAACCTTAGGATCTCTTAGACTCACTTCCCGTAAGCAATTATCAAGACTTTTTTGGCTGCCACTATCAACACAGTAATGCTGTATAAAGCCACAGTTGCCTCTAATTCGCGAGCCAGTACATTCTGGGAGCGTGTTTCTGATCATTTTCTTAAGATTCATGGCAATCGCTAAATCACTGTACTGCTCAGAAAGCTCAATCTTAATCTTTTCAGCCTGTTGCGTTTCTGCATCTGGAACAGCTTGCTCAACTTGCTGATAAAACCTTTTAATTTCGGGTGAGGGGCTTCTCCTTGCTAAACTTGCCCAGCCATACGCTTGGTGAATGTCCTTCTCAACCCCTAGGCCGTTTAGATAGTGAAATGAAACCATGTATTGCGAATATTTATCACCATATTTAGCGAGTGACAAATATTGCTTAAAAGCCGCTTGATAGTTTCCCTGCTCAAAATACTCATCAGCCTTTTTCTCAGCCCCCTCTTCTACTTTAGGTAAATCAAACAGAGTTTCTTTCGCTGAGGTAATTGTTGTAAATAGTATTAAACCGATAAGTATTAACGTTTTTTTAATAGACATTTTTTTATCCTTTCCTTGTTTACTTAGTCTCAATGCCTACTTATAACTATAAGTAACCGCTTCTTCAAGTTACAGATCATTACAACTACTGGCTTTTATGCGTTATTTTGTTTTTCCCGCTACTTTTACTAACATACAGTAGTTCGTCTGACTTTTTGATGATTCCCTCATAACTTATATTAAAATCGTCCCGAACAGTATAAGCACCAATGCTTATCGTCATTTTGATAGATTGCTTACCATAGCAAACACTTCCATTCTCAATAGTAGCCCGAAACAATTCTAACAAGTGCAAATGATTGGCTTCAGAGCCCTCAGCGAGCATAACTACAAACTCTTCCCCACCATAACGTCCCACGAAGTCGGTATCTCGTTTGAACACATCTTTTAACGTTTCGCCAATATATTCTAAGCACTTATCGCCAGCAGTATGGCCGAGGCTATCGTTTATTGTTTTAAAGTTATCAACATCCAAAACGGCAAAGGTTACTGGGTTATGGTTGCGTATGGCGAGTTTAAATACCTTTTGCGTTGCAAGCTCAAAGCCTCTTCGGTTAAAAATATTAGTTAATTGATCTTGTCTACTTAAGAGCTCTAACTTTTCGTTTGTCTTTTTCAACTCTTTCGTTTTTTCATCCACTTCATCTTTTAACTTTTCTTGATAATCAATCATAAGTGATTGAGCATTTATTAACTGCAAGCGTATAGACTCAACTTCTTCACTTGATAAGTACTTCATTGCTCTGGTTGGTACAGGCCTCTGCGCCTCAAAGTACCGCACTAAACGCTCTAGCGGGCGAGTAATTTGTTTTGCAAATCTTCGGGTCACTGACAATGCTAGAATTGAAATAATAATTAGAGTCAAAATTAGTTTATAGAAGTTATTTTTGTATGCTGTTATTAAGGTATTGGGCTTACTTAAAACCTTTACCACCCACCCATTGTCTGTTGTGACTTGTTTATATAGGTACTCCCGCTCATTGACTTCGATTGCCGGCAAATTACTTGAGTAGGCTAATGTCATATCCTGCTGAGCAAATACGGTTAACGCCTTGATATTTAATGCCGGTGACGAATAGATAACTTTGCCTGATTTGTCTACAACAATTACCGAATAAGCATTACCTGTTGCATCAATGTCGCTAAAATTTGGTAAATTTAGTGAGCCTTCAACAACACCTTTAAAAACCCCTCCACTATAGTAGGGTGCACTAATCGCAATAATCGGGTCGTTACCAAAGCCCCTACCAAGAAACACCTCTGAAATAAAACTTTGATTGGTCTCTTTGGGCTTAACAAAATAATCTCGATCGCTAACCAGACGCGATAGCTCGGGCAACGCCAACAACTTCTCAAACCGCTCTTCTGGCACCCCTTCAATAACCAACCCCTTCTCATCGGTAATTAGCATAGTAAGAAAGCCGGAATAATTCGAGTTCCAATGATTGAGCGTCGCTTCCTGATCGGGCTCATCTTGCAGCTCGCTGATAACCTCAGATAGGTTCTCAATGGCCTTTTTGTGATAAGACAAATAGCCACTGCTCAGTTCAGCGAAATGTGCAGCTCTTATGCGAAGGATTTCTTCGAGTTCTTTTTCGGACTGCTGGGCATTGCTATCCGACAGAATCAAGGTAATTAACAATGTTGGGAAAACGATACATATAAGCGACAGTTCAAATATTCGACTCGATAACTTGGGTAGCTTATTGGCAATATTTGAACTATATAATCTTGACGGAAGAAATGGCTGAACTAATAGGGCAAGCGAGATATTTAATACACCGTTTATGGCCTGCTTAATGAGGATCACTTGCGTGAAGTCAGTCGAGGTCACTTGGTAAAAGTAAGTAATCACTACGTACGTAATAGGGAGGCCAAGGATTAACCAATAGATGATATCCGCTATAAGGATAAGAAACCCTCGGCGAATCAAAAAGTAAACCACGAGTGTTTGAAGTAGGGTTGTAATTAGAAGTGAAGGATTCTCTGTGGCTAAAAACAGACCTAGAGAGGATAGCAGCGTTGCTATAATAGCGGGAACCAAGCCTCTGAAAATGAGGCAGAGGAATACAAACACCTCTCCCATATGAAGTCCCAAGTGTCCGTATATTGGAATAATAAAGTTAAAGTTTATTAAAAATGCGAATATGCCAAATAATACGCCGTAGACGACTTGTTTTTTTAGATAATCCTTCTGATAATAATTCAGATCCTGAGCCCCCCATTGCACTATATTACTGATACTATCCCATCTCATTTGAAATGTGTAAATTTTTGCTTAATTATTTACCAGTTATCTTTGCTAGTCTCGCTCCGCTAATATATAATCTCTGTCCATTTTTTGAGCACCAAGCTCTCCGCAAGTTATTGATTTTTGGTTATGACACAAGAAACTTCCTCAGTAAACACTGGCGACAAGCCGAAACAACGTAAAGCCGTTGCACTCATCTCTGGTGGGTTAGACTCGCTCTTAGCGGCAAAAGTCGTTCAAGAACAAGGGATCCATGTTGAAGGGATCAACTTTTATACAGGCTTTTGCGTAGAGGGACACACGCATGCAATCCGTAAAAAAGATAAGGATAAGCAAAAGCGTAATAACTCTTTGTGGGTAGCCGAACAGCTTGGTATTAAACTCCATATTATTGATATCTCTGAAGAATACAAAGATATCGTACTAAACCCGAAGCATGGTTATGGTGCCAACCTAAACCCTTGCCTTGATTGTAAGATCTTCATGGTTAACCAAGCTCAAGCTTGGGCATGGGCGGAAGAAAACGGTTTTGACTTCATCATTACTGGTGAAGTTATTGGCCAGAGACCTAAGTCGCAACGTAAAGAAACCATGCCAATTATTGCCCGCGAATCTGGTGCTGATGATCGCCTGTTGCGCCCACTTTGTGCCAAAAACCTTATGCCTACTCTCCCTGAGCGTGAGGGCTGGGTAAACCGCGATGAACTTTATGACTTTTCAGGCCGTAGCCGTAAGCCACAGTTTGAGCTCGCAAAAAAGTTTGGCTTCGAAGACTTTGCACAGCCAGCCGGCGGTTGTTGCTTCTTGACTGATGCAAACTACTCTAAGAAGCTTGCGGACTTATGGGATGCTCGTGGTGAGCGCCGTTATGAGCTTGATGACATTATGCTTCTTAAAGTAGGCCGTCATATTCGTCCAAAGAAAAACTTTAAATTGATAGTAAGCCGTGAGGAAGGTGAGAATAATTTCTTGCGCGGCTACAAAAAGCAATTCACCAGCATCCATACGGTAAGTCATGGTGGGCCACTAACCTTGTTAGACGGTGATTTTGATAAAGAAGATATTAAGCTTGCCGCGCAAATAGTGGCTCGTTACTCAGGTGGTAAGAACGCAGACCAAGTCACTGTTCAAGTTGAAAATTACAAAGGAACTTCTTTTGTCATGGACGTCCCTCCTATGAGCGCTGACGAAATTAAGCAGGAGTGGCACGTATGAGCCAGAATACTTTAGATTGTCGTAACCTCTTGTGCCCTATGCCGGTTATACGCACTCAAAACGCCCTCAAAGAACTCTCTGAGGGCGAATTGCTTGAAGTGACTTGCACAGATCCTGGAACCTTAAGCGATATCCCTACCTGGTGCAGAATTAACCATCACGAAGTCGTTTCAACAGAAGAAAATAATCACGAAATTGTTTTTGTAATAAAAAAGTAAATCCCTTTTTAAAGGGGAGTTAAGCTATCTCAACTCCCCAAGCAACAATATGCGAATTACTTTTTAATTCTTGTTGTACGGTAATTTTTTTTCCAAATTTGTTTACAGTTTCCGCTAACTTTTCTAGTTGCTCCTTAGAAACTGCAACTTCGACTAAATCAGACATTCTTTCACGGCTTTGCTCCAGCTCGCCTTTATAACGACTTAGCTCAGCTTTAGCAGCTGATGAGCCCTGCAACTTTGCAACATGGAATATCTTTTTTGACTGGTTTAGCGCATCTTTTAGTATATCTGGCACATTAGATCGTTCTATTCTCGATAGTAACACACCGCTTTCTTTGTTGAACAAATCCCTCACTCGAATGGCTTTCTCATCTTTATTTAACTTTTTGGCATTTGCGGGGTTACGTAATTTGGCAAATACTGGGATCAACTGTTCAATTAGCTCAATGTAGCCAGCCTTTTCGCTAAGAATATCAATATGAGACATTTCTTCTTTAGCTACTTTCAAAAGAATTGAGTCACTATGGTGTAGGACAAGTCTTGCTTTCCCAGTGCTTTTCATTACTCTGCAAAGCTCTTTGACAACACCTGTTTCAAAAGCATACTCAACACCAAATTGGCTGGTAACTATATCAAAGGCCTCATCTAAATAGGGTAAAGCATTAACATCAGTTTCATAATCCATTGAAACATTCTTACTAACTTCTACAAATCTGTCGGCAACTATCTCTTGATCAATAGCGGCAATATCTGCGCCAGTATATAAAGACAAGCCATGTTTCTTATTTTTTTGTAGTTTAATTAACTGAGCAATTACATCGCCCTTTCCTGTACATAGGTCAAGCACACTGCTCGTCTCGTTCAACATTTTTTCAGTATCAGCCCAGAAGTTATTTATCTCTGAGTCTTGGGCTTTAACCCCTGCACTACAGGAGTCTATTTGATTTTCGGTCCAATATTTTGTCCAGTTAGTTTGTCGTTGTTTCTTGTTCATTATTTTTCTCTTTATAAAAAAGAAGGGCGAATAAATTCGCCCTTCTTGGTCTTGCTTAAAGCTCTAAATATTAGAAGCTTTGAGTGTACTGAACGTACGTGTAGCGACCATAGCCGTCGTATAGACCGTAGTTATAGTCACGACCATCGTAACCCACTAATGTAGGTAGTTTTTCGCCAACGTTTTGTACACCTACAGTGATACGACCGTCCCAAGGAGCAGTGTAGTTCACCTGTACGTCATGCGTAGTCCAAGTACCAACTGCAGTAGCATCTTCACCGTTTGCATCAATAACGTTAGTATTTAATGCGAACTGGAAGTCTCCAATCATGTACTGGTTACGTAACTGTGCACGGTACTCAGGAAGACTTGCGATACCAACTAGGTCTTCACCACCGTTGATGCTGTAGTCATTAATGTAACTGATTTGCAATGTAGAATCTAATACACCACCACCTAAGTCAAAGCGTGTGTGCATGTTCCAGTCGATGTTGCTAGTTTCTAAATCACCTTCGTTACCAGAACCACGTACTAGGCTAGTAATAACCTGACACGTTTGAGTAGTATCAACACTACAAGGCTGTGCTTCACGTGTTACCGTGAACGTACTGTCTATTGGACGTGGATCGTAGTTTGCTCCGCCTGGTTGATATGAAGCATAACGAGGGTCTGTGCTACCAGCAAACGTTTGTGTACCGTTTCTGTTTACAACAGTTTGAGCAGAGAACTGAACGATACGGTCTTCAATTTCGATTGAAGAGAAATCTAAGGACATATCGAACCAATCAGTTGGTTGCCATACGATACCAAATGCATACTGCTCAGACTGCTCTGACGTCAGGTTTGGATTTGAAATTGACAGACCATTGATTTGACACTCTTCAGTACGGTCATCAACTAATACATCGCACGAATCTGGGTCAGCGATTGAGTCAGCTGAGAATGCTGGCTTTTGAGTTAAGATGTCCAATGTTGGTGCACGGAAACCTTGGCCCCAAGAAGCACGTAACGTTAACTCGTCAGTTGGTTGATAACGCATACCAACTTTTGGCGAGAAGTCACTACCGTAATCAGAGTAGCTATCGTAACGACCCGCTAGTGAAACTTCGAAGTTATCTGCGAAAGGCATTAATGTTTCGAAGTACATAGCGTTTACACTACGACCACCGCCTGCTGAGTTACCAGCAGAACCACCAACTAGACCAGCTTCAGACTGTGAATCATACAGATCTTGGTAGTACTCTTCACGACGTTCAGCACCAATAAACATCTGCATAGAACCACCGTCTAGGTCCATGATGTCAAATGCAACAGATGCATAAACTTCATCGATGTTGAAGTCACTTTCACGTGAGGTAGTTACAGCTGAGCCAGAAAGTACATTTGCTGGGTTAGCAGATGGTTGTTGTACGTTGTAACCATAATAATAAGAATTAGGATCGAACGTACTTGTGTTATCACCGTAAGTAGCGTAACCAGGGTTGAAATCATTTACAAATGTCCAAGCAGTTTGAGCCGCTAAGTAACCGTTACCGATTTCTTTTGTGCTGTTACGAACACGACGAGCACCAAAGTCAACTTCAGCGTTGCCTACGAAACCAGTCGCGCCAACTAGGAAATCATAGTTAGTGTTATTAACTGTATTGTCACGGTTACCCACTGCTGCAAAACGGTGCCAGATATCTACATCTCGTTGAGCGCCAACTACAGAAGCGTCATATGCAACTGCGTTAGGGTTGTTCGGGTCGTAGTACCATGCGTTAGGGTTAGTTGGGTTGTTGTAGCTGTTAGCATCAATTACTAAATCACTATAGTAGAAAGTGCTATCAGGAACTGGAGCATAACGACCGAAAGATGTCGTCTTATTTACACTAGCATTACTGTAAAGTTCCCAGTCATCGTTAATTTGGTGTGTACCTTTCAAGAAGATCGACTCATTCTCGTTAGATGCTTCGTTCGCGTTAGTCGCGTTGAAGTTGTAACGACAAACAGTACCATCTAAGTAAAAGTTTTCTTCGCCACAGGCTCCTGGTATTCCTTCAAAGTTGAAAGAGTTAGGGTCTGTGAAGTTCGCACCAAATACTGATGCACCTGCGTCCACCCAAGGGAAGTCACGTTCGAAAATGATTTCACGCTTGTTCCAAGATACGCCTGCTAATAAGCTAGTAGTACCGTCTGAAGAACCGAATAAAGCGTGGCCAGACTCACGGTCACCGCCGTCTGCAGGTACGCTTACGCCACCCTTACTAACCATTAACTCAGCACCGTTGTAGTCTTGACGTGTAATAACGTTTACAACACCACCGATTGCATCAGAACCGTATACAGCTGATGCACCGTCTGTTAATACTTCGATACGCTCAATCGCACCTAGTGGGATTGAGTTCAAATCTTGACCTTGACCAGTAGATGGAGAGTGCGTCAAACGACGACCATCGATCAATACTAGAGTACGGCCAGAACCGATACCACGTAAATCGATAGTTGAAACACCCTGTGCTGAACTACCAGATTGTGGACGTAATGAACCTGCGCTGTTGAACGTTAGTTCACGCATTAATTCTGCTGCTGATAAAGCACCAGATAATTCAATTGTTTCACGGTCAATTACTGTAATTGGGTTAGCGCCTTCAACGTCTGAACGCTTTAAACGTGAACCTGTTACAACAATTTTCTCTGCCTGAGCGCCTTCTTCTTCGTCTGCAGCGAAAGAAGCTGGAGCGCTAACAGCTAGAGAAGCAGCAAAACCGCTATATAAAGCGACTTTTACAGCTTTAGCTATCATTGTCTTGTTAGTCATAAATTCCTACCTATAGATAAGTTGGTAAATTTTCTTTGTTGTACCAAGTCCATTTTTCGCCTCCCACAAAGAAGGGGCCATGGCGAAATACAGCCTTGGAGTATGCTATAGGTACCACATTAAAATTAGCCGGTCAACAAAATTTACATTTTAATGCTTTAAAGCGGAACCTAATCAGATTTTGTTAAACACTTGTTTTTATTAGATTTTATTTTTAATAAGTTGCATTAAAAACAGCGAACAGCTGTTTATTTAATAAGCAGCAATACACCCATGATTTCTAATCCATTTCATTATTATTATTCACGTCGAGCCGCACCATTTTGGTGCAACGACTTGTTTTAGAAGGCATCTTATTCATAGTTTTAATTCATCGCCTTGTTATAATGACGCCAGTTTCAATTCAATCTTATTTCGGGGTGTGATCCAATGTCAGTTGACAATGTTTTGAAGATGATCGAAGAGTACGACGTTAAATTTGTTGATTTACGTTTTACGGATACTAAAGGGAAAGAGCAGCACGTGACTATTCCAGCACGCGTGGTAGATGAAGATTTACTATCTGATGGTAAGATGTTTGACGGATCTTCTATTGCCGGCTGGAAAGGTATTAACGAGTCAGACATGGTTCTTATGCCAGACACTGAAACAGCTCTTATCGATCCTTTCTACGAAGACACGACCATGTTGCTTCGTTGCGATATCTTAGAGCCTGCAACGATGACTGGTTACGACCGTGACCCACGTTCTGTTGCACGTCGTGCCGAAGAGTATTTAAAGTCTACAGGTATTGCTGACTCTGCTTTTTTTGGGCCAGAGCCTGAGTTCTTCATTTTTGAAGACGTTAAGTTCAAAACGGATATTAGCGGCTCATCGTATAAAATTGACGATCCTGAAGCTGCTTGGAACTCTGATAAAGACTATGAAGGTGGCAACACTGCACACCGCCCGCGCGTGAAAGGTGGTTACTTCCCAGTTCCTCCTGTCGATTCATCGCAAGATTTACGCTCACAAATGTGTCTTGTTTTAGAGAGCATGGGGCAAGTTATCGAAGCGCACCACCACGAAGTTGGTACAGCTGGCCAGAACGAAATTGCCACTCAGTTTAACTCTTTAGTAAAAAAAGCAGACGAGACTCAAATCCTAAAGTACGTTGTTCATAACGTCGCTCATGCTTATGGCAAAACGGCAACATTCATGCCAAAACCACTAGCAGGCGATAATGGCTCTGGCATGCACGTTCATATGTCACTGGCCAAAGAAGGTACAAACATCTTCGCTGGCGACAAATACGCAGGCTTATCAGAAGAAGCGTTATACTTCGTTGGTGGTATCATTAAGCACGCCAAAGCTCTTAACGCGCTAACCAACCCTTCCACCAACTCATACAAACGATTGGTTCCAGGGTTTGAAGCTCCGGTGATGCTTGCTTACTCAGCAAAGAACCGTTCCGCTTCTATTCGTATCCCGCACGTTAACAGCGCTAAAGCGCGCCGTATCGAAGCTCGCTTCCCTGATCCGATGGCAAACCCTTACCTAGCCTTCGCAGGCCTTATGATGGCCGGTTTAGACGGTATTCAGAACAAGGTTCACCCTGGCGATGCCATGGATAAAGATTTATACGACTTGCCGGCTGAAGAAGCTCTATCTATTCCTCAAGTTGCGGGCTCGTTAGAAGAAGCTCTTAATGAGCTAGATCAGGATCGCGAATTCTTAACTCGTGGTGGCGTTTTCTCTGATGACATGATCGATGCTTATATCGCCTTAAAGCGTGGTGATGTTGAGCTATTGAAAATGACACCGTCACCAGTTGAATTCGACTTATATTACAGTCTGTAATTTAGTCGCAGTTATTATTAGCTATATTGCTAAGCCCGGCACAGCCCGGGCTTTTTTATTTTGACACTACAATCACAGTTTTAGATACTAGAGGGAGTGTTTAACTCAAAGGAAACCCCATGAAGTCATTATTGGTGACAATTGTTTCGTTACTTGCCCTAAGCTGCGGCTCTATAGCTACTTCTGCTAAAGAAACGGTAATGTATAAAAAAATAGATAAAGATGGCAATGTGGTGTTTACCGACAAACCAATTCCAGGCTCAAAACCTATCACTGTCAAAACAGACGTCAATGTGGTTTCTACCCCCAAGCCAGCATACAAAGCGCCGACAATAAGTGATTCATCAGAAGAAGATGATGATGAAAAAAAGTTTAAGTATGAGGTTCTTGCCATTGATACACCTAAGAATGACGAGGGTATTAGAGCTAACGACGGTAGAATTAATGTTATAGTTGCTGTCACTCCTAATCTAAGGCCAAACCATAGCGTACAGCTCAAGCTGGACGGTAATAATGTAGGCCAAGCGCAGAAAATTCCTTACTTTAACCTAACAGAAGTTGAACGCGGCACTCATCAGCTGCAGGCTATGATTATTGACGATGATAGTGGCGAGACCGTTCAATCTTCAGACGCTATTAGCTTCCACGCGCTTATTGCCTCACGTCTCAATCAAAATAGACGTAAGAAACGTTAATCATCCAATAGCGCTTTCACGCGCACCAAAATGGTGCATGCCAGTTGATACTGCTATAATGCCTTTTTGAATCTTGCACCTTTGAGCAGCATTGCCTATGCGTTTTCAGCGCCTTTTAGATAACTTATCGACCTCAATCATTCTTTTTGATGCTCACGGGCGTTTTCAATACTTAAATCAGGCCGCCGAAAAGTCCTTTAACACCAGCAACAAGGTGCTAAAAGGTAAGCGCTATAGTTACTTTATTGCCAGTAACAGTTTGCCGTTAACCGAAATTCTCGAAGCGCTTCGCCAGAATGGTCAATTTGTACAAGACAATATTCAGCTACAGCTACTCAATGGTAAAGAGCTTTCCGTTGATATCTCTGGTCACTGGTTTATGGCGGATGAGCCTTATTTGTTAGTAGAGTGGCAAAGCTCCCAGCGCTTCCGTAGCCGTAGCTTTGCACAAGGCTTGTCTAAACAAACACAAGTCAGCGAACGGCTATTACAAAATCTAGCGCATGAAATTAAAACGCCCTTAAGCGGTATTCGTGGCGCTGCACAGTTGCTCAGTCAAGAAACCACCGCAAGCAACGTTCCGCAGGATGTAAGACAAGGGATTGGCGAGCTAAGTACCATTATCCAGAAAGAAACAGAACGTTTAACCAACCTTGTTAATCGCATGTTGCTCTCTACCCAGAAAGCGACGCGTGTCATGATGAATATCCATGAAACCACCGAGCAGGTTCTCGACTTATGCCAGCTAAACCTGCCGAGCAATATAACCCTGAGTCGAGACTATGACCCTAGTCTCCCTGAGTTTATGTGCGCGCCAGACTCGGTCTACCAAGCTATTTTGAACATTACCCAGAACGCCATAGAAGCTTGTCATGAGCAGGCCGACGCAACCATAGTCTTACGCACACGGGCGCTACCAAGGCACACTATTGGCGAAACCCAGTACCCGTTAACGCTTTGCGTACAGGTTGAAAATAACGGGCCAGCTATTGATCCTCAATTAGAGCCCAACATTTTCTTCCCGTTAATAAGCGGCAAAAGCAGCAGTGGTCTCGGGCTTGGGATTGCGCAAAGCCTTATTCAGCAGCAACAGGGGCTAATTGAATTTAGCAGTAACGCCGATAGAACATGTTTCAGCATTTACCTGCCCGTCATCCCGAAAGAAAAGCATCAGACGACTGAGGGTACTTCAACTCATCAACTGGGATTACAAGATGACTAACGATACCGTAGATACAAACACGGTCCTTGTGGTCGATGATGATAGCTCCATCCGCTGGGTCTTGGCTCGCGCTCTGAATAATGCACAATTTAAGGTGATCTCATGTGACAGTGGCCAAGAGGCCCTCAGCATCATTTCTGAGCAAAAGCCACAGCTTGTTATAACCGATATACAAATGAGTGGTATGAGCGGGCTTGAATTATTAGAAACCATCAATCAGAAATGGCCTGAGCTTCCGGTCATTATGATCACCGCCTATGCCGATACCGATCTTGGCAGTAAAACCCATGAGTTAGGTGCCTTTGATTATTTGCCGAAGCCCTTTGATATCAATCACGTCATCAACTTATGTCAACGAGCTATCAACAGCCACAAGCCTGCTAGTGATTTGCCTTTGTGGTTACAACACGCCGAGAAGCACATCGACAGTGAGTACCATCAAGGGAATGCAGAGGTCTTGATCGAGATGCAGCAGCAGTTTGAGCAGTTTGTTGCTGAAACGGCATTAAGACTAACTCAAGAACACAAACAAAAGTCAGCAAAAATATTAGGTTGGGGTCGCAATACCTTAAGCCGTAAATTAAAATACTGGCAACAAAAGCCCAACTCCAAAGAAGAATAAGTATGCTGCATATCGTATTATTTGAGCCTGAGATCCCACCTAACACCGGCAATATTATTCGCCTTTGCGCCAACACAGGGATACAACTACACCTTATAAAGCCTTTAGGTTTTGAACTTGAGAATAAGCGTATGCGTCGTGCCGGGCTCGACTATCACGAGTGGGCCAATGTCATTATTCATGAAAACTTCGATGACTTTAAAAATCAGCAGCAACCACAACGACTTTTTGCTTTAAGTACGAAAGGCAAAAAGCATTACCATCAAATTGAATATCAAGATGGTGACTACTTCATTTTTGGCCCTGAAACTCGTGGGTTGCCGGATCATATTCTAGAGGAGTTAGCGACTACCTTGTTGAGAATACCTATGAAGGAAGGAAGTCGAAGTTTGAATCTGTCCAATACAGCGGCCATCATGGCCTTTGAAGCACTCAGACAGCTCGGCTTTGAAGGTTGTCAGTAGCTTAAGACTCAGACTTTAGATCACGCGTTAGTAGTTCATGCGCGGCGGCTTTAGGATCGGCGCCTTTATAGATAATCTTATAAATCGCTTCACAAATTGGCATTTCCACACCTACTCGATTCGATAACATGTGGATTTCATGAGCGTTACGCACCCCTTCCACCACCTGTCCAATGGCTTTTTCAGCGCCCTCGCGATCACCACCCTGCCCTAAGGCTAAGCCAAAGCGACGGTTTCGAGACTGATCATCTGTGCAGGTCAATACCAGATCGCCCATTCCAGCCATACCATTGAAGGAGTCGGCTTTGCCTCCTAAGGCTACACCTAAACGCTTCATTTCGGCTAGGCCACGCGTAATCAATGCGGTGCGTGCGTTTGAGCCGAAGCCCAAGCCATCGGCGATACCTGCGCCAATTGCCACAACATTTTTTACGGCACCACCAATCTGCAAACCAATCACATCAGTGCTGGTATAAACTCGGAATCGGTCGTTATGAAAATCTAAGGCTAGCTCTTCTGCAAGAGCTCGTTCATTCGAGGCTAAACTGATAGCCGTTGGCATCCCATTAGCCATTTCTTTGGCAAAACTGGGACCGGAAAGAATGGCATGTGGTTGCTCTGGCCCTAATTCTTCAATTAGGACATTTCCCAGCAAGTCACCAGTATCTGGATCTAAACCTTTGCTCGCCCAGATAATAGGCGTCTTGTCACCTAAATGTGGCTTGATGGTTTGTAAAGCCGCTCGGAAAGCATGGCTCGGCACCGCTACAAGCACCACAGATGAGTCATTAATGACTTCTTCAATATCGCTAGAAACCACTAAAGATTCAGGAAATTTGGTATCAGGTAAATAGCGAGTATTTTCGCAATCACTTTGCATGCGCTCAGCTTGAGAAGCGTCACGCGCCCACATCTTTACCTGATGGCCATTACCCGCTAGGACAATAGCTAATGCGGTTCCGTACGACCCAGCGCCGAGAACCGCAAAAGACTTAGGAGTGCCCATTAAGCGTTTGCTTCACCTTGTTGCTGAGCAGCTTGTTGTTGCGCCTGCTCATACAAAGCATTGAAGTTAATTGGCTGTAATACGAAGCGCGGGAAGCCACCACGAGATACTGCTTCTGAGATACCTTCACGAACGTATGGGAACAACTGCTCACAGCAGAAAGTTCTCAATAAACGCCCACGAACTTCGTCTTCAATACCTTTAATACCGAATACGGCACCGTACTTAACTTCCGCGATGTAAGCAGTCTTCTCGCCAACTTTTGACGTTACAGTCACTTGTAACTCAACTTCATAGCTGTCGTTTTCTAAATCTTTAACACGGTTATTTAGGTTAACGTTGATTTCTGGCTTGTACTGCTCTAAAAAGATTTCTGGTGAATTCGGTGCTTCAAAAGAAATGTCTTTTGCATAAATCGTTTGTACTACTAACTGCATACCCTCAGGAGTTTCTACTTTTTGCTCACCTTGGTTTGCTGCATTTTCGTTCTCTGCCATAACTGTACTCTCTTTGATATTTAATGTTTTATTTTAATAATGGATCTAATTGTCCAACATCGGCTCTAATTTTCCTGCGGCATGCAAAGCATACAGATCATCACAGCCACCAATGGGCTTGTCGTTGATGATAATTTGCGGAACCGTATGGCCGCCAGCAATTGAAATCATCTTTTCCCGCAACTCATTGTCGCCATCAATTGCAATTTCAGTGTAATTGATGTCTAGTTTTTCTAGCAGATGCTTCGCTCGTACACAAAATGGGCAAAACCGCTTGGTGTACATTTCAACTGTTGCCATTGATTGATTACCCTTTCACTAGTGGTAAATTATCGCCACTCCAAGACTGGATACCGCCTTTGAGTTTGTGAACCTGGTTAAAGCCAAATTTGCGTAACGTAATCGCTGCGCTACCTGACTGGATTCCAGTGTTACAGACCATAATTATGGGGACCTGCTTATATTTTTCAAGGTCCTTAACGCTATCTTTAACCTTCGTAAAAGGAATGTTCACCGAACCGTGAATATGCCCCTTATTAAAGTCCGCGACCGATCGCAAATCCACTACCTGCGCATTTTCTTTATTAATCATTTGCGTAGCTAGTAACGGCGTCAATGACTTAGAGCCACTGGTCAGGGTTTTGATGATACTAATCAGAAGTAATAGTGCGAACGCTAACCAGGCCGAGCCTAGAAACGGATGATTGCCAAAAAATTCAAATAATTGCTGCATTTGCCAGAAAACCTAAGTCAAAATGATACTGGAAATTAGAACATTGCATTATACACAAAACTAATCATTCGCCCAGTATCTATATGCCTTAAGGCTCCTTTGGAATAGTGATATTTGCCTTCAGTTCACTGAGCTATTTCAAAATGATTATTTTTTGCACAGATATCATCCAACTAATCTAAAAATTAGAATTAACCTATTTTCCGCTAAGCGCCTGCTTACAAATTTGTTTTAGAGCCTCTACGCTGCCCATTCTTGTAAAATTCGGTCGTATGAGAAAAGCAATCCGGCGATGAGGGCCTGGCTCGCTTAAATGCACAGCAATGAGTTCTTTGTTTTGCGATATGAGCTGATCCATGGCCATAGCTGGGATCAAGGTTGTGCCCAAGCGGCCTAATACCATTTGTATCAAAGTATTAAGACTGGTTGCGCCAAAACCATGCTCCGCTTGCTTATCTGTAAGCTTGCATGCATCTAGGATATGATCTTTTAGGCAGTGTCCTTCTTTTAGCAACATCAAGTTACTTTGCATTAGCTCGTCGCTGGTCACCTCTTTTTTACCACTAAACCGATCGCCTTTTAGAGTGACCCAATAAAAGTCTTCCTGCCAAAACTCCAAGGCCAACAAGCCTTCATGTGCATAAGGTAGTGCCAGAATAGCGGTATCCAGCTCCCCTTTTCGCACCATATCAACCAGCACATGGGACTGTTCTTCGACAATACGCAACTCCGCTTCTGGGTATTGCTCGTGCAATAAAGGGAAGATCTTGGGCAGCAAATAAGGCGCGATGGTTGGAATAACACCGACGGATATCGGAAAGCTCAGTGGTTGCTTGATTCCTTCAGCAAGTTCATCAAGAGAATTTATCTGTAGCATGATTTCTCGAGCGCGCTTTAAAACTTCCTGTCCCAATGGCGTGACTAAAACTTTTTTATTATCGCGCTCGAAGATTTGCAAACCCAGATGCTCTTCCAACTGCTTCAGGCCGGTACTCAACGCTGACTGGCTGATGTTACATCGCTCGGCGGCCTTCTTGAAATGTAGCGTTTCCTCAACTGTTAACGCGTAAACCAACTGTTTAAATGACACCATTAGTATCTATCCTACCGACAATCATAATTCATAATTATAGAACATCATCTTCAACTTATTCAAATTTACTAAACCACCAGCAATTCCTATACTTTTCCCCGTACTCACAAAGAACCCAATATTAACGAATAGGAGGCCACACATGGCACTTATCAACACTGAAATTAAACCTTTTAAAGCAACAGCATTTAAAAACGGCGAGTTCGTTGAAGTTTCTAACAAAGACATCGAAGGCAAGTGGGCAGTATTTTTCTTCTACCCAGCAGACTTTACGTTCGTATGTCCAACTGAGTTAGGCGACTTAGCGGATCATTATGAAGAACTTAAGAGCCGCGGCGTTGAAGTATTCTCTGTATCAACAGACACTCACTTCACTCACAAAGCATGGCACGAAACGTCAGACACCATTGGCAAAATTAACTATGCCATGATTGGTGACCCAACAGGCGAAATTACTCGTAACTTCGACGTTATGCGCGAAGGCCAAGGTCTAGCAGATCGCGGTACATTCGTAGTCGACCCAGACGGCGTCATCCAGGTCATGGAAATCACAGCTGAAGGTGTTGGTCGTGATGCTGAAGAGTTAGTTCGTAAGATTAAAGCAGCTCAGTATGTACGCGACAACCCAGGTCAAGTATGTCCGGCGGCTTGGAAAGAAGGTGAAGACACTTTAGCTCCTTCACTAGACTTAGTAGGTAAAATCTAAGTCGGTAAGAGCTAAGTCTCCAACACATCTATTTATAGATAATTGTTGTAAACGCTTGGTGGGCTTCCCCGCTCACCAAGCATCCTAAATCACTCGCGACTGACATAGTTTTCTTCTTAACATCAAAACTTCCTCAGTCAATTTTGCAAGGCAGGAACACACTATGCTAAACAAACAAATATTAGAAGCTTTGAAAGGCTATACCGCAGATTTGCAAAAGACGGTGACTTTCGTCTTGCAAACTGGTGAGCACTCCAAGCGTGATCAACTTAAAGATTTTTTACAGAGCTTTGCCAGCGTTAGCGACAAAGTTCAATTTGAAGAACGTGATCTAAAGGGTCAAGTTCGCAGCCCAATTAGTTTCCTAATTGAAGTTGATGGCGAAAATTCTGGGATCCAGTTTTCAGGCATCCCATCGGGCCACGAGTTTAACTCGCTAGTCTTAGCGGTTCTGCAAGCAGCAGGTACTCCAATTAAACTCGATAGCTCATTACAAAACATGGTCAAAAATATTGACCAAGAGATGAAGTTCGAAGTTTTTGTCAGCCTAAGCTGTCACAACTGTCCAGACGTGGTGCAAGCTTTAAACCAATTTGCTGTGATTAACCCTAATATTTCAGCAGAAATGATCGACGGAGGCTTGTTCCAAGACGTTATCGAAGAGCGCGATATTCAGGGCGTGCCGAGTGTTTATCTAAACGGTGAATTATTTGCCAACGGTAAAGTTACCGCAGCAGAACTCATTGATAAGTTGCTCGAGCAAGATCCGTCTATTGCGAAAGCCGACTCAGCTGAGAAGCTACCCTTACAAGATGTTGTCGTTATTGGTGGCGGACCAGCAGGCGTAAGCTCAGCGATTTATAGCGCACGCAAAGGCTTAAAAGTAACCCTAATCGCTGATCGCATTGGTGGCCAAGTTAAAGACACCATGGGTATCGAAAATTTAATATCTGTGCCAAAAACCACCGGGCCAGAATTATCAGGCGCATTACAGGCACATCTAAACGAATATGATATTACCGTTAAAGAACACCTGCGTGTGACTGATGTACAGCAAGGCGACATCAAAACCATTACGCTATCGTCAGGCGAAGTTATTGATAGTAAAACTATGATTATCGCTACTGGCGCTAAGTGGAGAGAGCTTGGTATCCCTGGCGAAAAAGAAAACGTCGGCAATGGCGTGGCCTACTGCCCACACTGTGATGGCCCATTCTTTAAAGGCAAAGATGTTGCAGTCATTGGTGGCGGTAACTCAGGTATCGAAGCGGCACTAGACTTAGCCGGTATTGTAAAATCCGTTACGGTGTTTGAATTTATGCCAGAGCTGAAAGCCGATAAAGTGCTCGTCGATCAAGCCGAGGCAAAAGACAATATTACCATTTTAAAGAACGTCGCAACTAAAGAGATTCACGCGACAAATGGTAAGGTTTCCTCTATCGAATACACTGACAGAGCGACGGAAACAAATCACAGTGTTGAACTTGACGGTGTCTTCGTACAAATTGGCTTAGTGCCTAACTCTAAGTTCTTAGGCGATGTCGTCGAAACCACTAAGTTTGGCGAAATCGTGATTAACGAAAAGTGCGAAACGTCTCAGCCTGGTATTTATGCAGCCGGCGACGTCACCACTGTGCCTTACAAACAAATCGTCGTTTCCATGGGCGAAGGCTCAAAGGCATCGCTAGCATCGTTTGAGTACTTACTTGCAAATTCAAGTAAGCTTGAAAAGATGTACGAAGAGAGCCAAACAAAAGAACGTCAAAAAGATGCTGCATAAACGCATAAGCCGCATAAAAAAGAAGCCCTCTAAATGAGGGCTTCTTTTTTATTAACAGTTTTTTAATTTTAAAAAATACCATCTAAAGTTATTAAGTTAACTGCTCAACCTTCAAAGTCGCGCCTTCAAAGCCAACGACTTTGACTTTTTCGCCTTGTGGCGTGTCGGGGCCTGTGACGCGCCAGTAGGTGTCGCCGACTTTTGCTTTGCCGACGCCGTTTTCGATAGCGGTGGCGAGAGTGAAGGTTTGCCCGATAAGTGATTTGCCGCGGTTATTCAGCGAGCTGCCGTCTTCGGGTTCGTTAAGTTTGTGTTTTTTGCTGTAGCTGCGCCATACGACGATACTAACGACGGAGAAGATAGAAAAGACTATCCACTGCCACTCGGGGCTAAAGTGTTCTCCTAAAAAGAGTAGCAAGGTACCGACCACTAAGGCGGCAATTCCTAACCACAATAAAATTGCGCCAGGCGCGAACATTTCTAGAATGAGTAGCACCAGTCCGAACACCATCCAGTGCCAATATTCTGCGTTTGAGAAGAACTCCATAGTATCCCCTTGTGGCTAATCTATGACTTAATCGGTTTCGTTATATTTGTGGTTGTTTACTTATTGCTGAACGCTTCTTTAGCAATCTCAGCGACGCCTGCAACCGAGCCGATGACTGATGATGCTTCAAGCGGTAGCATTAGCACTTTCTGATTATCAGATGTTGCGATTTTACCCAGTGCATCGACGTATTTTTGCGCAACAAAATAGTTAACCGCTTGCACGTTACCTTCGGCAATGGCTTTCGATACCATGGTCGTTGCGTTAGCTTCTGCTTCAGCCTGACGCTCGCGCGCTTCCGCTTCACGGAAGGCTGCTTCTTTAGCACCTTCTGCGGTTAAAATTTGTGCTTGTTTTTCACCTTCGGCTTCTAGAATTTCCGCTTGCTTAGTACCTTCAGCTTCTAGAATCTGCGCGCGCTTTAAACGCTCGGCTTTCATCTGTTGCGCCATCGCATCTACCAAATCGCGAGGAGGCAAAATGTCTTTAATCTCGATACGAGTGACTTTAACGCCCCAAGGATTAGTTGCTTCATCAACAATCGTTAGTATACGAGCGTTGATTTCATCACGCTTCGATAACATCCAGTCCAAATCCATACTACCTAAAACGGTACGGATGTTAGTCATTACAAGATTCTGCATAGCGCGGTGAAGTTGATTCACTTCATAAGTCGCTTTTACTGGGTCTACAACCTGATAGAAACACACCGCGTCGATGGTAACCGTGGCGTTATCTTGTGAAATGACTTGCTGTGCTGGGATATCTAGCACCTGCTCCATCATGTTTACCTTGGCACCGATGCGGTCAATAATTGGCATAATCACATGCAAGCCTGGCGGTAGCGTTTTACGATATTTACCGAAACGTTCAACAGTATATTGATTACCTTGGGTCACGGTTTTCACACCTAAGAAAATACCTATGACAACAAGCGCCACAAGCGCAATAACAAGTTCCATGAACATTAATAGATTCCTCTTTTCTATGTTTTAAATAAAGATTTTAGATAATGGTTTTAAAGTTGTTAGTTTTTAAAGTACTTTTAATTCTTCAATATAGAATGAACGCTAGTCCTCGTTCAATCTATTTTTTCTAGATTTTGTAACAAGCTGTAGCGGACTTTAGCGCTTCTCTAAGCTGGCCTAGCCTCTATTGCCCTAGCTTCCATAAGGCTTGCACGATACAATAGCTCACAAGTTCGTCATTTTATTTAACTTCATGAGTAATAGCCCAAAACCTGTTGCCCTGATCATACTCGATGGTTGGGGATATAGCGAAGATCCAAAAGACAATGCCATCATGGCTGCCAATACCCCAAACTGGGATAAATATTGGGATCACTATAGCCACACTCTAATTTCTGGTTCAGGCACCGACGTCGGTCTACCTGAGGGGCAAATGGGTAACTCCGAAGTCGGCCACCTTAACCTTGGCGCAGGTCGTGTGGTTTACCAAGATTACACGCGCATCAGCAAGGCCATTGAAACGGGGGATTTCTTCGATAATGAAGCCCTTGTGAAGGCTATCGATAAGGCTGTGAGCAAAGACAAAGCAGTACATTTGATGGGCCTTTTATCACCAGGTGGCGTACATAGCCATGAAGATCATATCCACGCGGCAATTAAGCTTTGCCAACAGCGTGGCGCTAAAAAAGTTTATATCCATGCTTTCTTGGATGGTCGCGATATGCCACCACGTAGTGCTGAAGCGAGCTTGGTCAAGCTGGATAAAGTCTGCCAAGAAGTTGGCGTCGGTCGCCTAGCCAGTATGGTCGGTCGTTATTACGCGATGGATCGTGATAACCGCTGGGAGCGAGTTGAGTTGGCTTACGATATGTTGACTCGCTCAGAATCTGAATACCAATACCTTGATGGCGTTAGCGCACTAAAAGCAGCTTACGAGCGTGATGAAAATGACGAGTTTGTCAAAGCAAGCATCATTGGCGAAGCAGCTCCAATTGAAGATGGCGACAGCATTATTTTCATGAATTATCGCGCCGATCGTGCTCGCCAAATCAGCAAAGCCTTTGCTAACGATGACTTTGATGGTTTTGAGCGCAAAAGCCGCCCTGTTCTTGCTAACTTTGTGATGCTGACTCAATACGCGACCGATATTGATGCTTCAATCGCCTACCCGCCTATTAGCATGAACAATGTGCTTGGCGAGCATTTAATGAAGCTTGGCAAGAAGCAATTACGAATAGCCGAAACAGAAAAGTATGCGCATGTGACCTTTTTCTTTAACGGTGGCGTTGAGACTCCATTCGCCGGCGAAGATCGCGAATTAATCCCTTCTCCAGATGTGGCGACTTACGATTTACAGCCTGAGATGAACGCGAAGCAGGTGACGGATCACTTGGTTAAAGTGATTAAAAATAAAGAGTATGACGCTATTATCTGTAATTTTGCCAATCCTGACATGGTAGGCCATACCGGCAACTTCGGAGCTACGGTAAAAGCTATCGAAGTACTAGACGAGTGTATCGGCCGAATCGTTGAGGCGCTTGAGGAGGTTGGTGGCGAAGCTTTAATTACCGCAGATCATGGCAATGCCGAGAAAATGGCGGATGCCGAGACAGGTCAAGCTCACACCGCTCACACCAGTGAGCCCGTGCCCTTGTTATATATTGGCCGCAAAGCCGAACCAGTGGTTACTGACGGCGTATTGTCCGATTTAGCTCCTACATTATTAAGCTTGATGGATTTGCCAATTCCTGATGAAATGACGGGCAGACCAATATTCAAACTATAATTAAGGTTCACTAAATGACGTCACCAAGACAACTTCTTCTATGCCTGTTCGTTTTCTTGGTGACTTTTTCTTTATCTTCGTACTCCGCGAACAATAAAGCCCAAGCCGAAAAAGAGTTAAAGATACTTAAAGCAGCCATCTCGGATATCCAAAAAGAGCTGCAATCTAACCTTAAAGAACAAAGCCAAGCACAGCAGAAGATACAAGTTATTGATAAAAAGCTCGCTGCAGCAAGCAGCGCCCTGCGTTCAACACAAGCAAAACTGAAGTCTGAAAAGCAAAAGCTCGCTGATTTAAAGATTGAGCAAACTCAGAAAGTTGAGTTACGAGAAAAGCAACGTCAACGCCTCGCCACCCAGCTCAAAAGCGCCTATATTTCAGGTCGTCAGGAATATATTAAGCTTCTTTTGAACCAAGAAGATCCGACTAAAGTATCTCGAATGCTGGAGTATTTTCGCTATTTAAACCAAGCGCGGATTGATGATATTGAAAAATTACAGCAAACCCTGCAACGCTTAGAAGTTATTGAGCAAGATATTCAAACCACTTTAGTGTCTTTAGCAGAGCTTGAGCAATCTCAAAAAGATCAACAAAAACAACAGCAAACACTCAAAGAACAGCAACAGATCGCATTACAAGAGCTTAAAGACAGTTACAATAACCAAAATTCACGCCTTAACAAATTAAAGCGTGATGAAGAAGAGCTGGCGAAAGTCATTCGCTCGATTGAGAAAACACTTCGTCAGTTTGCGCCAAAACAATCGCTAAGCGGTTTAGCAAAACATAAAAAGAAACTGCAATGGCCCGCCAGTGGCCCTCTAGTGTATCGTTATGGTAGCAATAAATTAGGAAACCGATTAAAGTGGAATGGCATCTTAATCGGTGCTAAAGAAGGCTCCTCGGTTCATGCTATTCATCATGGCCAAGTGGTGTTTTCAGACTGGTTACGCGGTTATGGTTTGTTGGTTATTGTCGATCACGGTCAGGGCTACCTCTCCTTATACGGACAAAACCAATCATTACTAAAGTCGCCTGGTGACTGGGTCGAGGCTGGCGAGCCGGTTGCGATCTCTGGTGGAAGTGGCGGTAGTGGTGAACCGGGTTTGTATTTTGAAATACGTTATAAAGGTAAACCACAAAACCCCATCAGGTGGATAAAGTAAATCAAAAATTCGAACTTTGGGCTTTATAAGGGAACAGCAAAGAATGAAATTACAGCTTTTATTGGCAACCATACTGACTAGTCTTTTAGCTAGCTCAGCGCTCGCTGACACCCCAGCTGATAATCAGGATAAGGCCCAAGAAGCCGATACAACACTGCAACAAGAGTCCGGCACCTCAGAAAAAGTCGAGACCTTACCTTTAGATGAGTTAGCTGCATTAGCCGATGCCTACGCTCAGATTAAAAAATCCTACGTAAAAGAACTAACCGACAAAGAAATTCTAGATGCTGCCATTCGTGGCATGCTTAATAACTTAGATCCCTACTCTAGCTACCTTACGGCTGAGCAGTTTGCCGCTTTACAAGAAAGTGCAACAGGTGACTATGCAGGTATTGGCGTAGAAGCAAGCCACACCGACAAGGGCATTGAAATTGTAAACGTGGTTAAAGATTCGCCAGCAGAAAGAGCCGGTTTAGTGTCTGGCGACTTAGTCACCAAAGTGAACCAAGTCCCTACCGAGGGACTATCGCCAGAAGAAGGCTCGAAGCTGATGCGCGGCGCTCCGGGGAGTAAAGTGTCACTAACCTATATCGATACCAATGGTGACGAGCAGCAACTCACGATTACTCGTCAGATCATCCATACCACCAGCGTGAATTATCAACTGCTAGAAGACAATATCGGTTTCGCCAGAATTACAGAGTTTCAACTGCGCACTGCGAATGATCTCAGCCAAGCCATCAGCAACATGGAATATCTCAATAAGAAACCTTTAGCAGGGCTAATTCTCGATTTACGAAACAACCCTGGTGGGCTTTTAGATGGTGCGACTGAAGTCAGCGATTTGTTTTTAAATGAAGGCGTTATCGTGCAAACCAAAGGACGCCTCGAGGAAAGTAATGAAGTGCATAACGCTTCTTATGGAGACATTTTACGCAACAAGCCACTCGTGGTTTTAATCAATGGCCGTTCTGCTTCAGCTTCAGAAATTGTCGCTGGCGCGTTACAGGATCAAAAGCGAGCAACCATAATCGGTACTCAATCTTTTGGTAAAGCCATGGTCCAAACTATTTTGCCAATTCATGGCGGCAATGCGATAAAACTAACTACCTCTTTGTATTACACGCCACAAGATCGTTCCATCCAGAACTCAGGGATTACGCCCGATATTGAGGTTCCTTTTGAGCCTATTGATATCAACAAAGGTTCAGATCCTGAAAAGCTACAAAATGATACAAAAAAACAGGCGTCAGACCAAACCACTGTAAATCAAGACTATAGGCGCGATAATCAAGTAATGGCAGCCATAAAACACATCAAAAACGCTGCTCAATAAGACACATAACCTCGATCAATTTGAAAGCTTATATTAGACTTAGTCGTTATAAGATAAAACATCATAATAAAATCGGGGTAGTGTATGTATCTTAAAAGACTCATCTTTGTTGGCGCAGCTCTTAGTCTATTAGCCGGTTGTGACATTCCAAACGCTGAAATTTCAGGGAAAGTCACCTACGAGAAAGTTCCTCACAGCGAAGAAACTAATGGCTTAGACTACAGAAACTCATACGACGTGCCACTTCGTGGCGTGAAAGTAGAGCTGATCGAAGATGGCAAGGTTATCGAAACGGATATAACCGATAGCCAAGGTAGCTACAGCTTTGTCAAAAAGATGGATACCTTCGTGCAGTTACGTGTTCGCGCAGAGTTAATTAACGACGACACTAGCGAAGATGGCAACGAATGGCACGTTAGAGTCGTCGACAATACAAACGACAAAGCCGTATATACCCTCAGTACCGACACTTTTGAAGTTAAGCGTGAAATTATGGAAGTAAACCTTCATGCGGCTTCAGGCTGGCAAGGCGATGAAGGATATAAGCGCACCCGTGCGGCAGCCCCTTTCCATATTCTCGATAAAGTTAACGATATTCTGCTTAAACTGGATGATGTTGGCGAAGTTCAGTTGCCAACTCTGACCATGAACTGGAGTCCAAACAACATTCCTTCACAAGAATTGGACTATGCGACAGGTAAAATTATTACCTCGCATTATACAAACAACGAAATTTATTTACTGGGCGCCGAAAATGTTGATACCGATGAATATGATGATCACGTCATTATCCACGAATGGGCTCACTTTTTTGAAGATAACCTTGCTCGTTCAGACAGTATCGGTGGCCCTCATGCAGGCGGCGACTACCTTGACCTGCGCGTAGCTTTTGGTGAAGGCTTTGGTAATGCTTGGTCGGCTATGATCACAGATCGACCGCTATATCAGGACTCTTTTGATCAAGGTCAAGCCTTGGGCTTCTCGATTGCCATAGAAGATAACGACGTTATCAACCCAGGCTGGTTCAGCGAGGGTTCAGTGCAGTCCTTGTTATATGATATTTATGACGAAGCTGCTGATGGCCAGGACTTTATCCACTTAGGCTTAGAGCCGATTGTTAGCATATTGACCAATCAACAAAAAGATACAGCGGCTTTAACCAGTATTTTCACGTTCATGACTTACTTTAAGGAAAACTATCCTGAGTACGCGACTGATGTGGATAATATGATGGCAGCGCAAAATATTAACCCAGCCGTAGATATCTGGGGAACCAATGAAGATAACAATGGCTCTTTACCAGAAGGCCTGCCGGTATATTTAGATCTATTTCCGCGCGATATTTTGCGAGTATGCACCAGTACCTCACAAGGCGACGCTGGAAATAAGCTGGCAAATCACCGTTTCTTAAAGTTGAACGCGCCAGTGGCAGGGAACTATACTTTGACTCTTACGCCATCGCGAAATAATGATATTGATGCTTATATTTTCACAAATGGCGTTGAGATTGCTCGTGACGAAGCTCCTGGTATTGAGCCAGTGGTTCTCAGCTTTGACCTAGAGCAAGGCATCAGTATTGCTGATACTATTGGATATAACGAAGAAGGCACTAGTGTAGCTGCGACCTGTTTTGATGCGGAGTATCAGCTCAACTAAGAGTTTGATAACTGAGGAGAACTCATGAAAGCCATAAAGTTAATGTTAATGATGTCGTTATCGGCACTCGTTTATTCGTGTGGTGGTGGCGGTAGCGATAGCGGTTCGCCTACACCTGGACCGGGTGATGGTGGCGGTAGTGGCGAAAGTGCCACTATTTCAGGAAAAGTCACTTATGACAATGTCCCACATAATCCTTCGACCAATGGTCTAAATTATAATGCTACGACTCAAGATCCCGTTCGTGGCGTAACCGTTCAACTAATTCAAGGCAGTACCGTTGTCGATACAACAACAACCGACGACAACGGCGACTACAGTTTAGCGGGTGAAACTGGCGCGACTTATACCTTGCGTGTGCGCGCAGAGCTTAAGCAAAGCGGTACTCAAGCTTGGGATATCGAAGTGGTCGATAACACTAGCAATAATGCGCAATACGTCTTAGATTCAAGCAGTTTTCAAGTGGATTCAACCAACTTCACTCGAAACCTTAACGCTGCATCCGGCTGGGGTGGTAGCTCTTACACCAGCACAAGAGCAGCGGCACCCTTCCACATTCTGGATCGCGTCTATGATGTCATTGATAAGCTAAGAGTTGTTGATGCTAACTTGCAGCTCGACCCTCTGGTTATAAACTGGAGTCCAAACAATATCCCACAAAGTGGTAGCTTGAATACTGGCCAGATTGGCACTTCCTTTTACAGCGCTGACAAGATTTATCTGTTAGGTGCCGCGGATACTGATACGGACGAATACGACGGTCATGTCATTATTCACGAGTGGGGCCACTATTTCGAGGACAACAATGCGCGCTCCGATAGCATCGGTGGCTCTCACGGTGGTGGCGATCGTCTCGATATGCGCGTTGCCTTTGGTGAAGGGTTTGGTAACGCTTGGTCGGCCATGATTACCGACGATCCCATTTACCGAGACTCTTTAAACTCAGGGCAGTCTCAGGGCTTCAGTATCAATATTGAGAATAATAATGTCAGCAACCCTGGTTGGTTTAGTGAAGGCTCTGTGCAATCGATTCTTTATGATATTTACGATGCCGGCAACGATGAAACCGTCGCTCTAGGACTCGGTCCGATTTACGATGTCTTAGTAGGTAAGCAAAGAAATACTGAGGCTTTTACCAGTATTTTTACCTTTATGACCTACATCAAAGAGAATAATCCAACCGAAGTTGCAGGGCTTAACCAACTTCTTAGCGATCAAAACATCCAACAAAATATTGATATTTGGGGTTCGACCGAAATCGATGACGAAGGACAACCGAGCGTTTTACCCGTTTATAACGAGTTTAATCCTGGGGATTCGCAGCAACTGTGCACTATCAGAACCTTTAACTCATCGACGACAAGCATGAACAAGCTTGGAAACCGCAAATTCCTCAAGCTAAACATTTCTGCTACAGGAAGCTATACCCTACGCTTAACGCCATCTAGCGGTGAGGACCTTGACGGTTATATTTATCAGCAGGGTAATCTAGTTGCTTTCGATGATGCTGGTGGCTCATCCACTGTAAACATCCCCCATAACTTTTCAGCCGGCACCTACGTCGCAGATGTTTCAGCTTATAGAACAAACGCTTGCTTTAACGTCGCTTTAATACAGAATTAATGAATATCGAGGAAGAACTATGAAATTATTACTATCACTATTAGTCGCTATTCCTTTAGTCGCATGCAATAACCAAGCGACGACCGCGAAAGAAGCGCACACTAAAAGTGGCTTTAAAAGCCCGGGGAAACCATCGATGAAGGTCGATATGGACTATCAAATCTCTAAAGAGCGCGTGGCAGTGGGCGAAACGGTTGATATTCAATTCAACTTCAAAGGCCAAGCTAAACCGAGCAGCACAAAGTTAAAAGCCAGTAAACAGCTGGTACTGCATGGCGATAATACCATTAAGATGCAAAAATCAGGCAGCCAGCAGCCACATAAGTTTAGTGTTACGCCAATGACTGAAGGCATCCACTTAGTAACAATAATTGCTGAAGATATACAGCAGTCACATCAAAAGCCTTTTGCCATAAGAATCATTGCGGGTGACAAGCCTATTGAAGACTACTTGCAGCAAAATGGTCAGCTTCAGATTGATGAGAATGGTGAAAAAATCATCTCGATGCCAGCTGAAGAACGCTAGATCCAAACCATCAAAAAAGCCGCTTTATGCGGCTTTTTTATTAGGCACAAACTTTTATGAATTATTTCTTTGCCAAATAGCGCTGTAACAAGTAGATTGCGGCAATACTCCGTGCTTCGCTAAACTCTTCTACGTCTAATAGCTTATCGATGTCTGAAAGCTTCCATGGAACCACTTCTATGGGCTCTGGCTCATCGCCTTCTAACTTACTCTCAAACAAGTCTTCAGCGACCACCAGGTGCATTTCATGGCTTAAATACCCCGGTGCCAATGTAATTTTTTTAAGCTCCGAAAGTGACTTCGCCGCATAACCCGCTTCTTCTTGTAACTCACGGTTTGCCGCCTCTAATGCAGACTCGCCAGGATCGATCAGCCCCTTAGGAAACGCTAGTTCATAACGCTCAAGCCCCGCCGCATACTCTTTTATTAGCAGCATGGTCTCAGAATCAAGCATAGGGATAATCATGACAGCGCCATGCTTTCCAGCCTTTAAACGTTCATAAATCCGAAAAACACCATTCGAAAACTCTAACTCTAGCTCTTCAACGGCAAAGATTCGGGTTTGCGCTATGACTTTTTGGTTTTTGATTTTCGGTGTTTTTGATGTCATTTCTTGTCTCTATAAATTCAATTGCTGAGCGATTTTATGTCTTAACTTCAAACCACAGCCTTACTCAAAGTTTTCAAGCAGCTCGTCTAAGTAATTTATGCTCGGTAACTCTTTGTATGTTTTTGGCGGCAGGCTTGAATCGGGCTGTTCAATAATAGCGATATGTTTAACACCTGAATGTTGCGCTTGCATTAAGATTGACTCTGTATCATCTATAAACAAGCACTTTGACAAGGGTATTGCCATATCTTCTTCTAGCTGTGACCAAAACGAAGGCGACTCTTTCGGCTGATGAAACTGATGAGAGGTGTATAATTTATCGAAATACTGCTCGATGCGCGTCTGCTCTAATTTAACACGCAATGTTTCTGGGTGAGCATTCGTAACTAAATAAACATCTTTGCTACTCGCATGAATCTTTTCTAGAAACTCAAGGGTTCCAGGTCTAACGCTTACTTGATGAGCAAGCTTGGTTTTGTGCTCGATTATGTCAAAGCCTAACTTCTCTGCCCAAAAGTCCGTGCAATACCAATTTAGGGTACCGCTATAGTCTTTGTAGCACCGGCCTAAAAACTCTAATGACTCTTCAAGTGTCATGCCTTTATTTTTCGCATAGACGCTGGGTACTTCAGTCTTCCAGAAGCGGTTATCAAAGGACAAATCCAGCAAAGTACCATCCATATCTAATAAGATAGCGTCGATGGACTTCCAATCGCTTTGACTTAAGGTAGCTTTCCGCGCCATTCTAAATAAATCCTATCGCCTTGAGTTCGCCCCCAGCGTGTTAACCAAGTCTTGAGATTTGATGGTAACGCTGAGGTAGTGTGTAACTGCATGCTAAAGCTTTTATCCAGCGAAAGCTCGATAAATCCTTTAAGGTCCAAAACGCCCTGATTATCGACAATCGTTAACCTCAATGTATTAATCGATTCCGCTAGCTTGCTCAAGTTAAAGTTTATTGTACCGAGCTCTAAATTATTATTCGGGTATTCGATAATAGCATTTCGCCAGCTTCCAGCACCTTCTAAAGCCAGAAATTCATTATTTGCAATATGCGCAATATTGATAGTGCCACTAACCTGGCCTTTAGCACCATCGATTGCTACGTTGAAGTTTTCTGGGATAAAAGAAGCGTCGATATCAAATACGATATCACGTAACTCAAAATCATTATTAGCTAAGTTAAGATTTGCAGATAGTTGAACTTGATGATCGTCTACCTCTAAGTTTGAGCTCAATGAACCAAGGAGCAATGCCAAGGGATTTGTATCAAGCTTTACCTGCTCTAAGTGATATTGACGATAGCCCACACTGTTAGCTTCGAATGCCCAGATGGTGCCTTCCACCCCAGTAAAACTCACACCAGGAACAATGTCACTAATGAATGGCGTTGCTACTCTCGCCGGTGCAAGCGCGATTAATAAAACAATAAACAGCACGAGGGCTAATACAGCCCCCAAAACAATTTTCTTCATGACGAGTTACACTATCACTATGATGGCTTAATAAATTTAATCGAAGCATCTACCATTCCAATAGTATCAGTGTCGGACACTCTCAACGTATCCACCACAAGTCCCTGATCCTGCTCAAGCGAACCAACCCACCTCAGCACTTGGTCAAACTCAACATCATCAAGTCTTACCTGAATTTCTTCATCACGCTTTCTTTCTTCAATTCGAGAAAACCTCAAGCCGTAACGCTTACTGCTTGTGGTAATTAGTTGGTTGAGTGACTGGCGAGATACTTGCTGACCACCTGAACGTGATTGCAATGCTCTGACTTTGCTGGTTATTTCAGGTAAGTCTCGCTTCGCTAAAGTGACATTTTCGTTAAGTTGGTGTATGTGTTTTTTAACCGGCATCACCACAGCTATAAACACGATAAGCAAAACCATCATAACACCTAGGATTAGCACCATATTTCTTTCGCGGACGTTGAGTCCTGTGTACCACTGTTTGATAGAATCCATTACTTGGCCCCCACTGTAATTCTTGCAGTCCAAACACCACCATTTTCTGAAGCATTACGCATATCAACTTTAAGGCCAGCAGCCTCTAAGTTGCGTTGGGACTTAGTCAAAACGTCATAGCTCTCTGCTGTCACATCGAGGCTCAGCTGTCCGCGACTGGCAATATATTCGATTTGTGAAAACTTGATACTTTTTGTATCCATCGAAGTTACTGACTGCTCCATTAAACCGGCAAAACTCACCGAACTGCCACTATCGCCACCAATAGTTCTATAGCTATTGTTTATCTGAATCACCGCTGTTGTTAGTGGTAAGCTCGGGTAAAGTTTTTTAGTCTCCGCCAAGGTTTGCTCTTCGACCACGGACAGCTGCTTGTTTAAGTGGATAATATGACTAACAGTAAAAATAATACCTAAAAGAATAAGTATAGAAGCAGCGATTGCTGGCAGCTTCCATACACCATAGTTTCTTTGGGTTTTCTTTTGCGAGGCGAACTCTTGCTGTAGTAAGTTGATTGCCTTGTCATCAAAATTCGTCGCTAAAAATAAGAATGCATTATCGACACTGTCTTTTTGTGTCGCTAAGCCAGGAATAGTCTCTAAATCAATCTGGCTCAATTCTGTGGTATAAATTCGAAGTGCTTGTGTCACACTGAGCTCATCAGTCTGTAATTCTAATTTCAGCAGTTGCTCAACCAGACCTTGATCCGCAGACCAAAAATTATTTTGCTCTTGACGAACCAGCACCTGCTCTTCGACTAAAGCCGTCCATGCATCTTTGTAACTTGGTAAGCAAGCTGCTTCTGAGACAACATAATCAGGTTCAATGCCTGCATCTTTTAGTAAGGCCACCAACTCGGAAAAGTAGTTCTTATCAATGACGTTCACTGCCAACCTATCTTGCTCATCGAAAGCACCAAGAGCAAAGTGTTGACTGTCGACGCTGTCCAAGACTTGCTCTTCCAACTGATAAGGAATCGCTTTTTCTAGATGCTTACGATTTTTTGTTGGTGCCTGCACATTAAAACATTTCACACGATGTGCCGGAATCATCAGAACAATTTGCTGTTCTGTAATAACTTCCGCTAGCGTTTCGACATCTTCAAGGAGCAACTCTCCCTCTTGTTTAAAGCTTGCTTGCTTTTCACTAGATGCTAAAAGAATCCCCCATTGCAACGATTTTTCGTCGCTTGTGAACCGTATAAATAACCGTTCTTTCATTAATTATTCTCCAATATGGCGTGCGATCACGTGGAAGTTCGTATCGTTTTTTAACATCAATGAATGCACCACCGCAGTACCCGTATTCACTCTTGCTCGAGCGCTTAATAACAAATACTTGCTATCAAAAACTAATCGCCCTTTACCTTTCTCAGAAATTTTTCCGCTACCCAAAGCCTCGAAAAAAGAAGTCTGGTCGTAGCCATCTTCAGGCAGCTCTTCTAATGCTTGTTTAACCTGCGACAATTCAACATCCTCTAACAAAATCCAAACCAGTTCAGCATGTTCAGGCTTTACTGTATTGACGTTTATTGTGCCTTCCGTTGTAGGTAAGACACAAATAAACTCTTTAATCGAGTCATAAATCTTCGGTGTAAAGCCCTTTACAACGACCAATTCGCTGGTATGTGCCATCAAAGAATCAGCCGTTCGATAAGGAACCTCTAAACCTGTGTATGTATAGTCTTCGGCACCATCAATACCCGACGGTTCTTGATCTTCATCGATCCAGTCTTTTAGCGCAGTCGCCAAAGCCTGCGGCGATACTGTTTCTTCGCCAAGGTGAGGCTCTATCAACTTGGCAAATAAATCAACACCAGGCATGCCACTGTCGTTAGTGTCATCGAATCGTCTAGCACCACCGCTGTCATTGCCTAGATTATTACCCGAGCGTAAATTTCCACCAGTGCCCTCTTCGCCATCAGAAGGAGGCTCCATCAATACGCTATTGATATTGAAGCAGCTGTGCATATCACGAATCTGACCTTCTAGTTGCCCCAGCCCTTGTTCGATCTCAAACGAAATAGCCCCCTGGGACCAGGGTTGATTGCGATGAACTCTTTCAGCTTTACTTTCTTTAAAATAGTTACTCAGCTGATCTGTCGCAAACACCTCAGCACCGTACATATATTGATAGGCGCGAGCACCATTAATAATATTAGCGGTTCTTTGCACATGCATCTGCTGAGAATTCAATATTTGTACAGCGAGAATGCTTAATACTGAAAAAATAATCAGCACTGTGATTAAAGCAACGCCTCGATTATTCTGTAATTTCATGACTTTACCCTAAGCATCAATTTCGCCCTGCTCTTGGGTCGTTTGGCGCACCCGGCCCTTGAGGCTCTTCTGCCTCACCAGCATCATCGGCCGCCACTTCAAACTTTGGCAATGGAAATAAACGATACAACTCGCCAAAGTCTTTTAAAACAATAGTAACTTTAATAGCTTCAGGCATCGCCAAGCGCTGGTCACCGTCGACTAGCCAATCTTTTTTCCAAGTATCTTCAGTCAGAAACTCCATTTTGAACTCTTCGACTTGTGTCAAAAAGTCACGACTCATTTCTTGACCTTCACGGGCACTGTCGAGATACAACCAGTGGTGCCTCTCGATTCGGTCATCTACAAACTCGTATTTAACATGCTGTAGATTACTTCTTTTTAGCTTTGCATGATTGCGCCAGTTTGCACGAGTAAATTCAATATAGTTATTAGCCGACTGTGACTCCGCTTTCAAAAGTGGCGCGCGATCACCAAAAGAGTTGCGTCTGTCGCGCGGCACCATATGGCGAATATCGTCTTCTAGTTGCCTAAAAGCCAGCTGCACTTCTCGTAATCTCTGTATCTGCTTTTCGTTAGCGTCCGATGTTACTTGGATAAAATTAAAAACCTGTAAAGCACCCGCCAACACAACACTGAAGATAAACAGTGCGATCAATACTTCTGTCAGCGTAAAGCCTTTCGCTTTGGTTAAAGCTTTGTTCATCGACGCTGCCCACGTTCTTTGTCAGTTTTTTTACCAACAAATCCTGTCATGGTAAAAATGCCATCACTACCAAACTTAATGCTAAAGCTAACACGGCGCATGGTTTCTACTTCTGTGCCAACGACTTTTTGCTCCCACTCCCACTCTCGACCGGCGTATTCAGTAACGCCTTGCTTTGTGCCAACCGATGGCCACTCATCATCTAGTTCAAGTTCAGCAAAGTGATTTTGCGCCACATAGCTGGCCAAAGTTCGTTCTTTCGAATTACCTAGCGCGACCACACTTGACGAAAACAAGCCGGTTAACATCGGCGTAATAAAAATGGCTAGTACGGCTAAAGCAATCAACAACTCCAGCAGGCTTAAGCCTTTTTCATTTTGCCCATGCTTATTCATCGTCATCGTCTTCTAAATCAAGTTCCCAGTCGTGGCTATAGTGCCCCTTAATGGCACTTGAAAGTTCGAGTTCACCAACATAGTTTCCGGTTATGCGATAAAATACTGGCTCATCTCTATCAAGCCCAATGGTGGCAACAAAGTCATTCATCTCACCGCTTGATAGCATGTAAATTTGTGGCGTTCGCGAGGATGATTTTTTGTCATTCTCTTGCTCCGTCTCATCCGAACCCTTTTCGCCACCAGCTGAATCAGTCTCGTCCTCTTCCTCATTCGCCAGCAACGCCTCTTGCCCTTCTAAATTAATACTTGCCCGAAGAGGTTCTTCAAACTCAACCTCACGCAATAGACGATGGTCTTCTAACGGCTGCCATTTACCACCGTTATATATCAAGAAAGAATAACCGTCGGACTCAACCCTAACGCCTAGCTCGATGCCTCTAATGATGGACTCTTCTTGCGCTACTTGTAATAGCCCATAAAACTGGCGGGATTTATTTTTGAGTTTTGCTAATTCATTATCGCTTAAAGCAATCGTCGCCACCGCTATCATTAACGCAGCAATGGCTAACGCGATAAGCACTTCAATCAGGGTAAAACCTGACTGAAGTGATTTATGAGGATTGGCTTTATTGATTGTCGGAGTTGAAATTCGCTTCATGGAGATTCCAAGTACCGATATCCTTATTTTCACCTTCGCCACCTTCACGACCATCACCACCTAAGGTATACAAATCAAAATCACCATGACGGCCTGGGTAAATATAAATATAGTCTCTCTTCCAAGGATCTTTTGGCACAGACGTTGAGCCTAAGTAGCCCGAGCTTGGATAGTTTTGTGGGATAGGCTCGCTCGTAGGACGCTGAACCAATGCCTGTAAGCCTTGCTCAGTTGTAGGGTAATAGCCATTGTCAATTTTATAAGTTTGCAACGCAGTTTTAAGCGTACCAATATCACCTTTAAGCTTTTGAATATTTGCCTTATCTACGTTACCAATCAAGCTCAGGGTAACGAAAGTTCCCATAATCGCGACAATCGCTAGGGCAATTAGAATCTCGGTTAAAGTAAAACCTTTAACCTTTTTCTTGATTGAATGTGTGTTTCGTCTGTTCATCAAATTAGTCTCCATGATTAGCCTGTAATAGAGTTAGTCAGCTGGAATATTGGCAGCATCATCGCCGCAACAATAAACATCACCATACCGCCTAACGCCAAAATAATTAGTGGCCCCATAACATTTAAAGCCACGTCAATACTGTTCTCAAACAATGTCTCCTGGTTTTCAGAGACCTGCTCTAACATTTGCTCCAACTCACCGGACGCTTCACCACTTCCGATCATGTGTATCATCATCGGTGGGAACTGACCACTTTGTTGCAGTGCCACCTTGAGGCTACCACCCTCTCGAACTTTAATGGCAGCTTCGTTAATCGCCTTTCTCATCCTCAAGTTAGATAATACCTTGCCACCAATTTTCATTGCTTCAAGTAGCGGTACACCACTCGAATGTAGAATATTTAAGGTGCTCGTAAATTGAGCCGTGTTTAAGTTACTCGACAAGCGCCCAATAACCGGCATTTTCAAAATCGAAGAGTGCCACTTCAGGCGATTATCTTCTTTTCTAAGCCAGACTTTAATTCCAGCAAATGTCAGTACCGCCGCAATAAGAACATATAAACCATACGAAACAGTGAAGTTACTAATGCCAATTAATACTTTAGTAATACCGGGAAGCTCTTCGCCCATGTGTTGAAATTGTTCAACAACTTTAGGCACGGCAAAAACCATTAAGCCCGCAACCACACCAACCGCAACTATAATTAACACGATTGGGTAAACCATTGCTGCTGAAACTTTGCTACTGATTTTTTGGCGTCTTTCGGTGTAGTCGGCCAGTCGATTTAATACTTTATCTAAATGCCCCGCACGTTCACCAGCAGCAACCATCGAGCGATATAACTCGTTGAATACGGCAGGAAACTCAGATAAACCATCGGCTAAGGTATGCCCTTCCATAACCTTTGCGCGCACGCCCAAGAGAATTGTTTTTACTTTAGACTTATCGGTTTGTTCGGCGACTGCTTTAAGCGACTCTTCGATAGGTAGAGCTGCCCGTACTAAGGTGGCTAACTGCCTGGTCACTAGTGCTAGTTCAGCAACACTGATTTTAGGCGCAAAAAAACTCGCAGCGCCCTTCTCGTTTTTTTTATTTGCATCGCCAATATGGTTGACGTCTAGTGGCGTCAGGTTTTTATCACGAAGTTGCTGGCGAATTTGTCGTGCCGTATCACCTTCTAATACACCTTTTTTCTGCTTGCCTTTAACATCAAGCGCAACATACTCGAACGCAGCCATTAATCCTCCCGAGTAACCCGCAGAACTTCTTCTACCGTGGTAATTCCTTGAAGAATACGATGACGTCCGTCAGCACGAATGTTGGGCGTGGTTTGACGTGCGTGGCGCTCCATTTCTTGTTCACTGCTATTATTGTGAATCATGGTGCGCATTTGTTCGTCGATTAAGACCAATTCGTAAATACCTTGTCGACCGCGGAAGCCTTGTTGATTACAAGCGTCACAACCGACAGGGTGATAAATCGTTGGCGGCTTTTGTGGGTCGAAGCCCATCAACTCACACTCTTTAGCATTGGCTGTCGCAGGCTGCTTACATTCGTCACACAACTTTCTCACTAATCGTTGCGCTAATACTCCGAGTAAGCTCGAAGAAAGCAGGAATGGCTCAACGCCCATATCTTGCATACGAGTTACCGCGCCGATGGCGGTATTAGTGTGCAACGTAGACAGTACTAAGTGTCCCGTCAAACTCGCCTGAACCGCAATCTGAGCAGTCTCTAAATCTCGAATCTCACCAATCATGACCACATCAGGGTCCTGACGTAGAATTGCTCTCAAACCACGAGCAAAAGTCATGTCTACTTTAGGGTTGACCTGTGTCTGGCCAATACCATCAAGCAGATATTCGATAGGGTCTTCTACCGTAAGAATATTGCGCGAGGTGTTATTCAATAAGGATAAGCCCGCGTACAGCGTGGTTGTTTTACCAGAACCAGTTGGGCCTGTTACTAATATGATGCCATGCGGTTTATGCAGTAAGTCACTCATCAGTTCCATAGTGTCAGGCTGCATACCGAGGTGAGAAAAATCGAGTCGACCAGCTTCTTTGTCTAATAAACGCAGTACTACTCGCTCACCATGACTCGATGGCATGGTAGAAACACGCACATCGACCGCGCGATTTGCGATTCGAAGTGCAATTCGACCATCCTGCGGAATTCTTTTTTCTGCGATATCAAGCTTACCCATAACTTTGATACGGGAAACTAATAAAGGGGCGAGCTTACGACTTGGTTGTAACACTTCGCGTAATACACCATCAACGCGGAAACGTACCGATAGCGTTTTTTCAAAGGTTTCGACGTGAATATCCGATGCGTTTTCTTTTATCGCTTCGGTTAATAAAGCATTAATAAGCTTAATAATTGGAGCGTCGTCTTCGGCTTCTAATAAATCTTCCGTTTCTGGCAACTCTTCCGCCAATCGGAACAAATCCATCTCATCGCCCAAGTCTTCCATGGTTTGACGCGCATCGGTAGCCCCAGATTGATAGTAAGCACTGAGTTCTTTTTCAAACGCTTCTTCATCTAACCACTCAAGATTAAAGGTTAGTGGATAATGCCTTCTGACTTCGAGCAACGCTTGTGGCGAAGCACCTTCGCGCATAAAACATTTAACGCCGTTGTCAGTTTCGAGCAAAAAGACACCATGTCGCTTAGCAAAACTAAACGGCATGGTCCGGAAGCGCCCAATGTCACCTGTATTTTCGGATTCCGGACTTAATGCTTCTGCTGTATCTAACTGCTCAGACATTAGTCTTCATTTGCCTCTTCTTCTGACTGCGGCTCCTGCCCCTGATCAAGCAACATTTCCTTATCCATGTATGCTTCAAAACTTGGCGGTAATACTAACGCTTCATCATATGTTGGCATCACTGGCGAGTCGACCGTTGGCATTAAGCTAATACCTTTATTCGCTTGCTCAAGCTGCTGCGCTCGCATATAGCTGTATTTTGCATTACTGATTTCACGTAAATCTTTGTCGTCACGCAAAACCCTTGGGTGGATAAACACCATCAAGTTGTTTTTCGTTTTTTGTGTACGCTCAGACTTGAAAGCGTGGCCTAAAATAGGGATATCGCCTAACAAAGGTACTTTTTGCGAACTTTGCTGAATATCATCTTTAATCAAGCCGCCGAGAACAACCAAGCCGCCATCTGGAACCAGGACTGACGTTTTCACTTCACGCTTATTGGTTACAACGTCAACGGCGGTGGTACCGGCTAGCGACGATACTTCTTGCTCGATGTTCAAGCGAACATAGTTACCTTCATTGATTTGCGGAGTAATTTTTAGCATTACACCGACGTCTTTACGATCAACGTTCTGGAACGGGTTGTTATTATTATCGCCGAGCGTTGAGCCTGTAATAATCGGAATCTCCTGACCCGCTTTGAAAATAGCTTCTACGTTATCCAGCGTAGTCACACTCGGACGCGCTAAAGTATTCGAGTCGGTCACACCTTCTAGCGCTTTAATGAACGCCGCCCAGCTTAAGCCCGATTGGCTCATTCGTGCGATACCCAAGCCTGCGCCTTGTAGCCCACCAAGTACTTCAGCGAGCTTAACCCCATTGTCACCACCAGTATTAATCGTTTCCGTTCCGGTTATTCGGCCATCTTCGTCTCGCGTAAAAACCTCTTCCTCTTGTCCACGGTTTGCAAGCGCACCACCAGCAATCTGACCAATACTGGTTCCTGTGTTATTGAAGTTAATAATTCCCGCTGGCTGCGTGCCTGAGCCCGCTGGAGAGAATAACCACTGGATACCAAGCTCTTTCGCTGTGTTATCCGAAATTTCAACAATAATCGCTTCCACATGAACTTGCTTACGGCGAATGTCTAGACTGCGGATCACTGAATCAAACTCACGCATAATATCGGGTGGAGCAGTCAGAACTAAAGCGTTAGTCTCTTCGTGGAACTGAACTGAATAGAGCGAACGTTGCGAAGCGCCACCGCCAGCACCGGCTGCACGACCTGAGTTAGCCGCTTCTTCTTTCTGCTTAATTTCACCAATACCCGACAGAACATCAGCAACCTGCTCAGCATTGGCATATTTTAAAAATATGGTTTTGGTGTTACCGGTAGAATCTAACTGACGATCAAGGCTATGAATTAATGCTCTTAGTCGAACGCGCTGACGATTACCAGCACTCAATAAAATACTGTTAGTACGCTCGTCAGCAACATACTTTGGTGCTTTAACTTGATTAACACGCTCTTGTTGGCCACCACGATTTAAGCTTTCTAAAATACGCACGATTTCGCTGGCTGAGGCGTGCTTTAGTGGAATAACTTCAATTTCTTCGTCATTCGCCTTATCGGTGCGCTCAATAATTTTAGTAATGCGCTGCACGTTTGATGCTGAGTCATGCAAGATCAGAGTGTTGGTACCTTGTACCGCAAATAAATGGCCTGACTGCGGTGATACCAACGGGCGCAACACGTTCATGATTTGCTGTGCATCAACATTTTGTACTGGAATCACTTGGGTAATCGCCTGGTCACCATAGTCGCTTGGGTTAGAGACATTCACAGGCGAGGCTTCATAACGTGCTTTTTGATCTTGTACGATTTTAATAACGCCATTATTTTCAATAGCTTGGAAACCATGAATCTGAATTGACGAGACGAATATGTTGTAGATTTCTTCTTTGCTAAAGTCATTATTCGAGATAATGGTGACCTTCAAGCCTTTGACCCGAGGGTCAACGATCATGGTTTTACCAGTGATCCGTGCAACCGTTTCAACGACTTCTCGAATATCGGCATCACGAACATTTAATCGTTCAGCCTTGGCCATTACTGACGATAGTAATAGCACCAAGGAAAACAGCCCCATGACCGCGCCTTGTTTCCATTTAAGTCGACTCTGTTGATAACTATCCTGACTATTTAATTTGTGTTGCATTGCCTTCTCTCTTGTCTAAGTTCGGCTCTATATTTGGTCTTGAGCGAGGAGGTGAATCTGCTCTTGAGCGCCCATTATTGTTTCCTGAAACCCCTAATAATAATGTTACGGGCTGGCCATTTCGCTGAATCGTTACTTCTACCGACTCAGCATTATTTAGTTCGTTTAATATTCCCATCATTCCCTGACCGTTAAGGTCTTGCCCATTAACCGAAGTAATCACATCATTTCGGCGCAGGCCTAAGCGGGTAAACATTCGAGGGTCTTTACCTGGAGATACTTTAAAGCCAGTAACCTGCCCGCTACCATCTACTACCGGCTGGACATTGGCTATTTCTTGCAAAGCCTGAGGGTTGCTATAAACCTTTTCCTTCATTTCAGCCAGCTCTTGGCTAAGGCGCGCATCGCGACGCTTGTCGATGGTGCGCTCTGGTCCAGCTTTTACTCTCGGTTCGCTCTTTTTAGCCGAAGACATCATTTCTTGGTTTAGGTTTTCGACTAAAGTTAGCGTTTCATACTTGCCACCGTTTTTAAGGATGACCTGCAAAGTATCTACCTGATGCAAAGTGACTTGGCCCCTTACTTTTAGCTTGTCGCCAATAAAGTAAACCCCTTCTTGGCTGCCGTTAGCCTCAATAATGGCGCTACTTAATTTTTCGTCAGACGAAACGTAAGTGCCTAATAACTTTAGATTTAACTGAGTTTCTTCCGCCTCAACTTGCTCTTCTACAGGCGCGTTGGCTTGTCCGAACAAATGCATACTAGCAAGACGTTCGACATTAACCTTTTTCGTTTGGGTAGGGATTGGTGCTGACTTTATTGGCGCGCGCTCTGGCGGCGGCTGAAAATATTCAACCCACAGCCAAACCAGCTTAGCCAAGATATAAAGACTTATAATAGCCAATACCAAGGCTACAATTCGTGCTATTAACCTACCCCGTTGTTGCACGAATTGGGTAACATTGTTCATCATTGAATTCATTTATATTATTTGTGTGGGTGCCCACACAATCCTGAGTAAAGTCCTCAAATATTCTTTAGCCATCTTTCTCTGAGATAGCTTATAATGGCATATTCCCACTGAAAACGCGGAAAAGCAAGACAAGATACTGTAAAGATAAGTAAGGTTCAAGATGACAACTGACAATTCTGTGAGGTTGGACAAGTGGTTATGGGCAGCCCGATTCTTCAAGACTCGATCTATCGCCAAAGACGCTATCGATGGCGGTAAAGTCCATTGTGATGGAGTAAAAGGTAAAGCCAGTCGCGCAGTTACTGTGGGTATGAGCTTAAAAATACGCCAAGGCTCTCACGAAAAAACCGTCATCGTCCAAAGCTTATCCGACAAAAGAGGACCTGCTAAAATAGCTCAGGAACTTTATCAAGAAACGGCTGAAAGCATTAAAAATCGTGAAACCTTGGCTTTACAAAGGCAGTCCATGCCTAAGACTGAGGGTAAACCCGATAAGCGCCAGCGTCGCCAGATTCACCGCTTTAAGCGCGAAAATAGCTAAGCCATCAGCCTATACAGAGAATTCAACAGACACACAGCGGATTTTTATATGTCAGACTCGATTCAAAGATTCACATTTTCACAGCTGCCAATACGCGGCGAGATAGTAACTCTTGAAAACAGTTACCAAACTATTGTCGAGCAACACCAATACCCAGAGGCACAGCGCCAATTGTTGGGTCAAGCTTTGGCAGCCAATGCCTTATTAGCTGAAATGATCAAGATCGAAGGTAAAGTTGCACTACAACTACAAAGCCAGTCAGCCGTTAAGCTGCTGCTGACAGAGTGTACTCACAAGGGCGACCTGCGCGGCTTGGCAAAAATTAATGCAGAACAAGCAACGGAGCAATTGGATTTTCAGCAATGGACACAAAACGGTCAGATGGCGATTACCATTGAACCAGAGCAAGGTAAACGCTATCAAGGCGTGGTGCCCCTAGAAAGCCCAGAGCTTGCTGAGTGTTTGCAGGATTATTTTGAGCGCTCTGAGCAACTGCCCACCCATATTCAGCTGTTTGTCAGCGACAGCAAAGTATTTGGCTTATTTTTACAGGTATTACCGGGCAACTTACAACAAGATGTTAGCGCCGAAGAAAAGTCAAAAGCCTTTGATCATGTTAAGGCCTTAGCCGAAACCTTAAGCGCAGAAGAAGCTTTGGGATTAAACCACCAGGACTTGCTCTACAGATTGTTCCACCAAGATGAAGTGGTGCTATATCCTGAAAAATCGCTTCAATTTCAATGCGTTTGTTCTCGTGAGCGGAATGAAAAAGCGCTTGGAACTATCGAGCCGAAAGAGCTTATTGAAATGGTGCAAGACAGTGGCGGTCAGCTTGAGCTCGCTTGTGACTTCTGTAATAAGAAAGAAATCTTCACCGAGCAAGATATTATGACTTTTTTAAGCAATAGCGCCTCAAGCGACAGTATTAACTAAGCTTATACCTTGCTTCTAATTGGAAATTCTAGGCGGGCTTCAAGTCCGCCTTCTTTACGATTATGAAGCGATACTTTGCCGCGGTGTAACTCAGCAATTCTCTGAACAATAGCTAGTCCCAAGCCAGATCCACCACCACTACGCGCACTATTACCGCGCGAGAATGGCTGGAACAAACGCTCCATTTCTTTTTCGTCGATGCCAGGGCCTTGATCAAACACTGAAACTCTTACGCTATTCCCGACTACCGAAGTTTTTACTTCTAATGGGGCTCCAGCGTATTTTAGACCATTCATAATAAGGTTCGTCACCAAGCGCTTCATTGCCATCGGCTTAAAAGGTAATGGTGGCAACTGATCAAACTCATAACTGATATCTTGGGTTTGTATTCGAGCTGACTTGATACAGTCTTCGACTAGGGCGTTTAGATCGCCCACTTGATCGCGCTCATCACGACCATCACGGACAAAAGAGATAAACTGATCGATAATCTGATCCATATCCTCTGTATCTCGTACGATGCCTTCTCTTACTTCTGCTTCGTCTTCGCCCATAAACTCAGTAGCTAAACGAATACGAGTCAAAGGGGTGCGCAAATCATGAGACACACCGGCCAGTAACAATGTCCGATCTTCTTCGAGCTGCTGTACGTTTCGCGCCATCTGGTTAAAAGCCCGAGTCACAGTAACCATTTCCTCTAAGCCTTCTTCTTTTAGTTGGCCGGGGTTATCACCGCGCCCGATTTCTCTGGCCGCAAACTCTAGACGCCTCAAAGGACGACTGATTTGTTTAGTGAAGATCCAGCCACCTAATAAACTGAGCAGCAGGATTGCCGTAAAATATACAATTGGCGGGTGAATATAGAAGCCTTCGAAGGGCTCCATCGCAATACGGAACCAGACGTTGTTATGTTTCGGTGACTTAATCCAATAATAGATTTTATCCGACTCTTCAACGCGCATCTCTGTGCTCTCTTCTGGCACACCTAAGCTATCCGCCAGCTGCGAAGTCAGTACCGTGTAGAGCCTGGCCTCGCGTAATTGTTTGGGATCGCCCATACGCGTCGAAACCATTTGGATACGCTGATCGTCCATGATTTCAAGGCGCACCTCATTGCTCATTTTCCCCTCAATCTCTAGATCCTGCATGCTCATGGCCGTCTTAACGTCTGACGCCAACAACTGAACCAGCTGTTTCATCGAAGGCTGAGCAACGTACCAGGATATCGACAAATAAGAGACCCATTGGTTAATCAGCAATAGTACGCCGACCAATAAGGCAATTCGTCCAAAGGCACTGTTGGGTAAAATTCGCATAGGCTTAAAGGGCGGTTAGCAAAGCTTAAGCTTCGCCTCCATCAGGAACGAAAACATAACCCACGCCCCAAACGGTTTGAATATAACGCGGGTGCGCCGGGTCTTCTTCAATCAATCGACGCAAGCGCGATACCTGCACATCAATACTACGCTCTAGCGCCGAATAGTCACGACCACGAGCAAGGTTCATCAGTTTATCGCGTGACAAAGGTTGGCGTTGATGCTCGACTAAAGACTTTAGAACCGCAAACTCACCACTGGTCAAAGATATCGACTTACCATCATCCGTCATCTCACGCGTCGCAAGGTTAAGCGTAAAGCGACCAAAGCTTACGATTGATTCAGAGTTACTCGGCGCGCCTGGGATATGCTTTGCCTGACGTCTTAAAACAGCACGAATACGGGCTAGTAATTCACGTGGGTTAAAAGGTTTGGCTAAATAATCATCAGCCCCGACTTCAAGACCAACAATTCGATCGACTTCGTCGCCTTTGGCCGTCAACATGATGATCGGGATCGGGTTATTATTCGAGCGTAAACGACGACAAATCGACAAACCGTCTTCGCCCGGCAACATCAGGTCTAAAACCATAAGATGATAATTTTCGCGCTCTAAGAAGCGATCCATTTGTTCGGCACTTTCGACCGTACGAACGATAAAATCCTGCTCCTTCAAATAGCGCTCAAGCAAGCTGCGTAAACGCACATCATCATCAACCACTAATATTTTCGGTGTTTCCTCAGTCATGGTCTTCCCCATCCTTACCAATCACATATCAAATAAGTCACGTTTTTTTATCAATAAGCACTAAATATGACAATTTGCTGATAATAACCACGGAATGTCGAATTTAGACTTTTTTCATATTTCCACAAGCACTATACTATGACGCCATATTTTTCCCAATACACGAAAATAAGATGTTACAAATTAACCAGCAAATTGCTCAAGAGCTTAATGTCCGCCCTCAACAAGTTGAAGCGGCCGTCAAGCTTCTCGATGAAGGCTCAACCGTACCGTTTATTGCGCGTTACCGTAAAGAAGTTACTGGTGCATTAGACGATACCCAACTTCGTGATTTAGAGCAGCGACTGGGCTATTTGCGCGAGTTAGAAGATCGCCGTAGCGCCATCTTAAAAAGTATTGAGGAGCAGGAAAAGCTCACGCCAGAGTTGGAAAAGGCCATCAAAAGCGCCGACACCAAAAGCGAACTGGAAGACTTATACCTTCCTTATAAGCCTAAGCGACGTACCAAAGCTCAAATCGCTCGAGAAGCAGGTTTAGAACCTTTGGCACACGCCTTATGGCAAGATCCTACGCTTGATCCTGAGCAAGAAGCAGAAAAATACTTGAACGAATTTGACGATAAAGACAAAAACATCGCCACCACTAAAGATGCGCTAGATGGCGCGCGTCAGATTTTGATGGAAGAGTTTGCGGAAAATGCCGATTTACTCAAGCAATTGCGTGAATACTTATGGGAAAACGCTTATATCCAAGCCAAAGTGGTTGAAGGTAAAGAGCAAGAAGGCCTTAAATACTCAGACTATTTCGACCACAACGAAGCTTTCAACGCGATTCCTTCGCACCGAATTTTAGCGCTGCTGCGTGGCCGTAACGAAGGCATCTTGTCGCTACAGATGGTGTCGAACAAGAAGCTGATTGAAGACGAAGACGGCGCTGATCCTTGCGTAGGTACCATTGCGCAACATTTCAATATCCAAGATCAGGGTCGCCCAGCGGACAAGTGGTTACAGCAAGTGGTTCTGTGGACTTGGAAAATTAAACTTCATCTTTACATGGAAACCGAGTTATTAACTAAGGTTCGTGAGCAAGGTGAAGCCGAAGCCATTCGGATTTTTGCTAAAAACCTCAACGACCTATTAATGGCGGCGCCAGCTGGTGCTAAAACCACCATGGGCCTCGATCCTGGTTTACGTACGGGCGTTAAATCAGTGATCGTCGATGATACGGGTAAACTACTTGCGCACAGCACCATATTCCCACATGCGCCACAAAAGCAATGGGATCAGTCACTGCGTAAGCTTGAAACCATGTGTGAAATGCACAAAGTGGAACTTATTAGTATCGGTAACGGAACTGCTTCGCGTGAGACTGACAAGTTAGTGGCTGAGCTGATGAAAAAAGCGCCACAGCTTAAACTACAGAAAATTATGGTCAGCGAAGCTGGTGCATCGGTTTATTCCGCTTCTGAGTTAGCGGCTAAAGAATTCCCCGATCTGGACGTTAGCTATCGTGGCGCCGTTTCCATCGCTCGTCGTTTACAAGATCCGCTCGCAGAGCTAGTTAAAATCGAGCCTAAATCCATTGGTGTAGGCCAATACCAACACGACGTCAGCCAAAGCCAATTAGCCAAAAGCCTAGATGGCGTGGTCGAGGACTGTGTAAACGCCGTTGGCGTTGACTTGAATATGGCGTCTGTTCCTTTGTTAACTCGAGTTTCTGGTTTAAGCAAAACCTTAGCGCAGAATATTTATAACTGGCGAAATGAAAACGGCCGCTTCAGCTCGCGTCAGCAATTATTAGAAGTTGACCGCATGGGTCCTAAGACTTTTGAGCAAGCGGCAGGTTTCTTGCGTATCACCGATGGTGATAACGCTCTAGACAGCTCTGGCGTGCACCCTGAAACTTACCCAATCGTTGAAAAGATTATCAAAGATCTGCAATTACAAGATGTCCACCAGTTAATTGGTAACGACAAGCACTTGAAACAGATCAAGCCAGAAAACTACACCGATGAGCAATTTGGCGAGCATACTATTAACGATATTATTAAAGAGCTCGATAAGCCAGGACGCGACCCTCGCCCAGAGTTTCGTATGGTGCAATATAAAGACGGTGTAGAGACACTTAAGGATCTAAAGGTCAATATGGAGCTTGAGGGTGTCGTCACTAACGTTACCGCTTTTGGTGCTTTCGTTGATGTTGGCGTACACCAAGACGGTCTTGTGCATCTATCGGTGATGGCAAACAAGTTCATCAAAGACCCAAGTGAAGTGGTGAAGGCTGGTGACATTGTTCGCGTCTGGGTTAATGATGTTGATTTACAAAGAAAACGCATCAGCTTGTCTATGATTGGTCCAAACACAGAGAGCCAAGCTAAGTCGAGCGCTCCAACGCAACACAAAAAATCAGGACAGCACAAACCGGCCAAGAAAAAACCGCAGAAACAACCTCAAGGCGCTTTTGCAGACGCACTTTCTGCGGCATTAAAGAAGAATTAGTCACTCGAATGTTAGAGCAGGATTGCGCTGATAGCCCCTGCTCAAGCCTTCGGCAAGCCCCTGCAGGGCGCTAACACTTGCACTTTTTATCAAGTCCATGTAGTGTGCGCTAAATTGCTTGCTCAAACTGAGCCTGTGAAAGAGTCTAAACTAATGAATTTAAATAATCGTGGCTGGAACTTTTTTGGCGCATTTATCTGCTACCAGCTTATCATTACGGCCCTGTACTTTCAGTACGTTGACGGCCTAGAACCTTGTCCTTTATGTATTTTCCAAAGAGTGATGGTGGTTGCCCTTGGCGCAATTTTACTGCTAAACGCAATCCACAACCCCAGCATTCACTCCTGGGCCAATAGGATCTACCAAATTCTAGCACTACTCCCTGCTATCGGTGGCATTATCGTGGCCGGTCGCCATGTGTACTTACAGCACCTGCCTGAGGATGAAGTGCCCGCTTGTGGTGCGCCGCTAGAAACCTTGATGGATGTATTGCCATTTACCCAAGTTATCCAAACGGTACTGTCTGGAGACGGTGAATGCGCAAAGGTTAGTTGGAACTTCTTAGGACTTTCCATGCCTGAATGGATGCTTGTTATTTTTATCATTGCAACTTTGGTCATTGGATTTAGACTTGTTAGGTCTTTCCAAAAACCAAAACCATTTTAACTTTCTACTTTATTAGGTGTCCCAATGGTTCGTATTATTATTGAGCGTAACATTCTCGATGGTAAGCTCGATGACTATCATGCACTCATTCGCCAAGCTAAGAACAAAGCGAGTAACTTACCTGGCTTTTTATCGGGTGAAATCTTTCATGTGAAAGATCAACCTCGCCAAGTAATCGTTATGTCTTGCTGGGATTCTTTTGAAACGTGGGAGGTTTGGGCTGAATCTGAAGAGCGACAAGATTTGCTCGATGCCATGCGCCCGCTACTAGACTCTGATGAAAAAGTGATGGTGTTAGAAGCAACTAGCCTCAAGAAAGATTAGTTTTAATTTCAACTAGTTAGTACCATATACAAAGCCGCTTAGAGCAAATTCTAAGCGGCTTTTTTGATCCCCAGAGCATTTCTGTTGCAGTGCCCTAAGTAAATATATATTGACTTTAGGTTAAATATTATTAACATAGAGTTAAACTTTGTTACTTAAGGAGTCATTCCATGCTCAAGGATTTAACCTTTTCAGAAAAAAGTGCGTTCATTCATATCACGGCTTTAAGCCTCTTATTAATATTCACGCTAGCCACTATATGGCCATTCTTTAGCGGCTTTGAAGAATCTATCTTAGTAGTCAAACCGCTCTGGGTTGCTTTAGTAATTTTTATTCTGATAGAAATAATTGGTCATTCTGTGGTTGCCGCAAGAAACAACAAAGAAGCTAATGCTGATAGCGACGAACGCGAGCGCTTGATAGTGCTCAAGTCGAATTATTACTCTAGCCACCTACTTGGGTTTTGTCTGATTGGTTATCTTCTGATTAGCATGATTTTTCAGATCCCTTTCCTAAGCATATATTTTGTTTTTATTATTTTTGTGGTGGCTGAAATCGTCAATTATGCCTCACAACTGATTTTATTCCGCCGTGGAGTATAGTCATGGCGAAGCAAATACCAATTGACAACAATATCAAGACCTTACGCTTTTTAACCGGCGAGATGACCCAGCAGGAATTAGCCGAGCAACTAGGCGTAACGCGGCAAACGGTGGCGGCGATTGAACAACGTAAATATTCGCCGTCGCTAGAGGTCGCTTTTAAAATTTCCAAGATCTTTGGTAAGTCGTTAAACGAAATTTTTACTTATGAAGAGTCTTAGTTATGGAAGGAGAAGCTCATCAGAAGTATTTCGGCCACTCATGCTTCAAGCGCCCAGTCAAAGCGTAATAAAACATTTTATAATCTGCCGCTAACGACCAAAAGGGGTAGGTAAATGTTGCAGGCCTGTTTTTCTCAATGAAGAAGTGTCCAATCCATGCAGGGCCATAACCCGCGATCAGCACTAGAGGCAGTAACCACCACTTTTGTGCAAGGATCAGCCAAATCAACAAGGTAATTGAAAGGAAGGTTCCGATATAATGCAGGATGCGGTTTCTGGGCAAGCGGTGCTCGCCCAGATAATAAGGCCAAAACTCTGAGAAACTTGTGATTTCTTTCTTAGCCATTACTTTATAACAACTTATTTATCGCAAGCTAGTTATCACTTGAGGTACTAAGTTGGCGACTACTGATCGTCAGCAGTAGCTTCCTCAACCTCTTCTTCAGCTTTGTCTTTTAGCTCATTAAGCTCTGCTTTCGCCTCTGCGGCTGCTTCGCTCGCCTTTTCTTCAACCGCTTCCGCCGCAGCTTCAACCTTCTCTTCTACAGAGGCTTCCGTTTCCGGTGCTTTGTATGGTTCGGTTGGGTTTATGGCTAGTAACTCTACGTCAAAGATCAATGTTGAGTTACCAGGGATTTGTGCACGATCATTCTCGCCATAAGCTAAATCAGCTGGAATAACAAACTGATATTTATCGCCAACAGTCATGTACTGAAGACCTTCCGTCCAACCTGGAATTACGCCATTTAAGTTGAAGTCGATAGGTTTGTTACGGCTGTATGAACTATCAAACTCTTTACCATCGATGAAGGTACCACGATAGTGAACACGCACTGCGTCTTCTGCTGTTGGGCTTTCTGTACCTTCTGCATCTTCGATTACACGGTACATTAAGCCTGATTCTGTTTTAGTTACGCCTTCTTTCTCAGCGTACTCAGCTTGGAACTCTTGACCTTTCTTCAGATTCTCTTCAGCAGCTTTCTTGGCTTCGGCTTCGAGCTCAGCTTGCTGTTGCTTAATCTTCTCGTTTAGGTCGTTTTGGAACGCATTAATATTTTCTTTAACTTCTTCGTCATTAAATTGTGCATTACCCGCAAAGCCATCGCTCATGCCTTTAACAACAAGCTCTTTGTTGATGGTAATGTCGTACTCTTTTAATGAATCAAAGTTTGCCGACATTTGCTTAGAGAATTGCACGCCCATAGAGTAGGCAGCTTTCTCGTGCATATCTTTAAATTCAGTTTTTGTGGCTTCAACTTTTGAATCACCTGATTTATCGGCTTTCTCACCGGTATCACAGGCAGCTAATGCACCGACTAAAGCAAGTGCTACTGCTGTTTTCTTGATCGTTAATTGTGTCATTGACGATTCCCCAAATGGTTAATTAATTATTAAGACATCATATTCTGCATAGAATTCTTAAAATTGCGAATCTAATCACTCAACTTTTGAACCAGAGCACCAAGCGTTATGGCGTCTTGCTCCGCTTCCTCGCTACCGTTCATGGCGCGAACATAAGCAATTAGATTAGGCTCAACGGTATTTTTTTCAAGAATTGAATTGTTAAATCCTAGTAAAGTTTCTACTGCTTTAGATTGAACAAGGTTTTCGCCTTTTAATTCAAGCTGTAGCAGTTCCTCATACTTTTTGCGGTCGGTAAGCTTGATTTTACGCCTGCGTTGGCGCAATTTATCGACTCCTGCGCGTATGGCTTCAGTGCGCTTTCCGATTAGGCGCCAGCCGGTTTTGGATATGAGGTAGTTTCGTTGCCCTAGCCAGATAGCTAATAATAGGAAGTTTACGTTGCAGTTAAAACGATTTTGCATGGCTAAACACAGCGTCTGCACTTCACCATCGGCATAGACCACACAGGTCCAATCCCAAAATTCATCAGCCCAGTCCGCGGCCGATATGTTTTTTTCTTCGAGTACTAAATCCAGGTTACTCATGGTTTACTTTTTCTTGTTTCCCAAAAATTGCCCATATTAAAGCGATCCAGCTCGAAATAAGCAAGACACCACCTACCGGAATGATACTTCTTACCCACTCTTCCTGCGTGATCGCGTAAAAATATAAACCACCACTAAAGCCGACAATGCCCGCGAACATCATCCACCCCGAAAATAGAGTCTTTTTGTTAGGGAATTGCGCAAAAATAATGCCTATCGCTAGTAAGCCAATCGCATGATAAACCTGATAATTAACTCCAAGGTTAAACAGGTACATCGATTTCTCGGTGAGCTTACTTGATAGCGCGTGGGAACCAATCGCCCCCAATGCCACCGCTAACGCCATGAACATAGCGCCATGTAGCAAAAAGTTCTTTTTCATGATGGTGTCTAGTGTTTTAAAGTGACTCGCATTATGACAAAAATTACAGTCGTTGTAATTGCCATCTTACGCGGTAAAATAGCGAAAACACTAACTTTTTACCTATTTTGTCAAACGCTAAAGGTTCACTCAGCTCGCGCATCGGCTTAGGCTTTGCATTCGGCCTCCTCAAGTTATTTGCCAAACTTCCCTATCCAGTGGTTCTAGCCACCGGTCGTTTATTGGGACGTTTACTTTATCGTATCAAGAGCCGACGCCTGATTGTCGAAGCTAACCTGCGTTATTGTTTTAGTAAAAAAGACTTTAACCAGCGCCAAGAGATGACTAAAAAACACTTTTTAGCATTAGGCGAAGGCTTCGCTGAGTTAGCCCTGGCCTGGTATAAACCCTTTAAGAAGCTCGAAAAGTATCATGAGATTAAAGGCTTAGAGCATTATCAAAAAGCTAAAGAAAGTGGTCAAGGAATCCTATTTTTAGGCTATCACACTACAAGCCTTGAGCTCGCCGGCGCCATCATGGCGCGGTATTTAGATTTTGCCGCCTTTTATCGCCCCAATAAAAACCCAGTGCTTGATGGTCATATCCAAGCTGGTCGTAATAACCGCAGCAAAACCATGGGGCGCAATGATATTCGCTCTATTGGCAAGTGGCTAAAAAGTGGTGAAGGATTATGGCTCATGCCAGATCAAGATATGGGTCGCCATAGCACCGAATTTGCCCCTTTCTTTGGTAATCCAGCCTGCACCCTAACCTCGCCACAACGTATCGCAAAGCTAGGAAAAGCTAAAGTTTTACCCGTTAGTTATCACAAAGACGACAAAGGAGTGATGAAAGTCGAGGTTTTGCCTGAGATTGAGTTCACCGGCGATGATTATATCGACTGCACCATGACCAATAAGATCCTCGAAGCTTGTATCATGCAAGCGCCAGAGCAGTATTATTGGGTACACCGCCGCTTTAAAACCTTACCCGAGGGTCAGCGCAGTATCTACTTCCAAAAGCCACCAAAGCTAAAGCTCATCGACAGTAAACAACACGATGGCGCCCTTTATTCCGGTAAAATCCTATCGAGAAGCGATGGTATGCCAAAATTGGTGCGCACTGTAGATGGACAGCTACTCAATGTGTTCTACCGCGGCACCAGCTTAGGGGTTGATTTAACCCGAAAAGAGCTACGTACTATGCTTGATAAGTGCGCCATGCTCACTTTTCGCGGCTTTTACACCATATCGCCGAAAGAATTTACTTATTGTTCCGAGCGCAATGCCTATATGATCCGCTACCAAGAAGCACCGGGCGTGGCTCTACATCATATTCCACAAAGCCGTCGCCACCCGACGGCGATCGTTTTAGGTAACTGGTTAGCACAGCTGCATAACGAAGGGATTCGCCTCGGTGACATTCGAGAAGCTAACATTCAACTGCTACCAAACGGTAGCCCTATTCTACTGAATCCACGTAACTGCGAATTCTATCATCGAGAAATCAAAGAGAGCTTGAGAGAAAAGGATATTGTGGCCTTTATCAACGCCATTGGCTTTATCGAACAGGACGACACCAGCCAACAACTATTCCGTGAACAATATCAGTTGAATCGACTCAACGAGGTTGATAGCCCTTCTAAGTAGAAGGGTTAAAAGTTAGCGAGCACTTGCTTAATTTTTTCTATGACGTCACTTACAGTGATTAATTCCATCGCTTGTCGATCATGAACTCGGGTTCGCCATGGCACCTGTTTAGGATCTTTCTTCAGCAAGGTTTCAACTGCTAACTCGAACTTATCAATGGTTAGGTCGCGGAACAAATAGGGCCCAGACAGACGACTGGGTGCCACTGCATAGAGTCCAATCACAGGTGTCGCCATTGCATTGGCGATATGAGCAGGCCCTGTATCCGGTGCAATGCAAAGGAGGGCATCATCCAAAGTAGCCGCCAACTGCTGCAAACTTGTTTTGCCCACTAAATTTATAACTTGTGTTGAACACTGGCTGCTAATTTCATGAGCCAGCTCTAGCTCAGAGTGAGCTGGCCCTCCAGTTAAGACAGTCGGCAAGTTATATTTATCAGCACAATACTCAATGACATCGACATACCTTTGCTCCGACCAGCTTCTTTCGAGTTTGCTAGCGGCAGGGTTAATTGCTATATAGCGCTGTGGGAGATTAAACTTTTTGTGGTCTTCGGATAGACTGATTCTCCAGTCCAGATCATCAGTGTCCACACCGAGTTTTTGTGCAAATTGGCAAAAGCTATCGTGCAAATGCTCATTCTTAAAGTCGATTGCCTCATTGGTAAAAATCCACTGTAGCTCTCTAGCACGCGTGTTATCGAAGCCTATTTTTCGCCTTGCTTTCACCATAGGGTAAATCAAGTTGGCACGAGTGCTGGCCTGCATTGCCAACAAAACATCGAAAGATTCACCAAGTTTGCGCTTAAGCGAACGATAATCGGTTAATGTTCTAGGCTTATCAATGGCAATAAACTTTAAACGGGGATGTGCCGAATTTTTGAGTAGCTGGTAAGCATCTTTTCCTATTAACCAAGTAAGCGTCGCCTCAGGCTTTTGTTCCAGAATTGCTCGAACCACTGGCAAAACGAGGGTGCAATCGCCAATAGCTGATAACCTTACCAGTAAAATATTCATCCACGGCTCCTGACAAACTGGTTAATGGTTTCTAGCGGAATGTATCGACCCGCTAGAATGCCGCGACGCAGGAACCAGAAAGAGGTTATCGCTCGCATACCAAGGAAGGCGATAAAGGCCCACCAGAGTCCATGATTGCCAAAATCTTTAGTTAAGAAATACAGCGGAATAAAACCCACAAATACAGCTAATATCATGGAGTTACGCATGGTTTTTATGGCCGATGCCCCGATGAAAATACCGTCCAACCAAAAGCCCCAAATAGCGACCAGTGGGATAATAATAATATAAATATGATAGGGCTCTGCTTGCTGTCTCACGGCTTCGATATCAGTGACCCAGCCGATAAAAGTTTCGGTAAACAATAAAAAGACTAAGCAGAAAAGGACACTTGTAACTATCGACCAAAAGCCGCCGACATTAACGCTGGCGCGGAAATCCTGCCACTTATTTCGCCCTAATGCGCGCCCCACTTGTGCCTCTACCGCATTGGCAAAGCCATCGAGTCCATTTGAAATAACTAATAAGAAGTTAAGTAGGACAGCGTTGACCGCCATCACTTCGTTGCCAAGCTCGGCTCCGCGCGCGTGTACGGTAAAAAACACTAACTCCAGTGATAGGGTTCTTAGCAACAGGTCGCCATTTAATCCGAGCAACCTACGAAGCTTTAACCATGCTAATTGTAACTTTTCAGTTATGGGGTGCTCGCTGAGCAATTTCTTTAGACAAATCGCTGCATAAATAAAACCGAGGATTTCAGATATAACGCTGGCAATGGCGACGCCATCAACGGTCATGCCTAGTCCTAAGACAAAAACCAAGTCTAAAACCACGTTACACAAGTTGATGATAAGCAACATCACAAAAGGAATACGGGCATTTTGCATGCCGATAAACCAGCCAATCATCACCGCATTCAAAAGTGTAAAGGGCAAGCCCCAAATACGGGTATTCCAATAGGTTAAGACGCCCTGCTCGACTTCGCTCGACCCATCGACCCACCACAAAATAGCATCAATAATCCAGGGATTAAATACTAAGGTGACCAGCGCCACCGATAAGGCGAGAATTGAAGACAGGTAGAGCCACTGGCGAATATCGTAATGATTACCGGCACCATAAGCCTGCGCCACTAGGCCGGTGGTAATCATTCGCAAAAAGCCCATGGTCCAGACGATAAAGGTAAACAAGGCCGCGCCAAGGCCAACGGCTGCTAAATGATAAGGCTCTGGCAAATGCCCCATAACCGCAGAATCGACAAGACCAACTAACGGTACCGTCATATTCGACAACAACATCGGCGCAGCGATACGCCAAGTACTTCTGTGTTGCTGCTTGTCGCCTAAATCATGCTTAATGTCGCGTAGCGACCATATGCTCACAATGTGCCCTTAACGGTTGTGACAAGGACTTTCAGTCTAGCGGCCAGCGGCGTGAATGTCGCCCGCCTGATCGCGCAAGATGTTGTAATCCTCGGAAACTGTTTTAACTAAATCTTTCTGCTGAGGCGTTTGATCAGGAGAAATATACGCATAGCGACGACCTAGTGGGTCGATAACGAACCAACGCGCGGTATGCTCAACCAAATAGTTGTCAGGGTCGTCGTGACCTGGAACCTTAAAGAAACTCACGCCAATCGATTTAGTGAGCTTACGAGTTTCCTCAAGCCCCGCGTTTACACCAATAAAGTCAGGGTTAAACGCAGGTACATACTTCGCAAGTTTGTCTAATGTGTCGCGCTCTGGGTCAACCGAAACCATAACCACCTGAGTATCTTTTAAGTACTCTGGCTCGATGTTCTTCATCATACCGTTGATATTGCTCAACGCCGTCGGGCAAACGTCGGGACAGGTCGTAAAGCCAAAAAAGACGATGCTCCACTTACCTAAAAAATCGGTTTCAGTGAAACTCTCACCCGTATGAGCTTTGCCTTCAAAGGCATCCACTGAGCGTGCCTGATCGAAGGTGCGGATAATTTCCATACGCTTTTCTGCGAACAGGATTTGATAACTCAAAACGCCCGCCACTAATGACAATAGCGCCACTAGAATGATAATTAAACGCGCAGAACCTAGTTGTTTTTTCATAATCAAACTCGCCTAAGAATCGGTTAAATGAATGGATCGACGTAATGATCAATCAATAGTACCGCAAACAATAGCGTCAGGTAGCCAATGGACACGCCAAAGGTTTTCATCGCTACGCCGTCTTTTTCGCGATATTTCAAAATAATGGTGTAATACAGGAACCACAAACCAAGCCCGACCGCACCAATCAAATAAATAATACCTGACATCTGTGTCAAATAAGGCAGCAAGGTCGATAAAATCAGTAAGATAGTGTACAAGACAATCGAGGTTTTGGTGAAGTCTTCACCGTGGGTCACGGGCAACATCGGAATTTCTGCTTTTGCATAATCCTCAATACGATGAATCGACAGAGCCCAGAAGTGTGGCGGAGTCCAAGTAAAGATGATTAAAACCAACAGCCATGCATGCGGATCCGCACTGCCTGTAACCGAAGTCCAGCCCAATAATGGTGGGATCGCCCCTGAAAGCCCGCCAATCACAATATTTTGTGGCGTTGCACGCTTTAAGAACATGGTATAAACAAAGGCATAACCGACTAGGCCACCAAGCGTTAGTACCGCTGTTAGTGGATTAACTAAAAACCACAACAACACCATAGCGATAATCGCTAAAGTCGCCGAGAAGATAATCGCCTTTCCTGAGCTTACGCGTCCTTGTGCCACCGGTCGTTGCTGAGTTCGAGCCATAAGCGTATCGATCTTCGCATCAACCACGTGGTTCACCACCGCAGCAGCACCCGAAGCAAAAGCAATACCAATAGTACCGAAGATCAGGGCATTAATAGGCGGCAACCAACTCTGGGTCACATCATTCGCTAAAAACATACCAACCACAGCGGTAAACACCAATAGATAGACCACTTTCGGTTTTGTCAGCTCATAATAGTCGCGCCATGTAATCGGACGCGGGTTTGGATAATTTAATTCAGCTGACATTCTTCCCCCTAAATTGCCAGTTGACGACAAAATTCACGGTGATGAGAGCCAATAGTAATATGGCACCACCACCATTGTGTGCCACCGCCACGTAAAGCGGTAAGCCAAATACGATGTTGCTTATTCCCAGTAACATTTGCGCTATTAATATCAATAACACAGCACGTCCTATATGGCGCAACAAAACGCTATCGCGCTCACGAATAAGCAATATTGCGAGCAGGCCTACCAGTAAAAACACAAGGTAAGCGCCGATTCTGTGGGTCACATGGATCGCGACTTTAGCGCTATGATCAAGTACGCCACCTTCATAGTTAATAAAAGATTGCCCTCGTGCATGAGCGAGATCTGCCTGCATTTTTTCCAGCTCGTGAAGCTTAAACTCATCAAAATCGAAGCCTTTTTGCCATAAATCAAAAGCGCCTGCAAAGTCAGCATTATCGGTCCAGCCGCTATTACAGAATGGCAATTCGGTACATGCGGTAGCTGCATAGTTTGATGCAGTCCAACCACCCAGTGCAATCTGAGCAATCACCAAAACCAAACCAACCATGGCAAACTTTTTGAATTTTTTAGCCACCACTTGCGACAATGACACTATCTTCGGACGTAGCTGCAACACATAAAGGAATAGCAAGCTGAGTATTGAAAAGCCACCAAGTAAATGCGCCATAACGATAAAAGGATGAACTTTTAATGTTACCGTCCACATGCCCAGCAGGCCTTGGAAAATAACCAATGGCAATAAAATAGAGGGTAATAAAACCGGAATGCTGGGGTCTTTGCGTCGCCCCACCAGAGTGCCGATAAATAGAATCACGATGACCAAGCCAATGCCTGAAGCAAAGTAACGGTGAATCATTTCTGGCCAAGCTTTTTCGGCTTCAAACTTCTGATTATATTTTAATTCTGCGGCATTAATGAATTCCGCATCGCTTGGCACTGTGTAATGACCATAACAACCTGGCCAATCAGGACACCCCAGTCCTGCGTCACTCAAGCGTGTCCATGCGCCTAATAGAATTACGCATAGGGCTAAGAAGCAGCCAAATATCGCCAAACGGCGTAATGTTCTTTTTTGCATTGCTCTCCCGCTTACTCTATTTTTTATTATTAAGGGCTATGTACTCGTTTTTACCCCACCACTTTCGCTTAATTATTGATTTGCTTCTTGATGCTATTGGCTCTAAAAGCTTAAAGCCCGGTAACCTTGATTGCCTTACGCACATCATCACGCAAACCTTTACTGCTAGCAATCGCCTCATCTTGATTATTGACTGGCTCATACTGCATAAAGACATTGCCGTGGGGGTCCATAAGATAGACCTTACCACGCTCAAGGCTAGTGTCCTTACCTTCGGCACTACCTTTAGCGAGAATGATTTTTTCCGCATTCTCGACTTTATCTTCATAACTAACGTCACTTGGAAAAACCACCAAACGCTTTAATTTATCAGCATTTTTGCCTAAAGCCAGATGATTTCGCGTAAGCCACTTCACCGTAAGGTCGCAAGTTTCCAGACACTCGTTTGATTGAGGCAGATAAATCCACCACCACAAAGTCTCAAAATCACGAAAGTGTAACTTCTCACCGTCTGCGTTGGCCCATTCAAACTGCTCAAAATGCGGATAAGGAGCTTCTAGTAAGGTGCCATGATTCTGTGTCGCAACTTTAAACCACCCCATGTAGTGGGCGACATAGGCTAAGATAACTGGCGCTGCGAAGAGTAACACTAACCCCGATACTACCTTTCGATTTTGCGCTCGTTGCTTTGGATCAACTGCTTGTTGACTCATTATTCTTTACTCGCTTCAAGTTCAGTATGATAAATAATAGGACCAAGGCCAAAGCCATGGCAAACCATTGAATTGCATAGGCGATATGTTTTTCTGGTGGGCTCGCTATCAACTCCCACTGACGCACAAACTCACTGTTATCATCCGCTTTTAAGCGAATGATAAATGGGGCGCTATCATACCCCATCTGCTTCACTTTTTCTGCCAATGTTTGAAAATCGAACTGCCCGATAAGCCAAACACCTTCAAACTGTTGCCACTCAGCATTATTCGCCACAACTGGATTATGCCCTTTTGAATAATACAAGCTGCCTTCGACTGTGTTACCTTCAAACGCAGGAATCTGTGGCACTTTTTGGTAAAAATCTTTGCGTGGTAACCAACCCCGACTAATGATGATGGGCTTATCAACGTTCTTCGCTTGCCATAGACCATAAACTTCATAGCCAAGGCGACCGTTTTTGGTTTGATTGTCGGTAACTAAAGTAATGTTAGGAATGAGTCGTCCTTCACTCGTCACAGGCATCATGTCAGGCTTTTCCTGTTTCAGCGCCTTCGCTAATGGTATGGCTTGGGCTTGTGACTGCTGTTTTAAATCGCTAATTAATTGGTGCTTCTCATCCGCACGGTCGAGCTGCCAGACTCCTAAGCGCAATAATACTGGAAGCAATAGCAGGAACCCAAGCGTCGGCACTATGCTCGGCGAAAAGACTCGCCCGCCTAGCTTCAACTGGAATAATGGTTTTTGCCAAATTTTCTGTTTTTTAGAGGGTTTGGGCAAAGCACTTCCTTCGTAATTTGTTCGCTAAACGGCTGGGCTCCTAAGATTCACTTTCACTCACCATCTTTTCTCGTATAATGAATCCCACAAAGATTCTAATCGCCGTCGAGCATTGTATGTGGATTAAAGTTGTCGTAATTATATTAATACTGGCTATATTATTCAGCCTTTTCCGTGGACTGTTCTTTTTAACAAAAGGCGGCGAAGAAAACAGTAAAAAACTTCTAAAAAGTTTAACTTGGCGTCTCGGCCTCAGTGCCTTGTTGTTCATAGCAGTTTTATTGTTGCATTACTTTGAGGTGATTAATCTACGCCAAACAGTGCTCCCTGTCGACCAAACACAACAAGAAACCCGCACAGATAAGTTAGATCATGAGCAACAACAACAGCCGTAAGAATATAGCAACAAACGACCCAAAGTACTGCCAGCATTGCGGGCAAAAAAACTTTCGCCCGCACCGTAGCGTCAAGGAGCTGGTGTTCGAGTTTGTCGAAAACTGGTTCGGATATGACTCAAAAGCCTTCAAAACCGCACGCGCACTGTGCAGACCTGCAGCCCTGACACTCGATTACTTTCGCAATTCACACCACCATAATCATTATGTAACGCCGATACGGCTCTATATCTTTCTATCGATTATTTTCTTTTTACTAACTAAATTTGGTGGTTTTAACGTTGCCAAAATTGATTTCGAAGAACACACGGGTAATCAAGCCGAGCAACAAGTGCAGCAAGCGGTTACGCAAAGTCCAGTGATTGATGAAGAAGTTAAGCAAAAAATTGCCGAAGGTGACGCCGAACCAACCGATATTCTAGATAAAGATTTATCAAAGGCTGAGACCAGTGACGACTTTGCTAATATGTGCCAAGACCCTGACAGCATGTTCGAGCTGTCCATATCATGGCTTGATAGCTATGTCGACAAAAGGGCCCAATCACTCTGTGAAAGTTACAATAATATCAATTACTTACCTAAAGAAAAACAAGTAAAAGCCAAGGTCTTGTTTGTACTAACTATCGTCCAAAGTGCTATAGAGTCTTTACCCCAAACCTTTTTGTTCACCACGCCCTTATTAGCGCTAGTACTCTTTTTACTCTACCTCAGAAGTCAGCACCTTTATGTCGAGCATTTGGTGCTACTGATCCATTCGCATTGCTTTATATTTGCAGCAATTCTGACTTATCTCGGGTGGCATCAAATCGTTGGTGTCATTCCCTGGCTAGGGTATGTGCCTTTGGGATGGCTTTTGTTGCTGTGGGTCTTCACCTATTTATTTGTCTCGATGAAGCGCTTTTACCGTCAAAGTTACAAGATGACAATTTTGAAATTTGTTGTGTTTAGTATGGTCTATATGGTGGTATTTGGGCTTATAACATTTTTCGCCATTATGGCAGCCCTAATGTCGCTTTAAGCTAAACGAAAGAGCAAGTTTAAGCTTGCTCGTAACCCTGCATCAGCAAATCCCAGTCTGGGCTGCGCCAATGAAACTGAGGGTGTTTACGGCTTTCCTTCATTAAAGAACGTTTAAGACGACTTAGGTTTCCTTCTAAGAGAGACGCATTCGGCTCCACAAAGCGTCCTTTATCAAAATCGATGAGCCACATTTTCCCTGAATCGCTCAGCAAGATATTATGAATATTGAGATCCGAATGATAGACACCTTTATTATGAAACTCTTTGATTAATGCTCCTACACCAAGCCACTCATCGTCAGTAAGCGCTCGCTTACGTAGAATATGAAAAAGATCTTCAGAGTCACTGATTAAGCGAATAATGATAGAAGCTTGGTAAACTAGCCCTTTTTTATGAACCAACATCGCGACTGGCGGTGGAACCGGCAAACCAAGATTATGCATCTTCTCTAGCATGGCCTGTTCGCAGTAGGCGCGCGTCTTGCGGATCCCTAAGTAGAAATAGCTATCTTCGACCCATTTTGATAATAGGCCGCCTCGAAAGTATTGTCTTAATACAAAACCTTCACCTGCTTTTTCAAAAAAATACGTGGTGCTGCGTCCTACAGATTGACCTATAACTTCTTTATTATGTTTTAATCTTTCCGGGTCAAACCAATCCTTTGTGATCCTGTCACGGTACTCTTTGATAGCTACCAGGTAATGGTTGTTATCAATCTGCTGAATTTTCACTCAAACTCAATCAATGACGCGGTTGGTTTAGCGGATACTATACCGCAAAATCTCTGTGATCCCTAGAATCTCTTGTCCTATAAGCTTCTGCCATTTCAATAGATTGATTTTTTGTGTAGATCTAAAGCACTAACTTTATTTTATCCACGACGGTGATAACATACCCTTAGTAACAATGAACCCTTGGACACAACATTGCCTACACCACCAGTCAACACACCAAATTCTATTTGCGTTTTACGCTTGTCAGCGATAGGCGATGTTTGTCATGCGGTCTCGACGGTTCAAGCCATTCAAAGAACTTACCCTAAAGCTAAAATCACTTGGGTTATTGGTAAAGTTGAAGAAAAGTTGATTGGCGATTTGCCAGGAATAGAGTTTGTTGTTTTTGATAAAAGCCTAGGTTGGAAAGCGTATCGTCAGCTAAGACAGTCCATGAAAAATCGTCGCTTTGATGTGTTACTTCACATGCAACTGGCTTTTCGTGCAAACTTGGCGGCCTTTTTTATACCCGCTAAAACTAAAATAGGCTTCGCTAAAAGCCGTAGTAAAGAGTTGCACTCCTTATTCGTTAATCAACACATTAGCGATAGTCGTGGCTTCCATGTGCTTGATGGCTTTCGTGATTTTGCTCGCGCTATTGGCGTTGATGAAGGTTTGCCTGAGTGGGATATTCCGATTCCACACGAAGCAAAGGCTTGGGCAACCAATTTTCTGCCGAAAGAACCTTTTGTGGTGATATCTCCGGCAGCCAGTAAAGCAGAACGAAACTGGGCGACTGAGCGTTACGCTGCTATTTCAGACTATTGCCACGAGCTTGGCTATCAAGTATTACTGACCGGCGGGCCAACTTCTTTTGAGAAGCATCTGTGCGCCGATATTTCAAAGGCATCACGCGCCTATACTATTAATTTGGCAGGCCAAACCGATCTCAAGCAATTGCTACTGACGTTGCAAAAAGCCCAGCTCGTAATCGCGCCTGATTCTGGGCCAGCCCACATGGCGGTTACACAGAACACCCCCGTCATTGGACTTTATGCTCACAGCAATCCAAATCGCACGGGGCCCTACCTCTATCAAAGGTTTACCGCGGACGCATACACGGCACTTGCCTGCAAGGAGCTTGGCGTGGAGCGCCAGCAGATCCCGTGGGGTTACCGCCTAAAGGGCGACAACCTGATGTCTGCGATTAGTGTTGAACAAGTCAAATCACTTATCGATCAGGCCATCGACTTTTACGGGCTAGAGCAACCAGCAGCCGAGCAGTCAAATCCTGAGTAGTTTATAGAGCGGCGTATAACACCATGCCAATTAACAGGATCCCAATAACCGCTTTACAGACATCAAGGAAAATTCCTTCTACGTCATATTCGTGGTCAAGTTCAGTACCTAATTCGCTTTTGTTTTTCATAACGTCATCCCCTACTGATGATTACATTTACTGAAGATGTAGCCTAGTTCCTTCAGTCCATGAATCCATCAAACACTATTTTTAGTGAAGGGGGTGTTTATAAATGTAAATAGCTGTGTCGGTTGCTTACATTTGAGAAAAGATTCAACCACTTAGCCTAAAACCCTTTCAAAATATGTCAAAACACAAAGTTTTAGGTATTTATCTAAGGGTTAAAAACTTGTTTTTAGGGTGATACTGACATCAAAGCCACTTAGGTAGTCTGAATTTAGGGGCGTGGCAAAATCAACGTTGATCACTTTACGTCCACTGGAGCGTGCTATGAATAGTCTCAAGCCGACACCAGCGCTAGCGAGCACTCCATCTTCTTGATTAGGATAAGGCGTATTTCCGCTAACCTGCCCCACATCCACAAAGGCAGCATAACCGACGTTGAGGAGCTTGAACCAAGTGGTACCGGGATAAAATCTGCGCTCTAGATTGAGCAAATAGCTGTTTTCACCATGCTGATACTCTAAAGGATACCCTCTAAGCCCAGACTCCCCTCCTAGCGAAATTGGTCGGTCGATATAGGGATTATCGGCACCACGGTAATGAAATCTTGTGTACCAAATGTGCTCTGGACGAGAATGATAGAAATGCTCAACACCTGCGCTGTAATAAGAAGTACGCCCCAAATAGTTTCCGAGAGTATCTCTACTTTTACCTTCTGCGCTCAAGTTCGCGAATAGGTGCACTAAATGTTTATCGTTAGGTTTAGAAACGTAGCGCCCTTTCCAAAACCCTACGGCACCTTTTTCTTTGCCCAGCTCAGAAGTGTTATAACCAAGCTTTAATCGCTGATACCAGCCAAGTTGGACGTCTTCCCTACGCCCGATCAAATACAAGTTTCGTGTTTCAATAAATTTATCTTGCTGATACTCAAGTCCTGCCCAAAAATACTCAAGTCCACGGTCATAGGGCAATACTTGGGTGCTGGTTAAAGGATCGAAATAGTTCTCTTCATGGCTGTAGCCAAATAAGTAACGTAAGGAATGATCACCTCGTAAACCATGCGATATACCGTAACTAAAATCATACTCATCCACTTCCTGTTCGAAGATATTGACCGCCTCGTCATTACTATAAATGGTATCTCTCAGGCGCTGTGAATTGTAAAAAACACCAGCCGTCCACTTGTCTTCTAAGGTGTAGAAAGGCTTGCGTACAGAAAGAGAGTATTGTTCGCCATCGGAATTGTTAGATAAGGCAACCGCCGCTTGAATGTGATGCTCGGTGGAAACATCCGAGGCCATAATAAAGGTATAACCGGAGCGGTCGTCTTCTTTAAAATATTCTAAGGTTGCTCGAATACCATGACCGAGTAAGTTGTCATCCTCAATGCCATAAGCATACTCAGTAACACCACCTTCACGGCTAATATCGACGGTAGGAACCAGTGTCCAGGTTTCCCAAGTCTCAACAGTGACATCAATGCCCTCACCATTGCTTGTAGGTTTCCAACTCACCTTAGCATCACGTAAAAATCCTTGTCGCCTTAAAATCCGCCCCGCTTCTTTCAATAAGCGTTTATTGACGGTTTCCCCTTTCTTAAAAGGTAGTAAGCGTTCAATCACATAAGGTTTGGTATCAATATGGAGCTCATCGGCAGTTTCATAGATCCAGCCAGTCCGTTCTTCTTCACTGAAAATAGGGTGAATCACGACTTTAATATCGTTAATACGATAACTGCTTTTCTTAGCTGCCTCAGCCACTGATAAACTAAGCGCTAATAGCAACAGTCCTATAATACGTCCCATACATTCCTTATCGTTGTTATCACACCACTAAAAATTATCGAACATTATTATGAATAGTCGATGCCAAGTGCAAATCATAGCCTACCTTTTACAACCCAGTTCACACAAGCATACAGCTTTAAATTTAACTTTTTATAACAATGAATCAGTCAGAAGCAACAAAGTAATATGGAGTCACCATCACCTCTGACCACGAAGCTTATGATAAAAAACAGTTGCAGTACCAGAACACTGTGGTAGGCTTTCAGCATTAGTGAGGGCATTTCCCTCGAGATAAACTCAATCAGAATTTATACATGATAAAACAAGCCCTAAATACATTTTCAATTAACCCAACATCAATTATTGCTGTTGTGATTATTATTGTGGACATTTTAATTCCGCAACGAGGGCGCGTGTGAGTTTATAAATTTAAAAAATACCGAAGCCCTCGAACTGAAAAGTCCGGGGGCTTTTTTTTGGCTTCATGAATATTAATTCGAACTTAACTTAAGGAGATAAAAGCAAACTGACAATTAAAAAAGTATGGCAAAGCAAGACCTAATACGAAGCAGCGCCAAGACTATGTTTATATAGCTTTTTTACTTATGAATATTTTAACCAGCATTATTATCGTCTTCATTATTGTGGTGATTATTTTACCGCAAGGGGGACGCTATTGAGCTAGAAAAATATACCAATACTCAAGCCCCCGCACTGAAAAGTCCGGGGGCTTTTTTTTATCTAATTCAAACAACTATTTAGGAGCAATTATGCAAGTACAATACGACAGCAGCATCAATACCGAGGTCTTAAAGGATAAAAAGATCGTGGTCATAGGCTATGGTTCACAAGGCTACGCTCACTCTAACAACCTGAAGGACAGTGGCTTCGACGTTAAGGTTGCGCTACGAAAAGGGTCGAAAACTTTTAGCAAGCTCGAACACAGTAATTTACCCAGCGCAGAGCTCGAAGAAGCAGTAAAAGACGCTGACTTAGTGATGCTACTGCTTCCAGATGAAAACCAACCCGACGTTTATCGTCAGTATCTAGAGCCACACCTAAAACCTGGCGCCAGTTTAGGTTTCGCCCATGGGTTCAATATTCATTTTAATCAAATCAAACCGCGTGAAGATCTTAATGTTTTTATGGTTGCGCCAAAGGGACCGGGACATACCGTACGCTCAACCTATACCGAAGGCAGTGGTGTGCCTTGTTTAGTGGCGGTTCACCAAGACGTCACTGGCGATACTAAAGAGCTCGCTTACGCTTACGCTAGTGCCATCGGTGGTGGCCGTGCTGGAGTCATAGAAACGAGCTTCAAGGAAGAAACCGAAACCGACTTGTTTGGTGAGCAAGCGGTACTTTGTGGAGGCGTTACAGCACTAGTTCAGGCAGGCTTCGAGACGCTCACGGAAGCTGGATACTCCCCAGAAATGGCCTACTTCGAATGCTTACACGAACTAAAACTGATCGTTGACTTGATGTATGAAGGCGGCATCAACACCATGCGCTACTCCATTTCGAATACCGCAGAGTATGGCGATTTAACTCGTGGAAACCGCTTAATCACAGATGATACCAAGCAAGCCATGAAGAGTATTTTGTCAGAAATACAAAGTGGCCAGTTCGCTAAAGAGTATGTCGATGATTGCCGTAACAATTACCAAAAACTGCACCAGCTTCGTGACTCTCATTCAAAGCATCAAATCGAAACCGTTGGTGAAAAACTTCGTGACATGATGCCTTGGATAAAGAAGAAACCGCTGGTTGATCAAGCCATAAATTAATAAGGGTGGAATTATGCGTGGTGCAGATTATTTAGTGAAAACCTTAAAAGACCATAAGGTCGAAACGGTTTTTGGCTACCCAGGCGGTGCCATTATGCCGGTTTATGACGCTCTATACGAAAGTGGCCTTCGCCATATACTTTGTCGACACGAGCAAGGTGCCGTGTTCGCAGCAGATGGCTACGCCCGCTCTAGTGGTCAACTCGGGGTATGCATTGCAACATCAGGGCCGGGAGCGACTAACCTCATTACCGGTATTGCAAATGCTCAGTTGGATTCGGTGCCCTTGCTGGCTATCACTGGGCAAGTTGCCTCAAACTTTATTGGTACTGATGCATTTCAAGAAATTGATACCTATGGTTTATCGCTGTCTGTTGTTAAGCACAGTTACTTGGTGACCAACATCGAGGATTTACCGCGAATGTTGAACGAAGCAATTTCTTTGGCGCAAAGTGGTCGCCCAGGGCCTGTTTTAATCGACATCGCTAAGGATGTACAAATGGCGGAAATGCCGGCTACAACTTTAGCTTATTGTGAAAAGTCTTCGCCTCATCAAGACGATCAACAAGTCCTAGTTCCGCCATCTGAGGTTATCAGCAAAGCAGCGAGCCTTTTAGCTTCGAGTCAAAAACCATTAGTTTATGCTGGTGGCGGTGTTGGCATTGCACAGGCTTCGGAGTTATTAAAAACACTGGTTGATACATTTAAATTACCCACAGTAACGACGCTAAAAGGCATCGGCTCTATCGAGGGTTCTCATCCCTATAACCTCGGTATGTTAGGTATGCACGGCACTAAATCCGCCAACCTTGCCGTTCAAGAATGTGACCTATTGCTGGTGGTCGGTGCGCGGCTGGATGATCGCGCCACTGGTGACTTAAAGCAGTTTGCTCCCTATGCCAAAGTCATTCATATCGACTGCGACCAAGCAGAAGTCAGTAAGCTGCGGCTTGCAGACGTCAGTTTAGTTGGCGAAATGAAGGAGATATTGAGTGCTATCATTGAGACCGTTTCAGGCAGCTTCGTTCATCAAACAGCTCATCAGTGGCGCCATTCATGTCTAACCAACAAAGAGCAACTGGGCTTTCGTTACGATGCGCCCTTTAGCACTATTTATGCCCCACTGTTACTACAAAAGCTATCACAACGCTTTCAGCAACAGCCCGCCATTGTCGCCTGTGACGTTGGCCAACATCAAATGTGGGTTGCACAGCATATGCAGTTCGACTCATGCCAGCACCACCTGAGTAGTGGGGGTCTTGGTACTATGGGTTATGGCCTGCCAGCAGCGTTAGGCGCGAAGCTTGCCAACCCTGAGCTTACCGTGATCAATGTGTCAGGCGATGGTTCTATCATGATGAACATTCAAGAACTGGCCACTTTAAAGCGCTATAACATCCCCGTAAAAATATTGTTACTCGACAACCAACGGCTCGGCATGGTTCGCCAGTGGCAACAGTTATTTTTTGAAAACCGTTACAGCGAAACGGATCTTTCTGACAACCCTGACTTCACCGAGCTGGCTCATGCCTTCGGCATCCAAAGCAAAAGTATTCATCTAGCCGCACAAGTAGATGATGCGCTGGACGATTTCCTCAGCTCAGAGCAAAGCTTCCTTCTGCACGTGGCGATTGATCCCGATGAAAACGTCTGGCCACTCGTCCCCCCCTGGCAAAAGCAATGCCGACTTTCTCGATGAACAGTCGGCTAACTGCGATACATCTTCAACACAATCGAGTAAGGACTTCCGATGAATACCAATACCTATAAAGTAGTAACTCGGCATGCTAGTGGGACTCTTGAGAGGGTTTTACGTTTAGTGCGCCACCGTGGCTTCGAGGTTAATTACTGCTTTGCCCAAGGCAGTGAAGCGACCAACCACGTAGAAAAAAATATGGAAATCATATTGCAGCTAAGCAGTGACCGCTCTGCCGATAACCTCTACCACCAACTACACAAGCTAGTCGATGTTATTGAAGTTCGTCATTATAACGCGGCGAGCATAAGGAGCAGCCTAAGCCATGAATAAGAAACTATTCTTGTATGACACCACATTACGCGATGGCGCTCAATACAAAGGCATTAGCTTTTCTTTACAAGATAAGCTCAAAATCACCAAGCTGTTGGATGACTTTGGTATGGATTATATCGAAGGTGGTTGGCCCGGTTCTAACCCAAAGGACGAAGCCTATTTTAAGCACGCTCAATACTTAGGGTTAAAGCATTCTAAATTGGTTGCGTTTGGTGCGACACGAAAACCCAATACAGCGACTGGTAAAGATCCACAGCTGGCCTCTTTGTTGAATGCACAAACACCTGTCGTCGCTTTAGTCAGTAAGTTTTGGCAGTACCATGTTAAAACTGTTCTGCGCACTGAGACTTCTGAAAACCTCAAAATGATTTATGACAGTGTCGACTTTTTTAAGTCACGGGGGCGTGAAGTTATCCTAGATGCTGAGCATTTTTTCGATGGCTTTAAGGATAATTCAGACTACAGTTTTCAGTGTCTTAAGGCGGCTATCAAAGCTGGCGTCGACAATGTCACTTTATGTGACACCAACGGCGGCACTATGCCGGATGAGATCGCTACGATTGTCGCGCAAGTAAAAAGTAAATACCCACAACTGAGCCTTGGCATTCACTGTCACAATGATTGTGAACTCGCCGTAGCAAACAGCTTGGCTTCTGTGAATGCCGGCGTGACTTTATTGCAGGGCACAGTCAATGGATATGGTGAGCGCTGTGGTAATGCAAATTTAATATCATTACTCGGAAGCTTATTGCTAAAGCCTAGCTTTAATCAAAACTTTTCATTAAACCCTAAGATTCAAGCATCACAACTTACGACATTATCCCAAAAAGTCGCCAACGTGGCCAATATGCCACTTAAAAATGATGCGGCTTATGTGGGCAACCATGCTTTCAGCCATAAAGGTGGCATCCATGTCGCCGCTATCGCAAAGGCAAGCCAGACTTATGAGCATATTGACCCCGCCCTAGTTGGGAATCAACGTGACATTAGTATTTCTGAGCTCTCCGGAAAATCAAACGTGCTCCTGCAAGCCGAAAAACTGGGGCTCGATGTATCGCAAAACTTTAGCCAAGTATTAAGCAGTATCAAGTCGCTTGAACAAAACGGCTTAACCTTAGAAAACGCTGAAGGTTCCTTTGAAATGTTAGTTCGCAAGCATGAGGAAGGTTTTGCTCCTCTATTCACTGTGGAGAATATTCAAATCACGGTGACTAACCTCAAACGATCATCAGAACTAGACACTGAGCTGTGTACTGCCAGCGTAAAACTCAGCGTAAAAAACAAAACGACTCATATGGTCGAAGAGGCGACTGGACCAGTTGACGCACTCAATCGCGCGCTCAAGAAAGCACTGAGCAACTTTTTCCCTCAAGTCGAACAGATGTTGTTAACGGATTATAAAGTATCAATTTTAGATCCAGAAAATGCTTCGGCAGCAACGACTCGTGTTTGGCTTCAGTCCGGCTATGGCGATGAGCGCTGGGCAACGATTGGTTGCTCAGACAATATTCTAAAAGCCAGCACACAAGCTCTTATCGACAGCTATCAATTGTTTTTAATTAAATTTCAAAATAATGGAATGACAAGTGCTTCTGACACTGACTCACAACACATTAACTTAGACACCAATAATTCTCACCAAGAGGTACAAAACAATGGCAACCTTTAATCCCCCTGAAAATATCTGGTTCAATGGCGAACTAATGCCTTGGCAAAATGCCCAGGTGCATGTACTTACCCATGCACTACATTATGGCTCGTCCGTATTCGAGGGTATTCGCTGCTACCAGACCCATAACGGCCCTTCATTTTTTAGACTTAGAGAACACATAGAACGTTTATATTTGTCAGCGAAAATCTATCGTATGCAAATCCCCTACTCTTTTAATGAGCTAGTAAGCGCTTGTCATGAAGTGGTCAAAAGTAATCTATTGGAGAATGCCTATTTACGACCCGTGGCTTTTTTTGGTTATGGTTCGATTGGCGTCAATCCTAAACATAATCCCGTGGAAGTTTCAGTGGCTGCATTCCCTTGGGATTCGTATTTGGGCAATGATTCGATCGAGCAAGGTGTTGATGTGTGTATTTCTTCGTGGAATCGAGTGGCGCCAAACACTATCCCAGCAGCGGCAAAAGCCGGCGGTAACTATTTGTCTTCGCAGTTGATCGTTGAAGAAGCTACTCGCAAAGGCTATATCGAGGGGATTGCGCTTGACGTTAATGGCTACATCTCTGAAGGCTCAGGCGAGAATGTTTTTGTGGTAAAAAATAATACCCTATACACACCGCCTTTTACCGCTTCGATTTTACCGGGCATTACTCGAGATACCATTATGCAACTCGCGCGTGGTTTAGGCTACGACGTTCAGGAACAAAACATGACACGCGAAGCCTTGTATCTAGCCGATGAAGCCTTTATGACGGGCACTGCGGCCGAAGTGGTGCCGATTAAAAGTGTTGATGATATGCCTGTAGGTTCAGGCTCGCGCGGCCCAGTTACGCAGCAATTACAAGAAGCATTTTTTGGATTATTTAATGGCACAACACAGGACGAGCAAGGGTGGTTAGAGCCGGTTACTACAGTTAAGGATAAAGAGTATGCCTAATTACCGTTCTAAAACATCCACTCATGGTCGAAACATGGCGGGGGCACGTGCTTTGTGGCGCGCGACCGGTGTTAAAGATGGTGATTTTGGCAAACCCATTATCGCCGTTTGTAATTCTTTTACCCAGTTTGTACCCGGTCATGTACACCTTAAAGACATGGGGCAACTTGTCGCTCGAGAGATTGAAAAGTCTGGTGGTATCGCTAAAGAATTTAATACCATTGCAGTAGACGATGGTATTGCCATGGGCCATCAGGGCATGCTTTATTCGTTACCATCGCGTGAAATTATCGCCGACTCTGTTGAGTATATGGCTAACGCACACTGTGCCGACGCTTTAGTTTGCATTTCTAACTGCGACAAAATCACGCCTGGGATGTTACTCGCTTCTATGCGCCTTAATATCCCTGTAATTTTTGTCTCAGGCGGCCCGATGGAAGCTGGCAAGACCAAGCTTTCCGATCAGCTCATTAAGCTTGATTTAGTGGATGCAATGGTAGCTGCTGCGGATGACAATGTTTCTGAAGAAGACAGCAACAATATCGAGCGTAGCGCCTGCCCTACCTGTGGCTCATGCTCGGGTATGTTTACTGCTAACTCCATGAACTGCTTAACCGAAGCTCTTGGGCTAGCCTTGCCAGGTAATGGCACTCTACTGGCCACTCATAAGTTTCGTGAAAGTTTTTTTTTACAAGCGGGCCAACACATTGTCGATCTTTGCAAACGTTACTATGAGCAAGATGACGAGTCGGTTCTGCCTCGCAATATTGCTAATCGCAGCTCTTTTTTGAATGCTATGTCTTTAGATATTGCCATGGGCGGCTCCACCAATACAGTGCTCCATCTTTTGGCTGCAGCTTACGAAGGCGAGATTGACTTCACGATGAAGGACATTGATGCTCTCTCTCGACAGGTTCCAAACCTGAGTAAAATCGCGCCAGCGACAAAAGAATACCACATGGAAGATGTCCACCGCGCAGGCGGCGTAATGGCGATTCTAGGAGAGCTTAAACGTGCAAACCTTTTGGATCTCAATCAACCAACGGTTCTTAGTAAGCCCATAGGTAAAGTCATTGCTGAGTGGGATATCACCACCACTAGCAACCCGCATGTTAAAGAGTTTTATCGCGCCGGCCCAGCAGGCATTCCCACCCAGCAAGCCTTTAGTCAAAGTTGCTTATACGATGATTTAGATCTCGACCGTGAGCATGGTTGTATACGCAGTGTTAAAAATGCTTACAGTCCAGATGGAGGGCTGGCTGTTCTCTATGGCAACCTTGCCAAAAACGGTAGCATCATTAAAACGGCAGCCGTTCCTTCTAAGCTAATGACCTTCACTGGCCCAGCTCGCGTCTTCGAGTGCCAAGACAGCGCCGTCAAAGCCATTCTCAACGACGAGATTTGTAGGGGTGATGTGGTTGTAATCCGCTACGAAGGTCCTGCTGGCGGTCCCGGTATGCAGGAAATGCTCTATCCAACCAGCTATCTAAAATCTAAAGGTCTTGATCAATGTTGTGCATTAATCACTGATGGTCGCTTTTCTGGAGGAACCTCTGGTTTATCAATTGGGCATGTATCACCCGAGGCCGCGAATGAAGGTGTGATTGGTTTAGTAGAAGATGGGGATACTATCGCTATCGATATTCCGAATAGATTCTTAAGCCTTAATGTTAGTGATTCCCTGTTAGAACAGCGACGCCTGCGTCGTGAAGTTGTAGGATGGCATCCTGAACACCGTCAACGAAAAGTCTCTACTTCTTTAAAAATCTATGCAAAACATGCTCTGAGTGCTGACAAAGGTGCTGTTAGGGTGGTTTGATATTTTATGTAAGTTTTTTATTTTGACAAAGCTCTATGGGCTGATAGCAACGTCTTACTGTCAGCCCATATTCCTGCTAGAAAAAAATCAATTATCCGAATACTGCATATCCAACTACAGCTAGAAGTAGTATGACAATTAAAGCGCGACAAAGGTCGAGAAAGATACCTTCCGCATCATGCTCCGCACGTTCTTTTTTTGGGGCTATTATACTTTTCATACGCAAATCCTCTTTTGCTAAGCAATGAAAAAGTCAACGATTACTCTGCTGGCTCACCTAACGAAAGACTATTATACAAGACTAAAAACACGTCTCACAGCAGTCCCTCTCTATAATGAGACACACCATTTATATTCCAAAAATATATTACTATTTCTTTCCCTTCCTGCTGTTTTATGTAAAAAAAATAAACAATCCATCCTTCGTTAAAGCTGTCATATTATTTAACATTTATCCTTGTTGACGTTTTATTTTTATACAATTCAAAGGTTTGTATTCACACTCTAACTCAAACATTTACCTATTCAACAAGTCAGATTTGCATACGTTGACACAAACAAAATCTTCAATTAGCATGAATTTTATACAAAGGATTTTTGTTGTTAACCCAGAGCAAATACAAGGAGTATGGTATGTCTGGATCAAAAGAGGCCGTCGAACTGGCCACCCACCTACCGGAAATTGGTTTTCCGGAATTCACCACCAAGCTCGTTAGTGATGTTTTCGACTCACTCATTGCATCAAACCTTCGACAAACAGAAGCTTACGTTGAACTTTTAAAGCAAACGAGCAAAAACCTCAAAACCTTCATTAACGATACCCGCGATGATATTAGTGGAGAAATGTTATTACAGTTCCTTGGCAGAGTGCTAGGCGCAGACAGTGATAACAACAACCCTGACCTAAAGATAGGTGATTCTTTAACCGCTCAACAAGCAAGTTCACTGAACGATGCATTAGAAGTAAAGGATGCGGATATAGCTTCAGACAATAAAGTCGCAGCTGCCGGTAATGTCACCGAGAATAAGTTTCAAAGCATTCTTGATGCTGTCGCAAACCGCTTGGCCGCCGATAAATATACCCTGCTTAAAGAAATGGTTAAGCAAGGATTACTGCGACTGGTTGTTGAAAACGGTGAAATAGAAACTCGTCTGACTTTTAACACTTATGGTTCATCCTATTACCAAAACCGAACTACCGATTATCAAAGGAAAGACTTTAACTTTAGAGCTAAAGCAAAAACCGGAGGCTTACTTTCTGGTTGGGTCAAGGCATCTGCTTCAACCGCTTACAACAGCGTCAAGATTTCGACAGCCACTAAAACTGATGTCGATCGCTCGAGTAGCAGTGTCCAAATATACGGTCGTGTTTTTATTAATTTCAAAACTGACTATTTACCCTTAGATCAAAATGAAGGTTAGTTAAATGTCTAATGATAATTTAACTCCTATTGATATGGGTTTCGCCGAGTTTGTGGCGAAGCTCATTTCAGAGGTCTTCGATGCGGTAGTGACCTCACAAGCGGAGCAACAAGAAAAATTTAATGAGCTACAAGATCTCATGGCCTTACCGCACGAATCTTTTATCGATCACCTATTACAACAAGATTCTTTTATTCAACAAGTAGATGAACTTTTAGCGGAGCACTTCCCCGCGAATAATGATGAGCAGCTACATGCTATCTACTCAGGTGCTCCTTACCAACCAGCATCTGGCAATACACCCGAGTCTCCAGCAGTGTTTGACAGGCTCGGTATTAAAATGACTAAGTCCGACTTTCATGGTAAGAGTAAAACTCTGTCTGATTCTGGGGTATTAAAGATTTATCGCAAAGCGGCCGAACCCTATGCCGTCCAAAAGCGCAACATCATTATCAAGCTTATCGAACAAGGCCTCTCAAACATTGTAGTCGATAGTGGCAAAATAAACGCCAAGCTAACCTTTAGTACTAATATTGCCAATGGCACCTCTGCTGAAGAAGAGTCTGATACCCAAGCAAATAAATCGAAAAGTTCAGAAGAAACTATTCATAAGGCTTCTAAAGCCAAGCTACACGCAGCCACCATTTCTAATCTAGCCTTAACTAACAAACTAGATCCAATCCAACCGGTAAATCGTTTTGTTGGCATCCTAAAGCCCAATATCAATAAACAAGTGCGATTAACGGTTAAGCCTGCGAGCAACAAGTCACCTCAAGATGTAGAAACAAAAGCTAACATCTTTAGCGAAGTTGAGCTTCATTTTAAAACTATACGTTAGTGCTTGAGAATGTCTAACTTTAGCGTTGAAGATATCTTATTGCTGATTCATGGAGAAATTGCTACTGCAGTCACTAGTGCTGAAGTGTATGGTGCTAGCCCTGGTATAAAACTATCTAATGTGCGTGTTCGTATGGGACAAAGCACACAAGGCCAAGAAGACCGTTCGATATCATTGGATACGGAGCGCTTTCCGCCAGCTGAGCAGGGGTGGCTGATTGATGTAATTTACAGCCCTACAGATAACACTAACCAAGCGCCGATTACTGACAACAACCAGATTCTGCCTAGCCAGCTATCCAAATTTCTTGCTCTTTCCTCTGTCGAAAAACTTAGTGGTGTTGGTAAGCACTACCAAAGTTTATTGAATCGAATCAATATTCAAAGCATTCAAGATCTTGCAGAACTTCAATCGGGAATTAAAGCTTTGGAAGGAATAGCTATCACACCGAGTCAGCTTAGACGCTTCCAAAGCCTCGCACATTTGGCGCTATCAGTGCCTGCCACCAGTATTCCCGTAGATCTTGCAGCGATAACACTTGCCGACCTTCTAGAGCTGTTATGGTCTAAAGCTCATGACACAAGATTATCATCCCTTTCTGGGGAAGCTAAAGGCCAAGTTTTACGTTGGTTACAGCAATTGGAGCTGTGTCTTGATAATGACTTTTTTAATCAGCTTACCTTGCAGAAAATGCTTGAAGAATCTTAAACAATACAGCGCTTCAGGGGTTTGCTTTTATCGTTGTAGCGCAACCGCTTTGAGCATCCTTAGTATTACAGCGCGACCAAACAAGAATCCATTGAAAACAGTTATATTTACATAAAAAAAAGACGCCTTATGGCGTCTTTTTTTTAAACTTTGGTGCTCAGAGCGGGACTTGAACCCGCACGGCCTACGGCCACTACCCCCTCAAGATAGCGTGTCTACCAATTCCACCACCTGAGCTAAATCGTTTTTAGTTGTCGTCTTCTTTCGACTTTTCAGCATCTTCTGCTGCGGCATCGATTGACTCAGCAATTGTCTCTTGATCAGCTGTTGGAATTTCTGTGCTAATTTCAGCTTCGGTTTCAGCTGGAATTTCTGTGCTGATTTCTTCACTAGTTTCGCTAGGGATTTCCGCTGAGCGAGCTGATTCGCCAGTTTGCTCAGTTTGAGCAGCTGCGTCGACTAGGCTAGATTTATTAGCTTCTTCGTTGTTATTGATTGCGCTAATCGCAAGAGCAATAGCAAAGAATACAATTGCTAATATCGTAGTGCTTTTTGTCAAAAAGTTACCTGAACCTGGTGCGCCAAATAGCGTACTAGAGGCTCCTGCACCAAAAGAGGCTCCCATTTCGGCGCCTTTACCTTGTTGGATCAAAATAATACCAATCAGTAGTAGGGCTACTACTAACAGACTGATCATTAAAAATAATTCCATACTCTTAACCTGCTTCTCTTAACCTGCAATTTTACAAATTGCGATAAACTCATCGGCCTTAAGGGATGCTCCCCCTATTAAACCGCCATCAATATCTTTTTGCGCTAGTAATTGCTCAGCATTCGCCGCTTTCATACTACCGCCATATAAAACCTGTACTTTTTCCGCTACCGCTTCATTCATATCTGATAAATACTGACGAATTGAAGCATGTACGTCTTGCGCTTGCTCAGGACTTGCTGTGACACCTGTTCCGATGGCCCATACAGGCTCATAAGCAATCACGCATTGTCCTAGCTTGTCTAATCCTTCAGCCTTATCCTGATAGAAGGTTATTACTGCGTCAATTTGGGCTTTAACGACATCTAATGTGGAGCCATTTTCACGCTGCTCAAGCGTCTCACCCACACATAATACAGGAATTAATCCAGCTTCTAATGCCTTCGCGTATTTCGCGGCTACTAGCTCATTAGTCTCATGATACAGACTACGACGCTCGGAATGACCTACTAAAACGTATTTAGAGCCGATATCTTTAAGCATATCGCCGCTGATTTCGCCGGTGAAAGCCCCTTGGTCCTGCTCCGATAGATTCTGCGCACCAACGGCAATGTTACTACCTTTAGTGAGCTTAACCGCTTTATCTATATGTATAGAAGGTGGGCAGACAAGTATATCGCATTGCCAACTATCATCTAACTGACCTTTAATGCCACTAATCAAGCTCTCTACGGAGTCTAGATTACCGTGCATCTTCCAATTTCCTGCGATCAAGGTTTTACGCACTTCACACCTCTTCTTCTAAGACTTTCGGCTTCTTACCGCTACTACTTAATGTATTAAGGATTGAGCAATCTTTTGAGCTCAAAGGCCAGACAATAAGGAACCCACCTTTTTACAAAAGGGCGCAAATATTAACTGAGCCTTGGCTTTAACACAAGCATTGATGCTTAAGATTTAGAGATTTTAAGTTCAATCCTTGGTTTTATCCCGAAAATCATGGATTTTACCGCTCTGATCCAAGTATAATACGCGCCGTTTGAGGTTATTGAACATTTTTTGACCTCAATGTTGAGCGATTGTAATGGAAATTGACCAAAAAACAATAGATTAGACTGGTTACAGAGTTCTGTACACCAGGTTTTTGTTTTTCATCAATACGACGTTGCAATTATTGAAGTGACAACCATCAGGTATTATTTAAGTAGCGACCTATGATTAAGATTAAAAAAGGCCTGGATCTTCCTTTAGAGGGAAAGCCAGAGCAAACGATCTCAACTGGTGCTACGGTCAAAACCGTCGCCATCTTAGGCGAAGATTATGTTGGCATGAAACCGACCATGCACGTTCAGGTTGGTGATCAGGTTAAGAAAGGCCAATTAATCTTCGAAGACAAGAAAACTCCCGGGGTAAAATACACAGCTCCTGCGGCAGGAACTATTTCTGCTGTAAACCGCGGTGCAAAGCGTAAATTGCTTTCAGTTGTGGTTGAAATCGCAGACCAAGAAGAAGCCGTGTCTTTTAACAAATACTCAGCGGACCAAATCTCAGGCCTTGACCGTCAAGCCATTGTTGATCAAATGGTTGAGTCTGGCATGTGGACTGGTTTGCGTACCCGCCCATTCTCGAAAGTCCCAGCGATTGATTCGACTACTAAGTCGATTGTTGTTAGCGCAACAGATACTAATCCGCTAGCGGGCGATCCAGAAGTGGTGATTAAAGAGCGTAACGCTGACTTTAATCTGGGTTTGGATATCTTGGCTAAACTGGCTGAAGACAAAGTCTTCGTCGCTACTAAAGCCGACTCCAACATTGAGAAGTCTTCTAACGCCAAAGTAAACTACGAAAGTTTCTCTGGCCCACACCCTGCGGGGCTAGTTGGCACTCACATCCATCACTTATGCCCTGCATCAGCCGAAAATGTTGTATGGCACATGGGTTACCAAGACGTTATCGCGCTTGGTCGACTATTTGCGGATGGTGAGCTTTTTGTAGAGCGCATTATTGCTTTAGGCGGTACGGAAGTTAAAAACCCTCGTTTGGTTCGTACCCGTCTAGGCGCTAACGTTGATGAGCTTCTGCAAAACGAAATCAATGATAACGACAATCGCAAAATTGCTGGTTCTGTATTGAACGGTGTTAATGCGGTTGAAGCGCGCGCTTTTGTTGGTCGCTATCATAATCAGGTTACCGTTATCCCAGAAGGCCGTGAAAAAGAATTCTTCGGTTGGGCGATGCCAGGTAAAGACAAGTTCTCAGTAACTCGTGCTTTCCTAGGTCATATCTTCCCTAAGAAGACTTTCAAACTAAGCACTTCTACGGGTGGTTCACACCGCGCAATCATGCCAATTGGTAACTATGAGCGTGTTCTTCCTCTTGATATCCTACCTACACAGCTAATCCGTGCATTAGTGTGTGGCGATACGGATACAGCTCAGCAGCTTGGCTGCTTGGAGTTGGATGAAGAAGATCTTGCTTTATGTACATTCGTTTGCCCAGGCAAATACGAATTTGGCTCAATTCTCCGCGAAAATCTGACTAAGATTGAGAAGGATGGCTAAGATGGGTTTAAAGAATTTAATTGAAAAGAATGAACCGCATTTTGAGAAAGGCGGTAAGTGGGAAAAGTGGTACGCTTTATATGAAGCGGCAGCCACCATCTTCTACACTCCGGGTCACGTCACTAAAGGCGCTACCCACGTTCGAGATAATATCGACCTAAAACGTATCATGATCATGGTGTGGTTCGCTACTTTCCCTGCCATGTTCTGGGGTATGTGGAACGTCGGTTATCAAGCTCAAATTGCATTACAGGCAGGCATGAGCCTTCCTGATATGTGGCAAGTTGACTTCTTCCAGTTCATGGGCGGCGCTATTACGCCTGAGACTGGAGTCTTTGGCCTTATGTTCTATGGCGCGTGTTTCTTCCTGCCTATATATGCTGTGACGTTTATCGTCGGTGGCTTCTGGGAAGTATTATTCGCTACAGTTCGCGGTCATGAGATTAACGAAGGCTTCTTTGTTACCTCAGTGCTATTCGCTCTGATTCTTCCAGCTAAAATTCCACTGTGGCAAGTTGCCCTAGGTATTTCTTTCGGTGTGGTTGTCGCCAAAGAAATCTTCGGTGGTACTGGTAAGAACTTCATGAACCCAGCATTAGCAGGTCGTGCCTTCTTATTCTTCGCCTACCCAGCAGACATTTCTGGTGAAACCGTTTGGGCAGCTGTCGACAGCTACTCAGGTGCAACTCCACTAGCATCTGCAGCGGCTGGCACTATCACTGATTACAGCATCAACGCAAGCTGGTGGGACGCTTTCATGGGTCGCATTCCTGGCTCAATTGGTGAAGTTTCAACATTAATGTTGATGATCGGTGGTTTATTCATTATCTACATGCGAATCGCTTCATGGCGTATTGTTCTGGGCGTGTTGCTTGGCATGATTGCTACCAGCTATATCCTTAACGGTATCGGTAGTGAATCGAATGCAATGTTTGCGATGCCTTGGTACTGGCACTTAGTTACAGGTGGTTTTGCCTTTGGTATGTTCTTCATGGCAACAGACCCTGTATCTGCGTCACTAACTAACAAAGGTAAGTGGATCTTTGGTGCCCTAATCGGCTTCATGGTTGTGATGATTCGTGTCGTCAACCCAGCCTTCCCGGAAGGTATGATGTTGGCCATCCTATTCGCTAACTTGTTTGCGCCGTTAATCGACCACTTTGTGGTACAGGCGAACATCAAACGGAGGACTCGTCGTAATGTCTAAGAAAGAAAGTCCTATCAAAACGATTGTTGTCGCAGTTGTCTTGAGTTTGGTTTGCTCGGTAGTCGTATCTTTTGCGGCTATTCAGTTAAAGCCAAAGCAAGAGCTTAATAAAGAACTCGACCGTAAGCGTAATATTTTGATTGCAGCACGTTTGCTTGAGCAAGGTGGTACTCAATCTGAGATTGATGAGCTATTCAAGCAGGTAGAAACAAAGGTTGTTGATTTATCGAGCGGTGAGTTCATTGAGCCACCTAAAGGCTTTAACCAGCGTAAGTTTGCTAAAGACCCAAAAACTAACAAGGTTTTACAGGGCCAAGAAGATATCGCGGGCATTAAGCGTCGCTCACAGTTTGCTAACGTTTACTTAGTGCACAACGGTGACGAGCTCGACACTATCGTACTGCCAGTACATGGTTATGGCCTATGGTCGACTATGTATGGTTTCCTAGCTCTTGAGCCTGATACTAAAACTGTTGTTGGCTTTAAATATTACGAGCAAGGTGAAACTGCGGGTCTGGGTGGCGAGATTGAAAACCCAACTTGGTTGTCACAGTGGCCTAATAAGCAGGTTCTTAATGAGCAAGGTGACCCAGTAATTAAGTTAGTTAAAGGCTCGGCTCAAACTGAAAACCAAGTAGACGGCCTTTCAGGTGCAACCTTAACCAGTAATGGTGTTGAAAACACACTTCACTACTGGTTAGGCGAGGATGGCTTCGGTCCATTCTTGGAACGTGTAAGAGCGGGAGAAATTTAAGATGGCATTTGATAAACAAGAAGCCAAATCGGTCTTATTTTCACCGATTTTCAATAACAACCCGATTGCTTTGCAGGTACTGGGTATCTGCTCTGCGCTAGCGGTTACGAGTAAGCTTGAAACAGCTTTAGTAATGAGCTTGGCTCTTACTGTGGTTGTTGCTCTTTCGAACATGCTGATCAGTATGATTCGTAAGCAGATTCCATCAAGTATTCGAATCATCGTGCAAATGACGATTATCGCGTCATTAGTAATCCTGGTTGACCAGGTACTTAAGGCATACGCCTATGAAGTATCTAAGCAGCTATCGGTCTTTGTTGGCTTAATTATTACCAACTGTATCGTTATGGGTCGTGCCGAAGCCTACGCTATGAAGAATGGCCCTTTTATGAGCCTTCTTGATGGTCTTGGTAACGGTCTGGGTTACTCGGTGCTCTTGATTGTGGTCGGTATCATCCGTGAACTATTCGGTTCAGGTGAGTTACTGGGTTACACAATCCTACCTTCGACTGCAAACGGTGGTTGGTACGAGACAAACGGTATGTTGGTTCTTCCAGCAAGTTCATTCTTTATTATTGGTTTCCTTATCTGGGCACTTCGTGCTTGGAAAAAAGACCAAGTGGAGGATAAAGAATAATGGAACATTATTTATCATTATTTATTCGCTCTGTTTTCGTTGAAAACATGGCATTGGCATTCCTTCTGGGAATGTGTACTTTCTTAGCGGTTTCAAAGAAAGTTCAGACGGCAATTGGTCTTGGTATCGCGGTTATCATCGTGCAAACCATTACCGTTCCAGTAAACAACTTATTGGTTCATTACCTTTTAGCTGACGGCGCTTTAGCGTGGGCAGGCTTCCCAGAAGCTGACTTAAGCTTCCTAGGCTTAATTGTCTATATCGGCGTTATCGCAGCATTGGTACAAATCTTGGAAATGACTTTAGATAAGTTCTTCCCAGCACTGTACCAATCGTTAGGTATCTTCCTACCATTGATTACGGTTAACTGCGCCATCATGGGTGGTTCACTGTTCATGGTAGAGCGTGACTACGACTTTGCTGAGTCTGTTGTATTCGGTCTTGGTTCAGGTTTTGGTTGGGCCCTAGCAATCGCAGCTTTAGCGGGTATTCGTGAGAAAATGAAGTATTCAGACGTTCCAGATGGCTTACGTGGTTTAGGTATTACCTTCATCACCGTTGGTTTGATGGCGATCGGCTTCATGTCATTCTCTGGTATTAAATTGTAATTTATAAGGAAACAACCAATGAGTGAAATTATTCTAGGCGTTGCCTTATTTACCATAGTAATCCTAGCGCTGGTGATGATTATTCTATTCGCACGCAAGCAGCTAGTGGCTACTGGTAACGTTACAATTAACATCAATGACGACGCTGAAAAATCTATTACAACTGAAGCTGGCGGTAAGCTACTCGGTGCGCTAGCTAACAATGGCATTTTCGTATCATCTGCATGTGGTGGCGGCGGTACTTGTGGCCAGTGTATCTGTAAAGTTACAGAGGGTGGCGGCTCTATTCTTCCAACAGAAGAAAGCCATATCACAAAGAAGGAAGCCGCTGAAGGTTACCGTCTTTCGTGCCAGGTCGCGGTTAAACAAGACATGAAAATCGAAGTGCCTGAAGAAGTTTTTGGTACTAAGAAGTGGGATTGTGAAGTTATCTCTAACGATAACAAAGCAACGTTCATTAAAGAGCTTGTGTTACGTATTCCTGATGGCGAAAGCGTTCCTTTCCGTGCCGGTGGTTATATTCAGATCGAATGTCCTCCGTACAAATTGAAGTACAGTGAGTTTGACATTCCTGACGAGTATCGTCCTGACTGGGAACAGTTTAAGTTATTCGACGTAGAAGCCGAGTCTAAAGAAGATGTGATTCGAGCTTACTCAATGGCGAACTACCCAGAAGAGGAAGGCATCATTATGCTAAACGTGCGTATCGCAACGCCTCCGCCACGCGATATGTCACTACCAGCAGGTAAAATGTCATCTTACATCTGGAAACTCAAACCAGGCGATAAGGTTACTATTTCTGGTCCTTATGGTGAATTCTTCGCCAAAGATACCGATGCTGAAATGGTCTTTATTGGTGGTGGTGCTGGTATGGCTCCGATGCGTTCGCATATCTTTGACCAACTACGTCGTATTAAGACAGACCGCAAGATGACGTTCTGGTACGGTGCTCGAAGCAAGCGCGAAATGTTCTACGAGGAAGATTTTGACATGCTTGCGCGTGAGAATGACAATTTCAAATGGCATGTGGCGCTTTCAGATCCGCAACCAGAAGATAACTGGGAAGGTTATACGGGCTTTATTCATAACGTCTTGTATGAAAACTACTTGAAAGACCACCCAGCTCCAGAAGATTGTGAGTTCTACATGTGTGGACCTCCAATGATGAACGCAGCATGTATTAAGATGCTAGAAGATTTAGGCGTAGAGCCAGAAAACATCTTACTTGATGACTTTGGTGGCTAAACACTACTAACTCTTTTAAAATAGGCGGCCTTAGGGTCGCCTTTTTTGTTTCTGCTTTTCGCAGTTTCATACTTTTCGCTTAGGTACTATGATTATGCGCATTATCTTACTTTCCTTTCTTAGTCTGCTATGTATTTCATGCTCAGAGGAAATTCCATACAGTAAAATTTCTGGCTCAACTATGGGTACGACCTACAGCGTTATCCTAAGATCCGATTCAGTATCGCCCGAAGTTGTGTATAAAGACATAGAAACCGAGCTGAAAGCTATCAACCAGCTGATGTCGACTTATATCCCCGATAGCGAAATCAATCGATTTAATGCGTTAACCAATAACAGTTGCTTTCGTTTTTCAGACAAAAGTTGGGAAGTGCTTGTCGCTGCGCAGAAAGTCTATCAGGCCACTAATGGTGCCTTTGATATTACTATGGGCCCACTAATTTCTCGCTGGGGCTTTAACGTTGAAGAATATGAAGAAAAAGTACCTTCCGCAGCCGAGGTCCAAACACTGTTAACAACAACGGGAAGTGATAAGTTACATTATGACTTCACTAATCAGTGCATCAGCAAGTCACTTCCAGGAATTACGATTAACCTATCGGCCATCGCAAAAGGTTTTGGCGTCGATCGTGTAGCTCATATCGTGGAACAGCATGGCGTTGTTGATTACTTGGTTGAGATTGGCGGGGAGACTAAAGCAAAAGGGCGCAATCCGAACGGCAGTGACTGGCGCGTAGCTGTAGAAAACCCATCAGCAGTTGCACAGCGTAAAATGCTTGTAGTGGGCCTTACAGAGAGCTCTATAGCCACATCTGGTGATTATCGAAACTATTTTACCATTGATGGTAAACGTTTTTCCCATACCATCGATCCTACGACAGGCTATCCAGTCGAACACTCACTAGCATCTGTATCAGTTATACACCCACAAAATATGTACGCAGATGCTTACGCAACCGCTTTTTCAGTGATGGGCGTTAAGCGCTCTCTAGAGCTAGCAAACAGTTTAAACTTAGCCGTTTTTATGGTGGAACATAGCAGTAAACAGGATGAAGAAGCGAAAGTGCACAGTAACGAGGAGTTTGATAGCTATATACTGACTCATTAGATCCTGTGAAAAGAGCTGTAACAGTATTCTTGGCCGTCACTGTTGGTATTCAAAATACTATAATCTGTTTGTTTTTTAATCTGTATATTCGCCATTGGAGTATGGTAAAATGTACCCACTTAACCAAATCTTAGAGTCATTATGAGCAGTACATTTTTATTAGCTTTTGCCCTTTTTATTGGCGTCATAATTATTATGGCCGTTGGTTATATTTTTCAGCAAAAGCGTATTAGCGGCAGTTGTGGTGGATTAGATGCACTTGGCATCGAAAAAGCCTGTGATTGCGATAAACCTTGTGCAAAAAAACGTGCACGTATGCGAAATAATGAACACCGTTTAGATATTACAGTTATTGAAGAGTAATTCAAAAGAATTACTCTTACTCATTCTTAGAGTAATTATACAGAAGGTATTTTACGAGAAGTGTTGGAAAGCCTTAAGTATGCTTTGTCTTGAGATCATTCCAACTAATTGACTCTTTTCGACTACCGGATACATTCGACAGCTATCTTCTAAAAATCTTTCAGCAACATCAGCTATATTGTCATCAGGATGTACCGTTCGCACTTCCTTCGCCATTCTATCAACCACCTGATCACCTAAATCACCATGGTAAATAGCGCTTAATACCGTATGTAAGCAGTCCTTTTCTGATAAATAACCCACTAATCGGTTATGGTCATCAACTACTGGGGCACCAGTCAATCTGTATTCCATCATCGTTTGTGCGGCTTCAACGACATCAGTTTCTGGCTTCAAAGTAATCATCGCAGAAGTCATATAATCACGTACCGTGACTGATTTTAGCATAGGCGGCTCCTTTTCAATTAGGCTTTATAGTTATCACGCTTCATTTGATAGTAGCCTATTTCCTATAAAAAACAAAGCCCAGCAATTGCTGGGCTTTGAACTATCATAACTACTGGGAGTTATTATTTTTTAGTTTCTGCGTGAGCTTCTGCACGACGGTTAAGGGCACGGCCTTCAGCAGTTGAGTTATCTGCAATCGGACGCTCTTCACCGTAACCAACAGCGCTTAAACGAGAACCATCAATACCGAAGTTATTGATTAAGTAATCCTTAACAGCTCCTGCACGACGCTCAGATAAACCTTGGTTGTATTGGTTCGAACCAGTGCTATCTGTGTGGCCTTGGATTTGTGCGTTAACGTCTGGATACTGACGTAAGAACTCTGCAACTTTCGCAATCTCAGAAACCATCTCTGGCTTGATTTGGTACTTATCAACGTCAAAGTTCAAACGCATGTCGACGACTACTTCTTCTTTTGGCTCAATCTTACAGCCACGCTCGTCAACTTTTGCACCAGCTTCAGTACCTGGACATGCGTCCTTGTAGTCCGCTACACCGTCACCGTCACTATCAAGTGCACAACCGTATGCGTCTACTGCAGCACCAGCTGGGGTACCAGGACAACGATCGTCAGCGTCTAATACACCGTCGCCATCAGAATCTTTAGCTTCTTTCTTAGGTTCAACTTTTGGTGCTGGAGCGCCTGCGCGAACCGTCTCACCAAAGAAGTAACCGATGTTGAAATAAGCCATTTTATCGTCGCCACGCTCACCTGAATCTAGGAAATCATAACCTACACGCAGAAATACATTGTCGTTAGCGAAATGCTGAATACCCAAACCAACTTTGTAAAACTCATCTTCAAAGTCAGGGTGGTAAACTTCATACTTGTCTTCGTGCTTACCATAACCAACTTTTAGGAATGGATGTGTTTGCGCACTTCCTAACCAGTTAGTGTCATTGTATAGAACATCTAAGCCATAGGTAATAATATCAGTGCGGGCACTAATAGCATTATTGTAAGCATCATCGGTGTAACTGTATAAGCCTTCAATTTGCCAATTCTTATTGAAAGCCCAACCGAAACCAAAATCGCCACCCATTCTTTCATTAGTTTGGCGGTGTACATCTAAATCTAAGTCATGAAGACCCACATATCCATAGAAACCATGGCGGTCTTGTACTTCACCTTCTCCAGCATAAGCTGTTGAACCTAAGGCCAACAAACAAGCTGCTGCTATTAACTTCTTCTTCATAGTTTTGCCCTCTTCCTTTATTTCTTGAGTTTAAAGAGTACAGCTATTATACATGAAACAATAACTTACACTCCGAAATATACGTAACTTTCAACAATTTTACAATTTTCTATATCAGTTCTTGGACCTTATTAGCTATGCGTTTCGCGCTATTTTGCGCCAACTGTTCTTCAGTAGCCTCTACCATAACTCGTATTAACGGCTCAGTTCCAGACTTTCGAATAAGTACCCGACCTTTATCACCTAATTGAGTTTCAACGTCTTTAATAACCGTTTGTAGCTCTGCTTTTGCTAATATTTCGTCCGCATCTTTAACTCTGACATTGATCAACGTTTGTGGAAATAGCGGATGACTTTCAACAAACTGCTCTAACGTCTGACCCTCATCATTTAAAGCCTTTAAGACCTGTAAAGCCGAGATTATACCGTCACCTGTTGAGTTGTAATCCAAACATATTACATGTCCTGATGACTCACCACCGAGTTTCCAACCGTTCTTTTTTAACGACTGCATTACATAACGGTCGCCAACATTGGTTCTTTCAAAATCGATATTGTGTTTCTTAAAATCTACTTCGATTGCCATATTAGTCATTAAAGTCCCGGCAACACCACTAGAGTCTATATCACTTTTACTCAATGACTTTGCTAAAATCCAAATCAGCTGATCGCCATTTACAAGTCGCCCTTTCTTATCGACCATCATCACGCGATCACCGTCACCATCGAATGCTATTCCTAAATCGGCGTTGTGTTCTAACACAGCTTCTGACAGTGCCTTTGTATCTGTAGCTCCACAGTCTAGATTGATATTCAGCCCATTGGGTTCACAGCCAATTTTTATAACTTCCGCGCCCAACTCTTTGAAGACGTAAGGTGCTATGTGGTAAGTTGCTCCATGTGCACAATCTACCACCAGTTTCTGTCCTTTTAATGACAGATTATTCGGAAAACTGGCTTTACAAAATTCAATATAACGCGCTGATGCATCTTCTAGTCGGTATGCCTTACCTAGCTTGTGGCTTTCCTCTGTGGTCATATCCTTATCAAGTAACGCCTCTATCTCAAGTTCTACTTCATCAGGGAACTTAGTACCATCTGCAGAAAAGAACTTAATGCCATTATCATGATAGGGGTTGTGCGACGCACTGATTACAATGCCAGCATCAGCCCTGAAGGTTCTCGTTAAATAAGCAATTGCTGGTGTTGGCATAGGTCCCACCAACATGCTATTAACTCCAGAAGCAGTTAAGCCAGCTTGAAGTACTGATTCAAACATATAACCTGAAATTCGAGTGTCTTTACCAATGACAACTTTTCCTTTATTCCCCAATACTTGCCCCAAAGCCCAACCCAGCTTTAAAACAAACTCAGGCGTAATTGGAAACTCCCCTACAGTGCCTCGAATACCATCAGTACCAAAATATTTTCTCTTACTCACTTTATGTCCTATTATTATTTGTCGTTATTGAAAAGCGTTTATGATTCTCATTGCCTGCACCGTTTCCTCGACATCATGCACGCGTAAAATCTTCGCTCCATTTAGCGCAGCATAAGTAGCAGCGACAACGCTACCCAAGCCACGTTCAGCTATATCTTTATCCAATATCTGCCCAATCATGGTTTTCCTTGAAACTCCGACCAGTAACGGGCAGTCAATTATTCTAAAGCTCTCAAGTTGCTTCATCAATTGGCAATTGTGCTCTAATGTTTTACCAAACCCAAAGCCAGGGTCAATAATTATTCTGTTCTTCGAAATCCCTTTTTCTTCGCATTCTGCAATGCGCTTTATTAACGCTTCCTGAACCTCAGTGACAACATTGTCATACTGTGGGTTCTGTTGCATGGTTCTAGGCTCGCCCTGCATATGCATGATACATATATGGACATCAGAACTGGAAACAACCTTTAATGCACCAGGAGCTGTAAACGATCGCACATCATTTATGAGGTCGACTTCAAGCTTTAACGCTTCCTGCATCACTTCTGCTTTACTGGTATCAACCGAAACTATGGCGTCATTTTGCTTAGCACACTCAATCATCGGCAGGACGCGGTCTAGCTCCTGCTGCACCGACACTTCTGTCGCGCCTGGTCGCGTGGACTCCCCCCCGATATCGATAATTTCAGCGCCAGCCTCAATCATAGATTTGACCCTAGCTTCGGCAGAAGCCTTATCGACAAATTGACCACCATCAGAAAACGAGTCTGGGGTTGTATTCAGAATCCCCATCACAAGGGGCTCAGGTCTTTGCAGTAGTTTTGCAAGTTTACTCATTATTAACTTTCTAACTCCATAAAAAAAGGGCCTCGAAAGGCCCTTGTTTTAATCTTTTAAGAACGGTCGTCTTCTGTATGATTATCGTCAGGCTCGTGAGCTGATGTTTGCTCTTTGCTCTCCTCTTCACGAGTATTATCTTGACGACTTTGTGTGCTTTTATCCGACCAATCAGCAGGAGGTCTCGGCTCCTCGCCTTTCATAATGTCTTCAATTTGCTTAGCGTCGATGGTTTCGTACTTCATTAACGCTTGCGCCATTGCATGTAACTTATCAATTTCTTCATTAAGAATCTTCTTAGCACGATCATAGTTACGGTCAATAAATTCTCTAATCTCGGCATCGATGATTCTTGCAGTATCATCAGAAATATTCTTATGCTGGGTCACTGAGCGACCTAGGAATACCTCGCCTTCATCTTCCGCGTAAGATAGAGGTCCTAACTTTTCTGACAAGCCCCACTTAGTCACCATATTGCGTGCTATATCGGTGGCCCGTTCAATATCGTTAGAAGCCCCGGTTGTTACTTGATCCGGTCCATTTAAAATTTCTTCAGCAATACGCCCACCAAATAAAGAAGACAGCTGGCTTTCTAGTGCTTCCTTAGATAATGAGTAACGGTCTTGCTCAGGCAAGTACATGGTGACACCCAATGCACGGCCTCTAGGAATAATACTGACCTTATATACTGGATCATGGCTTGGTACACGCAGACCTACAATCGCGTGTCCCGCTTCGTGATAAGCAGTATTCAACTTTTCTTCTTCGGTCATCACCATTGAGCGACGTTCTGCGCCCATCAAGATCTTATCTTTGGCTTTCTCGAACTGCTCCATACCAACCGTACGTCGATTATCACGAGCAGCGAATAGCGCCGCTTCGTTGACAAGATTGGCTAAGTCCGCACCTGAGAAACCTGGCGTACCACGAGCGATCAAACTTGGCTCTACATCGTCACCCACTGGAATCTTTCTCATGTGAACTTTAATAATTTGTTCACGGCCTTTAATGTCCGGCAAGCCTACGATGACCTGACGGTCAAAACGACCTGGGCGTAATAATGCTGGGTCTAATACATCCGGGCGGTTCGTCGCGGCTATAACAATAACGCCTTCACCACCTTCGAAACCATCCATTTCAACCAGTAATTGGTTCAAGGTTTGCTCACGCTCATCATGACCACCGCCAAGACCAGCGCCACGATGGCGACCGACCGCATCAATTTCGTCGATAAAGATAATACATGGTGCATGTTTCTTCGCTTGTTCGAACATATCACGAACACGAGAAGCACCAACACCCACAAACATCTCAACGAAATCAGAACCTGAAATGGTAAAGAAAGGAACTTTTGCTTCGCCAGCGATAGCACGGGCCAATAAGGTTTTACCCGTACCTGGAGGGCCTACCATCAAAACGCCGCGTGGAATTTTGCCACCTAGGCGTTGGAATTTGCGAGGATCGCGCAGGAAGTCAACTAACTCGCCCACTTCTTCCTTAGCTTCTTCTACGCCCGCAACGTCAGCAAAAGTTGTTTTCACCTGATCTTCGCTCAACATGCGAGCTTTGCTTTTACCAAACGATAGCGCACCGCCGCCTTTTCCACCGCCTTGCATCTGGCGCATGAAATAAATCCAAACAGCGATCAATAATAAAATGGGGCCAAAACTTAATAAGAAAGTACCGAAACCACCAGTTTCGCGCTTTTTACCTGAATACTGAACTTTATTCTCGAGAAGAATTTCATTCAGCTTTTCATGGCCGCCAGGAGGAATTTCGGCATTAACCGAGCGATTTGAGCCTGAATCTTTACCTGAAACCGTGCCGGTATTAGGGTCAATTAAGACATTATCCACTTGTTTTGCTTCAATCCTTTCAACAAACTCAGAGAATGCGATTTTACTATCGTCTAGCTGCTTCTCCTGAATGGCATCGATAACGACGAACAAAATAACAGCCGCTATTACCCAAAATAGAATATTTTTCACTAAATCGCTCAAAATTTGACCTCAACTCCGACAGCTACCTGTCTTTACTTACTGACTCAGTATTATGCCACGCTTTATGATATTGGTAAGCCCAATGACTTAATAAATTGGCATAAAAACAAGCCAGTATCTTAACAAAACGTAACCATTTCCATAATGTTTTTTCTAGCAGAACTTGATTAAATACTGCCGAACACTCGCAAATTTAGCCCTTAAAACCCTGTGCAACCACATAGACTTCTCTGGAGCGAGCTCTAGAAGCGTCGGGTTTCCGAATCATGACCTTAGCAAAAGAGTCTTTGCATTGCCTAATATATTCGTCAAAACCTTCGCCCTGGAATACTTTAACCACGTAACTACCACCTTCCGCCAACACATCTCGTGCTAACTCTAGTGCCAGCTCAGCCAGGTACATTGCTTTCGGCTGATCAATAGCATCCATCCCACTCATATTGGGGGCCATATCTGATAATACAAGGGTTGCTTTCTGTGCTCCGATCAGGTCCATCAGCTCATTAAGCACTGACTCTTCTCTGAAATCGCCTTGAATGAATGATACGTCGGGTAAAGGGTCCATCGGCAATATATCAAGCGCGAAGATTTTTCCTTTACTGCCCACCTTATAGGCGGCGTATTGTGACCATCCGCCTGGTGCGGCACCTAGATCAACAATAGTACAACCTGGCTTAATAAGGCGATACTTAAGATCCAGCTCTTCCAGCTTGTAGACAGCACGCGAACGATACCCGTCTTTTTGCGACTTTTTGACATAAGGATCATCGAAATGTTCCTTCATCCAGCGCTGACTGCTTTTTGTTCGTGACATAGCTTAGAAAAATACTTGTATTGATTAAAACTAGTCTCTATTGTACCGTTTTTAAGGTAAAATAACCGCAATTCATAACCATTAAGTCTATTAAATGTCACAAACAAACAAGCCGTTAAGCAAAACTCAAATCAAATTTTTGCGTAGTAAAGCGCATAAACTTAAGCCTGTCGTCATGATCGGTGATAAAGGTTTGACTGAAAACGTATTAGAAGAGATCAATCTTGCTCTAAGTCACCACGAGCTTATTAAAGTTCGCATTCGTACCGAAGAGCGCGACGACAAAAAGGCGATGATTTCTGAAATATGCAAACAAACAAAAGCCCAAGAAGTTCAAGTTATTGGTCATGTCGTGGCTCTGTATCGCCGTTCTGACGACGTGAAAATTGTATTACCGAAATAAAAACTAGTTCTGCCAGAGAGTAACTGACAGAGATTATCAAAGGAGTCATCAGTGGCATATAGTGTTTTACTGGTTGAAGATCATGCAGAACTGGCAGCGACAACTGGCGAGTTTTTGGAGCTTTGCGGTTATATCGTGGATTATGCCAATGACGGTCAAACCGGTTTAAATCTGGCTCTCGAAAATAGCTATGATGCTCTCATCCTTGATGTCATGCTACCTGGCATGAGTGGCTACGACATTTGTCGCAAAGTTCGCCAAGAAGCCAAATCTGATATTCCGATTCTTATGCTAACGGCGCGAGATCAGCTGCAAGATAAGCTAGAAGGCTTCGACACTGGTGCGGATGACTACCTAATCAAGCCCTTTGACTTTGAGGAGCTAAATGCTCGTCTAAATTCTATTATTAAACGACATAAAGGCGACTTTAGTAGCAAACCACTTAAAATCCACGACCTTGAGCTTGATCTTAAAACCATGACCGTGACCCGCGCTGGCAAAAGCTTGAAGCTATCGCCGACAGGTCTGCAAATTCTTAAAGTTCTGATGAGACGCTCGCCAGAGTTGGTTACAAGAGAAGAAATTGAGCGTGAACTGTGGGGAGACTTGGTGCCCGATAGTGATGTTTTGCGCAGTCATTTATACAATTTACGCAAGGTTATTGATAAGCCTTTTGATTGCGCATTACTACAAACAGTACCAAGCTTAGGTCTTAAAATCATACCGCCAGACAATAACTAAGCTCAGCAGTCTAGGACACGCTTTCAGGTACCGTTAGCGTTACTTTGGTGCCTTTCCCCTTCTCACTTTCTATAGACAGTTTCCAGCCCATTTGCTGACAGACTCTATTAACAATTGGTAGCCCAAGCCCAAAGCCTTTAACTTTCATGCTTTCGCGATCTTCGCGAAAAAAGGGCTCATAAACGCGCTTTAATGCATCTGGATGAATGCCACAACCCGTGTCTTCAACTATGATATCGCGTCCCTTCAGAGTAATGACTATTTCACCTTTGTCAGTGTAATTAAATGCATTACTAATGATGTTATTGAGACAAATACAAAACAGGCGTTTTGAGACTTTGGCTTTGATCTGATCTTGGTAAACAGTAGTGACTTTAATATCTTTATCGGCATTAATTTTCTCGATTTGCCTTAATTGCTGTTCGACTAGGTCATTGAGCAAAACTGGCTTGTCTGAAATTTCCGGCGTTTGATCACGTGACAAAAGCAACAGAGCTTCGAGTAATCCTTCCATATCCTTAATCATGGGGTGCATTCGGTTGACCACCGTTTGCTGACGCTCGTTTAAGTCTTGCCGATCAAGTACAGACAGTGAGCCTTTTAAAACAGCCAAAGGGGTTCTCAATTCGTGGCTGGCGTAACGCGTAAAGTTTTTCTCCCTTTCGACATACTCCGCGACCTGTCTGGCATACTTTTTAAAAGCATTGAGCAATACATCAACTTCAGCATTGGCATCATTTTCAATATCAGAAAAATCAATTTCAAAGCCCTCTTTACCGTCTACGCTCTCCATTTTACGCGATAACTTTATCACTGGTGAGACTGCACGCTTTGCCATGTAATAGCTAATCCAAGCGGGTAGGTAGATAATAAGTAGGACAAGGGCGAGAGGCGTTATTCCAAAGAAAAGGGCAAGCTTCGCTACCTGTCCTTCTTCGAACACTAAATACAGCTTTTTACCATGTCGCTCAGAAACGTGAACTAATGGTCTCTTTTCCCGTGTTTCTAGCCGTTGATACCCGATTGGGAGTTGCGCTAAGTCTTCTGGTACAGCTTGCTTGTCACCATCTTTTTCCAGGTAGCCGGTCAAGTTTAATGTTTTAGGTAGGTTACTATTGGGATCTTGCTCATAATGTTGCCAGTAAAATTCAGCCTCACCCTCTAGCGCTTGTTTAATTAATACTTTTTCTACGACTTTACCTGCGCCATAAACACTGAGCAGAGTAACACCACTGATCAGCACAAGCTGAATCAGCATTGCCTTAATCAATTTGTGGTGTATTCGTTTCTGCTTCTTAGCCATTATTTGTGCATTTATTTCTTAAATCGATAGTGAGCGACTAGCCACTCATTGCCATTGTTTAAACCGAAAAGCTCAGCACAAGACATGAAAAATATCCGCCATCGTTGTAACCAAACTTTACCTTCTTTTTCACCATACACTTTTTTAAATAGGCTTAATATAGTTTCCTTATTGCGATCCGTGTTTTCTAACCAAGCATTTGATGTTTTTTCATAATGCTGACCACTTAATAGCCACCGTTTTTCCAGGGTTAAGCCTTGTTGAAAATTTAAAAATGTATCTGCCGCTGGCATCTGACCACCACTAAAGAAGTACTTACCCATCCAGTTGTCGTCACCCTCCTCTTCAAAAGGATACATTAAATACCGGTGACAGAATATGTGAATGAAGCACTTGCCCGAGTCGCTCAACCATTGCTCCATACGCTTAAAGAGTTGTTGATAATTTCTAACATGCTCAAACATTTCGATGGATATAATGCGATCAAATGATTCATTAGTATCAAACTCGTTAATATCCACTGTAATAATTTGAACATTTCCCAAACCTCTTTCTTGGGCTTTCTGCATGATAAATTCACGTTGCGAGTTTGAGTTTGAAAGCCCTGTAATTTGGCTATTTGGATATTTCTTGGCGAGATATAATGTTAAGGAACCCCAACCGCAGCCAAGCTCCAGAATCTTTTGCCCATCCTCAAAATCTCCACGCCTGGTATACAGCTCAAGCATATTGGCTTCTGCGCTAGTTAAATCTTTGGTCTCTTCATGCCACAAGCAGCTGCTGTATTTTAAATGCTCACCTAAAGCTAGCTTGTAGAAATCTGCCGGTACCTCATAGTGCTGTTCATTGGCTTTATCGGTCTTGATAGCTATATCACTGTTGCGTAGCTCCTCTAAGAATCGATTATATTGCTCTCCCTGTGCTTCAATATCATTAACGTGCTCATCAATCAGTCGTTGTTGACATAGTTTTCGAATCCCAGCACGAATAACCGTGTCTGGTAAAGTGCCAGACTCCATAAGTTTAATAATCGTTTGAATCACAGTTAGCTCCAGAGCATTTATTTATTTGGTGGGCCGAGGAAAAATTTATTGGTTCGCTTTTGATACTGACGATAAGCGTCCCCCTTCGAGCGTAAATTTTGTTGTTCGTTAAAGGGGATTCCAGTCAGCTTTAGTAAAAACAAAAGCATAATGAATGGGAATAGAAGCATTAACCAAAATAGTTCGCTATCTATCAATAACAATGGGTATGCGAACCAGTGGGTCCATTCGAAAAAGTAATTTGGGTGGCGTGAGTATTTCCACAGCCCTTGGTCACATACTTTTCCAGAGCCTGACGAGCGTTTCTTGAATTGATGGAGTTGTCGATCTGATTGCCAAACTCCAAAATAAGACAATATAACTACAGCTATAGCGACAAACTCAAATCCGCCGAACTCTCCCTGGTGATTCGCCAACACTGACGCGGGGAAACTAAATAAGCTGATAATGATGCCTTGCCCTACAAAAAAGAATAAGAATTTTAATTGTGTATTCTCTTTCCAATAGCTTCTTAAATAGGCGTAACGACCATCTTCTTTGGATAGATCGTAGCGTGATACTAGGTGCCAGAATAGCCTAAAGTACCAAGCAACTGGAGTCAACAAAACCATGAACCGATAAAACCAGTCACCTTTTGAAATGAAGAAAAGTATGAGGCCATTGACCACTATCATGCCAGACCAAACAACATCCACAATGTCGGCGTGTTGATGTTTTTTTTGCCAAAACCAAGCTATGAGTTGCGCAATTAAGTTTAAGCATAACAATGCAAGGAGTAGTTTAAGACTAGGCATCGGCTACCCACCATTTCTGAAATTGATGAAATCGTTTTGCAACAAAGGTCAACAAGAACCCGGTTAAAAACCAGCCCACTGCCATTAAGCTTAACGTCAATATTGGCGTGTTAATCTCCACAGCGCCAATCCGCTCAGCTCCTAAGTATGAAAGTGGCCCACCTATAGCAAATAAAAGACCCGCTAGGTATGGGCTTGATTGCACCCACTCTAACGAATGGTTAAAGCTAGCTCCTAGCGCAACCCATAGTGCCAATATCCACCAGGGGGCTATACCGGCGGAAGGCCAGTGGTTTTTATAAAGAATTAAATCACTGCTTGACCAGATCGAAGCCAGCACAAATCCAGCCACTATTGAAGCCACAATAACCACGAGGTCGCTATCTTTTCTTACATTGGATCTCAGTTGCCAGCCCATCATCAGTAAAAAAACCAATAAACCTACCCAAACGTAGCCATAAGTTACGCCTAAAATAAAAGCAGCCCATACTAGCTGTAGCAGGATAAAGTTTATAATTTTGTCGCACTTCACTGTTGAGCCAGCCATTGTTTTCTTTTGTTCAGTGGTTTTGCAAACAGTAAGTGGGTGTCACTAATCGATTTTTCGATAAATCCACCTTCACAATAGCTGAAATAGAACAACCACATTCGAATAAACTCTTCGCTGTAGCCTTGCTCTTTTACTTTGTCGAGGTTCTGATTAAAACGGGCTTTCCAGTGATTTAAGGTTTTTGCGTAGCTTTCGCCAAAGTCTTCTAGATTAATTAATCTTAAATCTGATACTTTTGCAGCACTTGATACGACAGCTGAAACACAAGGAATAAAGCTTCCTGGGAAAATATATCGTTTAATAAAATCAACAGACTTCAGCGCTTGTTTGTAGCGGCGGTCTTCGATTGTTATCGCCTGAATCAAAGCCAGTCCATCCGTTTTTAGGAGTTTGCTACATTGCTCAATATAAGTGTCTAAGTAATGATGACCAACAGCTTCAATCATTTCAATCGAAACCAACTTGTCATACTGACCTTTTAGCTCACGATAGTCTTGTTTCAGTAGAGTAATCTTATCGCTTAATCCTTCTTCGGCAATTCTTTGTTTAGTATATTGATATTGTTGTTCTGAAATAGTAGTTGTGGTGACATGGCACCCATAGTTTTTTGCAGCATAAATCGCCATCCCGCCCCAGCCGGTTCCAACTTCAATTACTTTATCCGTTTGCTGTAATGATAACTTTTCGCAAATCGTCTTCAGTTTATATTCTGAAGCCTCTTCTAATGATTCATCACCTTTAAAAATTGCTGAGGAATACATCATGTGTTGATCTAAGAACAGCTTAAAGAAATCATTTCCAAGATCGTAATGTGCAGAAATATTATCTTTACTCCCACCAACGCTGTTCTTGTTGAAATAATGCCAGACTTTTAAGATGCTATTTTTCAACCAAGCCAAGCCACCTTCCATAGCATCTAACAGCTCAATATTTCTCACTAGAATTCGAACAAGGCCAGTAAGGTCATCAACTTCCCACTTGCCATCAATGTAAGCTTGTGCCGCTCCATTACTTCCTTCAAGCGCAACTAGTCGGTAGAAATCTAAATCTCGGATCGTTAAAACAACAGATAGGTCGGTTTGCTGATCACCACAGGCATAAGTTTCGATAGGATCAGCAATAATAATGCCACCTTGAGTAATACCCGCCAAAGTGTTCTTCACTTGCTGCCTAATAATTCGCATCATGCCGCGATTGAGCTCAGCCGGCTCACCACCATTGTTTTCTTCTTTTTCTGCTTGTGTCGCTTGTGACATTATCGCTCCTGATTCTAGTGATGCTTTGGATGGTCATAAACTTTAAATCTTTTCAGCCACAGCTTGAGTGCTTGCCAATAGATTAAAAAACTCATTTTTTGTGGCTGTAAAGCATGCTTAAATGCATAGTCACGCATAGCCTTCTTGTTTAATGGTAAGAGCTTAGCTGTGAAGGTTGTGTCAAAGTACTTTTCACCTTGGGCACTATAGATAACCATGTGCACTCGCAAACTGTCAGGCGCCACCATAAAAGTCCATCGGTAATGCATGTCCATTTTTATAAATGGTGAGACATGAAACTGTTTATTAAATTTAAACTGCATTAACGAACGACGCTTTGAACTATTATCTGCTTCACAATCAAAGATATAACTGTGTCGCTCCCCCCAAGGAGTGTTTGTGATTTCACTAACAATAAACTGAAGATTATCACTTTGGTCATAACAGTAATAAAAGCACACTGAGTTAAAGTTATAGCCATAATTCCTTAAGTGCGCCATCATAAAAATTCGGCCGTTAAAATCCTTGCCTTTTTCTTTCTTAATCGAGTGAATAATATTTTGCTTAGTTACTTCTGGTGGAGTGCGTCGGTAGCTTTTGTCGTTATCGCTTTGATGAAAGTCTGCTTGTCGATAAGAAATTATATTAGCTCTCTCAATACTCCAGAGTTCAGACTTTTCAAACTGCTCTTCTACCTTATCCAGGTCTAAAAGTGTCCATGTCATGTTATATTCGAACTGGTGTTTCTTGGGCTTATATCTGCGATGCCTAACCCAGCCTTTGACTAAGGCATTATTCAGCATAGCCTATATCCTGTAGCAATTTTTGTGCAGCTTCTAAGCCGCTTCTAGCACCGTCTTCATGAAAACCCCATCCCCAATAAGCACCGCAGAAGTAGCTAGATAACTGACCTTGTAGCAAATGTCTTTTCTTTTGCGCTTCTATGGTTTGCTGTGTATATACTGGGTGCTCATACTCGAGGTACTTCCAGACTTTTTCTTTGTCCACTAAATCATTCATATTCAAGCTGACAATGACTGGCGTTTCGGTATCTAATGTTTGTAATAGGTTCATGTAGTAACTTACTGTACAGTTCTCTTTACTTGCTTCACTGCGAATGACGTTCCAACTGGCCCAGGCTTTCTTTTGACGGGGTAGAAGGTTGATATCCCAATGTAAGCAGACATCATTGTGTTGATACTTGATTGCGCCTAGTATTTCTTTTTCATCAGCGGTTGCTGTTTCAATTAGTTTTAAGGCCTGATCGCTATGACAAGCAAAAATCACCTTATCGAACACCTCATCCTCTGCATCATGTGTCTTAATAACTACATTTGTGTCACTTCTTGCCACTGAATGAATCGATGCATTAAGTTTCACCTTAAAGTTTGAGCTCTTCTCAATCTCTTCTAGATACACACGCGAGCCACCACTAATCGTTTTCCAAATAGGTCTATTACTGATTTGCATCATATTGTGGTTTTGCATAAAAGCGACTATATAACGTGCTGGAAATTTTAAGATAAGCTCCGCTTTGCCCGACCATAAAGCACTCGCCATCGGCACTATGTGTTCATCAATAAAGTATTCGCTGTAATGATTCTGGTTTAAATAGTCACCAAGACTGATGTCATTATCAGGCTCACTAAGTAGTGATTTAGCTTCCTTATAGAAACGCTTTATATCGCTAATCATTCGATAAAACTTCAAGTTGAAGATGTTTTTACGCTGACAAAACAGTTTGCCAATAGATGTAGCGTTATACTCCAAACCGCTGAAGCGGTTTGAAACAGCAAAGCTCATATCGCTATCTTTATAAGGCACATCATATTTCGTTAGAAGTTCAGTAAACCTTGGATAGTTCTCTGGGTTAAAAACTATAAAGCCAGTATCAACATCCACTTGCAATCCATCTACATCAATGGTTTGCGTGTCTGCATGGCCACCAATTTTGTCATTTTTTTCAAAGACAGTGACTTCGCAACGCTCTGACAAATACTCAGCTGCCGATATGCCAGAAATCCCCGAACCTATGATCGCCACCCTCATAATTTATGCTCTCTTATTTTTGCTACCTCGGGTTTACGCAGGTCCCAAACTAATCCCAGTTTCTCCATTAACCATAAAAAATAGTAGCTAATATCGATTTCCCACCAACGCAGCCCCTGCCTCACCGATGCTGGAAATTTGTGATGATTGTTATGCCAGCCCTCACCCAACGTTAGGATCGCCAACAATGGGTTGTTGCGGCTGTCGTCGTCGGTATTAAAGGTTCTATAGCCCCAGCGGTGCGCTAAAGAATTAATTAGAAAAGTGACATGCGACAACAATACTGTAGAGACAAAAAAGCCCCAGATTAGAATTTGCCACTTGCTTGCCCCCAAATTTGGATGGACATGCTCTATATATGTGCCTATCATCAAAATAAAAAATGCATAGAGAATTGGCGGTATCACGTCATAGCGGTCGAGCCACTTTAGCTCTTTATATTGAGCAAGGTCTTTAACCCGCTCTTCATTGGTGGCAAAGTTTTTTTTCGTTAAGAACCACAGGGTGTGGCTCCTCAAGAATCCATGTCGTGGAGAATGAGTGTCTTTTTCTGTGTCGGCATGCTTATGATGATGTCGATGGTGTGCAGCCCACCAAAGGGGGCCCCGCTGTGTTGCTGTGGTGCCGATAAAGCCGAAAATAGCCTGCATCACACGGCTTGTCTTAAAGCTTTTGTGCGAGAAGTATCGATGGTAGAAAGCAGTTATTGCAAACATTCTTAGAATGTAACTGGCTATAAAAATAACCACTGCGATCCAACTCACTCCAACTACGAAGATGAAAAGGCAGGTTAGGTGTAGCAATATGTAAGGAATTACCCTCGGCCAGTCAATACCGTCATCGGTCAGAGAGTTAACTGCTTTATTGTCAAACCACTGTTTCAATACAATTAATCCTTTATTAGTTATATAAACAGAATACGGTTTTTGCCGTGAAAATACTGTGAACCATTTGTTCACGAATATTTGACGTTGCCAGCTATATCCTAATATAACATCACAAAGCAGGTACCGTAACAATGAAGCTTCTTAAGCTCTGTATTTTCTTATCATTGAGTTTTCTAATCATTTGCTGCTCGTCTGGAGGAGATCGTATGTACAACGAACGTGTTGAAGATTTTTTATCGGTTATAAAAACCATTCCTTCCACCAGCTCACATCCAGACCCCGCTGCGCATTTTGAAATTGTCTTTAAAGACTTCCACAAAGATGCCAAGGAAAGCAATATTCGCGAAGTTTATGCCGACTCTTTCTATTTCAACGATACTTTTAAAACCTTCCGCAGTATTGACGAGTTAATTCCTTATATGGAAGAAACCGCTGAGAATGTTACGGTCACAACTGTAGAAATACTTGATATTAGTCGTAGTGAAACTGATTATTACTTGCGCTGGAAAATGGTCATGGACTTTAGTGCAAAGGGTCGCGACATACACTCTGTATCGATTGGCATGACCCAGTTGCGTTTTAATGATGAAGGTAAAATTATACTCCACCAAGATTATTGGGATGGTGCAGAAGGCTTTTATCAACACTTACCCTATATCGGCTACTTTGTCCGTAAAGTTAGGGATAGTCTGTAATGAAGATTATTCCATATACATTACTGCTGCTTTTCTCTACAACCTTAAAAGCTCAAATTACCAATACCATACAATACGATAATCAGACCTTCGAGCTTTGCGACAAAGAGCGTGTAACTAAGCTGTGGTTTGATATCGTCGATATTGGAGTTTATTACAAGGATTGCGCTTCAGCCGAAAACATTTTCGATCAAAAATCCAAACTTCTTAGGTTTTCATACTTGCGTGAAGTCAAGGGTAAGCAGTTTACCGAGGGTGCCATTGAATACCTTGAAGCTAACTTGTCTCCCAACAGAAAATCTCTATGCTCAGCCTCATTTGCCAACCTCAATAACGCTTATCAGACTGTCGGGAACGGAGATGTTTATGATTTATATATCCTAAAAGATGAAGGCATTAAGCTTTATCTCAACAAAAAACACCTTCACACCATGCCTAATACAGAGTGTCGCTTAGACTACCTTAATGTTTGGTTTGGCGAAGAAACCATGGATAGCCAATTTCACGCACTAGCGAAGCGAATTAACAACAGCGAAGCGAATCAATAATTAGGCCAAAAGTTCCAATGCTTTTTTTCGAGCTTCTTTATAGTCAATGATCGGCTCAGGATAGCCTAAGCTTTCCCTTTGTGCCTTGCTTGGCTCATGGATTGATTTTTTGTCTAACTCTTTCAGTTCGGGGACATACTTTCGAATAAAATCACCGTTGGCATCAAAGCGCTTAGATTGAGATAGTGGACTCATGATTCTGAAGTAAGGAGCACTATCTGCACCTGTGGAAGAGCACCACTGCCAGCCACCATTGTTTGATGCGAAGTCACCATCTATTAAGGTTTCCATGAAATAACGCTCGCCCCAACGCCAATCCACCAGACAAAGCTTGTTAAGAAACATGGCAGCGTTCATACGTAGACGATTATGCATCCAGCCAGTTTGGTTAAGTTGTCTCATGGCAGCATCAATGATCGGAAACCCTGTCTGCCCTTGTTTCCAAGCTTCAAACAAGTCCTGCCCCCCAGTCCAAATCTCTTTTGCGTCAAGATTATAGGCTTCGTGCTTTGCCAATCGTGGGTTATCTATTAATAATTGTCGGTAAAACTCTCGCCACACTAACTCAGAGAACCAGGTATCACCGTACAGTTTAGCCTCGTCGCCTTCATAGTGACGTAACAAAGCATGAATACATTGCTTTGCAGAGATGGCTCCTATAGCAAGATGTGCAGATAGCATGCTTGTGCCCGCTACCGACGGTATGTCTCTTTTATCCTTGTATAAATCTACGTCATTTAAAAAACTTTCGAGTTTTTCATAAGCTGCGTTTTCTCCCGCACTCCATAAATCGTTACGGTATTCTTGTGCAAATTCACTTGTGACTTGCTCTGTCAGCTCATGATTTTGTTTATTAGGCTTTGGTAGGGGTTCTATTGGCGCAGTTTTATGTTTTTCTATCCAAGCTTTTTTATAAGGGGTAAAGACTTTATAGGGTTCGCCCTGCTTATTTTTCACTAATCCAGGCTCTAGCGCCAGATCACCATGAAAACGTTGTACTCCAACTCCACACTCTTTGAGCTTAGCTTCTAGAGCCGCATCACGCTTCGTTTCGTTTAACGGGTACTCGTTATTGAAGTAGATATCATCGACATTATTTTCTTTTATGATTTCACAGAGTAGCTCTACCTGATCTTCAAAATAATCACAGCTTAAGATATCAAGAGGAATTCCAAGTGCGTTAAGCTCTTTACGAAGCTCAATTAAGCTGTCGTATATAAAGCCAACTTTAGCCTCGGCCTCATGATGCTGCTGACGCTGTTTCCGTGCCTCTATAAAGACCCCGATAACCTCACCATCCTGTGACGCTTGATACAACGCAGGATTATCATGAATTCGAAGATCTTGCCTAAACCACACCAATTTTTTTCCCACGCCAAAATTCCTTAAATCTAGTTCTTAAAGTTAGCTCTTAATATAGCTCTTAAATATAGTTTCTTAAGCCCAGCTCAATCGGGTGAGGATTCAAATACGCTTGTTGTGCAATATAGTCATTCCCATACTGCTTAATGTAATGATTCAGTAGTGTAACTGGTGCGATCAAGGTCAATGAACCATTACGATACTGCTCTATGACATTGACTAACTCTTTTTTAGCCTCAGGTTGCAAGTCCTCTTTTAGATAACCCAAAATATGATATAGCACATTACTATGGGACTTAGGGTTCGCTATCTTCTTTAAGCACTCCATTAACGCGAGCTCATAATTAGCGATTAACTCACTCAGCTCTAAGCCATCGTTGTTAGCAACTAATTGGCCCAGTTTTTTATAATCTGCATAGTTATGAGCCATCACTAAGTATTTATAGCGACTATGAAATTTAACTAGCGCATCCACAGAAGGCTTATCTTTTACGCTATCCTTAAAGTCCTGATAGGCAAATACTCGAGTGATAAAGTTTTCACGAAGCTTCACATCTTGCAATCGCCCCTCTTCCTCAACCGGAAGCTCTGGTCGACTTTTCATGATCTCTTTAATATAGACGCCGCGGTCTGACTTACCGGCTGGATTACCATTTTTGTGATAAACCTTCACTCGCTCCATTCCGCAACTGGGAGAATTGCGAATTACGATATAACCACAAATATCGTCTAGCTCAGGCAGTTTATTCTCTGCATAAGCTTTTAACTCATCGGTGACATCAAAAGACTGGTCATCGACCTGCACAACTCGAATATCGCCCTCATCATCGATCAAACGAATAGGCGGTCGAGGCGCAGGCATACCAATCCCCATTTCAGGGCAAATCGGCTGATACTCAAACCAATCATTTAACGTATCCAGGCAATACTTGGATTGTTTATGTCCACCATCGAAGCGGACTTTGTTTCCTAACAAGCAGGAACTTATAGCTATAGGTATTTTCTTCATAAGTAAATTATTCTTAACTCCGTGTGAAAAAGCCGTGAATTTGTTCGAATTTGTCAGCTTCCTTGTTGTCAATTTCTCCCTAAGCTCACCCCCTTTTTAACTACCCCTTACCTGAGTCTATTTATTTCAATCTCTTCAAATGTTTTTGATTATCTCTACTCAATAAAAGGGGAGTATTTCATTGTCTTTAACAGTTTTCTCTTCTTAGGAACCTATACTGCAGCAAGTAATAACAATTAATATTTTATAATTCACTGTGCCATAAAAAAAGGCTCCCAATTAGGAGCCTTTTTTATTAAAAGTCATGATTAGATATAAAGCACTTCGCCGACTTCATACTCCACTTTACCGCCTGGAGTTTGAATGTTGGCTATGTCGCCCTCTTCTTTACCTATTAAACCACGGGCAATCGGAGAGTTAATTGAGATCTTGTTTTGCTTAATATCCGCTTCATCATCACCAACGATCTGGTAACGCACTTCCGTTTCATCGTCGTCCTCTAGATTAATAAGAACCACTGTTGAACCGAAGATTACTTTTCCGGTGTTAGTAATTTTAGTGATATCCACAATCTGGGCATTTGAAAGTTTCGCTTCAATTTCTTGAATACGGCCCTCAATAAAGCCCTGTTGTTCACGCGCAGCGTGGTATTCGGCGTTCTCTTTCAAGTCGCCATGCTCACGCGCTTCAGCAATGGCAGCGACCACTTTCGGACGCTGCACTTTTTTCAGATCATTCAACTCTTCCTGAAGCTGTTCTGCACCAGCCGCAGTCATAGGAACTCTGCTCATACTGTTTTAACCTGCTTATGTAATTCTTGTACTGAATTAATCGTACTGCGGGTATGCTCTCTCATTGCGGCACATGAAGCCACTGCGCCCGCCAAAGTCGTTGTATATGGAACCTTGTATTGTAAGGCGCTACGACGAATTAAGAAAGAGTCCTTAATTGCTTGCTTGCCTTCGGTCGTATTAACGATGTAGTCAACCTCACCATTTTTGATGTAATCTACGATATGCGGACGGCCTTCAAACATTTTGTTAATACGCTGACAAGGGATGCCGGCTGCGCGAATCGCACGCGCTGTACCGCTTGTCGCCATCAACTCAAAGCCCTGATCAACCAACTTTTTAGCAACATCGACTAATCCAGCGCGGTCTGCTTCACGAACACTGATAATTGCGCGGCCAGATAATGGAACCGTTTGGCCACTAGCACCACCCAGTTTCGCTTTGTAGAAAGCGTCACCAAAGGTTTTACCAACGCCCATCGCTTCACCCGTCGATTTCATCTCAGGCCCTAAAATTGGATCTGAACCTGGGAATTTATTGAATGGGAATACCGGCTCTTTCACTGAGTAGTAAGTTGGGATGACTTCTTTAGTATAACCAACTTCCTCTAAAGTCTTGCCAGCCATGACAGAAGCAGCAATTTTCGCCAACGGCGTACCCGTTGCTTTAGAGACAAAAGGAACCGTACGTGATGCACGCGGGTTCACCTCAAGGATAAAGATCTTATCGCCTTGAATCGCAAACTGTGTGTTCATCAAGCCACGAACCTGAAGCTCTTTCGCCATTTTTAACATCTGATGGCGCATCTCGTCTTGAATTTCTTTATTCAGACTAAATGGTGGAATCGAACAGGCTGAGTCACCCGAGTGTACACCCGCTTGCTCAATGTGCTCCATAACCCCGCCAATTAAGATATTTTCACCATCAAAAATAGCGTCCACATCAACCTCAATCGCATCGTCTAAGAAGCGATCCAGCAATACTGGCGACTCGTTAGACACGCTAACAGCGTCGTTCATGTAGCGGCGAAGTTCATCTTCGTTGTAGACGATTTCCATGGCGCGACCGCCCAGTACGTACGAAGGACGAACTACAAGAGGGTAACCAATCTCTTCCGCTAAACGCACGCCTTCTTCGATGTTTCGCGCCGTACGGTTTGGTGGCTGCAATAAACCTAAGCGGTTAATCGCACGCTGGAAGCGCTCACGGTCTTCCGCACGGTCGATGGCATCTGGTGAAGTACCTATAATTGGAACACCAGCGGCCTCAAGATCACGCGCTAACTTTAGTGGCGTTTGGCCACCATAGTGAACGATGACGCCTTTTGGTTTTTCAACATCAACAATCGCTAAAACATCTTCAAGCGTTAGCGGCTCAAAATAGAGTCGATCGGACGTATCGTAATCCGTCGAAACCGTTTCTGGGTTACAGTTAACCATAATGGTTTCGTAACCGTCGTCACGCATGGCAAAGGCCGCATGAACACAGCAATAGTCAAACTCAATACCTTGACCAATACGGTTAGGTCCGCCACCTAGAATCATGATTTTTTCACGATCCGATGGATTTGCTTCGCACTCTTCCTCGTAGGTTGAGTACATATATGCAGTACTGGTCGCGAATTCTGCGGCACAAGTATCGACGCGCTTATAAACTGGTGTCACGCCAAGCTCTTTACGGCGCTTGCGAATCTCTTGCTGTCGACATGCGAAAATATCCGCCAAACGTTCGTCAGAGAAACCTTTACGCTTTACATGGCGCATCAAGGTTGCATCTAAATCGGACAATGATTTGCCTTTCAGCATTTCTTCGATTTTGATGATTTCTTCAATTTGCACCAAGAACCAGCGGTCGATACCGGTTAAGTCATAAACCTCATCGATTGACCAACCTTTGCGGAAGGCGTCACCAAGATACCAGATACGATCTGTGCCTGGTACACGCAAGTTTTGACGAAGAGTATCAACCCACTCAGGGCTATCTGGATCGAGCTTAGGCTCAAAACCATTCGAACCAACTTCTAGGCCACGAATGGCTTTTTGCATCGACTCTTGGAAAGTTCGACCAATCGCCATCACCTCACCCACAGACTTCATCTGTGTGGTTAGCGTAGCGTCAGTGTTAGGGAACTTCTCGAAGTTAAATCTTGGAATCTTAGTAACAACATAATCAATGCTTGGCTCGAACGATGCTGGAGTTTTACCGCCTGTGATTTCGTTCTGTAGCTCGTCTAGGGTATAACCCACAGCTAGTTTTGCTGCTACTTTTGCGATAGGGAAGCCCGTTGCTTTTGATGCTAGTGCCGATGAACGCGATACACGTGGGTTCATCTCAATGATCGTCATACGACCATTCTCAGGGTTAATCGCGAACTGAACGTTCGAACCACCCGTTTCAACACCAATTTCGCGCAACACCGCAAGCGACGCATCACGCATTCGCTGGTATTCTTTGTCGGTTAATGTTTGTGCTGGCGCTACGGTAATCGAGTCACCCGTATGCACACCCATTGGGTCAAAGTTTTCAATCGAGCAGATGATGATACAGTTGTCGTTCTTATCGCGAACCACTTCCATCTCATACTCTTTCCAACCAATTAACGACTCATCAATTAACAACTCGTTCGTTGGTGATAAATCTAAACCGCGTGTACAAAGCTCTTCGAACTCTTCTTTGTTATAGGCAATACCACCGCCTGTACCACCCATGGTGAATGACGGGCGAATAATACAGGGGAAGCCGACTTCTTTTTGAACTTTCCAAGCATCTTCTAACGTTCTAGCAATATCTTGGCGAGGCTGGTCTAAGCCAATTTTAGCCATCGCTTTAGCGAATAACTCACGGTCTTCCGCTTTATCAATCGCTTCACGGTTAGCACCAATCATCTCCACGCCATGGATTTCAAGAACACCGCGCGAGGCTAAGTCTAGCGCACAGTTTAGTGCAGTCTGACCACCCATGGTAGGAAGGATCGCGTCAGGCTTTTCTTTTTCAATAATTTTCGAAACAACTTCCCACTCAATTGGCTCGATATAAGTCGCATCGGCCATGTTAGGGTCAGTCATAATGGTTGCAGGATTAGAGTTTACTAAGATAACTCGGTAACCCTCTTCTTTTAACGCTTTACACGCTTGCGCACCTGAGTAATCGAACTCACACGCCTGACCGATGATAATTGGGCCAGCGCCTAAAATTAAGATGCTTTCTATATCAGTACGTTTTGGCATATTCTTTATCTCTCCTAGGCTTTGGCTTGTTCCATTAGTTCAATGAAATGATCGAACAATGGTGCGGCATCTTGTGGGCCAGGGCTGGCTTCAGGGTGTCCCTGGAAGCTGAATGCTGGCTTATCTGTGCGATGAATACCTTGTAGAGAATCGTCGAAAAGCGATCTATGAGTAGCTACCAAGTTTTCTGGCAAGCTCTTTTCATCAACCGCGAAGCCGTGGTTTTGGCTCGTAATCATTACGCGATCTGTTTCTAGCGTCTTCACCGGGTGGTTTGCCCCGTGGTGACCAAACTTCATCTTAATGGTCTTCGCGCCACTTGCTAAGGCGAGTAGTTGATGGCCTAAGCAAATACCAAAAATAGGAATGTTAGTCTCTAGAAACTCTTGGATAGCTGTAATCGCATAGTCACATGGCTCTGGGTCACCTGGGCCATTCGACAAGAAAACACCGTCCGGATTCATAGCCAACACATCCTTAGCTGGTGTTTCAGCTGGCACAACGGTTAAATCACAACCGCGGTCCGCGAGCATGCGAAGAATGTTTTTCTTCACACCGTAGTCATAGGCGACTACTTTAAATTTTGATTCTTTGCGTTCGCCGTAACCTTCGACCAAGTCCCAGCTGGTTTGATTCCACTGGTACTGCTCTTTAGTACAAACGACTTTAGCTAGGTCCATGCCCTTTAGGCCTGGGAACTCTTTAGCTAGCTCAAGAGCTCGCGCTTCATCAACCTCGCCAGCAATGATACACCCGCTAAGGGCACCTTTATCGCGCAAGATTCGAGTTAAGCGACGAGTATCGATATCTGCGATAGCGACTTTTTTGTTACGCTTAAGATAGTCAGTTAGCGACTCTTCGCTACGCCAGTTGCTGTGTAGCAATGGCAAATCACGAATAATCAAACCTTCCGCCCACACATGGTCAGACTCAACATCTTCACTGTTGATTCCTGTGTTTCCAATATGGGGATAAGTTAGAGTGACTATTTGTTTAGCGTAAGAAGGGTCGGTTAAAATCTCTTGGTAGCCAGTCATGGCTGTGTTGAAAACTACCTCTCCGACAGCTTGCCCATCAAAACCAATTGATGAACCATGAAAAACGCTACCGTCTTCGAGAACTAAAATGGCGGGTTGCAGACTTGAAAGTAGCTGCTGAGACTCTTGTGTTGGCAAAGAAACCTCCGTTTTTTAGGCGCAAAAAAATCGGATTCATTCAGGGTCTTGTTAGATTAGACCCCATTGACTCCGCACATTTTTTACAAGAAAGACAAATATTCGGCAAATTCCATGTATTGTAAGGGATCACTATATTCATGTCTATGCGCGTGAACTAACAAAGATGAAAAATAGTGTTAAGAATTTACGAAATTTAAATGGTTTCTTTATTTGCGTCCTAAAAATGAAAAGGGCGGTAGTCCCGCCCATTTTCGAATGGCCTCATGCCTTTTTCACGTTGCTCCCTGCGACTTCCTGTTTCACCAAGTCCCTCGGCTAGTCTTCCTTATGTGCGTCCCTTGCACAACTATTACTCTACGCTTAATTTTCTAAAGTACAAGAGCATTAATTTTTGAAGAATTCTAGGTAAATTATTTTTTTCTATTTATTTACAAGGGTTTATGCGTTTAATTATTGCTAGATCGCCAATATCGACTTGTCAATTCCGCTCGAGATTACTTCTGTTTGAGATATCTCTTACAAACCGAATGGACGATCTCCTACAAATATTGGTTGCTCAGTGCCTGATATAAGGCTTGTAGCTCAAGACTGTGTAGCCAAAGTGGCTACAACCCGAGTACATCCTGCATGCTATATAAGCCAGCAGGCTTATTCTCGAGCCACTTAGCAGCAACTACCGCACCACTAGCAAAGCATTGTCTCGATTGCGCCTCATGTCTTAAAGTCACCATCTCTCCGTTTAGGGCAAAGACCACATCGTGGGTTCCGACTATATCGCCGGCTCGCATCACGGAGAAACCAATATTGCCTTCTTTTCTAGGTGACTCGCCTTGACGTGTCCACTCAGCAATATCTTTGAGATCCTCTCCTCGTTCTTTAGCCACGGCTTCGCCAAGCGCTAAGGCAGTGCCCGAGGGCGCGTCTTTTTTATGCTTATGATGGGCTTCGAATATTTCGATATCAGCTTTATCGCCGAGCAAAGCCGTCGCCTGCTTCACTAAGCCAATAAGGCTGTTTACCCCGACCGAATAGTTGGCCGCTAAGACAATTGGGATTTCTTTTGCAGCGTCTTCTATTTGTTGTAGCTGTTGCTGTGAATAACCTGTAGTGCCGATAACCATTGGTGTCTTTGCCGCTACACAGTGCTCTAAGGACTTTATTGAGTAATCTGGCAGACTGAAGTCAATGAGTACCTTATCGGCGCTTAATACATGCTGTAAATCAGCGCTAACAGCCACACCTTGTGTCTCCGCCCCGATTAAGTAAGCAATATCATTGCCCACCATAGGATGATCTGCGCGCGCAATAGCACCGACCAACTCCGCATCTTTGTCATTGACCGTCGCAATCAGTAGCTCTTTGCCCATACGCCCCGTTGCGGCATTAATGATTATTTGTGTTTTACTCATAATGATTATCTTCTGTTAGAGTGCGCCCTGCTCTTGAAGCAGTTCATAAATAGTTTCAGCTAATACTCGGTAGCCTTGGTTATTAAGATGAATTGAATCGGACTTGTAAGATCGTGTTTTCAAGAGATCTGACATGGTTTCACCATCAAACACCACCTTATGCTCACGCGCTAATTCTTCGTAGAACCCCGCCGAATCTGAAAACAGGTTTTTCTCTGGAATACCCATCAATACAACGTCCGCACCAGACAATCGAATCATTTCTATCATTTTCGAAAGGTTTGCCTTGGTCTGAGCTTGGTTTAGGTTACGAAGTATGTCGTTGCCACCTTCCATTAATATCACTAGCTGCGGGTTATGTGTTTCCAATACCAAGGGCAGTCGCTGTACACCTTCTGCGGTCACTTCACCGGATACCCCAGCATTAATCACCTCGAGCCCCGTCAGCTCAGATAAGACATCAGGGTACGCCTTCCCTTCGGATGCGCCGACGCCATCGGTCAAGCTATCACCAAAAGCAACAATAGTTGCATCACTAGCTAGCGGCTCTAAGCTTTGTTCTCCCGAACAAGCAGCCAGCAACATTAACATCGCCCCTAAAAGGAGCATCTTAGTCTTAAATAAAAGCTCTATCATCTCAACTCATCAGCTACATGATAATATGCCCATGAGCATAAATGTTTTTTCTAACAAACACAAAAAAAGCCCACACAGGGTGGGCTTTAAATATAAATTTAAATAGACGACTTAGCTGGTCATAGTATCCCAGAATTTTTTAACGCCATCGAACCAAGAGGTTTGTTTCGGGCTGTTCTTACCGCCCGAGTCATTAACCGTTTGTTGGAACTCTTCAAGAAGCTCTTTTTGCTTCTTGCTCAGCTTCACCGGCGTTTCAAGAATCACGCGACATAGCAAATCACCAACCATGCTGCTGCGAACGCCTTTAACACCCTTACCTTTCAAGCGGAACATACGGCCTGTTTGTGTTTCGGCAGGGATGGTTAAAGCCACCTTGCCATCAAGCGTTGGTACATCAAGCTTGCCGCCGAGCGCCGCCGTCACAAAGCTCAAAGGAACTTCACAATACAAGTTAACGCCGTCACGCTTAAAGATTGGATGCTCTTTTACGTAAACCTGAACATACAAATCACCTGCAATGGCACCGGGTCCGCCAGCTTCGCCTTCGCCACTTAAGCGAACGCGCATACCGTCATCAATTCCTGCTGGAATCGTGACTTTAAGTTCTTTTGTCTTGTGTACGCGACCTTGACCATGACAATCATTACAAGGGTCTTTAATCACCTGACCTGTGCCCTGACAGTCTGGACAAGTTTGCTGTACTGAGAAGAAACCTTGGCTCATGCGAACAGCACCCTGACCGGCACAAGTAGTACAAGTCGTGGTACCAGAACCTGGTTTAGCACCATCGCCGTCACAAGTATCGCAGTTTACGTAAGTCGGAACTTTAATTTCCTTCTCGACGCCTTTAACCGCTTCTTCAAGCGTTATCTCTAAGTTGTACTGTAGATCATTACCGCGAGCTTGGCGTCTGCCACCTCCGCCGCGACGACCACCGCCACCACCGAAGATATCGCCAAAAATATCACCAAAAATATCGTTAAAGTCGCCACCGCCGCCGAAGCCACCTGCGCCTCCACCACCCATGTTTGGATCTACGCCAGCATGACCATACTGATCATACATTTGACGCTTTTGTGGATCGCTCAAAACCTCATAGGCTTCTTTCGCTTCTTTGAAGCGTTGCTCAGCTTCTTTATCATCTGGATTACGATCCGGGTGGTTTTTCATCGCTAAGCGACGATAAGCCTTTTTTAATTCGGCTTTGTCAGCGCCTTTCGACACACCCAATACTTCGTAATAATCGCGTTTCGACATAATTAGCTACTTTTTCTTCAATCTTTTTAAACCGCAAACGCAGGAAACAAATCCTGCGTTTACCTTAACTCTTATCCATGGATATCGCATCCCAAAGATAATCTTTTAAAACGAGCTATTTGGCTTGAAAGCGAGGCGCTGAGTTTTCGAGAAGCGGAGTTTACTCAGGTAAATGAGCACTCGCAGAAAACTCAGCAACAAAGCTATCGAGTCAAAAAGACGTTTTAATTACGACTTAGATTTGTCGTCCTTAACTTCCTCAAACTCAGCATCAACAACATCATCACCAGCATTGCTATCAGATGTTTGCTCACCACCAGCCTGTTGGCCAGCTTCAGCTTGCTGCTGCGCGTTTGCGTACATACGCTCAGCCATCTTCGCAGATGCTTGGCTTAACGCTTCAGTCTTCGCTTTAATATCTTCTAAGTCGTCGCCTTTAATCGCTTCTTCAAGCTCATTAGCAGCTTTTTCAATCGCTTCTTTCTCGCCGTCTTCGAACGTAATACTTTCATCGTTCAATGATTTACGAGAAGCGTGAACTAGGCCATCCGCTTGGTTACGCGCTTCGACCAGCTCCTGGAACTTCTTATCTTCTTCAGCGTGCGCCTCAGCATCTTTTACCATTTGCTCGATTTCTTCATCGCTCAAACCTGAAGAGGCTTTAATCTGAATCGATTGCTCTTTACCAGTCGCTTTATCTTTCGCAGAAACGTGCATGATACCGTTGGCATCGATGTCGAACGTTACTTCGATCTGTGGCGTACCGCGTGGTGCTGGCGGAATATCAGCTAAGTCAAAACGACCTAGTGACTTATTCTGCGAGGCCATTTTACGCTCACCTTGAAGTACATGAACCGTTACTGCTGTTTGGTTATCTTCTGCTGTTGAGAAGGTTTGCGATGCCTTAGTCGGAATCGTTGTGTTCTTATCAATCAGTGGAGTCATTACCTGACCCATTGTTTCGATACCAAGCGTTAGAGGCGTTACGTCTAGTAGTAGAACGTCTTTCACGTCACCACCTAGTACCGCACCTTGAATCGCTGCACCAACTGCTACTGCTTCATCAGGGTTAACGTCTTTACGAGCATCTTTGCCGAAGAATCCAGAAACAGCTTCCTGTACTTTAGGCATACGAGTCTGACCACCGACTAGGATTACGTCGTCGATTTCAGAAGTAGAAACGCCGGCATCTTTTAGTGACTGCTTCACTGGCTCTAGCGTACGCTCAACCAAGTCTTCAACCAATGCTTCTAATTTCGCACGAGTTAGCTTGATGTTAAGGTGCTTAGGACCTGTTGAGTCAGCTGTGATGTACGGTAGGTTTACTTCCGTTTGGCTGCTTGAAGACAATTCAATCTTCGCTTTCTCACCAGCTTCTTTCAAACGCTGCATCGCTAGTGCGTCGCCTTTTAGGTCAATGCCCGAGTCTTTCTTGAACTCTTCTGCTAAGTATTCGATAACGCGCATATCGAAATCTTCACCACCAAGGAATGTATCACCGTTGGTCGAAAGAACTTCAAACGTATGCTCGCCGTCAACTTCGGCAATTTCAATGATAGAGATATCGAACGTACCACCACCAAGGTCATAAACTGCAACCGTGCGGTCGCCACGCTCTTTATCCATACCGTATGCTAACGCCGCCGCTGTCGGCTCGTTAATAATACGCTTTACATCTAAACCAGCGATACGACCGGCGTCTTTAGTCGCTTGACGCTGTGAATCGTTAAAGTATGCAGGAACTGTAATTACTGCTTCTTTAACTTCTTCACCTAGGAAGTCTTCTGCTGTTTTCTTCATCTTTTTCAAGATTTCAGCAGAAACCTGAGGCGGTGCCATTTTCTTATCGTTTACTTGAACCCAAGCATCACCGTTGTCGGCTTCGATAATTTTATAAGGAACCATACCCGTATCTTTTTGAACCACCTGATCTTTGAACTTACGTCCGATCAAACGCTTGATAGCGTATAAAGTGTTCTCTGGGTTAGTTACTGCTTGGCGTTTCGCAGACTGACCAACCAATGTCTCACCGTCTGTATAGGCGATGATCGATGGGGTCGTGCGTGTACCTTCCGCGTTTTCAATAACGCGAGGTTTGTCACCGTCCATGACGGCAACACATGAATTTGTTGTACCTAAATCAATACCGATTATTTTGGCCATGTTTTCACTCCAAAAGGGTCTTTAAATCTTGCTTGTAGCTTATGTGGGGGCTGGGTAAAGTAGATCAACCCCTTAAGCCTACTTTTTTTATGGTTACTCAAAAAGGCCACTCAAATGTTTATCGTCATAATCGAGCAGACCCAACTTAGGAGGGAATATTGGTGGTGGAGTCTGTTTTTCAAGGGGTGTATCTCAAAAAGTCATAAAAAAAGCTGATCCGAAGACCAGCTTTTAAGAAGGAAGCTATGAGCTAGCCTCTTCTCTTGGGGCAAACGCAAAACTCGTTTAGGCTTCTTTACAGGCTTCTCGAGCTTTACCTTTAATCTCCTGCACTTTAGCATGATCGCCATTCTTATTGGCCTCAACTAGCGCTTCATAGTCGGTGTTTTCGACCACACACTGGCAACTCTGCTTCTTTTGCGCCTTGATTTCCTCAGGCAATTGCTGTGTTTTCATATCACAGGCTTGAAGGTCTTGTTGCTTCATGTTTTCTGCGTCATTTGCCATGGCGCTAGTGGTTAAAACTAAGCCTAATACTGTGGATAATGTCATAATTGTCTTTTTCATAATTTACACCTTCCAAATATTTAGATGTTGTGGGGGATTTGTTTAGTTAATACTATTAATTGCAACTATTCAGCGCAGGCTTCTTTGGCTTCTTCGTTGATCTCTTGAATTTTCGCCAGATCACCATTCTTCTTAGCTTCGGCTAAAGCTTCATAGTCAGTGTTTTCAATTTCACACTCACATGGCTTTTGCTCTTGCTCGCCTTCTTGGTTAGTTTTTACTTGGGTTTGTGCTTCACAAGCTCGTATGTCAAGTCGCTTTAATGCTTCTGCATCATTGGCATGAACAGAGCCAGTCGCTAAACCAAAAATGACACCTAATACTACAATTGGAGTTTTCATACTATTTCACCTTTTGTTGTAAATGGACTTTTGTTGTATCACGCAAAACTCACGTTAAGACATGAACCATTTCACACTCGATCCTTTGTAAAATGGGGTTTAACATTTGGCCGCTTTTTTGTGATACATTCGCCTTCATCAGTGCTTATTAGCTAACACTTTCGAGGTGAGGCAGTCGACAGAGCTATCAAATGCAAGCAATTGATAAATAAGGACAAATGCATTCTTAAATATTTGGATATGATAGTTCGCTCACATTATTGAAAGGAACTTTTTAAAGGGGAAACTGTTCATCGGAATAAGAGTCAAAGTTAAGTTTGGTGGCATTAAAAAAGCCCCTTAATGGTGTTCTCACTAAGGGGCTTATCGACAACATCTATTAGATATTATTGTGGTCAGAACTCAGCGTTGTGGTAGACGTTTTGCACATCATCCTGGTCGTTAGCCATTTCCATAAATTTATCGAACATTTCTTTATCTTCACCAGAAATCTGCGTCATCACTTTAGGAATAAATTGGATCTCATCAACGTCAAACTCAATCCCTTCAAAGCTGTCGAGTAGAGCCTGTTTGGCTTTGAAGTATTCTTGTTGGGGTGCAAAGACGGTAATTTTGCCGTCTTCATGTTCGATATCGGTCACATCAACATCCGCCATCATTAATGCTTCGAGCACCGCTTCTTCATCATCATGAGCAAAGACAAAGATAGCGCTGTGATCGAACATGTGCATCACGCTGCCTTCCGTGCCGATCTTAGATTTCGTTTTAACAAAACACTGGCGAACCTCACCAAAAGTACGGTTTGGATTATCCGTTAGACAATCCACAATCACCATAACGTTACCTGGGGCATAACCCTCATAGCGTGCAACCGCGAAGTCTTCGCCCGCTCCGCCTTCAGCTTTGTCGATGGCTTTTTGAATAACGTGAGCTGGGACCTGATCACGCTTAGCGCGGTCAAGTAGGCTTCTTAATGCCAGATTGCTTTCTGGCTCAGGTCCACCCTGTTTAGCCGTTACATAGATTTCTCGACTGTACTTGCTGTAGACCTTGGCGTTTTGATCAGACGTTTTCGCCATTGACTCTTTACGGTTTTGGAAGGCTCGACCCATCTTAATTCTCTCGTGATTGTGGTTTCAAAATTTGGGGTATTGTATTACGAAATGCTCAGAAAGTGGGCATTTATAACCGATAGATATAAAAAAAGCTGCCCTTTCTTAAAGAGACAGCTTTCTTTAATACCTTTGACTAAGTCGTTTTCGCTATTGAGCGACTACAACTCGCGCTGGACGAATCACTCGACCATTGAGTGAATAGCCCTTTTGGAAGACGTCGATCACTGTATTCTTCTCATGATCCGGACTCGGTACCATGGTCATGGCTTCGTGCAGTTGTGGATCGAACACTTCTTCAATCGGGTTTAACTGCTCAACACCAAACTTATTCAAAGTCGATAAGGTTAGCTTCAATGTTAGCTCCATGCCTTCCTTCATTGCTTTCGACTCTTCGTGTTCAGCCTTTGCCTGCAAGCCTTGCTCTAGACTATCGACCACAGCCAACAATTCTTCAGCGAACTTCTCAATGGCATACTTTCGCGCACTGATCACTTCTTTTTCAGAACGACGACGGATGTTGTCAGCTTCTGCCTTAGTGCGTAGGGCTAAATCCATATTTTCAGCAGCTTTCGCTTCTGCTTCTTCTAACGCTTTTTCTAACTCAATGATTTTACGTTCTTCATCGCTTAGATCCGCTAAATTATCTTCTTCAGCCGCTTCAACTGCTTCTTCTAAAGCTTCGTCCACGACTTTTTTCACTTGCTCTTCAGCAGCTTCCATTTGCTCCTCGCTAAGTGCTTCATTTTTTTCAACATCTTGATTTTGCTTGTCTTTCTCAGACATAGGTCTCTCCACACAAATTTTGTTTCTCTGTACCCCGATATTTGGGTTGTAGCTCAAAACTTCAAGTTAAAAATTTGAATAACTCACTATATTTCTCTACTATCATTAATGTTGCAAGATAAGCAACAACCAGCCACTAAGGAAAAAGGAAAAAAGGAAAAAAGGAAAAGTAATGTCTAAAAATATATTTTTATTCACAACCACCATCCTAATAACTGTTTTAGCTAACTACACTCTAGCCAAAGAGCTTACCGAATTAAAAGTAAAGCAATCTTATACAGTTAAGTCATCCGATTATCGCTTTAAAAGTGAAATCAAGCGGCTAAACCCCCTATTGTCACAACTACACTCAAAAAAAATCTCTGGCCCTATTACTGTCATTTACGAACGTCCATACACAACACAAGACTCGACAACTATACCGACACCCCCAGTAACTCCTCAGATCGGAACTGTGCGTACAACAGAGTTTTGCTCTGGAAATTCACGGGTACAATTGACAGAGGAGTTTAGATACACGGCAGATGTTAACGGCGACGGAGCTAATGACTCGGACCCTCAGTGGGTAACAACAGGTTTTAAAGAAATCGCCCAAGAATCAGCAGTTTGCAAAAGTCTTGACCTATAATACCATATCAAGAGCAACTCTTATTTCGAGTTGCTCTTATCTAGAGTAAGACTAATTAATTTTGCCGTAATATCGACCATTGGAATCACTTTGTTATAGTCCATACGAGTCGGCCCCACCACGGCCAAAACTCCTACTGCTTCACCATCTATGCTGTAAGGCGCACCGACAACGCTGCACTGGGAAAAGACGTCATAACCTGATTCTTCGCCGATAAAAAGCTGAACACCATCAGCGTTCAAGCATTTATCCAATAAGGTCAACATCTGTGTTTTCTCAGAAAAGGCGTTAAATACCGACTGTAAGTCCGAAATATCACCAGAATTAACCCAGTTTAATAGTTGTGATTTGCCGGTGACCTGGATTTCGTCGTCTTCGTTGCCTGTAAAACTTTTTTCAGCAACTTCGACCATCGAAGCCATCATCTGATCCATCTTCGCACGATCTGCCTTAAGTTCGTTCAGCAATTCACGGCGCACTGTGTCCAGCTCTTTGCCGGCAAAATGGTGATTCACATAGTTTGATGCTTGCTGTAGCTCTGAGCGCGTTACCGGCGTATCGAGCTGGATTACACGATTCTGCACCTCACCATCGCTTAATACCAGCACCACCAACACTTTATTCTGCGCTTCTGCGTCCTGTGATAAAGGTACAAACTCCACCTGTTTCACTCGTGTCACATCGCGGCGCGGTACTCGCACCAGCCCCGCCATTTGAGTAACCTGAGACAGCATATTGCTGACGCTTGATAACATTTCTCCTGTTTCCGAAACTTTGCCGAGATGTTGCTGCAGCTGCTGTAGGTAAATTTCTTCCACATCGGACACGGTGAGCAGTTGGTCGACAAACAAACGAACGCCTTGTGAGGTTGGGATTCGTCCAGCTGACGTGTACGGTGCGGTTAGTAAGCCCATACTTTCGAGATCTTGCATAACATTGCGCACGGTCGCAGAGCTGACGCTTAACTGTGAGTTTTCCAAAAGCGTTTTTGACCCCACGGGCTGACCGCTGGAGATATAAGTCTCCACCAAGGTTTTCATCAAGATCTGCGCGCGCTGGTCAAATTTGCTCATGGCTATCAGTCAGTTCCTTTATTAAGGTGTTGTCGTTAGTTTGAATTCTGATTGTGTAAAACCCTTGCCTATTGGCTGTATATATTCTTAAATGTGGGTCAATAATGCAATTACAAGGGATAAAGAGCAAACGTGGCTCCTGCTTTAAGCTTTAAAACTATCGGCATCATGGGCAAACCGAAACATAAAGAAGTCGGCGAAACCATTATGACACTCTATCGCCACTTGTTGGACCAAGGCTATCAGCCTCTGGTCGAAGACTCGGTTGCGTCTGATCTAGACGTAAAAGCCGATCACCAAGCCACCTGGCAGACGATTGGCGAGAACGCAAATTTAGTGATCGTAGTCGGTGGCGACGGCTCAATGCTTTACGCTGCACGTTTGATGGCGAGCTACAATATCCCGCTGCTTGGTGTAAACCGTGGTTATCTTGGCTTCTTAACGGACATTCAGCCACAACAAGTCACCGAAAAAGTCAGTGAAGTGTTAAGTGGTGAATACACCCAGGAACGTCGCTTTTTACTAGAAGCGGACATCGATGGCGAAAACAATAAAGAACGCTACAGCGATGCCTTAAACGATATCGTGCTTTATCCCGGTGAAATTTCGCGCATGATCGAATTCGAGGTCTATATTAACGACTCCTTCGTTTACAGTCTGCGCGGCGATGGTTTAATTATCTCGACGCCAACGGGCTCTACGGCTTACGCCTTATCTGCTGGCGGTCCTATTATGTCACCGTCAATTAACGCCATATCACTTGTCCCCATGTTCCCGCATACGCTTTCCAGTCGCCCAATCTCCATTGACGCAGAGAGCAAAGTTGATATCGTATTCAGCCAAGCAAACGAGAACGAAGCCCGCTTAAGTTGCGATGGACAGGTTCGGTTCCCAGTCGCTCCTGGTGAAAAGATTTGTATTCGCAAGCGCAAAGAAGACTTGTGGCTACTGCACCCTAGAGATTACGACTACTTCAGCTTGCTTCGCACCAAACTTGGCTGGGGTTCGAAGCTGTAACTCAGTAAAGAGACAATAAAAATAAGGACTTGCATGATTAACAGACTGGTTGCGATTATCGTGTTATTGGTGACATTATTGCCCTTGGCGATAATTATTTATGCCTACTCAACGGTTATAACGGCTCCATTTGCAAATGGGGGCATTGAATCAATCCAGAACCTAATACTCCCTTATGTCATTCTTAGTATTACATTAATATTAGGCTATACAGTTTTCGCCTTTAAATCGAATCGTGTTCCAAAAGATAAGAAAATGTTGTGGACTATAGCGATAGTGGTGTTTCATATTCCTGCAATGCTTGTTTTCTGGTTCTGCTATATTTGGAAAAGACCAAATATTTCGACTGTAGCTCATCAAACTTAAACAATAATACTGCCTATGCTTTCAAGTATTCATATCAAAGACTTTGCCATTATCGAACAGCTTGATTTGGACCTCCAATCAGGTATGACAGTGGTCACCGGTGAAACTGGTGCGGGTAAATCCATCATGGTGGATGCACTTTCCTTTGCGCTGGGAGCGCGTGCCGATAGCGCCGTGGTGCGAAATGGTGCTAAACGCGCTGAAATTAGTGCCGTGTTTGATATTTCTAAGCTACAGCCCGTACAACAGTGGCTTGAAGAGCAAATGCTGGATGAGGAAGAAGATTGCATTCTTCGTCGCGTGATTAACCATGATGGTCGTTCACGAGCTTTTATCAATGGCCAACCGGTCAATTTGACTCAACTCAATGAGCTTGGCGATTTTCTTGTGGATATTCATGGCCAACATGAACATCAATCATTATTTAAGCCCCAAGTTCATTTACAGCTTCTCGACCGTTTCGCCGATTTAACCCAAGACACTTCGCAGTTACGCGAGCTATCAAAACAAATAAACGCCATTTCAACGAAGTTAACTTCTTTTAAGGAATCCTTAAAAGACAAAAACGACCGTCGCGACTTGTTGACGTTTCAGCTGGAAGAGCTCGAAAAGGCGCCGATTGACCGCGCTAAAGATATAGAAAACGACCACAAGCGCGCAGCCAATGCTAGTAAGCTATTAGAGCAAGGGCAACAAAGTTTGATGGCGCTTAACGAAAACGAAGAAAACTTAGTGAGCCAACTCGGTCGTGTTATTCATACCATTAGCGATATGCAGCAAATGGACGAAGGAGTGACGAGTACACATGATCTTTTGCAGTCGGCGCTGGTTGAAATAGAAGAAGCCAGTCATGAACTTCGTGACTATATTGAGCGCCTCGATATCGATCCGGCTGAGTTTCAGCAATTAGACCAAGAGCTGACGCTACTGCACGACCTCGCTCGTAAACACCAAGTAACCATGGTGGAATTGCCCGAGACTAAACAAGCCATCGAGCAAGAACTCGAACAGCTGTCCGGCGACGAGCAGACCTTCGATGAGCTGGAAAAAGAACTGCAAGCGCAACAATCTAAATATCACAAAGTTGCCTCAAAAGTATCGAAAGAACGCGTTAAGTCCGCTAAAAGCCTCGAAAAACAAGTTGTTAAATTGATGAAAGATCTAGGGCTGGGTAATGGTGTATTCGAAGTGGCCTTGAATCCGGTTGATAAAGAAACTTACAAATCAAATGGCCTAGAAACTGCCGAGTTTATGGTTAGCACCAATCCAGGCCAACAGCCTCAGCCTCTGCGCAAAGTCGCATCTGGCGGTGAATTATCGCGAATCAGCTTGGCGCTACAGGTGATTAACGCACAAACAATACAGCTACCGACTTTGATCTTCGATGAAGTCGATGTGGGTATTGGCGGTGGCACAGCAGAAATCGTTGGCAAGCTTCTCGCGGACTTAGGTAAAAAAGCGCAAACTCTCTGCGTCACACACCAAGCGCAAGTTGCCGCCCAAGGACATCAGCATCTAATGGTCGCCAAGTCGCAAGACAAGAAAAGCACGCAGACAGAACTGCAAGAGCTTAATACAGAGCAACGTATAGAAGAATTAGCACGCATGATTGGTGGCGTCGAAATTACCGAAACCATCCGAAATCATGCAAGAGAGTTATTAAATTAATAACTTCTACCTCACATATTAATTTGTACCATTTAGATTCAGTAGGCCTAATATGCAAACTATCATTATAAACAAAGAACCCGTCGAGCTATTTAAAATTCTTAAGTTTGAAGGGATTGTCGGTAGCGGTGGCGAAGCTAAAACGGTTATCAGCGAAGGCATGGTAAAGCTTAATGGTGCTGTCGAGACACAAAAGCGTAAAAAAATTGTGTCTGGTGACGTTATTGAATTTATGGATCAAAGCTTTAAGATAACCTTAGAAGACTAATTATTTAGCCCATACAGGCGATTTTCTGACATTACCTAGCTTACAGCTTGATTCGCTTACAATATTATAGTCACTAGATTCCGGCTCAAGGCCGGAATGACACGTTTTGAGCGTCAACCAATGCGTATCCTCGATTAGCAATCGCGTAATTGAGGTTTAAACCCTAGAATAAAGCCCCAAAGCAATAACCTTTGAGGCTGTTTTAATCTAGCTACAGCGCTCTATTTATCGTGCATCACTGAGAACTCTGGTCTATGTCTCATAATCTGGAAGCTTAGGCTTTCTACGTGTTTATCAAAGCGACTGAATAGGTCTTTTAGCTTATCCTCTCCGAGCTTTTTAGAGGCAAGCTCTTCGAAACCTGGTTTGGGCTCTTCAAAGCCTGAAAAGTTCTCACTCGGCATTGCCAAGGTTAAATAAACACCGTCCATATCACGCTCATAAGTCCAGCCCCATGATCGTTTCCAGCCAATATCCCGCGCCAGATCTGAAATTTCTTTCACAATTGGGCCTATGTCAGAGTTCGGTTTTAATTTGTGATGGGTCAGACGAAGCAGGTTAGATTTTGTATCTTTCGACCAATTACTATTTTTATGGTCGACCCAAGAATAGAAATGACGACTAAGTTTTACGTACTTACCTGGGCCATTATTCCAGTTCTCCATCAAGTCTTTATGGACACCCAAGTCAGTATATTTTTGATGGTCACTCCATTTAAAGCAGCAGTGACGAATATAGTAGTCGCGCCCAATAACCCCCGTATGCGGTGTATAAGTCCACCAATTTCTAGGATCACCTTTGCTTTTCCTAAACTTGGCATGAGCCGCTAAGGCTTTCTCGAACTTAGCCTGGTCGGCTCCGTCAATTTTAAAATGCCACATTTCTGCCATTGCTGGCGGCGCTTCGTCTGCAGCTTTGGCGGATTGACTGATTAATGACACAAAGGGAATGACTGCCAAGAACAGGCAGATAGTTTGGATACGTTTGTACATCGTTAACTCCTTTTATTAACTGAAGGAAAGATTAAACAAACGCAAGCTTTATGCAGAGGTCAAATTGAACTCCAAGGCAAAAAGTATACGCCTAACTGTGCAAAAAACATACAGTCGGTTTTTTTTACAAATTCTAGATGTCGTCATTGCGACAGGGACTTGCTATTAAATGACTAACTAAATGGCACTTTGGGTACTGCAACTAGATCACAGTTCAAAAGTTAGATTTTACTTTGGGGGCGGGGAAAAGAGGATAAAAGGCTAGAAATTTACAATAAGTAAATGACTAGCCTTGAAGAGTCTTTTAACAAAAAAAACTCGCCAAAAGATGCTTTCACGCCTTCTAGAGTAGTATTTTTGTTCAAGAGCAAGGCGCGAGTGACGAAAAAGCGGAGCTTACCTAATTGGTAAGCGAGTATTTTGCAGTTACTTGCAACACAGCTATTGGGCAAAAAGACGCTATAGAATTATTTCTTCTTTTTTACGTAAAGCACCAAGCTATGCTCGACAATTTCGTAACCATGTTCTTCGGCGATTACGTGCTGTAGGCGTTCGATTTCGTCGTTAATGAACTCGGTAACAGTACCGTCTTCGACGTCGACCATGTGGTCATGGTGCTCGCCATCGTCCAATTCGAATACTGAGTGGCCACCTTCAAAGTTATGACGCACAATTAGCCCAGCGGTTTCGAATTGGGTTAAGACTCGGTAAACCGTCGCTAAACCTACATCATCTCCAGCTTCAAGCAGCATCTTGTAAACATCTTCAGCACTTAAATGGCGTTCCTCGGAACTTTCCAGTATTTGCAAAATCTTAACCCTCGGTAGGGTTACTTTAAGACCTGCTTTTCGTAACTGTTTGCTTTCCAAAAATACATCCTCCAATAGATTTGAGCGACTAAATGATTATACTAGTCAGCAGATTGTATAGAAAGTAAGTTGGAAAGTTAAATAAGAACCTATAAAATCACAAATAACTCAAGAAATTAGGTAATCCATGAAAAAACTGTTTTGTTTATCGCTACTAATCGCGCTCTCGACGGCTTGTGTTTATACCCCAGCCATCCAACAGGGTAATATTTTACAACAAGAAGAAGTCAATAAAATCGAGCCTGGGATGACTAAAGAGCAAATTGCCTTTATTCTGGGTAAGCCTGCTTTGGACACGAATTTAGAAGAAAATACTTGGTATTACTTGTATTACTTGAAGCCTACAAGCGGTGATACGCGCTCCAAGCGCCTAATTCTACACTTTGTTGATAACAAGTTAGAGCGCATGGAAGGCACTATTAAGCCTGAAAAAGAATCGTAATTTTCCTTTTGAGCCACTTTCTTTCGAAAGAGAGTGGCTAATTTTTCTCTATCCCTCTGAAACGGTCTGTTGATACTTACTTTTCAATTGTTCTAGCTGCTCTTGGGTAGGTTGCTTTAGCTGCCATCTCGATAGCATTGCGATCGTTTGTTTAAGCTGCTTCATATAGCGGCGGCAATGCCTACATATCATTAAATGCATTTTCATCTCAGTTTTTTTCCAAAAACCCAACTCTTGATCCAGGTAATCAGTGCCAAGATCGACAATATGCTTACAACTCAACATTCTCCAGTCCTCTGAAACTTTGCAATTACTTGCTGCACTTTATCGCGTCCACGGTGTAACAGTACTCGGGCATTAGATGCTGTGATCTGCAAGATGTTACAGATCGTCTCCATATCCAAGCCGCCTATATCTCTTAAATTTAAAATCTGCTGCTGATTATCGGGTAGCCTGTCGATGTGTTTTTTAAGACAGTCCTTAAGTTCATCGGCCGATAATAGCTCGTCTGGCGACGACATATCCCACTCTGGATTACCCTCTGCCCAGTGCCCGCGCTGAGTAAAGCGGGTATCAGTGGCCCAGTTTTCATTAACCGCTTCGAGCGACACCGAGCGCGATTCTTTGCGTAGGCGACTCTTAGCTTCGTTCGCCGTAATTCGAATCAACCAAGATTTCAGTGCGGAACGCCCTTCAAACTTATGGATGGCGTTTATCGCAGAAATCCATGCTTCCTGCACGACTTCATCGGCTATGGATGAGCCAGCAATGGCGTAAGCTACTGCATACATTGACGAATGGTACTCTTTAACTACCTGATCGAATAGCGCGACATCGTTATTCTTTAATCGTGCCACCAACTCTTTTTCTGATGGTAATGGTTGTGTTTCCATCGACTCCTCTATGGTCTTTTAGCAGGTATTTTTGACTTGCTAGTAAGGTCTCTATTAACCTTAGACTAACCAAGCTTATAAATCACTGATTTATGCTATAAAACATGGCTATAGCGTAAGATAAAAACAGCTTCCAATGATAACCTGAGGAATATTTGATGGAATTCGGCTTCATGGCATTTGCTAAAACCGCTCTTAACTGGATTGGGCTTATTTTCGTTTTGGGGCTAACGCTTTTACTCATTGCCATAGTCATCACCTACATTATCGATAAAACTCAGAAGAAGCACGCAGTTCGCCGAAATTTCCCGGTGATAGGACGTTTTCGTTACTGGTTTGAGCATCTTGGTGAGTTTTTCCGTCAATATTTCTTTACCCTCGATCGCGAAGAAATGCCGTTTAATCGAGCAGAAAGAAGCTGGGCTTATCGTGCCGCCAAAAACGTCAGTCGAACCCTAGCTTTCGGCTCTACACGCAACTTAACGCCTACTGGCACGGTGATGTTCCTTAACGATCAGTTCCCCACTCTGGAAGAAAACGCGGTCGAATCTGAAGCTCTTTTAATTGGTCCTTATTGCCCAAAACCCTATTTAGCCCCAAGCTTTTTTAATATTTCCGGCATGAGCTACGGCGCTTTATCCAAAGTTGCGGTTCAAGCGCTAGCCAAAGGGGCTGCCAAAGCGGGTTGTTGGATCAATACTGGCGAAGGTGGCCTATCGCCTCACCATCTTTCTGGTGGCGGTGATGTTGTGTTTCAAATTGGTACCGCAAAATACGGCGTACGTAATGACGACGGTACTCTATCGGACGAGAAGCTGATCGAGGTTTGCTCCCACGATCAGGTCAAAATGGTTGAGCTTAAGCTGGCGCAAGGAGCTAAGCCAGGCAAAGGCGGTATTCTGCCTGGCAGAAAAGTGACAGAAGAAATTGCTCAAATTCGCCACATCCCAGCCGGCGAAGACTCCATCAGCCCTAATGGGCACCCTGAAATTGATAATGTCAGCGATCTACTCGACATGATCAACCATATTCGTGATTTAACCGGCAAGCCGGTGGGCTTTAAAACCGTTATTGGCACCGATGCCTTCCTGTTCGATCTGTGCGAGGAAATTCACAAGCGTGGCATAAAATCTGCGCCGGACTTTATTACTATCGACAGCGCCGATGGTGGCTCTGGCGCTGCACCACAGCCTTTGTTTGATTATGTCGGTCTTACGATTAAGGAAAGCTTGCCTTTAGTCTTGAGCGTGCTGCAAAAACAGGGACTTCGCGATCGTGTAAAAGTTATCTGCTCAGGCAAGATGATCAACCCATCGGGCGTTGCTTGGGCTTTAGCTATGGGCGCAGACTTCGCCTTATCCGCTCGCGGCTTTATGTTTGCCCTAGGTTGCATCCAAGCTCTTCAATGCAACAAGAACACCTGTCCTACAGGCGTCACCACCCATGATCCTGATTTACAAAAAGGTTTAGTGGTGCCTGATAAAGCTGAGCGCGTTTACCATTATCATAAAAATTTAGTCAAGGCTGTTGGCGTTATTGCGCACTCTTGTGGCGTAACAGAACCTCGCGGCTTGAAGCGACATCACGTAAGAGTTGTAACAGAAACTGGTTTATCGACTCCTTTAGATAAGATACACCCTTATCAAGAAAGCAGTATTCCGACTAAAAAGATCTAGCAGGATTGTAATAGTCAGTCGTGGAATACCCTAAAACGAGGATTTGTTATGAGTCATCTAGTTCAGAGTTACCATAAGTTTCAGACTTGTGCTTGCCACTATCTAAAACATTTAGACGGTATTCCACCACTTCTTTTCCGGTTGATTCTAATCTTCCCGCTTTATGAAGCTGGTATGCGTAAATTCGATAACTTTTCTAGCACATCCAACTGGTTTGCCAGCCTTGGTATGCCACTACCTGATGTGATGACTTTTTTAGCCGCCAGTGCTGAAATGGTCGGTGGTATTTTTATTCTTATAGGCTTTGCTACTCGCTGGGCGGCGATCCCGTTGCTAGTGACGATGTTAGTCGCAGCACTTGCAGTGCACTGGGATAACGGTTGGTATGCCATCGCACAATCGTCCGATCCTGAAGTAGCAAGCCGCTTAGAGATGGGGCGCAGTATTTTACAAGAATATGGCAACTATAGCTGGCTCACTGCGAAAGGCAACTTCGCTATCCTGCAAAACGGCATTGAATTCGCCGCAATCTATTTTGCCATGCTAGCCTCGCTATTCTTTACCGGTGGCGGTCGCTACTTCTCGGTTGATTATTGGCTCGGTAAGTTTTTCACCAAACCACAATAAACCGCTTACGTTTAAAACACCCCAAAAAGCCGTTATTCAACGGCTTTTCCTTAAATACCCTTGTTTGACGGTGCTAATCCGACCACAAATGGCGTACAATAAGCGTATCATTAGAACGCATCACTTCTCACACCTACAATCATGAGCGAGAAAATATAATCATGAGCGAGTTTTTCAAAAAATCCTTAGATATCCACAAATACCTTCGCGGCAAATGGGGCATCAAAAGCAAAGTGCCACTACAAAACCGCGATGACCTCTCTGTAGCCTACACTCCTGGCGTTGCTGCCGTTTCTAACCACATCGCGAAAGATAAGAATTCGAGCTACATTTACACCATGAAAGGCAATTCGGTCGCTATCGTTTCTGATGGTTCAGCCGTTTTAGGCCTTGGCGATATTGGCCCAGAGGCCGCGCTGCCTGTGATGGAAGGTAAAGCTATTTTATTTAAAGAGTTCGCCGATATTGATGGCGTGCCATTAGTAATTGATGCAGCTTCGGTAGATGAAATCGTTACTACGGTAAAAACTATCGCACCGACGTTCGGTGGTATTAACCTTGAAGATATCGCGGCACCAAAGTGTTTTGAAATTGAAGAAGCGCTACAAGATATCGGTATCCCCGTTTTTCACGACGACCAGCATGGCACAGCGATCGTGTTATTAGCAGCGCTAATCAACGCTTGCAAAGTCTCTGGCAAAGATATCGAACAGTTAAAGGTTGTGATTAATGGCGCAGGTGCGGCGGGTACTGCAATTGCTAAGTTATTGCGCTGCGTTGGTCACGAAGAGTCGGCCTGTATTCCAGTGGAAGACGTTCTTGTGTGTGACTCCAAGGGTATCATTTCCTCAGATCGCGATAACCTGAATCACGAAAAAGAAAAGATTCTAGCCTATACCAATCGTCATAATCGCAACGGTAACTTAATCGATGCTTTGCATGATGCGGATGTATTTATCGGCGTGTCCAAAGGCAACTTGCTAACGGGCGACGACATCAAGCTCATGAACAAGGATCCGATCATCCTAGCCATGGCAAACCCAATCCCTGAAATTATGCCTGACGAAGCGAAAGCCGCAGGTGCCTCAGTAGTAGGTACTGGGCGTAGCGACTTCCCGAACCAGGTGAACAACGTGCTAGCCTTCCCAGGCATCTTCCGCGGTGCGTTAGAAGCTCGCGCCACCCGAATCACTGAAGGCATGAAGATTGCAGCGGCGCATGCTTTAGCAGGTGCGGTTAATAAGTTATCACCAGATCACGTTCTTCCAGATCCCCTAAACCGTAACGTTGCGCAGAAGGTAGCCGAAGCAGTTAAAGAGCAAGCGATTAAAGAAAACGTTCAACGTCCTCTTTAACGCTTACTTTTCATCTACTTTGAGCAGGTCAGCACTTTTTCGATGGCCTGCTCAATCAGTTCTGGCTGTGACATCATCAGCAAATGTTCTTTAGTATCCACTGGCCAATAAGCGCCACAATCGCTCGTCTTGGCTAACTCAAAATACCACTCAATACCTTCTTTACGCCATTTTGCAATCGATGCTTTAACCGCTTCGTCCTCAATTGTCGCTAAATAAGCACTCTCAAAGTCGGTGTCCAACACCACCAGGGGTAACTCTGAATCTAGCGGATGCTTAACTGCAGCTTCTAAATCCTCTTTATAAACGCTCGCTTCTAAAAATTTGTGGATTTGATAATCGCGCGTATTCCTAATCGCTTCGACCGCATCGTAATAATCCCAGTCCATAAAATCTTCGAGCTCTTTTGGAATAAGGGTCATTAAATGCTCACGCTCTGCTTTCAGCTTTTGCTCAATTCGCTGCTCATACTTACCCGCTTTAATATAGTCTTTTAAGCCCTGCCAACCTTCTTTGTACCCTTCAGTTTCACTGGTGTAGTGCTGTATCGAGTGTGGTGTTAGCACATCAGGATCGATTAACACTACGCCTCTTGTACGTGTTCTCAGCTTTGGATTGTTGAGCAAAAGCTGTAAGGACAAATTCGAGCTGGCGAATGCCACGAACACTAGTTCCCGCTCTGAGCCGATTACCTCCTCCGACAATAGAAAAGCTTCGAGGTCACTGGCGAACTGACGGTAAGAAGGCGCTTCAATTTGTTTTGACCATGCTTGCCCAGCACGATCGATAGCAATGGACTGATAGCTATCGGCAAGACTTCTGTTAGAAAGATAGTTCTGCGCCAAGATCCACCAAGCACTATCGCTGTGCCAGTTATCAGTTGGCCCAGACAATAAAATTAACAATGGTTTCTGCTCAGCTTGACCTTTTTGGTGGTAATGAAGTTGATGACCATTAACCGACGTTAGATGGCTTTGTAAAGGTATCGCGGGCTTGTCAGCTTTGGCCATTACGCAAAGATTCGTTACCGACAACAATAATGCCACACTCCAAGCAGCTACTTGCTTCATACTATTTGCCTCGTGTTTTTTCTTACGCTATCTGTCCAGGAGAGTTCGCCAATTGGCCTTCCTTCATTTCAAAATAATCATTATTGCTTATCTTTAACAGAATTTTTTCATAGAAATGACCAATTTCTTGGTATAGGCTAGAAAATAGACACTTTTCTGGAGCTCGTCCCCATGAACAAACTGATCTATCTTGCCCTATTAGCAACTGCACCTTTGGCATTTATCACTGAGCCAGTTTCAGCACACAGTGGCGCACACCCTATTCGCTACGTCGCTGAAGATGGTGTCGACCAAGGTAACTGTTCGCAAGTGAAAAATCCTTGCGCCTCGATCAGCTATGCCGTTAACCAGTCGAGCAAAGGCGATAAGATTTATGTTGCTTCCGGTCAGTATTTCGCGCAAGAAATGGATATCTTTTATTTGTTAAACGATATGGTGGCGGTTAAAGGTGGCTTCTCAAAAGAAAATGGCTACCATCAACAAAATCCAGAAAAGAACGTCACCACCATTGTTGGGCTTCCTGCCGAATACCGAGAACAGCTGCAAAAGAAAGGCTTTCGCCTTCTGCAAGACAGTAAGGGAAACCAAGAATTTCGCGTAAAACCTGAATACCTCGACATGCTCGAACGCTACCAGAAGGTTAATCAAACCAATAAAAAACAAATTTCCTGTCAGAACGGTAGCGCTGATGAGTTTCCTTGCTATCAAGTTGATTTGATTTCACAGCATTCTCTAGCCTCTTTGAGCACTTCACCCTCTAGCGCCAGCGATATTTGGGGCTATGTCGATCTCAATAACAATCGTGAATATGCCTTGATGGGGCTCGTTAATGGCACCACCCTTATCGACGTTACGGATGCCGCCAATCCTGCCGAAGTGGGCACTATTTCTGGCGTCAGTAGCACTTGGCGCGACGTTAAAGTGTATCAATACTTCGACCAAGCAAGCGACCGCTATAAGGCTTACGCCTACGTCACCACCGAAGGCCAAGGCGGCCTGCAAGTCATTGACCTAAGCGATGCGCCAAACAGTATTCAGCTGGTCAACACCATAGAAGTTTTCAAAACCGCGCATAATATTTATTTAGGCAACATCGACTACACCAATGGCACCGCGCTTGATGGACACCAAGCTTATTTGTACATTGCTGGCTCTAATTTAGGCAACGGTTCTTATCGTATTTTTGACCTCGTCGATCCTGAAAATCCCGCACTCATCACTACGCCGGACTCCACCGGTTACGTCCACGACGCGACCAACTTGATCATCGATGATAGTCGCACAGAGCAATGCGCCAACGGGCATAATCCTTGTGAGTTATTGGTCGACTTTAATGAAAATACGGTGGATATTTGGGACACCACCGACAAGTCTGCGCCTACAAAAATCAGCAGCACACCATACAACGGTGCTCGCTACACCCACTCTGGCTGGTACTCCAAAGATAAGAACTACATTTTCGTTCAGGACGAGCTCGATGAACGTAACTTAGACGTAAATACTCGCTTGTATGTGATGGATATTACCGACTTAAGCTCACCACAGGTTGTTGGTCAATATGAAGGCCAGACCCGTGCGATTGATCACAACGGTTTTACCCTTGGCGATAAGTATTACATGTCGAATTATAAGCGTGGCCTGACGATTCTGGACGTTGCGAATCCTGCCACGCCAAAAGAAATTGGCTTTTTCGACACTTACCCAATCCCCGAAGCTAACGACCCTCAATTTGATGGTGCATGGGGCACATATCCTTACTTACCGAGTGGCAATATTCTGGTTAGTGATATTTCTAACGGTCTTTTTGTGCTCAAAGACAATAGCCAAATTGGTGACGAAGGCCCAACAGCAACTGAGCCAGAACCGCCAACTACCCCACCCACAAGCGGAACCGGTGGCGGTGGCGGCCCATTGAATATCTTTATTGTGCTAGCTCTAATCGCTATGCTGAACGCACGACGATTACGTTAAACTCAATATTAAGAATTATATGAAAACCATTAATCTTTGGCTGATTATTCTCGGCCTATTAATTGCAGGCTTGCTCGCTGGTAGCAAAGCCGTTGACCATTATGGCGAACAATATACTGACCAAGCGCTTGAGCGTAGCCTTATTGCCTTCGCCGTTGCTCGTGGACTTAATGGTCTAATTTCAGTGGCTCAAGAAGCAGAAATCGCGATGCAGCCCGCTGGTATTGGCTTGACGCTATCGCCAGGTGAAATCCTCGACCCTATTAATGATCTGATTGAACGTTTTTCTGTCGTCATGCTGGTCACCGCTAGCGCACTAGGTATTCAAAAGCTGATGTTATCGATTGGCGTTTGGGATTATTTTAATTACTTTATTATCGCCTTTTGGGCTTTTGCTGCAGGTTATCTACTGTTCCAACATTTCAAACAACGCCAAGCAAATCCACTAATCCTTAAAGTGGCACTGTTTCTTGTTCTGGTACGCTTCGCCACACCAATAATGGCACTAGGCTCGGAAGCGCTGTATCAAGGCTTTCTCGCCAACGACTACCAAGAAGCGAGCCAAGGCTTGCAACAAACTGAAGCTACTATTCGACAAAACACCCCTGACGATGTGACTGGCGACGAAGAACTCTCAGGTCTTGAAAAAACAAAACGCTGGTTCAGCGATGCCGCCGACCAGCTAAACCTTAAAAAGCAAATTGCCTCTTATCAAGAAGCCGCCGAACAAGCGAGCCAAAGCGTGATTCAATTAATCACCGTGTTTATCGTGCAAAACATCTTGTTTCCACTATTGTTCATATGGTTATTCGTGCGCTTTGGTAAAAATATTCTGCGGCGAAGGCCTCTTTCCTAATGTTACGCCTTTTTACTGTTAGCATAGGAATACCCCGCGAGTTTCCGTATAATCTTTTAGCAATTATTCCAGTATTTTCATAAAGAGGAGTCTTTATGCGCCCTAGTGGTAGAAGTAGTAACCAATTAAGACCCGTCACCATCACACGCAATTACACCAAACACGCCGAAGGCTCTGTGTTAATTGAGTTCGGTGAAACTAAAGTATTATGTACTGCCAGCGTCGTCGATAGCGTTCCACGCTTTCTAAAAGGCAAAGGTCAGGGCTGGTTAACGGCCGAGTATGGCATGTTGCCACGTTCGACTCACAGCCGTATGGATCGTGAAGCATCGCGTGGTAAGCAAGGCGGCCGTACGCTTGAAATCCAACGTTTGATTGGGCGCTCATTGCGTGCAGCAGTGGACTTGAAGCAACTCGGCGAGCACACGATCTACATCGACTGCGACGTTATTCAAGCAGATGGCGGTACTCGAACCGCGTCAATTAGCGGTGCTTGCGTAGCTTTGCATGACGCTCTGTTTACCATGCGCCAGCAAGGAAAAGTCAAAACGAACCCGCTTAAGCACATGATTGGCTCTGTGTCTGTGGGCATTTATGAAGGCACGCCTGTTTTGGACTTAGACTACCCGGAAGATTCAAGTGCTGAAACAGATATGAACCTGGTTATGGACGAGCATGACGGCTTTATTGAAATTCAAGGCACGGCTGAAGGTGCGACTTTTAGCGGTGACGAATTGATGCAAATGCTTGAGCTTGGTAAGCAGGGAATCCGTGAGATTTTCGATATCCAGAAAAAAGCGATCGCCAGCTAATCGATTTAAACCAGTGCTGCCAAATGTATTACAGCAAACGGTAGCGCTGGTTACCTTCTCTTATGAATAAGAGTCTCAAATAAGGGTATAAACAAAAGGAGCTTTTGATGAAACTAGTCATGATCCCAGGCCTAAACGGTAACGATGCTTTCTTCATCGACTTTATGGCTCACCTCGAGATTGAAACCTTATTTATTCCACTACCAGAAGATTGCCCACAAGATCATGAAACCCTCGCGCAGCGTATCGCTCCCGAGCTTCCAAAAGAGCCTTTTGTCCTTCTTGTCGAATCGTATGCGGGCTCGATAGCACCCTATCTCAACGCCATGCCAGACGTACAACTCCAAGGCATTATCTTCTTCGTTAGCTTGTTAGCACCACCCAACAAGATGCTCCTTGAGCTGTCTAAGTTTATGTCTGCTAAAACGGTCTTTAAATTGCCATTTGCAGAGCAGCAATTGGCGAGTACCTACTTGAATAATGACGCGACGCCAGAGCAGGTAGAATTCGTCAAAACGGTTGTCGAGAATATTCCAGAACATATCTTAAAAGAAAGAACCGAAGTGCTAAAAACCATTGGCAACTTTCCACCACAGCCGCCAGTGCCGGTCGCCTATGTAGAAGCTAGCAATGACAAGGTGCTCAATCAACGGGCAAAAGATAGCATCGCAAAAGTTTACCCAGGCGCTAGAAAATACCCGATGGAAGGCAGCCACTTTTTGCTTTATACCAAGCCTAAGGAGTCTGCAGAGCTGGTAACTAGGATTTTTACTGAGTTTACGAGTTAGGATTAATGCGTATGCAGAATTCTATCTAATGACGAGAAACCGAGTCATACGCACCAATTAAACTTGATTAATGCCCGCAACTGCCATCTTGATGCGCGTGACCGTGGGCAATTTCTTCATCAGTACCTTTGCGCACCGATAACACTTTAACTTCAACCTTGACCGCTTTTCCAGCGAGCGGATGGTTAGCGTCGATAACCACGATGTCATCACGAATTTCACGCACGATAACCGCGTGAACGCCATCGCTACCTTCAGCTGCTAAGCGCATACCCTCGGTTAAATTCTCTACTTCTGCAAATGCTTCTCTCGGCACTTCAGTTCGCAAGTCATCTTCATAAGGCCCGTATGCTTCTTCTGGCCCCAGCTCCACACGGATCTTCTGTCCGATGGCTTTACCGGTCAGCTCGCCTTCAAGCCCAGGCATCACTTCGCCATGACCATGCAAGTACACCCAAGGGCCACCCTCTTTCGAGCTTTCCCAGACCTTACCGTCAGTATCCATCAGCTGATAATCCAACTCAACTACGCTATTTTTCTCAATCTTCATGCTAAAACTCGCCTAAAATAAAACAATGTCTAAAATTAATACAATCCAAATCGCCGCCAAGGTAAAGTAGCTCAAAATAAAGGCCTTAAAGCGATGAAACACATTATTGTAACCGCAATGAATAAACGCATGAACCACGCGACACGCAACATAAAGCCACGACAAGCCAAGCAGCCATACACTAGCGCTATTGGTCAGAATCGCGATCACCACCGCTAAATAAAATAACACCGGCATTTCAAATAGGTTCATAAAATGATCGGCGGCACGATTGTCCTCCATCATCTTGTTCATATCTTTGCGCGATGCGGTCTTTTGCGGGTGTAAGCGTTGTTCGCGGTAATATCGAAAGCGACGTCGCGCCATCACCACGGCTACCGAAAAGGTTAAAATCACCATCACAAAAACGGGCAGTAAAATTGGTTGGAAAGCCATGTCGAAAACTCCTAAGGATTAACCTTGTACTTTATCTATTGCTAATGATGCCCATGCTTGTGACGTTGGCATCAGCTCAATCGAATTAATATTCACGTGTTGCGGTTGCTCCGCCGCCCATATCACCGCTTCGGCAATATCCTCAGCCGTTAAAGGCTCAGTGCCCTTGTAGACATCATCAGCCTTGTCTTTATCACCACCAAAACGAACCAGTGAAAACTCGGTTTCGGCTAAACCCGGCTCAATATTCGTCACGCGCACTTGCGTGCCTAATAAATCTGCTCGTAGGTTCCGCGTGAACTGCTTAACAAACGCTTTTGTCGCACCATAGGCATTACCGCCTGGATACGCATAATTACCCGCGATAGAGCCGATATTGATGATGTGACCTAACTTGCGCTCGACCATGCCAGGCAAAAGTTTGCGCGTCATTAAGTACAAGCCCTTGATATTGGTATCAACCATACGGTGCCAGTCGTCGAGGTTTGCTTTATGCGCAGGTTCTAAACCTAGCGCCAAACCCGCATTGTTGACTAATATATCAATCTCAGAAAAGTCCTCGGGCAAACTATCGATCATCGAGTCGATCTGCTCTTCCGAGGTAACATCCATCGGTAGAACATAAACGCAGCATTGGCCAAACTCTTGCTCCAACTCGGCTTTAAGTTGCTCAAGACGCTCTTTACGTCGCGCCGCCACAATAACCTTATGCCCTTTCTCCGCGAAACGACGCGCCGTTTCTAAGCCGAAGCCCGAACTTGCGCCAGTGACCATTACCGTTTTTTGTGATTTTTGTGATGCCATATCTGTCCTTACTCTTTCACGATACCAAGTTACTACGATATCAACTTGCTACGATATTGAGTTACTACGATAAAAATTATCTAAATACTACCACAGGCTTGCGCCTAACACAGTTACATTAGAGAATGGGGATATAACACTGGTAACTAGGTTAGTTCTCACACAATGTCACAAGAGTACCAATTTCAAATAACAGTTAACACACAATACATCGAAGAACAGTCTGAGCCTGAAAATGAGCGTTTCGTTTTTGGCTACACCATCACGATTGAAAATACTGGTGAATTAGGCGCGAAACTTGACTCCAGACACTGGGTCATTACCGACGCCAACGGCGAAGTTACCGAGGTTCAAGGCCAAGGCGTTATTGGTGAACAACCTTTCATCGAGCCGGGTAAAAGCTACCAATATTCTAGTGGCGCCGTAATCTCTACGCCTATCGGGACTATGGAAGGCGACTACAAGATGATTGGTCAAAACGGCACCGAGTTTAAAGCACCTATTCCTGTCTTCAGCCTAACGGCTCCAGGAGTGCTACACTAAGTCATGGCGACCTACGCAATTGGCGATATTCAAGGCTGTTACGATGAATTTCGCCTGCTGTTAAAGAAGATACAATTCAACCCCGCCAGTGACCGAATTTGGCTCGCTGGCGACCTCATCAGTCGCGGCCCTAAGTCCCTCGAAGTTTTAAATTATGTTCATCAGCACCAAGATCAGTTCGAGATCGTACTGGGCAATCACGATCTGCACCTGTTAGCCGTCTATTACACAAACAGTAAGCTCAATAAAAAAGACGACCTAAAACGTATTTTAGACGCGGATAATTGCAAGGCGCTGATGGACTGGCTAAGACAACAGCCAATGGCGGTTTACGACAAATCGCTCAACTTTCTAATGACCCACGCTGGCGCTCCCCCAGGCTGGGACCTAAAGCAAACCCTCGCCTGCGCCTATGAATTAGAGGAAACCTTGGCAGACAAAGAATCCGCTACCGAATTCTTCAAGCACATGTACGGCAATAAACCAAACCGCTGGAAAAAATCGCTAAAAGGGCTCGAACGTCTGCGATTTATCACTAACGCGCTCACTCGAATGCGCTTTTGCCACGCCGATGGTACCCTAGACTTTAAAAGCAAATCACCACCCGGCAAGCAAGACAAAGACCTTTATCCCTGGTACGAAATTAGCAAAATACAAAGCGAAACCCGTGTCGTCTTTGGCCATTGGGCTGCACTACAAGGTAAAGCCAAAGAAAAAAACATCTACGCCATCGACACCGGCTGCGTCTGGGGAAATAAACTCACCGCCCTACGACTAGAAGACCAACAACGCTTCTCTGTTAACGCTATTAAACAATGGGCTTAAGGTTACTCTCGTTATAACGAGGAAGCCTGCCACCGCCACACTCTCCTATACCTCGCCATCGCGAGGATACTTAGCACCGCCCCTTTCCCGTCATCGCGAGGGAGCCTGCGACCGTGGCGATCTCTATCACAGAACGCAACACCTTATAACATCAACACCAAAAGCGTTTGCTTCGTTCCACACCTCAGGCATTCTTTTCAGTTTTCGCAAAGACGTACCTTTTACGTCATCTTAAAGATACTTAGCACCGCCCCTTTCCCCGTCATCGCGAGGGAGCTTGCGACCGTGGCGATCTATACAGAACTCTTGTTCTGATTAAACTATCGCCAACTTCGGTAAATATCGTTACAATTACAGGCTTTCTGTATCGATTTTCGTATTAGCAACACAATCTATAAAGCCTAATACATCATCGCACTGAGCCATTGTTCGAACCGGAGTTTATACTCGTATGTTAAAAAGCATGACCGCCTTCGCCCGCCAGCAATTCGCTGCCGAGTGGGGTAACGTAACCTGGGAAATCAAATCCGTTAACCAGCGTTTCCTAGAGCCTAATTTCAGAATGCCAGAGTCATTCCGCCACCTCGAATTCGAACTGAGAAACGTTCTTCGTAAACGCCTCAACCGCGGTAAACTCGACTGTACATTACGCATCGAGATGAATCCGAAGCACGCTGGTCGCATGAAGCTTGACCAAGAAATGGCACAGCAACTGCTAACCGCCCACGAAGAACTGCAAGTCCTAGCCCAAGACAACCAATCAGCCGACTTAGTGCAACTGATGCGCTGGCCAGGGCTTTTACAGCAAGAAGAAACCGACACCAACACTATGGAAAAGGACGTAAAACAAGCCTTTTCTCAAGCCGTAGACCAGCTGATTGAAGTGCGTCAGCGTGAAGGCGAAGCCTTAGCAGCCACTATCGAGCAACGCCTAAAAGGCATTTCTGAAGAAGTGGCCAAAGTGCAACAGCAGATGCCAGACGTTATCAAATGGCAACGCGAACGTATTATCAACCGCTTCGAAGAAGCCAAGGTCGAACTCGACCAAGAGCGCCTAGAGCAAGAAATGGTCTTCCTCGCACAAAAAGTTGACGTCGCCGAAGAAATTGACCGCCTCAATACTCACGTTACCGAATGCCTACGCCTGATCAAAGACAAAGGCCCAGTCGGCCGTCGCCTCGACTTCCTCATGCAGGAATTCAACCGCGAAGCCAACACCCTAGGCTCAAAATCGATTAACGCAGACATCACCAACAGCTCTGTCGAAATCAAAGTCCTCATCGAACAAATGCGCGAACAAGTGCAAAATATCGAATAAAACTTAAAATACAGCACCAACAAAAAAGCCTCGAAGTGCCGAAACATTCGAGGCTTTTGTTTTTAAGCTTTAGTATAGAATCACCGCTAATTTACCGTGGCTTCATCCCTAGTCGTGACATCTAGTTTTTTAACACCTTTCGCTTCTTTTGCATAAGCCTTATGGCGAACATCCCACAGCTCCACAGCATGCTGAATATTCAACCAAAACTCCGGCGTGTTTCCTAAAGCAGTAGCTAGCTTTATCGCCATCGGCGCTCTCAAAACACCCTTATCATTAACGATCCGGCTCAAACTGTTTCGGTGCACGCCCATAGCTTCTGCCAACTCTTTTTGCCCGATACCAGCTGGTTCTAAATACTCACTCAGTAACACCTGCCCTACAGTAATAGGGCGACGCTTTGTACTTCTCATAATTTTTATCCCTTTACCTTTATAAATACCAACAAATTGTCTAGTATTCATTAGTAATACTAAAAGCCGGACATATACTTCAGACCATGATGACTTTTTATAATAAGCAAACAACAGAACAAAAAGAATTTTACGAAAATCTTCTGTCGAGTTTAGCCTCTTTGTCCAAACTATTTTCTAGTAGTGATACTCCATATCTACATTATAGAGCCCATGAAATTTTATTCTGCTACGCATTTGGTGCTAATAATATTTCACGGGGAGATGTTTCCTTTGATGCCACGAAAGATGGGGTGGGTATCGGTCTGAAAACCTTCCTTCATGGTAATGGTAACACATTTCAAAAAATAGCAGAGTTCAACTCAGTTAGCGATGAGATTAGAGAGCTTGGCTCAAATCATAATGACATTGCACACTTTATTGCAGATAAACGTAATGAACGTCTTACTGACACTCTCTCCATAACAAGCACTAAGGAGATGCTCTATCATGTTATAACAAGAAACAATCAAAGTTTAAACATTGCCGAATGTCGCATGTCTTTCGTTGAAAAAGCTAGAATTAAGAAAGTAACACTCAAAAAGAATAACATTTATTTTAAAGACTCACTTCACGAATATAATTTTTCACTTGCAAAAAACACCTTATATAAAAAGTTTGATATCAGTGAAAATATTCTTCATAGTATTGATGTAAACATCATGGGTAATCCATTTCAATTACTAGAAAATTTAAGCGTATTCGATACAAAGGAAAGTACGAAGACAATGGAAATAATATTGCCTCTTTACAGCACCTCAACGGGAGACGTTGGGCGCAGCTCTGGCTTAAACCAGTGGAATGCCTCTGGCAGAGAACGTCATCAAGATGAAGTCTATATCCCTATCCCATCCTGGATACACAATCAATTTCCAGACTTTTTCAACTACAAAGGAAAAACAACCCCATCTTTTATGGTTAAACTACCCAATACTGATCTAGTTCCATTCAAGGTATGCCAAAGTGGGGGGAAAGCTTTAATGTCTAATCCAAACCGACTACTAGGTCATTGGCTATTAAGAGATGTACTTAAGTTGCAAGCTGGGCAACTTGCAACTAGACAACTACTTCGTCAGAAAGATATCGACTCTGTATTAGTGACAAAGGTAGAAGGAAAAGAGTATGACTACGAATTAGACTTCCTAAAATATGGCTCTTACGAAAAGTTTGAAGAAAGCCATAAAGAGTAAGGCCTTAAGTTTATATACCCTTAACCAAGTTTATCAGTTCCCTAAGCTCATGAGCCTCGAGCATGTTACTTCCTGCGTAAAGGTTAAGTCTTGCCAGTTTTTTACGAAAAGTGTCTCTTTCTAAGAGTGCGCCATCATTTTTTTCAGATTCGTCAAGTACATGAATTACTGCTGATAGTAATGTTGAGTTTGTAGAAAGAAATGGCCTTTCAACAATTTGTTGCCTTATATCAGTATTATATAAAAGCAATTCTAATGCTCTCTCAAGTTGCATTCCCTGAACTTTGCTGGCCAAATATCCATTCCACCAAAGCCTAGATACAGCATTGTCTCTTTCAATTCCTCTACTAATACCTTGGCAGAAAAAACGCTGCTTTATGACTTTTACTGTTGCTTTCTCTACTGATGTAATTGCATGCCTCTTTCTACAGTAGTCAGCAAAGTGTGTATGAGTTAAATATGTCCAAAGGCGATTATCTTTTCCGATACTAGGTATAATTCCTTTAATACCTTTGAATACTTTCAGAGACCAGTACTTATCTATTTCATTTTCCTTCTTCTTGAAATCATAATTCCCAATTTCATTACCAATACTCTTTTCTAACCTTATTTCGAATCCTGAATCAAGGGTCTTGTCTTTATCTGAAAAATAGTCAAAAAAGTCCCCATTAACATATTTCTCTATATTATCCTCTATGGCTCCCTCTAATTCGGTTACTGATAACTCTTTAGCAAAAGGAATGTGCATACTAATACTCCCTATTATCAAATACATACTCTAATAGTTTATTTAATGGCCCCTTTAATAGCTCTTGAGCGATTACGTAACTAGAATCATCCTTAGTTACAGTTTCACACTTTTCAATAGCCGCGTGAACGACTCTGGACCACTTTTTTTCATTAATATCGAAGCCACGCTCCTCATCATATATAGTATCTACTGCCTCAACGACAGCCGCAAAATATAAAGAATTTAAAAGGACAGCTTGGTTTGCTTTTAAATTCCTCGCAAGAGTTATTTTCTCATAGTCTTTTGAGTGAAGCTTTATATATACTGTATCTTGCTCTAGATCTATTACCCATTTACCTTGCTCTATTTCCTGATTCTTATCCTCTGCAAGGTTAAATACTGAGGTAACGGGCTTAAACGCTTCACGCTCTATTAGAAAATTCTTTGGCTCAGCACAGGCTAAAATCGCATTCTGCCTGATTGTAAAAGCCTCACCTTCATATTCTTCATTAAACTCTTCAGATGTATACGAGTTTATGATCTCATTTGCAACAACATAAAAGTTCAGCTCCACGTCACCAAACAAGTCTCCGTCAAAAAAATCATGCTTAATAGTACTTTCAAAGCCTTTGAAAGACATACTAAAAAATGTTGTTCGACATCTAACTGTTACAAGATAACTTGCCTTTCTTTGCTGTATTAATTCTATTATAGAGGGAGAGCTTATTAATGATTCAAATTCAAGTATAACTTTGTTCGTTTTTTGGTCCCAAAACAACTTTACCTCAAACCTTATATCTCCTTTTACATAATCATCGCTTAGAGGCCTTAAAACAGGGTGTTGAAATGACTTTTGGATATCAAACTTCATTTGCCACCACCTTAAGTGCAAAGCTCACTTTTTTGCCAATCAATACCTTTTGCGTATATCTTTCACCCTCTATCAACTCATCAACTAAATAACCATTCTTCACAGTACCTCGCTCACTTCCATTTAACTTAATTAGGTAATCGTTATCAACACCCGCTGCGTACAGCCTGATATTCGCTTTACCTGAATGCTCAGGAGTAAAGTATATTGTTAGCCAACCATCCTGCTGTTTTCCTGCTCTAAAATTTCTTAAGGGAATCACTTTCCCTCCTTTAACACCTTTTCCCTTTTTTCCACCTTCAGTAGTCTCTGAACGTCCCCCTTTAGTCTTGCTCTTTTTTTGTTTCGGTTCTATTACACCACCTTTACCAGAATCGCCTCCCCCCTTAGCTCCTGCACCACTTGCTGAATTACTTTTTTTCTTATCTGTAATTTCAATAGTTTTTGGATTCATTTCTTTGTCACCACCACTGTCATTTACTTCATCCTCAAAAAATTCTGACAGTTCATCTATTACAGTAACTTCCTCAATGGGGTTTGTTGCATGGTGCCTAACAACAGTCCTGACCCAATTAGCTAATTTTTTCAGTATTTTGTTACCATTTTTTACTCGGCTAGCTTGAAAGTCATCATGTGCTGGTGGCTCCATTTCCCTTAGTAACGCGTTACCCTGCTTATCTAGACACTCAAATATACCTACAAAATCTTTAAAATTGTTAAACCTCTTAAGTCCTTTTAAGTCATCTGTGATAGTCATACCATTTCTTAAAAAGACAACTTTTTTAGGAAGCTTATCTTTTACTACAAGTTTGAGCTTGCAACGTCCAAGAGATGGGTCCTTATCATAAATTTCTTCTATCACATCAACATCACCAGTATATACATCACAATACTGCTTTGTTTTTGATAAGTTTTCTAGGCTGTCACTATCTGTGAACTCTTCCTCGACTTTTTCAATGATATTCTTTAATGATGCTTTGGTAATTATGAACTTTCCATTTATTTCTACTTCTAATCTTCCAGCCAATACCGCAGCAAAAAAGTTTTCTATTACCACTTCGGCTAATCTAGCTTCCCACTTCTTCCCGCCGTTAAAGCCAAGTGTAAATATACTGGTTCCTACTTCGGCATTTCCACCGCCCTTGCTTGGCCTTTTTAACCAGTCAGGGATACTATCCACGCTGGTAACAGGCTTGCACAAGTCCTTTATTCCCCAGTACCCCGTTGCCTCATACCTTTCTAAGCCTGCCTCATGCTCTTCTTCATAAGACATTAAGATACTCTTTCCTTGTGCTAAAAATTGCTTGTTTTTTTCGTTATTTTGATAATAGGTAGAAACAAAGACAGTTCTAAAATTAGATACAAGATATGGTGCACTTTTCCCTATACCAAAGGATCCACCAGCATCATCAGATGATTTAACGCTCTGCCCCGTGGCTTTCATTAATGCAAAATATGGAGTACCGTTTTCGCAAGGTCCTTTCAATCCAGATGTATTGAAGTCATCAATTCTTAGGACATCAATTTCATCTTTTCCTAAAAGCTCACTTGCTCTTTTAAAGAACTCCTGAGCCCGCTTTCCTTCCCTCTTCGCTCCATTTGCACACGCCTGAATAGTCTTTTGAAAATCTTCATAATCAGGTATGTCGGAAACCTTAACCTTCATTAGATTAAAAGATACTCTTACAGGTATATCTGCAGCCGCATCACTAGAGTTTTGAATGATTTCCCTACCTAGTCCTTTAATCGGGTCTTCTTTAAAGTGCTCAAACCCTGAATCATTAAACCCTTGCCAGCTACCTGTAGTTATAATTCCACGTCGCCAACCAATTGTCTTCCCCATACTCTAAAACTCCTTATTGTTACATTACTCTTATAATCTCCTTTGCTAACCTTTCTATGACTGGAACAGTAACTGAATTACCAAACTGCTTGTATAAATGGCTGTTCGCCATCTCTGGTAATTTAAACTCTTCTGGAAATCCTTGTATTCTTGAACATTCCTTGGGAGTTAGCTTTCTAATTCTATTATTATCGTCCAAAATTAGTGGTACGTTATGCCCACCTGTTCCCATGTTAGCTGTTAGCGTAGGACATACATTATTTTTGTTTTCTCTAACGTATACTCTTCTCCATTGATAAACTGTATCCTTTCTTTTCATTTGCTCTTTTAACTGCTCATAGCAGGCAAATCGTTCATAGTAAAAAGTATCATTAACATTTCCATCCAGCAAGTCTCTAATCGAAACGTCAAGCTTTATAGGTTCTGGCCAACTAAACTCTGAAGTACTTGTTTTTGTATTCTTCGTTTGCCAATCAGCTTCATCCCTAAAGCCAATGATATATATTCTCTCTCTATTTTGTGGGACATTTCCGTAATCCATCGAGTTCAATACATTGGATATTACTGAATACCCTGCTTCATGAAGATACTCAACAATCACTTTAAAGGTGTTACCTCCATCATGACCCTGTAGATTTTTAACGTTCTCAAGCAAAAAAGCTTTTGGCTTCTTTTTAACAATAATATCGTGAATCTTAAAAAATAGGTTCCCTCGTCCCTTTTTATCTGAGAACCCCTCTCTATAACCAGCTACTGAAAATGCCTGACAAGGAAAGCCTCCTAACAGAATGTCATGGTCTGGAATATCACTAGAGTCAATTTTTGTTATATCCCCAAAAGGATATTCTAAGTAGTTTTCTCGATATGTTATTTGTGCAGCTTTTTCAAACTCAGATGAAAATACACAGCTTCCAGCCTGCTTCTGGAACCCCATGCGAATCCCGCCAATACCCGCAAATAGATCAATAAAGGTAAATTTCGGCTTGGGTACTGGTTTTAGCTCTATTTTCTCAAAGACTAAATCATAGAATTCAGTACGATTCTTATAGATTTTAAGCTTCGTTAGGATGCTCTGAACCTGCTTTTTTAATTGTTTTGATTCAGACTTTTGACGATCGCAGTAAAGCTCATGACCAAGCGCAAGAGCATGCGTCCACTGATCGATAACAGCTTCTGGCGTGGTTCCTTCGGGGGCATGTTCTTCGGCGAGTTCGGATAAAGCAACTTTAATCTGTACTAAATGGTCTTGTTCCACAATGCTCATCTTTTGAAATTATATTATTTATACTACGTTCGGCCTAAGAGTCTACCAAGCTCAGCCCTCAATCGGAAGAAGTTCTATCCTAATGGGGATTTTGGTTATTATCTATACCGTTAGTCGTTTAACTTATGTTATCATTACCGACTTTGCGCTCTATGCAATCTTCCCTTTGGTTTTCCGAGCAATTTAGCCCATATTTGAAGGCTTTAGGGGACTTTTGACTCAATTGATTTTCGAGATTATGACGGCAACGACTACTCAAAACAGTTCTCAAAGCACGGCTAAAGGCACTTTATATGTGGTTTCGGCACCTTCTGGTGCGGGTAAAACCAGCTTGTTGAAAGCGGTTTTAGGTCAGATGCCGGAGCTTAAGCTGTCGATTTCCCACACCACGCGCCAACAGCGCCCGGGTGAGGTCAATGGTCAGGATTATCATTTTGTCACTGTTGAAACCTTTCAGCAGATGCTTAAGGAAGAAAGCTTTTTAGAGCACGCCGAGGTTTTTGGCAATTATTATGGCACCAGTCGCGTGTGGCTCGAGAGCCAGCTTGAGCTGGGGCATGATGTTGTTCTAGAAATCGACTGGCAAGGCGCACGTCAGGTTCGTGAGTTGATGCCTGAATGCCGCAGTATTTTTATTCTCCCGCCATCGCAAGACGAGTTACTTAGCCGTTTAACGGGGCGTGGGCAAGATAGCGAAGAAGTGATTCAGTCGAGAATGGCTGCGGCTCATCGTGAGATCGAGCATTTCGATGAATACGACTATATCGTTATTAATGATGATTTTGATTTAGCGTGCAAAGATCTGTCGGCTATTTTTACAGCGCGACGCTTGCGTAAGGAAAGTCAGCTCGTTCGACAGCAGGCTTTGCTCGCTGATCTGCTAAATCAGTAGGTTTTATTGCGCTAGGCTATTGTTTAGCGCCTATTTTTGGTTACACTATTCTGTAGGTCATTGAATAGTGTTATAAGAGATTATTAGCGCGGGTTTTCCGCAAGGTTGTTGAGGTAAGTTATGGCACGAGTAACAGTACAAGACGCGGTAGAAGTAGTTGGTAACCGTTTTGATTTAATTATGTTGGCAGCAAAGCGCGCTCGCCAGTTGGCTAATGGTACACACGACCCTAAAGTTGAGTGGGATAATGATAAGCCGACCGTTGTTGCATTGCGTGAAATCGAAGAAGGCTTAACTACAGCCGAAACGGTAGCAGCCGACGAACGCGCTGCTGAGCAAGAGCAGGAATCTCGCCCAGTATTATTCTAATTGGCTAGAATATCCTGATACGCATGTCCTATTTTGCTGATCTTAAAGACGTTCTTGAAACCTATCTAGAACCTGATCAAGTCTCAGATACGGAACGTGCTTATCAAGTCGCTGAGTGCGCACACGATGGACAGATGCGCTCCAGCGGCGATCCTTATATTACCCACCCCGTCGCCGCCGCTAATATTCTAGCGGAATTACATCTCGATCATCAGACTATCATGGCAGCTTTGATGCATGATGTGATCGAAGATTGTGACGTGACTAAACAAGATTTAACCGAGCAGTTTGGCGAAACCGTTGCCGATCTGGTCGAGGGCGTGAGTAAGCTGACGCTAATCGACTTCCAGTCGAAAGAACAAGCGCAAGCGGAAAACTTCCGCAAGATGATGATGGCGATGACGCAGGACATTCGCGTAATCCTCATTAAGTTGGCTGATCGCCTACACAATATGCAGACACTAGGCGCGTTACGTCCTGATAAGCGTCGCAGAATTGCCCGCGAAACCCTCGAAATCTATGCACCCATTGCAAACCGACTAGGTATTCACCGCATCAAGGAGCAGTTGGAGCTTTTAGGCTTCGCTAACATGTATCCGATGCGCTACCGAATTCTGAAAGAGTCGGTAAAGAAGGTTCGTGGTCACCGTAAAGAGGTCGTCGAGAAAGTCACTAAGCAACTTCGCGAGCGTTTAAAAGATACGGGCTTGAAATGCCAAGTCATTGGTCGCGAAAAGAGTTTATACAGCATTTATAAGAAAATGCGCGACAAAGTCGGCACATTCGCAGAAGTTATGGACATTTATGCCTTCCGCGTGATTACGGATTCAGAAGACTCTTGTTACCGCTCTCTTGGCCAAATCCACAATTTATTCAAACCCATCCCAGGTCGCTTCAAAGATTACATCGCCATTCCTAAAGCTAACGGTTATCAATCGTTGCATACGGTGTTGCGTAGTAAATCTGGCTTGCACCTTGAGGTACAGATTCGTACCAATCTTATGGATCAGATGGCGGAGAATGGTGTCGCCGCACACTGGCTATACAAAACCGGTAATTCAACTCATCACGCCGAAACCAAGGCGCGTGAATGGTTGCAAAGCTTGGTCGAGCTTCAACAAAACGTTGGCGATTCTATTGAGTTTATTGAAAACGTTAAGATTGACCTTTATCCAGACGAGGTTTACCTCTTCACGCCGAAGGGCAAAATTATTGAATTGCCGAAAGGCGCCACACCGGTTGACTTTGCCTATGCAATCCATACAGACGTCGGTAACACCTGTATCGCTTGTAAGATTGATAAGCAGTTTTCACCGTTGAGCACACCTTTAGTTAATGGCCGCACCGTCGAAATTATTACGGCACCAGGTTCACGCCCTAACCCCGCTTGGTTAAGCTATGCGGTTACTGGTAAGGCTCGAACCAATATTCGTAACTTCGTGAAGAATATGCGCCACGATGAAGCGGTGCATCTTGGCCGTCGCTTGCTAGAGCAGTCGCTGAAATTCTCTATTGAAGAAATTGATGAAGAAAAACGTCAGCAAATTACCGAGGTTACGCGCTACCCTAGCTTTGATGATCTCTTAGCCGGTATCGGTCTTGGCAAAATAGCGAGTGCTCTAGTCGCTCACCGCCTTACCAGCGACCAAGAAAAAACTGAAGAAGTGGCTAAGAAAGTGGAGTCTGATGAAGAGCGTTCACCGCTTGCAATTAAGGGCACCGAAGGCTTGGTCATTAAATATGCCCGCTGCTGCCAGCCAATTCCTGGCGATCCTATTATGGCGTACGTTAGCCCAGGTCGTGGTTTTAATATCCACCGTGATAACTGCCCGAACATACAGCGCGCGCACAAGCAAAATGACCACTATGTTCCCGTGGAATGGTCAGACGATTTAGAAGGCGACTTTACCACCGAGCTACGATTGCACGTCTTTAACCAGCGTGGCGTACTGGCTCAGGTGACCAACATTATCGCTAACCAAGAAGGTAACATTATCAACATCGATATTAATGAACTCGATGGTGACGTTAATATTCTGACCTTCCGTGTTGGTGTTAAAAATCGCGTTCACCTAGCTTCGATTATTAAAAAATTACGAGTGATACCTTTTGTGAATAAAGTGTATCGCTACCCAGATATACAACCTAAAGGGCATAAACGTGTCGAAAACAGTCGTTAATACTGATAAAGCGCCAGCCGCGATCGGTACCTATTCTCAAGCCGTTAAAACCGGTAACGTGGTTTACTTGTCAGGTCAGATTCCACTGGTTCCTGAAACTATGGAATTGGTTGAAAACTTCGATGAGCAGGTGCATCAGGTTTTCAAAAACCTGTCTGCTGTCTGTGAAGCTGCTGGCGGTTCATTAGATGAAATCTCAAAGCTCAATATCTTCATGCTCGATTTAGGCCATTTCGCCACTGTTAACGAGATTATGGCCCAGTATTTTACTGAGCCATACCCAGCGCGCGCCGCTATTGGTGTTAAAGAACTCCCGAAAGGCGCCCAGATCGAAATGGACGCTATCATGACTCTTGAGGACTGAGCGTTGCAGCACCCGAGTATGACTGCTGATGGGAAAACCCGTTACGACAAAATTATAGAGCTTCTATCCAATCGTCAGCCTGATCTAACGGTTTTTATGGATGAAGTTCATAAACCGCATAATCTAGCAGCTATTGTTCGCACCGCTGATGCGGTTGGTATTGGCCATGCTCATGCAGTCTTCCCTGAAGGCGTACGCTTTAGTAGTCACCATACTTCTAGTGGCAGTAAGCGCTGGGTTACTACGCACAAACACCCTGATTTAAAAACCGGTATCGCCGAAGTTAAGTCGCAAGGTATGCAAGTGTTAGCCGCCCATTTTTCCGATAAAGCCGTCGATTTCCGCAGCATTGATTACACCAAACCCACTTGCTTATTACTTGGCTCAGAGCTTGTAGGCGTCTCCGAAGAAGCCGCAGAACTGGCTGATGAGCACGTCATTATTCCAATGGTTGGCATGGTGCAATCGCTCAATGTTTCCGTCGCCGGGGCTTTGATTATGTATGAAGCACAACGCCAACGCGCAGAAGCGAATATGTATGGCGAACTCAAAGTGCCTCAAGAAGAAGTCGACTATATTCTTTTTAATGCGCTCCACCCCACCATTAAAAAATACTGCGACAAGCACAATATCCGCTACCCGCAGCTTGATGACCGTGGCAATATTGACGACCCAGAATGGGATCAGTTAAGACGTAAGATTTAAAGGAAAGAATAACAATAAGCAGACAAGGGATTATCTGCTTACGGCAATTAACACTACAGGGTGTAACCTCAAATGAAGAAGCTAAGCTTAACTGCGGCTTTCCTAGTAGTCGGCCTCATCAATACCTCGTGTGAAACAAGACCGGTTTTAGAAGGTGATACACTGCTGAAAAGCTCACTACAGATTGATAACTCTCTAAAGCAATGTATCTCTTTCGACTCGCACTCTATAAAGCAGGTTGAGAACACGAGACTAATTAAAGTTAACTATAGCACCAAACAGTCTATCGGCTATTGCGGCTGTAAATCAGCACTTGCTCAATATCGAGTATTTATCTCCAACCAAGAGTTATCGGCTGGCCTCATTGATTTCAGAGACAATGATAGTCTTAGCCTCACTTTATCTAATACTGACATCTTATTAACTGAAGCTCCTGTTACCGTTAGCTTTGCTTGCGCGCAGCCCCTATAGGTTCGTCATGAAGTTACTTTTATTTATACTGTTAAACTCTGCACTACTGCTTAACGCTGCTTGTGCATCAAACTGTAATTTCGATAACAATTATTTCACTGAGTCCACTTACTCTAAGCAGAGCTTTAAAAGCTCTAGTTGGCTTGAAGAGTCCAAAGAGCTAAAAGCCATCACACAGTCGAATGACTTACTTTCGGTAAAGCATTGGTCCTGCAACCACTTCGGGCTAACGGCTACATTACTGAGCACTTCGGTCAAACCTAGTACTGATTTAGTTGCAAGTAAAGTTTTGGAACTTGGTGGGATTGTGCTCGAAACTAATGATATTACCGCTTTAGATCAGATCATCAGAAGCTCCAAGCTTGTTTTATCAGAACAATCTCATGAGCTTCAGATTCCTAATACTCAACATCAACAGCTCAAGGTTAGCTACCAGTTTATTAACTAAAACCTCCTTATTGAGCTCACAGTTCTCGATAATTAACTCTGACTATATTTCCCCGCGCGCACTTAGCGTGCGGCTATCCATCAAAACTATTTCCCTCGCTTAACTTTGCTATTGTACTCGTTAACAGATAGTTACTTTTATCTAATTGCTCAGGCAGTTTCAATAAAGCTATACTGCATAAAATTATTAGCAAGGGATGCAGATGTCTGAAACTACAACGATTAAACCTATAAAGATCAATCCGACAACGAGCAGTGAGCGCTACCACGCTCTCGATCTGATTCGTGGCATAGCGGTGGCGGGTATTCTCATTATGAATATCTATGCTTTCGCTAATATCTATGCCTATTACGTTAACCCGATGGCCTTAGGCACACCCTCCGATATCGACCTTTATACTTGGGTTATGACGCATATTTTCGCGGATCAAAAATTTTATACGCTTTTCTCAATGCTTTTTGGTGCTGGAATAATGCTAATGGCGCAACGCGCTCAAGCTAATGGCTTGCCTAGCGCCGGCTTGCACTACAGGCGGATGCTGTGGTTACTCGCTATCGGCATCATACATGCCATATTTATTTGGTACGGCGATATTCTGGTCACTTATGCCATTACTGGGCTCTGGGTTTACCTTTTCGCACGAAGCACTGGTGCTTCGACTAAACTTATCGTTGGCGGTATTTTTATCGCTATTATGATTGGCCTTATGAGCTTGCTTGCCCTTTTTGTGGGGGATATGCCTGCAGAAGATTTGTCCGACATGATGGATATGTTTGCTCCCTCAGATGAATTCATTACGCAAGAAACCGCGGTATACACCAGTGATTATGCCTCACAACTTGACCACCGCACCGAGTTCTTTCTGGCTAACCTTCCGATGATGGCGCTATTCTTCGGACTCTTTCGAATCGGCGGCTCGATGTTACTCGGTATGGGGCTTTATCAGCTAGGTATTTTAACAGCTGAACGCAGTCGTTCTTTTTATATCAAATTGATGCTGTTCGGCTTTATCATCGGCTTTGGTATTACCGCCTACGATACTTACGCACTGCTAGAGTCTAATTTCAGCCTTAATACTTCAATGCTGTCGTTTATGTCGCTGAACAGCATGGGCGCTGTTTTCGTCGCTTTGGGTTATATTGCGTTGTTTTGTTTGTGGGTAAAGTCCAACAGATTCATTGCCTTTAGGAAACGCCTCGAAGCGGTTGGTCGCATGGCTTTCACCAACTACATTTCGCAAAGCATTATTTGTACCCTTATTTTTTACAGCCACGGCTTTGGTCTTTTTGGTCAGCTCGATCGCTACCAGTTAATGATCATTGTTGCCATTATTTTTATGGCACAACTACTATGGTCCCCTTGGTGGTTAGCGCGTTTCCAGTTCGGTCCCCTCGAATGGTTGTGGCGTAGCCTCAGTTACGGCCGTAAACAACCTTTTAGGAAAGTTTAATGCAGGATATTGATAGCCCTCTGATTCTCGACGTTCGTCCGCATAATCATTATTTAAGCGGACATCTTCCGGGGGCCGTGCATTTTAATCTTTTAGACGGGCCGGACTTATGGCACGAACTTCCGCCTAAGAACATTCCGCTGCACCTGTGTGTGTTAAAAGAGCAAGCTGAGACTGCGATTCAACTGCTAAACCAACACCGATATGACGTCGTTAAAGTAACGACTCATGAGGAATTGGCTAAGTTGGAACTCAACACGGGCGCTGGTAGCAATCGTTCTTGGCGCGGCAACCCTCTCTTGGAGCATCATGCAGATTTACTCAAGTGCACAATTGATTCTGAGCTAGAGAAACCTCTTGTTCTCGATATCGGCTGTGGCTCTGGTCGCGATAGTGTTTTGTTAGCCCAGCTTGGTTTCCGCGTTATTGCCATTGATAACCAAGCTAAAGCATTAGAGCGGCTCCAAATCTCTGCACAAAACTGGAATGTGGCGGTCACTCCTAAGTTGATGGACTGTAAAAACCAAATGGACGACACCATAGAGTTAATTATTCAGCAACAGCCTGCCCTTATCATGCAAAGTCGTTTTCTGCACAGGCCATTGCTTGATGTCTATAAAGAGTATTTACCCGTTAACAGTAAAGTGGCCATCCATACCTTTCTCGAAGGAGCTGCTGATTTCGGCAGCCCAAAAAATCCGGACTTTTTACTCAAAAACAATGAATTAGCGGAACGCTTCGCAGATTGGTCAGTCCTACTCGATCAAGTACACACACTTGATGACGGACGTCCTCTGTCTTTGTTCGTGGCACAAAAAGTAACGCTTTAAAGCGGTTGACTTGTCGCGCTTAGACCACGATCATAATAGACAGAGGCTATCAATTATGACACTAACAGAGTTTAAATATATTGTTGCAGTAGCGCGCGAACGTCATTTTGGACGTGCGGCTGAAGCATGTTTTGTCAGCCAACCGACACTCAGTGTTGGCGTAAAAAAATTAGAGCAACAGCTTGGTATTGCGATCTTTGAGCGTAGTAAATCTGACGTTCGCACTACGCCACAAGGTGAATTAGTGGTCGAGCAGGCACAGCGTATTCTTGAACAGGTCAGCCAGCTCAAGCAAATCGCTAAGGTTAATTCCGATCAGCTAGATGGCCCACTTAAAATTGGCGCCATTTTTACTATTGGTCCCTATTTATTTCCTTCACTGATTCCACAGTTGCGCGAATTAGCGCCGAAAATGCCACTGCATATTGATGAAGATTATACTCATAACTTGAGAACCAAACTGCGTAATGGCGAAGTAGATGCCATCATCGTAGCCTTACCATTCGTTGAGCCAGAAGTTGAAGTAGTCCCGCTTTATCAAGAAGAGTTCATTGCGCTACTTCCTGAAAAACATCCTTGGGTAAAACGCGAAACTTTAGCTATTTCGGATATTGCCGACGAAGTCATGATTATGCTTGGCGCGGGGCACTGCTTCCGCGATCAAGTGCTAGAAGCTTGTCCGCAATGCCGTGATAACAGCCTTAATCCGCAAAAAGATTGGATCACGGGTAGCTCAATCGAAACCATCAGACAGATGGTGGCGAGTGGTCTAGGTATTAGCGTCATTCCCAAATCGGCCGCCGATTTTCATAACGAAAAACTGGGCTTAGTGACGCGTGAATTTGATCAGCCTAAACCCAGCCGCCAAGTAGCGCTAGCTTACCGCCGAAGCTTCCCGCGTAAAAAGGCGCTAGAGCTTATTAAGCAGGGGCTAAATAATATTGAGGTTCCAGGAACTCGGCTGATTGAATAATGGCTATCTCTAAACTTGCTTCCGACATTAATCTCGCCAAACTGGACTGCACCAGCTTAAAAGGTGTTGGTCCAAAGCTTGCCGAGAAACTTGAACGTATTCATGTTCATAATGTTCTCGACTTATTGCTCCACCTGCCTAATCGCTACGAAGATAGGACGCAAATTAAAACTATCGCCAGTTTACAGGATGGTGATCGAGCCTTAATTAAAGTTCAGGTTGAGATGAGCCAGGTCAAATTTGGCAAGCGCCGTTCATTAGTTTGTCGTGCTAGCGATCAAACCGCCAGTATCGACTTTCGCTTTTTCTACTTTAACAAAAGCCAGCAACAACGCTTAGAAAAAGGTGCTGAGTTTTATGCCTTCGGCGAAGTTCGTCGCTTTGGTTATCAATACTCTATGGTTCACCCTGAATTAACGCCTGTAGATTCTACCAACGCTGCGCCTCTATTAGATAGCTTAACGCCGGTTTATCCGACAACTGATGGTCTACATCAAAACAGCCTGCGCCAGTTAACGCGACAAGCGGTTGAGCTACTGAAAAAGCACCCGATTGATAATCTATTACCACAAGCAGTCCAACAGCAATTTAAGTTGCCTGATATCAATAGCGCGTTATCCTGGATTCATAAGCCACCTAAAGACGCCAAGCCTGAGGCACTTCATAAGTTTAACTCCCCTTCGGCTAAGCAACTGATTTGTGAAGAATTAATCGCCCACCAGCTCAGCATGATTTTGCAACGCAATAAACAGCAGCAACAACTGGCTTTTGCCATGCAGGGCTCAGGTAAATTACAGCGCAAATTATTAGCACAACTCCCCTTTACTCCTACGGCAGCACAAACGCGAGTCAGCGCTGAAATCATTAAAGACTTAAGTTCCGACAAGCCGATGCTTCGATTATTACAGGGCGACGTAGGCGCCGGTAAAACCTTGGTTGCTGCTATGGCGGCGTTACAAGCTATTGAGGCAGGCTACCAAGTCGCGATTATGGCTCCTACTGAAATTCTAGCCGAGCAACATTACCTATCTTTTTCAGCTTGGATGCAAGAACTCGGAATTCACACCACATTTTTGGTGAGTAAGCTTCCTGCGAAAGAAAAGAAAGACGCTTTAGCCCAAATCGCTGAGGGGAAAAGCCAGCTTATTATTGGTACTCATGCCTTGTTCCAAAAAGAGGTTCGGTATCACAATTTAGGTTTCGCCATCATCGATGAACAGCACCGTTTTGGTGTAAACCAGCGATTAGCGCTGAAACAAAAGGCACCGGACGGCTATCAACTTCACCAACTGATGATGACAGCCACGCCAATTCCGCGAACGCTTTCGATGACGGTTTATGCCGATATGGATGTCTCAATTATCGATGAGTTGCCACCTGGACGAACGCCGGTACAAACTGTGGCGCTATCCGATCAAAGGCGCGAGCAAGTTATCCAACGAATTGCCACCGCTTGTCAGCAAGAAAATCGCCAGGTCTATTGGGTCTGTACGCTGATTGATGAGTCGGAAGAGGTGCAATGCCAGGCCGCCGAAACTACCGCTAACCAGCTTTCCGAACAACTACCTAACTTAAAAGTTGGTTTAGTCCACGGGCGCCTAAAAAGCGAGCAAAAACAAATGGTGATGGACAAGTTCAAGCAAAACGAGCTCGATATTTTGGTCGCTACTACCGTGATAGAAGTTGGCGTGGACGTTCCTAATGCTAGCTTAATGATTATCGAAAACCCGGAGCGCTTAGGTTTATCACAACTTCACCAACTGCGTGGGCGTGTCGGTCGTGGCTCCGTAGAAAGTCACTGTGTATTACTGTATCAACAACCTTTATCTAATAATGCCAAAGCTCGGATTCAGGTCATGCGCGATACTAATGATGGCTTTGTGATTGCAGAAGAAGATCTTAAATTGCGTGGCCCGGGGGAATTACTGGGTACGCGTCAAACTGGTGACGTCGGATTACGTTTTGCAGATTTAGTGCGCGACGCCGAGCTTGTTGAAGAGCTTCAACAAATCGCCAAGCAGCTAGCGCATGAGTCACCACAAGTAGCCGAAAAGATTAGTCAACGCTGGCTTGGCTCACGCCAAGAGTTTGCTGACGTTTAGTAACTATCACCTTTAACCATCCTAACTGTTTGCCCCTCTCAATGCCGTAATTGCGAGGGAGTTGCGTGAGCGTGGTAATCTCCGCTAAAAGACTGTGTCATCAAATACTAACTCCAGTCTTGCTTTGCAGACTTCTGGACCTTTGAAATACCGCATCAGGCTGTGCTTTTACAACATACCACTGACTTCTAAAGCACGCTAGTTATGGGATTTACAGCACTTTTATGTTAAAGTTGCGCCTTAATTAAGACATCCATTAACGATGAGGATTCAGGAATGAAAGAGCCTGTTCGCGTTACGGTAACCGGAGCAGCCGGTCAAATTTGTTATTCTTTACTTTTCCGCATTGCCAGCGGTGAAATGCTAGGCAAAGATCAACCAGTTATTTTAAACCTATTAGAAATCACTCCAGCACTAAAAGTCTGCGAAGCGGTAGCTATGGAGCTAAACGACTGCGCATTCCCACTAGTGAAAGACGTGGTTGTAACTGACGATCCGGCAGTTGCTTTCAAAGATTCTAAGATCGGCTTGATGGTTGGCGCTAAGCCTCGCGGCCCAGGCATGGAGCGTAAAGACCTTATCGCTGATAACGGCAAAATTTTCAGTTCACTTGGCAAAGTGATCGATGAAGTTGCTGATAAGAACATCCGCATCTGTGTTGTTGGTAACCCAGCAAACACTAACGCTTATATCTTGGCTGCGAACGCACCAAGCATTAACCAGCGTAACATCACGGCTCTAACACGTCTTGACCATAACCGCGCAATCTATCAGCTAGCTGAAAAGTCTGGTACTGATATTGCAGCTGTTAAGAAAATGACAATCTGGGGTAACCACTCAGTAACTCAGGTTCCAGACATCACTTTCACGCAAATCAACGGCTCAAATGCTGCCGACATGGTTGACGCGACTTGGGCTAAAGAAGAGTTTATCCCAACAGTTGCTAAGCGTGGCGCAGCAGTAATCGCAGCTCGTGGTGCATCTTCAGCAGCATCAGCAGCTAACGCGATTCTTGATCACATGCGTGATTGGGTCCTAGGTTCTGAGTCTGACGATTGGGTTTCTATGGCAGTTCCTTCAGACGGCAGCTATGGCGTCGAAAAAGGTCTTATCTACTCTTACCCAGTAGTTTGCAAAGACGGCGATTATGAAATCGTTCAAGAACTAGAAGTATCTGATTTCATCAAAGGTAAAATGGTTGAATCAGAAACTGAACTTAAAGAAGAACGCGATACAGTAGCAGACTTACTGTAAGTACTTTCTTTTTATTAAAAGCCAGCGTATCGTAAGGTATGCTGGTTTTTTTGTTTAGTACTTTCCCATGATTATTACCCAAACCGAGCGTTTAACCATTCGTTATATAGAAGACAAAGATGCCTCTTTCTTGTTAGATCTTTATAACCAACCAGCTTTTCTAGAGAATATTGGCGATCGTGGCGTTCACGACCTAGGTAGCGCACAAGAATTTATCAAGAGCATTCGACAGCGCTATGAAAAGTTCGGATTCTGGTTGTATCTACTCGAAGAAACCTCTACCGGCCAACCTGTTGGCGTTAATGGTTTACTACAGCGCGACTTCCTCGATTCACCAGATATCGGCTTTGGTATCGACCAAAAGCATTGGCGCAAAGGCTATGCTTATGAATCAAGCCAAGCAATAATCAAGCATGCTCGTGAGTTGAGCCATGAAAAGTTACTCGCCATCACCAGCCCGAAAAACGCAAACTCGATAAATCTGCTCTTAAAACTCGGCTTCGACTTTTCAAAGTGTGACGATTTAGAAGGTCGTGGAGAGCTAGTTAACCTGTATGAAATCAAGCTGTTACAATAATTTCCATTGATTTTATACGGACACACTTACTAACATTTACGCACCGTTTGTTGCGACTTGTTACTACTCTTACACACGTTTCTGGTATTAAATAAAAGTATGACTCTTTTAGAACCAATCCATTAAGGAAAACTTGATGTCACTATTACTAAATATTCTTTGGCTTATCTTTGGCGGCTTTTTCGTTTCGATGGGCTATATCGCAGGTGGTATCGCTTTGTGTTTCACCATTATCGGGATTCCATGGGGTGTACAATGCTTTAAGCTTGCTATCTTTGCCCTATTCCCTTTCGGACAAGATACGCGTATGGCCGAGCGTCCTGCCACTCAGGACTTAATCAACGTCATCTTAAATATTATATGGCTAATCTTTGGCGGGATCTGGATTATGATTAACCACCTGTTTTGGGGTGTGGTGCTGTGTATTACCATTATCGGTATACCTTTCGGCATACAGCACTTTAAAATGGTTAAGATTGCCATTTGGCCATTCGGTAGAGAAATCTACGGCCTCAGAAATGGTGAGCGTTTGTTTTAAAACATACACCTGCTAGCTAGGCAGCTTATTAAGCTGCCTAGCCAATTAATTGTCTTTTCTTTACTACAGCCAATGTTAAGCGCGAAATACAGCTAAGTTTATTATTCGAATCGTACAGCTTAATTTCCCAAACCTGTGACTTACTGCCTGCATGAACCTGCTCGGCACGGCCTCGAACGACACCTGAGCGAACACCTCGCAGATGATTACCGTTTACTTCTTGGCCAACACAAATGTACTTTTCGGGATCAATGGTTAGCATACCACCAATCGAGCCTAGTGTTTCCGCTAGTACAATATTCGCACCGCCGTGGACTAAGCCATAGGGCTGGAACGTTCGGTGATCTGCAGGCATGGTGCCTTCTAAATAATCATCACCAACTTCTGTTACTTCGATCCCTATGTGTTCTAAAAGCGTTCCCTTGCTCCAACTATTTATTTCTTCTAAATCAGGCTCGTTAAACCAAATACTCAAAACTTTCTCCACGTTCGATTAATTTTTTATGTGCCCTTAAAAAAAGTTCTAGCCGCCAACTCGCTGTAACTCCACAAACTGATAGTAATATTTATTCTTTTCATCAGGTTGATGTTTTTCGCGTGAGACTTCTCGCCACTCATGATGCGTCCAGTCAGGGAATCGTGCGTCGCCGTCCACGTCGAGATCAATAAAGGTGAGGTAGAGCTTATCGGCTTGGTCGATCATTTGTCCGTAAATATTAGCGCCGCCGATAATCATTATTTCGTCTTCACTCTTCTCTAATTCAAGAGCTATTTCAAGAGCAGCATCGAGACTGGTCACGACCTCGCAGTGCTCGTTATGGAAGTCTGATCGATAATCAGGATTTCGGCTGATAATAATATTTTTACGGCCAGGCAATACCATGCCAATCGACTCATGGGTTTTGCGCCCCATGATGACTGGCTTGCCTAGAGTAACGGCTTTAAAGTGCTTTAAATCAGCGGGCAGATGCCACGGCATTTGGTTGTCTTTGCCAATGACTCGATCGTTCGCCATGGCGACGATTAAGCTGATAATTGGCTTCTTCTTTTCATCAAGAAACTTCGCCATATTACACCGCCACAGGTGCTTTAATGTGTGGATGGCTTTCGTAACCAACGATTTCAAAGTCTTCGAAGTCGTAATCAAACAATGAGTCAGGCTTACGTTTTATGTTGAGCTTTGGTAAAGGTAAAGGCTCACGCGATAACTGTTCTTTGGCTTGCTCAAAATGATTGCTATATAAATGTGTATCGCCGCCAGTCCAAATAAATTCACCGACGTCTAGGCCAGCTTGCTCCGCCATCATGTGCGTTAATAGCGCATAAGAAGCAATGTTAAACGGCACGCCTAGGAAGATATCTGCACTGCGCTGATAGAGCTGGCACGATAATTTGCCGTTAGCAACGTAAAACTGGAATAACGAATGGCATGGCGGTAGCGCCATTTCGTCGGCAACGCCTGGATTGTAAGCGACCACCATAAGGCGTCGGCTGTTTGGGTTGCTCTTAATTTGTTCAAGAACATTACTGATTTGGTCGATAGTCGTGCCGTCTGGCTTTTTCCAAGAACGCCATTGTTCACCATAGACAGGGCCAAGATCACCATTCTCATCAGCCCATTCGTCCCAAATCTTAACACCGTTGTCTTTTAGATATTTGATATTGGTATCGCCGTTTAGGAACCATAGCAATTCATATATGATCGAGCGTAGATGTAGCTTCTTGGTTGTGACAAGCGGAAAGCCTTGTTGGAGGTCAAATCGCATCTGGTAGCCAAACACGCTACGAGTACCTGTTCCTGTTCTGTCGCCTTTATCTTCGCCATTTTCAAGTACATGGCGCATCATGTCTAAGTATTGTTTCATAAGATCCGCTTCATCATTAATTGTTCACAATGCCAGTCTACAACTCATAAGATCCTGAATCCAGTTCAGGGTGGCAGCCCTTAAATGTTCCCAGCCCTGTCTGCACTAAGCTGTTTGAGGTTTCTTGTAGGCTTTAACCAACAGATACACACCAATCGCAATCATCGGGATGCAAAGAACCTGCCCCATGGTTAGCCAGGATATCACTTTGCCCAAGTGGGCATCTGGTTCACGGAAGAACTCAACGCCGAAACGGAACACTCCGTAACCAATTAAAAATACTGAGAAAACTGCTTTTCTTGGTCTTGGTTTTGCCGAGTAGAACCAGACAATTAAAAATAGAATTAAACCTTCAAAGATCGCCTGGTAAAGCTGAGATGGATGACGCAACAATCCAGCTGGATCTTGCGGAAAGCGTATCGCTAAGAAGTAGTCTGCAGATGCTTCACGCCCCCATAGCTCACCGTTGATAAAATTACCAATTCGACCAAACATCAAGCCTAACGGAACTAGTGGCACCATAAAGTCTGCCACATCGAAAAAGGCCTTTTTGTTTTTACGCGAGAAATACCATCCGGCAGCGAGAACACCGAGTAAGCCGCCATGGAACGACATGCCGCCTTCCCAAATTTTAAAGATATAGAGTGCATCTTTAGCCCAGAATTCGAGTCCATAGAAGAACACATAACCCAATCGACCACCAACAATGACGCCGATAAAACCATAAAACAAAAAGTCGGACACTTGCTCAGGTGTCCAGCCGGAATTTGGCTGTTTCGCTCGATAAGTTCCCAGGCCCCAGGCCGCTAAAAAGCCCAGCAAGTACATAAAGCCATACCAATGCAATGCAACAGGGCCGATTTCAAACATTACTGGGTCAATTCTTGGAAAATCCATAAAAATCTCTTTAACTATTATTTGTCTTTATTGTTAATGGGTTATAGGTGTTCAATGATAATTTTTATTGCAACTATGATCAGCAACACACCAAAAATACGCTTAATCACTTTGGTCGGTAATTTGTGCGCTAAATATGCGCCTACGGGAGCTGTGAGCATCGAGCCAATGGCTATCGCAACCATCGCCGGCCAATAGACAAAACCAACATGGTTTGCTGGTAAGGAGGTCGCGCCCCAACCTGTGACAATATACCCGACTGTAGCGGTCAGTGCCAATGGAAGTCCGCAGGCAGCCGCCGTACCAATGGCCACCACCAGCTTCTCTTTGTGATACAACAAATAGGGAACTACGAGGCTTCCACCGCCGACGCCCACCAGCGACGAAATAGCGCCCATGGTAATGCCTGCGGGTAAACGCTGTTGGCCAACTACTTTCTCACCTTTGGCCTGCGGGTTCGCGCCTGATAACAGCTTAATACCAATAAGTATGGCAAAAATACTGAATACCCACGCGAGCCATTCGGTTGCCATGTATTTGGCGATAATAGTGCCGAGAAAAGCACCTATGGCTATGCCTGGGATTAATACTTTCAGCAATGATGTGCTGACCGAACCACGACGGTAGTGCGAACGCGCAGAAGATATGGCTATAAAGCAAATCGTCGCCATCGAGGTACCCAGCGCGACATGCATAATGTGCTCTTGAGGTACGCCGAGTTGAGGCGCTAGCCAAATCATGGCAGGCACTATGACCATGCCCCCGCCAATGCCCAACAAACCAGCGAGCACGCCGTTAAAAAGTCCTAAGGCAACAAAGGCAATAAGCCAATAAATTAATGAATCCAAAACTTAAACTGTATTTTAGGATGTAGGCAGATTATGGCATAAATCATGTAAAATATCGGTCATAATTTTTATCTCTGCGCTAAAATTGGCTGTTCTTCATAGCCTACGAGTTTGAGCTCTTTATGATTTTTTCTTGCTGGGCTATGATGGTTTCTAATACTCAGCAATTCAGATTATTATGCGCCGATTTAGCGAAGCCTGTGAACGTAATCAGGGTCCCATCTTAGATGTTATTAAACCTTACTTGACACACGCGGAAGAAGTGCTTGAAGTCGGTTCTGGTACAGGGCAGCATGCTGTTTGGTTTGCTGGAGCCATGCCACACCTTACATGGCATACTTCTGACTTGCGTGAAAATCATGGTTCCATAATCGCTTGGCTTGAAGCTAGCGAACTGCCTAATATTCGCAAGCCTCGCACCTTAAACGTTGGCCAACGTATCTGGCCAGTGAGTCAGGTCGATGCGATTTTCACCGCCAACACCTGCCACATCATGTCATGGGATCGTGTTAAAGACTTATTTTCTGGCGCAAACCGAGTCGTTAAGCCTGGTGGCTATCTGTTGATTTATGGCCCGTTTAACGTAAACGGTAACTTTACCTCTGATTCCAATGAGGAGTTCGATAAGTTCCTTAAAGAGCAGGATCCAGAAAGCGGTATTCGTGATTATGAGGATATGAACAGCGCTGCTAGATACAATGGATTTCAGCTCGTCGAGCGTCACGAGATGCCTGCCAACAACATGCTGCTAGCTTATCAGAAGAGTTCAAGCTTTTAACTTCGTGACTACTATCACAAACACCCTACTCTGGTTCGCAAAAAAAGCATAATAATTCTATAATTTATCTAAAATAACTGATAAGGAAGCGTTATGCTGTGTATTTTCGAAGGAATTATTAATAACCCCAAAGTCAAAACTAATCTCATCCCCAACATTGAACATGGAGCGCTAGCGAAAGTAAATGCCTTGGTGCTTCACCGAACATCTGCTGGAACAGCTGATTCAACATTGCACGCATGGAAATCCAAGAAGTCAGGGGCTCATTTCCTGATTGACAAAACAGGGGCTATCCACCAAACCGCATCACTTAAAAAGCAGTGCTGGCATATTGGACTACTTCAATCTAGATGCAGATTAGAAAGTTCATGCTCTACCGAGGATGCAGAATTCATTAAGAAAACACTTCATGGCTCTGGTAGCTGGGGAAGCAAATTTAAAAAAGTTTACCACAACGAAAAAAGAAAAATTATCCTGACCGATACCCTTTAAATAGCGACTCTATCGGTATCGAGCTTGTTGGCGCTTACTTAGGAGGTTCAAGTGACAAAGGCCCTTTTGAAGCATTAAAAGAGCCACAAGGAAAAAGTCTGCTTTGGCTTATCACAGAGCTACTTTCTCACTACAATCTATCGTTTGAAAAAGACATCTACGCCCATGGCAGTATTGCGAGAAAGAAAGTTAATGAAGGTGTCGGCGCTTTTGAATGGTTAAAGGAAAGCTACAATGAAAATTAATCTAATTTTAGGCCTTAGTGTCATATTTATAACAACAAGTTGCTCTAATCAAAAGCAGAGCATCACGGAAGAATACTCTAATATTAAAATTTTGGAGCAAGGACAAAGTCTTGATGACGATGAAGTTATCACGAGCGCATGCAAGGAGTTCACCATGAGCAAAGATTCTGTTAGTAAATTTTTTAGTCAGTCTAAGACTATATCCCAAATCGAGCTTCATAATCAGTACGATATTCTTCCTTGCTACTCCACTGGCACATTAAACTTTAACTCTAAGCTCTATAATTGGCGAATTCGAGTGGGTGGAACAGGCGTATTAAGTACTGATAAAGAAACTATCAATAAAGCCTGCTCTAAAGTAGCATGCTCTAATATCCCCAACCTGCATTAAAAAAAGAGCAGCTGATTAGCTGCTCTCTGACTCTTTATTTGCATTATTAGAACGGTAAGGATGGCGCGGCCTGCGACGACGATTGCCCTGGCGTTGTTGATTACCATTTGAATCGTTACTCGAGTGCTGCTCCGCTTTGCTCTGCTTTGCATGGCGTGTAGGGTTATGTTTCTTCTGTTTCTTTTCAGGCCGATGGCTGGATTTACCCTGCATCTGAAAGCGAAACATTGGTCCCATGAGTTCCGACAATGCCGAACGGTACACGTCTCGTTTAAAATTAACGACGTTCCTTACTGGGTACCAATAGTTAACCCAAATAAACCCATCAAACTCAGGATGGTCAGTCGCTGCAAAATCAATCTTACTTTCGTCACTCACCAGCTGTAACAAGAACCACTTTTGCTTTTGGCCAACACACAGTGGTTGGGAGTTCTGGCGAATCAAACGTTGCGGCAATCGGTACTTGTACCAGTGCTGCGTACTCCCTAGAATACGGACATCATCTTTTTCAAGGCCGACTTCTTCGTATAGTTCTCGGTACATTGTCTGCTCTGCACTTTCGCCCGGGTGCACGCCCCCTTGCGGGAACTGCCACGATGTCTGTCCATAACGGCGTGTCCAGAGTAACTGGCCTTGTTTGTTACAAATGATGATGCCGACGTTGGCCCTAAAGCCGTCTGCGTCGATCATCTATTCATCCAATATCATAAAACTTTGGTATCATTGTTCCACATACGGTAGCTTTCGACAATAACAAATTATGCAGTACGAATCCCCACAAGCCTTACTAGACTATGCTCAGAGCTTCGCCGGCTTCACCTTGGGCGAGCTTTGTGAACGTTATAAGGAGCAAGTTCCGCAACAATTACTGCACAAAAAAGGCTGGGTAGGACAATTTTTAGAGATGATTTTAGGGGCGACTTCTGGCTCTTTGGCCCAACCAGACTTTCCCGAGCTTGGTGTGGAGCTAAAAACACTGCCGATTGATGAACAGGGACGCCCCTTAGAGTCAACCTATGTCAGCGTTGTCCCCTTAATGAATATCCATGGCTTACGCTGGGAAAACTCTGTAGTGCGCCATAAATTATTGCAGGTGCTGTGGATTCCGATCGTAGCCAGTCGCGAGATTCCGATTGAAGATAGACAAATAGCTATGCCCTTCCTGTGGCAACCCACCCCTGAAGAAGAGCAAACTTTTAAGCAGGATTTTGAAGATGTTTTGGATCAGGTTGCTATGGGTAGAATTGAACAATTAGATGCGAGGCTTGGTGACATATTACAAGTTCGCCCCAAAGCCGCAAACTCAAAAGCTCTTACCGACGCTATAGGGCCTGATGGAGCCACTATCAAGACTCTGCCCAGAGGATTTTATCTACGACCGCAGTTTACCAAGCGATGCTTACAGCAGCAGTTTGATTTATTATAACTTTTGACGCGCAACATCGTAAGCTAACTTTCTTTGTAGCCAGACTTTGTATTACTTTTTTACCTTTGTCTAAAAAAAATAACTTAGTTTGAGCCAGCTTGCTAAACTCATATTTCTAGCGACGCTCCTGTCGTGCAATATCAAATGCTAACTTCCTTTGCCTTACTCTTACTCTATTCTGAACATTTAACTCCATATACTCCTTATAATATTCCACAGCTTTATCATTATCCTTCAGCTCAGTATAGACTTCTGCCAACAATGCAGCGGCTTGTTCTAGCCTTTTTTTATCTTCCACATTTTTTGCAATTTGATAGCCGGCTTCAGCAAAGTTTTTAGCTTCTTTCAATTTACCTTTGTTAAGCAGTAACCGTCCATACAGTATTTTAGTTCCAGCTCTTAAAACATCCCAGCCATACTCTTCCACTTTCGGGTGCAACTCTCTAACTATTGCTTCAGCGCTTTCAATCTTGCCAGTTTCAATGCTTAGCTGCATAAGGCTGTAATCGATTGCGTAAGAAGCAAGTAAAATTTCTGCTTTGTCACAATAGCCTTTAGCGGTTAAGAGTCGATTTTCCGCCATCTTATAATTCTTAGTCAACAACTCAATAGCGCCCATCTCATACGACGCAAGACACATGGTTTCAGCATCTTTACTTTCATTGGCAAGGTTTATCGCCCTCCGTCCATACTCTAATGCAAACTCAAACAAGTCGGCATCTTTATATATACCTACCGCACTTATTAATACCTTTGATTTATAGCGGCTATGATTTAACTTCTCAATCAGATTTATTGATCGGTCAACAGCCAAAAAAGCCTTCACGCTTTCGCCTTTATGGTGATAAATTGATGATAACAACATTTGCTTTCTTGCATCATAATCTGGGCTTAACTTATTACTCTCAAGCTGCTCTAAAAGTGCCTGAGCTTTATCCACATCATTCATCATCAAAGTCAGGTGGGCATTCAGTAATCTATGATGCTGCTTTTCTACCTCCGTAAAATTATTTTTGTGCTGCCCGATTAACTCTAATCGCTCACGTGATACCGACAAGTCATTCAGAAGATTTTTTTCTATCTCTATTAATTCTGCTGTGTAATTTTTACTTTCCACTGCGTTCACCCCAGTTACACAGAGCAACATCATCAGTATTATCGCTAGTTTAAACATTGTGAATCCCTGGCTTTCTAACATTGTTTAATTATCCTTCTAAAACAGTACTTTTACAAACCCGTGCCTCTTCGTAGTTTTAAGGCTCTCTGTCTACTCTTATGGCTTCCACTAACTCTTTGTTAATATTCATTTTTCTAGCGGGAGGGACAACCAGTGTAGTATGTAAATTCAGATCTGAGTTTGGCAAGTCCACAAGCTTTACTTTATCCTTTCTGACCGAGTCTAGTGGCAAAAAAGCCGCTTCATATAGTATAAGTTCATGTTCTGGTGGGTACCAATGTAGCAGATATTCCACCAACACTTTTATATTTTTCTTGTGAGTTTTAAATGTTTTTGCCGTTAACTCTCCTGCTAGTGCAACCTGCCATAACAATAGGTAACTCACTACATTTGGTTGATGGCTGTAAAACAGAAACTGAGAAGCCTCGTAACTTTGAACCCCATAGCTTCCTGGATCGATACCTAAGTCTGAATAGAGACAGGCCTCTGCAGAAATTCCCGGCTCCATATAGGCAGAAAAACCTTCTTCTTGAGCCAATCTTATTGAGTTGTGCGGGACACAAGCAAAAACTCCAGCATGCCCATAAAATGCTCCGCAGACAACCTTACCTTTGCGAACCTCTTCCAGTATTCGTTCGCACATTTCGTTGTAAGATTCCATTCTATTCTTACCTTCCGAATAGTAGGGTTGCAAACTAATATGTTCTCGGCTGATACTATCTAACCATCTTTCAGCTATAGGGTGAGGCATTAGCGATAGCACGACATCAGCCTCTTCAACAATTCCTTTAGCTCGAACCGAGATGTGGCCTGCAAGCAACATCCCAGTACTTACGGCAATAAATGACCCTTTTTTTTTATTTGTCATCTTTCATTAGCATAATGATGTTGATACAAACTGCTTTAGCTCCTGTGAGCTTTTCTATTTCTTTTGTTTCTCCGGTCATCACAGCTTTTATTTCATTATCCTCCAAACCAAAGTCCTTCATAACGGCTTCTGGATTTTCGACATAGGATTGGTTCAGTTTTGGATCTTCCGATAGCTTAATGACAAATTCTTCAAACTTCTTTTTAGACATATTTATTCCTTAGTTTCCCTAAATAACGCCTTGTTTCAGGCCAAACTTCATAGTTATACCGTTGCGTAAAATAAAAAGCCAGCTAAAGCTGGCTTTTTATGATTAACTCTCTAACACTCTGAGAGCCTTATTCTGCATAGGTTTCCGTCGCCGGACAGCTACACATAAGGTTACGATCACCAAACACGTCATCAATACGGTTTGTGGTCGGCCAGAACTTGCTTAGTTTTGTTGCTTCAGACGGGAATACCGCTTCTGCAATCGAGTAAGGCTTATCCCAGTCACGTAAATCTGCTTGAGTGTGCGGTGCGTTTGTTAATGGGTTATTGTCTTTATCCCACTCGCCACTCGCGACCTTCTCAACTTCTTTACGGATTCGAATCATGGCATCAATAAAACGATCCAGCTCGTATTTCGATTCACTTTCCGTTGGCTCAATCATGAAAGTACCCGCAACTGGGAAGCTCATGGTTGGTGCATGGAAACCGTAATCCATAAGACGCTTAGCAAAGTCTACTTCGCTAATACCTGTTTCGTTTTTGATCTCACGCAAATCGATAATACATTCGTGAGCCACTTTATCGTTACGCCCAACGTATAACACTGGATAATGCTCAGAAAGCTTATTTTTCAAATAGTTAGCGTTTAATAACGCAACTTCTGTCGAACGACGCAACCCTACTTGACCTAACATTTTAATGTAAGCCCAAGAGATTGGTAGAATCAGACCACTGCCGTAAGGTGCCGCTGAAACAGCGTTATCACGCGCTTCAACACTATGGATCTTGCGGACTGAGTGGCCCGAGACAAACGGCGCCAAGTGTGACTTCACACCGATTGGCCCCATACCAGGACCACCACCACCGTGCGGAATGGCGAAGGTTTTGTGCAAGTTCAAGTGCGACACGTCTGAGCCGATATCCCCTGGACGCGAAATGCCAACCTGTGCGTTCATGTTAGCGCCGTCCATATAAACCTGACCGCCGTTTTCATGAATAATGTCACAGATATCTTTAATTTCTTCCTCATACACGCCGTGCGTAGAAGGATAAGTAACCATTAGTGCGGCTAAGTTGTCTTTCATCTCAACAGCTTTAGCTCGTAAATCCTCGACATCAACGTTACCGTTATCATCACATTTAACGATCACAACTTTCATGCCAGCCATCTGCGCAGACGCTGGGTTAGTACCGTGCGCTGAGCTTGGGATTAGACAGATATTACGGTGACCTTCGCCTTGGCTTTCGTGGTACTTCTTAATAGCAATCAAGCCCGCGTACTCGCCTTGAGCGCCAGAGTTTGGTTGCATTGATACAAAGTCGTAGCCGGTGATTTCTGCTAAATCAGCTTCTAGCTCTTTGATCATTTTAAGGTAACCGTAAGTTTGGTCTTCTGGTGCAAACGGGTGGATGTTTGCAAACTTTGGCCAAGTAATCGGTAACATTTCTGATGTCGCGTTTAGTTTCATGGTGCAAGAGCCGAGTGGAATCATGCCATGAACTAGCGAGAAGTCTTTGCTTTCTAAACGCTTGATATAACGCAACATATCCGTTTCAGAATAATAGTCGTTAAAAGTCGGGTGCGTTAAGAAGTCTGACTCACGGACTAGCTGCTGAGGAATTGAACTTTTCGCTTCGTCATCCAGCGCGAAAATATCTGCTTCCGTACCAGTAATCACTTCAATCAACTGCTCAATATCGGCTTGGTTCTTCGCTTCATCAATGGTGAAGCTGATCAAATCGCCATCGTAACGCAAGTTCACTAGCGCTTCTTTTGCGCGGTCTTGAATCGCTTCGATGTCTGAGGCACGGAAAGTGACGGTATCGAACCAATGGTCATTAACCACTTCTAAGCCTGCATTTACTACCGCAGAAGCCACGATCGACGCATAGCGGTTAATACGGTTAGCAATTGTGGTTAAACCTTTTTTGCCATGGTAAACCGCATAGAAGCTAGCAATGTTTGCTAAAAGAACCTGCGCCGTACAAATATTCGATGTCGCTTTTTCACGGCGGATATGCTGTTCACGAGTCTGCATCGCCATACGCAACGCATTGTTATCTCTAGTATCTTTAGAGACACCGATAATACGGCCAGGTAGCGAACGCTTAAACGATTCGCGCGTACCAAAGAAAGCTGCGTGTGGACCACCGAAGCCCATCGGAACACCGAAACGCTGAGCTGAGCCGAATACTACGTCCGCATCCATTTCGCCTGGTGATTTCAACATCACTAAGCTCATAATGTCAGAGGCAACGCAAGCGATTGCCTTTTTGTCGTGCAATTGTTTGATGATTGGCTCTAGGTCAATCACATCACCATGGACATCGGTGTAAGATAATAAAGCACCGAAAACATCGTGCTCAGCAGCTTCTGAGACAGGACCAATAATTAAGTCCCAACCGTAGTGCTCGGCACGAGTTTTAACCACGTCAATGGTTTGTGGGAAGGTCTTCTCATCAACAAAGAATGTATTCGACTTTTTGTTTTTTGAGGAACGCTTGGCAAGGCCCATAGCTTCTGCCGCTGCGGTCGCTTCGTCTAGTAGCGATGCACTAGCGAGCTCCATACCGGTTAAGTCCATGGTCATTTGTTGGAAATTCAATATAGCTTCCAAGCGACCTTGTGCAATTTCCGGTTGATAAGGCGTATAAGCCGTATACCAAGCAGGGTTTTCAAGCACGTTACGTAAGATAACGGTTGGCGTAACCGTATCGTAATAGCCCATGCCTATGTATGACTTAGCGATAATGTTTTCATCTGCAAGCGACTGTAAATAGTCTAGCGTGTCTTTCTCTGAACGAGACGCTTCTACATTAATCGGCTCTTTAACCTGAATTTTATGAGGTACCGCCTTCTCGACTAATTCGTCCAGCGATGACAACCCCAACTCTCCAAGCATTTCTTGGATCTCATTTTCACGAGGGCCTAAGTGGCGGCGGATAAAATCATCCGACTGCTGTAAATCTTGTAGCTTTATGTTTTGAAAACCTGTTTTATCAGTCATACTGGGCGCGACCTATAAATTTCAATTATGCCGTTTTGCATAAACTGTTTAATCGAAAAAGCCTCGAACATCTCGAGGCCCTTAAAATATCCCGCCAGTTACGACGGGGGATGAGCAGTTTTATCAGCTAACCCATCCTGTAATGAAGCATTAAACTTTATTAAAACTCGTTTCAATTGAGCTTAGGTTCAAGACTTCTTTACTAAACTTTATTGAGTTCAAAGCGAGGTAAATGCGTTGATAACGAGGCGACGTTTACTTAAAACTAAACGAGCTTGGTTATTGGTGCCTTTTACGGCGCTAAGAGGCAATAAGTTATTCGTCAGCAATTTCTTCCGCGTAATCGTCCGCTGACAATAATGAGTCAAGCTCTGATACGTCGGCTAATTGCATTTTGAACATCCAACCATCACCGTAAGGGTCGCTGTTTAGCAACTCAGGCGAGTCTTCAAGTTCTTCGTTAATCTCTGTGATAGTACCTGCTAGCGGTGCATAGATATCTGAAGCGGCTTTCACAGACTCAACAACTGCGATCTCGTCTTCAGCTTCTACTTCAGAGTCCACTTCTGGAACTTCTACAAATACTACGTCGCCAAGCAACTCTTGTGCGTGCTCAGTAATACCCACTGTTACTACACCGTCACCCTCATGGCGGATCCACTCGTGACTCGAAACATATTTTAATTCTGCTGGAATTTGGCTCATTGTCTCTTCCTCTTTAACCCCCGTCGCTTTGCGGGGCACCAAAAATTAGTCGTATTGTATATGAAACTTTGTCCCTGCCCAAGCCTTTCATGGCAACTGTCAGCTTGGTCAGGAATGGTAGGTGTCAGCGTACTCTTTGCTTGAGCACAACTGATACCTAACCTGCAAGGACTGGTTACTATTTAACCGCCTTTAAATCAATGACTTACCTTTTCTTACGAAGCCAGGCTTTACGACTTTCGCCGGAATTTGCTTCTTGCGAACTTGTACTAAAACTTCCTCAGCATCGAGGCTTCGCTGAACACGAGCGATGGCGATGCTCTTACTTGTTGTTGGCGACATAGTGCCAGAGGTCACAACACCAACAACTTCGTCATTCACTAGAACTTCTTGGCCTTCACGCATGATACCTTTGCCGTCTAACACTAAACCGATTAGCTTGTGCGGAATACCCGCTTCTTTTTGTGCTTCCAAAGCTTTGCGGCCAACAAAGTCACGATCTTCAGGTTCCCAAGCAACCGTCCAACCCATGTTAGACTCTAATGGCGTTACACTTTCATCCATGTCGTTGCCATAAAGGTTCATACCTGCTTCTAAACGCAAAGTATCACGTGCGGCTAGACCACAAGGCTTCACGCCTGCTGCAAGTAATTGATTCCATAGTTCAATCGCTTGGTTATCTGGGATCAGAATTTCAAAGCCATCTTCACCTGTATAGCCAGTGCGCGCCACGAATAGATCGCCTGCATAGGCCGCTGTGAATGGCTTAAGGTTTGACACTAACTCTTGATGCTCGTCACTAATTACTGACAATGTCTTTTCAACCGCTTGTGGCCCTTGAACGGCGATAATGGCAAGATCGATACGCTCTTCAACAGATACATTAAACTGCTGTGCAACATTTTCTAACCAAGCAAGATCTTTTTCACGCGTCGATGCGTTAACGATTAAGCGATAGTGTGCATCAGTTAGGTAATATGCGATAAGATCGTCAATAACGCCGCCATCTTCGTTTAACATAGCAGTATATAGCGCTTTACCAGACTCGGTTAGCTTCGCCACATCGTTCGCTAGAACGTACTGTAAGTACGGCTTGGCATCGCTACCTTTAATCTCCACAATGGTCATGTGAGACACATCGAACATCCCCGATGCTTCACGCACCGCAGTGTGCTCATCAATCTGCGAACCATAATTCAGCGGCATATCCCAGCCACCAAAATCAACAATGCGAGCTTCAGCATCAACGTGTGCTTGGTATAAAGGTGTTTTACTGCCCATAACGATAGCGTTCCTTAAACAATTCAACAAAAATAATGTTGCCCGATTATACAGGGTTCTAGAGACAAAAGAAGCCAGTTTGGGCGAGTCTGACCAGTGAAATTTTTAGGTGGTTAATTAACCTATTTAAAAGCTGTTACATTTCTAGGATTGAATCAGGAGGTTACGTTTCTTATACTCAACACATCACGGATATGGCGCAAATAGTTTGCCCATTAATAAGACACTGTTTTGACACTTTAAAGGATCTATTCCATGCCTAATTTTGTAAAACCCATTGGCAAAGAGCTGCTTTTTATTCTAGCCGTCATTATTTCCGCAGCACTCGCTAATTTGGTAGGTATTCCGGTACTGAGCTTGGGCTTCTTATCTTTGCTTATTTTTATTGGCGTATACAGCGCTAAGAAATATGAAAGAGCCAAGTCTACAACTATATCTCACTCTTCTTAATCAGCAGGAATACCGGAATAATACCGACTGCGACAAGCATAATGGCTGGTAAGGCGGTGGTTTCCCATTGCCCTTCGGAGCTGAGTTCATAGATTCTAATCGCCAAGGTGTCCCAGCCGTAAGTTCTTAAGATCAAGGTCGCAGGTAATTCTTTCATCACTTCGACGAAGACTAAAAGTAAGGCCGTTAAGACGCCGGGACGAAGTAGCGGAATATACACGCGGAAGAGTCGCTCGCGCTTTCCTGCTCCTAAGATTCCGGCGGTTTCAACAATACTCGACTTGATCTGTCCCATCGAGCTAGATAATGGGCCAAATCCTATTCTCAAGAAGCGAATAACATAAGCGAGCATTAAGGCGAATAGCCCCGTCGCTAACCATTGGCTTTGCTCGTTCACAATATCGGCAATCCAACTATCGATCACATTCAACACCATCATAATACCGACCGCCAGTACAGTCCCTGGAATGGCGTAACCTAATTGTGAGAACTCAGACATAACACCGCGTGTTTTTGTCTGCTTTTGTCTTTGTGACCAGACCATTACGCCAGCAACCACTAGCGTCAACACGGCCGCCATTATAGCCAAGGTAACGGTATTTAAGAGTAATTCGATAGTGCCTTCGGTGTGTTGCTCGAAACTGCTAATCGCCCATACCAACAGCTGTATCACTGGCAGAACAAAGCCTAGCGCAAAGACTGACCAAGCCCCAATTTGTGCAAGAAGCCCCCAAAGCCCACTTAGTTCTTGTCGATATTGCTTCAAAGCCGCGCCCGATTGCTCGTAGCGGCCTTTGCCTCGCCCCCACTTCTCTGCCATTACCGCTAGACTGACAAACAATAACAGTAAGCAAGCTAACTGTGCCGCAGTGTTGTGGCTATAGAAACCATACCAAGACTTATAGACTGCGGTGGTAAAGGTATTATAGTTAAAAATACTGACCGCACCGAAATCGGCTAGAGTTTCCATCAAAACAAGCGCTAAGCCTGCAACCCACGCAGGTCGCGTCAAAGGCAGCACTAGGCGCCAAAAGGCTGCAATCTTGCCGTAACCCAAGGTTCTCGCGCTTTCATAACTAGAGCGCCCTTTGCGCTGGAGTGCACTACGCATCAATAAATAGACATAAGGGTATAGCGTTAGCGTAAACACTAGTGCCACGCCAAACGGATTGCGCATATCGGGTAGCCAACCTATCCCCAAGCCCATCGAGAACAACAGTTTTTGCAAAGGCCCGCCGAAGTCTGTAAAACCGAGCAATACAAAGGCGAGAATATAGGGCGGTATCGCCAGCGGCAGCATCAAGCCCCACTGCAAAATGTTTCGCCCTCTAAAATCGTACATAACGATCAGCCAAGCTAAGCCAACACCTAGCAAAAAGCTGCCACTTCCGACTAATAGAATTAAGACAATGGTATTGCTGAAGAGCTCAGGAAGTTCGGTCTGCCATAAATGCGACCATAAGTCTGCTTCAACATTTGCCCAAGAGGCGACTAATGGAATCAGCGGTAAAACGCATATAACAAAAACAAGAAAGAGCAGTATGGCAGGTAGCCAACCGCTGAAACGCTGACGCCAGCGATTGCCGCTGGCGTCTTGATTACGAGATGATGCTAAGTTATTGGATTGCAATATTGCTATCTTTTACTTATAGCCCGCTCGGTCCATGACCTTAACCGCTTGTGGTTGCAGCTCGCCAGCTTTCGATAAATTCATTTCATCAGCTTTAAAACTACCCCAAGCTTCTACTTCTGGGACAGGCTTAATGGTTGGGTTTGCTGGATATTCCATATTGTGTCCAGCATACATTTGTTGCGCTTCAGCGCTTGAGAGCCATTCTATCAGCTTTGTCGCATTTTCGACATTAGAAGAATGCTTAGTGATACCCGCGCCTGAGATGTTGACGTGTACGCCACTTGTTTCTTGGTTTGGCCAAAATAGCGCTAATGGGATCTCAGGGTTTTCTTTCTCTAAGCGTCCAAAGTAGTAAGTATTTACAATACCCACATCACAGGCGCCAGCTTCGATCGCATTCATCACTTTTGTATCATTCGAGAAAGGATCTGTCGCTAAATTACCAACCCAGCCTTCGACAACTTGCTGTGCTTTTTCTTCGCCATAGCGCGCTACCAACATTGCCACTAGCGATTGGTTATAGACTTTTTTAGAGGTTCTTAAGCATAAGCGCCCTTTCCATTGCTCATCACCTAACGCTTCATAAGTGCTCAGTTCTTCTGGCTTCACGCGATCTTTGCTGTAGACAATAGTGCGCGCTCGTACGGTTAGACCAAACCACTCATTATTTGGATCTTGTAAGCTATCAGGGATGTTTTGCTCTAAAACGTCAGAGTTAATTGGCTGTAAAACACCTTGTTCAGTCGCTTGCCACAAGTTACCAGCGTCAACCGTCATCAAAATATCTGCAGGCGTGCGCTCGCCTTCTGCCTTGAGTCGACTAATTAACGGCGCAGCTCCATCGGTAATGTAGGCTACCGGAATACCGGTTTCTTTGGTGAATTGCTCGAAGAACGGCTTAATTAAATGCTCTTTGCGCGAAGAGTAAACAACGATTTCTTGTTGTGTCGCTTCTTTTTTTGCCACTGTTGACGCTTGTTGCTCTGGTTGTTTCGCCTGCTCTTTTTCCACAGTTTGCTCAGAATCGCCACAGGCGCTTAAGGCTAAGGCCACCGCAGACGCGACTAACCATGTATTGATCGTTTTCATTATTTAAATCCTAGGATTGACCTATAGATGTGCAATACATGAATGATAATTATTACCATTTGTAATTTCAAGTAGAGTTTTATGACAATAAGGATTATTTTCAGAAGTCGCTAAAGCCCCATCGCTTTTTGGATCAGCTTTTGCTTTAGTAACGGGTGTTTATCGGTCAAAGCAAGGCCATAACTTCGCGCCATTTGGATTAGCGGAACCTCTTGCTCGAATAAGCGCTTAAAGCCCTGCATCGCCAACTGCATCGCTTTTATTTCTGACTTTCTGGCCCGTTCGAAAGGTCGTAAACAGCGCTGCAAACCAATATCCGCACCTTTTTGCAAAGAATTTTTGATCGCTGTTGCGAGCTCGACAGCATCACTAAATCCTAGATTTACGCCCTGTCCCGCTAGCGGATGAATAGTGTGTGCGGCATCGCCAATCAACGCCAAGCGATGCGCAACCATGGTTTCTGCGCTACGTTCAATCAGTGGAAAAGCCACGGGTTTAGTGGCTAAGCTGACTTCACCAAGGGTCGACTCAAATGCTTGGCTAAGACGCGCTGCAAATGCTTCATGCCCTAAGGCTAAAAGCTCATCAGCATAGTCCTCATCCACCGACCAAACGATGGAACAATAATGCGCATCGGCTAAAGGCAAAAAGGCTAAAGGGCCATGGTGGTCAAAGCGCTGCCAAGCCGTTTGCTGGTGTGGTTTTTCTGTTTTAACCGCGCAAACAATAGCTTTATGCCCATACGGCTTTTGCTCTTGTCCGACACCACTCGCTTTGCGTAGCCATGAAAAAGCACCATCGGCGGCGACTAATAAGCGTGCTGTAACTTGTCGGCCTGATTCGAGTTCGAGTTTGGCATAATCCTGCTGATAATCCACGCTTACACACCGCTCTGGGCACAACCAACCCAGCTGACGCTCGCGCTCAATGGCCTGGAAAAGGCTACGGCGCAAAACACGGTTCTCGACAATGTGGCCAAGATTCTGCTGCGCAATTAAACTTGCATCAAACTCAATCTTGCCTCGACTCGACTCTCCATCCCACACGAACATCCGTTGATAAGGTGCTTTTTCATGTTGGCCGATAAAATCCCAAGCATTAATTTGCTTAAAGAGTCTTTCGCTGGCTCGCGTAATAGCACTCACTCTTTGCCCGATGGAATCTTCTGGCCAATCGCTTTCGACCGCTTTCGGATCAATCACGGCAACCTTGATATTCTGCTCTAAGAGTAAGCCTGCCAAAGACAAGCCAACCATACCACCACCGACAATGATGACCTCATAGTCCACGTTTACTGTGCTGTTATTCGAAGCAGGCATTGATCTCTTCCTGGATTTTTTCTGGATTCTTTAAAAGATACGCCAGAAGCTTAGGCATCGGCAGCTGTTGAATGCCTTCAATTCCTAAGTGTTTACGATAGCTCTGGATATTGTCCACCAACTCAGTGGTTTTCTGCTGCACACTCGCCGAGTCGAACTCAAACTCCTGCTCCGGCATAATGCTCACCGCCAATTCCGCGCCCAATTCGTCACCTAAGCGCTCGGCAACACCCTGCCATGCCAGAAACTCAAGCTCGAGTCGCTCTTTATTTTTACGGTTTAACTCAGTCTTCTCTTGCTGATCCAAGTCGCTAATCTCGTGCATTAAATTTGCGGTTTTACACATAATTAAGGCTGTATATCCGTCTGCAATAGCACGATTACAGTAGGGCTGGGCTTTCTGTAAACTTTCTTTATCGCCTTTTAAATACAAACGGTAGGCTAAGCGTACATTCGCCATCGAGTCGCCCGCTTCTGCCATATCTTCTAAATCTTCTAGCGCGTAATAATCGTAATCCGAGCGTTTCTTTACGTCCAAACTACCGCGTGAATACTCAGTTTCAAAATAACCACGTGTATTGGCCCAAGCCTTAACCTCAGCTATAAAAGCAGTGGATTCATAACTATTACCTGAGGGATACCAATCATTATATTGATTGGCAAGCTGACACACTTTTTTGTCATCAGCGTCGTCTTTTTTGGCGACTTTTTCTTTTGGCTCCGTCTCTTTATCTTTAACAGGCTGAGTCACTGATAGTTCGCTAGTAGCGGGTTCTTTATCCTTTTTGGTTAAACTCACCTTCTGCTCGCTGGTGATCTCAGGCGTAAGCTCTGCCGGCGTATCGTTCTCGGACCACAAGCTAACTGCTAGGTAGAATAGTCCCACAACACAAAGCGCCAAGCCGATAATGATTTTATTCGTCATTAGCCGCTAACTCACTGTTTTTAAAGCCAAAGCCCATCGCTTGTTGGGCAAAAATAGATTTCGCGCTTGGCACAATATCCATAGCTTTTAATAATAGATTTCTGGTTAATGATAATGGTGCCCAATCGTTGCTAAAGAGACGCGCCAGGCTTTCCGTGACCCACAGGGTTTGCTCACGATCTGACTGTCGCAAGCTTTGATACTGGTTAAGCACATGGAAATCGCCGTAATCCTCAGCGCCTGACAACAGTTCAGACAATACCGATATATCGCGCAGACCTAAGTTAAAGCCTTGTCCCGCTATCGGATGTAAAGACTGTGCAGCATTGCCAACCAATACACAGCGCCCGCGGACTAAGGTTTCCGCCTTGCTTTGCACTAGTGGAAAGCTTTGTCTTTTACCCACTTTGGTTATTCGTCCAAGACGCGCGCCAAAGGCATGCTCCAATTCCTTAGCGAACTCGTTCTCCGGCATCGACACATAATGCTCAGCCTGATGCTGTGGCTTCGACCAAACCAGAGCCATTCGCTGGCGACTGAGCGGCAATAAAGCCAAGGGGCCGTCGGCTGTAAATCGCTCAAACGCTTGATTGCGGTGAGGTAGCTGGGTGCTAAGATTGCACACCACAGCGGCAGTCTCAAAATCACGTTGCTCACTGTCTATGTGCAATTTTTGACGCAACGGCGAGCGCGCACCATCGGCTAGCACCACCAGTTGCGTTTCAACGGTCTCAGCCTGACCATCAATCTCAACAGTCAGTTCGGCACCATCATGACTCTGCGAGAGCTCTAATACTTTGGCCGGCGCTACATAATCAATATATTCGGCTTGTTTGGAAAAAGCCTGATGTAACACTTTGCCCAGTTGCCAATTCTCAATTACCGCACCTAATTGCTCGACATCACACTCTTCGGCAGCGAGTCGGGCAAAGCCAATATGCCCTTGCTCAGAGACATGGATTGTCTTGATTGCTTCGCTGACACGCGCGATTTCTTCTGCGATGCCTAGATTGGCTAAAATATTAAGCGATGCTTTAGAAAGCGCCACGGTTCTGTCGTCAAAGCTTGGTTGCGACTGCTCGCTTAGGGCAAAAGCTTCAAACACGACACAAGCTATGCCTCGCTTAGCAAGCGCCAGAGCTAAGCTGGCGCCAGCCATACCACCGCCGACAATCGCTACTGGGTAAGAATCCTTCATGCTTGTCATCTTATGCTTTCGCCATCAGCGCCTCTATGTCTTGGCGTGTTTTAGGCACATCCTTCGACAAAATATCGTAGCCCTTACTGGTTACCAACACATCGTCTTCGATACGAATACCAATGCCGCGCCACTTTTTGGCAATGTTATGACCATTAACGCGCGTCATGTCTTCAGGGATATAAAGCGCAGGCTCCACCGTCAACACCATACCCGGCTCCAACACGCGCGGTGCACCGTGTAGGTGGTAATCGCCGACATCATGCACATCGAGCCCAAGCCAATGTCCTGTCTTATGCATATAAAACTCACGGTAAACACCGCGTTTTATTAAATCTTTTGGCTCACCTTTTAGGATCTTTAAATCGACCAACCCTTGGGTTAGAACTTCTACCGCTTTATTGTGGATATGATCCCAGTGATTACCCGGTTTGACCATTTCTATCGTCGCCAACTGCGCCGCAAGCACCACATCATACAGCGCCGCTTGTGCTTCGCTATATTTGCCATTAACCGGAATGGTGCGACTGATATCGGCCGCATAGTGTTCAAACTCACCACCGGCATCGATCAGCAGTAACTCGCCATCCTTCATCTCGTCGGCATTTTCAATGTAGTGCAGTATATTCGCATTATCGCCAGAAGCGATGATCGATGGGTATGCCGGATAGCGGCAGCCACCCTTAGCGAAGTGATAGTGCAACACCGCTTCCATCTCGCGCTCTGTCTTGCCAGGCGCACAGGCTAACATTAATTCTTTATGCGCTTTTGCCGAGGTTTTAGCAGCATGGCGCAAACGCTGAATTTCTGCAGATGACTTAACCAACCTCATGTCATGCAAGTGATGACCAATATCAATCAGCTCACCCGGCGAGGCGGTTCGTTTGGCCGGCGAGGTCATTAACTCGCTACGCCACTCCATAACCTTATGATCAAACTCCGAATTAGCGCCAAGCGCAAAGTAAATTCGTTCACGCCCTTCCATAAGTCCTGGCAAAATGTCATCAATATCATCGATCGGAAACGCATCATCAGCACCTAGCTCATTAATAGCGCCTTCTTGCCCTAACCGACGGCCATGCCAGCGTTCTTGAGTTTTGTCTTTTTCCCGATTAAAGAGGATAAACTCTGCTTGCTTGCGACCTGGAATCAGCACCATCACTGCGTCCGGTTCATTAAAGCCGGTTAAGTACCAGAAGTTATTGTCCTGACGGAACGGATAGTTGACGTCGTGGCTGCGCACCTTTTCTTCGGCGGCCGGCAATATAGCGATGGAGTTTGGCCCCATCCACTGCATTAATTTTTTACGTCGAGCGGCAAAGTTAATGGCTTTCATAGAGACTTGTTTTCAATGCTCCAGTTTTAATGAACCTGTTTTTGTTCTGATTTTACGGTGGCTTCGGGCTGATTCGCTTGAAACAATATCAGTCCTGACATTTTGATGTGCTCGCATACGGTCATAAATGCCTTTTCCATTTCGTTATCCTCGGAGTCCACGCCCTCGAAGTCGATTCTCGCGATTTCACTGATGTCCTGTAGCGCTTCTTTAGCTTCGCCTTCAAGCTCCTTAGCGTTAGTGTTTTTCACTAAACCATAGCCAGTTAAATAGCCCTGGCACCAATCACCAATGGCTGAAGCGCGTTGTTCTAATGGATAGTCGTCTTCCGGGCGAATCAGGTCGATGGAGAAAGAGTCGGCCTGATAGTCTTTCTGACTGAAGGCGATTAGTTGTTCTAATCCTTCAAGAGCTGGCTCCGGCAGTGGCTCTCCTGAGGCTAAAAACTCGCTCATGTGCTGCTTCCAACGCTCAGTTTCCACCACAAATCCACGACCTAACAAACCGTGTATCATTCCTGCTAATTGGGACGGCGTTAAGTCTGGGAAAAAATCCTGGCACAACTCGCTTACTTGGGTGTAATTCATAATAGCTATTTACGGTAAATTCGTTCAATTTTGGCATTAGTGTAACGTTTGTTCGCCCTAAAACCCAGTTTCTGTGCGAAAGTTAGCGCAGAAGTCGCCAACCGGTTATCGTTGCCATTGATTATTGATTGACCAGCCCCATACAGAACCTTATAGTATACTTTAACAAAATTAGGTAACTTGCTATGAAAGATAGTCAATTTGAACAATTAGAACAGAAAATTGACGCCTTATTGGCGCGTTTTCATACGATTGATAATGAAAATAAGCAATTACGCCAGCAGATCAGTGAACTAAGAATCGAAAAAGATCGATTACACAGTCGTAATGAATCGGCTCGTAAGCAAATCGACGTTATGATCTCACGTTTGAAATCAATCTAAACGCACCAGGCATAATAATTATATTAACAGCAAGTTAAATAAACTTTGACGGTGGAATCCTGTGATACTTCTATCATAGGAGAATTGATAGTAGAGAATGGCTAACAAGATGGCTAAATCAAATGCAACTCCAGTGAATATCACGATATTGGGGAAAGAATTTCAAGTTGCGAGTCCCGAAGACGAGCATCAAACACTGTTGCAGGCAGCGAACTTCCTTGATAAAAGAATGCGTGAAATTCGCTCCGCAGGTAAAGTTCTTGGCTTAGAGCGTATTGCCGTTATGGCCGCTTTAAACCTCAGCTATGAGCTTTTGAACAAACCGAGCACAGATACTGATTCCAACGCTGAATTTGAGCAACGCATAGAACTACTGAACGAAAAAATTGACGATGCGCTCAAACAAAGCGAGCAAATAGGGCTGACGGACAACCCTTGATTTTGTTATACTGGCTTTGCCTGGGCTGTTCGTCAGTAGTGACCGTCCTCGAGCCGATAATTGTTATTTAGGGATTCCTCAATGTAGGTGTTGTGCAAGTCCGCTTAGACCGGAAAGCCTGATCTTACACATGGTTTCCCCCCTTGAAACTCCGGGTTTCAGGGCTATTACCTACAACGGCAGTCTGGGTTTTTATGAATAACCTCATACTACAAAAAACGTACATTAGAACTAGAATAAAGCATGAGCGTCAAAATCTAACCTCTCCTTTTATGCAGCGTGCTGCGATTGCGATCCTAGGCCATATTTCACAAGCTAAACTCATCGAAAATCACCAACATATTGCTTTTTACCTGCCTATCGGTGGGGAAGTTAGTTGTATGCCTATTATTGAGTACGCCCTGTCGCAAGGAAAAAACTGTTACATTCCAAAGATTAACACCACAAAAGCTCGCACTATGGACTTTTTGCCTTATACAGGTCAGGATTCGGTTAAAAAAGGTGCTTATGGTATTTATGAGCCGGTTGGTGATGCTACTGAAGCGGTAGCTCCGTCGAAGCTTTCGCTAGTATTTATGCCTTTAGTCGCCTTCGACAGCAAAGGCAATCGTCTCGGCATGGGTGGCGGTTATTACGATACTTTCTTTGCTAATCTCAGCAAAAAGAAACGCCCCGAGCTAGTTGGGTTAGCCTATAACTTCCAAAAAGTCCCTGAAATTCCTACAGAAAAGTGGGATTTAGCGATGGATGCTGTGGTCACACCCAATCATTTCCTTCGTTTTAGCGACTAATTGTTCGCTTGATGGGATCGCTTTGGCCGAGCCCTACACTTTGTTTTGTCATAAGTATATACTTGCATCATCGACAACCCAACACAGTTAAATTATGGCCTATTGGTTAATGAAGTCTGAGCCAGATGTATTTGGCATCGAGCATTTAAAAGCGCTACCGAATAAAACCGATCACTGGGATGGCGTGCGTAATTATCAGGCGCGCAATATGATGCGCGATGAAATGAAAGTCGGTGATCAAGTCTTCTTCTATCACTCTAACTGCAAACCACCAGCCATCGTCGGCATCATGGAGGTGACAAGAGAAGGTTATGTTGACCATACCGCTTTTGATCCCGATGAGAAATATTATGATCCTAAAAGTAACCCCGATAAACCACGTTGGTACATGGTGGATGTTAAGCACGTCCGTGATTTAAAACGTGAAATCCCACTCGACGAACTCAAGACCTACCCAGAATTGTCTGATATGCGCTTAGTGCAGAAAGGTAATCGCTTGTCGATTATGCCAGTAGCAAAAGATGAGTGGGACTTTATTTTAAGCATTGAGGACGATAAGGCATGACACAAGACGAACTAAAAGCATTAGTCGGTAAAGCGGCTGTCGAATATGTCGAAGAAGGCAGTATTGTTGGCGTTGGAACTGGCTCAACGGTCAATTACTTCATTGACGAGCTGGCAACCATAAAACATAAAATCCAAGGCGCGGTTTCAAGCTCTGAAGCATCGACTGAGCGTCTAAAGTCACATGGGATCGAAGTTTTCGAGCTTAATGACGTCGATAGAATCCCTGTGTACGTTGATGGTGCTGACGAGTCGAATCACCTATTACAGCTAGTCAAAGGTGGTGGCGGCGCTTTAACCCGCGAAAAAATTATTGCAGCGGTCGCAGATAAGTTCATTTGTATTGCTGACGAATCGAAATTGGTTCCTCGTCTTGGCGAATTTCCGATCCCAATTGAAGTGATCCCAATGGCGCGTAGCTATGTCGCACGAGAAGTTGTAAAACTTGGCGGTGATCCTGTCTACCGTACTGGCTTCACTACCGACAATGGCAATGTTATTCTTGACGTGCATGGCTTTGAAATTAATGAGCCGATAAAACTGGAAAGACTGCTAAATAATATCGTCGGTGTGGTCACGAACGGACTTTTTGCTGAGCGCGCTGCGGATGTATTATTACTCGGTAAACAAGACTCTGTTGAGACACTAACTCGCTAGAACTTATACCGTCATACACGTTAGCTTGACACAGGCGTATGCACCAAGAGATAAAGCCCCGTAGGAAACTAGAGTTCTGCGGGACTTATTTTTAGACTAACTATGAATACTGTACTTATCCATCAGGCTATATAAAGTTGGACGAGTCAGCCCCAGCAATTTAGCGGCCTGTGAAATATTTCCGTCTGCCAACACTATTGCTCGTTGTATCGCGCGAGTTTCAGCGGCTTCTCTGACTTGTCGTAAATTCAGAGGCATTTCACGCAACTGCGCCTCTTCGAGCTGCAAGTCCTCTGCGGTAATTTGCGTGCCTTCCGACATAACCACCGCACTTTTAATTTTATTTTCTAGCTCTCGAACATTGCCTGGCCAAGAATAGGCTTCCATCGCTTGTACAGCGTCTTTAGTGAAACTACGGATATTTCGACCAAACTGCTTATTAAATTTACTCAGCATGGTACGAGCTATCAGCACCACGTCTCCATCTCGCTCTGCCAAAGGTGGTATTTGGATATTGATCTCGTTAAGTTTATAAAACAAATCTTCTCGAAATTTTCCTTCGCTGACATATTGCTCCAAATCACCATTAGCCGAACAGATAAGCCTTAAATTAATTGGTAACGCTTCACGACTACCAACACGCTCAACCCTCCCATCATTCAAAGCACGCATTAGCTTAGTCTGTAGGGACATTGTCATCATTTCGACTTCATCAAGATAAAGCGTGCCATCATTAGCTTCTTCAATCTTCCCTTTGCTACTGGCGCCTTCCTCTGAAAACCCTGAGGCTTCGTAGCCGAATAGCTCTGTTTCTAACAAATTTTCCGGAATAGCAGCGCAATTTAAATAAACAAAAGAGCCTTCGCTTCGTTTACTTAGACTGTGCACGGCGCGCCCTAACACTTCCTTACCAGTACCACTGTCGCCTTCAAGCATAACGTTAAGATCCGTTGGTGCGACTTTCTCAATTTTCTGGCAAGCGGCTAACATCTTGGGCGACGTCGCTACAATGCCATGAAAACGCATATTTTCGTTGCGCCTATAGATTCGGCTTTCTTCTTCTAAGTTCGCAAGTTCAAAGGCACGATTAATAATCAGTTTTAGTTCATCAGGCAAGATCGGCTTGTGATAATAATCATAAGCACCCAACTCGATCGCTTTCATCGCAACTTCACGCTCATCGTTACCCGTGACAACAATGACCTTAGAAGAAGGTGATAGATTGAGTATTTCACTAAGTAACTCTAGGCCTGCACTGGCGTTTGCAGGATCCGGCGGTAGGCCCAAATCAAGAGTGACCACTTTAGGTTGGAAACGGCGAAGCTCAGCGAGCGCAGAATCTTTTCCTTCAGCAAGTACTACATGATATTCATCGAGCGACCACTTTAGTTGCTTCTGCAAGCCTTTATCATCTTCTATGACTAATAATTCTGGTTTACTCTGTGCCATTATGTCCTTCCTTCTCTCCATTAGGAGAATCTAAAATCGCGATACAATGCGTGCCCTGATTCAATTCGCTATGGATTATTAAATCACCACCGAAGCTTTGTAGCAAATACCGGCACTGATAGACTCCGATGCCAATCCCTGCATTGCCCTTAGTCGTGGCGAATGGCTTGAATAACTGTTTACGCATGAAGTCACTATCCATACCGGTGCCCTTATCATAGATATGCCAGTGAACTTGATTGTTTTTAAGCTCGACATGGTGCGTCACCAAACTATCTTTATCGCTAGCTTCAAGGCCATTTTGGTGCAGGTGTTGGATCACATTGAGCAACGCATCTTTTTCGGCGATGACTTTTACCTTTGGAATGCTTCCAGTCCAATTCAACCTATCTGCAGTTTTTCTAAAATTAGCAACAACATCCTCTAAATCACAAACCTTTTTGAGGTCCGATGTAGAGCGACCACGCTTTAACTGGTTAAGCATTTTGTTCAAGCGTTGTGTCGCACTGGTAACCGTTTCAAAAGTATCATCAATAAACTCTGGATTGTCTCGATAGCGCTCAGCATTATGCGTAATCAGCTCTAATTGTGCAGTGACGTTTTTAATGTCGTGCACCACGAAGGCCGATAGTCGATTAAAAGCATCAAAATGCTGTTGTTCGTAAATTTGGGTCGTTGCTTCGAACATCGCCAGATAACTCGCCATTTGTAGACCAGCAGCTTTTAACAAGTCATGGTCTTCCCAGTTCAAAATAGGCTTACTAAAACTCGCTGCAAGGCCGACGATTCCGATCAGTTCATCGTTGCGTCGTAAAGGGATAAATATACGGTGGTTATCAAACAAAGGATCGCTCAAGTCGAGCTCTAAGCCGCGATACATATCTGGGTTTTTCTGGTATTCATGGACATCTATCACCCAGTTGGTCTCGTCAATAAAGCGACTCAAACTTTCAGGTAATTGATAACTCATGTCCTTCGAAAGGGGCAGCTCCCAGTGGTCGACATAGCCAAAACTACCATTACGTAGGCTCCATAATTTACCCGCTGGGCTATCAATAATGTTGGCAATGGCTTTTATCGATAATTGGTAGTAATTGCCTGTGACATTGGCTTCATCAAGCGCCCGGTTAAACCGTATCCAACTTTCTCGATAGTCATATTTATAAGCGGAGAACAATTTGCGATAGAGTATCTTGAGCTGTCCAAAAAAACGTTTTTTATATGCCAGTAATACAAAGCCAACACCCGCCGTTAATAAAAATGCTAATGCCAGCTCCGCATTTTTAGTGACCATGCCAATTAAGATATAACCGACTACAGCTATCCAGCAGTAAATGGCAAATATATTCAGGCCACTTTCTGGGCGGTATCGCGGTAATGACTCATTTAACTGAAAGCGGCTATGCTCTATCCCTTGTAGGTGCACTATGGCAAAACTAATGGCAAGCGAAGTGACTATCGATCGGGCAATATCAAGCACCTCGGGACTTCGCGTCTCATCCAACATGAAAAGCAACATGCAAAAGAGATCCCAGACCAATATAAAGCCTATCGAGCCGGCCAAGGTTGCGATTTCTTTACGGTAAGTTTCCGAGAACTGATTGCCTGCAAGCTCCACTAAATGCAACAATAGAAGTAAAACTAGCCCTGCAAAGCCTGGGTTAATCAAACTTCCTAGCTCTTCTGGTCCGTACATTTGATAGGCGAGCCACAACCCCAGTACGGCACACACACCGACATTAAGCCACAGATGCAGCCGGGCAAACTTCCACATAAAAAGTGCTAAGGTAGTAAAGAAACCAAACAGTCGAACCCACTCAAGCATCCAAAAAGGAAGCTGTAACTGCTCTTCAAATAGTTTGGCAGCACTCCAGAAGGCTAGCGAGAAAGCGATGACCAATAAAGGCCAGAATAAGGCAATACGTCGCCAGCGAACTAGCGTAAGAATTAAAAGATAGACGGCCAGAATAATACTGGCAATAAAACCTGCCATGGCAAATTGCTTGTTAGAATGAGTCTTTGTTATAAAAGAAATAGGCCTAAAGATCCACTCTTAGGCCTTAAAAATCAAGTAATTAGTTAGCTTTGAGGTGTTCTAGACTAGATGGCGGTTGCTGCTTGGTGAATCTCAACAAACTCTGTTAGCGACTCAACGGATTCAAATACTTCACCGGATAACTCATCATCCGGAATTTCAATCCCAAAATCTTCTTCAATTTGCATTAAGATCGACACAATCGCCATTGAATCGAATTCTGGTAGGTTACCAATAAGCTGAGTATCGGCCGAGAGCTCTCCCTCCGATAGCGATAGCGTATCGCTTAATAACTCGATCATTTTATTGATATTTACTTCGTATGCCATCAGGCATTCTCCTCAAGTAAAGGCATTTAGCACCACAAACATAGCCTTTACGGCCTCAATGGCGGCAAATTGTAGCAAAAACAACCCACGCACACACCTTTTTTGTCGCTCTATCTGAATAAAATAAATAAACACTTTCTATCGTTTTTGTCTTTTGATTAAATGAACTCATCAGACCTATCAATACTTAACTAGAGACACCTCAGAGACCTGTTATGTCAGCCCATACGTCATTTAACAAACAAGATTTGAAAGTATTATTGCTAGAAGGGGTTCATCCCGTGGCCGAAGATATCTTCCGCCAGGATGGATATGAGAATGTGACTTACCATAAAACGGCTTTATCCGAATCCGAACTCCTTGAAGCCATTAATGATTACCACTTTATCGGGATTCGCTCACGAACTCAACTGAGCGACAAGGTGCTTTCATCAGCGAAGAAATTGGTCGGCGTCGGTTGTTTCTGTATCGGTACCAACCAAGTCGATCTGGTGGCTGCGCAAAACCGTGGTATCCCTGTTTTCAATGCCCCTTACTCTAATACTCGCAGCGTCGCCGAACTTGTTTTAGGCGAAATGATTATGCTGTTACGCGGTATTCCAGCGAAAAATGCTGCTGCGCATCGCGGTGAGTGGCTAAAAACAGCCGCCTTATCTAATGAAGCTCGTGGCAAGACCCTTGGTATTATTGGTTATGGACATATCGGCACCCAGCTGGGTATTCTTGCCGAAGGCATTGGCATGAAAGTGCGTTTTTTTGATATCGAGAATAAGTTGACTCTGGGTAATGCAGAGCAAGTCACTGAGCTTAATGAATTGCTCGCTCATTCCGATGTGGTTAGTTTACACGTTCCTGAAACTGAACAAACTAAAGGCATGATGGGGCAAAGCCAGATCGCACAAATGAAACCTAATAGCATTCTTATCAATGCTTCGCGTGGTACTGTGGTGGATATCGATGCCCTCGCCAATGCTTTAGAAAACAAACATTTAGCAGGTGCTGCAATTGATGTTTTCCCCACCGAACCCAAATCTAACAGCGAAGAGTTTCAATCGCCACTGCGTGCCTTTGATAATGTCATCTTAACGCCGCATATCGGCGGTAGCACACAGGAAGCCCAAGAAAACATTGCCATTGAAGTTGCCGACAAACTGATAAAATACAGTAACAATGGCTCAACGATGTCGGCGGTAAATTTCCCACAGGTTTCATTACCCGAACATGATAAACGCCATCGTATTTTGCATATTCATAAGAATAGACCAGGCGTTTTGATGCAAATTAACCAAATATTGTCTGATAACGACGTCAATATTTCAGGCCAGTACCTACAAACTCAAGGCGAGCTTGGGTATGTAGTCACCGATATTGAACAGGGCTCTAGCCAAACTGCGCTAGAGAAAATGCGGGATATCGAGGGGACTATTCGAGCACGTGTTCTTTATTAGATAAGCATTAGACTTTTAGCCGCTACCAGATTCGGTGGCGGTTAATCCCCTAGTTTAATTGGTAATACACTGTGTCCGTGACACCTGTAATACGCTCATCATTAGCCAACAACTGTCTCAGCACCACTTCTTCATTTTCGCTGTATTCATGGCATTGCTGATTAGCATCCAACCAACTGACAGGCCGCTGTACCAAGGCGTAACCCTGTAACTCCGTGTAAGCCAAGGTATTATCCTCGAGTTTTAGCACTAATCCTGCGAGCGCATTTGCATATGTAGCTCCATTACAGCCAGGCTCTATGTAATAACGTTTAAGGTGACTCTGTGCCAATCTTCCTTGGGGGGTGACCGTAAAAAGATAACCATAAGCACTTTTAGCGGTTAATCGACTGCCTTCACTTTCTATGCCGACTAATTTACCGACCATTCCCTGCTCGCTGTAGATCCCTTCGTTTTCACTAGCTGCAGTACTGACATTATTACCTACATGCTCTGTCAGAAGCTTTGCTACGCTTTCCGATTGCTTTTCAATCTTATCGCTTAAACGCCTTTCGCCTTCACCGCTTTCAGCGGTTAGCTGAGCGATTTTCTGATACAAACCTTGTTGCTCAGCAGTCAGCTCTGAGGTTTTATAAAGTAACCAGACAATTCCGGAGGTCAGCACCATTAATAGCACGATAAAAATAGAACTGATTAAGCGGTATTGTTTAAATGAGGTTTTGAATAGCTGCTTGAGATAATCCGTCTGGCCTTTCACTTCCTGCAAGACTTGCTGTTGCTTATCACTTTTTGCGATTTCATCCAGCATCCGCTTGCCATAGTGAATCGTATCGCGGCGCAAGTCGTCGGTAGCTTTACGGACTTTGTTCGATAGCTGCGGAGAGAATTCGTTTTCGAGGAATGATTCCAACCATACTCTGAGCTTTTCATCGGATGTTGGCTGTAAAATGTCCTCACGCACTTCTTCAGCAGAAGCTTGCCCTGAGATTGCTCCCCATAGATTCAGCTTAATCAGTGCTTCTTCTACTTCTTCAGCGGATAATTCTTTTGGTAATACGCCCTCGGCACCCAATTCCTTTGCTTCACGGTAATATTCCTCGCCACTTCTAGCAGTAAACATCATTATCGGAATATCTTTTGATCGCGAGTCTTCCTTGATTTCTTTGATGGTTTCAAAGCCGTCCTTGCCGGGCATGGCTTGATCCATAAAGATAACGTCTACGGAATGACGCGCTAAGTATTCTAAAGCCGCATCACCTGACTTGGCATGAATACCTTCAATATTATAATTGGACAGAATTTTAGCCAGGACCATAAAGGCAGTCCTGGAGTCATCCACGATTAACGCTCTTTTAGTCATATCTACCCCCATAGATACTGTTCCTAAGTACTTCTTCTTAGTACTGCTCCTAAAATACGGCTCCTTCTCTAGCGCGAAGTAAGATACCAGTTGTTTGAATTTTGTTCTTAGATATTTCTACAGTATATGGTGTGGGTCACGTAAAAAGTGCGGTTATCGTTATTTTATTTATGTTTTTTTAGGTTTATTAATCAAGTAGCCATAAAAAAAGCCAGCAATAAGCTGGCTTTCATAGTAACAGAAGCGATTATTTCACGCGAGGGTCTAGTTTTCCCGCTTTATAATCCGCCGCCATTTGCTCCATGTTAATTGGAGTAATCTTAGAAGCGTTACCAGCTGTGCCGAATGCTTCGTAACGTGCTTTACAGATAGCCTGCATTGCGTCTTGTGCTACTTTGTTGTATTTACGTGGGTCAAATTCTTTAGGGTTATGCTTTAAGAATTTACGAACCGCACCAGTCGCAGCCAAGCGTAAGTCTGTATCAATGTTCACTTTACGTACACCGTGCTTGATACCTTCTTGAATTTCTTCAACCGGTACACCGTAAGTTTCGCCTAGGTCACCGCCATACTCATTGATAACTTTTAGCCAATCTTGTGGTACTGACGACGAGCCATGCATTACTAGGTGTGTATCTGGAATACGCTCGTGGATTTCCTTAATGCGCTTAATCGATAATACATCGCCTGTTGGTGGACGTGTAAACTTGTAAGCGCCGTGTGAAGTACCAATAGCGATTGCTAACGCGTCAACACCTGTGTCTTTTACAAACTGAGCGGCTTCTTCTGGGTCAGTTAATAATTGATCCATACTTAAAACGCCTTCTGCGCCAGAGCCGTCTTCTTCGCCAGCCATACCTGTTTCAAGTGAGCCTAAGCAACCTAATTCACCTTCAACCGAAACACCACAAGCGTGCGCCATATCAACCGTTAGCTTAGTTACACGAGCGTTGTACTCGTAGCTTGCCGGTGTTTTCATGTCTTCTTCAAGCGAGCCATCCATCATCACTGATGAGAAGCCAAGTTGAATCGACTGCTGACATACTGCTGGTGAAGAACCATGATCTTGGTGCATACAAACAGGAATGTGTGGGAATTCTTCGATGGCCGCTAAAATTAAGTGGCGCAAGAAGTTTGAACCAGCATACTTACGCGCGCCAGCTGACGCTTGAACGATAACAGGGCTGTCTGTTTCATCTGCTGCCTGCATCACTGCACGCATCTGTTCTAGGTTGTTGACGTTAAATGCCGGAATACCGTAGCCATGCTCTGCAGCGTGGTCCAGTAGTTGGCGCATTGTAATTAGTGCCATCTTGTTATCCTCTTAAACTGTTTGTCTGTTTAATATTTAAATGCTGTGTTTTACTGTTAGTCGCTTCTCGTGACAGAGTCTTACTTCGCTCTTTCTTCAAGAATCGCGACAGCAGGTAGCTCTTTACCTTCTAAAAATTCTAGGAAAGCACCGCCACCTGTCGAAATATATGAAACCTTATCTTTAATGCCGTATTTATCAACCGCCGCTAGTGTATCGCCACCACCTGCAATTGAAAAAGCGTCGCTCTCTGCGATTGCTTTTGAGATAGCTTCTGTTCCTGCGCCAAACTGATCGAACTCGAACACTCCAACGGGACCATTCCAAACGATAGTTTTCGCTTCTTTCAATACTTCTGCTAAGTGCTGTGCCGATTTTGGGCCGATGTCAAATATCATATCATCGCTAGCAACTTCATCGACTGACTTGGTTTCAGCAGCAGCATCTTCTGCAAATTCTTTACCCGTCACTACATCGACTGGCACCGGAATTTCACCACCTTTAGCTTTAGCTTGCTCAATCAGTCGCTTAGCCTCAGGAATTAAATCGTTTTCACACAACGATTTGCCTACCGGCTTATCAGTCGCAGCGATAAAGGTATTAGCGATACCACCACCAACTATCAGCTGATCGACTACGGTCGATAGAGATTCTAAAACCGTTAGCTTGGTAGAGACCTTAGAACCGCCAACAATCGCCACCATTGGACGTGCTGGGTTATCTAGCGCTTTGCCTAATGCTTCGAGTTCGCCTGCTAATAATGGACCTGCGCACGCCACCGGTGCAAATTTGGCAACGCCGTGAGTCGAGGCTTGTGCACGGTGCGCCGTACCGAAAGCGTCATTAACGAATACATCGCATAAATCAGCGTACATTTTCGATAAACGCTCATCGTTTGCCTTTTCGCCAACGTTACAACGCACGTTTTCGAAGACCACCACTTCCCCCTGCTCAACCTCAACACCTTCAAGGTATTCGCTGACTAAACGAACCGGAACATCTAACAGCTCGTTTAAGTAATCAGCTATCAACGCCATCGAGTCTTTTTCCGTCAAAACACCTTCGGTTGGACGACCGCGGTGTGACATCACCATGACTTTAGCGCCTTTTTCTAGGGCTAATTTAATGGTCGGTAAAGACGCTTGGATACGCACGTCACTGGTGATCTTGCCATCTTTCACAGGTACGTTTAGATCTTCACGAATAAGAACGCGCTTACCTTCTAGATCTAAATCGGACATTCTCAAAACATTCATGTTTTAGAACCTATATTCTTTAATCTTTATCGTTTATTTAAACGTGTCTTTAAAGTACAAAAAGACTTTCCGAAAAAAGTCTTTTGTTTTAATCCAGCATCGTCTTACATTCTCAGTGTTTAAGAGATAGTTACTTGGAAGACGAGGCTTGGCTGATTTTAGAATGCGTAGCGTACATTAGTACGTGAGCATCGAGAAAATCAGCCGTAACGAAGTATTACGAGTAACTAGCCTTAAACACTCATCATCTTGATAGCGACATCAAGCATACGGTTACTGAAACCCCACTCATTATCATACCAAGTAACCACTTTAACTAAGTTACCGTCCATAACACGAGTTTGACCTGCGTCGAAAGTAGAAGACGCTGGGCTGTGGTTAAAGTCGATAGATACTAGTGGCTCATCGTTGTAGTCAAGCACATGACCGTCTGCTGCTTTCTGTACGATTTCGTTAATTTCTTCAGCCGTTGTATCGCGACCTGCAGTAAACGTTAAGTCTACGCAAGAAACGTTGATCGTTGGTACGCGCATGGCGAAACCGTCCATCTTGCCGTTAAGTTCTGGTAGTACTAAACCAACCGCTTTAGCTGCACCTGTTTTTGTTGGGATAATGCTTTGAGCTGCGGCTCGCGCACGACGTAAGTCTGAGTGCTGGTTATCGATTAGCTTTTGGTCGTTGGTGTAAGCGTGGATAGTGTTTACGAGACCAGACTTAATACCTACTGTGTCGTTTAAGACTTTCGCTAATGGCGCTAAACAGTTTGTGGTGCACGAAGCATTTGATACAACGCGGTGCTCTGGCTTTAAGATGTCGTCGTTTACGCCGAATACTACCGTTGCGTCAACGTCAGCAGCGCCTGGAGCTGAGATCAATACTTTCTTAGCGCCACCTTTGAAGTGTTTAGATGCGCCGGCTTGGTCTTTAAATACGCCTGTACATTCGAATACAACGTCTACGTCTTGGTCGCCCCAAGGAATAAGCTCTGGGTTACGCTCAGCGTATAACTTAATTTTATCGCCATTAACGATTAAGTGATCGCCGTCCGTTGAAACGTCTGCGTTGAAACGACCATGAGTCGTGTCGTACTTAGTTAAGTGTTTAGTGGTTTCAGCTGGGTGCGAAGAGTTGATGGCAACAACTTCGATACGGTCACGGTAGCCGTGCTCATAAATTGCGCGTAACGCTGTGCGACCGATACGGCCATAACCATTAATTGCTACTTTAACTGTCATTTTCTTCTCCAAAATTTCGATTCTTTGGCTTTATTGTTCATCATTCTAAGCAGGTCAGCTCCACAGCAAAAAGCCCGTGGGTGCTTCCCGACTCAAGACGATTAATCCAATAAGCCACCTTCGTCTAACATGTCTTCAGCTACAGCAACAACGTTCTCAACTGTAAAACCGAAATGCTCAAATAAATCTCCTGCCGGCGCTGACTCACCAAAGCTTGTCATGCCAACGATCTGACCTTCTAGGCCTACGTACTTGTACCAGTAGTCTGCAATTGCCGCCTCGATAGCGATACGAGCAGGAACATCTGCTGGTAACACGCTTTCTTTATAAGCCGCGTCTTGCGCGTCGAAAGTATCGGTCGATGGCATTGAAACCACACGAACCTGCTTACCTTTAGCGCTTAACTTGTCAGCCACTTCTACCGCTAAACCAACTTCTGAGCCGGTTGCGATCAAAATTAATTCTGGGCTTTCTTTGCTGTCTTTTAAGACATACGCACCTTTGGCGATGTTCGCTAATTGCTCTGCATCACGCTCTTGGTGCGGCAAACCTTGTCGACTCAAGCTTAGAGCCGTAGGTCCGTCGCGACGTTCGATAGCCGCTTTCCAGGCAACTGCAGTTTCGACCGCATCACACGGACGCCACACAGAGCAGTTTGGCGTAGTACGCATGTTCGCCAACTGTTCGATCGGCTGGTGCGTCGGGCCATCTTCACCAAGACCAATAGAATCGTGAGTGAAGACATAAATGGCTTGTTGCTTCATTAGAGCGGCCATGCGCACGGCGTTGCGCGCATATTCCATGAAGATTAAGAAAGTACCGCCGTATGGCAATAAACCACCGTGTAGCGCCATACCATTCATGATGGCGCACATACCAAACTCACGTACACCGTAATAGAGGTAGTTGCCGCTAGCGTCTTTCGCCGTGATGCCTTTTGACTGCTCATTGATGGTTAGGTTTGATCCGGCCAAGTCCGCTGAACCGCCTAACAACTCTGGCAATAGTGGTGCATAGGCGTTTAACGCCATTTGTGACGCTTTACGGCTAGCTACCGTTGGGCCTTCTTCTTGCAACTGCTTGATATATTTATCAGCTTCTTCCGCAAAGTTATTCGGTAAACGCTTATCCAAGCGACGCTTAAGTTCGTCGGCAAGTTCTGGGTGTGCTTCGCGGTAGGCGATGAACTTTTGATCCCAGTCACTTTCTAGCTTTTGACCTGCTTCACGCTTGTCCCATGCTTTGGCGATATCTTGTGGGATTTCAAAAGGCGCGTGTGGCCAGTTCAATTCTTTGCGTGCTAACTCGATTTCATCGTCACCTAGCGGCGCGCCGTGACAAGACTCTTTACCTTGCTTATTTGGTGAGCCGAAACCGATAACGGTGCGACAACAGATTAAAGTCGGGCGCTCGCTATCAGCTTTTGCTTCTTCGATAGCTTTCTTGACCGCTTCTGGATCATGGCCATCAACGTCTGAAATCACCTGCCAGCCATAAGATTCGAAGCGCTTCGGCGTATCATCAGAGAACCAGCCGTCAACTTCACCATCAATCGAAATACCGTTGTCATCCCAGAAAGCGACTAGCTTCCCAAGACCCAAAGTACCTGCTAGCGAACATACCTCATGAGAAATACCTTCCATCATGCAGCCATCACCCATGAATACATAGGTAAAGTGATCGACAATATCGTGGCCTGGGCGGTTAAATTGTGCCGCTAGCGTTTTTTCTGCGATAGCGAAACCGACCGCGTTAGCGATGCCTTGACCTAATGGGCCTGTCGTAGTTTCAACGCCTGGTGTATAGCCATACTCAGGGTGTCCTGGCGTTTTCGAGTGTAGCTGCCTGAAATTCTTAATATCTTCGATGCTAACATCGTAGCCTGTAAGGTGTAACAAAGAATACACCAGCATTGAGCCATGGCCGTTCGACATCACGAAACGGTCGCGGTTGACCCAGTCAGGGTTGCTTGGATTGTGGTTTAAGAAGTCGCTCCAAAGAACTTGAGCGATATCAGCCATCCCCATTGGGGCGCCAGGGTGACCCGACTTGGCTTTTTGAACAGCATCCATACTAAGGGCGCGGATGGCGTTTGCTAATTGAAAACGACTCGGCGTGTCATTACCAGAAGTGGGCATCGAATCTCCTAAATAGATATGAGTAAGGCCAGCAATTTTTAGGGCGCTTATTGTCTCAAACCGCGCTCAGCCAATCAAATGAATTGGGCGTTTTTTATCCAAATTAACGGTTTTTTGGCTACGTTTACCTCAGAAAGTTGTTTTTTAGCCCATTCTAAGTGGCTTACTCTTCGCCCATATCTTCGATTATCGCGTCTAAAGTATAATTTGGATCGGTCAATATCGCTTCCATTTCCCAGGGTGGTACTGGTTTGCTAAAAATATAGCCTTGGATTTCTTCGCACTTCATATCTCTCAGGGCTTTAACCTGATAAGGCGTTTCAACACCTTCAGCCACCACTTTAATACCCAAGTTGTGCGCTAGGGTCACGATCGAGGCCACCAATTTTTTATCACGCTCCGAATCCTCTAAGTCCCAAATAAAGGCACGATCGATTTTTAAAGTGTCGATAGGAAAATCTTTAAGGTTTCCGAGCGAGGAGTAACCCACTCCAAAATCATCCAGTGCAAGACTACTGCCCATTTCTTTTAGCGTCTGCATTTGCTGTATCGAGTGCGCTAAATCCTGCATCACCATGCCTTCAGTGATCTCAAACTCCAAATCCGTCGCCTCAATTTTGGCGATATGTAATGCCGTTTTAACCGTTTCCCATAAGTTTTCATGATAAAACTGGACGGCCGAAAGATTTACCGCGATCTTGCCATCATAAATACCACGATTTTTCCAATCTCTTAATTGTAGGCAACTCTTTTCAATAACCTTCTGGCTGATGGCAATAATGTAGCCCGCTTCTTCCGCTAGGGGTATAAACTCGCCTGGCATAACTAGGCCTCGGTTTGGATTACGCCAACGTACCAAGGCTTCCATGCTAGTGACCCGCCCCGTTTCTAGGCTAACTTTAGGCTGATAAAAGACCACAAACTCATCCTTTTCAATGGCTTGGCGCAATTCGCTCTCAAGGTTAATTCTTAGTTGTGCCTGTTCATTCATCTGGCGAGTATAGAATTGGTAGGTATTCTTGCCTTTCTTTTTAGCGTAATACATCGCCATATCCGCATTTTTTAGCAACTCTTCCGCACTATCACCGTTTTCTGGATACATCACGATACCAATACTTGGCGAGACTAAGACTTCCGCGCTTGGTAACGATAATGGCTTTGCGAAATAATCCAATATGGCCTGTGCGTATTTAGCAGGCTGACTCCAGGTGTCTACATCGGCAAGTACCACGGTGAACTCATCGCCACCAAGTCGAGCTACAATGCCATGATTTTCTGCGGTTATTTCCAGCAGTGCTTTCGCCACACGGGTTAGCAACTCGTCGCCCACACCATGACCTAGCGAGTCATTAATGCGCTTAAAGTTATCTAAGTCGATAAACAATAAAGCATGCTGATCGGCTTCCCCTGAAAGTGCTAACACTTCCTCAAAACGCTGTTTAAAGCTGTTGCGGTTACGTAAGCCAGTGAGCTGATCGACTGTCGCCAAACGGCGCAATTCCTTCTCTGCTTTTTTGCGGAACGTAATGTCTGAGAAAACACCTACATAGTTGATGATATTGCCATCATTGTCTCTAACCACGTCAATATTGATCTCAATCGGATAGACTTGGCCATCTTTGCGCGTCGCCTCTAATTCACCACTCCAGCGCCCCTCAGAGCCCAATGCTTCTTTTAACTCATCGATGAAATTATCAGCGGTGTTGACAACTGCCGACTCACGAATCTTGCGCCCAATAACTTCTTCCGGCTCAAAGCCAGTGATTTTAGTATAAGCCTTGTTGACCACAATATAGTTGTAATCTTCATCCAAAATCCAAACGGCGTCTGAAATATTATCGAATGACTTTACAACCATACTAAGCTGTTGCTCAGTATCTTTCAGATCGCTAATATTTTTTAAAGTACCCGCCATTCGAAGCGGCTTTTTGTTTTCATCTCGTGCCACAACCTTGCCGCGGTCTAACACCCAAATCCAACCACCGCGTTCATTGCTAATGCGGTAAGTACTTTCAAAGTGTAGTGACTTACCTTCTAGGTGCGCGTTAAGCGCCTGCTTTACATAGGGTAAGTCATTAGGGTGTATGTTTGAGTTAATCTCTGAATAACCACTCCGTATACCATCTCTCGGGAAATCATAAGGCCACTCATTCGACAGGTGTAGAGCACCAGTTTTCACCTGCCAATCCCATAATTCATCGCCACTGCCCCACAGCGATAACTTCAAACGCTCTTCACTCTCAGCTAATTGTTGAGCAGCAGATTGTCGCTCTCTTAAACGAGCCCAAACGAGGTAAGAAAAGGCCAAAATAATTAGGCCTAAAATAAAGCCATAAAACGTATAAGCCAACGGTGATAGTAGAGCCAACGTTTTAACTTCAACTTCAATGCCCGCAGGCTCATCACTCCAAATTCCATCTTTATTGGCTGCGTAAACCTTAAAGTTATAATCGCCTGGCTTTAGGTTGGTATAGGTAACACGGCGACTTTGTGCATCCGTCTCAGTCCAATTTTCGTCGTAGCCGTCCAACTTATAGCGAAAACGGTTACTCCAAGGATCAATATAATTAAAGGCTGAAAAATCAAAACTCACCGCAGTATCTTCGGGATATATCGTGACCTTGTTTGCGATATGGGGCGGCTTTTCTAATCGTTTACGCTTCTCACCCTCAACTTCTATAGATTTATTGTTTACCAGAATATCCGTTATCACCGGCAGTGGTGGCTTTTCGTCTCTGGTGTAATCTTTTGGATCGAAGTGAATCAGTCCATTCATACCACCGAGCAATAAATTACCAAAACGATCTTTACCCGTTGCACCGGTATTAAACTCGATGATGGGTTGATCTTCGGTTTGAATAAACTGGCTCATGCGAAAGTCACTCGGCTCTATGCGGTATAAGCCGTTGCCAGTTCCTGCCCAGATAATTCCCGAGTCATCAAGCATCAATGAGTAAACTGTTTCGTGCAAGTTACTGATCTGGCTATTCAACAAGGTATGCTTCTGGGTAATTAAGTCCACCACCACTAGGCCATGACCAAAGGTGCCGATCCAGATTCTTGAGTTTTGATCTTGATTCAGGCTAAATACAACGTCTTGCGCTTCTTCAGGGAGATCGCTAAATAAGTTTTCCAGCGAGACAAAGGCTTCATTCTTTTTGCTAAAACGATAGACCCCACTATCAGATCCGATCCATAGATAATCTTTATTTTTGCGGTCTTCAAGTAAAGTATTGATTCTGTTATCACGGTGATAATCCACATCAATTAGTCGATACTTTCTCACCGAGTTATCGTTACTCAATCGCCACAAGCCTTTCTTAGTGCCTAACCACAGGTAGCTCCCATCATGGTACGCGGTTAAGAAGTAATCCTGTGGGTCGCTACTCTCGTAGACTAGCTTGAAGCTGTAGGTTAACTCATCAAATATCCAAACGGACTGGCTAGACACCAGATAACTTTGACCAGCACCGATGCTAATTAATTTGTTAATGCTCTTGCCCTTCAATCTTTCGGGCAGAGTAACATCGACAACCTTTGCACCATCATTGGTGCGTTTTAGAACAGTAAAGCCACCGGTCGCGCCACCAACAATCAAATGGTCGTAGCTGGTTGCCAAGACCGAATAAACAATTTCAGAGTTGAGTTTCCCAGCCTCGCTATCTCTACTGTTGTAATAATGAAACTTAATCGCATGAGGATTAATTTTATTAAGGTATGCGGATGAGCCAATCCATAGAATATTACTGCTGTCTTGGAATAGGCTGTTAATACGATTGTTACCAACAGAGCCTGGTTCGCCGTGAATATGGTGATCAATGACTCGACCACCTTTCACAGCATAAAGCCCCTTATTCTCCGTTCCAATCCAGAGTCTATTCTCAGTATCAAAATAGATTTTATTTAATCGATATTCGCCTGCTTCTAAACCAAGGCTTTGCAAATTTACTTTAGTAAAACTACGATCAACATGATCATATTGCATTAAACCGAACTCAGAAGATATAAACCACAATTTGCCACTGGGGCCTTCAACCATTGACTCTGCACTGCCTAAATTGTTGTCTTGTGGATTTTTGATAATTTCGAAGTAGCCCAGAGCTTCGCTGTAGAGCGCTAAGTCTCCACGTGTCGTCATTAGCCAAGCGCGCTGCCTGCTATCGACTAAGATGTCTGAAACCTCATTCAGCGCCGCGGGGATTCTGCGGCTTTGCATTATAGGAATGGTACGAAAACCGTTTATGCTCGGGTCATAATATGAAGGGCCACTATAAGTACCGATCCAGACGCCGCCATTATCGTCAGTGGCTATGCTTGATACATAATTATCAGCAATTGAGAAAGGTTCTTGTGCATTATGATAAAAGTTGATGATGCTACCGGTGTCTTGTTGTAATAGTGCCAGTCCATTCTCGGTGGCTATCCACAAGTCTCCATTTTTATCAATTTCAAGATCTTTGATTCGCGTACTAGGGAGTTCGCTGTTTTGTTTGTTGTATACTTTAACGCTGTAGCCATCAAAGCGATTGAGCCCATCCTGGGTACCAATCCATAGGAAGCCGAACTTATCTTCAACAATAGAGGTCACTGTGCTTTGCGATAATTGGCCTTGCAGCAACCCTGTTTCTGAAACTTGTGCCCGCGACACAGTTCCAACGGTGCATACAGCTAGTAGGCACCAGAGTATTATCGACAAAAAACTCACAGGTTTTATGGACATTTAATTCCTTATAGGTAGTCGACTACCGTTTATTCTAGAGCTTAGTTTCAACTAAATAGCTATAAAAATCAAAACTTGAAGCCTTAATTTGTCATGCTAGATATATTATCATCAAAGCTATCACTTATAACATCGAGTTACTTATGAAAAAAGTTGCAGTGGTTTTATCCGGATCGGGTGTTTTTGATGGCGCTGAAATTCATGAAAGCGTACTGACACTTTTAGCACTCGAGAATCGTGGTCTTGAGTACCAATGTTTCGCACCTAATATCGAACAAATGCACGTCATCAACCACCTAACAGGCGAGGTCGCTGAAGGTGAAACGCGCAATGTTCTGGTCGAGTCCGCGCGCATCGCTCGTGGCAACATTAAAGACTTAGCCGAAGCTAATGCTGATGATTTTGATGCGGCTATCCTGCCAGGCGGCTTTGGCGCGGCTAAAAATCTTTCAGACTTTGCAGTTAAAGGCAGCGATTGCACGGTAAACCCAGAGCTTGTCAGTTTTATCAAAGCTTTTGCTAAAGATAAAAAGCCGGTTGGATTCATGTGTATCGCGCCAGCTATGTTGCCGCATATTTACGGTCAAGGCACTCAACTCACTATCGGCACTGATGAAGATACCGCTAAAGCCATCGAGGCGATGGGCGCCGTTCACCAAGCTTGTCCGGTTGGAGACATAGTGGTTGATGAAGCGAATCAACTGGTGACAACGCCAGCTTATATGCTTGCTTCGAGCGTTTCCGAAGCGGCAAAAGGCATTAATAAGCTGGTCGATAAAATCGCAAGCATGCTTAAATAAGCTGCTTGTTACTTTTCTTGTAAAAAACGTTTCAAGTTTGCAAGGTCGCTAATAGCTGGGAAACATTGGCGTTGGCGACAGCAATAAGCCCGTAAAGTCTGCTCCTCGCCTGGCTTTGCGGGAAATTTTGTTTCAATCTCCGCATCATTAGCGCCATGCTCAATCGCAAAAACCCAGCGGTTTGGATTTAACCCAGTGGTTAAATACTCTTGCCATTGCGGAAGCTCATAGCCTTCCCCGCGAATAACCCACAACTCTATTCCCTGTTGCCATACCTCTAATAAACGTACTGCTGACGCATATTGCACAGGCGCGTTCACCGCTTCTGCTCGAGCCTTGATGAGACTTTTCTCCACAAACTCCAACCACTCCATATTGCCAGTGAGTTCTGCCACAACCCAAAGCGCCTCAAGCGCCTGAATCGAGCTGCTGGGCATAACATCATCACTCCAACTCTTATGGCGGGTGATTACTTTTTGGTGGTGGTTTGCCGTAAAATAGAAGCCACCCTCTTCCTGATCGGCAAACTCTTGCCACAAAGTGTCACAAATTTGCTTGAGCCAACTCCAGTCGACCTGAGTAAATCTGTCCGAAAGCGCCAACAACAAGCCCTTAGCCAAATAACCATAGTCATCAAGAAATGCTTCTTGGTAAGCTTTGCCGTCTTTATAACAGGCGTATAACTGCTTATTCTTCCACACCTGATGGCGCATAAAGCTTTTACAACCGTTAATCAGCTCATCGCTAACCGCTTTACTTCCGGCTCGTTTCGCTTCGAGCAACCCCTGCAATGTTAATGCGTTCCAGCTGGTCAACAGTTTGTCGTCGCGGAACGGCAACGGCCGTTTATCACGCACCAGCTTTAGCTGTTGTCGCGCCGACTCTAATAGTATGGGCGCTTGTTTCTCATGGACTTTTAGCTTTTTTGCGACCTCTCGCCAATCTTCCCGTGCAACCAAGTGCCACTGGCCTTCAAAATTCGCCTTTTTCTTCAGACCATAATAATGTGTGGCAATGACTCGCTCAGGCTCAGCTAAAAATTTAAACTGTTTTGGCTGCCAACTGTAGTAAGCCCCTTCGACACTTTTACCCGACTCATTCTCACTGTCAGCATCTAACGCTGAATAAAAACCGCCTTCTGGCGCTAACATTTGCTCTTTGAGCCAGTTAATAGTCAGGTCGACCGCTTGCATCAGTTGACCCTCGGCAAAATAATGCCCAGTCGCCGCCACCAAGCTCAGTAACTGCCCATTGTCGTACAGCATTTTTTCAAAGTGCGGAATATCCCAGCGCTCATCGACGCAGTAGCGAAAAAACCCGCCTGCTAAATGGTCGAATAAGCCAAAATGACAAAAGCCCTTGGCGGTATTGAGCACTGCCAGCTTTAACTCCTCAGCTTGCTTATCGGTCAGCGCCTGACTGCCTAGGAGCGATAGACTGGCGCCCCAGATAGCTGGCTGTGGAAACTTTGGCGCTCCTTCCATTCCGCCATAACGCTTATCGTGATGTTGCAACACACTGTTTACAAACTCTGGCGCCAAGCTTTCGGTGCTCTCTCCTTGTGAACTTCTAGTTCCAGTGGCAACGGTTTGTAGAGCATGGCTCAAACGGTCGTTTTGCTCTGTAATTTCTTCTCGCTTTTGTTGAAAGATGCGGCTGATGTTTTGCAATAGCTCGGTAAATGCAGGCAGACCGAACTTTGGCTTTTTAGGAAAGTAGGTGCCGCTAAAGAACGGTACTAATGTTTTTGGATCTAAAATAGTGGTGAGAGGCCACCCGCCTGCTTGACGATTAAGAAGCTGATGCGCCAACTGATAAGTCTTGTCCAAGTCAGGACGCTCCTCGCGATCCAATTTAATGTTTATAAAGTGTTCATTCATCACTTTAGCCACATCGTCGTCCTCAAAGGATTCATGCGCCATCACATGGCACCAATGGCATGAGGAATAGCCCACAGACAATAAAATTGGTTTATCGAGCTCCTTAGCTAAAGCCAAGATCTCATCGCTCCATTCTTGCCAATGCACGGGATTATCTTTGTGCTGAAGTAAATATGGGCTGCTCGCCTGTGCCAATTTGTTGTGCATACCATTCTCAATCATGTGACTACCTATCTGTCGCTTATATCTGGGCAAATTAAAATCAAAACGCGCTTGAATCTTGCCAAAGCTGAACCCACAGTATACAGTGATTTCAAGCCATTCGATGCCTGTGTGATCTTAATCATTTAAGCCCTTGGAACGGTTCAAAACCGCCCTATTACAACTTTGATATCACACACGCCTAGATAGCCTGAGCCACTGCACTGCTTGATTAACAAGCATGGCATTTTTTCTAATGATTGCAACCGACACAACTAGAATTTAACACTATGACGCTATCTTTTTTGCCACTGATTCATTGGATTGCCCTTGGCTGGTTTATAACTTGCTGGATTGGCTACACCTATTTTGCACGTTATAAGCAAAGGAACTGCTCAACTATTGCCAATCAGTTAGAAGCGAATCGTATCGAATGGTTACAGCGCATGATTAAGCGCGAAATGCGCATGGCGGACATCAGTAGCATCGGAATCTTGTCACGCAACGTGACTTTTTTTGCTTCCACGACCATTTTCATCATTGCTGGTCTGCTAACCGTCTTGGGCTCGACCGAGCAGGTGATTCCTCTGGTCGAAGCATTACCTTGGATTGAGGTGGATTCGCGAGCATCGTGGGAGCTAAAAATTATTATTTTAGTTATCACTTTCGCCTATGCATTTTTCAAATTCACCTGGTCGATGCGCCAGTATAACTTTGTCACAGTGCTTTTCGGCGCCGCACCTGACTCCAACGACACACAACAAGACCGTGATATTTTTATAAAACATACAAATTGGCTGATGGGGCGCGCATCGCACTCCTTCAACTTTGGCCTTCGAGCTTATAGCTTTGCCTTGGCTACACTGGGCTGGTTCTTTAACCCTATCGTGTTTATGTTAGCTTCGGCTCTAGTCGTTTGGGTGCTTTATCGTCGCGAGTTTCGTTCTGCGACCTTGGCGGCTCTTTATAATGCGAGCCACCACAGCAATGAGAAGAAAATTGATGAATACGGTTTATAACGCTTTGAGGTAATTGATAACTTCAGAGAATTTCTTAACGGTCATGGTGCTACGCGCATCTGTGGCGTATTGGCCCTTGACCACGACTGTTGGCACGTACTGAATACCATAGTGCTTTGCTAGCGCTTCGGCTTGGTCAATGCGCTGATATAACACGCGATCTTCCAATAATTCGATAACGTCTTCTTTATCAAATCCAAGTTCGATGATAGCGGCGAATAAAGCCTTTTGATCGGTAGGATCTAACGTTTTATCTTCTACTTGTTGTTTCAGCTGATTCCAAGCTTGTGCATCACCACCGAGAATCTCGATTGCATAAAACGCCTTAGCCGCTGGGCGCCAGTTTTGGCGCGCAATTAAAGGCACTACTTCAAATCCCTCAAGGTCTGCTTCTAATTCTTTCTCGATCTTTCGACACGAATCGCAGCCGAGCCAAGTAAAATACAGGTTGTCATCAGTTGCCACCGCAACCTCATCAACCTTCTTTATTTTCCAATAGTCCTTACCCTCTTTAAATTCGGCGAGGCCGCTGTGACTCATCGCTAACAAGCCTAGCGTGGCGATAATTGAAGCTAATTTAGACATAGAACCTTATCCTGTGACCTTTTCTAACAGTATATACGTTTATTAAAGGTAATAAAAAAGACGACCTAAAGTCGTCTTTTTACCTTGAACCTAATGTTTGTTGCAAGCGTTTAACGCTAACCGATTAATGCAAACCTAATAGGAAGTGAGCTACCGCTTCGATTTGTTGATCCGACATGCGGATTGCGATATCGCGCATAATACCGTTAGCATCGTTGCTACGCTCGCCATGCGAGAATGCTTTTAATTGCTTAATCGTATACTCTGGGTGTTGGCCAGATAGTGCAGGATAACCCGCTGTGTTTAAACCGCTACCTGTGGCGCCGTGACAAGCACTACATGCTGGGACTTTACGCTCGGCATCACCTTGGAAGTAGATTTTTTTACCTAATTCCAAAAATTCTTTTTTTACCGCACCCATTTGCGTTTCTTGTGACGCAAAGTATGCTGAAAGATCAGCAACATCTTCATCGCTTAAGTTACTAACCATTGGAGCCATTGAGGCGTCATAACGACCTTGGCTTTGATCTTTGGCACCCGCTTGGAAGTCTTTAATTTGCTTCTCTAAGTACTTCTCACTCTGTCCGGCTAGTTTTGGCCACATTGGGTTGCCACTATTACCGTCTTTCCCGTGACATGCTGCACAGGTATTGGCCAGTTCAGCACCCTTTGCCACGTCTCCGGCAAAACTTGGGGTACTCCACGCTACAAAAAATAAAGCAAAAATAGCTAACTTTCTCATTAGGTTACCTACTAAAATATAAAATCTATACGCGATGCCGTCACCGCCAATAAAATAAAATCGAAAAGCTCGGTGAATTATAGGGAACTAACCGTTAAAATGCCAATACCCTAAGGCAAAAAATCCATATTTATGCACTATCAAAAAGCCAAATACCTGCTTGGCGCGGCTAAAATCGACCAGCTCCCGCCTGACGAGGGGATTGAAGTTGCCTTTGCAGGTCGCTCAAATGCTGGTAAATCCAGCGCGTTAAATACCTTAACACAACAAAAAAGCCTAGCTCGCACCAGTAAAACGCCTGGTCGAACTCAGCTGATTAATGTTTTCACCCTAGACGATAACGCGCGGCTGATTGACTTACCCGGTTACGGTTACGCCAAGGTTTCTGAAAGCACCAAACAAATGTGGCAACAGGAGCTCTCGCGTTATCTCCAAGAACGTCAATGTCTGCGCGGTCTGGTACTACTGATGGATATGCGACACTTCCTAAAAGAAACGGATCAGCAGATGCTCAGCTGGGCCTATGATGTGGGCTTACCTGTTCACTGCTTACTCAGTAAGTCAGACAAATTGAAACAAGGCGCTAAGGCCAAAGCATTAGCCCAGTGTAAGAAGCAACTCAAAGAATTGCACCCTGAAGCTACTGTCCAAGCATTCTCTTCACTGAAAAAACAAGGACTTGACCAGCTTTTAGCTAAGATGGATGCGTGGTACTCTGATCCAGTAGAGAGTGATCCAGTAGAGAGTGATCCAATAGAAACGACTCCCTTAGAGTCGGATTCAGAGTCGGATTACGCTGAGTCTCCGGATACTGTTTCACAGAGCAAATCAGGCACAGAGGAGTAGGCACATGGTAAAACATTTATTTAACATACTTCTGTTGGTTGCCATCAGCTTCAGCAGCCTGGCTGCCTTTGCCGCTGAACAAAGCCAACAGAAAAATGAACAAAAGCCTGAAAAGACCAGTAATTACCAGCCTTTGATCGAACGTTATATACTCGATGAATTAAGGGCGGTCAGGCAAGACCAACTCATATTGCGCGCTGACATGGAAGAAAAGGTGGCACACGCTAAACTGGATGCCTCCGACCGTATTATTCGTTATACGTCAGATACTTTAAACAATATGTTTATTATTATTACCACAGCAGCATCAATACTGGTCTTGATGGGCTGGCGTTCGATGCGAGATGTTAAAAGTAAGCTTAACGAGGTGGTCGAAACAAAGATTAATGAATTGACCCAAGAGTACGAAGATAGACTGGCTGAGCTAGAAGGTAAGTTGCGTAAACGTTCGCAAGAAATCATTGATGCCCAAGAAGATATATCGAAATCCAACGAGCTGCACTCGATCTGGATGCGCGCTGGACTTGAAAATAATCTTCACCAGAAGATTAAGCTTTATGATGAAATTCTCGCCATAAACCCAACGGATATCGAAGCCCTGATCTATAAAGCAGATGCGGCTTACGAGCTGGGGGATTACGAATGGGCCTTTAGCCTTGCTAACCGCGCCATCGACCAAGATGAAGATTATGGCCTCGCCTACTGGCAACGAGCCTGCGCTAACGCCGCCAACGGCGCTACTCAGGAAGCCATCAGCGATATCAAAATTGCTATAGAAAAAGCCCCTAAACTAGCCGACGAACTTGAACGCGAAGCAGCTTTTGAAGAACTTCATAAACTCGAAGAATTTGAAGCACTTAAGCCGCAAATATAATAAGCTAAGGGCTGTTAAAGTAGCCCTACTTTCTTCAATCCTTCGACTAGTCTATCCTTGTTTCCTTCTTGCGGCCAACCTGTAAATCGAAATATTAATTCTCTATTCAAATAAAAATAGAAGGCTGGAGTCCCCCAATAATCGATTTCACTCCAGTCATCATTTGAGTATGCATAAACATAAGGTAGTTTTTCCTCGTTTAGATTAGCTTCAGCCACCTTATCTACATACATTCTCCTGCTATTTGGTATTAACCATAAAGATTTATCGTCCATAACGTCATAGATGTTTTTATTTTTCCTAATAAAGCTTCTTGCATTTTGAGAAAAGTGACATAAAGGATGGCTGACTACTACAACATAGCCTCCTTTAGGCAAAACTATAGAATCAATCATAAGTCTATTACTATAATCTGCAATACTTAATGCCCTCTTCTTATTTAGTTTGTTCGTACTGTCTATAAACTGTAGTCCACTAAACTTAATTTGGGGGAACTTTTTAACTAATACCTCTCTATCTTTAAACATACGTGATTGGATTAAGATACCTTCTAAAGTTAACAACTTAGCCTTATTGGTTTCAACTCCCTCTCTCTTAACTTGCTCTAGAACAATATTATTTAACACTTTAGCTAGCTCTTTAGTTCCCTTATAGAAATGAATAGTATCTATATTCAAATAATATTTACTTAACTGTAGATTGCTATACTTGGGTAGTTCTTCATTAGATAAAGAGTCTCTTAAACATTTATTAAAATAATCTTCCAGAGCTTCTGAAACCCTTACTTTCATTTCTTTTTGAGGAAGTACGGCATTCTTTTTTCTTACACTCTCGATAATATTTTCAATATCGCTTTCAACCTTATCCAAGCTGCTCAACGAGCTATCTCTACAATCTATCTCATAAGCTAAGGCTGTATTAAAAAATGATAAGCTAAAGATAAAAGTGATTATTAATTTCATATAATTTATTAGCTATAGCTGCGATGAACTCATCGCAGCTTATACACTATATATTTATTCTAACAATTACTCGTACAGGCTTTATTTTTACTTGATTCACAGGAGCCTCTTTGGAAGCAATAGTAATCCAATAAAAAATCTCCATCTCCTGGTGTATTCGGCCCTTTACCAAACATAATTATTTTATCTGACTCTGACTCAATCCTTGCCTTTTTTAAGGAAGGTGTAACATGTTGTTGTCCAATCAAGCTTAGTATTTTGTATATCTCTGTAGCAGTCAACTCTAATTCTAAATCCCGATAATCAAAACCTCCCACTCCATTTTCTGTAAAAATAACACTCTCTACAAATCTCTTTTTCGCATCAAGGCTTAACGCATCAAGCGGTGAACGTCTCTGCGCTATAGCTTCCAATGCGTCAAAAGTCTTTGCTGGAGCCAGTTCCCATGCCAACTCTTTAGGCCCTTTATTGTTCAAGTTGTCTTTATCAGCAGCCAGAGATAAATTAGCCAATAATCCCAAAAGCACAGCTATCAATGATGATATAACCACCTTTTCATTAAGTATTACTCCTTCTCTTTAGTAAAACAGTATCAATAGCTTAGTTTTATACATCAATAATTAAATCTCCTCAAATAAATATTTCTGGAATATCCGAGATATGCGCAGTCATTAACGTTTAATGCATAACTGCATTTTGACAGGCATAAAAAAAGGGGTGGTCTGAGGGAACATAGAACCACCCCAAATGTGCAATTCGGCTTGGGGAGGCCAAATCGCAAGTCCCGCTGTAAGGAGGGAGTCGCGGGGAGCACTTCATTGTGCTCAGTTAAATAGACTCCCTTTACGGTAGTTTGTTTCAATAGATTTGTAAGGTTATGTAAAGATCGCAAGAAAGTGTGAAGTTAAGCGGTGTTAGCGACAAAAACCTGCGCCATATCACACTTTAGGTGATAAATAGCGCAAGTTTATTGATTATGATTTTCTGAACTAGTGCGCTTCATCCCAGTTATCGCCGACCCCAACTTCTGCGATTAATGGCACAGACAATTCGGCGACACTTTCCATCAGCTCAGGGATTTTCTTTTGAGCCAGCTCTAAATACTGCTCTTCGACCTCAAACACCAGTTCATCATGAACCTGCATGATCATTGTGATGCCCGGCTGGTCTTGTAGCCATTTGTCCACTTCTAACATCGCGAGCTTGATAATATCTGCAGCACTGCCTTGCATTGGCGCATTAATCGCTGTTCTTTCGGCCGCTTTGCGGCGCATACCGTTCTTTGAGTGAATCTCAGGCAAGTACAGACGACGGCCATAAAGTGTTTCAACATAGCCTTTTTCCGCTGCCTTCTCACGGGTATTGTCCATGTAAGCCTCAACCCCCGGATAACGCGCAAAATAGGTGTTGATGTAATCTTGGGCAGTGTTCCTATCGGCTTCAATCTGCTTGGCAAGACCAAACGCTGACATACCGTAGATTAAGCCGAAGTTAATGGCCTTTGCGTTGCGACGCTGGGTATCGGTAACCTCATCAAGCTCAACGCCAAAGACTTCCGAGGCGGTTGCTGAGTGTACATCCAAGCCTTCTTCAAAAGCTTTAAGCAAGCCTTTGTCCTGTGACAAGTGGGCCATAATTCGCAACTCAATTTGTGAGTAATCCGCCGCTAGAATTTTACAACCTTCAGACGCTATAAAAGCGGTTCGAATACTACGGCCTTCCGCGGATTTGATAGGAATATTTTGTAAGTTCGGTTCAGTCGATGATAAACGCCCTGTGGCGGCAATTGCCTGATGATAAGAGGTGTGCAAACGCTTTGTTTCGGGGTTGATCATCTTCGGCAACTTGTCGGTATAAGTTGATTTCAACTTACTCAAGCTGCGGTTTTCTAAAATTAATTTTGGCAATGGATAATCAAGTGCTAATTCCTGTAACACTTCTTCTGCGGTCGATGGTTGTCCTTTCGGGGTTTTCTTAATAATGGGTAACTCTAACTCTTCGAATAGAATTGCTTGTAACTGCTTCGGCGAGCCGAGATTAAATTCTTTGCCTGCTAACTCATAGGCTTTTGCTTCAATCTCTTTAAGACGCTGCTCAAAGACACGGCTTTTTTCTAATAACAGCGCACCATCCACCAACACACCGTTTCGTTCAACTTTTGATAATACCTTCACTAATGGCATTTCAATATGCTGAAAAACTTGTGCCGGCCCTTCTTCTTTTTGCAGTTCGCCCCACAGCTTTTGGTGAAGCTTCATGGTGATATCTGCGTCTTCGGCGGCATACGGCGAGGCTTTTTCTAGTTCGATTTGATCAAAGGTTAGTTGGTTCTTGCCCTTGCCAGCGATCTCTTCAAACTTAATCGTAGGGTGATTGAGATGCTTTAAGGATAAGGTGTCCATATCATGGCGACTGGCTACCGAGTTTAAGCAATAAGACTCCAGCATGGTATCAAACTCGATTCCGCCAAGCGTAATGCCATAACGTGCTAACACGCTCATGTCGTACTTTAGATTTTGTCCGACTTTTTTAATCTCGTCGCTTTCAAGTAACGGCTTCATCTGCTTTAAGACGTCGTCTCGGTCTAGCTGCTTAGGCACGCCCATGTAGCTGTGTGCTACTGGCAAATAAGCCGCTTCACCATTGTCTAGCGCAAACGACATCCCAACCAATTCAGCTTCCATGTAATTCAAGCTGGTGGTTTCAGTGTCAAAGGCAAAAAGCTCTGATTTTTCAAGTTTTTTCAACCACTTATCTAACTCGGATTGTTCTAAAATCGTTTCGTATTTACTGCGATCAATAGGGGTTTCACCGCTATCTTCATCGCCTTCTAGCTCTTCACCACCTTCTTTTAGGACTTCGGTTAACCAGCGTCGAAACTCCATCTTGCCGTATAGTTCTTTTAACTCTGCAAGGTCAGGCTCTTTAAGCGTTAATTCTTTTGGCAAGAAGTCTAAGTCACAATCCAGTTTAATAGTCGCTAGCTCGTAGGATAGCGGCAGTTGATCGAGCGCCTCGCGTAAATTTTCACCAATCTTGCCACCAATCTTATCGGCGTTTTCAATCACGCCCTGCATTGAGCCGTATTCATTGAGCCACTTCACGGCTGTTTTTGGCCCACATTTATTCACGCCAGGGATGTTATCCACTTTGTCGCCAACAAGTGCTAAGAAATCAATGATCTGATCAGGCTTAACGCCAAACTTCTCAATTACCCGATCATAGTCAGTAATTGGGTTGTTCTTATCCATGGTGTTAATCAATGTCACATTGTCGCTGACCAACTGTGCCATGTCTTTATCGCCAGTCGATATCAAAGTTTCGCGACCTTCTGCACATGCCTGTTTAGCCAAAGTGCCAATAACATCATCAGCTTCGACACCATCCACAACTAACAATGGCAAGCCCATGGCTTCTACGATCTTATGGATCGGCTCAATTTGTTGACGCAGGTCTTCCGGCATCGGTGGGCGGTTAGCTTTATACTCTGGGTATAAATCGTTACGGAAAGTTTTACCTTTAGCATCAAACACCACCGCCATATGTGTCGGCTGATACTCATTGATTAAGCTCTTCAGCATATTGATCACGCCAAATACCGCCCCCGTCATCATGCCCTCGGAGTTTGTCATGCGCTGTAACTGCGGTACATGATAAGCACGGAATAGATAGGAAGAGCCGTCAACTAATATGAAAGGTGTTTGTTTTTCAGACATTGGAATATAAGGTTTTGAAGATTGGTTTAAGTGTAACGTAAGTTGCCCAACAATCCTATATACAAACGATTGCTCATGTCTAAAGCTACAAAAAAGCCCAGCGTTAACTGAGCTTCTATGTTTGCGCTCTACTTACTATTTCTTCTATCTATTGCTTCTGTAATATTCTCGGTTGGCCGCGTTGTGTGATTGTCAGATGTCTTTTTTCGACATCAAACTCAATAACAATATCGGCTAGTGTAAATTTAAACTTGTTGTGTGATATTGGCGTTAATGGGAAGGCTGATTGGCCGGTAGCTTGCGCGTATAACTGACCGTTTTTGATCATAATTTCGATATCTAAGGGAAAGTTATCCGCTTGGTAGGTGCCAACGTATTGCTTTAAGGTCTTTTCAGGCACATTAATCGACTTTTCTTTCTCAGCGTTTGTCACTTTAATAAAGACATCGGCTCGGCCGCCCTGTTTAATTTCGAACATGTCACTGTCGCGATCGAAGCGAATCTCAATCCCTGCTTGTACAAACTCAAAATTATTTTCATCCAACGCGGATAAAGGGAAGCCACCTTGGCCTGTCGCCTGCGCATACAACTGCTTATCGACTAAAGTGATGGTAATGTCTAGCGGGTGTGTCTCGCTCTTATAGTGCCCTTGAAGTGGTTCTAATAGCTCAGGCGCTAAATCAACTACCTTGCCAAACTCTGGAACTGGAACTTCTTTTCCGAAATAGGCATCCAACAATGCTTCATAAACTTTGCGAATATCGTAGTTTAGGCCATTCGTCAGCACTACCACGCTAATACCGGCTTCAGGATAATAGGCCAAATGAGAAACAAAGGCTTCGATGCCACCATTATGCCAATATCCCTGAAGTTCTTTCTCGCCATGCTTATATTTTGTGCCGAAAATGCCTTGGCCATAACCACTCTCCAGCTCTAACATTCTGTCTAAGCTGGATTTCTTAAGTAGCTTTCCCTCAAACAAGCCGCGAATAAATATATCTAAGTCACGAGTCGTCGAAACAATCGCTCCAGCCGAATATGCCACCGACATATCCCATTCTGGCACCTGCTGCCACTTTTTATCTTGTATTTGATAAGAATAAACTTCAGCATTGTCCGTGTTGATACTTTCGCCAAGCAAGGTATTTGTCATGCCTAATGGCTGGTAAATACGTTCCGCCAGTAATTCGGCATAAGACTTATCGGTTACGCGCTCTAGGATATAGCCTAGTAGTAAGTAGTTACTATTACTGTAAGCAGCTTTTTCTCCTGGTTCAAAGTCTGCATCAAAGCTTTCGATTTTTTTGACCAAAACCGCTTTTTCTTGATGCGTCTGATAATAAGTCATAAAGTCAGGTTCATCGGTATAGTTATGAATCCCTGAGTGGTGATTCAGCATATGTCCGATGGTGATTTTTTCGGCATTCGCTACATTGGGGTAAAAGGTTGCTAGCTTTGTCTCTAAACTCAGTTTGCCCTCTTCTACTAATTGTAAAACCAAAGTCGCGGTAAAGGTTTTTGTGATTGAGCCGACTTTATACTTGAGCTGATCTCTCGAAATGGCCACAGTGTCGTCGCTCGGTACTAACGCTCGATGATAAATTTCCTTGCCATCTTGATATAGGGCGATGCTTCCCAAAAGCCTGTCGTGCTCCGCTAGCGCTCCAAAGTAAGGATCTAAAGCTGTCGCCATACGTTGCTTAGCTACATCCGCATTCTCCACAATTTCTATGCTTTTTGTACTAGTAGCTTTCGTTGTAGCTCCTGCGATAGCCGCCGCGCCTGTGGTGACCAAAGTACACAGCAGCGCTAATCGTGCGGCACCCATGATTCCTGTTCTATAGTTTTTCATGCCTAACCTCATGCTCAGTGGTTTTATTCAAGAGTCCAATTTTCTATCAAGGATTTATCATATACAGTGCCTGGCAAAAATCCTAATATTCTAATATTGTGATTTGTAACGAGATCTGTCGCGAAGCAAACTGTCTGCGTCATAAAAATGGATCTTCAACCTAAATTCCAGTATCTTTCTAGGTGTCTTAATTTATTGGCATCTGTTTACTTTTTCCACAGGCAGTCAGATTCTGTGGATAACTTTGTGAAGAAGTTTTGGTTAAAATGATATAAGCCCGATGAAATAGACGTTTTTTGCTTTGGGGAGCAAATAATCAGTATAAAATCCTTTTATAACAATAGCTTAAAAGACCAACTAAAAGCTACACTTTAGAATATAGCGCTTAAGCGTTATAACTTTGCTGTGGATAAGTTGAATTAAACGCTTTGTTATGACACAACAAAAGAACGATAAATGCTAAAAGCAACCACGTTAAAACTTCAGACTTTTTTAGACTCAGTTACCGAATGGACTGGTAAGATTATATCTTGGCTGACGCTTTTTATGGTCTTAACCGTTACTTTAGTACTTATTCTTCGTAACTGGTTCGATTTGAGCGCGATAGCTCTTCAAGAATCGGTAAACTATATGCATGCCTGCGTCTTTATGTTGGGGGCCGCTTTCGCCTTAAAACATAATGACCATGTTCGTGTTGACGTTTTCTACCAACACTTTTCACCGAAAAAGAAAGCCATTGTTAATATCCTTGGTTTCTTCTTTTTACTGCTTCCGGTCTGTCTATTTATCTTTATTTACTGCAAAGATTATGTGCTCTTCAGCTGGGCGCTTGTCGAAGGCTCGAACCAACCCGGTGGCATTCCTTTGATGTATCTTCTTAAGTCACTTCTTCTGGCGATGCCCGTTGCACTAATCATCCAAGGGGTTTCCGATACTTTAAAATGCAGTGCATTCTTGCTTGGTTGGCTCGACACGCCAGAATTCTTACGAACCGAAGAATTAGCGGAGACACACCATGCTTGAGTTGATGCCGTTATTTCTTTTCCTTGCCGTCTGTGGCGTTTTGCTATGGGGCTACCCCGTTGCCTTTTCACTCGCCGGAACCTCTTTAATTTTCGTCAGCGTTGGCGCCTTAAGCGGAGTTATCGAGCCTGTTCAGCTTAACTTTATGGCCGGCCGTCTGTTTAAAATTATGGATCGCACGACACTCATTGCTGTGCCACTGTTTATTTTTATGGGCTTAATGCTTGAGCGTACTAAGATTGCGGAAGATCTTCTAGAATCCATGGCGACCCTATTCGGTAAGCTGCGCGGTGGTATGGGCTTCGCCGTTACAATCGTTGGTATGCTTCTAGCCGCTAGCACCGGTATCGTTGGTGCGACCGTCGTCACGATGGGACTTTTATCACTGCCCGCCATGTTAAAGCGTGGTTATAAGCCAGAATTGTCTACCGGCGTCATCTGTGCATCCGGCACTTTAGGGCAGATCATTCCACCATCAATTGTTTTGGTATTATTAGGCGATGTGTTAGCCAACGCCATGACCGAAGCCAAAGGCCAAGGCTTAGAAACTGAGCAAGTGGCTTCCATTGGCGATCTCTTTATGGGCGCTGTCATTCCTGGGATGTTATTGGTAGTCGGTTATATGCTTTATATCGCCTTTGTTGCTTGGCGTCGCCCTAACGATGCACCAGCCATGGAGATTGATGATAAAGATCTAAAACACGCAATTTGGTTGGCGCTTAAAAGCTTATCGCTACCACTGATTCTAATTGTCGCGGTCTTAGGCTCCATTCTTTATGGCATCGCCACACCGACAGAAGCCGCCGCAATCGGTGCCTTTGGTGCCATTATACTCGCTATTTTACGCAAGCAGTTCACACTAGCGCGCCTTATCGACGTAATGCAATCCACGGTTAAAACCACCAGTATGGTTTTCCTGATTCTTATCGGCGCTTCTATATTTTCGTTAGTTTTCCGTATGTACGGTGGCGACGAGATGATTCGTCATTTCTTTACCGATCTACCAGGCGGCCTATTTACCGCCTTGTTGATTGTGATGGTCGTAATGTTCTTGCTAGGTTTCATTCTCGACTTTATCGAAATCACCTTCGTCATAGTGCCTATTATTGGCCCAGTATTGCTGCTGATGGGCGCAGATCCCATCTGGCTTGGCGTGCTAATAGCGATTAACTTACAAACTTCTTTTTTAACACCGCCTTTTGGCTTTGCTCTATTTTATTTACGCGGCGTGGCACCAAAAGAGATACAGACCGCACAAATTTACCGCGGCGTTATTCCATTTATTGGAATACAAGTTATTGTTCTAGCCCTAATCGCATTCTGGCCCCAGCTCTCAACCTGGCTGCCATCGGCAGTAGGCTAACATAGGATTTTTGTATGAGCTCAAACCCAATAGGTATTTTCGATTCTGGCGTAGGTGGTTTATCGGTTTATCAAGCCATTCGCAAACACTTGCCTAATGAAAATATTATTTATTTTGCAGACTCGGCCTACGCTCCCTATGGCAACCTTTCTAAGCAAAAACTACACGAGCGCTGTCAGCATATTGCTAACTTCTTCTTGAAGCACAAGGCAAAAGCGATGGTTATTGCCTGTAACACAGCCACCGCTATGATGGCGGACTGGCTTCGTGCTGAGTATGACCTGCCCATCATAGCGCTTGAACCTGCGATAAAACCTGCAGTCTCCGTTACGCGCACAGGCCACATTGGTGTTTTCGCTACCGAAAATACGTTGAACAGCAGTCGCTATCAAAAACTGGTCGCTCAATTTGCTCGCGATAAATCGATTCACCAAGTCGCTTGCCATGGCTTTGTCGAACAAATTGAAAAAGGGGATCTTGATGGCCCAGAAACCACAAAGTTAGTTAAGCAATATTTAGAGCCACTTCTCGAGTTCAAAGTCGATACATTAGTATTAGGCTGTACGCACTATCCTTTCTTAGAGAAAACCATCAAAAAAATCGCTGGCACAGCCCCGCTAAAGCTGCTCGATACAGCGGATGCGGTATCATTACAGTTAACACGAGTACTCGCTGTCAATGCGTTATTTAATAATCTACCACACGAACAGGACTATTTTTTCTCAAGCGACAACCCCAAGAACGCAACACCTGTGTTCACAAAATTACTCAGTAAAAAAGTGATCGTCAGCTCGGCATAGCACCAAAACATTAAAATCATATCAGATATCTTTAGGATATGTGATACTGTTCTCATTCTAGTAAAGATAATATCTCTTTGATTAACAGCACTACTGAGTCTGGGTAAAATACCTCGGTTAAGTGGTTGAATAATTGAGGGATGTTTTGCAACAACAAACATGGATAAGCCGTTGCCTCGTGGCTCAATTAGATCCCGAAGGCATTATCAAAAATTACACCATTCAAGTTGCCTGTAACGCTAGCGACGAAGTCGACCTTCACCGCCAAATCCGCGCTTATCTGCAGAATAATAATTTCACACTTAAATCCATTGAATACACAAGGTTAATCCAAGAGCATCTTGATCGAATGGACTATTACGATCAGGTCAGTATCAATTTAAGCGCAGAAGCTGCACGACATGGTTATGCATTGGGGCAACTTGAGCCAATAAAAGAGCAATCAAGTTCCATCAATGCCGAAGGGCCTAGTTATCTAAACATCCAGTCACAGCCGATGGAGTTTTCTATCAATCCAGAAAAGCCGTCGTGGCAACAGCCCTGGATCGATCCGAACTTAAAACAAACTCTTTTTAAAAGTGATACTAAGACTTATTTGTTACTCGATGCCACTAGTCGAGGCATTATCAGCAAAACGTTCGATCTCGATGATTACAATGACATCGACAAATGCTCCTTATATTCAGGACAGCTGGCAGAAGATTTAAAACAACAAGCACCTTACCTGCTCGATGTTACGCTCAGCGAAGAACAGCTTATGGACGACAGTTCCGTACCCAAGTTCCACCGCGACTTCTTCTCTAAATACTGGGGGAAAAATACTGGTATTTTTATTCACAGCTCAGAGCCCCTCGACAAACTGAACTTTCATCTTAAAAAATTCACCAAAGTCCAAGATGAAACGGGCAAATGGTTCTTTTTCAGATTTTTTGACCCAAGAATCATGGCGCATTATCTAGAATCCATTCAGCGCTGGCCGCAGCGTATCGCTAAATGGTATGGCGCACAAAAAGACTCACAACTCATACAAAGCTTTATTTGTGAACACATGGCGGGCAACGAATACAAAGTTTTCCAGCTAAAGCCAAACCATAACTTAAATCACTCGGGCAACATATCTTTAACCAGTGTCGAGTTTGAATTTTTCAAAGATTATCAATGGCAACAAAACAAAAAGTTAGTCGAGATAGAGTTACGACAAGACTTTCCAAACGAAACAGCCAACTTCACCAACGACGATATCAATGACTGGTTAGAATCGGCAGCTAAAAAAGGATACACCACTCCTCGCTCCCTTTACGACTACGCTTACTCAACTTTGATGGCTACTACCTATGGTTTTGATTTATCAGAGGTTGAGCAATTTTTATCAGAACAAACGACTAGTCATTTAGAAAAATCAAAATTACTTTATCAAAGCACTAAAGACGCTGTAGAGCGCTATGCTTCAGGAAGCAACACATAAGGATTTAACAATGCCACGCGAAAACTTATCCGCAACACAAAATGCAAACGACCCAGTCGCTCCATGTGACAGAAATATTATTCCAATATTTCCAGTGAGATTTGCCTTCAAGCCTGAAGTCTTGATGGAAATAGCCAATAACTACAGAAATACTAGCGCTGAAGATGATATGCATAATGAAAAAGATTATTGTCTTCGCCGAATTAGACAAGGTTTTGTCTATATTTTTGTACCTAACTGTGTAGAAGATAAAGATTCTTGTAGTGATCATAAAAAAGGGTATTGGTTAGTATTCCGCTATTACACTAGCTCCGAAGATCAAAACTCCAATGAAATTAGAAGCGATACTGAAACGCTAGGTAGCGGACAGTACACATTTCAAATGTATAATTGGGTTGACGGTCACGCTGCTGGCAAGTGGGAACTCGATAGTTCTAGAATTTACCCCTATGCTTTTGTACCAAATACTACGACACAGATCGAAATTGGTTACAGTGAATTTCGTTGGCCGTCCTACTTTTTTGAAGAAGCAGAGCGAAATCCCTCTTTTCGTGAAAATATACTTACACCCGTTGATCTCAGCGCAGAACAAACTAACTTCTCAGCGCCGATGCGTGATTTAGATAAGCATGTCGAAGAATTCAAACCTAACTTACTAGACAAGATTTCTGACTACCTGATATCACAAACTGGCATAGCTCCAGAGGATAAAAAAACGGTAGCCTTCTGTGAACGAAGTAAAACTATTGGTCGAATCATCGCCCTTCACGATCCAATGGGCCGCATTCTTGATATCAGCAATTTAGCAAAGAGCGTCAATAATACTCAGTTAAAGTTTGCTTCTGATTATCAGTACCCATTAACAATTGCCCAATGTGTTGCGAATGTTAAAGACTCCATTGATGAAAGCTGGAACACAATAAAGGGCTGGTTTAGTAACGACCCCATTGAGTCAGATACATGGCAAAATTTCTTAGATGCGAATGACAAAATCACATCAATGAAAGAGAACTTAATAAAAATACATAAAGGTACTTTTTCGCATCAACTTAACTATTCAATGATACATCAACTGCAAGCTTTGGCAGAAAATGGATTTGGTAGAAGCGAAGAAGAGGACATAAAAAACATCACATTCCTCACCAACATCATGACTCAGTTTGCTCTCGATTTGAGCACCTCCAAAGAGGGATCAGATTATATCCTAGATACGCTAAATGGCGAAGCAAACACTCAAGTAACTAGCATTTATAATTTGTTACTTAGTAAATGGAACGCGGTTATCTCAACAGTCCATAAAGGAATAACTTCAGGTATGGATCATGCTTTAAGTGCCATGGAAGCGTTCGATTATCTTCTTCAGGAGAGCGCTACTGCCTTTTCACGCTCAATGGTACAATACAACAATACTTTAATACAAAATACTACACTAGGTGTATATGGTTTTAAAACATTAAACCATCAACCTCTATCCCTTGAAGATGTTGTTAGTACATTTGATGGTGAGACACCCACTATCAATAAGAAAACAGGCTCAGTCTCAACCAATAGAATTGTGGTAATCGCTGGTAGCACTAGATTAGCAAGCCCACAGCTTAATGCCCAGCAAGTCTATACTTTACACGTACAAACCGATGCTGAGATTACTCCAGCCGCTGGTTTTCAAAATAAAGCCTATGCTCAAGAAAAATTTAGAATCGGCGGAGCTGGCCTAGCGCTATTCTTAAACTCTGTGACTATTGCAGACCTTTACCATCAAAAAAATAACCCTTCAAAATCCAAAACACAATTTGGCAGAATTGCTGATAATTTTTGGGCTAATATTACTATAGCTTATACCTCCGCCGTTACTGACACCTACCAAGCAGGTAGGGCCATTTCACAGGGAGGTTACGCTAGCTCATCGGGCAGGGCTTTAGGACAAAAGCTATTTGATAAACTATCCAAAAATGCATTATTCAAAACACAATCCGCTGTTCTCCCTAAGTTTTCTCAAAAAGCGATTGCTGTAGCCGACTTTGGCTCGAAATGGTTGGGTAGATTAGCAGGTGGAGCTGGTGTTTTCCTAAGCTTACTCCAAACCGCAGATGGTATAAAAAGTCGCAATTACTCGAAAGCTTGGGGTAACAGTCTAATAGCTTTAGGATCCGCTTTGTTTTTATATACAGGCCTAACTGGCTGGGGAGCTGTCGTTGCGGTCGTTCTTATTCTCGCAGGCATTGCCATAGAGTATTTCGGTGGGCTAAATGATATCGAAGACTGGGCAAAACACAGTTTCTGGGGCTCGTCCCACGATTATTGGGGCACTCGTAGGCTCAATATAAGAGAGCGATTACTTCTTGGCCAAGCAATTTCACGCCCCGACCATAAAGATTTTAAAACAATAAAATCCTATTTTGATGAAGAGATTAAATCCTATACAAAGCTTTTTGATAAGTTCGCTGTACTTAAACCTGAAAGCACTCAACCAACTTTTTTCCAATTAAAACTACCAAACCTAGACCCCACAAAAGGCAAGGCTATATTAAAGGTTGATATTGAAATTGAATACTGGCTAGAGTCCTCTTACATTTTTGACAACAATATAACACTAAGTAGGTTCAACTATGAACTTAACTATCAGGATAAAACAGCAATGATAGATTTTGGTGATTTTTTACCTCAAGGGCCCGGTTACATTAAAGAGATTATTATAAATGCCACTTACAAACAACCATGGCAATTACTCATGGAAGTAGATGACTACGTACTCTACGAGTATAAAGCACCCACTACAATAATCCGCGACAAGTTTGATATACAAAGAGGCTTACCAAGCACAGTAGTACACATGCCTCAATGGAGAATATAATGTCACCAAATATTAAAAAATTAACTCGCTGCTTAATTCCGCGTAGTAATGCAATAGATCTTAAAGAGTTTAAGATTCTATTTTATAGATCGAATCACATATTGTTAGGTACAACTATTTTAGCTGCTCTTATGTATTTATTAATCTCAGACTCTGAGTTTGTTAAGTTTATTTACGACTCTGTTAATTATAGAGGCCAACTATACGAACAGTATCTTTCTACAAAAGAAAGTATTAATTCCCTCCATGGCAAAGGTACTTTCAATACAAGTTTTGAGAAATTTTTGGATGACATGAAGGGTACTTATATTCATGATCTAGTAACATTGATCATTATGTGTTTTGTGATTCTTATTCCTTGGTTGCTCTATCTTTTCTGGCCCCAGCGTTGTCCAGTCCGTGTCGATAAAGAGCGTCAACTTATTTATACCTGGCGCTGGGGCAAATTATATGCATCTCGTTTCGATGCCTTAAACCCTGAAAAGAAAGAGACTGCCCACTTTCTTGAAATACGAGGTGGTTGGGGACCATTAGTTATATCTCTATATCCAGCAGGCTCAAACAAAGCTAAACGCGTTTCAATTGGTTCTTATATTCCAAAATTTAACTATCAAAATCATCAGTTGTTAGACTTTATAAGAAACTACCTCAGTGGGTTCGCCACTATTCCTAGTGACTTCAAGCCAGAACGAGGTTTCCTCGAAAAAACGTTAGTTAAGAACAGAAGCTTTCCTGAAGACACAAAACTGAACAAAGCCATAGACCATTGGTTAGCCAAAGAGTCTAAATAAGTGAACAATGATAAATAGTGGTAAAGAGCTAAATCGCTGCTTGTTCCCGAGTAGAAACTCAGTAGATATAAAATCTTTTAGAATTTTGTTTTTTCGTTCTAATCATATTTTGCTTGGGTTAGTAGTTCTTGCTGCTCTCTCATATAGCTACTTTGCTGACAGTGAGTTTAACTCATATATACATACAACAGTCAACTACGAAGCATCTATCCGTTCGGCATATAACTTTTATGAAAGCTCTATCAAGGCTAGAGGAGGTACCTACGAGCAGTTTTTTGAGGAGCAATTATATCAGGATATTACACTGATTTTATTGCTATTTCTCTGCTCTTCTTGCTTCTACTCCTTCCTTGGCTCCTCTACTTTTTCTGGCCGCAGAGATGCCCTGTCAGAGTCTGTCCACTTCCCCTAAACTGAGACAGATTTAATTAGAGTTTTCTGCGATAGTAATAGCAGGAGACGACTATGAAAAAATCACGATTCACAGAAACGCAGATCATTGCAATCCTGAAAGAAGCCGATGCCGGCATGAAGGTCGAGGATATCTGCCGAAAACACGGTATTAGTAATGCCACCTATTACAACTGGAAATCCAAGTATGGAGGTATGGAAGCGTCCGATATCAAGCGTATTAAAGAGCTCGAGGAAGAAAACGCGAAGCTGAAAAAGCTGTTCGCCGACGTCAGTCTTGAGAACCATGCGATGAAGGAATTATTCGCAAAAAAGGGTTGGTGACAGCAGATAAAAAAGACTGCGCTAAAACGTTAGTTGACGCAGGCCTGAGCATTGTAAAAGCATGTATTCTAACGGATTTGAGCCATTCTAGCTTTTATCGGGTTGAGCGTGACTGGCGTAAAGCTGATGCTGCTGTCATTGATGCCATTAATGCGGTTTTAGAAAAATCGCCCCAAGCAGGCTTCTGGAAGTGTGCTGGGCGAATTAAATTTAAAGGGTATCCGTTTAATCACAAGCGTATTTATCGCGTGTATTGCCGAATGGGATTGAACTTAAAGCGCCGCGTGAAACGGGTACTGCCAAAACGTCAAGCCCAGCCGCTGAAAGTGGTTGACCAACCTAATCATCAATGGGCGCTAGATTTTATGCACGACACCCTTTATTGCGGTAAGCGTTACCGAACATTGAATGTGTTGGACGAAGGCACACGGGAATGCCTGGCGATTGAAGTGGATACATCGTTGCCAGCAGAGCGTGTTGTTCGTGCGTTAGAACAGTTAAAGACAGAACGAGGGCTACCGATGCAACTTCGTGTTGATAATGGCCCCGAACTCATATCAGCTCGCCTGACAGACTGGTGCGAAGAGCATGGTATTAAACTGGTTTATATCCAACCAGGAAAGCCACAACAAAACGGCTTCGTCGAACGATTTAATGGCTCGTTCCGACGAGAGTTCCTGAACGCTTATTTGTTTGAATCACTGAGCCAAGTTCGTGAAATGGCTTGGTTCTGGCGGTTGGATTATAACGATGAACGAACCCATGAAGTCTTGGCAATTTACCGCCGACGGCTTACCGGGAAAAACTGGAGAACTCTAGTTTAGAACTGTGTCATTAATGGGGAAGTGGACAAAGCCAGAACGAGGTTTCCTCGAAAAAACGTTAGTTAAGGACAGAGGTTTTCCTGAAGACAAAAAACTGAATGTAGCTATCGAGAAATGGCTAGAACAAGAAAAGGCCATCAAGTGATGGCCTTTCAGATCAGATTCTATAAATAAGTGTTTATTTATTCTCAGGAATCTTAGCGACTAAACGAAGCGATGTAGAAAGCTCTTCTAGTTGTAACCAAGGTTTTAACCATGCTTTTGCATGATACGCACCTGGATTACCCGGAACTTCTTCGACTTCTACACGTGCTTCAGCTAATGGATAGCGAGCACGGGATTCTTGCCCTGCGTCTTCATCAGCGTTGACGTAGTTTAAGATCCAACGGTTAAGCCATGCTTCACAATCTTCTGGTTCCATGAAAGAACCAATTTTGTCTCGTGCCATTACTTTAAGGTAATGGGCAAATCGTGATGTCGCCATGATGTATGGTAGGCGTGACGAGATTTCTGCGTTTGCGTTAGCGTCAGGTCGATCATATTTCTTCGGCTTTTGCGTTGTGTTAGAGCCAAAGAATACCGCATAGTCTGTGTTTTTGTAGTGACAAAGTGGTAAGAAGCCAAGCTTGCTTAATTCTGCTTCACGACGGTCGGTGATACCTACCTCTGTTGGACATTGCATATCCAAGTCGCCATCGTCACTTAAGAAGTTATGCATTGGTAATGAGTCAACTTTACCACCACCTTCTGCACCGCGAATCGCTGTACACCAGCCGTATTCAGTAAATGCTTGAGTTAGCTTTGAGCCCAATACATACGATGCGTTCATCCAGCAATAATCATCGTTTTTCGCACTTTGCGCCACTTTAGTTTCTGGATCAACAGTTAGCTCTTCATAAGCAAATTCGTCAATCGGTCGCGTTGCTTCGCCATAAGGCAAGCGAGCTAATACACGCGGCGCTGTTAGAGTTACGAAACGCGAATCTTCCGATTCACGGAATCCTCTCCAACGAGCGTACTCTAGTGAGTCAAAGACTTTCTCAAGATCACGAGGTTTAGAAAGCTCAGTCCAATCATTAAAGCCGAATAACTTTGGCGACGAGGCCGAAATAAATGGTGCAAATGCAGCCGCTGCAGCGTTCGACATCAACTCTAGTGTCTCGATATCTTCTGGGTGATTAGTGAACTCATAGTCACCAATTAAGGCACCATAAGGCTCACCACCCGCCGTACCAAATTCGTTTTCATAAATCTTTTTGAACAATTGACTTTGATCGAACTCAACAGCTTTACTTAAATCTTTAAATAATTCACGTTTGCTGATGTTTAATACTTTTAGCTTCATCGAAACTGAAGTATCAGTATTATCGATTAAATACTGCAAACCACGCCACGAGCCTTCTAACTTCTGGAATTTCTCATGACGCATAATTTCAGACAACTGCGATGATAAGGCTTCATCAATTGCTTTAATTGCTTCACGGAATGTTACTGTTAGGTTTTTATTCCAGGTCACTGTGCCTTTCATTGCTTCATGCGTTAAAGTTCGAAGTAACTCTTCCGCGCGGCTTGATTCAGTCTGCTTTGTTGCTGCAATAGCTTGGCCTAACAAACCTTCTGCTTCAGTAACTGCAACTTCTTGATTCTCTACTTGTTTAGCTTCAGACATCGTTACTCTCCTTTATCATCACCAGCAACTTCTAGAGCTTTTGCTAGTTCATCCAGGTTGTCAGTGTTTTGTAGCACTTTTTCCATGATGCCTTCCAACTCTTCTGAGCGATCAATCTTAGTCATAAGGTCACGCAGCTGATTACGTGTATCCATTAACTTTTTCAATGGTTCAACCTGATCTACAATCGCCGCAGGCTCAAAGTCATCCATAGAATTAAACTCTAGGTTAACAGCCATTTCAGAGCCATCATTCTCCAAAGTGTTTTTAACTTTTAAGTTTAGGCCTGGCGCCATGTTGCGCATAACTTCATTGATATTGTCTTTATCAATTTGCACAAAACGCCTATCTTTTAAGGGTTTTAAAGGCTTTGTTGAATCCCCGGTGAAGTCACCCATGACTCCAACCACGAACGGCAGTTCTTTTTCCAACACAGCTCCATCTGTCTCCACATCATAAGTAATGTGGACTCTTGGTTTACGCACTCTTTTCAGTCTATCGTGTATACTAGCCATTTCTTATCCTCCATAGCCTATTAAAATAAAATTCTAGTCCTCGATTTCCATCGGAATACCGGATAATTTAAAGTAGTTCTCTCTTGCGTCAGTGTCTGGAATTAACTTTTGCAGTAATTCTGGTAAAGGTAACTGACTCCATTGAACCGTTTGATTAATCATGTATGACACTGGCGAGTGGGGCTCTGTTTTTCTAAAAAACATAGCGATTTCTTCCAGCTGTTTTAATGCCTGCTGTCTATCCAGTATCGCCCTATCAGTATGTGTTTTTTCCTTAGGCTCTGCTGCCTCATCACTCTCTTCAGCAACAACATCTTCCACTTCCATCTCAGCAATTTTATCTTTTGCCAAATGATTAATTGCATCACCGCACTCCTCCAATGCATTTTTAATATTTGATGTTGGTTGAGGAAGTTCATCTGTCACACTATCTAGAGCTTCGACAAAAGCTCGATAATTTTCTTTTGCACTCTCTAACTCAATGCTTAATTCTTGGTAATAGTCTGCTTTTGTCGCTTGTACCGAGCGGGTTATGTCGTCCAAGGTTACAGCACCGGAAGCCAATCTTTTTTGGCGTTTCTCTGGGTCATCAATACGCTCTATTTGTAATGCCTGCTCGTATTGCCAAAACACATAGTTATCTTCGTGCGATGTGTGGGTTATCGGAATTGACTTCAAAGGCATAATTAATGACCCATTGCCGTCGTATCCGTTTAGTCCACTAATTGGTGATACTCGAGTTAATAATCCATCTTCATCTTCTTGTGGATATAAACCCTTGTCCCAAAATTGATTTATTAACTCGGTCGCTAAAACATAGCCTTTATTAAAGCCTGAAAAGCCTTCTATTCGTGTTATCGCTTCAATGAGCCAAGCGGTCACTTCTAGATCTTTAGTTTTTGTTTTTAAAGCTTCTATCGCCAGCTCAGCAAGGGTTATCCAGCCTTCTGGAATATCATCAAAGTTATCCGGATCGACCAGTGCTTGTCGCTCTTCTTTTCTTGCTGTGTTGCGACAATCACGCAACTTGTAATAGATAGATTCAACACTTGCGTCGAGTCTTAAATCTTCACCACAGAGGTTGTCTTCTGATATTGGGTTTAGTAACTCATTAACTTCAAACATACGCTTTCCTATAGTGCATCTGTGGCTTTTAATGACTGCGCCGGAATGGTGTAATCATCTGCCTCACATTCATCATCAATCTTCACTGAGATTGCAGTGATGTTATCTTTTGCGCCACGAATTAAAGCCGAATGTATCAATGCCTTATTGATATCAACCACATTTTCAGTGGTGAAGAATTGTTGAATTTCTTTATCCGTTAATTCTTTGTTTAAACCGTCACTACATAATAGGAAAATATCTCCTGCTTTTAACTCCCCATCGAGTCTCTCTAAATTGAGGTCTTGCGACGCGCCGATAGCGCGAGTAATCACGTTCGCCAAAGGGTGACTTTCAGCTTCATCTTCCGGAATAGCCCCTGAATCAATTAACTCATTAACGTGACTGTGATCTCTGGTTACTTGCTTGAGTAAACCATTTTGGTACAAATAAGCTCGACTATCTCCAGCCCATAAAATACTATAGCGCCCTTCGTAACAGACCATGACTACAACGGTTGAACCAACCATCGACTTTTTACCAAATTTAGAAAAAGCCATTTGACGTAGTTTTTGATTGGTAATGCTTAATGCATCAATAATTTCTTGGATAAACTCCTCGTTTGTTCCTCTACGCTCGATCACAGATAGCGCATCCACGACCATGGTAGAGGCAATATCACCCGCACTGTGGCCGCCCATTCCGTCAGCAACTACCCAGAGTCCCAATTCTGGGCGTTCTATATAGTTATCCTCATTAATTTCACGCACCGTTCCGACATGAGTCGTGCCACTAGATATCCATGAAAATTCATTCTGCTGCAAAAGTTTCTTCCTCTTCTTTATTATTTCTTTCTTGCCAGCCCCAATGTTCCCACTTACCGTCTAACATTGCGCTATAGCCGTCTACAGGTGGTAATCCACTACAATAGATTACGGAACGATTCACGGCTTCCGAGCCCTCTGTCCACCACACACCCTCAATGGTCGTTGACGCTTCATCTTCATACCTCAGGCTCATAAAGTTCCCAGGCTGTTGCCACAGATATCGCATAGTAGCGCTATCTAATTCTTCATCTGAATCAGACAGACGCTGTAACAACTCAGAGACTGGTGGCTGCTCTTCTAATAGTGGAAAGCCTGCACGATTTAATCCCTTAAAAAAATCGATACTATGATCGCTTCCGTCTAAGGTGCTCATCGCCATTTCTTCGAGCTCTTCGAAGCTTTTACAATACAAGTCTCCACCACACAGCTTGCCATCCTCAAAAACTTCAAGCATAAACAAAGGATAGTATCTACCGACTTTATCGATGCTGGGCATCATAAAACCTACGATGTCTTTATTCATTTTTCGGTTTCGGATGACAAAACGCCAAATTGGGCTAGTTAAATAAAACTTTAGCCAATCATCCCCGATCTGTTGCTGGCTGATACCAAATGCTGACTGCAACCATGTATCAAGATATTCCTGCACTTGATAATCTAGGTTTCTTGAAACAAAGTCGCCTTTCGCCCTAATCTTGCCAAAACAAGCGATTTTCCCTATTTCATTCTTGTCTATAAGTTGCTCGGACAACGGAAGCCCTCCAACACCGACTTATAAAATGGGTTTTTCACACTGTTTGCCTGTAACTCAAGGATTGAACTAAAGTCACCTCTTTTGAATTCGACAAAGAATTTATCGTACGAGATGGTTTCTCTGACTTCGCCCTTATCAAGTAGCCTAAACAAGCTCCAGAAACCCTTACCTTGAATTACTTCATTTTTAAATCCGCTAGCAGGTGTAAATGTCACTGTTGCTAAACCGCTACTATCGGGACCAGGCCAGCGCATCGGATACTGCCTTGCAGGGCCGTGACGATAAGAAAGCACCTGTCCTTCCATCTCTAAGAAAAATTGTTTTACATTGACGCTTAAGCTTGTCGGTTTTAGAGAAAATTTAATGCTTGGCTCATTGCTACCTTTTGCAAAAAATGTTTCTCGGATCTTTTTAGCATTTTCAAATTGTCTTAATGTACTTCTGCTGATACCAATATCTCTGTGCAACTTCCAGGGACTGCTCGATGTATCCACAAAGACTTTTAAATGTTGGTTAAAGAAAGTATCCATTCTGCCCTGATAGCCAAAGAATGAACTAAAGTCATCTAACGTTATTTCTTTACTGCTCGACTTATCGACAGGGTAGCGTCCTTGGATAGCTCTTCGGCACTCAGGCAGAATTTCACTGCGCCAAGTATCGTTTAAGTAGCTATAAGTACCACTTGTTGTTAAGGTTTTTCCGCTAGATTCTATCTTCGTTAGCCAGCTATTCATTGGTTTTGGAGTCGAACGAGATTCCATACCAATATTGTTTATAACTGTCGCAGCCTCTGGACTACTCGTTGCTTGATAGGTTTTCTCCGCCTTATTGTTCGCATTACTGATCGACTCTAGGAATGCCTGTAGACTCTTCATCGAATCCAGCGTGGTATCCAAACGTGTCGGTTGCCCGTCATCTTGGCCGGCGAAGTCAATAATGTCCTTAAATGCTCTATCAACCACTTTCTCTGGATTCTCTTCCTGTGAATACGCATCCATATTTTTCGGCATCATGCGGTTAATGCGCGATACACGGTTACCTACTCGAGTCTGGCTTAGTCCATCTGGTGCGTTATCCGCCATATTTGCGACGTCTTGTATGCCACTTTTTTCCTGCTTAGAAAGCATCACGTTGTCGCGAACCGCCTCAAAGATTCTTTTAATTGGCGAATTAACACCGGTTAAATCTTCAAGCATAAGCGCACCTTGCGCCGGCGTTGAGAACTCTCTTACCTCAATATCATTAATCAAGTTTCTCCACATATAGATGTAGTCTTGGAAGTACTTATTTTGTACCTCTAATCGCAACTTAGTAATTTGCTGATCATCCATAGTGGTGATTTGTTGATCCGGTAGCACCCAAGACTCTTCGGCTAATAACTTGGTAATTTTTTCACTTTCGGATTTAAATACCCCATGATAGCCAGCATAGGTGAATAGTCCTGGAATACCTTCGTCCAGAGCTTTGCCGCTCTTACGATAAAAATATTGCTGCATATTTAGAGGAATGTTGTTGCTAAGCTGGAAACTCGGCATTGCATCACGGTATTCTTCTTTAAGTCGCGCATAAGCACGATCTACTAAAGAAACACTACTTAGTTTGTCTTGGGCATAATCTACTAACTTCACATCGCGTTTAGGGAATGGGATCCTTAGCTCAAGATAACTAACCAAATGCTCTAACATTTGTGAGCGGAACTGTGCATTTAAGTCTCCGCGATGCTCACGATTTAAGTAGAGTCCGAAGTAGTTTTGTATATCTTCATACTCCATATGTTCTGGCTCATAGAACATTAAATAGAGTCTTAGCATTTCATAAAGGTAGTCTGTATTTTCGGTGGCATTCGCCAACTCTCCTTCAATACTACCTTGCAAGAATGGGCCAAAGAAACCTCTTAGTGCTTTTTGGTATGCTTCTCTAGCTTGACCTCCAAACTTATGACCTTGGTACAATCCAAAACGCATTGCCAATGGTGCTTCATTAATTGGAGCATAACCTTCAGGGAACTTACGTAGTACATTCAATCCATCGTTTAATTCAAGAACGTTCGAGTCCGTTTTAAGGCCACCTTCCGTGACAGTGTCATACTCCTCAACCAGGTGCGCTGTATGCTCGATTAGATCTTGGTTTTTATAATAACTATTTATCCATAAATAGCTCACCACCAAAGAAGCCAACAAACATGCTGCGTAACCAACATAGCGGATCATTTGCTGCTTCTTTTCGTACTTTATATTGGTACCGACTAACTCAGACTCTCTAAAGATAAGCTTGGTAAACACATTCTTAATAAAATAGCCTTTACCAGAGTTATCGCCACCTTTGTTGCTCTTCAATTTAAAGCCGAAATTTTTTGAAAGGCTGCTAGAAATTCTGTCTATTGGTGATCCTTCTTGCGTCGCACTCACTAAATACACGCCACGCAACACGAAAGGTTCTTCATATCGGTTTTGTAGGAACGCTTCCTTCAAAAAGTCATCGATACCTTTTTGCGCCATGCGTAATTGTCTTGGGAAGTTAAATATTAATGCTTTGCGCTCAGGATCGCGCTCTTGCTTTAAACGCTTTAGTACCCTAGCTTCTACTTCTTTGATTAATTCCACAAAACTGCGGTTGAAGTCTGCAATGGCGCCGTTTTCGTTATAGTTATCGTTAATATCGAAGGTGAAACCTAGAACTTGTTCCCTTTCTTCTTTACTAAGATCGTCAAATGTTTCTTCAAAGCCTGCCAGCAAATCAGCTTTTGTGAGCATCACATACACTGGCACATTTACACCCAAGTGGACTTTGAGTTCTTGTATTCTTTGACGGATCGCTTGCGCGTGATCGTTTCGCTCAGTCTGAGTCTGACCCGCGATTTCAGCCAAGCTAATGGCCAAAATTGCACCATTAACTGGACGCATTGGACGGGTGTCTTTTAATAAGTTTAAGAACCCATGCCAAGCACGACTATCCACTTCTTCATAACTGTCTTGGGTGGTATATCTGCCAGCGGTATCCAACAGTACTGCCTCATTAGTAAACCACCAGTCACAGTTTCTCGTACCGCCGACACCTTTGACCGGCTCACCACCCATTGCATCTTTTAGCGGTAAGCGAACTCCAGAATTCATGATAGTAGTCGTTTTACCTGCACCAGGCGGGCCAATCATGACAAACCACGGTAGTTGGTAGATGTTCTTGCCGTTTAACTGGTTTTTCTGAAGTATGCTTAGCGCCTGCTTCATACGATCTTGTAATACCGCAACTTCTTCTTTTGACAGCTTTTCGTGCTCATCTTCTTCAAGTGGCTGCTCAACCATACTTTCAACCAATTTTTGGTTATTTTTATTGGCTTTGGTTTTCTGGAAGAAGTTATATAAGGCCCAAAGTAAGGTGATAGCAAATAGTGTTGCTAAGCGAGCAACCTCACTTTCTAGTGGCTTATATTCCGCAATTGAAATTAGCGGACCACCAAACCAGATCAAAGCAACGATAGCTGTTATCACTAGTACTGCTATTACCCACTTATTAGTAAAAAATGCTTTTAACGCTTTTAGTACTTTTCGCATGCCGCTTCCCTTATATCCCGCTTACTGTCTGAGCAGTATTCGATGGTTGTCCATACTTTGGCTTATTCGCTTGATTTTGAATTGTTCTATTTTGATCTTGTTCGAGCGATAACGTGATTTCTACACGACGATTTTTTGCCCTGTTTTCCTCGCTATCATTTTTAAACATAGGCTCTGCATCACCGCGACCTTCTGATGTCATGCGTGTTGCTAGTCGCTCGTTACCACTTAAATAGCGCACAACAGAGTTCGCTCTGGCTAGTGATAGCTCCCAGTTAGAGTGATATCTTGCCGTAAATATTTTTTGATCATCGCTATGACCAATCACTTGGATTTTGCCAGGTACAGTGGTAAGAACCTGTCCTACTTTCTCCAGCAATGGCATATAGGATTCATTCAAGTTTGCGCTACCTGAGTCAAACATTTGGCCGTTAAGGATGACAATGCTTACTCGGTCTACCTTCTCCACAACCATAAGTTTGTTCATCTCAATCTCGGTCGACAATAACTGTCGCAACTGATTGGCGTAATCCACAAACATCTTGCTATTTTCTGATTCCACCTGTGTTTCAGGGATCAAAGTAGCAAATCGCGTATATACAGGATCCGCCTGCTGACTGAGCTTGTAACTTAAAGTCATATACAGACCTAATAAGCCAGCCGAAAGCACCAGCACCATCATCCACACCGGTATCTTTTTACTGTTATTAATAATTTCGGGAACATTAGAGCGCCAATTTGGTGATAGCTCTCGGCTTAGTTCGCCCTTCAATCTCGATAATTCGCGGTACAGACGATCTTTATATTCATCCAATTGTTTATAGCCATTTGGATCGACTCGGTATTTCCCTTCAAAACCTAGCTCCAAACAAATGTACATAAACTCTAGTAGATGCTTATTCTTGGCAGGGTTAGCCATGCGCGAATCGAGGATGGCGAAAAACTGCTCACCACCCCACGTTTGCTTGTAGAAGATGCTAAGTAAGCTTTTTGTACTCCACATGCTGTTAGTGCCCCAAGGAGTATTCAAAACGGCTTCATCAATTACCGTACACAAGCAGTATCTCGCATCTGAAATATCGTCCATTTCGATGTCTGCTTTTCTCAGCTGATTTTCAAACTCACGCATCTGGTTTAAGCACTGCTTGTGCAACAAATCCACATTATTCACCACTGCGGTATTTCTTAACTCAACAGCCAAAGCAATTAACGTAGTGGCAGCATCAACAATCGGGTTAGTACCGATACCTGATACGGTAAAGGAGCCACCCGTACTCGCTCTATTCAGCTCAGGTACTAAAGTTTCATCTTCGGATGGTGGTTTAGTAACGGCTCTTTGTATTCCACCCGGTCGTGGAATTACGATTGTTTTGTCATCATCAAATGCTTGCGTCATGGTATGTCCTTATTATTTCCTTACCGCCCAAAACTCGAGTTCAAGTTCAGGGAAGTCTCCTGAGACATGGAATGCGAATCCGCCTGATGCTCCCAAGCTTTTCCAGTGCGGGCTGTTTGCATCTAATTGAAAGTATAAAAAGTCACGTTTTATTGGAATTTCTCTTGGCGCCACCGGTAAGCTGGTTATGCTTATTCCCGGTAATTGGTTATTGACCAAGTTACGAATATTCTCGACCGTACCTATTTTAGTCTGTTTAGGGAATTGAGCTCTTAAATCATCCACCTGCAGATCGGCTTTTACTGCAAGTACAAAAATTGCCTGATCAAACAACTTACGATCGTGCACCGTTGCCACTTTAATGCCGTAGCGACGCTCTTCGATAGTTATCGGGCTTGCGGCTTCTTCAATGACTGCACTTAAATAATCCTTTAGCACCGTTTTGATAATCTTAAACGACTGACTCAGATCATCGTGACGATATATTAGATTAGCGCTACCACGCCGGCTTGGTGAATAATATGTGGCTAACTCACCCTCGAATTGAACCAATAAACGGTACAATAATTCAGGATGCAAAAACGGCAAGGATATATAGTGTTTAAACAATCCCTCGTAACGGTTAAACAGTTGTAACAATAAGAAGTTTTGTATACTGTTCGAGCCACCCTGACTCACATTCACAACACGCTCAGACAGTGTTGTGGCGCGCACCGAAAGAGTCGATATCAGTTGCTTCACTGCAGATAAAAGGTGGTTACTTGCCTTAATATCAATAAGTGGTGGTATAAAGGTTTCATCCAATATCAAAGAGCCATTGCTCGTGCTCTCTTTTATTTTAGCAATGGGTAAACGAACATTGCCGTCATCATTGGTATCATCGCCTTCTAATAACAGCTTCACATTTAAGCTTGCGAGTTCCACAGATTCCGATGAACGATCACCTTCATTGTAGTCCATAAGCTCAATATCAAAACGATGATAGCGGTAGTTGTTTTGGCTATCTAATCGTTTGTTCACTAGGGCTTTATTGTTTTGCACACTTGGAACGGCAAGAAATATCCGCTTATCGGCTAAGTTTTTTTGCTCGCTCAAGTCCAAAATTGGTGGCACAGGATCGTTCTGTGGCAAGTTAAAGACTGTGCCATCCGCCAGCACCCCTCTTGCCTCAGCTAGTGAAACCTGCCCCATTAGCAAAGCATCAGGTTCGATTACTAAACGACGAAAACCCCATTGAAAAGGGTTTGTCATCGAAACACGTTGATTCAACGTATTTTCAAAATATCGTTCCTGCTGCTGAAAATGGTGGGGTGATAAGAATATTCCTTCAGCCCATACAACCCTGTTATCCATTGACCACCTACAATTCCTTTTCTGTCACTTCGATTGTCACACCGTCAAGAGTGAAAGTTACACTATGTTCATCGCCTGGATTAACTTTTGCCACGGCGCGCCATTTAGCAATTTCAATATCTCTAAACGCAGCGACGATACCTATATATTGTGTTGCAGGATTAGTCACCAATGATTGGTGAATCTCGTGCCCAGGGTTTAATTGATATTCTTTTTGCTCAACAATCGCTTTTTTCACATCTTTATCTGTTGCGTCATAGATGGAGAAAAAGTCTTTTGTTTCAAACGCAAGCTTATCGTTTAGTTGATAAACTTTTATCACTAATGGAGATGCACGGCCCGATGGGTCAGGGTTTACCTGCTTTCCAACCTCAATATTCAGTTGCACCTCTGCTCCATTTTCACCACCAAAAAATGAACAGCCAACCATCGCTAGCGCCATTCCTGCTACAAATATAGTTTTTAATAGTTGTTTCATTTTTTCCTCGAATTAATAATTTAACTTGCGCCTAACTTTTTAAGCTGTGCCTCGTAAGCAGCAGCAAACTCTTCGGAGAAGGTTTTTTCAGAACCTTGTCCTAATTCTTTTTCTGACTCTTGATGTAATGCTACAAACATATCCCACAGCTTTGCTTTTTTCGTTGCAGGTAATACTTTGTGCAGCGCTGAGTCGCTTTGATTTGCCTTTGAAATTTCCTCAGGGTTTAACGTATCCAATAAGCCCTGGATAGCCCCTTGGGTTCCAGCCATTAACGCTAACTCGTGCGAGCTCATATCTTTAAAACAGCTTTCAATAGCTTGGAACCAAGGCAGGAAGCCTGGAACTTGTCGCAAAAACAGGTTGCGTATCGCTTCATCGACATTGATCGAGAATTTAAGCGGATTATTCTCCTGAGTTCGGATAGTTGTTTGTAATACCCTGAACTCGCTCTTCATGTCTGAGCGCGCTCTTAAAATATCCAGCATCCCTTGTAATGAGAAACGTAGTGCACCGCCCATGGCCTCGAACAAAGCAGGTGAAACATCACGTGGTAAATCTTCTTCACGTAAGCCCGCAGCATTCAAAAATGATGTTAGAAATTGCTTCGCCTGTTCATCGCTAATGCTATCGAAACTAGAATTTGTTGCTGCGATCGGAGCTGGAGCAGCTGGTGCTTGAGGCTGCATAGGAGCCTCTTGTCTATAGTGCTGCTGTGGTGCTGGCGCGGGTGCTGACGTAGGTGTCGATGGTGCTACTGGCGGTGGCGATGGTGGCACTGGCGTGCTCGCTGCTTGTTCGAATCCTTGCGCCTGTTGGCTAACCGGTTGCGCTGGTGCTGCTTGTGCCTGCTCCTGAACCCGCTGCTGCACTGGCTGCTCAGAAGCTGGCGATACTCTTGGTGGCACAGATTGTTCTAGCGTTTCCTTCGGCATGGCTGTTTCAGCTGCTTCACTCTGTTGAGTAGCATCCCAATCCTCAGGAATCTGTGCCATTGGTGGGGCAAAGTTTTCTGCAAACGGATCTTGGCTAACAGCTTCAAAGTGTGACTGCTGTGAGGCAATTTGATCAATACTGTTCGTTGGGATTGGCTCTGAGCTGGCTGCTGGAGCTGGTGTCGCATAAGCCTGAGAGCCTGCAGGCACGGGCTGCGGCGCCACTGACTGCGCTTCAACCGCGACTTCAATTTCGTAATCGCCAAGCTGTAGATAATCACCATCAGCGAGCGATTGGCTATTACCTTTACCTAGTGGCTGCACTGAGCGATTAACGAATAAACCATTAGTTGAATTATCGGTGATATAATACTGACCGGATTGATAGCTTATATAAGCATGCACACTCGATATAACCTTATCAGGATCGGGCAATACCCAATCTGATTTAGCAGAACGTCCAATGCTACCGCCCTGCTCACCGAAGATCTGCTCAACCACTTGCCCAGGAGTTAACCGATGGTAACTGGTAACCTTTAATTTCAAAATGCTCATCCAGGAATCCCTAATATCTGCTTTTTATCTTGTTAGCCAAACTTCCAATAAGAACTATTGTTTTTCTAATTAGTCCACATTTCTAGTATTTATTTAAGAATATCTAAATAATCATGGATATAATGACGGCCAGTCACTTGATGATCACATGATTTTGCTTGGTGTATCTATGATCCAAAGGGCTAGCAAGGGTTAAACACTAGCCAATTTGCTAAAAAAACGACCAATTTCCATTTCCAGGCACAAATAATAATATTTAATGAGCAATAATCAAGCTATCATTTCAAATAATGTGAACATTTATTCAAGATAAACAAATAATTGATGATTTTCTTTACTTAATGTAAATTATTAGGCCGATTTGGAGGCCGCTGATCAAAATTTGAGGAAATAATGAGCGATCAAAATAATAACGAGGAACTAAAAACACCTTCAGGGGAAGCACAGGAACGTGACATTCAACACGATCAGCAAAGTACAACTGAAGATGTAGCCACAACAAACGATGATTCTGCAAGCATGGATTCAACGGTCGCAGCCAAGTATATAAAAGCTCCGACCCCTGAAGTTGAAGATGATGACGATAAAACCGTGGTACAAAATATCAGTAACCGCTCCAATACTGCCCAAACCCAGCACATGAACCTGAAAATTGGTGATACGCTTTCCCAGCGCTATAAGCTGGTGGAAAGTTTGGGCTCTGGCGGCATGAGCGAAGTTTACAAGGCAAAGGACCTGTTCGCAGAGAATGCTGGGGATAAGTCGCCGTATGTTGCGGTTAAGGTATTGAGTAATGAATTTGCCGATCACCCTGATGCCGTGACTATTATGCAGCGCGAGGCTAAAAAAACGCGCGAGCTTTCACACCCTAATATCGTCCAAGTCTATGATTTTGTTTTCGAAAAACACTTATGCTACATCGTTATGGAGCTTTTGGAGGGTGAGTCTTTAGATAAGCTAATTAAGCGTAGCCGTCCCAACGGCCTACCAAAATCAGGCGTCCTAAAAGTTATACAGCAAATGAGTTCGGCGCTAACTTTTGCCCACTCCAAAGGGGTTTTACACAGCGATTTAAAACCTAGCAATATCTTCATCACGCAAAAACAAGACGTTAAGATTTTCGATTTTGGCGTTGCTCGCGCTTTAAAACAACAAATTGATGAGTACGCCGTACAAACCCACAGCGACGAGCCCGAATTTGATGTTGGGGGTTTTACGCCAGCTTATGCCAGCCCTAACATGCTGACCAATCAGCCGATTGATGTTCGTGACGATGTTTATGGATTGGCTTGTATTACCTATGAAATGCTGACCAGTAAACATCCTTACGATAGAACGCCTGCCGATAAAGCTCTGGCTAAACAGATGCAACCTAAGAAATGCAGAAAATTGTCGCTATTTGCATGGAAAGGTTTAAAGCGTGGGTTGGCTTTGAAACACAATGAGCGTTCGGTCAATGTGGACAGCTTTTATCAGGGGTTAATTAAAAATCACACAAGAACGATTGCCATCGCCGCCAGTATTTTGGCCTTAAGCTTTGTTGCTTATAAAGTCTGGAGCAGCGATCAGCAACGTATCTCTCAACTAAAGTCTGAGCTCACCGCTCTGCATAATGAACAGTCAAAGCTTAATGCTGTTTTAGCGACTAAACCTAGCGAGATCGAAACCGCGCTTAATAACCTAAGTACTTTAACTGAAGATCACAGAGCCAGTGCTTTAAATCAGCTTCGTCAGCCTATTTATGAGCATTTTGCTGAGAAAATTGATAAGGCTTTAAAGAGTAGCAAAGGTAAATATCCTAATTATCCAGCGGCTTTAGCCATTTTTGATCAGGCGGAGCCCTACTTAGCGGATTCAGAAAAGCTAAGCAGTTATGAAAACCAAATTCTTTCCAACCGTAACCAGCTATTGAACAGTTTAGAGTTAAAATATAACTCTTTACTCGAGCTTCAGGATTATGCCGAGAAGGATAATGGCAGCGATATTTTCACTTTACAGGCGGAGATGAAGCAAATTGCCCCTAACTACCAGCCACAAATCAGTCCTCAAGCAACGCAACTCTTTATTACGTCTTTAAGCGAAGCTATGAGTTCGAATAATTTTGTTGAATTACAGAAATATCAACAAGTTGGCGATAAAATTTTTGCTCATGACCAGCAATTCCAAGAGCTTAAAGCACAAAGCTTACAGTACCTTTCAGCGGCCGATAAGTTAGGCACTTATCAAAAAGAGCTGGCGAATAACCCTGACACGGCTTTCCCGTATGATGCAGCGAAAATATTCTACAGCAGCACCTTCGATGGTTTTAGCGACAAAATCGCTGCTGCGAACTCGGTGAAATCGCTGGATGCCATTGGCGAAGAAATGAAACCATTAGCCGACTCGTTACCTGCGGACTTTGAGCTACTGACTGAAACACAAGCCCAACTTGGCAATGCCTACATCAAAATGGCAGACACCTTAAATAATCAACGTCGTTATCGACAAGGCGCTAGGAGCTTAAAGAAAGGGCGTGAAATTTTAAATCAACTTGAAGGTGCTAATTCCTAGTTACCCCTTACTTGAGAGTGTTCTTGAGAGTGTTGGCGCTCTTAGATACACCCCGTAGTTTTCCCCTCCAGGAAGAGTTAGGGCTGGTAAAATAGTCCTAACTCTTTTTTATTTAGCGCCGTGATTGGTAATAACTTAACTCAGAAACACGGTGCCACTCTTTGGCCTGCTCCTTGAACTCTACGAACGACTTTAGAATTCGTTGATCGAGCTCAGTTTCGGCTTGCTCTTGAAGCATTTCTTCTGAGATTGACTCCAATTCTTTTAACACTTCTTTTGGTAATTCTCGAAGTTCCACTCCATGCTTATTGATAAGGGTTTGTAAGGCTTCGTTATTTTTCGCCGTAAAGTCAGCTAACAAGTCAGCATTCGCCGTGCGACAGGCTGTCGTCACTATTTGCTGTAAATCCTTTGGCAGTGCTTCATACGCTTTCTTATTAATCAAAGCTTCGAGCGTGGTGCCGGGTTCGTGCCAGCCCGGGTAATAGTAGTACTTTGCGGCTTTAAATAAACCAAAAGCTAGGTCGTTATAAGGGCCCACCCATTCAGCAGCATCGATAGCGCCGGTTTCTAATGAGGTAAAAACTTCACTGCCTGGCATTAAAACGGGGATTCCGCCTGCACGGCGCCAAACCTCACCACCAAGACCTGGAATCCGCATTTTCATACCTTTCAGATCATCCAACGAGTTAATTTCTTTATTAAACCAACCCGCCATCTGCACCCCGGTATTACCACAAGGTTCTGGGATCAGCCCCAATGGCTCGTATAATTCTCGCCACAATTCTAAGCCCCCACCATGCAACAACCAGCCGTTCATTTCCTGTGCATTGAGGCCAAAAGGCACTGCCGCAAAAAATGGCGTCATTGGTAATTTACCCTTCCAATAATAGGAAGCCCCGTGTCCAATCTGGGCTGCACCACTGGCCACAGATTCAAACACTTGCAAGGCAGGAACTAGCTCTCCTGAGCCATAGACTTTGACTTCCATGCGGCCACCGCTAAGCTCATTAATCAGCTTTGCTAAATATTCCGCACCTTCGCCTAAACCGGCAAAATTTTTCGGCCATGTGGTGATCATGGTCCACTTTATAACCTTACCCTCCCACTTTTCGACGGGCGTTACGGCTTCTTTTTTATCTCCCCCCGTGCACGCGGATAACCCCGCTACCGCGGCCCCAGCTCCAAGTGCACCGATAAACTTTCTTCTTTTCATTCAGATAACCCATTGATTAAGCTTGTTTTATTTATGCCATTTTTATTATGGTCGATTACACGCTTGTTGTACTCGGCATAAACCCTGTTAAAAAGACTGGCAACAATTTACCCAGTATAATAGGCTATGGCAACTTTGATTATAAAAAGATCGACTAGGGGGTATTAATGTCGAGTTTTATTAATATTTACGAACAAGCGCTCGATCCTGACTTTTGTAACCGCTGTATAGAAAAGTTCGAGAACAGTCCTCACCAGCGTCTCGGTGAAACCGGCCACGGTGTTGATAAAATAAAAAAGAACAGTATCGACATTACCGTGACTCAGTATCCTGACGAGTGGCAAGAAGAAATGCAGCATATTCAACACGCGGTTTTGCGCGGTATGATCCATTATGTTCGCCAATATCCTTTCTTGCTGGCGGGCGCCGTGTCTTTGATGTTCCAAAACCAAGATGGGGAAATGGAGCAGTTAAGTTACGTTGACGTTGAGAAGATGGATGACCAAAGTTTGGCTCAGTTTATTCAAGCTGTTTACCGTCTTGGCCCAGTCAATATGCAGAAATACAACAAAGGCGAAGGCGGGTATTTCCACTGGCATTCAGAGCACTATCCGCACCCCAAGGATCCGAATCAAGACTCATTACACCGAACTTTATTATGGATGTTTTATTTAAATGACGTCGAAGAAGGCGGTGAAACCGAGTTTTTCTATCAGCAAGTCAAGAGTAAGCCGAAGCAAGGCTCTTTAGTTATTGCGCCTGCTGCGTTCACCCATACGCACCGTGGTTTAAAGCCAGAATCGAATGATAAATACATTTTCACCAGCTGGGTACAATATCAGCGTGCAGATCAACTATATGGACAGCCAGAGCAACCGCAACAATAGTCAACGACATCTAAAAAAGCCCCTGAACAGGGGCTTTTAGTTTAGGTCATGATTTGTGTTTATGGATTACTGACGACATCTTCGGAACAGTTTACCGTCGAACCTGTTTCGCACACTTTATAGATGTAGCTGCTTCTGCGGCTCACACGCTCAGAGTAAGAACCATCATTTGCCGTCGAAGTTCTTAGCTGCCCGTTTCGGTAAATATCCACATTCGAACCATTAGCACCGTCCCAGTTCAGCACAGCATAAAAGCCCCACCAAGCTCTACTGACGCTCAAATTTATCGTCGATGGCTCAGCCTCTGTCACTGTGACCGTCTGAGTGCTGGTATCACTCGCGCCATCGTTATCGGTTACGGTTAAGGTTACCGTGTAGCTACCTGCGCTAGGGAATGTATAGTTCGCATTTGCTCCTGTGGCGCCAAAAGACCAATCATAACTCGTAATAGTGCCGTCGCTATCTGAGCTTGCTGTGGCATCAAACGCACAGTCCAGATTGTTACAGCTGACACTAAAGCTTGCTGTTGGTGGCTGATTCTGCGGAGCTTCGGTCACCGTAATCGACTGCGATACACTGTCACTGGCACCATCATCATCAGTGACCGTTAATGTCACCGTGTAAGTTCCCGCACTAGCATAACTATGACTAGCGGTAACTCCGCTCGCGCCAAACGACCAGTTGTAACTATTAATAGTCCCATCAGGATCGGTGCTCGCAGTAGCATCGAAGCTACAATCTAGGTTACTGCAGCTGTAACTAAAGTCTGCAACTGGTGGCTGATTCACTGGCGGGTTACCGCTATCGACCGCAGCCACTGCCGCCGCCGCATCAAGCATGCCCGCACCACAATTGCTGGTACTGCAACTCGAACTTGCTGGGAACGCCTTTGCAGAGTCCTTAATAGCTTGCTCGACTTCATCGGGCGTAAGATTTGAGTTTACTGCAAACATTAATGCTGCTACACCGGCAACATGTGGCGCCGCCATTGATGTGCCCGCATAGTAAGCATAAATATCATTGGCAGGGATCGTTGTGCCATCATTTAGAGTCGAAGCCACGCCGTCCTGGCCACCTTCACCACCCGGTGCCGCGACGTCAATTAAAGCCCCATAATTCGAGTAGCTTGCACGGTCGGCCTGCTTATTGGTAGCAGCTACCGAAATCACGCCGTTACAGTTACCCGGAGTAAAGCCGGAGACATCTGAGTTTGAGTTACCCGCCGCTACCACGACTACCGAGCCGTTACTGCGAGCCGTGTTAATTGCGTTTTGTGTGGTTGTTTGACACGAACCCGAGCCACCGAGACTGAGGTTTAGAACCTTTGCCGGGTGCGCGTTGGCCGGCACTCCTGACACATTGCCTCCCGAGGCCCAGACCATACCATCAGCTATATCGGACGTATAACCACCACATTTACCAAGCACCCTGACAGGAACAACTTTTGCATCATGAGCAATCCCCGCAACGCCAATACTGTTGTTTGTCACTGCGGCCACAGTTCCTGCGACATGGGTGCCATGCCAACTGGAATCTCTGCTGTCGAAATTAAACCCACAATCAAAGGTTCCATACCAGTCGCCAGGATCGCTAGCATCATTGTCTCGACCGTCACCATCGTTGGCGGTATCCACATCATTAATGAAATCATAGCCCCCAACAATATTTGCGGCTAAATCTTCATGCGGTAAATAACCCGTATCAATCACCGCAACCCTAACTCCAGCGCCCGTCGATAAGTCCCATGCGGCTTCTAAGTTAATACCTGAAACTGGATCGTGATAGTGCCATTGGGAGGAGTAATATTGGTCATTAGCAGTAGCGGCTGGATGTAAAATTCTATCGATTTCTACATATTCAATATCTGGATCCGACTCTAGCCTCTTAATTATAGCGTTGAGTCTTTCTTGGCTATGTTTCTTAGATAATCGAACAATTTGCGAATGGTTAAAGGCAAATCGTTTATGTGTCATTTGCAACGATGTTTTAGCACTGATATTGGCCATAGCCATGACCGACGCTTTATCGGCTCTATCAACATCATCTTTATATTTAATGATCAGCTGATCACTATCAGCGTAAACGCTAGCGGTTATCGCCAAGCTTAATGCCACAGCGATCGTGCTCAATTTTTTGTTCATAAGAATCCCCTGTCTAGTCCATTAACAAATGGCTCGTGACAAAAGTGGCAGCAGATTCTTAAGGTAGGCGCCACTTGTGTGACGAACCTATCTTTTATAGCAATTGTTCAATATTTAAACAAATCAGGCAGTCATTACTGTGAACTAATGATAATTCACCGTTAATAGTGTTAGCTAAACTTTACACTTTTGTGGTGCTACCCAATCAACAACCATGAAAAAGGCCGCCGAAGCGACCTTTAAATTGATACAGCGAATATTTAGCCAAGGCCATTGTATAAACTCTGGCTGAGTCATATCGCTGAATATTAACAACAAATCTTTTTAGTTAGTTGGCTCCAGTTTGGCATAGGCCAACATCAGCTTCTTTAGCCCCTCTTTTTCAAAATTCACCTGAACTGAGGCCTGGGGCCCATCCCCTTCATAATTGATAATAATTCCCTTGCCAAACTTAGGGTGCTGCACCAATTGCCCAAGATAAAATCCTTCGGGGCCTTTGCGCTTGATCGGCGATTGCTTTTGGAAAACGGGACGTTGCACTTGCGTGTTAAGGCGAACTTCAGTCATCAATTCCGCAGGAATTTCATTAATAAATCGTGACACCGAAGGATAGGTTTCGCGGCCCCACATGCGGCGCTTTTCCGCATAAGTCAGATAAAGCTGTTTCATTGCGCGGGTGATTCCGACATAAGCCAAACGGCGTTCTTCTTCGAGGCCACCTGGTTCATCGAGCGACATTTGATGCGGAAATAGCTTTTCTTCCATGCCCGCAATAAACACTAGTGGGAACTCTAAACCCTTGGCAGAGTGCAAGGTCATCATCTGCACCGCTTCTTGATACTCGTCTGCCTGGGTATCGCCCGCCTCCAAAGACGCGTGGGCAATAAACGCTGTAAGCGGCGTCATGTCAGGAGTTTCTTCTGGAATAACCTCATCAGGATCAAACTCACGAGTAGCGTTCACTAGCTCTTGTAAGTTTTCCTTACGCGCCTGTGCTTTCTCGCCTTTTTCCTTATTAATTTTATCCATCAAGCCAGAATGCTCGATTACCACCTCAGTCTGCTCCCACAAATCGAGTTCTTGGGTGCTCGAATCGAGTTCATTGATCAGGTGCAAAAATCCTGCCATGGCAGTTCGCGCACGTGGCGGTAATAATTGCTCAACCACCATTTTACTGGCCGCCTGCCATAATGAGGTTTCATCAGCACGAGCTTGTGCACGAATAAGATCCACCGACTTTTCACCAAGACCACGAGCCGGCGTATTGACCACTCGCTCAAACGAGGCATCATCGTCACGATTGGTCATGAGGCGTAAATAAGCCAGTGTATCCTTAATTTCCGCACGTTCGAAGAAGCGCAAGCCGCCATAAATACGATAAGGGATGTTACGATTAAGCATCGCATCTTCGAGAATCCGCGACTGAGCGTTGCTTCGATAAAGGATGGCAATATCGTTATAACTGTTGCCCTGCTGCACCCAGTCTTCGACTCTCGCCGCAATAAAGCGTGCTTCTTCCTGTTCGTTAAAGGCTGAGTAGACCGTGATCGGCTCGCCTTCGTTACCTTCCGTCCATAGGTTCTTGCCCATTCGTTCGCTATTAAAGGCAATGACGGCGTTAGCCGCTTTCAAGATAGTGCTGGTAGAGCGGTAATTTTGCTCCAAACGCGAAATTTTGCAGTCAGGAAAATCATCCTCAAACTGTTGAATATTCTCGATTTTTGCCCCACGCCAGCCATAAATCGATTGATCGTCATCGCCAACAATCGTGATTCGATTACCGTCATGACACAAAAGACGGATCCAAGCGTACTGTATAGCGTTAGTATCTTGGAACTCGTCGACCAGAATATGCTTAAAGCGATCACGATAATGCTCTAACAAATGCGGATTATTCGCCCACAACTCATAAGCCCGTAGCAGTAATTCGTTAAAATCCACTAACCCTGCGGTTTTACAAGCTTCTTCATAGGCGTAATAGACTTTGACCATGGTGCTGACGAAAAAATCGCCATGATGTTGAATATTACCAGGGCGTAGTCCGTCGTCCTTTTTGCCGTTAATAAACCACTGTGCTTGCTTCGGCGGCCATTCGTTATCATCAAGGTTGAGCTCTTTCATCACTCGCTTGATGACTCGTAACTGATCTTGCGAATCTAAGATCTGGAAGCCTTCGGGCAAGCCAGCATCGCGATAGTGAGCACGTAACAGGCGATGTGCAATGCTGTGGAAAGTACCAATCCACATACCTCGCGCCGGCATCGCTAACATATCCTCGACACGCCCCAGCATTTCTTTAGCGGCCTTATTGGTAAAAGTCACCGCCAAAATCGAGTGCTCAGAGAGCTGTTCGACCTTAACCAGCCAAGCAATGCGGTGAACCAAGACCCGAGTTTTACCCGAGCCAGCGCCGGCCAACACCAGTAGCGCCTTGTTTGGCGCGGTTACTGCTTCAGTTTGTGCATCGTTTAACGATTCGATTATGCTAGAGGCATCCATATAAGCTATGCTTACCCAAAATAAATTGATGGCCTATTGTATGAAAAATACGAACGTTTTATTACCCCTATTCTCGGTTTTCCTGCTTTTATCCGGCTGCATGGGGATGGTGCCCGATGTTGATCAGGAGAAACTGGTCGAAGATGCTTATTCATTACAACGACTTAGCGTTTTACAGCATGCCATCAAGGACCCCATCATTGGTTTTAAAGCGGGCTTAACGAGCGAGGCGGCCCAAGATGCTTTTAATGTTGATGAACCGCTTGTCGGCGCTTTATTCGCCAGTGGTTTTAGTCGTAATCGCAGTGCTTATGTTTTAGGCAACTACCATGACCTGAGAATGGAGGTAGAACTGGGCTTTCTCTTAAACCAAGCCATCACTAAGCCCATCACCAAAGAAGAGCTTCCCCAATACATTCGAGCTGTAGTGCCTATCGTCGAACTGCCGCACTTCCGCTTTACGCGAAATGACCAGATGACCGCATTAACGTTAATCACCAGTAACGTTGCTTCCAATCAGTTTATTATGGGCAATACCATGCCCTACGACTCAGAGCAGATTGATCAGATTAAAGCGACCTTAACTAAAAATGGCGTCACCATAAACCAAGGTAAAGCCACAGATGCCATGGGTAGCCAAAAAGATACTTTAGTGTGGATGATTAATAAATTATTAGAAGTCGGCTATACCATCGACAAGGATCACTTGCTGATTACCGGCGCCCTTGGCACAATGTTGCCTGCGGAAAAAGGCCAGTACGAGGCTTACTTTGGTACTGATCAGATGAAGTCTTACGAACAGTATTTGGTTTCTTTTTCAATCCGCTAAAAGTTTCACTCGCTTTTAAATCAATTATTTATTCGCCATATTAAGCGACTCAATCAATTCAGGAGCAATCATGCGCGCAGTATTTCTCGACGCCGACACACTGGGCAACTGGCAAGGTAAATCAAACCAACCCTTGGCTGATCTTACGCCTTTAGCCAATTGCTTTGAGCAATTTGATGCGTACAGTCTGACCACACCAGAAGAGGTTATTGAACGCAGTAAAGATGCTGACGTTATCATTACCAATAAAGTCGTGCTTAATGCTGACACCTTGAAGCAACTGCCGAACCTTAAAGCAATTCAATTAGCGGCTACCGGCATGAATAATATTGATTTAGATGCTGCAAAAAGGCTTGGCATTCAGTGTTTTAACGTTGCTGACTATTCGACATTCGCGGTAGCACAGTTGACCCTGCAGTTTATGCTGAATTTTGCTACTCGCGCTTGTGAACATTACCAGCTCACGGCGCAAGGCGCGTGGCAGAAAAGCCGTATGTTCACGCTGACTGACTTCCCGATTATGGAGCTTGAAGGTAAAACTTTAGCGTTAATTGGCTATGGCAATATCGGCAAAAAAGTTGAACAATTAGCGACAGCCTTTGGTATGAATGTTGTGGTTGCGAATATTCCTGGTCGTCCTATGCGCGACAACCAAATCACCATGGACGAAGCTCTTCCGCAGGCAGACTTTGTTTCGCTGCATTGCCCGCTAACGGAAGAAACTAAAGACTTGTTGAACAAAGACTTTTTTCACAAAATGAAGTCTACGGCTTATGTTATTAATACTGCTCGCGGTCCTGTGATTAACGAGCAAAACTTAGCCACAGCTTTAAAAGAGAAAGTGATCGCAGGCGCTGGCTTAGATGTTCTTTCCGTTGAGCCACCAAGCCCAAATAACCCATTACTTGCTGCCGATGTGCCAAACCTTGCTATCACTCCCCATATCGCCTGGGCTAGCCATGAAGCCAAACAACGATTGATTCAGGGCATGGCGGATAATATGAAAGGTTTTGTGGCAGATAACTAAACTTAAGCACTCGCTATAGAGCAGTTACATGATTCTTTAACTGCTCTATATCATTGACGTCGATATGCAAGTGCTGGCAATCGGCGTTGATACTGCTTTGTATATCGGTGTCATGATTATCGCCCACATGGAGTAATTCCTGCGGTTCAATATTTTTTAGTGCGCACACTTTGTGTAGCATTTCAGCCGAAGGTTTAGCGCGACCATCAACACCCGCAATAAAGTGTTTTTCGAAATAGTCCATTAGCCCAAGCCAATATAAATTCGAGTTGCCATTACTGACGGCAAATAAGCTGTACTTTTGCTTGAGTGTTTCTAGCAATTGATAGGTCACTTGTGGAATTTGTATTTGATTGCGCCAGTAGTAAAAAACGGCGAAGGCTTGGTTCACTAAATTTAGGTCGCCTGCTGTTTCGAGTAGCATATGTTCAATAACAGCCTTGCGTAATGTTGTCATGTTATCAAAGTGCGGAATATCTTGCGCAATAAATTGCTCAGATACACGGTGCATACTCTCGATCGTATAATGCTCTTTAAATGGCGGGTGCTTACGACCTAGAAACTGGTAAAGCTCATGTTCGCACTTTTCTATAACCCCTGAGTTATCCCACAAGGTATCATCGAGATCAAAACTAATGGCTTTTACCTTATCCCACGTTACCGCAGAGATTTTTTCTTTAATGCTTTGTGACATGATATTTAATTAATCTTTTTTCTTGGGTGATGTATTTTTATCAGTAGGACTCTTGCGTGCTCTAGGATGCGCCGCATCATAGGTTTTTGCAAGGTGCTGAAAATCCAAGTGGGTATAAATTTGTGTCGTTGCAATACTGGCATGACCTAATAATTCTTGTACTGCGCGCAAATCGCTCGAAGACTCTAAAACATGAGTGGCACAAGAATGACGTAGTTTATGCGGATGCAACACATCGGTTAAACCTTGGCGCTTACCCCAGTAATTTAATCGCTGTTGAATCGAACGGTTGCCTAGCCGTTGCCCTCGACTACTTAGGAATAATGCTTGCTCGCTTGTGTCTTTTACAAACGCCACTCTATTTTTGATCCACTTTTTCAGCAGCTTTTCCGCAGCATTACCAAACGGCACTTCGCGAACTTTTCTGCCCTTTCCTAAAACTCGTAAACTTTGATCGTTAAAGCTGATAGAGTTTAAGTCCATCGACGATAATTCGGACAATCGAATTCCTGCGGAATATAAAAGCTCAATCATCGCTTTATCTCGAATCTCGATTGGCTCGTCTTCCGGTAAGCTGTCGATAAAATGATTTAAGCTATCGACATCAATATTTTTCGGTAAGCGTTTTGGCTTTTTAGGGCCTCTAAGACCAATCGCAGGGTTGGTCTTTATAATTTTCTGCGCCACTAAATAATCGAGAAACCCTCTGAGCGACGATAATTTTAAAGAGATAGTGGAAGGCGAAGCACCATTGCGATGATGGTGCGCCATCCATAGCCGAATATCCTGGCTAGTGACTTGTGGCCAACTTGAAATCTTGTCGTGTACGTACTCAAGGAAGTCGACTATCTGACGTTTATAATTACTAACGGTATGCTCTGAGTATTGCTTTTGATGTAGCAATCTGTCGCAATACTGCTCAACCGTTTTTAGCATATTTTTGCCTATATCACTTCACTAAGCAGGCGTGGAAAATATCACCGATAAAGCGCAAAAATAAGGTTCCCATATCTGCTGTAAATAAGCCCACATCTTCGCTACCTAGTGCGATAAGCCCGACTTCTGCACCATCGCCTAGCGGAATTAATGCATAGGATTGTAGGTTATCCTCGACTTTAAATAACTGTGAGATGCTTTCTGTCACGCGCCCACAAATCGGATCGTTTTGAATAAACTGAATATCGGTCAGCTTTCTCAGGGTGTCGACATCCGAGACATTCACACCCTCTAGATTTTCTGGGTTATTGCATAACCACACCTGGCAGTCATTAATGTCAAAATACTTTATTAACTGCTCTTTAAGGTAATCCACTATTTGTTGCTTGGTCTGTAGCTCAACCATTCTTACAGCTATTTCAGAGCACTTTACAAGCAACTCACTATTATCTTGCGCGTTAATCACCATTTCATTCAAGCGTTGTTGCAAGGTCTCTGTTCTATCGCGCAAGTTCAAAATTTGACGCTCAACCAGTGACACCGAACCATACACTTTATGATTGATTTTTAATTCTTCTAATAATTGTGGGTGGCGCTCAAAGAACTCAGGGTTTTTCTCCAAGTATGAAGCAATTTTCCCCTCAACCCTTACTAAATCTTCAGCGGCTCTACTCATTCTCTCTTCTCATCGTTTGATTGATTTAATTAGCAATTTTAAATATCAATTTGCCCTTCAAACACTACCTTCGCCGAACCAGTCATATAAACGTTTCGTCCCTTGCCTGCCCAGCGTATCCATAAATTCCCCCCTGGCAGACCGACCTTAACTTTCTCATCCAATAAATTTTGTAAGCGTCCAGCAACTACAGCCGCACACGCCCCTGTGCCGCAGGCTAACGTTTCTCCAACGCCCCGCTCAAACACTCTTAGCTTTATCTCGCTCGTATCCACCACCTGCATAAACCCAACATTAGCTTGTGCTGGGAAATAACTATGCTGGCTTAATATCGGCCCCACCTTTTGTACTGGCGCAGTCACAATATCATTAACTTGTAGCACACAGTGTGGATTACCCATCGAAACCGCACCGATTTTATAGCGAATACCCTCTGCGTCGATCATGTAGGTATCAGCCTGCTCGGCAAATCTCAGCGGCACTTTCTCTGGTTCAAACCGTGGCTTACCCATATTGATGGTCACTAAGCCGTTGTCTTCAAACACAGTGCTCATAGTCGCGGTATTGGTAGAAAGTCTCAATTCCCGCTTCCAGGTCAACCCTTTCTGCCTTACATACTTCGCAACCGCTCTGGCACCGTTACCGCAATGGCCCGCTTCGCTACCGTCAGCGTTAAAAATTCTGAAGTGAAAGTCGGCCTCTGGGTGCTGTGGCGCCTCAATCATTAAAAGCTGATCGAATCCCACACCGAAATTTCGGTGAGCTAACTGGCTGATTTGCGCCTGATTTAAATATACAGGCTGCGAAATCGCGTCCACCACCATGAAATCATTCCCAATCCCTTGCATCTTAGTAAAAGGGACTATCATTGGCTCACCTCATCACGCGCCTTATCAGCAGTATCTTCTTGTTCCTCTTGCTTTTTTTCAGGCTCATTATCCGGCAAGAACAAAGGTCCTTTTTGACCGCAAGCAGCCAAAAACATCACGGCCATAGCCGTCAGGCTGAGCTGCCGTATACGTTTCATTGTCATCATTAACATTTTCTTGGAAAATAAGTCTTATCTTGCAATAGCTTGGTTTTGACTGCAAGCACGATTGCATTCAACAACACATCTGGCACAATATCCGTCCACTATTGAAGTAAAATGGTACCCGATAATGGCTACGCTAACAGAATCTGAATTTAACGACAAAATGGATCAAACGATTATCGCCATTGAAGAAGCTTTGGACGAGCTCGACGAGCTGGACATTGATTACGAAACTAGCGGTGGCATTTTGACCATAACCCTCGAAAACGGCAGTAAAGTGATTATTAACCGTCAGACCCCACTTAAACAGCTCTGGTTAGCTGCCAAAGACGGCGGTTATCATCTTGATTGGGTTGAAGGACAGTGGCAAACCGATAAAGACCAAGAGGCGCTAGAGCCTTTACTGAATCGCGTACTTTCACAGCAATCCGGTGAAACCGTAGAGCTTTCGCTCAATTTTTAACTTTTTACAGCCCGCATAAATACTTTTAGGAATCTCCATGAGCGAAACTACTTCTCAAACACAATCAGAACTATTACCGTGCGTAACCGTCAACCCTAGCGCAGAGCACAAAGCGACCGTTATTTGGCTACATGGCCTTGGTGCCGATGGGCATGACTTTGAGCCGATTGTGCCTGAATTAAAGCTGCCGGCCGAATTAGGCATAAAATTTATTTTTCCTCATGCACCAGTTATGCCAGTTACTATCAATGGCGGCTATGAGATGCGCGCTTGGTACGATATTCGTGATACGGATTTGGCTAACCGCGAAGACAAAGACGGTGTGCGTCTGTCAGCCTCACTCATTGAAAAGTTTATCGACACTGAAATTGTCGCAGGGATTCCAAGCGACAAAATTATTCTGGCAGGTTTTTCGCAAGGCGGTGCGATCGCATTGCATTTAGCCACCCGTACTCAACATAAATTAGCTGGAATCGTCGCTCTTTCTACTTACCTGACGATGCCAGAAGAGCTTGCTAGCGAAAAGTCATCAGCTAACTTAGACACCCCTATTTTCATGGCTCACGGCTCACAAGACCCTGTAGTACCCATGCAACGCGGTCAATTCAGTGCTAAAACCTTGCAAGACAACGGCTTTAAAGTCAGCTGGCAGGACTATCCAATGGCACATGCCGTGTGTTTAGAAGAAATTCAAGCTTTGGGTAGCTATTTACAGACACAGCTTTAAGCAATACCACTTTGGCAATACTTTTTTTCGCAATACTGTAGTGGATGCTTTTCAGCGTCCACTACACTTAAATCTGACAAGACTCTAAATACTCACTCCTCTCAATATTTACTTATAAACAATTAAGAAAAAGGTTATTGAAAGGTCACTGAAATGCTCTTACAATAAAATAATTCTAAGGAAAATCTCAAATTCAAGGAGTGAGTGCCGTGGACAAAATATCTATTCCAGATGAAGCCCTTTTTTACATTTCTGAACGTACTTTACCTATCAATGCTGTCATCGATTTCATTTATGAAAATCCATCACAGCAAACAATCGATCACTTTAAAAACATCAACTTACATCTAAAAAATGGCCAGGTTAAGCCTGGACAGATGGTCATAATTACCCCTCCTGATGCCTCTTACTGTCATCAATGGGAAAACGTTATGATGGAGGCCGCAGCTTATACTGATCAGCAGCTTTCGCAAATGTCCGCAGCTGAAAAAGTAAACCTCGCAAGACATTACGATTTAATACAGTATTCCACCGAGTACGTAGGCGCTGGTTACGGTTTAACTGCAACCTTTTATGAACAAAAGAAGAAACATGTCGAAAGGGTTCTAAAAGAAATTGAACGTCTGTATAAGAATACTTTACGAACTAACAATGGAAAATTAGCCACAAAGAGCTTTTTCCAACAGCGACAAGCTCTCTTTAGAAAGCTAGACTACGCAATTAATGGCATGTTAGAAAGAAGAATGTTTAGTCGAAATGTACCAATATCGCAACTAAAAAACACCATGGGCATTAGTAGCAAGGCCATCATGCATCAATGGAAACATCAACCAGGAGCAACTAACCTCGACGGTTTTAAGTCTAACTATAAAAAGCTCACCACCGCTAGTAAATCCTTCACTCGCCTAGGTTATTTATCCATTGGTTTGGATATAGGTTACAGTGCAGCTGCTATACATGAAGCTTGTACCGTAGACAATTCCGCTGACTTTTGCCGATTAACTACCTATTCTCAAACGGGTAGAGCCGCGGGTAGCATTGCTGGAGGGGGCTTTGGAGGATGGGCGACCTCTTATGTTACATGTAATCTTGTATTTGGACTGGAATCAGCGGGAACAAGTTTATTATGGTGCACTATTGTTGCAAGTGTCGCAGGCGGATATGCTGGTAGCCAATTAGGCTCTCACATAGGACAATCTTCAGGTGAAGCAATTTATGAGTATTCAAGGTAATGTATCAATTATTAATTAATTTATATCAATCAGCCCCCATAATCTTACTTTCATTATTCGGTATGCTGGTTATTTTCTTGTTGATTATTAATGCTATCTACTTCTACTTTAGGTATCAAAAATCTATGGAGAAAGAGTTGCTAGGGGATGATTATAGTTCAGGAGGATTTTTATATGATTCTACACGGCTAATGATGTATGGGCACTATATCCTATTTCCCAAGCGTGCAAAGAAAGCAGGCGTGTATGAGTTCTTTAAGAATATTCCTTTTAAAGTAAAGACTCACTTACTTATTCATTGGTTTGGCCTGATCATTGGCGGTATATGCTTCTTTGTACCAGCCACCATAACCTACTTTCAATGAGAGCCCGACAACTCTATTATTTATGCTCAATAAACTTATCACCGCGTTTTTGGATGAGCCATTCATGCTTATGGGCTTTTTCGGAGCATTAATTATAATTGTTTGGCTATTACACGCCCTCTATTTCTATCTAAAATACCAGAAAAATATGGAAAAAGAGCTGATGGGGGATGAGTATTATTCTGGCGGCTTTTTATATGACGGTATGAGGGTTATGATGTATGGTCACTATATTCTATTTCCCGCTCGGGCAAAAAAAGTCGGTGTGCATGATTTCTTCTCGACACTTTCCCCGAAACTAAAGAGGCATCTGTTATTTCATTGGTTTGGTCTGATTATTGGCGGTATATGTTTCTTTGTGCCAGCATTTATTTATCGTTAGTGACATTCTCTTGCTAAACAGGCACTGTTATGACTTAGACTTGTAACTAGGCCCTTAGATTAAACGCCCAAGCAAATGATTAACTTGTAATGAATACGTCCTATATGAGCAATTTATCTTCTGCCCTTTTAGAGCAGCCAAAATACCTATTCTTCTTTCTCGGATGCTTGCTAGTTTTTGTTGGAATTTTTCACGCTGTTTACTTTTATGTCAGATACCAGCGAAAGCTAGATAAGCAATTTATGCGAGATAATTATTACTCTGGCGGCTTTCTCTTTGATGTATCACGGTTATCAAACTATGCCATGTTCATCCTTTTCCCAGGTCGTACTAAAGATAAAAAGACTCAATCATTCTTCAAAAACTTAGAGCCTAAAATAAAAACTCACCTGCTATTTCATTACTTTGTAATGTTTATAGGAGTAATTTCTTTATTTACTCCTATCGTTTTAACTTATTTTTAGTATTCTGAAGTGTAGAATAATTAAACTATGCATTTAACCCTGCAACAGTTGTTAATATTTATAGGCTCTATAGGTATTATACTGCTTATTTTTTGGCTACTTCATGCACTCTATTTCTTTCTCAAATATCAAAAAGGAATGGAGAAGGAACTCATGGGAGATGACTATTATTCTGGCGGTTTTTTGTATGACGGCATGAGGGTTATGCTGTATGGGCATTATATCCTATTTCCCAAGCGGGCACGAAGAGCCGGTGTACATGATTTTTTCTCAGATCTTGAGCCCAGAATAAAAAGACACTTGTTAATCCATTGGTTTGGTTTAGTAATAGGTGGGCTCATTGCCTTTATTCCGGCAATACTATTGTACTTTCAATGAGAGCCCGACAAATCAATTATTTATGGTTAATGATGTATAAGTTTGGATATAGCTTATCAAAGCTTACATACGGTCTGTATTGAAGAAACATAGGAGCTAAGGAGTTTTTAACTAATGCCTTTTAATGCAACTGACAGAACACTAGGACAAAAAAGCATCTGGCAAGTTTATCGTAAACTATGCTGGGAAGCTGAGCTATTCAATGAAGTCCCTGACTATATAACAACAAGTATCGAATACCAATCAAGCCTTTATGCACATGACTCCAAAATTTACTGCTCTATTAATTGCGCTTCAACAAGTTTGTCTTTAGTTGACTGGCTTTTCCACACACTATCTGAATGCGAGGAGTCTAAAAATATAGCACTTAAATCATTTACAGATAGTAATCTAAGTAATGATAAGGACTTCCTATTCGACCTCAGAAAAAAGTATCCTGTAATTAACCTTTCCCATCAAATCTGCAATGCAAATAAACATTATTATCTTAGGAAGAACTCTATTGACGAAAATGTTCGAGTAATGGTTGGTGATATCATTGAGTTAAATGAAGATGGTAGTCAAAATATTAGGCCTGCAATCAATGTTTCTCAAACAAGTAACTCAGTTGTTCAATACAACTGTCCAATTAATGAATTTATTCTCGATTTGGTAAACTTTTGGGGCGTAACGTTAGATAGCCTCAAAATACCTGATAAAAACATTTTTTTCTCAGGTTAACAATCAAGCCATAGAGGCGTAAATTCCATTACGGCTTAGATACCAGCGCGTGAACTGCTCTTGGGGGATTGCTGGTGAGATGTAGTGTCCTTGTGCCATGTCGCAGCCTGTGTTTTGTAAATACTCAAATACGGCTGCTGTTTCTACACCTTCAGCAATAGTTTTTATGCCCATCTTTTTAGCCAAGGTTACGGCGGCGTCCACAATATAGGCAGCACCTTTATCATCAGGTAATCGTTTGATAAAAGTTTGGTCTATCTTTATCAAGGATGCAGGCAGACGATGCAAGTATTGCAGGGAGGAGTAGCCTGTCCCAAAGTCGTCAATTGAAATTGAAAAATTTGCGTTAGCTAATTTCGTTAGCTGCTCAATGGTTTCTTCCATATCCATAACTAATGAGCCTTCGGTCAATTCCAGCTCTATCCACTGACCATCAATTGCAAATTTCTCTAGCATCGCTATAACTCGGTCGGTAAACTTTGGGTATAACAAATTTCGCGTAGAAATGTTTACCGCTACCGGAATCAAAATCCCTTGATTTTTCCACTTTAAATGCTGGTTAATCGCTTCTTCTAGGGCAAACTCTGTAATCCCTTGGATTAAAGTACTTTGCTCAGCACGCGGAATAAATGAACCCGGAGCTATCATCCCTTTTTCAGGGTGCTTCCACCTTAAGAGCGCCTCTACGCTACAAATTTGCCCGGTCACCAGATCGATCTTAGGTTGGTAATGTAAACCTACCTGCCCTGTTTCCAAACCTTTTTGCAACTGACCAAGAATTGAGATACTTCTTTCCGTGCGACTCACTACTTCTGGGTTATAGGCTTTGATATCTTGTGCCAACTCTTGGACTAGCGCTAGCGCAGCTTCCGCTTGATGCAGATAAACTTCAGGAGATTGCTTGCCATCGCCAAAACACACATAACCTGCTCTTGTTTCAACATGAACCGATATTTGGTTATAAATTACGGCTTCTTGTAATAATACTCCGAGGTTGTTTAAAAACTTTGTATTTTCTTCTTCGCCTTTATTGAGAATAATGGCGACTTCCGCTGAGTCGGTATGAAAAATATCATCGCCACCGTTTAATGCCAATCGCCTAGCAACTTGTTTAGTTGCATGCTCGATAACATTAAAGCCGAATGCAGATTTTAATTCTAATGTATTATCTATGGCGATAATTGCCAGCGTTGTGGCACTAGTCATTTCATTACGCTCTTTTAAATCTTTTATAGCCTCAAAAAGAGCATTTCGGTTAGGCAGTCCTGTTGACGGATTGTGTTGGGATAACCATTTAAAGTGTGAGAGGTAGCGCGCTACACTACTACTAATATAACCACTGCCACCACCTATTAGGACAAAAAAGCCTGCTCGATATAACCAATTTTCAGCAGGTTGCATTTCATTAGTAACCACATTAATCGGCATGTGTGGCCCTAATGCTAGCCCTGCGATTAAGCCCATAAGTAGGCCACCTTTTAGACCAAAGAAAGTGCCGGCAAGTAGGATGGGGATGTACATGAGTTGCGAGTAGACATATTTAACCCCACCCGTCATATAGACGAGAATACTTACTAGCGCAACCATGACTAGTAATGTAGGGATTAGCGAGCGTTGTATTATTTTTTTATGTCGCTCTACCCAGTCGAAGACTTTTGAGGTCTCCATAAAACCTCCAGTTCCATACGTGCAGTCACCTTCAGCTAGATTAGACTGTCACAATATCCATACTAAAAGCATCAAGGATTCATTACAAGCTATTGTTTTTAAAGTAAACCTTATGCCTTAGAATTTTAATTTAATTTCAAACACTTATTATGTTTATCTAGATTTTTAAATCCTTTTCAGACACTATTAGCAAGATGAAGAATAATTATTCACAAGAAAACAGTAGCCACTCTATTCCAGACTTTTGTCAGGCGTCGACGGTGTACCTTACCGTTATTGCGAGTATTTTACTGGCGTTACTGTTAAGCCTTGTCAGCCCTGAGTGGCACACCAGCTTCTGGTATAACTTAAGTTTGTACTCGTTGTTTGTGCTTTGGGTCTCGCTGACGAGCCTTGGTACTCTCTGCCTATTGCGCCGTTATATGCCTGTTCGATATTCGCTCAAGCTCTCCTTAAAGCGTTTTTCGGCGCTGGCTATCAGTATTATCTTATTCATTACTCTTAGCTTTAGCTTGCTCATTAGTCACTATCTTAGCCAAGAACCCTCACTGTGGTTTTTATTACGAAATCTTGTGATTGCGTTTATTGTGAGTGGTGTTTTGTTTCGATATTTGTATTTGCGTGAAGAAAGTCTGCGTCGCATCCGCTCCGAAGCCGAAGCCCGCGTACAAGCACTTCAGTCCAGAATCCGCCCTCATTTTTTGTTTAACAGTTTGAATACCCTAGCCAATTTGGCGGCAGTCGATCCAGAAAAAACTGAACAGATGATTTTAGACATGGCTGATATTTTTCGAGCCAGCATGAAGCGCTCCGATGTTTTGATCCCTTTTTCTGAAGAGCAGGAGTTATGTAATCAATACTTAGGACTTGAGTCGCAACGTCTGGGCGATAGGTTAAGTATTGAGTGGCAGGTAAGTCATGTGCCGAAAAGTTTATTGGTACCACCGCTTTTGATCCAACCACTGCTTGAAAACGCGGTATATCACGGCATTCAAAAACACCCGCAAGGTGGCACCGTTGTGATCAAGGGTGTTAGTTATCAAAAGTACATCCAGATTGAAATTACTAACCCACTACCGCCTGTCGATGCAGAACATCACAGTGGTAACTCAATGGCGCTCGCTAATATTCGGCAAAGACTTGATGTACTCTATGGAAATAAAGCTCAACTCACGTATCATCAAGCGCAAGATAAGTTTTACTGCATTTTAAAAATTCCAAAGCAGTTCTAAGGGTTTCAGTATTTTCAAATACTAGTATTAAGATTTTCGGGGATATGAAACGGCATTATGAAGACCATTATTGTTGACGACGAACAACCTGCGCGCGAACGTATTCGTCGGTTGTTAAATCATTACAACAGTATCCATATTGCGGCTGAGGCTACCAATGGCCAAGAGGCTCTCAATCTTATTCGTGAGCACAACCCCCATCTGATCTTCCTCGACATATCCATGCCGGTAATGAATGGTGTTGAGTTAGCAAAAATCCTCAGCCAGGAATTTCCCCAACTTAAAATCATCTTCACGACGGCTTATGATCAGTATGCACTGCAAGCTTTTGATGTGAATGCCACCGATTATCTGCTCAAACCTATTCGTAAAGAACGGCTTCATAAAGCGCTTTCTAAGCTGATGCCTACGGAGGTAGAACAAGAACACATCACAATCCGCGAACGTGACGTAGTGAAAAAGGTTTTACTCAAAGATATTCTCTTTTTACACTCCGATCAGAAGTACGTGGAGATTCATTTAGCGCAGCAAACTTTATTAGCGAGCGAAAGCTTAAAAGAGCTCGAGAATCGCTTCCCACACCTGTTTTTACGAATTCATCGCTCGACACTGGTTAACCGCCAACACTTCTACGGCATAGAGCAAGACGATAGCCGCTGTCTAGCGTTACTGCGTGACTGCGAGACAAAACCCATCATCAGTCGTCGCCACCAAGCTGACGCTCGTCAGTTTTTGCAGTCATCCAACGACTAAAGTTGCTTAAATTAGGCTAACCTGCGGTTATTTATGATAAACTTGCAGCAAATTTCAGTAGCTTTTATTGAGTCCTAAGCGACAAACTTCCGTCTATGAGCATTACAACCATTCGTATCGCCACGCGTCAAAGCCCTTTAGCCCTATGGCAAGCAGAATATATTCAGCAGCGTCTCGAGAGCATTCACCCAGATTTAACTGTTGAATTAGTTCCTATGACCACTAAAGGCGACAGAATCTTAGGGACGCCTTTAAGCAAAATTGGTGGCAAAGGCCTTTTTGTCAAAGAGCTTGAGCAAGCCATGTTAGAAGACAGGGCTGATATCGCAGTGCACTCGATGAAGGACGTGCCGTACAAGTTCCCACAAGGCCTTGAGCTTAAAGTTATCTGCGAGCGCGAAGATTCTAGCGATGCTTTTGTATCGAATAACTATCACAACCTAGATGAGCTACCAGTTGGCGCTACTGTAGGGACATCGAGCCTACGTCGCAAAATGCAGATTCTCGCTTTGCGCCCTGACTTACACATTACAGATCTTCGCGGTAACGTTGGCACGCGTCTTTCTAAGCTCGACATGGGGCAATATGACGCCATCATCCTAGCTTCTGCTGGGTTGATACGCCTAAAGCTTGGTGATCGCATTGCCAGTCGTTTTGAGCCAGAGCAAATTCTTCCAGCTCCAGGGCAAGGCGCAGTAGGTATCGAAGCTCGTACTGACAGTCCAGAGCTTGATGCCTTATTGGCACCGCTTCAAGACGAAGAAACCGCTTATCGTGTAAAAGCCGAGCGTATTATTACGCAAACACTACAAGCTAGCTGCTCAGTTCCGATCGCAGCTTACTCCACCATTACAGACGGCACTTTGTCGCTACGCGCATTAGTCGGCGGTATCGACAACCAGATGATTGAAGCATCTGCCGAAGGTCCAGCGGAAACCGCTGAAACCATTGGCACAACTGTCGCCGATTCGTTACTCGCACAGGGCGCGAAAGAAATGATTATGGCTCTTGGTACAGAGTCATAATTGAAAGAGTTGATCTTGTGAATACTGAGCCTAAGGTTATTGTTACTCGTCCTTCGCCTTATGGTGAGCAGTTGTGCGATCTTCTTGCGCAACACAGTATCGACAGCGACCACTGCCCACTTATCCACTTTTTAGCGGATCTGTCCTTTAACACCGATGAGCGGTTGGAGCTTCTTCAGCAAAATCACACCTGGATTTTCGTCAGCCGCCAAGCAGTGAACTTTTGCTTCGAAGGTTTTAGTGCCGAGCAAAAAGCAAGCATCGTTAAACTCGCACAAAGCAAAGCAATTATCACAGTGGGCGACGCCACCGCAGATTCACTGGCGCAGCTTGGCATCAAAGGGTTAATACCACCGACTCCAAATAGCGAGGGTATGATTCATCTGCTTGAGAAATACCAACTCAAAGAAAAGCCGACGTTACTCATACGAGGCGGCCAAGGGCGTAAACTTCTGCAAAATTATTTTAACAACGGCCAGCTTAACATCATGCCCGTTTATCAGCGCCAACCGACCGAGCAACCTTTACCTACACTATCAAGCCAAACTGCTATCGTCATAACCAGCGGTCAGCTACTAGAGCTCGCCGCATCTCAAGTCGCGCCTGAGAAAAGAGGGACTAGCGCTATTATTGCAGGTAGTCAGAGGATCAGCGAGCTAGCCCAACAGATGGGTTTTACAACTTGCTATACTGCCAAGGACGCTTCAAACCAGGAACTGGTAAAAAGTTGCCTGTTATGGCGAAATCACGTTACTTAACAACACATTGTTGAATAATGTATAGTTTATAAAGCATCCGAATTCATAACTAGAGAAAAGAACCGATGAGCAACAAGGATAATACTAGCGAACCAAACGATCCTCGCCAAGAGGATGCAACTGACCAAGGCAATGATAAAGCGATCAGTAGCCAGACTGATTCAGATGTCGACCAAATTGCCGCCGATTCAGCTTTTGATGATATCCCACACTCGGAGCATACCGACTCCAATCAGTCAGGCGATAGTTCGTCAGAGCCCAGCTCATCACAACCCAATAAGGCTTCCAAGAAAGCTGCTACTAAACCGATTAAATGGTTTATCTTAATCATCCTTTTAGCAGCTATTGGCTACGCCATCTTTTTTGGCTGGCAAAAATGGAAAAATTACCAAACTAGTCTTGATAAAGCTGATCGTATCGAAAACATTGAACAAAATGTTTCTCAGCAACAGTCGCGCTTTAAAGCACAGCTGTCTGAGCAGAACCAAAAGCTTGAGCAGCTAACGTCCCGTCTTGAAGACAATCAGCGCTATGTTGAGCAGTTGCAAGATGAACTGCGAACAACACAGCGTAAATTCCAAACCGTCACTTCAGAAAAACAACAAGACTGGCTATTTAATGAAGCAGAGTACCTAATCCGTGAAGCCTCTTATAAGCTCAACTTTACTGATGACGCGGCTTCTATTATCGCATTATTGCAAGCCGCCGATAATCAATTAGCCGGCCTTAATGACGGCTCTTTAACAGAGCTTCGTCAAGCCATAAGCCAGGATATTAACGCCGTGCGCGGTAGTGGTAATCTCGATATCGAAGGTATCGCCATTGCGATTGAAACTTTAAAGGACAATTTAGCCCAGCTTGAATTAGCCAGTGTCCAACTTGAAAACAAAGAGAATTCCGTTGAGGAAGTACAGTCAGAAACCGATCTTTCGAGCTGGCAACATTTTAAAAACTCCATGTCTAAAGCGGCCAGTAAATACTACACGGTTCACCAGTTCGATGAATCGACTCAACCCTTTATCAGCCCGCAAAAAGATCGTTTATTACGCGAAAACATCTTACTTAACCTGCAAACAGCGCAGCTGGCAGCATTGCAAAACAATCAGGCGCTGTTTGAGTCTAACTTAACCAACGTTAAACAATGGGTCGAGCAATACTTCAAGCAAAAGCCTGCTTCGACACAAGCATTTCTCGAACAAGTTTCGGAGTTACTCAACAGTAGTGTCGAGTTAGATTTACCGCAGTCCTTACAGTCTTACACTTTAATTCGTGAGATTTCGCAAAGTAAGGTAGATGCCTGGTTAGAGTCACCGTCTACTACCAAAGAAGTGCAAGAGGACGTGGCGCCTGACACTCAACCAGACAATGAACCAGACAATGAACCAGACAATGAACCAGACGAGACAGCAGAGGAGCCATCAGCATGAAGCTAAAATGGATCATCTTAATCGCTCTCTTCGGCGGCTTGATCTTGGGCCCTTTAATTAGCAATGTCCCAGGCTCCACCTACATATTGCTAGACCAAACTGCTATCGAGTTTAAGAATAATTTCGCCATTGCCTTAGTCCTTTTGTCGCTCGTTGGGGTGTGGCTATTGTGGATTCTCATTCGCTACTTACTAAAAACCAGCAATCTCACAGTAGGCTGGTTTGGCGATAGAAACTTACGTAAAGCGCGCCAGCAGACTATTGATGGCATGATCGCGCTTGCCGAAGGTCATTGGAAAACTGCCGAAAACTTATTAGTGAAAGGCGCAAAGTTCCGTGATACTAAGTTAATTAACTACCTTGCGGCGGCACGAGCGGCACAAGAGCAAGACGATCATAAAAGTCGCGACGAGTATTTACAAGCGGCGGCAAAGGCTCAGCCTGACGCACACATTGCTATTGGCTTAACCCAAGCCCAACTTAAAATTCGTCATCGACAGTACGAGCAGGCTCTTGCTACGCTAAATCATTTGCGTGAGCTTTCGCCACACCACCCTTATGTACTCAAGCTTTTGCATCAACTTTACACCAAGCTCGGTGATTGGGAACGAATTATTGAATTGCTGCCTAAGCTTCATAAAAACCGAGTCTATAGCGCCGAACGAGTCGCTGATATCGAGGTTATTGCTTGGGCCGAATTATTGAGCTTGATTGCTAAGCGTGACGGTTTAACTGCTGTTAATGAACAATGGTTAAAACTCTCGAAGAACGTTCGTAAACGTCCTGAAGCACAATTGGCTTATGCTGAAATTCTTGCCGAGCAGCACCAATACGATCAGCTAGAACTGCACATCAAAGACTCAATGAAACAGCAGTGGCAAGAACGATTGGCGCAGCTGTACGGCATGATCGAAAGCCAAGAGCCTTCGCGCACATTAGCCACCGCCGAAACCTGGTTAAAGCAAAAACCGAATAATGCCGTATTGCTGACAACGCTCGGCAAACTGTCTTTACGCGCTCAGCTATGGGGCAAGGCCAAGAAATACCTTGAGCAAAGTATTGAGCAACAAGCTACAGCCGAGGCCTACTATTACTTAGGGCAAGCTTATAAAGAGCTTGGTCACCCGATCCAGGCGCAGGAAGTTTTTTATACAGGACTGGCGAATGAAGTGAGTCCACAAAAGAAGCATGAAGTTATTGAAGATTTAAGCGAAGAGTAGCGAAAAATAGCAATCAGTCTTACTCTATAATCATTAAGGGCGGTATCAGACCGCCCTTTTTTTATGGTTAGTAATTATATGATTCATTATCTATATAACTTTCTACCCAATTTAAACCACTTTATCGGTAGGGATTTTCGGCTTCGGCTCTAACTTTTGGTATTTAAGGAATAAGCCTAAGCCTATCACAATGACAATGATCCCAATGGTAGACACCAGATTCGGCAACTCAGAGCCCAGCAATAAATAACCACCAATGATTGCAAACAATACCTCTGATGCTTGCGTAGCGTCCACAGCCGCTATTTCTGTGGTGTTGGAAGCTTTGTTTCTAGCCATAATGAATAGCCCTGTGGCAATAACTCCCGAACATAGCGCCACAATAGCAGTGCTAGTCAGTTGCCCCACAGATGGCGCCTCGGGTTGCACTACTGCTACCAGAACTAACCACAATGGTATGGTCCCCACCGAGAGCAACCATAATTTGGCAAAGACATCATTTAATAAGGGGCTTTTAATATGAGGAATGCGCTTGTGGGTGCCATACTTCGCTTCCCACAGTATTTGATTACCTAGCGGATAGCAAAATGCGGCAATCAGCACTGGTACAGCACCATAAATCAATTGATCCGAAGTCATGGTATGTAGGTGGCTTAAATTCACCAATACCACGCCAGCGAAAATAACGATAGCGAAGACCCAAACCAGTGGATGGAAGCTTTTTCCTAGTAAACCAAAGATAATTAAGCTCGCCACCAGCGTAAACTGCCAGGTAGCGGAAATAATCCAACCCGGCGTGTGATCAGCGCTATAACACAGAAACAAGTAGAAAAAGCCAAAACCGATAGTGCCGGTTATTGTCCAGAAGCTTTTGTACTCCAGTAACAACCTCGTTAACTCCTTTAAATAGGAAACACCTTTTCGCATTAAGAGAAACAGAGTTAAGAATATGATGACAAAGCCATAACGAAGACTGGCAGACCAAAGCCAATGACCGCCGGCGGCACTCATCGCCTCATTAAGTACAAAGGTTGCACTAAAGAACAACCCAGAGAGTATCCCCAAACCTATCAGTTTTAACATGTCTAGAACTCAAAGCTTTCGTGGCCGCTATTATCGTGTAAATTACTGGGTTTGGATAGAAGATTTAACGCTAAATTTCGTAACTATAATTCTTTTATTTTGATCATTTGTGGAGCTGATGCGGGCTCGTCATCATTGATGATTTTTTCATTAAAGCCGCATTCGATACACTCACGCACAAAGATTTCATCTTCGTAATAACAAACGGTTGTATCCATTTGCTGGCACTTAGGGCACTTAGCCCCAGCGACAAATCGTTTCGCGGTAACTTTTTGCTTCATTGAATTTACTGACCGATTGCTATAAGGTGCTTTTTCGACCTTACAACAAAGAATGACTTAGGCTTAACAGTCTAACATAAAACCTTAAAACCTATGAGTTGGTTAAGCATCTTACCGCCAATCGTGGCCATTATATTTGCCATCTGGAAGCGCGAAGTCACCATCGCCCTATTGTTGGCAATATTCACTGCGTCCCTCATTCTTGTCGGCGGCAACCCAATCTATGCGTTTACTGACAGCGTCGATCGTATTATTAACGTCTTTTCCAGCGCCTATAACACTCGAATCTTAATGTTCAGCCTGTTAATCGGCGCACTAATCCAACTTATCAAAATTTCTGGTGGTGTTACTGCTTTTGTCGATTGGCTAACTCATAGAAGTCTAGTCGATAATCAGCGCAAAGCTGGTCTACTGCCCACAATTTTAGGAAGCTCCATCTTTATTGACACCAACATGAGCGTCTTAACCGCTGGCCTCTCGTCGCAAGCTCTATTCGATAAGCTCAAGATGAGTCGACTTCGCTTAGCCTACATCATCGACTCGACCTGTGCGCCGATTAGCGTATTAATCCTGCTAAATGGTTGGGGCGCAGCTATTTTAGGCCATGTTGAAAAAACAGCGGTTACCGATCCGACGGCGGTTATGGTGGGTAGTATTGGACTTAATTTTTACGCTATCGTCACTCTGTTGATTGTTTTTTATACGGTGCTCAGCACCAAAGTACATGGCCCACTGAAGACCATGGAAAACAAAATCACCCATCAGCAACAAGCCGAACAAGACCTACCTAAAGCGACAAAAAAGCGCTACATGCTAGCACCCTTGATTCTTATGGTAGTGAGCATACTCATCTTTATGTTTATTACCGGCGACGGTGACTTACGCCAAGGATCTGGCTCTGAATCGGTGCTTTGGTCAGTAATCCTATCGACGCTTTTAGCGCTTGGCTTATTGCGCTATGACGCAAAAGTGCCAACTAAAGAGCTCATGACCGAAAGCTTCAAAGGATTAGGCAATCTTTTACCATTGGTCACACTGGTGCTATTAGCCTTCGCTCTCTCCTCGGTCATGGGCGAGCTTAAGACAGGTGAATTTGTAGCACAAGCGGTCGGTGACTTTATTCCGTTATGGTTAATCCCAGCGCTAATATTCGTCTTGGCGGGCTTTATCTCTTTCACCACAGGCACCTCTTGGGGCACCTTTGGTATTTTAATCCCTATCGCTGTTCCATTAGCTTTGGCTTTGGGTATTTCGCCGAGCCTCGTGTTAGGCGCAGTGTTGGGCGGCGCCGTGTTCGGTGATCATGCTTCACCAATTTCTGACACCACTGTGATTTCATCGCTAGCGGCTGGTTGTGACCTACTCGATCACGTAAAAACCCAGCTACCCTACGCCATGACCGCAGGCGGTATTAGTATCATTTTATACATTATTTTTGGTCTAATGCAGTAGCAGGCTTTCTAGATAAAACTATGAGCAAACCACTTCGCTACGGGGTTGTCGGCAACCCCATATCACACAGCTTGTCGCCACAGCTGCATCAACAGTTTGCGAGACAGACTGGCTTAGATATTGTGTATTCCAAATACTGCCCAAGCCATAAAGGTTTTAACCGCGTGATTAATGACTTTTTTCAAAGCGGTGGCAAAGGGCTTAACGTGACCGCACCTTTTAAGCTCGATGCTTTAGAATATGCCGACCTTATTACTGATCGCGCCAAAGATTCTAATAGCATCAATACATTGGTTTACACTCCCGAAGGCATTCTCGGCGACAGCACCGATGGCATGGGCTTCTTACGTGACCTATACGCCAAGCAAAAAGAACACAACATCGATTTCCAAAACAAGCGCGCAGTGCTCTTAGGCGCTGGCGGCGTCGCCCGCTGTATCGCTCAGTCGTTATTACTCGACGGCTTTGAGGTTTACCTCATTAATCGCACGCTAAGCAAGGCTGAACAGCTCGCCAATGACCTATCGCACCTCGGTACCATCAAGCTCTATTCTGAATCAATCGCGGTTGACCTCATCGTTAACTCCGTTAGCTTTAATGCTGACAAGTACCTAGACCAAGTTACTTTTGCCGATAATGCCGTTGCTTATGATCTTAATTACGGCGACAAGGCAGGGCAGTTCCTCAACGCCGCAAAGCCGCATACCAGCCACCAATTTCATGGCCTCGGCATGCTAATTGAACAAGGTGCCGAATCATTCGGGCTTTGGACTGGGAAGTATCCGGATACATCGTTGGTTCAACTAGATATCTAATTCACTCGTTTAACATCTTTGCATAATAACGGTATTATGAGAGGAAGGATTAACATAACAATTAACTTTTATCTATGGAAACTACAATAACTATATCAATAGCAATACTTACTAGCTTATTTGCTATAGCTCTTTCTAAGCCTGATTTTTACATCAAATATGTTTCACTAAAGATCTTTCTTTTGATTCTACTCTTAGCTTTCATGGCTTTTTCCTACGAATTAGGACTAACACTTGCTGAACTGTCGTTGCCAGATAGTTTAGATAAAGCTACTAAGAAGGTAATTGTTGATGCTATCAAAAGCTATGAAATACCTAGAGCTTGTATAACAATAGGCCTTGTTAGCATCATCTCAAACTTTATTTTTGAGTCCTTATCAAAAAGTTTAATTAAACATCAAAAGAACGTTTCATGAAAACTATGTGACAGGTATAACCTCGTAGAAGCCTAGACTCCTTCGAGGTTTTAGCTAATTAGTAATAGTAGAAATACAAGCTTCTTCCTTCAAAGTCATTGGTAATGACCGCTTCCATGTCTTTGATTAAATCAAGACTTTCCAGTTGTTGTGAAATTGCAAACATTTTAGGCATACGCTTTTTTATGTCGTCGACAGTAGCGTTCACTTCGAATCGTAACCGGTATGCAGCTTCACGACACTCCACACCAGAAAATACCACGCCTTTATCAACTAACTTGTCGTAGATCTGGTTTTCGTGGATGTAATTATTGATTGTGGCTTCATTAGCACTAGATTGCGCGTTCGACTGACTTTCTTCAAACGCTTCTACTACGCTATCAACGGTTTCTGTGATTTCTTCCTCGGACACTGTATCCCTCAATACCTTTTCAGCCATTTCTATTTTTGCTTTACTCACAGCGGCATCTAACTCTTCTTGCGTGTATAGGCGCTCTTTTTTATCACTAGTTTGCTTTTTATTAGCATGATCGCTTTTTTTTACCCCTTTTTCAGAGCTATTCTCGTAACTTGATGTGAGTTTTTTAGTCGAAGAACTTTCGGTTAGTCTATTTTCGAGCTGTTCCGATTCTTTTGATGTTTCCTTTGGCTCCATTAAAAATAATGTTGCCCCAACAATTAATGCTACTCCTAGCACCAAGACGATTATCTTTTTCAAACTTTATCTCCTTTTCCTTGTTAAATATTTAAATATTATCTTTGTTCATCCCCCCCTACTCTAGCTTCTGAGCTAAGGCAAGGCGCGGCAAAATGTCCTGAAAAAGCGCAGTGCACATCAAGTACATGAGCACGTTTTCAGGATATTTTAACAAAGCATTGCCGACGATCAGATGCTAGATACGATTGGTGGGTGGTGAATCATCTGCACCCGGTTCCCATCCGGATCCAAGCAATAAAAGCTGGTGGCGCCGTCGCGGTGTCTGCGTGGTTCGGTCAGCATCTGCACACCGTTTTCTTTCAAAAACTCATACCACTGGTCCACTTCTTCAGCTGTGTTCATGATAAAGCCTAGGTGATCGAGCTTTTGCCCGCCTGAAGTGTCTAAATCGGGCTGTTTGCTGTGTAGGGCTAGGTTGTCATGGCCTTGTGAGGTTAAATAGACGTTAGCGTCGTCTGGGCGCCATTCGACGTCCATTCCAAGCAATTCGACATAGAAATGCTCTGCTGCGGCTAAATCCTCGACAAACAGCGCTAGGTGGCGCATTCCTAAGTGTTTTGCGGGCCTTTTCATAACAGCTCCTTACACTGGCACTATTTGATAGCTGGTTTCGACAGGCATATTCGGATCGAGCGAGTGCATCACTGAGCAGTATTTCTCAACCGACAAGTCGATCGCTTTTTTAACCTGCTTTTCCGATAGACCTTTACCGCGAACGACAAACTTCATTCTCAAGCCTGTAAAACGGCGCGGTGGCTCGTCGGCTCTGTCAGAGTCTATCTCACAGTGACAGCCTGTAATGTCTTGGCGAGCTTTTTTAAGGATCATTACCACATCTACCGAGGCGCAGGCACCCACTGACATCAGTAAATTCTCCATTGGCGAGGCATAATCGCCTTCAGCGCCAAACATAACTTTTTGTCTTTTGCTGTTTTTCCCAATAAAATTAAGGTCGTTGACCCAGTCAATTGTTACTTTCATAATGATTTGTGACCTAGTTAAAGCTTTTAGAGGCTATATAGTGCCATATCGAATTTGATTTTAAAGGGGTACGGCACTAAGATTTCATGCTATATTCTGAATGATTACAACAAAATAGGAAATATCACATGGCGTTACCTTATCATCTGGCTCAAGACGAGACCATTCAGTGGTTCCTAAATCACTGTCAGAGACGCCGTTTCCCAACCAAAAGCACCCTTATCTACGCGGGTGACTCTTCTAACACTTTGTATTTTTTACTTGAAGGCTCGGTAACAGTATTAATCGAAGACGACGAAGGTCGTGAGTTAGTACTTGCTTACTTAAACCCTGGCGATTTCTTCGGTGAGATGGGTTTATTCACTGATGATCACGATCGCACGGCATGGGTAAGAACCAAAACCGAGTGCGAAGTTGCGGAAATCAGCTATGAAAAGTTCCGCCAGCTAACTAAGGATAATCCTGACGTTTTATTCAAGCTGGCCACTCAATTAGCGAGTCGTCTCCAAAAAACCAGCCGCAAGGTTGGTGATTTAGCCTTCCTCGACGTCACAGGCCGTGTTGCTCACGCTCTTCTTGAATTAGCTAAAGAGCCTGATGCGATGACACACCCTGATGGCATGCAAATTAAAGTTACTCGCCAAGAATTAAGTCGTATCGTCGGCTGCTCACGAGAAATGGTGGGTCGAGTATTAAAAGCTCTAGAAGAGCAAGACCATATCCATGTTAAAGGAAAAACTATGGTCATCTTTGGCGCCCGCTAATAGCACGCCGAGATACAATTATTGTTAGCCCTGCAATCGCAGGGCTTTTTTATGCCTGTTTACCTGTTTCAATAAAGTTCTTTAGCAGTTGGTGGCCCTTCTCGCTTAAGATCGATTCAGGGTGAAACTGTACCCCTTCTAGCTTCAAGCTTTTGTGCTTGATGCCCATAATGTATTCCAACTCGCCTTCTTCGTCTTCGGTCCATGCTGTTATTTCAAACTCTTTAGGCAGACTCGGCGTATCGACGACTAGCGAATGGTAACGTGTTGCCTGAAATGGATTGGGTAAACCGTTAAAGACGCCTGTGTCATTATGGTATATCTCTGAGGTTTTGCCGTGCATGACTTGCTTGGCCTTAATGACATTACCGCCAAACACTTGCGCCATCGCTTGGTGGCCTAAGCACACGCCTAAAATCGGGTAGTCGCCAGCAAGTTCTTTAATAATCTCCAAGCTCACACCCGATTCATTTGGCGTACAAGGCCCTGGCGAGATGACGATAAAGTCTGGCTCCATCTCACTCACCTCTTCAACCGACAGTTCATCGTTACGTTTTACGATGACATCGAGCCCAAGCTGGCCAAAATACTGCACTAAGTTGTAGGTAAACGAATCGTAATTATCGACCATTAACAGCTTTTTACGGCTCGCTGGTGGCTCTTTAATTATCAAGGAAGCAATTAGAAAGGCGATACTCAAGACGAGCATTGTCATTAATGGCCAGTGGTTATTTACAAAGCCGCTCTCGCCATCATAGATACTTTGTTTTGAGCAGAGGTGCTTATCGTAATGATAACTGTCGCCAGCGCTCACACACTGCTCAATCGCACTTAGATCGCTCATGTAGTGGCCAAGTGTCGCGACGATCATTAATGTCGCTAAAATCCACCATACTTTACGCATATATCACCTCAACCAGAGAAACCTTACGCATAGGCATCTCTCTCAACCGAAATCAAAGGGGTTAGTTGCTCTAAACTGTCGACAACAGTGTGCTTCACGCCTTGGGGACGAATATCACTAGGATTCAACGCATAACCATAAGTCACACCAACAAATGGCATTTTGGCGTTAACGGCGGCCTCTGCGTCCTTTGACGAATCGCCCACCATCCAGCACTTGTTGGGCTCGACCTTAAGCTCTCGGCAGACATGAAGCAGTGGCTCTGGGCTTGGTTTTTTCTCAGCCAAACTATCGCCTCCTAAGACAAGCTCGAAATAATCATCCAGCTTTAGATGTTTTATAATGGGGCCAATCAGTTCATGGGGCTTATTACTCACCACCGCCATTTTGACTCCCGACTGCTTTAACTGATCGAGCAATGTTTGTACGCCATCAAACATCACGGTCCTATCCGCCGGAAGGGCGCGATAAAACTGCATGAAAAGGCGATAGGTTTGTTCAAACCACTCGGGTTTGCCGAAATACTCTAGAGCTTGCTCAACAAAGACTTGAGCGCCACCACCAATCCAGCGTTTAATCTGATTCAATGGTTGCTCAGGCAAATCGAGCTCTTCAAAGGTATTATTAGCCGCAACCTGAATGTCGCCAGCACTATCAACGAGGGTCCCGTCGAGGTCAAAAATGACCAAGTCGGGAAAAGTAAGTTTGGTCATACTTATCGTGATGCGCCTTTCTCGGCATTCGCTTTCATCTGGCTGACCGTAGCTTGATAATCATCGGTATTAAAAATCGCCGAGCCAGCGACAAAGGTATCGACGCCACAGGCTGCGATCTCTTCGATGTTATCAATTTTCACGCCACCATCAATTTCCAAGCGAATATCACGCCCCGACTCATCGATTAGTTGGCGTACTTGCTGACACTTGCGCAAAGTCGAAGGAATGAAGCTTTGGCCGCCAAAGCCAGGGTTGACTGACATCAACAACACTAAATCGACCTTATCAATAATGTACTCAAGGATACTTACTGGTGTCGCAGGGTTTAATACCACGCCCGCTTTACAGCCGTGCTCTTTAATCAAACCGATGGTGCGATCGACGTGCTTCGAGGCTTCTGGGTGGAAACTGATGTAAGTAGCTCCCGCTTTGGCAAAATCTGGAATGATGCTATCCACTGGCTCAACCATCAGGTGCACATCAATCGGCGCCTCGATGCCGTAATCGCGAAGTGCTTTACAGACCATAGGGCCAATCGTGAGGTTAGGAACATAATGGTTATCCATTACGTCAAAGTGAACCCAGTCGGAACCCGCTTTTAGGACATTTTCGACTTCTTCACCAAGGCGTGCGAAGTCAGCGGAAAGAATAGAAGGCGCGATAACAATATTTTGCATAATAGGTCTATCGTAAGGTTTTTGCCCATTCTACAGAATCTTTATCACGACTTCTAATGACACAGCAAAAGCTTCCATGCTTTTTCAGATTATTCCTTATTCATTAAATTGCTCACGCAGCTATTCTTATGCCGCTTTCTCGCGCTTTTCATTAATCGCCGCAAGCACAGCGTCCCATAGACGTGACCTCAGTTTTAAACTCTCTACCGCGATGTCTTCAGCGCTTTGCCACTTAGCAGCATCATCGCCACAAAGAGCTTGCAGGCACTTTTCGGCTAACGGCCCATGTTCATCCCCATCCAGCTCAATATGTCGCTCTAGGTAATAAATCAAGGTAGGACAATCAACCTTCTCTGAGGACATCACATCTTTAATCGCCGTGAACATATCTGGGATCAACTTTTCACGGCCATACAAAAATGCTGAAGCAACTTCAACGTCACTGCCGTTCTTGGCGATCTCGAGATTATATTCCACAAACTGGCGCGCACCATCAGGGATCAAACTGAGATCTTGGGTTTCGATAAATTGCTTAATGCGGCTAGTATCTGCACCAACTTCCTCCATTGCTTTTAAATACAGCGAGTAATGGCTGACCGCGTTCCCTTCGGGGTCTAGATCGCTTTCTTCACCAATGACGATTTCGTTAATAAAGCGCACTACTTCAGGATCTTGCTTCGACTCGATCCAAGGCACATCAACGCAGGTTAAGTGTTGCTGCAAAGATTTAAGTAGGCTCATGAAATCCCAGACGGCGTAAATATGGTATTCCATAAAAGTGCGAACACTGGTCACACTATTCAGCGCTTGGTAGGCTTCGTGACGCGATAATTCTTGGTTTAATTGCGTTAATTTTGTCTTCAACATGGTCTTTCCTCACAGTGGGTATTTTGCATCTCCAAACCGGCTAATGCAGATTTGACTTTATAATTGTTGTTGGCATTTTTTTAGTATGCTCTCTATTTACTAATCACAGCCCTTATAAAAAATCCACGTTTTATAGGGCTTTTTTTTATTTTTTTATGACTTGGTTATCATTTAATCATTAGAAAATACTTTTCCTGCAAATTTGAATTGAATTCAATGCATCTGCGCATAATGCAGAAGCGCATTATTTCTATATATATTAATGACTTATAATTATTGAAAATGTCTTTTTTTTAGTGTCTACTAAGTTGTTACTACAACAAAAAAGTAACGATTTTTTATTTAGCTTAGGAGATAGCAATGGGGTTTATAAAAGACTTTTTTACAAAAAGGCCACAGGTTGAACAGAAAACTGCACCACCGCCACCGAGACAATCAAACGCGGCTCCCGCCAAAAAAGGTATTCAGTTTGATCCTGGCTTAGTCGATAATTTGAAAAATGACCATAGCCATTTGGTGACTCTTTTTGGGAAAATGTGGGAGCTCGGTTACCAAGCCAACGATCCACACAAACTTGCTGAGCTAGTGACTCAATTTAAGCGTGACTTTCAGGCGCATTTATTAAAAGAAAATGTGAAGTTTTATGCTTACCTAGAGCAGAACCTGACGGATGACGCATCCTCGATGCAGTTAGTAAAAGACTTTCGCAATGAAATGAATGATATCGCTCAGGCAGTGATTAAATTCTGTAAACGTTATTCAAAGCCAATCAAAATGTCCGTATTGCAGGAGCACTTTCCACAAGAGTACCAGCAGGTTGGCGAAGTATTAACCCACCGCGTATCGCTTGAGGAAAACGAGCTTTATACCTTATACACACCCTAGTCTGGGCTTTTATTCTGAAAGGGATTTCAGCGCGCTCTTTGGATCGCCTGTAACCGCACCAACAAAATACCGATCACCACCGCCATTACGAATAACGTAATATCTGGATACTTCCCCACCAAGAACAGTTGCAATACTGTGATAATGACCGATAAACACACTAATAATCCCGAAGCTAGTCGGTAGTTTGACCACCAGCGAGCACAAAAATACCCGACAGATGCTAATAACAACGATTCCTCGATAAGCTGGCTCAAGTTGTACCAAGTTGAGCCGGTCAAGAAATCATCAAATGGCAACCACTGAAAGCTGTTCATATTAGCTTTAAAGGTTAAGGGGTAAATCCCATCCCAAAGCAGCAAGCCAGTGGTCGCTATAGCCAGCATTGGTACCATCCAGCGTCGCGATACCGTTTGATGAATCAGGATAGCCAAAGGTATCGCAGTGATTTCGCTCCAGCCCATCTGCGAGCGATACATAGCAAGTTTAATGATTAAGACAAATACCGATAAAAAGACAATAAAACCTAAACGATATTCTTTTCCAAGCACCCGTTTGACTAAGTGATAAAAGATTAGCCAAAAAATAATGTTCTGTATCCACACGCTCAGTGACCAAGTGCTTTTAACGATAGTATCGAGACTCTGCCCAAATTGCTTGCTTTCAAACACCGGAATATAAGGAAAAAACTGCCACCCAATCCATAAAAACAATACTAAAAACGCTGGCGAGACGGCTATTCGCATTCGCGCTGGGATCATTCTTTGGATACGTTGGCTATTTGAATAAGCGGCTAGCGAAATACCAATTAGGATACCGATGGCGTTTAACAAGGCATCAGCGGCGTGGGAAACTCTTGATGGTAGATAAAACTGTATAAACTGTAAGCAAACCGCAAAAAGAATACCCCCACCGAGCATCAGCAATATCGACCACAGGATAGCTTTTCGCTGTTTCTGCTGGACGGTTAAAGCACCAAAAAAACCATAGGGGATGAATAATAAAATATTCGCAATCACATCCGAACGAATGGTTCGTTGCTGCCAGTTTAAGAGCCAGGCACCTAAATCCTCGGGGAGTGGGCGCGACAAATCGAAATTAAACGGGTACAAAGAGCCGTAAGCTATAAAAACTATAACTATGTACCAAATCAATCTCATTAATTGTCCTTCCCTTCTATTGCCTTTTACCGCTTCTTAATGGCTTGGTTAATTTTTAATGGGTTTAGCTGACGCGGTTGCTGTAAACCGCTAAAATGTGTTTTAGCTCATCCAATTCATAATAACGGAAAACAGATGCTTTGCCAGTTTGATGATATTGTTTCTACAAGCAGTCAGCATTTTGCCCATAAAGTTGCGCTCGACGATAACAAGCAACAGTTGACCTACCAACAACTGGAGCAAGCTATCGATCGTTTAGCCGATTACTTCATCGAGCTTGGTCTAGCGCCCATGACCCGTATCGGGGTTTATTTACCTAAGCAAGTCGAAGCCGTTATCAGCTTTTTCGCCGCCAGTCGCGCAGGCTTGGTTTTTGTGCCGATTAACCCGTTATTAAAACCCGCACAAGTCAGCTATATCGCCCAAAACTGTAATATCGAACTACTCGTGACCAGCTCGCAGCGGAGCAAGATATTACAGGGCATTTTTGATGAATGCGAGGATCTAGGTCACCTTTTAATAGTCGATGACTCGTCAAAGTTCAGTAAGCCGGAAACTGTCTCGACTTGGCTTTGGTCAGAATTACCAAGCCCAGAGCTACCGCGTCGCCGTCAGGGCATTTCCCTAGACTTGGCTGCAATTCTCTATACGTCTGGCTCTACCGGCCAGCCCAAAGGCGTCTGCCTTTCGCATCAAAACCTTATCGCCGGAGCGCAAAGTGTCAGCCAGTATCTGCATAATACGGCGGATGATATTTTATTGGCCGTCCTACCTTTAAGCTTTGATTATGGTTTGAGTCAGGTCACCACTGGGCTTTTAGTCGGCGCTAAAGTGGTTTTGATGGAATACTTGTTGCCAAGAGATGTCATTCGCCAAGTGGAGAAACATCAAGTCACAGGACTCGCCGCCGTACCGCCATTGTGGGTACAACTGGCGTCACTAGAGTGGCCACAATCGGCACAAAACTCCCTTCGCTATATTACCAATAGCGGAGGCGCCATGCCGGAAGCCACGTTAACTCAACTCAGAGAAGCGCTACCGCATACTTCGCCTTATTTGATGTATGGCTTAACAGAGGCTTTCCGCTCCACTTATTTAGAGCCCGATGAGATCGATAAACGCCCAAACTCCATGGGAAAAGCCATTCCTAACGCACAAATATTAGTACTGCGAGAAGATGGCACTGAATGTGCCGCTAATGAGCCTGGAGAGCTGGTGCACCGTGGGGTTCATGTCAGCCTTGGTTACTGGAATGCCCCTGAAAAAACTGCCGAACGCTTTAAGCCGTTACCTTCTGATGATCAATTTTTACCTGAAATCGCTGTGTGGTCGGGCGATACGGTTAGTCGTGACGAGGATGGCTTTCTTTATTTTATCGGTCGTAAAGACGATATGATAAAATGCTCAGGTTATCGAATCAGTCCAGCAGAGCTTGAAGATACTTTATATCATTTTGAGCTAGTGGACGAGGTCGCCGCGATAGGCATACCCCATCAACAATTGGGGCAGGCTGTGTTGCTCGTGATTAAGTTGGCCCAAGACGTGCATCCCAACGAGGACAGCACAAAAGCAATCAAGCGCTTTTGCCAACAGCAGCTACCAAACTATATGCAGCCAAAATTTGTCGAATTTGTCGATCAGTTACCGCGCAATGCCAACGGTAAGATTGATAGACCGGCGCTAAAAAATACATTTCTGCATTTAGCAGAAGCCTAAACCCCTAACTGGGCAACAGGTACAAAGGTTATTTATGACAACTAAAACACACGCACCGATGGATCAGTTTTCCAGCGACAAAGGCGAGCTAATGATCGCAGGCAAGACAGTTAGCCAAGTGGTGCAAATCACCGGTCAAACGCCTTGTTACGTTTATGATAAAAGCGTTATCAAAGCGAATGTGGATCGTTTACGTCATTATTTCCCAGATATTAGCCTGCATTACGCGATGAAGGCGAATCCTTATGCGCCACTGCTGTGCTACCTTTCCGATTTAGTTGATGGCTTAGACGTCGCCTCTGGAATGGAGCTGGGCTTAGCATTATCAACCTCAACCGACGCGCATAACATCAGTTTTGCCGGCCCTGGAAAGTCCATCAAGGAATTAACCATGGCGTTGGCGAGCGGCATCACCATTAATGTGGAGTCGAAAACGGAACTCAAACGCATTGCCGAGCTTAGCGAGAAGCTAGACTGCAACGCCTCGATTGCGATGCGTTTAAATCCTGACTTTGAGCTAAAGTCGTCAGGAATGAAGATGGGCGGTGGCGCGCAACAGTTCGGTATCGATGTTGAACAATTCAGCGACTTATTAGAACTTCTACAACACCCTAATCTTGAGCTTCGCGGGTTGCATATTTTTACCGGCTCACAAAACCTGCGTCCAGAATCCATCATCAGCGCTCATAACAATATCTTCGCTTTAGTCGCACGTTTAATAGAGCAGTACGACATCAAGCTGACTCATATCAATATCGGTGGTGGCTTTGGTATTCCTTACTTCCCTGGCGATACGCCACTTGAGCTCGAACCGATTGCCGAAAACCTGAAAAAGCTTCGCCAAGAATACAGCGACTATTTAAACAATTGCGAAATTATTCTCGAACTTGGTCGCTACCTGGTCGGTAATGCAGGCGTTTATTTGTGTGAAGTCACTGACATTAAAATTTCTCGTGGTAAACAGTTCTTAATTACTAATGGCGGTCTACATCATCATCTCGCTGCTTCCGGTAATTTTGGGCAAGTCATTCGTAAAAACTACCCGCTCGCGGTCGCCACCAAAATGGACGCCACAGAGTTAGAAACGGTCGACGTTGTTGGCCCTTTGTGCACCCCGCTTGATATTTTGGGTAGCAATATGAACTTACCGAAGGCTGAGGTTGGCGATATTATCGCTGTATACCAGTCTGGCGCTTATGGTTTTAGCGCCAGTCCGCGCGACTTTTTAAGTCACCCTCACCCAACACAATTATTACTATAATAGGTTACTTTAACGTATGTCTTTTTCCTCGAGTTTAAAAAACCTTTCTTTAGCCATATTGCGTCTTCCGCTTAAACTGTTGGTCAGAGAAAAACGGGTGCCTTCAGATCCGGTGACCGAATTTAACCTATCGCCTCAGGATCATATTATTTATATACTTCGCACCCAGTCGATGACTTCAATAGAGTTGTTACGACGTCAAGGCGAACAGCTCGACTTACCTCTTGGTAAAGCGAACGACCACAGCTTATCGGTTCCTGCTAAAGGCAGCTGTTTGTTTTTAAACAAACGCCCAAGCATTTTCCGTCGTAATAAGGTCAACGAGCTACACAAAGAGAGTCTAGTTAAACTACTTGAGGCACAAAAAGCCAACCCCAATACGCGTTTTAAGTTAGTGCCTGTTTCGGTCTATTGGGGGCGTAATCCCGGCAAAGAGCGTTCGTTTTTCCGTTATTTTATTTCAAGCATTGAAGAGTCGGGGCGTTTCGGTAAATTTCTTATCATTTTATTCTCGGGTCGTAAATGTTTGCTGCAGTACGGACAACCGCTCGAGCTTACCTCTGAGGAACTTAATTTAGAACTCGACGCAAAACGCAACGCGCATAAACTTAGTCGTATTTTGCGAGTTCACTTCAACCGCGCATGGGTTGCGACGGTTGGCCCGCGCACCCAGAACCGTCGCGAACTGATTGCCGGCATTGTCGCTTCAGATCCGGTACAACAAGTTATCCAGCGCGAAGCAGCAAAAGGTAAACGCACCGAGCAAGAGCTTAAAAAAGAAGCCGGCAAATACGTCAAAGAGATTGCCGCTAACTTTAGTCCGCGTATGATTCGTTTTCTTTCCGGTATCCTAACTCGGGTCTGGTACAAAATTTATGCGGGTATCGAAGTTAACAACCTCAAGCAAGTGCGCCAGATGGCTAAAGATCATGAGATTATCTATGTGCCATGCCACCGCAGTCATGCCGACTATTTATTGCTGTCTTATCAGCTTTATCACGAAGGCTTAGCACCACCGCATATTGCCGCTGGTATTAATCTTAATTTCTGGCCAGCAGGCTCTATTTTGCGCCGTGGCGGTGCTTTTTTCCTGCGCCGCAGTTTCCGCGGTAACCGCCTTTACGCCGCTGTTTTTAACGAGTATTTGTACCGTTTGTTCAACAAAGGCACGCCTGTGGAATACTTCCAAGAAGGCGGTCGTAGTCGCACAGGGCGTTTATTAACGCCGAAAACCGGCATGCTTGCCATGACCATACAAGCTTTATTGCGTGGACTTAAAAAGCCGATACTATTTGTTCCCGTTTATATCGGGTATGAGCGTATGTTCGAGGGTAAAAGTTATGTTGGTGAGCTGCGCGGCAAGTCCAAACAGAAAGAATCCTTTGGTCAGTTACTAGGCGTGCGTAAAGCTTTAAAACGCTTTTATGGCAAGGTCTATTTAAATTTTGGCGAACCACTCAAGTTGCACGACTTCCTAGAGCAACGCAATATTGATTGGCGCCAATCCTCGATTGACCAAGACGAACGTCCAGATTGGCTATCCAATACGGTAACCGCCCTAGGCGACGAAATTAACCGTCGCATTAACTCAGCGGCTAGCATCAATAGCATTTGTTTGGTCAGCCTGACGTTATTAGCCACACCGCGACAGGCGATGGATAAACGTGAACTGATTTCACACCTCGATATGTTAGTGACTCTGGCTAAATCCGCTCCTTATAGCGAGCATATTAATTTGCCGGAAAATAGTGGCCTAGAGTTAATCGAAACGGCGCTGAAACTGGGTGTAGTGCAAGAGTTCACCGATCCGACTGGAGCCGTGGTTTTCATTGAAGGCGACGAAGCTGTACTTTCAACCTATTACAGCAACAACATTCTCCACGTTTACGCCCTACCATCTTTAATAGCGGCTATTTTCCAACGTCATCACGAAGTTACCCGTACTCAAGTGGTTGACCTCGTTCAATTGATCTACCCATTCTTGCACCAGGAACTTTATGTTCGCTGGACGCAAGACGAAATTGAGCCACAGGTAAATACCATTATCGATAGCTTTGTCACCCTTGGCATGCTCAAGGAAAGCGACAACACCCTTACCGCCGCCGAGGATACGGATCCAAACTGGGCACGCCTTATGACCTTAGCACAAGCTGTTCAGCCGGCCTTACAGCGTTACGCTATTAGTCTGACGTTATTACACAGCTTGCAGGATGGCGAAACGATTCGTCGCGCAGAATTAGAGCAAGAAAGTCAGCGCTTGGCACAGCGTATAGCTGCGCTTAATGGTATTAACGCACCTGAGTTTTTCGACAAAAATCTGTTTAGAAACTTGGTAAAAATACTGAAAGACGAAGAGTGGGTTAGCCACACCGAAGGCGCTGGTATGCGCGCAACGGATGCGTGTTTACTGCTTTACAACACAGTGATGAGTCTATTAAGCGTACCGGTACAGCAAGGCTTGCAACAAGCATCTCGTAGCTTGCAGCAAAGCAAACAGCTAGCCCAGCCAGTAGTGGAAGACAAGTCCGAGGAATAAGACCATTCCGACGTAATTATTATTTAAAAAGGCGTTGAAGCATTCGTTTTCTTCCCGATTGCGACAGCGCCATATTTGTCGCGCAATTAACGCTAGCGCGACAACCCAACCACAATAATAATAGAAAGATAATTCTAACTGCTGCCCAAGTAGTAACATACCGAATAAAAACATCCCTTGGATAACACTGATCACCATTAAATCCATTTCACCGAAAAGAATCGCCGTGGATTTAAGCCCCAACCGAATATCATCTTCTCGATCGACCATGCCATAAAGCGTGTCATAGGCCAGCACCCACAGCAATGTCGAGATATATAACAACCACACAAGATTTGGCACTTCGCCCGTAACTGCCGCAAATGCCATAGGAATGCCCCACGAGAATGCCGCTCCAAGTACCGCTTGTGGGTAATAGGTATATCGCTTCATAAAAGGATACATGGCAGCTAACAATACAGCTATGACGCTCAAACCAATCGTTAGCCAGTTAAGCGTTAGCACTAGAGCTAGAGCCATCAACACCAAAACTAAAAATAGCGTTATTGCTTCTTTACTACTCACCTTGTCTTGCGCCAAGGGTCTTTGTTTAGTACGTTTAACGTGTGCATCAAAATCGCGATCGGCAAAATCGTTAATGACACAACCCGCTGAACGCATTAAAAACACACCCAAGCAAAACACTACCAATATCCACCAATTCGGTAGTCCCTCTGCTGCAATCCACAACGCCCAAAGCGTAGGCCACAACAATAGATAGGTGCCGATAGGCTTATTCAAGCGCATCAGCTGTGCATAGTGTTGCCAATGATTTTTTTTCAGTAGTAGTTTCATGGTGTTGGTTGATTCTTGTTATCTGTATTTTGCTCGCGCTACATTCTTTGTTAATAAAGTGGCGATGCTGGTAAGAACACTTCCAATAATAGTAACTTCTTTTGGCTTCCGTCACTAGCCTGTTGACTATTCTGCCAATAAGAACGTCTGGCCCATAAGCATTGCTCTTGATCTTGCACTAAGCCGTAATTTTTTGCTTGTTGGAACATGGCGTGATTTGAGTCAAGTCTCCTCACTTCAAGTGACTCACGTCGTAGCTCTTTTGAACTAAAAAGAATACTGCCTAAGGGAGTCGTGCCTAAATCCAAAATAAGCTTTTCTTCTGATACTGGCACTAGAGTTCGTGCAAAAATCCATGGGGCATCTGGTCCATAGAGTACGACCTCTCTGAGCTGTGCTTGCTCTTGGGGCTGCAGTTTAAGTATCTGACTTTCACTTGGACTAGCCTGAACTTTGTCTTCTTTTAACAAGTCGAGCCTGACTTTGTCGACGTAATGCCCTAGCTTCTGAGTTAACGATCCAAACTCAGCGACCCATTCAGCGATATGGTATGGAAGCTCACGAACAACCTCGTCCGTAGCTTTACGCCAAACCTTAAAATCCATGATCTCAGCCCAATATCATTGTAGTTGCGGCTATTGTACTGGATTCACTGCTTAAACCCTAGTTTGTGATGATTCAGTTATCTCTATCGACTGGTTACTTGAAAATCCGCATCGTGCGTGACTTAATAATAGATATGGACCTAATAGCGCGGGAGTTTTTGATGGCATTAGTCACGGTAGAAACTTATGCTGACAATATGCAGGCGCATATTGCGAAGGGCTTACTCGAAACCCATGGCATCGAGGCGACAATCCTACACGATGGATTTCACAGCACTTATGGTTCGGCTATTGGTGAGGTGCCATTACTGGTAGAAGAGGAAAATTTGATTCGTGCTAAGCAAATTCTAAATAAAGAGCTGACTGACGATAACTTCGATAGCTTCTCGGCTTAAACCTCTACAGGATTATTCAGCTTCCACACTTCAAAGCCACCATCCATACTGTAAACGTCCTTAAAGCCTTGCGCTGCAAAGTATCGCGCCGCAGGCTGACTACTGTGCCCATGATAGCAAACCACTATTAACGGCATTTCTTTGTCGGTATTTTCGATGTAATCAGCGGCATTTTGATTATTAATATTAACCGCATTCGGCATGTGCCCCGCGGCAAAAGCCTGTGGATCGCGTATATCAATCACATTCGTCGCCTGACTTTCTTGTAAGCGATTAACTTCTTCTATAGTGATTCTTTTAAAATTCATAAATACCGTCGAGTTTAATAATAAGTTTAAAAAGCTTTAGTTTTTGCCGTGATAATACCAAGGGCGCCACCTGCTACCAATCCAATAAGGTGTGCCGCGTTGGCAATTCCTATCATACCGGTTGAATTCAAGACAAAACCCAGCACCAACCAAATCAGCATGAACTGCATAATACCTGGATGTAATGGCACTCTATAGAAAGGGTCAAACTTGCGGCGCATAAAGATAAAGCCTAATAAGCCATAGACTACGCCTGACATACCGCCAAAGATATAACGCGGGCTGACGTAACCTTCCATCCAGTATTCTGCAAAATACTGCGCCATATTCGAGGCAATACCAATGATTAGAACTAACGTAAGCAAATACCAAGGCCCGCGATCTTTCTCGATTGAACCACCTAAATCCCACAACCACATCATGTTAAAGATTAAATGGATCGGCAAGGAGCCTATCATAAAGTGTAAAAAGATTGGTGTGACTAGCCGGTGCAGTTGCCCTTGCTGGATCAATTCCCAGTTAAAGGTAAATAAACTGGTTATTTCTCGATTAGTACCTGAGAGCGTGATGATCGATACCAAAACACTGATCCCGACTAAAAGTTTAGTCATCCAGCCGGTACGTTTCATAAAGTCTTCAAGCATCCGTTATGCCCCTAGTTCATCTTTAATCATTCTAATGTGTGGGATTCCATCTTCCAGATAAGGTTCCGAAACCGTTGCAAAGCCGAGCGATTGATAGAATTGCTCCAGATAAGCTTGGGCGCTGACGGTTATTGGCTTCTTCTGATTCGATTCAATATAGGATATCGCTTGCTGCATGAGCTGCCTTGAAATGCCTTGGCCTCGATACGCTTCAGCGGTACAGACTCGGCCAATAGCGACATAATCTTTAGTGTCTATTTGTGTCTCGTAAAGTCTTGCGTAAGCGACTAAGGTTTGATGCTCGTCGCTTGCTAACAGGTGCAGTGCTTCGGGATCTTGTCCATCAAGGTCTTGATAAGCACACTCTTGTTCAACGACAAATATCTGCGCTCGAAGCTGTAGTAGCTGGTAGAGCTCGCTTTTTTCAAGCTCTGCCCAGCTTTTCAGTTTGAACTGTATTAGCTGCATTAATCCTTCAACTAATCCCAGCTCAAGACCACTTTGCCTGATTGGCCACTGGCCATTGTCTCGAATCCTTCTTCAAACTTATCGATGTCAAAGCGGTGAGTAATCACCGGCGATAAATCCAAACCAGACTGAACCATAGCAATCATTTTATACCAGGTTTCATACATTTCGCGGCCATAGATACCTTTAATGACCAAGCCTTTAAAGATCACCTGATTCCAGTCAATCGCCATATCGCTTGATGGAATACCGAGCATGGCAATCTTGCCGCCATGATTCATGGTATTCAACATTGACGCAAAAGCCGGCGGTGCACCTGACATTTCTAGGCCGACATCGAAGCCTTCCTTCATGCCTAACTCTTGCATTACATCTTCCAACTTTTCGTTGGCGACATTAACGGTACGAGTAGCGCCCATCTGCTTGGCTAAGTCCAAGCGGTAATCGTTCATGTCAGTGATCACCACATGGCGCGCACCAACGTGCTTAGCGATAGCCGCCGCCATCATGCCAATTGGGCCAGCCCCAGTAATCAAGACATCTTCACCGACTAAATCAAAAGATAACGCTGTGTGTGCGGCGTTACCGAATGGATCTAAAATCGAAGCAATATCGTCTGAGATATCGTCTGGGATTTTGTAAGCATTTTCCGCTGGGATAACGAGGTATTCGCCAAATGCGCCAGGACGGTTTACGCCAACGCCTTCTGTGTTGCGGCATAAATGACGACGGCCAGCGCGGCAGTTACGACAGAAGCCACAAGTGATATGACCTTCGCCAGAAACGCGATCGCCAACTTGAAAACCTTTTACTTCTTGCCCCACTTCTTCGATGATACCGACGTACTCATGCCCAACCGTCATCGGCACTGGAATGGTTTCTTGCGCCCATTCATCCCAATGATAAATGTGCATATCGGTGCCACAGATCGCGGTTTTCTTGATTTTGATTAACACATCATTGTGCCCAAGCTCAGGTTTTGGATGATCAACCATCCAGATCCCTTTCTCCGCTTTTGCTTTACTCAATGTTTTCATAAAATTCTCTAACGTTTGAAGGCAATCACTGTTGATCGCCTTATATCATTCAAATTTGTATCATCAACAAATTATTTTATCACACCCAGCTCTTTACCTACTTTCTCGAAAGCAGCAATAGCGCGGTCAATGTGCTCGATATCATGTGCCGCAGACATTTGCGTACGGATACGCGCTTGCCCCTTCGGTACTACTGGGAACGAGAAGCCAATAACATAGATGCCTTCTTGTAGCATTTTGTCAGCGAAATTACTGGCTAATGAAGCATCGCCTAGCATCACTGGAATGATTGGGTGTTCGCCAGGAACTAACTCGAATCCTAGCGCGGTCATTTTTTTGCGGAAGTATTCGCTATTGGTTCTTAACTTTTGACGTAATTCATCACCATTTTCGAGCATATCCAACACATGCAAACTGGTAGATGCGATTACTGGCGCAAGCGTGTTTGAGAATAGGTATGGACGCGAACGCTGACGTAACCATTCAACAATTTCTTTGCGCGCTGAAGTATAACCACCTGAGGCACCACCTAACGCTTTACCTAAAGTACCGGTGATAATATCGACTCGGTCCATGACACCACAGTGTTCATGAGTTCCGCGACCCTTGTCACCAATAAAGCCAACCGCGTGAGAATCATCGACCATGACCAATGCGTTGTATTTATCCGCTAAGTCACAGACGCTTTCCAAGTCAGCAATAATGCCGTCCATCGAGAAAACACCGTCTGTCACGATTAATTTATAGCGCGCACCGTCAGCATCGGCTTGCTTCAACTTTTCTTCCAGATCTGCCATATCGTTGTTGCTGTAGCGATAGCGCATGGCCTTACATAAACGCACCCCATCGATAATCGAAGCATGGTTTAGTGCGTCTGAAATAATGGCGTCTTCTTTAGAAAGAATGGTTTCGAATAGACCGGTATTGGCGTCAAAACAAGAGGAATAAAGAATCGTATCTTCCATGCCGAGGAAGTCGCTAATACGATTTTCTAGCTCTTTATGCACATCTTGCGTACCACAAATAAAGCGTACCGAAGCCATGCCGTAGCCTTGCTTATCAAGCGCATCTTTACCGGCTTGGATAAGTTCAGGGTGGTTAGCTAAGCCTAGGTAGTTATTGGCACAAAAGTTAAGAACATTCTCGCCTGTGGTGACGCTGATGTCAGCCGCCTGTTGAGAGTCGATAACGCGCTCTTTTTTGTATAAACCTTCGGCTTTGACGTCTTCAATTTGTGCTTGAAGGTGACTTAAGAATTCTTTATTCATGGGATACCCTTACTAAAAATCGTCATTAATAAGCTCCGGCGCTCATTCGAGCCGATGAGAACTCATGTAAATTGCGCTTATTCTAACATTGATCAGCATCGCTTTGATACGCTAGCCCACGTTTATGAACAAACTCTAAGCGTTACCAAACAAATTGCTTATGACTGACGCGCTCTACCAACTTGCTTTGAATCGCCAGGGCATCTTTTAGCATGATATAAGGGATTTCTACATGATGTGCACCAACCGTTGCACCCGCGGTATCCACCTCGAGTTTTGCCATGCTGTAGCGCCTGTCAAAAGGGCTTTCTTTGACTTGCACGGTTTGAATTTTACCAATTCTTGCGAAAGTCTCTTTCTTGAAAATAACGCCACTTTTAAAACCGATCACATCATGATTAAGGCAGTATGCCGTATTTTTCACATAAACCTTGGCATACCAATAGCCTAAAATCGATAACACGACAGCGGCTAAAGGCACCCAGGCCCAGTGCAACCAAAACAGCGGTATAGAAACAATGACACTCGCGAGAACTGACTTTTTTGTGATGCGCTTAACCGCTGCTGACTCAATCGGCTGCCATTTAATGTCTTGCCAAGCCACATCCGGCTGGATTTGATACAAAATGTCAGCACGCTGATCGGCTTTAAACAAAGGCGCGATCTCTTTTATGGTCAGCCCCTGCTGCTCGTGGTTAACGCCACCAGCGGTTTCAACGCTCATGGTTAAGCGCTTAAACCAGCGGTGAAATAAAGAGTTTCGCACTGTTAACGTTTGGATTCGGCTCATCGGAATGGTCGCTTGCATCCGCGTCATCAAGCCCATGGTTGCTTGTAATTTGCCTCGATTTTTGACTAACTCAAAGTCGTGCAGTTTAAATAAAGCGAAAGTTATCGATAGAATCCATAGACCTAAAATCCCAAAAATACACAACACCAGAGTATATACAACAATGCTCAAAGCGCCCAAGTCACCAACAACACTATCAAAACTCGTGCTTATCCAGTTAGCAATCAGCACTAATTTGTCTTCAATAAAGTTCTTTATTACGCCATCTGTAAGCTGTGATAAAAAACCAAAAGCCACTGCTAAGATAACCAAGCCCTTATTGGTAATAACGCCATAGCGCACGATTTCTGCAAAAGGTAGCGTCAGGATGGCTGGCTTTGTAGTAGCCTTGGCTTTATCATTTTCTGTACTGCTAGCTTCATCGGATGGCTCTGAACCTTGATTCTCTTCCTTGCCATGGATTAACTCTTTTAATTCTTTTACCGCTTGCATGTCGACAACGTTAATCACAGCCTCGGGCTTGCCGCCTGAGGCAGATTCCAGCTGTACCGTGACCACACCAAGAATCCTGTGTAACGGGTTTTGTGATAGGTTGATATTTTGAATGCGGTTATAAGGCACCTGTCGCTCGTTGCGAAAGATAATCCCTTCTTTTACGCGAATCTGGTTAGGCTCCAACCAATAACGATAAAACCGATATTGAACAATGGCGCCGAGACTGACGATAAGCGCCACCGCCAGCGCAATGTATTCCCAATAACTACCGCCAGGGCCAATTAAAGCAATCAATACTGGGAATAATATCTTTTTAATATTGTCCAGCAGGATAAATATTGGCGATGTTTTATGGAGTGTGCGTTCGTCTTTAGACTGCATCGTCGTCGCCATCTTGTCGCAGTTGCTCTCGAAGTTCGTTTGCTACATCAAAGCTTAACCCGTCAAGCGGTACCGACGCATCGCGTGTTCCGGCGGTGTAAACCACGAGCTTTGCTAAACTAAATTTTCGCTGCAAAGGTCCTTGCGCAACATCGGTATGCTGTATGCGGTTTCGTGGTACTAGCGTTTTACGGCGCCAGAAGACTCCGCTCTGAATATATAAGCCCTCATCGGTCAGCCAGTAACAAGTATAGCGATAGGACTTTTTTGCCCAAATAAACCCCAACACAAAAATAAGCAATACCGCGCCGACGACGATTGAGCAAACCAGCCAGCTGCTGATAAAAAAGGAAACCACAGTTCCCGCAATTAGCAGCACTAGGCTAGCAATGCTGTGACTAATTCTTGAAGCCTTTACGGAGTCGGGATGAAGACGCTTCGCCTCTTCAGGTATTGCATCGATAAGTGATTGTTGTGACATTCTTTTCTCCTTATTGTCATTCTTATTATAAGCAGAGTTTTACTTCAGGCCAGCGCCAAGATGTTACATTTCTTATCTAAACAAAAGGTTACTATACTGCTTCCCGCTTCCAAGCCTCTAATCCGCCATGCAAACTAAAAACACAACTATAATCCGATTCAATTAAACGTTGCGCCGCATTAAAGCTCTTTTGTCCTAACTGGCAAACAATGACTACTGGCTCATCGGGATCGAGTTCATTCACCAAACTGGCAAACTCTGTGATTGCCACTGAAATTTGGTTATTCGCTTCGACGCCGTGTTCTTGTAACGCTGTATCTTCCCCTGTGACATTAATCACTAAAGGTGCATCCTCTTGCTTTAACCAACGTTTGAGGTCTTTCGGCTCTATAAATTGAACTTGCTCTGCTTCTTCAAAAGTAAAAAGGCTCATGCTTTAAATAACTCCAACATTGTTTTGGTTATTGCTTCGGAATCGCACGCTTGTGTGATAGCGGAAATCATCGCAATGCCTGAGACACCAGTCTTTACAACCCGTGGGAAGCGCTCCAAGTTGATGCCTCCAATCGCCACCCAGGGGTAATCAGGAAGCAATGCCTGCCACTTCATTAAATTATCGATACCGTGCGGTATCCATGGCATATCCTTACTGTCCGTATGATACACCGGCCCACAAGCGAGATAGCTCGGCTTAATGGTGTGCGCGCGGGCAACTTCATAATAACAGTGGGTGCTGAGGCCGAGGCGCAAACCAGCGTCTGCGATAGCGGATACATCCGTCGCTTCTAAATCTTCTTGCCCTAGATGCACGCCATAGGCATTATATTTAATCGCTAATTGCCAGTAGTCATTAATAAATAGTCGCGCCTTATGGGCTTCAGCAATGGCCACTGCTTTTCTAATTTCTTCTTCTAGCGCCTCGCCTTCCAAATCCTTCACCCGTAACTGAATGGTGGTTACGCCAAGCGGTAACAATCGCTCTAGCCATTCTGCGCGATCGACCACCGGATATAAACCCAAGGGCTTATCCTCATCACAAGCTGGAAATTGATATTTCTGGGGATTTTGCATATTGGACGTTAACAGTGGCACATCCCCAGTTTCCTGAGGCCAAGCGAGGGGCTTTAATGGTCCTTTTTGTAAACCCTGCTCAGAGGTCAAACTGTAGCCGTTTCTAAGCGCCTGATTTAACAGCATTTTGCCAAGAACTACCGCATCCTCGAGTGAATATTTTTGTGCTAATGCTGCGGCAATCGCCGACGCCAATACACAGCCAGTACCGCGAGTATTTTCAGTCGATTGCTTTTCTTGGTGTAGCCAAAAGGATTGCGACTGGCTCACAAAATAATCATGCACAAAACCTTCGCCAACATCATCAAGCTCTATAGTTTCCTGATGACCACCTTTAACCAGCACAGCATTTACACCTTGCTCAAGCAGCTTGTCGGCAGCAGCTTTGATAGAAGCTTCATCGCAAACATTAATGCCAGTTAAGGCCGCTAACTCTGGAATGTTCGGAGTAATTAACGTTGTTTTGCTAAAGAGCGATGGGTAGCGTTCCATAACCCCCTCTTCCACCAATAACTTTCCTGAAGAACTCATTAACACAGGATCTAGCACCAACTGCCCCTGATAATCCTGTAAGAATCCACTCAAGGCATTTAAGGCATCTACCGTTGGTAATAAACCCACTTTGATGGCTTCGGGTTGTAACTGATTTTTTAGCGCTTCAAACTGAGAGTTGATTTGCTCATAACTTAGTGCGTTTAGCGCAACCACACCTTGATTGTTTTGAGCCGTAACCGCGGTAGTGATCATACAAGGATGCGTATTTAAAGCTTCCATGGCGCGGATGTCGGCTACTTGCCCCGCGAGGCCTGCGGTGTCAGATCCCGCCACAGTCCACACAATCGGTTTTACATCTATGGTCTGCTCTTTGTTCGACATTAATGATCGCCTTTGTCTTGCTGCCAAAAAGGCGTGCCAAGGACTGGCGTGCTTGGCTTTGCAATATCACGCACCGGCATGGCTCCGGCTTCAAAACCTTGGCGCCCTGCTTCGACGCTGTTCTTGAAAGCTTTCGCCATTAAGACAGGAGCTTCTGCTTGTGCCACCGCCGTGTTTAAAAGCACCGCATCAAAACCCATCTCCATCGCCTGTGCAGCGTGTGACGGCAGGCCGAGCCCAGCGTCAATAACCATAGGTACATCGGGTAATCTTTGGCGCAAAGTTTGCAATGCATAGGGATCGCTTAAACCACGACCAGTACCGATCGGTGCGCCCCAAGGCATTAGAATATCGCAGCCCGCGTCTAGCAAACGCTGACAAAGCACTAAGTCATCGGTGCAATAAGGGAATACTTTAAAGCCTCTTTTAACCAACTCTTTGGTGGCATCAACTAACTGAAACGGATCCGGCTGCAAATTGTACTCATCGCCAATCACTTCGAGCTTAATCCAGTCAGTTTGAAAAACTTCACGCGCCATTTCGGCCGTAGTTACAGCTTCTTTAGCTGAATGACAGCCTGCGGTATTGGGTAACCATTGGCAATCGAGTTGATTGATTTGTTTCCAGAAATTCTCGCCGCCTTGCCCCTCGCGCCGTACTGAAACAGTAACCACCTCAGCGCCCGACTCTCTAATCGAATCTAACATCACCTGAGGCGACGGATATAAAGCCGTACCTAGAAATAGTCGACTTGAAATTTCTTTACCACCGATCTTTAACATTCTATGTCTCTTTAGTGATTGTTGACTCTTTAGTTGGCTTAATTACAAGGTACAGACAAAGTCTTAACCGCCCTGCATTGGCTCTACAATTTCGAGCTTATCGTTTTCTTTCAGCACTGTTTCTGCGTACAAAGAGCGTGGCACAAACTCCATATTTACGGCCACTGCAAAATTGCCGCTTTGCTTGTGCCACTTCAGAAATTCCGCAAGCGTCATTTTCTGCTCGATATCCAATAACTCACTATTCACTTCAATTTGCATGTTGAACCTTTTCTAAAGCATGATTAGATATGTGTTTAAACTCTTGTATCGTTTGTTCTATCACTGCTGGCGACATTAGAATTCCGTGTCGGTACAAACCATTAACTCGCGTTAGCCCAGGCGTGGTCTCTATTAACGGCAAGTTATCAGGTAGTGCCGGGCGGCAGTTGACGACACTTTTCACAATCCTCGCCTCGCCAAAACCACGGTGCACGCTATAAGCCGCTGACAGCAATTCTAAGCTAGAGCGGACAGACACAGGGCTAAAGTCTTCACTTTGGATCTCTGTTGCGCCGACAAGGTATATATCATTCGGTCTGGGCACGACATAAATCCGATAACGCGGATGAATCAGTCGCGTCAGGTGTTTGATGTTGACGTCTTTACTTTGAAGCCACAAGAGTTCACCACGCACAGCCCGAAGTGGTAAGTCACTTTTCGCGCCTAAGCCACGACAATCGAACACCCAGTCAAAAGTTAAACTTTCGTTGCCACACTTGAGTTTGTGAGCACTTACATTACTCACCTTTAACTGACTATGCCAGTTAACGTTAGCGCTATTGTCAATCTCAAAGGCCAAGGCTTTTAACAGTTCGATAGGATCGATTTGTCCTTCGCTTGGGATATAAAGCCCTTGCCCTAAGTGAGCCATCTCAGGCTCGAGGGTTTCAACCGATACTTTCTCAATAGCTTCGCTTTTTGCTTCGGCTTCAAAGACTTTTAACTCACGAGTTTTGCGCTGTACTAGCCGATAAAAATGATCAAGCTCAATTTTATCGCTGCCATGAGCAGTGACCAGCGAGCCGGTCACTTTAAAAAAAACGTCTTGAGTTAATTGTGGAAGCCACTCTTGATAAAGCTCCATGGAGCGGCTGCCATATTGATAAATATCCGGCTCAGCCATTTCTAGCTCAGCTAGGGGCGACAAAATCCCAGCCGCGGCAAAAGAGCAAGCGGACTCAGCGTCGCGTTTATTCTTATCGAACAACTCTACGTGATAACCTAGCTTCGCTAGACGCCATGCTAATAAGCGTCCAGCGATTCCGGCACCGACAATAGCGACTGCCATCAAGGTTAGTCCGTTAGCTCAACGTAAATTTCGCCGCCCTGCTTCTTAAACTCTTCCGACTTTTCCTGCATACCCTTTTCAATCTTTTCTTTTTCCGCAGCATAGTCACGAACATCCTGACTAATACGCATTGAACAGAATTTAGGGCCACACATAGAGCAGAAGTGAGCAACTTTTGCAGAGTCTTTTGGTAGAGTTTCATCGTGGAATTCACGCGCCGTATCAGGATCAAGGCCTAAGTTAAACTGATCTTCCCAGCGGAATTCGAAGCGTGCTTTTGATAATTCATCATCACGGTAACGCGCACCAGGGTGACCTTTCGCCACGTCCGCCGCATGGGCTGCTAGTTTATAAGTAATGATACCGGTCTTAACGTCATCACGGTTTGGTAAGCCTAAGTGCTCTTTTGGTGTCACGTAACACAACATAGCACAACCGTACCAACCAATCATGGCCGCACCAATGCCTGAAGTAATGTGGTCATAGCCTGGCGCAATATCGGTGGTTAAAGGCCCTAAAGTATAGAAAGGCGCTTCGTCACAGACTTCTAGCTGCTTATCCATGTTTTCTTTAATCATGTGCATCGGCACGTGACCAGGACCTTCGATCATAACCTGAACGTCGTGCTTCCAGGCAATCTTAGTCAACTCACCAAGCGTTTCTAGCTCGCCGAATTGCGCTTCATCGTTAGCGTCTGCCAGTGAACCTGGACGTAAGCCATCGCCTAGCGAGAAGCTAACGTCATAGGTTTTCATGATCTCACAGATTTCTTCGAAGTGTGTGTATAAGAAGTTTTCTTTGTGATGCGCAATACACCATTTCGCCATGATAGAGCCACCACGCGAAACAATACCAGTCACACGGTTTGCCGTTAGCGGCACATAACGCAGCAAGACACCAGCGTGTATCGTGAAATAGTCCACACCTTGCTCCGCCTGTTCGATTAAGGTATCGCGAAACACTTCCCACGTTAAATCTTCGGCTACGCCATTCACTTTCTCTAGCGCTTGGTAAATCGGTACGGTACCGATAGGCACTGGTGAGTTACGTAAAATATAGTCGCGGGTTGCATGAATGTTTTTACCGGTAGATAAATCCATCACTGTATCGCCGCCCCATCGAATGCCCCAAACCAGCTTCTCAACTTCTTCTTCGATACTCGAAGTTACCGCCGAGTTGCCAATGTTTGCGTTAATTTTAACTAAGAAATTACGGCCAATAATCATCGGCTCTAATTCTGTGTGGTTAATGTTTGCTGGAATAATGGCACGCCCTTTGGCGACTTCATCACGCACAAATTCTGGTGTAATTAGATCTGGCGTAGCGGCACCAAAAGAGTTACCTTTTAGACGCTTTTCACGCTCTTCTGAGGTTTCAGCTTCTAACCATTCTTGGCGACGCTGATTTTCACGGATGGCAATATATTCCATCTCAGGCGTGATAATACCTTTTCGAGCATAGTGAAGCTGAGTCACGTTATGCCCTTTTTTCGCACGCAACGGCTTACGCTGTAAGTCTGGGTTGTGAGTAGCAAAGGCTTTTTCATCGTCGGTATAGCCGTTGTCGATAGGCTTTACCTCACGACCTTCATACTCCTCTACGTCGCCACGGCCGATAACCCAAGCACGGCGAGTTTGCTCTAAACCTTTACGCACATTTACTTCTGCAGTTGGATCTGTGTAAGGCCCTGAAGTATCGTAAACCGTTACTTTTTCTTTGTTGGTCAGCTGGATTTCGCGCATAGGCACGCGAATATCTTTGTGGATCTCACCCTCAACATAGATTTTCTTTGATGCAGGTAAAGGATCACGAGTAATCGTGTGTTGATTTAATTCAATAGGATCATTTTTCGCCATGTCGGTCTCCAAAGACTGGTGTTCCAAACATTAAGACCGGCGCAATAAAGATGATAGGACAAGGGATTTATGCAGAGCAGCGTTAAACCTTGAATCAACTCTTCCCTACGCCGATACTAATCGGATCAGGTAATACGGGTTCTTAATTTCGTCATTAATCAATGACTTATATTAAGTCTCAGCCTAGCGCTACTAACTGTAAAATATATAAAATCGCTTCGGCACCCCGAGAGGTGAGGCCATTATAGGATTAATAGTTAGCGAATTCCATTAATCTAGTATGATTTCCACACTTTCCACATAAACCAGTTCACAGGCCCCATTTCCTGTGTCATCGCGCCGCAAAGAACTGCGCCACTTCCAACCATCGTCTTTCGAGACTTCGACTAATTTACCTCTAATTCGCACAACTTGTCCGGCGCTTATATCCTCTAAATCATCCTGAATCCATGATTCGGCTGGAATCATGTGCATATTGGCGCTGTGTGTTTCTATTTCTTTTTGTGGGATAGGCGCAGACTGATAACGATATCGATACCAACGCCCCGACTGACTGAAGTTAATTTGCTCCAGAACCGCTTCATCAGACATACGCCCCCAACCTAACGCCAAGTCCATCGGCGAAATCGCTGCACCTTGATCGTATTTGTAGTTTTCACGCCGAATGACTTTTGCTGTGATATCAAATTCGGCCAGTGGCTTTACTTTGAAGCCGCGATGTTGAAACGGTGTTGCCGCATTGATGAGCTCTTGCCTAGGTTCTTCTGGTGCATAAACGCCGGCACCAAGCTCTACTTGCTTGCTCGAAAAGAGGACATACAAGACAATACCGACCGCACCAACTAGCAACCATTTTTTCAAATTCACTTACCTTTAATTAAAGTAAAACCTCTAAATCGCCTGCTCATCATAGCAAAAAGGCGACCTAAGCCGCCTTTGTTTTGCTGTTGAAACAATTATTTAACCAGCTTCATCGAGAACGGGTATTCGTACACTCCGCCTTCGCTTGCCTTTATCGCCGCCAATATGGTCACGATAAAGTGGAAGATGATTAAGCCAAATAGAATTGGTATTCCTATTAGGATGAAGCACAGCACGAATGCCACACAGTAAGCGATGAACATGGTGATATTAAAGTTCAAAGCTTCGACACCGTTTTGCGCTACCAGTGGCATCTCTTCTTTCTTAAACAACCATACGAAAAGTGGGCCTAACACCATACCAATCAACGGGATCAAAGGTATTAAGGCAGCAAAAGAAGCAATATGACTGATCATTGCCCAGTTTTTTTCTTCAGGACTGGCCACCTTACTGCTTAATACTTCAGCTTCACCATCAACCACATTCTCGTCATGAACTCGCTGAGCATTTTCTTGCTCACCCGAGTTCTGCTCACTGTTCTGTGACGCTTCTGGTTCATGGTTAGCGTCGTTACCATTGTTTTTGTCATGTTCGTTAGTCATTACTAAATCTCCTCAATCAATCGACATAAACAGATTAGCAATATTCGATATTTCAAAGTGTTACCAAAAGAAATCCTTTTTGACGATGATTCACTGCTTCCATTTCAAGAGCTCCTTTTGTACGAAACGAGCTTATAACTTATTGAATTTTCATTATTTTTTCGGTTAACTTTTGCAAAGCTATTCGCTACGAATTCTCTAGCAGTTAATCAAAGAATTGGTAAGCTATTGATTTTAAATAAGAAAAAAGTTTTTAACTGAAGAGCCACTATAGAAATGAGCTAAGCTGCTGATTTTATTGACTTTATACTTTACTCTTAGTCTGGCGCACAAAAAAACATATTAAAAACAATAGGTTAAACGCTAAATGTTTTTATATTCTAAGGATATTAGCAGGTCCTAGTTTGCGCTTTTAGCCGCGAAAATGGCCTAGAGTGTTACCAATTCGTAACACTCTGGCATGAGATTTTTAATAAAATTTATTGCTCTTGCTCGGGATCGACCTTTTCTTCGAGTTCATCAACCAACAAGCCGCGCTTCTTAGCTCTGTGTAGCCACTGCTCACGAGCTAATTTTTGCATATCTCTAACTTCATCCACCTCATCCATGATTTCTAACCCGAGCAACGTTTCCACCAAATCCTCTAGCGTCACTAAGCCGCGCGTATCGCCATATTCATCCACCACTAAAGCAATGTGCTGACGCTGATCAAGCAAGGTTTCTAGTAAATTTGGCAATTTCATTTCATCCAGCACACAAACCATTTCACGTTGAATTTGTTTCAGCTGCCAATCTTCTTGGCCTTGTGCTTGTGCCATCAAAACGTCATCCTTCAGTACAAAAGCAGTTATATCATCGATATCTTGGCTGTAAATTGGGATTCTTGAAAACTTGGTTTTTACCACATGATCAAAAACATCATTGATCCTATCGGTTTCTTGTAAGTAATGAATCACGCGCCGCGGCGTCATAATGTCTTTAGCTTTTAAAGAGCCAAGACGAAACAAATTATCGATAATTCGGGACTCATGTTCATCGATGTCGCCAGTCTTTTTACCCAGCCCCGCCATTGCCAAGAACTCTTCGCGGCTAAAAATGTGCTGTTGTTTACCCTTCGAGATAAATTTCGTTAGTCTCTCCGAGACCCAAATCAAAGGATACAATATTTTGGTCAACCACATAACAAACACAGCCGTCACCACCGCAAGTTTTTCCCAATAAACGGCTCCGATGGTTTTAGGAATGATTTCTGAGAAAAAGAGTATGGCTAGCGTCATGATTGCGGAAAAGATCCCAATCCATGTTTCGCCAAACACCACAGCAGCTTTCGCCCCAGCAACAATAGCGCCGACCGTATGGGCAATAGTGTTCAAGGTCAAAATTGCAGCGAGTGAGCGATCGATATTTTTCAACCGCAAATTGTTCAGCAACTTGGCACTTTTTGGACGGGTGCCTTGCAAGCGTTCAATATAGGATGGCGTGATGCTTAATAACACCGCCTCGGCGATCGAGCACAAAAATGAAAAGAATAATGCTATGAAGACATAAACGAATAGCAGTATGAGATCCCACTGTTCCACAAGTTTCCTCGCAATGGATTAAAACCGACACTATGACTCTAACGTTACCACAGAGCCATAATCGCATCTATTAGGTAGCGTTAAGCGCACCCTGATTCATGAACCGTAGTTATAACATAGTTCCCGCTAACACCACCGAAGCAACACTAAAATAAATCACTAAGCCAGTAACGTCGACCAAAGTGGCGACAAAGGGCGCTGAAGAAACGGCGGGATCGGCGCCTAATCGTTTCATAACAAAAGGTAGCATAGAACCAGCTATGGTGCCCCAAAGCACAACACCGACTAAAGCTATGCCAACAGTGACTCCAAGCAACATCCAGTGTTCGCCGTATAAGCCAAAAGCTGATGCCCAAACTACCACGCGTAAAAACCCCATGAGACCAAGTATTCCACCTAGTACTAGTCCTGAGATCATCTCACGGCGCATCACCCGCCACCAGTCTTTTAGAGTGATTTCGTTGACCGCTAAAGAACGGATTATCAAGGTCGCGGCCTGACTTCCTGAGTTACCGCCCGAAGAAATTACAAGCGGTACAAATAACGCTAGCACCACAGCCTTAGCAATTTCTGATTCGAAATAGCCCATGGCGGTAGCGGTAAACATTTCACCAATAAATAACACCGCTAACCAGCGCGAGCGTTTTTTAATTAAGGTTGATAAAGGAGTTTCAATATAAGAGTCGTCTAACGCTTCCACACCACCAAGCTTTTGAATATCCTCGGTAGCTTCTTCTTCAACCACGTCGAGAATATCGTCACTGGTGATGATACCAATTAGGGTGCCATCCGTTTCGATTACAGGGAGCGCAGCGCGGTCATATTCACGGAAAATCCGTATTGAATTTTCTTGGTCTTCGCTGGCGTCCAACGCGACAAAACGATGGTCCATCAATGATTCAATACTCCCCTCTGGCTCTGCCAGCAACAACTCTCTTAAACGAATGTCGTCTAGCAATTTCCAGTTTTCATCAACAATATAGATGACATTAATCGTTTCACTATCGCGTCCAAAGCGACGGATGTGACGAAGTGCTTGCTCCACCGTCCAGCTCTTGCGAATCGCCACATAATCCGTGGTGGCCAATCGCCCGACACTATCTTCAGGATAACTTAGTAACTGCTTGGCATTTTCTAGTTCTTTGGGTGCTAATAATGATAAATAGTCTTCACGTGTTTCTTCTGGTAGCTCAATAAAAAAAGCAGTACGATCATCTGGCGTTAGTTTATTCAGAACCTCAGCCATCTTCTCTTTATCAACTTCCAAACTGTGGATCAGGTCGAGTTGGGTTTGATGAGGGAAGTGCTTAAATGTTTTAGAAATTATATCGCTAGAAATTGCTTTGAATACGACTTGTTGTTCACTGTCCGACAGTTCTACCACCATAGCAGCAGCCTCAGTCGGCTCCACTCTTTCCAGCTCTTGGTTAAGCAACTCAAACTGATTTTTGCTAATCAGTTTTTGAATATCCGTTTTAGGCTCAAGATTTAACATTGTTATAACCTTAATCGCTTAGCAGAGATGGGATAGTGGTTTTTAACAGTTTAAATCATTCGGCGGATATTGCTAGCTGAAGAATAGGCATAAAAAAAGGAGAGTGAAATCACTCTCCTTCATTAAACATTTAGAATTTCTGCTTTGCAAACTTGGCTTTCTTAATGACTTTTTTTCGGCCCTAAGTTTTTAGGCATTAGCGTCCATAACACGAAAGCCACCACAAAAAACGCTGGAATATCGCCAAAAATGTTGGCGTGTTCAGCTTCATCGATAATGGCCTGAACCAGCGTGACTCCACCGTGAACTAAACTGGAAACAACGGTAAACCAAATTAAGCTCTTATGATTCATTGGGTTCTTTGCTGCGTACAATAAAAATGCACCTAAGGTGATGTACATTGCCATTAAGACTTGTTCATACTCTGGTTGAGCTGGCGATAGTCCCCAGCCAGAAGGCCAGATCTGCATCATCGCTGGTATACCCGCCATGAAAACTACACCAAAAACACAAAGTGCAACTCGTAAATATTTGAGCTTCTTCTCTCTATTCATGACATATCCTCACTTTACTAACTATTTCCTGAGGTGAAAATGCATCACTCATTACCTTCAGCCTTAACCCTAAACTGATGGTTTAGATTAAGGATCTTTACTCTCTATCTTTTCCCTTTATGCCATTATACTTTCAAAATACAGTTTAAAATTCGGGCACACCGACTTCCCTCTTTTTCGCAAAGGGGCATTTAAAAGATTAGATTACCCCTATAGTGGGGATGATTCATTTTATTTAAAGGACAAATGCTTATTATTGTTGCTTTTTATGCACGTTTATACCGTTTTAACGGTATTTTTATGCATTTAGCGCAATTTAACTGCATTTTCGTAACAAAAACCAGCTGTTTCTGCGCGGTTTAGCCTAATCGGTTTATATACTCTTTCAGAACCACAGCATTGTTATGGTCCGTATCTTTTGCTGCATAGAGTAAGACCAGCGTATTCCTATCAACTTCTTGCAAACGCTCTTTAATGATTTCTTTATTTGCACTAAGTTCTTTTAAATACTTTTTCCGAAAATCAGCCCATTTATCAGAATCATGATCAAACCACTTTCTTAACTCATCGCTCGGGGCTATCTCTTTCCAATGATCGTCTAAGTCAGCATCCTCTTTCGAAATTCCGCGAGGCCACAGTCGATCGACTAAAACACGAAAGCCTTTAGGCTGTTCTTTCTCATAAATTCTATGGACTTTAATTTCCATCACTTAACTCCGTTTTAGTCGAATCGATTTATGAACTAAAAAGTCTTTTTTAGACTTTATTATTGCTGGCAAAGACTTCGGGCAGCATCTAAACTTTAACGACCTTATCCGACATTTCAGCGTATCTTTGCGCTAACTCTTGCGCCGTTTCAAAATCTTCACTGACGCCTTTTTCTTGCAAGAACTCTTGGTTGTACAGTTTTGAAAACGAACGTTCTCCCAAATCACACGCAAAGGTCACGATATTTCTTCCTTTTGGGCCTTGAACCGCCGCCATCACCGCTCCGGCAACGTTTAGCGCTGAACTACTGCCTAGCACTAAGCCATCTTGATCACGCACATAGCGTGAAATCGTCACTAAATCTTGATCAGGTAGCGTCACCGCATGATCAATTTTGGCTTTCTTAAAATTTTCCACTAAGCGCATAATGCCTATACCCTCGGTAAAAGAACCGCCTTCAGCTTTATACTCGCCATTTTTCAAATAATTCACGATTCCCGAACCTTCCGGGTCGACCAACCAAACATCGATATCTTTGTTTTGCTGCTTAAGATAGTCTGAGTTGCCGGCGATGGTACCGCCCGTGCCACAAACGGATACCAGTGCATCTACTTTTCCTGCCGTTTGTTGCCAAACCTCTGGGCCAGTTTGCTCGAAGTGTGCTTTGTAATTGCTCAGGTTTTCAAACTGATTCGCCCACCAATAATCGGTATTTTCTTCGGCGATACGACGAGCGGTATGGTAAAAGTGGTTTTCATTAGCGAAAGGACACGGATCGACCAATTTCAATTCGGCACCGTGCAGCGAAATCATGCGTTCTTTTTCTGGGGTTTGCCCTTTCGGCATCACAGTAAGCATTTTAAAACCAAGCGCCTTGGCCACTAACGCCAAACCAATCCCTGTATTTCCTGCGGTTCCTTCAACAATAGTCATGCCAGGCTTTAGATCGCCGCGCTCTATGGCGTCTAAGACAATCTGTAACGCAGCTCGATCTTTAACCGAACCGCCAGGGTTTTGGAACTCACACTTAACGTAAATATTACTACCCGTTAATTTAGACACTGACTCAAGCTTTACTAAGTCGGTATTTCCAATGAGTTCGGTGACATTACTTTTAATCTTAGACATTTTGAATTCCCAATCCTAAGTTACAGTTGTTCTTGCCTGTTAATCATTATCTCATAGATTGGTCCTAACCCTTATAAAACAAGGGTTAGGATATAGTAGAACTAGATTTGTCACTAGACAGAGCTTTATTTCTCAACACAGCTTTCTAACGTATCGCCGGTCGTTCCATCACTATTATGCTCAAATAAAGTACCCACAGTTCCTGCACCAACGCCTTTGACCCACCACTCATATCGTTCACCAACGTAACGCGTACCACTTCCAGAGACTGCAATCTTCATGGCGTAATCCTGACCTTGATAGTTTACCTTTGCCGTTTCAGTTGATGTATAGCTCACATTAATTGCCTCGCCACTGTCGCATTCATATTGCGTCACCTGCGTTGCCATTTGCTGTGTTGCAGCGTCCGACTCTTTTTTCGAACTCTCAGAGTTGTCGTTACAGGCAGCCAATACAAACACACTTGCCATGGCGATTGAAATTAACTTTTTCATGAGGTTCTCCTAATTCGTTTTCGCCAACCAGCACCCTATTGGTGCGGTCATCCATAACAACACCCTATGGCTTTAAGCCCAATCTTTCAAGATTTTGTCGGCTCCTTTTTCGGCGATCATCACAGTAGGCGCATGAATATTACTGCCGGTAATCCTCGGCATAATCGACGCATCAATCACTCTTAAGCCAGTTAAACCGTGAACTTTCAGATCCGAGTCCACCACTGCCATGTCATCACGCCCCATCTTGCAACCGCCGGCGGTGTGGTAAACCGATTCAACGTGTTGTTTGATCCATTCTTTTAACTGCTCATCGCTTTGTATCTCTTTACCGGGGCGCTCTTCTTCATCATTAAAAGCGGCCAACGCAGGCTGACTGGCAATGTCGCGGCACAGTCGTATGCCTTTGACTAAAGCGTTCAATTCTTTGTCTTTTTCAAAATAATTAGCTTCGATCTTAGGCGCATCAAAAGGATCATTGCTGGCTAACTTAACGCTACCGCAACTTTCGGGGCGTAAGTGACAAATGTGCATCACATAGCCGCTCTTAAGTGGCGTAAACAATCCTCGCCCATGTGGCTCCATGCGCACTGAAGCAAACTGGATCTGCAAATCAGGGATCGGTTGGTCAGGACTGGATTTTATAAAACCACCAACATCGGTGGGTGTCGAAATGAAGTTTTTCTTAAACAGCACTTTGCAAAAGAACTTAATACTTTCCCAGTTAGGTAGTAGCGTTAAAGAGCCACCGGCTTTACTCGAATAACGCACTATCAGGTCTGGATGATCTTGTAGGTTTTCACCGACGCCAGGCAAGTCATGCACCAATGGTATATCGTGAGCCTTTAACTCTGCCTCAGGTCCAACACCAGAAAGCTTTAATACTTGCGGGCTATTAATAACTCCCGAACTCAGTATGACCTCTTTATTGGCGACTAATTGCTCACGTTTACCCTGCCTGCCCTCTCGACTAATTTCCACACCTACAGCTTTTTTATCTTCGAACAAAATCCTAGTTACTTGTGTATTAGTCATCACTGTCAGATTCGGACGCTCAAGAGCTTCATCCAAAAACGCATAAGCCGCATTGGCCCTTTGTCCAAAGGGTGTTTGAGTGACCTGATAAAAACCACAGCCTTCTTGCTCGGCACCATTAAAGTCATCGTTAATTTTATAACCAGCTTGGCCAGACGCTTCAACAAAAGCCTCGCTAATGGGGAATCGGAAGTTAGTATCGACCACATCCATGGTACCTTTGTCAGAATGGTAATCGTTCGCTCCTCTCGACCAGCGTTCCGACTTTTTAAACCAAGGTAAAACGTCTTTGTAACCCCAACCCTCACTGCCAAGCTCAGCCCAATGATCAAAGTCCCAGCGATGACCTCGCGTATAAATCATCGCGTTAATCGAGCTACAGCCGCCTAGACCTTTACCTCGTGGCCAGAAGAAGCGACGGTTTCCGGTATTCGGCTCGGGCTCGCAATGATAGCCCCAGTTGTAACGTTTGCTATTCATTAGAACTAGCATATTTAGTGGGTTGGTTTTACGCACCACATACTTACGATCGCTGCCACCCGCTTCAATCAAGCAAACCTTATGTTCCGGATTCGAACTCAAGCGATTGGCAAGAACGCACCCAGCCGAACCAGCGCCGATAATAATAAAGTCATACATCATAAAATCCGCATCCTTCCAACCTATTCTTCACCATGCCTAACTCCGCGTAACATTATAATTGCCTTACCTTACTATAAGTTTGTATTCTCACACCAACGCAAATTCTGAAATCACACCGTATGCCAGTGGGTTATTAGTTTAATTCTTAATAACAGGTCCGCTTGCCAACTACACAGACTATTTTTATGGCTTATGATACCCTCACACACAGAACAACTTTCAATGCTCAGATTAGAGCAAAACCTTACAAAAATTGAGCAATACCACCATGAGCGAACAGATCGTGAGCACACAAAAGAATTCCGAGCAAACACAGCAAGCCTTTCCTTGGGTAATCATGATCCTGATGTCTTCAGTAACCTTTGTTGGCTTATTATCAGAATTATTACCATCCGGTGTCTTACCTTCAATAATGGCTGACTTAAGCATTTCTGAAATTCAAGCTGGTAATCTTGTCGGCTACTACGCCGTTGCCTCAGCTATCTTTGCCATTCCGCTAATTGCATTAACCATGCAATACAATCGAAAATATTTGCTGCTAGCGTTGCTTAGCGGCTTTGCCGTTTCGAACATCCTTTCCGGCTTAGTCGACGATTACAGCATTATTGTAAGTCTCAGAGTGATAGGCGGTATCTGTGCCGGCATCATGTGGCCGATGATTGCAGCCTACGGCATGCGTTTAGTGGGCAAAGAACACCACGGCAAAGCCATAGCGGTCATTATGGCCGGCTCCACTCTAGGTATCAGTATTGGTATGCCAGTCATGACAGCTATTGGTAACGATTTCGGCTGGAGGTTTGAGTTTGTAGCCTTAGGGTGTTTTATTGCTTTAATCGCGCTTCTCAGCGTTTTTGTGTTGCCTTCGGCGCCGGGAGAAAAGCTCACCAAGAATACATCACCCTTCGCTGTCTTAAAAATACCAGCGGTGCTGATTGTAATGTTACTGACCCTGCTTGGCGTCGTTGCGCACTACGTGGTCTATGTTTATATCACCAGTTTGGTGGAGAACGTTCACTTATCAGGCGGTATCGAAAGCGCCTTACTCTTTTTTGGTATTGGCTCTTTAATATCAGTGCTTCTAGCCGTCAAGCTCACCGACAATCATCTTAGAAGTTTAACTATCGGCATGTTTGTATTATTAGTGCTTTCCATGCTCATACTACGATTTTTCAGCTCGATACCTGGCGCAGGACACTTTGCCTTCTTTATATGGGGATTGTCGTTTGGCCCATTAGTAACTCTATTTCAGGCAGCAGTCAGCCGACAGGTAAAACAAGCTAAAGACATCGCCACCTCGGTGCAGTCGTCCGTCTTTAACCTGTCGATTATGATCGCATCTTCAATAGGCGGCGTGCTACTCGCAAGTTACTCACCAATGAGCTTAGCTTACCTAGCCATCGCCCTATCGATCCCCGGCATACTAATTTCACTTTTCGCTAAAAAGACTTTGGGGAGGGATGAATAAAAGCTAGCGAAAAACTCATAGTGCTTGCCCTAAAACAAAACTAGATGCTTACTAACCCCCGCAAGGCTGTAGCGAAAACAAAAAAAGCCCCAAGTGACAACTTGAGGCTTTGATTCTGAATATTAATTTACTCTGACACCATTAATTTCCGAAAGGCGCAATGTAATGGGCGTCCCGTGCCTGCATTAGTTAAGCGCAATCTACCTACTTTTGCCACTTGTACCAATCTCTTGCAGCCGCCAGAGCACTGAGGACGCACGACCGACACACCCAATATGGATCAGTAAAATTATAAGCTGGGCTCTTGCCACAGTAGCTACACTGTTCTGAAACCGAACCGTCGCTTGTCTCAGTTTCGCTCACTAAATGCTCAAGACAGTTTTCACATGCATACCCCTCAAGACCAGAAGCCGTTGGTCCGCCACAATTCACGAGCCTCAATACGCATTCTCGATTGCATGCGCCTTCAAACGTGAGCCGATCTCGTTTCATATTCAACGCCCCAATCACCGGGCCGGCGTAGTGAAGCGATTTTTGTGGTATAAAGGAGCGCAGCGACACCACAAAAATTGCGTAACGTAGCAGGCTCCGCGTGCATTGGCTTGTTATACCTTTGGCTAGGGTTGATAGAATATTGCATCTAACATCGCTGCCCGACCAAGCCAAACTTGCTTAGCCTCATTTTGCTTTGGTTTAGGCGAGTTCCACCACGCAGAATCCATAATTCGGCATACAACATCATCCCAATAACGCTCATATTCCATCCCAGACTGCTTAATCCCAAAGTCTTTGCAAAGTTGTGTTTTATTTTTCGAATCTAAGCAAACAAACTGGTCTGGTCTTTTTAATGCAAGTAATCTACTAGCGATACTTATGCCGTGTCGTCCATTGGGAAACGCGCGCACAAATTCATCAACATAGGCATCATAGTTATCGCGTGTCACAATTCCTTGCAAGGGTATTTCGTCTAATGCCGATGATATGTGTTTGTTATTTTCGTTGATTGCCTGATGGTAATAGCCTGCGCCTTTCATGCTCCCGAACCAGCCCCAGTATTCGTTCCAAGCATTAGGCAATCCAGCAATAGTTTTCCTCTTGCCCAACTCCATTTCAGCAAAAGTCTTACTTTCAGTGAAACATCCACGCACTAACTCAAGGAGATTGCAGCGCTCTTTAAAGCCATGGTAAGGGTCATCTTTAACTCGCGCCAAAAAAGCATCCCATGACATGGTCATTATTTCAGTGTGAACCGGAGATTTGCTTTTTGTGGTAGGGCTGTAACTGCCAGAAATACGTCTCAATGCTCCTTGCTGAGCCTTCCAAAGCTCTCTGTAAGCTTTTGCTTTTTCGACATCTACAACCTTACCTTGCAGCCAAAAGTCGTCAATTGCCTGTTCTGTTTCTGCACGAAATTCTTCACTGGAATCCTTTGACGTTATATGAACTAGCAATTCAGTATTTTCTGTCAAAGCTCCCTTCGTTAAATTTGCACTTCCAATTAGCAAATCCCAATCTGATTTTGACCAAAAGAGAAAAACCTTTGGATGGAACACACCTTTGGGTTGCATTACAAAATGACAATTATCGAATCCGACAAATTTATCAACAACATCAGGGTGTGTCTGGTAAAAATGCGTTCCAATAACGGCTTTCTTTATCTTGCTTCGAGCAGAATATATGGCATCAAATGCATCTGTACCTGAACTCGCCCAAGCGACAGCGAAGGATATGTTTTCATGCTTTTCAGAAAGCTTCTTCAATTTAGAGTTGAGCGAGCTTCCGCCTTTAGATAACTGCATCTCTTTGCCTTAATTAGGTATAACGCCGCCAGCACAGGCCGGAGCACGCAGTGCGGAGGTCCAGCCCACGAAGTGGGCGATTGTGCCTGGCCTTGTTAGGCACTTTTCATTCTCGACTGCATAGCTGGCACGGCATACTTTGAAATCGCTTCTACAACTTGCCGAACCAGCTCGCTTTCATTTGTTTGGCTATTGAACTCCCACCAGTGATCTAGTTTGGAGGGCATTAAAGTACCAATTCGCTCAGACCAGCCAATCTGCCATTTGGTATTGGCAGAGGGCTTTTGTGGAAAGTAACTGTATTTTTCTCGGCTTTCTTCCCATTCCTGTTTAGGAACCACATAGATGTTAATTGTAAACTTTAAACCCTGTGAGTCGCTGTACAATGATTTTTGAAAGCCAATAAGCGCCCAATATTCATCGGACTTAATTGAGTAAGTTTGACCCGAACCTTTGAGACCACTCTCTCTTAAGGCTGGCGCTAAAGAGATTTTCATCAACTCTTTAAACTTGACTTGCACTGTGCTCATAATGATGCCTAACGCCGCCATAAACGGCGCGAGCTTGCGAGCGTCCGGCGACCGAAGGGAGCGAGTTTAATGGCCTTGTTAGGCATTTGATTCCCCAAGAAACTCGGAGATTAAATGCCATTTTTCTTCATACTCTTCGTAGCAGGGAATATCTTTCAGGTTTACCTTACCCCAATCTTTGCTGCGTGGAGCGGATTCAATTACGCCAACAGGAAAGACATAATACTTTGGAGGAAGCACTTCTTTTTTACCGTCTTTAGAGCCACGATTGAGTAAAACTACAACAACGAAATCACAGCCAAAATTTTTGATAGGGAAGCCACCAGCACCCGTGCGCCACCTACTTTTGACCTGAACCATAGCCGATTTATTTGATTCTGGATTTGTTGCGACCAGGTCATAGCCCGGCATATTCGTATACGTTTTGTACGAAGCTATTTTGTGAAGTAGAAGCTGACCAAGCACTAAAAATTCTGCGCCCTCAGCCTCCAGTCTTGTATCTAATCTTGGCATGATGCTCCCTGATGCCTAACGCCCGCATTTGCGGCGCACCGGAGCGCCAGCGTAGGTGCGTCCGACAACAGCCACTTGTTATAACCTACTTCCACTTAGCCACGGCGTTAGCTTGACAGGAAGTGATGCCAGTCAGCCCATTTCGGCCCATGGAAATCCGAATTCTTTGCTCGTTGACGGGCTCTATATCCCGCCCCTTATTATCTGCGTGCTCCCAAGCGATGGCTGTGAGCTGGCTTTTGCAAGCTGTCGCTACCGCATCACTTTCAGGTATGAATTGATAGCGTGAATAGTAAACGGTGATCGCGAATCCATCGTCCCGTTTTTCGATACCATACTCGGTATCTTTGTCATAGGTTGAAAGAGGTATGTTTGTATGACTGACAGGTGTCGCACATCCAGTCAGCAACATCACAAACAGCAAAGCACCCCAAATTTTCATAGTGACTCCATGTAGTTATAACATTTTATTATACGAATTCGTTCGTAACACTCTATTATTACTACTATTTTTATTCAAGTGTGGGTTTTATTGTTATTTTGAGGATCAGCGGACCTGTTGACCGCTATATCCCGTATATTTAAGACATAATCAGTAGCTTTTTTAGCTATTTCTCATCGCTTATTAAGAATATCGATATTTGCCCTTTGTAAGTATTTACTTACTATCTCATTTAATTTAATAGGGATTGTTTATGACTAAGTCTCGATTTATTATAAGCATTTGTGAAAACCTTCATTTAAACCATTAACTTCTACAGCTCTACTCATTCTCCATATACCAAAGCTCAGAGATAATCTGGTACAAGTCTTTCATCGCTTCAAGCTTGTCTATATCAACCTTTATTCCTGACTGTTTACGGTATTCTGTAACCAACTCCTGTTCCTGTTGGTCGGAAAGATCGAAGTTAACAACGACTCCCGCCAGCTCGAACAGCGGATCGCTTATAGCTGCGTACTCCCAGTCCACCAAAAACAATTGATACCCCGAAAGCAAATTGCCTGGCGAAATATCATTGTGGCAGCTATTCGACGCCACGAAATAACCAGTCAACTTTTGTCCTTGTTTATATAGCGTTTCTAAGCGTAAGGGATCTGCGTTCTTATTGGCTCGCGCGATTTCATAATATTTTGCGAGATGCTTTTTCATATCAAGCTCTGGCAACGATAATTCAGAGTGATGAAGCTCGCTTAATAAACGACTCAACTCAACCACCCGATCAGGGTTATTGAAGTCTTGATTTATTGTCGGTCTAGCATCAAGCCAAGTCGAGACACGAATCACTTCCGTGTCTAACAAACATTTCGGTAACCACTTTGATAAAACCGGATTCTCGCTGACCAAACGAGTCTGTGAAGCATACTCTCCACTTGGAAGCTGTTCGAGTTTTGCCTGATCGACGAACTGGACAAAGTAGTCCTGATGGGCAAGGCTCAATTTAAAGTTAGTATTGGTATCACCGACTTTAAGCAACTGCCAGCTAGCTTGATTGGCGCATTGGCCGACTGTAGTGGGCTGCAATTCAGACATCAATTCAAGCAACTGATGCCAACTTGTTGCTGAATAGCGCCACCAATCAGGCTGTTGTTTGCTGTTCATAGTGTTTTTTCCACCCCAGCCAGCCAACAATTGCCATTAGGGTATATACCGCGAATAGAATGGCGGTAATTAATAAGCCTTTTTCCCAATACAAAAACATAGAGATAAAATCTATCACAACCCAATACAACCAGTTCTCCAGAACTTTCTGCGCCAATAAATAGGTCGTAAATACCGCAAACCAGGTTGTGAACGAATCAATGTATGCAAAGTCCTGCGTGGTGTATTTATCGAGTAGATAGCCGCTGACAGTTACAATAACTGATAGTCCAACAATCCAGCACAAGTGCGTTTTAAATGACCAGCGACTAATCGGCTTGTCATCGCCTTTACGCCCTGTAAAGCGCCATAGATAAAAGCCATAAACTGCCATCAATAAATAATAAATATTAAGCAACGACTCCATGAACAGATTAACGTCAAAGAACAATACGGTGTAAATCGCTGTACTAAAAAAGGCGGCTACCCAACACCAGATGTTTTCTTTAATCGCTAATAGAAGATAAGCAACGGCCAACGCAACCGCCAACCATTCCCAAACGGAAGTAGCCGCTATCTGCTGACCAAATGTTTCTAAGAAGTTGCCCATTCTGTTCCTTATTGCTTTTAATCCGGCTTAACGTCACTGTTTAAAAACTTAGCGACAAACACCTGCTTGCCATAGGTCCTAAACGAATACTCAACGGTTTCATTAACCACCGCCATGACCGACTCAAAGTCACCAAAAATCTGCGTGCTCATGGTATTAACGATAGCTTCAACGCGCTTATCGCCCGTTATACGCTCAACAATGTCCTGAATAATCGGCAGGAACTTATCGTCCAGCGGATACAAACTTAATTCGACTGAAATTCTCATCATGCTTCCTTCTATTTCTTAAAATTGATACGTCGCACGAACACCAACGATTCTTGGTGTGCCATATTGGAAATAAGGTTCTGTTTCATAAAAATTACGCGGATCATTACCGAAGCTACCAAAGCCACGCGTCACAATCGTTTCATCGGTAAGATTACGACCATACACCTCAACTAACCAATCAGCATCCTCATAGGTCAACGCCAGATGCCACAACTGATAATCATCGGCTTTAACCTGATGACGATCCGACAAATAAAACTCGTCTTTGAATTCGGTTTGCAGATTCAGACTCCAGTTGTCGGTCAAGTAAAAATCTGCCCCAGCCATCCACTGCAACTTCGGTGAATGCGCCAGCTCGCGCCCGCTCAAATCAAAAGCCACTGGCGGATTAGCGGTTAAGTCGGCCTCAACATGGGTCAAGCTCTGCAAGTCTTCGAACTCAGTTTTAAGCACACCTAATGAACCATAGAAGTGTACCCAATCCAGCGAATACCAGTTCCATTCAACTTCCGCACCGTAGCTGTTAGCGCCACCGGCGTTAATGTTGTAATCGGTGAAATTACAGGGGCACTCGCCGCCTTCTTGCAAAGTCCGGCCATCGGCCTGTGAAGTGACGTAAGATTGTTTGGACTGTATATCATCGCGGTTTTGATAAAACACAGACGCCTGCAACGTGAGTCCAGCATCGGGCCACATACCTTTAACACCCAGCTCATGATTAAGCATATATTCTGAGTCATACTCGCGTTGCGACTCTGGTAGTTCTTGCGCAGTATTAAAGCCCCCGGCTTTGTAGCCGCGCGACAGTAAGGCATAAAGCATAGTCTGCTCATTAGCCTGATATTCAAGCGAAACCTTACCACCCCAGAAATTCTCAGAACGATAATCGACAAACGGCTGGTTGTCGCTGTAATCAGCGGCCTGACGTTCATAGCGAAGACCACTTGCTAAAGTCCAAGCTTGATTCAATGGAATATCTAGCTGGCCATAAAGCGCAGCATTTCGCGTGTCATATTGGTTAGTGAAATCCACAGGATTAAAGGTGTACTGACGTAACAAATCAACCGACTGGTCACGGAAATAAGCGCCGACCACCCATTGATTCGATAAGGTTTCAGATGATGACTCTGATAAAGAGCCCTGCCCACCTATTAGTTTCACGTCTAAACTCAGGTTGCGGTTGTCTCTTAAGAAACGATCAAATGACGAATACCACCAATCAAAGCCCCAGTCGTCACTATCGCACAGCGTACCCTCACAAATACCTGTATGGCTCCAGTCTTCGTCATACGCATAGTCCAATTCGCTATCAGCAAAAGACAAGGTGCTTTGAAGCTTAGTGGATTCCCATGCCCATTCCGCGATAAAGGAAGCGCCAATGGTTTCTTGGCGATCATGACCTGGTTCATCAGAATAGGTCTGGCGCGTATTGTCGAGACTATAGGCATCGTAACCATTGTCCACATCCACCAAAATCAAATTGGTAGTCAATGAAAAACTATCATCCGGCTGATAAACCAGACGGCCTTTGAGGCTCGACTCATCAAACTTCTGCGTATCCTCGCGCCCCAGGAAGATATTATCGGTATAACCATCACTGCGATACTGGCCCACCGCAAAACGATAGCCCCAGGCATCCGACAATTGATCGCTGCTGATTAAAGAAGCGCTGCGTCCATTGTAAGATTCAAGCGATGCGGAAACCTTCAATAAATCTGCTTCCGGAGCAGCCGACACCATATTGACCAAACCGGCCAAAGCGTTAGCGCCATACAATGTGCCCTGTGGCCCACGGAGAATCTCAACCTGCTGCGTATCCAGCATCAAGGCTCCGCCAGCAATCCCCGTCATATCAATTCCATCAACAATCAGGCCGACTGAATAATTAACCGGCTCAACAAACTCGCTACGCTCGCCTACGCCACGGATCTGAATGAAACGACCACGCGAAGCGCCGGTCGCGAAATTCACATTCGGCGCCAGATTGAAAATACCATCAATGTGATGAGCATTGTTCTTACGAGCCGTCTCACTATCAACAACGGTCACACTCGACGGCAAGGTCAAAGGACTCTCGGACAGGTGCTCGGCAGTAACCACCAAAGTTTCCACCCCGTCTTCCAACTGTTCCTCAGCAAGCGCACCAAGCGACGCCACAAACAGACTGGTCAGAACAAAGGGTTTGGAAGAACGAATAGCGTGTTTCAAAAGACAACTCCACAATACATTAAGTATTCAGCAATGATGCAATTTATTAACAACGGGCTGCGGAGTAATAACAGAAAGGGCAAAGATACGAGCTTATAAGGCCAATCAATCCCTGTAAAACAATCGACCTCAAGCGAATTAAAAACAAAAAAGCCAAAGGTCATTCCATAAGCGGCAAAGCAAATCATCTGCACTCCCTGTCCCTACGCCGGAATAACCCAGATCAGGTTCTAAGGGTCTGGCGCTCAATCAGTCATTAACAACAACCGCATTGAGCCAATTCTCAGGCAAAAGCCGCCCCTCGGGAATGGCCTGCATTATACACGTCTTAAAAATAAACAGCGAATAGAAAGATAGTGGTGTCATTGTGAGGGCTTGGGGATATCCGTAAGGTCAACAGATAACCAGCTGCATGGGTGCGTCTTGGGTAGATCCTGCACTAGGGGCCCGCTCTTGGTCGAGGTTTGTGCATGTCCGAAACTTTATTCTCGATCTTACGAATTATCAAAAATACTAAATAAAAGTAGAATGATTACTACCGCACTTTGCACTTTTTTTGTCACCTAACGCCGCCATAAATTGCGTCTTTGTAGTTGATTGTTTTGTGGTAGCGTAGCGTAAAACCACAAAACAAGCGACGGAAAAGCCGTCAATTTGATGGCCTTGTTAAATGCTGACCGCCAACCCAACTAGGCTTGTTGACATAGTGGTAGTGGAACAGCAAGCCAGTTACACCACCGGCCAAATTCCAATAGATATTCTCTAGAGAGGTAGAAAAACCAAAACAAGCGAATGTGACTGCCAAGCCAAGTGAGGATGCCGTGTAATAGTTAGCGAGATTATATTTGGCTAGAACAACATAGACTGGCCCAGCGACTACCATTGCAATAAAGCAGGAAGCAATGGCAGTAATGAAGTAGAACAGTACCGCCCCGCCAATTGCATCACCAATAAGCTCCCAACCATCACCCATGAACGAAGCAAACATTCCAATAAAGACCACCACGCTCCCCGAAAACGAGGAATAGACAGCACTGGTAAAAATATTGGCGATGATTTTCTTCATAGACATTTAACGCCCGCATTTGGGGCCGTAGTGAAGCGCAGCGTAACGGAGGTCCCAGCCCCGCAGGGGCGAACAACATGCGTTTGTTAGGTGTGGCGCTACCACGGACGAACACCTTTTTTAGCTGGGCTGACGGTGCCGTTTTTTAGATTTACAATGAAGTCTAGGCCAATCCAGTTGCCAGCTATAAGCTGACCGTCTTTTACCTGAATATCCATATATGCTTTATCTTCATTCTTTCCACCTGCCGGGCATTCTTGAATTACCCAAGCAAGGTCACCATCTGCTTTATAAGCCTCAATATTTCTATTTAGCTTCTCACGAGGATAATCAGAAAGAGCATTATTAGAAGGATAACGTCTGATTATTTCCAATCCCTCAATTTCAATTCTCTGTTTAATATTACCAGTATCCATGAGTACACCTAACGCCCGCATTTGCGGCTGGTTTGGAGCGCAGCGGAAAAATTGTCCGATAACAGTACCTTGTAGGTGTTTTTGTGAAGGGGTACGACACAAGAGATATGCCATAGAATCTACACTATCATCCAGTCGACAAGTCTTTGTTCGTTAGCGGTATACGCTCCGCCCTCATAATAGGTTGCATTTGCATATTGCTGAAGCTTTGTTTGTTTATTGTCGTCTAGAGCATCCCACCACTGATGGGAGAAGAATGTGTTTTCACAATTAACAAGGCAATACTGCACAAAAATATCGCCTTTTTCGTCATCGGGCAGGTCATCAAAACTTTCGACCACGCGTTCTGGGTGTGGGTCACCCTTCAACCATACAAATATGATAGCCCCGCCGCCATCAGTATTAACTACGGTATGAGATAGCATTTCTGCATCTTTGCTAATGTCCCACATATCAATTAGCTTGTTGCCTAGAAAATCAAATTCGCAGTGAATAATACTTGAACTTACAACATCTAGTTTTCCATTAAAAAAGTAGCACGCGCTTTCGAACTTATCATAATTATCCCAACGAATTGCCTCTTCCAGAATATCTCGATAATTTCCGTTTTCTTCTAGGGATTTTTTTTGACCTTCAATATTTTCTGAAATTGAAAGCTGAATGTTAATTTGACGATCAATTTCCATGCCTCGATCAATCACGCTTCGCTGAAACTCAAGCGATTCGACTAGAGCCTGTTTTTTATAATATTCATTACAGACATTTCTAAAAGCATGAAGGACGCATTGCTTGTGATCACCCGTAAAAGTCGATGTTTCTATTGGGCTGAAAAGGCTTGAGTCGTGAAAAGAGCAGAAACCTGGAAAAACCGATGCTTTCCTCCAGCTTATTGATTTGGCTTCTGCAGCCCCGCCTTCTTGTGTTACTTGAGATTGCATTACATGTCCGGATGAGCTCACGATCCTTTCTAACGGTCCCTTTCGCTGAATGGTATGCGCATCGATTATTTGTCCTCTGCAGGTATCGACAGATGCGAGAGGATGCATGCAACCGCGCTTTCTCCAAAAAACTTTTCTTTGGAGATTTAGAATCTTTCCCAAAGGGTAAGGTTGCTCTTCACCTCTTCCTCTATGGCACTTTTTATACTTTTTCCCTGAGCCACACCAGCATGCTTCGAAGTGCTTCCGCTTTCTAAGCGCGTCCACGACAAATGGATGCTGATTATCAACTTCAAAAACTCGAAAAGGATTCGGAGGTATATTGATCATCGTGCTTGAGACTCCTCCTCAGCTAACATTTTATTATACGAATTCGTGCGTAACACTCTATTATCATTATGTTTTTTTTACAAGTGTTACAAAAGTAGCTATTTTGGGGATTAGCGGACTTCAAAACCGCTATATCTAGTATATTTACGACATTATCAGTAACTTTTTCAGCCATGTCTCACCTCTTTTTAAGAATATCGATATTTCCCCGTTGTAAGTATTCACTTACCATTTCTGTAACTTTAACAAGGATTGTTTATGGCTAAATCTCGATTTATTACAAGCATTCGTGAAACCTTCAATTAAATCGTTACAGTTACCCAACCTAAAAAGCCTATATCTACTGGATCATGGGGTTTATTCGTTTTCATAGGAATAAAGAAAAGGGCGAATGCAGTTAAAAGCCCTCTCGATAATTTATAAGGATATTTATGTCGCTCGCTGTTGTGTTTTCCCGTGCTGGGATGGGAATCGAGGCACCACTCGTTACGGTTGAGGTTCATCTGTCTCATGGTTTACCGAGCCTCAATATCGTGGGCTTGCCGGAGGCGGCGGTTAAGGAGAGCAAGGATCGCGTGCGCAGTGCGATTATTAATTCTAACTTTGAGTTTCCCGCGCGCCGTATTACGATTAATCTCGCACCTGCGGATCTGCCCAAAGACGGCGGGCGCTTTGATCTGCCGATCGCTTTAGGGATTTTAGCGGCCTCGGAGCAGATCCCTGCCGAGCGTTTGTCTACCTTTGAATTTATTGGTGAGTTAGCGCTAACTGGTGAGTTACGCCCTGTTAAAGGGACTTTACCAGTAGCTTTGTCTTGCACCGAAGCTAAGCGGACTTTGGTTGTACCCAAAGATAATGCTGAAGAAGCTGGGCTAGTTCCTTCGAATAATACGCTCTATGCCGAGCATTTATTAGAGGTCTGCCAGAGCCTAGCCCATAACCAACCTTTGCCCGAGTGCGTTTCTAATACTTCACTTAACCATTTTAGCTTTGCCACCGATATGTCTGACGTTATCGCGCAGGAATCGGCTAAACGAGCCATGACGATTGCCGCGAGTGGTAAGCATCACTTGATGTTTATTGGCCCTCCTGGGACTGGCAAAAGTATGTTGGCATCACGAATGCCGACGATATTAACCCCAATGTCAGAACAAGAAGCGAAAGAATCAGCTTCGATTTACTCGGTGAGCCACCTCGGTTTCGACGCGACCACTTATTTTTCCCGCAAATACCGCGATCCGCACCACTCCTGCTCTGCTCCTGCCTTAATAGGCGGCGGAAGTCAGCCAAAGCCTGGCGAAATTAGCTTGGCGCATAAGGGCGTTTTATTTTTAGATGAGCTCACCGAGTTTTCGAGGCAAGTGTTGGATAACTTACGAGAGCCACTCGAAACCGGTCGCGTCACGATTTCACGTGCCGCGCATCAGGCCGAATATCCCGCCGATTTCTTACTTTTAGCCGCGACCAACCCTTGTCCTTGTGGGCATTTCGGCAATCAAAAGCAACATTGTCGCTGTACGCCCGACAATATTCGTCGTTATTTAAGTAAGATTTCAGGGCCACTGCTCGATCGTATCGATATGCAGGTTGAAGTGCCGTTAATTTCGCAAGACGACCTACTCAACGGTCGCCAACGTAAACAAATATCCAGCGCTGAAATTCGCCAAGCGGTCGAATCCAGCCAAAAACTACAGTTTAAGCGCCAAGGAAAGCTTAATGGGCAGCTCGAATCAGCTGATATCGAGCAATACTGTACGCTAGGTAAAGGTTCTAAAGACCTATTAACTAAAGCGTTAAACCAGCTCAACCTTTCCGCCCGCTCATATCATCGGATCTTGAAAGTCTCTCGCACCATTGCCGATCTAGAGCAATCAGAGCTGATCGAACCTAAGCACATCAGCGAAACACTAAACTACCGCAAAATGGAGCGTTATCTAGCGCAGCTTCCTTAACACGATAATACGAAGTATTTAAAGTGCTTTGTGTTCGTCATTCTTTCCTTGTATTAGCGAAGTGCTCACTATATATTAGGAAACATTAATATTATCAATTTCAATTTTCTCTTATGAGTCTTACAGAGCACTTTTCGCGTTTTAGACAGCACATTATTGGTGAAGGTCACGACTATTCCGAGTCCAGCCATAACCGTGACATCTTGTATGCGGATTGGACCGCCAGTGGTCGCCTTTATCGTCCGATTGAGGATTTTATAATCAATGAGTTAGGGCCTTACGTTGCCAATACTCATACCGAAACCACGCTCACTGGCACGACTATGACCGAGGCTTATCACGATGCGCAAAAAATCATTAAGAAGCATGTGAACGCTCACCCGAGCGACGTGTTAATCGCGGCCGGCTCGGGGATGACGCTAGTGATTAACAAGTTTCAGCGTATGTTGGGCTTGCGTGTTCCAGAGAAGTGGCGCGAGCGTTTGGATATCGCGGAACACGAAAAGCCGTTGGTTTTGGTTACGCACATGGAACACCATTCCAACCAAACCACTTGGCATGAGTGTGAAGTGACGCTAGAGATTGTACGCTCTGATAAAGAGGGTCGTCCTGATTTAGACCATATGCGTGAATTGCTGGAACAGTACAAAGAGCGCCTAGTAAAGATTGGCTCTTTTACCGCTTGCAGTAACGTTACCGGGATAACTACGCCTTACCATGAAATGGCTGAAATCATGCATGAACATGGTGGCCTTTGCTTTGTTGATTTCGCAGCTTCAGCGCCTTATGTCGATATTGATATGCACCCTGAAAACCCTGCGCAACGTCTCGACGCGATCTTTATGTCACCTCATAAGTTTTTAGGCGGCCCAGGTAGCAGCGGTATTTTGATTTTTGATGAAAAGTTATATAACTGCAAAGTTCCCGATCAACCTGGTGGCGGTACCGTTTCTTGGACCAACCCTTGGGGCGAGCACCGTTTCTTCGATAATATCGAAGCGCGAGAAGATGGTGGCACACCTGCTTTTTTACAAACCATTAAGGCGGCTTTAGCGATTAAACTTAAAGACGCGATGCAAGTTGACAAAATTAAGCAGCGCGAAGAGCAGCTGGTTAAAATTTTATTAGAGGGTTTACGCCAGCACCCTGACGTTCGTATTTTAGAAGATCAGCAAAACGATCGTCTTTGCATCGTTTCGTTTTATGTATTGGGCATTCACCACAATTTATTAGTGCGTTTATTAAACGATCGCTTAGGCATTCAAAGTCGTGGTGGTTGCTCTTGTGCCGGAACTTATGGCCACCTATTACTTGGCGTCGATCAATTGCAAAGCCATGAAATCACCAACCGCATCGATCAAGGTGACTTGACTGATAAACCTGGTTGGGTACGCATTTCGTTACACCCGACCAACACTGATGAAGAAGCTCGTTTTTTAGTGGAGTCTATTCACGAAGTTATTTCTAACGCAGAAGCTTGGTCTAAAGACTATGATTTTGATCAAAGCTCTGGCGAGTTCCGCCCGAAACATAAACAAAAGCCTCTGCGCTCTTTATCAGACTTTAGTGCGCTATAATTGCGCATCTTAGTGCCATAAGGCACAATTTTAATAGATTAGAATAGACTGGTGTTAGGATGGACGTAGTAAACATTACTGATGAGATGCAAAAACATTCGGCTCAAGCTGCTCGATTTTTAAAGAATATTTCTAACGAGCAACGATTGCTTATTTTATGTCTTTTACATGAACAAGAATTATCAGTCGGACAGCTGAATCAGATGATTCCTAAGCTCAGCCAGTCAGCACTCTCACAGCACTTAGCGCTTTTACGTAAAGAAGGCTTAGTAACGACTCGCCGCGATTCACAAACGATTTACTATCGGTTGTCGTCAAACGAAGCCACACAAATCATACATTTATTACACACATTATTTTGTAAGGAAGAATGCTCATGAAACCTTGTGTTGCTGAATACCTTAAATCAGTAAAGTCTCAAATTAATGAAGTTAATGTTGAGCACCTAAAACAATCAGAACTTGCCGATGCACTTATTCTTGATGTGCGTGAACCTCAGGAGCATCAGCAGGGCATAATCCCAAATGCGACGCCATTGCCGCGCGGCGTTCTGGAGTTCAAACTTTTCGACTTACCCGCGTTAAAAGATTTATCAGAAGAAGAAGCTCACAATAAACCTATCTATGTTTATTGCGCATCAGGTGGCCGTTCCGCCTGTGCTGCTCTCACATTACAAAACTTAGGTTTTAAGCAGGTTGCTTCTGTTGCTGGTGGCTATCAGGAATGGACGAAATCTGGCGGTGAAGTTTCTCAATAACTTCTATTCAATAGAAGGCAATAGAAGGTCTCTGCAACTCTTGCCGTAGAGACCTTCTTATTTCATTAAAGTTTATCCTGTCCTAATTTTTTCCGACCATTAATCTCGCTACAATCATACCGATCACTAAGGGCACTAAAAACCACATCAGTTCTGTAATGATGAGCGGCGACACGCTAATAGCAGGGCCTGGGCAGTAGCCACTTAAGCCCCAGCCGATCCCAAAAAGAGCGCTGCCGGTGATTAATTTAGTATCGATATCACCCTGCTTAATTTGTGCGCGCTCTTCCTTAGTTAACAACAAACTAAAGCCTGGTACAGAAACTAATAGTGCGCCGCCCATGACCCAAGCCAAGGTTGGATCCCAATCGCCGAAGATATCTAAAAAGCCTTGGACTTTGTCGGGGTTAATCATTTGTGACATGGATAAGCCGAAACCAAAGAGCGTTCCACAAATCAGTGCGATTATCATTTTAGTGATAGCTGTTTTCTTCATGATACGCCCCCCATTATCGCGACCGTTATAACCGCAGTCGCCATAAATATTATGGTTGCCACGATTGACCGTTTAGACAAACGCCCTATTCCACAAACGCCATGACCGCTGGTACAACCGTTACCAATGTAAGTGCCTATTCCCACTAACAAGCCAGATGCAACCAACAACTCTTTTGGGTAACCTTGTCGGAGCGCTGGCTCTACATTATAGAAAGCACTATATATTAGGGTTCCAAGCATCAAGCCAATTAAAAACAATAACGGCCACCAGTCGCCGATAGAGCTTTTACTGGACGTTATAAGTCGCTTGACCATGCCACTGATACCAGCAATTTTACGCATGCTAATAAAGAACACTATTGAGGAGACGCCAATCATCATGCCTCCAATTAATGCTTGCCACTGAATGTCCAAAGTTACACCACAATTTGATTATTAGAGTTTTCTAATATATTATCCTTACATCACTTTTTCAATCTTTATCGAATGATGTCTGACATAAATAACGAAAAAATCAGTATCACCCCTTTCTATCACGAAGATACAGGGACTTGGAGCTATGTTGTGACAGACAAAGCGACCAGTATTACGGCTATCGTCGATCCTGTGTTGGATTTTGATCTACCCTCAGGAGAAGCCAGTTATGAATCTGCGGATGAACTGGTGCAATTTGTTAAAAACAATAATTTGCAGTTCCAATGGGTATTAGAAACCCATGCTCACGCCGATCACTTAACGGCGGCACCTTATATTAAAGAAAAACTTGGTGGCAAAATCGTTATTGGCGAAGGCATTCGTGAGGTTCAAAAGCACTTTGTCGACAAGCTTAATCTTGATGTCAAAGCCGATGGCAGCCAGTTTGATCTGTTGATGCGTGAGGGCGAAACCTTACCTCTTGGTGAATCAAACTTTAAGGCACACCCTACTCCTGGGCACACTAACGATAGTATGAGCTATGAAATCGAAGGTAATGTCTTTATTGGTGACACTTTCTTCCACCCCGATCTAGGCACTGCTCGCTGTGATTTTCCAGGTGGTAGCGCGGCTAAGCTATTCAAAAGCCTTCAGTTTTTACTTTCTTTCCCTGACGACTATAAACTATGGCTATGCCACGATTACCCAGAAGATCGCGAAGCTGTGGCGTGCACTACGGTTGCGGAGCAAAAGAACAATGTTCACTTTAAAAAGTCCGGTGGCGATCCTGAGGTGTATACCAAAATTCGAACCGAGCGTGATAGCACTCTGAGCGTGCCACGACTTATTTTTCCATCCTTACAGGTCAATATTCGCGCGGGGCAATTCCCCGACGATGAATCAAATGGTCGTAAGTATTTGAAAATGCCTCTTTCCATCAAGAAAAGCTGATTTTCGTTGCGCCCTTTGGCGGTGAGTTGCTAAACTTGCCGCCAACTTCAATTACCAAATTGTGTAGCCTTGTCCTTACCTCAGCTCAATCAACGTCAACAACAAGCACTCCTTAACACATCGGGTCCACTTTTAGTGCTAGCCGGTGCCGGCAGTGGTAAAACAAGTGTAATTACACGCAAAATCGTCTACCTCATTAAAGAGCGAAAAATCCCTGCGCGCAATATTGTCGCGGTAACTTTTACGAATAAAGCCGCGCGCGAAATGAAGCAACGTGTGGGCAAGATCGCTGGTCAGAACGCGACTAAAGGTTTAACGGTTTCGACCTTCCACAACTTTGGTCTTAACTTTATTCGTCGCGAATATAAAACCTTGCAAATGAAGTCCAACTTCACGATTTTCGACGATCAAGACAGTCTCGCACTCCTTAAAGACTTAGGCTTTAAAGAAGCAGAAAGTGATAAAGCATTATTATCACAGTTGCAAAACCAAATTTCGCAATGGAAGAACGATTTGATTCTTCCAGAGCAAGCAATCGCTGAAGCCAATACTCAAGAACTTTTGGTGTTCGCCAAGGTTTACGAAAAGTACGCGCGCAGCATGAAGGCTTATAACGCAGTCGATTTCGACGATCTCATTTTAATTCCAACACTACTGTTACGTGACAATGTTGAAATACGCGAAAAGTGGCAGAGTAAAATTAAGTATTTGCTCGTCGACGAGTATCAAGATACCAACACCAGCCAATATGAGCTGATTAAACATTTAGTCGGCCAGTTCGGTAACTTTACCGTGGTTGGTGATGACGATCAGTCGATATATTCATGGCGTGGCGCGCGACCTGAAAACCTTGATCAGTTAGCCAAAGACTTCCCTAACCTACAAGTCACCAAGCTCGAGCAAAACTACCGTTCTTATGGACGTATTTTGAAAGCGGCTAACGTTCTTATCGATAACAACCCTCACGTTTTTGAAAAGAAGCTTTGGTCAGACAAACCTTATGGCGATCCCTTGCGTGTTGTTACTTGTGCCAACGAAGATGACGAAGCGTTAAAAGTAGTCACCGAAATTATTTCGCGTAAAATCCGCACAAAAAATGGCAAGTATTCTGACTTCGCTATTCTTTACCGCGGAAATCACCAAGCAAAATTATTCGAAAAAGCTTTAATCGCCAACAAAGTTCCTTACAAAATTTCAGGCAGCACCTCCTTTTTTGGTCGTTCAGAAATTAAAGACATTATGGCCTATCTTCGTCTGCTTACTAACGAAGATGATGATAATGCTTTTCTAAGAATCGCTAATACTCCCAGACGCTCAATAGGCCCGACGACCTTAGAGCAGCTCGGCACTTATGCGCAGAAACGCCATATCAGTTTGTATGCGGCGAGTTTTGAGATGGGGCTTGAACAATATTTAACCGGCAAAGGTTTAGATTCGGTGCGCCGATTTACCGACACTATTTCTCGCGCGGCTGACAATGTTAAGCGTGGTGATAGTCTTGGCGTAATCCACGACCTAATTGCGAAAATTGGTTATCACTCTTGGCTACACGAAACATCTAGCACGCCTAAAGCCGCTGAATTTCGTTGGAATAATATCCAAGAACTCTTAGGCTGGGTTGAAAAATACGTTGACGAAAACGAACACGAAGACAACCCATTCGCGGCGGCTGTCGCTAATCTCATGCTTCGCGACATGCTAGATAGGAACGAAGAGGAAGAAGAAGACTCGAATCAAGTTCAATTAATGACCTTACATGCGGCTAAGGGTCTCGAATTTAACCATGTTTATTTAGTGGGCATGGAAGAAGAGTTTTTACCGCATAAATCGAGTATCGAAAATGACGATATCGAAGAAGAACGACGACTCGCCTACGTTGGTATTACCCGCGCACAAAAAACTCTAGTGTTCACTCTGTGTAAAAAGCGTAATAAATTTGGTGAGGTTATTAACTGTGAGCCAAGCCGCTTCTTAGAAGAGATCCCGGCCGAGGATTTAGACTGGGATATTAAAAGAGAACCATTATCGGAAACCGAGCAAGAAGAACTCGCGGACAGTAATTTTTCGATGCTGAAGTCTCTTTTTAACGATTAGCCTAATAATTGTGTTCCATAAATATTACAGCTTTAGTCTTTTTTAACTTTCTTACATTCTAGAACTTGCAAATACTCTATGGTTTTGCAAATAATGCTATTAGATACATTGCACAGGAGGTGGTAAATGTCGTTTTTAGAGTGGATTATCATTAGCATTGCTTGTCTGCTTGTTTTTTTAATTGGCTATGCTGGGGTTACGGGTCGTTCAATATTTTCTTTTAAAGAAGACAAGGATCATCACGGCCGGAAACAATAACCGATTTTTTGAGTAGCAATAAAAAAGACTTCCGAAGAAGCCTTTTTTACTTAATGTGCCTAGAGCTTAATTCAGTCTCTGGAACACGGTTGCGATACCTTGACCTAGACCGATACACATAGTCGCGATACCAAACTCCTTATCCTTGTCTTCCATCAAACGCAACAAAGTTGTTGATATACGAGAACCTGAGCAACCCAGCGGGTGACCTAAAGCAATTGCGCCACCATTTAGGTTGACCTTATCTTCAAAGTTACTACGTAAGCCCAGACCATCCAATACTGCAATCGATTGTGCGGCGAATGCTTCATTCAACTCAAACAAGTCGATATCTTCTATCTTCATGTTGGCTCGTGCCAAAGCTTTTTTCACCGCAGGAACTGGTCCAAAGCCCATGATTGACGGATCACATCCGGCAACGCCCATTGATACGATCTTAGCGATAGGCTCCAAACCTAAGCTCTCAGCTTTCTCTTTAGACATTACAAGCATAGCCGATGCACCGTCTGAGATGGCTGATGATGTTGCCGCTGTCACCGAACCATTTCTTGGATCGAATACTGGACGCAACTTAGCCAAGTCTTCAACCGTCGACTCAGGACGAATAACTTCGTCATAATCAAACAGTTTCAACTGACCTTTTTCATCATGGCCTTCCATCGCTAAAATTTCTTTAGCAAATCGACCTTCAACGGTCGCTTTATGCGCAAGCTGATGCGAGCGGTAACCGAACTCATCCTGCTCTTGGCGTGATACTTTATACATATTGGCGAGCATTTCAGCGGTCAAGCCCATCATGCCAGCGGCTTTAGCTGTGTATTTCGCCAACTCTGGATCAAAGTCGATACCATGGTTCATCGGCACATGCCCCATGTGCTCAACTCCACCAATGATGAAAACATCACCGTCACCGACCATGATCGAGCGTGTTGCTGTGTGTAGCGCTTCCATCGAAGAACCGCATAAACGGTTTACCGTTTGACCAGCGACATGATGCGGTAAATCGGTTTTTAGCATAGCGTTACGCGCAATGTTGAAGCCCTGCTCTAGTGTTTGCTGTACACAACCCCAGATTACGTCTTCAACGTCAGCAGGATCTAACTTGTCATTACGATCCAATAAACCTTGCATTAATCGAGCCGATAATTCTTCTGCTCGTGTATTTCTAAACATTCCGCCTTTCGAGCGACCCATTGGGGTACGAATGGCGTCTACAATAACTACTTCTTTCATCGTTAGCTCCCAGAGGCTCTCTTAAGATAAGTCCGATTGATAAAATTTCTTGCCATCTTTAGCCATGTCCAACATGCCAGCTGTCGGCTCATAAGCCTTGCCTAGGTGTTGGTATTTTTTAGCTAGCTCAACGATGGTGTCGATTCCTTGGCTATCGACGTACTTAAATACGCCACCACGGAATGGCGGGAATCCTAGGCCATAAATTAGCGCCATATCGCCTTCCGCCGGACTATCAATAATGCCTTCTTCTAAACAGCGAATCGTCTCGATAATCATTGGCAACATAGTGCGTGCAATAATCTCCTCATCACTAAAGTCTTTGCTTTCAGCGGCAATTTCTTTAAGTAGCTCATAAGCCTTTGGATCGGCTTCTTTTGTCGTACGGCCTTTCTTATCCTTGCCGTAAACGTAGAAACCGCTTCCTGTTTTTTGACCGTAACGATCGTTTTCAAACATGACGTCGATAGCATCTTTCTCGTCTTTGCTCATACGATCTGGGAAGCCTTCCGCCATCACTTCTGCGGCATGACGGCCTGTATCCATGCCCACCACATCTAGCAAATACGCAGGACCCATCGGCCAGCCAAACTTCTTGCTCATGACTTTATCGACTTGCTGGAAGTCTGCACCATCACGAACCAGTTTGGTGAAACCGCCGAAGTAAGGGAATAACACGCGGTTTACGAAAAAGCCTGGACAGTCATTCACAACCACAGGCGATTTGCCCATTTTGCTGGCATATGCAACTACGCTGGCAATAGTCTCGTCAGAGGTTTTTTCGCCGCGGATAATTTCTACCAATGGCATTTTGTGCACTGGGTTGAAGAAGTGCATGCCACAGAATTTTTCTGGACGCTGTAGCGATTGAGCTAGACGATCGATTGAGATGGTTGAAGTGTTTGAGCAAATAATGGCGTCTTCCGGCATTAAGCTCTCGACTTCTTTTAGTACCGACTCTTTGACTTTCGGATTCTCAACAACCGCTTCGACCACGATATCGGTGTGCTTGATTTCATCGTAGCTTAAGGTTGGTTTGATGCTAGCGATGCCTTTGGCCATTTTCTCGGTTGAGATTTTGCCGTATTTTAAGCCTTTACCAAATAGCTTAATCGCTTCATCCATACCCTGCTCTAGCGCTTCAGGGTTAATATCTTTCATGATTGCAGGTACGCCGCGCGACGCTGACTGGTAAGCGATACCGCCACCCATAATTCCTGCGCCTAAAACCGTTGCGTTTTTAACATCAACATTGGCTGTTTTAGCAGCAATCTTTGCTTTCTTTTTTAACACCTGATCGTTTAAGAACAGCTGAATCAATGACGAGGCTTGCTCGGTTTGAGCCATATCCGCAAATGCTTCGTGTTCAGCTTTAATCGCATCTTCAAGCTTCATGCCCGCGCTGTCTTCGATTAACTGCACGCCTCGAACGGGGGCTGGGTAATGCGGTCCCGCTTGGCTTGCGATATAGCCTTTTGAAGTCATAAACGACATGGTCGCTTCAGTTTTATTGAGTTGTAGCGGCGCTTTCTTTTCAGCGCGACGCGCTTGCCAATCCAACTTACCTTCTACCGCGTCCAATAGCATTTGCTCTGTGCTATCGACTAAGTGCTCAGAATCTACTACAGCGTCTAATACACCTACGGCCAATGCTTTTTCTGGCTTATAAGCCTTACCGGTCGATAACCATTCAAAGGCATTATCCGCACCAATGATTCTTGCTAGACGTACGCTACCACCGAAACCAGGCACTAAACCTAGTTTTGATTCTGGTAGACCAACTTGTGCTTTAGGGCTCGCCACGCGGAAGTCGCAGGTTAAGCACATTTCAAGACCGCCACCTAGCGCCATGCCATCAATCGCTACCGCTGTAGGGTATGGCAAATCTTCAAAACCACTAAAAACTTCATTTGCTTTCACTAACCAGCCCAATAACTCTTCACGGCTAGAAGCGAATAATTCATTAAATTCTGTGATGTCGGCGCCAACAATAAACACTGGCTTGCCACTTGTTGCCATAACGGCTTTGACATCTTTATGATCTCTCAACAGTTCGTTGACTTGTCGCCACTCATTTAAAGTGGCTCGGTCGAATTTATTCACCGACTCGTTTTTATTGTCAAAACATACTTCCGCGACACCTTTGTCACGCAGTCTGCATTGAATCGACTGACCTTCGAAAATCATTCTGTTTCTCCGTGTTGGTTTCAGATGATGGAGTTATACTTCAGACAGATCCGATTAAAGTATAGATTGGGGATTCGTTAATTCCCCAGTGTACTTCAAGGGACCTTCTAGTCTCAACCACATATCTACGGCTTATCTGGTCTGACCAATCATAACGAACTTTGTTCCCAAACAAAAGTTCTCATGCTTTCTTTGTGTTTATCCTTACCTTTTGCTGCAAAAGGATTCTTTCCTTGCTGAACCCAGTCTCGATCTGAAATAATGGTTGCCATTGTTTATTGAATATTATGGTAATTTTATGACTGACGCAGAGCTGAAACCTCTATACTCTGAGCACATTGATACAATTACGAAGCGTTATCAAAACGCCATGCAACGCCACGGCTTTGACCATCTTTTAATCCCAGCGGGTTCATTACACGGTATTTTCCTTGATGATATGTCCTACCCGTTTAAGTCAAACTTCCACTTTAACAGCTTTATCCCGCACGATGACTTGCACGACAGCACGGTAATCATCTCGGCTAAAGGCGATCGCACACTATGCTACTACCAACCTGTTGATTTTTGGCATAAAGTGGCTGGCGATCCGGATGGTTTCTGGGTCGAACACTTCGACATCAAGATGTTACGCAAAAAAGACGAAGTGCGTGCCTTTATGCCATCAAACGGCTCTATCGCCTTTATTGGTGAGATGACTTACCCATTTATGGACGAAGATTTCGATGCCATTAACCCTGGCAACTTGATTAACGAGATCAACTGGCACCGTGCGACTAAAACGGCTTATGAAATCGAGTGTTCTGCTCTAGCCAACAAACGTGCCGCCATGGGTCACATGGCTGCTCGCGATATGTTCTACAACCAAGGCTCTGAGCTTGAAATCCATTTAGCCTACTTATTAGCTAGCGGTCATCACGAAGCGCAACTTCCTTATAACAGTATCGTTGCCCTTAATGAAAATGCTTCGATTTTGCACTATATGCATTACGACGCTGAACGCCCAAGCGAGCACCGTACTTTCCTGATTGATGCAGGCGCGCGCTACAACAGCTACGACGCAGACATCACTCGTACTTACTCTTACGACAAAAACAACGAGTTTGCCGAGTTAATCGACACCATGGAAAAGCTTCACCTAAGTGTGGTCGATCGCGTTAAGCCTGGTCAATCGTACGTTGATTTGCATGTAGATACGCATTTAGAAATCGCTAAGGTATTGAACCAATTCAAGATTTCTAGCATGAGCCCTGAGTCTATGGTGGAAAACGGGGTCACTCGCACCTTCTTCCCGCATGGCCTAGGTCATCAAATCGGTCTACAGGTTCACGACGTGGGCGGCCACCAGTCGAACGCCGATGGCGATCCAGCGCCACCGCCACAAGAGCATCCTTTCTTGCGTAATACGCGCCCGATTGAGCAAAATCAAATTTTGACCATTGAGCCAGGTTTATATTTCATTAAGTCGCTGCTTGCAGATCTTAAAGAGAGCGAGCACAGCTCAAGCATAAATTGGGATCGCATCGAAGAATTCCGTCCTTATGGTGGTATTCGTATCGAAGACGATATCGCGGTTACTGAAACTGGTCATCGCAACCTTACTCGTGCTTATTTAAAATAAACACTCAGCCATGAGTAAATCTACGGCCGCTTACCGTGTTCCTAATCATACGGTAAGCGAGCCTTGTACCTTCGAAGAAATGATTAAGGGTAGCCGCTTCATTACTCGGCTGATCTATAGCCCCACCGTTGAAGACGCCAAATCCTATATAAAGCTCCTGAATACCCAAGAACCCGACGCTACTCACCACTGTTGGGCTTATATCGTTGGCAACCCTGACAGCACAACTTTAATCGCTTGCTCCGATGATGGAGAGCCAAGCGGTACTGCTGGTATGCCAATGCTGAACGTTCTACAGCACTCGGGTTTAGGTGATGTAACCGTTGTCGTGACTCGCTATTATGGTGGCACTAAGCTTGGTACTGGTGGTTTGGCACGCGCTTATAGCGCTGGCGTTAAAGGCGCTATAGAGAATGTAAGCACTCACTCCAAGATTTACACTACCGCTGTTGAGATCACCACGAGTTATGAGCTTCAAAATCAAGTTCGTTACCTTTTAGACGAGCATCAAGCGCTAAACATCACAGAAGATTTTAGCGATAAAGTCGTTATAATGGCCGATATTCCTGATGGAAAACTCGATTCTTTGTTAACATCGATTGAGGCATATCGAAACAAACAACAACTGACAATTAAGGTAGACCATGCAAGCGCTTAAACATATTCACATGACCCTAGCCATAATCACTATCCTTGGCTTTTTATTCCGCTGTGCTTTGTTGTTCAAACAGAGTCCGATGCTACAAAAGAAGTGGTTAAAAATTACTCCTCATATTATCGATACACTTCTTCTAGCGTCCGGTATCACCTTGTGGGTGACATGGTATGGCGCAGTTTCGATGCCATGGCTCAATTTCAAAGTTTTAATGATTATTGCTTATATAGTGTTCGGAATCATTACCTTTAAAACACAGACCAAAGCCTTACGTGGTATAGCTTTCACCCTTGCAATCGGTAGTTTTGCCACCATACTTTATATAGCTAGAACAAAAACGTTGCCTTGGTAACACTATTTAAGGGTATTTTATGATTGATCCGAAAAAGTTAGACGACATCGCAAAAAAGCTTTCTGACGCAGTCCCTGAGCGCGTAAAGTCGGCTAAAGACGAGATGGGCAAGCAGTTTAAACAGGTTCTCCAAACTCAGCTCGGTAAGCTTGACTTGGTTTCACGTGATGAGTTTGATACACAGACACAAGTTTTACTTCGAACTCGCCAAAAACTGGAAGAACTCGAAACAAAGATTTCAGAGTTAGAAAACAAATAGTTTTTAAGGGTGGCTAATGCCACCTTTTCAATCTTAATAGCCTTTACTAACCATCTTGTTGCTTAAAACTCCCTAGTTTCTACCCTTCTTTCTGCTACTTGCCTTTTGACGAAGTTCCTATAATCTGTTGATAAGGGAAAACAACAAAGACAGACTATGTTATTAATTGGCGGCAATCCTCAGCAACAACACATTCAGCTCAATCCCAAAATGGCCAACCGCCATGGTTTGGTAGCCGGTGCGACGGGTACCGGTAAAACCGTTACTCTGCAGATTCTAGCGGAAGGCTTTTCTAAGATGGGGGTTCCTGTCTTTACCGCCGATGTTAAAGGGGACTTATCTGGCGTAGCCACAGCCGCCGGTTCACATCCTAAGATTACTGAGCGTATCGAAAAAATAGGGATTAAAGATTACCAGCCACATGACAATCCCGTTATCTTTTGGGACGTATTCGGCAAACACGGTCATCCCGTGCGAACCACTATTTCTGAAATGGGGCCGATTCTTTTAGCGAACCTTTTAGAGCTTAATGATACCCAAGAAGGTGTCCTACACATTGCTTTTGATATCGCCGACGAACAGGGTCTTTTGTTGTTAGATATCAAAGACTTGCGCTCCATGTTGAATTGGCTTAGTGATAATCGCAAAGAGATTATGCGCGAGTATGGCAACGTTTCCTCACAAAGTGTTGCCGCTATTGTTCGCCGTTTATTGGTTTTAGAGAACTCTGGTGGCGATCAGTTTTTTGGCGAACCGGCGCTTAATATCAAAGATATGATGCGCACCGATACCAACGGGCGTGGCATGATCAATATTCTTCACAGTAAAGAGTTGATGCTTAATCCCCGCATTTACTCGACTTTTTTATTGTGGATGCTGTCTGAACTGTTTGAAGAGCTTGACGAAGTTGGCGATCCAGATAAACCTCGCCTAGTCTTTTTCTTCGATGAAGCGCACTTATTGTTTGAGCACGCACCAAAAGCCCTGCTCGAACGCATTGAGCAAGTGGTTCGACTTATTCGCTCTAAAGGGGTTGGTATTTTCTTTGTGACGCAACACCCTACTGATATTCCGGATGATGTACTTGGTCAACTCGGTAATCGTATTCAACACGCTCTGCGTGCTTTTACACCACGGGATTTCAAAGCGGTTAAAACTGCCGCTGAAACTTTCCGCCCTAACCCTGAGCTAGATACCGAATCTTTAATCACCCAGCTTGGCGTTGGTGAAGCTTTAGTGTCTGTTCTGGATGAAAAAGGTCGTCCTGGTATCGTTGAGCAGACCTTAATCTGTCCACCTGAGTCACGTATTGGCCCGCTTAAACCTAAAGAGCGAGATACAATTTTTAAAGCCTCACCTGTTCATGGTGTCTATGATACTGCTGTTGACCGTAAATCGGCTTACGAAATTCTTTTGGCTAAAGAAGAAAAGCTTAAAGAACGTCAAGAAAAGGAAATGAAGGAAGCAAAAAAGCTTCGTGAAAAAGAAGAAAAGGCTAAAGCTGCTCGGAAAAAAGTGGCTAAGAAAACATCTAGGAAGTCAAATCGACAAGGGATTGGTGAGACGTTTTTAAAAACTATTGCCCGTACCCTAGGTTCAAATCTCGGTAAAAAATTATTGCGCGGAATTCTCGGTTCATTAACCGGCAGTAAGTAGAAGTTTATTGCGGTTTAGGTTATTTTATAATTAAGGTGTCCCCATGGAACACCTTAATCTTTTGTTTCTTTAGTTTAGTCTTTTAGGATAAATGTAACTTTCAAGGTCACGCGGAATCCCACAACTTCACCATTTTCGATGACTGCTTGTTGATCCTTTACCCATGCAGCTTTTACCTGATCTAAGGTTCTGTTGGCTCTGCGCACCCCTTGAACGACTGCGTCTTCAAAGCTTTTTTCAGACTCTACAATAATTTCCGTTACTTTTGCTATTGACATATATTCCCCTTATATAAGTTTTGATTTAATAAGAACCCTTTTCATATTACTTATTTTTATTGTATAAACAAGGAACTAAAACATAAGTTTTGTAAATTATCCCAAAGGAGTTTTATGCTTACCGTCACTGATAGCCCTTACCTTGTGCCTTTTGATCAATCTTTTAGCTTAAGCCAGCACTCCACTGTAGTTGATGATTTACAAAAAAACTCTTTTTATAAAAAGCGTTACAAGGGCAATCGTAAGAAACTTTATAAACAGCAGCAGAAGCTCTACGCCGACAATAAGTTTTCGCTACTGCTCATCTTCCAGGCGATGGATGCCGCCGGCAAGGATAGTACCATTCGTCATGTCTTGCGCGGAGTTAATCCAGCCGGATTTCAAGTTTCTAGCTTTAAACAACCTTCTAAGCGCGAACTTGATCATGATTTCCTGTGGCGCACCACTAAACAGTTGCCTCAGCGCGGTCGTATCGGTGTTTTTAATCGTAGTTATTATGAAGAAGTGTTGGTTGTGAAGGTTCATCCACAATTTCTTAATTCCCAGCAACTCCCTGATATTAATGGTATTTCTCACAATACAGATAGTTTTTGGCAGAATCGCTATCGCTCGATTAATGAGCATGAGCATCACTTAGCGAATAACGGCACCATTATTCGTAAGTTCTTTTTGAATGTGTCTCGAGAAGAGCAACATAGACGATTTAAGAAGCGGATTGAGCAAGCGAGTAAAAACTGGAAGTTTTCGCCAGGTGATCTACGCGAAAGTGAGTTGTGGGATCAGTATATGGACGCCTATGAAGCCTGTCTTAACAACACATCCACCTCATGGGCGCCATGGTACTGTATACCTGCAGATAACAAACCAGCGATGCGTGCAGCCGTTTCAGACATCATTCTAGAAACACTGGAGAGTTTAAATTTAAGCTATCCCTCGCTAGATCCCGATATCCAAGAGAATTTAGTAACCTATAAAAAGCAACTTATCGCATAAATACTTGTTTGATCATTAATAAAGGGGCTTTATAGCCCCTTTTTTATGCAACGTTTAATCAGGTTAAAGATTAAATGTCCAAGTTTGATACCGCAAGCGCGTTACTTTCGATAAACTCGCGTCGTGGCTCAACATGATCACCCATCAGAGTCGTGAATAACTGATCAGCGGCAACCGCATCTTCAATTTTTACCTGCAACATGCGACGCGTCTCAGGATCCATGGTTGTTTCCCATAACTGCTCAGGGTTCATCTCACCAAGACCTTTATAGCGCTGGATTGATTGACCTCTGCGCGCTTCCATCATTAACCAGTCGAGTACTTCGCTAAAGGTTTCGACTTCCTCGATCTTCTCGCTACGTTTCACGAAGGCACCTGGTTCGATTAAGCTTTCCAACTGCTCGCCTAGTGTACTAATTTTCTTGTAGTCTTCTGAAACAAAGAACTCTTTTGAAAGTAAGTACTCACTCTCAACGCCATGATGATACATAGTTAAGTGTGGTAAGTAGATGTTTAGCTCATTATCTTTTCGGATCTTGAATTCATAGCGATGCGAACCACTTTTACGATCTTTGTTTAGCTTTTCTTCCAGATTTTCCATCCAATTCTTCACTTCAGATTCTTTCTCTAAATCTTCAGCTGTTAATGTCTTATGGTAAATCATGCTGTCTAGCATTTCGCGCGGTAGACGTCTTGCTACTCGGTTAATGGTTTTCTTAACTTCTCGGTACTCATTAACCAATGTTTCTAACCTTTCGCCGGTAATTGGTGGCGCATCTTTGCTAGTGAATAACTGAGTATTATTCAGGGCTAACGCCGTTAGAAATGCTTCTAACGCTTCATCATCTTTTAGGTAGGTTTCTTGTTTGCCCTTTTTCACTTTATACAACGGTGGTTGTGCGATATAGATATAACCACGTTCAATCAGCTCTGGCACTTGACGATAGAAGAAGGTTAACAGTAGCGTACGAATGTGCGCACCATCAACATCAGCATCCGTCATGATAATAATGCTGTGATAGCGTGTTTTATCTGCGTCGAATTCCTCACGGCCAATACCACAACCAAGAGCTGTAATTAAGGTTCCTACTTCTTGCGACGATAACATCTTATCGAAACGTGCTTTTTCTACGTTAAGAATTTTACCTTTAAGCGGTAATATCGCCTGGTTTTTTCTATCGCGGCCTTGCTTCGCCGACCCACCCGCCGAGTCACCCTCCACAATGTAGAGTTCTGATAGCGCAGGATCTTTTTCCTGACAGTCGGCTAACTTACCCGGCAAACCCGCAATATCCAAAGCGCCTTTACGACGTGTCATTTCACGTGCCTTTCTCGCCGCTTCACGAGCTCTAGCCGCATCAATCATTTTATTAATAACGGCTTTGGCTTCATTCGGGTTTTCTAGCAAGAAGTCTTTTAAGTGTTCGCCCATTGCCTGCTCAACAGCTGTTTTAACCTCGCTCGAAACCAGTTTATCTTTAGTTTGTGAGCTGAACTTTGGGTCTGGGACCTTGACTGAAACTACTGCTGTAAGCCCTTCTCTGGCGTCATCGCCAGTCGTACCGACCTTACCCTTCTTATTGTATCCTTCGGTATCCATGAAGCTGTTTAGCCCCCTAGTCAATGCTGAACGGAATCCGGCAAGGTGAGTACCGCCGTCACGCTGTGGGATGTTATTGGTAAAGCAGAAAATGCTTTCTTGGAAGCCATCGTTCCATTGCATCGCTACTTCAACGGTAATACCATCCTCTTCACGCTCAGAGGTAAAGTGGAACACGTTTTCATGTACAGGAGTTTTATTTTGGTTCAAGTACTCAACGAAGGCTTGAATACCACCTTCATACTTAAAGTGATCGGATTTACCGCTACGCTCATCAGTCAGTTTAATACTAACCCCTGAGTTTAGGAACGATAGTTCTCGCAATCTTTTTGCTAGAATATCGTACTTAAATTCAATATTGGTAAAGGTTTCGGCGCTTGGTTTAAAGCGTAGTTCGGTACCCGTTCGTTCTGTATCGCCAACTGCTTTTAATGGCTCGACTGGCACACCTAACTTATAGGTTTGCTCATAACGCTTACCAGCACGGCGAATTGTTAAGGTTAACAACTCAGAAAGAGCGTTTACCACCGAAACACCTACGCCGTGTAATCCACCTGATACTTTATAAGAGTTATCATCGAATTTACCACCAGCATGAAGTACTGTAAGGATTACCTCGGCAGCCGAAACCCCTTCTTCTTCGTGGATTTCTGTAGGAATACCACGACCATCATCACTAACAGAAACAGAGTTATCGTCATGTATTGTCACATTAATCTCTGAGCAGTGTCCCGCTAATGCCTCATCAATAGAGTTATCAACGACCTCAAAGACCATATGATGTAAACCTGTGCCATCATCGGTATCACCAATATACATGCCAGGACGTTTGCGCACAGCATCAAGCCCTTTTAGTACTTTAATACTGGAGGAATCGTAATTGTTATTTTCCGACATAGGGTTTCCTTTTAGATTGTTCATGCCTCATTTACTCAAGCTCACTTTTCGTTACTTCTTTAACCACACCATGTTCCACGTGGAACAATTTTAGATCGTCGCATTGACTAATCAGAGGTTTAAGAGGTTCAAGATGAACGCAAGTAATAAATATTTGTTGATTATTTGGCTGTGTAGCCATCAAATCTAGGAGCTGTTGTTGATGCTTTTGATCAAGTTCAGCGCCAATATCGTCTAGCAGAAATACTGGGGCTTGCTGCCCAAATTGCTGCATAACCTTCAGTTGAGCTAATTTAAAAGCTGTAATTAGAAGCTTTTGTTGGCCGCGCGATAAATAATCGCCGGCCAATTTAGAACCGTCAATCAAAAACTTCAAGTCTGCTTTTTGAATACTCGACTGGGTAAAACCTAGTTTTTTATCTTTTTCGAACTGTTCACGGTAGATAGCGCTTAAGCCAACAGAGTGTTTGTCTGTCCACCCAGGAAAAAGATCTAGCTTAATATCAAGCTGGCCTAGAAATTGCCGGCACAGCTTAATAAATAATGGGTTTATTTTATCACAATAAGCCTGTCTAAGTTGAGTAACTTGCTCGGATAAACTGACTAATTGCTTATCCCAGGCAGCAGCTTCGTTATAACCTGCACGTTGCTTTAGGAGCTTATTACGTTGTTGGAGAATCTTGTGAGCCTTTTGCCAAATACTTAATACAGAATGTTCCACGTGGAACACTCCCCAATCAAGTTGTTTACGACGGGCACTCGGGCCCTTTACCAATAAGTCATATTGCTCTGGCGATAGTATCTGAACCGGACAAAGCTTTGCGAGAGTAGATAACCGATTCACAGGTTCAGAGTTCAGTTTAATTGTGGTATCACCACTGCGTTGACGTTTAAAACCAAGTTGGTGATTAATACCAGAGGATTCAACTTTTGCGAAAAGGGTGAAATCTTGGTGCTGCTCACTGATGACTTTGTTGTGTTTAGCAGTACGAAAAGAACGACCGTTACCCAGAATATAAAGAGATTCTAGTATGCTACTTTTGCCAGCGGCATTGGGACCAAAGATAATGTTAAGACGGGGTGAGAAACTTATAGAAGGATTCTGTAAATTTCTCACCTGTGTTATAGATAACTGGTCAACACGCATGTATTACTCAATGGCGCGAACCGGAGATGATATGGTGGTAATGGAAAACCAATGATTAAAGTCTCATTGGCATCACAACGTACATACTTTGACCACCATCCACTTCTTCAATCAAAGTACTGCTGTTTGCATCGATAAAGGTTAATTTCACTTGCTCGGTCTTGATAGTGTTCATAACATCGATCATATAACTGACGTTGAATCCTATCTCTAGATCTGAACCGTTGTAATCGACGCTAAATTCCACTTCTGCTTCTTCTTGCTCAGGGTTGTTAGCATGTAAACGAACTTGCCCATCAGAAAGCATGAAACGGACACCACGGAATTTTTCGTTACACAAAATCGATGCGCGCGATAAGGATTCTTTTAACACTTCCCTATCGGCAATAACAATTTTATCGCCATTACGCGGTAATACCTTTTCGTATTCAGGGAAACGGCCATCGACTAGCTTAGAAGTGAACGAGTAATCACCGTTATGAATTTTAATGTGGTTGGAGCCTAAACTAAGGGTCAGTTCTTCATCACTGTGATCAAGTAGACGCCCCAGCTCGGAAACACCTTTACGCGGAATGATGGCATTTACTCTTTCGTTTAACTCAAGCTTTACAGATTCCCGAGAAAGTGCGAGGCGGTGGCCATCAGTGGCAACAGAAGTTAATGAATCTTCGTCAAATTCAAATAACATACCGTTTAGGTAATAACGGACATCTTGCTGCGCCATGGCAAACTGCGTCTTTTCGATAAGTTCTTTTAAGGTATGTTGAGAAACATTTAAGGAAGCTAAACTCGCCGTTTCTTCTAAACTTGGAAACTCAGAAGCAGGCATGGTTGAAAGATTGAAACGGCTACCTGGCGTGGAAACACGAAGGCGGTTTTCGCCCATCTCAAGTTTGACGTTTTCACCATCACCAAGACTCTTGATAATATCTAAGACTTTACGAGCGGGTACCGTAATTTCACCAGGTTCAAATTCGCCTTCAAGCTCAACTTGCGCCTTTAATTCGATTTCAAGGTCAGTCGCAGTTAGTGAGAGCTTACTATCATCAACAACCATTAATACATTGGATAGTATCGGTAAGGTTTGTCTCTTTTCAACGGCTCCACTCACCAGTTGAAGTGGCGATAATAGCTGATCGCGAGTCATGGTAAATCGCATATAAGTACCCTTATTGAATTCCTAATATTATTACTTTATGTCGATAAAGTTCTTAATAGATTAGAGTAATCTTCTTCAATATCAACACTTTCGTTTTTTAATTCTTCAACTTTACGACAGGCATGCAACACCGTGGTGTGATCGCGACCACCAAAAGCATCCCCAATTTCTGGCAAGCTATGATTCGTTAGCTTTTTGGCTAGCGACATTGCCATTTGACGAGGTCGTGTTATAGAACGACTGCGTCTCTTAGATAATAGATCAGAAACCTTAATCTTGTAATAGCTAGCGACGGTTTTTTGAATATTATCAATAGAAATTAATTTATCCTGAGCCGCTATAAGATCTTTCAAAGCATCTTTGACAAAATCGAGCGTGATAGCACGGCCTGTAAATTGTGCATTAGCAATGACTCGCTTCAAAGCCCCTTCTAATTCACGCACGTTAGAGCGAATACGTTTTGCTATAAAGAAAGCGACTTCATGCGGTAATTCAACGTTCGAGTGATTGGCCTTACTCATTAAGATGGCTACCCGCGTTTCAAGATCCGGCGGCTCGATAGCAACGGTGAGGCCCCAGCCAAAACGCGACTTTAGGCGCTCTTCGAGACCTTCAATTTCTTTAGGATAGCGATCACAGGTGATAATAACCTGTTTATTCTTCTCAATAAGGTTGTTGAAGGTATGGAAAAACTCTTCTTGAGTCCTGCCTTTATTAGCAAAAAACTGAATGTCGTCGATCAACAAAGCATCAACCGAGCGATAATAGTTCTTAAAGGCATCCATACTGTTGTTCTGTAACGCTTTCACCATATTGGCCATAAAACGCTCAGAGTGCAGATAAACAATTTTTGAATCAGGTTTATCTTTTAAAATTAGGTTACCCACAGAATGCATCAGGTGGGTTTTACCAAGACCGACACCGCCATAGATTAAAAGTGGGTTATAGGATACACCTGGATTCTCAGCTACCTGCTCAGCAGCTGCACGTGCAAGTTGGTTAGACTTACCTTCGACAAAGTTATTGAAGGTAAACTTGGTATTCAGGTTATTTTGTGGAAAAGCCGATGAACCAGAATGAGCGTTATAAGTGGGCTTGTTGAAATTACGATGGTTAGCAGGCGACACAGCTTGGCTGGTTTGTGCTATCGCAGCTGCACTAGAACGGTTGTCAGAGTTAGCCTCATTCGAAGCACCCTGTGAGGCAATATCAGCGTGGCCAACGTGTAACGATATATGAAGATTACGGCTATTGTCTTTCGCTGATACAAATTCGGTAATGCGATCGAGGTATTGCTGGCGGATCCAGTCAACAAAGAACGGGTTTGGTGCAAACAAAGCCATTTCTTTATCGGTTTCACGTACCTGCAAGGGTTTAATCCAGGTATTGAATTCAGTAACTGAAAGTTCCGATTGTAGTCGCTGCAGGCAATCGCGCCATAAGCTGCTAGACATAGTAGTAATTCCCAAATCCATAACCTGTTATTAATTGTTTTTTACTTATCGTTAGTAATATCAGTTAACAGGTAACTTTTCGTTGTATCTTTTGTTTTCGGTTAAGTGTTAATGATCACTTATAAGGAATAAACTTTGCTCTGTGTAAAGCTCATAAAAGACAGAGTTATTCACAACAGGAGCTAGTGTAGATCCATCTAAAAGAAATATCCACAAAAATAGTTAAATAAAGCTAGAAAAACTGAATAACTTAAAAAGTAGAAACCGGGGAGCTTTTGCACAATACAGAAGTTAAGCAGTATGAAAAGGATAAGTTGTGACTAAATAAGGTATAAAAACTCATCAAAACTGTGCATAAGCGTTAAAAAACGCCTCTAACGTGACTTATCCATTTTTTAGACACCCTGTTAAAGACACTTTATCAACCTCTTTGTACTTTTTATAAACTATTGAATTTAATGTAGTATAATTACTTATTAACAGCAAAAAGACTCAGTAATAATAATAATAAGATCTTTAAATACTTATTTATAATTATTAGTGACTAACTTTCTGAAAAAAGACAAAACAGATCGAGTAAAGGTCAAAAAATAGAGTTTTAGGGCTGATTCATGAATTTATCTAAGAAATAGAAACTTTTAGTGGATCTTATAGCGCCAAGGTGCTATAAAGTTATCCACAGTTCAAGCTGAGTTCTGTGATTAAAATACTAGATATAGTGGTTAAATAGCTAATTAGATACTAAATATCAGAAAACAATAAAAAATCGCTCCAACCCTTTAAAAAACAAGGCTTAGAGCATTGCAATCACTGGGTAATTACTATAAAATTCCGCGTCCTTGTCCTTAGAGTCGTGTAATAAATAGTTATTATACGAATTAATTAACTGTTGATGGGTTAAGCAGATGAAAAGAACATTTCAACCAAGCGTCATTAAGCGTAAGCGTACACACGGTTTCCGTGCTCGTATGGCAACTAAAAATGGCCGTAAAATTTTAGCTAACCGCCGTGCAAAAGGCCGTAAGCGTCTAAGCGCTTAATAGCGTTAGAAATTGAATTCCTTGATGTGAGCAATAAGGCGGTCTCTAGCGTAAACCTAGATTATGGTTTTCCAAGAAGTCGTCGTTTGCTCACAGCAAAGGACTACAAACAAGTCTTTGATAACAAACCAATCAAACTGGTTTGCCCTCCTTTTACACTATTAGTTATCCCTAACCACTCCGAACAATCTCGTTTAGGATTAATTGTTGCTAAAAAACACGTTAAGTCTGCGGTAAAACGTAATCGACTAAAACGACTATGCCGTCAATCTTTTCGCTTGGCACAGCACGATCTTCCTGCTGTGGATATTGTTTTATTAGCGCGTCGCGGTAGTAGTGATATGACTAATACGGTATTATTCGAACACCTCAACCGGCTTTGGTCACGAGTTCAGAAGAAATGCAGTGGTTACTCATAAAATTGGTCCGCTTGTATCAGTTGGTATTAAGCCCTGTAATGGGCAATCAATGCCGCTTTGCGCCGACCTGTTCCCACTATGCCATTGAAGCTTTAGAACAACACGGTGCTATTCGTGGAAGCTGGTTGACGATAAAAAGACTTGGCCGGTGCCATCCGGGATGTGAAGGCGGACTAGATCCTGTCCCTCATAATAATTCAGTAAAACAAACGAAAGCTGTAAAAGAGTAAATTATGGAATCAATGCGCGGATTTTTTATTCTGGGCCTAGCGGTCTGTACATTCTTATTGTATCAAGCCTGGCAAAAAGACTACGGCCCCCAACCTGCACAGCAGCAGGCTACGATTGAGCAAAATGGTGTCTCTGTTTCTTCGGGGAACACAGCTGCCAACAGCGATCAGTTAATCACTGTAGAAACGGATCTGGTCAGTTATCGCATCGACCCTGTCGGCGGTGATATGGTCTACGCCGAGTTGAAGAATTATAACGTAGAGCTTGATGAGGACGCTAAAAAGGTCGTCTTATTCGATTATCGTAATCGCATGTATCAGGCGAAAAGTGCTTTGCTTGGTCAGGGTGCACCTGATAATCAACTTCCACGCGCAAATTATCAAACGGACAGCAAGTCGTTTGTATTAACGGATGGCATGGAGCAAATAGAGGTTCCATTAACGTGGGTTAATGATAGTGGCGTTAGCTTCACAAAGACCTTCACCTTTACTCGTGGTCAGTACTTGGTCAATATGGAATACCGTATTAATAACCAATCGACCAACGACAGAACTTATAACTTTGTTGCTGAGCTTGCTCGCGATCAAAAACCTACCGGTTTAGAAGAGAAATCGTCTTTCGGAATGAAGCCTTTTATGGGCGTTGCTTATTCACCGGAAGAGAAAAAGTATGAAAAAGTAGATTTTGAAGATTTAGAAGAAGAGCCAATCAAAACTTCTCGTCAAGGTGGTTGGGTTGGCTTCCTACAGCACTACTTTATTTCAGCTTGGATCCCACCGCAAACTGAGCAAGTAACCATTACCAGTTCGATTAAAGCGAATAAAGACACAACCATTCGCTTTGTACAGCCATCGATTTCAGTATTAGCCGGAGAAGAGAAAGTTATCCTAGCTGACCTCTACGTTGGCCCTAAAGATTTAGAGCAATTAGAAGCCGCTGCTCCGGGCTTGGATAAGTCGCTCGATTTGAGTTGGGTTTGGTGGATCGGTCTACCGCTATACAAGTTAATGCAATTCTTCTTCAGTTTCTTAGGAAACTGGGGCTTAGCGATTATCTTAGTCACCATCGTTATCAAAACATTGTTGTACCCGCTATCAGCAGCGCAATATCGCTCGATGGCGAATATGCGTAAACTTCAGCCAAAAATGCAGCGCTTAAAAGAGCGCTATGGCGATGACAAGCAGCGCATGCAGCAAGAAATGATGAAAATGTATAAAGAAGAAGGCGCTAACCCATTCGGTGGTTGTTTACCGATGTTGCTTCAGTTCCCAATCTTTATCGCGCTTTATTATGTATTGTTTGAAGCGATTGAACTGCGCCACGCACCTTTCTTCGGTTGGATTCAGGATTTGTCGGTTGCCGATCCATATTTTGTCTTGCCAATTTTAATGGGCGGCAGTATGTTGTTGATGCAAAGACTTCAGCCTAAATCGCCAACCATGGATCAAATGCAGCAGAAGATCATGAGTTACCTCCCTATCGTATTTGCGGTATTCATGCTGTTCTTCCCTGCTGGTCTGGTCTTATACTGGTTGTGTAACAACTTGATTTCGGTGGCGCAACAACAATACATCACGAAAAAAGTAGAAAACGCGCCAGATAAGCCCAAAAAAGCGCTTAAGAAAAAGTAGCTTTAATATAGGAATCTAGAGTGTCAACCAATAGTACACAAGACACTATCGCAGCAATAGCAACGCCTCCCGGTCGCGGAGGCGTTGGCATTATAAGGGTTTCAGGCAAGCTCGCCGAAGTTGTTGCAGAAAAAATAGTTCGCAAATCACTAAAGGTACGTGAAGCTACCTACCTCCCCTTCATCGATCGGAATGATGATGTTCTTGATGAAGGTATCGCCATATTATTCAAGGCGCCCAACTCCTTTACCGGAGAAGATGTATTAGAACTGCAAGGTCATGGTGGCCCTGTGATTTTAGACCTGTTACTTAAAGAAGTGCTCAATCTCGGAGTTCGCTTGGCGCGCCCCGGTGAATTTTCGGAGCGAGCTTTTTTAAATGATAAGCTCGACTTAGCTCAGGCCGAAGCCATCGCCGACTTGATTGAATCCACCTCGGAGCATGCCGCCCGTTCAGCGGTTCGTTCGCTTCAAGGCGAGTTTTCGCAAAAAGTGCACGGTTTAGTTGAAGAGTTAATTCATCTTAGGATATATGTTGAAGCAGCGATCGATTTCCCTGAAGAAGAAATCGATTTCTTATCAGACGGCAAAGTACTGGCAGATCTGAATAACATCATCGAAGACATTACAAAACTGCAAAGTCAGGCGCAGCAAGGGTCGATTTTACGCGAAGGTATGACCGTAGTAATCGCGGGTAAGCCAAACGCAGGTAAATCGAGCTTGCTCAATGCGTTAGCAGGCAAAGACTCCGCCATCGTTACCGACATACCGGGAACGACGCGAGACGTTTTAAGAGAACACATTCACATCGATGGACTGCCAATCCATATTATTGACACAGCTGGGTTGCGCGAATCCGATGACAAAGTCGAGCAGATAGGGATAGAGCGAGCTTGGAAAGAAATTGAGCAAGCGGATCAAATTATCTTAGTCGCTGATTCGAGTGAAACTCAAGAGTTTACACCCCATGCCATCGATCCGGCCTTCGAGCGCTTCGAGCCGTTTAAAGACAAGCTATTAATCGTCGCCAATAAAATCGATGTGTCGCAGCTCGATACCAAAACCCTAGACTCAGACTATAAAACCATTGCGATTAGCGCTAAAGACGGAACAGGTATAGAGCAGCTTAAAGCCGAATTAAAACAAATTGTCGGATACCAACAGAACACCGAAGGCGCCTTCCTTGCCCGCCGCCGTCACCTCGACGCTATCGAGCGCGCGCTAGCCTTTTGTTATCAAGGAAAAGAGCAACTGATCGATTTTAATGCGGGCGAACTGCTAGCGGACGAATTGCGTCAGGCACAAAACTCCTTATCAGAAATTACCGGTGAATTTACCGCCGACGATTTGCTTGGAAGAATCTTTAGTAGTTTCTGTATTGGCAAGTAAGCGCTTACCAATACAGAATATTATTTAGAAAAAGCGGTGGAAACTGGTAGGGAAAGCTACCGACCTTGTCTGCAATATACCAGATATAGCGGTCTTGGAGTCCGCTAATCCCCGAAATAACCAAAAAGTCGACACTTGCAAAAAAAGAGTAGTAACAATAAGGTGTTATGGACGAATTCGTATAATAAAATGTTAGCTATCGTAGATAGCTATTCCAATTTGGATAGAGGTTATATAAAATTGCTTCTGAACGATGGTGTAAGGGAAAACACACTCCGCAAGGAGAGTATTTGTGAGGTTCGAATCCTCACCGTTAAAGCCTATTCATTGAGTGGGCTTTAACGGTGGTAATTCAAAATGCCTAGAAATCCTTCTAAAATATATAGTCAGCACGTTGCTAATTTACGAGAATTAGAGCTGGCTATAAGCCATACCGGCCGAATGGCCAAGTCAGAAATAGCCTCAAGAGACCCTCAACAGAGCTTAAGATCGCTACTGCGCCTTTACTCATTTTTGATCGGCGCTTGGGCTGAAACGAGGTTAAGAAAACTCCTTCATGAGGAGTTTGGTTTCAACGAAGCAGAAAGAAAGCAAATAACAGATCAGTCATCTCAACTCGATCAGTGGAAAGAAACGATAGACTTAGCCTTTCGGAAACATCACAAAATAACTAAAGCCCCACTTGATGAGCGCTCTTTAGGCGTAGCACATGCGGCCAGAAGAGGTGCGCTTCATGATGTTTTATCAAATGAGCTAAGAGTAATTATAGAAATCAGAAATAAACTTGCTCACGGTCAATGGGTATACCCATTTAACAGTGATGAGACTGCTGTTGAGCCAGATAAATACCAGTTAATAAACAAAGAAAATTATCAATCGTTGCAATTCAAACTGGCACTAATTGGTCATCTTGCAGACGCAATTCATGACCTTGTGGTGAGTCCCGCTACGTTCGAACGTGATTTTGAGAGTCACTTCAAAAAGTTATTTCAAGTTCGAACCAATCTAGTAACTAAAGATTATTCGAAATATGAAAATGGCCTAATAAAAAGTAGGGAGTCAGCGCGTGCCGCAAGAAAATCTAACAAGTAAAGCAACCGGACGGTTTCACCGCCGGTTCTTTAGGCGTTATGGCACAAAGGGAGTTCCAGATGTTTAAATGTATAAAGTTACTACTCTCTATAGATAAACCATAACAAACGCAGGCACAGCAGTACTGTCATGAAGAGAAAACTAGGAAGACTCCTTCGTTTCCGGAAGCGTTTTAGGTAAACTGAGCAAGGTGTCTAGAGGCATAGGGCGAGCAAAGTAAAAGCCCTGCAACAAATCACATTGATAGCGGCTTAGGTCCTTTAACTGCGCCGTCGTTTCGATACCTTCGGCTACAACGCACATATCCATGTGATGAGCCATAGTTATTATGCCCTGAACGATTGCTGCGATACGGTGGTCGTTACCTATATCTTTAATAAAGCTACGATCCAGTTTAACTTTGTGAGTTGGTAGGTCGCGTAAATAACTGAGGCTCGAGTATCCTGTGCCAAAATCATCCAGCGCCACTTGTACCCCCATTTTCTTTAAGTCTTCCAATAGTTCTATGACCTGCCAAGAGCCATCGAGTAATACGCTTTCTGTTATCTCAAGCTCGAGTAACTGTGGCGGCAAGCCAGTTTCAGCTAGGGCTTGCTGTACTTCTTCTAAGAAGCCATCTCGACGAAATTGTAATGAGGAAATATTAACTGCGACTGGAAGCGGTTGTTCTCTATCTGCATTGAAACGAACAATCTCCTTGCAGGCTTGTCTGAGTACCCAGCGACCGAGAGGGACGATCAACCCTGTCTGCTCAGCTAAAGGAATAAACTCTATAGGCGATACAAATCCACGGATCGGGTGGTTCCAACGAACCAGGGCTTCAACACTGGTTATGTGGCCAGTAACGGCATCCACTTGAGGCTGGTAATAAAGCTCTAGCTGGTCTTCGTTCAAAGCGTGGTGCAGATCATGGCGCAAAGTGACACTTTGCAGTTTTGCGGTAGTTTTTGAAATATCTTGATACCATTGCCAGGTGTTGCGTCCTTGGCGTTTAGCTTGTTGAAGAGCCTCATCGGCGTGCTGCATAAGCTCGTAGGGGACATCAACTGAAACTTTATTCGTAGCAATACCAATACTGGTGCTGAGCTGAATATTATTATCCATCACTGTTATCGGTTGGGATAAGCTTTCAAGAATCCGATCAGCCAGCTGCATTATTTTCGACTTACTCTCGCAAGTACTCCAAAGAATGCCGAACTCATCACCGACTAGGCGTGCGATTAAAGCTTCAGCGGGAACGACAGAGTTCAAGCGCTTGGCAATAGTTTTTAAAACCTCGTCACCAACCTTAAGACCGAGATCGTCATTGATGGGTTTGAAGCCATCAAGGTTTAGGCTGAGCACCACAACAAGCTGATCCGCTGTGGCATGCTCAAGCAGTTCAAACAGTTGCTCTACGAACACACTTTGGTTCGGCAAGTCGGTAAGAAGGTCGTGTTTTGTCTGATAATTTATCTTTTCTTCTTGTTCCTTTTGCCAAGTAATATCTTGCAGGCTACCGGTAAAATGGCTGCAGTTACCTTGGCCGTCAAAAACAGGACTGATTCGTAGTTGATTCCAAAATGGTTGGCCATCCTTGCGATAATTAAGCAGGACGACATTCACATCAGTGTGAGCTTTGATGCCGTCGCGGATTTTTTTTATAGTGGCGGGATCGGTGTTAGGCCCTTGCAAAACACGGCAATTACGACCAATAATTTCATCCTGTTGATAACCGGTCATGGCTGTAAATGCCGGATTGGCGTAGACAACTGGTAAATCAGGAGATTGTGCATCAGCCAAAAGGAAGCCGCTTGGGCTTGATTCGATACTTCGCTTAAGTAGCTTAAGCTCTTCATTTTGCTTTTTTTGGTCAGTGATTTCTCGGCAAACGCCGTAAACTCCGACTATCTTATCGTCAATGATTACCGGGAAATTAGTAATTTCCAAATGATAGGGATAACCTTCTGCATGTATGGCGGTTGCCTCGTAGGTATAAGACTCCCCGGCACAGGCCCTGTCAAAGTAAAACTGGGTCACTTTTTTATGTTCAGGTGCTACAACCTCATTAAAATGAATCCCTGTCAGTTGTTCTGCTTGATAACCACTGATTCTTTCGACAGCTGGATTACAGCTTTGAAAAACTCCCTCAAGGTCAAAGGTAAATACAGCTTCGGGGTGATTCTCGAATAAAGCGCGGTGCCACTCGGAGAGGGCTGTATGTGTGCTGATATCGCGGTGGCGCAGTAACGCAAGGGCTACCAAGCTTGCGGCACATTCTATGTTGTAGATATCATCTTCTGAGGGGCGGGTTGGAGTTCGATAGTAAGTCGCAAAGGTACCGAGTAACTCAGAATCTCCGCTAGTGATAGGTAAAGACCAGCAGGCTCTAAGATTTTCTTGAGCTGCAGCTTCAAGGAATGGTTCCCAATTCGGGTCTTGATGAATATCTTCAGTAATAACCAGCTGCTTGTGAAAAGCCGCGCTTCCACAGGTACCAATATTCGGGCCAACCGGTTGGTCCTGCATCAAAGAGACGTATTTAGGGGAGAAGTAGTTACTAGGAACCAGACTTAAGGTTTCGGATTTTGGATCAAAACGCATGATGGAAATTAGCGCATCCGGTAGCATCCGCCCTACCCACTTAGCGATGGTGTTTAGAGTTTCAGGCAAAGGTTGCTGCAGGGCAATTTTTTCAAGAATGGCCTGCTGTGCCTCTAGATGCGACAGTCTGTTCGTCAAGTAAATAACTCCATGCTACCAATCCGTTGCTTCTTATAACTTATGCTTTTATAAACCTATTATCAACAATTTATATTAAATTGATAGGCTAGCAAAGTTACCTTAAGTCGTTAGTATCGCCTGTCCTATGGCGCCAGTATTTAGAGAGCTTATTATAGGTGGTAACTAGATAGAGCCTTGAAATGTATCGCAGCTCGCGAAACTACCAGTATTAGCGCCACGATTAAACCAATCCATGCGCTCTTGAGCTGAGCCATGTGTGAAGTTTTCGCGACGTGGTGGCACACCAGCGCGTTTCATTATGGTGTCATCACCAACAGCTTCCGCGGCGGAGAGTGCTTCTTCTAAATCCCCTGATTCCAAAAACTGAGTGCGCTTCTGTGTATGATTTGCCCAAACACCAGCTAGGCAGTCAGCCTGCAACTCCATTTTTACTTGTAGCGCATTCTGCCCGACTTTGTTTGTCTGGCGCTGTGCTTGGCGAACTTTACTGGAAATACCGGTTACGGTTTGAATATGGTGACCAACTTCATGCGCTAGAACATAAGCTACAGCGAAATCACCGCTCGCTCCCATGCGCTGTAACTCACCCAAAAAACTTAAGTCGAGATAGATTTTTTTATCGGCGGGACAATAAAAAGGCCCTGATGCAGCTTGTCCTGTGCCACAAGCGGTAGGCGTTCTATCGCGATAAATAACTAAAATTGGCTCTGGATAATTGGAGTTTGATTGTTTAAAAAGAGCGCTCCATGTATCTTCGGTATCCGCTAACACGACGCTAACGAAATCATAGATTTCCTGCTCTTCGGCTGAAGCTTGATAGTTACTTTGCTGTGTCGAGCTCGTAGATTGCCCGCCAATAACACCAGATACTACCTGCATCGGATCTTGCTTAAAGACAAAAATAGCAATTAGCGCCATGATAATGCCACCAACACTGAGCTTAGCGCCGGACTTCATGCGTTGCCCGCGACGATCATCAACGTTGCTACTGCGTCTACGATTTCTCCACTTCATATGAATTCCTTTTTTATACAGGTGGCTTAAGAATAGACGAAATAGAGAAAATAAGGCAAGTTTATATGCTATTTATGAAGCAATATTACAAAAGGATGTTAAAGGTAGACCGGTTGGAATAGGTTAATTGGTAAAGGGTACTAAAAAAGCCATAAAAGGATGTGTGAACCCTTTATGGCTTTTTTTAGATGGAACCAATCGTTATTCTTTGGACTCAAGTTCGGCGCGTTTGACAGCTTCAGACTGAACTTCGCGACGCACTTGCAAGTTTTTGATCTCGTTAATTCTAAACGGCATTTCGAGGTAATTACCCGAAGAAATAGTAGTATTAATTCTAACCGTGGAGCCGCTTACAGAGTTTATGCGACCTCTATATTCTTTGCCGCGGTAACTGAAGCGCGCATCGTAACCAATATAAGAGCCTAAATTACTTGGCTCGGTTTGTTGAAGGGTCAACCCTTGCACAAGTGTCAAATTATCGTCCTCAACCTCAACCACTGTATCCAGCGGCGGTAGCTCAGAGCGCGAAGGTGGATTTCCGAACAACTGGCTAACGCGTTTATCGTTTAGGAAAACTCGCAAACTTAACGCATGAACTAAGCGTTGAGGCGACATTCCCATCATATCCATAGTGTTAATAGATTCAGATGGGAAGGTATCGAGTCGAATGCTGCGTGGCTGACGGATGTACTCTTGGTAACTGCTGTAAAACTCGTCGCTAAAGTGTAAATTGTTGTTGTAAAGCACGTGGCGCAGATAGTCCATGTGACGCGAATAATACTGCTCTAGCTCTAATCCTTCGAGCTTTGCACAGTGTTCAAACAGACGCTCCGTGAAAACCGGGTTTAAACTTTCCATGGTAATGGACTTTAGTTTAGGGTTTTGGACTAGGGCGTTTGGATTGATCTGATCGAGTAAAAAGTCGATGTTAAAACTACCTAAGTCACCAGCATTTAAATACATATTCCAGTTTGCTTGGTTGATATGCTTGTCGTAACTGAACTCGGTTGAAAAATCGAGGGTCACTTGCTTATAACCCATGTCGATCAAATCACTCACCTCAAGGTTATCCTTATTATCACAGCCGGCTAAGGTGATCTGAGTGAAGATATCAGGCTCGGTTTTAAAGTCAGACGAAGAGTCCATGCTAGACGTTAATGGGAACTGTAACTGAACCAATTCAGCGCTTACAGTATCAGCTGTACCGAAATATTGCCCCGTTTCGATACCGCGCACCATTTTAAAGGAGTCGAGCAAACTACCTGTGCCAAAACGAAACTCTTTTACGGTAATCTTTTGGGCAGTCCCTGGCATGGTGATTTCGATGCCTGTAGTGACCGATTTTCCGTCTAAGCTTACGTAGGTGGAGTCATAACTGGCCGAGGTTTGCATTTTTATCATCGAAAATGCATCGTCGATCATCTGTTTGTTCTTATACCAAATATAACCGTAGGCCATCCCTGCCAATATCAAAATAATGATCACTAGTCGTGTAAAAAATTTCACCAGCCACTCCTTCTTATAGTGTCAACAATCGTTCGCTTTAAATAAATTATACCAACATCAGAATACTGAGGTTATAACTGGCGTGGCATATAATGGGGTTAAGGATAGAACCACTGCGCTCACGGATGGCCGCAATAAATACCCCCAATACAAAAATAGCAGTTAATCCTACCCAGTAGTTATAATATTCTAGTAGGTGAAAAGCCATAAATACAACTGCGGATAGGAATATTGCCAAATATACACCAAACCGAGCGCGCATAGCATCATAAATCAGACCACGAAAAAGATACTCTTCGAATAAAGGGGCTAACACCACGGTTCCTATTATCAACAGGGCTTGGGCGTAAAAACCGCCGTTCTTAATTAATTCGAAAGTGCTGCTGCGACCGATTTCGGGAGGGTAAAGCTGGCTTAGCTGTAGAGTTACAACGGCCACAGCAAATCCGATAAGTAAAGAAACCAAGAACCATTTTATAGAGGTGGAAAACAGTTCTCGGACTACTTTATAAAGGTATTCTTTGGTTAAAAATAGCAATAACCCATAAGAAAATAAGATGGATATAATGAGGGCTACGATCAGGGTTAAGCCAGATGGTTGTCCAGCGTTGTCGCTAGCGACGTCGGAGTTTAAGGTTTCAACCAGGAATAACGCCAAACTGGTGGTTAGCGATAGTAGAAGTAAGGTTGCAAGCGCAAGCCAAAGGCTATAAATCACGTGGACATTACTGTTATTAGGCTGTTTTTTATCTTTTATCACTAGATATCGTTATTAAATTCCCTAAAGCATTGATTTTAAGGTTAACAGACAAGAAAAGATAGTCAAAAGCTGTTCAAAAGTTATACAAATCAGAGTATGATCTCGCCCCCTATCCTTAGAGGGTTTACAATAGCCTTCTTTGTTTGTGAATTTATTTAAGTAAGAGTTCGATTTATGCGTTATCCAGAAAATTATTCAGTCATTATTATCGGCGGCGGCCATGCGGGAACAGAAGCTGCTTTAGCCTCTGCGCGCATGGGCGTAAAGACGCTGTTATTGACGCATAATATTGATACTTTGGGGCAAATGTCTTGTAACCCAGCGATTGGTGGCATCGGAAAAGGTCATTTGGTCAAAGAAATCGATGCACTAGGCGGTGCTATGGCGCAAGCTATCGATCGCGCGGGTATTCAATTTCGTACGCTTAATGCCAGCAAGGGCCCTGCGGTTCGTGCTACTCGAGCTCAGGCTGATCGCGCGCTGTATAAAGCGGCTATCCGTGAAACCCTGGAAAACCAAGAAAACTTGGATATTTTCCAAAATGCGGTGGTTGATTTAATTGTAGAAAATGAATCGGGTGCTGGCTTAGCGGATCAAAAAGTCGTCGGCGTAAAAACCCAAATGGGCTTAGATTTTTATGCTGAAGCTGTGGTCTTAACCGTCGGTACTTTCTTAGGCGGTAAGATTCATATCGGACTACAAAACCACTCAGGTGGTCGCGCTGGCGATCCGCCATCAGTGGCGCTGGCCGATCGTTTGCGTGAACTGCCCTTCCGCGTCGATCGCCTAAAAACAGGTACGCCGCCACGCATTGACGCTAAATCTGTCGATTTTACACAGCTTGAGCAACAACCAGGTGATAACCCTGTTCCGACCTTCTCTTTCATGGGGGACGTGTCGCAACATCCTGAGCAAGTGCCTTGTTGGATTACGCATACTAGCGAAAAGACTCACGAGATTATTCGTGGTGGACTCGATCGCTCACCAATGTACTCCGGCGAAATTGAAGGTATTGGCCCACGTTACTGCCCATCGATTGAAGACAAGGTGATGCGCTTTAGCGATAAAAACAGTCACCAGATCTTTGTTGAGCCGGAAGGCCTTAACACCCATGAGTTATACCCTAACGGTATTTCCACCAGTTTACCGTTTGACGTGCAAATGAATTTGGTTCGCTCGATCAAAGGCTTTGAAAATGCGCATATCACACGCCCAGGCTATGCCATCGAGTATGATTTCTTCGATCCGCGTGACTTAAAAGCCTCTTTGGAAACAAAGTTTATTCAAGGCTTATACTTTGCCGGACAAATTAACGGCACCACAGGCTATGAAGAAGCTGGCGCACAAGGCTTGATTGCGGGTATGAATGCAGCGCTTCAAGTTCAAGGCAAAGAAAGCTGGTCGCCACGTCGCGACGAAGCTTATATCGGCGTATTGATAGACGACTTAATTACTCGTGGTACGCAAGAGCCTTACCGCATGTTTACCTCGCGCGCCGAATATCGACTGATCCTGCGCGAAGATAATGCTGATTTGCGTTTGACCGAGCGTGGTCGCCAATTAGGGTTGGTCAACGAAGCACGCTGGGTTGCTTTTAATCAGAAGCGTGACGCGATTGATAGCGAATTAAAGCGTATCTCGAAACTGGTGATCACCCCTGAAAGCGAGGCTGCTACAGAGCTTAATAAAGTGCTAGAAAAGCCGCTCAGTCGTGCATATAAAGCGCAAGAACTACTGCGCCGCCCTGATGTGAGTTATGATTTATTGATGTCTCAGCCAGAGCTAGGGCCAAAGGTCGAGGACGTCAAAGTTGCCGATCAAGTTCAGATCCAAACCAAGTACTCAGGTTATATCGAGCGACAAAAAGACGAGATCGAACGTAATTTGCGCAATGAGCATACTGAATTACCAAGCGATATTGATTACACCCAGGTCAAAGGCTTATCCAACGAAGTGGCGCAGAAACTGCAAAACCTAAAACCTGAAACCATTGGCCAAGCCAGCCGTATTTCAGGCGTCACACCAGCCGCCATTTCATTGTTGTTGGTGTATTTGAAGAAACGTAAGCATTTGAAGTCAGCTTAAAGTAACAGGTTACGGAAAATAACCCCGTAAACATTAGCTGAGCGAATTAAAATTATAGAGCGAATTAGGCAGGGATAGCCTAATTCAGTCAAAACGAGACAGGATGTCGAGTTTGACGGCTCGTGATAATTTTAAAGAGAGAAGGTAGCCTTTAGGCCTAATGTTTGGGGCGCCCTTTCTTTTCGCCCTTTTCTTTGGGCGTCAAAGAAAAGGGTAATAACTTATTAAGACCTTTTTAAAGGGATACAAACTATCAAGAGATTGCCGCGGCTTCTAAGAAGCCTCGCAATGACGGCAATGATTTAACAAAAGAGAAAAGTGTGAACCCTCAATTAAAACAACTTCAACCAGAATTTAACCAAGAGTGTGAAAAGCTTGGAATCACGGTAACTGATGAGCAGAGTGAGCAATTACTAACCTATTTGTCGTCGCTGCTAAAGTGGAACAAGGCATTTAACCTGACCGCAATTCGTGATCCGAAGGAGGGTTTATACCTTCATCTGTTGGATTCTGTGGTGGTATCGCCGGCGGTTGCGGAGTTTGATAGCTGTCTCGATGTGGGTACAGGTGGCGGTTTACCGGGTATTCCATTGGCGATACTTAACCCAGAAAAGTCATTTACTCTGCTCGATACTAATAGCAAAAAAACACGCTTTTTAAAGCAAGTGGTGTATGAATTAGGCCTTGAGAATGTCACTGTGGTCAACAAACGGGTGCAAGACTTCAACCATGAATCAGGGTATGCTTGCATACTTTCGCGAGCTTTTGCGTCCTTAAAAGATATGACGGATTGGACACAACACCTTATCGCGCCAGAGGGACAATGGTTGGCAATGAAGGGGTTATATCCGCAGGAAGAGATTGAGGAATTAGACGAATCGCTAAAATTAGTCGATTCCAAGCAAGTAAAGGTTCCCAATTTGGACGCAACACGGTATTTTATTTATCTACAAAAAGCAGGGTGACAGAGCTTTTGTAAAAACAGCCAGCACAATCGACGAGTCTCGCTGGACATCAAAAGTTATTAATAATAAATTTACCAGCTCTTATTATGACCCTGAAATAACAACAACTTGAGGTGACTTGTGGCTTATATTATCGCCATTACCAATCAGAAAGGCGGCGTTGGCAAAACGACCACCAGTGTGAATCTTGCGGCTTCGTTGGTTCAAGAAAAGCAACGTGTGCTGATGATTGATATGGACCCTCAAGGTAACGCCACCATGGGCTCGGGCATCGAAAAGTCCGAATTAGAGTTGTCGACCTACGACTCTCTGATGGAGCCGGAAGAAATAAAGAGCCATATCGTCAGTTCTGATGTGGCTGGCTATGATGTGTTGCCGTCGAACGGTGATTTAACGGCTGCTGAGGTCCATCTGCTCGAGTTTAACGATAAAGAAAAGCGCCTAAAGCAAGCATTACAATTGGTTGATGATTTATACGATTATATTTTAATCGACTGCCCGCCTTCGCTGAATATGCTGACCTTGAACTCGTTGGTAGCCTCTAACTCAGTGATCATTCCGATGCAGTGTGAATATTATGCCTTAGAGGGGTTGTCGGCGCTGTTGAACACCATTCGTCAGGTGCAAGAGCACGTTAACCAAGACTTAGTTATCGAAGGCATTTTGCGCACCATGTATGATCCGCGCAACCGATTATCCTTAGAAGTGTCAAGACAGCTCTTTAGTCACTTTTCGGACAAAGTTTACCGCACCGTTATTCCAAGAAATGTACGACTAGCGGAAGCGCCGAGCCATGGCGTGCCAGTATTGTTCTATGATCGCAGCTCCAGCGGTTCAAAAGCCTATCTAGCATTGGCAGGCGAAATCATTAAGCGTCGAAACGCAGCATAAGCAAAGAATTCAAGTATAGAGGATATCTCATGAGTAAACGTGGTTTGGGCAAAGGATTGGATGCATTACTGGGTAACAGCACCAGTAAATCAAAGGCTCCATCGAAAGAAGTAGGTTCAAACGCTGACTCAGAATCTCTTTTAAACCAAGACGGCGTTTTAAAAGAGATGCCGATTGAGTTTTTACAACCTGGCCAATATCAGCCACGCCGAGTCATGACCGAGGAAGGTCTCGAAGAGTTAACCGACTCGATCCGCGCCCAGGGTATGATTCAGCCGATCGTTGTGCGCCCTATCGCAAAAGAAAAATACGAAATCATTGCGGGAGAACGTCGCTGGCGTGCTGCACAGCGAGCTGAATTACACCAAGTTCCTGTAATCATTAAAGAAGTTCCCGATGAAGCCGCCATAGCGATGGCGCTGATCGAAAATATCCAACGTGAAGATTTAAACGCGATGGAAGAGGCCAATGCGCTACATCGCCTGAAGGAAGAATTTAACTTGTCGCACCAGCAAACCGCAGACGCGGTGGGTAAAAGTCGTACTACAGTGACTAATTTACTGCGTCTAATGCAGCTGACGGAGGCCTGTAAGACGTTACTGGAGCGTGGTGACCTCGAAATGGGTCATGCCAGAGCTCTGCTTGCTCTTGAGGGCGAGAAACAAGCTGAAACTGCGAAAACCGTGGTGCAGAAAGGGTTAACCGTTCGTGAAACGGAAAAGCTTATCCGCAATATTAACGATCCGAAACCAAAACCCAAAAAAGAAGCTAAAGATCACCATATCGTGAGCCTTGAGCAACAGCTGGCCGATAAAATTGGTGCAACGGTTGCCATCAATCATGGCGCCAAAGGTAAAGGCAATTTGGTGATAAATTACCATAGCTTGGATGAGTTGGACGGTATATTACAACATTTGGGTATTGAGTCAGACTAAAACACAAGGTATGGGTGTTGGTCTAAGTTATTGACTATTGTCGAAAAAAAAAACAGCTTTGTGATAGTCGTTTGGTTGATAAAAGGCGGGTAAATCTTTATACTTGCCGCCCGAATTGTGGTGAAACTGGTATAAATGGCATGAGTCAATCATTAGCTCGGAAAGGCCGTATGCAGGCTTATAAAATGGTTCTCGTGCAGCTAATCATCAGTTTTATCTTGTTCCTGATTGGCTTGATGATCTCAGGAACGGTCAGCCTTTCTCTAGGGGTTGGAAGTCTAATTGTAGTTGTGGTGAACTTTATTTTTGCCACAATCGTATTTCGCAAAGCTGGCGCGCAAGCGGCACTAGATATAAAAAAAGCACTAAATTTAGGCGAAAGCTTAAAATTAATGTTGGCTGCAGCGTTAATGGCATTGGCATTTATAGTATTACCGGTGGAAGGCGCCCCACTACTGATTGGATATTCAATCATAGTGCTATCACAGTGGTTTGCACCGTTAATTATTAAAAGTGATTGAAGGGACGCTTTACTTGAGGTACAAAGTAAAGCGTTTTACTTGATTAAAAAGTATAGGGTTTAAGAAGCAATGGCATCTTCAGAAAATCTAGATAGCGTTGGTTATATCAAGCACCACTTGCAAAACCTGCAAGTGTGTAAAACTGATCAAGGTTGGGTGTGGAACCAGTGTCAAGACGCCGGTTTTTGGGCAATCAACGTCGATAGCTTACTTTTTGCATTCCTACTAGGTGCCCTATTTTGCTTTAGCTTCTGGCGTGTCGCTAAAAACGCAAAAATAGAAAACCCAGGCAAATGGCAGTCAATCGTAGAAATGATTGTCGAGTTTGTAGACAAATCCGTTAAAGATACCTTCCACGGCAAAAACCCATTAATTGCACCATTAGCGTTAACCATTTTTATGTGGGTTATCCTGATGAACATGATGGACTGGATCCCTGTAGATCTTCTGCCTTGGGTCGCTGAACAGACTAACGTTCATGTATTAGGCAACGAGCCTCATACCTCATACTTAAAATTCTTGCCGACAGCTGACGTCAATATCACATTCAGCTTATCGATAGGCGTGTTCTTACTAATCCTTTTCTACAGCGTTAAAGTGAAAGGCATTGGTGGCTTCGTCGGTGAACTCACCTTGCACCCGTTCTCAAGTAAGAACAAGTTCGTGCAGGTGCTACTAATCCCAGTTAACTTGTTGATGGAAACTATTGGTCTAATCGCTAAACCGATTTCACTAGGTCTACGTTTATTCGGAAACTTGTATGCAGCCGAGCTGCTATTCATCTTGATCGCGATCTTGATGTCGACTGGTATCGGTGGCTTTGTGGGTGGCTTTATCAGTTACATGGGTTGGGCAATTTTCCACATCCTAGTAATTCCGCTACAAGCATTCATCTTCATGATGTTGACGATTGTTTACTTAAGTCAGGCGCATGAAGATCACTAATCGGAAGTCTTTGATAGCTGAAATTGAGACCCCGTTTAGTAAAGAGTTTTAAGTTTTAAAGTTTAGTTTTTTTATTTTTAGTTTTTAACATTTAACCATTTCTCGATTGGAGGAAAACAATGGAAACTTTGTTCGCGTTCACAGCATTAGGTGTGTTGTTAGTATTAGGTCTTGGTGCTTTAGGTACTGCGATTGGCTTCGGTCTACTAGGTGGTAAATTCCTAGAAGCTTCAGCTCGTCAACCTGAGTTAGCTCCTATGCTACAAACTAAAATGTTCCTAGTTGCTGGTCTTCTGGATGCGGTAACCATGATCGGTATCGGTATCGGCATGTGGTTCACATTCGCAAGCCCATACGTTGGTCAATTGCAGACTTTAGTAGCAGGTTAATAAGTTTGCACGCTGGTATTTATACCAAAACCATGACTAACTACTAGAGAGGGGGAATCAAAGTGAATGTAAACTTGACCCTAATTATCAACATGATTTTCTTCGCGGTCTTCGTGTGGTTCTGCATGAAGTTCGTGTGGCCCTACATTATGGGCGCCATCGAAGAACGTCAGAATAAAATTGCCGAAGGTCTTGCTGCTTCAGAAAGAAGTCAAAAAGACCTAGAGCTTGCTCAAGAAAAAGCAGCTGAGATTTTACGTGAAGCAAAGAGCCAATCTGCTGAGTTAGTAGATTCTGCGAAAAAGCGTCACACTGAGATCGTTGATTCTGCGAAAGATGATGCGCGTGCCGAAGCAGACAAAATTAAGTCTGGTGCACAAGCTGAAATCGAGCAAGAAGTTAACCGTGCGCGTGAACAGCTACGCTCTAAAGTAGCGACTCTTGCAGTTGCTGGTGCTGAGAAAGTTATCGAGCGTAACATCGACGAAGCAGCGAACAATGACATGTTCGATAAGCTAGTCGAAGATTTATAAGGGTTAACTATGGCAGAGCTATCTACTATTGCAAGACCATACGCAAAAGCAGCATTCGAATATGCTCTTGGTTCTCAGACTGTGTCTGAGTGGGCAAGCATGTTAGATTTTGTCGCTCAAGCCGTTAGCAATGACAAAGTTGCAGCATTAATTACTAACCCTGCCCTTTCTTCTGAACAGAAAGGTGATGTGGTGTTAAAAATTGGTGAAGGCCACTTAGTCGATAAAGTACAAAACTTTATTAAACTGCTTGCAAGAAACAATCGCTTAGAAGCATTGCCAGCGATTCGCCAGCGTTTCGACGTATTAAAAGCGAATTACGATAAAACTGTTGATGTAGAAGTTACATCAGCGATGGCGTTAAGCGACGATCAATTGCAGCGACTAACAGACAAGTTGACGACAAAACTTGGTCGTAAGGTTAACATTGAAACACAAGTAGATTCTTCAATGATTGGTGGACTGGTTATCAGAGCCGGAGACATGGTTATTGACGGATCAATACGCGGTAAGCTCAACAAGCTTTCCGAAACGCTAAGAGCTTAGTGAGGAAGAAGCATGAGTGTGCAACTGAATCCATCTGAAATTAGCGAGCTGATCAAAAAGCGTATCGACTCTTTTGAAGTTGTGAGCGAGGCTCGTAATGAAGGTACAATCGTTAGTGTATCTGACGGTATTTTACGAATTCATGGTCTAGAAGAAGTCATGGCTGGTGAGATGATTGAACTCCCTGGCGGTAAATATGGTATGGCTTTGAACCTAGAACGTGACTCTGTCGGTGCGGTAGTACTTGGTGACTACACAGACATCGTCGAAGGTATGACTGCTAAATGTACGGGTCGTATTCTAGAAGTTCCTGTTGGTCGTGGTTTGTTAGGTCGTGTTGTTGACGCCCTAGGTAACCCTATCGATGGTAAAGGTCCAATTGAAAATGACGGTTTCTCTCCAATCGAGAAGATTGCACCTGGTGTAATCGCACGTCAATCGGTTGACCAGCCAGTACAAACTGGTATGAAATCTATCGATGCGATGATTCCAGTAGGTCGTGGTCAGCGTGAGTTGATTATTGGTGACCGTCAGACTGGTAAAACAGCAATCGCAGTAGATGCTATTATCAACCAAAAAGGCACAGGCGTTACTTGTGTATACGTAGCGGTTGGCCAAAAAGCATCAACAGTAAACAACATCGTTCGCAAGCTAGAAGAGCACGGCGCTATGGACCACACTATCGTGGTAGCAGCAACAGCCGCTGATGCAGCTGCATTGCAGTTCATCGCTCCTTTCTCAGGTTGTTCGATGGGTGAATACTTCCGTGACCGCGGTGAAGATAGCTTAATCGTATATGATGATTTAACTAAGCAAGCTTGGGCATATCGTCAGATTTCATTGCTACTTCGTCGTCCTCCAGGTCGTGAAGCATATCCTGGTGACGTATTCTACTTGCACTCGCGCTTACTAGAGCGTGCAGCACGAGTAAATGCGGATCACGTAGAAAAGATTACAAACGGTGAAGTTAAAGGTAAAACAGGTTCATTAACTGCATTACCAATCATCGAAACTCAAGCGGGTGACGTATCTGCTTTCGTACCAACTAACGTAATTTCGATTACTGACGGTCAGATTTTCCTAGAAACTGACTTGTTCAACGCTGGTATCCGTCCTGCGGTAAACGCGGGTCTATCGGTATCGCGTGTAGGTGGTGCGGCACAGACTAAGATAATTAAGAAGCTTGGTGGTGGTGTTCGTCTAGCATTGGCTCAGTATCGTGAACTTGCGGCTTTCGCACAGTTTGCATCTGACCTTGATGACGCAACGCGCGCACAGCTAGAGCACGGTCAGCGTGTTACTGAGTTAATGAAGCAGAAGCAATATGCTCCGTTATCAGTAGCTGAGATGGCTGTATCTTTATACGCCGCTGAAGAGGGTCATTTGAAAGATGTTGAAATCAACAAAATCGGTGACTTTGAAGATGCATTGCTAGACTACTTCAAGAATCAGCAAAGCGACTTGTTGAATGAAATCAATGAAAAATGTGATTACAACGACGAAGTCAAAGCTAAGCTTGAAGAAGCTGTAACTAAGTTTAAGTCTACGCAAACTTGGTAAGAATTGTAATGAAGGGTGCTCTATGCGCCCTTTGCTACTTACCAAACACTAATTTTAGACTGGAAATAGAGTATGTCAGGCGCTAAAGAGATTCGTACAAAAATTGGATCGATTAAGAATACGCAAAAAATTACTTCTGCGATGGAAATGGTTGCAGCAAGTAAAATGCGTAAAGCGCAAGATCGTATGGCATCATCACGTCCTTACGCTGACAAAATCCGTACAGTAATTAAGCATATTGCGCAGGGTACTCCAGAGTATCACCACGCATACATTACTGAGCGTGACGTCAGACGTGTGGGTTATATCGTAATATCAACGGATCGCGGTTTATGTGGTGGCTTAAACATTAACTTGTTTAAAAAAGCCCTAAACAGCATGAAAGAATGGTCTGATCAAGACATCGAAGTTGATATGTGTCTAATCGGCAGCAAGGCTACTGGTTTCTTTAAAAGAGTCGGTGGTTCAGTTGTTGCTAAGACATCAGGTTTAGGTGATACACCTGAAGTTGAAGATCTAATTGGCGCAGTAAAAGTGATGTTGAAAGCCTACGATGAAGGTCGCATCGATCGTTTATTTATCGTAACTAACGAGTTTGTGAACTCGATGACGCAAGAGCCTAAAGTTGAGCAGTTATTGCCTCTTCCAGTAGGACAAGATGATGAATTGCGTCACCATTGGGATTATCTATATGAGCCAGAAGCAAAGCCGCTACTGGACAAATTGATGGTTCGCTTTATTGAGTCACAAGTTTATCAGGCAGTTGTTGAAAACATCGCCTGTGAGCAAGCCGCACGAATGGTAGCGATGAAAGCTGCTTCGGATAACGCGGGTGATCTTATTGATGACCTTGAGCTTGTTTACAACAAAGCACGTCAGGCAGCCATTACTCAAGAATTGGCTGAAATTAGTGCTGGTGCAGCTGCGGTTTAATCCATTGCTTTTGCGTGAATACGTTTGCGTAAAATAGAAAGATAAGTTTTTAGAAGCTTAAGATTGAGGAAATCAATATGAGCACAGGTAACATTGTAGAAATTATCGGCGCGGTTATCGACGTTGAGTTCCCGCGTGATAGTGTTCCTAAAGTTTATGATGCACTTACAGTAACCGATACTGGCTTAACTTTAGAAGTTCAGCAACAGTTAGGTGACGGTGTTGTACGTTGTATCGCGATGGGAGCTTCAGATGGTTTACGTCGTGGGCTTGAAACAACTAATACTGGCGCGCCAATCCAGGTTCCTGTGGGTACTGAAACCCTAGGCCGTATCATGGACGTGCTTGGTAACCCAATCGACGAAAAAGGCCCTATCGGTGAGAAAGAGCGTATGTCTATTCACCGTAAAGCGCCTTCAATTGAAGAGTTAGCACCAGCTAACGAACTTCTTGAGACAGGTATTAAAGTTATTGACTTGGTTTGCCCATTTGCGAAGGGTGGTAAAGTTGGTCTGTTCGGTGGTGCTGGTGTAGGTAAAACCGTAAACATGATGGAACTTATCCGTAACATCGCGATTGAGCACTCAGGTTTCTCAGTATTCGCTGGTGTTGGTGAGCGTACTCGTGAGGGTAACGACTTCTACCACGAAATGACTGACTCTAACGTAATCGACAAAGTATCACTAGTATACGGTCAGATGAACGAACCACCGGGTAACCGTCTGCGTGTTGCTTTGACTGGTTTGACGATGGCGGAAAAATTCCGTGATGAAGGTCGTGACGTACTATTGTTCGTTGATAACATCTATCGTTATACACTAGCAGGTACTGAGGTATCGGCACTACTAGGTCGTATGCCATCAGCGGTAGGTTACCAGCCTACTCTAGCTGAAGAAATGGGTGTTCTACAGGAGCGTATTACTTCAACTAAGACTGGTTCGATTACTTCGATTCAGGCGGTATACGTACCTGCGGATGACTTAACTGACCCATCTCCAGCAACGACGTTCGCACACTTAGATGCAACGGTTGTACTTTCTCGTCAGATCGCCGAGCTAGGTATTTACCCTGCGGTTGACCCACTTGACTCAACTTCACGTCAGCTTGATCCATTAGTAATCGGTAACGAGCATTATGACGTAGCACGTGGTGTTCAAGGTGTATTGCAGCGTTATAAAGAGCTTAAAGATATTATCGCGATTCTTGGTATGGATGAGCTTTCTGAAGAAGATAAGCAAACTGTATCTCGTGCGCGTAAAATCCAGCGTTTCTTATCACAGCCATTCTTCGTAGCAGAAGTATTTACTGGTGCTCCTGGTAAATATGTATCATTGAAAGATACTATTTCTGGCTTTAAAGGCATTCTTAACGGTGAGTATGATCACCTGCCTGAGCAAGCGTTCTACATGGTTGGCTCGATCGAAGAAGCGGTTGAGAAAGCGAAAAACCTTTAACCAGCCCTGCTTAATTGTAAAGACTAATTGTTAAGAGGGGGGAGACCCAATGGCAATGACTGTACATTTGGATATCGTTAGCGCAGAAAGCTCAATTTTCTCGGGAATTGTAGAGCGTTTAGTTGCGACAGGTGATTTGGGTGAGCTAGGTATTGAGCCTGGCCACGCTCCCCTGCTAACGTCCCTAAACCCAGGCCCAGTTAAAGTAACTTTGCCAGGTGGAGAGGTTGAACTGTTCTTCGTTTCAGGTGGAATGTTAGAAGTTCAACCACACATGGTAACGGTTTTGGCTGATACAGCGGTACGTGCGGAAGATGTCGACGAAGCGAAAGCTTTAGAAGCAGAAAAAGATGCGCGTGAAGCTTTGGCTGATCAAAGTTCTGAAATTGAGTACTCAAAAGCTGCTGCTGAATTAGCAGAAGCGGTTGCTCAGTTACGCACATTACGTGCCATTAAAAAGAAAGCTGGTAAGTAATTCTTTTTAATGCAGAGTGATTTAAAAAAGGTGGCTTAGGCCACCTTTTTTATTAGCTATAAGAAGTATAAATTAAACTGGAAATGCTTAAGAGTTCGTACTGTTTATTTATTAAAACAACAAAAACAGTTCAAATGTAAAAAAAGCGAAGTGTTGCGAAATTTGATAGGCAAAGAAAGCAAAAAGAAACACTAAGTGTTAAAATAAGCGCTTAACTTCAACGAATTAGAATAATTATGGCACTCAGTGTAGTCATTTTAGCTGCGGGAAAAGGAACTCGCATGCGCTCTAACCTACCTAAAGTATTGCACCCTATTGCTGGCCGCTCTATGTTGGAGCATGTGATAAGTACAGCCCAGGAGTTACAACCTCACAAAATTGTTGTTGTGGCTGGCCATGGTATCGAGCAAGTCGAAAAGCAACTAAAAGAAATACCGGTAACAATTGTGGAGCAAGCACAGCAGCTAGGTACCGGTCACGCCGTAGATCAAGCGTTACCAGTGATCGACGACAAAGACCAAGTATTAGTACTGTATGGCGATGTTCCATTGATTAAGGGCGAGACATTAAAAGCACTAACACAGGCGCAACCAGAAAACGGTATAGGTTTATTGACTGTAAAGCTTGATGATCCTATCGGCTATGGCCGCATTATCCGAGACAGTGAAGATAACGTGGTTGCAATTGTTGAACAAAAAGATGCTAACGATGAACAGCTTAAAGTTAATGAAGTGAATACAGGTATCCTTTGTGCAAACGGTGGGCAGCTAAAAGAATGGTTGTCTAACATCGACAATAATAATGCCCAGGGGGAGTATTACTTAACAGACTGTATTGCTATGGCGGCTGAATCAGCCTTAGAAGCGAGCGGTGTTGTCGCTTGTCATCCAGAATCAGCGATAGAAGTAGAGGGTGTTAATAGTCGCGTTCAATTAGCACAACTTGAAAGACGCTACCAAGAAGCTAAGGCGCAAGCTCTATTAGAGCAAGGCGTAACCCTAATTGATCCAGCTCGATTAGACATTCGCGGTGAACTTAACTGTGCTAGCGATGTCTTGATTGATGTTAATGTGATTATAGAAGGTAATGTCACTATCGAAAGCGGTGCGACAATTGGTGCCAACGTTATTTTAAGCGACTGTACGATCGGTGCGCACACCACAGTTAAGCCAAACAGCATGGTAGAAGGCGCAACTATCGGCAAGAGTTGCCAAGTAGGTCCTTTTGCTAGAATAAGGCCTGGCACCCTTCTAGAAGACGAAGCGTTTATAGGCAACTTTGTTGAAACCAAGAAAACAACGCTCGGCAAAGGTAGCAAAGCCAGTCACCTGACCTATCTTGGCGACGCTAATATTGGTGAAGGAGTTAATGTTGGAGCCGGTGTGATTACCTGTAACTATGATGGCGCTAACAAGTTTGTAACCACCATAGAAGATGGTGCTTTTATTGGTTCAGACAGTCAACTTGTAGCTCCTGTGACAATTGGTAAAAATGCCACAGTTGGAGCTGGTACTACCGTAACCAAAGATGTTGCGGCGGAAGAATTATGTATAAGTCGTGTAGCCCAAAAAAGTATTTCGGGTTGGCAAAGGCCAGTAAAAAACACGAATAAAAGCAAAAAGAACGAGGAATAAAGATAATGTGTGGAATTGTTGGTGCTATTGCGCAGCGTGACGTTAGCGATATTTTAGTTGAAGGACTAAAGCGACTTGAGTACCGAGGTTATGACTCTGCTGGTGTTGCCATTTATCATGATGGGCAGGTTGAGCGTATCCGTCGTGCAGGAAAAGTATCAGAGTTAAAAGATGCGTTAGCTAATAGCCCTATAGCGGGCGGTCTTGGCATTGCACATACGCGCTGGGCGACCCACGGTGAACCTACCGAGAAGAACGCACACCCGCATATGTCCAAAGACAATATCGCGCTGGTACATAATGGCATTATTGAAAATCATGAAGAGTTGCGCGAAGAATTAAAGTCGAAAGGATACGTATTTAAATCAGATACTGATACAGAAGTGATCGCGCATTGCTTGCATGAAGAACTAAAAAAACACGAAACCTTATTGGCTGCCTTACTAGCGACCACCAAAAAACTTAAAGGTGCTTATGGTACCGTCGCTATTGACGCAAACCAGCCTGACAAGATGGTTGTGGCACGCTCTGGCAGCCCGCTCGTTATAGGTAAGGGTATTGGAGAATACTTTGTAGCCTCAGATCAATTAGCATTGCTACCAGTAACTCGTGACTTCTTGTATTTAGAAGAAGGTGAAGTAGCTGAAGTAAGACGTGACGGCATAACACTACTCAACAGTGATGGTGAGCAAGTAGAACGTGAATTTGAAACATCAAATATTCAGCACGATGCTGTTGATAAAGGCAACTTCCGTCACTTTATGCTTAAAGAAATTTTTGAACAGCCTTCAGTCGTGGCGGACACTTTAGAAGGTCGTATTGTCGATAATCAAGTGTATATTGAAACTCTTGGTGACAATGCAGCGAAAGTCTTTGAGCAAACCGAAGCACTACAGATTATAGCTTGCGGCACTAGTTATAATGCGGCTTTAGTTGCTAAATACTGGGTTGAGCATTACCTTAATATTCCATGCTTAGTAGAAATAGCGAGCGAGTATCGCTATAGAACAACGGCGACTATCCCGAATAGCTTATTCATCACCATTTCACAATCTGGTGAAACAGCCGATACTTTAGCAGCTCTAAGCAAGGCTAAGAACGAAGGCTATTTGGCGAGTTTAACAGTATGTAACTCCCCTGCTTCTTCAATGGTTCGTGAGTCTGACTTTACCCTACTAACTCGAGCTGGTACAGAGATCGGTGTCGCTTCGACTAAAGCATTTACCGCCCAGTTGGTATCATTGTTGTTACTCACAATATCTATCGGTAAAGCAAAAGGCTTAGCTAAAGAGACTGAGCACGATATCGTAAAAGCGTTGGAGCATTTGCCAAGTGAGATCCAAAAAGCATTAGATCAAGCTGATGATATTGATAAATTATCAGAAGCTTTTTCAGAAAAACACCACACCCTATTCTTAGGGCGTGGCCAGCAATACCCTATTGCGATGGAAGCAGCGTTAAAGCTGAAAGAAGTGTCTTATATCCACGCCGAAGCGTATGCGGCGGGCGAGTTAAAGCATGGTCCTTTGGCCCTGATTGATAAAGATATGCCGACAGTCGTTGTCGCACCAAACGATAACCTGTTAGAAAAATTAAAATCCAACATCGAAGAAGTCCGCTCGAGAGGCGGTAGTTTATTTGTTTTTGCAGATAAGTCAGCTAAGATTCAGGATTCAGACGGTATAACGGTGTTCCCTGTAGATAGTAGCTACAGTGTGACGGCCCCAATAGTCTATACGGTTCCATTACAACTGTTGTCCTATTACGTCGCTGTGATAAAAGGAACGGATGTGGATCAGCCGAGAAACCTCGCAAAATCAGTAACGGTCGAGTAACTAGGAGTTATTAATGAATTTGAAAGCAATTACAACAGGCTTAATGGCAGTGGCGTTATTTGCGCTAACGGCTTGTAATAACGAGGGTGCGGATAAAACTAAAGCCGCAAGTGAAACAAAATCTCAAACCAAAGAAGAAGTTACAGTTAACCAAAAGGAAGACAAAAAACCTGTAAAGAGTGAACCTGTAAAGGGTGAGCCAGTTAAGGTCGAGCTTAAAGAAGGCGTTGACTACATCGAGTATACCAACCTAGAGGCGAGCGAAGAGCCGCTGGTTTATGAGTTCTTTTCATACACCTGCCCTCATTGTTATAACCTTGAGCCAGTAATGATCGAGTGGAAACGTAATTACAAAGCTGAAGAAGTAACATTTAGACAAATACCCGTATTCTTGCCACAAGTACCTCACCTTACCTATGGGTTTTATACTGCTGAAGAGTTAGGTGTGCTCGAAGAGTTTCACTTAACCATGTTTGCAGAGTGGCATGAAAACAATAATCGTATTATTGATAAAAATGGCTTAGTTCCTTTGTTTGAGAGCATTGGTGTAAGCAAAGAAAAGTTTGAACAAGCCTACACTTCGGAAAGCGTTGAGAAGAAAGTTGAAGAAGCAAAAGCCTTAATGGCTAAGTTCCAAGTAACAAGCTTCCCGTTGTTAATAATCAACGAAAAGTACAAAGTAAATTCTTACGAGAATTTACAGCGACTACTAGGTAGTTTCGCAATAACAAATACTAAAGAATCTTAATTTAGAAGCATTTAGAGAGGATGTTTATGAAGGTAAAATATATTTTAACGCTAGCACTAGCATCAGCCTTAGCGTTTGGCGCCACCTCAGTTAGCGCCGCAGTAAAAGAAGGTCAAGACTATAAAGTGTTGAGTGGCGCTGAAGCAAGCTCAAAGCCCATTGTGCACGAGTTTTTCTCGTATCACTGTGGTGCTTGTTATTCTTTTGAGCCAATGATTCAAAAGTGGAAAAAGAACGATCGACCAGAAGGCGTTAAGTTTGAACAAGTACCTTTATACATGAGCCGAGCGCCGCACCTAACTTATGCTTTCTATGTTGCAGAAGCGTTAGACGTCAGTGATAAAGTACATCCTGCGATTTTCCATGAATGGCATGCTGAGAAAAATGTTCTTTCAACAAAAGACTCACTAATTCCAATCTTTAAAAAAGCTGGAGTGAGCGAAGAAGATTTTGAAAAAGCTTATACATCGTTTGGTGTAAACAGCAAGGTTCAGTACGCGAAGAAACTTGCTCGTGATTTAAAAATCATTAAAACGCCTACGGTTATCGTTAATAAAAAATACGAGGTAACAAGTTATAACAACTTGAATGAATTGTTGGGTACTTTCGCTTTAGAAAATACCAAATAATTTAGGCGCCTTTAGTAAGTAGAAAATGCCAGTGTTCACTGGCATTTTTTATGGGTATACTATTGTTAATAAAAATAATAAGCGTTGAATAGTTTTAACATTATCTCAATTTATAGTTGTGTGCCGAAGTATGACAAATCCCACTGATAAAAAACAAAGCAAAGGTAAGGTTGTAGAGTCGAAACCTATAAAGGTAAAGATAATCTGTGCAATCATCGGGCTTTTTGCCAATATGCCTGAATTTATCGGCAGGGTATTTGCCTGGATCTTTGCACAGTGTTCAAGACTCTTTAAAACCAGAGGCTATCGCACAACTATTACCAATCTCGAACTTTGCATGCCAGAACTTGATCAGAAGGCGCGTAAGCTGTTGGCTTATAAAAGTTTGAAGCACACTGGGCGTTTGTTTATTGAGGCCGCTAAAATTTGGCGTAAGTGTCAGGGCGAGCGCTATATTGGCAACATTTACGGTGATGCAGAAGTAAAAGCTAGTCTAGCTCAAGGTAAAGGTGTGTTGTTTACAGGTTCTCATATCGGCAACTGGGAAGTAGCGCTCTATTACTTGGGTAGCAATTATACATTCCACTGTATGTACCGCCCTCCTCGTCAGCAAGAGATGGATGAAGTAATTAGTAGCGGTCGTTGTCAAAACAGTACCGCTATGGTGCGTGGCGACAGTCGTGGAGTGATGCACCTGATTAAAATATTAAAAGCCGGTGAGGTAGCTGCCGTACTTAGTGATCAAGAGCCGGGTCGTGGCGCAGGGGTTTTTGTACCTTTTTGCGGCAAAAAAGCTTTGACCATGACGTTAGTACAAAAGATCCAACAGAAAAGTAATGCTAATTTGTTTGAGATTGCGGCTATTAAGAATGCAAATGGTCAGTACGATGTTCATTTAAAACCACTTGAAATAGACCAAGATTTGGATGAGCTGGAGTATGCAACTGAAGTGAATAAGTGCTTAGAGCAAACCATCCGACGTTATCCTGAGCAGTATCAATGGTCTTATAAACGATTTAAAACCACTGAAAACGGCGAGCCTAACCCCTACCGCTAGATTATTTGCGCCAGAAATAAGGTGTGAATAATACCAATAGCGTGAAGATTTCTAAACGTCCCAATAACATCGCGAAACTAAGAACGTACTTGGTAAGATCGTTCAGCGAACTGTAGTTTTGTGCAACCTCGCCTAATCCAGGGCCTAAGTTATTCATACTGGCCGCAACCGCTGAGAAAGCTGTAACCTGATCGAGACCTTGCGACAGTAAAATAAACATTAAAATGACAAAGAACATGATGTAAGTGGCGAAGAATCCCCAGACGGAATTAACCACTTTGTCATTCACAGACTCTTTGCCGAGTTTAATAATAAAAACCCCGTTAGGGTGAATTAAGCGTTTAATCTCACGAAAACCCTGCTTAAACAGCAGTACGATTCGTATAACCTTCATACCGCCAGAGGTTGAGCCAGCGCTACCGCCTGGGAAGCTGACAAAAATTAGAAGCACCGATACAGCCAGTGGCCAAGCATAATATTCCGCAGTGGCAAAGCCAGAGGATGTGGCAAACGATACCGTATGGAAAAGTGTGTGTAAAAATGCTTCGTAGAAAGAGCTGTAATTATAGTCAATTAGTAAAATGATGGCGCCAATTAAGCCCACCGTTAATAGAATCAAGGTGTACACACGAAATTCTGTGTCCTTTAAATAGGGCGTCATACTCAATTTTCGCACAGCGAAAAAATGCAGTGAAAAATTAATGCCGCCGAGGAACATAAAGAGAATACAGATCATTTCGATAGTATCGTTTTGGAAAAAGCCAATACTGTCGTTATGAGTGGAGAATCCGCCAGTAGCGACAGTACTGAAACTGTGACCAATCGCATCGAACGCCGACATACCCGCTAACCAATAGGAGAAGGCACAAGCAATGGTTAATCCAACGTAGATATACCACAGAGATTTAGCCGTTCCTGCGATACGAGGAGTCAGTTTTGAATCTTTCATGGGCCCCGGAATTTCAGCACGATAAAGCTGCATTCCCCCAATGCCGAGCATAGGCAAGATGGCAACTGCTAAAATGATGATACCCATACCGCCTAGCCACTGAAGCTGTTGGCGATAAAAAAGGACCGAGTGCGGTAATTCATCAATATTGACGATGACGGTAGCACCTGTGGTGGTGATACCGGAGAAAGACTCAAACACAGCGTCAGCAAAAGATAAGGAATATTCGCCAATAAGAAGGAATGGAATAGCGCCGATAAGGCTTAGTACCGTCCAAAACAAAGACACGATAAGGAAACCGTCGCGTATCTTTAGTTCATTTTTAGCTTGTCGCTTTGAGAGGAAGATGAAAAAGCCGCTGATGAGGGCTAAAACAAAAGTCGCAAAAAACGCACTACCGCCACCATCTTTATAAATCAAGGCAACTATACTCGGCGGGATCATGGTCAAGCTAAAGATCATGATCAATAGGCCTAAAGTACGGGTGATAGTGGCAAACTGCATTATAAGATTCCCAAAACTCTTAGACGCACTTAAAAATAAGTCACATTAACTTGGAATAACCGCTCGACGTCTTGGATGTAATCCTTATCAATCATGAACAACACCACATGGTCGTCTTTGCGAATAATGACGCTATCGTGTGCAATAATCACCTCTTCGCCACGCACCACAGCGCCAATCGAGGTTCCTGGTGGCAGGGCAATTTCACTAATAGCGCGACCAACCACCAGCGAGGTCTGCTCGTTACCTTTGGCAACGGCTTCAATCGCTTCGGCAGCACCGCGTCGCAATGAGTAAACACTCGATACGTGTCCACGCCGAATGTGGGTTAATAAGCTACCAATAGTGACCTGCTGTGGTGAAATAGCGATATCAATCTCATGGCCAGGAATTAAGTCAACATAAGCGGTGCGGTTAATCAACACCATGGTTTTACGCACGCCCAGTCGCTTGGCTAACAACGCTGACATAATATTGGCGTCATCGTCGTTGGTGACCGCAATAAACAAATCGAACTCGCTGATATTCTCATCATTGAGCAAATCTTCATCGGACACGTCGCCGTGTAATACCAAGGTATCTTCGAGATTGTTGGCTAGCTCTTCTGCCCTTTGCGCATCACGCTCAATGATTTTAACCAGCATCTTTTTTTCCAGACGCTTAGCCAAACCCTGTCCAATGTTGCCGCCACCGGCGATGATGACCCTTTGATAGGGTTTTTCTAGGCGTTGTAACTCACTCATAACCGAACGTATATGTTTTTTAGCGGCAAGGAAAAACACCTCGTCATCAGCCTCGATAACCGTATGCCCTGTGGGCACAATCGGTTTACCACGTCTGAAAATAGCCGCGACTCGAGTATCTACGTTTGGCAAATGCTGTTTTATTTCAGCCAGCGCATTGCCGACCAGTGGGCCGCCATAATAGGCTTTTACCGCAACCAAACGGACTAAACCATTGGCGAAATCCAACACCTGGAAAGCACCAGGATTATCCACCAGCCGCTCGATATACTCAGTGACAAGCTTCTCTGGGCTAATAACAACATCGACAGGAATATGGTTATTAGTGAAAATTTCGGACTTGTCGTGATAGTTGCTGGAACGAATACGAGCGATTTTACTAGGAGTTTGATAGAGGCTGTGTGCAATCTGACATGCGATCATGTTGACTTCATCGCTACTGGTCACGGCGACCAACATATCGGTATCGTCGATCCCTGCTTTTTCCAAGACATCAGGATGTGCGGCGTGGCCAACGATAGTGCGCAAATCCAAGTGATCTTGGATATATGCCAATCGCTTTGGATCCGAATCAATTAAAGTAATGTCGTTATCCTCACCCTCGAGGCTGAGCGCGAGACTGGTACCGACTTGGCCAGCGCCTAATATGATAATTTTCATAACGACAAATAATAAGCCTTCTTATTAGTATCTGATGCTTATGCTAACGCTAACTGCTTGTGATCGGAAGGGGTTTTTAAGCTTTATGCGTTTAATTATCAATTATTTAACATGATTTTGATGATTTGATCTTAAGATCTAAAGTTTTAGGTCTTTGCACTAAGAGTTCTTCTGCAACAAGGCATAGTAGAAACCATCCATATCATCGGTGCCTGGTAAGATCTGGCAGCCGATCTCTATCTGACTAATTTGTTGAATCTCTGAGGGTAATTCAAGCAGAGTTGAATTGTCGAACTTGCTCTTAAATTCCGTGATTTGTAAGCTATTTTCCTCTAAAAGTATTGAACAAGTTGCGTATAGCAGTTTTCCACCTGGCTTTAGGGCATCCCAAGCGGCGACTAGCAGCTGCTGTTGGATCTGCACCAACTCATCAATATCTTCATCACGACGCAATAGCTTGATATCTGGGTGGCGACGAATAACGCCGGTGGCGCTACAAGGCACGTCCAACAAAATCGCGTCGTATTCGGCCTCTTTGCCTTGCATAAAGTTCAAGGCATCTTCTGCGTGAATGTTTGCCCCCAGCTCTAAACGCTCCATATTTTCTTGAATACGCGCACATCGTTTGGGATCAATGTCTACCGCATCTAACAGTAAAGAATTATTGCTTTGCTCAAGTAGATGGGCCGTTTTTCCACCTGGTGCAGCGCAAGCATCCAACACCTTTTGCCCTTCGCTTGGAGCCAGCAGTCTCGCGGCTAATTGCGCCGCAACGTCTTGTACCGAGCAATGACCTTCATCAAAACCAGGGATAGAATGCACAGGAACGGCCTGCTCTAAGACCACAGCACTCTCGACCAAAGGGTGTTTGCGGTAACCCAAGCCAACCTCATCGAGCCTAGCGCAAAATTCATCGCGACTAATCTTCATAAGATTAACGCGTAGGGACATTGGTGCTTGTTGGTTGGATTCTGTGAGTATTTCCTCAACTTGGCCCTTATAGTGCGGTTTTATGCGGTTAATGAGCCACACAGGGAAGCTGAATTTAGTTTCCCAATCGTTATCAAGCTTTTGATTTAATTGCTCTTTTTGGCGCGAATATGTGCGAAGCACACCATTAATTAACTTTGTCGCCCAGTCTTTTTTCAGCATACGACAGGCATCGACTGTTTCGCTGATTGCGGCGTGATCGGGAACGCGACTATATTCGAGCTGATAAAGGCCGACGATTAACAAACACAAAAGATCTTGGTCTTTCGGCTTAAATTTTTTCTTTAGTAAAGAATGGGTTAAGGCATCCAAGCGCTCAAAGTAACGACAACAGCCAAGCACTATAGCCTTAAAAAGAGATGTATCGCTGGGGTTTTCAAACTCAACTTGAGATAAAACATCGCTAGCGGACTGGCCTTCAAAGGCAATCAGCTCAAGAGATTTTGCCGCTTGGCTACGTATGTGCGTCGAGTTTAATAGTGCCAAAAGAGATACCTTCTAAGGTTATATGGAGACAGTTTTAAGAAAATTGAGCGCCATTGGCCAATAATTCTTGGTTTTTAGGAGCATTTAACAGATCTTTAACCGACATTTTACGCGAACCCGGTAGTTGAAGCTCAGTTAATAGCAGATGGTTTTCACCACAGGCGACAAGAACACCACTTTTATCTGCGCTAATGATAGTACCAGCAGACTGCGAGCTCTCAGCTTCAACTACCTCTGAGGCCCAAACACGGATCACCTTATCCTCAAGTTTGCTTTGCGCCACAGGCCAGCTGTTGAAGGCGCGAACAGTGCGCTCGATTTGATGTGCGCTTTGGTTCCAATCGATAAAGGCTTCTTGTTTGCTCAGTTTGTGCGCATAAGTGGCTAGCGAATCATCCTGCGACTCGGCGCTAAAGTTATCGCTCGCAATATTGTCCATGGTTGAAACCAATAGTGTGGCGCCTTGAGCTGCTAATTTGTCATGAAGCGATGCGCCTGTGTCATCGGCCGTGATCGGCGTTACCGCTTTGCTAATCATTGGCCCTGTGTCTAAGCCAGCCTCCATTTGCATAATGGTAATGCCACTTTCGCTATCCCCCGCCTCAATAGCGCGTTGAATTGGGGCTGCACCGCGCCACCTTGGTAATAAGGAGCCGTGCACATTGATACACCCCAAGCGAGGAATATCGAGAACCGTTTGTGGTAGCAATAGTCCGTACGCGACAACCACCATAATATCGGCGTTATAGCTTGCTAGCTGTTGTTGAGCTTCTTCTGCTTTTAAGCTGGTGGGTTGTTCGACAGGGATGTCGTGTTGTAACGCCAGCTCTTTGACGGGGCTCATGCTGATCTTTTTACCACGACCAGACTGGCGATCTGGTTGTGTATAAACAGCCACAACATTATGTTTTGAGTCCAAAAGCGCCTGTAGGCTGGAAGCCGCAAAGTCAGGGGTTCCAGCAAAAATTACGTTTAAAGAACGACTCATGGAGTGGTTACTCACTTACTTTGACGCTGTTGTTTTTCAAGCATCTTACGAATTCGATTGCGCTTAAGTGGTGATAGGTAATCAACAAAAAGCTTGCCTTCTATATGATCGTATTCGTGCTGAATACATACCGCTAACAAATCGCCGGTATCAATTTCGAATTCTTCACCATGGCGATCTTGGGCCTTAACCACAACTTCATTTGCGCGTTGAACCTTGGCGTAAACACCCGGAAAAGACAAACAGCCTTCTTCCATCTCTTCGATGCCACGTTTTTCGATGAACTCTGGGTTAGCGAAAACCAAAGGCTCGCTTTTGTCTTCGGAAACATCAATCACGAACAGGCGCTTGTGATAATCAACCTGAGCACCAGCTAAACCAATACCAGGCGCAGCGTACATAGTCTCGAACATATCGTCGACTTGTTGCTGAAATTCATCGCCAAAGTCGGTAACAGGCTCTGCTTTTGTGCGTAAACGGGTGTCTGGAAACTCTAAAATTTCTAATTTTGCCATGTAAATAATATTTTATCGGTTAAAAGGGGTAGCTACCTAGCTATATGGGGGCGATCATAATCAATTCGACCCAGAATGACCATTTTTTGGGCGAAAAAACTGCCTAAAACGGTGAAAATAATGATTAGACTGTGATTAAGTTGTAGTAATGTGCTAAGAAATGTTGATAAGATGATGATCCTTATAGGGTTTAGAGATTCTACGTTTGGGGTTTGGCTGTTTCCTTTTGCCTGTTTTCAAATTATATGCTTTGCAGTATATTGGAATCAGAGATAAGAGGATCCGACTATCAGTAAATTACAAAGGATAGCCATGAAAAAGTTAGTTTTAGCAGCAGCTGCAACGGCAGCGCTATTATTGGGGAGCATTGCGCAGTCAGCAGAACTACGCGAAGACCATCCAGATACTTACGTTGTCAAAAAAGGTGATACCTTATGGGACATCTCGGGGCGCTTTTTAACGAAGCCTTGGAATTGGCCTGAAATTTGGCACGTAAATCCGCAAGTTGAAAACCCGCACTTAATTTATCCTGGCGATATTTTGAAGCTGGTTTATATCGACGGCAAACCATATTTAGTGAAAGCATCTAACGGCACTATTAAGTTGCGCCCTAAAGCGCGTGTGCTTTCGGAAGGCGATGCTATCACAACGATTCCGCTTGATCTGATTCGACCGTTCTTAATCGATGAAATGGTGGTTGATCCATCGTTGTTCGAAACCGCACCATACGTTGTTGCTTTAGGCGATGAGCGTGTCATTAGCGGCGGCTTTGGAGATCGCTTATACCTCCGTGGCCTAGACGCTGAAGCGGGTGCTTCTTACGGTGTTTATCGTAAAGGTAAAGAATATCGCGATCCTGAAACTAACGAGCTATTAGGTGTTGAAGCACGCTACCTAGCGAATGGTTCTATCGAAAAAGCTGGCGACCCGGCAACATTAGCGGTTAAGAAATCCAAGCTTGAAGTGTTAAAGGGTGATGTGGCGTTACCGCGCAACGAAGATCCTCTACCACCAGTGTATGCACCACGCGCGCCGGAGCAAGAGATTAAAGCACAACTGATTTCGGTCTACGATGGCGTGACTCAAATTGGCCAATATAACGTTGTGACCTTAAACAAAGGTCAGCGCGATGGCTTAGAAGAAGGTCACGTACTAACGGTTTATCAGCGCGGCAAGCGAGTGCACGATAAAGTCGCTGAAGAGCGTGGTGCCGAGGATCCATACGTAACGTTACCAGAAGAGCGCGCAGGTACCTTAATGGTCTTCCGCACTTATGAAAAAGTAAGCTTAGCGTTAATCATGGATGCAGTACGTCCTATTCACTTAATGGATGTTGCGCGCAACCCATACTAAGCATCGCTTATAAAGTGTCAGCTAACCATTGGCTAAACACTGAGCAAAAAATAGAACTGGTCTTGTTGCAAAGCAAGGCCAGTTTTTTATGGAACACTATGAAAAATACATTTTCACGATTAAAGGATTAATCATGACTAAGACAAACACCCTCGATACAGCAGAATTCCGTGCATGGCTTGCGCTATCACACATCAATATTAGTCGCGCGAAACTACAGCACTTCTTAGAGCACTACTCTTCGATTGAGCAAATTTTTGAATTATCGGAAAAGCAGTTAATACAGCTAGGCTTTAGAGAGGGCTTAAAAAAACGTTTAGAGGCGATCGATGACTCGCTGATTGAGCAGGATCTGACCTGGTTTGATAGCGATGACAAACACCTTATACCCTTTACCAGCGATGACTATCCGGGACTATTACGGGAAATTGACTCAGCACCTAAACTGCTGTTTGTCCATGGCAAAAAAGAACTCTTGCAGCATCATCAAATTGCCATCGTCGGTAGTCGAAATCCAACACCTCAGGGCAAAGATAACGCAATAGAGTTCTCGCGAACCTTAGGTAAAGCAGGAGTGGTTATCACTAGCGGATTAGCTTTGGGTGTGGATGGTTTTGCGCATAAAGCAGTATTAGATCAGGGTTTGCCGACCATTGCGGTGGCTGGTACTGGCTTAGACAGAGTATATCCAGCGAGACATAAAGAGCTAGCCCAGAGAATTGTTGAAAATGGTGCATTAGTCTCAGAGTTTGCGCTTGGCACTGGCGTTCGCGCGACCCACTTCCCCGCTCGAAATCGAATTATCTCAGGCATGAGCCTTGGCACCTTGGTGGTGGAAGCCGCCGTCAAAAGCGGCTCGTTAATTACGGCGAGACTGGCTATGGAGCAAGGTCGTGAGGTTTTCGCGATTCCTGGCTCGATCCATAATCCACTAGCGCGCGGTTGTCATTTATTGATAAAGCAAGGCGTGAAGCTGGTGGAAACGGCGGAAGAAATCATCGAAGAGCTTGGCGCACTAGCAACTTGGCAAACTGAGTCCCTAGGAGAAAATAAATCTGACCAAGCCTCAGAGCCTGCTGAGTTTGAGTTAGATCAGGAGTATCAAGAGCTTATCGAACAAATCGACTATGAACCAACCTCGATGGATAAAATACTTGAGCGCACAGGGCTTGAAATAGATGTGGTCAGCCACATGTTATTACTGTTAGAATTAAATGACCATATTGTGAGTGTCGCTGGCGGATACCAACGCCGCAAAAGCTAAAGAAGCGATCCCTTTAACGACGCAATCTATTAGCAACGCTTAGCAAGTGGCAAAGTGGCTTTAACGGCGTTTCATACGCCTAACCGATGAGAGTCCAATGAAAGAAGACGTACTAGACGTACTACTTTATATCTTTGAAAACTTCCAAGACGAAGACAGCAGCCATATTCTCGCTAACGACAACCTCGTAGAAGCGCTAGAGGACGTCGGTTTTACTGATGGCGAAATTAAAGGCGCGATCGATTGGTTAGATGGTTTGGTTTTAGCAACCTCTGAAACCTTTAAGCCAAGCGCAGAAGCCGATCAGTCGATTCGATTATTCTCAGCTCACGAGCAACTGGTGCTTTCGCCGGCGGTACAAGGTGCGATTATGTACTTTGAGCAGCGCGGTATTTTAGATGCCCACGCCCGAGAGATGGTGATCGATCGCATGACTGCCTTAGGTCAGCAAGAAGACGAAGAAGTAGCATTAGAACGCCTACGCTGGGTGGTGATGATGGTGCTCTTTAACATGCAAGATCGCGATGCTGAATTTGCTTGGGTAGAAAATCTCGAAGGTGGTGCTCGAGCGCATTAGTGACAGGTAATTATAGACTAGCTCACTGGTGCTTGGGGCCATAACTACAGCGGCAATAAGCCGTCTATTAAAACCAGCCTATTAACTAGGGCTTAAGACCTAGTTATATAACTCCCCCCTCTTCTTTATGTAAACTTACCGCGATTTACGCAACTTTACACAAATTTAGCTCTATTTAGCGATTATTTGACGTACAATTCGTTACACATTGAATTGAAATGTTCATTCAGCGTAACGAGTGCATAAATTAGCGTGTTAACAATTTCCATAGGCCCCTTGAGCCTTCCTTTTGATCGATTTTTAATCCTAATAAGTTTTGCCATAGCAATGCTTGTGGGCTATATCGCCAGTCGAAAGAATAATGAACCGGAAAGCAAAAGTGTCGATGGTCAGCTAGCCAGCGTTTTTATCATCGCTATGATAGTGGCTCGTCTAATTTTTGTGGTGCAGTACTGGCAAGAGTATAGCGCAAACTGGCTTTCTATCATCGACATTCGAGACGGTGGATTTAACGTGTGGGCCGGCTTGATTGCATTATTGCTGATGATTGTTTGGTACAGCTGGCGCGAACCGAAAACGCGAAAGCCTTTTCTTGGCGGTGCGGTCGCTGGCTTTTTAGTCTGGTCGCTCGTTAGCGTGGGTCTTTGGGCGATAGAAGACACCTCGCAGCGATTGCCAAAACTGGTCGTGTCGGAATTAAACGGCCAATCTATCGAATTGAATGACATCGAAGCGGGTATACCTCGAGTGATTAATCTTTGGGCCACCTGGTGCCCGCCTTGCCGTCGCGAAATGCCGGTGTTACAGCAGGCACAACAGGAAAACCCAGATACGGGAATCATCTTTGTTAATCAAGGCGAGCACCCTGCGGTGGTAGAGCAATATCTACAAAAAGAATCATTAAATCTGAACAATACAGTGATGGATACTAAAGCCATGCTAGGGCAATTAGTGGGCAGTCGAGCGTTACCGACCACACTATTTATCAATGCAAAAGGTGAGCTAGTAGACGCACACTTAGGTGAGTTGTCTCGCGCATCGCTAGCGGCAAAACTCGAACGACTGAAACAGTCGGAAATAAAAAATCAATAAGGTACTAAGTAATGAAGTTTATAAAGTTGATCAGCGCATTAGCATTAGTCGCATTAAGCGCCTGCTCCAATGAAAAAGAAGAAAAAGGGACAGAAAAAGCGATTAAAGCCAACCAAGAACAAGGCGCATTAGAGCGCGCGAAACAATATCCGGCGCCTGTCGAAAGCATTATCGATCAGGGCGTTGAAATCATAGATACCTTCGATGCACCAGCGGGCATGATGGGCTACGCGGGTATGATGCGTGGTCAACCGTTAGCAATCTACGTCACCGAAGACAAGAAATACGCCATTGTAGGCTCTTTAATCGATGCCGAAGGGAATAATTTAACGGTTGAAACTATGGATAGCCTAGTTGAAGGGCCGCGTATGGAGCGAGCGTGGAAAGAACTCGAAAATAGCGCCTGGGTGGCCGATGGTAGTGATGATGCGCCAGTCATTATTTATACCTTTACCGATACCAACTGCCCTTACTGTCATAAATTCCGTGAAGCCGCTGATCCTTGGATTAAAGCAGGCAAAGTCCAATTCCGCCATATCGTCGTCGCCATTCTCCGTAAAAGTAGCATGGACAAAGGCGCCACAATCTTAGGTAGCGAAGATCCAGAAGCCATGATGGATAAACACAACAAGCAGTTTTCGCAAGGCGGCATCGAAGTTGACCAAGAAGCTGTAGAAAAAGGCCAAGTTAGAGTCCAGCTCAATACCAACATGATGCAACGCCTAGGTTTCGGCGCAACCCCGACGTCCTTCTACAAAGATAAAGACGGCAAAATCCAAAGCGTACAAGGAATGCCACAAGGTGAAGTCTTAGAGAAAATGATGGGAAGTCCTAAGCCGGAATAGGTTTGGTGTAGGACTGCTCTAATATTGATGAAAGTTGGGGGAAAGGATAACCCCAACATTATTAATCTTTTCTAGGTCGTCTTGCTTAATTTAACCTTGTTAATAATAAGCAATGATAAATTGATCTACTCTGAGCCATTTGCTAGAGGGCATCTGCGACTTCCCAGCCTTTATTTGTGAGCTCGAACACTTCTCCTTTGAAACCTCTAGCTGTTACAAGCCCAAGGTTTAAAAGTTCGTCTAAGGCAGCTTCCCATTTAGCTGCTTCGCGGCCGCGTTCGCCACCGAATGACTCGCCACCAGCCTGTATTACTCGCCCACCAATGTAAGCCATTTTAAGTATTGTTCCATCATCACGGCTGGAGGCCGATCTCAAAAGAGTTTTGGCCTCTTGGCTTAATCGGTATTGTTCATTCTGCTGTGAACTTTGATCAGAGTTGGGTGTAACTTCATCTTTTGTAGCAGATACCAAGCCGCGTAAGTATTCATTTTTAGAAAGGCAAAGCTGGAGTTGTTTTGAGAGTTTTTTCTGGAACTCTTCAAGGTTGTCATAGGTTTCTATCAGTCCCTGAGGCATCCATTTTTGTTTGATTTCTTGGACTTTAGCAAACTGCTCAGTGTCAATGCTCTGGGGTGCTACAGGCTTGGAAGAAAAATAAATCATCGCGGGCTTTCCAGCTGCGACATGCTCTTCAATTTCTTCGACGGTACCACTTGAAGATTTTCCTGTTGGCGTACCTAAACGAGTCCAAAACACACCGATGAGTAAATCACAGTTTTTAAGTATGCGTTTATTGATTAGCTCTTGAGGCCTAGCCCCCAGCTCTGGGGACGAATGAGTTTCCCAGCCAATTCCAGAAAGCATAACATTAGAATTTTCGGCATTTACATCATTCCAATCATGAATAATATTTCGTATGAGTTCTCGTTCCTCTGCCACATCGCCTGGTGAGGCGATCATCACTGGAATTACAGTAGCTTGATATGCCATTAAACTCTCCTATGCTCTCTAGCATAAAAATACCCGAACTCGCTTGTAACGTATTAATTTAGCTTAGGTTAAATTTAAATACCCAAAAGTGTTTAATACCCTAGCAAGGGCGTTTCTAAAGTGGGGTATTGTTATCGTGTTCGATAATAAATTTCGATCCTTTAAGTACTAAACGGCAATTTTCCTACAAGCTAATCCGTGTTTTCTTATTCTTTATTTAATAATTGTTCTCTAAGATTACTGTAGGTCTTTCATATAGTCAAAGAAGCAGCGTAAGAGCGTTCTAAATACTTAGGCGATGTGTTGCTAAAGTGGCGGATTACAAGGTTAATTAAGCGAAAAAGCCTTGCATTTTAACGCTGAGGTGGCTTAACTTAAGCGCTAACCTTTACTACTCAAAAAAGATGAATCAATTGGCCTACGTTAACGATTTTCAGATCAAACGTGCCGTCAACCTGATGGAACAAGACGGTGTTATCGCCTATCCGACTGAGGCGGTATTTGGTTTAGGTTGCCTTCCCTTCTCGACCGACGCTATCGAGCGTATATTGCAGATTAAAAATCGTCCTTGGCATAAAGGTTTAATCCTTGTGGCGAGCGATATTACGCAAATAGAACCTTTCGTCGATGAAAACTACCATGATTTACTAGCGTGTTTTGAAGAGGTGCCTTTTTCTGATGAGAGTCATCTAAGTGATCCTGATCAGCCGGTAACTTGGCTTCTGCCTAAAAGTGATATCGTGTTGCCATTGGTTTGCGGCGATCATGAGAAAATCGCGATTCGTTTGTGTAAGCACCCTATCGTCCAGGCTTTGTGTGACGAAGCGCAGTCAGTCATTGTTTCAACTAGCGCTAATCGTGCGGGCTATCCTGAAATGAAGCGGACGGAAGAGGTGCGCAATAAGATGTCGCAACAACTGGATATGGTGGTATCTGGTGCGGTTGGCGGTTATGATCGTCCATCTAAGATTATTGATGCGCAAACTCAGCAAGTGTTGCGAGCTTAAGCGTAAAAGCGGTAATCAATCCAGTTAGCTAATACAACTCGATGACGCAAAAAGAGGTGGTATGCAAACCATTGATATTGAAGCAGTTAAATCCTATCTGCTTGGTTTACAAGAAGATATTTGTCGCGAATTAGCCAAAGAAGACGGCGAAAAAGATTTTATTAAAGACGAGTGGCAGCGCGCACAAGGTGGTGGCGGTTTAACCCGAGTTATGGAAAATGGCGCAGTCATCGAAAAAGGCGGCGTCAATTATTCTTATGTCGAGGGCACTAACATGCCTGCTTCTGCTACGGCTCATCGACCTGAGTTAGCTGGCCGAAGCTTTAAGGCCATGGGCGTATCGCTGGTGATTCACCCGAAAAACCCTCATGTGCCAACTTCACACATGAATGTTCGCTTTTTTGTCGCCGAAAAAGAAGGTGCTGAGCCGATTTGGTGGTTTGGTGGTGGTTTTGACTTAACGCCTTATTACGCCAATAAAGAAGACTGTCAGTTTTGGCATCAGGTAGCAAAAGATGCCTGCGACCCCTTTGGTGCCGAGTGTTATCCAAAATATAAGAAGTGGTGCGATGATTATTTTTATATCAAACACCGTGATGAACACCGTGGTATTGGTGGTTTGTTTTTTGATGATGTAAATACTGATAGTACAGATTGGGATTTCGAGCAGTGTTTTGCTTTTATGCGCTCGGTGGGCGATCATTACATCAAGGCTTATCAGCCGATACTCAATAAACGTAAGGGTTTGCCTTACACCGAAGAGGAGCGTGACTTTCAGCTCTATCGCCGCGGGCGTTATGTGGAGTTTAACTTGGTTTGGGACAGAGGCACTTTGTTTGGCCTACAAACCGGCGGACGTACCGAGTCAATATTGATGTCTTTGCCGACTACGGTGAACTGGCGCTATAACTGGCAGCCAGAAGCAGGCACGCGTGAGGCTGAATTAACCGAGTATTATTTAAAACCTCAAGACTGGGTTAATGGATAATGAAACTGTGTTGGGCATTGTTGTTTCTAGTGTTCAGCGCTGCTTTGTGGCTAACTTTTTATTATTATCCCTTATCAGGGGTGTACACCATTGTCGCGCCAGCAAAGCTGTTTGATTTATTGGGTGCAAATTTAGTTACAGAGCCAAGGAGTGAAGCAGATAGAGCTCAGGTTGTGGTGGGCAATCACTTTTATTATTACATTATCCCCTTCTGGGTGTGTGTAAATGGTGTGGTTGCGTGGTTACTATCGAAACTTATCGTTGGGCAATTTAATAAGCGTAAAAAGGTTACATATGAATAGTGGTTTTTTCCCAAGCCGTCGTTTACGACGCATTCGTGCACAAGCTTTTAGCCGTGATTTAGTTCGTGAGTCGAGCTTGTCGGCGAAGGATTTTATTTATCCAGTTTTTGTGCTTGAAGGCGAGAATAAAAAAGAAGCGGTCGCTTCGATGCCTGGCGTTGAGCGTAAGACTTTGGATTTACTGTTAGAAGAGTGTGCCGAGGTGGTTGAGCTTGGCATTCCTGCAATTGCGCTTTTCCCTGTGGTTGGCCAAGATAAAAAATCGCTAGATGCCGAGGAAGCTTATAATCCAGAAGGTTTAGTGCCAACGGTGGTGAAAGCGATTAAGGCGGAGTTCCCACAACTCGGCGTAATGACCGATGTGGCGCTCGATCCTTATACCTCGCACGGCCAAGACGGGATCGTTGATGATGAGGGTTATATCCTTAATGACATTACCAAAGATGTGCTAGTCAAACAGGCGCTTTGTCATGCCAATGCTGGCGCTGATATGGTGGCGCCATCGGATATGATGGATGGCCGAGTCGGTGCTATTCGTGAAGCTTTAGAAGCTGGCGAGTTCGTCAACACCATGATCATGTCTTATGCCGCGAAATATGCTTCTAACTATTACGGACCATTCCGCGACGCAGTCGGTTCGGCAGGGGCTTTGGGTAAGGCTGATAAAAAGACTTATCAAATGGATCCCGGCAATACAGACGAGGCGTTACACGAAATTGCGCTGGATATCGAAGAAGGAGCTGATATGGTTATGGTTAAGCCTGGTCAGCCTTACTTGGATATTGTGCGTCGAGTAAAAGACGAATTTAAGATGCCGACCTTTGCTTATCAAGTCAGTGGCGAATACGCCATGATTAAAGCTGCGGCGCAAAACGGTTGGCTTGATGAAAAGGCCATCGTTTTAGAGTCGCTACTGGGCTTTAAGCGCGCGGGCTGCGACGGCATCCTAACCTATTTCGCTAAAGATGCTTGCCGTTATTTAAAGGAATCAAGCTAGAGATTTGTACTTAAATGCTATAGAAGGCTAAGAGAGAAACTTTGACCGTCATATTAAACGCTATTATACCTGTCGCCCTGGTCGTGTTGATTGGTGTAGTGTTGGTGAAATGGCGGTTAGTTCGAGCAGAGTTTTTTGACGATCTCTCGAAAGTGGTTTTCAAGGCTTTTATCCCCGTTTTCCTATTCGTGAATGTTTATGAGACGGGTTTAGAAGATATTGGAACCACCCTCTTCGCCTACTTCACGCCAGTTTTAATCGTTTTTGTGATTTTGGCGTTGACCATGAGTCACCGCATCGCTTTAACCTCGACTTTTTCGAATAATGTTCTAGTCGGCATCCCCGTTATACTGTCAGTCACTGGGCAAAAAGGCTTGGTGATTAGTTTAGCGGTAATTTCGGGGCACAGTTTAATCCTCTTCAGCACCTTCTTTTTGTTCTCGACCCGCGTTAACGTTACGCCATCGAAATTTAAAGCGACCCTTGGAATTTTCAGTAACCCCGTCATCCTAGGTGTGGTTTTAGGATTGCTTTTTAACCTGTTCGAAATTCCCATCCCGACTCAGCTCTTCACGCCGTTACAGATGGTGTCGGACGCTGCCTTGCCACTTGCTTTAATTATATTAGGGAGTTCATTGGCCAACATTCGAACCATAAGTCGCTCAGTGATTAAGAAAACGGTTTTAGTCTCTTCTATCAAACTACTGCTGATCCCCTTGGTGGTGTTTGGCTTTGGTTACTGGGTTATGGGGCTTAATGAAACCTACTTATTATCGCTGACGATACTGGCAGCTTGCCCTACTGGCATCAGTATTATGCCTTTTGTTGAGGCGGTGGAAAGTGATCGTAAGGTTGCGCACAACACCATAGCGTTAACGACTCTATTGTCGGTTATTACAATTCCGACTACGATATGGATAGTACAAACGCTGCATTAAGCTGAGATACTGATGAGAAGTGACTCAGCAGGCAAAACTTTAGCAGACCGAGGTATCGCATGAAGATTATAAAAATCGCAATAACCACAGTATTAGCGGCATTGGTTTTAACCAGCTGTAAAACCACAGACATTAACCGCGTGTTAGAAGGCTTAGGCGGCAATCAACAGCTATCCAACGAAACGGTGGTGGCTGGATTAAAGCAGGCGCTCGAAGTCGGCACTAAAAATAGTGTCAACAGCACCAATAAACCTGGTGGTTTTAGTAATAATCCATTGATTAAAATCGCGGTTCCTGACGAACTGGATAATGTTGCTGGGGCCTTGCGTAAAGTGGGCTTGGGCAGTTATGTGAATAATTTTGAGCGCCAAATGAATCGTGCCGCAGAAAAAGCATCGGGTGAGGCTAAAGATGTCTTTATTGGTGCCATTAGTTCGATGTCGATTTCGGATGCTTGGGGTATCTTGCGCGGTGATGATAATGCTGCGACTAACTATTTCCGCGAAAAAACTCAAGCAAGCTTAGAGCGCCGTTTCCAACCGATTATTACCAATAATATGGAAAAAGTTGGCTTTTATAATGATTATAAACAATTGCTAGGGGCCTACCAAAAGCTGCCGTTCACAGAAAAGCCTAACATGAACATTGAAGATTATGTCATGGACGAAACTCTGGATGGCCTTTTCACCCTAGTCGCTCAGGAAGAGAAAAAGATACGTGACAACCCCGTCGCCAGAACCACAGAGCTACTACAAAAAGTCTTTTCTCAGCAGTGATTACAGGCATAGCTTGATAGCGAAAGGTCACTGGTCTGGCCTTTCGCGCAAAAATAAGGTATCAATAGAGCCCTACAACAATAATTAAGGTGTTTCTGTGAATTACCATGTCTCTACGATCAGCTTTGAAGCGGCCGACGGCTTTGAGTTAGCTGCTTGTGTCTATACACCGCTAGCGAAGACTGCTAACAAGAAAGTTTTATTGATAGGATCTGCTTTTGGCGTGCCTTATCAGTATTACAAGCATTTTGCAGGTTATCTGGCGGAGCAAGGGATTACAGTGGTCAGTTTCGACTACCGAGGTATTAGCCACTCGCAGCAAGGGAATATGCCCACCGAAGAAATCTTGATGCAGCACTGGGGAGAGCTAGATCTAGAAGCTGCAATTCAGTTTATTAAAAGCACCTACTCGCCTGAACAGCTGTACTATATGGGGCATAGTGCCGGTGGACAGATAATAGGCTTGTCGCCTTCAAGTCTCGAATTCGATAAAGTCATCATTGCCGCTAGCGGCGTGGGTTCCTGGCGCTTGTGGCCCGGCCTTCAAAAGTACGGATTAGCTGCAATTTGGTACCTGGTGTTCCCTGCGGTGATGTCTGTGCAGTTTGGAGACTTTTTTAAATCGCGCTTTCTTGGGCCAACGCCAGTACCGAAAAATGCGGTGAAACAATGGCTGCGTTGGGCGCGTTCGCGCGAATATTTATTCACGCCAGAGCACGGTATCGATACACAGGGCTACCGGAATATAGATGCAGATATCTTAGCGCTAACCATTAGTGACGACTGGTATGCTCCGTCGCAAGCAAGGGATGGACTGCTAAAACATTACCCGAAGTGTAAGCAAACCATCCTCAATATTACTCCCGCTTCGATCGGGGTGAAAAAAATTGGACACTTTGGTTTGTTTAAGAAAAAGCAGGAAATCGAACAAGGAATATGGCAACCTATAGCTAATTTTTTAAATCAAAAGGAAGGGCTTTGATGTCTGAACGCGAGAAAAAAACCTCGGAAGCAATAGAAACATGGAACTTTGTTTTTCCAAACCAAAGCAACCCTTATGGCAATATGTTCGGTGGAGAGCTGCTCGCCATTATGGACTCCACCGCTGCCTTAGCCGCGATTCGATACTCAGGACGCACAGTGTCGACAGCTTCAGTAGAGCGAGTTATCTTTAAGCGACCAATTTTTGTTGGCGATAGAATTAAAACCGTCGCCAAGGTGGTGCTAGTTGGCAGAACCTCGATGATGGTACGCACAGATGTATTTGTCGATAAAGGTGGAGAGGAAGGTGATGTTTTAAGTACTACTGCACACTTCACATTAGTGGCTTTTGACGAAGAACGAAATACCGTTGAGATTCCAGAATTGATTATCGAAACTGACAAAGAGCGCAAACACTTCGAACTTGCAGAGCAGATCAAGTCGCATGTAGGGCGCCGCGAAGGACGAATTAAAAACGTCGTGGAGAAATGGAAATGATAAAAAAGATAGGGTTATTCATTGTATTACTTGGGTTAACTAGTTTTACTGCAGCGAAAGAAGTCACTATTGGTGATGTGACTATAAACTTACCTCTGCAAGAAGGGTTTGTTGAGCTCCCTGAAACACATTTCTACACAGAGTTTATGCAGGACTTTACGCCACAAACGAATGAGTTGTTGGTGATACAGGCTCCTAAAGATGAGCTAACGCAAACTTTGGAGATGAAAGCTGAACAGTTTAGTAAAAGCATCGTGTTTCAAACTTTTAAAGGCACTAAATACCGCCAAGTTTCGAAAGCAGAGTTTGGTCAAATTAAAGACTTCATGAAACAAAACTTTGAGCAAATCAGTGAAACACTAAGACAGAGAATTAATAACGAAATGGATGCCTCGTCAAGCAAGGTATCCAATAAATACGATGTCGATGTGGCTTTATCGATTACGGATATGGTGCCATTGGAAATTTTCGCTGAAACAGAAAATCATTACGGCTCAACTTACTTGATGAAAAGTAGTGTGGCTGTCGATGGTGAAGCAGCAGATAATGATAATATATTAATGGCAATTAACGTAATGCTAGTAAAAGGAAAAATTATATATTTGTATGTGTATAGCGCTGATGAAAATGAAGAGAGTCATCAGCAGTTAGTAAACTTAGCGAAACTAACAGCCGGGAGAGTTAAGGAAAGCAATAAAAACTAACTGGGAAAGTGAGAGATGCTTAATAAAACAAGTAGTTTTTACAGAAATTTGCATAATATTGAAGTTGCAAAATTGATGTTTAATATGCGATGCGACATGCTAACAAGACAAACTATTAAGATTTGAGGTGTGGAGTATGAAGAAAATAATTAGCTTAATTATAATTTCAGTCTTTGTTGCAAACTCAACCGGTTGCGGGACTATTTTACATCCAGAGCGTAAGGGTCAAGTTGACGGTCGAATCGATCCTTCAATTGCAGTGCTTGATGGTATTGGACTATTGTTTTTTCTTATTCCTGGCGTTATCGCTTTTGCAGTTGACTTTAGTAACGGAACAATATATTTACCTGGAACTCAAGGGAGTTTAGACATGAACTCTGGGGTTAGGGAGATTCACTTTGAAGGTAAATTGGATGTCCAGAAACTGCAAGACATTTTAGAGCGCGAGACAGGAAAAGAGGTTAAAGTCACTGCGCCGGAGGCTTATGCAATCAAAGCCAAAAGTTTGGAAGAAGCCAAAATAAGAGTTGCGGTGTCTAATAAGGTTTTAGATGTAATGGTTGCAGCTAAATAAGTTCCTTTCATCAAGAAACTTGAAGAAAGTTTAGTAAAGGAAATGAAGTCTTTAAGAAGTTAATAAAAAAGGTCGCACGTGCGACCTTTTTTATTAACTAGCAAGAACTATCTTGAAGGAGGCGCCATTCCACTTCTTTTCATTCTTTCTACTTCTTCTCTATCACGCTGCTGTTTTAGTGCGTATTCTTCTTTAGTCCAGCACTGCAATTTTTTGAAGTTTGTACCAACGCGGTGGGTTTTTTGACAAATAACCTTAGGTTTATCATCCTCTTTGTCCGCAACTTGTTTTGTTGGCTCGCTGGCTGTAGATGCAGTTTGAGAGTTTGTAGAGGCGCAACCGAAGATTATTAGTGAAGCTCCTAACATTATTAACAACTTATGCATAGATATTTTCCCTTTGCTTAACATTGAAAATTCACACTATCAAACTGTTAAATAAATTCAAATTGAGACTTGTTAAAATTTGTTTTATGTGAGCTAGTTCACACTGTGGCGGCGAAAAGAAAATTGATTTTATGAGGCCGCAGGAGCGACCCCATAATACTAATGCTTCGATTGACGTCTTTGTGTGGGGTGGCGTCGCTTTTGTTTAATTGGTATCGATGGTTTTAGATCTGCAAGATATTCAGGCTTTATGTCGAGTTTAGGTAACTCATGGCCTATGTATTCTTCAATTGCAGTAAGGTTCATGGCGAAGTCTTCGCCTGCAAAACTTACGGCATCACCCTCTGCGCCGGCTCGAGCTGTCCGACCAATACGGTGTACATAATCTTCCGGATCGTCTGGCAAATGATAATTAAAGACGTGCGTAACATCGTCAATATGCAAACCACGTGCAGCAACATCGGTGCACACAAGCACATTAACCGTGTTATTTTTAAGGTCATCAAGGAGTTTTAAGCGTTTCTTCTGATGCACGTCCCCAGTCAAAAGACCAGCTTCGATATCATTGCCCCTTAAGCAGGCCCAAACATGCTCCGCTGCGCGCTTAGTGTTGGTGAAGACGATAGTACGAGGTGGTGAAAGTCGCTGCATTAACCCGACCAGCAGCGGCAAGGCTTCATCACGGCTTGGGTAAAATAAAGCTTCACGGATTTTCTTCGCGGTGACTTGCTCGGCTGCAACCTGGATATGTTGCGGGTTATGCATATGCTCGTAAGCCAGCTCTTGGACGCGATGAGATAGGGTTGCTGAGAACAGCATATTCAAGCGATCATTTGCAGGCGGCATGCGACGGAACATATAGCGAATATCTTTGATAAAGCCTAAGTCAAACATGCGATCCGCTTCGTCTAAAACGACACTATCAATAGCTTCGAGGCCATAAGCATTCTGCTTTAAATAGTCAATTAAGCGGCCTGTGGTGCCGATCAAAATATCCACGCCTTTTTCCAGTTGAAGGCGTTGTTTTTGATGATCTTCACCCCCATATACTACTCGAATCTTGAATTTTGTATGCTTAGCAAGCTTCAGAGCATCTTTAGCAATTTGTACGGCCAGCTCGCGAGTTGGCGCCATGATGATAGAGCGAGGTTCGTTAGCACGACGACCATCGATTTCAGGTAAGGTCAACATGTCGTTCATGACCCCCAATAGAAATGCGATGGTTTTACCGGTACCGGTTTGCGCTTGCCCAGCAACATTCTGCCCTTTTAGCAATAATGGCAGTGTTTTCGCCTGAATTGGCGTGCAGTACTGGAAACCAAGGTCATTAATTGCCGAAAGTAGTTTCGGATGTAAGCCTAGGTCGCTAAAACGTATGTCGGATAAATGTGATTTGTCCATCTATTATAACTTTTTACCATTGGATGCTTGCAAAATTGCAAGTCATTGTATCAAATAGAGCCATTGTGCGTCTGATAGCTACTGAGCGCAAGTGAATTAGCAGGAGAAAATTGAATGAGTGACAAAATTGTATACCTTAGCGATGCGACTTTTGAAGAAGAAGTCTTAAAGTCAGATGGCCCAGTGTTGGTTGATTATTGGGCTGAATGGTGTGGTCCTTGTAAGATGATTGCACCTATCTTAGACGAAATCGCTGAGTCTTATGAAGGCAAAGTAAAAGTTGCTAAGTTAAACATCGATGAAAACAACGAAACGCCGCCAAAATATGGTATCCGCGGTATCCCAACATTAATGTTATTTAAAGACGGCAATGTTGAAGCGACTAAAGTAGGTGCTGTTTCGAAATCACAGCTAATGGCGTTTATCGACAGCAACATCTAAGCTGAGATCGAGTAGTAACGACATAAAAAGAGGCTTCGGCCTCTTTTTTGTACAATAGATGCAAAATTAACCACTTCAAGCGCTAGACAGCACTAACATCAAGTGCTACATTTAACCTTGCTGAATACAGCGTCCAAAAAAAGCCCCCGGGCAACTCCGTTTCTATTCCAAACACTAATTTCATGGGAACATGTAGCATTGCCTATCAATGCGTCAATAAATAATCTTTCACATTATGAATTTAACAGAATTAAAGCAGAAATCAGCTCAAGAACTGTCTGAAATGGCTAAAGCCGTTGGTCTTGAGCACATGGCGCGTATGCGCAAACAGGACATTATCTTTGGCCTACTCAAGAATCATGCCAAAAGTGGTGAAGATATTTTTGGTGGTGGAGTTTTAGAAATCTTGCCGGACGGTTTTGGATTTTTACGCTCAGCAGAAGGCTCATATCTAGCTGGTCCAGACGATATTTACGTCTCGCCAAGCCAAATTAGACGCTTCAACTTGCGCACGGGCGATACAATCGTCGGCAAAATACGCCCACCTAAAGATCAGGAACGCTATTTTGCCCTACTTAAAGTCGCAGAAATCAACTACGACAGCCCAGAAAACTCCCGCCGCAAACTCTTATTCGAAAACTTAACACCGCTACACCCAGACGACCGCATGCGCATGGAGCGTGGTAACGGCTCGACTGAAGATATTACGGCGCGTGTTATTGATTTAGCAGCTCCAATCGGTAAAGGTCAGCGTGCCCTAATCGTGTCGCCGCCAAAAGCCGGTAAAACAATGATGTTGCAGAACATCGCGCAATCGATTACCTACAATCACCCAGAATGTATGTTAATCGTATTGCTAATCGACGAACGTCCAGAAGAAGTAACCGAAATGGAACGTTCAGTAAAAGGCGAAGTTGTAGCTTCGACCTTCGATGAACCAGCAGCGCGTCACGTCCAAGTAGCAGAAATGGTTATCGAAAAAGCGAAACGCTTAGTCGAGCACAAAAAAGACGTTGTAATCCTACTCGATTCGATTACCCGACTCGCTCGTGCTTACAACACCGTAGTGCCATCGTCAGGTAAAGTATTAACAGGTGGTGTTGACGCTAACGCCCTACAACGCCCAAAACGATTCTTCGGTGCCGCTCGAAATATCGAACACGGTGGCAGCTTAACCATTATCGCCACAGCGCTAGTCGATACAGGCTCAAAGATGGACGAAGTTATCTACGAAGAGTTCAAAGGCACCGGTAACATGGAATTACACCTTTCTCGCAAAATCGCAGAAAAACGTGTGTTCCCAGCCATCGACTTCAACCGCTCAGGTTCTCGTAAAGAAGACCTACTAACGACTCAAGAAGAACTCCAGAAAATGTGGATTTTACGCAAAATCCTACATCCAATGGATGAGTTAGACGCGATTGAATTCTTGATCGATAAAATGGCGATGACAAAAACTAATGATGAGTTCTTCACCTCGATGAAAAAATAACCTAGAAAACGTCTTTTTAGGTTTTTACTTTGTTAGTCTCTTGCTCGCTCGGTTACGTATTACTATACGCGCCCTCGCTGTGCGAGAGACTGCCTCGCAAAAACGACTAAAAATACACTTTTCTAGTGATATTTTACTGAGTAAAAATTATCCTTTTGCGAAATAACTTTGTTGGTTTTGTGCTCATGTCTGTCACGTATTTGATATATGCTCCCTCTTTGTGCGCAAAACCTCCTCGTTCTTTCATCAAAAGTCTTAATTTTAAATATAGTGGTAAAGACTATCTCGCAAAACGACTAAAAATCCATTTTTCTAGGAATGTTTTTAGTTTAGATCTTGAAATAGGCTTTTAAAATTAGAACCTAGGCTCAATCTTCATAAGGATTTATATAGGTATTCTATAGTGTCTAAATTTGATAAATGGATTTTATTTTCAATAGCTATTCCTGTAGGGCTACTTTTCTGTTTTTCGCTTTCTCACGACTTTGTGCCATCTAAGTGGTGGACCAAATTCTCTTTTTATCTGTCCATTATATTTGGGGCTCTACTAACGATTACGGTTTATCGTTATCAGTACCGTGTTTGGATACTTAAGAACAAGATAAAAAAATACTCATTTAAGTGGATTTTAAATATATTTTTAGTATATTTTGGAGCTCCGCTAATGGGAACTCTTGCCAGTTTCTGTGCACTATCAGTGGGGGTTGGTAAGATTGAGAACCAATTATTTTCTGAAACGGAGATTGCTTTAATCTATCAATCAGCAATTTATAAAAGTACAAATAGTCGTTCATGGTGTAATCAATATTTAGAACCAAAAGCATATAGCTCTCGAATGATGAATTATAAGTTTTGTATAGAAAACGTGAATATCTCTCCAATAGTAAAATCTGTAAATATTAGAGTTTTAGAAAGTGTTTCGAGTTTAGGCAGAAGAGCTAAATCTTGGGAGCTAGTTGATGTTGAGTTGAAAGCTGAAAAGTAGCTGATTCCCCCATAAAAGTTAGCTGAGCTCTTCAAAATTATAGGGCAAATTGGGCAGGGATAGCCCAATTTAGCAAAGACGAAACAGGAGGTTTCGTGGTGACTGAAAGGAATGCCCGTGGTGCGCCGCGTAAATAATATTGAAGAATGAAGGTAGTTCGAAGAACCTAACTTTTGGGGCGAGTTTTTTGGTTCGTTTTTTGCTCGTCAAAAAATGAACGTTAGAAATACTATCGTTTTGATAGAGTGAGCAATAAAATCCTGCATTAGATATAGAATTATAAACCAATCTGCTAAAATACCCCCAAACATCAAATACCCCCAAATCCCATGCAATACAAAGATCTTCGTGATTTTATCGAAAAACTAGAGTCGATGGGCGAGCTTAAGCGCGTGTCGATGGAGGTTGATCCCAATCTTGAAATGACGGAGATTTGCGATCGTACCTTGCGCGCTGGTGGCCCGGCGATTCTTTTTGAAAATGTAAAAGGACATTCGGTGCCGGTGTTAGGAAATTTATTCGGTACGACGCGTCGTGTTGCGCTGGCTATGGGTAAAGAAGACTTGAAGGAATTGCGCGAGCTGGGTGAGTTATTGGCTTTCTTGAAGGAACCTACGCCACCTTCGGGCTTTAAGGATGCTTGGCAACAGTTGCCGGTCTTTAAAAAAGTCATGAATATGTCGCCTAAGCAGGTGAAAAAAGCGCCGTGCCAAGAAATTGTGATTGAGGGCAATGCGGTGGATTTAACCAGCATTCCTGTGCAAACCTGCTGGCCGGGAGATGCTGCACCTTTAATGACTTGGGGTTTGACGGTTACTAAAGGCCCTCATAAAAAACGTCAAAATTTAGGCATATATCGCCAACAAGTGATCGCGAAAAACAAACTGATTATGCGTTGGTTAGCCCACCGTGGTGGTGCGTTAGACTTTAAAGAGTGGTGTGAAAAACACCCAGGCGAACGCTTCCCTGTGTCGGTTGCTTTTGGTGCCGATCCGGCAACGATTTTGGGTGCTGTAACACCAGTTCCTGATAGCTTAAGTGAATACGCTTTTGCTGGATTATTGCGCGGTCAGAAAACCGAAGTGGTTAAATCTATCGGTAATGATCTGCAGGTGCCCTCTTCTGCCGAGTTTGTCTTGGAAGGTTATATTGAGCCGGGTGAAATGGCGGATGAAGGTCCTTATGGCGATCACACTGGCTATTATAATGAGGTGGATAGCTTCCCTGTTTTTACCGTTGAGCGAATCACTCAACGCACCAACCCTATTTATCATTCGACTTATACTGGCCGTCCGCCGGATGAGCCTGCAATTTTAGGAGAAGCATTGAATGAAGTGTTTGTGCCTATTTTGCAGAAGCAGTTCCCTGAAATTACAGACTTTTATCTACCTCCAGAAGGCTGCTCATACCGTCTCGCTGTGGTTTCGATGAAGAAGCAGTACCCAGGCCACGCTAAGCGGGTGATGATGGGCGTTTGGTCATTCTTGCGTCAGTTTATGTATACCAAGTTTGTGATTGTGGTGGATGACGATATTAATACTCGCGATTGGAAGGATGTCATTTGGGCCATGACAACGCGTGTTGATCCGACCCGTGATTGCACTTTGGTCGATAATACGCCGATTGATTATTTGGATTTTGCGTCGCCTGTGTCGGGCTTAGGCTCGAAACTGGGTATCGATGCGACCAATAAGTGGCCTGGTGAAACCGATCGCGAATGGGGCGAGCCCATCGTCATGGATCAAGCGGTTAAAGATAAAGTTGATAGCATGTGGGACGAGCTTGGGCTTGAACCTGAAGCGAATGACTAGCACTATAAGAAAAGAACAGAGGATTTATGTCTGAGCAGAGCCAAGCACAATTTGTCGAATGTCAAGTATCGTTAGTGCGCCGTGTTGGGCGCGATGTTTATTGGGTCGAACTTGAGCCAGTAAATGGTGGGCTGCCGAGTTATAAGGCTGGTCAGTACTTAATGTTAGAGCTAGAAGATGGTTCGTTACGCCCTTTCTCTATCGCTAGCTCGCCACTACAAGATATTTTAGAGTTGCATATTCGTCGGCTACCAGGCCACGATGAAGCGGACATGATCGTCAACCAATTGAAACATCAGAAAAAAGTTAGGGTGCAACTACCACATGGCGATTGCTTGCTGACTGATAGTGAACGTCCGGCAGTTTTTATTGCCGGCGGTACTGGCTTCGCACCATTTCACTCGATTATAAAAACAGCATTAAGAAGCAAAAACCCACGGCAACTGACCCTGTATTGGGGAGCGCAAACCTCGCCTGATTTGTACCTTCACCGTGAACCGTTGGAGTGGGAAAAGAAGTATTCGAATTTCAAGTATGTGCCGGTTCTTTCAGGGCTCGACGAAGAGTGGCAAGGTCGAAAAGGCTTTGTGCACCATGCCTTTATGCTCGACCATGATGATATTACAGATATGGATATTTATGTTGGCGGATCTGAGCCAATGGTCATGTCGGTCTATCAAGATCTACTCGACCGTGGCGTAAACAAAAGCTCGATCCATTCCGATATTCTAGATATCAAACGCCAAATGGGCTTGTTAGACTAGTAGAGTTAACTCAAGCTAACTCTACTTTATTATAATTTAATTTGTTTCAGTTCTTATGAAAATTGCATCATCAATTTTGTTAAAGGCATTTTGATAAATCTTAGGATCTAAGATCGGCTCATCGTTTTGATTTTGTTGCCCATAAGCACTACTACCCTTCGAAATTTGAACAAAGTTTAGTCTTACTTTAGTATATTTAGGTCGAAGCTCTTCTACAAAGGCCGTTGCTTTTGTTGTTTGGGTAGATGAGTAGCCACCTAAAGCTTGAAAGAAATTTGTATCGCTTTTAGTCGCGCTTTTTGCAGTAATAAATCCAGTCTCATGATCTGCACTCTCAACAATATAACCAAGGTCCTGAAAAACACTAACTACTGATCTAAACACTAGGCTTTTGTCATTCTCAAAATGTTTGGACTGAATTGACTGTAACTCTAGAGGGCTCATAGTTGAACGTTTTGGGCCACAGCCAAAAATTGTGAAAAGACTTATGATTATAAAAAAATTCTTTACCATTTTATTATTTCCTATATCCATTAAAAATTACTTGCTCTGCTTTTGAAGTCATCAACGATTTTATCGTCATTAAACTTAATGATTAAAGTAATGGTTCGCGAAGATTGTTCAAAACCACTTGAACTGTTTCTCCCTCCAACTAGAAGTATATTCCAATAACCTGAAGAAGATTGGCTTTGTGAGACTGTTGCGTGTCTTTGGTATGTCCAAACTTCTCTACCAGAGCCATCAATAGTTGTAATATTTGGCGCCCCAAAAGCTTCTAAAACATCTGCTTGGGTTGTCTGACCAACCTTAAGATTGAGTTGTACATTGCCATGAGTGAGTTGATTATTTTGGTTGCTAACAGGTTGAGTTGTTTTGCAACCAGTTGAACTTAGTATGGCCAAAGAAAAAAATATTAAAGAAATTACCAGCTTCATTATCTGTCCTTGTTTATTTATTCGAAATTTGAAAAATCATACTAAAAGGATTAAAAATTAGCAATGACTTGCTTAACCTTGCCTTGAGTCACCATGTCTTGGATTGCAGCTTGCAAATCTTTTAGCTGCTGCTCCTTGACGGACTTTTTGCTGAACATAAAAGCAACGCTCTCGCTTGGGATGTGGACATTAGAGGCTTTGATTTGGTCACCCAGGCGTTTACGTTTGATAATGTAATGGCCTTCAACTGGATCTGCCAAGACGCCATCGATTTCACTGTATAGAATGTTGAAGAAACTTTGCTCACCTGACTTTGAATCAATGAAGAGACTAGAGTATTGCGGGTGGTTCATTAAAGCGTAAACTTCTTCGCCGTAAAAGTAGTCGCTAGTGATACCTACTTTTTGACTGCGGCTTAAAAAACCGGTCAGGGTGTTGCCGTCGTAATTACTGCTAGAGCGGATAAAAAGTGTAAAAGATTCGTCACGATAAGGCGCTGAGAAGCTGGCGAAACTTTCGCGTGCTGGAGTTACAGTTGCACCTGCTAAAACATCAACTTCCCCTTTTTCTAGATCAGTTAATAATTCTGCCCAAGTCTTTTCTACAAAGCTAACATCGCAATTTACTTTATCGGCTGCTTGTTTAAAGATCTGAACATCAATACCGGTAATTTCACCGTTTCGTTCATATTGATAGGGCGCACGAGATTCCCAGCCCATTGTGAGATTACAGTCTCGTTTAGCGTTGTTGACTGCTTGTTCTTGTTCTGAATTATCTTCACTTCCGCACGCAACTAATAGGAAAAGTGCAGAGCAGGAAATCAGTTTAGAAAAATTCATCGATTGGCCTCCCCGGTACAAAGTATATTTATTCTTTGGTCTGACCATACTGCTACGAAATGTGAACTGGATCAAGTATTAAGACGCTGTTTAGACGATATTTTGTACTAAAAGTGTCAAATATTTATACATTTGAAAGAAATAGAGTGACAAAAGAGGTTACAGCGTTGAATCGTTGAGTTGAACGGAGGTGTGTCAATCCTGAGAATCTTTGTTCTGCTAAGTCATTAATTAATGCTTAGGTAATAAAAAAGCAGGCGTTTAGCCTGCTTTTATGGGTAACGCTATCAGATCCGCTTAATTAATGGCGTTTCTGATTTTGTTCATAGCATTTTTCTCTAACTGGCGAATACGCTCAGCAGAAATGCCGTATTTATCCGCTAGTTCGTGCAAAGTAGCTTTTTGATCACTCAACCAACGCTGTTGCAGGATATCTTGGCTACGATCATCAAGCGCTTTAAGAGCATACATCAGCTTCTCTTCACGCTGACCTTGCCATTGCTGTTGCTCCACAGCATCAGCAGGATCGGCATCCGTCGCTTCGAGATAATGAACTGGAGCGTATGCTGCGCTATCATCATCTTCCTGGGCTGGTGCATCAAACGACGCGTCGCGTGCGTTTAAGCGCCCTTCCATTCGACGAACTTCTTCGGGTTTAACGCCGAGATCCTCAGCTACCGCCTTAACTTCTTCGTTATTTAACCAGTTAAGCGACTTTTTCTTAGAGCGTAAGTTAAAGAATAGTTTACGTTGCGCCTTGGTTGTCGCAACTTTAACGATTCTCCAGTTACGTAATACGTACTCGTGTATTTCAGCTTTAATCCAGTGCACGGCGAAGGAAACAAGACGTACGCCGACGGTCGGATCGAAGCGCTTAACAGCCTTCATCAGACCGATATTACCTTCTTGAATAAGGTCTGCTTGAGGTAAGCCGTAACCGCTATAACTTCTCGCAATGTGTACAACAAAGCGTAAGTGAGCCATTACTAACTGGCGTGCAGCCTCAAGGTCGTTTTCGTCCTGGAAGCGGTGCGCTAATGCCTGTTCGTCTTCTACGGAGAGAACAGGTATTGCGTTGACTGTACTGATGTAGCCATCAATACTGCCTGTAGGTACCGCTAGCGCCATGTTCATTGGGATATTGCTCATACATCCCCTCCTTAAAATTAGTGATTAAACCTGATATTAGCACTCTTTTTCTGAGAGTGCTAACTTTTTAGCACTGTGATTATAAGAGTGCTAATTATAACAAAAGTTCCAGCTTTGTAGGTAAAGAATTGTCAATGATTACGGGGGCTAGATCATAATTCGTTACTAGTCCCAATAAGGCGAGGCCAAGGGAGTTTTGGCCTCTGAAGATCAATTACTTAGCTGATGCTTCGACTTCAATAATGATTTCAACATCGTCACCAACAGCAGGCACACCGTAAGTCATGCCCCACTCAGAACGCTTAATTTTGCCAGTTGCAGAAAAACCAACGTGCTGTTGCTCTGACATTGGGTGAATGCCCGCCTTGTTAAGCGTTAAATCTAAAGTGATTGGCTTTGTAGTATCTAAAATCGTTAATTCACCGTGCAAGACACCGGTGTTATCGCCTGTTTTCTCGAGCTTAGTGCTCTTAAAAGTCATTTTGCTGTACTTCTCAACATCAAAGAAGTCGGCGCTTTTCATGTGATCATTCCATTTCTTGTTTTCCAAGTTAATAGAACCAGCTTTGACTTCAACCGTGGTTGAGGAGTTTGACCAATCATCCTGATCAAAGGTTAATGCGCCGCGAAATGTAGGGAATTTACCGTAAGAATGTGAAAAACCTAGGTGATCAACTTTAAATAGAATCTGGCTGTGAACCGTATCGAATTCATACTCGACTGGCTTTGCGGTAGAAGTAGCAGAAAATACTAAAGCACTTGAGGCCAAAATGCCCGTTAAAAGATGTTTCATTAGGTGTCCTTAAACTAGTTTTCAATGAACATATTTGTAACAAGGATAAGGTTATGAATCAAATGCATTATCTCAATACTGACTATCAGCCTAGTAAATACTGCATAGATTATAGCTGATTAGGGTTTATTGAGGATTGATGTCCTTAAGATGCTTGCGCACAGATACCCAAGCGCCAATTAAACCTAATAAAGAACCTATGACCAACAAGCTTAGGGTAAAACTTGGGGCTAATCCGAGTAGAGAAAACTCACTGCTATATAACTGCGCCAGTTGGCTGGTGGATTGTTTTAATAGGACGAAGACAATATTGACCATTAGCGCGGCCAAAAGAGCGGCAATTAATCCGTACCATAAGCCGGTATATAAAAAGGGACGTCGAATAAAGGCATCGGTAGCGCCGACCAATTTAATCACTTGAATCTCATCGCGGCGATTTAAAATGGCCAATCGAATGGTATTTCCGACGATCAAGAGAACGCCAAGTGCTAGCATTAAGCTGACAAAAGTCGCTATCTGCTCCGAAATGGTCAATATAGAGTTGTACTTCTTAATCCAGTCGCTATCAAGTTTGGCTTTATCGACAAGAGCTAAAGAGGTTAGTTCTTGTGCCAATGATTCGAGCGATTTGGGATCGGCGAAAGAAGACGTCGGGGTTAGAGTAATCGCAAAGGGTAGCGGGTTTTTATCTAGATAAGAGATAGCATCCCCTATACCTGAGTATTCTTTAAACTCACTGAGAGCATCGTCTTTACTAACAAAAGTGACCTGCTCAAATTGTGGCCGTAAATTAAGTTGCGTCAGCAGTTCTTGGGCTTGCTTCTCGGTTGCATCATCCTGCAGGTAAACCGAGATTTTAACGCCACCATCCCACGATTGTGAAACCGCTTTAGCGTTGGTCATGAATAAGTAAAAAGCCGATGGCAGCGCTAAAGCAATGGCCAAAACCAATATCGTCATCAAGCTGTTGGTCGGTTGCCGAAGTATGTCGAGCAGGGTCTGTAAGCTGTTTTCTTTGTGCAGTTTTAACGCGGTATTAAAACGATCTCGAAAGCTAATCTTATAACTCGTTGCACTCGAACGCTTCGTTTTGCTTTTAACCTCACTCATGCGAAATCCACCTCCGCAAGCTCGTTACGGATAGTGCGGCCTTCTTTTAAGGCAATCACAGGGTGTTTCATGCGTGCGATTAAGCCAAGGTCGTGGGAAGCGATAAGGACGCTAACGCCAACCTGGTTGAACTGCGCAAACAAATTCATAATGTCTTCGGACAGTTCAGGGTCTAAATTACCTGTAGGCTCATCGGCTAATAATAACGGCGGTTTATTGACTACGGCTCGAGCAATACCAACGCGCTGTTGCTCACCGCCGGAAAGTTGAATCGGCAACTGACGTTCTTTGTTGAGTAAGCCCACTTTATCTAGTGCAGCGCGGACTCGCTTTGGAATATCACGATCAGACACGCCGGCGATAATGAGTGGCAATGCGACGTTGTCGTAAACACTGCGATCATAAAGTAAACGGTGATCCTGAAATATCATGCCAATTTTGCGGCGATGATAAGGGATCTGGCGATCTTTGACGTTAGAAATGTCGATATCATCAAGAATGATTTGCCCACGGGTTGGGCGCTCCATCAGTGCTATAAGTTTTAGAAGAGTACTTTTTCCAGCGCCACTATGGCCAGTTAAAAAAGCCATTTCACCACGAGGAAGGCCAAAGCTAACACCTTTTAAAGCCTCATGGCCACCTTCGTAACGTTTAAAAACCTGATGGAATTCAATCATTTATAATTATATCAATCCTGTTTGTTTATTCTTGTTGGTGGGATTCAGAGCTAAACAATGCCTCAATAAAATCGTTAGCATCGAATTCTCGTAAGTCGTCAATCCCTTCGCCGACACCAATGAAACGAATTGGAATTTGTAACTTATCGGCTAATGCAAAGATAATACCACCTTTTGCCGTTCCATCCAGTTTTGTGATAGTAATGCCGGTTAAGTTAACTGATTTATGGAAGTGCTCGGCCTGGTTTAGAGCATTTTGACCAGTACCTGCATCGACCACTAGCATGACCTCATGAGGAGCGCTCGGGTCAAGCTTTTGCATCACACGCTTCACTTTTGCCAATTCTTCCATCAGGTTAGATTTGGTATGAAGTCGTCCCGCAGTATCCGCAATAAGAATATCAATATCGCGGCGCTGGGCAGATTGCAACGCATCGTAAATGACTGAGGCGCTATCAGCGCCAGTATGCTGTGCCGTGACATGAATATTGTTTCGCTCGCCCCAGACTTGAAGCTGCTCAACCGCCGCTGCACGGAAGGTATCACCGGCAGCTAGCATGACTGACTTACCTTCTTGCTGATATTTCTTAGCGAGCTTACCAATAGTGGTGGTTTTACCAACACCGTTGACGCCCACCATTAAAATAACATGAGGTTTATGATCGATTGTGAGCGGGGCATTGCAAGGTGCAAGAATCTCAGAAAGCAGTTCTCGCAGTCGATTCATTAACGCATCGGCATCTTTTAGCTCTTTACGATCAGACTTTTCAGTCAGATCGTCAATGATGCGGCGAGTTGCTTCGACACCAACGTCCGCCATTAATAACTGAGTTTCGATCTCTTCAAGCAATTCATCATCGATCTGCTTACTACCCAATACCAAATCAGCAATACTGCTGGTTAGCTGGCTACGCGTTTTGCTTAAGCCAGACTTCAAGCGGGCGAAAAAGCCTTTTTTACTAGGCTTTTCTTGAGTTTCCTCAACTACTTCTGTTTCATCACTTAAAGAGGCAGACTCTAAAGGTTCATCGGCTTGGTGCGCTCTATCTTCGAGATCAGGTTCTGGTTCAGAATCATGCGCCGGAGACTCATACACCGGAGCACTAACGACTTCTGAAGAAGAGTCGGCAAGGGAGTCTGCTTGTTTGAGCGGCTCTTCAGCTTGGTTATCACGATCAGCTAAAGAGGCATCTTTAGAGGGTGTATCCTCGTCAGGACTAGTGTCAGCACCTGTTTCAGGATTAGTTTCAGGAGCGACCATAGCGTCATCGCTTAATTGCTCCGCTAAATCCTGCTCGATCGCCTGCTCCATAGCATCTTCAACCTGCTCAAGCTTTTCCTCAATATTTTCTGGTGAGGCGTTCTCTTGAGTTTCAACAGACTCTTCTTTCTTACCAAACCAGCCAAAAAGGCCTTTTTTCTTAGATTTTTTATCGCTCATGAACCGATTAATCCGTAAAATATTTATTCAAAACAGTAAAAGCGCTATCCTACCATTTTAGACGAGTAAGCGTCAGCTTTTTACCAAGCGCGAGGAGAACCAATGGCCAATCGCGAAAAATTCTTCGAGCAAAATCGAAGAAGCAACAAAAGTAATAACAAAAGTGGTCAATTCAGAATCATCGGCGGGCTATGGAAGGGTCGAAAACTCAAGTTTTTTGAGGTCGAAGGGCTGCGGCCGAGTCTTGATAGAATTAGAGAAACGCTCTTTAACTGGCTACAAACGGACATTAGAGGCGCACGCTGCTTGGACTTATTCGCCGGCTCTGGCGCTATTGGCATCGAAGCTCTATCGCGTGGCGCGGCTAGCGTCGATTTCGTGGAACTGAATAAAAAAGCAGCCCGACAATTGGAGTCCAATATAGGACTGCTGCAAGCAGATGACGGTAATCTGCATCATCAAGACGCCAAGCAGTTTTTATCACAAGAACACCAACCCTATGATGTCGTCTTTTTAGACCCACCGTTCCACAAGGGCTTGGCACAAGAGATTGTAGGTCAGTTAGCGCAAACTAACTTGCTGGCAGAGGGTGCCTTGGTATATTTAGAAATCGAACAAAATCTGGAAATCGACATTCCCGACAACTGGGAACTGCTAAAGGATAAAAAAGCAGGTCAGTTACAGTATCGGCTTTACCGAGTTTAAAGAGTCTTAATTCGTATAAAGTACACGGATAAGATGGTAGCCGAAGCGAGTTTTGACAGGGCCGATAACACTTTTCTCATCGCTGTCTTTGGTGAATACAGCCTGATCAAAAGGTTTCACCATGGCGCCTTTTCTAAATTCGCCAAGGTCACCGCCTTGTTTTTTTGACGGGCACATAGAGTGTTTTTTGGCTAGCGTTGCGAAGTCCGCGCCCTTCTCTATTTTATCTTTTAAGGCTTTGGCTTCTGCTTCGGTTTTAACCAGTATGTGTAAGGCGGCTGCAGTTTTCATGGCGATTTAATCATTATTACTAGAATGTGGGTGATGATAGCACATAAACATCAAATCGATTGCCTTTGCTTTCGATGCTCATAGAGGGTTTTTGCTCATTCAAAAAAGGCGCATAGCTTGGGCGCTTCACTACAACACGATACTTAGCGTTTGCTAGAGCAACCGGTAGTAAATCATCCGCATCAGGGTCAGTGCCGACTAGTAGCTTCACCAGACGCATTTCTTTTTTTACGGCGGCACTATTGTTGCGTGGCGGAAACATGGGGTCGAGGTAGATAATATCCGGCTGCTGCTCGTGGCTTAGTTTTTCTATTAATTGCACAGACTGGCCTTGGTGCAGCTCAAAGCCCTGTTGGAATAACTCAGCACCAGAATCTTTAGCGCGTAAAATGGCGTCTTCAAGCAAGCTCGCGACATAAGGCGAGCGTTCTATCATGCGCAAGGAACATCCAAGATTACGCAGTTCGGCCGCATCCCGCCCTAACCCTGCTGTGCCATCGAGAATGCTAGGATTCCAGTTATGCTTTAAGCCACAAGCTTTGGCGATGTGTTGCTTGCGCCCTCCTCCATGTTGGCGACGATAAGCGATAGTGCCTGAGGTTAAATCTAGATTAAAGCTCGCAACTTTACCGTCTAACTGAGCAGCAAAGCTTAAACAGGGGGCATTATCGTTATACTGATAGCTGAAATAGCCGTCATACTCTTCGACATCTTTTTGGTCCGTGACAGCAGGCAAGTCCCTGAGTAGACTAGGGGCCTCTGGTGCTTGAGATGTAGCGAGAAAAGCAAACTTTGCTGGCACGAATAGATCCTAAGATAAAAAGTGAAAAGTATAAATAAATCAATATGATAGATACTGACTCATCAATTATAGAAATACAGGTCTCGGTGACATCGTCTGATCAAAACCCGCTAGAATTATTAGCTTCTGAAAGCGGTTTGTCAAAGCAGAAAATAAAAGATGCCATGACCAAAGGCGCCGTCTGGCTATCTAAAAACAAAGAAAAAACTGGCGCAGCCCGCCCTATTCGCCGAAAAAACAGTAAAGTTAAAGAGGGTAATGTGCTGTTTTTATATTATAACCCTGAAGTTTTAGCGGAAACTGTGACGCTGCCTAAGTTAGTCGCTGACGAGGGTGATTATTCAGTATGGAATAAGCCTTATGGCGTCTGGTCGCAAGGCTCGAAATGGGGTGACCATTGCTCAATCGGGCGTTTAATCGAGCAATATTTTGACCATAACCGGCAAACTTTTGTCGTGCATCGGCTCGATCGCGCCGCCAGTGGTTTAATCGTACTGGCACATAATAAAAAATCTGCCGCCGCCCTATCGCAGATGTTCGCCAAGCGCCAAGTCGAAAAAGTCTATCAGGCTAAGATCATAGGTCGCCTGCCACATGAGCAAGTGACGGTGGAAAAGCCGATAGATGACAAGCCAGCGATAAGCCATTTTAATGAGCTAAGCTCTGATGAAGCTACTAGCATGGTGGAAGTTAGAATTGAAACAGGACGGAAACACCAAATAAGACGCCATTTAGCGAGTTTAGGCTGTCCTATTGTTGGCGACAGGTTGCATGGAAGTGCTGCGGAAGGCGACGAGGATTTACAGCTGACGTCCTGTGAATTGAGTTTTGTATGCCCAATTTCTGGGGAGATGCGCCACTATACTTTGTAGTGTGGAAAGATAGTGGCGAAAAAAAACGGAGAAGGATAGTGGCGCATTGTTGGCGCTAAGTTTTACTAAACCACTTCTACAGTTTCAGGCTTGCGTAAGAACACTATCGCTAAAAACAGTAGGTAGATTGGGAAAATAATAATCGACGCAATGCTAAAAATAACGCTTATCTCAAACAACCCTAAAAGTATTGAAATGGCGGCTAAAATGGTTAGATATGTAGGTAATTGTTTGCTATGTGCCAGCAAAACAACGCCAATAACTATATCCAGTATGCCGAAAATAACCATACAAATAACGCTGAAAATGTGTACGCCAGCGGTAGTCCAGCCGTGCGCTAATCCATAATAAGAAAGTACATCTGCAATAAATACGCCAGTGAAAAAGATGGCTGAATTGATGATTAATAAAGTCAAAAGAACGTCAATAGCCTTAAAGTTCAGCTGATCGTGCAAAATCTTTTTGAAGTAGGCATATAGGTAGATAGAAATTGCACCAATCACTAAGAATAGCCAACTATAAATATCTAACTTGGATTCAATAAGCCCCGCCCAGTTGGCGACTTGATCTAGTCGGGAATTGAACATCAGCACCCAATAAACAGGGAATATAATGGCAAGGGATATCGCTACGATACCCGGTAATAAATAGTCACGCTTCATTGTGGTCTCCATATTGTGTTAGTCCGTTACAGTCGAGTCGGTATCGACATATTCGAGAATATCGCCGGGTTGGCATGACAATTCTTTGCATATAGCTTCTAGGGTCGAGAAACGTATGGCTTTGACCTTACCGTTCTTCAGCAAAGATAAGTTAGTCATGGATATACCGATGTTTTGTGATAGTTCTTTGAGTGACATTTTGTTTTTTGCCATCTCAACATCAAGGTTAATTTGTATTTTCATGGTTTGAGAATATAGTCACAATTAATGTATGTCAATATATATTTTACGATAAACGTAAAATAATAAATGTTAATCATATTTTATGCTATGCCGCGTAGCACCATTTGGTATCAACTAAATTAGTTGTTACGATTAGATAATTAACCCAACTAATTGGTACAAAGCAGGCAACCTATGGAAGAAAAACAAAAGTTAATTGACGAGGTTTTATCCTGCACTATTTGTGATGACTTGCCATTGGGGCCAAAACCTATTTTGCAGTTTCATCCCGACGCTAAGATACTAATCGCAGGACAAGCCCCAGGCCAAGTAACTCATGCAAAGGGACGCCCTTTTGATGACGCCAGTGGGGTGCGCCTTAGGCAGTGGCTCGGCGTGGATGAAGAAACTTTTTATGATCCGCAACAGTTTGCGATATTACCTATGGGTTTTTGCTACCCAGGCAAAGGAAAATCAGGTGATCTCCCTCCTCGCCCTATTTGTGCTAAAACATGGCAAAATAAGTTGCTGAGTCAGTTAAAACAATTGGAATTGGTGGTGGTGATTGGCCAATACGCCCTACAGTGGCATCTTGGAATTAAAAAATCACAAGCTATCACGCCAGTCGTTAAAAGTTGGCAAAAGTTTCAAAGCAACCATGATAATCAGTTAATTGACATTAACGTCGATAAAAATCATAAGCTTTTTCTGATGGACAGCGTCAGTTACTTTCCTCTGCCCCACCCTAGCCCACGCAATAATATATGGCTGAAGAAAAACCCTTGGTTTGAAGCAGAGTTGCTTCCCGATTTACAAAAGAAAGTTGCAACTGTATTAAAATAATGTTCGCTTAACACTTATTGTTTGAACGACCTTCTCAAGATATCTTTAAATTCCGTAACACCTTTCTCGCGTGCCAAATTAACATTGTTGTCCGTAATAGACTCAGGATCGTCATAGTTTTCTAGGGCACGATCTAGGCTGGCTTCCCTGAGAATGTGCAGCATTGGGTAGGGCGATCGGTTGGTGTAATTCGCTGGATCGTCTTGCTCCAACCCATCAAAGCAGTAGTCAGGATGAAAAGTCGCTATTTGGTAGATACCGCTATATTCCAAGCGTCCTAACAATTGGTTGCTGTAATCGACTAAGTCGAGATAATCATCAAACGATTCAAAGCCTTGTGGCAAGATAATCAAACTGGTTTCAATGGTACTTTTTTCATCAAGCTTTTTAAGTTCATCAACCAGCTCATAGAGCACAGGTTCGATGCTATTCGACGAAGATACGGTATATTCAATGGTGTTTTTAACAAATTCACGACGCGCGAATGGACAAAAGTTATAACCGATAACGGTTTGCGAGAGCCAATAACGTACGCTTGCGATGATGTTGTCTTTAGGAAGATCGACCATTAGTTTGCTGCTTGATTTGAGTTACCCCGATTGTAGCAGTCCAGTTAAAAGAAGTCTTTGTGAAGCTTTAAAGAGTTTTATTGGCAGAGCTGCAGCGTAAATGACTATGAATCAGTGGCGTTTACTGCTCTAAATATGGCTTTAAATCCTCAGGAATTGGCATGGGCTTAAAGGGAGATACATTCGCGCCGCCTGTGTTGCCGACAGGGTATTGTCCAAACAATGAGCCCACAGAGCCGAAAATACGAATAATTTGACCGACTATTTCACGAAACTGAGCTTTTTTGATGCCAACTCGAAGCATCCAATAATGGCTTCGTACATGGCGAAAATAGTGGGGCTGGCCGAGAATGTGGGCGCGTTCAAAGTGGTAAAAAGCGGGAAAATAGTCTTTATTATCAAACAGTTGCTTTCCTTGCTCCAACTCTTCTAAATACTTTTCTTTGAGGCTCAACTTAGTCATAAGCAGGGGGCGAAAATTTTGTTTTGGTTGTTTGACAGACTAGTTGGTTTGTTATTAAATAGCAACTCATTTTAATGACTGATCAGAGCTCTTTATGTCGCTTTTACCTCGTTGTAAGCGTCGGCTTTAAAGAGAAAGGGTATATCATGTCAAAGCAAGCTCAATCCGATGAAAGTCGATCGTCAAAAGACGTGACAAAAACCATCAAATTCGCGCGTTTCGTTGTAAATTATCCATGGCTGGTACTGTTGGCATCCATCGCCTTATTATTAGGGGCGCTTTATGGTGCGAAGTTTTTAGAGATAAAGCCTGATTATAGGGTGTTTTTCGAAGAAGATAACGCCCAGTTAATAGCATTTGATCACATTCAAGATACCTATAATAAAGCCGATAATGTGATGATGGTGTTGACGCCTAAAGAGGGCAGGGTGTTCGATAAAAGCACCCTTAAAACGGGGCAGTGGCTGACAGAAGAGGCATGGCAAACCCCTTACTCCACACGTGTCGATTCGATAACCAACTATCAACACACCTGGGTCACGCCAGAAGACGAAGATTATATGTTGGTTGGTGCTTTGCTCTGCGTGCCTGCAAAGTCAGCTGACTTTGATAGTACTTGTGAGCACCAGTCCGTTACAGCTGACATGATCGATGGCCTAAGCGAGAAACAACTTAAGCGTCTAGAAAATATTGTGGTCAACGAGCCACAAGTGGTTAATCGGATGATTAACCCAGAGGGCACAGTAACGGCGGTAAACATCACGGTACAGATGCCGGATGATAAAGATCTCGAAGGTTTGGAAGGCGAAGCCTGGAAAGAGAAGAAACTTGAGATCCTGACCGCAACGAAAAAGGTCGCTGATCATGTGCGCCAGTTACAAAAGCAGGTGGAAGAGCGCAACCCTAACTTAGAAGTTCGTCTAACTGGCGTGGTGATGATGAACACCGCATTTGCCGAGACAGGACTTGGCGACATGATGACATTAACGCCGATCATGTTGCTTTTGGTGATACCTCTGGCGCTGTTTTTTATGGTGCGCAGTGTCAGCGGTACCATTGGCAGTGTCTTGGTTATCATTTTTTCAATTGCAGGCGCCATGGGCGTGGAAGGCTGGCTTGGGATTTTCCTCACCGCACCAGTGTTCTCTGTACCGACGGTGGTGGCCACAATGGCAGTGGCGGACTCAGTGCACTTGCTTGTGACCTATATGCAAAACCTGCGTAACGGCATGGGCAAAAAGGACGCTATGGTCGAGAGTATTCGTATCAATATGATGCCGATTTTCTTAACCAGTATTACCACGGTGATTGGTTTCTTGACCATGAATTTTAGCGATGTGCCACCGCTACAAGATCTCGGTAACGTTGTTGCGGTTGGGGTGATATTTGCATTTATCTTCTCCATTACATTCTTGCCAGCATTTACCATACTAATGCCAACAAAGGTCACTCCTGGCCGCTCGACCAAGCATGAAAAAATGGATCAGTTTGCAAACTTTGTGGTGGCTAAGCGTAAGTTGTTATTACCATTAATGACGGTAATTTGTATTGGCATCATAGCATTCTTGCCAAAGAATGAACTGAACGATGAGTTCGTAAAATACTTCGATGAAACTATAGATTTCCGCGTAGACTCGGATTACACCACTGAACACTTAACTGGTCTCTACACGATGTTTTATAGTGTGCAGAGTGGCTCTGAGAATGGCATCCATGAACCGAAATTTATGGCAACACTACAGGACTTTGTGGAGTATGCCGAGGCGCAGCCGGAAGTGATTCATGTGCAAAGTTACACCGATGTCATGAAGCGTCTGAACAAAAGTATGAATGCCGATCGTGATGAGTGTTATGCCTTGCCCGAAAAAAGTTTGAGTGAAAACTGTAATGAGGTGCTTAAAGAGCCGGAAGAGGGCGTTGACCTTAATACGCGGATCCGTGAGTTGACCGCACAGTTTACGCTAATGTACGAAATGTCGTTACCAAAAGGAATGGACTTAACCAATCAGGTGAGCAGTGATAAAGCTGGAACGCGGGTACAGATTGCGTTACACAACTTATCGAGCCTAGAAGTATTAGAACTTGAAGAGCGTTTCGCCACCTGGTTCGAGCAGAATGCACCAGATTACGAAGTACTAGGGTCAAGTCCTGGGGTCATGTTCGCCCACGTTGGGCAAAATAATATTTATTCCATGCTAAAAGGGACTGCTTGGGCGTTGGTGCTAATTTCATTGCTACTCATGATTGCATTAAAGTCCTTTAAGCTAGGACTCCTGAGCTTAATCCCAAATATTATTCCCATGGCCGTTGCATTCGGAATTTGGGGCATCTTCCAAGGCCAAGTTGGCATGGGCTTGTCGGTAGTGACAGGCATGACGCTGGGTATTGTGGTCGATGATACGGTGCATTTTTTGAGTAAGTATTTGCGTGCGCGGCGTGAGAAAGGCCTAGACTCGCATCAAGCTGTAAAATACGCCTTCCAAACAGTGGGTATGGCACTAACCGTTACAACAATTGTCTTAGTGTTAGGCTTCCTAGTCTTGGGCATGTCACATTATGTGATGAACAGCCACATGGGTATTTTGACTGCCATAACCTTGGCGGCAGCATTAATTATTGATTTCTTGCTATTACCGCCGCTACTGATGCTGACTGATAGAAAGAATCGAAGCAAAAAAGTTTAAATTGAAACAATCAATAAGGAGTTATTGGTGAAAAGTAAAGTAATACAAAGTCTATTAATCACGGCTAGCGTTTTGTTAGCCAGTAGCAACGTTCAGGCAGGCGAGGCGAATAAGCGCATCGCAGAAATCAGCGAACCACAACAAAAAGGCCTAGCCATCGCACAAGAAATGAAGGCTCATAATACCGGCTGGGGCGATAGCGAAGCAAAGATGATCATGACATTGCGCGACAAGGGCGGTAGTGAAACAGACCGCAAAGTACGCGTGAAAAGCTTAGAAGTCGAGGGCGATGGCGATAAAGGGCTGAGTATTTTTGATGAACCAAGAGATGTCGAAGGAACTGCATTTTTAACCTATTCGCACATCAAAGGTAATGATGACCAGTGGCTATACTTGCCAGCGCTAAAGCGTGTGAAGCGCATTTCTTCGTCAAACAAATCAGGGCCTTGGATGGGTAGTGAATTTGCCTATGAAGATTTGTCATCGTTCGAAGTGGAAAAGTATGACTATAAATTTGTACGCGAAGACGAGCTCAATGGAGAGAAAGTGTATGTTGTTGAATCATACCCAAAGTATGATAACTCGGGTTATAGCAAGACCATTACCTGGGTCGATCAAGAGCATTTTAGGGTTCATCGCATCGAGTTCTTCGACCAGAAGGGCGACGCGCTTAAAACCATGAACGTGTCTGATTATAAGCTTTATCTAGACAAGTTCTGGCGTGGTCACAAACAAGTGATGACAAATCACCAAACGGGCAAAAGTACCGTAGTGACATGGTCGGACTATCAGTTTAACACTGGACTGGATGAAAAAGACTTTAACAAAAGCAGTTTAAAAAGAGCGCGATAATGACTGTGGATGTAAACAAGATAGCGTGTGACACTATCGACAAAAGTGCTGACAAGCTCAGCACTAGGAATGCCGATGTAACGCGTCAGAAAATACTTGATACAGCCTTTGAGGAGATTCTTCTTAAGGGCTATCAAGGTCTCCGTGTAGACGGAGTTTTGAAGAAAACCGGACTGACGAAGGGCGCATTCTATCATCACTTCGTAAGCAAAAAAGAGCTTGGCCACGCGGTTATTGACGAAGTATTGAGGCCTTGGATTTATGAGCGTTGGATAACGCCGTTACAAAATATCGATCACTCAATTGACGGCTTAATCGAACTGCTAAAAGAAGCTCGCGACGAAATGACGGCCTGTGAACTGCATACAGGGTGTCCACTAAACAACCTAACACAAGAAATGTCGCCGCTTGATGAATCTTTCAGAACACGAATTGTTGCAATCTGGGATGAATGGCATCAAGCACTCGCTGAGCTTTTAGAGCGAGGGCAACGACTTGAACAGGTTAAGTCTTCATTAAAACCAAAAAATGTAGCCCGGTTCTTAATCGCCACAATGGAAGGCATTATAGGACAATGTAAATGCTACATGAGTGATGAAGCGTTTTATGACGCTGGAGAATGCCTGCAAGACTATTTAGAAAGCCTTAGAGCCTAAGCAAACACAAATAATACTACCAATCCGTTCCTTTCTCTTGCTTAAGCTCTTGAATTTTCTGCTGTACCTCAATGGGTTTCAGCTCAACCCCAGCCGCTTCCTGCTCATCAAACCAAACGAAAAGCTCCTTAGTGACACCACGAGCGCCTTTGTGGCAGTAGCTTGGATGCTTGACATAAACCGGAGGGCTGAACATATTGCTGCCAGTATAATGAAAGCAATAACTATAGTTATGCTTGTCAAGTTGATGATTAATGATTGGCCACATAATGAAGCTGCTGATAAGGGCTAATAAAGCAAATATGACGAAAGTTAACCCTAGCTTACGACCTAAAGATTTTTTTAGCTGATTAATGACTAAAAGCACAGAAGAGATAGTTAGAGAAAGTAATGCTGGTATCCCCAAAATTAAAAAAAGACCAAATTTGGTAGCTTCAACATAGTAGCTACCATTGTAAATACGATTGAAAAGCCCTGTCGTGAAAGGCTCAATATAATACAATGCAAAGAACATCAAAGACAAACACGATAAAATGTTTATATAAGATGCAACCTTAAGTTCTTTTGATTTACTGTCAATATAACCAGACTTGTTATTTGTCACTTAAAAAGATTCCTTGTGTCTGGAACACCAAATACACGATGAAAGAAACCCTGAGGATCTTTATGAGAATATCTTAAGTTTTGTGGAAGCTCATTCTTAGCTTGTTTTATATCTAAGGTAAGTTGGGTTAAAGTATTCTCTAATGATACTTTGCCAAAGTTGCTTGCTAACAAAATAACTTTTCCAGCAGATAGTGGTTTAATTTTTAGATAGTCTTCAATAGACTTTAAGCTATCAGAAAATAGTTTTGATAACTTCTTAGAGAATAAAAAACTTAATCCGAGACTTGCAGCCGTGCCTACGAATAAAACTGCAGCAAGAGGGCCTATCACTACACCTAAAGCAGCAAGTCCAACAACCGCTGCCCATGTTATACCCGCTGCAGCAGCTGCAATAACAACATCGGCTGCTAAGCCACCGACAAAATGATGCCAGGTCAGTTCATCATACATTAACTGATCCATGCCATGGAAGAATACTGAAAATACTACAGTAACGACTCCGCCGCCACGAATAGCTTTATTAGCGCCCTTTTGGCCTAGCCCCATGCTGACTACTTTAGGGTTATTGGCTAAATACCGAGTTCCAGTGAGGTGCTGGCGGAGGCGATGGTTGCCCTCGAGAATAATGTAACTCGTGCCGGCAGTGTTTTGGATGCGAAAATTGCTCCAAAGGTTTCTACCTCGCTTTAAATCATAAGCTAGGATGGAGAGAGCTTTGGCATCGGCTATAGTAGGGAGAAAGCCTCCTGCGGTTTTTATGTTATCCCGGTTTTCTTCCCAGTCTTCTTGAATCCGCTTTGCATCACTATGACCTTTAGCCACTAACTTTGCAATAACCAACAACACGATATCATTATCGCTTAAGCCCTTCTTTTTATAGTACCTTACAAAGAAGTCCAAGAACTCATCGGGAGTCATAACCACCAGCGTATGTTGGTTTTTCTTTAACAGAACATCTACTGGCAGTGGGGAATAAGGCTTAGGCTTATTGCGGTTAAGGTATTCCTTAGTCTTGATATTTTGTCGCATTCGAATCCATTCATTATCATTTCCTTTTAATTAATCGCACTTCGCGCAGGATGCTAACCCAAAATAGGCACAAACCCAACTGTCAAGATAAATATTTGTGTATTTTAAGGTATATTTAAGAAAAGTATCACACTTCTGGTTTTTTTTATGCTTGTTGAAGTGTTATTATTCTGCAGTTAGTAAAAATACACAGGGATAACAGTGGGTTCAGGGCCTTGAATAAGAATAATGACAATAAAGTTTTGCTGCAAAAATCTGAGATAAAGAAGGCTCCTGGTCGTTCGTACGATGATTATGAGGGGCAAGCCCCAGTGGATGATTGGGCGAAAATAGAGACGCAACTGCAAATCTTGGTTTTACAAATTGATAAGAAAATCAATCAATTAGTAAACGCCATCATTCACCATCCTAGGTTTCAGGAACTAGAGGCAAACTGGCGGGGATTATATTTTCTTTGTAGCGAACGATCGTTAGCAAAATCAGCGCGTTCGACAAAAATTAAAGTTTTGGATATCAGTCTTGCTCAGTTGGGGAAGGATTTGTCCCGAGCGATTGATTTTGATCAAAGTGAGATATTCAAGAAGGTTTACGCTGACGAATACGATAACCCTGGTGGTGAGCCGTACTCTATATTGCTCGGTTGTTACCGTGTACGACTAAAACCACGGCCAGAAGTTGGCATCACTGATTTAGAGGTATTGCAGTTGATGTCGGGGGTTGCTGCGGCGGCTTTTGCGCCATTTTTTTGTAGCGTTGAACCAAGCTTCTTTGGGGTCGATCAATATCGTGAGTTGTCGCCTTTAATGCAGGTGGCGGACATGATGAAACAGAGTGAGTACCGCGCGTGGAACAGTCTACGGGAAAGTGATGACTCTCGCTTTATTGGTGTGGTGTTGCCAGATGTATTAATGCGCAAACAGTATCAAGACGATGGCAGTCGCTGTGATGGCTTTGTGTTTAAAGAACAAATTAATAATACCAGCGATAGATTATGGGGTAATGCGGTCTTTGCGTTTGCTACTACCGTGATGCGGGCTTTTTCTGAGTACGGCTGGTTCGCTTCGATTCGTGGTGTCACCCGTGGCCAGATTGGTGGCGGTGTTGTGACTGATTTGCCGGTGGAATTATCACCAGTAGATCAAGCCACAGAGATAGCACCCCTAGCGGTACAAATAACGGATAGTTTAGAGCAACAGCTGCATTCTAATGGATTTATACCAGCGATGGCGATACCACGGACACCTTATATCGCCTTTTATGGCAACAACTCATTGCAGCGACCACCAAGTTATAGCGATACGGTGGCGACGACTAACGCCGCCATGTCGAGCATGATGCAGTACACCTTATGTGTGTCGCGATTCGCGCATTACATCAAGGTAATCTGTCGTGAAAAGGTGGGAACTTTTGCCAATGAGAGTGAGTGTGAAGATTTTTTACAGCAATGGTTGTTGAAATACACCACTGCGAATGACGATGCATCGGTTGAACTTAAAGCAAAATATCCGTTGCGCGAAGCTAGAGTAACTGTGGCCGAGCGACCGGATAAGCCTGGTTATATGTTGTGTGATATCCATATACGGCCACACTTCCAACTAGATAACTTAACGTCAAGTATTCAATTAACAACGGAAATTGTCCAAAGTAAAAGAGGAAATTAGGAATGGAAAGCTTTTCAGCAAAGTACAGTGAAGGGGATATAAAAGGGTGTATCGATGAGCTCGTAGAGGCAATAAAGGAGAACCCTGATCAGCATTACAAACGTATGCTATTTGGACAAATGTTATGCGTAGCTGGTGATTATGAGCGAGCAGATAAGCAACTGGACTTGCTCTCCACGCTTGAGCCAAAGTTTGTGATGGAAGTGGCGAATTGGCGCAATCTAATTCGTGCTGCGCAGCATCGTAAGGACTTCTATGAGGAAGGACGTCCACCGAAAGTTGTCGGTGAATTATCGCCACTAATGGAAAAGCATATTACTGCGATAGCAGCACTTCGCGAAGGCGATACCGAATCATTCTCTAAAGCATTAGAGGAAGCAGAAACGGCGAGAAAAGCGGTTAAAGGAACCTGGAATGACGAGAATAAGTCGTTTGATGACTTTAGAGATTTAGATGACTTGAATGGTGGATTCTTGGAGGTTTTAGCGCCAAATGGAAACTATTATTGGGTTGCAAATGGGTCGATATCATCAATCGTATTTGAGGAAACCAAGCAACCAATCGATTACTTATGGCGTAAAGCCGATCTGATTTTAAACGATGGAACCCAAGGCGAAGTTTATATTCCAGTGACTTATATCACCACAGAGTCGGATCAGCACCGCTTAGCAAGAGTCACAGAATGGCAAGAGTATGAAAATACAGAGGCAATGCGTGGTTACGGCCAAAAATCATATCTTGTAGGAGATGAAGCTGTTTCAATTCTAGAAATAAACAGTATTGAATTTAATCACTAAATATAATGAACCCAGTAACGGGAATTAACATGAGAGTATTTCTATTAGCATTAGTAGCAGTCGTATCTTTATCCGGATGCCAGTTTTTAAAGGAAACATTTTCGTTTGGGCCAATGACGGAAGAAGAGCGTTATCTGGCGAAAAAACGAAAGTCTGAGGCCAGCAAAACTTTTGTCTATCAAAAGGAAGTCGTGTCTGCTGAAGAATATATGAAGATTATTGATAGCTCATTCTATCGCAACTTCATTAATGAAGAGCAGATCCAGGTTATACGCTATGCGGATTCTGAGTTTTATGATGTCACGCTCCGCTTAAAAGGAAAAGATGTCTTTAGAACAGATAGCGAAGTGTTAACCAGTAACGCGAAAGACCTACTCGATAGAATCTCAAGTCTACTGAATGTGTATGACAAAAGTACCGTCACTGTGGTTGGTTTTACCGATAACGTCGGTTCAGCAAAATACAACTTAAAGCTCTCGAAAAATAGAGCAGAAAGCGTTTTGTCTAATTTGGTGTTACGCGGCATTGATATCGAGCGACTAAAAGCTTGCGGTTTGGGTGAGAAAAAACCTATCGCTAGTAATGCCACTGCGGAAGGTCGCGCAAAAAACCGTAGAGTTGAATTACACATTAGTACTTATTTTGATGGTAGAGAGTGTTTACAACCGTGATAAAGCCAGGCGATATCCCAGAATTGCGGGGCTCATTATTTGATGTGTTAGTGGATGACGAAGTAAAAAGTCACTACTATGATCCCTATGAGCATTACAAGAAAATGGTATGTCGTGATATCGAAGCTTTGCTGAACACTAAGTTAGACTGGAACAGGTTTGATGGCTCTCTGAATGAATTAAAAGTGTCATCGGTGAACTATGGGTTGGCGGACTTTTCGACCAAAAATCTAACCTACCCAGGTGACAAAGATATTTTGTGTTATGAGATACGAGATTTAATAGAGCAATTTGAACCACGGCTTGAAAAAGTCAAAGTACGGATACTGGATAACAGCGACCCAATCGATAGAGTTGTGCGATTAATGATCACGGCGAATTTAATTCTAGAAGAAGAAAAAGAACGGCTATCGTTCCAAACAAAATTAAACCCAGTGGATCATTTGTTTAGCGTGAAGGAATTAGAGCATGAAGGATAATCTGCTGAGCTACTACAATAAGGAACTATCTTACTTCAGGAGTTACTCTAAGGAATTTGCCAAAAAACATCCTAAAGTGGCTGGTAATTTAGGCTTAAGCGAAACAAATATAGAAGACCCTCATGTCGCTAGGTTGATCGAGGCAGTGTCCTTTTTAACTGCTCGAGTGCAACAAAATATTGATGCTGGCTTACCACAATTGACGCAGTCGATTTTCAGTGTCTTGTACCCTGATTATTTTGCACCATTGCCAGCAACAGGGGTTTTTTCCTTCCGTCTTAAAGAGGGAACAGATAAACCTTACATCATTGAGCGTGGCACTCGCTTTAGGGCTATACAAAGTGGCATGACTGAATGTCGCTTCAGAACTTGCTATGAAACAACGCTGTATCCTGTGACTATCGATAAAGTTTCTTACAGTGGCTTACCGTTTGAGTTCCCAGAATTACCGAATAGACGCATTAAAGTTCAATCCCGTCTAAAAATAGATGTAGTCGCTACCAGCAACAATCTCGACGACGAAGGTTTTGTGATGCCGCGCTTGCGTTGCTTTTTGAAGGGGCAACAGGAATATACAGCGAAGCTGTTTGAACTTATTCATAATGATTGTGTGCTGTTGACGATTGCTGATAAGAGCGATCCGCAAAACAAAAAAGTGTTGAGCAAAAGCAGTATCAAGCAGGTGGGATTTGCAGATGAAGAGAGCGTAATTCCCTATGACAAAAAAAGCTTTTCGGGTTATCGAGTTCTCTCAGAGTTTTACCATACTCCGGATAAATTCTTATTTTTTGAAATAGAGGGGTTCGACCAAAGGTTTGCTCAAGGTGGAACTGAGAAAGAAATAACGCTCTATTGCCGTGAACATTACGCCGAGCTTGAGCAATATCTGACACCTAAAAACTTTGTATTGGGTGCTAGCGCAGCCATAAATCTGTTTGAGCATACGCCAGAACTTATTGACGTGGAAGCTGCGATTAATGACTATAAAGTGCGACCTTCGGCAGGGCAACCAGACAGCTATGAAGTGCACCATATTAAACAGGTCAATAGTATTGATGAAAAGGGTGATAAAGAAACCTTGCTACCCATCTACAAGCCCAATAACGATAAGCAACAGTCATGGGTTTGGAATTTTCATCGAGAAACGGCGACAATGGCGGGGGGTAAAGTCTCTGCTGGACTCGATACGATTATAACGCTAATTGGGCAAGGCAAAGAGCATCAACCACGCCCAAAATTCTTACAGCTTGTGACTGAGTGCAGTAACCGAAACTTACCGAATAAACTACGCTTATCGGAAGGCGGCTGCCAAATATTATTTGCCAAGCCCACACCAACTATCGATCAAATAAAACTGGAATCAAGTCTAACAAAGCCAAAGCGACCACAGATCAACGATCAATCAAGATGGCAACTGGCACGTCATATTAACTTAAGCTATTTATCAGAGCAGGGTGTTGATGGCTTAAAAGAGTTGTTAAGTCTTTATAACTTTTTTGGATTGCCAGAAGTCGAAAATATGATTGATGGGATCCAGCAGTTAACGATTGAACCCAGTGTGTCGCGCGCAGTTATTGGAGGTCATTCCGGCGTCATCCACGGTAATGATATTACATTAGTGTGCGATGATGAGTACTACACCGGAACTAGCGTTTATTTCTTTGGGTGTGTTCTAAATGTTTTTTTATCGCAGCTGTGCCAGGTCAATTCGTACGTAAAGCTCGCGATTAGATTACAGGGGCATACCGACAAAGTGTATCAATGGCCTGTCCTTAATGGGAAGGTGAAATTGTTATGAGTGATTTAAGCCTCTCCTTAACTCACGCTGTCGATAGCTCACAGCCGTTTGCAGCAGTGTTTGCCATTGAGCAGCAGCTTTTTAGAAAGTGTCAAAGCAAAGTCCTAAATTCGCTAGAGAAGGGGGCTATTCTCTTTAGCTCGCAGCAGTCATTTGAGCCTATGGCCGCTAGTATAGATTCGATAAGTGAAGCCAAAGACGGTAAGCATTACACCATTAATGGGGGCTTGCTAAATCTAACTGGGCCTAATGGAATATTGCCTTGCCATTATTCCGAAACAGTCGCGAAAACCCTGCGAGATAAGAATACGGTCTTAAAAGATTTCATAGACATTTTTAATCATCGGGCGAACAGCCTGATGTACCGTAGTTGGGCTAAATATCGCCTAGATACCGATAAAGCCTACCAAGCTAATGTAGAGCAGTACCAGTCTGCGCTTGATCTGATGTTGTCAGCACTATCAGGCGAACCCTATCCCGACGCTGAGCAATCGAACTTTTACTTTGGCGGATTAACCTATGCCCAAACAGTTTCAGCTCAAAAGTTAGAACACATGATTCAAAGTATCAGCAATTTGCCTGTGAGAATTAACCAGTTTAAGGGCAAGTGGATTGAACTAGCTGAAGAACAGCTTAGTCGAATGAGTTCTTTTAATAAGGGTGAAAGCTTTAATCAACTTGGCGTTAATACCATGCTTGGGCGACGTTGTTGGGATCTAAACTCTGGTTTTGAAGTGGAAATAGAGATCAAGGATGCTGAGTCATTCGAGCGGCTAACGCCAAATGGTGATCTGTACAAAACATTGAAAAGAATGATCAAGAAGAAAGTAGGCTCTGCCTACGATTTTAATTTTAAATTAAAAGTAAAAGAAGCTCATTGTAAAAGAGTAAGGCTTCATAAAGGTGATGGTGCGACAAAACTTGGAGCAAGCGCTTGGATGGGAAGTAACACCGATCATGGAAAAACAATCAATTATTACTGTTAAAGATTAAGTTAGGAGAAAACTGTGTCAAATAATGAACTCAGAATGCTTGTAGGTAAGCTAAATGGATTTTGTAAAACCAGTCTAGAGGGCTCTGCTGGTTTGTGTCTTTCAAGAAGTCACTTTTACGTCGAAATAGAACACTGGTTTCTAAAGATCTTAGAAAGCAGTGATATGGATTTCGACCTTATTCTTAAATACTTTGGAATCAATGTTGAGAAAGTAAAGCGCGATTTAAATAAGTCCTTAGAGCGCTTAAAAACAGGAAACGATCATCCGCCTGCATTATCAACCTATTTGGTAAGCTTGATTAAGCAATCATGGCTACAAGCATCAATCGAGCAGTCCGATGCTAAGGTTCGTACAGGTCACTTGCTATTAGCATTACTCAAAGATGATAGTTTGTCGATGTTAACTGGTGGTATTTCACCAGAGCTCGAAAAAATTAATTATGAACAGTTGTCGGTAGAGTTCGATGTTATTACTCAAGCAAGTGGTGAAGCTGGACAGTCTGAGAGTTCATCAGAAACTCCAGCCTCAAAGGGTATGCCAGCATTAGAGCAGTACACTGTTGATTTAACACAGCAGGCAAGAGATGGACAGTTAGATCCTGTCTTAGGGCGAGAAGAAGAAATCCGCCAATTAACAGATATATTAACCCGTCGTCGCCAGAATAACCCAATTTTAACGGGTGAAGCAGGCGTTGGTAAAACGTCAGTAATCGAAGGGTTCGCTAGCAAAATTGTGGCCAACGAAGTACCAGAGGTGTTACGCGATGTCTCAGTTCGCGTCTTGGATATGGGCTTGTTGCAAGCAGGTGCTGGCGTTAAAGGCGAGTTTGAGAATCGTCTTAAAAACGTTATCGATGAAGTGAAAGGCTCGGTGCAACCGATTATCTTGTTCATCGATGAGGCGCATACCATGATTGGCGCTGGCGGGGCAGCTGGGCAGAATGATGCTGCCAATCTATTAAAGCCAGCATTAGCGCGCGGTGAGCTCAGAGTTATTGCAGCCACAACGTGGGCTGAGTATAAAAAATATTTTGAAAAGGATGCTGCTTTAACGCGTCGCTTCCAGGTAGTCAAAGTGGAAGAGCCAGATACAGAAACAGCGATTGCCATTATGAGAGGTCTGACCGACGTTATGGAAGCGCATCATCAAGTCCGAATATTGGATGAAGCCTTAGTCGATAGTGTGAAATTATCACAACGCTATATCGCTGGGCGACAGCTTCCTGATAAGTCAGTCAGTCTTTTAGATACGGCTTGTGCAAGGGTGAATCTGAGCCAAAATTCGAAACCACGTCAGGTAGAGCAATTAGAGAAAAAGCTTGAAGAAACGCTACGTGAAGTAGAAATATTAGGCAAAGAAGCTGATCGAGAAAGTTCGCATTCCGAGCGACTAACTGAGCTAGAGCAACAGCAACAAGCACTGCATGAAGAGCTTGATACAGTCGCAGGGCGTTGGCAACAAGAGAAAGAATTGGTCGACAAAATTAATACTTTGATCTCACAACAAGTTAGCGCTGTCTGCGAAGCTGAGGAAGAAGAAGTTGACATGGCTCATTCTGATGAGTCAGAAGAGGTGTCTTCTTCGGATTTGCTACAGGAACTTGCTGAATATCGCTATAAATTAGAAAAACTGCAGGGTGAGTCACCCATGGTTTATGCCGAAGTTGATTCGAGAGTGGTGGCTGAAGTGGTTTCGGACTGGACCGGAATTCCAGTGGGTAAAATGCAGAAAAGCTCTATTGGAGTATCGTTAAAGCTTGAAGATACCTTGCGCAAGCGAGTTGTCGGACAAGACGCTGCTTTAAAAGGGATTGCTAAAGCCATGAAAACGTCTTCAGCTAAACTGATGGATCCGACTAAACCTATCGGTGTCTTTTTATTGGCAGGCCCAAGTGGTGTCGGTAAAACTGAAACCGCTATGGCTTTGGCTGAGCAGATGTATGGCAGTGAGCAAAATATGACTGTCATTAATATGTCTGAGTTCAAAGAAGAGCACAAAGTATCACTGCTGATGGGCTCTCCTCCAGGCTATGTCGGTTATGGTGAAGGTGGCGTATTAACGGAAGCTGTGAGACGTAAGCCATACTCGGTAGTGCTACTGGATGAAATAGAAAAGGCTCACCCAGGAGTGCAAGATATCTTTTACCAAGTCTTTGATAAGGGCATGTTAAAGGATGGTGAAGGCCGTGATATTGATTTTAAAAACACTTTAATCATTATGACCTCTAACGCGGGAACTGACACCATCATGAAGCTCGCTGAGGATCCAGAGACCATGCCTGAAGGTGATGCTTTAAATAAATTAATTCACGAAGATTTGTTAAAAGCCTTCAAACCAGCGTTTCTCGGCAGAGCAACACTACTGCCCTATATGCCGCTCGGCGAGGAAGTGCTTGAAGAGATTTCTCGTATTCAACTTAGAAAAGTCGCATCAAGAATCGAGGATTCGTACAAAGTTAATTGTGAGTTTGATCATAGTGTTGTATCTAGCATTGTATCTCGATGTACTGAGGTGGACTCTGGTGCTCGCAACATCCAAAAGATTATTAATCAAAGCTTGCTGCCGGAGTTATCCGAATATTTCCTGAATGCCATGGTTAACGAGCAAGAAATTAAGGATATGAAAATATCAGCAGAAAACAGTAAATTCATATTTAACGGGATCTAGCAGATCATTATCTGGTCAAACAAGTTGGATAAGATCAAGTGTTTTTTGAGCAGTTTGAGAAAGAATTTTAGTTTCTATGAATCAGTTCTACTTTTTACAAATAAAACCGTAAATAAGTTGAAATATTTGAATTGATTAGTAATATCTGATTGTGAATCTATTTTCACGCAAGATATATCTTGAATTCAATCAGTTAGCATGAACTGACATATGGACGGTAAAAGGAGAAAATTTCATGTCTATATTTATGAACTACGACAACATTAAAGGCGAAGCGACAGCAAAGGGTCACGAAGACTGGATCGACTTGCTATCTTTAGACTGGGGCGTACAACGTGGTATTACTGCGCGTGTAGGTACTAGCAAAGATCGTGAAGCGACTTCAGCTGACGTGAGCGAGCTTCGTATCACTAAGTACATGGACAACACTACACCATACTTATTCAAAGAAGCATGTGTGGGTAAAGGTAAGCCTGTAAAGCTACACTTAACAAAAACAGGCGATACATTAGAAAACTATATGGAATATTCTTTAAAGGATTGCATGATCAGTGGTTACCGTGTGAACACTGATGGCGAGCGCCCTATCGAAGAAATTACATTAAGCTTCACTCGCATCGAACAGAAGTACACTCCTTACGATGATGATCACAAAGCTTCTAGCCCAATCAGCAATGGTTACGACGTGGCTAAAGCATCAATGATCTAATATCGTCAGATGTTTGATTAGAAACACGAGGGAGGTTACAGCCTCCCTTTTGTGTCTCTAAAGGTTTTACAAAAAGTAATAGAAACACCAATCGGTAAAGTGACGTAGGAAGGAACGCGCGATGGGAATATTTGAGACATACACACAAGGAAACCGCTTACTGCAAATCGACAGCCCGTTGGGTAGTAATACGCTATTGCTGACCAAGATTGAGGGCAGTGATTCGTTATCGAGTCCGTTTGAGTTTACCCTCACCTGTCTGTCTGAAGAGCCGAGCTTGCCTGCCCAAGAGTTGGTCGGCCAGGCCCTTGATTTTGGGTTTGAGCTCAACAACGGTGTCACTCGTTATTTCAACGGCTATGTCAGCCGCCTGGTTAGCCTTGGCACTGCTTCCGAATACCTCTACCGTTACCAACTGACGGTGGTTCCTAAGCTTTGGTTCTTAAGCCGTAAAGTCAATTTACGCATCTTCCAGCACCAAACCTTGCCACAAATCGTTGAGCAGCTATTGGGTGAGCATGAGGTGGTGTTCGAAAACCGCCTGACAGCTTCCTACAACCGACACGATTATTGCGTGCAATACCGCGAAAGCGACCTCGCTTTCATCAGTCGCCTGCTAGAAGAAAGCGGTATCTTCTATTACTTTGAGCACAATCAAGGTGAGCACAAGCTTATCCTAGCCGACAACAAATCCAGTTATCCCGCCTGCGCCCAGCCACTAGTGGCACAAAGCTACGGCAGTTTGGATGACGAGCATATTCACGACTGGCAGAAGGAAGTGGTCTTCCCGCACGGCCAGTACAGTGCGCGCAGCTACAACTTCGAAAGCCCTAATGATGACCTTGGCACCAACAGCCAGGCGCAAAGTGGCTTCCCCAATATAGAGCCCTATGAAATCTACGACTACCCGGGCGAGTATTACGATTCTGGCGCCGGTGAGCCTGAAGCGCAGGTCAGAATGCAGGAAGCCGAGCAGTATCATGAAGTAGTTAACGCCAGCAGCAGCTGTCGTGGCTTATCCGTCGGTGGCACTTTCACCGTCAGTATCCATGACGACCGCGCCGAGATGGGCCAAAGCTACCTCATCACCGCGATGAACTATACCGCAGAGGATGACACCTATCTCAACAACGACGACCCTAAGCAGGAGGTCAGCAACACATTCACCTGTATCCCTAAAGCGGTACAGTTCCGCCCTACACGTCGCCATCAAAAGCCGAGCGTCAAAGGGGTGCAAAGCGCCATCGTGACGGGCCCTAAGGGCGAAGAGATTTACACCGACGAATACGGCCGAGTCAAAGTCCAGTTCCACTGGGACCGCGAAGGTCAGCATGATGAAAACAGCTCCTGCTGGGTACGCGTCTCACAGCAATGGGCAGGTGCCGGTTTTGGTGGCATCAACATCCCACGCATCGGCCACGAAGTGCTTATCGAGTTTGAGGACGGAGACCCCGACCGTCCTATCATCACGGGACGCGTCTATAACGGCAACAACCCCGTGCCCTATAACCTGCCGAGCAACAAAACCCAAAGCGGCTGGATGTCGCGCTCGACGCCTGAAGGCAGTGTCGACAACTGCAACCAAATCCGCTTTGAAGACCGCAAAGGGGCCGAGCAGTTATTAATTCATGCGGAGAAGAATCAAGACATCGAAGTTGAAAACGACGAAAGCCACTGGGTGGGAAACAACCGCAGCAAAGTCATCGACAATGACGAAACCAGCAACATCAAGCATGACCGTAAGAAAACCGTCAGCAACGATGAAACGGTTGAGATAGGCAACGACCGCAAAACCAAGATTGGCAACGACGTCGAACTTAAGGTCGGTCGCAACTCACAGGTGGAAATCACCAAAGACCTACTCGAAAACGTCAACAACCACCGCAAGGAATACACCTACGCCAACCACTGGGAAGAAGTCGGTGGGCATTATGAACACAAAGTAAAAGGCAAGTATGACCTTGAAGTGGTCGAGAAGATCTTTAGTCGTACCACAGAGCACACACTGCATGCATCAGATAAAGTCATCATAGCAGGACCTGGTGGTTCAATAACTATTGATAGCGGAGGCATTACCCTCGAAGGTAAAGAAATTAATATTAAAGGTAGTGCTATTAACATGGGTAGTGGATCAGCACCTCAGATTGAAGCACTTCAAGGAGCTGCTAACGAAGGGCTACCTTTCTGTGAGGAGTGTGTGACTAGAAAGGATGATGAATAAGAGTAAAAACAAGCTTTCCAAAGCGGCAATAAGAAGGCTTGAGGAGTTATTATTTACTAATAAAGAGTTAAATACCTATGCCATTATTGATGCAGCAAAAAAGGGCTCTATTCCGTACTTTTTAGAGGGCATGAAAGCGACTTTTGCATCGTTGCTACAAGGTGACGACGCAAAAAAGCTAGCCGAAGTCGCGCCTTACATTGTGCTACTAGAAAAAGGTTCGGACGTAAGCCAATGGTATATGGAAAAGCTATATGGAAATAGCGTAGGGTTTGCGTTAAAAACGAACTTGGGAATCGAAGGGCTTATTCAATTCTGGGCAAGGAAAGTCAAAACAAGGATTCCAGGCACAGAAGAAAAAGGATTTTTTAGATACTATGATCCAAGTGTATTAAGAGAATACTTACCCATTTTAGAAGAAGACAATGAGCTTATAGAATTTATGGGGACCACAAACAGTATTCTGGTGGAAGCCCAAAAACCAGAGCAACTATTCGTATACACCCAGAAAGAAACGGATGATGGGCTGACTGTAGCAAGTGACATCATGAAGTTAGCTGGAAATAAAGAGAACTTAGCAGAGGAATAATTATGAAGCCAATAGCATTACTAGGGCATACGCATACTTGTAAAGGGACAAAAAGTAGTGAGCACAAGAATGGGCCAATTATAAGTGGGCAGGCTAAGGTTACAGTAAATGGCATCCCTGTGGCGGTAGTAGGAGATAAACTTCAGTGTGACGATACAACGGATGTTATTGTCAAAGGTTCAAGCGTTGTAAAAATAAATGGCAAACCTGTCGCAAGAAAAGGAGATAAAACTGCTATTGGTGGATTTATAGATAAAGGTGAATCATTAGTAAAAATTGAATAAAGGATGATAAATGTCTGATAACGCCAAAAAGAAAATTCAAAAGCTATTTGTTAACAACAATTACAAAAAGTTTTTACTAGAATGTCGACAGGAGATAGCAATTAAGTACTCAGGCTTTTGGGAAGGATTCTCGGAGCAAGAACAGTTAACCTGGCTAGACCAAGTAGTAATAGATGCCAAGAAACTCGGTTTTGGCAACCAATATTTGATAAAAGGATATTTAGATATCGTGTGTAAAATTGGAAAGGACTTCCTCACCTCGCCAGAAATAAAAGATAACCTAGTTCGGTTTATTACGGATTCTAATTTCTCTACCTACGTTCGTGTTCGCGATGCCAATCGATGGATCGATAAAAACACCCCCAAAATCACCATGCCACAAAAGGACTAAACATGATGTATAGATTATTACTAGTAATAACACTCGCATTATTCAGCCAAATTACACTAGCAGAAAATAGTTCTAACCAATCTAGCACCAGTGAGCAAGTAGAAAGCGATCCTTACCAAAATTATTTGATTCATACGCAGGGAGTAATTAACAAAAGATTCCCAGGCTTCTTTTCGGATCTGAGCCATAAAGATCAGCTTAAGTGGATAGATTATGTAGGTAATCAAGGAGTGAAATATGGTTATGAGAATATGAACCTAAGACAACAGTTTACCTTGATTGCATGCTACCTTGGAAAAGATTTTATGGCTAACGATGAGGTTGATAAGGATATTAAGCGCTTCTTACAGGATGATCGTTTCTCGAAATATGTTCGTGTTAGGGATATGAGACGATACCTTAAAAGAAAAGGTTATACCGCAACACCTCCTAACTTAGATTAACAAATGTAAATTAACTTATGCTAAATAATAAACTTACCACTAAAAGCCCGTGGAAAAACTAGATAGAGCTGAAATAAGAAAGGAAGAAAAACGATGAAAAAAATAATAGTAACAGCGCTGTGTGCCTTTGTATTAGCTGGTTGCTCAGCTATGCAGAAAAAAGCAGATGGGCGTTATTTTGACATAGCTTCAAATAATAATTCAGAAGCTAGTATATTTCTAGAAAAAATTGTGATTGATGGAGATTGGAGCTCTGGTGCGACAGGTATAAAAGGATGTGGTGGGAGCAATATAAACGGAGGGGGAGGTGTAGCAAGTCCATCTTATAATACTCCTGCACCCAATAAGGCTATTTATTTGGAATGGTATGCGTGGGGAGAGAATTCTAGAATGAAGGCGGATATAAATTTACCAGGAGAAATTATTAATGAAATATTATTAAATCCTCCTTGGGCAAATAATAGTAAAGGGGAAGTTCATAAATCAGTATTTATTATCGACTTTCGTAATAGTAATAAAGTTTGGGTCAAGTTAGCAAAAAATATAAATCCTAAATCACAAGATGAAGTTATGATTCTTGCTGAGGGGCAGGGGCGTAGAGTTAACGAGTCTACAGATCGTTATGAAGGATATAAACAGGGTAAGAGCTATACTTTAGACTGTGCCTCTAAGAGAGAAAGATATAAGAAAATAGGTGCCTATACGGCTCCATTAATTGTTTATGACAAGTGGTATCCTGGAGCAAAGCAAGATAAGGAGGAGAGGGATGAGTAATAGCCGTACTAGCCCTAATCAAATTCCACAAAAGTGCCCCTGGGTCATGAGGGTTGGTGTGTTTTTCGATGGAACTGGGAATAATAAAGAAAATGATCGTGCGTCTAAAAAGATGTCGAATATTGCAAAACTATCTGATACTTACAAAGATATGATAGATGAGGAAAATTTAAAGCAATATACTTGGTTTTATAAAAATGGTGTTGGCACGGTTAACAATAAAAGTAACGTTCTAAGCGGTTTAGCATTGGGTGAAGGCGGAATAGAGAGAGTACACGAAGCTATAAAGCAAGTGGCCACATTTTTTGACGGTAGACCCTGTTCTAAAGAGTTTATTGTTGATGTTTTTGGTTTCAGCCGTGGTGCTGCGCAAGCTAGGCACTTTATAAATGAGTTACACGATCGTGCTGCTGGACCGAATGTTAAGGTTGGATTCGTTGGAATTTATGACACAGTGGCATCCTTTGCTGGAGGTTGGATAGGAGCGTTGGACCCTACCGATTTAATATCGGATGATGAGGCTGGCGACAATATTAATCGATATAAAATCTCGGAATATCAAGGACAAAGGAGAGTCAGAAGAGGTCGACGAATTGTAGAGGCTCCATATTACAAAGATATTATCAAAGATTTTAACTTCCATTTAAGTTCTGCTTCTGCTGATTACATAGAACATTTTGTAGCAAGAGATGAAGTTCGGAAAAATTTTCCATTAAGTAGTTTAGAACCAAACGATGGTGGTTTCTTAAATCAAAAGACCTATATAGGTGTTCATTCTGACATTGGTGGGGGATATGCTGAAGATGAGGGGGAAATCGAAAATAAATTAGACTGGATTGCAGAGTATAAAGAGGTCCCCGGTGCGAGAATTGGTGGCTATGATAGAGCCTATCCGCACTTAAGTGATCAATATCGAAAAGTTGAACGATATTCAGAGGCTGAGGTTGAGGAAATTAGGCAAGCATATTGGAAACTAGGTTATAACATTAGTGAAGAAAGGTTAGGGAGAAAAGTTTGGTTAGTTGGAAAGAAAAATGTTACTAATACTCTGTCTAACGTATATTTAAAATTAATGCATAAGAAAGCGGTATCATTTGACGTACCATTTGATGACCTACCAAGAGGAAAGGAATACGATATCCCTTCAGAGCTCAAAGATTACTGGGAATCAGTATCAAACGGTAATATCTATCCCGCTTCAAGAGAACGTGATATATATGCAAATTTTGTACATCAATCTGATATTGACGCAGAAGATAGGGCGCCAATATATAAACCTACGAAATACTTTTCTGATTTAGCTAATGAGCCCGATGTCGGGGAAATTAGAACTATTTTCCCCAATGACCCTACGTTTGCAGTGCAGCCTGACGAAAATGATAATATGTATGCAAATGGTGCGGAAATTAATACAGACAATTTAGCTAGTCGCCGAGAAGGAAAAAACACTTGATGAAATAAGTGGAGTTAAAAAATTGTAATAGAAATATTCGATTAGAAAACTAAGCTTATGGACTAGGGAGTTATATTGAAATTGGGTACTGCAGGAACGCAGAAAGAAAAAAGAAGTTATTAACTAAAAAAATGTAAGCTCTTATAAAGCGGTTTCAATCGGTTATAGACTTTCTTGTAAATATCCTGCTGAATTTTTTCGTAAATTTTCGAGTTTTCAGGGTTAGGTAGGAATACTTTTCCATGACGGCACATAGATTCAATTGCTTCATCATAGCTTGCATAAATACCAATACCAACAGCAGCATTTATGGCGGCCCCTAGAGCTGAGGTTTCATAGGTGTGTGGGCGTGTCGCGGGCATATTAAAAATATCAGCTGTTAGCTGCATGCTGGTGTCGCTTTGTGAGCCGCCGCCTGAAACTATTAGCTCGGTAATCGGCTGCTTGGTTTTCTTCTGAATCGTTTCCATACCTTCGCGTAAGCTATAAGCGATTCCTTCTAAAATAGCGCGGTAGACATGAGCCTTGGTGTGAGTATCTTTAAACCCAATAATAGCACCACGGGCTTCCGGCCCTGGGGTTTTCACACCAGGCGACCAGTAGGGCTGGAGGATTAAGCCATCAGAGCCTGGTGCAATGTCTTTTATCGTTTCTTCTAACAATTGCTCTGCGGAAACACCAAGCTCTTTAGAAAGCTGCTGTTCTGCGTGTGCAAACTCTTGTTTAAACCAGTTGACCATCCAGTAGCCACGGTGGACTTGAAACTCGAGTGTATAGTTGCCAGAAACTGAAGATGGGTAGGGTGGTATAAAACGAATGGGTTCTAGGTATTTCTCACTGGTAACGTTGATCGTTGCTGTGGTGCCATAGCTTATACAGGCTTGATGCTGATGCAGGCACCCTGAGCCGAGTACTTCTGATGCTTTATCGGCGCCAGCAGCAATTACGGGAAGCCCTTCAGGGAGTCCAGTTTGCAAAGACGCCGTAGAGTGAAGATTTCCAACTAGCTCTCCCGGTTTGACGAGATCGGGTAGTTGCTCAAGTTCTAATGGAGCGACCTGCCACTTCCAGTCCGAGGATTTTGCCCATTGATGACGCTTATAATCGAACGGGATATAGCTTACTTGCGACGCTGTTGAGTCTTTGTAAGTACCAGTAAGGCGATAATTTAGATAGCCAGAGAGTAATAAGTATTTAGAGGTTTTTGCCCAAATATCGGGCTGATGATGTGCTATCCAAGCAGCTTGGCAACTGGACTGGAAGTTCTTTAAAGTAGATGTTAAACCTGCAATTTTGAAAAGATAGTTCCAATAGCCTTTGAGTGGTTTGGTCTGTTCGAGCTTACGCTGATCACTCCATATTATTGCAGGTCTTAAAGGTTTACCATGCTCATCTAAATTAACCACTGTATTTCTGAGTGTGGTCACTGAAATAGCTTTTATGCGTTTAAAAGCTTCAGGACTATCCGCTTTTAACTTATGGCAAGCCATACATAGAGTGTCCCAGAAATACTGGGGATTTTGCTCATACCAACCCGGATGCTCTGAAATATAATCGTTAATGGGTATTTGGCATTTGCTAAGGATATTGCCGTGTAGGTCAAAAATAATGGCACGCAAGCTCTGCGTACCATTATCGATGGTTAATAACGTCGGCTCGCTCAATTACTGTCCTATACCAGAATGGCGCAATAGTGCATCTGGAGAAGGTTCGCGACCACGGAATGCTTTGAATAATTCATCAGGCTCTGCTGAACCACCTTTTTGTAGGATATGATGTAAGAAGTCTTGCCCCGTTTTTGGGTTAAAAATGCCTTCTTCTTCAAAGCGCGAAAATGCATCGGCAGATAACACTTCGGCCCATTTGTAACTGTAATACCCTGCAGCATAACCACCCGCGAAAATATGTCCAAAACTGTGTTGGAAGCGATTAAACTCGGGCGGTGTAATGACGGAGACTTCTGCTCGAACTTGGTCTAGTTGTTGTTGGATCTGATCGGGGTTATTTGGATCAAATTCACTGTGAATCTTGAAGTCGAACATTGAGAACTCAAGCTGGCGCACCATTTGCATGGCCGACTGGAAGTTTTTAGCCGCGAGTAAGCGCTCTAGCTTTTCTTTTGGCAGAGGTTCGCCACTTTCGTAGTGCTTAGCGATCTTTGCTAGACCTTCTTCTTCCCAACAAAAGTTTTCAAGGAACTGGCTAGGAAGCTCTACTGCATCCCAAGGAACTCCAGAAATACCAGCAACCGACGCATGATTAATTTGCGTCAGCATGTGATGCAAGCCGTGGCCAAACTCATGGAACAAGGTAGTCACTTCGTCATGAGTAAATAGTGCCGGCGTATCACCCACTGGGCCATTAAAGTTACAAGTTAAGAATGCAACAGGCTTTTGAATACCTTGTTTGGTTTCGCGTCGTCCGATACAGTCCGCCATCCAGGCGCCGCCACGCTTATTTCGGCGCGCATATAAGTCGAGGTAGAAACTTGCGATATAGTTGTCTGCAAGATCATAGATATCAAAAAAGCGTACGTCCTCATGCCAAGTTTCGACGTCATCACGCTCTTGGAATTTGATGTTAAATAAAGTGCCAGTGATTTCGAACATGCCTTTGATCACTTGGTCTTCTGGGAACCAGGGGCGTAATTCTTCTTGAGAAATGCTGTAACGCTCGTTTTTCAGTTTTTCACTGTAGTAAGCCAAATCCCATGCTTCGAGTTTGTCTACGCCATGCTTTTCTTTGGCGTAGTCCGTAAGTTCTTGCAAATCCTTTTCAGCTTGTGGTTTCGATTTAGCAGCAAGTTCGCTCAGGAAAGCCATAACTTCAGAAGTGGATTTAGCCATCTTGGTGGCAAGAGAAAGTTCGCCGTAATGCTCAAAATCGAGTAACTGTGCAAGCTCATGACGCAGCGCCAGTATCTCAGGCATAATGGCGCTGTTGTCAAACTCGCCTGCATTAGGGCCTTTATCGGAAGCACGCGTTGAGAAGGCGGTATACACTTCTTTGCGCAGTTCGCGATCGTTGGCGTGCATCATTACTGGTAAGTACGATGGAAAATCTAAGGTAATTCGATATCCATCGACATCATTAGTTTCTGCTGCCTGCTTAGCCGCAGCGATAGCCGACTCAGGTAAGCCATCGAGAGCTTTTGCTGACTCGAAATCTTTATGCCATGCCATAGTGGCATCCAGCAGGTTTTGCTCAAACTTAGAGGTGAGTTCCGATAAGCGCTTTTGAATCTCACCATAGCGCTTTTGCTTTTCTGGGCTCAGCGCTACACCTGATAGTTTAAAGTCACGCAAGTCATCTTGAAGAATCTTGCGTTGGACTTTATCAAGACCAAGCTCTTCAGCTTTAGCATCGAGAGCTTTCACAGCGTTATAAAGCCCTTTGTGCTGGCCCATCTCGGTGCCGTAATCAGAAAGAAGTGGTAAGCATGCATTGTAAGCATCGCGGACCTCGTCCGAGTTAGCGACTGAATTGATATGGCTAATAGGAGCCCAAGCGCGATCAAGGCGATCGTTAATATCTTCTAATGGCTTAACGAAGTTGTCCCAACTGATGTTATCTTCGGTGACGCTTTCTGTGAGCTCGTTAATCGCTTGGCGACTGTCGTTAATGATGGTTTCGATGGCTTCAACCATGTGTGATGGTTGTATTTTCTTAAATGGAGGTAGCCCGGTTACATTAAATAAAGGATTAGACATAATTACCTGCTAAGACGATTTATTGAATTCGTATAATTTTGCTTCTTTGGATAAAGCATAATATGCGGCTAAATGTGAAAAAATAAAGCCCCGCAGTCCCGAGAAGCAGTAGCGATAGACTAGGTAGTTGCGAATAAACTCTAGTGGGTAGATAAGTAATAGCTTCAATGCAGAGGCTTTCTTCCCTTTTAAATACTTTTCTTTGGCTTTAAGAGAAGAGTATTTATTATATTTATCAGTAAGTTGTGCTATATCAGCGTAGCCATAATGATTAAAGGCGACAGAAGTTTGTTTGGTTTTGCCGTGAATATCAGGGCCTTCGTGAACTAAATCCTCTACTCGGTAAGCGACTTTGTCCTTCTTAAAAAAACGAGTATTAGTCGGTAGGCGAGTCAGCGTTGAGAAAAATTTCCCAATAAACAAGTCGTTGCGACGACATTTTAAAGCGACATAGTCATGCTCAGCGCTGACAAACTGTTTAACCTCATCAATAAATTGCGGTGTTAATTCTTCATCGGCGTCTAAGTTGAGCACCCATTCATGCTGACACAGATCTTTAGCGTACTGTTTTTGCTTGGCGTAACCAGGCCAATCATGATGTATAACTTTGGCGCCTTTGGATTGGGCGATGGACTTGGTTTGATCGGTGCTACCACTATCCACCACTATGATTTCATCAAACGCTTGGCAGCTATCTAAAACCCGTCCAATATGCTGCTCTTCATCTTGTGCGACTATAAAAACACTTACTGGGATTTTGCTCATAATGCTTCTTAGACGTTAAGTGGATTGTTTGGGCTGTGAATGTCTCACCACTTCAATAATTTCGGTAGTGGAGACTGACGGCGTTCGAGGCAGGTACTTAACTTGGCATAAATCGGATAAATAATCGAACTTACCCTGCCAGTCATCGCCCATGACTAAAATATCCGCTTCATACTTTTTGATGTACTCGGCTTTAAGCTCTAAAGATTCTTCTGAGAACACATAGTCTACACAAGCTAAGGCGCTAATAATGTGCCTGCGATCTTCTTCGGAATAAATGGGGTAGCGATTTTTCTTAGAGTAGTTAAGCTGATCTGAAGAAACGCCAACATAAAGCTCTGTGCCAAAAGAGCGAGCACGCTCAAGGATGTTGACATGACCCACATGAAAAACATCGAATGTACCAAAAGTGATAACGCGCATAATTTATCCTGAGCTTAATAAATATTGTGCGACCCGCTGCGAACTGTTGCCGTCGATGGTGCCGACGACTTCTTCAGTGATGCTTTTACGAGCAGCCTGATGGAGCGAGCGCTGATTAATGTTAGATTCTACCGCATCCTGCAACTCACGGTAATGGTCGATATTAGTGCCCATTGATTGGAACAGTTGGTAGTCATCAGACAGTCGCTTATTGAGCCTAAATTTGAGTAGGCCACGGTATCCCCAGCGTAATTTAAGGAAGTGACAAATGATAACCGGCTTATCTAAGGCAATAAACTCAAATAGCGCAGACGAGGTTTCACTGATCATCAAATCAGCTGTAGCCATAAAGGGCACAAGGTTTTGTTCGCTTTCTTTAGCCAAATAGACGTTTGGAAATGTTGCCCAATGCTGTAGTAGTGCTCTTTGTTTTTTATAAGCAGACTTAATTAGCGATAAATAATGGGGCTTTAGCAATATATTGTAGTGCTTAAAATCTTGTGGCCAATCTTTTGGGAAGTTCTCGATAGTGCTTGGGTAAAAAGTTGGCGAATACAATAGAGTAGGTTTATCCGGATCGAGTCCCAGCGCGGATAGATCCATTTTTATGGAGTTGTCGTTTACTATCGGGTCGAGCTTGGTGTAGCCCGTCGTTATAAATGTCTTATCTGGATAGAGTGCTTGTAATCGAACTCGACGCGTTTCAGACTCAACAAATCGATACTGAATGGGGGCGCTTGAGGCATTGTAATAAGTGGATTTTGGCCCCAACCCGTGCAAAATAAGCGCTGTTTTAGAAACATCGTTGAGCTGCTCTGCAATGTCGGCAGCGTGGCCAAAAATTATCCAGTTAGGTTTTTGCTGCTGATAAAAGGCCAGTCTTTGCTCTGCATCTATGATTTCAGTTGTAACATTGATACGGTGCAGAGACTCTAAAGTAGCTTGTGGTGGTGTTATCGTGAAAATAACTTTTAATTCAATTTTCTCCTCTCCAGCGTTATCTAACAACGCTTTAATGACAGGCTCGAAATGGGGGAGATAATACAGGTATGCGACGTCGAAAAATATTTTCACAAGTAATACTTCAAATTCTCGATGAGTGGATTATAAATAAGTGATCGATATGTTTATAATCGAATCATTATAACCAGAAATTAGATGAAAAGACTATGACTGATAGACAGACAGATAAGCGCGCAGACAATCACTACAACTTTCTTGCGATTGGCGGCGGAAGTGGCGGAATTGCCTCAGCTAACCGCGCTTCGATGCATGGCGCAAAAAGTGGCATTATTGAAAGTAAAGCCTTAGGCGGTACCTGCGTGAATGTCGGTTGTGTGCCAAAGAAGGCCATGTGGTATGGCGCACAAATTGCTGAAGCATTCAAATATGCGCCCGATTATGGCTTTAACGCGCCTGAAGTTGACTTTAATTGGAGCAAGTTAGTCGAAAGCCGCGAGGCTTATATTTCTCGAATCCACCAAAGTTATGAGCGAAATTTGGGTAATAATAAGGTGGATGTCATCGAGGGTTACGCAAAATTTGTTGATAAGAATACGGTTGAAGTCGATGGTGAGCGCTATACCGCCGATCATATTGTTATCGCTACCGGCGGTTATCCAGTGATCCCAGAGATTCCAGGTGCTGAGTATGGCATAGATTCTGACGGCTTTTTTGAACTGCAGGAGCAGCCGAAAAGAGCTGCTGTGGTTGGTGCAGGCTATATTTCGGTGGAAATTGCAGGTGTGTTCCATGCACTTGGCACCGAAACGCATTTAGTGGTCCGAAAGCATAAACCTCTGCGGGACTTTGAGGATATGTTAAGTGATACCTTGGTTGATATTATGCGTGATTCAGGACCGAAGCTACATACTCATAGCGTTCCTAAGTCTGTGGAAAAGTTAGACTCGGGAGAATTATTGCTGCACTTAGAAAATGGTGAAACGATAGGTCCTGTTGATACCATTGTGTGGGCCATCGGTCGTGCACCAGCTACGGAAGGGCTTGGGCTAGAGCATACCAATGTAGCTACTAACGAGGATGGTTTTATCAAAACCGATAAGTACCAAAACACGACTGCGAAAGGGATTTATGCGATTGGTGATAATACTGGGCGCTTAGCCTTAACACCCGTTGCGATTCAGGCGGGGCGCCGTCTTGCAGAGCGCTTATTCAACAATAAAGAGAATGAGTTCTTGGATTATACCAATGTTCCTACGGTGGTCTTTAGTCATCCGCCCATAGGTACTGTCGGAATGACGGAGTTGGAAGCAATAGAAACCTATGGACAAGAAAACATTAAGGTTTATAACTCGACATTTACCGCTATGTATTCGGCTTTAACACAGCATCGCGAACCGACTAAGATGAAGCTGATTTGCGCCGGCCCAGAAGAGAGAGTCGTGGGTATTCATGGCATTGGGTTTGGTGTCGATGAAATCTTACAGGGGTTTGCAGTTGCTCTAAAGATGGGCGCGACTAAAGCAGACTTGGATGATACGGTCGCTATCCACCCAACTTCGGCGGAAGAATTTGTGACGATGCGATAAAGCTAATGTCAGTAACAAAAAGCCCAACACTTAAGGTTGGGCTTTTTTGATTGAAGAACTCAAAGGGATTAGTAGTTGATACGCTCAACCTTGTAACCCATCTCTTCTAAATAGTGATTAACGCTTTTGTTACCACCATAGTGAGCCGCGCCTACAACCGCAAAGATGGCTTTACCCTGCTCGAAATGTTCGGCTAAGCCTTCCGCCATTTTTTTATTTCTTTTATATAGTAAAGAGTCCAAAAACTGCTCGTACTCTTCATCGCTAAGCCCTATTTTCTCGGCATCGTTAAAGCTATTTTCGATATACTCTTCAACATTGCCGGTCTTCCAAGCCTGTACTAGTTCCTCGATTCCATCATCCTCACGAGTTACGATTGACAATAAAAAAGCGTCCTGCACTTTCATCGATAAACCATCGAGCATAATGAGTTGCGAGTTAGCAGATTCGAGCTCTACAATCTCTTTCTTGTCACGTGCCTGACCGAGAAAATACATATCAATACCATACTTTTCCGTATAGCCAGATTTTTGCATATTAAAAGATTCAAGCGAAACCGCTGTTAGCCAAGGCTCAAAAGTATTAAACATGGCGCAAGGTGTCTGCGTCACTTCGCAATACTGGTTGTACTTTTCCCAAGTTTCTTCTGACAACATACTCTCAAGAGTAGTATTTGGGTCGATGGCGAGTTCTTGTAGCGTCTGCGCCATTGCAAGCTGATCAATATTGCCCATATCAATTTCTACAGCAAGCGCATCGGTCGCTTCATAGGCTTCGCTGACAGCGTCCGGCAAAGGGAACATGCTAGCGTCGCCCATGTGAATTGAGCCAAATAAATAAGAGACTTTGTCCCCATGCTCAACTTTCCACAGTGCTGGCGTATAGTCAGTTTTAGATGCTTCTTGAGGTTCTTCAGGCTGAGCGTCAACTGTTGTTTTAGTTTGGACTTGCTCGCTGGTCTGTTTGTTTTGATCCTGTGCTTTCGGCTTTGCTGACTCTTCGCCACAGCCGTATAGCCCCACTAAGGTAGCAAACAAGATCCCTAAATATTTTTTCATTATTCTCTCCGTAGTTTTAATGTCAGTTAATTATTGGTTGTAACTCCCACTTTTATACATGGGTATTAGTATTAATATGGTTCACAAGAGCTTGTGCAAAAAGTTGGCAGCTTTCTTGGCCACCATGTCTAAAAAACAAAGATGGCTCAATCAACTCAACCTCGTTAACAAAAACATCACCGTTTTTGTGGTGCAAAAAGTCTACTCTTGCGTATAACGGCATCTCGAATTTATCAGCAACGTAAGTGATCGCTTCTTTAGCCAGTCTTAGCTCATCTGCTGATAGCTGGTAGACGTAATCGCTAGCGCCATAGTCGTCTTGCACCCTAAAGTCGCCTTCTACCGGGACTTTGCGCGTGCCGTGACTGTATTGCCCTGCGAAAAATATACCAGAGGTTTCACCAAAAGATTCTACATTGGCAAGATAAGGCTGTAAGACTAAATCTTCGTTGGGGGTTAAACGATCGATATGTTGTTGCGCTTTGTGTAAACCTTCTTCATCATTATCAAAAGGTAGGCATTCGCGGGCGTTAGCGCCGATTAACGGTTTGATAAAACCCTGGTTCCAGCCATGCAGCTCCATGAGATGTTTTACATCATAGCTACCGCCTTGCAGTAACCATTCGGAGGGAGCTATGGTGATACCGGCTTCTTGTAGTTCTTTTAGGTATTTTTTATGGCTGTTCCAAACGATAATCGACTCAGTATTTAAAAGCATGGTTTGAGTGCTGACTTGTTTGATCCAAGCCATGAATTCTTCAATACGTTCTTGATAATCCCAAGTGGTTCTTAATAAGCACGCATCAAAACGACTCCAATCAGTATCGCTGTCCCAAGGAAGGATTTCGTAATTAACATCTAGTGACGCAAGCTCTTGGAAAAAAGGAGTGTCGTCTTTTTCCCAGTCAGGTAGATCTTTACAACTCGCAATAGCAATATTCATCCAAAATTCTCAGTAATTATCTTTGTTTTAGTGGTTTAATGAAAATTATCGGATAAGCTTACTATAGGTTAAAGCGGTTGTCTTTAACCTATTTCGGGTTGTGTGAATCATCATGCGTTACTGATTAACAGTGCTTTTAGCAAGCCGAGCTTCGCGCTTCAAAAGGTTGGCTAACTGATCGGCGGGCATCGGGTGATAGAAAAACATTCCCTGCCCCATCTGGCAGCCTAAGGCCTTTAAAATATTGTATTGATTTGGGGTTTCAATACCTTCTGCAACCGTTTTCAAATCCAAACTTTTAGCTAAAGACACTATAGTTTTGATGATGTTGTGGTTGATCATGTGATCTTTAAAGTTAGGGCTTAAGCGCGACACAAAATACTTATCAATCTTAAGGCTATCCACTGGTAACTGGCTAAGATAAGCTAGCGACGAGTAGCCTTTGCCAAAGTCGTCGATGGAAACTTTAATGCCAAACTCTTGCAGTTGGTTAAGAACTTTCACGGAATTAACAACATCGGTCATGGCGGCGCTTTCGGTGACTTCAATTTCAAGCATTTTCCCAGAAACACCATATTGATTGATGATTGCCCCAAGGTTTTGCACCAAATCAAAGTATTTAAGGTCTTTTACTGACAAGTTCAATGCAATTGGGACATCAATGCCTATGTTGTGCCAATCGACCAGTTGCTGGCACACCATCTGCATAACCAGCTGGCTGAGTTCGTGTATGAGGCCGGTTTCTTCAGCGATAGGAATAAAGATGTTTGGAGGAATGCTACCTGTTTCAGGATCATCCCAGCGGCAAAGAGCTTCGACACTATGGATTTTTCCGCTAACCATATCAACACGCGGCTGAAAAAAGAGGTGCAGGTGGCGTTCGGAAATAGCAACTTTGAGTTTCTTTTCGACAAGGCGTCGCTTGGTTTCTTGTTGAGAGAACTTGCGCCTAAAGAATTGGAAACGATTGCGATCGGATTTTGCAGAATACATGGCCATATCGGCAAAGCGGAACAGATCTTCAGCATCTTCGCTGTGATCAGGATACATGCTAATACCGATACTAGCGCCAGTTTGTACGCGGTGTGGACCTGCTTTTATGGGGCTTTTCAGGTACCGTAATAAGCGCTCAGCTATAGCTTGGGCTTGTGGTGCGTCGATATTTGGTAGAACAATGGCAAACTCATCGCCACCGACGCGGGCTAAAGTGTCTCCCGTACGAATACACTTACGCATAAAGTCAGAAACGGACTTCAGAAGGTGATCGCCAGTCGTATGACCTAGGGTGTCATTAATTTGCTTGAACCGATCGAGGTCCACATACATTAGTGCCAACTTGGAATTCTTTGTGGCACAGCTTTCGATGTCTCTAAACAAGCAGGTTTGCAGCAAATGACGATTGGCAAGGCCTGTTAAAGTATCGTAATTGGCGAGTCGGTGAATCTCTTCTTCTGCTTCTTTACGTCCAGTAATAACGTGGAAATTAATGGTAACGCCCTGAATATCTGGGTCATCTAAATGGTTGGCGAGCCTGCTTTCAATCCATAAAATCTCACCATTCTTATGGCGAATGCGACGCTCTACCACAGAAGAAGCCCCTGGGTTTTCAGAAACATAGCGCAAGTTATGGCTGGCATCTTCGCGATCGTCTTCGTAGATGAAGCCCTCAAGGGTTTTGCCGAGTAAATCTTCTTCAGTATAGCCAGTAACACGGGTGACAGAAGGCGAGATATAGGTAACTAAACCATTTTTATCATGCATTAAAATGCAGTCATAACTGTTTTCGACCAGGGTGCGGTAATATTTATCTTTTTGTTGTAAGGCTCTTTCCGCCTCACGATCCTTGTCCATCTTATGAATTGAACCAATTTCTATTAATGGCTCACCATCATCGTCCCGTGCATAAATAGTGCTATGAACCTGGATCCAAAACCAGTCACCACTTTTATGTTGTAGTCGGAACTCGACGGGCACTACAGTTCTATCATCGCTTTGTTGTAATAAGCGCTCTTGCTCTTCCACCATCGGGATATCTTCTGGGTGGATAAAGCTATAAACGCCATCCGGCATGGTTTTAATTTCTTGCTCTGTATAGCCCAGTAACTGAGCGTAATTACCAAGCCCTTCGGAGAATATTTTTGTTTTTAAATCAAGAACATAAAGGAATATGGGGGAGTTCTTAATGATAGTGTCTTTATAGTCTTCTACGATATTGTGGGCTTGCGTAGAGCTGAGGTTAAATTCGGGAAGCAATTGCAAGGTTATGATGCGATCAATAAAGGACTTTCCCTGTTCCATTGGATGCGACGAAATTAAGAAATGGTGGCTTGCCCCTAATTTATCGAGCTTAGCAATGGCACGACTTTCTTTGCCCTGCAAAATGTCTGCAGGGAGGAAATCTTCCAATGGCTCACCTAGTAGTGAGTCAGGAGAGATGACTGAATCGACGGATATTGTTTTGATCACAAAACGTTTATTGCAAATCAATAATGCTGCATAGTCATTTGAGAATAAACGGTCGAGTAGCTGCTTATCTAGTAGCTTAGTCCTTTGCTCCAATGTTCCAACCCCGGTAAGTTATTTTAAAATTAGGCATGCCATATCATAGAATAGCTAGTGGTGAGGGTTTGTCAAATAATATAGAAGGACATTTATTTTGCGATCCCGTACTTTCCCGCTAAAATAGCGACAAGCTTAAAGATAATGTGATTTATGACAATAAGAACTTTTCAGAAAAAAACACCGAAAGTAGCGGATAATGCTTTTATTGATGAAACCGCTTTAGTCCTCGGTGACGTGGAGATTGGCGAAGACAGCTCAATCTGGCCAATGGCCGTGTTGCGTGGCGATGTCCATTCGATTCGTGTGGGTAACCGCACTAGCATCCAAGACGGTACCGTTTGTCATGTCACCCATGCTGGGCCTTATGATCCCGAGGGCCACGACCTTATCATTGGTGATAACGTCACTGTTGGGCATAAAGCAATTTTGCACGGCTGTACCATTGAAAGTAACTGCCTTATAGGTATGGGCGCGGTGGTGATGGATGGCGCGACTGTTTGCGAAAATGCAATTATTGGCGCCAATAGTGTGGTGCCGCCGGGCAGAGTACTGACAGGTGGTTTTTTATGGGTTGGCTCGCCAGCGCGTAAGATTCGAAAGCTTACCGACGAAGAGATTAAGTTCTTTAAGTATTCAGCAGATAACTATGTGCGCTTAAAGAATGAGCATATGGAATAAGAAAGATTGCTTCAATATTAAAAAGCCGGCGAGTGCCGGCTTTTTTGTAGCTGTGCTTAGTCTAATGACTAGAAGCTAATGACTAGAAGCTATAGCTAATACCTACAGTTGTTGTACGGTCTGTTTTTACTGCTCCCGCCGGAACCACCGAGTTATAGTTGACGACGTATGAAAGCTTCATCGCTAAGTTCTCAGAGATTTTAGTAGAAATAGCAGACTTTGACACATAAGTATCTACTTCTTCACCCCAAACGGCACTGATTACTTGAGTAAAGCGAGCTGTATCGGTTAGCTGGTGTGCAAAGTCTAAGTCACCACGTAAGACGTTTTCTTTCTCGTCACGTCCGATAAATACCGCATTAATACGATAACCTAAACCGAAACCTAGTGATAAATGACCGTCGTCACTTTTAAAGACTTGGTGACCGTAACCAAGGTAAGCACCCGCTTGGTAGTCATAAGCACCGAAATAGTCGTTTTTGTAGTCTAAAATACCGTAAAAGAAGCTATTGTCGCTAATATCGTAACGATTGTTCCAGGCAAAAGTGTATTGCTCAGCATCGCGCTGGTCACGGCTTGAATTGGTTACACCAGTAATTTGAATACCTGTTGCCCAGTTTTCTGAGGCGCGTGCAACCCAGTCAAACTGGCCGTTAAGGCTTTCAGTTTCGGTGTTGCCGGAGGTGCTGATGTAGCCTAAGTCGATGTTGCCTTCGTAACCTTCTTCTGGTGCGCCTGAAAGTAGGCCGCTTGAGAAGGCTGCTGGAGAAAGCGCAACAAGCCCTAAAGCGAATAAATTTCTTTTTAATGTCATCATCAATGTCTCGCAAATCGTTATTTTGTGGGGGTTAGCGAGATAAATTGTACCAGAAGATATTTTCGGATCACCCCCAAAGGGCAGAAAATTAAAAATTTTTATTGAGATTGGTCAAACCAAGAAAAAATGCTTGGGTACTGTAGATTTAATCGCTTTAAAAGCACCGAATGATACTGCTTCGTAGGCTCTTGTGGTGATAGTTCTCTACCGGCCACATGATCTTGCAGTTGTTGGCGAGTAAAAGCTGTGCCATCCGAAGCAATCGACAAGCTGACTTCGCGTTGGTTGGCGAGGTGGAGCCAATAGCACAAGTCATCCTCATGGATTAAGTTTAGCCACTTAGGGTCATGGTATTTATCTTTATCAAGCAAACTTTCTAGTAGCTTTGTGCGCTCTTTGGAGTAAAGGCCAGAAGCTCTAACAATAGAAGTATTCTCATGAAGGCTCTTCACGTTTTTTTCGGCATCAAGCATGGTTTTACCACTAAAATTAAGTGGTTTGGCTTTAACTGACTCATCGATGACAGCTTCTAAATTGCCGTCATAAACCGAAGTAGAGGATAAAAAGGTGCAATGAAACTCAGTATGCTGTTTGTGCAGTTCTTGAAGCAAACGCGACACAGCGTGCATATAGGTTTGGCGATAGGCCTGCTCAGTTCTTTCGTCTGGCGCTAGCATGATGTAAACGTTATCCAGCTGTGGAAGCTCTGGAAGCGAATCGCTGACTTTTAAGAGGTCACAGACGATATGATTATCAGCCCAAGATTTTTCTGAGCGAGAAAGCGTATAAGGTTTTTCGCCTTTGCTTACTAGATATTCGTAAAAACGACGGCCCAGTTTGCCACTACCTACTATTAAAGTGTTCACGCGATTTCCTCAACAATTTTTGCCAGACTTTTTTCAACGAGAAGATCTTTGCCAGCTAATTTGTCCAGAGTTTTCAGGCCCTTGCCCGTTAATACTAAAATAAAGTCACAGCCAAAGTTCTCTGCACACTCATAATCAGACTTAGAATCACCAACAAATATGACTTCATCTGGAGTCGCACTAAATATTTCTGCAATGCGCTTAAGCATGGTTGGCTTAGGTTTGCGACAGTCGCAACCGTCGTCAGGGTGGTGCGGGCAAAACTCGATATGATCGATATGACCACCTTTCTCGGAAAGCAACGTCGCCATCTTTTGGTGCATATCATCGAGCACGCTTTCATCGTAAAAGCCACGCCCAATCCCCGATTGATTAGTAGAAACAGCGACTTTAAATCGAGAGTTTAGTTTGGCAATGGCCGCTAGACTACCGGCGATAGGTTTCCACTCATCGGCAGACTTAACATAAGCGTCTGAATCGTGATTAATGACGCCATCACGATCCAGAATAATGACTTTTTTATTAGCCCAATCAATCATCGCTACAACTAGTTTTGCAGTAATGAAATATCGGCAACAGAACCGAACATTGTTTCGAGCTTTTTCAATAATGCTAAACGGTTGGCTTTAACCGCCGCATCATCAGCATTAACCATCACTTTATCGAAAAATGCATCCACATCATCACGTAGCGCAGCTAGGCGAGTTAAGCGCTCTTGATAGTTTTCAATGGTTGCTAGCTCTGCCTCTACTGTGGCAATAGTTGCCGCCAATGCTTTTTCGGCATCTTCTTGCAACAAGCTTTTGTTAACTTGAATTGGTACTTCGACATCAGCCTTAGCTAGAATGTTTTTCACACGCTTATTAGCGGCAGACAAGCTCTCAGACTCTGGCAAGGTTTGGAAATGCTGAACCGCTTTAATGCGCTGCTCAAAATCAAGTGGCTTGGTTGGGCGAACCGCCATCACAGCATTCACGGTATTAGCGCTTACATTCTGGTCGAGGTACCAGGCGCGGAAACGGTCAAAGATAAAGTTCAGCAATTCTTCCGCCGCCAAATCGTTGGTCAGCTTGCCATCGAACTGCTTTAAAGACTGCTCGATCAACAGCTCTAAATCTAAGTTGAGTTGGTTTTCAACGATGGTTCGAATGAGGCCAATCGATGCACGGCGTAATGCAAACGGATCTTTAGCACCCTTCGGTGCTTGACCAATACCGAAAATACCAACAAGCGTGTCGACGCGATCAGCGATAGCGAGCGCTTGTCCTACTGGGTTTTGCGCCAAGCTGTCGCCTGAATATTTCGGCAAATACTGCTCAGTCATGGCGATAGCAACGCTTTCATCTTCGCCATCGTGGCGGGCGTAATAAGTGCCCATGATGCCTTGTAGCTTATCGAACTCACCAACCATCTGCGTGGTCAGATCACATTTCGACAATAAGCCAGCGCGATGCGCTAATTCAGGATCGGCGCCAATCGTCGGCGCGATACTTTTAGCAAGCTCAGCCACTCGTTCGGCTTTCTCTTGGACTGAACCTAATTGGTTTTGGAATACAACTTTCTTCAGTCGCTCTTGATGGCTCGCTAGCGTGGTCTGCTGATCTTTGTCATAAAAGAACATCGCATCGGCGAGACGAGGGCGAATCACTTTTTCGTTACCCTCAATCACCACTCGAGGATTTGAGCTCTCGATATTACTAATAGTGATAAAGTTTGGCATCAAGTTGCCGTCTTTATCGAGCACGTGGAAATATTTTTGGTGCTCAGCCATCGAAGATACTAAGCACTCCGCTGGCACCTTTAGGAATTCAGTATCAAACTCACCGGTTAATGCCACTGGCCATTCTACTAAGCCCGTTACTTCGTCAAGAAGGTCCTGATCGATCTGTGCTACGCCACCAATTTTGTCGGCAGCTTCTTTAGCCTGTTGCTCGATCATAGCTTGGCGCTCTTCGAAGCTCACAATCACATGCTCAGCTTTGAGCTTATTAACGTAGTCGTCAGCATCATGCAACGAGACTTCGCCTTCGGCCATAAAACGGTGGCCACGACTGATGTTGCCAGTTTTAGTGTCGAGGATAGTCGCATCGAGCACAGACGAGCCATGCAATAATACGGCCCAGTGAACCGGACGAATAAATTGTGCCGAGCTATCGCCCCAGCGCATTGACTTTGGGATTGGCAACTTTTTCAATGAGCTATTTAAAATTTGCTCGATAAGCTCGCTCAGAGGTTGCCCTTTTTGTGACACGGTAAACCCTAAGCGCTCACCTTTGTCAGTTTGGATTCTTTCCAACTGATCAACCTCGGTTCCGCAGGATTTAGCAAATCCCACAGCTGCCGGCTTAGCATTACCATCCGCATCAAAAGCAGCGGCAACTGCTGGTCCTAAACGCTCCACGTTTTTGTCCGGCTGCGCATCGCTTAAGTGGCGAACGATTAATGCTAAACGGCGAGGTGTAGCGAATGCTTCAACCGTCTCGAAGCTAAAGTCTTGTGCTTTAAGGGCTTCGGAAAAGTTATTTTTAAGCGCATCACGTAATGTTTTTAAGCTGACAGGAGGAAGCTCTTCGGTACCAAGCTCGAATAATAAATCAGCAAAGTGTAAATTAGAGGATGACATTACTTTTCCTCCTGTGACGCGTTGTGCGTTGAATCATTTTTTAGATTATTGTTTAGCATCGGAAAGCCCAACTCTTCTCGCGCCGCATAATAAGTTTCTGCGACAGCTCGGGCGATGGTACGTACGCGCAGGATAAAGCGCTGGCGTTCAGTAACGGAAATAGCACCACGCGCATCAAGCAAGTTAAACGTATGTGACGCTTTTAAAACCATCTCATAGGCTGGCAGCGGTAAGTTGTTTTTAATCAGATTATTGGATTCCGACTCGCAGTAATCAAACAACTCGAATAATTTATCGACGTTGGCATGCTCAAAGTTGTATTTCGACTGCTCAACTTCGTTTTGATGGAACACGTCGCGATAATAAACTTTACCTAATGGCCCATCAGTCCAAACTAAATCGTAAATGCTATCGACTTCTTGTAGGTACATGGCGATACGCTCAAGACCATAGGTAATTTCGCCCATAACAGGCTTACACTCGATACCACCAGCTTGTTGGAAGTAAGTAAACTGCGTCACTTCCATGCCGTTTAGCCAAACTTCCCAACCAAGACCCCATGCGCCAAGCGTTGGTGATTCCCAGTTATCTTCGACGAAGCGAATATCATGCTCTAGCGGATCGATACCAATTTTCTTTAATGAACCAAGGTACATTTCTTGAATATCAAGCGGTGATGGTTTGATCACAACTTGGTATTGGTAGTAGTGCTGTAGACGGTTTGGGTTTTCACCATAGCGACCATCCGTCGGGCGGCGACAAGGTTGCACATACGCCGCGCTCCAAGGCTCAGGGCCAATGGCGCGGAGGAATGTTGCAGGGTGGAATGTACCAGCGCCAACTTCGAGATCGAGCGGTTGCTGGATGACACAGCCTTGTTCGGCCCAATAATTTTGCAGGGTTAAAATCAGTCCCTGAAATGTTTTTGTACTTTCGTTAGCTTGAGTCACAGGTATGCCTTCGCTAAAGTGAATGGAGAAAATCAATTAATGGTCGGATTATACGGCAATTTGGGTTATTTTCTAACCTAGAAAGCCAACAAATTCAGGAGAATGCATAAATGTTGAAGATTCGCGCAATAACTAACCTGATATTAGTCGCAGCAATGATTTTTATCAGTTATTACAGCAGTATCGTCGGAATTAACGGCGAGACTCAAGCTACCGTCAGCAAAGGCTTATCGACAGATTTCACCCCAGCACCCTACGCATTCTCAATTTGGGGCATTATTTTTGTCATGCTGGTGGTGGTAGCGATAAAAGACATTCGTTTAGCCTTCTCAGAAAATGCCGAGCAAAAAGCGCAAAGTGGCTGGTCGATGAATTGCTGGTTGACCGTTGCTATTGCGCTAACCATTGCTTGGGTCATCGTTTGGTCATACCTGCAAATTGGTTGGTCGTTAGTGATCATGGCGGGCATATTTATCAGTCTATTACTGTCAGTTATAAGGCAGAGCCCAAGACCGGTCAGTGCCAATATAACCCTAGCTTTGTATTTCGGTTGGATCAGTGTCGCCTTAGTCGCCAATGAATCCGCTTGGTTAGTGCATCTTGGCTGGCTCTCTGAAGCGGGCGAGGGCTGGCTGAGCGATCCAAACTTCAGCGTCATGCAGTCTGCTTTGAGTTTGGTCTTGTTTGCGTTAGTGCTGAGCTTTAAGTCAGTTAAAAAAGGTTTAGAGCCCGCTATTTTTGTTTATCCCATGGTCGGCGTCTGGGCTTATATCGCCATTATGGTCAAAAACGCCGCAGGGAACCCTAATCTATTGGTGTATGTTTCGGCCTTCTTTGCGTTAATATTACTAGTAGTTACTGGCTATTTCGGCACTAAGTGGAACAGTAGCTATTCGGCCAAAGCTAAAGATTGAATTGATAAACCATAATAACAATCAGTTGGAACAGTAATGTCTAAACAAAGCTTGCCTAAACATAACTTGGCGAAAAACAGCTTGCCAAAAAAAAGATGTGGCTGGGTCAGCGATGACCCACTATACATCGAATATCACGATACCGAATGGGGACGTCCCGAGTATGATGATCAAAAGCTGTTTGAAATGTTGTGCCTCGAAGGAGCGCAGGCGGGATTGAGTTGGATTACCGTACTGAAAAAGCGTGAACATTACCGCGAAGTATTCGATAACTTCGACCCGCATAAGATCGCACAATATGAAGATAAAAAACGCGAACAGCTGTTAAACGACGCTGGAATTATCCGAAACAAGCTGAAAGTGAATGCTTTTATCGTCAACGCCCAGCGGTACTTAGAAATTACACAAACCCAAAGATTTAAAGATTATGTGTGGCAATTTGTCGGCGGTAAACCGATTAAGAATCATTGGAAAAGCCTAAAAGAAGTACCCGTAACCACGCCAGAGTCCGACGCTATGGCAAAACGACTGAAAAAAGACGGCTTCAAGTTTGTCGGCAGCACCATCTGTTACGCCTATATGCAGGCCACCGGGATGGTGAATGATCATGTGCAAGGGTGTTTTCTAAGACAGGATGGTTTGTAGGAAGCTTATGGATGAGACTTACTTCCCCCCCCCCCCCCCCCCCATGTATCTTAAATATATTTGACAGATAAGTAGGGCGAGACTACAGTCGCTCAAATTAACCAAAAATTTAAGGAAGAATTATGAAGAAAATAATCCTTTTAATCATATCAGTAACGCTAATTTCTTGTACTCATGCACAAAAAAAGTACAGTAATATTGATACGACTAAGATTGCATATGGGAATTTTCTGTTAAAAATCCCAACAAATTTATTGCCGAATGCTGTTCTTATTGCTGGAAGTAGTGGTGAAGATAATTACCTTGAAGGAGTGGGTATTAAGTTTAGTGACAGACAAGCTTTATGGGGTGGAGTTTTCATTCAAGAACCTACAGTGGCACAAGTTGGAGAGTGTACTAATACTGAGTCAGATGTTGATTTAAAGTTAGCTCTTGAGAAGATAAATCAGGAGTTAAATGGTCATAGACTCCAGAAGCAGTACATGGATCTTATTAAAAGTTCGAGTTGCCAGATTCCTCAGGGTACATCCAGCGTCAGCACAGACATAACTCCTCAGTTTATAATTGCTTCACGATGTGAAAATTTAGAGTGTAGCACTTATGTTGTCGAAAAAAACAATGCAAATAACTCCCAGATCCTTATGTTATTTACTAAAGGCCTTACATGGAGTTGGATAAAGAAAGTCATAAAAGGAGCTTAAAATGTTGGAGAAGTTAACAATAAATGAAAAAAATGATTTATACACAATAATAGTTAGTGTTATTGGAGAGGGTGTTTCTATTGCCCAGAGGAAGCCTTACTTTAATGAGCAGACAATCAAAATAGTAAGAGAGATGGTCGAAGCAAACAGGGATTGTAATGAAGCGATGAAAGAGCTTGTTACTAATTTAATAACGGCGGGCAGGCTACCAGCTAGGAAGTGGCTTAGAAAAGCTTTAGGACGAGTAAATGGTTTAATCAAAGCTTCTGATGATTTTAACGGATTTGGTTGTAAGGCCTCTGTAAAAATAAAGTGGAAGAGCCCAATCATTATGACTACTTACTAATAATAAAAAGCCACTGAGAAATTCAGCGGCTTTTATCGTTAATAAGAATCGAAAATTATTTTAACTGCGCTAATATCGCTTTGGCGGTATCAGCAGAAGAGGCTGGGTTTTGACCGGTGATTAAGTTTCCATCGATCTGGATAAACGACTCCCAGTCGTTACCTTTGCTGTAGTGACCGCCGTTTTGTTGTAGCATGTCTTCAACCAAGAAAGGGACTATCTCGGTGAGCTCTACAGCAGCTTCTTCGGAGTTACTAAAGCCTGTGACTTTCTTGCCCGAAACTAACGAATATCCATCCTCTGCTTTCGTGTTTTTAAATACTGCTGGGGCGTGACAAACCGCACCGACAGGTTTGTTCTTATGGTAAAGGTGCTCAATGATCGCCTTTGAGTCGCTATCTTCGGCTAAATCCCAAAGTGGACCATGCCCACCTGGGTAGAACACTGCATCGAATTCGGCGGGATTTACTTTCGATAAGACTTCGGTATTGGCTAGGTGCTCTTGGGCTTCCTTATCGTTCTTAAAACGATCGGTGGATTCGGTTTGCGCGTCTTCTGCGTCGCTCGAAGGATCGAGTGGTGGTTGTCCGCCTTTAGGAGAAGCTAACGTAATCTCTGCGCCAGCATCCTTGAACACATAGTAGGGTGAACTGAATTCTTCTAACCAAAAGCCTGTTTTATTGCCAGTGTCGCCGAGTTGGTCGTGCGACGTAAGTACCATTAATATTTTCATGAAATATCCAGTAATGGGTGCATGATACTAATAGAAATGGCGGTTAAGTGCCGTATTTCAACCGTTAGCGCTTAAACTAACGGCATTAATGCGATTTGCGGGCTTAAGACTTTTTACTGAGCATGCCTTTAAGTTGTTTGAGAATGCTGTATAAAGAGCCGGAGACACCAATGATAACGGCCACAACCAATACGCCAACACGAACTTTTGCGGGTAGTTCAAGCCAGCTCCAGTAATCATTAGCTAAAATTAGGCCGATTAAAGCGATGGCTATTAGGTAACAGCTGATAGTGAACTTAGAGAGTGTCTGGAACTTTGGCATGATGGTAACTTCTGTGTAATTTGGGTTTAGGGTTAAATGGCGCCTAAGCTGTAAAATTCGCCAGCGGAAACGACACCAAGGTGTTTTTGCCCATCGAGAACCCGCTCTTCGGCTAACTCTACCAGCTCATAAAACACATTGCGATGAATCAGGGCGTGAAGGTTTTTGCGCACCATGACATAAGGCGACGGCTCACCAGTCTTTTCATCCTGTTCAACCCACAATGGGTTGTCTTGAGTCAAAAGAATGGTGTTGTCGCAGTTGTCGGTAAAGATGATAACTTGGCCTTCGTCGGTTTGCTTTAAGGTCATCTGAGTGACCAAAAAAGGTGCATCCTCGACCGTGATACCGAGTTTTTCTACCGGTGTGACGAGGAAATAATCATCGCCTTCCTTCTTTAACACAGTGGAAAACATCTTAACCAGTCTTTGCCGACCTATGGGCGAGTTCTGATAGTGCCAACTGCCGTCACGCTTAATGACCATGTCCATGTCACCACAAAAGTCAGGGTTCCACTGATCGACAGGCGGTAGTTTATTAGCCCCTTGAGATTTACTGATCTCACTCAAGATGCTCGAAAAGTCAGAATTTTGCGATGTGTCTTTACTCAAGCTGATTAACCCGTTTGATTAATGGCTTAAGTAAGAGGCTTAAGCCAGACCTTTGCGAATCAGGTATTTATACGGCATTTCGTCAGTGCTACTGGCGAGCAGTTGATGATCCATAAAGGTACAAAATTTAGGAATATCACGCGTTGTTGAAGGATCGTCAGCGATCACTAATAAAGTCTCGCCGTCCTCCATTTTGCGTACATTTAACCGTACCATCATCACGGGCTCGGGACAACGTAGGCCAAGGGCGTCGAGTTTACGATCAAAGTTATCGAAGTTGAAATCTGTCATGATGGCTCAATGTAGTATGGTATATGATTGAAAATCTGTGCGAATTTTAGTCTTTTTAGCAGTATTTCTAAAGCAAATTGACTAGGTATAGCAATAATATATTACATTGTTTTAAAAGATTAATTTTATGTATGGAATCAGATTCGTTAGTATAGATGCATAAGTTAACCAAAGGAGATTGATTAGATGAGTCATAAGATAAACATTGGAATCGACGAAAAGTCACGCGAAGAAATTGGTGAGGGTCTGTCGCGCCTATTAGCGGACACCTACACCTTGTACCTGCAAACTCACAATTTCCACTGGAACGTTACTGGCCCGTTTTTCCAGCAATTACATGTTCTTTTCGAAGAACACTATACGGAGTTAGCGGTTGCCGTTGATGATATCGCTGAGCGTATTCGTGCGCTAGGTATTTTAGCCCCAGGCACTTACAAAGAGCTTGCAGAGCTTACCAGTATTGAAGAAGTCGAAGGCAACATTAGTGCTGAGGAAATGATTGGCCGCTTAGTGGATAGCCATGAAACAGTGGTAAGAACAGCGAGAAAAGTGTTGCAAACGGCGCAAGAAGCAGAAGATGAATCATCAGCTAGCTTGGTTGGCGACCGTTTAGTAGTTCATGAGAAAACTGCTTGGATGTTACGTTCGCACTTACAAAACTAAAGCATTAGTTTAAATCAGTATCATCGTTATTGAAGGTCGAAACCACACGGTTTCGGCCTTCTTTTTTGGCCTTATACAATAATCTGTCGGCGCGATTAATGACCATATCTAAGCGCTCGTCCTCTTGGCTGTATTCCGTCACACCAAAGCTTGCTGTGAGGTGGATCCCTTCTGCTAAATCATTAAATTCAGCGTTTGCGAATTGTTCATTCAAGCGATGAGCAATCAGCTCGGCATCCTTTAAGGTAGTTTCTGGCAAAATAATCAAGAACTCTTCGCCGCTGATACGACCGATGGTATCTTCTTCGCGTAGCGTATGCTGAGTGATTGAGGCGATGCGTTTAATAACCTTGTCGCCAATATGATGCCCAAAGCGGTCATTAATCGTTTTAAAATGGTCAATATCAAAAATGATAAGGCTATAAATAGAGTTCCCGGGTACGCTTTTCACGTGCTCATTATCAAGTTTTCTGAACATTTGGCGGCGATTCGGTAGTTTGGTCAGTGTGTCGGTCAGCGCTAGCTGTTCATTTGTCTTAGCCACGCGACGGTATTTGAACAGTAACCAGAAACCGAGAACTACTAGCAGTAGCAGAAGAATGACTAGAGCGATTAGAATATGGCTATAGCTTTTATACTTATCGACATATTTGGCGTTTAGGGCAACTTCATTCTCAAGAAGCTTATTTTCAAAAGACAAACGCTCTTGGTCGAGCTGCTCACGAGCCAAATTAGACACATAAGTAAGATTGTCGTTATAAGATTGGCGATAAGCGCGAGATGATCTACTGAGAAGATTGTAAGCTTGCTCGTAATTTCCACGTTTAGCTTCTATGTCAGAGCGAAGCTTGTTGAGGTAAAAGTCATCCAGCTTAGCGGCCTCTTGAGCACTATCGATGGCCATCTCAATATGCTCTCCCGCGGCGTCGATCTGTCCTAGCTTGATATAAGCTGAGGCGAAGTCGAGATGTAGCTCATAGCCGAACATTTGCTCGCCGACTTGCTCTTGTAGGGTTTTTGCGGATTTGAGCTGTTGCAGCGCCTCTTCATACTTTTCCTGATTAGTAAAAACACGAGCCCTGACTTGATGGGCGAAAGCCTGAAGAGGAATATCGCCTTCGCGGATTGCCAGTTGCATGGTTTTATCGGTCAACTCTAAGGCTTTTTCATACTGATCGTCTTGTCGATAGGAGTCGGCAAGATTGGCGTAAAAGTAGATATTTCGAACAAGATTCGGATGTTGTTTCATAACATCGATTGCTTTCTCGAAATACATAATCGCCGACTTGTGATCATTTAAAAAGCTATAAAGAATGCCGAAAACATTGTAAGTCTCGGAGATTAGGTAGGGATCGTTGGAGTCTAGAGAATAATCTAGAGCAATGTCTAAAGACTGGATAGATTCTCGGTAGCGGGCAAAAAGTGCATTGATATAAGCATTCTCTAAGACCAAGTCGCCAAGCTTATTCAGTACCCACTTATCTTTAACCTTCTCGTACAATTCTTCTGAAACGTTGAGTGCTTCTTCTAAATCACCCTCGCTACGCAATACGAATACATTGACGTAATCATATTGATTATTGAGCGATTCTTGATTAACGCTTTGCACTAATGGCTGTGCGATCGACATAAACTCGCGTGCTCGTAAGGTATCGCTGTTTAAAACATGGTAATTGGCCATCAGAATATTGGCCAAAGCTTGAGAATGATTGTCGAGATCTTTGTTGTTTAGAAGGTTATTAATTTTGATGAAAAATGCTTCTTGCTTGCGCTCTGGTACGGAAAGATTAGACATACCATAAAGCTGGCTTTGTAGAGCTGTATTATTACTAGGGTTGGAGGCGTTTTTAGAAACTCCAGGCGAGAGCGTATCTGGAGTAATTAAGGCGAATACATTACAACTAAAGCAAATTAAGAATAAGAATGTGAATTTCCTAAGCTTTCGCACGTATTCCCTTTATAAAATTATTAGTTATGAAATCACTGTACACCAATAGAAAGTATAATTGAACAATCAGGCAATGCAATAATGCATCGACTGATTGAAATTTGAACAAGCTCAGGTTTGTACTTACTGATACAAACCTGAGCGGCGGGTATTTTACTCGAAAAAGAAGGGTTTGCGAGCTTTTTCTGTAGGTGCAATTTGGTTCATCGTAGCGGCATCATAGAGCTTGCCGTTTAGCATGACCATGTTGACCTTGTCAGAATTGCGCAGGTTTTCCATTGGATCTGCGTCTAGTACGACTAAATCAGCCAGCTTGCCTGCTTTAATCGAACCGATTTCGCTATCCATACCCAGCATTTTCGCACCATCGATAGTACCGGCTTGTAAGGCTTCGAGCGGTGTCATGCCGCCTTGACCGAACATCCAAAGCTCCCAGTGCGCGGCTAAACCTTCGCGCTGACCGTGTGCGCCGAGTAGGACGTTAACGCCTAGATCGCGTAGTTGCTTAGCAACGTGAGCATTATTGACGTGGTTATAGTCCTCGTCTGGTGCTTTAAAGCGACGGCGTGAGGCTGGCTCTAATACTTCGCGCGGCACAAACTTGCTCAGTAGTGGGTGCTTCCAAACGTCGGTTTTGTCGTACCAGTAACGCTCACCCCAGATACCGCCATAGGCTACGCCAAGAGTTGGCACATAGTCGGTGTCGGCTTGACTCCACAGTTGCTTAACGTCGTCATAAACGTTAGCTACAGGAATCGAGTGCTCGATGGTGGTGTGGCCGTCGATAATCATGCTCATATTGTGCATGAATAAAGAACCGCCCTCTGGCACAACCAATAAACCGGTTTTGCGCGCAGCTTCTAAAACCTGCTGACGCTGTTCGCGGCGTGGTTGGTTGTAGCTCTTGACCGAGAATGCACCAGCAGCTTTCATGCGCTCTAAGTGGCCAGTGGCATCATCAATACCATCAACCTCAGCGGTGATGTAATGATTCGCACCATACAAAATGGTACCCGTCGAGAAGATGCGTGGTGCAGTAATTAAGCCTGCTTTTTGCATCTCGCTAGCTGAGAATACCGCTTCAGTGTCGGCCGACGGGTTATGCGTGGTGGTGACACCAAAGGCTAAGGAAGCTAAGGCGCTCCAGTTGGTTTCTGGTTGGATTTGGCCATTTGCGTAAGCACCATGCCAGTGAACATCGACTAGACCAGGGATAATGGTTTTACCGCTTACATCAATCGACTTTGCGCCCGATGGAATCGATACATCACCACGCTTGCCAACGGCTTTAATGCGATTGTTTTCAACCACCACAACGCCGTCTTCAATAACTTGAGTGCCTTCCATCGTCAGAATCTTAGCGCCGACCAGTGCAGTAACGCCTTTTGGCACCTCGGCTTTTACCGGCATTTCGATAACGGTTTCTCTAGCAGCTTCTGCGCTAGCTTTGCCGTCTTCTGCTAAAAAGTCGAACTTCTCAGCGAGTTTTTGCTGATATAGCGTTGGGCCTAATGACCAAGACAATTCAGTGCTATCCTCTGACCAAGCTAGGTTTGAGCCAGCGAACGTTGAGAACTTCTGAACCGGCAAGTTACGTGCCGCTGGTCCAGTAGTAATCGCTTTGCCGCTTTTCACAAAAGGCGTGACGTAGACTTGATAACGCTGTGTGAAAGCTAGCCACTTCTGATCAGGCGATACCGCAAAATCAGAAATCCAGTTGCCTGAATAGTGTTCTTGCTGGTTGTTACCATCTAAGTCAGTGCTTACTAGCTTACTTGAGTAAGTTTCACCATTTCTTTTAGAGGTCGAGAAGAATACACGATTAGAGTCACCAGCGAAGAATGGGCTTGAACCAGAGTCGCTAACTTTAGTCACTGTTTCGTCATCTAGATTAACGCTGAAAATACCCGTGTCGTTTGAGTAAAGTGGGCTCGTAATATAGCCGCCACCAACTGCTTTATAAACTGCAAATTCACCGTCAGGGCTGAGGCTCGGGTTGGTGTAGTGCCCAGGCTGTTGTGAAATCACTTTGCCTTTACCGCCGCGCGAAGAAACAACACGAACAGTACCGAGTTTTTCATCGTCCCAAGTGGTGTAGATAATGCGCTTGCCGTCGGCAGAATAGCGAGGATAAAGCTCGAAGTGGTCGTTTTGGCGCGTTAAACGCTTAGGTTTACCATTCGGTAGCGATACTTTGTAGATTTTACCAAGGCTTTGGAAAATCGCTTGATCGCCATCTGGTGAAACCTGTAACCAACGCAACATCTTGGCATTAAAGTTTTCCTCGAATGCTGGATTGGTTTGTTTAACCGCAGCGCGCATTTCACGTCGATCGTTAATTTCGAAAGGAATTTCTGCCACTTCTTTCGACTCGACGTCGATTTTGTGTAGCTTACCTTTCGCCCAGAAAACGATTTGCTCGCTATCTGGTGTCCATGAGAAGTTCGGATAAACGCCGTGAATAGCCCATGTTTCTTGCATATCGCGCTCTAGATCTTTATAGATCGGGAATTCGGCGCCAGTTTTACGATCTTGTAAGAATAACGCTGACTTGCCGCTAATACGACGCACGAAAGCGATGTATTTACCGTTTGGTGAAGGCTCTGGACGTACTGCGCCACCTGGGCCGTCGATCCAAGTTTCGGTTTTACCGGTGTCACGATCGATGGCGTAAACTTTGTAAATCTGCTTAGTCGAGTCTTTGCTGTACTCGAAATAACCGCCTGGCGTCGAATCGCGCGAATAAAGCACGTATTGACCGTCTGGCGTAAAGGCTGGTTCGCCTAAGTCTTTTTGCTCGTTCGGGCGTTTGTTTAGCTGAACGCCGCTACCGCCAGACTTGTGATACAACCAAATCTCACCAGCACCTAAAGAGCGTGTGCCCGTAAAGTGCTTACGCGCCACAATATAGTCGCCATCAGGGCTCCATTTTGGATTGTTCAATAAACGGAAGCTTTCCTTGGTGACTTGATATTGGTCGCTACCGTCCGTATCCATAACCCAGATATTATCGCCACCGCCTTGATCGGAAGTGAAGGCTATTTGGCTGCCATCGGGTGAAAAGTCCGGCTGCATATCCCATGCCATACTGTTAGTAATGTTGGTCGCCTTACCGCCAGACATTGGCATAGTATAGATATCGCCCAACAAATCGAAGGCAATGGTTTTGCCGTCCGGGCTGACATCAAGGTTCATCCAAGTACCTTCAGTAACGTTCAAATCGGCGTAAATCGCTTCGCCGGGAGGATTGTTAACGTCCCATTTAACTGCTTCCTTTTTCTCGTCAGCCTGCGCCGCGAAGCCCAAAGAAACCGCCAATAGACCGCTAATCATGGAATATTTATACATGGTTACATTTTTATAAGATGGTCCGAACCTAGCAATATAAAGACTTAGCATAGAAAGGGCAAAGGGTTGCCCAAGGAAGTGATGTGTAAATTGTAAGAAAGTTTGAATGGCGTGATAATGTATTATCAAAAGAGCGACAAAACGAAGTCTTTCAATAAATTATAGGGCTTATTGTTTGTTAGGTAGTCAGTATTGTTGGATATTCCAAAAGATGAACCAATTGGGTAGACTTGCGGTATTAAAATAAAGAAATAAGGATGTTATATGCGTTATTTAATAGGTGCGCTTTTTGGTGTGTGTCTAGTGCTATTAGTTTTTGGTGGAATGATTTATTACGACTATTATGAAAAAAATCATAATCTTAAGGTTGAGCTAAAGCAGCCTCAGCTGACCGAAAAAACCAAGACAAATTATAGAAATAATCATCGCTCTCCTTTGACGAATTCAAAGGTTAGAACTCAAACAAGACGCGCACCTGTAAAACAGAAGCCAGTACTTTATACGTGGAAAGATAAAAATGGTAACAAAGTGATATCAGAGCATCCGCCAGCTTCAGGAAGCTATAAAAGATTGGTTTTACCAAAGAACGGCTTGAGCGTCGTCGAGATGGACAAAGCAAAATCAATCAAACGAAAAAAAAGGCCAAGGTCGCAAAATATCTCTGAATCATCGCCTGCAAATATAAAACAGCGACTTATTGCTAAAAATACTAACTCTAACTGTCGGTGGCTTGTAGGTCGTACATACGATTTATATACAAATATTCAAAGACATAAAGGTGGCAATAGGAGTATTTATTGTGACGAGTACTACAAAAGGCGAAAAGAAATGCATAAGTTAGCGCGAGAGGGAGATGCTTGTTATTACCCGCATCAAAGCGTATCTAAATGCACGAAAAGGTAAGGTCGGTAGTCTTTTAACAGGACTTGACGCGTCGAAAACGTTAAACTGTGGGCTTACTGCACTTATAAAGCTTTAGATGACCTTTACCGATCTTAATTTAATACAACCTCTTCTCGATTCGCTTCACAAAAGCGGTTACACAACGCCTTCCCCTATCCAGCAAAAAGCAATTCCTTTGATTCTGAGTGGCTCCGACGTGATGGCGGCTGCGCAGACTGGCACGGGGAAAACCGCGGGTTTTTCGCTGCCAATTTTGCAGAAATTGTCCGAGGGCAAAAAGGCTGGGGCCAATTCGGCGCGTTGTTTGATTTTGACGCCGACACGAGAACTAGCAGAGCAGGTTCATCAAAGCGTGCAGAAATACGCGGCTAATTTATCGCTGAAATCGGTGGTGGTTTATGGTGGCGTAAAGATTAATCCACAAATGCTTAAGCTAAGTCGTGGCACCGATGTGTTGGTGGCGACGCCGGGGCGTTTGTTGGACTTGATGGAAAAGAACGCGGTTGGTTTTAAAGATCTAGAGTTTTTGGTGTTGGATGAAGCAGATCGAATGCTGGATATGGGCTTTTTACCGAGCATTAAGCGTATTTTGGCGAAGCTGCCGAAAAAGCGTCAGACGCTACTCTTTTCGGCAACCTTCTCTGAGTCTATTAAAGCGTTAAGTCAGCAGTTCATGCATAATCCTAAGCTGATTGAAACGGAAACGACCAATGCCACGGCGACAACCGTGAAACAGTGGATTCATCCGGTGGATAAAAAAGAGAAGCCGGCATTGCTGAGTTTCCTTATTGGCGATCATCGTTGGCATCAGTTATTAGTTTTTGTGCGAACGCGCCGTGGCGCCAATCGATTAAGTCTAGCGCTGGAAAAACGTGGTATTAAAGCAACCGCGATTCATGGCGGTAAAAGCCAAGGGGCGCGTAATCGTGCTTTGTCTGAATTTAAATCTTGTCAGGTTACCGCTTTAGTGGCGACCGATGTGGCGGCTCGAGGCATTGATATTGATCAGATGCCGGTGGTGGTCAATTATGATTTACCCAATGTGGCGGAAGACTATGTGCATCGTATTGGCCGTACTGGGCGTGCGGGCGAGAAGGGCACAGCGATTTCCTTGGTCAGTGCTGACGAAGTTGAGGAATTGCGAGCGATACAGAACCTAATTCGAAAGCAATTAGAACGCAGAATAGTCGATGACTTCGAGCCTCATCATGTTGTACCAGAAACGCCTCTAAAAGCTGTTGCTAAGAAAAAACCTCATAAGAAAAAGTTAGCCAAAGCAAAGGCCAAAGGAGGCGCTAATAAGTCTAGCAGCGCAGAAGGTACAGCAAAGCCACCGAAGCGCGGCAAGAATGGTTACAACGGCAAAGCTGCCAATAAGAAAAAGGCATCAGGGAATAAAAAGCCATCGGGCAAAGCGAAGCCTAAGGACAGTTCAAGCAAGAATGATCCTTATAAAAAAAGTAAGGCAAAAGCGCAAAGTAAAAATAAAGGCAGTAATCGGAACACCACTAAGAGATCTCCTAAAAACAATTAGGGCTGTTCTTAGTTAATGTAGCCTCGAACAGCGTTAGCGTGCTCGAGGGAATAAAACCTCGAAGTCACTCCATTCCTTCGAGGCTACGCTTGCTGAGTGATAGTTTTGCACTAATATTGCTGGCTGAGGCTTAAGGAATTTTCAAGCAGGAGGAAAGCTTAACTGGTTTAAGGCTTTCGAGGCTGAAGCATATATTCAAGTGCCATCTGAAGCTCTTTCTCAGTACAGTCGAAACAGGCGCCTTTAGGTGGCATGCCTTTATAACCATTCACCATGCTATTTAATAAGGTATCTTGACCCTTATCGATTCGTGACTGCCATTGCTCCATATTTCCTCGCAACGGTGCACCGCCGTGACCACGTTCGTGACAGCTAAAGCAGGAGCGATTATAGATGCTTTCGCCATCGCGCTTTGGTGGCTCCGGGGTGCAGGCTGCGAGCAGCAACATAATAGAGCAGAAAAGAAAGCCTAATAATCGTTTATTCATTGCTTATTCCTTTGCGTTTAACCATGTAGTGGCAGTCGGCAAGTGGCATAATTTCTGGATATTCAGCTACTTCGAAGCCCAGTCTTTGGTACAACTCTTTTGCGCGGGTGTTGCTGTGTAGGACAAATAAAGAATAGCTATCACAAGCAAAGAGGGAATCGCCAAGCGCCATTAGGCTCTTTACCAGCTGGGTGCCGATGCCTTTGCCGTGGCTTTGAGGATTAACCACTAGACGGCCGAGATGTGTGCGGTTTAGGCGCTGATATATTTGTCCGAAGGCTTGGACTTGGTTATTTAGGTCTAACTGGGGATCTATGAGAACGCGAGTTTCTAGTTCGTCGAGGTTAAGATCTTCGATAAAACTCTCTGCAGTGAACGGAAAGCGAAAGCCTGGCCCTGCCCAGATATTGAAGACTTTTGGGCTTCTGACCCACTCCATGACTTGAAGCAGGTGTTGTTTGTTTGGTTGTTGCAGCTGCATCGACAAATCTCAGGCACAAAAAAGCCGATCATGTGATCGGCCTTTTGAAAATTGCTTACTGACTTTGTTCGATCATGTAATCAACAACAGCTTTGATTTCATCGTCAGAACAGTCGGCACAAGTACCTTTCGGTGGCATCGCGTTGAAACCATTGATTGCGTGGTCATAAACCGTATCAATGCCTTGAGCGATACGTGGTTCCCAAGCTGCGGCATCGCCAACAACCGGAGCACCAGCTACGCCAGAAGCGTGACATGCTGTACAGCTAACATTGTAGATGTCAGCTGGCTCACGAGGACCTGAAGGTGTTGCTGAGACAGGCGCTGTATTTGATACCTGAGGTACATCATCACCTTCAACATAAACTTTATGAACCGGTTTTAAACGATCTTCAACGTTTGATTCGCTTAAGTGAGTCGCTACCGCTGCGCCGGCGAATAATGCTGCTGTGAGGCTCACAGCTAATACGAACAATGATTTTACTTTAGTCATGGTCTCTCTCTATCAATAGTGCTCATCGGCAAAACGCTTACTCAAGAGGTCTCAAATAGCGGTAAGCTGGCCAAAACGCTCAAAAGGCGTAAATTCAGTGCGCAAATTATAACCGTAATCAGGTCTCGATCAAATAGGCATGCTGAAATAACTCGTAGTTATTCCTCTTATTCATAATAAAGCATACATTTTCAGAGGCAAATCAGGCACAATGGCCAAATTCTGGATCATGATTAAGTTTGGAGTTACGCATGGGATCTCTTCCGCAGGAAGCATTGCATATGCTTGGTGAAGCGTTGGTTAACAGCATTCCTTTTAATCGTCATATTGGCCTTAAATATCAAAAGGTTAGTGAAGAAGAGTGTGTCATCACCTTTGACATGAAACCTGAGCTTGTGGGTAATTATATTCAAGGTATCCTTCATGGCGGAGTGATTTCTTCAGCAATGGATATGGTCGGTGGCACTATGGCTGCGGTCGGTATTTTACATGCTAATCCCGCTACCCAAGTCGATGAGTTAAAGAAGAAAATCGCCAAGTTAAGCACAATCGATCTTAGAGTCGACTATTTACGCCCTGGGCGTGGCGAAACGTTTTATGCAAAAGCCGAGTTGTTGCGTGCTGGAAATCGTGTAGCAGTAACTCGAGCCGAACTGGTTAACGGGCGAGACACCTTGATTGCTGTTGCTACTGGCACTTATATGGTTGGCTAACCAAGATAGACTTTTAAATTTAATAGGCTCTTCTAATGACTTCTGCAAAAACTCATCCCCAACAACAAGCTTCTGAGCCCCAAGAGCAAGAGCCGAGCAATAAAGTCGGTTATATTTATGCCTTGGGTGCTTTTGTGATTTGGGGGCTGGCACCCATATATTTCAAATCGGTACAAGAAGTCTCGGCCTTAGAAATCCTAGCGCATCGCGTGGCTTGGTCGGTGCCGGTGGTGTTGATTATTATGTGGGTGCTAAAGCGTCCTTTCCCAAAGGGTATTTTTAAAGATAAGAAAACCTTAGGCTTGCTGGTGGTGACCTCGCTGTTAATTTCCGGCAACTGGTTGGTATTTACTTGGGCGGTGACTCATGATCGAGTGCTTGAAACCAGTTTAGGCTATTTTATTAACCCGCTGATTAGCGTTGCGCTTGGAATTATATTTTTAAAAGAAAAGCTCTCCTTGTGGAGTAAATGGGCACTAGGCTTAGCAATTGCAGGTGTGACGTATCGAGTTGTTGTGCTTGGTGGATTGCCGTGGGTCTCACTGTTTCTAGCTTTCTCATTCGGGTTTTATGGACTATTAAGAAAACAGTTAAGCATCGGGCCATTGCAAGGGTTATTAGTTGAAACCCTGATGGTGTTGCCGCTAACCTTAGGCTATATCTATTACCTTTGGCACAGCGGTACAGGAAGCTTTCTTTATCTATCACCGACCATCGATTGGTTACTGGTGGCCGGCGGAATTATTACCACTGTGCCGTTGGCGTTATTCTCTGCTGGCGCACGAGTTTTGCCACTAAACACCATCGGCTTTATTCAGTATTTGGCACCGAGTCTTACCTTTATGCTGGCGGTGTTTGTCTATAAAGAGCCGTTTAACTTAGATTTACTGATGACGTTCGCGCTTATTTGGGCAGGACTGGTGGTTTATACCATTGGCGTGATTAAAAATAACCGTCGTAAAAAGGTCGTGGTTGGATAGTAACTCAAGCTAATGAGTTACTATCTATTACACAGCTGGTTTAATTCCAGCATACTACTAGCGGTCTTTAGCGCGGACGATGAGCCAAATAAAAGCACAGCTGACAAAATACTGAAAGGCTCCATTAAGCGACTGTCCGCCTGTTGGCGTTTGCCACATTTGAAACCAAGCGCCCCCAAATACACCAAAAATTCCAAACCAAACGATAATGCCAATGCCGGCACCAAATAGTGCTAAAGATTTAGCCTGATTAAAGCTTGATGAATCGCTTTGCCTCGCACTAAATAACTTTCCGCATCCGATTAGTAACAAAATTCCTGCCGTAAGCTCTGCTCCAATAATAGTACCGACCGCTACCCAAACTAAGAAACTATTTGTAACCGCTGGGAAAAAGGAATTGGCGTAATAATTATGCTCAGTCATCCCCAAGATATAAGCCACAGATGAAAAGCAGGCATCTAAGTTAGCCAGATTTTGTATGGCGTACATTAGACATAATAGGGATAGAAGAAGCACAAGAACGATCTTTAGATAACGGTTTAGCATGTTCCCTCCGCATAAAAGTATAAAAAACAACCAGTTCAATATAGCAGAATTTGCGCAAAAGGGAGTCTTTTTAGAGCTCAGGATGTAGCAAAGCTCAGGAAAGTAATAATGTGTCCGCACCGTATGACACTTTCGGACACTTATATTTTACAAGGAATGTTGAAGGGGTATTTATTATTCTCCTAGCGCCTCATAACTTACGATACGATAGCGAGGTTGCTTGGTATCGCTGATGCGCTTGGCGATAGCGCCATGAACAGACTCGTCCCACTGGCTGTATTGTTCGATAAAGTCATCGGCCGCCTGCTTGTCGCCTTGATATTGAATATCGAGTAGTTTAGCGAGCAATTTAGTAACCGCTTGTGGATACTTCTCATAATCGATCGATAAACCGCTATCAGCAACGAAAGAAATTACACCCTGCTCACGGAAAAAGTTAAAGGTCATCAGCTGCATCGTCTGGTAAGGCTGACTACGTCGTGGCTTTACTCGTTGGAGTGTGCGCATGATGCCGCCCGCATAAACCGAGCGCAAAGTCGCGTCGTCATGAACCCCTTTGTCATGCAAGAATGCTGCTGAGTGGAGCGAAACTAAGTCTGACTTCATTTCTTCCAAAAGATTAGCGTTATCCTGCATCGCGACATCAAGCGTGCGTCCTTGTTTATCCAGCGATGGCCCCATGTAATGGCCAATTTCGTGCCACATGGTGCGGATGTAGTTACTTTGTCCGGTAAGGTCATTGGCGAACGGCTCGGCGACCACCGTTTTCCAAATGGTTTTAGCGCTAGTCACAATAGTTGGATTGGTAAGCACGTTATAGCGCATCAAAATGATGCGGCCGTACTTACGAGCAAAACGACTCTCATTAGGTAAAATTGATGCGGTGTTAGTACCGCGAGCTTGGCCAAAGTCAGCATAAACGTGATAAACGCCGATAGGAATATCGCTTCGAACATTTTTGTGATGCTCGTAAGGCAGGCTGTTCTCTATTTCTTGTAAATCTGAAATGCTGTTCGCTAGTTTGGCGCTACGCTCACGATCTTTAATTAAGATGCTCATGGAGAAAGCTGACTTTACGCCAAGCAGTGCATCGTCGTAAGTTTCGTAAGAGCCGATTTGTGCATTCAGATTACCAAAACTCCCTGTGACCCAAGAAGCATCGCCACTTTCGTAATCATCCGATAACAAATCTCGAGAGCGGTTGGCCAGATAGTCGGCAAAGTCTTTGTCGGTAGGGGCAATTGTGCGGCTGGCTTTTTGTAATAGCTCGTAGGCCTGCATAATATCGTCAGCATAAGCGACGGAATAGGGAACTGCATATAATCGTTGTTGCGGATTATTTTTTGCCTGTTCGAGCTTCTCTTTTAGCAAAGGGTGTAAGGTATCGAGAACAGGGTACTTAGTTAAAGCAGCGAGATCTTTTTTGATGTTATCGGGGGTATTTGCACGAACTAAACTGCGTAAGTCGAAAATATCCGCTTCTAATTGTGGGTACTCTTTTAAAAAAGCATCAAGCTTTTCTTTAGTTAAGCCCCAAGCGTAACGATTCTTACCCGGCCCTGGCTTATCCGCGGCAACAAAAGGCACGCGCTTGTTATCTGGCGTGGTCGCGATAGGACCTTTAAAAATACGGTAAAGCGTTAAACGCTTTTCTGCGTCTTTATTGCCTTTGGCCGCAAGCTCTTGAAGCGCTGCTTTTTGTTGTAGGGCATCTTTGTGCTGCGCATTAAGATAAAGGTCATGCAGTATATGCCCCGTTTGCACTAAGTAATCGAGGGTTTTTCGCTCGGTTTGTGATAAGTGACTAATATCCGGCGCGAAGTGAATCTTCATACTATCTTCTAATATCGAGTCGACTTGTGCTTCCGACAGTATACTTGTTTCCTTGGTGGGCGTGGTTTTTGTCGCGTATGTTAGGCTTGGCGAGAGAGCCACCGTAAGCAATGCGACGATAGCTATTTTAGAATTCATTTTCATAAACAGTTTGGTTAGTGGTTTTGTAGTCGCTCAGTATAGGGTGAACAACTGAAAAAAGCACATCAGTCCAGTTTATGGAATTGCCCGCTTTGTGAAGGTGTGCACGAAGAGCTGCGCGAATAGGTGCACGGTTATAAGAGCGCAGCTATAGCAACAGAAATAATTAGCTATCAAAGCCGATTGTTATAACCCAGTAGAGTCAGATAAATCATCGTCGCTCGGTTCAGCACCAATGAGCTGACGCTCAGCGGATTTTAGCTGCTCAGGGCGCCCGAAAAGCACCAGAACATCGCCTGCTTCTAAAACGGTTTCTTTATCTGGATAGACGTGACGCTTATCGTCTCTAACCAGAACAGAAATATAGACCGAGTACTTTTGTTCTAGCGTTAACTGATTAATCTTTTTACCTAAGCAAGGCGAGTCTTCATCAAGCAATACTGAGTGTAATTTCTCAGTATCAGGATCTTCATATTTACCCAGTACAATATCGGACTTGCCTTTAAATAGCTCACGAATTAAGGGGTAGCGGCTGGTCCTTTGTTGCGTAATATAATCATTGATACGCTGGTGCGGGACGCGAAGTGCAAGCAGTGAGTGTGAGACCAACATTAAGCCTGTTTCTAAGGTTTCAGGGATCACTTCTGAAGCGCCTGCTTTACGCAAAGGCTCTGCCGACGTTTCATCTTTAGCGCGAACGATAGTTTCGATATTCGGATTCATTTCCTTGGCGCGGATCAAAGTTTTTAAGCTTGTCGCATGATCATTGTGGCTTATAAGAAGCAAAGACGCAGTTTCGATATTGGCCGCTGATAAAATATCTGCATCCGAAGTATCGCCATAAACCACTGGCTGCTTGGCAAGCTGTGCTTCTTTAACAATCGTCGGATCGATCTCAATCGACTTATAAGGAATATTTTCAGATTCCAAGAAGCGCGCTACTACCTGACCGGTACGACCGAAGCCACAGATAATAACGTGATCTTTTAAAGGCTTCTCATCCACAGCATCATCTGGCTTGGCTAAAGCCGCTAATTTCTTCTTGCCCGTTTGGAACAGTAGCGATGTTATTGAGTGATTGTAGCGGATTAAAAATGGCCCAATAATCATCGAAAAAAGTACCGCGGTTAGAACGATTTGTGAGGTGAATGTGTCGATCACGCTACCTTCTAAACCGACTGCTAGCAGGGCAAAACCGAACTCGCCACCAACCGCGACTAATATGCCGGTACGAAAAGCGGTCTGAATATCGACCCCTGATATTTTGACAATAGCCATGACGATAAGCAGCTTTAAAATTAAAATGGCGACAGAACTAGCCAGCGCCAAGTGCCAAATATCGGGCAGGTAAGCCGGATCAAACAGCATGCCGACGCTAACAAAGAAGAGCCCTAATAAAACGTCTCTGAATGGTCGAATGGTCGACTCAACTTGGTGTCTAAACTGGGTTTCGCCGAGCACCATGCCGGCTAAGAAAGCACCAAAGGCCATCGATAAGCCTAGGGTTTTGGTGGTCCACGCTGCGATTAACGACACGAACAATACGGTTAACGTAAAAAGCTCCGCAGAGCGGCGTTTAGCCACCACATGAAACAGCGGTTGCAGTAAAAAGTGACCGGCAAATAACACAATTCCGAAAGCCATGGCGGCGTTGAATAAGGCAATACCTAACTCACCAGCGACCTCTTGTGCGGCGGCAACGCCTAACACTGGAATGACTACAATAAAAGGCACGGCGGTGATGTCTTGAAATACAGACAAAGTGGTTCCTAAACGACCATGACGTGTCTCGGATTCATTTTGCTCGAGTAATTGCTTGGAAATAATAGTGGTCGAGGATTGAGCAAAGACTGCACCTATAACGAAGGACGTTGCTGGCGAAAAGCCGAGCAACCAAGCGATTAAACTGACAAACAAGGTGGTTAATGCAACTTGTGCGGTACCGAGGCCTAAAATGGTATGCCTTAGGGCATAAATTTGCGGCAAGGAAAAACTAAGTCCAATAGTAAATAACAGGAAAACGATACCGTATTCAGCAATCACCGAAACGATTTCCTCTGAAACCACTGGGCCTGCAGTGTTAGAACTAAGTAATACTCCTACAGATAAATAAGCCAAACTTGGTGGAATGTGCAATTTCTGGAAAACTAGAACCACACCAACAGTAGCACCAAGTAATAGTAATACCTGTACAAGCATTTGTTCTAACACATATTCCCCCTTGTTATTGCAGAGTAAGTAGTCGTAGCTTTAGGCTACTGGCGCATGGTTTATAAATGTTAACGGACTAAATAACACTAAGGGATTTTCTATGGAGTTCCCTCTAAGAAAGAAGGTTGGTTGGTGTACCAACGATCTGCCCGCAAGTATTTATAAATAGATTTGGTCGTGAACTAAGGCCGAGGCTTTGCAGTGAGAAAAGTCTCTAACCCTGTTTAACTAGTATGTTCAGTACTATTGTCTTATGCAAGAAGTACAAGCAAAAGATTGGCAATTACGAACAGGGTTTAGATGGGGGTAAAAACGGAGTTTTCAAGCAGGTAAGTGCCTGAGAATTAATGTAAAAAGGTTAGCTGAGCGGAATACTCAGCTAACCTTTGGGAGTTACAATTAAATTAATGCGCTTTAAGCCAAAACATAAAGGATTAGAAGGTTAAGCGGAAGCCTGCCGACAATGTTCTTCCTGCGCGAGTCGTTCGATCTTTAAGGAATGAGGCATGGTCACGGATCTCTTCGTTCGTCATGTTCTCGCCTTTTACAAACAATAGTAGGTCTGAGTTATCGAAGTACAAGTTATAACCAAGGCTCATGTTGATTAAAGTGTAACCTTCAGTCGGTAACTCTTCATCTGCAACCTGATTCTGACCATCTACTTTAATAGCACTTAAATCAGCGCTAAAGTCACCTTGCACATAACCGAGCTTACTGCCAAGACGCATTGCAGGTGTGCGTGGCAAGTAACCACCCTTATCAAGCGTTGCGCGAGTGTAGTCACCGAACAATCCTGCTTTCCAGTAAGTATCGCCCTGATAGCCAAAAGTCCAATCGATTTCAGCTTCCAAACCACTAAAAGTCGCGTCGCCTTGAGTGAATTCAAAAATTGGGAACTCACTGTGCTCCTCGTGCCCCGCGTGATCTTCTTCATGGTGAGCCAGATAGATATAATCGCCTACTTTATTGTGGAACAGTGATATTGATGCGTGTACTTCATCAGTGTGGTAACGCAGACCAATATCAAGGTTCTTGGCAGTTTCTTTATCCAAATTCGGGTTTCCCACTTCGATGCTTAAGGTCGCTAAGTGAGGAACATAATTGTCCTCGGTTCTACCGGCGTTAGAGTAAAGCTCTTCCACTGACGGAAGGCGCTGCGCGTAGGCCAAGTTAACCGGTAATGACCAGTTTTCGTTGAAGTGCCAGACTGAGCCCGCTGCAAAGCTATAGGCGTTGTCGCTGCGCTGAGTACCTGCGAAATTGGCAGTATTAGCAACTTTTATATCTTGCTGATCGATACGTAAACCTAGTTCGGTGTGTAAGTCGCCACGATCAATTTCTTCGAGCCAGAAAACACCGTAGTTTTTTGTGTTTGAGGCTGGGATAAAGGTTTCGCTACCGAGTGCGGCAAAGTCGCTGTCGCTGAGCTGAAGTCCAAATGCACCTTGCCATCCATTCCAAGCTTTATGCACCGCTTCTACACGTAATTCTTGAGCATCGTTGGTGAAATGGGTGCTTATTTCATTACCCTCAATTTCTTGATGTTCATAGTCAGTTTTAGAGTAGTTGAACTTTAGGTTTTGGAACCCAGCAAAAGGATCGCTTAACTGACCTTTAAGGTTGTAACGCTTCTGTTTAAGGTCGAGTAATACCGACTCTTCTGCATGTTCGTCATGTCCATGCTCGTCGTGAGAGTGCTCATCATGCGAATGCCCTTCATGCGAATGGCCCGGCAAGCCATAAGCACGATCAAATTCAGTATAAGAGGCGCCAATAAAACCACGATCAGCAACATACGACAAGCCGAAACTGCCGCCTTTGGTATCGGTGCGAGTGTTCTCCAGTCGACCACCATATTCGCCAGCGTGCTCATCGTGCTCTGAAGCGCTTTCACCCGCATGCTCAGCTTCTTGTGCGCGTAAGAATGATGACTCAGCATAGGCTGGGATTTGGTAGTCATCAGTTTTCGACTTGTAGGCATCAAGGTTAAAAGCAAAGTTGCCTGCCGAGGTAGTGATGGTGCCGACGGTACTACGCTCGCCGGTAGCGGAGTCGGCCGCTCTGGCTTCAAAGCCACCTTCCATGCCATCAGTTAAGCGTGTAGGAATTCGATTATCGACCACGTTGACCGCGCCACCAATAGCGCCACCGCCATAAAGTAGTGTGGCTGGGCCTTTCAAGACTTCAACGCGCTCTGCTAATAAAGGTTCAGCGGCAATCCAGTGGTCAGGACTCGAGTTTGAGGCATCCTGGGTGGAGCTGTTATTACTTAATACCGTAACACGGTTGCCTTGTTGCCCGCGGATCACTGGGCGGCCCGCGCCTGAGCCGAAGCTTGAAAGGTTGATGCCTGGAGTTTGCGCTAGGGTTTCACCAATATTAGCGCCACGGTTTTTAACTAGCTGCTCGCCGCTAATGATCACGGCTGGCGAAGCCATCTCTAGACTAGAGTGCTCCAAGGGGTTACCAGTAATCACTAAAACTTCAGCGTTATCAGGCGTTAATGATATTTGCTGAATGGTGCCATCATGACGAACGGAATGGTTAATATGGCCTAAGCTTCCACCTTTAATATCCAACACATAACGACCTTCCTCGAGATCGTTGAACTCGAACTGACCTTGTTCATTAGTCTTTGTCGAAAGGTTTAATGCGCGAAGGTGTACTTTAACACCGGCTAAAGGCTGGTCATTATTATCGGTGACAACGCCTGATAGATTTTTTTCAGCGGCCAAAAGAGCTGGAGAGGCTAAGATGCCTGCCATTAAAAAGCTTAACGCTTTTACTTTCATGGTAAAAATTCCTCAATTTCACATAAGTTGCCTAAGCTGACGCCATAGAGCCAATCCCTGCAGGAAGCACCGTATAAATGATAGGCGCGCGCATAGGATAGTTTCTCTAGGGCAAAGCTAGGGTTAATAAATAACGGTTTTGGGTTATTAATTAATTATGCGAACTGAGGTGGGCCGCGAACAAAGAAAGGACGGATTGCACGAACAAAGATAGTGCTTTGGTTGTAGACGATGCGCTCGCTACTGCCTTCGAGTGGCTGTGGAACTGTTACTGTATGAGGCGCGGTATGCAGGAATGTTCCGGCATGGTGCAAACAGTAACTACACTCTTGGAGCTCTTTTGCATCTTGATGCATCGGAGAATTGGCGTGGGCTACGCTGAGCAGCGCCATACTTAACAAAGCAGCAATAATAATAGAATGACGTAACAAATTTTTCATAGTGGATTCACGCCGTTTATTGCAAAATACCGTTAATTAAAAAATATTGTGCCAAGTCAAAAGTGCTGACCAATTCGAGTTTGCAATGCTATTCGATTAGAACGTAAGATGCAAACAACACTCTGCTAATATTTGTAACAGGGTGTCTCAGGCGCTACGAAAGACAATGAATATTAATAAGTTACCCAAAAAGAGAAGGTTTAAGGAAATACTGCTATGGCCGATGATTTGCCGATTTCGATAGCTGAGCGTCGATTAGATAATGTTCCAAACTACCCTGACCGCCACGAACCGGTCGGTTTTATGTTGCGCTTGGTCAAAGCATTGCACACCTATGGCGTGCCTAGTTACGAGCTGGAACAATTGATGGCGAACGTAGCAGATCAATTGGAATATGGGTTACAAACTACCGTTGTTCCGACTAGTATCACTATGACCTTTATCCAAGATGAGGATAAGCCAAGAACTTACGTCATCCGCTCTAACGCTGGTGAAGTTAACGTTGATAAGCTGAGCCGCACAATCGATGTCGCCTACGCCGTGATTAACGGTGAAATGACCACTGAGCAGGGCGCACGAGAACTGACCGATATTTCAAATTCGGAGCCATTGCATAATCGTTATTGGATGATCTTCTGTTTTATGTTGGTCTCGGTCGCTATTTCTCGTATTTTCGGGGGTGGTGTTGAAGAAATCATCACAGCATCTGTGACCGGCTTAGTGGTTGGGGTTTTCGTCAATATTGAGGGTTTTAGAACAGAGACCGTGGCTAACCTAATGCCGGCATTGGCAGCTTTCTTAGCAACCATGATTTCATTCGGTTTCAACTATTGGTTCGGCTTAAGTTCGACTTATATACCCGTAGTGTCGGGAATTATCGTGTTGATCCCGGGAATGATGCTGACCATTGCTATGGCCGAGTTAGCGACCCAAAACCTAGTTTCTGGCACAGCACGTTTACTCGGCTCTGGGGTAATCTTTATCCAAATGATATTCGGCGTTTCCATTGGAACCCAGATCGCGGCAGCACTCTTCGGCGATGCCGATATTACTACCAGCATTGACCATCAGTTACCGAGCTGGACAGTCTGGATAGCGATTACCGCCAGTTCATGGGCCTTGATGATGCTGTTTCAAACCCGAAGCAGACACTTCTTATGGATCTTAGCTGGCGCTTGCGCTTCTTTCTTTGTATCGCGTTGGGTTGGTGAACATCTTGGCTTAGCCAGTGGTGCATTCTTTGGCGCTTTAACTATCGGTGTTATTGCCAATATTGCCTATCGCATTAAACAAGTTCCGACAGCTGCAGTGATGATGCCAGGGTTTATTATTTTAGTTCCTGGTAGCGTTGGCTTTAAAAGCCTCACCGAATTATTAGAACACGATATTATTGGCGGATTAGAAACTGCTTTTAATATGAGTATTGTGGGTATTTCTTTGATTACTGGACTCTTGGTGTCGTCGATTGCGACTTTACCAAAACCTAAAATTAAACCGGCACCGATAGAGGTTGATGAGGAGCGTAACGATTAATAGGTTGATACGTTTTTGGCTGTTTTTCGCTTTACTCTGCTTAGCTTTATCTTGCAGTCAGGCAGATCCAGCTGGCACATATAAGCTAGTTTATGTGCAGGATGGCGATAGTGTGGTCTTGTGTTGTGAGCGTGGGAAGAAGTTTACCGTCAGGCTATTGGATATAGATGCCCCTGAACGTTATCAACCCTATGCTGAGAAGTCGAAAGCTCTGCTGAAAAATTTACTTGAAGGTGAAAGGTTAAAACTGCTAGGCGATAAGTCCGATCGTTACGGTCGTCGCTTGGCGATAATCGAAGTCGATGGTGATAACATAAATGAAAAAATGGTGTCCTCTGGCGCTGCTTGGGTATGGAAATACAGCAACAATCGCCACATGAGATCCTTGCAACAAGAAGCAAAAGAGAGGAAGCTTGGTTTATGGGCATTACCCGAGGAGCAGCGACAAGATCCCTCGGATTGGCGAAAAGCACACCCGCGGAAATAGTGCTAAATAGGAGATAGAGCATGTCGAGTGAAATGATTAATCAGGTGGCGCTAGTTGGCGGTACTCATGGTAATGAATTGACCGGAATCTATCTGCTCCACAAGTATCGTCAGTACCCTAAGCTTATAGGCAATAATAACTTTGAGCTTGAATTGTTTCTGGCTAATGAGAAAGCGCTAAAAGCCAACAAACGCTACCTAGATCGCGATCTTAACAGAAGCTTTAAGCTCACTGACTTAAGTGACGATTCATTGTTTGGGCATGAAAACGAGCTAGCTAAAGACATTAACCAAAAGCTTGGCCCGAAAGGTGGTAGTCGAACCGACATGATTATCGACCTGCATACCTCTACAGCCCCGATGGGGATTAATCTTGTCCTAACCAAAACTGATACCTTCCACTTAATGCTAGCGGACTTTGTACAACAGCGCATGGACAATGTATCGATTACGCTTGAGAAAATGCCTGATCACCATTTTTTAATGTCAGTCGCGCCGCAACACGTATTGGTTGAAATTGGAGCGACAGCACAAGGCCAGTTGCGGCAAGATGTTTTTGATAAAACTGAAGAGACAGTGCAACTCATCTTCAAGTTCTTAAACCTCTACAATAATCATCAACTACCTCAACCTTCTGAGTCGATAGATATTTATCAGTATTTTGATGTTATGTTCTTACCGACGGATCTCAACGGAGACATCGCCGGCATGGTGCATCACGGAGTTCAAGATAGAGACTTTTCCTTATTAAAGAATGGAGAACCTATTTTCACCCTATTCAACGGCGACGAGGTCATTTACGACGGTGAGGACTGCTATATCAGTTTTATCAACGAAGCCGCTTATTACGACGACAAAAAAGCCTTCGCTATGTCGAGGAAGAAGACGTTTCATATTGGATAGTGGCGATTTAAACAATCAGCCCGCGATGGGAAATTAAAAAAGCAAAAAAAACCGCCCAAAAGGACGGTATAGCGTGAAGAGACCTATGATAGCAATTGTTGTTATTGGTATAACGTTTGTGTCTTGACCACTTGCTATAGAAACAAGTATCGGTCGAAACACCAGATTCTTCGGCTGAACACTAAATCTTTCGCTTTGCTCAAGCCATGAAAAGAATCATACGGACAAATCACTCTAAATGCAAATGGTTATCATTAACTATTTAGTGATGCCTATCTCATTTGTGACTTTTCCAATAACATATAGCCTACTTAGTGAGGTTTTTAAGAATATCTATTGGCAGCGGGAAGACAATGGTATTACTGTTTTCACCCGCCAATCCCGATAGAGTTTGTAGATATCGCAGTTGAATGGCTTCTTCTTGCTGGGCAAGAACTTTGGCCGCTGCTAATAGCTTTTCTGACGCTTCCATTTCACCTTTAGCATGAATAACCTTTGCCCGTCGAGCTCGCTCGGCTTCTGCCTGCTGTGCGATTGCACGAACCATACTTTCATTGAGATCGACATGCTTAATTTCAACATTTGATACTTTGATACCCCAAGCATCGGTTTGGTTGTCGAGAATGGCCTGGATATCGGTGTTGAGTTGCTCACGCGAAGCTAACATCTCGTCTAATTCATGCTGGCCTAGAACGGAGCGCAGTGTAGTTTGCGCTAATTGACTGGTCGCGTCATAGTAGTGCTCGACGTTAATAATGGCCTTTTGTGGGTCAATAACACGAAAATAGACCACTGCGTTAACTTCAACCGAAACGTTATCCAGTGAAATGACGTCCTGTGTGGGAACATCCATAACAACGGTTCGTAAGTCGACACGAACCATTTGTTGCACAAAAGGGATAAGGATGATGAGGCCAGGACCTTTGACTCGCCAAAAGCGACCTAGCATAAAAATAACGCCGCGTTCATACTCGCGTAAGATTTTAAACATACTCGCGACAAGCAATATCACTATGGCGAGTATAATTGGGTATACAATGTTCATAATATTTCCTGCTTTAACTATAAATACTAAGTTGAGTCCTCTTTGCTTGGTGCAACCGTAAGCTCGAGATCATCTATCGCAACAACTTTTACAGGTTGCCCAGATTTAAGCGGAATATACGAGCGACACTTCCATCTTTCTCCACAAATATGAACCCAACCTTCGTCTACAAAGTCTTGCTCGACGATTCCGACTTCATTAAGCAGCTCTTCACGACCACTGACCACTGGTTGCTGTCGAGCGCGGAGCGCTAAGCTCAAAACAAAACTGAGAAGAATCACACTTATAATGGTCACAGTGAGAAGGATCGGCATAGCGATAGCAATACCGGTTTCCGGTTCGTTGAATAGAAGGAAAGAGCCTATGAAGAAGGCAATAATACCGCCAATGCCAAGTATGCCAAAGCTGGGTGCAAACGCTTCGACTACTAAAAGCGCAATGCCAAGTACCAGTAGGCCAGCTGCTACATAATTAATAGGAAGGATCTGTAAAGCGTAAAAAGCTAATAGCAGGCAGATAGCACCTATAACTCCTGGCACAAAAGTCCCAGGGTTGTAGCCCTCGAAAATAAGCCCGTAAATACCAAATAGTAGAAGAATATAAGCGATGTTTGGATCGCTAATGATACTCAGCAGATCCATTTGCCAGCTGGGCTCCACTCGAACAATGGTCATACCGTTGGTATCTATTGCTTTAGGACCAGTGGGTAAGCGAACTTGGCGTTGATGAATTTTAGACAGCAGTTGCTCGGGGCTTTCAGCAATGAGATCGATAACACCAATATCAAGCGCTTCTTTGGATGTTAAACTTTCACCCTCGCGTACCGCATTTTTTACCCAGTCGATATTGCGACCATGGTAATCCGCTAGGCCACGTAAATAGGCCTCAGCATCATTGATGATCTTTTTATGCATGGCGTTTTGGTTACTGCTTTGAGGCTCTGCCCGGTTAGCTTCTTTGACTTCTTCTTTCTCGTTATCTTTGTCTGTAGAAGAGTCATCAGTTGAAGAGTCTGGAGAAGCAGGTTTTGGGGAAGAAGGCTCTGGTGAAGAAGGATCAGGCATGCTACCTATTGAAACGGGTGTTGCGGCCCCTAAATTAGTCGCTGGAGCCATAGAAGATATATGACTGGCATAAAGAATATAGGTGCCTGCACTGGCAGCACGAGAACCTGGCGGATAAACATAAGTTGCAACTGGAATATTAGAAGATAGTATTTCACGAATGATATCCCGCATGGCTAGGTCTAAGCCGCCGGGAGTATTCATCTGTAGAATAATGAGTTGATAACCTTCCTCTTCAGCAGACTGGATATTGGAAACTAAATAATGCGCGGTACCAGGATTCACAGAACCATCTAAAATCAGTAATTTAGCTTTGGATGAGGGACTTTCGCCACTAAATGAGGTAAAAGCAGTTGGACACGCTAATAACAACAGCGCGTAAGAAAAAAGGAATATTACTAACCGCTTCATAGAAAATCCCTCTATTTCGCTAATCCCAATGGCTTCCGCCAATACCCCAATGTAGCGCGTTAAGAGCTAGATTACAAAGCAGGTCGAGAATGAGATAAGGAGGTGCTCTAGCTTTAGGGATAATTAAGTGGTTAGAATCGGGAAATTACAGACACAAAAAAGCCCAGCTATAGCTAGCTAGGCTTCTTAATATGGTGGCCCGGGGCAGACTAATTTGTCGGGAGCAAATTAGAATGTTGCGCTTGGCGCAATAGCCGTAAGGTAAACTACAAGGAGGTAGTTTGTCATTGAACGTAGTTCAATTCGATCTATGAGTTTATACAGACACAAAAAAGCCCAGCTATTGCTAGCTAGGCTTTCTAATATGGTGGCCCGGGGCAGAATTGAACTGCCGACACAAGGATTTTCAATCCTCCGCTCTACCAACTGAGCTACCAGGCCTGAGGACGCGTATTAAACCGATTCTCGGGATTTAAGTCAAGCCTAAATTTGAATTTTATTCTTTTGTTTGTGGGACATAGCCTTCGGCTTCATCATAGTCGCCACCAAAGAGGAACTTTTCCATTTGGTCGGCAAGATATTTCTGCGTATCTTGGTCAACTAAGCTAAGGCGTTTTTCGTTAATAAGCATGGTTTGGTGGGCGAGCCACATTTGCCAAGCTTCTTGCGAAATATTGTCGTAAATACGATCGCCTAATTCGCCTGGGAAGGGTTTGAAGCCGATCCCTTCTGCATCTTTTTGTAGCTTTTTACAAAATACAGTACGTGACATTGATTTCTCCGCTGTAGGGTTTTGGCTTTGCGTTGCTAGGGCTTACTGGAGCGAAGCCAGCAATTTGCTGACTGGTGTCGGTAAACCAATCTGTGCTGTTTTAGCCTGTGTTTTCTTGTTGAGAAAAGCAAGCGCAAAGCGTTCTGTTTCGTTGGGCTCCATGATACCTGTCTTGCTGAGCTTTTTCACTAGTAACGGCTGGACTTCGAGGTCGTAATGGCTGAATTTATGCACGAAACTGCTCAACTTTTGGGAATGCTCAGGGATTGGCTCTGATTGTTCAATTTCTGGAAAGCACCAAAGTCCACCCCAAATTCCTGAGGGAGGGCGTTTGTGAAGAAGAACTTGATTATCCTCAATACAAACTAGCCAATAAACCGAGCGTTTAGGGCGTGCTTTTTTGGGCTTTTTGCCGGGGAGTTCGCTTATCATACCTTGCTTCAAGGCGAAGCATTCTTTGGCTAATGGGCACTTGTCGCACTTTGGCTTGGTGCGGGTGCAGATAACAGCGCCGAGATCCATCATGGCTTGGTTGTACTGAGCGGTATCTTTAACCGGCGTATTTTCTTCCGCTTTGGCCCAAAGAGCTTTAAGTACCGCTGACTTACCCGCCCAGCCTTCGATGCCGTAGCAACGCGCTAATACTCGTTTAACATTGCCATCTAAAATAGCCGTCGGCTTATCGAAAGCGAATGCAGCGATAGCGCCAGCGGTAGAAAGACCAATCCCCGGCAGGGCTTCGATCTCTTCAGGATCTTGTGGAAATGTTCCTGCATATTCTTCGGCAACGGTTTTGGCCGCTTTGTGTAGGTTTCTGGCGCGACTGTAATAGCCTAAGCCACTCCACAGGTGCATCACCTCATCGCTACTCGCTTCGGCTAAATCCACGATAGTAGGGAAGCGCTCTAGGAAAGCTTCGTAATAAGGGATGACTGTGGCAACTTGGGTTTGTTGCAACATGATTTCGGAGAGCCAAATTCGATAAGGATCTTTGGTGCCCTGCCATGGTAGGTGCTTTCGACCGTGTTGGCGATAATACTCGATGACTTTGCGCTGAAAGCTGTTAGCCGACCACATTGTATTTGTGCTTTAGAAATTATAGAGGATGGGCAGGATAATCGACAATGACACCCACATCAATAGCACCAGCGGCACACCAACTTTGACGAAATCAGAGAATTGGTAACCCCCCGCGTTCATCACCAGCAGATTGGTTTTATAAGCCATTGGCGTTGCGAAACTCATATTAGCGCCAAAAAGAACGGCGATAACAAAGGGCTCGGGCGGCAAGTTAAGCTGTGTTGCTACACTAACCGCAATAGGCGTGCCGATAACCGCGGCAGCGTTATTGGAAACAACGTTGGTCAATATGGCTAACAATAACATTAAGCCACTCAGTAGAACCGTTGGCGGTGCGCCGTGCAGTAGTGAAACGAAAGCTTGTGCCAGGTATTCGGCTGCACCGGTCTCAGTCATACCAATACCAAGCGCTAAACTGGCAGCGACAATCAGTACCACAGGTGCACTCAGCGCATTCATAGCATCACGCCAGGTAATACAGTGGGTCAAAATCATCAATAAGGCACCGCCTAGGGCGCTGATGGCGATAGGCAATAAACCGACAGCCGCCAGCAAAATCACCAAGCCCATGATGATAAGGGCTCTAGGCGCACGATGAGATCGAGGTAAGTCAGTGGTGGCATCAAGCACTAAGATATCGCCGCGCTTTTTAAATTCGGCGATTTCGCTTTGACCACCTTGGATCAGAATCACATCGCCGACATGAAGCGTTACTTTACCTAGCCCCTTGTTGTGCATATCGACCACGCGATCGGCGCGGTGTAAGGCAATTGCCACTAGGCCGTACTGGTTCATAAAGCTAACGTCTTTTAGCGAGCGGCCGGCTAACGGGGAGCCTGGCGTTACGACGATCTCAGACAGTTGCTGGTTTTCAGCTGTCAGCGGGTGATCATCGCTGACTTCTTGCCCAGCCTTATACAGCCGCGCACCAAGCACTTGTTCGTATTCTTTTAAACGATCGGGCGAGTCCGTAACACGCAGTTTATCGCCAGCACGAATAATGGCATCAGGCATTGGCATAATCGTAGCATCGGAGCCACGGTGTATGCGTTTAACCTTCATCATGCCATCAGTTTTACCAATCACTTCCGCCAATGTTTTGCCGTCAGCATAAGAGTCTTCGTTGATATGAAGCTGTGCCGTGAAAACACGAGGCGAAGTATTTTTCATTACCGCCTGACGCTCTGGCGTGATTCTTGGTGCGACCAACCAGAGGTAGACGATGGCGATACCCCCTGCTATAGAAGCGGGTAGTAAGAAATCGAACATACCGAAGCGCTCTAAACCTAAATCTGCCGCCACTGAAACCACTAAAAGGTTGGTTGAAGTACCAATAGTGGTGGCCATGCCGCCAGCGATGGTGGCGAACCCCATTGGCAATAGAAGGCCGGAAGGACTGCGGTTTGAGCGAACCGCAACGCTAATTAAAATTGGTAAAAGTAGGACAACGATCGGCGTATTGTTGACAAAAGCACTTAAAACGCCTGCTATTAGCAGAGTTAGGAGTAGCGAAAATAGCGGCGCGACTTTCCACACCCTTGCCAATAATCGACCAATCGGCTCCAAGGCACCGGTACGAACTAGGCCCTGGCCTGCAACCATTAAGGCGCAGACAGCGACTAAGGCTTCATGACCGAAACCGCTGAAAAACTCCATCGGTTCGAGGTGACCATTGAAGTTATGGAAAGGTGCGAAGGTGAACCCCATGGTTAAAATCAACAATACAACCACGCAGGAAGTTTCCAGCGGGATGTCGTCGCGTCGAAATAAATATAGGGCAAATACCGTCAGCAATAACACAAAAAGTGCATGGCCATTCGGCAAATCCGGAAATGGCATTCCTATCCTAACTCCTAAGCTTTTATCGTTATTTTTGCTGAGTTTGCACTTACACAAACCCTAAAACCGAATGAAACACCTTACTGATTTGGCTCGATTTTGGCAACGTATTTGTCTCACGAAACACATAATTTACATCAAACTTTTACAATATGATAAAATCACACCCAAGTATTATACCGTTAACTAGAAAGAGAGCTATCCCTTTGAATTCTGAAGAAAAAACTCAGCGTAAAATCCGTAGCTTCGTGTTGCGCAAAGGTCGTTTAACAAAGGGGCAGCAACGCGCCATGGATCTCCATTTCCCACGGCTCGGGATCGAGTTCGAGAAAAAGCCGTATAATTTTGAAGAGATATTTGGTCGCAAAGCACCGATAGTGCTAGAGATTGGCTTTGGTATGGGAAAGTCGCTTGCCGAGCAGGCACGAGACCAGCGAGACCATGATTTTCTTGGCATAGAGGTGCATAATCCGGGCGTTGGCGCTTGCTTGGTGTTGGCAGAAGAGTACGAATTAGAGAATCTTCGTGTGGTCAATCACGATGCGGTAGAGGTGATTGAGCACTGCATTCCTGATCATAGCTTAGATCGCATTCAAGTCTTTTTCCCGGATCCTTGGCATAAAAAGCGTCATCATAAACGTCGAATTATTCAAACCGAGTTTTGCCAGAAGCTGCATAAAAAACTCAAGCCTGGCGGCATCCTGCATCTAGCCACCGACTGGGAAAACTATGCAGAACACATGCTAGAAATACTAAACCCAATGTCGGAATATAAAAATCTATCAGAGACTGGGGATTTTGTACCGCGCCCAGAGTCGCGACCACTGACCAAGTTCGAAGTTCGAGGACAGAATTTAGGGCATGGGGTTTGGGATATGATGTTTGAGGCGGTAGATTCTTAGAATTTCTGCGTTATACACGCTTTTGCGTGTGCTCAGGATCTGCCCCACGCGGGGTTTGACTAAAGCTTAAATAAATATAGGTCATTCCGCGGTTAAACCGCGGAATCCAGAGACTTTTCCGTTAATGCCTTGCGGTGATTGTTTTGCCGTCTTCTGTAGTTAGAATGAGCGCGCCTTTGCCACCGATATCATAACGATTCACCTTACTTAATAAATCCAAAAACTTTTGCTCTTGATTCATTAAGGCTTCGGCGCAGGCTTTTAGAGTAGCAAGTGGATTCTGCACAGTTAGCGTTTCGCCAGTTAGTTGGTAACCGGCACTATAGCTGTTACAAGAGGCTAGGCCGTGAACGCGCCCTTCACGATCAAAGTTTAAAGTCATTCTAGAGCTATCAATTATCCCTGTATTAGCCAAATCCTCGACTACCCACTCAATACCGACTAAAAGCTCAAGCGGATCGCCGCCACAACCTTGATGAAGTTTACCGTCTAAAGCAAAGGTTACGCGAGCGGGGTGCGGCCGACCACTCATGTCGTCGTAACAAAGTTTGCGCTGGATATCGAGAATGGCGACTTTACCATCGGCTTCAAAATGATATTTATAACCACCTTTATAAGGCTGAGGCTCTGGACGAGGTGCCGACATAGTGTTTTGACCATAATTGGTCTTTATATCAATGGTGTTCTGCTTAACTTCTACTAACCAGCCAGGCTCGTTGCCGCGAGCGGTAAAAGGGATGGGGTATAAAGAATTAATTTTGTTGCCAACAGTTCCGGACTGGACTCGCTTGAGGATAACCTGGCCGAGCTCATGACTCGATTGAGAAGTATCTACTTTTTGATGTTCGGTGGTTGTCCACATGAGTAAGCCATCGGGATCCTCAAGCTTAGCACGCAGCGCATAGGCGTGATTCTCTACTAATTCTTCTTTAGGGACTTGTAGTGTGATTTTTTGAGGAAGTTGGGCATTTTTATCAATGCCTATGATTTGCTCGGCTAAAACAGTAGAGGCTTTATCGGCAATTGATACATCTTCTAAAGTGACCGTTAAACTACTTCCTGGCGGTGCCAGCATACGTTCACGGTACATGACTTCAGCAGTCACGGTAAAGCTTTGAGCAGCGGCTTCTTCGGAATTTGAAGTGCTTTCGACGGTTTCTTGTTTACAGGCAGCCAAAGTTAACAGTGCTACAGTGGCTAATGTAAATAGTTTTTTCAGTTTCATAGAAGTCCCTACCAATAAATTGATTTAGAAATAGCATAGACCGTTAATATGCTTTTGTCATATTAACGGTTAGCAAAACTAACGTAGTGTTATGGTGAAATTATAGTTGGGTGAACTGTATGCTAGCTGAACTTGGCTCGTTATTTTTTGATTCTGAGTTTGGTATAAAGCGCTCTAACAATTCGTTAAGAAACAATGCGCCTTTTTCGGTAGGTTGGAGTCGAGCAGGATCGTTTTCGAGCAAGCCATCGGCTACGGCTTCCTGCAGTACTTCACGAATGTGGTTAATCGGTAAGCCTGTGTATTGCGAAAATAGAGTGACAGGTACGCCGTCGATAAGGCGTAGAGCATTAAGCATAAACTCAAAAGGGAGTTCGTGCTTGGCAATCGCCGTATCTTGACTAATCTCGCTGAGCGATCCTTGTAAATAATCCTTAGGATGGCGCTTTTTAGTAGTGCGATGAATTTCGCCTAAATCGAGGCGAGTGATTTTGCCGTGGGCGCCAGCACCAATCCCTAAATAATCACCAAATTGCCAATAATTGAGGTTATGCTTGGCTCTAAGTCTTGGCGACTTGCTATAGGCCGAGGTTTCGTACTGATGATAGCCACTGTCGGCAAGAAGCTTTTGGCCAGCTTCTTGAATATCCCACAAGACTTCATCATGGGGCAACTGAGGTGGCTGTTGATGAAATAAAGTGTTCGGTTCAAGCGTGAGTTGATACCAAGAAATATGATGAGGTTTAAGACTTATAGCCGTTTCTAAATCACTCAACGCTTGCTCAAGAGTTTGATTGGGCAAGCCGTGCATCAAGTCTAAATTAAAAGAGTCGTAACCTGCTTTGTGGGCAAACTTTGCTGCATCGATCGCTTGCTGTGGGTTATGGATTCGTCCGAGTTGCTCAAGGTGGTTGGCGTTAAAGCTTTGCACACCAATCGATAGGCGATTAATCCCAGCTTTTCGGAAACCGCGGAATTTTTCCGCTTCGAAAGTCCCAGGATTGGCTTCCATGGTAATTTCAATATCGCTCTCAAAAGGCAGTCGAGCTCTTACAGCGCTCAGCAGTCTATCTAAAGACTCTGGGCTAAACAGACTTGGCGTGCCACCGCCGATAAAGATACTGTGTAAACGTCGGCCCCAAACCTTTGGCAGCTCTTGCTCTAAATCCTCGATCAAGCGATCGATATATTCTTGCTCTGGAAGGTCAAACTCTGTTTGCTTCTCTGACTTCAGGTTTTTTACCGCATGGGAATTAAAGTCACAATAAGGACATTTACGGACACACCATGGGATATGGATATAAAGCGATAAAGGCGGATTGGTCAGCATTAAGCAAGTGACTCTTTCAATTTATGCATCAATTCCATGAGCGCTTTGCCACGGTGACTGATAGCGGTTTTTTGCTCGGGAGTGAGCTGTGCCGCTGAGCAATTATGCTCTTCACACCAGAAAAGAGGATCGTAGCCAAAGCCGCCATCACCAACTTCTTCATTAAGAATTCGGCCTTCCCAGCTACCCTGGCAGATTAAAGGTGTTGGATCTTTGGCATGTTTCATAAAGACTAAAACGCATTGATAGCGTGCTGTGCGATCTGCTTGTGGTACGCCTTGCAGTTTCTCGAGCAGTAAATCGTTGTTAGCTTGGTCGCCGCCCTCGGTAGCGCCTTCGCATAGCGCAAAGCGAGCTGAATAGATCCCCGGTTGACCGTCCAAATAATCAATTTCAATTCCTGAGTCATCAGCAATCGCCGGAAGTCCGGTAACTTCGGCCGCGTGTCTTGCCTTGATAATGGCGTTTTCGACAAAAGTAGTGCCCGTTTCTGGAACATCTTCTACGTTGAGTTCCGTTTGTGGGATAACTTGTAGTTGGAATTGAGCCAATAACTGGGTTAACTCGGCGACTTTTTTGCGGTTACCGGAAGCTAAAACGATTTTTTGCATGATGGTTTGACTGGATTAGGGTGTTGCTGAGATTATAACCTATAACCACCGCAGAATGTGCCTGCGGTGGCGACAAAACTTTGCTTAGTCAGCATAAAACTTTTGTTCGATGTCTATGCTGACCGGCTTTGAGTAGCCTGGAATATTGATAGTGAACTCAATATCCATGTTTTCTTGGTCACGGAACTGGAAGTCAGCTAAATAATAAACTGCTTCGCCCTCAACAATCTCTTTAAAGGCCAACTCTTGGAACTGGCTCAAGTTGTTGGTGGCTTTACCTCGAAGGGCGACCTTTAAGGGTTTATCTTTGCCATCTTCAACTACCTGATGCACTGAGACATTTATCAATCCTGTGTACTTACTGCGGTCAATTCGGTATTGAACCGCGGTTTCAGGTTGAATGAATGAGCTGTTGAAAGCATTGTAGTGAATAATGTAATCGCCGACACGTTTCTCGTTAGCTTGACTAACACTAATCACGACAAGTCCTGCTGTAATCGCTAGCAGGGTGAATAATTTTTTCACGTTTAATAGGGTGTTCATCGAGGCTCTCCTATTTCCAGCGCCTTAGTAAAGGCCGATACCCTTAAGATAGCAAAATTTGCGCTGTCTTTCAGGAATTCTATTGCACTCTGGGGTTGCTTAAGTGATTAAGCTGACGCCAAGACGGTAAAGGCCATCTTGAAGGAACCATAGTCCAAACAGAATAATCATTGGCGATAAGTCGATCGAGCCGGCAATTGGCGGAATAATTTTTTGTACTGGGCGCAAAATAGGGCGTGTAACTTGATAGAGAAAAGCAACTCCAGGGCTATAACGACCACCACTCATAAAGCTCGCAATCATTAAGCCTAGGAATAAAATCAATAGCATATTGGTCGTAATCATGACCAAACCGCCCATCGCGGGAGCGCCTTGCATTATTAAGCCAACGATGACGCCTAGGGTCATTACTTTTGGTTGGAGTGGACCAAAAACAGTCGAAATGACGAAAAACTTCAGAACGATAATGGCTAGAGCAACGACAAAACTTGCGGTACTGAAACGCCCCAAGTCCGGCACGATTTTTCTTAATGGATTAATCACAGGCGCAGTAAATTTGTGAATAAACTGCGAAATTGGGTTGTGGAAATCCGCTTGTCCGAGTTGTAATAAAATTCGGACCAAAAATATCATCACCAAAATATTGGAAATGTGTTCAAGCAAGGTGAAGCTGATGTTATTCATGGATAAGTATCACTCTAATGTCGTCAAGAACGCTAATTTAGGGGGAAGCTTTAAAGCCAGCTATCATAAACCCATCCGTGGGTTTTATCATTATTGATTTGCAATGTCTGCCAACTCTTTACCACGTTTTACTGAGGCCTCGAGAGCTTTTTTCACGATCTCAGGAAGTTTATGCTCGTTCAGGGTATCGAGTGCCGCCGCCGTGGTGCCACCTGGCGAGGTTACATTGCGACGTAATTGACCAATTTCGGTCTCGCTGTTTTGCTGGACCATTGCCGCCGCGCCTAGGGCCGTTTGCGCCGCCAGTTCACGTGCCGTTTCTTCGGGTAACCCAAGATCAATGCCGCCTTGAACCACCGACTCCATGAATAAGAAGTAGTGCGCTGGACCGCTACCAGAAACCGCTGTGACCACATCCATCAAGTCTTCATTATCAACCCAGATGCTTTTGCCAACTGCATCAAATATAGCACTAGTGGCGTCACGTTGTTGCTCGCTGACTTTGTCGTTGGCATATAAACCAGTAGCACCGTAGCCGATTAAGCTCGGTGTGTTTGGCATACTTCGAACCACAGGCGTATCTGCGCCAAGTAGCTTGTTTAGGGTTTCGCAAGTGACGCCAGCAGCGACTGAAATCGCACACTTATTGCTTAAATCCAAATCCCTGAAGTCAGCACACGCTGTGGACATGATTTGTGGTTTAACCGCTAACAAAACATAATCAACATTGTTAACAACTTCAGCATTATCATGGGTTGTGTTGATGGTTGGGTATTTTTCTTTAAGCGCGTCTAGCTTACCGGCACTGCGGTTGCTGACATAAATCGACTCTGCTGGTAGGCCGGATTGGATAAGACCGCCTAAAATACTTGCCGCCATATTGCCCGCGCCGATAAATCCTACTTTTGCTTTGCTTAATAATTCAATTGATTCAGTCATAAATGCCTGTGTTCGATTGTTTGCACTAGCTTTTAGCTAGTGTCGTGAATGTGTATGCGTATAATCTAATTCTATAGTGATGAGGGTTAAAGCCTCAAATTCAACGCTGAATTAAAAGGAATGCCTTAATCGCGCTGACCAAAGATAGCGGTACCGATACGAATCATGTTGCTTCCGGCCAAAATGGCGGCTTCAAAATCACCAGACATCCCCATGGAAAGCGTATCAATATGTGGGTATTTATCCTTTAACTGTCTGTAAAGTGTGGAGATTTCCTCAAATTGTTGCAGTTGCTTTGGGTAGTCATGTTGTTTCGGTGGAAGCGCCATGATTCCTCTTAAAGCTAAATTTTCAGCTTCATAAATTGCTTGCGCCAGTTCAAAGCACTCAGTTTCATCAACTCCAGCTTTTTGTGCTTCGCCGAATAAATTGACTTGGATACAGACATTGAGAGGTGGCATTCCTTGGCGAGCTTGGTTCAGTTTATTGATGACTTTAGTGCGATCAACGCTTTGCACCCAGTCGAAATGTGTCGCAATATCTTTACACTTTCGGCTTTGGATGGCGCCTAGCATGTGCCATTCGATGTCACTTTTATCTATTTTTTGGATTTTTTCGACGCCTTCTTGAACAAAGTTTTCGCCGAAAATGCGATGGCCTTTTTGATAGGCTTCTTCAATTTTATCAATGGGTTGGCGCTTACTAACAGCGACTAGGCGCACATTATCCTGAAAATTCACGCGTTTCTCGCTGCTTTTTGCGATTTCTTGTTGCAGAAGTTCTAGTTGAGAGGCTATGCTAGTTGTCATTAGTAAGAATAAATATCAAAATTGGGGTCTAACCTATGGATATTACAGAGCTTTTAGCGTTCAGTGTAAAGAATAACGCTTCGGATTTGCACATTTCCGCTGGAATGCCACCGCTGATTCGCGTGGATGGCGATATTCGACGAATTAATGTGCCCCCGCTAGAAGACAAAGAAGTCCATTCGCTGATTTACGACATTATGAACGATAAGCAGCGAAAAGACTATGAAGAGTTTCTAGAAGCGGATTTCTCATTTGAACTTCAAGATTTGGCACGTTTCCGTGTTAACGCCTTTGTACAAAACCGTGGTCGAGCTGCGGTATTTCGTACCATTCCCTCTCGCGTTTTGACCTTAGAAGATCTCAAGGCCCCAAAAATTTTCCAAGATGTATCGATGCAGCCTCGTGGCTTGGTATTGGTGACAGGACCTACGGGTTCGGGTAAATCAACCACGCTGGCGGGCATGATCGATTATGTCAACGATAATAAACACGATCACATTTTGACCATTGAGGATCCGATCGAGTTTGTTCACGAAAGTAAGAAATGTCTCGTCAACCAGCGTGAAGTACACCGCGATACCCATAGCTTCTCCAACGCACTGCGCTCAGCGCTGCGTGAAGACCCCGATATTATTCTGGTTGGTGAGCTACGTGACCTTGAAACCATTCGCTTAGCGTTAACAGCGGCGGAAACGGGTCACTTGGTATTTGGTACCTTACACACCACGTCTGCGGCTAAAACCATTGACCGTGTGATTGACGTATTCCCTGAAGGCGAAAAAGCGATGGTGCGCTCGATGCTTTCAGAGTCACTGCAGGCGGTTATCGCGCAAACCCTATTGAAGCGTAATGGTGGTGGCCGTGTGGCTGCCCATGAAATCTTAATTGGTACGCCAGCGATCCGAAACCTGATTCGTGAAGCGAAAGTGGCACAGATGTACTCGGCGATGCAAACCGGTATGTCGCTAGGCATGCAGACCCTTGACCACAGCTTGAAGCAGTTAGTGAGCAAAGGCATTGTGTCGCGTAACGATGCGCGCATGAAAGCGACTAATAAAGAAGAATTCTAGAGAGGCGGAAGAATCAATTATGGCTATGGATATTACTCCATTACTAAAAGCTTTGGTGGATAATAAAGGCTCAGACCTTTTTGTGACGGTCCATCGACCTCCTTGTATCAAAATTAATGGACAGATTCGTCCTGCAACTAAAAGTATGCTGACGCCGGCTCAAGTAGAGGAGCTGATTCATTCGTCAATGGACGAGCGCCAGAAACAGGAGTTTGCCGAAAAGAAAGAATGTCAGTATGCGATCAGCGTGGAGAATGTTGGTCGTTTCCGTGCCAGTGCCTTTTATCAACGCAATCAGCCAGGTTTAGTCGTTCGTCGAATTGAAACCAAAATTCCAACCACTGAAGAGCTGAAAATCCCAAGCATTTTGAATGACTTGGTAATGAAAAAACGTGGAATTATTATCTTCGTTGGTGCGACCGGTACCGGTAAATCTACTTCGCTAGCAGCGATGATTGGTTATCGAAACCGTAACTCAATGGGCCATATCATTAGTATTGAGGATCCGATTGAGTACGTGCACCGCCATGATAAATGTATTATCACCCAACGTGAGGTTGGCATCGATACTGAGTCCTTTGAAGTAGCCTTGAAAAACACATTGCGTCAGGCTCCAGACGTGATTCTAATTGGTGAGGTTCGATCGCAAGAAACCATGTCGCAAGCGATTACTTTCGCAGAAACGGGTCACTTGTGTTTATGTACCCTGCACGCCAACAACGCCAACCAAGCGATTGACCGTATTTTGCACTTCTTCCCGAAAGATGAGCACTCAAGAGTCTTGATGGATCTGTCGCTTAACTTACGTGCGATTATTGCACAGCAATTAGTGCCGACAGTCGATGGCAAAGGTCGTCGTGCGGCGATTGAGATTATGATTAACTCGCCGTTGATCTCAGATCATATCCGTAAAGGTGAAGTGCACTTGATTAAAGAGTTGATGGCGCGCTCAACAGAGCTCGGTATGCAGACTTTCGACCAAGCACTCTTCGACCTCTACGTTAAAGGCGAGATTTCTTACGATGATGCGCTAGTTCATGCTGATTCTGCAAACGATTTACGTCTGCGTATTAAGTTGCACGAGAAAGATGCGGACTCTTTAACCGATGGCACCGAAGGGTTGCAGGTTGAGATGGACGATGATCATTCGAACAGTATGTTTTAATAGCTAATTGAACTGTCTAATCGACTGCTTTAGAGAGCTGCTCAAAGCCCAGTTTTTTCTGGGCTTTTTTTGTGCTTACTCAGACTCAAAATAGCTTTTTAAAATTAACTCTGCCGCGTAGGCGTCGAAATCTGAGTCTTTAATTTTTTTATAGCCGCCAAGCTCAAATAAGTATTCGCGAACTTCAGCGGTACTTAGACGTTCGTCATGGGTAAAGGTAGGAAGGCCGAAACGACCATGCAGGCGGTTTGCAAACTTTTTTGCCATTAGTGTAACCGGCTGTTCGGTGCCGTCCATGTTGAGCGGTAAACCGACGACAAAAGCATCTACTTGCCATTCTTTAATAAGTGCTTCGACTTGATCCCAGTTGGGCTGGTTGTTCTCAGCTTTAAGCACACAAAGAGCCTGTGTCGTTCCTAAGGATTTTTGCCCAGTAGCGACACCGATTCGTTTTTCACCAAAATCGAAGCCTAGAAATCGGCCTAGTGTTTTGGTTGGCTTGATAGAATCAGGCATGGCCTGAATGCTCGGTCAGTTGAGTCCAGTCGATGCCGAGTAGTTTAGTCGCCTGCTGCCATCGTTGGTTAGGTTCGGTGTGGAATATAATATTTTTGTCTGCAGGCACAATAAGCCATGAATTCTCTTCGATCTCACGCTCCAGCTGTCCTTTATCCCAGCCAGAATAGCCTAGCGCAATGACTGCATCCTCTGGCCCTTCATTATTCGCAATAGCAGTTAGAATGTCTTCCGAGGTCGATAGTCCAATTTCATCACTAATGGATAAGCTGGAATCCCAGTTGCCGAGAGGACTGTGTAAGATAAAACCACGTTCTTTATCCACTGGACCGCCGGCGAGCAAGACATTATCTAATACTGCTTGGTTGGTGCTTGGGATCTTAAGATGATCGAATAGCTGGTGGTAGGTTGTCTCAAGCGGCTGGCTCAACATAATACCAAGCGCACCCTCGTCCGTGTGCTCACAAATGTAGGTCACACTGCGGGAAAAGAAAGTATCTTCGAGCGTTGGCATAGCGATCAACAAGTGATCAGCCAAAGAATTAATTGGTTGCATGCTTAAATTATATCAGTATTTAAATAGCTTGTATTAGGAATTACTTGTGGAAGTCCCATTCTCGAACAATTTCCAGTATGTCCGTGTTCTGGCGGATCGAGTCTGGCAATGGTTCGAATGGTGCCGATAATCTTATAATCTGTAAGGCGGCCTGATCAAGCACCTCTTGGCCCGAGGACTCGATAATTTTTACGCTGACCAGTTGACCGTCCTTATCAATCGCCACTTTTAGTTTTAGATTGCCATAGATACCTTGGCGTTTGGCCTGTTCAGGGTAATGGAGATTACCGATTGCTTCGACTTTCTTGCGCCATGTTTCGAGATAGGCGGCGTCGCTTGGTGACTGTCTAACGGCAGCGGAGATTTGACGTTTACGAAGCCCGCGTGTTTGTAGTTGATCGCTCATATCCTGTTCAAGGTTGCGCTTTTTTAAATCCTCAGGCGGCGGGCTTTCTATAGTGGGAAGCTCAATCTCGGCTTCGGTTTTTTCAGGATCGAGACTGGAAGTGGTCACTCTTTGTGAGTTAATAGTGGCCACAAAGTCGAGCTGTTGCTGCTTCTGCGTGGGTTTTGGTAATAACTCTAAGGATGGCGTATTGGTCGTGCCTTCGGTGTTTTTGAAGTGCTCTAACTGGGTTGTGGGACGTTTTGCTTCAGCCGCGTCGCCAGCGCCTTCTTGGTTTTTCTGCCCGATGAAATCTGCTTTTTCAGGCGCCTCTAAACTTTCTCTTTGAGCCAGCGTAACGTCTAACGAAAGCGGAATCTTAGAAGGATTAATCTCTGGCAAGGTAAAGCGGATCCCTAAAAGAACCAAAAGGTGGAAGCATATCGCCATAAAAATGGTGAATTTTAAACGATCTGAGGCTTTGATCGGCGACACTTTAAGTGTCACCGCATCTTTGCGCGGGTTGATCGAATTTGGGCTCTCAGATTGAGGCGCGGCTTGGCTCGTCATTGATTAATAATTAGTATTAGTTCGTTATCCACATCACCAAGATAGCAGGTTAAGCGGATAATTGCTTCTCTAGCGCTGCAAACAGAATCGCGCCAATATTGATTTTGTATTCGTTTTCCAATTCTCGCATACAGGTTGGACTGGTTACGTTAATTTCTGTCACATATTGGCCAATTACATCTAATCCTACAAACAATAGCCCACGTTTTACCAGATCCGGTGCAATCGCTTCGGCTATAGCTCGCTCATCCGCGGTGATTGGCATAGGGACACCACTACCACCGGCTGCTAAGTTACCACGGGTTTCGCCTTTAGACGGGATTCGCGCCAAGGTATAAGGCACAACTTCGCCGTTAACAATAAGAATACGCTTATCGCCTTCTGTAATTTGTGGGATAAACTGCTGAGCCATGGCTAAATCTTGACCGTGTGCAGTTAAAGTCTCGATGATTACTGAAAGATTCGGATCGCCCGACTTCACTCTGAAAATCGAAGCGCCACCCATACCATCGAGCGGTTTGAAAATAACATCACCGTGTTCATGAGCAAATTGCTTTAACTGCTCTGCGTTAGCGCTGACCAGTGTTTTTGGCGTATGCTCTGGGAACCAAGCGGTATACAGTTTTTCGTTACAATCCCTCAGGCTCGCAGGATCATTGACCACCAAGGCACCTTGCTGCTGAGCCAACTCCAGCAAATAAGTGCTATAGATATAGTTCATATTAAAAGGCGGATCTTTGCGCATTAAAATCGCGGAAAAGTCACCACAGTCAACTATGATTTGTGAGGCGTCCTGGAAGCTGTACCAGTCGTTTGGATTGTCTTGAACCTTGACGCGCTGACATAAAGCTTTGACTTTACCTTCCGCTAAATAAAGATCCTGCGGTTGGCAGTAATAAAGTGTCCAATTGCGACGCTGGGCTTCCAGCATCAAAGCAAAACTGGTGTCTTTTTGTGTTTTGACGGAGTCAATGGGATCCATCACCACGAGTACAGAGTGGGCCATAAATAATAAAGAGTAGTGATTTTGTACTAAATTACCATGTTCTTAGGGTAAGCTAAATAAGTATATAGACAAAAGGTCAATTGCAGACGAAGGCAAAGACCGCGCTATATTCACAAATACGCAAGAAATATTCAGGAACCACTTTCAGAAAACAGTTGGACACTATAAAGTGGGCAAATAAATAGAAGGAGAGTATTTTTCCTTCTTTAGTAGAAATATCGATTAAAAAGCTTGCAAGCAAAAGGCAAGCAATTTAGTCTTAAAATGTGATCTGCTTTGCGAGTTTGGTACTTTTGTGGTAAAAGTTACCTATAAAGTTAAAAAACAGTTGAAGAAAGATCGCTAACTTATTATTAAATAGTGAATTTTCGCTATTCATAGGTAACCATTAGATGAGTGATTTATTTAACGGACTAAAAGTGATGGTAGTGGATGATAGCAAGACTATCAGACGTACTGCTGAAACACTTTTAAAAAAGCAAGGCTGTGACGTGGTCACAGGAGTAGACGGTTACGACGCACTCTCCAAAATTGCTGATTATAAGCCCGAGATAATATTTATTGATATAATGATGCCAAGGTTAGACGGGTACCAAACCTGTGCCTTGGTTAAAAGCAATCAAGCTTTCAAGAACACCCCAATAATTATGCTTTCGAGTAAAGATGGGGTATTTGATAAGGCAAAAGGCCGAGTAGTAGGGTCGGATAATTACTTAACCAAACCTTTTAGCCGAGATGAACTTTTAAACGCTATTTCCGCACAATTAGATGGCAAGGCTAAAGCCGCCGTTTAATTGACGCGATTGTTATTATTAGAGAGGTAGAAAAACATGGCGCGTGTACTGATAGTTGACGATTCTCCAGCAGAAGCACATAGCCTGACCAAGATTTTAGAAAAGAATGGTCATCAGGTTATTACAGCTCCTGACGGTGAGTCAGGCATAGCATCAGCAAAGGCAAATACGCCGGATTTAATTTTAATGGACGTGGTAATGCCTGGGCTGAATGGATTTCAGGCAACTCGCCAATTAAAAAAGGATTCAGGCACTTCAGCAATTCCAATCATAATTGTTTCAACAAAATCGCAAGCGACGGACCGAGTCTGGGGTATGCGACAAGGTGCAAACGATTATATTACGAAGCCTGTAGACGAGTCTGCATTGGTAGAGTCTATTAACAACGTATTGGGATCGTAACGACTTATGCCTGAAACACACATGAGCAGTGTTGTCCAACTACTCGACGATATTCGTCAGCGAGGACAAGATCATAAGGACTCATTGCCTCAACGTGATGTTCGAGGCGAAGCCTTTTGGAGTGGAATTGGGTTTAGTTTGAACGGTGTGAACTATATCGTTCCGATTGATGAAATCGTCGAACTCATCCCAGTTCCACATACAACGAAAGTGCCAGGAACCAAAAGCTGGCATAAGGGCGTCGCAAACCTTCGTGGTGTCCTACTTTCGTTAGTTGATTTACAAGAATATCTCGGGCGTTCAAGCTCACGAAGTATCCTCAAGCAAAGAGTTTTGGTCATCGACCAAGAGGGATCCTATTTAGGTCTGGTAGTGGATGAAATTCGTGGTCTACATCATTTCGACGAAGATGAGCAGGTAGAAGCAGACTTGACCGCTGACGCCGTTTTAGCACCTTATATTATTGGTGGCTTTGAGCGTGACGGGGAACTTTGGCGAATTTTTGGGATAAAAGAGCTTTTTGAAAGCCCTGAATTCCATCAAGTCGCTGTTTAATTTAATTTTTACAACAATATGAAGTCAAAAAGTCTCGGGAGCAACCTATGAGTGAGACCACTAATAACAGGAAAAAAGCAGGCCGTTCAGGAATCGGTATCTATGCGTTTCTTTTGGTCGTAATTTTGATCGGACTGGCGGTTAACGCTGGTTACGGCTTTTTACAAAGCCAAGATCAAAGTAAACGGATTGAATTAGCGTCGGATATGAAGGTATTGTCGCAGCAGATCGCGACCAACGCCTCAGAGTCTGCGCAGGGTACCCAAAGCGCATTCGGCGACTTGGATGCGGCTGCAAAGCAGTTTGAAGGTAACTTGCGTGATCTGATCGATGGAGAGAAAGTCAGTAACCTTCCTCCAGCACCAGCCAGTATCCGTCAGGCAGAATTAAAAACTCTCGAAGACACTTGGAATAATGTTCGCCCGCGAACTCAAGCAATTTTAGCTAACCAAGAAGTCGTAAATCAGATGTTCTTAAAAGCTGATGAGTTGTCCGAGCAGATTCCTGCAATGCAACGTAAATACGATAGCGTGATTGATATTCTGCTTGATAACCGAGCAAATGCAGAGGAAGTTCACCAAGCAACGCGCCAAAAATGGTTGGCAGAGCGTATTTCATCGGGCATGCAGAAAGTATTGCGTGGTGGTGAAGAAGCAGCGATTGCAGCGGAAGACTTTGGCCAAGACGTAGGTACGTTCGGTGTATATCTTGAAGGGCAGCTTTATGGAGATGACCTGTTAGAAATTCGCCGTGTAACAAACCCAGAAGCTCGTGCAGCTCTTGAATCTATTGTTGATGACTTCCAGAGCGTTAACGAGAACGTTGATTACATCGTTTTCAGTACACCTAAGCTGTTTGAAGTACAAAATGCATCAAACGCAGTTTATGCAAACGCTCAAGCACTTCTAAACAGTACTAACGAAGTAGAAGAAGCTTTCACTGGTCAAGCGACTAGTTTTACAGATTTAGGTAGTGTTTATATTTCTGCAGCACTGTTCGGTGTCATCATCTTACTATTGATTGGTATGTATCTGAGCCAGCGTAAAGCTGAGAAGAAACGTTTAGCCGAATCAGAAATTGCTGCTGAACGCGAAAAAGAAGAAAACGCGCAGAACCAGGAAGCGATTATTCGACTACTGGACGAGATTGACAGTCTGGCAGATGGTGACTTGACGGTAAAAGCAACGGTAACCGAGGACTTCACGGGTGCAATTGCTGACTCATTCAACTTAACCATTGACCAGCTGAGAGGCGTGGTAAGTGCGATTAACGAAGCGGTTGACCAAGTATCGAAATCTGCGGAAGAAACACAGCAAACGTCGACAGCACAAGCCGATGCATCGCGTCAGCAAGCACAAGAAATTACAGGAGCTTCTGCTGCGATTAACGAGATGGCAGTGTCGATTGAGCAAGTATCTGCAAACGCATCTGAGTCGTCTCAGGTAGCGGAAAAGTCGGTAGAAATCGCTAAGAAGGGTGGTGCGGTTGTACGTAACACAATTCGAGGCATGGACACGATTCGTGAGCAGATTCAAGAAACCTCTAAGCGTATTAAGCGACTAGGTGAGTCATCGCAAGAGATTGGTAACATCGTATCATTGATTAACGATATTGCTGACCAAACGAACATTCTGGCACTTAACGCTGCGATTCAGGCATCGGCGGCAGGTGAAGCCGGTCGTGGTTTCGCGGTTGTTGCGGATGAGGTACAGCGACTGGCAGAGCGTTCAAGTAACGCGACGAAGCAGATTGAAGCACTTGTAAAAACGATTCAGACGGATACTAACGAAGCGGTAATCTCGATGGAGGATACGACTTCTGAGGTTGTTCGTGGTGCTCGATTAGCACAGGACGCGGGTGTTGCACTGGAAGAAATTGAGTCGGTATCGACTAACCTCGCTGACTTGATTCAATCGATTTCGAATGCGGCGCGTCAACAGGCAGCGTCAGCAGGTCATGTATCTAATACGATGACTGTTATTCAGGAAATTACTACTCAGACTTCTGAAGGTACACAAGAAACTGCTAAGTCGATTGGTCAGTTAACATTGTTGTCTGATGAATTGCGTCGCTCAGTATCGGGCTTCAAGTTGGATTCAACCAACGACGATATGTTTGGTGCTGATAGTGCAGCCATGGAAGACTTCTCATCTGACTTCGCGAAAACTGGCGAAGAGTTGAATGAAGACAAGGCTGGACTAACTGATGACTTTGATAGTGACACTTCGCTAGAAGAGTTTTTAGAACAGAGCGAAAATGATGAGATAGACGAGTCATCTAACGATGACGATCTTTTAGATGAAATCCCAGAGGTTGATGATGAAGATTCTGAGCTAGATTCAGATGACGATATCTTTGGTGAAGAAGAATTAAAAGATTTGAACGAAGACGAAGAAGATTTCTTAAAAGAAATTGATGAAACGTTAGACGGTTTAGATGACGACAGCGACTCTACTGACAGCGAAAAAACTCACTCTTAAATAACAATTAGTATAGGTAGAGACGCTTGAGGCAGAATTCACTCACTCATGTTCCTGAAATGAAGTCTGCTAGCTTTAAACGCTGGCAGTCTTTAATTCGACAATATTCAGGAATTTGGATCCCGACAAATAGGGCTTTGTTCTTAAAGACAAGTTTGTTAAGAAGAATCAGAGCCTTAGATTTGACGGATTATGAGGAGTATTACCAAAAGTTACAGGATAAAAACTGGGCTTCAATTGAATGGTTTCAGTTAATAGATGCTTTAACCATTCACGAAACCAGCTTTTTTAGGCATAAGGAATCTTTCGACCTAGTTCAACATGTATGCCAGCAAAAGGTAATACAATCAGCTAACGCGAATAGCGATTGTAATATCCAAATCTGGAGTGTTGGATGCTCTACGGGAGAAGAGCCATATAGCTTAGCCATAGCTTTGGAAGAGTTAGCCCTCGGAAGTTTAAACGAAAAAGGTTTACGATTTTTCTACGGCATAACAGGGGTGGATATTAGCTATCCATCGCTTACTGCAGCAAGAAAAGCCATATACAGTGAGCGTAAGATCCATATGATAGCTCCAGAAATTCGTGAACGTTATTTTAATCGTCATGATTCAAACCACTGGCGGGTAAAGGAAAGCTTAAGAAATAGGGTGCTTTATTTGCAGAGTAACCTAAATCAGTTATCCAAAGCTCCCAAAAGAAATTACGACGTAATTTACTGCCAGAACGTGTTAATTTATTTTCGACCAGAAGATCGAGTCGAAATATTGAACGAGTTGGTTGAACGGTTAATCCCGGGTGGTGTGTTGATTCTAGGAGTCGGTGAAATAATTAACTGGCAACATCCTGAGTTAGTACGAATAGACGAAAAGAATTGTTTGGCATATCAGCGACAATTATAGCTACAAACACGGTGTAAGCATGAAAGATAATCAAACAAAAGTAGCTTTTAACTGGGTTAAAGAAGAAGTAGAGACGACCCTAGAGCAAGCGCAACAGGCAATCCAAGCGTTTGCCGACGATGAGTCGGATAAAACCCAGTTACACTTCTGTGCAAACTGTATGCATCAGATCAGTGGAACCATGCAAATTCTTGAATTTGCTGGTGCATCGTTACTAGCCCAGGAAATGGAAGCATTAGCAGAAGCCATTGGTGAAGGTACAGTTGAATCGAATTCTGCTGCTTATGAAGAGTTTTTATCGGCAGTGCTGCGTCTGCGTAGCTATCTATCACGATACAGTGAAGGTAAAGCTGACTTACCCGTTCTATTATTACCTACCATTAATTCAATCCGTACTTGCCGTAAAGCTGAGCCTTTAGGCGCGGGTGATCTGATTAATATTGATGTTGAAGGCGTTGTAGCGCCTCCTGCCCCAGAGCCAGTTGAGCTTAAGGGCGATATCGTTGCTGAAGTAAAAGCATTGCGCATGAAATTCCAGCAATCGTTACTAGGGGTTATACGCGAAGTCGATACTGAAAAAAATATCGCAACTATGCAGTCAATCACTCAGGAGCTTTGGGGCTTAGGTGAACGAGTTCCATACAATACGTTATGGTGGGTATCGACAGTATTCTTGAGCAAAGTAGAGTCTCTGCTAGCTGAGCATAAAAACTCGATTAAAGGCTTATTTGGCCAAATGGATCGTCGTATTCGTGAATTAATTGAGCAAGATGTTAATAAAGAAGGTGAAAAGAAGTTACTCGCCAATATGCTTTTTTACGTCGCGCAGTTAGATAGCCATGACGAAGCGGTAAAAGATGTTCAAAATAGATTCAAGCTCAATCAGCTACTAGAAACCTTAGGTGACTTTGCGCAAGAAACTGAACAACTGCAGGGCCCTGGTACTGAAAGTTTGAGAATTGCTTTAGGCGCAATCAGCCAAGATCTGTCAGAGATAAAAGAGTCTTTAGATCTTTATATTCGTACTAAGTCGATTGATGATGAGCCGCTAGAAGAAATGTTGCCAATGATGCGAAAGATTGCGGATACATTGGCGATTCTAGGCTTAAATGAGTCGCGCGAAGTTGTAGAAACAAAAATGAAGGCAGTTTCAGACCTAGTCGATGGTACTGAGACTGATCGCGAAAAAGGCTTAGTTTCAATCGCGGAAACAGTCCTTAAACTCGAAGATTATATTCAGCGAGCAATGTCGATGGACAGCCATCAGCTTGCACGAGAAACAAAAAGCTCTGATATCAATGATTCATTACAGCTGGTGAACGCTCGTTATCAGTTAGTGCAAGAAAGTCGTGGCAACTTGTATAAAGTAAAAGATGCAATTACCGACTACCTTGAAGAAAGTCATAACATTAAGCGCTTACATAAAGTGCCAGAGCTGTTATCGGATGTTGAAGGTGCGTTAAGCTTCGCTCAACTCGATAACTTGTTAGAGGTTGTGCAAAAAACAAACCGTTTCATCAGCAAGTATTTAATCAGTGAAAAGGTTGTACTGAGTGATAAAGAGGTTGAAACCTTAGCTGATGCCTTGAGCTCGGTTGATTATTATCTTGAAGGCTTAATGTCTTCTGGTTTGCATGGCCTGCCAATCGTACTTGAAAAAGCAATTAATAGTATTGCTGAATTAGAAGATCACTACGGAAGTTTAGAAGCAGAGAAGCTTCCTGTGCTTGAGGATTCTGTAGAACTTCCAGAAATTGAATTGGTTGGTGTTCAAGAGCCTGAAGAAGATTTAATCGATGATAATTATGGTTCTGAGGCGAGCGAAGAAGTAGCACAAGTAGCTGAGCCCGAAGAGAATGCAGACGACGATGATTTAATTGATGATGAAGTTCGAGAGATCTTCATCGAAGAAGCAGAAGAAGTCTTAGAAGAAATGCACAGTTTATTGCCTGTTTGGAAAAATGACCAAGCCAATGAAGATGCATTAACCACGATCAGGAGAAACTTCCACACCTTGAAAGGTAGTGGACGCATGGTCGGAGCAACTGATGTCGGTGAGTTAAGCTGGTCAGTTGAAAACATGTTAAACCGCTTAATTGATAATAGCATCAGCTATAGTCCAGAGTTAATGGAAACAGTTGAGGCGGTAGCGAATGCACTTCCAGCAATGGTGGAAGATTACGCTAAAGGTAATACTAGCGAATTCCCACAGGAGCTTGCAGATCGTGCAGAGAGAATCAGCAAAGGTGAAGCGGTCACTACGGAATCTACCGAAGTTGTGGCGGAAGAAACGACACAAGAAATTGAAGAAGTAGAAGAAACAGTAGAAGAGACTGTAGAGGAGCCGGTAGAGGAGCAAACACCAGAACAGGAGCTGTTCGAAGTCTTTAAACAAGAAGCTGATGATCATATTGAAAACTTAGAAGCCTTCTCTAGCCAATTAGAGCAAGGCATCACACAGTGCCACATTAGCGATAATTTATTACGCTCGCTACACACCTTAAAAGGCGTAGCGCATATTGCTGACCTAAAATCCTTGGCAAAAGTCATTGGTCCTATAGAAAGCTACTTCCAAGAGCTTAACGCTCGAGGCTTGATGGCTGAGCAGCAAGATATGGCCTTAGTCGCTCATACTAAAGAGCTACTACAGCACATTATTTCTACGCCAGAAGATGAAGGTGTAATTCAAGCACATGAGCAATCCTTACTAGAAGAAGTTTCTGTTGCTAAATCGCGCATAGCTGAAAACGACAGCGGTTCCGACGAAGGTCGTGACCCAGAGTTGTTAAAAGATGTCTTCAATATTGCCGCGGATGTGCTTGCTGATATTGATGCAACGAATTTACAAGAAACGCCAGAAGAAGTACGTGCTGACGCAGTTGCTAATCTATTCGCCTCTGTTGAGCGTTTATCGACAATTATGGCTGAGGTAGAAATCGATGAAATAAAATCTACCGTAGACAGCTTAGCGGGTGCATTACAACGCAATATGTCAGCACCGAAAGTTGATACATCTTTAGGTGTGTTATTGTCAGAAGCTTACCTACAGCTTGAAAATCAATTCGATTGTCTGGCTGCAAATTTATCTATTCCTACTGCTAAAGATTTAATTCAAGCGCTAGATACTTGGACACCAGAAATTGTAGAAGAAGACGGTGGCTTTGACCTAGTTGATTTACAACTTGAGAATCTCGACGACGAAGACAGCAGCGAATCTGAGCAGCAAGTTACAGAAGAAACCTCAGAAGACTCATCTGAAGACAGCTTAGAGATAGATGAGTTAGATGATGCTTTATTTGGCGATTTAGAGCTTGCTGATATAGACACAGTAGACAGCTCAGAATCTGATGAGGTAGATGCTGTAGATGAAGCTGCAGAAGAAGACAATACTGTTGATCTAGAGACTGAGCTTGATGTATTTGGGTTGATTGATTTCTCTACTGATGAAAAAGAAACCGAAGATACCACTGCAGACTCTGCTGACGATGAAGCCTTGGAGTGGGATTTGGATCTTTCTGGAATCGATACAGAAAGCTCAGAAGCAGAGGAAACTATTGAAGAGTCACTTGTTCAAGCTGCTGATGAGGCAGAAAGCGACGAGCCTATAACTGATGATACCTACGTTAGTGATGAAAACCTTGGCCAAGATGAGGTTGAAGAAACTGCTAGAGAAACTGAGCAAGTTGAAGAGTCAGAAGCCGAACTTGTTGAAGAAAGTGAGCTGATTGACACTATAGAGAGTGAAAAAGACTTAGAAGAAACAGTTGATACGATAGAGTCGGAGACATCAGTTGAAGAGCTTGTGGCTTCTGACGAGGTTGAGACTGAATCTGTAGATGATCCTGCTGATGATGAGCAAGAAATTGTAGCAGAAGAAGCAGATTCAGAAGAAGCCTCTGATGAATCGGCTACAGTGGCAGATGAAGAATTAGAAGAACCAGTATCTGAGCCTATGGCAGCGAAAACTGCTGACACAGTAAGCCTAGATATTGAGATGGATGATGAGTTGCTGGAAATCTTCACAGAAGAAGCAGAAGAGTTATTCGATAATGATATGCGACTTCTTGAACAGTGGCGTGAAGCACCATCAAATCTAGAGCCTATTGCGGAACTACAGCGTAACTTACATACCTTAAAAGGTAGTGCGCGTATGGCCGGCTTTACACCAATCGGTGATTTAGCCCACGGTTTAGAAGATTTATATACTGCAATTATCGAAAAGCGTATAGATGCAAGTCCACAAGCGATTAAGCTTGCAACTAAAGCAGAAGATAAATTGATCTCAATCTTCTCAGCTCGTACTAATCCAGATGCGATTCCATCTCCTCAATCAATGCTCAGAGAAATTGAAGAATTCATTGAGGTTGAGAAGTCTGGTGGCACTGCGGTTGTCGAAGATGCTGTTGTAGAAGATAAAGTTGCTTCACAAGAAACACCGGACTCAGCAGCTTCGAAAGAAGAAGTTATAGAAGAAACCGCGCCAGTGAAAGACGATATCTGGGAGCAAGAGCTGGTTGATCTATTCTTGAGTGAAGCCTCAGAATTGTTGGCTAACTACCAAGAGTCAGTTAATAACTGGTCGAGTAACTTCTCTAAAGTTGAGCCGTTAGAAGGTGCTGCAAGAAATCTACACACCTTAAAAGGTGGAGCTAAGCTGGCTCTAATTCGTCCGATAGCAGACGTAGCAGAGTCGCTTGAGAAAATTGTAGGCTTACTGCAAAGAGATGCTCGCGCAGGCCAACAACGTTGGGTCGAGCTGCTTAAGACAGGACATGAAGCATTAACAGAGATGGTAGAAACCGTTAAAGACGGTAAGATGCCAGCGGTTTCTGCAGAACTTGAGCGTCGACTCAGCAATGATAAAGATGCCATTGTTGCTCAACTATATCAGCTCGATAAGAGTGACTTGGCCGAGTCTGATGAGCAAGCAAAAGTTAATATTGTTTCGCTGGTCGAGCGTCAGAAACAGAAAGAAGAGCAAGCTAAAGATGCTGCTTCTCGTGACGTTATCCGTGTTCGTTCAGAGATTTTAGACAACTTAGTAAACCTATCGGGCGAGAGTTCTATTTACCGTTCTCGTCTAGAACAACAGGTAGCGGATCTTAACTTCAACTTAGGCGAGATGTCGTCAACGGTTGATCGTTTAAGAGAGCAATTACGTAATCTTGAAATCGAAACCGAAGCACAGGTTTTATACCGTCGTGAAATTTCTGGTGAATTCGATGACTTCGACCCACTTGAAATGGACCGTTATACGCGTCAGCAAGAATTAACGCGAAGCTTGCTTGAGGCCGCGAGTGACTTGATGTCTATTCAAGAAACACTTGATACCAAAGTGGGTGACGCGGAAGCAACCTTGCTTGCCCAAGGTCGTGTAAATACCGAGCTTCAAGATCGCTTGATTCGTACCCGAATGGTACCGTTCAACAGTATCGAAAGTCGTTTGCGCCGAATGGTTCGACAAATTTCTTCGGAACTTAATAAAGACGTCGATCTGATCTTAACCTCAGAAGGTGAGATGGACCGTACGGTAATTGAACGTATGGTTGCACCGCTGGATCACATGCTACGAAATGCAATTGACCACGGTATCGAAGATAAGGAAGAGCGCAAGCGCGCCGGTAAACCTGCTAAAGGCCAGATCAGGCTGAACTTAAGCAGACGTGGTAATGAAGTTTACATCGAGATTGAAGATGATGGTGCTGGTATCCGTAAGGATAAAGTAAAGCAGCGCGCGGTTGCGCAAGGCATGATCGACGAGTCGTATCAGCCTTCAGATCGTGAGCTGTACCGCTTGATTCTACAGCCAGGCTTCTCAACAGCCGACACAGTCACACAGATTTCAGGTCGTGGTGTTGGTATGGATGTTGTGCATAGTGAAATCCTGCAGTTAGGTGGCTCATTAAACGTTAACTCTGAGGACGGTAAAGGCACAACCATGACGGTTCGTTTGCCATTCACCTTGTCGTCGAATCAGTCGCTAATGGTTAAAGTTAAAGGCGAGCCATACGCAATTCCATTGTCGAATATCACAACGGTAGCGCGTGTCAAAGCCAGCGACCTCTTAGATATTTATCAAAGTAAGAAAGATACTTTTGAGCACCTTGGTGAAGAATATGAGCTGCGCTATCTAGGTCAGATCTTAGAGCGTAACTCAGAAATTACACCGCCGACCTCTGATTTTGTACCGGTATTGATTATTCAGGGCGAAGGTAAGCCAATTGCGGTTCACGTTGATGAGCTACTTGGCTCGCGAGAAATCATTGTTAAAAACGTAGGTCGTCAAATTTCAGCAGTACCTGGAATTTCAGGTGCCTCGATTACAGGTGACGGTACGGTAGTACTGATTCTCGATATGCAAACCTTGGTTGATAGATTCCACGAGTGGGATTTCTCACACGAAGGCGGCATAGTCGAAGAGGTGAAGCAGGAAGATCGCGTACCTACAGTAATGGTAGTGGACGACTCGATTACGGTACGTAAAGTAACAGCGCGTCTGTTACAGCGCCACCAATTCCAAGTGATGACGGCGAAAGACGGTGTCGATGCGATTACGCAGTTGCATGATGATATACCAGATGTCATGTTGCTGGATATCGAGATGCCTCGAATGGATGGTTTCGAACTTGCAACTATTATTCGTCACGATGAACGATTGAAGCATATCCCAATCATCATGATTACGTCACGTACCGGTGAGAAACACCGTGAACGAGCCGAGGAAATTGGTGTAAACCAATATCTAGGTAAACCGTATAATGAAGATAAGCTGCTTTCAACCATCGATGAAATGCTTGAGCTGGAAATATAGAAAGGCGGCTCATGAATACAGTATTAGTTTTGCTAGGTGGCTCTACTGGCGGCCCAGCTGCGGTGAAAGCGTTCATCGACGCTCTACCTAACAAAACTTTGCCTGTATGCTTTGTGTTGGCAAACCATATAACACAGGAGTTTTTGCCAGGGTTGCAGTCAATGCTAAATGAGCACCCTTACATTAGTGCAGAAGTTGTTGATGGAACAAAGCCAATTGTGCCCGGTAAACTGTATATCGCGCCAATTAATCAAAAAATAAACTTCAATCCTAACGGACGAATCTATTTAGAAGAAGCCTGTTGGGAAGCGCCGTTCGCGCCAAACATTAGCCAGATGTTTAGCGCTGTAACGAGCCTAGAGCAGTTCAAGAAATTAGCTATAATTTTCAGTGGTATGGACGATGATGGCGCATCTAGTGCCGATATACTCGACGAGAATGATGTCGAAATATGGTGCCAAACGCTTGAGACTTGTGTTCAAGCTTCTATGCCGCTAAATATGATGCGAACTGGTAAAGTAATCTATAAAGACAGCCCCGAAGGGCTAGCAAGACAGTTGTGTGACTACTTAGAGAGTCATCATTCACTTGATCAATATGCGTGAGAATTTGCATGAGCAAGACAGTTAAAGATGTATACAGCTTTTTGGTACCGATGCTTGAAGATAGCCTTTTGTTACCAAATACAGTAATTGCCGAGATTGTTCCATTTATGAACGTAACCCTTGATGAAGGGGTTGAGGACAATGATGAGTGGAAGGTCGGAACCGTTGTTTGGCGTAATATTAGCATCCCAGTAGTTGCATTGGAGCGCTTACAAGGCAAGAAGGACTTGGGCGATATTAAGCGTTCTCGAATTGCTATTTGTTACACCCTTAACGGTAACGAAGAGATTCCGTTTGTTGCTATCATGGTACGCGGTATTCCACGTCTGATTCCAGTCGATAGTGATAATAGCGAATTTGTTGCTGATGAAATCCAAGGTACAGACGATGGTGTAAAAGCTTGGGTCACCGTCAACGGCAAGAAAGCTCTAATACCTGATTTGGATTTGATTGAGTCTAAGTTAAGCGCTTAGTCATTGAATCGTTAATAAAAAGGCTACTTAATGTAGCCTTTTTTGATCTAAAGCTAATCTACTAATTGTTGTGCTAAAAATCACCCCATACTGAGTTAATCACTGATACCGCCGCCAAGGCCGCAGTTTCAGTTCTTAAGACTCTCGGTCCTAATGCGACCGGGGTAATATCGCTGCGCTTAACTTCGTCAATTTCCGATTCGCTGAAGCCTCCCTCCGGGCCGACCCAGAGTGTAATGGCTTGATCTTGGCTCACTTCACCATAGTTTTTAAACTGAGTCTTGGCATCAGGATGTAAGAAAAAGTCTTGCCCAGAACGCTGGGTAATAGCTTGTGAGAGTTGTGTTACTGGGTTAAGCCTTGGGATCTGATTCCGGCCACATTGCTCGCAGGCGCTAACAATGACCTTTCCCCAGTGTTGTAGCTTTTTGGCCCAGCGCTTTTCATCAAGTTTTACGCCACAGCGCTCGGTAATGATTGGCGTAAACTCTTTAATGCCAAGCTCAACACCTTTCTGTAACGTCAAATCCATCTTATCGCCACGGGAAATCCCTTGATATAAGTGGATATGCAAGGGTGACTCTAGGTTTACCTCTTGAGTCTGTAGCAGGTGCACCTGTACCTGATTCCGCTCTATGGCTTCGATTTTGCCCTGGTAATCATGGCCATCGCCGTTAAAAAGTACAACTTCACTGCCAACTCGCAAGCGTAATACACGGCTTAGATGGTTACTGGCTTCGCGATCGAGCGCTACCATAGTGCCAACCTGTAGCTGCTCGTCAGCGGTATAAATACGAGGAATGCGCATAGTTGAGTCCTTACTCAGAATTCTTAGCTTTAATCCTTAGTCGCCAACTGGATGCCTTTCCATGCGATATCGGCAAGAGTGTCGATTTCCTCAGGCGTAATCACATACGGTGGCATAAAATAGACCACATTACCCAGCGGGCGTAATAAAGCACCACGCGATAAAGCATATTCATAAACGCGCATACCGCGACGCTCTTTCCAGTCATAACCTTGACGCGACTTTTTATCCTGTACCATTTCTGCTGCAAGGATCATGCCCGTCTGGCGAACTTCGGCGACATTCGGGTGCTCAGCGAAGTGAGCAGTCGCTTGCGCCATGTGCTTCGCCAGTTCTCGGTTGTTTTCAATAATTGGCTGTTCGCGGAATATCTTAAGAGTAGCGTTAGCAACGGCACAACCTGTCGCATAGCCGGTGTAGCTGTGCGAGTGTAAGAAAGCTTTTAGCGTTTCATAGTCGTCGTAAAACGCTTCAAAAATTTCTTCGCGAGTTAGCATAGCTGACAAAGGTAAAAAGCCCGCGGTTAAACCTTTAGAGATACACATGAAGTCAGGAGAAATATCTGCTTGTTCGCAGGCAAACATAGTGCCGGTACGGCCGAAGCCCACAGCGATTTCATCTACTATTAAATGCACCTGATATTCATCACACAGCTTACGCAGTTCGGTTAAGTAAACAGGGTGATACATACGCATGCCGGTAGCGCATTGGACTAATGGCTCTAGGATAACTGCGGCAACGGTTTCATGCTTTTCCTCGATCATCTTGCGCATATGCACAAACTGACGCAAGGAATACTCTTCCCAGCTTTCGCCTTCCTCGCGGTAATAACAATCAGGCGATGGCACCGTCATGACGTCGAACATCATGGTTTTATACGGCTCTTTATAAAGCCCCACGTCGGAAACCGCTAATGCGCCTGTGGTTTCACCGTGATAACCATTCTCTAAGGTCACAAACTGAGTTTTTTGTGGCTTATCTTTTAACTGCCAGTAGTGAATACTCATCTTAAGCGCGATTTCTACCGCAGACGAGCCATTCTCACCATAGAACACACGGTCTAAGCCCTCGGGCGTAACCTTGACTAGGTTTTCAGCTAACTCGATAGCTGGCTCATGGGTAAAGCCAGAAAAGATAACGTGCTCAAGCTGATCGACCTGATCTTTCATCGCCTGCGCAATAGTCGGGTTGGCATGACCAAAAAGATTGACCCACCAAGAACTCACCGCATCAATATAGCGATTACCATCGAAATCTTCGAGATAGACCCCATCGCCTTTTTTAATCGGCGTCATCGGGTATTTTTCGTAGTCCTTCATCTGACTGCATGGATGCCATAAAACGGCCAGATCGCGCTCTTTCAGACTTGCGTTATTCATAAGTTAAATCTTTTGATTGAATCAATCGTGGCGATATTATCGCGTATTTGAGTGGAAGTCTCAAAGGGGGATAAATTAATGATGTGATGAAAGGATAGCTCTAGTAGGGTGCGTCGAGACGCACCGTAATATACAAAAGTTCCAATGGTGCGTTATAACGCAGGGTCTGCCCCACGGGGTACCCTACGCTAGCTATAACGCCCGCATTTGCGGTTGGTTTGGAGCGCAGCGGAAAACCAATCCGACAACATGCGTTTGTTATGCATTGGCTTAATCCTTCGCTTTGTTTTTCACTATTTCTTACTTCTTAGAATTTCTTTCGATAGCGGCTTCCAGTGCTTCCTGAATTCGCTTTTCCCTCGTAATGGGTTTAGCAGCCTCACCGATCCTTCGGATTAAATAGTTCCTTTTTCCAGGCGGAAGATCTACGAATCCATCTATCATGCCACTATTTTCTAATGTAGCTAGTAGATCATCTGGTACATCTACGTCTTCTGGGTCAATTACAACGAAATCAAGTTTGATAGAATCGCCCATTTTAATATTCGTCAGCTTACGTACCTTTGATTTAATACGAATAAAATGCTTCCCACCGCCAACAGGAAACAGGCTTACTTGAAATGGCTCTGAATTATTAACTCTTGCATGAACCAATACAGGCCCTTTAGTTCCAAGTGCTTTGGTTACGCTTGAAGGCACGCTAACAGCACAGTAATCCATACCTTCAGCCCAATTCTCTAATGTCGCATTGAATTCAAACTGCTTTCCAATTAAAGACCTATCTATCATGGATTGTTCCCAGTTTTGCATAACGCCGTGCTAAGCCGGCCGCACCGAGAGTGTAGCACAGCGCATACAATGGCGAAGCCATGCGCTGGGCGGAGCGTAGGTGAAGGTTCGGCTTGAGCACCTTGTTAGGTTTCACGGGTTTTCTGGCTCGAATTTTTCATTTTTTTCGATTTTATCTATAGCTTCGAACGCACCACCCGATCCATGGTATGTTTCTGCGTGCAGATGAAAAAGTTGGGTGCAATGAGTACACCTGAAGAAATTTGTTACAAAATCCCCCCAAGAACCACCATGTCGAATTTTAGCGAACCTATCTCCCCAATAGCCCTTGCCCAAGTATTCTAGCTTTTCTGAATCAACTAGTTCCGATGCTTTACGTAAGCTTCTTTTTAACTCTTGAGGTGAACGTATTTGACATGGAAAACGGCTACATACCTCGCAGCTCACTATACCTCCTCGAGAACCTAACATATTATTATACGAATTCTTTCATAACACTTTATTATTCTTAATGTTTTTTTACAAGTGTCTACTTTCTAGATATTTAGAGGGTTAGCGGATCTTCATACCGCTATATCCGGTATATTTCAGACAAAGTAGGTAGGTTTCCATGCCATTACCACCGCTATTTACTGGTAATGATATTTTTATAAAGTTTGTGCTTACTTTTATTTTGCAATTAGGACTTCGAAATAGACTAAGGTTCACCGATTCGTGGTTTTGGTTGAGGATGTTAGGCACAAAAAAGCCGGCAGAAGCCGGCTTTTTTACTCAAAGACACTAGATCCCGTGGTCAAGCCACGGGATGACGCTAATGTATTAATAACGATAGTGTTCAGGCTTGTAAGGGCCATCTACTGTTACGTTAATGTAAGCTGCTTGCTCGTCAGTAAGTGTCGTAAGGTTTGCACCGATACGCTCTAGGTGAAGCTTGGCAACTTTTTCGTCAAGGTGCTTTGGCAAGATGTAGACGTCGTTTTCGTATTTGTCACCGTTTTTCCAAAGTTCGATTTGAGCAAGAACTTGGTTAGTGAAGGAGTTCGACATTACGAAGCTTGGGTGGCCAGTAGCACAACCAAGGTTTACTAAACGACCTTTCGCTAGCAGAGTAATACGCTTACCGTCTGGGAATACCACTTGGTCAACTTGGTCTTTAATGTTGATCCATTCGTAGTCTTCTAAACTAGCGATATTAATTTCGTTATCGAAGTGACCGATGTTACAAACGATTGCCTGGTCTTTCATGCGCTCCATGTGCTCATGGCGAATGATGTCGTAGTTACCGGTTGCTGTAACGAAAATGTCAGCTTGCTCGACTACACCTTCATCTTCAAGGTTAACCACTCGGTAACCTTCCATCGCTGCTTGTAATGCACAAATTGGGTCGATTTCAGTTACCCAAACGGTCGCGCCAAGGCCACGTAGCGATTGCGCAGAACCTTTACCCACATCACCATAACCACAAACGATAGCGACTTTACCAGCGATCATAACGTCAGTTGCACGCTTGATACCGTCTACCAGTGATTCACGGCAACCGTATAAGTTGTCGAACTTAGACTTAGTTACTGAGTCGTTTACGTTGATTGCAGGGAATGGTAATTCACCAGATTTTTTCATTTGGTAAAGACGGGCTACACCTGTAGTCGTTTCTTCAGTAACGCCTTGAATCTCGGCTAATGTGCGCGAGTAGAAAGTGTCGTCTTCAGCCAATTTCGCTTTGATTGATTTGAATAGGGCAGTTTCTTCTTCGCTACCTGGGTTATCCAATACGCTGATATCTTTTTCCGCACGGCTACCTAGGATAAGTAGCATGGTCGCGTCGCCACCATCATCAAGAATCATGTTTGGTGAACCGCCGTCGCTCCACTTCATGATGCGGTGCGTGTAGTCCCAGTATTCGTCTAGTGTTTCGCCTTTGTATGCGAAAACTGGAATACCTTGGTCAGCCATCGCTGCTGCCGCGTGATCTTGCGTCGAGTAGATATTACAAGAAACCCAACGGACTTCAGCGCCAAGCGCGATAAGCGTTTCCATTAACATGGCGGTTTGGATCGTCATGTGTAATGATCCTGCGATGCGTGCGCCTTTTAGTGGCTGTTCGCCTTCGTATTCTTCACGAATTTGGATCAGGCCAGGCATTTCGCTTTTCGCCATTTCAATTTCTTTGTGGCCCCATGAAGCGAGGCTAATATCTTTTACAATGTAATCTGTCATGTTGTTCCCAATAATTGGTTACGATTTACGTAAATACTTAGTGTGTTGCTGCTTTTCTGTAAGCAGATAATTTATAGCCCAGCGGCGGCGCGCAATGCGTCGGCCTTGTCGGTGCGCTCCCACGTGAAAGTGTTTTCGGTGCGACCGAAGTGACCGTATGCTGCTGTGGCTTTGTAAATAGGGTGTAATAAGTCGAGCATCTGAATCAGACCGCGAGGGCGTAAGTCGAAGTGCTCACGAACTAGTTCGACTAATTTATCTTCGCTGACTTTGCCTGTTCCAAAGGTATTAACGCTAATCGACGTCGGCTCAGCAACACCAATAGCGTAGGACACTTGAATCTCACAACGTTCCGCTAACCCTGCGGCAACGATGTTTTTGGCGACGTAACGGCCAGCGTATGCTGCGCTACGGTCAACTTTTGATGGGTCCTTGCCCGAGAAGGCACCGCCACCGTGACGCGCCATACCGCCGTATGTGTCGACGATAATCTTACGGCCAGTTAAACCGCAGTCGCCCATTGGACCGCCGATTTCGAACTTGCCCGTTGGGTTTACGAAGTAATTAGTGTCCGCTGTGATCCATTCGCTCGGTAACACCGGTTTAATGATTTCTTCGATGACCGCTTCTTTTAGATCTTTCTGTGAAATGTCTGGCGTGTGCTGCGTTGATAACACTACCGCATCAATACCCACAGGCTTATCGTCTTCATAACGGAAGGTTAGCTGGCTTTTTGCATCAGGACGCAACCAAGTAAGCTTTCCGTTTTTACGAAGCTGTGCTTGGCGTTCGACTAAGCGGTGCGAATAAGTAATTGGTGCAGGCATTAGCACATCAGTTTCGTTGCTGGCGTAACCAAACATAAGACCTTGGTCACCGGCGCCTTGAGCATCCGGATCGTCGCGATCGACGCCTTGAGCAATATCAGGGCTTTGTTTACCAATAGCATTTAAAACAGCACAAGAACTATAATCAAATCCCATGTCCGAGCCGGTGTAGCCAATATCTTGAATGGTTTTTCTCGCGATACCTTCGATATCAACCCATGCGGTTGTCGCCACTTCACCAGCAACAATGACCATACCTGTTTTAACCATAGTTTCGACGGCAACGCGAGCGTTAACATCTTGCTCTAAGATGGCATCGAGAACTGCGTCAGAAATTTGGTCAGCGATTTTGTCTGGATGGCCTTCTGAAACCGATTCAGAAGTAAAGACGGAATAATTGCTCATTGTCTAACTAATACCTTTAGTTTGTGTGGGTACACTTACATAAAAACCGTCATGGTTACTCCATGGCGGTCAAAAAGTAATCGAATTTTACATGGTTTGGACGTCTAAAACACCCTATTTTTACATCTTTTGATGTGAAAAACACATGAATATAAATAATTAGTCTATTGTTGAATATTATAAGCATCTGTTTATGATTGCCTAATAACCGAAACTAATGACATAAAAGGAATCGTTATACTTAATGGGCCGAACAACGATCCACAGAAAGCACAACTTTGATGAAGGCGAGCCTTTGGCTCCTTGGCGCGAAAAAATTCATGAAATTATTTTCGAGGCCGATACTCCTTGGGGGAAAACCTTCGATGTTGTCTTGATTATCAGTATTTTCGCCAGTGTTGGCGCCGTTATGCTGGATAGTGTCGAAAGTATATCGAGCAAGTATCGCTGGGCATTATGGGTAGCGGAGTGGTCTTTTACCGCCTTATTCACTATTGAATATATTCTACGGCTCATTTGCGTCAGAAAGCCGATGCTCTATGCCAGAAGCTTTTATGGCATCGTCGACTTACTGTCTATATTGCCGACATATTTAGCCTTATTCCTCGCCGACGCGAAATACTTCCTGGTTATTCGAATTCTGCGTGTTTTGCGGGTTTTCCGTATTTTTAAACTCGCCAGTTATATTGATGAAGCCGGTGTCATGATGAAGGCGCTGAAAAACAGTCATGCCAAAATTAGCGTGTTCCTTTATACCGTGGTCTTGCTGGTAGTGATTTTCGGTTCGCTAATCTACGTTATCGAAGGCGAAGAAAATGGCTTCACCAGCATACCCAAATCGGTCTACTGGGCTATCGTCACACTAACTACCGTCGGTTATGGCGATATTTCACCACAATCACCGCTCGGCCAGTTCCTCGCTTCTTGCATCATGATCATGGGTTATGGCTTAATCGCCGTTCCGACTGGAATCTACAGCGCAGAAATTACGCGCCAAGCGATTAAAGACCATAAAGCCAAAGAGATAACCAATAATGCCTGCCCATCCTGTGCCTACGAAGGTCATGATGCCGATGCGGTACATTGTAAAAAGTGTGGCGCGGAGCTATAGAGCTCCGTCGTCATCATTTTTTATCGGTATAAAAAGCCGCGCCTTCTAGGTAAAGCCCGCCGTAGATCTTGGCTTTTTCTGTTTCCATGCGCTCGGAAGACAGGTGAAGTTCTTCAAGGTTACGCTGGGTGATTTTTAGAGAGCCTTCAAGAATCTTTAAAGCATTCTCCATGGTGTAGGTCATTTCATGGATTTTCCCCATGTCTTGCGGGTTTAGTTCCTCCGCTTCGAGCATGACTTTAAGTTTTGGGTTGTATTCTTGTAATACCGCGATAGCTTCTTCAACGGTGTTGATGTCTTTGCCTTTGTAGTGGCGAATTTCTGAGGCGTTTACGCTGGCGCTAAAAGCAATCGCAAGGGCAAACATGCTACTTGGAAGTAATTTCATATGGATTCCTATATAAGTTGTAAATAATAATCATTCCCATTATAAGCTTAAGTGCCACCTATTTGAATGGCTTAATGAAATCTTTTATAGAACTTAGATGTAATAGACTGTGCCGGTCATAACTTTAGACATGGCTTTCATTCCTAGTTTTATTGGCGCAGGTAATTCGGCGGCACCATTTTCAATGGCGGTGGTGGCGTGTTTTAATTCTTCTGTGTGCATTTGCGACAATATAGCTTTGCTTTTGTGATCTTGCTCAGGCAACTTTTTTAAGTGATCTTCGAGGTGTTTACAGACTTGGTTTTCCGTTTCAGCGACGAACCCGAGGCTCCACTTGTCGCCAACTAGCCCAGCTACTGCGCCAATGGTGAATGAGCTGGCATACCAAAAAGGATTAAGGTAACTTTCGTGGCTGTTAAGCTCGTTGAGGCGTTGGCTACACCAAGCAAGGTGGTCGACTTCCTCTTGCGCCGCGTGTTCCATCTCTTGGCGGATTTCAGGTAGCTTAGCGGTTAGTGCTTGACCTTGATACAAGGCTTGCGCACAAACCTCTCCTGTATGGTTAATGCGCATCAGATTTGCTGCATGCGACTGTTCTTCGACACTCAACTCTGGTTCTGCAATTTCAGCCGCAGGGTTCGTGCGTGGAGCCGTGTCATAGATGCCATTAGTTGTTTTAAGGGCTGAGTCGGCGACCATACATAGTCGATCGAAAAAACTGTATTGGCGCATAAGAATTATGAGTAAAATCGTGTTATAAATTCATTTTAGCGTCAAATCATAATAAATAGAACAATGGAGTCGGATTAAAATTTATGGCGAGCATCACGGAGCAGAATGACCTTCATATCTTGATACGGTCGAAAAATCCTATTTTAGTGATTGAAACTCACGAAGAAAATCGTGCGATGCAACTGATTAATCAAGTTGCGATTAATATTAACAAGCCAGTATTCGGCTGGCACCTGACCGAAGGCTTAAGACGGCAGGAAGTTGCTGGGGATAGCTTTGCTGCCTTGGGTAATACTAAGACTGCTGAAAGCTGCTTAACGCATATTAAGAAAATGGAGCGAGAAGGGCTCTATGTGTTGTGTGATATGCATCCTTTTTTGGACGCGGAGCATCCACAAAATATTAGACTGCTGCGTGATATTGCACTGGCTTACGGTAAGCATAAGCAAACCATCATTCTGATTAGCCATAAGATTAAGCTTCCTGACGAACTGAGAAGGCTTTCCCGTTCATTTCAGTTGAAATTACCCGATGAAAAAGATTTAGAAAGTATTATTCGCAAAGAGGCGGCGCGCTGGGGCATACAAAATCCTGATAGGAAAGTACGCACCGATAAAAAAGTATTGTCACGTTTAATCAAAAACCTGCGTGGTCTGTCTTGGGCGGATGCCGAACAAATGGTGCGCAACTTGATCTATGATGATGGTGCGATTACCGAAGATGAAGTGGATGAGGTTAATCAGGCTCGATACAAACTGCTAGATCTAGACGGTGCTGTTCATTACGAATGTGAAACGGCGCATTTCGCTGAAGTTGGCGGCATGGTAAATCTGAAAAAATGGTTACAGTTACGTCAGAAAGTCTTTTTAAGCGAAACAGATATAGGCTTGGATATCCCCAAAGGCATCATGCTGATGGGGGTTCAAGGCAGTGGTAAATCGTTAGCAGCGAAAGCTGTCGCGGGAATGTGGGGAATTCCATTACTGAGACTAGACTTTGGTGCTTTATACAATAAATGGCATGGTGAAAGCGAAAAGAACTTACGCGAAGCATTAAAGCTTGCTCAAACTATGTCACCTTGTGTTTTATGGCTTGATGAAATCGAAAAGGGTTTAAGCACATCAGATAGCGATGGGGGAACCTCTAAGCGGATGCTTGGTACCTTGCTAACCTTTATGCAGGAGAATAAAAGCCCAGTATTCTTTGTGGCGACGGCAAACGATATTAACGCGTTACCACCAGAGTTAATTCGTAAGGGGCGTTTTGACGAATTGTTTTTTGTCGATTTGCCGGACGAAATGGCACGACAAGAAATCTTTAGAATCCACTTAGAAAAGCGAAAACAGTCTGGTGTGAACTTTGATCTCGTGTCTCTTTCAAAGCATACTGAAGGCTTTAGTGGCGCTGAAATTGAGCAGGCGATTGTCGCTAGTTTATACGCCGCTCACTATCAAGAAAGTCCTTTAACAACACAAATGGTACTTGATGAAATAACGCAGACAAGGCCTCTATCGGTAGTGATGTCGGAGAAGGTATCTGCGCTACGAGCATGGGCTGAGCAGCGGGCAGTTAAAGCTAATTAAGTCAGTTTGAAACAAAATTAGGTGAAGTATGAAATTAATTTACTCCGATGCATCGCCTTACGCGCGAACCGCACGAATTGTGGTGCGAGAGTTGGGTTTAATTGAACAGGTCGAAGAGATCGCACAACATCCGTTTGATAACCCCAAAGAGCTAATCGAGGCTAATCCTTTGTGCAAGGTTCCGTGCTTGATTGACGATGACGGCATGGCGATTTTCGATAGCCAGGTAATTGCAGAGTATTTAGATAGCAATTTTGGCGCCGATAAGAGTCTGTTCAAAGCAGTAAATACTGATTGGCAATTGAGAACGTTATATTCGCTAACAAGAGGCCTGCTAGATACAGCAGTGGCATTACAACAAGATAAGATGCGTGGTGAAGGTCAATCTGAGTTCTGGCAAGAGCGATTTTATGGGGCATTAGATCGCGGCTTAGCCTATTTACAAAAGCATTTAGCGAGCTATCCAAAGCAGTTTGAGGTATTGTCGATTAATACGCTAGCGCTTGTCAGTTACTTACGCTTTAGACACCCTGAGTATACTCGGCTGGATGGTTTTACGAAACTTGGTATGTGGTTTGATGAACTAGAAAACCGCCCGAGCGTGACTCAGACGGTTCCTAAATAGTCGTTTTTTAAAGAATAAAACAATGAAGACGTGGTTTCTTGACTACTTCTTCTGCCAAGCGCCACCGACTTTAATGTAGTGACCAGCTTGTGTGCGGTCGATGTTTCGACGTGCAGCTATGGCCTCGATCTCTGCAAGTGTTTTGTTATTTGCTTTAGCTTGCTCAGCGTAGATATCACGGCGCTTATCATTGACAGATTCGACCAAAGCTTTAACGTCAGGAGTCGCTTTTGACATGTCGACAATGCCAACGTAGCCATTTGAAAGTTCACCGACAACACCCTGATCTTTTAGAGTACCAAGGTTTGCGGCGAAAGCTTGCGCCGTTAAAAGTAAAGCGGCAGATACTGTTAGTGCAAATTTTGTTAGAGCTTTCATCTTACTCTCCTAATTTTAGACCTATATTCTAGAAAGAACTAAAATCGTTACGATCCTTATTAATGTAGGGTTAGCGACTTAGAACAAGCCTGACTCTTCAGTGAGAGCTTGATCGAGCGCCTTTTCAACTTTTACCACAATCTCATGCTTAATGGTGAAGTCACCAATGATGTGAATGGGCTTGTCAGGTGCTTGCAGCTTTACTGTGCAACCACTGGCGACTAATAAAGCCGTCAAGATGGCGCTGAAAGCGAAGTATTTTTGCTTGGTCATAACCAAATCCTTATCATTTATTTCAAGCGCTTATTGAGTATATGTCATAAGTGCTATGAGCCATGTTACACAGTATAAAACAATAACATGAATTATTACTGAATGTTGAGAATTTGCTGTTGCTTTAAATCATCCAATATAGGCTTCGTCATATCCCCAGTTACAATCATCGAGTAGAGAAGCTTGGGTAATTTCCCTCGCAAGGTCAGATCGAGCTTTACTGGGAAACCATTATAAAGGTTTGGATTCGAACCAAGAACACTCAAAGCGATAGTATAATCACCTTCTAGATTGTAATTAATCGTGCCAGAAAACTCTTTATAGTGAAAATTTTCAAGGGCTTGGAAAGCAATATTGGCATTTTTACTATCTTTGGATTTAAGCTTTATGATGCCCTCACCTAAGGCTTTAAAGTGGCCATTGGTGATTTGTTGTCCTTGCTCACTAACGGTCAAGGGCAAAGTAAAGTCAAAGCGACCCGTTAATGTTAAATCTTGGCTATTCAATGCTTTGAGTAAAGCATTAATATCAATGGAGCGGAGGTTAGTGATAAATGGTGAAATTCCGTTTTTGTTAATGGTGAGGTTAGGAATACCTATTGTGCCATTTAAAAGCTTACCCTTTAGATCGATGATCTCAACACTATCAATCGTGTGTGGCATTAAAAAGGAGATATCGGTGATCGCAATATCTGTCGCCAGCTCAATACTTTCGATATGACTTTTTAGGGTACCGGATAGTTTAGAACTCGGGGTTAGGGAGTCTTCGATGGTCCAATTCTTAACCTCAAACTCATCATATTTAAGATTGAATTTGTCGAGTTTGAGCTTGCCGTTAAAGAATAGTCCTACCGGATCGCCATCGAGGGAGCTGATCTCCAGATTACCGGCATTAAAGCTAAGTTGAGGATAGTCTTTAAGCACTGTAACCCAGCTTCTAATAGTGGAAACGGGTAACGAAGACTGCTTGATTTTAAGGTTATGTTTGGAGTTGGCTAGATTGAACTGGTAATTAAAAGGGACCTTCGACTGTTGGTGGCTTAAGCTTCCTTGAGCAAGAAAGCGATCGTTTAACTTGCTCCAGTCAAGTACGCCTGAAATATTTGAAAAACCTACTTGTTGACCTTTGTAGTTGGCGCTGGAAAAGGAGAGATGACCTTTTGGCGACTGATTGGTGACAAACTGTATGCTGCCTTTGAGTCCGCTTAAATTTAACGGTTGCTGCTTTAACGATAACTGATTGAGCTGGTAGTTACCGGTGAGCAAGCCACTAGGGGCTTTTGTGTTCTGGGTGTAATTAAGTTGTGCCGAGACACCCTTGGCTGAGAACTGCTCGGCATCAAGCTGTAACGTTGGGTTGACGGGTTTGTCTAAACTCAGATTCCATTGATGATTATTCTGTTTGGCATTTGCAAAATGAATAGCGGACTGACCTTTTAGGGTCCAGCTATTCTGCGCAACTGTGGCGGTCGAGTTATTACCGCGGTAGCTTACAGGAGCTAAGCTAACTTTTGCACTAGCGTCCTTAATCAACAAAGAAGATTGATGTAACAGAGCCTGCGTGGTCATCGAGAAATTCAGAGTGTCTGACTTGGCTTGATGTTCGGGCGACTTAAACTTTGCACTTATGCCATTGACCGCTAATGAGAGCATCATTTGTGCCCGTTGCGCTTCAGCGGTCAGGGCTTGATTAAGATCAAGTTGCAGTTGGGATAAGGATACCGCTGCAGTCACGGCAGGGTTCATCACATTAATATCTAATCGCCCATGTTCTATCGAAAATTGCTGCTTGGTAGGGTGGTATAGAAAATTAGCGCTTTCTACAGGCGATAAAGCTAGGTGGTACTGAGGGTTTAGTTGCTTGAGGTTTGAGTTGATATAGTTTGCCTGAAGCAACTCGTCGATTTTCGTGATTAAGCCGAGCTTCTGGGCATCGAGCTGAGTCGATAACAAGCTAGTGTCGAGCAAGTTCAAGGAGATGCTATCATCGAGCTCAAGCGATCCTACAAGATCAAATTGAACCGGTTCAATACTAGGCTCAATACCGGGCTCAGCATAAAATTCAGTGATGTCTAGTAGCCCCTTAGCATCAAACTTCCAGTGTTTCGTCGAGTGCGGTTCGGCTTCTACGGTAAGCTGGCTTCCAGCCTGTGTCACTCTTGCTGAAAGTTGTGTCAGTGTCTGCTTTACTCTTTGAGCCTTAGCCTCAATCACGAACTCTTTATCAAGAAAAACAAGCTGGGAGCTTAGGCTGACGCTATTGGGAGTTTCTTTTATTGTAATATCATTGGCAAGGATGGACTGAACGGTCAGTCCGTCGAGTGTTAGCTTTTTAATAACAATGTCAGAGACAGGTAAGTTAGGTAAAGGGATAGTCTGGGCTACTTCACTTTGTTGGTTACCAGAGCGTGACTCTGGCCATTGTAAGTGTGCGCTTTGTGCTGAAATTGAGGTAAGTTTGCGCTGCCATAGAGAGTAGCCTAACCTAACCTGTTTTAAGTTTACGGTGTAACTATTGCGGGCATCAATATCGTCGCCTTCCGGTACAGACGTTGATAGCACCAGTGTTAGATTGTCGATATCGGTCGAGGTAAGACCTGGTCTTTTGAATTCTAGGTTTTGTAGTTTTATAGACGGTGGCAGAAATTTACTAATTTGGCTCGGAACCCACGAAGGGGCTGTCCAGTAGGCGATGGCTAACGTTAGTGTGATCAGTAGTAAAAACCACAGAGTTATTTTTAGTGTTGTTTTAAGCCAGCTTTTCTTAGGGGTTGCTTTTGATTGCACGAGAAAATTCTAAATCCTTATTATTTCACTACTCGAAAGTCCAAACCAGTGTAACACGAAGTGGTTTATCTATTAGAGTAAAGCACATAAGAATCGTTTCATAGAATTAAATAGTTTTCGCATGCATGAAAAAAGGCGCCGAAGCGCCTTTAGAACAGTCAGTCGAGACTAATACTTATGATTACTGCTCACGAGCGATAGCGCGATGACCAATATCAGTACGGTAATACACCTTATCCCAGCTAATCTTATCGACCGCTTGGTAGGCTTTTTGCTGAGCTTCTGTAACGCTGTCGCCTAAGGCAACAACACACACAACACGACCACCGTTAGTCACGATTTTGCCGTCTTTTTCAGCAGTGCCAGCGTGGAACACCTTACCAATCGTGTTGATATCATTGACTGCGTCTAGGCCAGTAATAACATCACCTTTAGGATAGCTGTCCGGATAACCGCCTGCGGCCATGACCACACCGATTGCCGCGCGAGGATCCCACTCGGCTTTAGCCGTGTCTAGCTTGCCATCAACTGCAGTTAAGCACAGATCTACCAGGTCCGAGTTGAGTCGGCTCATGATAGGTTGAGTTTCTGGGTCGCCGAAGCGGCAGTTAAACTCAAGAACTTTCGGCACACCGTCGCTATCAATCATGACGCCAGCATACAAGAAGCCTGTGTAAGGATGGCCTTCTTTAGCCATACCTTCAACTGTTGGCACTATCACTTGCTGCATAATGCGATCATGCATTTCAGGCGTCACCACAGGCGCAGGAGAATAAGCACCCATGCCACCAGTATTAGGGCCTTTGTCGCCATTATCGCGGGCTTTGTGATCTTGAGAAGTGGCTAATGGCAAAATATTTTCGCCATCGACCATAACGATGAAGCTCGCTTCTTCGCCTTGTAAAAACTCTTCTACCACCACGCGGTGACCAGCATCGCCAAACTTATTGCCAGCAAGCATATCGTCGATCGCAGCATCAGCCTCGGCTTCATTTTGCGCAATGATAACGCCTTTACCGGCAGCTAAACCGTCGGCTTTGATGACAATTGGCGTGCCCACTTCACGAACGTAAGCTTTCGCAGGCTCGATCTCAGTAAAGTTTTGATAGGCCGCTGTTGGGATCTTGTGACGTGCTAAAAAGTCTTTGGTAAAAGCTTTAGAACCCTCAAGTTGTGCGGCACCTTTGGTTGGGCCAAAGCACTTAAGGCCGGCGTTATTAAAGGAATCAACAACACCAATCACTAGTGGCGCTTCTGGGCCAACAATGGTCAGTCCTACCTGATTGTCTTTAGCGAAAGCGACCAATTCATCGATCGCTTCAACACCAATATTCACGTTTTCAACTTTGTCTTCCAGTGCGCTACCAGCATTGCCAGGCGCAACGAAGACTTTAGTTACTTTGTCAGACTGGGCAGCCTTCCATGCCAAAGCATGTTCGCGACCACCACTTCCGATAATTAATACGTTCACTCGTCGTTCCTTAGATCTGTTTTAGTGACGGAAATGACGCATGCCAGTGAAGACCATGGCCATATCATTTTCGTTTGCAGCTTCGATAACTTCGTCATCACGAATCGAGCCACCCGGCTGGATTACAGCGGTGATGCCCGCCTTAGCTGCCGCATCAATACCATCGCGGAATGGGAAGAAAGCGTCAGATGCCATGACAGAGCCACGAACTTCAAGATTCTCGTCAGCTGCTTTTATGCCAGCAATTTTAGCACTATAAACACGGCTCATTTGACCAGCGCCAACACCGATTGTTTGGCCATTCTTGCAGTAAACGATAGCGTTTGATTTAACAAACTTGGCAACTTTCCAGCTGAATAACAAGTCGCGCATTTCTTCTTCAGACGGTTGGCGCTTGGTAACGATACGTAGGTCATCGTCGAACACCATACCTAAATCGCGATCTTGGATTAACAAGCCACCGTTGACGCGCTTGTAGTCGTAAGAAGGAACGGCTTGTTCCCACTGACCACACTCTAATAAACGTACATTTTTCTTTTCGGCAACGATTGATTTCGCATCGTTATTAATGCTAGGTGCGATAATAACTTCAACAAATTGACGCTCAACGATAGCCTTGGCTGTTTCAGCATCAAGCTCACGGTTGAAAGCGATAATGCCACCGAATGCAGAGGTTGGGTCTGTGGCGAATGCTAAGTCATAAGCTTGGCCGATAGTATCAGCGATAGCCACACCGCAAGGGTTAGCGTGCTTTACGATAACGCAAGCTGGCTGTTCAAAGCTTTTAACACATTCTAGAGCAGCGTCAGTATCGGCAATGTTATTGTAAGATAGTGCTTTACCTTGCAACTGCTTTGCGGTTGAAACGCTTGCTTCTTGTGGGTCATGCTCGACGTAAAACGCTGAGTTTTGGTGTGGGTTCTCACCATAACGCATGTCTTGTGCTTTTTTGTATTGCACAGAATAGGTTGGCGGGAATTCACTATTTTCTTGAGCCGCTTGTACGCCTAAGTAGTTTGAAATAGCAGCGTCATAACGCGCCGTGTGGGCGAAAGCTTTAGCGGCTAGGCGGAAACGGATGTCTCTATCCACTGCGCCTTTTTCTTCGATTTGCTGTGCAACCTGGTCGAAGTCTTCATTTTCTACGACGATCGTTACATCTTGGTGATTTTTAGCCGCAGAACGAACCATAGTAGGGCCGCCGATATCGATGTTTTCGATAGCATCTTCCAGCGTAGAATCGCTTTTTGCGATAGTGCTTTCGAACGGATAAAGATTGACCACGACCATATCGATACCGATGATGTCGTGCTCGGCCATGACGCTGTCATCCATGCCACGGCGACCCAGAATAGCACCATGAACTTTTGGGTGTAGCGTTTTTACACGGCCATCCATCATTTCAGGGAAGCCGGTGTAATCAGCAACGTCAGTTACTGTAATATCATTGTCGCGTAATAATTTTGCAGTGCCGCCAGTAGATAAAATTTCAACGCCTTTTGCGCTGATTCTTTTGGCGAATTCAACTACTCCAGTTTTATCAGAAACGCTAATCAGGGCGCGCTTCACCGGACGATAGTTTGACATGTTGTAGCTCCTTAAAAATTAAGAGTTGGACTGTGATTAGCAGTTCTCAGAACTCTAATTTTAATTGGTCGATTTTACAGTAGGTTGTAACGTTTTAACTTTTTGCGCAAAGTACCACGGTTTAAGCCTAGGACTTTTGCAGCTTTAGTTTGGTTATTACGAGTGTGCTCCATGATGGCGCGCAGAAGCGGCTCTTCAACTTGTGATAAAACTAAGTCGTACACATCGTTCAAAGGTTGACCATGCATTTGCTTCAAATACTGCTGCATAGAGAATGCAACGTGCTCACGCAAAGTAGGGTTAGATTGGAAGCTTGAAGTGTCGCCCTGTGCAACTCCTTGTGAAAGAGGTGCCTGATTAAGAGCTGCTTGAGTGTTAGTTGTCGTGTCAAAAATTGTCATGCTGCTTTAGCCTGTTGCTTTTGTTCAAAATAAAGGTTTAAAACGTCTATTTGCTCAGCGCCGTCATCGATACGATTAAAGGTGCTGCGGAATTCTTTGCTGTCGGCCTGTTCTTGCAAATACCAAGAAACGTGCTTGCGAGCGATTTTAGGTCCCATGTGATCACCGTAAAACTGATGAAGGCCTTGGACATGACGAATCATGACCGTGCGAACTTCTTCAATACTGGGTGCTTCTAGGAACTCTCCCGTCTGCAAATAGTGCCAAATCTCACGAAATATCCAGGGGTTCCCCTGTGCCCCTCGACCTATCATCAAAGCATCTGCACCGGTATATTCCAGTACGAACTTTGCTTTCTCAGGGTTGGTGATGTCGCCGTTGGCAATCATAGGGATATCAATCGCCTGTTTGATTGCCGCCATAGTGTCGTACTCTGCAAACCCTTGATATTTACAAGCGCGGGTTCTGCCGTGGACAGCTAACGCTTGAATACCATTGTCCTGCGCAATTTTCGCAATCTCGACACCATTGCGATTATCAGGATTCCACCCTGTTCTTATTTTTAGCGTTACCGGCACGTCGACCGCATTAACCACCGCCTTGATGATGTCTTCAACCAAGTCAGGGTATTGCAGAAGCGCTGAGCCAGCTGCTTTTTTACAAACCTTCTTAGCTGGGCAACCCATGTTGATATCGATGATTTCAGCGCCATTCTCAACATTATGTTGAGCGGCTTGAGCCATCATCTCAGGCTCTGCACCAGCAATTTGAACCGAGCGGATACCGGGTTCGCCACTATGATCACTACGCATCAGGCTTTTTTTGGTATTCCACAGTTTGGGATTTGAAGCCATCATCTCCGAAACCGTCATACCTGCGCCAAGCTCTTTGCACAAAATACGAAAAGGACGATCCGTTACACCAGCCATGGGTGCAAGAATTAACGGATTATCGAGTTTGTAGTGTGCTATTTGCATAATGAGTCAGCTACTGTCCAACGCATCGCTTAAAACCGTGCAGATGCTTGAGTATCAACACTGTGGGTTCAAATTAAGGTCGCCGATCATACACTTTTTCATGGGGCTTTTGAACGAATATTGTTTAAAAAACCAACAATATTTTGCTTGACAAATGACCAGTGTTAACTAAGACACTAAAGTATAAGAACTATTTAACGAGTTCGACTTGGTAGCCACTATAGTCGGCGATTTCGTTATTGAAGGTGAAGGCGATGTGAACCGACTGATTAGGCTGGATCAAATCGTTGTGATTCACTTGTGGCAAATAATACTGCGGTTTATAGACAGGGCTAGGGAATTGCTTGCCTTTGATGTCACTTAAAATAACGCGCATTTTAGGGTAGGGCTGGGGGAAATCTGCTACATTTTTGAGCACCATACTGACCTCTTTTTGCCCGCCACGGGTAATATTAACCTCGATGGCGTTAACGCGATATTGATTAATATCTTGGCGTGGTGCGAGTTGGCAGCCAAATACCGAACAGGAAGCTTGATAGATTGGACGCCAGCCTTCTTGCTGCCCGAGCGTGGCTTGGTTGGGCCAAAGATAAAAGAACCAGAAACCTAAATAAATAAGTATCAGGCTTGCAAGGCCGTAAAAAGACCATTTGATGTAATGTGGTTTGTCCGTGATTTCCTGGGTATCTTCTTCGATCTCTAGTTGATAGTGGTCTGTTTTATCGATTTGAGTCAGCTCGGGAATGGCGCTTGAAACCACTTGCTCTTCAGCTTCCTCAACAGTCTCAGACATTTGTGCCTTTTGACTTTCTTTGTCTAAAGAAACGAGGGAGTCGGTGGCGAGGAATAATGAGTGACAGTTACCACAACGGACGTGCCCCGAAGCAACTTCAAGGTGCTCCTTACGCAGTTTAAACACTGATTTACAGTGGGGACAGTTGGTTAAAAAGGTTTCACTCATAATGCGTTATTCAATCATCAAGCCAAAGGCAGAAGGTTATTATTGTCTAAGGTGTCGCTAATTTTTGGCCAGAAAGTCGCGCCCAGTCTTCTTCTTTGGCTACTGGACCCATAGTAAACCACTGACTGTAAAGCTGTTTTAATTCTTCGGCCTGACTTTCGAGCAGACCCGATAATACCAGATTTCCGCCGCTTTGCACCGAATTTGCAATGGATTCTGCCAACTGACGCAAGGGTTCAGCCAAAATATTCGCGACTAAAATATCAGCCTTAGGCAGTTCGACCTCATCAGGTAGCCCGAGAACTAGACGCTCACTTTGAATGCCATTGCGTTCGAGGTTTTGCTTGGTTGCTTCAATCGCCTGCGGATCGATATCTACCGCATACACTTTTTCAGCACCAAGCAACAGCGCGGCAATGGCTAGAATGCCTGAGCCACAGCCATAATCTATAACGATTTTGCCACTTAAATCAGAACCGTCTAACCACTGTAAACACAAAGAAGTTGTCGGGTGAGTGCCAGTACCAAAAGCCAAACCCGGGTCGAGTTTAATGTTCACGGCATTCGGCTCGGGAGCTTCACACCAGCTAGGCACGATCCAAACGCGCTCGCCAAACTTCATCGGCTTAAAATTATCCATCCAGCTTCGCTCCCAGTCTTGGTCACGAATAATTTCCCACTCATAACTGTCACCAAAGTGCTGATAAAAGTCGCTATTTTCGAGCAAACCGTCCATCATCTGCGTATTCGTTTCCGCATCGAACAGCGCCAATACGATCAGGTGTTCCCAAAGGGGCGTCTCGCCAGGAAGCGGCTCTAGGATAGGCTTATCTTCTGCATCAAGAAATGTCACCGCCAGCGCACCAAGCTCCATCAAATGATCGCTTAAGCTGTCGGCGTCGGAATGTTTATAGTCGAATTTAAGCTGGATCCAAGCCATAACTTTATAAAGGGTGAAGAGGTTTTGATAGTATTATAAGGATGCATACAATAAGTAATAGTATATTTTTAATATTATATGGAATTGATTTAATTGTACGAGTGAAGTACTTTATTGGTGCCCGCATATTTGATGGGTTGAAAAAGTAATAATAAAATCATATAGCAAGAAGAAATAATGAAATTTTTATCAATCGTAGCCCTTAGTTGGCTCCTACTAGCAACTTTCCCACAGCCTGCTTATGCAGATGAGGTGGTTAGGTGTAAACCGTCAGGCAATGGAAATGTGACGTGCTTAATGAGAAAGGCTAATGGTGATTTATGTGAGGACTTATTATGCACGAGAGCCGTAAGGATTTGTCTTTATGAATACAAAATCAGTTATAGTTTTAGCACTAGTAGCGGTTGCTGCTAGTGCTATACTTCTCATTTACTCGACAAATAAGGTTGGAGATTCTGAATTAGGAATAGCAGAGGAAAATAAAACGTCAATAATACCTGTGGATAATGAAAAGAATGAGGCTAAATTTGAAAAGACATCACCAGAGGTTGAAATAGAGGTAAGCCAACAAGAAAAAGGTGAGGAAAAACTAAATAGAAGTTTGAGTCCTATCGATCAAGAAAGTACATGAGTCAGCAGGTCGGATTACTCTAAAAATAAGCCTGAGGAAAACTTGACCAAGTTCGGTTCTGACTACAGAACTGATCTGTTAACACGTTTTATGCAGGATGATTTTGAGCAGTTTTTTGAGGCCAAAGATTTACAAGTCAATCAGGTACAGTGCGAGGATGCTGTATGTGATATTGATTTTTACTCTAAAGTGCCCTTAAACAATGATGAAGATTTGCGTAACGATCTTATTCTGGACATTGCAATCAAGTTACAATCAGAGGGACTATTAAGTGAACAAAACCAGATCTCTGATGCAGATAATAACTATGAGAATATTAAGTTTAGTGTGCGAATGGATGAAGAGGATAACTAAGCCTTAATGAAAAAAGGTCTTTAAAACAAAAGGCCGGCAGTTGCCGGCTTTTTGCTTACATATATCGACGTTTAGTCTTTATCGCCAAACATATGCTGTTCCAAATAGTGGATGTTGGTTCCACCTTTTTGGAAGTTGGCGTCGGCAAGAATGCGTTGTTGAAGCGGTATGTTGGTTTTAATACCGTCAATAACAATCTCTTCTAGCGCCATCTGCATACGCTGAATCGCGACTTCACGAGTTTCGCCGTAGGTGATCAACTTACCGATCATTGAGTCATAGTAAGGTGGTACTTTATAGGAGGCGTAAATGTGTGAGTCGATACGGATGCCTGGGCCACCTGGTGCGTGGAAACGCTTGATGACGCCTGGAGATGGAATGAAAGTTTCCGGATCTTCGGCATTGATACGACACTCGATGGCGTGACCTTTCAGTTCGATATCTTCTTGCTTGAACGACAGCGGTTGATTGCTGGCGATTCTAAGTTGTTCTTTAATGATATCGACGCCTGAAATAAGCTCCGACACTGGGTGCTCGACCTGAACACGGGTGTTCATTTCGATGAAGTAGAACTCACCTTTTTCGTACAAAAATTCGAAAGTACCAGCACCGCGGTAGCCAAGTTGTTTACACGCTTGAACACAGCGCTCACCAATATGCTTACGCATTTGATCAGTAATACCAGGAGCTGGAGCCTCTTCGACCACTTTCTGGTGACGACGTTGCATCGAGCAGTCACGCTCACCTAGGTGAATCGCGTTGCCGTGTCCGTCAGCTAGGACTTGGATTTCAATATGACGTGGAGTTTCTAAGAATTTCTCCATATAAACCATGTCGTTACCGAAAACAGAACCGGCCTCTGACTTGGTTAAAGAAATAGCGTTAAGCAATTCTTCTTCTTTACGCACCACGCGCATACCACGACCACCGCCACCGCCGGCAGCTTTGATGATCACTGGATAGCCGATACGCTTACCCATCGCTAGGTTTTCTTTATCATCATCACCTAGCGGGCCGTCAGAGCCTGGTACGCAAGGTACGCCAGCTTTTTTCATGGCTGAGATGGCTGATACTTTATCGCCCATCAGGTTAATAACTTCAGCGCTTGGACCAATAAAGGTGAAGCCACTTTGTTCAACCTGCTCGGCGAAGTCAGCGTTTTCTGCTAAGAAACCGTAACCTGGGTGAATGCCCACGGCGTCGGTAATTTCGGCGGCTGAGATAATCGCTGGAATATTGAGGTAGCTGTCTGTTGCTGACGGTGGGCCGATACATACCGACTCGTCAGCTAAACGAACGTGCATCAAGTCTTCATCGGCTGTTGAATGAACCGCAACCGTTTTAATACCCAATTCACGACAGGCTCGCAATATGCGCAGTGCGATCTCGCCACGGTTGGCTATGACCACTTTTTCTAACATAACAAATTCCTACTCGTTTAGAGGGTTACTCGATGATGAATAAAGGTTCGTCGTATTCGACTGGCTCACCGTTAGACACTAGGATCGCTTTTACTGTGCCTGAAACGTCAGCTTCGATTTGGTTCATCATTTTCATCGCTTCGACGATACATAACACATCGCCAGCTTTGACTTGTTGGCCAACTTCAACGAAATCTTTAGCGCCTGGAGATGGTGCCGCGTAGAAAGTACCAACCATTGGCGATAGTACCTTGTGGCCACTCACTTCTTCTTTAGCTGGTGCAGATTCGGCTGCTGGAGCAGCTTGTGGTGCTGGCGCAGGTGCTGCCTGTGGCGCTGGAGCTGCCGCATAATGAACAGGAGCTGGCGCTGGAGCGCTAGATGAACGTGAGATTCGAACCGACTCTTCGCCTTCTTGAATTTCAAGCTCAGCAACGCCCGACTCTTCAACGAGTTCAATTAACTTCTTAATTTTACGTAAATCCATAGTCTCTACCTACTATTAATTTTTCTGGATGATTTTAATGGCTGCATCAAGTGCATATCGATAACTATCAGCACCGAAACCGGCGACCACTGCTTCAGCGATATCGCTAAAGTACGAGTGATGACGAAATGGCTCACGACGGTGAGGGTTCGATAAGTGCACTTCAATAAATGGAATTTCCACCGCTAGTAAAGCATCGCGGATAGCCACGCTGGTATGCGTATAAGCCGCTGGGTTAATAACAATTAGTGACACGTTATCAGCTTTTGCCTGCTGAATGGTGTCTACTAGTTGGCTTTCTGAGTTGCTTTGTAGACTTCTAAATTCGATATTTGCTGCTTCTACTTGCTTTTTCGCAGCCGAATTTATGGCTTCTAGCGTCAAGTCGCCATAAATATCGGTCTCGCGCTGCCCTAAAAGATTCAAATTAGGACCATGCAGAAGCAGTAATTTCGCCATTCAGTCTCCAAAACTCTTTAATATCGCTTAAAATTGTTTAAAATCGCTAAAAGTGATAACTTGCTTGTAGCGACCTTTGAAAATCCTGCAAATAAGCAGTTTTTTAAAGTTGGTGCATTTTACAGTAAATTACCAACAAATAACCACTTTTTGCAAGCGTGGTCAGACTTCTTTGATAATTTTATGTTTTGCTTGGCACTAGGGGGAAACCCCTATTTTACATTTGTTTAAAATCTGATAGCGTTAAACACTATACTATACGGAACTTGCACAAATAGGAGCTAACAGTTGCTCCAGTTCAAATAATAAAAGCTTTCCCAGAAAGGAGACACCATGTACGAAGATTTAAAGTTGCTATACCTTGAAGACGACAAAACTCAAGCGGACGCACTAATGGCAATTTTGCAAGATTCGGGCTATCAAGCCACTCACTGTGAATGTGCCGAGTCTTTCCTCGAGACTCTACAGACGGACGAGTTCGATTTGTTAATCCTCGACTGGGAGCTGCCAGATATGTCAGGCATCGAAGCTTTGGAGCAGGTTCGTTCTTTTATGAATTGGCAAGGTCCTATCCTATTTGTAACCAATCGTGATGCTGAGCAGGATATCGTAGCTGCGCTAGAGAAAGGCGCCGACGATTATATGATTAAGCCATTTAGACGTTCTGAGCTATTGGCTCGACTGAATGCATTAGTGCGTCGTGCTGGGCTACTTGATGAGGAAGAACAGATTGAGGTTGGGCCTTTTACCATCGATCAGCAGCATCGTAGAGTGTTGGTCAACGGTGAGCCTGCAACCTTAACCACCAAAGAATACGAGTTGGCGTTAATTTTATTTAAAAATGTTGGCCGACTTTTCTCAAGAAAATACCTACTCAAACATATTTGGGGCATCGAGTCTGAAATCAGCACCCGAACTGTTGATGCTCATGTGAGCTCGCTGCGCCGCAAGCTCAGTATAAGAGCGGAAAGTGGCTATCGAATCAAAACCGTTTATCAGCACGGCTACCGTTTAGAAGAACTTATGGAGCCGAGTGTTGCAGTATAAGCTTGCGTCGCTATTGCGTGCAGGCTAAATTAAGCTTGTCTTAATATTCTGAACAAAGGAAATTCGATGAAGTCTAGTCGCGGTATTTTATGCTCGGCGGTGTTACTTATAGCTCTATTGGCTCCTCAGTGCTTCGCTGAGGACTGGCTTTATACCGTACGAAAAGGCGACACCATCTGGGGCCTGTCACACAAATACCTAAAAGATCCTCTGAAGTTCCAAGAGATTCAAAAGTACAACAATGTAAAGCTTGATCGCCAGCTACCGCCAGGGGTGACCCTTAAGTTCCCTATGGAATACCTTAAGTTTGCTCCGGCCGAAGTTTCAGTAAGTGCGATTAACGGTGAAGCTTACTTTGTGCGTAGAGGGGTGAGGGCTACTTTAAACAAAGCGCATAAGCTGGTGTTGGGCGACATCCTTGTAACGAATAAAAATTCCAGTGTGGCATTGCTGTTTGCTGATGGCTCGGAATTGTTATTGGGCGAAAGCTCAGAGCTGATCTTCGACGTCCAAACCAAGTGGGGTGAGACGGGGATGGTTGACAGCCGTGTGCGCTTGATGCAAGGCTCCGCCGAAGGGCGTGTCGAACACTTGCGTGGCCCAGGGGCGAACTTCGAAGTACAAACGCCTTCTGCGGTAGCCACAGTTCGAGGCACCGAGTTTCGAGTGCGTTTGGATAAAGAGGATGACGGGATTGTCTTTAACGAGGTCAACGAGGGAACTGTTTCAGTTCAATTGCATGAAAATAAAGAGTCAGTTAAAGAAGGCTATGGACTGATCACCTCGGCGAAACTACCGCTAGCGAAGCCAAAAGAGCTGCTGGCTGAACCTAAACTTGTTAATCCACGCAGTAAATACCTAGGGCATCCAGTGACTTTAACTTGGCAACCGATTGATGAGGCGAAAAGTTACCAAGTGGAACTGTTTAAAGATAAAGCCTTAACCACTTTAGTCCACAAAGCACAGGTTAGTAGCCACCAGGTGAGCTTACCAGAAGTTAATCTTGGCGAGTACTCACTACGCCTAAGGGCTATAGATAAAGACGGTTTGCAGGGCTTAAATACGATTCACCATTTTACCATATCGCCCGTGCCTAGAAGTCCTCAGTTAAAAGCTTTTGATGAGCAATATATCGCTGGGCAGCCACTAGAGTTTTCGTGGGAAGAGTCAGTTAGCGCGACACAATACCGTTGGCAGCTAGCGAAAGATCGCCAGTTTAGGAATATTGTTACGCAACAAGAACTAAAGAATAACACTCATCAGCTACCAGAAGGCTTACCCGCGGGCACTTATTATTGGCGTGTTGCTGCCGGTAACATTCATGGTTTTGGGCAATATTCGACGCTTAAACGATTCGATGTAAAGCGACCAAAACCACCAGAATTGTCTTTATCTGATAAAACGATAACCACAGAAGATACATTAACCGTGGACTGGCAGGCGGTGCCACTCGCTGAGCAATACTTGTGGCAAGTCAGTAGTGACGAGACTTTCAGCAATATCGTTTCTGAGGGTAAAAGCCAGACCAGTCATTTAGTGTTAGAAGAACTACCCGAGTCAGAGCTATACATCCGAGTGGCAGCGCATGGTCCCTATAATCAGGGACGCTTTTCTGAAACGAAAAGTGTCGTCGTTGAACCCGAAGGTAATGGTAAAACCGCCTTCGGAATCGGTTCAATATTACTCTTTATACTAATACTTTAAGGCTTTTATATTGTTCGTTAACCGTCGATTTTTGACAAAAGCGGGTATCGCCTTTGCAGCGATACTGGCCATAATCACCTTCTTTCTCGCCTACTTTAAGGTTTTACAACCTCTAGAGTTGTTGGTCTATGATCGAATGCTCCGTGTGCAGGAAAAGGGCTATTCTGAGGAAGTTGTGATTATCGCTATGGACGAAAAGAGCTTGCGGGAATATGGGCCCTTGCCGTGGCCAAGAGAATTGCATGCTAGAGCTATCGACAGACTAACAGAAGCTGGAGTAAAAGCGGTTGGTTACGATGTTTTGTTCGATAAGTTGAGTGGCTCCGGCGACGAAGCCTTAACGCAAGCGGTAAAAAATAATGGCAAAGTTATTTTTCCAGTCGTGATTGACGAGCTGATCCAGGGTGGCCAGCTGGTTGAATTACAACCCTATCCAGAGCTCTACCAAGCCAGTGTTGGGCTCGGCCTTGTTCACTTCGAACTAAGCAAAGACAATATCGCGCGGGGTGTCTATCTAAAGTCGGGCTTGGGTGAGCCTTATTGGCGCACATTTGCGGTGGAAGTTCTCGATGTTGCGGATGGTCATGAAGTTTACAGACTCCCCTTTGAAAGCCATCAGAGCGCTGAGTATTCGTATAATCTTACAAAAATAGAAAAAACTCACTACGCGTTAATTCCTTATAAAGAAAATAAAGACTTCTTCACAAAAATCAGTTTTGTTGATTTGGTTGAAGGCAGAGTTGACGTAAATGCGCTACGAGATCGTGTGGTATTTGTTGGGGTGACGGCGACCGCCGCGCGTAATGCGGACTTCTTACCCGTACCGGTGGATCGTGATGGTCAGGTAATGTCGGGCGTTGAAATAAACGCTACCTTGTATGAAGGCCTTGCCAACAACACTCTAATTCTGCCGATGAGTCAGAATTTTGTCAGTGTGCTATCGGCGCTATTGGTTTTTGCACTATTTATGCTGATTCCGAGATCTTTGCCGAGGCACAACGTATATTTGGTGTTATTACTGGCCTTTACGTTGCTTTTTGCAAGCTGGATGCTGCTTCACGGGGCGGGCTATTGGTTGCCGTTAGTAACACCAGCTATCGTCATGGTTTTAGGCTATTTGATGTGGGTATGGCGCGCGGTAGTGGCCAATATGACCTTTTTCATCAATACAGTTAAACGCTTGCAGTATGAGGTTAAAAACAGTTTTGAGCCTGAAGTGAAGTCGAGTTATGAAAAACACTTTCAATTCTGGAAACGACTAAACTTAATCCAAGGTTGGTCTGAAGGTGTCGAAGATATTGCTGCGTTTGATAGAAGTATCCCTATTGATATCAACAAGAAACGATGGTTGATCGATGTCGGAGAGCAGACTGATGACGAGCGTAAACTTTTTTATAAGCTATATCGCCAGTCAACATTTGTGCAGAAAAAACAGGCTCCGGCTGCAAGCGTTGTCGAAGAAAAGGTCTCGCAGGTCGAAGTCGCAATTAAGAAAATAAACTTCCTGCGCCGATTTGTCGAAAAAACCATGGATAAGATGTCGGAAGCGGTGCTGCTGGTTGATATTTCTGGCGTAGTTTTTTATGCCAATCTGGAAGCTAAAAAATATCTGAGTGTGTCTCTTGGCAAAGATATTTTCGAGGTTTTTAATCAGTTGACCTTGCAAGTTGGCTCGGATTGGTCCGAGGAAATTAAAAAGGTCATGGTGGATGGCATAGGCCGTGAAGTGCAGGCGCTAAACGCTCGAAAGCGCTATTACAAAATCGGTATCTCGTTACTGGATAATGTCGAGGGGCAAGATTTCCTGATTATTAACATGTCCGATATAACCTTGATTAAGCGTGAACAGCAGCGTCAGTTAGAGATGATTGACTTTATCTCGCATGATCTTCGCTCGCCTATGACTTCTGTGTTAGCGCTTTTAAATCAGTATCAAAATAAACAAAGCGACCTCACGGTAGATGAACTTAATGCTGAAATTGAGCGCTTGACCAAGTCGAGCTTGTCTTTAGCTGAGCACTTCTTGATGTTATCCCGTGCCGAAAGTGGCATTGAAATGCCTTTATACCCCGTGGAAATCCTCAACAGTATTGATAATGCTTTAGCGATAGCGCGACCGCTTGCTCGTGATAAAGAAATAGAACTAAAATTTGATTTTGCCAGCTATGATGATATTTGGTTACAGGCGAATGAGGACCTGCTAGATCGGGTTATTGTTAACCTACTGACCAACGCGATTAAGTATTCGCCGGCTAAGAGCCAAGTGGAAATTACCCTTGAAGAAGCCGAAGATGGAGTAAGGGTTATGGTCTCGGATCAAGGCGAAGGGATTGATAAAGAGCAGATGAAAACCATATTTAAACCATTTTCAAGAATACGTCGCCACGAAATGGCGAAGATTAAAGGGATTGGGCTTGGATTACGCTTTGTTAAAGCGGCCATGGCACGCTTTAATGGCACAGTCTCTGTTCAGAGTGAACTGGGTAAAGGCTCCTGTTTTGTTTTGTTCTTTCCGACCTCTGCTGTAGTTGATGATTAATTACTAATATTGGTTGTGATCCATTATTTATATTAATTGTGATAATGAAAAAAGATCGTTGTTCTTATCAAGCATAGCGCCATAGAATAGGCCTTTTCGGCTAAGCCACCTTTGGAGCAGGGCATGTACAAAAACGTTCAAAAGCATTTGGCAATGATTGGTTTGATATGTGCCATTGTCATGTGGGCTGGATCCTTTGTCGCAATGAAGTATGCGATAGCTGAGTTCGGACCTATTTTGACGGTCTTTTTACGTATGATTCTTGCTGCGGCGGTATTGATATTCTTTTTGCCATCTATGGGCAAGAAGCAACAGCATCAAAAGGGTGACTGGTGGCTATTGTTGCTACTGGCACTTTGTGAGCCTTGCCTGTATTTCATTTTCGAAAGCTACGCCTTAACCTACACTACAGCGTCCGAAGCAGGCATGATAACCTCTTTACAGCCGATCATGGTTGCCGTAGCGGCTTATTACTTGCTCAAAGAAAAGCTCAACAGCCGTCTTATCGTAGGCTGTTTAATGGCTGTAGCTGGAGTGGTTTGGTTAACGCTCAGTGGCGAAAGCTCTGAGCATGCGAGTAATCCATTGTTAGGGAATACCTTGGAGTTTGGTGCCATCACGGCGGCAGCTGCATATTGTTTGCTAGCGAGAAAATTATCCCAGCGTTATTCGCCAGTATTTTTAACCTTGTTACAGATGATCGTAGGAACGATATTTTTCCTGCCGTTCTTATTGATTCAAGACACGGTGATACCTACCGACGTTTCGACAGAAGCGATCGTCGCCATCTTGTTTTTGGCCTTCGGTGTTAATATTTTCGCCTTTACCTGCTACAACTATGCCTTTAAAACCATGACCGCGAGCAAAGTCGGTAGCATGATGAACCTATTGCCTATAGGCACTTTATTTTTCGGCTGGTTAATATTGGATGAGCAGCTTAATGGCGTGCAGTATATGGCCGCTGGACTGGTGTTACTTGGCGTAATTTGGTCGCAAACACAACCTCGAAGCACGGTCTTTATTGAGCACTATGTGGTCCGTAAGTCGATGCGCGAAAGAGCCAAGGATAGGTTGCGAAGATTGAAGCCAAATAGAAGCAAAGCTTCATAAACGTATTTAGTCTAAGCAATATTGAAATAATAGCTTAATAAATAATAAGCCCTGAATGTTCAATAAAAAGACGTTCAGGGCTTTTTTGTTGAGGGCTACTAATTAGCTAAAGGTTGAAGGCGGCGCGAATTCGTTGTTCGAATTGCTCAGCCTCTTCAAAGCCAGTGGCGCGAAAGCTGGGTAGCTCCTTACCTTCGAGGTTAAAAAACATAATACTTGGCAAACCCAACACATCATAAGCCTGTAACAGCTGCACATCATCAGCATCGTTAGCGGTAACGTCCGCTTGAAGCAACACAGTATTGCTAAGCGCCGCTATCACTTTAGGGTCGGTAAAGACCTTTTCTTCAAACTCATAACAGGCCGCACACCATTCCGCGAAGAAATCGAGCATCACGGTTTTACCCTGAGCACTCGCCTCTTTAACCGCCAAATTTAGCTCACCAAGAGTTTTAACGCGCTTAAAGCTCAAATGCCCAGACTGTGCCGTCATATCGCTTGTAGCGCTTTGCTTGCTCGCCTGGCTGATGTGCCCAAGAGGTTGCAATAGGTTTTTCTGACCTTGTGCGCCACCAATAAAAAGCAGGACTCCGTAAAGCATTGCGGCTAGGCCCAGTCCTTTAAACAGGTTACTCCAGCCCGCTCGAGGCAGTTGGTTACTGAATAGGTAATATCCCGGAATAATCGCCAACAGACCCCAAGCGTACATGTATAAGTAGCTAGGAAGTAAGTGTTTAACCAAGTAGAGCGCAACGCCCAGCATGGCAACACCAAAGGCTGCCTTAATACCATCCATCCAAGGGCCTGCTTTCGGTAGCAACTTGCCGCCAGTCACACCAATAATGATGAGTGGTATCCCCATGCCAACACCGAGGCCGTATAACGAAACTGCGCCAAGTACCACGTCGCCAGTTTGGGCGATGACCAATAATATCGCAATTAAAGGAACGGTAACGCAGGGCGAGACGATAACGGCTGAAATAGCGCCCATGATGGCGGTACCAATATAGCTGCCTTTTTTCTGCTGATTACTGCGCTCGCTAAGTTTAGCCTGTAGGCTGGAGGGTAGCTGTAATTCATAAAAGCCAAACATCGAAAGCGACAAAAGGACAAAAATTATGGCCGCCGTAATCACCACAACCGGATTCTGGAAATAGCCTGAAATAGACTGGCCGGCTAAGGCGACGACGATGCCAAGAATGGTATAAACAATGGCCATCGCTTGGGTGTAGGTCAGCGACAGACCAAAAGCCTTGCGCGTCGAAATATTTTTGCCCTGGCCGGCGATAATCCCCGAAATAATTGGCATCATCGGGAAGACGCAAGGGGTGAAGGCAAGACCAATGCCAATCAGTAGAAACGAGAAGAAGTTTGACAGTAAGCCTGAAGTGGTCAACTGTTGTGACAGCTTTTGCTGTTCACTGACGTAGGCTTGGCTTTGGCTGTCACTCGTAGGAGTTGATTCTGCTGTTGAATTATTACTCGCTGTATCGACATTGCTCGTTGTACCTACAGTGCTCGCTGTGCCAACGAAATGGTTGAGTTTTACTTCAGTTGTGGTTGGCGGGTAGCACAAGCGATCTTCGGCACAGCCCTGATAATCGACGACTAACGTGAAATCTCCATTGGCCTGAAGAATAACGGCGGATGCTTCGAGGAAGTTGTAGTGAACTTGGGTGAGACCTAAATAAGGATCGTCTTTGACTTTGCCTTCGGGGATATAAAGCTCACCTAATTCGGCGTCTGGACTCGATATATGCATTCGCTCAGAATACATATAGTAGCCATCGGCGATATCAAATTTCACCAAAGCCTTATCGTCAACAATATCGACGCTGAGCTGAAACGCTTCCTCGACTTTTAGTAAAGAGTCCTGCTCACCCAGGATCGCATTCAGATCTATGGTGTTAGTAGCATAAAGGTTGCTGCTAGCGAGAACCAACAAGGCTGCCAAAAGCTTAATTAGAATATTCATATCTCGAATGTCATTATCGGTTAAAAATCCACCGTTATAATACCAGTTTGGGCGGTAAAATCTTATGATTTACAAGGACTTTACATTAGGATGCAAATTCAAAAGAAATCACACCGAGTCATTGAGCCACTGCAAATAAGCCGTCGCGGCTTGCTCGATGTTGCAACTAATCAGCTCAAACACTTCATAAGGATGCTCTTCATTAAGCAATTCCTCGAGCTCTAGCATTAATTCTTCAGCCGTTTTGATGACCAATAAAACTTCTGGCTCTTTTTCAATCTGCCCCTGCCACTGGTACACACTGGTGATTGCTGGAATGATATTGACGCATGCAGCGAGGTTTTGTTGCACCATTTTTTCAGCTAATGACTCAGCTGTAGCTTGGTCGGGTGCGGTGCATAGCGCTATTTGAAAATTACGTTCAATCTCTTTGGATTTAGAAAAAACCATGGTGAAGCAGCCTTATTATGAACTTGTTATCGAGTATCTTGTCCCCATTATAACGGTATATAAAGCTTTGATAAGCTTTCCATTAATACACTTCAGCGAACGCTGATGGGAAACACGAATTTATGTGGTTCAGAAATTTTTTCTTACTTTTCATAGTTTTAGCGGTTGCTGAAATCTATGTCCTAATTAGCGTAGGCAGCTTAATTGGAGCTATTCCGACCATTGGCCTGATCCTATTGACCGGTATTATCGGCGTCACCATGCTAAAACAGCAGGGTTTTAGCGTCTTCGCCAAGCTGCAAGAAAAAATGCGCCAAGGGCAAGCGCCAGCGCAAGAAATGGTCGAAGGTGTCTTATTAATTATTGCTGGGGCTTTCTTAATCACACCAGGCTTTGTCACCGACGCTATAGGCTTCCTTTGGCTAATTCCACAAACTCGCGAATATTTCGCTAAGGCATTGATTAAAAAGGGAATGTTCAAAGTTCAAGGGATGCACGCTGGTGCTTCATATCAGGCTGGGGGCAACCCTTTTGGTCAGACGCGACCGCAGGATGATGAGAACACGGTGGATGGTGAATACGAACGAACGGATAAGCCAGAGCGCGATAGGTTAGAAAAATAGAAAAAAATTTAAAAAATTAGCACTCGATCCCCTTGAGTGCTAAAAAATTGACCCCATATCTTTTCCAACCAATTTTTCATAGTAAGTAAAACACTTTCTATTAGGAGAAAAAAACATGAGCTTACGTCCATTACATGACCGCGTCATTGTGCGTCGTTTAGAAGAAGAAACTACAACTGCTGGCGGTATCGTCATTCCAGACAATGCAAAAGAAAAGCCAAGCCGTGGCGAAATCATCGCTGTAGGTAATGGCAAGCCTTTAGAGTCTGGCGATGTACGTGCCCTAGACGTTAAAGTCGGCGATAAAGTTTTGTTCGGTAAATTTGCCGGTACAGAAGTTAAAGCCGATGGCGAAGAGCTTCTAGTATTACGCGAAGACGACATCATGGCTGTAATTGAAGGCTAATAAGAATACACTCAACGAATTTAGAGGAATTTAATCATGGCAAAAGACGTACGTTTTGGTGATGAAGCCCGTAAAGGTATGTTGCAGGGTGTTAATACACTAGCAAATGCTGTTCGCGTTACATTAGGCCCTAAAGGTCGTAACGTAGTTTTAGACAAATCATTTGGCGCACCGACTATCACTAAAGATGGTGTTTCTGTAGCGAAAGAAATCGAACTAGAAGATAAGTTCGAGAACATGGGCGCACAGATGGTTAAAGAAGTTGCATCGCAAACCAACGATATCGCTGGTGACGGTACAACGACTGCAACAGTACTAGCGCAATCTATCGTTAACGAAGGTTTAAAATCAGTTGCCGCTGGTATGAACCCAATGGATCTTAAGCGTGGTATCGACAAAGCTGTAGTTGCGGCGGTCGAAGAGCTAAAGAAAATCGCTGTACCATGTGAAGATCAAAAAGCTATCTCACAAGTAGGTACTATCTCAGCTAACTCTGACGAAAACGTTGGTAAAATCATTGCTGAAGCAATGCAAAAAGTTGGCAAAGAAGGCGTTATCACGGTTGAAGAAGGCTCTGGCCTAGACAACGAACTAGAAGTTGTTGAAGGTATGCAGTTTGACCGCGGTTACTTATCGCCATACTTCGTGACTGACACTGAAGGCATGATCGCCGATCTTGAAAACCCATACTTATTATTGGTCGACAAGAAAATCTCAAACATCCGTGAATTGCTACCAACATTAGAAGCAGTGGCTAAATCAAGTCGTCCGCTATTAATCGTAGCAGAAGATGTTGAAGGCGAAGCGCTAGCAACACTAGTTGTCAACAACATGCGCGGTATCGTAAAAGTTGCAGCTGTAAAAGCTCCTGGCTTTGGCGACCGTCGTAAAGCAATGTTAGAAGACATCGCAATCCTAACTGGCGCTACAGTAATTTCTGAAGACTTAGGTATGAGCTTAGAAAACACTGAGCTTGCACAGCTGGGTCAAGCGAAGCGTGTTCAAATCAGCAAAGACAACACTACTGTGATTGACGGTGCTGGTGACAAAGCTCAAATCGAAGGTCGCGTGAAGCAAATTCGTGCGCAAATCGAAGAAACGTCTTCAGACTACGACAAAGAAAAGCTTCAAGAGCGTGTGGCTAAATTAGCTGGCGGTGTTGCGGTCATCAAAGTTGGCGCAGCAACTGAAGTTGAAATGAAAGAGAAGAAAGACCGTGTTGACGATGCATTGCACGCAACTCGTGCAGCGGTTGAAGAAGGTGTTGTAGCCGGTGGTGGTACAGCTCTAGTACGCGTACTATCAAACCTAGGCGAGCTTCGTGGTGATAACGAAGACCAAAACGTAGGTATTAAAATTGCACTACGTGCGATGGAAGCTCCATTACGTCAAATCGTATCAAACGCTGGTGCAGAGCCTGCAGTAGTTGTTGCTAAAGTTAAAGAAGGCGAAGGTAACTTCGGCTATAACGCAGCAACAGGCGAGTTCGGCGACGTAGTAGAAATGGGTATCCTAGACCCAGCAAAAGTAACGCGTAGCGCGCTACAAAACGCAGCCTCTATCGCCGCACTAATGATCACTACCGAAGCAATGGTTACCGACCTACCTAAGAAAGACGAAGGTGCTGCTCCAGATATGGGCGGTATGGGTGGTATGGGTGGCATGCCAGGTATGATGTAATTTAACTTGCTGTTTTGATTTGTAACTTTGTTGCAGGCCTAATTGCGGTGCTCATTGGCTAGAGCCAACTCCGCGCCTCATTACAGCCTGCGCCGCGTTACAAAGCCAAAACATCTGCGTTAAATAGTTACTCTAAAAGGCTCTGCACTGCAGGGCCTTTTTATTATGTACAAATATTATAAGAAGCTAAAATAGCGGTGAATTGAAGCAGGGCGAAAACTAATACGGCAACTAATTGGAGAAAGGAATGATAAAGTTTATTACAGGTGTGTTTATAGGGTTTATGGCATGTTTTATAGTGCTTGAAGATATGGATAGTGGTACTAGAGTTGCTCAAGAGGCGGGTAACTCAAATGAGGCAATAAAAGAGTATGAGCAGAATAGTGATGTTATTGGTATGGATAACTCTGATAATAACTCACTGGTTATAAAAAGGCTTGAAGCTAAAAATAAAGAGTTAAGTGAAGAGCTAGCTGAGCTTAAAGCTAATAAAGGCGCAGCGCCTATTAGACCTATCAAGTCTTTGCAAGAGCCTGATGTAGAGAAAGCATTTTATCAAGACTTACCTGAAACCCATAAGGATATGTTAAATTTCGATAACATTGGGACGAGATTTGGCTTTCTAGAGTCTGTGCATGCGGAGTTTATAACTGAAGAGAAAAATGATCATTGGGCGCTTGAAAAAGAACAGCAAATAGAGAGTTATCTGTATAGCCACCCTAGCTCAGAGCTTTTTAGACTTATAGGGGTTAAGTGTAAAACAAGCATTTGTGAAATTTATGCAACAGTGTATTCATTAGACAACGCTGTGTGGAGCCAGGTTGTTAATGATATGAAGCTACAAGCTTGGTGGGAAAGCAAATTTAATACGGTGACTGTTCAAAAAAGAAATACTAAAGGTGAACTGAACGTTTTTACGGTATTACAATAAATGCTAATTATAAGAGCCTCGCAATCGCGGGGCTTTTTTTCGTCTGTAATAAAGTGTCGGATTTGTGTCAATAGTCTCTATATGCGGTATTTTTTGTCTGCTTAGCGTAATGGTGCTAGAAATAAGCGGAAGTGTTGGTAAAGTAGGTCGCTCGTATAAACTTCGAACTTTAATTAAGTAAGTACAGTAGGGAGAGGATGTAAATATGGAGACGATATTAAAAGTTGCTCTTGGCGTTGTTATTGGGGCCGTAGGTTATGGGCTTTTGCAACCAAAGCAGGAAGTGCTGGAGCCTGCGATATCTGAAAACGTTGTAGAAAAAGATGAGGGAAGCGATTCGGATGATTTCTTTAGCGCAGATCCTCGAGTGGATGAGCCTGCAGGCGGCGATAAGGAAGACGAAACTAGGGGTAAGAAGAAAGCTGTTTCGCTGGATGAGCTTAATAAAAACAAGAATATAGGGCCTTCTTCTAATCCAAATGGCGTTGTTGTTGGTGGCAATAAACCTTCGTCTGGAGTAGGGGCAACACCGACGGATTTTTCACAGGCAAACTCTGAAAATGAAGTGAGCGAGTATCTTCGCGACTTTCCTGAGGAGTATCATCAGTTATTAGACCCGCCTGAGCGTCGTAAGGATTTGCCAGAGCTACATCGCGATTTAATGAATGAGGAGCAAGACTTGAGCTGGGGCCCTGCGATAGAGCAGCAAATAACAACTTTTGTTATGAATCATCCGTATTCAAACTATTTGTTGGATTTTCGAGTAACTTGTAAAACGACAATGTGTGAGATGATGTCTAAAGTCGACATTGAGCATACCAAGAAGTGGAATGAATTGGCGATCGAAATGACTAAAGAGGGGTGGTGGGAGTTTACGGGGACTAGCTCTTCTGGAACTTACACTAAAGATAAGCGCTATTATGTGAATATTCGGGTGATGCAAAGAAAGAAAAAGTAAAAATTTGTTGCTGAGTTAGGAATAAATTCCATGTTATTATGTGCCTACGGTCTAAAACACGTTACAAACAATGAGCGACGTAAAAAAACTTCTTGAGCAAAATCGTGAGTGGGCAGCCAATAAACTGGGTGAGAAGCCTGATTTTTTCAATGAGCTTTCTGAGCAACAAGCACCAAAGTATTTTTGGATCGGTTGTTCTGATAGCCGCGTTCCTGCAAACCAAATTACAGGATTGATGCCAGGTGAGGTTTTTGTTCACCGTAATGTGGCTAACGTAGTATCGCACGTTGACTTGAATTGCTTGTCAGTGATGCAGTTTGCGGTAGAAGTATTAAAGGTTGAGCATATTATTGTCTGTGGCCATTATGGTTGTGGTGGTGTTAACGCAGCTTTAAGTAACAAGCAACTAGGCTTAATCGATAGCTGGTTAACCAACATTAAAGATGTGTATATTAAGCACGAAGAGAAATTTAAGACTATAACTGATGAGTCAGAGCGTTCTGACTTAATGTGTGAATTGAACGTAATTCAGCAAGCGCAAAACGTCTGTGAATCAACCATCGTACAAGATGCTTGGAAGCGCGGACAAAAACTTAGCGTTCATGGCTGGTGCTACAGTCTGAAAAATGGTCATATCAAAGATTTAGAAGTGTCCACTAGCGGGCCGTCAAAGAATCATGAGATATACCAGTACGAACGTTAATAGAAAAAGGTCAGCAATCGCTGACCTTTTTTATGGCTGACTTATAAGCGTTTGTTCTTAGCCTTGTATAAAAAGGCGTAGTGAGGGGGGAGTATGGCTAGCGTGAGAGAGAAGTTAGAGGCTGAATGGGCGTATCGACTGATGTCGCCAATCGGTGTTTATCCTAGAAGCGAAATACATGCTGATGATATCTCCTTAGTGGTTACCGATTCATTGGTCGCGTTCGCCTCTAGCGGTGACGGCACTAATCAAGAGCTTTTTTATACGGCAATACTTACTTCGTCAGTCGCTGCAAGCGAGCATCTACGGCTATACCCCTTTCCGTATCAGCATCAATTGCTGGATTCATGCAGCCCGCAGGGGCTTGGCAAGCAACTAGAGTTTGATGTGCGGCAGAAGCTTGTTGCAGAGTTTGCGACAGAAGGTGAAACCGTTCCAGAGTTTGATTGGTACGAAAATGCAAAAGGTGCTTCGCTTCCCCCCATTCTAAACGGCACAGGGTATCACTTTGCGGATATTGAAATCGATATCACCTGTGCGCAACATATCTATCAAATCCTAAAAAGCTCTGCCTGCCCAAAGTTGGCGGGCGCAAGCAAGGCTCTAAATCAATGTAATGCGCTGAGTGCTCATTTTCAGTTTCGAGAGGAAGCAAGCGGGCTGCTATTCGATTGTTTACGCTTAATGCAAGAGGTCGATGACTTTCACGCAGTCAGTGCCCAGCTGTCGACTATGCTTGCACAGCTGGGCGATAGCGCCGAAGATTATTTGATTTCGCGTCAGCAAATGTCGAAGAACCTCAGTCCTATTGAGTTCCATCGAGTATTTGTTCAGACCTGTAGCCAGCTTCGTAAGCACTTACTTGGCTTGTAAGCGATGCATTTACTTAGCGTCCGACCCAAATCTCAACTCGCTGGTTTTTGGCCCGACCATTTGCAGTATCATTAGAGGCAATGGCGCCGCGACTGCCATAACCTTGGGTGTAGAAAGGATTCACGCCCAGTTTTTCAAGTTTTGCGCTGATGGTGTTGGCTAACTCTTTAGATAGAGTCTTGTCGTGGGAAGCGTCTAGACTTTCTGCGCTAAAGCCGAAAACAAAAACATCACTGATAGCGTTGTGTTTTATGTAATCGACAAGGCGACCGATATCTCGTTGCCCTTTATTATCAAGTTTTAGATTGTGATCAAAGTGAAAGGTGACCGATAAACGCTTTGATTCACGAATCATATTTAAGTAACGAGGTGGATAGTTTCGATTAAAGTGTACTGTGGCATCATTGATCATTAACGAGACAAGATTACTTTCCTCGACAACTTTTTGAGCTTCATCTTTCAGTACGAAATCAATAAATTGCTGTGCGTAAGGGTTAGTGCTGTTCGCCGGTAGATATAAATATAAACGACGACTTAGGGCGTAATCCTCGGTGCTAACGGTAAATGTGTTAGGCATGAAATATAGGGATGCTCCTGCTTCTGCGACAGCGATGGGCTTGGCGTCATTGACATAAGGCAGGGCAACAAAGCCGATAGCGCCCTGAGTCGTGCTTACTAGTTTTGATAACTTTCCCGAAGACTCAAAACGCTTAGCCTGCGGTGACAGCGCGACTTTGTGGCGCTTTAAGACGAGGGATTTAAAAGTATCGTAGGTTCCAGACTGCTCGTCACGAGCAAATAACTTAATTGGTCTATCGTTACCCCCAAGCTCACTCCAATTGGTGACTTTCCCTGAAAAGATATGAGCCAACTGCTCGGTATTTAACTGTTTAATGGCGATATCGGGATGGACAATCACCGCAAGACCATCAACGGCTATGGTATATTCACTGTCGATAGCACTTAAGTCGCCATGCTTTTCTAAAAGTTCGCTACGTTCACTGTCCTTAATTCTCCGCGAAGCCATGGCAATATCGGTTTCATTATGTGCTAAAGCTTTAAAACCTGTGGAGCTACCGTGAGCCTTTATTTCAATGGCTGAAGATTTGCCATTTGGCAGAACTCCTGAGACTGTTTTTTCGACGGCGTGAGTCTGAGATAATTGAATATTTCGAGCGCCTAACTTTTCAAGGAAGCGCTGAGCTAAGGCCGGGGCAAGCTTTTCACCGATAGTGTTAGAGCCACTTAGGGTGAAGAGTATTTCGGACTCGGTTAAGGCACTGTTTCTTGAGTCACCTTGAGGCTCACTGGCTGAGCCAACTGATAAATAAAAGCATAATAAGCAGGCCGCTATAAAGCGGCTGAAAAGGGAATTGGGCATTAACAAAACCTCTATGCGCATAATCTGCGCACTTATATAAAAACAGAATGGCGCTAATTATAGAGGTTGGTTATAGGCTCAGTATGACAATTTCATGACAGCGAATTGAATATATCGTGATGACGACGCAAAGTGTGAGAAGGCTCCTTGTTGTTACTATTTTCCCACAAGGGCAAAGTTAGCACTGAGGATTGCTTTGATAATGCCATCTTCCACAAGGTTAATCTCAAGCTCTATTCGTGCACGGTTCTTTCGCTTAAAAGATGCAACAAAAGAGTCGATGAGATCATCGCTCTCCACTCGACATTCAGCAACAATGTCACCATTGATAGGTTTTTTATACTGAATATTAGCTTTGGCTAAAACCACCGAGCCTTCGAGGTTATGTTGTAGCGCTAAGCTTGTGACCAGTGACCAACCGGCGATTGTTGCAACGGTATAAATACTTCCAGCAAAAGCGGTGTTATGAATGTTTTTATTGGCTTCGAAAGGAGCCATTACACGAATACTGCTCTCGGTAAGTTCTTGAATTCGAATATCAAGTGCTTGAGTAATTGGGATTTCCTGGTGCACCAGGCTTTCTAGCTGTTTGTGGTTCATGGTTGGAATGGTTTCGACTAATTAAGCTCACTCTATCAATTTTTTAAAAAAAGTTAACCCTTTTTAGGTACGACCACGTTTATAGAGGTAAATCGAAGGCTTAGAGCCTGTTACTGGGGACTGAGCGCTAGAGAATGATGAAAATACTTAAATAGGAGTTAAGCATGAAAACGAATCACAAATCTGCAACCTTTAAATACGCTTTAGTCGCTAGTTTGGTGATGGTTTCTTTAAGCGCTTGTCAAAGCTCAAAAGACCATAAGTCTGATGACGTTAAGGTTGCCACTTCCGAGCAGCGTGAATTAACAGATCGAGTTAAGAGTCATGCTAAAAAAGAGCAAGCACACAACAGCGCGAAACAACGAGCGTTACAAGTCGAGCGTAAGCAAAGACAGGTAGCAAAAGAAGCTGAAAAGGTAATTGTCGTTGGCTCAAGAGTCGCTCTTAGTGAATTAGACTATGCAGCGCCACAAAAAGTAATGGTGTCGAGCCCACACCCTGTTGCGGGCACACCTTTGGTTAATCATGAGCAGTATCGAAACGAAAAGTACCAAAAGATAGAAGCTTCTGACGTCCACTCTACAAGAGAGCAGCCTGTTTCTACCTTTAGTATCGATGTCGATACAGGGTCTTATTCCAACGTTAGACGCATGCTAAATAACGGACAGCTACCGCCGACCGATGCGGTTCGCCTAGAAGAGTTTGTAAACTATTTTAATTACGACTACCCAACGCCAGACTCGAAGGAGATGCCTTTCTCAGTATCGACAGAAGTCATGACGGCGCCGTGGAATAAGGAGGCGAAGTTACTACAAATTGGTATTAAAGGTTATGAAGAGGCATCGAGTGAGTTGCCCCCTTCTAATTTGGTTTTCTTAGTCGATGTGTCTGGTTCAATGCGCAGCCCTAACAAGTTAGGCTTGGTGAAAAAGGCGTTAAAGATGTTGGCTAAAGGCAGTCGTGAGCAAGATACGATCTCGCTGGTGGTGTATGCCGGCGCATCGGGCGTGGTGCTAGAGCCTACGGCAGCTAACGATCGTATAAAAATAGAGCAAGCGCTCGACAGCCTGATTGCTGGAGGCTCGACCAATGGTGGAGCAGGCATCGAGCTGGCTTATAAAATGGCGGAAAAAGCTTTTATCAAAGATGGTATTAACCGCGTGATCTTAGCGACGGATGGCGACTTTAATGTGGGTACTGTAAATCGTGAGCAACTGATCGATATGGTTGAGCGCAAACGCAAAACGGGTATTGGTTTTAGCGCGCTAGGTTTCGGTACGGGTAACTATAACGAACACCTTATGGAACAGCTCGCAAATAAAGGCAACGGCAACTACGGCTATATAGATAACTTGCTGGAAGCTAAAAAGCTGCTTGTCGATCAGCGAGCTGGAACCTTAATGACCATTGCCAAAGACGTAAAAATTCAGGTGGAGTTTAATCCAGCTGTGGTCGCTGAGTATCGATTGCTAGGCTACCAGAATCGTATGTTAGAGCGTGAAGACTTTAATAACGACAAGGTGGATGCGGGTGAAATTGGTGCCGGCCATACGGTGACAGCTTTGTATGAGGTGGTGCTGCAAGACTCTGAGGGTAAGCGAATGGAGCCCTTGCGTTATAGCAGCAACGAAAAAACTGAGGACCATAAGCTGACAGAAGCGGCGATGATCAGCTTGCGTTATAAATTACCTGATGAAGATAAAAGTACTCTTTATCGCGACTACCTTCAGGCAGAAACACTAAAGCAATCAAAAGGTGGTGACAACATACGATTCGCGGCTAGTGTGGCAGGCTTTGCCGAGTTACTCCGTGGTGGACAGTTCTTAGGTGACTGGAGCTGGGACGAAGCACAACAATTAGCGCAAGCCTCGAAAGGGCAGGATGTTAACGGCTATCGAGGTGAGCTAATGCAGCTGATCAGTATGGCAAAATTGTTGGACGATGAAGCGGTTGTTGGCGCACGCTAGGAATCGCAAAAGAGCCATGACGATTATGAAGATGCTTGCACAAAGCCAAGTCTGCAGTCACTATAAAGAGGTTACTTTAACCCCAGAGATCGATAATAAGGCTAGGTATTTGAAAGACAGTGCAGGTTGTACCCATTCTGAGTCTAAGGAGAAAGAGCCTGCCATTAGCGATGAGGCGCTGATGGCGGGCTTTGCTACAGGAAACATTAAGGCGTTTGAAACGTTGTATGGTCGCCATAAAGATTCATTACTGCGCTTCTTTTTGCGTCAAGTGAGTAGCAAAAGTGAAGCCGAAGAATTGTTTCAAGATACCTGGCAACGTCTGATAAAACACAGCAACTCCTACAAAAGCTCGGCTAAGTTCACGACCTACTTATACCACATTGCTCGCACCCGCCTGATCGACTTATACCGAAGTAATGGCCGTCAAAAAGAATTTACTCAGGCCAACGAGGGCTGGGAAGATAAAGCCGAAAGCGAGCAAAGTTTTGAACCACAAAGCACACTAGAGTATGAGCGCTCTAAACAGCAATTCCTAAGTGCGCTGGAAAAGCTGCCCGCCTTGCAGCGAGAGGTGGTGGTGATGAAGCTTGAAACTGGTATGACGGTGAACGAGATCGCAGAAGTGGTACAGGAAAAACCTGAGGCGATTAAAAGTCGATTACGTTACGGAATGGAAAAATTAAAGCATTATCTAAGTGACCTTGAAACGGAGGTCGCGTCATGAGCAACGATATGAAAAACGAGCAAGACACAAAGCAGAAGCTAGCGAAAGCATATCAAGAGGCTAGCGATGAAACGACGAGCCCAGAGCTTGATGCGTCTATTATGGCGTTTGCTCAAAAAGAGTTAGAGTCGCGTCAGCAGGCTGAGAATAACCTAAGCTGGTGGACGCGCTTAAAACTTCCGGTATCTATGGCGGCGGCGTTGGTAGTTACAGTTGGCATTGCTCGCTTTATGGTTGAGCTAGGTTATGGCCAGCCGGACTTTGCCGAACATTATTCGTCAGAGTCTACGGCTGCTCAAAAAACGAACACCATTGTTTTGCAAGATGAACACTTTACAGAGCAAGATATAGTCGCTTCTGCGCCTGCTAAAAAAGAGAAAATAAGTCAGCGCCAGATTTTAGAACAGCGAGAGCAAGAGTTGCAGCGGCTTGCAGTTGTTGGAGCAAGGGTTCAAAACGAAGAGGTGGCGCGGTCAAAAAAGATACAACAGGCTGAGCAAGAAAGGTCGTACATGGCTGATGCCGCCGCGCTGGAAGCGAAAGAGATCATGCATGAAGATGCTACTCTAGCCTTAACGGCCAAGGCAGCAGAGCCGCCAGAAAAAAATCGCTTACCGTCGGCTGAAGTGGTTGAGTACACGGGGAGCCAAGACGCAATTGATGCGCCATATCTACCAGCAGAAGAGTGGTTAGCTAAAATCGAGTCGCTACTTGAAAGTGGTGACAAAGAAAAAGCCAAAGAGCAGTGGAAAAAATTTAAAAAAATATATCCTAATTTTCCGATTGAAACGCCCAAAAAACAACGACTGGAGCAAATCTAGCAGGGGTTATTGATAACTTTTTTGATAGAAAATGTTGTGGTCTGCCTAGTTTTTTTCATACATTGGGAGTAGTATGTTTGCCTAAATGTTGACCCAAATCATTGTGAAGCTGTTCTGCTTTAGAGTAGGACGGGGGTTTTTTTAGTGTTTGGGCCGTTTGTTTTTTAATAATAAATTCCGCATCAGCGGATAAATAGTAATGGAGAGAAGAGCATGTCATTGTTCCGCAAAATGGCTTTGTTCGTTGCTTCTTTCTCAGCCTTATTGTTGAGTGGTTGTGGTGACGATATAAAGTACAATATGCGTGAGGGTGTGACCGAAATTAGTAGAGAAGTCTACGAATTGCATATGATCGCTATCTGGGTCTGTGTGATTATCGGTATTATCACGTTCGGCGTAATGTTTTATTCGATGTTCGCACATCGTAAAAGTAAAAATCCAAACCCTGCTAAGTTTTCTCACAGCACCGTTGTTGAGATTATCTGGACTGCCATCCCTTTTATTATTCTTATCGCACTAGCTGTTCCTGCGATTGGTTTATTAATCAAAATGGAAGACGCTAGTGATTCAGAACTTACCGTTATGGTTAAGGGCTATCAGTGGAAGTGGGAATATAAGTATATTGATGGCGACGACAACTTAGCGAATGACGTAAGATTCTTTTCTAACTTAGATCAAGCTTCGCGTGATATGTCGAGAAATGCCGGCTCTGGCTTCTCTGGCGTTAAGATTGAAGACGAAAACTATCTATTAGAAGTCGACAACCCATTGGTAATCCCTGTTAATAAAAAAGTTCGCTTCTTAGTCACTTCGGATGATGTGATTCACTCTTTCTGGGTGCCTGATTTCTCAGTGAAGAAGGACGCTATTCCAGGTTTCATCAATGAAGTTTGGGCCAAAGTAGACGAGCCAGGCACTTATCGAGGTGTTTGTGCTGAGCTTTGTGGCCAAGACCATGGCTTCATGCCGATTGTGGTCAAAGTATTACCGCAGGATGAGTACGATGCTTGGTATGCCGAGAAGGTTGCCGAAGCAGAAGCAGGTCCTGATTTGAACGAGCGTACCATGAGCCAGTTAATGGCTGAAGGTGAAGCTGCGTACAACACTTATTGTAAAGCATGTCATATGGAAAATGGTCAGGGTAGTGGTCCATTCCCATCATTGGTCGGCACCGAGATGGTAACTGGTGAAGGTAGCTTAACCAAGCATATCGACACTGTATTAAACGGTGTACCAGGAACGGCCATGCAAGCGTTCGGCAATCAATTAACCGAAGCCGAAATTGCTGCAATTATCACTTATGAGCGTAATGCTTGGGGCAACGATACGGGTGATATAGTACAGCCACAAGAAATTCACGATATTAAAAATGGTGGAGGGGAATAATCATGGCTGACCATAAACCAAAAGGTATTTCTCGCTGGTTGTTTACGACCAACCACAAAGACATTGGTACTATGTACCTTGTGTTCTCATTCATCATGTTCTTAGTTGGTGGCGCCATGGCAATGGTTATCCGTGCCGAGCTATTCCAACCTGGGTTACAGTTTGTGGAACCAGATTTCTTCAACCAGATGACCACCATGCACGGCTTGGTGATGGTCTTTGGTGCTGTAATGCCAGCGACCGTAGGTTTAGCGAACTGGCTGATCCCAATGATGATTGGGGCGCCAGATATGGCGTTACCTCGTATGAACAACTGGAGCTTCTGGATCTTGCCAGCAGCTTTCGGCTTGTTGTTATCAACGCTATTCATGGAAGGCGGTGCGCCTAACTTCGGTTGGACTTTCTACGCGCCACTTTCGACAACCTATGGTCCAGAATCAACGGACTTCTTTATTTTTGCCATCCATTTAATGGGTATTTCATCCATCATGGGTGCGATTAACGTTATTGTGACTGTATTTAATATGCGTGCACCAGGAATGACGTTGATGAAGATGCCGATGTTCGTTTGGACTTGGTTGATTACAGCGTTCTTGTTAGTCATGGTTATGCCAGTACTTGCTGGTGCAGTGACTATGATGCTGACCGATCGTAACTTCGGCACTTCGTTCTTTGATGCTGCCGGTGGTGGTGACCCTGTCTTATTCCAGCACGTGTTCTGGTTCTTCGGTCACCCAGAAGTTTACATCATGATCTTACCAGCGTTTGGTATCGCTTCTGCGATTATCCCGACCTTCGCACGTAAGAAATTGTTTGGTTATTCTTCGATGGTTTACGCTACAGCGTCGATTGCGTTCCTATCCTTCATCGTTTGGGCGCACCACATGTTCACCGTGGGTATGCCAGTTAAGGGTGAGCTCTTCTTTATGATAGCGACCATGCTGATTGCGGTGCCAACAGGGGTAAAAGTCTTCAACTGGATCGCAACCATGTGGAGAGGTTCGATTACCTATGAAACTCCAATGCTTTACGCTTTGGCGTTCGTTATCCTCTTTACCATTGGTGGCTTCTCTGGAGTAATGTTAGCGTTAACTCCAGTCGATTGGCAGTATCACGATACTTATTTCGTGGTAGCGCATTTCCACTATGTATTGTTCCCAGGTGCGATTTTCGGAACCATGGCGGCAGTGTATTATTGGCTACCTAAGTGGACAGGCCGTATGTACGATGAGAAGTTGGCGAAGTGGCACTTCTGGTTATCGATTGTATTCGTTAACTTGACCTTCTTCCCAATGCACTTCTCGGGTCTTGCGGGAATGCAGCGTCGTGTTCCAGACTATGCAATCATGTTCTCAGACTTCAATATGATGTCGAGTATTGGCGCATTCGGACTCGGCTTAATGCAGTTACTTTTCGCTTGGATCCTAATCAAAGTATGTATTCTTGAGAAAGGTGAGAAAGCGACTGATCGAGTTTGGGAAGATGCTGAAGGGCTTGAGTTTACTCACCTGCCTTCGCCAGCGCCGTATCACACCTTTGATACGCCACCAAAAATTGATTAGTTTGAACTGATTAACGAGTTTAATAATTGTTGATAAGACGAAACCGAGGTTAAAGCAATGAGCCAAGAGCAAGTCCAGAATGATAATAAAGTAATGACAAAGAAGTTATTTGTCGTTGTTATCATCATGGTGGCTTTTGGCTTTGCGATGGTGCCTTTATACGATGTCTTTTGCCAGATCACAGGCCTTAATGGAAAGGTTAATGGCTTAGCCGTTTACGAAGAACAAGAGCCGGATATGAGTCGTGAGATTAAGATCCAATTCATGACCATTAACAAAGGCGATATGCCTTGGGACTTCCGCCCAGTTCAAACCGAAATTAAGGTACATCCTGGTAAAGAGTATGAAGTGCTTTTTGCAGTGAAAAATCGTACTGGTAAGAAAATGATAGGACAGGCTATTCCAAGCTTTTCGCCAAATTTAACGGCTCAGTATTTCAATAAAACGGAATGCTTCTGCTTTAATCAGCAGATTTTAGCCGCTGGTGAAAGCGAAGAAATGCCTATGCGCTTCTTTGTCGACAAAGACATTCCAGAGCGTTACGACACTATCACTCTGGCTTACACGTTGCATAACGTAACGCCAGAAGACGACCAAATCGCATCAAAATAATAGTAACCATAAGTGGTACGTCTTAAACGGAGACCGAAACATGAGTGAACAAGAAAATACGGAATACGAAAAGTATTATGTACCAGCACAGAGTAAGCTGCCGTTTATTGGTTCAATTGGCTTATTGCTGACAGCCTACGGCGCGGCTCGAATGGTACAGGGTAATTACCCAGAAGCATACATACTATATTTGGGCTTAGCGGTATTAATTTATATGCTATCCACATGGTGGAGCAGCACTATCCGAGAATCTCGAGATGGGTTGTATAGCGCGCAAATGAGCCGCTCTTTCCGCCAAGGTATGATTTGGTTTATTACATCAGAAGTGATGTTCTTCGCCGCCTTCTTTGGTGCGCTTTTCTATGGCCGTGTATTGGTTATGGAGTGGCTAGGTGGTAGCAGCAATAATGCAGCAACCCACGATTTTCTATATCCTGATTGGGTGCCAAGTTGGCCAATGACTGCAACGCCAGGTGAGCTGAACAATGATGCGCCTAAATCTTGGGAAGCAATGGGTGCCTGGGGCTTGCCAGCAATTAATACGGCAATCCTATTATTCTCATCATTTACCTTAACCATTGCACACCACGCGTTACTTGAGAAGAACCGCCAAACGCTAATCTTATTCACCGCCATTACGGCAGCTCTTGGTTGTATCTTCCTTGGATTGCAGGTTTGGGAATACATTCATGCTTACCAAGAAATGGGCTTGACTCTAGGAAGTGGTTTCTATGGCTCAACATTCTTTATGTTAACCGGCTTCCACGGCTTGCACGTTACCGTGGGTACCATCTTCTTGATTGTCATGACCCTGCGTTGTGCTAAGGGTCACTTTACTCCAAAAGACCATTTCGCTTATGAAGCGGGAGCATGGTACTGGCACTTCGTTGATGTGGTGTGGGTATTACTCTTTATCTTTGTTTACGTACTGTAGACAAGTGAGTGGAAATTAAAAGAACCGCCTTCGGGCGGTTTTTTTATGGCTGTCTTAAGTGGCTAGGGTGAACTATGTAATAACTCTTAATCAGCCCATTCACGTAGCAGGTTATTGTAACTTTTACTTAATCGATCGTACTGTGGTGTTTTGCCGCGCTGATCAAATTCTTCTTGCATTGAGCATTTTAAATCAAACAATAGCTCGCGCTGATGAGGATGACGAATATGACTTTGAATCCAACCAACCATAGCCAGACGCTGGCCCTTGCGGACCGGGTTAACCCGATGTAAATAATGGCTGGGGTAAAGCAGCAGATCGCCCGAGCCGAGTTTCCAGCTCCGTTCACCGGTCATATCTTCGATAACAAGCTCGCCACCTTCAAAAGTGTTTATGTCACTTAAGCCGAGGGTAAAAGAAATATCAGTACGAACCTGGCCCATAAGAGCGTCATCCACATGAAGGCCGTATTCTTGTTGGGCTTGATACTGATTGACCATAACGTTTGTGAATTGCTTTACAAAGGTAGCGCTTTGAAACAGGCGGTTCTTTTTAAGGTGATTTAATAACATAAAAAGTGCAGCAGGCTTTTCGCCGCGTAGCCGTAATTGACGGTTGTTTTTGACCTGCTTAGCAGCGCGTCCAGCAGTGTCGCGGCCGTCGGTGAAAGGCTCCTGCAAAAGGGCTTCAGTGATAGCAGCCAACGTAGCCGGCTCTACTGCATTTTGGATCTGTAAAATCATAGTGTTTCAACTTTTTGCTATTGTGCTATTGAGAATTATTCGCATTTATGAAACTATGCACAGTATATCAATATCGAGTATCGAAAGGTAATCTTATGTCGAGTAAAAGTTTTGAGAAGCGTAAAGTTTGGATGAGTGTTGGTACGGCGCTATTAGCAACCAGCGTGACGGCCGCAAGTGCCAATGGACAAGAGGCGTTTGATTCTGTTTCTGCATCTGCTTCGATGATGAGTGTATCTGCTGCAGCGCTGAATGAGGGCGAAGGCGGTGAAGGTGAGGGTGGCGAGGGCGAAGGCTCAGCCAAAGCCGACTTACGCACAGATAATGCCGCTTATTTAGCACGATTAGGCTTAATACGCGGGCATTTATGGGTTGGTATTAAGCTGTATCAAGAAGGTCATTTAGCGATGGCGAAAACACACATGAAACACCCAAAAGATGAATTGTATGCAGGTTTAGAGCCAGTATTTGAAGCTCGTGGAGTAAGCGGGTTTGCAAAAGAGTTGTCAGCGCTAGCAGATGCCGTGAACAATGAGCAAGGTGACGAGGCTGTGAATAGTGCTTACTCAGCTTTGCTTAAAGCCATCGATCGTAGCGAAAACCTTGCAAGCAAGAGTGCCAAAGAGGCCTTGATAAGTATTAGCCAAATGATTCGAACTGCGGCTGATGAGTATGCGATTGGCGTTAAGAAAGGCGCCATCGTTAATGTACACGAGTATCAAGACGCTTACGGTTTTACTGAAATTGCGATTGAGCGTTTAGATCGATTGACGGCTGAACAACAGAAGCAGGCGGCGGAAGATATTGAGCGCACAAAGCAGTTATTGCTCGAGCTGCGCACCTTATGGCCTAAGGTGAACCCAGAAGGCAGCGTTGAAGGCGACGCGGCCAGTTTGTATGGCACCGCTGCCCGTATCGAGTTAATGGCACTGAACTAAACATTGATAAGATTAATAAAGCCGCCTTCGGGCGGTTTTTTTATGATTGTTAAATTTTATTTAGATGATTGTTTATAAGGTATCGAAGGCTATAATAAGTTTTGATTGAAAATGATGAATTTATCGGCAAATCAAACTTTTTTGCCGTATTTTTGGTACTCATATGAACAATAAAAATGTTGCGCGCTTGATAACTTTTTTTGCTATTACTTGCTTATTCCTAGCCTCTGGAGCTAAAGCTGCCATGTGTGCGGTTCCTGCGAGCGATGGCGATCAGTCTATTTCTGGGGTAGTCAATACGTACTACGAAGGAGCCAGCAGTGCCTCAGCTGGGTCTACGACTATAACTGTTGGTGCCTCGAGTGGTGCTATAAACCCTTTAGCTGCGGGTGACTTGGTGATCATCATGCAAATGCAGGATGCCCAATTTAATTCAGCTAACTCGAGCGCTTATGGTAGTGGTGGCACCTCAGGGCGAGGCTACACAGCCCTTAATCAAACTGGGAGGTATGAGTTTGCTAGAGTCGATTCGGTGGTTGGCTCAAGTGTAACTTTAAGTGAAGGGCTGACTTACAGTTATACCAACGCTAACGCTACTTTGACTCGAGGACAACGCCGATTCCAAGTGATAAAAGTTCCACAATATAATAATGTTAACATCAGTGGTACTGTCACTGCTGCGCCGTGGGATGGACGCAAAGGTGGTGTGGTCGCAATTGATGTGGCGAACACACTAAATGGTGCGGGCGGTACTATCGATGTCAGTGGGCTCGGTTTCCGAGGTGGAGCACACCGCCGTACAGGTTTTGCTGCTGACGCCACTAGCCGTTTCTTTTATGTAGATACAGAAGCTAACAATAATAGCGGCACTAACTTGCGTCACTCTAGTAAAGGCGAAGGTATCGCCGGCACACCGCAATATGTTTTTGACGGTACACTTGTTATTGACACTAACGGGCTTTCCAATGCGGATGGTTACCCTGGTGGTGATTATGGTCGTGGTGCGCCTGGCAACGCAGGTGGTGGCGGTAATGAGTGGAGTAACGCGGGTAATGACTCTGGTGGTGGCGGTGGCGCTAACGTTAGCAACGGTGGTAATGGTGGTGCTGGCTGGAACTTAGATCCAGCTACACAGAATGTCGGTGGTTTAGGCGGAGCGAGTTTTCCTGCGTCTTTGTCAAGTATTGTCATGGGTGGCGGCGGTGGCGCTGGCTTGGCCAACAATAGTGGTCAGCCACACGGTGGTGCCGGAGGCGGTATTATCATCATAAGAGCTAACATCGTCGTCGGTAGTCTTACGCTTAACGCAGCCGGAGCTGATGGTGTCCAGTCGACTCAAAACGATGGTGGTGGCGGTGCGGGTGCCGGCGGTAGTGTCGCGTTAACTGCAACATCGGGTTTAGGCAGTGTTACTGTGGATATCAGTGGTGGACAAGGCGGGGATGCTTGGCCTGTAGACAGCAGTGCCAATGGTATGCATGGCCCTGGTGGCGGTGGAGGTGGTGGTTACCTAATCTATTCGCCGGGTGCTGGAACTCCAAGCGTAAATTTAAGCGCGGGTGCCGGTGGAACTACCACCACTCGTAATGAGCCACATGGTGCAACCAGTGGTGTTGCGGGCTCACAGTCCTCTGCGGCGGGTCGTTATCCTTGTGTAGCAGATATACAGGTAACGAAAAGTGATACTCTTGGGGATTACCAGCCCGGAGCGACACGCACTTATTCTATTGCAGTGACTAATAATGGCCCCGGAGATGTAATCGGGGCATCAGTTACTGATACCGTTCCAGTAGGTTTGAATATTGACGCGATCAGTTGTGCGCCAGTATCTAATTGTTCAAGTCTTACCACGACAGGGCAAAATATCGAAGCTACGGTTGATGTAGGTTTAGGCGAGACCGTTACCATTTCCGTCGATGTGACTTACTCGACGGCGCCAGAAGACTATTAGGCAGTTTTCTCTTTCCCTTTCTCTTCTTTCTCTTTATTTAGCGCGGCGCGGGTTCAGATAGCAGAGCTCGCGCTTCTTTCGCGATAATATCATCCATCCAACTTTCTAGCCGACGATTTTTAACATAACCGCAATGTCCGCCATGTCGGGTGAGATATTTGTGGATATGAGGCTTATCAGGGAGTGTATAGATGCCCCGATAATCAATAATTGGGTCGTCCTGGCTCATGATGATCGTCGTTTTAGTATTGATATTATTCAGCCTGTCGTGACAAATATTATAGCCATCGAAATAATCGTTGATAGTCTCGTACTCACCATAAAACTTCACTAGCTTTTCAGTTAATTCACGCATCGAGTCTGTTTGTAAGTCATCTTCGAGATCGTATAAATCAGGGAAGATACTTTGTTTTTTACGGATAGAGCGTTTCCACTTGAGCATGAAATAACGAATGTATAAAGACCAACTGGTTTCAAGTTTAATTAAAACATCGGCTGGATCTAATGCAGGGCAAAAAGCTATGGTGTGGTCGAGATGGATGTTATATGCGTTCGCTTGGTTGGTTACACGCAACGCGAAATTCCCGCCTAGAGAAAAGCCACAAAGAAGGGTTTTGTTAGGCTTATATTTCGATTGAATGGTTTGTACCGCCTGCACCACTTCATCTAGTCGATTAGAATGGAATAAGTCGGGATTAAGGTGATGGCTACTGCCATGGTCGCGCAAATTAAGCCTTACGACAGCGTAACCTAGTTGGTAAAGCGTGTTTGCCGCAGATAGCAAATATAAGGACTCATGACTGCCTTCCCAGCCGTGAATAAGAATAGCCAGTGGTTTACGATCCGCTTGATTCGATTTAGATGGGGTATAAAAACTCTGCAGGCGCACGCCGTCTTCGCACTGAATGATGTGCTCTTGGCAGTTGTTGATGAGAGCTCTAGCTTTTTTCTTTAGGCGTGAACGTCTAAGTTTAAAGCTCGCTAATAGCGATTGTAGGTGTTGGTTCTGACACCAAAGCGGCGCTCGATAATCTAAGTATTGTACAGAGTTTGATGGCATATCAATCAAATGTGACTACTAAAAGTCCATACTCTAGAGCAATAGCGCTGTGAGTACAATCCAGTGAGTGGCGTTATTGTAGGTTCTGTCGGGGATTAGAATATTTTTGTAAAGGAGAGCTATTAAAAATTAGGCCGCACCGTTGATAAAGGCTTCAAGGTCAAAATCTACTTCATTGTCTGCTAAAGTTTGTTTTATTTTTAGTGACTGACCATCTTCGTCTTTGGGGTGTTTAGTTAAATCTATTGAGACTGGTTTGATCAAGTTGCGCTCAGTGTCCGTTACGAGCTCAACAACAGGCTCTAGTTTGCTGTGTTCATTTACCGATAACACCACACCTACTTGACCATTATTCATTTCTACTAAGCTGCCTACAGGATAGACCCCAACCATTTGAATAAACTGTTTCACAAGCTCAGCATCGTAGAGCTCAGATTTACCTTTATACAATTGATTAAGTGCCCTCGATGGCGACATACCCTTACGATAGCAACGATCACTAATCATAGCGTCATAACTGTCGATAATGGCAATAATTCTGTCGTACTGAGATAACACTTCTTCGTTCGCTTTGCGTGGATAACCGTTACCGTTGAGGCGCTCGTGATGGTTGTATGCGGCAGTACAAACTTGCTCATCAATGCCACCGTGATTCTTTAGGAAAACGTATCCTAAGACGGTATGTTCTTTAACAATCTTGTATTCATCGGGGGTTAAAGGCCCTTCTTTATTAAGGATATGCTGCGGCACTTTCATCTTTCCAACATCGTGCAAAATCCCACATAAGCCAAGCATTTCGAGCTGTTCGCGTGGTAGTTGTAAATACTTCCCAAAGGCGATGGCTAGGATCCCCACTCGCACACAGTGTTCCGAAGTGTACTCATCTTTATTCTTGATTTTTGATAACCAGAATAGTGCAGTTTCATTACTTAAAATGCTGTCTACGCAACTCGAAACCAGCTCCTTAGAGCCTTCTATATCAATCTTACTATCACGCTGCACATCAGCCATGAGCTTATTAATGTGTTTCTGCGACTTATCGAAGGTTTTTTTTGCCCTAGGCATCTCTTCTCGCAGTTTTGCACTAGCTTCCTGAGGCGTTAGATTAGGCTTTTTATATATAGGGGTACGCTTGCGCTGGCGCAGTTGCTCTGCATAGATAGTGTTATAAGAGTGGTAATCAATATAAACGTATTGGCAATACTTTTGCAGAAGAGCGATTTCTTTATCGGATTCGATGGTTATTTCTTGGAAGAGGACAGGGATTTCAGTCCAAGGTCTATCTAACTCAATAACCGTCATGCCTTTAGCAAGTTTATGGACAGGGATTTTCTTCTTTTCGACCTTATGCGAGGTAATAGGTTTTGTTGAGGCTACCACTGAAGCCCTTGGCTTTGGCTTTATTCCTATAAACTGAAGTAAAGAGTCAAACATATCCAATTCCTTGAGTCCCCCGATTACCCATAATAAAACAATGAGTCATATTTGCAATAAAAAGTGACCGATATCACAAAATGTAAAATCTTATAGTATCTATTGCAATTGTTGATATGTGGCGTATTTAGCGGTGCTTATAAGATAAGCTTTGCACAATCTGTGAAGCAACAAAACATCACTAGCCAAAGTTAAAATCTACTGGTAAGGTATTCCATAAGAATGCCTAAATATGATTGATTTATAACAAGTTAGAGTTAATTCCACAGGCAAAATAATAGATCTATGATAGAACAATATGCACCAATTCTCGTCTTCATCCTGATAGGCTTGCTATTTGGGGTTGGCTTACTATTGGTCGGCTATTTTGCCAGTCCCAGCGAACCAAACGAAGCAAAAAACAAACCTTTCGAATGTGGTTTTGATGCCTTTGAAGACTCTCGAATGAAGTTCGATGTGCGTTTTTATCTGGTCGCCATTCTCTTTATCATCTTTGATCTTGAAATCGCTTTCTTGTTTCCATGGGCCGTAGTGTTAGATGAAATAGGTTGGTTTGGCTTGACCACGATGGCTGTGTTTCTATTGTTGTTATTGATCGGCTTTGCCTATGAATGGAAAAAAGGCGCATTAGAGTGGGAGTAAGGCATGGGTTTAGAGGATAAATTAAATAGCGATGGATTTGTAACCACCAGTATTCAGGATTTACTGGACTGGGCGCGTACAGGCTCTATGTGGCCAGTGACCTTTGGCCTTGCCTGCTGTGCGGTTGAGATGATGCATGCCGGCGCTGCTCGTTATGATATGGATCGCTTCGGTGTTATTTTTAGACCAAGCCCTCGTCAGTCTGATGTTATGATTGTGGCGGGAACTCTTACCAATAAAATGGCGCCAGCTTTGCGCCGTGTCTACGAACAAATGCCAGAACCGAAGTGGGTTATTTCAATGGGCTCGTGCGCTAACGGCGGCGGCTATTATCATTATTCCTATTCAGTCGTACGTGGTTGTGATCGCATTATCCCTGTGGATATTTATGTCCCAGGCTGTCCGCCGACAGCAGAGGCTTTGCTATACGGTATCATTCAGCTACAAAATAAAATTAAGCGTCAGACCGTGATTGCCAGAAATAGTCGTCGTAACCGTGACTTAGAAAACAATAGCACTAATGCTAGCGACACTAGGCAAGGTTCTGACAGCGAGGTGACTAATGCCTGAAGCTTTAAAACAGCAACTTAACGACGTATTTACGGATGCTTTGATTGCTAATGAAGAAGCTCTTGGCGAAGTGACGATTGAGGTCAGTAAAGAGAATTTATTGGATGTTTGCCGCAAGCTTCGCGATCATGATGAATTGGCGTTTGAACAGCTGATTGATCTAACCGTGGTCGATTACAAGACTTATGGCCAAGATGAATGGGCAACCACCGAAGCTACCGGCGTTGGTTTTAGTCGCGGTCGGGAAGAGTCACAGGCGGTGAATCAACCTTGGCAACGTGAGCGTTTTGCTGTGGTCTACCATTTGCTTTCCATCAGCCTTAATCAGCGCCTTCGAGTGAAGTGCTTTGTAGAGGAAAACCGGCCTACGCTACCTTCTGTTATTAATATTTGGGCCAGTGCCAACTGGTATGAACGTGAGGCCTTCGACCTTTTTGGTGTCTTATTTACTGGACATCCTGATCTGCGCCGCATACTAACCGATTATGGTTTCGTCGGACATCCTTTCAGAAAAGATTTCCCACTCATTGGCAATGTTGAATTACGTTTTGATGCCAAGCAGAATCGCTGCATTTATGAGCCGGTATCGATTGAACCACGAGTACTAGTCCCACGGGTAATCCGAAAGCATAAAGAGCAGACGGTGTATGTTGCCGCTCCTGAGCAGGGAGGTCGCGATGCCTGAAATTCGTAACTATACGATTAACTTTGGGCCACAGCATCCAGCGGCGCACGGTGTCTTGAGGTTAATTTTAGAGATGGATGGCGAGACAGTGGTTCGCGCCGATCCGCATGTCGGTTTGTTACATCGCGCCACCGAAAAACTTGCCGAAAGTAAGCCCTATAATCAAAGCATCGGCTACATGGATCGCTTGGATTATGTGTCGATGATGTCGAATGAACATGCTTATGTGATGGCGATTGAAAAGCTGATGGGGATTACACCGCCTAAGCGTGCGCAATACATTCGTGTGATGTTTGCAGAAATTACGAGGATCCTAAATCACTTAATGTGGCTAGGGGCACACGGCTTGGATATCGGCGCCATGACGGTATTTCTTTATACCTTCCGCGAACGCGAAGCTTTGATGGACGCGTATGAGGCAGTTAGTGGCGCGCGGATGCATGCGACCTATTTCCGCCCAGGTGGGGTCTATCGAGATTTGCCCGACAGCATGCCGCAATATAAAGAATCCCCATTCACCGATAAGAAAAAAGCCGAAGAATTAAATGCTGATCGCCAAGGTTCTTTGTTGGACTATTTGTGGGATTTTACAGAACGCTTTCCAGGCTGTATCGACGATTACGAAGGCTTATTAACGGACAATCGGATTTGGAAACAGCGCACGGTGGGGGTTGGTGTTGTGCCAGCTGAGCGTGCTTTGCAACTCGGCTTCTCTGGCCCTATGTTGCGAGGTTCTGGAGTTGCTTGGGACTTGCGCAAAAAGCAGCCCTACGAAGTGTATGACGAATTAGAATTTGATATTCCATTAGGCAAAACTGGCGATTGTTATGATCGTTATTTGGTTCGTATCGAAGAGATGCGCCAGTCTAACCACATAATCCGCCAGTGTATCGAGTGGTTGCGTAAAAACCCAGGCCCTGTAATGCTGGATAATCACAAGGTCACGCCACCGAACCGCGAAACCATGAAGGATGATATGGAAGCGTTAATTCATCACTTTAAGTTATTCACCGAAGGTTATTGTGTGCCAGAAGGCGAGGCTTATTCCGCGGTTGAACACCCTAAAGGTGAGTTCGGTATTTACTTAGTATCCGACGGCGCTAATAAACCATATCGAGTAAAGATTCGCGCTGCGGGGTTTGCGCACCTAGCGGCGATGAACGAAATGGTCAAAGGGCACATGTTAGCGGATGTGGTGGCGGTAATCGGCACACAAGATATCGTTTTTGGCGAAATTGATCGTTAGTGATGAGCAAGTGACGAGTAATAAGAAAACTATGACAAACTCAGAAACGACAAAATTACAGGAACTGCTCAGCGCAGAAGCGCTGGAGCAAGCTGCTAACTGGGTAAGTAAATATCCAGAAGAGCGCAAGCGTGCAGCGATAATTCCTATATTGACGATCGTTCAGGAAGAGCATGGCTACCTGACTCAAGAGTTGATGGATGCTGTGGCTGAATATCTAAGTTGTCCAAAAATTGCCGCTTATGAAGTCGCGACTTTTTATTCCATGTTCCGCTTAAAGGAAGCAGGTAAATATGTGGTTTCTTTGTGCACCAACGTGTCATGTATGTTGGCTGGTAGCGAAGATATTAAAAAGTGGTTCAAAGATGAGCTTGGAATTGGGCCTGGCGAAACCACGGAAGACGGTATTTTTACACTAAAAGAAGTGGAGTGCATGGCCGCCTGTGGCGGTGCGCCAATGCTCGAAGTGAATAAGCAGTTCCATGAAAATTTAACCGTGGATAAGGTGGCAAACCTTATTCATGAATTGAAATAGGTTCGGGATAAACACTGATATGGCGAATGAAGTTTGCTTTAGGACATTACAGCTCGATAAGCCGTGGACGCTAAAGACCTATGAGTCGGCTGGCGGCTATGCTATGTGGCGTAAGATCCTAGCCGAGCAAACGCCTCCTGAAGAAATTATAGAAGAATTAAAACTGTCAGCACTGCGCGGTCGCGGTGGCGCCGGCTTCCCCACTGGCTTGAAGTGGAGCTTTATGCCAAAGCACGCGCCAGGGCAAAAATACGTGGTGTGCAATTCGGACGAAGGCGAACCGGGTACTTTTAAAGATCGCGATATTTTACGTTACAACCCACATCAGCTTATAGAAGGCATGGCGATTGGCGGTTACGTCATGGGCGCAACGGTTGGTTATAACTATATGCGCGGCGAGTTTTATGAGCCGACTGAGCGTTTCGAGCAGGCGCTTAAAGAAGCCTACGAGGCGGGATTATTGGGTAAAAACATCCTGCAATCAGGCGTGGATTTTGATTTGCACAGTCATATTGGTGCCGGCGCTTATATTTGCGGTGAAGAAACCGCGCTTTTAGAATCGCTTGAAGGCAAAAAAGGGCAGCCACGTTTTAAACCTCCATTCCCTGCAAACTATGGACTATTTGGTCGCCCAACCAACGTTAATAATACGGAAAGCTTTGCTTCAGTTCCGGTGATATTAGAAAAAGGCGGACAGTGGTTTTTAGAATTAGGTAAAGAGAATAATGGTGGCACCAAAATTTTCTCGGTGTCGGGCCATGTCAATAAGCCTGGGAACTATGAAATAGGGTTGGGCACACCCTTTAAAGACTTGCTCGAAATGGCCGGCGGCATGAAGGATGGTAAAAAACTCAAAGCGGTTATTCCAGGGGGCTCGAGTGCGCCTGTGTTACCGGCGAAAACCATGATGGATCTGACCATGGATTATGATGCGATCGGAAAAGCTGGCTCAATGCTAGGTTCTGGCGCCGTCATCATCATGGATGAAGACACTGATATGGTGGAAGTGTTAGCTCGAATCGCTCACTTTTATTACGAGGAATCTTGTGGCCAGTGCACGCCATGTCGCGAAGGGACTGGTTGGATGTCGCGTATGATCATGCGGATCAATCGTGGCGAAGGCAACCTTGAAGACTTAGATACGCTGGATGAAATCGCTGGCAACATTATGGGCCGAACTATTTGCGCTCTAGGTGATGCCGCCGCTATGCCAGTGCAAAGTTTTATTAAACATTTTAGAGATGAGTTTGTGGCCAAAATTAAGCAGTCACAAACCCGTAAGACAAAACGCAAAGTTAGTTAGGCGCGAAAAATTTAACGAGGAAGAGTTTAGCCAATGGTTTCAATCGAAATTGATGGTAAAAAAATAGAAGCCGAACAAGGCTCTATGATTATTGAAGTGGCTGATGCTCATGGCATCACCATTCCTCGTTTTTGTTATCACAAAAAACTGTCGATTGCGGCTAACTGCCGTATGTGCTTGGTCGAAGTCGATGGTGGTCGAAAGCCTTTACCAGCCTGTGCCACACCAATATCAGATGGCATGGTGATTAATACGCAATCTGATTTTGCTCAGGATTCGCAAAAGTCCGTGATGGAGTTTTTACTCATCAACCATCCGCTGGACTGTCCGATTTGTGATCAGGGTGGTGAGTGTGAACTGCAAGATGTGGCTTTGGAGTACGGCAACGATGTGTCGCGCTTTAGCGAGAAAAAGCGAGCGGTAGTGGATGAAGATCTTGGGCCTTTAATCGAAACGGAAATGACGCGCTGTATTCACTGCACACGTTGTGTACGCTTTGGTCGAGAGATTGCAGGAATCCGTGAACTCGGTGCGGTTGGCCGTGGTGAGCATATGGAAATCAGCACCTTTATCGAGCAGTCGGTAGACTCGGAAGTGTCGGGCAATATTATTGATTTATGTCCTGTCGGCGCCTTAACTGCAAAACCTTCACGTTATCAAGCGCGCGCATGGGAAATGACCCAGCATGATTCAGTCTCACCGCATGATTGTATTGGCGCTAATATTCACGTTCACACCTTACGCGATCGCGTTATTCGTGTTGTGCCGAAAGATAACGAAGCGGTGAATGAAGTCTGGTTAGCGGATCGCGATCGCTATTCTTACGAAGCGATCGATAAGAGTGAGCGGTTACTTACACCCATGATCAAGCACAACGGCGAGTGGAAAGAAACCGACTGGGAAAGCGCTTTAGAGCGAACTGCGAGCAAGCTGAACATGATGGTGCAAACCGATGGTGCTAATCAAATCGCAGCAATAGCACATCCAAGCTCGACCACTGAAGAAATGTATTTATTGCAAAAAGTGATGCGTGGTTTAGGCTCGAACAATATCGATCATCGTTTGCGCATAACCGATTTTTCCTGCCAGCAGTTCGAGCCTCTGCATCCAGAGTTAGGGATTGAGCTATCCGAGCTGGAAAATCTGGATGCTGCATTGTTGATTGGGGCAAACCTACGAAAAGAACAGCCGCTGGCCTCTTTGCGACTGCGTAAAGCCACGCGCTTTGGTCGCGTTGCTTCGGTTGGGCTTTACCCCGTGTACCATAACTTTAGCTTGAGTCATGAAATCTTAGCGGATGCAGAAACTTGGTTAATTCAATTAGCCGGCATCACCAAATATTTATACCAACATCAGCCTGATAAAAACAAAGAGCAGTGGGCCGACACTATGGATATCGAGGGGCTAGAAGAGTTATTGGCACCGATAAATGTCAGTCAGGAACACCGCGAAATAGGAGAGATGTTATTACAAGGCGAGCATTCGAGTATTATTCTCGGCGCCACAGCGCTAGAGTTTAGTTATGCTGGCCAGATCCGATTAATGGCAAAAGCGATTGCAAACTTGTCGGGCTCTACTTATGGCTTCTTACCGCACGGCGGTAACAGTGTTGGTGCTTATTTGGCCGGAGCGATACCTCATCGTGGTCCTGCGGGGGCCGACGTTGAACAAGACGGTCAGCACATCAAAGATATTTTTGAGCAAGGCAAGAAAGGCTTCGTCTTATTAAAAACTGAGCCAGGAAAAGAGTCGGTGATTGGGGAGGCAGCAAAGCAGTCGCTACATAACGCGGACTTTGTGGTTTCACTGACCTGCCATGCCGACGACGAAGCTTTTGAATATGCGGATGTGATTCTGCCTATTGCAAGTTTCTTAGAATCCTCAGGCTCTTATGTCAACGTTAACGGTTTATGGCAGGAATTCTCGGCTTCGATTAATGCCCCTGGCGAAGCAAAGCCCGCTTGGAAGGTGTTACGGGTACTTGGCAACTTACTGAATTTAAAGAATTTTGAGTATGTCTCAGCGCAAGAAGTGCGCAAAGAGGTTAAAGGTCGCTTGAGTGCGGTTGGTGATCGAATTAAGCCTAAATGGCAGTGCCCAGAGCGCTTACCGCGAGATGGTTTCTCGCCTCGTCCGGTGAATATGTACCAGATCGACGGCTGGCTACGTCGTGCGCCTTCGCTACAGCAAACGGCTTTAGCAAAGGGACAGGAAATTTTAAAACGACCACGACTAAGCCCTTTCCATAATATTGTGGGAGGTGTCTAATGCTCGACATCCTTATCGACTTTTTTATTATCGGCGCAAAAACAGGCTTGATCCTAGGGCCTCTAATCTTGGCCGTGGCCTACACCACTTACGCTGAACGTAAGATTATCGGCTATATGCAGATGCGACTGGGGCCAAATCGAGTTGGCCCTAAGGGCTGGCTACAACCTATAGCTGATGTGATAAAGCTTTTGATGAAGGAAGTAGTGGTACCGTCCGGTGCCAATAAAGGTTTGTTTTTACTTGCCCCAGTTTTGTTCATTGCGCCATCCTTTGCTGCTTGGGCCGTGATTCCATTTGATGTAGAAATGGTACTTGCCGACACCGATGTTGGGCTACTTTATATTTTGGCCATGACCTCTATTGCAGTCTATGGCGTGATTATCGCAGGGTGGGCATCTAACTCGAAATATGCACTCATTGGCTCGCTTCGCTCCGCGTCACAAATTATTTCCTACGAAATTGCCATGGGCTTTGCTTTAGTCGGTGTCTTAATGGCATCTGGCACCATGAATCTTGGTCAAATCGTAATGGGTCAAGAAGGCGGCTTTTGGCATTGGTACTGGATCCCATTATTGCCGTTGTTGGTGATTTACTGGATATCAGGAGTGGCCGAAACGAATCGAGCGCCGTTTGATTTGCCAGAAGGCGAATCAGAAATCGTGGCGGGGTTTCATGTCGAGTATGCCGGTATTTCTTTCGCACTCTTTTTCTTAGCGGAATATGCCAATATGATCTTAATTTCAGTGCTGACAGCGCTGTTTTTCTTCGGCGGGTGGCTTAATCCATTTCAAGGAATTCCTTTTATGGAAGGAATAACCGAGTGGGTGCCAGGCATTGCATGGTTATTGCTAAAAGCGGGCTTCTTCTTGTTCCTGATGATTTGGCTTCGAGCGACCTTCCCACGCTATCGTTATGATCAAATAATGCGCTTAGGCTGGAAAGTCTTTATCCCTGTAACGGTGGTGTGGCTGATGGTACTGGCGTTTATGATTAAAGCTGGCGTTGGCCCTTGGTTTGCTGGGCGAGGTGTTTTCTGATGTCGAAATTAAAACACCTATTTTCAAGCTTCACATTAAAAGACCTGCTTCATGGATTGCGCGTGACCGGTAAGCATTTATGGCGCCGCAAAGTGACGATTCAGTTCCCAGAAGAACAAACTCCGCAGTCGCCGCGCTTCCGTGGTTTGCATGCGTTACGACGTTACCCTAATGGTGAAGAGCGTTGTATCGGCTGTAAACTATGCGAGGCTGTTTGTCCGGCGGCAGCTATTACGATTGATGCTGGCCCAAGACAGAGCGATGGCACTCGACGCACCACGCGTTATGAAATTGATATGTTTAAGTGTATCTACTGCGGCTTTTGCGAAGAATCTTGCCCAGTGGACTCGATTGTCGAAACCAGAGTGATGGATTATCACTTTGAAAAGCGTGGCGACAATATTTTAACGAAAGCACAGTTATTGGCGATTGGCGATAAATACGAAGAGCAGATCGCTGAGGATAGAAAGCAAGATGCAAAATATCGATAACCCGAAAGTGACATTGATGTTTAGGAATGGCTATGACCGTTGAGTCTATAGTGTTTTATGTCTTCGCCACGCTAACAGTAGTTGGCGCTTTAGGCGTGATCAGCATGAAAAATGCGGTACAAGCAGTGCTGTGTCTAGTGCTGACTTTTTTCTCGGCGGCAGCTTTATGGATGCTATTAGAAGCTGAATTTTTAGCGGTGACGTTGGTGTTGGTTTATGTCGGCGCGGTGATGGTGCTATTCCTCTTTGTGGTGATGATGCTAGATGTTGATTATGCCAGTCTAAGGGCAGGATTTAGTAAGTATTTACCTTTAGGGGTTATTACGGCCTTGGCTTTATTCGGCGCTATTTATTGGGTCATTCGAAGCCAAGTCTTAGGCGAGATTCCAGAGCCCGCTAAAAATAGCGCAGACTATAGTAACGTCACGGTTTTAGGTCGCTTGCTTTACACCGACTATTTTTACGCCTTCGAAATTGCAGGGGTTATTTTATTGGTCGCCATCATCGCGGCAATCAGCTTAACCTTCCGTGGTCGTCGCGAGCGTAGGGGGCAAAGCGTTCCTTTACAGCATCAAACGATGCGTGAGGAGCGGTTGAAGATTGTGTCTATGGAGTCGGGGCGCCGCCAAGACGCACACCTAAAACCTAAAAAAACGTCATCGAAGAAAGAAGCACCCAAGGATGGGGTGGCTAAGAAAAGTTCATCTAAGAAAGAACCATCCAAAAACAAACAAGACGAAGCGGAAAAGAGTGAGGGGAAAGGCTCATGAGTTTAACGCATTATTTAGTCGTCAGTGCCTTACTATTTACCATTAGCGTGGTCGGCATCATCATTAATCGTAAAAACGTAATCACATTATTAATGTGTATCGAGCTGATGCTACTTGCGGTAAACACTAACTTTATTGCCTTTTCGCGCTACCTTAATGATGAAGTCGGGCAGGTTTTTGTATTCTTTATTCTGACAGTAGCGGCGGCAGAAGCAGCTATCGGTTTAGCTATTTTGGTGGTCTTGTTCCGCACCAATAAGAAAATTGATGTAGCTGAACTAAAGGAGCTAAAAGGCTAATGACTATTCAAGCTCAATTATTATTAGCGGTATTGGCGCCATTGGTTGGCGCTATTATTGCTGGGTTGTTGGGCAAGAAACTCGGTAAGGTCACGACACACCGAGTCACCATCTTAGGTGTCTTGGTATCATTTGTCATAGCCGTGAAGTGGTTCTTTGTGTTCCTGTGGGGCGATGCCACTGCGGTAGATCTCACAGTTTATGAATGGGCCAGCTTTGGCGATGTCACTATCCAAATAGGATTTATGCTGGATAGCTTAACCGCGATCATGATGCTGGTGGTGACTTTTGTCAGTCTAATGGTGCATATTTACTCAATAGGCTATATGCACGACGATCTGGGCTATCAGCGGTTCTTTAGCTATATTTCTCTGTTTACTTTTTCCATGCTGATGCTGGTTATGTCAAATAACTTCCTACAGCTTTTCTTCGGTTGGGAAGCGGTCGGCGTGGTGTCATATCTACTGATTGGCTTTTGGTATCAAAAAGACTCGGCAATATTCGCCAACATGAAAGCTTTTCTAGTTAATAGAGTCGGTGACTTTGGGTTTATATTAGGCATCGGTGGCATCTTCTTATTATTTGGCACATTCGATTATGCGCCTATATTTACGACTATGGGAGTGGCGCAAGAGTTAGTCTCGCTCGGTGGTCAGCCACAAGAAAATGCACTGGCGTTGATGGACTTAAATAAAACCTTTGCCGTGTGGGGAGATATAGAGTGGGCGGCCATGAGCTTTATTTGTATCTGCCTATTTATTGGCGCCATGGGTAAATCGGCCCAGGTTCCACTGCATATTTGGCTGCCAGATTCGATGGAAGGCCCAACGCCAATTTCTGCTTTAATTCATGCGGCCACCATGGTCACAGCAGGCGTCTTTATGGTGGCGAGAATGTCGCCGCTATTTGAATTTTCAGAAACCGCACTCGCCATGATCACGGTGATTGGCGCCATTACTGCTTTATTCATGGGGCTAGTGGCCATCGTTCAGAACGACATCAAGCGAATTATCGCTTACTCCACTCTATCGCAACTTGGCTACATGGTGGTAGCGCTAGGAGTTTCAGCTTACTCGGCCGCTATATTCCATCTATTCACTCATGCCTTCTTCAAGGCTTTACTATTCCTTGGCGCCGGCTCGGTCATTATTGCGCTACACCATGAGCAAGATATTCGCAAAATGGGCGGGCTTTATAAGAAGCTACCGATTACCTATTGGTGCACATTAATCGGAACTTTGGCGCTGATTGGAACGCCGTTCTTCTCAGGCTTTTATTCTAAAGACACGATTATTTCAGCGAGCGCCGAAGCAAGCGGCGGCTTTAGTGGCTTTGCCTATTTCGCAGTGCTGACAGGTGTTGTAGTGACTGCTATATACAGTGTTCGATTATTGTTGATCGTGTTCCATGGCAAAACTCGAACCGAAGAGAAGCAGTTCCAACAGATACAAGAGTCTCCAAGGGTAATCACTTGGCCCTTGATAGCACTAGCCATTCCATCCCTATTCGCAGGCTTTGTCTTTGGTAAACCTTTACTCTTTGGCTCCTTTTTCAGAGATTCGATAAGCGTTTTGGAAGAGCATAATGTCTTACAAGCCGTCGAAGCTCATTACACTAGCGCCATAGATTTCGCACTACACGGTTTCACCAGCCCAGTATTTTTGATGCTTATATTGGGGATTGTTATCGCTGTAATCGTCTATGGCTGGGCACCACGCTTTATCACCATGTGGGCCATATTCTTAAAACCTGTAAAGAAGTTGTTGGAGAAAAAGTATTTCTTTGATGACCTTAATGAAAAGGTGGTTGCTCGCAGTGGGCGTTGGCTTGGGCAGGTCTTTTGGCGCTATGGTGACAAGGCCATTATCGACGAAGGGATCATTGATGGTGGTACCAATACGGTAAAAAGTATCGCCTCTAAAATTCGAAAAATTCAAACTGGCTACTTATACCACTATGCTTTGATGATGGTCATAGGTTTGGTCGCTTTGCTCATGTGGCTTCTGTTTAAGGGCTAGGGGTATGGCAATGGATAAAACAACATTATGTTAGAACAGTTACCCGTTTTAAGCTTATTAATATGGCTACCGCTACTAACCGGCGTGCTAGTGCTTTTAGGGCCTGGCGACAAACTACTGGCCTGGACTCAGCGCGTCGCGGTTGCTATTTCGCTAGTAGTCTTGGCGTTAAGTGTCTGGATCTTAATTGGCTTTAGCACCAGTACTGCAGAGTTCCAGTTTATAGAGCGTGGCGAATGGATTCCTTCTTTAAATATTGCTTATGAACTCGGCGTCGACGGTATAGCCTTGCCTCTCATTGTTTTGACCTGCTTGATAAATGTATTAGTGTTGTGCGGTTCCACCGCATCCATCAAGTTCCGTAAAACACAGTTTGTTGCAGCGACCTTGTTGATGACGGGCTGTATGAACGGTGTTTTCTTAGCTCAGGACAGCATCTTATTTTATGTGTTCTGGGAAGCCATGCTGATCCCGATGTTTTTGATGATTGGTATATGGGGTGGCCCTAATCGAATCTATGCCACCCTGAAATTTTTTCTTTACACCTTCTTCGGCTCGATCTTTATGTTGGTGGCGCTGATATATATGGGACGCGAAGCTGGCGATTTTTCGATTCAAGCGTTACAACAAATGCCGCTTAGTGAAACCGAGCAAAAGTGGATCTTCTGGGCTTTTCTGATTGCTTTTGCGGTAAAAATCCCGATGTTCCCAGTGCACACATGGCTTCCTGATGCGCACGTTGAGGCGCCAACTGGCGGTTCTGTAATCCTGGCCGCAATTATGCTTAAGATGGGCGGTTATGGTTTCTTAAGGTTTAGCCTGCCGGTTACTCCGGACGCTAGCGAAACTTACGCCATGATCCTAATAGTGCTCTCCTTGATTGCGATTGTGTATATCGGTTTTGTGGCTATCGCGCAGAAAGACATGAAGAAATTAATTGCTTATTCTTCGGTTGCCCACATGGGCTTTGTGACCCTGGGGACTTTTGTTATCGCACAGCTAGCCAGCGCGGATGCCCAGTCCATGGCATTACAAGGCGCAATGGTACAGATGATATCGCATGGCTTAGTATCCGGGGCGCTATTCTTCTCGATAGGAGTTTTATATGACCGACTGCACACGCGCCAAATCAGCGACTTTGGCGGTGTGGTAAACAGTATGCCTGTTTTCGCTACGCTATTAATGCTTTTCATCTTTGCCAACGCTGGCTTGCCAGGAACCTCTGGCTTTGTGGGAGAGTTTTTTGTGATTGTTTCCTCGTTCCAAGCGGATTGGCGCATCGCCTTGTTTGCAGCCCTGACGCTAATCTTAGGAGCGGCTTACAGCCTATGGTTTTATAAGAGAGTCATCTTCGGCAAAGCTGCGAATGAAAAGATTGAGCGTTTAGAGGATGTTAATACTAGGGAGAAATCAGTGTTAATAGTACTTGCTGTATTGATAATTGCTTTAGGCGTCTACCCGCAGTTTCTTATCGACATAATGCAGCCAAGTATCGAGCAGTTACTTGAGTTAAGCAGCGTTAGTAAGTTGGGAGGTTAAAAGTGCCCTATAATTTAATGCATTTACTGCCTGAGATATTCTTGCTAACTGCAGGCTGTGTGATTTTATTGGTTGATGTGTTCTCCAAAGACCTCGACCGAAATTTAACCTACCGCTTAACCCAGCTAGCGTTATTAGCCACGGCAATTATTTGCATGGTGCAATTCCCAAGCGTGCAATACCATCTCTATGAGCGTCATTTTATTCTCGATCCGATGGCGGGCATCATCAAGATTAGTGTCATCTTCCTAGCCATGTTAGCGCTTTTGTTCGCACGGCCATATATATTGCCGCGGAGAATCTTGCGCGGTGAATATTACTTGCTGCACCTTTTTGCGGTACTTGGAATGATGGTCTTGGTAAGCGGTGGCAGCTTGCTTACCTTGTACCTAGGCTTGGAGTTGTTATCGCTTTCCTTATACGCGTTAGTGGCGATGCAACGTCATTCTTACCGTGCGGCGGAGGCTGCCGTAAAGTATTTCGTCATGGGCGCTATCGCTAGTGGCTTCTTACTCTATGGTATGTCATTGGTTTATGGCGTGACCCAGCATATCCACCTGACCGACATCGCGAATTATATTGCGACCAATGATGCTAGCTTAACCTTACGCTTTGGTCTGGTCTTTATCGTGGTCGCGATTGGCTTCAAATTTGGTGCCGTACCGTTTCAAATGTGGGTGCCGGATGTTTATGATGGCGCACCGACCTCAACCACAGCCTTTTTATCCTCTGCCCCAAAAGTAGCGGCCTTTGGTTTTATGGTGAGAATATTTGCCTATGGTTTTATTGGCGCACTGGTGGATTGGCAGGGGCTTTTAATCATTCTTGCCTGTTTATCAATGTTGATCGGTAATATCGTTGCCTTGGTGCAGAATAACCTGAAACGACTACTAGCCTATTCAGCGATAGCGCATATGGGCTATTTCTTGTTAGGGGCTTTAACCGGAACTTCTGAGGGCTTTGCGGCATCCTTCTTTTATATCCTAGCCTACTCGATTATGTCGCTAGGTGGGTTTGGATGTTTAATTTATTTAGGTAAAGGTGTCGAAGACGTTAAAAACCTAGATCAGCTCAAAGGCCTTGGTCGCTCCAACCCTTGGGGAGGCCTATTGATCAGCGTTCTATTTTTATCGATGGCGGGCTTACCCCCCTTTATTGGCTTCTGGGCAAAGCTTGAAGTATTCCTAGCAGTATTAAACGCAGGCTTTGTGTGGCTAGCGGTGTTCGCTGCAGTGATGTCGATTATTGGTCTCTTCTATTATCTCAAAGTAGTCAAAGTTATTTTCTTCGATGAGTCTGAAAAAGAAGAAAAGATCGTGGCAGTACGGGGGCTACGGCTTGGCTTAGGGATCACCAGTTTAAGTGTGGTTGCACTAGGATTATTCCCAGGCAAGTTAATGCAGCTATGCGCCCAGGCCTTCGAGTATTTATAGCGATAAATATTTCTGTAATTTATTGTTATATGCCCCTTGTCAAAGTCATTTAAGTCAGTATAATGCGTTTCACGTTGAGGTAGGCAGTAAGAAAAACCTACGGCAACGAGGCTTTAAGCCGAACTTATTAGAACGACCAGAATCTAATAGGATACTCTTGAAATAGAGAACATGGATGCGGGGTGGAGCAGCCTGGTAGCTCGTCGGGCTCATAACCCGAAGGTCGTCAGTTCAAATCTGGCCCCCGCTACCAATTTTAAGTTTGTAGTTTGTTTATATCAGCCCGACTAAGTCGGACTCAGCTTTCGATAGGCATAGCCAGCGAAGAGCCTGAGTTGAAATGACCTACTACCAACTTCCTCAGAATGAGGGTGGTTTTGTCTATAGGCGAACCTGAAGTCAGCCAGTAACTTAAGTTGACTGACTTTCTATTATGAATATAATAATAAGGCCCCTTTATAGGGGCTTTATTGTTTGTAGCAAAGTTAAGTGTGTTATAAACAGTGTGGGTCGTTGAAATCTGTTTAGACAGATGGAAGCCCATCATAATAATGAATCTTGTGACTTTGATGACGCAAGGTTTGTCAGATAGATAAATGATGGGGCCGTATGGGCCTTTTTTTGTATATGGCATTTATGCAATGCCAAGCGAAAGTAATGAATTGAGAGCGTAATGAGCAAGCAGTCACAACTGGAAAAAATTATTCGTCCAGCCGTCGAAGCCGCAGGTTTTGAATTTTGGGGCCTAGAGTATCTATCTCAGGGTAAACACTCTATTTTAAGAGTATTTATTGAACACGAGAATGGTATTGATGTGGATGATTGCGCTGAAGTGAGTCATCAGGTGAGTGGCGTTTTAGATGTGGAAGATCCAATCAGTGGTTTCTACAATTTAGAAATCTCATCACCAGGTATGGATAGACCTTTATTTACAGAGCAACAGTTCGCGCAGTACGTAGGCGAAACTGTGGAGCTGCGTTTGTCATTCCCATTGAATGGACGTCGTAAGTTTAAAGGTACTATTGAACAAGTAAATAATGGCCAGATCGAATTGTTGGTTGACGGTGAAGTTTATGACATTAGCGTCCAGCAGATTGAAAAAGCCCAATTAATCGCAAAGTATTAATCTTAAAGATTAGTCTCGGAAGGGTTAAGAAATAATAATCGCGAGTTTATTGAAGGTTGACACGTATGAGCAATAAAGAAATTTTGTTAGTGGTTGAGGCTGTTTCCAACGAAAAGGACGTCAAGCCAGAGGTTATTTTTGGTGCACTAGAAGCAGCTCTAGCGACAGCTACAAAGAAAAAGCGTGGTGTGGATATCGACGTGCGCGTTGACATCGATCGTGAAACTGGTGAGTACGATACTTATCGTCGCTGGACCGTAGTTGGCGATGAAGATGTGGAAGATCCGTTAACGGAAACCACTCTATCAGCGGCACAAGTCGAAGATCCAGAAGTGCAGGTTGGCGACTTTGTCGAAGAGCAGATCGAGTCGATTGAGTTCGGTCGAATTGCTGCGCAAACGGCGAAGCAAGTTATCGTACAAAAAGTACGTGAAGCTGAGCGTGCAAAAACAGTTGAAGCTTTCCGTGACCGTGTTGGCGAATTAGTCACAGGTGTCGTTAAGAAAATTACTCGTGATTACATTTTCCTAGACCTTGGAAATAACGCTGAAGCCGTAATTCAACGTGACGAAATGATGCCACGTGAAACTGTACGTGCTGGCGACCGTGTGCGTGGTTTGTTGTTTAACATTAACGACGAAAATCGCGGGCCACAATTATTCGTGAGCCGTACGCGTCCTGAAATGTTGGAAGAATTGTTCCGCATCGAAGTGCCTGAAATTGGCGAGCAAGTGATTGAAATTAAAGGCGCGGCTCGCGATCCTGGTTCGCGTGCAAAAGTTGCCGTTAAAACTAACGATAAGCGTATTGATCCTGTCGGTGCTTGTGTTGGTATGCGTGGTGCGCGTGTACAAGCAGTTACTGGTGAACTGAATGGCGAGCGAATTGATATCGTGTTGTACGACGACAACCCAGCTCAGTTTGTTATCAATGCAATGGCACCAGCAGAAGTGGTATCTATCGTTGTGGATGAAGATTCACGTAGCATGGATATCGCTGTTGATGAAGATCAATTGGCACAAGCTATTGGTCGAAATGGCCAAAACATCCGCCTAGCCAGTGAGTTGACGGGTTGGGAATTAAACGTGATGACTGAGGAAGAGTTCGCTAAAAAGAATCAGTCAGAAGAAGAATCTATCATCAAGCTATTCACTGATGAGCTTGGTGTTGATGAAGATCTGGCAGGAATTTTGGCGCAAGAAGGCTTCACAACCTTAGAAGAAGTTGCCTATGTTCCACATTCGGAAATGTTGGAAATTGAAGGCTTCGATGAAGATTTAATCGACGCGTTGAAATCACGAGCCAAGGATATTTTATTGACCAAAGCAATTGCGAGTGAAGAAAAGCTAGAAAAAAATGAGCCAGCGGAAGACTTATTAAATATGGACGGCATGGATCGTCACTTGGCTTTTGTTTTAGCAAGTCGCGGCGTTATTACTATGGAAGACTTGGCGGAACAGTCAGTAGATGATTTGACCGATATAGAAGAATTGAATGATGAGCGTGCTGCTCAATTAATTATGACCGCGCGTGCCCCTTGGTTTGAAGATCAGGAATAAGCCTAGGAGCAAGAATAGCATTAAGCGGGGAGACTAAATGTCAGATACAACAGTTAAACAATTTGCCGATACTCTTAAAACTTCAGTGGATAGACTACTGGAGCAGCTAGAGGCTGCCGGTACAAAAGTTAAAAGTGCAGATGACACCATTACTGAAGAGCAAAAAAAGTCGTTGTTGGCTTATTTGCAAAAATCTCATGGTGGTGATGAGGCTACAGGTCCTAAGAAAATTACTCTAAGCCGTACGAAAAAAAGTACTCTGAGCGTAACTTCATCTGAAGGCAAGAAGAAATCGGTACAGGTCGCTGTAAAGAAAAAGCGTACCTATGTGAAGCGCTCGAACGAAGAAATTCAAAGACTTGCTGAGGAAGAAGAAGCAAAAGCAAGAGAAGCTGAAGAAGCAAAGCGCAAAGCTGAAGAAGCAGAACGTAAAGCGAAAGAAGAAGCTGAAGCCGAAGCTAAACGAAAAGCTGAGGAAGCTGAGCGTAAAGCAAAAGAAGAAGCTGAGGCTAAGCGCAAAGAAGAAGAGAAACGTCAGGCAGAAGAAAAAAGTAAGCCAGCTGCATCAGAAAAAGCTGAGGATAAAGGTAAAGCGAAAAAAGATGCTAAGCCAAAAGCTGCTGATGATGTTAAGAAGAAGATTGAAAAACAGCTTGAAGAGAAGCAAGAAACCGAAGAAAAAGTGGTTAAAGCTGATCCAAGCAAACCTGCTAAGCCAATGTCGATTCGTGATTTCGAAGAAAAGACTGGTCCAGGTAAAAGCCGTCGTAAAAAGAAGAAAGGTAAAAAGAAATCTAGCGACGCAGATTTAGTTGCTAACGCTTTTGAAGATAAAAATAGGCGTGGTGGAAATCAAAAGAAAAAAGTATATCAGGCTCCAGACAATATGAAAAAACACGGTTTCAAAAAGCCAACGGACACTATCATCCACAATGTGGAAATTCCTGAAGCGATTACCGTGGGTGAGCTCGCTAAGGCTATGGCTGTTAAGGCGCCAGAGCTAATGAAAGCAATGATGAAAGTCGGCGTAATGGCTACGGTTAACCAGTCAATCGATCAAGAAACAGCAAGTCTGATCGTTGAAGAAATGGGCCATAAACCAGTCCTGATTAACGAAAACGCGATGGAAGAAGCGGCTCTTTCAGATGCCATGACCGATGAAGGTGATGGTAAACCAAGAGCGCCAGTAGTAACCATCATGGGACACGTTGACCACGGTAAAACGTCATTACTTGATTATATCCGTGCGAGTCACGTAGCGACTGGCGAAGCCGGTGGTATTACTCAGCACATTGGTGCATATCACGTAGAAACTGATCGCGGAATGGTTACCTTCCTCGATACACCGGGTCACGCAGCATTTACTTCGATGCGTGCGCGTGGTGCTGAAGTGACGGATATTGTTATTCTAATCGTTGCGGCGGATGATGGCGTAATGCCACAGACAGTCGAGGCGGTTCAGCACGCTAAAGCAGCGGGCGTTCCAATGATCGTTGCGGTTAACAAAATTGATAAGCCAGAAGCTGATCCGGATCGTGTTAAAAACGAACTATCTCAACATGATGTTATCCCTGAAGACTGGGGTGGCGATGTTCAGTTTGTACACGTTTCTGCGAAATCAGGTGAAGGTATTGATGATTTACTCGAGTCGATCTTATTGCAGGCAGAAGTTCTTGAACTAACTGCTGTTGACGAAGGTGCTGCTAAAGGCTTTGTTATTGAAGCACGTCTTGATAAGGGCCGTGGTGCGATTGCTTCTGTATTAGTACAGAAAGGTCAGTTAAACAAAGGCGACATTCTATTAGCAGGCCAGCATTATGGTCGTGTGCGCGCTTTACTTGACGAAAATGGTCAGGCAATTGATTCGGCAGGTCCTTCTATTCCAGTTGAGGTGCTAGGTTTATCCGGTGTGCCTGTAGCTGGTGATGAAGCTACTGTGGTTGCTGACGAAAGAACCGCACGTGAAATTGCCGAGCGCCGTGAAATTAAGCAGCGTGAAGAGTTCCAGGCTCGCCAACAAAAAGCTAAGCTTGAGAACATGTTTGCTAACATGGGTAGTAGCGATGAACTGCAACAGCTCAACGTTATTATTAAAGCAGACGTACAAGGTTCTGTAGAAGCATTGAGCAAGTCATTAACAGACTTTGCGACGGATGAAGTTGAAGTTAAAGTAATCTCTAGCGGTGTTGGTGGTATTAAGGAAACAGACGTTTCTTTAGCGGCAGCTTCGAACGCGATTATTATTGGTTTCAACGTTCGTGCTGATGCTACTGCACGTAAGATTGCTGAGCGTGATGCCGTGGAAATTCGTTACTACAGCGTAATTTACGAAGCGATTGAAGAAGTGAAAGCTGCTCTAAGTGGTATGCTATCACCAGAATCACGTCAAGAAATCATCGGTTTAGCTGAAGTTCGTGACGTCTTTAAGTCGCCAAAACTTGGTGCTATCGCAGGTTGTATGGTGACTGAGGGCGTGGTTAAACGTAATAACCCTATCCGCGTATTGCGTGATAACGTGGTGATTTATGAAGGCGAACTTGAGTCATTACGTCGTTTTAAAGATGACGTACAGGAAGTTCGTAAAGATATGGAATGTGGTATTGGTGTTAAAAACTACAACGATGTAAAGCCTGGTGATCAGATCGAGGTCTTTGAGATTGTTGAAGTTCAACGTAGCCTTTAATCCATCATTCGAATGACGAGAAACTAAATGTCACAAGCAAGAGCTAATCGAGTTGCCGATCAGATCCAGCGTGAGCTGGCTCTGGTCTTCCAGCGCGAAATGAAAGACCCCCGTTTGGGTTTAGCAACTGTATCTGCAGTTGAGGTCACCAGCGATCTTCAAAACGCTAAAGTGTTTGTTACCTTTTTGGGCAAAGACGAGCCAGAAGAGATCGAGGAAGCATTAGAAGTTGTGCGTGGTGCAGCAGGTTTTCTACGTTCACAACTAGCGAAAGAAATGCGTATGCGTAGTGTTCCTTCACTACGCTTCTTTTTCGATAAGTCGATCCAAGAAGGCCAGCGTATGTCGAGCCTGATTGAAAAAGCTGTATCCGAGGATCAGCAAAAATCGGCTAACAAGCAACAGTCTGATAAAGACGATCATTCCTAAGCGTTAACCGCTACCTTCGGAGTTACCCATGGCAAGACGACGTAAACGCGGTCGCGATATTACGGGTATATTGTTACTCGATAAACCCACCGATATGACCTCGAACAAAGCTTTGCAGCAGGCTAAGTTTTTGTATTTTGCACAAAAAGCGGGCCATACAGGTGCTTTAGATCCAATTGCGACGGGTGTTTTACCGATCTGTTTTGGTGAGGCAACAAAGTTTTCACATTTTCTTCTAAACGCAGATAAAAAGTATCGTGTTGTCGCTAAATTAGGGCAAAAGACGACAACTGCGGATAGAGAAGGTGAGGTTGTCGAAGAGAAGCCGGTTGATGTGAGCGAAGAGCAACTTGTCACGGTAGTGCAACAATTTAAAGGTACTATCAGCCAGGTTCCATCGATGTACTCGGCCTTAAAGAAAGATGGTGTGCCTCTTTACAAGTTGGCGCGTCAAGGCATCGAGGTGGAGCGTAAGGCACGCGAAGTGACCATTCACTCCATCGATATTTTACGTCTTGAGGGTGATGAATTTGAGCTTGATGTTCACTGCTCGAAGGGAACTTATATCAGAAATCTGGTCGAAGATATTGGAGATGAGCTGGGTTGCGGCGCGCACGTACAAGAATTACGTCGAACTGCGGTGAGTCATTTGCAACTGGAAGATTGCGTCACCATGACTCAGCTTGAGGCGATGAAACAGGCCGATGAAAAATTAGCTATGGATGAGCTGTTGATGCCACTGGAACAGGCGTTACACCATTTACCCATTGTCGAGCTGAACGATGATGAAACTTATTACATCTGCTTGGGGCAATCGCTACAGATTGGTGAACTGCCGGAAGAAGATGAGTTTATTCTTAAAGGTCCAAGAGGCTTTTTGGGAATAGGCTTTATTGACGATGATGGCAAAGTAGCCCCACGTCGATTAATAAAACAGAATAATTAGGAAAACTATGAACCCATCAATGAAGCCTTTAGTGATCTTTTCACACGGTAAAGTGTCAGGTCCAAAAGGAAATCGAATTCAGGCCTTATCCAAAGTATGCGAGGAGCAGGGCTTTGATGTGGAGTCTTTGGACTACCGCCGTTTACACACCAACGAACGTGTGACTAAGCTAAATAACTACCTGATGAATTTGTCACGTCCGTATATCCTAGTAGGAACCAGTATGGGCGGTTATGTCTCAGCGGTAGCTGGATTGAGCAATGACCCAATGGGCATTTTCTTAATTTCACCGGCGGTCTATATGGATGGTTATGCCGAAGCGGATCTAGAACGACTTGAGTGCCCTGTAACTGTGGTTCACGGTTGGCAAGACGACATTGTTCCTGTGGAAAATGTGATTCGCTTTGCACAAGCAGCAAAAGCAGACTTACACGTCTTCGATGGTGGCCACCGTTTACGTGAAAAACTGGATGAAACAGAGTCTTGTTTCGCGCAATTTTTGCGGAATTGTCGTAAGCAAAACCCGCATATTCGATTGCAAACACTGAGCAGTCATTACGGAACTAGTATTTCTGGGTAATAGCTCGTAAATAAAGGCCCTTCAGCGCTAATTAGACTTGCTGAAAAGGATTGGTTTAGGGTACAATCGCGCATTCATTGGGTTGGCTGAATTAGTGATTGGCTAACTCGTTAGTACACACCGAGTGAAATCACTCGTCATTGGAGATATAAAATATGTCACTAAGTGCAGAAAAGAAAGCTGAAATTGTTCAAGAACACGCTCGCGGAGAAGGCGATACGGGTTCACCAGAAGTGCAGGTTGCATTGCTATCAGCGCAAATCAACCACCTACAAGACCACTTCAAAGCGCATAAGCATGACCACCACTCGCGCCGTGGTTTGCTTCGCATGGTAAGTCAGCGTCGTAAATTGCTAGACTACTTGAAGCGTAAAGATCATAGCCGTTACTCAGACTTGATTAAAAAGCTGGGTCTACGTCGCTAAGAATTAAAGGGGCCTTGCAGGCCCCTTTTTTGTTTGCTTTCAGACGATGTGGGTTCTGATTGCAAGTGGGTAAATTAAGCCCAAGTAACTTAAATAGGAAAAAATTGTGGATTATACAAAAAAATCATTTCAATACGGTGGCCGTGAAGTCACTATCGAAACAGGTCGCGTTGCACGTCAGGCTTCTGGCGCAGTAATCGTAGATGTAGAAGGTACTACCGCATTCGTTACGGTTGTCGGTAAAAAAGAAGCGAAAGAAGGTCAAGACTTCTTCCCGCTAACCGTGAACTACCAAGAAAAAACATATGCCGCGGGTAAAATCCCGGGTGGTTTCTTGAAGCGTGAAGGCCGCCCCTCAGACGAAGAGACATTAACTGCTCGTTTGATTGACCGCCCGTTACGCCCATTATTCCCAAAAGGTTTCGTAAACGAAGTACAAGTTGTTATTACTGTCGTTTCTATCAACCCAGAGGTTGATCCAGCTGTACCAGCAATGCTTGGTGCATCAGCTGCTCTAGCTATTTCAGGCATTCCTTTTGGCGGCCCTATCGGTGCTGCGCGTGTTGGCTATATCGATGGTGAATACGCTTTAAATCCATCAACGACAGAAATGGCTAACTCAAAGTTAGATCTTATGGTTGCGGGTACTGATAAAGCAGTGTTAATGGTAGAGTCAGAAGCTGACGAACTACCAGAAAACGTCATGCTTGGCGCTGTCATGTACGGCCACCAAGAACTACAAGTCGCGATTCAAGCGATTAAAGAATTACAAGCTGAAGCGGGCAAGCCTGCGTGGGATTGGACGCCTCCAGCTAAAAACACGGCGCTTTATGACGCAGTTAAAGAAAAAATGTATGCAGCGATTGAAGATGCGTACCAGATTGCTGAAAAGTCAGAGCGTTATGAAAAAATTAGCGAACTATCAGCACAAACTGTTGAAGCTTTAGCGGGTGAAGAAGAAGGTCAACCTTCAGCTGACGAAGTTAAAGAAGTCTTCCATGACATTGAAAAAGAAGTGGTTCGTACTCGAATCGTTTCTGGTAAGCCTCGTATCGATGGCCGTGAACCTGATATGGTTCGTGCGCTAGATATCCGTACTGGCGTATTACCGCGTACTCACGGTTCTGCAATCTTTACTCGTGGTGAAACTCAGGCTCTAGTTGTTGCAACTTTAGGTACTGAGCGTGATGCACAGATTAAAGACAGCATTATGGGCGAAGGTAAAGACCACTTCATGATGCACTATAACTTCCCTCCGTACAGTGTGGGCGAGACAGGCTTCATGGGCTCTCCGAAGCGTCGTGAAATTGGTCACGGTCGTTTAGCTAAGCGTGGTGTTGCTGCGATGGTTCCAACCATTGCTGAATTCCCATACACATTACGTGTGGTTTCGGAAATTACTGAATCGAACGGCTCTAGCTCGATGGCTTCAGTTTGTGGTACATCTCTAGCGTTGATGGACGCTGGTGTTCCAATGAAAGCTCCAGTCGCTGGTATCGCTATGGGTCTTGTTAAAGAAGGCGACAAATCAGTTGTTCTTTCTGACATCTTAGGTGATGAAGATCACTTAGGCGATATGGACTTTAAAGTAGCGGGTACTGCAGAAGGTATTACTGCACTTCAAATGGACATCAAAATTGACGGTATTACTCAAGAAATTATGGAAAAAGCGCTACACCAAGCTAAGGGTGGCCGTTTACATATCTTGAGCGTCATGAACGAAGCACTAGCGAAGCCACGCGAAGATATCTCTGAGCACGCACCTCGCATCACAGCGATTAAGATTCCAGTCGACAAGATTTCAGAAGTTATCGGTAAAGGTGGTTCTACTATCCGTGCCCTAACTGAAGAAACTGGCGCAACAATCGAAATCGAAGATGACGGTACCGTTAAAGTTGCTTCTAGCGATTCAGAAGGCGCAGCTGAAGCGATTCGTCGTATCGAAATGATTACTATGGAAATTACGGCAGGCATGGAATTTGAAGGTAAAGTCGTTCGTCTTGCAGACTTCGGCGCATTCGTTCAAATCACTCCTGGAAAAGATGGTCTGGTTCATATTTCACAAATCGCTCACGAGCGTGTGAACAAAGTAACCGACTACTTGAAAGAAGGTGACATGGTTAAAGTTAAAGTACTAGAAGTCGATCGCCAAGGTCGTATTCGTCTAAGTATGAAAGCTTTGATTGACCCACCAGCGCAAGAACAAGCGCCAGCTGGTCAAGAGTAATCATTTACTCGTTATAATAAAAAGGGAGCTTCGGCTCCCTTTTTTAATACGTTGCACCGCAACTGGGACACTTATACTTGGCTAAATCCTGAAAGTCTTCTGGAATTCCGGAAAGTCGTACTTTGCTTTTTTTGGTGTCGTAACAACCTGAACAAAAAGGCCCATCTCCAGTAGGGGAGTAATATGCGTTGCTCTCAAGATTAAAACTTAACTCTGATTCTTTATCACCTTGCGTATGTTTTAGTCGATCTAATTCTCGTTTAGTTCAGAGTTTTCAATAATTAAATCGCTCATACTAGACTTTACTTCAGCAAGCTCTAACTTAAGGTCAGATAGATGATTGGAAAGGTCTGCGTCTTGTATCTTCTTATTAATTTCTAAAAGCTTTTTGGTTAATTGAATAGACTTTTCTACAGTTTGTATCATATTATTCCTCCAATTCCTTTCTGAGTAATCTTATGTTCATTTTCTTTGCTTGTCCAAAGAAAACGAACCAAAAGAAAAGACACCCCAAGTCGCTCGGCCTTCGGCTACCCTCGTTTCTCGAGATTATTGGCGCATTTGAAACTCGCGTTGCTCAAACACTCAAATGCTTAGATCCAATAATCTCTGTGAGACTCGGCAAGCTTTAAGGGGTACTGGAGTTTGCCTGCTTGTGCTCTGTGTACCCATAAAGCTAGCTGAGAGAGGTAAAGTTATAGAGTAAATTGATAAGTGACCGCAGGGAATCCCCTTGGGGAAACAGGCCAATTTAGAAAAGACAAAACAGGATGTTTTGTTTTGCGGCGCGTGATTAACTTTAACGAAAGAAGGGAGTGCGACAGCGACTAGCGTCAGGGGCCACTTTCTTTGGTTCGCTTTTTTGTTGTAGTAAACGACTATAGGAGTCTCTTTAGAGGGGAATGAACAAATAAAACATGGTCATTGGACAAGCAAAGAAAATGAACATATAACATAAATAGGGTATGGATAAAAAATGAGGGGCTTTATGAAATACTTAACAATATTGGTACTTATTCTGCTAACTTCAATCGCTTATTCCGCTGAAGAGTCGATACAGACTCCACCCTGTTCTGGTGAGGAATATAATCAGTTCGATTTCTGGGTTGGTGAGTGGGAAGTGTTTAACCCCGAAGGACAGAAAGTTGGTGAGAACAAGGTTGAGAAGATTCTAGGCGGTTGTAGCGTACAAGAAAATTGGGTTGGTGAGAGCGGTAATATTGGGCATAGTTTTAATATCTATGATCGTACCACCGCATCTTGGCATCAAACGTGGGTCGATAATAGCGGGACTTTGCTAAAGCTCAATGGTGCACTAAGTCATCGCTCAATGATTTTACAAGGTGTCACTAAGGGGCCTAAAGGGCCAGTTTTGAATCAAATCACCTGGACGCCAAAAGAAGACGGTACGGTCAAACAATTGTGGGAAGTTTCAGTAAATAAAGGCGGAACTTGGGTAACCGTGTTTGATGGTACCTATAAAAAGAAACAGATTGAGGGAGAGTAATTGTGGCTAAAAATATCTTAGCGGTCATTATCGGTGTTATTGTGGGCGGACTCGTGATTTACGGCATTGAGTCCATCAATATGGTGCGATTTCCGTGGCCAGAGAATTTAAGCATGGAGGACAAAGAGGCTTTCGCTGAGTATGTGGTTTCATTGCCAGTGGATGCTTTATTGACCGTGATAATAGCTCATGCCTTGGGCTCGTTAGTCGCAGGTTTTGTCTGTGGCAATATTACCCCGAATAAGCAAATAACTTTGGGGCTTATTTGTGGTGTGGTATTTCTACTGGGCGGAATCATGAATCTAGTTATGATCCCGCACCCATTATGGTTTATGGTCGCTGACCTTTTAGTCTTTTTACCTTTTGCTTGGCTAGGTGCTAGGTTAGCAAAGTAACCCTTGAAGCTACTTCTGAGTTATGTCGGATTATGAACGCTGGTGCTGGCTGGTAGCGTTTTTATTCGACATAATCTCTTCTGCTAGCTGGTCATCGCCATCTTCTTTGTCCACCCCAGATTGTTGCGGGGCTTTTGCTGGCTCTAAACTGAGTTGCGTATAGAGTGCAAAATGGTCAGAGCCATAAGCTGGTAAACGTGTGATTGTATCTAGCGTAAAGTGTTCACTATGGAATAGATGGTCGAGCGGCCAGCGCATAAACCAATAATTAGCATGGAAGGTGTTAAACATACCACGACCAATACGAGGGTCGAGTAAGCCGCTAATTTTTCGGAACAAGCGTGTTGTACGTGACCAAGCGACATCGTTCATATCGCCAGTCACAATAATCGGCTGGGACTTATCTTTACTTTTTTCAATATTCTTCGCCACCATCACTAATTCTGCATCACGCTCGGCAGACTCTTCGTTTTCGGTTGGGCTTGGCGGTGCTGGGTGTAGGAAATGGAGTCGTATACTTTGCCCATTGTCGAGCAGGGCTTGGGCGTGAATAGAAGGCACATCTTCTTCTATGAGATATTGAATCTCAGCATTTTCCAGCGGTAGTTTTGAATAAACGTGCATGCCATAAAGGTTCTCAAGGGGGCACTTAACGGTGTGTGGGTAGTGCTCTTCAAGTTGATCGAGATGAGACTGCCACCATTGATTCGTTTCCAAAGTGACCAGAATATCAGGGTTATAGCGGCGTACTAACTGCAACAGTTGGCGTGCATTACGGTTAGTCATCAGCACATTAGCAGTAACGATACTGATTGTGTTTTTTTGCTGGTTAGTTGATTTCTGAACTTCGGGTTTAACTAGCTTTGTATAGGGTAAAATCCACCAACCTTGGTAACACAAGCAAAAGAATGTCGGCACAATAAGGAGCCAGCTTTGTGTCTGTGTTAACGGCAAGAAGAACAGTTGAAGTAGCAGTAAAATAGCAGACAATATTCCAAGCTGTAGGCGTGGGAAATCAAAACCTCGTACCCACCATTTCTCTATTCGAGAAATTGGAAGCAGAGTCATAATCGCAATGAGGCAAGTGCTAATAACGATAATGGTAAACATAAAAAGCATGAACCTTAAGCTTGGTGACTTGAATGATTTAATGCTACTGGAAATAGGCAAGATTTTCTGCCAAAAGTTTTAAAGTTCGATAAAAAAGCACACTTCCTTGTGTGCAATTGTCCGATCAAGTCGCTCTGCCTGTCAATTCTCTAGCTGCGCTGAGAAGCAATTCGTAAAATATCACCAAGGACACCACGGGCCGTGACCTGAGCTCCGGCGCCAGCGCCTTGAATAATGACTGGGTGTGCGCCGTAGGATTCAGTGTAGATTTCAAATAATGAGTCGCTACCCTGAACACGGCCTAGCGGACCGCTACTATCCACGGCTTCAAGCGAAACGGTTAAGCGGGTGCTCTCAGTGTGCATCAAGTTACCACTTAACTCACCAACATAACGCAAAACTTGTCCAGGGGTTAAGTTGGATTTCTTGGCAGCAAAAATATCATCTAACTTACTAAGGTTTTGTCTAAACTCAGCTAAACTTATTTCGCTTAAGCTATCTGGCACTAGATTCTCAATCGTAACATCCTTCATTGAGACCGCTAAGTCCAACTCCCGAGCTAGAATTAATAGCTTACGCGCCACATCCAGTCCACTTAAATCCGATCGCGGATCAGGTTCAGTAAACCCCTGTTTAACGGCAGCATTAACAACGTCACTAAAAGCCAAATCTTCGGAACTAAAGCGGTTGAATATGTAGCTCAGGGAGCCTGAAAAAATTCCACGTATTGCAGTAATATTCTCTCCCGACTGATGTAACGTTCTAATGGTATCGATAAGTGGCAGACCTGCACCAACGTTGGTCTCATAGAGGTAACGTTTTTGGTGGTGTTTTAATAGTTGATGTAGTCGTTGGTAATACCCATAGTCGAGTGTGTTGGCAACTTTATTGGACGAAACCAGATCATAGCCAGCTGTGATTAGCTTAGCGTATTGACTACAAAGAGCTTCGCTAGCTGTATTATCGACAGCGATGACATTTTCTAAATGGTGGCGTTCGACATAATCAATAATGGTTTGGACATTTGACGCTTGGTCACTTTTGTTGATACGAGATAGCCAATCAGAGCCAAGCCCGTTTTTATCCAGAAGCAGTTGTCTGGAGTTTGCTATGCCAATAATTTTTAGTTCAATATTTTTTGTTTCCCGAATTGACGCTTGTGCCGATAAAATCTGTTCAATCAAAGCACTGCCAACTACACCATGACCAAAAAGCACTAGGTGCACCCGCTTGATGGCACCAAATATTGCACTATGAATAACATTAACCGCTTTAATCAGCTCACTTTTTTGGACCACTAAGCTCACACTATTACCGCTTACCGCATTGCTCATTACGAGGGGCGTTATTCGATTATTAACTAAGGCTGTCAGAGGGCGACTAAAGTCGGTTAATGATAAACCGACAGCGGTGATGACGGAAACCTGTTCGTCAACACGAATATCACTGACATCACGGCGCTTAATATCCTCCTTAAACTCATCGCGTAAAACTCGCAAAGCCAACTGGGCATCTTCATTACTGACCACTAAGCCGATACCACGCTCAGCACCGCTTTGTGAAATAATGTTGACACTAATATCATGACGCGAAAGGGTATTAAATATCCGACTATCAATCCCTACTCGTCCCAATAAGCCCCGTCCAGTTAAAGTAAGCAATGCGCGATGCGGATCAGCGCTAATACATTTTATCCCCGTTCGATCGCTATCAGCTGATATTAGAGTTCCGGGTTCATCAGGCTTAAAGGTATTGAGTAGTCGCAATGGAATATTCTTTTCTAGTAAAGGCAACATGGTTTTAGCATGTAGCACCGAAGTTCCCAGTTGTGCTAGTTCGTTAGCCTCGGCAAAACTTAGCTGCTCTATTTTGGTTGCGCGGTCTACCCACTCAGGATTGGCGGTATAAATGCCGTCTACGTGAGTGTAATTTTCGACTTCATCAGCGTCTAAAAAGTTTGCTAATAAAGCCGCGCTATAATTACTACCATTTAACCCTAATGTGGTTGTCTCCCCTTGTTCGGTCGAAGCGACAAAGCCTGCAGCGAGTATAACGTTATGGCTTTTCAGATGCTCGATAGCCTGGCGTACAGCTACTTGCGACAGATCTGTTAAAGGTGTGGCGCGGTTGAAATTGTTATCACTTTTAAGCAATGAATGGGTATCGAGCAGTCCGGCGCTGATTCCTCGGGAACTTAGGCCAGCGGCAACCGCTTTGACTGACATCAGCTCGCCTTGAGCGAGGATCTTATCTAAAGTTTTTTTGCTGTAATCGCCAATCATGGCAATACCTTTAAGCAGTCGACTGATTAAGTTGATATTGTCTTGCCAGTCGATAAGCAATCCTGGTGGCGTTTGATCCTTGATAAGTTGTTCTAAGTCATCGGTATAGTCTTCACCCGAAGCCGCCTTGAGTACCAGCTTATGTAATCGCTGTGTGGTATCCGCTCGCGCTGATACCACAACAACGATATTTTCTAAGTCGGCTTTACGACTTTCAATAATATCTAAAACTCTAGAAAAACCTCCATTATCATCAGCCAAAGAGCGCCCACCAAACTTCAACACGCGACAAGCTTTAAACCTATTATTGGGTGTTAAAATTGAACCGATAATCAGTGCTGTTTGTTGCTTCTCCATAAGGAAAGCATCGTGCCCATGGGGTGATGTGATTTCATGGTAGTCGACCTGACCTGTTGGTAAATGCTGCTTTAAAAAAGATAACAAGTTTTTAGTATCTGCCGCAGGATAAAATAAATCAGAATCTATCGCGACCAGATGAATCTGTGCCTTAATTTGTGCTACTAGCTTGGGGCTACTTCTAACTCCAGCATCGACTGTTTTTAAAAGCTGATTCATTAACTGATACGATGATAAAGAGAACCGCTTGCTTAAGCTGTCACCATGGTGATTAAGCCAACTTTCAACCTGAAACAGCGATTGGTCCTGCTGTTTTTTACGTTGAAAGCGTTGGCTGAACGATGAAGGCGTTCGGTAACACATCATGGCGTGTTTTCGAGCATCAGGCACTGGCTGCTTTGAGTTTAGTAAAATTTGTTCCTGCAAATGGCAGTTTGCAATTAGCCAGTCGGATGAAACGCAATCCGTCGCTACAGGAATAAAGTGGCGGCACAGTTTCGATGCTTGGGCTAACATTTCCCAAGCGATCCCTCCGCCTAAAGAGGCTCCAATCAAAGCATGGAGCTTATGAATTTTTAAACTCGACAGTGCTGACAGTAAAATACGGGCCATGTCTTTCGCCACAAAGTCATGGTAGTTTTTTATGACAAAGTCATTGCTACCATTGCCGGGCAAATCGAAGGCTAATACCGTAAAGTGGTTCGTATCAATAACTTTATCGGGGCCTACTAAGTCCCGCCACCATCCAGCCTCTCCGCTAACCTGAGAGTTACCAGTCAGGGCATGATTAATACAAATAATCGGTGCCTGATGTAACTCGGGGCCAAATAGTCGATAACTTATTGGTATTCGCTGATAGCTTGCGCCTGATAAGGTCGTAAAATTATCGAGAATGATTGTTCTACTCATTACCAGCCTCACTGTGCTATTTCAGCAAAAGCCTGCTGTAAGTCAGATTTCAAATCTTCTAATGCTTCTAAGCCCACTGACAGTCGAATAAGATCGGGGCTGACACCAGCAGCTTCTTGATCTTGTTTGCTCAGTTGCTGATGGGTCGTACTCGCGGGGTGAATGATCAAAGATTTGGTATCGCCGATATTCGCTAGAAGGGAGAAAATCTTGGTTTTGTTGACGACTGTTTTTGCTGCTTCAAAACCTGCTTTTAAACCAAATGTAAGAACACCGCTTTGCCCCTTGGGCAGGTATTTTTGCGCTAGCTCGTGGTACGGACTCTCCGGCAAACCAGGGTAGTTAACCCATGCCACTTGTGGCTGTTCTTGTAACCATTGCGCTAACTGTAAGGCATTGTCACTGTGCTGCTTAATTCGTAAGGATAAAGTTTCTAAGCCTTGCAAAGTGGCAAAAGCATTAAACGGACTTAATGCCGCTCCTAAGTCGCGTAAACCTTCTATTCGTAAACGTGCCACATACGCCAAATTGCCCAAAGCTTCGTGATAAATCAGACCGTGGTAACCTGGCGCAGGATTAGTAAATTCTGGAAACTTACCATTAGCCCAATCGAATCGACCGGCGTCAATAATCACCCCGCCCATGCCAGTACCGTTGCCAGTAATGTACTTAGTCAACGAATGGATGACGATATCAGCACCATGGTCAATCGGTTTGAGTAATGCCGGCGTGGCGATAGTGTTATCAACGATCAAAGGAATGCCGTGTTTATGACTAACGTTGGCAATCGCGTTTATATCCAGAACATCCAGCTTAGGATTACCTAAAGATTCAATAAATACAGCACGGGTATTTTCACGAATAGCCGCATTCACAGCATCAGGGTTGTCGGCGTTAACAAATGTAGTGGTAATGCCAAATCTCGGTAGGGTGACATTTAATAGATTGAAGGTACCACCATATAGACTTCCCGAAGCAACGATATGATCACCGGCTTTAAGTAGTGTCAGTAAAGCAGTGCTAATAGCTGCCGTACCAGATGCCGTAACTACTGCGCCGACACCGCCTTCTAAGGCCGCCAGTCGTTGCTCAAGAATATCGTTGGTAGGATTATTTAAGCGGGTATAAATAAAACCGGGCTGAGACAAATTGAATAAGTTAGCAGCATGATCTGCATCTTTAAAGACGTAGCTAGAAGTGAGGTAAATAGGGACTGCGCGGGTGTCGCCGTGTTGTGTAACATCATGGCCCGAGTGAAGGGCTTGGGTTTCTTGCTGGTTTGACTGTGTCATTTTTCATACCTTTACAATATCAATAAAAGTCCACATAACGCATCGCGTTATGACGAATGAAAAATGTTAAAAAGAAATTCTGAACAACCACAGAACAGTGGTTTTATCTCAGTTATCTATCTTCATTGTCATAAGACAAGAAGTAGAACGTAGCACCTTCTTTACAAGGAAAGGGTTGCTAAGGCGTCATAGGGTCTAGTCCCTCGGCCTTTCTTGATAACATTTTTTGAGTGAGTTCAACATGGAGTACATTGAACCATCAAACGCATGATACACAGGATTGGAACAAAAACTCAAGCTCTTTTAATTTGACTGGTAATAGTTATGGCGAGCTATGAGCTTGCACGATAATTTTGGAGTCAAATGAAAGGTGAGAAGGGGAGTGAGAAGGTATCTGAGAGAAAGTGCTAAGCAAGACTGATGTGAAAGTCGGCACTAATATTGCGGCATTAAAATGCACACATCCTTGTGTGCACTACCGTGGAACTAGGAACAGTTTAAATTATTGTGGTGTTGCTTGGATGGTGAGAGTGACGCCTGAAGTGGCGCTGTATCCGCGCAAACCGATGTACCATGTGCCTGATTGTGGCGCATTGATGGTGCAACTTTCTTCGTTACCCCATTTGTAAGGGCGGCAGTCATAGCTTGATGTTGAAGGCTGTGAGCCGTGACGAAGATACAAGTCGGCGTCGCCTGAGCCGCCCGAAATAGTAACGGTTAGCAAGCTGTAGTCGCCGTCGAGCTCTTGGGAGTAGCGAGCCCAAGCATTTTTTTCAACAGAGACGTTGCTGTAAGTTTCGTCGATTGGAGGTGTGCCAGGACCAGTGTTGTCTTCGAAGCTACCGGTCAGTGTGACACCTGAAAAGCTAGTGTAAGCTTTTAGGCGAACAAAGTAGGTTCCTTCACCACTACCTGAGCAACTTTCATTGTTACCGTTTCTGTAAGGGCGGCAATCGTAAGTCGAGTCCGTTGGTGCTGCGCCTTTGAGAACGTATAAGTCAGCGTCACCGGAGCCACCACTGATAGCAAAATTGATGTTGCTCGCACCAGCAGGAACTTCCATGGTGTAAAGGATATCGTTGCCAGTGGTAGCGGATAAATCCGTTACGGGAACGCCATTCTTTATGACTTTGTCGCCAGGTGGCGGCGGTGGTGGGGTGTCACCATCGACGGTGCCTTTCGCTAACTCCGCTAAAAAAGCTACAGACAGCTTCGCAAAATTTACCGAGTGGTTCGCGTTAAAGTGGTCGTCATTTACGGTGTGGATATCGCCATTGGTGCTACCCATGTGAGACTCAAATGGCATCGAAGCGGCAAAACCCTGGTTATGCCAAGAAGCATGATCGGAACAACCGTAACCACATCGGTCGTAGCCGTAGCTAATCGATGGCAAGTATGTATCGGCCAGATCGGCGAGAAACTGATTTTGCTCTTGATTGGTATAATCCGTAATAAATACAATGTCTTGTGAGCTGCCTTTATAACCGGACATATCGAACTGGACGACTCCCAGTACATTGGTGTTATTGTTTTTATGCTCAGCGGCAATTTCTTGCGAGCCTCGAAGACCAACTTCTTCAGCCGCGTAACCCATAATTTTAACCGTTCGCTCAGGCTTAAAACCCGACTCGACGATGGCTTCTAGTGATTCAGTTAATACGGCAATGCCTGAAGCATTGTCATCGGCGCCTGGTGCTCTGCCAGAGCGGTTGTAGGAGTTAATAGAGTCGAGGTGACCACCAATAATAACGATTTCATCGGGGTAAGTTGTGCCCGTAATGGTGGCGATTACCGATGGCTGATTCCAACTATTGTGTCCATACAGTTTTACATCGATATCACTTCGATCTGCGGCTATGGATTGCCAATGATTTTTAATCCAATTGGCGGAGTCGACACCGGTTGACGAAGTGTAATAGCGGTTGTAATAGCTCGTCAGGCTGTTAACCGTAGCGATTAGATCGGCGCTACTGACTTTGGAGATTAAGGCATTCACCGCCTGCGGATTGTCGATGCTGTAGTTAACCGAGGCAAAGTTTTGGGTTTGATGAATATTGTGTGCGTGCTCTTGCGCTTGCTGCTGAGTACTGTGGTAGAAAAAGCCGCCACAACGCTTATGTTCATCATGCATGAGCTGGCTTAGCTCAATGACTTTAGACTCTGGGATTTGGGCTATAGCGACTGGGTTAGCACTATTTTTGCCGACAATTCCCGATAGCGTCATGGGGATGTCTGTTTGAAATTTATTTTGTACGGTTTCAGCGGCATCAGCGCCAAGCGTGATCCATACTGTTTGTTCGGATTGGGATGGATTTTGGTCTGAAGTTGAGTCTGTTTTTGCTGTCGCCGTACTTGTTAAAGACAAAGAGGTGGCGGCCACAGACATTAAAAATATGGTGGTTAGATGCTTCATAGTGAGCTACCTATTCTGTGATTAAAATGTAAATATTGCTCGAAGGATGTTTATAGAAAGAGGGGCGGGAAGCCCCTCTAAAGTTGGTAACCGGGTTACTGAGGAGTTGCTGTGATGTTTAGAGTGACACCAGAAGCAGCGTTATAACCACGTAAACCTATGTGCCATGTGCCCGACTGTGGCGCGTTGATGGTACAAGTTTCTTCGTTGCCCCATCTGTACGGACGACAATCGTAGCTTGAGGTTGTTGGTTGTGAGCCGTGACGAACGTATAAGTCAGCATCACCAGAACCACCAGTGATTGTGACGGTTAGTGAGCTATAGTCACCGTTTAGGTCTTGCGTATAGCGTGTCCAAGCACCTTGTGGGACGGAAACGTTGCTGTAAGTTTCGTCGATTGGCGGTGTGCCAGGGCCTGTGTTGTCGTCGAAGCTACCAGTTAGCGTAACGCCAGAGAAGCTTGAGTAGGCTTTTACGCGCACATAATAAGTGCCTTCGCCACTGCCTGAGCAGCTTTCGTTGTTACCGTTGCGGTATGGGCGGCAATCGTAAGTCGAGTCAGTTGGCGCGGCGCCTTTACGAACGTATAAGTCGGCATCGCCTGAACCGCCAGTGATGGCAAAGCTAATGTTAGTTGCACCAGCAGGTACTTCCATGGTGTAAAGAATATCGTTACCAGTGGTGGCTGAAAGGTTTGTTTCCGGCTCACCGTTTTTCAGAACATTATCGCCAGGAGGTGGTGGAGTTGTACCGCCACAATCACGACCAGGGCTAACGCTACTGCTAATACCTACGGCTTGTAGCGTGGCGTTTACGTCATCAACGCTGTAACCTAAATCACAAGCTGAATCTAAAACACCGTCGCCAGCATCATCCCAGTTTGTGCGTGAGGTCCAGTAGTTTTGGTTGGCGCGGGTGTAGACTTCAAAAGCTTTTTTCGTATCCCAGCCACTGGTCGTTGCGAGTAAATAGAAAGCTTTGTTATAAACACCTGAGCTGTGGTGAACGTCCATACCTGAAGTAAAGTTGCTTTGGTGATCAATCGATCTACCATCTTGTGGCGGATTGTTCATGTAGCGTAAGGCACCGTTACTTTTGAAAATTTGCTCACCAACTAAGAAGTCGTTAGTGCCATGCATATAAAATTCAGCAGCTTCACCGGCCATATCTGAAAAGGCTTCGTTCAAACCACCAGACTTATTGCTGTACACCAAACCTGAGTTTTGTTCAGTGAAACCGTGGCTGACTTCGTGCGCCATAACGTCTAGTGACACTAGTGGATAGAAAGTGCTAGCGCCATCGCCGAAGGTCATTTGCTGGCCATCCCAGAAGGCATTCTCATAGTTGTTGCCATAATGAACACGAACACGTAGTTTTTGTGTTAGTGGTGCTGAATTGAACCAGTCGTTGTACATATTAAAAACAACGCCACCAAAGAAATGACCATCGTTTAATGGCGAGTATGCGCCGTTAATTTCTTTCACAGTATTGTCAGGACAAGTGAAGCTGTGGATGTTGCCACCGTACTGCGAATTATTCATATTGATAGTGTCGACATTGCTGTTACTCATGCGACAAGTATTGCCAGACTGTGCCACATTCATCGGATCAAAGTCCGTACCGTAAAAGTATTTGCCCGTCTTTTGGTTACCGCCTGGACCTGTGCCGTTAGCCGTTTGCAGATTCTCATAAGAATGCAGCACATCGCCGGTCTTTGCATCAACAAACATTTGTGGGCGAGAAGGTTCGTCGCCGTGTGCAACGTAGCTTACAGAGTAAACCAATTTCGCTGCGCCATCGTTGTCTTGCCAAATAACGAGATCAGACTTTTCATTCTCATAGTGTGAAACAGGGCGGCTTGTTTTGCCTTGTGCGTTAAAGGCTTGTGTATTTTTAGCGATCGATAATGCTTCAGCAGAAGTAATGCTTGGCTTGACACTTGGGACGTCTTGCTCGATGGCTTGAAGCACCGCGCCATGGGCAAAACTGAATTGACCAGAAGCTTTGCGCGTAATAATGACGTCATCGCCGATAACCGGAATACCTTTATAAAACTGCTGATAGCGCTTGGTTACGGTGCCGTTATCGTTGTGGTAGCTTTTGCGAACCTGTAAAGCGTCGCTATTGCCTTGTAGACCAACAAGCTGTTTCGCGTTCATCGAAACAGAGCCCGGTAGAGCTTGCTGCTCAGCGATAAGATTGTTGATAACAGGATTGTCTCGTAGCGATTGGCGTTCAGCCGCATGGCCGACGACGGTTAACATGCTAAGCGACAAAGCGCTAAGCATGAACTTTGAACTTCTGTTCATAGATATCTCCTTCTCATTAGTGAGTCGATAGTTGTTCTGATTATTGATGCTGAAGCATCTAATCGATGGCAGCGCTTAGCACAAACTCATCGATTAGATGTACCCCCTTCAGCCCTTGTGTTTTAAATCGAATAAAATTTATTAATAACACGGCACCCAAACTAGCAACCTCAAAGATGCTGTTCAATTGTAAAACTGTATCGTTTTGTAGAGTTATGTACCTTTGTGAACTGGCAGGGTTTTGCTGTGTGAGGGAGTACTTTTTTTTATGTGACCTAGAGCCAAATTAATGCAAGTGTGGCTTGCTCGACTCATATTTGACTTACAAAAAAAGGACGCTGTGCGTCCTAAGGGTGGAGGAGACTATTGTCTTTGTAGATAAAATGACGTCCGTGTCTGAGAGTCTTCCTATGCTTTGGGGATAATAGTTAGTTTTGTGCGATAGCAGTTTCTACATCTAAGTTAGCGTCCTCAAACATTGGCTCATGTGCTTGGTGGAAGCCTACCAGTAAGTCTGAATGCAACTCATAACGAACCGTGTATGTAATGCTTTGCCCTTTTTCCAGCGAAACCTTTTGTGGATCAGACAGCTCGTTGATTGCACCATCAGAACTCACTTCATAGTGAATCAGTGCGCTTGGGTTCGGCAGCGGAATTTGGTAGTAACCGCTTAGAGCGCTGTCACTAGTATTACTGAAGCTTTGCGACAAGGTAAGAACGGTGAGGCCATCGAAACGTTCTTCTTTAATAGTGCTAGCTTGTGGCTGTAAAGTGATTAAGTTGCGTTCGCTATCGAGCGTATTAACGACACCGAAAAGCTTAACATTTTCTAATGGTTCGGTCGGCTGATCGGCTTGTAAGTTGGCGCTTAAGCCTAACGCCATCATAGCAACGAAAGCAAAAGTAGCTTGTTTTAATTTAGTTGTGGTATTCATCATTGACTCCTTGAAGCTTCCTCTTTGTTGGAAGCTATTGCGTTGTTCGATGATGTTATTAAAACGCAATATTATGGAGCTGTTGTGTGAATAAAGTGATGGAAACTATAGTGATTCGGGCAGAAAAATGGCGACCTGTAAGTCGCCATTGATGAAGCTTAAATAAGGCTGAACCTTAGTAGTGATGCAACAAGGTAAGTGAAAAAGTCACTGGCACCTCATCACTAATACTATTTAGGCCAGCAATTTCACGAAGCTTTTCTACACCATCGGCAACGCCAAGCTTTTTAACAGAAAGCACCACAGGCTCTTCGGTGGTGACGATTAGCATTCCTTTAGCAGGAGTCACGCTAATTTCCGCGCTAAAATCTGTCGACTGCCCTGCGAGCGACAAAGTACCTTTGATAGTCGTTTTAGTTTTGTCTTTAACGCTTAGTAGCTGTGGGTCAATATTGGCTGTGATGAGCGCTTTTGGATGCTGCTCAGTATTGAAAACGTGCTTTTGCAGACGCTCGTCACGAATAGGGATGTTGGTATCAACGCTAGTCAGATCGACAGTAACTTGCACTTCGCCAGTTTTAGAGACAGAGCCGGTGATGCCGTTGAATTCATGCTTTTCTTCAATGTCGCCATTTTTAGTGCTGCTGAAGTTTAACAAAGATTGATTGCTTTTAATGGTCCAACCGCTACTTTTTTGGATTTGTTTTTTTTCTGCTTCTGTCGAGCAGGCGGCAAGGGCAAAAATACTGATTCCACACAATACTTTTAGAATGTTGCTTTTCATCATGTTTGACTCCTATTTTTTGATTCAAAAGAGTTTAACAAAATAAAATCAAAAAATACTAGAAAGATTAGGAACAGGCCACAACTCTGCTTAAAAAATAGTCAGCGAATACTGGCTTAGGGCGCCCCCGTGATGGTATAATTCGCGCCCTTTTTTGAACAAATCGGCTAATTTTAGCTAAATTGCGAAGCGTCAGGAGCAAGTAGGGTCACATGAGCAAGAAATTATTTATTAAAACCTGGGGTTGTCAGATGAACGAGTACGATTCGTCTCGTATGTCGGATCTACTTAACAAAACTCACGGTTTGGAAGCGGCGGCGTCGGCTGAAGAAGCTGATGTGGTGTTGCTTAACACTTGCTCGATCCGCGAAAAGGCTCAGGAGAAGGTGTTCTCTCAGTTGGGCCAGTGGAAAAACCTGAAAAATGACAAGCCTGATTTGATTATTGGCGTAGGCGGTTGTGTTGCTTCGCAAGAAGGTGAAGCTATTCGCCAGCGCGCGCCCTACGTGGACGTGATTTTTGGCCCGCAGACCTTACATCGCTTGCCTGAAATGATTAAAGAAGCCAGCGGTGACGGCACTAAGCGTAAAGCTGTTGTCGATATTACGTTCCCAGAAATCGAGAAATTCGATCGTTTACCTGAGCCACGCGCCGAAGGCCCTACGGCGTTCGTGTCGATTATGGAAGGTTGCTCGAAGTATTGCTCTTTCTGCGTTGTGCCTTATACGCGCGGTGAAGAAGTGAGTCGCCCGTTTGATGACGTTTTAGCGGAATGTGCTCAGCTGGCTGAACAAGGCGTGCGTGAAGTGAACTTATTAGGCCAAAACGTTAATGCTTATCGAGGCCCAACGCACGAAGGCCATACGGCTGACTTAGCTGAGCTGATTACCTATGTCGCGGCGATTGATGGTATTGACCGTATTCGCTTTACCACATCGCATCCGGTTGAGTTCTCAGATCGACTCATTGATGTTTACGCGGAAGTACCTGAGTTAGTGAGTCATTTACACCTGCCGGTACAAAGCGGCTCAGATCGCGTTTTAGCATTAATGAAGCGTGGTCACACAGCGCTTGAGTACAAGTCTAAAATCCGCCGTTTGCGTAAAATCCGCCCAAATATGTCGATGTCTTCTGACTTTATTATTGGTTTCCCTGGTGAAAGCGAGGCTGATTTTGAAGATACGATGAAGTTGATTGGCGATATTGGTTATGATCACTCGTTCAGCTTCATTTACAGCGCGCGTCCAGGTACGCCAGCGTCGGATATCGTCGATGATACGCCGATGGAAGTGAAGAAACAGCGTTTATCAATTTTACAACAGCGTATCAACCAGCAGGCATTCTCAATCAGCCGCAACATGATTGGCAATAAAGAAAAAGTGTTGGTTGAAGGCCCATCAAAGAAAGATCCGATGGAGCTTCGTGGTCGTACTGAAAACAATCGTATTGTGAATTTTGTCGGCCCGCACAGCTTAATTGGAAAGTTTGCTGAAGTGACCATTACTGACGCTTTCCCAAATTCTTTACGTGGTGAATTCGAGCCAGACGGCTTGGTTCATTAAGTCATCAATTGTCCAAAGGTTAATTCTTGTCCAAATTATCTAACGAAACTTTTGAATTAGTTCCAGCCGATAACAAGCGTTTATCGGCTTTATGTGGCTACCTTGACGAGCATTTAAAGCATATAGAACGCCGACTAGGCATTGAAGTGAATGTTCGTGGAAATTCAGTCAGCTTAATCGGCGAAGGCATTAATATTGCCGCTGGACGCCAGGTGGTGGAAGGTTTGTATGCCGATACCGCCAAGAAAAAGGTACTCGATAGCGCTGATATTCACTTAGCGATTCAAGAAATTTCGACTGAGTTAGAATCAGCCAAGCCGAAAGGCCATGTTGATGACAATGTGACATTAGTGACTAAGCGTGGATTAATTAAGCCACGTAGTCCGAACCAAAAGCAATACCTGCAAAACATCATCCACCATGACATTAGCTTTGGTATTGGCCCTGCCGGAACGGGTAAAACCTACCTAGCAGTGGCGAATGCGGTGGATGCACTCGAAAAGCAGCAGGTTCGTCGTATTCTTTTAACACGCCCAGCGGTTGAGGCGGGTGAGCGCTTAGGTTTCCTACCTGGCGACTTGGCACAAAAAGTCGATCCTTACTTACGTCCTTTATACGATGCGCTTTACGAAATGTTCGGCTTCGAGAAAGTGGCGAAGTTAATGGAGCGCAACGTGATTGAGGTTGCGCCGCTTGCCTATATGCGCGGACGTACTTTAAACGACGCCTTTATTATTCTGGACGAAAGCCAAAATACCACCGTCGAGCAGATGAAAATGTTCTTGACGCGAATTGGCTTTAGCTCGAAAGCGGTGGTGACTGGCGATATTACCCAAGTCGACTTACCGCGCGGCCAAAAGTCAGGTTTACGTCATGTGATTGACGTATTAAAAGACGTCGATGGCATCAGTTTCACTTTCTTCCAGTCAAAAGACGTGGTGCGCCATCCAGTAGTTCAGAGAATCGTGCAAGCGTATGAAGATGCTGATATAGCGGAAGCAAAGCGTTCGGCTGATACCGGCAACGACGCGGCTAAAAAGCTATAATGGCAGGTCGATGGATTAATTCACAGATACCATTGTTGATGCATCGTTAATGAGTACTTTGGATTTAGAACTACAAATTGCCGTTGATGCTGAAAGCTTGCCACAAGGGAGCTTACCAAAAGAGGCACAGTTTTCAGCGTGGGCGCAAGCCGCCGTTAGCAAGGTGTTAAATAACCAAAAGCCGACGGCTTTAACTATCCGTATTGTGTCGAGCGATGAAAGCCAGGAGCTGAATCATCAGTTTCGTAGTAAAAATCGTCCGACAAACGTTTTATCCTTTCCCTTTGAACTGCCTGAGGGCTTACCGCCTGAGTTAATGCAAGAACTATTGCAAGAGATGCTACCTGAAGAGAAGGTTTTAGGCGATCTTGCTATCTGCGCCGAGGTGGTGGCGAAAGAAGCAGAGCAGCAAGGGAAAAAGCTCGAAGACCACTGGGCACACATGGTGATACATGGGTGCTTGCATTTATTGGGCTACGATCATATAAAAGATGAAGAGGCTGAAATTATGGAAGCTTTAGAAGCTGAAATTTTAGCCGAACTAGGGATAAACAATCCCTATATCATTGATTAATCAACTATTTATACTATGTTTTGGCAACTAGAGGACAACCGAGCGCCATGAGCGATGACAAACCTCCGTCGAGGAGTTTTCTCCAAAGAATTTTCGATATTTTCCAATCTGAACCTCAAGATCGCCAGCAACTGGTTGAAGTGTTGCGGGTCGCAAAAGACGATAAACTGATAAAAACTGACTCCTTAGCAATGATGGAAGGGGTCTTACAGGTGGCTGAAATGCAGGTGCGCGATATTATGATCCCGCGCTCGCAGATGAATGTTATTCATGAAGATGCCTCCTTGCAGGAAATTCTGCCGATTGTCAGCGAAACTCAACACTCACGCTATCCTGTGGTTGGTGAGAATCGCGATGACATCGAAGGCATCATGCTCGCTAAAGAGCTTTTAAGTTATGCTTATGATGAAAACGGCAGCCAAAAGTTTGATATTAAAGATATTTTACGCCCAGCCTACATCATCCCAGAAAGTAAACGCCTCGATGTGCTATTGACGGAATTCCGCTCAAAACGCAATCACATGGCAATTGTGGTGGATGAGTATGGTTGTGTATCTGGCCTTGTGACCATTGAAGACGTGCTAGAGCAAATTGTCGGCGATATTGAAGATGAGTTTGATATCGATGATGAAGAAAGCAATATCAAGTTGCACTCGAATGGTGAATACATCATTAAAGCGCAAACGGATATCGAAGACTTCAACGAACGTTTAGGCTCAGACTTCCCAGATCAAGAGTTTGACACCATCGGTGGCTTACTTGTTAATAAGTTCGGTCACATGCCACAGCGAGAAGAAACGATTAAAATGGGGGACTTTAAATTTACGGTTTTGAACGCTGATCAGCGTCGAGTTCATCTACTTAGAGTCAAGCCTCTGGCGCAAGAACAGAGTTCTTAATGGTCTTCTTTCTTTGAATTTATACTGAGCGTTGGGATAAGGTGATAATAGCTTTTGGGGTATTATTTCCAACGTTCATTTTTTGGCGAGCAAAAAACGAACCAAAAAACTCGCCCCTGAAAGTTAGGCCCTAAAGGGCAAACCCCAGCACTAAAAATTATTTACGTGCCGCAAAACGAAACTTCCTGTTTCGATTTTGCTAAATTGGGCTGTCCTGCCCAATTTGCCCTATAATTTTTGAGTCCTGAGGCTAACTTTTAAGGGGATAATATGGAGCTGGCTTCAAGTTCTGTACTACAATCTAAACTGATAAAAAAATTTTAGAGAGCCAACAATGACACAAAAATTTGCCAGTCCGAACGGCTGGCTGGCATTTTTTATTGCCTTAATCGCGGGAGCCGTTTATCCCTTAGCGTTTGCTCCCCTGAACTGGTGGCCGCTGGCGTTAGTTTCTATAGGCGCCTTCTGGTGGCTATTGACCGATAAAACGCCTAAACAGGCTTTTCGTCTTGGCTGGGGCTACGGTTTTGGTGTGTTTATTGCCGGCGTCTCTTGGGTCTATGTATCGATAAACACCTTCGGTAACGCCGCACCCTGGTTAGCGGTAACGCTGACCATTGTCTTCGCCATGATATTAGCCTTGTTCTACAGTATTCTTGGCTGGGTCATGCAGAAGCTCTTTAGTAAGTACTCACTTGTCTCGCGAGTATTGCTATTCAGTGTCTTCTGGATTGGTTTAGACATTGCCAGAGGCTCTGGATTTGTCAGTTTCCCGTGGCTATATGCGGGTTACAGCCAAACCGAAGCTTTAATGCAGGGTTTAGCAGGTTTCCTCGGTGTGCATGGCGTTACTTTATTTGTGGTTATCCTAAGTTGCTTATTATCTGAAGTAGTGGCGACCAAGGGTTACGCACAACTACGGCGCTTTCTAATCCCTATTTTAACGGTGTTGCTGATTCCTTTTATGGCCACGCTGTATATGTTTTCCAAAGCTCCAAGCAAAGAGCAAACCCTGACGATTGCATTAGTACAACCAAACGTCGATCAGCATATTAAGTGGAATTCGGAATACTTTAATCAGATCATGTACGGTCTGTTCGAACAAACCGATGCATATTGGGGCGCGGATTTGGTGGTGTGGCCTGAAGGTGGCATTCCAGCGTTTGAAAACAGAGTACCAGGTTTAATGTCTGAGCTCGAAGGGAAAGCTAAAGAGTCGGGTAGCACATTTATTACGGGGATACCGATGCATGAGCCCGATAATCGCAAAATTTACTACTCAGGGGTGCGCCTGCTCGGTGAAGACTCCCAGCATTATCATAAGCAACAGTTAGTCCCTTTTGGCGAATACATTCCATTTACCGAGCTTTTACGTGGCGCCATCGACTTTTTTAATTTACCAATGTCGAGTTTTACGCCAGGTAGTCCTGAGCAAGCACCACTACGTACCGAAAAAGCAGCGTTAGTACCTGCGATTTGTTACGAAATAGCTTTTTCAGGCCTAATACAAGGGCTTGGCAAACAATCCCAAGACCAATTCACCGCAATTCTAACCATCAGCAACGACACTTGGTTTGGCGACAGCTGGGGCCCCCTGCAACATTTCCAGATCGCCCAAATGCGCGCCATCGAAACAGGCCTTCCCGTAATCCGCGGCACCAATAATGGCCTTACCGCCGTCATCGCCTCAAACGGACGTGTGATGCAACAAATCCCACGCTTCGAACGTAAAGTTCTCGCAGGAGCATTTGTTCTCGATAATAAACCCACCTGGTTTTTGCAGTACGGCTATTGGACGTTATTGGTGTTGGTTATTGGTTTGTTGGGAGTGGCGTTTGGTTTGAGGGGAGTTTACAGGGAACAATAATGGATGGTTTATTTGAAGGTATTGTTGGTGGCTCCTTAGGCGTTTTACTATTGAATATTAAATTTAAAAAAGATAAGCCGATTTGGTTAAAAAGCCTTTACCTATCAGTAATATTTTTTGTGTTATTTAGCGTAATTGAATTGATATTTAGGGAAAGCTCGATTACTACTTTCTGGGATACACTGTTCGGTTTTTTCTGTTGGATATACTTGCCCTTTACTGGCCTCCTTTATTTATTCTGGTACGGGGACAAGTTGAGAGAAGAGCATAAAGATTAAATTCTGGGTTTATAGTCTGCGGTGCATAACACAACTTAAATTAGCACCAATTTCCCCATAAAAGTTAGCCTCATCATTTGAAATTATAGGGCAAATTGGGCAGGACAGCCCAATTTAGCAAAGACGAAACAAGGATGTTTCGTTTTGCGGCACGTAAATAATTTTTAGTGCTGGGGTTTGCCCTTTAGGGCCTAACTTTTGGGGCGAGTTTTTTGGTTCGTTTTTTGCTCGTTCAAAAAATGAACGTAAAAGAAGAAACCACATGACATTAAGTATAGTGATTAGATTTAATCATATTTGCCCTATCTAAAGATCCTTCGCCGCCACGGGAGTGACAACCAGTGATACTGCTAAAGGCTACATCAGGCCACTAAACCTAGTAAACCCTAACAATTAACCTTGTTGCTATGCCCCCTGTCAGGTAACATTAACAGCTTGTAGTTTGAGGCTGTGCGGGGCTTTTGGCCTGTTTCCTCCTAATCATATTCAATAACTAAAGATTTTCAGACAATGCAACTAACTGAGCACTACCAACCTTCTGAAATTGAAGGGAAAATTCAAGAGAAGTGGCAAAAAAATCAAACCTTTAAAGCGGTCGAAGATGCTTCTAAAGAGAAGTATTACTGCTTGAGTATGTTTCCATACCCGAGTGGTCGCTTACACATGGGACATGTGCGCAATTATACGATTGGTGATGTGATCTCGCGTTTCCAGCGTATGCAGGGCAAAAATGTGATGCAACCGTTTGGTTGGGATGCGTTTGGTTTGCCGGCGGAAAATGCGGCGGTAAAGAATAATGCCTCGCCTGCACCTTGGACTTATGAAAATATCGAGTACATGAAAGGTCAGTTGCAGACGTTAGGTTTTGCTTTTGATTGGGATCGTGAATTTGCGACCTGTCAGCCTGAATATTATCGCTGGGAGCAGTGGTTTTTCACGAAATTGTATGAAAAAGGCTTGGTTTATAAGAAAACCTCGTCGGTCAACTGGTGCCCGAATGATCAGACGGTTTTGGCGAATGAGCAGGTGGTGGACGGTACTTGCTGGCGCTGTGATACGCCGGTTGAGCAGAAAGAAATTCCACAGTGGTTTATTAAAATTACTGAGTACGCGGAAGAGTTATTGCAGGATCTGGAGACGCTTGAGGGTTGGCCTGAGATGGTCAAAACCATGCAGAAGAACTGGATCGGCCGTTCGGAAGGCGTTGAGGTTGAGTTCGATTTTTCTGAAGGTGAGAATTTACGTGTTTATACCACGCGCCCAGACACTTTGTATGGCGTGACGTATCTTGCGGTTGCTGCGGGGCATCCGATCGTAGCGATGGCAGCTGAGAAAAACGAAAAACTTGCTGATTTTGTGCATGAGTGTAAAAACAGCAAGGTATCGGAAGCCGAAATGGCGACCATGGAAAAGAAAGGTATGGCGACTGGCTTATATGCTAAGCATCCGCTGACCGGTAAAGAGATTCCAATCTGGGTCGCGAACTTTGTTTTGATGGACTATGGCACCGGCGCTGTGATGGCGGTTCCGGCACATGATCAGCGCGATTATGAATTCGCGACAAAGTACGGCATCGACAAAGCTGCGGTGGTGAAGCCTGCCGATGGTTCTGAGCTAGATATTAGCGAAGCGGCTTATACTGAAAAAGGCATCGTGATTAACTCGGATGAGTTTTCGGAGATGCCATTTCAGCAAGCGTTCGATGCTATTGCTGAAAAATTAGAATCGCTCGGTAAAGGCAACAAAACGGTCAACTACCGTCTACGCGATTGGGGCGTTTCGCGCCAGCGTTATTGGGGCGCGCCAATTCCGATGATTAATATGCCAGACGGCTCGGTCGTTCCTGCGCCAGAAGAACAGCTTCCTGTACGCCTGCCAGAAGACGTAACGATGGATGGTGTCACTAGCCCGCTGAACACTGACGAAGAGTGGAAAAAAGCGGTGGTTGATGGTGTTGAAGGCATTCGTGAAACCGATACTTTCGACACCTTCATGGAGTCGAGCTGGTATTACGCGCGCTTTACCTGCCCAAATTACGAAGACGGCATGCTTGATCCTGAGAAGGCCAATCATTGGCTTCCAGTGGATCAGTATATTGGTGGTATTGAACACGCTACCATGCACTTGTTGTATTTCCGTTTCTTCCACAAGTTGTTGCGTGATATGGGCTTAGTGAATTCTGACGAGCCAGCGAAAAAGCTATTGTGTCAGGGCATGGTGTTGGCCGATGCTTATTATTATGTTGATGACAAAGGCGCGCGTCATTGGGTGTCGCCGCTAGAGGTTGAAGTTCTAGAGCGTGACGACAAAGGTCAGGTGATAAAGGCGGTCGATAAAGACGGTAACCAAGTCACCCACGCCGGTATGACCAAAATGTCGAAGTCTAAGAACAACGGTATCGACCCACAGTCGATGGTGGATCAATATGGCGCTGATACAATGCGTTTATACACCATGTTTGCTTCGCCACCGGATCAGTCTTTGGAGTGGCAGGATTCTGCGGTTGAAGGCTCACAGCGATTCTTGCGTCGTTTGTGGAAGATTGTGCAGTCACATCAACAAAAAGGCAAAGTGGCTAAGCTCGATGTGGCAAGCTTGAATGGAGATCAAAAAGCATTGCGACGTAAGACTCATGAAACCATTGCTAAAGTAACCGATGATTACGCTCGTCGTTATACTTTTAATACCGCGATTGCTGCGGTGATGGAGCTTCTGAATCATGCGGCCAAATCCGAGGAAATGTCGGAGCAAGATCGTGCTGTATTACATGAAGCATTAGAAACAGCGGTATTATTGTTGGCGCCTATCGTGCCACACATTTGCTCAGAGCTGTGGTTAGCTCTTGGCGACTTGGTGGATGATGCTGAGCGTCTTGATGTGGTCGATGCTAAGTGGCCAACTGCCGACAAAGCCGCCATGGTGCAGGACGAAAAGCTCATCGTGGTACAAGTGAACGGCAAAGTACGCGCCAAAATCACGGTTGCTACCAGTGCCTCGAAAGATGAAGTCGAAGCACAAGCGTTAGCCGACGACCATGTGAAAAAGTTTACCGACGGCAACACCATTCGCAAAGTGATTGTGGTTCCGGGTAAACTGGTTAATATTGTTGCTAATTAGCAGCTCTTGTAGCCCTAAGAAGACATTAGGAATTTGATGAAGATTCGTATATTACTCATAATGTTAGTCGCTTGTAGCTTAGTCGCTGCTTGCGGCTTTCAGTTGCGTGGTGCTGGTACAGAGCTTGATAACGCTAAGATTTGGGTGTTAAGTAAAACCCCGAACTCAAACTTTGAGCGAACCCTAAAGCAACGCTTAACGTCGCAGGGCGCGAAGCTGGTGGATGCCGCTGAAGATTCCCAGATGCAATTAGCGGTGGTCGGTTATGACACTGAAAAGCGAACTGTGGCGCGTGATAGTTTTGGCCGAGCGAGCGAGTTGGAGCTAATATTTACCCTAAAATATCAGCTGCTTACTCCGAGCATGGTGACCGAAGGCGAACCCGAGACTCAAACCTTAAGCAGTCGCCGCGAATTCGCCTATCAGCGTACCTTAGAGTCTGGGCAGGTCAATGAGCAGCAGCGTTTGGTCGATGATATGCATCAAGATGTGATTAACCGTTTGTTATTGCAAATGGCGACCACGCTTCATCTGAAACCACACTCTTAATTTGCAGTTTCAACTGCCAAGGTTATCGTGAAAGTCTACCCTGAAAAATTACAGCAAACATTAAACCAAACGGGTCTTGATAGACAGATTCCAGTTTATTTGGTTGCTGGTGATGAGGCTTGGCAAAAAATGGAGGCGGTTGACCAAATTCGCGCACACTGCAAAAAACAGGGAATCCTTGAGCGCCAAATTATCGAAGACACCAATGCTTCAAATCCGCTGACGGACCAGGCGGGCACTATGTCGCTATTCGCTGAAAGTCGCTTGCTCGAGTGGCGCTTCGATAAAAGCATTAAAAAAGCCCAAGGCGAAGCGATTCAAAGTTTTATTAATAGCGAGGCAAGCGATGTGCTATTAATCGTTGCCCCTAAGTTGGCTAATGAAAAACGAACGTCTTGGTTTAAAACCCTAGAGCAGACTGGAATTGTGGTTGAGGTATGGCCAATTCCTGCTGAGCGATTGGGTGGCTGGTTGCGCCAGCGAGCCACGAACCTGCAAGTGCAGCTCGATAATGACGCAGTTGGGGTTTTAATTGAGCGCTGCGAAGGTAACTTATTAGCCGCGCATCAGGATTTACAAATGTTGTCGCTACTCGCCGAAGGCAACGTTATCACAGGCGATAATATTCGCGATTATGTGGGCGAAAACGCTCGTTACTCTACGTTTGAGCTTGGCGACGCTTGCTTGAGTGGTCAGGCTGAGCGAGCGCTACGCATGTTAGCCAGTATTGAGGCAGAAGGAACTTATCCGCTACCCATCGTTAATCAGTTATTGCGCGAATGCCAAAGTTTAGCCAAGTGGTCAGAAGATATGGCAAAAGGCACACCCATGGCAGAAATCTTTAAAGCCAATCGTGTGTGGCCAAAAAAGCAAAAGATTCTTCAAGTTGCCTTATCCAAAGGAAGCGTTAAGAAGTGGTATGCCATGATTCAGCGATTAACCATGATCGATAAAGGCATTAAAGGTCAGGCAGATATCGATGTTTGGCAAGAGCTGTCTTATGTGGTGTGTCTGATCGCTGGGGTGAATCCCTTTAGAGCTAAAAAAACAACAGCACCAAGCCAGCCAGCTTCAACGCAAACCTCTACTGCCGCTAGCGAAGGTTTAAGCCATCTTAAAAAGCAATTAGGGATGAGCTGATGTCACCAGCTTCAGCAGCAAAAAATAAGCCAATGCATATTATCCTGGGGGGCACTTTCGACCCGGTGCATTTCGGCCATCTGCGCATGACGCAGGAAATGTTAAACCGCTTCCCGCGAGCCAAAGTTTCTTTAATGCCAGCCGCATACCCACCACATCGCCCAGAGCCTGGCGCTTCAGCACAGCAGCGCATTGAAATGCTGGAGCTGGTCTTAGGAAAATACCCACAGCTAACCATTGATAGCCGTGAGCTAAACCGCACAGAGCCAAGCTATAGCGTGGTCACTTTGCGCGAGATTCGACAAGAATTAAAAGACGCCGGAAAAGCGGATACTTGCCTCGTGTTTTTAATGGGTACTGACGCTTTTGCCAAGCTTAATCAATGGTATCAGTGGCAAGAGTTAATAAACCTAACAAATATTTTGGTGGTAGGGCGACCAAGCAGCGAACTACCGCGTGAAGGCGAAGTGGCTGACTTTTATCAAAAGCACGCGCTCAATAGCCTCGAGCAGTTGCCACACTATAGCCACGGCAGGGTTGGGTTCTGTCAGATGCCGCAGTTGGATATCTCGTCGACCTATATTCGAGAGCAAATAAATCAAGGCTTTTCACCCCGATTTCTATTGCCTGATGGTATACTAGACTATATGAATCAGTATGGCCTATATGGCTTAAACCGTAAAAATTAAGGTAATCAATGCAAGTTGAGCAGTTAAAAAACGTTGTTGTAGAACAACTAGAAGACCTAAAAGCTAAAGATATCAGTGTGTTAGACGTGCGTGAACTAAGCTCAGTGACCGATTATATGGTCGTAGCGAGCGGTACTTCTAACCGTCACGTTAAATCCGTAGCGCATAATTTGGTTAGTGAAATGAAGGATCAAGGCGTTATGCCGCTTGGCGTGGAAGGTGATGACGTCTCTGAGTGGGTGCTGGTGGATTTGGGCGATGTTGTGGTCCATATCATGCTTGCCCAAACTCGTGATTTCTATCAGCTCGAAAAGTTGTGGGATCCAAACTGGAAAGAGGCTCGCTCAAACTAAGTTTTGTAGTTTTATCATAGGCGAGTCGATATTCATGAAAAAAAGTCTTACATAAGGGCTGACTCAAAGATGCAATTGCGGTTAATCACGGTTGGTCAAAAGATGCCTGATTGGGTTGAGCGAGGTTATGATGAATATGCGCGTCGCTTCCCACGGGACTTTCAGCTGGAACTGATCGAGGTTGCGGCGGTCAAACGCGGAAAGAATGCGGATATTGCACGGTTAACCGATAAAGAAGGTGAGGCGATGCTTAGCCACGTTTCGAGTGGTGACTGGGTGATTGCTTTGGATGTTAAAGGTAAGCAGTTATCGACGCCTCAGCTAGCGCAACAGATTGAGCACTGGCAGCAACATCACCCAAGCGTTGTGTTGTTTGTTGGTGGCCCGGAGGGGTTGGCGCCTGCTTGCCTTGAGCGCGCCAATCAAAAAATATCGTTGTCTAACCTGACGTTTCCACACCCTTTGGTAAGAGTTATCATTGCTGAATCATTGTATCGAGCATGGTCGGTGACGGTTAATCATCCTTATCATCGTGAATAGTGCCTAACAAGCTGTCTACGATAGAGGTGAGCAGTAAGCCGAATATAACACAACAGAAACAGTTTCTAATAAAGTCGCAATAAGACGGTTAACCCATAATTTATGCTAAAAAGACGTGAAGCCATTAAAGATGTCGGGCGAGAAACTTCAATGTTTTTCGTGCGCTGTGTGGTGGCTTTAGTTATTGTCGTTGGCCTTATGGGCTTCCTCATCGCGCGCGAATTCAAACTGCAAGTTATCGACCATAAAAAATACCGAACCCAGTCTGAAAATAACCGTATTCGGGTGCAACCAGTGGCGCCAGTTCGGGGGTTGATTTACGACCAAACCGGTAAGCTGTTAGCGCAGAATCGCTCTATTTTTGCTTTGGAGATCGTGCCAGAGCAAGTGGGTGATATGGAAGATACCATTGAACGGTTAAGAGATTTCTTTCAAATCCCAGATGAGCGCATTGAGAAGTTCTTAGAGCAGGTTAAGTTTCGTCCAAAATTTAATTCCTACGCCATCAAATCCAACTTAACGGAAGAAGAAGTTGCGATATTCTCGGCCAACCAACACTTTTTCCCAGGCGTAAGCGTTGAGGCGCGTCTTGAGCGTTATTATCCCTATGGTGCCACCTTGGTGCATGTGCTTGGACGGATGGGCGCCATCACTCAGGAAGAGTTGGTGCGAATGGATGAGAAGGATTTAGAGGCGAACCGGGAAGTGGGTGTGACTCGCCTGCGTTACGCCGCCACCAGTAAGATAGGTAAGCTTGGGCTCGAGCGTTATTATGAAGATAGGCTACATGGCGAAGTAGGCAGCGAAAAAGTTGAAACCGACGTTCGAGGCAGAATTGTTCGCGTATTAGAGCGTGAAGAGCCACAAGCAGGACAAGATATTCATCTTTACCTTCACCTAGGTTTGCAGCAAAAGATTACTGAGCTAATGAACGAGTTGGGCGCGCGAGGCGCAGTCGTAGCCGTCGACCCATCGACCGGTGGTGTATTAGCGATGGTCAGCCAGCCCGCCTACGATCCCAATATGTTTACTGGGGGTATCTCGAGTAAAGATTATAAAAAATTATTAACGCCTGAGCGCCCGCTCTATAACCGCGCGGTTCAGGGGACTTATCCACCAGCTTCTACTATTAAGCCACACTTAGCATTTATCGGTCTCAAGGATGGTGTCATTACACCAAATACTCGAATTGCTGATCCGGGTTGGTTTTCATTGCCGAATAATGACCACCGCTATCGTGACTGGAAGCGATGGGGCCATGGCGCTACAGTCGATGTGATGCAGGCCATTGTCGAGTCGTGCGATACCTTCTTTTACGATTTGTCGGTGCGTTTAGGGATTAACCGAATTCACGAGGGCATGACTCGCTTTGGCTTCGGTCAAAAAACGGGGATTGATATCGTCGAGGAAAAGATTGGTATTATGCCGTCGCGCGAGTGGAAAAGAGCGGCTAGAGGCGAGCCTTGGTATAACGGCGATACCGTTAATATCGGCATTGGACAAGGTTTTTGGACGGTAACGCCTCTGCAACTAGCGAACGCCACGGCGGTATTGGCGAACGATGGCATTCGCTACAATTTGCAATTGGTGAAAGAGTTTTCGCAAGACAACCGCTACCAGTCGAATACGCCGGTGATGTCTTATCACCAGATTAATACTGGCGATGGTAGCTGGCTCGATTTAGTAAAAGAAAGCATGAAAAAAGTCGCTGAGCCACCAAGGGGAACGGCGAGAAGTGCTTTTGCTGACGCTGAATATGTGGTCGCGGGTAAAACCGGTACGGCACAGGTTAAGAGTATCGCTCAGGATGAGGAGTACGATGCCACAAAAATAGCAGAAGAATTCCATGATAATGCCCTATTTATCGGTTACGCTCCTTTTGAACAGCCGAAAATAGCCTTAGCGGTGATGATGGAAAATGCCGGTGGTGGCGGCTCAAATGCTGCACCACTGGCTAGAGAAATCATGGATTACTACCTGCTTGAAGCGTTAAAGCCAGAGCAAAGCGATGAGCTAACCAACGACGAGGAGAACAGTGATGGCGCTACGAACTAGTGCTGCCAATACGCATAAAGCTCGTAGCAGTTTACTGTGGCGATTGCATATTGATGTGCCACTGCTGTTTGGACTTTGTGCGCTGATGGGCTTTAGTTTACTGGTGGTATATAGCGCTGGTGGCGAAAGTTTGGCGCTGGTTGAAAAGCAACTGGTTCGATTCGGCGCCGGCATGGTGGTGATGCTAATGTTGGCGCAGGTTTCGCCGAGGACGCTTAAAGAATGGGCGCCACTATTCTTTGTGGTAGGCATTGGTTTTTTGTTGGCGGTTCTCTTTTTTGGAGAGTCGAGCAAAGGGGCGCAGCGTTGGATTGATATAGGTGTTCGTTTCCAGCCTTCGGAAATTATGAAGCTGGCTGTGCCTATTATGGTGGCGGCTTTCTTAGCGGATAAAGCGTTACCACCAAGCTTTAAGCATTTAGTCATCAGCTTAGCATTGGTGTTAACTCCTACTGTGTTGATTATGATTCAGCCGGACTTAGGAACTTCGTTATTGATTGCTGCGTCCGGTTTCTTCGTGATCTTTTTTGCGGGACTGCGCTGGAAGTACATTGTCAGTGCGCTTGGTATCGCAGCAATTTTGGCACCGATCATGTGGTACTTCACTATGGAGGAGTATCAAAAAGGGCGCGTACTGACATTTTTAAACCCTGAAAGCGATCCACTGGGCTCGGGTTATCATATTATCCAGTCGCAAATTGCTATCGGTTCTGGCGGACTTTATGGGAAGGGCTGGCTCAATGGAACTCAATCCCAATTAGAGTTTTTACCGGAACGTCATACCGACTTTATTTTTGCGGTTCTGGGCGAAGAGTTTGGTTTAATCGGCATTATTATTTTGCTCGCGATATATTTGTTTGTTATCTGGCGAGGGCTCTATATCAGCCTGCAAGGACAAGACAGTTTTAGTCGTTTGCTAGGCGCAGCTTTGACCCTAACCTTTTTTGTTTATTTGTTCGTAAATATAGGGATGGTCAGTGGCTTGTTACCGGTGGTCGGGTTACCATTACCGCTGATTAGTTATGGTGGAACCTCGATTGTCACTTTGATGGCAAGCTTTGGAATATTGATGTCGATTCAAACTCATCGACGTCTACACTCGGCTTAAATTTCCGCGCAATCTGCGAACAGACGCGCTGTATTTAGACGAATAATGTGTTGTTTTGGCTCTGCATTGTAGGAGAATTTAATGAAAAAAATAATAGCAACAGTGTTACTGGCTTCTGGGCTTGGCCTCTGCAGTCTTGAGGCAACAGCTGGCGAAGCGCCGACTGAGCCGAAAGCCTTTGCTCAATTTATGGCAAAAGAACATGGCTTTACCGAAAGCTATATCTCAACGGTATTGGCCAAAGCTGAGAAGCGCCAAAGTATCCTTGATGCGATTAGCCGACCTGCTGAAGGGAAAGATTGGTATGAATACCGCCCGATCTTTATTCAGCAAAAGCGCATCAAACAAGGTGTAAAGTTTCTGCAAGACAATCAAGAATTGTTAAAGCGTGCGGAAGAAAAGTATCAGGTTCCTGCGGAAGTCATCACAGCCATTATTGGCGTAGAGACATATTATGGTCGCATTCAAGGTAGTTATCCTGTGCTTGATGCGATTAGCACTTTGGCCTTCCACTACCCGAAGCGTGCTAAGTTTTTTGCCGGAGAGCTAGCTGAATACTTTGTATTGGCTCGCGAGCAAGGTTGGAAACTGGAAGAGCCGAAAGGATCTTATGCTGGAGCAATGGGCATGGGGCAGTTTATCCCGACTTCTTACCGTCACTATGCAGTGGATTTTGATGGCGATGGTAAAATCAATTTGTTCGACAACAAGGCTGACGCTATCGGTAGTGTCGCAAACTATTTCAGTGTACACGGCTGGCGCATGGGCGAGCCGGTTGCAGAGTTTGTGGATATCGACGCAAAATTGGCCAAGCAGTTCGAAAATACCAAGCTAAAACCGCAGTTTACTGTTGCTCAGCTAAAAAAAGCCGGTTTGGATTATCAAGGAAAAGCTAAAGATCAGGATATCGCGGGTGTTTACCATTATAAGCAAGAGAATCGTTACGATTACTGGTTAGGCTTCCACAACTTTTATGTCATAACACGCTATAATCGTAGCCCTATGTATGCCATGGCTGTGCATCAGTTAAGCCAAGAAATTCTTGCCGAATATGATGTTCAGCAACAAAAGGCGCAAGCAAAGAAATCGTCACCTGCAGTTAGCAAAGCTAACAATGAATCATAGCCGTTAGAGTAACTAGATATGATATTGAAGCGAAGTGTTCAGTTAGTGAGTTTGATCGGCGCTTTGAGCGTTTTAAGTGCCTGTACCACTACAAGTGGTGGTGCAAGTGCTGAAGATGATGCACCGGCTTACGGTAGCGCAGCCGATCGTAAGATTCCAGATTATGCACCAGACGGAACGGCGAGTTCGTTTGAAGATGGTCCAATCGAAGAGCCAACGCCAAGGGTGGAAGAAAAAAGCCCTTTCGGTAACCCGCCTTATTATGAAGTTGATGGCGTGGTGTACCACGTGCTGTCGAGCGGTTCTGGCTATTCGGAAACCGGTATTGCGAGTTGGTATGGTCAAAAGTTTCATGGCCGCAGAACCTCGTCGGGCGAAGTGTATGATATGTATCAATACACTGCTGCTCACAAAACCTTGCCGCTACCCAGTTATGCGCGAGTAACTAATATTGATACTGGCGATTCTGTGATAGTGAAAATTAATGACCGTGGTCCTTTTGTTAAAAATCGCATTATCGATTTGTCCTATGCGGCAGCTAAAAAGCTAGGCTACGATCACCACGGCACGGCCCGCGTGGAAGTAACAGTGTTGGCTTCGCCTGGTGGCCCACAAAAAGCAGTCAACCCCGATGGTGAATTAGAAATTCCACCGATGGAACAGCAGCATGATAACGCCAAGTTGTTTGTTCAGGTGGGTGCTTTTTCTGATGAAATGCGTGCCGATACTTTAGCCTCGCGTTTGCGTGAATATTTTAAACAGCCGATCAGCCTGACGCCCGTTAATGTAAACGGCCAGAAGTTGCACCGAGTGCGCATTGGCCCGCTGGATGATGCGCGTGCAGCGGAAGCGATTTTATCGCAGTTAAAGCAATATAGTTTTGGTACACCTCGAGTCGTGACTGATTAATAAGTCACTGATTAATAATTAAATTTTAGTTAAGTAGATAGTGTAGAAGCAATGATGAAACGTAATTATTCAGTCCTGTTAGTAATCGTGGGAGTTGCCCTTTGGGTCGCTTCGAATGTGGCCAATGCTATTCAACCTAGAAAGCCTAACGTGGCTGCCAGTTCTTGGATCCTGATGGATTATGAAACAGGTAACGTGATCATGGAAGAAGCAGCGGATGAGCCTTTGCCGCCAGCCAGTTTGACCAAAATGATGACCAGTTACATTATTGCGGATCAGTTACATAAGGGAAATATTAGCCTAGAAGATCAGGTACTCATCAGTAAAAATGCTTGGGCGCAAAATCCCAAATTGCGTGGTGGCTCGCTGATGTTTGTTGAAGTCAACAAATACGTGAGCGTGGATGACCTACACCGCGGAATCGTAGTGCAGTCGGGTAACGACGCGAGTATTGCCATGGCCGAGCATATTGCGGGTAGCGAAGAAGCGTTTGCCGATCTGATGAACCAATATGCAAAGCGTTTGGGCATGAACAGTACGCACTTTATGAACAGCACGGGTTTGCCGGATGAGAACCATATCTCAACTGCCCGTGACCTGGCTAAATTGGCGCGTGCTTTAATCGCCGACTTCCCGGAAGATTACAGCCTATACGCTGAGCGTGAATTTACTTATAACGGCATTACGCAAAAAAACCGCAACGAATTGTTGGGCGATACAACGTTGGGCGTCGACGGTATTAAAACGGGGCACACTGAAGCGGCCGGTTACTGCTTAGTGTCATCAGCGGAAAAGCAAGGGATGCGTTTAATTTCGGTGGTGCTGGGTGCTGACAGTATGGGCGCTCGAGCTAGCGAGAGTCGTAAACTTCTCAACTTCGGCTTCCGTTTTTATACCAACGTTAAAGCCTTTGCCGGCGGTAAAGCATTAAACCAAGCTCAGGTTTGGAAAGGTGAGGAAGAGAAAGTAGGCGTTGGTTTAGCTCAGGACGCAGTGTTAACGGTTCTGAAAAGTGAAAAAGATGAGCTGAAAGCGAATTACAAATTAAACGGAAAGCTTATGGCTCCTATTAAAAAAGGCCAAGTGGTCGGTGAAGTATATTTTAATATGGGCGATAAGGTCGTTAAACGTTTGCCGATGGTAGCGCTGGATAATGTCGAAGAAGCGGGATTCTTTGGACGTATGTGGGATTCGATGGCGCTATGGTTTGAAGACTAACACCGTGTCGATCCTAAGATCACGGTATATAACTAATTGAAATAAGTTGAGTGTATGTCTATAGCCTATTTAAATGGTGAGTTTCTTAACTTAGAACAAGCAACAGTCCCGGTCTTAGATCGGGGCTTTTTGTTTGGCGATGGGGTTTATGAGGTGATACCAGTTTATGCTGGGAAGCCTTTCCGATTCTCCAATCATATCAATCGCTTACATAAAAGCTTGGACGCAATATTAATGTCCTTCGAGCAAACTGAGCAGGCTTGGTTAAAGATTTGCCAAGAATTAATCGAGCGTAATGATTTCGATAATGCTTCAATATATCTGCAGGTCACTCGGGGGAGCTATATAAACCGCCACCACGATATTCCAGAGCTGGATAAACCGACGGTTATGGCCATGATATCGCCGCTTCCACCGGTACAAAAAGACTGGCAAGTAGCTGATATTAAATGTTATTCCGTTATTACCGAAGAAGATATTCGGTGGCAGCGCTGCGACATTAAAGCGATTACGTTATTGGCAAACTGCATGCTCAAGCAAAAAGCGCTTGAATCTGGCGCTGATGACACCATATTAGTGCGCAATGGTGAGGCGAACGAGGCAACATCGAGCAATCTTTTTATCGTGCGTGATGGAGTGATGATTACGCCACCGTTAAGTGAACAGTTGTTAGCAGGCGTCACGCGGGAGTTTATTTTGGCTTTAGCCCGCAAAAACGGTATTCGCTATGAAGAACGCCCAATCCCTGAGCATGAGCTAGAATTGGCCGATGAAATATGGCTTTCAAGTTCGACCAAAGAAATCCGCCCAGTGGTTAAAGTAAATGGTGTTATAATTGGCGATGGCGTTGCAGGCCCTGTCTGGCGTCGAATGTATGTCTATTATCAACAGCTGAAAGAGCAGTTATATCAAGGTGAAATAAGTGGTGAGGTTAAGTTATGACACAGTATGATCGTGACCAAGTGTGGGAATTTCCGTGCGAAATTTGTTTTAAAGTCATGGCGATCCACCGTGAAGGAATTGATATGGAAGTGGCCCAAGTCGTTAACCGTCATGCGCCAAACGATTACTCACCAACCTCGAAGCTGAGTCGAGACGGGAACTATGTATCCTTGTCTTTCACTGTAACGGTAGAAACACGTGAGCAGGTCGACGCTATGTACAAAGAAGTGCATACCGTTGATGGCGTGAAAATGACTTTATAGCAGCCAACATTAAGCAGATTAAGTATGAGTAGTGACAACACGGTTATCATTCGTGAGCTAGGCCATCAAAGTTATGTGCCTGTGTGGCGACGGATGCAGCGTTTTACGGATGAAAGGGATGACAACACAACCGATGAAATCTGGTTAGTTGAGCATGATCCTGTGTTTACCCAAGGGCAAGCAGGCAAGCCTGAACATTTATTGTTTACGGGTGATATCCCTGTGGTGCAGGTCGATCGTGGTGGCCAAGTCACCTATCATGGTCCCGGCCAGCTGGTGGGGTACTTTATGATTGACTTGCGACGCAAGGGAATGGGGCCGCGAGATTTGGTCTCAGCGATTGAAGATGCGGTGGTGGATACCCTGGGTTTATACGGTATAGAGGCCTATCCGCGCTCTGATGCGCCGGGTGTTTATACCGATGATGCTAAAATTTGCTCGCTGGGTTTAAGAATTCGTAAGGGTAAGTCGTTTCATGGCTTGGCTTTGAATGTTAATATGGATCTTGAGCCGTTTGCACGGATTAACCCTTGTGGATATCAAGGGATGGCGATGACACACGTCGCTGAGCGTGGTGGTCCCGAGACTCTGGAAAGAATTCAGCCAGATTTAGTGGATCAATTATGCAACAAATTAGGCTATAATAGCCGTCTTGAAATGAAGGGCCTACCTGAGTAATTGGGTAAGGTTTAAGTACTGTTTATGTCAAAACCTGAGTCTGTTGCACAAACAGCGCCTCGTGAGAAGAAAGTTACGGGCAAAGTCGTACCGGGTCACAAAATGCGCGCCGAAGAGAAAATGGCACGTATTCCTGTAAAAATTATGCCAACTGAAGAGATGCCGCGTAAGCCGGACTGGATCCGTGTGCGCCTTCCGAATGGCAACCAAATCACCAAGATTAAAGACATGTTACGCAACAAAAAGCTTCACACTGTGTGTGAAGAAGCTTCTTGCCCTAACTTGCCTGAGTGTTTTGGTCACGGTACCGCAACCTTTATGATTATGGGTGATATCTGTACCCGTCGCTGTCCTTTCTGTGATGTAGCACATGGTCGTCCGTTGCCGCTTGATCCAGAAGAGCCAAAGCATTTGGCAGACTCGGTAAAGTCGATGAAACTAAATTACGTGGTCATTACTTCGGTCGACCGCGATGATTTACGCGACGGTGGTGCTGCTCATATCACTGAATGTGTTCGAGTGGCAAAAGAAGAAAACCCTGAGCTTAAAGTTGAAGTCTTGGTGCCAGATTTCCGTGGTCGCATGGAAGTGGCATTGGATAAGATGGCCGATGGCTTACCGGATGTTTTTAACCACAACCTTGAGACTGTGCCACGCTTATATAAGCAAGCACGTCCTGGGGCGGACTATCAATGGTCGCTTGATTTACTGAAAAAGTTTAAAGAGCGCTATCCAGGTATTCCAACCAAGTCAGGCTTAATGATCGGTCTGGGTGAAACCAACGAAGAAATTATCGAAGTGTTAAAAGACCTTCGAGCGCATGGCGTCGATATGTTGACTATGGGTCAGTATTTACAACCAAGTAAATACCATCACCCAGTGAAACGCTTTATGCCACCGCATGAGTTTGATGAGTTAGGTAAGATTGCAGAAGATATGGGCTTTACTAACGTGGCTAGCGGACCAATGGTGAGATCCTCGTATCATGCAGATCAGCAAGCTGCGGGTAAAAAAGTCAGCTAAAAGCCCGCTTTTTGTAAGTTATGCGGATTTAAAAATTTTGCTTTTCGAAGCAAGCATCTCAAGCTTGTTATTCTGATGTGAGACTGAAGGGTAACCTTAGGTCTCCATCAAGAGCTTTAAAACAAGCTTGCTCAAGTGTTTTTAAGACTGGGGTTGTAATTAATTCTATGATCCCCATGTTTATTTCTAGCATTAGGCTAATCACAATTTAATACTCTGTATAAGAGTTTCCCTGTTGAATCTTAGACTTCATATTCTTTTATCTCCCAGAGTGTAGTTCCCGTACTCCAGCGGATGCATGCCGTTTGAGTAAAATTTTGTAAAAAGTAAGAGAGTAATTTATGCAAATTGAAGAAAATAAAGTCGTTAAGATCGAATACACAGTGAAAACAGAAGAGGGTGTATTAGTCGATACATCGGAAGGCAACGAGCCTTTAGCTTACTTACACGGTCACAAGAACATTATTCCAGGATTAGAGAATGCTCTAGTCGGTAAAGCTGTTGATGATGAGTTGTCTGTAACTGTAACTCCAGAAGAAGCATACGGCGAGCGCCACGAGCAACTAATCAAAGAAGTTCCAATGCAAGCATTCCAAGGCGTTGATAAAGTCGAGCCAGGTATGCAGTTCAATGCTGAATCGCCACAAGGTCCGCAGCTAATTACTGTAACTAAAGTTGACGGTGATACGGTAACTGTAGACGGTAACCACCCACTAGCGGGCGTTACTTTAAACTTTGACGTAAAGGTTGTTGAAGTACGTGAACCAAGCGAAGAAGAACTGTCCCACGGACACGTTCATGGCGCTGGCGGTCACGAGCACTAGTTACTAAAAAGGCTTTCTTCGGAAGGCCTTTTTTTTGCCTATTGCAAAGCTAAAGGCTGGTTGCTTTTCTCTGAAATCCGTTTTACATTAGCCTTAGTTATTCTCAAGAGCTGTTCGTTAAAACGCGGATAACATACGCGCAAATTATAAAGCGTGAATGTAGAATTCGAGCGAATTAGAGGCAGTCTTGTAAAGTTTGAATAATGGTGCTGGACACTAAAGTGTATCAGCGCAACGGGTTGCGCCTTAACGTGCTGACGTAAACATTCAGCATAAGAATGACTCACAGAACTTTAATAATGAGTTGTTGTGAATGAGGACGTAACAATATGATTTATGATCAAAAGCCCTTAACATGAAGTTGTTGATATGACGTCTTTAGAACAGCCAATTTTAATAAGTTTTAAACTGTGCCCTTTTGTACAAAGAGCGGTTATTACTTTGTTGCACAAAAAGATTGATCACACCATTGAATACATTGATCTACAGAAAAAGCCTGATTGGTTCTTAGAAATATCGCCACTCGGCAAAGTACCCTTGTTGAGAGTTCAAGATCATGTCTTATTCGAATCAGCGGTGATTAACGAATATCTCGACGAAACGCATGGTGAGCCTATGTTAGCTAAAGATCCTTTAGCTAAGGCTGAGCAAAGAGCTTGGATAGAATTCAGCAGCAGCTTATTTAACGCTCAGCACCAGTTAACACAAGCTCGTCGTGAAGAAACTTACTTCAAGATTGAAGAAGATTTAACCAAAAAATTAGCACAGCTAGAGCGTAAAATTGGTAGTGACGGCTTTTTTGAAGGCAAAAAATTTACTCTAGTCGACAGCTCATTCGCTCCATTTTTAATGCGCTCACAATTAGTCGCCGACAATATTGGTGTTGATCCTGTAAGTGACTATAAAAAGATAATGAAATGGCGTGATAACTTGTTGTCGCTGTCAGAAGTGCAAAAATCAGTGTCAAAGGATTTTGAAGATCTTTATATTGAAGGGATATTCGAGCGCGGCGGTTATTTAGCCGATCAGTAGGACTGAGTTATTACTTAGCCATAAAAAAGCGGGCCAAGAGGCCCGCTTTTTTTGATTGTATACAATCAAAGGCTTAGTTACAGATGGCAGCTTGGCTTTTTGCCTTGAGCTCGTGCTTGCTGATAGATCTTTTGTGCTTCTACCATTTTCGATTTTAGGTCACGAATACGTGTTTCGTTGGCTGGGTGCGTGGACAACAATTCAGGTGGTTTACTACCCCCCATTTTCGACATATTTCTCCACAGCTCAACACTTTCAGCAGGATCGAAACCGGCTCGAGCCATCAGCTCTAAACCAATTTCATCAGCTTCTGACTCATCTTCACGACTAAAGGCTAAGCCACCTAGCTGAGTGCCGACACCCAATAAGTTCAATAACTGTTGCTTTTCAGTAGTAGGTTCGCCAGCTAAGACCGACGCCAGTTGTAAGCCAGCGCTTGAGACATATTGATTGGAAACTCGCGCGTTACCGTGGCGTGCCCAAACGTGGCCAATTTCATGGCCGATAACGGCAGCCAGCTGACTCGGGTTGTCTGCAACCTTAAACATACCCGTATGCACTCCAATTTTACCGCCTGGCAAGGCAAAAGCGTTTGGGCTATCGTCAACGAAGACTTTAGTTTCCCAGCGCGTGGTGCGCATATCTGGTGCCATTTTGTTCAGCTCTGGAATCATACTATTAACAATACAATTCACATACTGATTATGGCGACGGTTGGTATCAATGGTTTGGCTTTTTTTCATTGAAGCGAAGGCGGCACTGCCCATTTCGGCCATTTGCGACTCAGGGAATAGGATCAGCTGTTTTCGCCCTGTAGGTGACGTAGCGCAGGCGGTGATAAGGATAAAGGTTATAAGAGCAACTAGTGCTTTTCTCATGTCGCGTCTCCATTGCATGTGTTGTTGCTTTATATTAGGAGCTAGGGGTTATGATGGCAATAAGGCTTTATAAAATTTAACAATGAACCAGTCGGTTGCAAGTTAACACTAAATATAGTACTTTTTCACTGTGCTTTTGGTATAAATGGAGTATTTCGAGTGCGCAACACCACAGCAAATGAGCAAGGTTCACAGCATTCAGACAAGGGCGACATGGAAGTAATTGTCTCAGTATCAGGTACTGATAATGAAGATATCATCATAACTTTGTCTGAAATTATCAATCGTTTTAACGGGCGATTGCAGGCCTCTCGTTTTCATCGTATGGATGACCGCTTTAGTGGTCTTTTCTATGTTTCTATCAATATCGCCTATTTCGGTCCTTTTAGAGCTTGCCTTGAAAGCTTGAATTCTAAAAGACTGCAATTTGAATTCTCACCAGGAAACGCCGCCTCGAGCAATGCCTTGAACGATAAGGTTGCTTTTGATATCGAACTGTATGGTTTGCGCGATAAGGTGCTAGACGTCGAAATATTTAAGGCCTTATCGAGAAATCAACTGGTTGTTGATGAGTTGATACGCAATCGATATATTTGTGAGTCAGGGAAAGCGGCTTATAAAGTGAAATTGCAAGTGTCGACGGACTATATCTTCGATATTGATGAAGTTGAGCGTGAGTTACAGCTATTAGCAGAAGAGCTGGGTATTCATGTAGTCATCAACTTTGATGAAGATGAATTACAGGAAGCCATTTAAAACTTAGGGCTTCCTGTAGAGTAACACTAAGCTTTGAAACTACTCTTCAGTTTCTTTTCCTTCTATGACGAAGCCGATTCGTCTTTCAGGTTCCTCTTCTTTGACCTTTTGAACGTAACACAGTAGTTCGATGTTATTCTGGTGCGCAAGTACCATACATGGATTCCCGCCCGCAGTTCCTTCAACACGAATTCCGTGGAAAGACTCTTGGACTAGCCTTGAGACTTGAATTTGAAGACCACCGTTTAGAATCGCCACAATCGTAGGTTCAGCGTCTTTCGGCATCTGCTGACGCCATTTCTTAATGGTTCGGGCTAAACTGCGGATTAGCTCGCCTGCTGAGCGGTAGTCGTTAATTTCTTGGTGTGCCGTGTATAAATCTTCAAGCTCTGTTTTCGGAGGCTTAACGTCTGGGTGAACGTTATGAAACAGTTCAACCTCTTGTGGTTGACGCTGTTGAATAATGGTTTGGTAAGTGTCGTTTGAGTTATCGTTCATGTCGAGCAATATCCTTAAGTGCCACCAGTTTAAAACTGGTTAGTAATCGTATTATGCAAACGATAAACGAGGCTTAAGCAATTAGCAAGCAACGAAAGACTGGACTTAAGGACATAGATTTACAGATAATGTTCGACTTTATTAAAAACATTATTCATATTAGCCCCATGGAAGAGATCGTTTCGAACATTATTGAGTGGATTCGCGTAAACCCACACTGGGCCGGTGCTGTGGTTTTAGCCATTGCATTCCTAGAGTCGCTAGCCATTATCGGTTTAGCCATGCCTGGCTGGTTATTGTTAGTCGGGGTTGGTGGGTTGATTGGCGCTGGGACACTAAATTTCTGGCCAATAGCTTTTTTCAGCTTTGCCGGTGCCACTTTGGGACAGGCCGTTTCGTATTTAGTCGGTGTTGCCTTCAAAGATCGAGTGCACCATTGGCCTTGGGTCGAGCGCCATCAAACCTTACTGCATCGCTCGGAAACCTTCTTCAAGAAACACGGCTTCGCGGGAATACTTGTGGGGCAGTTCATAGGACCGATTCGAGCAGTGATTTCATTAATTGCCGGTATTCTAGATATGCCAGCTAAGAAATTCTTGTTAGCCGTGGTCATCGCAACCTTGATTTGGGCGCCAGTTTACTTAATGCCAGGCGTGGTATTAGGGGCAGCATTAAGCTTTGAGAAACAAGAAGTTATAATCCTCGTGAGCTGTATTGTGGTTATGGCAGTCAGCCTATGGTTACTCGGTGGCTACGTGAAGCAGTTATGGCTTAGAAAGAGAGCAAAGGCTTCTGCGCAAGAAGTGTCACTAAGCCGCCATTTCCAACTCAAAATGACTGCGTCGATAGTGGCCTTTTTGAGCGTTATTGTGTTTCTAGTCTGCACTACTTACGGTGCCTTGATGATGAAACTCTCTGAGAAAATCATGGGTGTCATTGGCTGATGGGTTTTGAAGATTTCGCAAGTAACTTTGCAGAATATTGGCAACAGTTTTTGCTGATAGCTTCAGCACACCTGTTAGCGGTCATGAGTCCGGGCCCTGATTTTGCCATTGTTATGCGACAATCTTTAGTCTTTGGTAAGAGGTTCGCCATTATCACCAGCCTTGGCATTGGACTTGCCATTTTTGTCCACGTTGCTTACGCCGTGCTAGGCATTGGCTTACTGATTAAAAGCACCGACTGGCTCTTTAAGCTGATTCAGCTCGCCGGGGCGGGCTATTTAATCTATATCGGCTGGGGAGCGATTCGAGCTAAAGCGGAAAGTCCAAGCGCGAAGGTGAGTGCGGCACAAAGCAAAGCCATAATGACCGAAGGCAAAGCGTTTCGCCAAGGCTTTGTCACTAACGTCTTAAACCCCAAAGCGACCTTGTTTTTCTTATCGCTTTTTACCACTTTGGTCGATGCATCGACGCCGATGAGTGTACAGAGTTTTTACGGCGTCTGGATGGCGCTGGTCACAGCCGCTTGGTTTGTTTTCTTATCCTGTATTTTAGCGAGTCAAAAGGTGCGAAGCTTCTTCAATCAGTTTGGTCATTGGATAGATCGAATACTTGGCGCATTCCTAATTGCGCTGGCGCTTTTTATGCTGTGGAATATTTCTTAACGCAGTTTTAAGCTAGCTAAAAACACAGGCAAATTAGCGCGAGGCTTTTAAAGAAATAGTGACTAAGAGACCGCCTTGCGCTTGGTTTTCAGCTCGAATAGTACCGCCGTTAATTTCAACGCCACGCTTAGCAATAGTTAAGCCTAAGCCAGTGCCACCAGAACTTCTTTCGCGTGCCTCTGTTGGACGATAGAAAGGTTCGAAGATTTTCGCTAGATGCGCTTCTTCAACTCCTTCACCTTGGTCGCTGATTAAAATTAAGAAATGTTGGCCGGCTTTTTTAAGCTGTATGGTTATTTTAGTGCCTTCTGGCGTATGGCGAATAGCATTCCGGATAACATTTTCAATTGCCCTGGCGAGCAAATTGTAATAGCCCTTGAAGTGAATGGTTGGACTTTTTAATAATACGACTTCTTTGTCGTTAGCGGCAGCTTCGAATTGCGCATCACTGATAATAATATCGAGCAAATCGTTAACCACGAATGTATCTGGCTTACCATGTTGCTGACCACGCTCTAGAGCCGCCACTTGTAAAAGCTCACCAATAAGCTCATCAAGCCGCTGAACTTCAACTTCAATTCGGTCGATATGCTTGGCGCACTCTGCTTGGCTGTGTTTCTGCGCAAGGCTAGCAGCAATTTGCATACGAGTTAAAGGCGAGCGTAGTTCGTGCGATACATCGCTCAGTAGGCGCTTCTGCGACATAATAATGCGATTGATACGATCGGCCATTAGATCAAAATCTTCAGCTAGATCGTGAAACTCATCGGCACGTTTGCCAATAAAGTCTTTTGCACGAGCTTGCAAGTCGCCTTTGGCAATTGCTTTGGTGGCTTTTTGTAACTGATGAATCGGGCGAGTTAAATACCAAGCCAAAGCAAAGCACACTAAAAAGCTGATTCCGAGCGCGGCTAGCAACTGTAGAAAACTAATGGAATGATAAAACTGGCTGATGACGGTACTAAAGTGCTGTTGGCTTTTTTGCTTAATAAAAAGCAAATAGTACTGACCTCGACTAAAAACGATTTCAGGCCCAGAATAAGAGTAATTATTAATGGTAACAGTGGCCGCTTGGTTGCGCTTTTTATAATGAGCGCTTAGCTGGTAGATGACTTCTGGAACCTGTTTGCCAGAAATTTCATAACCTTGATTATTAATAATAAAGGTATTATCGAGAGCCTTATTGCTGCCTTCGGGTTTTATCGGCAGGCCATTTTGATACTCTTCGATAACGTGTCGGAGCTGAATGGTAATAGCGGTCTGGCGCAATAGCTCGGACTCCTGACTCGAGGCAGGAACTAAGCGAGTATCCTTTGAGGTTAGGCTGTAGAAAAAGATAATAGTAGTTAAGGTCAGCAGCGTCGCTAACCAGAACCACAAGAAGATTTTCCAGAAAAGATTCGGCTTGGTCAGCCTACGAATCGTATGAAACATACTGGTAGCCTACGCCGCGTACGGTTTTGATTCGTTCTTCACCTGTTTTATCGGTGCCAAGTTTGCGTCTTAAATTACTGATATGCATATCGATACTGCGATCGTAAGCTTCTAGCGAACGCCCTAGACACTTCTCCGATAAATCGTCACGCTTGACCAACTCGCCTGCTTGGCTGGTTAATAAATAAAGAATATCGAACTCTGTGGCAGTAAGCTTCATCGCTTTATTGTCGACTAGCGCTTCGCGCGAACCTGGGTTGATATATAAATCGTCAAGATGAATCGAGCGTAGCTTCTTTTTCTTGCGACTATAGTCAGTTTCAGTACGGCGTAAAATAGAGCGGATTCGAGCGGTGAGTTCGCGTGGATTACACGGCTTACCGATATAATCATCAGCACCAAGCTCTAAGCCTACGATTCGGTCAATTTCGTCACCACGAGCTGTCAGCATTAAAATAGGAACTTGAGATTCTTTACGAACTTCTTTAAGAACGTCGAAACCATTCATGTTGGGCAACATGACGTCGAGCACCATTAAGTCAAAAGTATCGTTCAATATTAGCTTTGCCGCAGAAGCTCCGTCGTGAGCTACGGTGATATCAAAGTTTTCTTGAGACAGGTATTCCTGTAGAAGCTGACAAAGCTCTATATCATCATCTGCAAGTAATAATTTGACCATTAAAAGTTCCTATAAATAGACACATGAGGCTGTGCTTGCCTTATTTTTTGCTCATATTAGCATGAGGGCTTAAGTTCTAGTGTAAAGAATAGTCAGTCGCCTTTACATATCTTTTCTCAGAATTTACTCAAGCCCCAAACACCTAGACGTTTTAGTTAGGTATAGTGTACCTCGAAGGTTAGCGATGTGTGTACCCCCGCATGATGCTAATCCAAAGTATGAATGTTCTCCTTATTGAACTTACCCCTGTATAAATTCATACCATTAGTGAGTAGGGCCGACTTAGTCGGCCCTTTTTTATTCCTGAGATAAAAAGAAATATTTGTTATGATTGACCCAAATCAAAAAGGAATCCTCTAGACCTCGGCCATGACGCGCTATCACAATGACCTTACTTGGATGCTAAACTCACCCGAGCTTTTGCAACTGAGCCCAGATCTAAGCATTAGAGATCTGACGCAACGTATGAAGGTCACTAATAATTTTAATTATAAAGAAACGCACCGCCTGGGTGTGTACTTTGAACAGTTATGGCAACACCTAGTCTATTCCTGTGACAGCTTAGAAGTCTTAGAGCACAACCTACAAGTCATTATCGATAAACACACATTAGGTGAATTCGATTCGATTATTAAAGACAAGCAGAGTCAAAAGAATATTCACTGTGAGCTTGCTGTTAAGTTCTATCTGGAAGTTGGTGAAGGGAGTTCTTTGAGTGATTGGGTTGGGCCAAATTTACGCGATCGGTTCGATAATAAATATGATCGACTGTTTGAGCACCAGTTAGCCTTGTCGAAAAATGAATTGATCAGACAATGGTTGGCGCAGAGAAACATTAAGGTTGATGCGATTAAACTGCTGACTAAAGGGCGATTATTTTATCCTTTAGACGATTATATGAATGATAACTTCCATTTTCCTAATGAGGTTAGCAATAAGCATCTGAAAGGGTTTTGGACAAGCTGGGAAGACTTTGCCCACTTGCAACTGAGTTCGAGTATAAGGTGGTATCTACTACCCAAAAAGTATTGGTTGTCGAAGGTCATGCCGCATGAAGTCGAAGACCTACGTCCGCTTGATAATAAAGCGATATTAATACATGGTCATAACGAGAGTTATCGATTCCAACGAATCCAGCAGGTTGTTGGGGTGCGCGATGGCTCTGAAATCATGCGTGGCTTTGTAGTGACTTCCGAATGGCTACAGAATGCAAAAGCTCGGGTTAAAGCCCCGAGCTAGTGCCAAGTCCTGCTCCAGTTCAGATAGAGCTTACAGTTTTTCCCGGATGAGCTTTGCGACCACAGCTGGCTCGGCTAGAGTCGAGGTGTCACCAATATTTTCAACGTCGTCTTCAGCAACTTTTCGTAAGATGCGTCGCATGATTTTGCCTGAGCGAGTTTTAGGTAAGTCATCGGCGAACTGTAATTTGTCCGGCTTAGCGATAGGACCTATTTCTTTGGCGACATGAGCGACCAGCTCGCTTTTCAGCTCTTCTGAACCTTGCTGACCTTGCATTAGATTGACAAACACATAGATGCCTTGCCCTTTGATATCGTGCGGATATCCGACTACCGCCGCTTCAGCTACCGCAGGATGTAGCACCAGTGCGCTTTCGATTTCGGCAGTTCCCATACGATGGCCCGAGACATTGAGCACATCATCCATACGACCTGTGATCCAGTAGAAACCATCGGCATCGCGCTCTGCGCCATCGCCAGAGAAGTAATAGCCTGGGAATTGTGAAAAATAGGTATCGTAAAAGCGTTGATGATCACCCCATATCGAGCGCATTTGACCTGGCCAAGAGTGCTTCATTACTAAGCTACCATTAGCCGCGCCATCAAGTTCTTTAGCGTCGACATCAAGCAGAGCGGGTTGCACCCCAAAGAATGGGCGACTGGCGGAGCCTGGTTTAAGTGGAGTAGCACCGGGCAGCGGTGAAATCATAATGCCACCGGTCTCTGTTTGCCACCATGTATCAACGATTGGACGTCTCTGTTCACCAACCACATTAAAATACCATTCCCAAGCTTCAGGGTTTATCGGTTCGCCGACACTGCCGAGTACACGTAATGATTGGCGGGAAGTTTTTGTCACCGCTTCGTCACCAGCTGCCATAAGGGCGCGAATTGCCGTTGGCGCGGTATAGAAAATACTAACATTATGCTTATCGATAACCTCCCAGAAGCGTGATGTGCTGGGGTAATTAGGCACGCCTTCGAATACAAGAGTGGTCGCCCCGTTGGCAAGAGGGCCATAGAAAATGTAAGAGTGGCCAGTTATCCAGCCAGCATCAGCAGTACACCAATAAATGTCATCATCCTGATAGTCGAAAACGTACTTATGGGTCATGGCGGTGTAGAGCAAATAACCACCGGTGGTGTGTAAAACACCTTTGGGCTTACCCGTCGAGCCAGAAGTGTAGAGAATGAATAAGGGATCTTCTGCGTCCATAACTTCTGGCGTACATTCCGCTTCCATGTCCTTTTTAAACTCGTTGTAATCGACATCACGCTGCTCGTTCCAAGCGATATCAGCATTTTGGCTTTTAACCACCATCACGGTGTGAACATTGGGGCAGGAGCTTAGCGCTTCGTCGGCATTCGCTTTTAGCGGGACCTGTTTGCCACCTCTAACGCCAGCGTCCGCGGTGATGAGCACTTGGCAGTCGCTATCGAGGATGCGCGTTTTCAGGGCTTCTGGTGAAAAGCCACCGAATACTACCGAATGTACCGCGCCGATACGCGCACAAGCCAGCATGGCGTAACCCACCTCAGGGATCATCGGCATATAAATACAGACACGATCGCCCTTTTTGACGCCGCGAGCCTTTAAAGCGTTAGCGAAACGGCAGACTTCATCGTGTAATTCTTGATAGCTGATATAGCGTTGTTGTTCAGGATTATCGCCTTCCCAGATAATGGCGGTTTGCTCAGCTTTATCTTTGAGGTGGCGATCGATGCAATTATAAGAAACATTGAGTTTACCGCCTTTGAACCAACTGATTTCAGCTTTGTTGAAGTCGACATTGCTCACTTCTTCCCATGGCTCGAACCAATCGACAAACTGATGCGCCATACGCGACCAGAACTTATCCGGATCTAAAACGGATTGTTGATACATACGGTGGTAAGTGTCTTCATCAATATGTGGCTCATACTGCGGATTATTGATGATAGGGTAGGTTTTCACCTCTGACATCGCTGACTCCTATAATGATTAGTCTTTGTTATGTGCTCAGCTAAACTGACCTATCAGCATAAAACAAAATCTATAAAGACGAAAGCGAGTAAGCAACAATATTGGACAGAGCCGAATTTGGTAGAGGCTAAAGAATAATTGGGTTCATAAAAAAGCTCCCGCTTGGGGAGCTTTTAAGTAATTTACGGCAAGACGAGACTGAAACTTTCTTTAGACTATTTACAAAGTGACCTGAATATTATCAATTAAGCGCACCTTGTCTAAATAGGCCGCCACAAGGATCACTAGATTTTTATCTGTGGTTTCAGCAACTTGTAACGTATCGGCATTACTAACATTAAAATAGTCGACTCGAAAGCCTTGCTCGCTGAGTTGTTTTACCGCGCTTTGTTCCACTTCGTCGAAGCTAAGCTTATGTTCTTCGAGCTGTTTTTTAGCCCAAGTTAAAGTGCGGTAGATGGCGGCCGCTTGTTCTTTTTCCGAAGTGGACAAATAGCCGTTACGAGAACTCATGGCGAGGCCGTTCTCTTCGCGCAAAATTGGTGCGCTGATAATCGTAACAGGAATATTCAAGTCCTGAACCATGCGACGAATAATTGTAATTTGCTGAAAGTCCTTTTGGCCAAAAACGGCAATATCTGGACGAACCATATTAAACAGCTTGCTAACTATAGTGGTGACACCATCGAAATGACCTGGACGCGAAGCGCCGCAGTGCTGTTTGCCCAACTGTTCGACATGAACTTTGGTTAAGCTCGGCTTTGTTTTATTGCTTGAGTAGCCTGGGTAAACTTCATCGACACTTGGTGCGAACACAATATCAGCTTGTTGCGAGCTGAGCTTTTCACAGTCGGCATCGAAAGTTCTTGGGTAGGAGTCAAAATCTTCGTTTGGCCCAAACTGGGTTGGATTTACAAAAATACTAACCACAACCACATCGGCAACCTCTTTTGCTTTTTCAACAAGGCTTAGGTGTCCCTGATGCAAGTTACCCATGGTTGGTACAAAGCCGATAGATTTTCCAGTTTGACGCGATGGGGATAAAGCTTGTTGTAGTTCTGAAATAGTTTTAGCAATGATCATAGTTCAAGATTTCTTCAATAGAGTGGTGTGGGGCACTCGTAAGATTAATCGAATGAATGCTGTGGCGCAGGAAAGTTTTTAGCTTTAACTTCCTGATGATAGAGCTCGATAGCGGCTTTAATATCGCCATTGGCATCAGCCATAAAATTACGCACAAACTTCGCCTGAAACGGAGAAATGCCGAGCATATCGTGAAGCACTAAAACTTGGCCATCGACATCAACGCCTGCACCAATTCCCATCACTGGAATAACCAGCTCTTCGGCGACCTTCTTGGCTAACTCGCTCGGAACGCACTCCAATACCAACATTCTGGCGCCGGCAGCTTCAAGCTTTTTAGCGTCATCGAGTAAAATCTCGGCAGTGTCTTGATCGCGCCCCTGCACTTTGAAACCGCCTAAAGCGTCGACCGACTGTGGTGTTAATCCAAGGTGTGCGCACACAGGAATGCCGCGCACGGTAAGCCCTTGAATAGTGTCTAGTAGCCAAGCGCCGCCTTCCAGCTTGACCATCTGCGCACCGGCTTGCATGATGCGACGTGCTGTGTCGTAAGCTTCTTCAGGCGTGCTGTAGCTCATATAAGGCATATCGCCAGCGATTAAACAGTTTTGATTACCGCGGGAGACGCAATCAATATGGTACTCCATTTGCTCCAAAGTGACTGGAACCGTGGTTTTTTGACCTTGGATGACGTTGCCCAAAGAGTCGCCGACTAAGATCATATCGATACCAACTTCCGACATAACGCCTGCAAAAGTGGCATCGTAAGCGGTTAAACAGCTGAACTTTTCGCCATTCGCTTTAAGTTTTTCGATATGACTAATGCTTGTGTACTTCATCAAAATTCCCTGCTAATCATTCTATTGGGTTGCTGAGCTAAATGCGTCTTGGCCTAAATCTGATCGGGCTTAAACTGGGCTCAGATTAAACCGGCTCTGATTAAACCGGGCTCTGATTAAACCGGGCTCTGATTAAACCGGGCTCGGATTAAAATAATTACGCCCAGAGTCTGTGGCGTGGATTTGCTCGAGCAACATTTCAAAATCTTTTTCGTTCTCGACGAGGTCGATGCCTGAAGCGTTAACGATTAATAACGGTGACTCATGATAATAATAGAAAAAGTCAGTATAAGCATCACAAATGGTTTGTAAGTAATTGCCACTGATTGGAACTTCCTCACGACGTCCACGTTTCTTAATACGCTCAGCAAGAACAGAGACTGGCGCTTGTAAATAAATCACTAAATCAGGCTTTGGTGCGTCGATTGTGAGGTTGTCGTAAACCTGCTCATACAAACGTAACTCTTCTTCGTCTAACGTTGAGCGCGCGAAAAGACGATCTTTATCCATCAGATAATCCGCTATGCGAAGTGGCGAGAACATGTCCGACTGACGCAACTCTTGAAGTTGGCGTGCGCGCTGGAACAAGAAGTAGAGCTGCGTTGGTAGGGCACCAGTTTTAGGATCTTGATAAAAGCGTTCAAGAAAAGGATTTTCTTCCGCTTGCTCGAGAATCAGCTCGCTATCAAGCACTTCCGATAACTTGCGAGCCAAAGTGGTTTTGCCGACTCCAATCGGCCCTTCAACCGCAATAAAGTTATGAGGTATCTTGATATTCATACTGACTCACAGTCTCCTGAAATAGTGTTTCATCGTTATATTTTTATGTCGCTTACGATCTGTGTTGCGTTTTGTGATGTGTGAACGCAATTTTCTCGAGCTGATAACGCTCACAGTGTTGCAACGCATGGCTCAGTGATTCGCCGTCCGGAAAAACCAACTGTGGGTCGATTTCGGCCAGTGGCAATAGCACAAAGTCACGTTCTTTAGCACCATAATGCGGTAGCGTTAAACGCTCAGTCTGCATGATTGTATGATCGTAGAGCACAATATCCAAATCAATTGTGCGAGCGCCCCAGTGTTCTTTGCGCACTCGACCTTGTTGATTTTCAATCGCTTGCAGTTTGTCGAGCAGCTCTAGGGGCTTGAGAGAAGTTTTAATTTTGACCACAGCGTTGATAAAAGGTGGTTGATCTTGGGGGCCCATCGGCGCGCTTTGATAAAGACTGGAGTATGCCAAGAGGTAAGTTTCAGGTAGCTGATCGATGGCTAATAAAGCTTGTTGTACCTGCCGAGCTGGGTTGTCTAAATTACTTCCCAGCGCAATATAACTCACCACTGCGCGCTCCATGACTTAGTCTTTGTTTTTGGGTTTGCGACGGCGTTTGACTTTGCGGCGACGATTTTTCGGCAGCATGGCTTGTTGCTCAGCTTTATCTGCGTCTTGGAATTTAGTCCACCAGTCGGCAATTTCGCGCAATGAAGGATCTGACTCGGCGCGTAATACCAAAAAGTCATAAGCGGCGCGGAATCGTGGATGATTCAACACAGACCATACTTTCTTGCCATGGCGCTGTGGTAGGCGAATTTGTTGTGCCCAAATATCACGGATGACCAAGCTATAGCGCTTGGGAATTGAAATAAACTGACTTTGTTCGGCTAGCGTTAGGCCCATGCTTTTAAAGAAAGCATCGTTATAGCTGTGGCCTTTGGTCTCTAGCTGATGAGCGCGCTCTAGGAGTGGTTGCCATAAGAAAACAGCGATAAGAAACGCTGGATTGACTGTATTATCACTAGCAATACGTTTGTCGGTATTTTCTAGAGCTGCCTGAATAAAGCTTTCAAAGTCAGGATGCGCGGCCAGTAACTGCTCCGTTGCTGGGAATAATTTGCTGAGCAAGCCGTGAGTTTGTAGCGCCTCAAACATGGCTTCACCCTTGCCAGCGAGGAACATTTTTCGATATTCCTCGAACAAACGGGCGGCAGGGATTTGCTCTAATAAATGTGCGAGTCTTGAGATTGGCTCTAGTGTTTTTTCTTCAATCGTCAGCCCTAGTTTAGTCGCCAAGCGCACTGCGCGAAGCATACGCACAGGATCTTCTTTGTAACGAGTCTCTGGGTCGCCAATCATGCGAAGCTGGCGTTTGCGTAAATCGGTTAAACCGTTGCAATAATCGTGGACACTAAAATCTCTAACGTTGTAATACAGAGCATTAATGGTGAAGTCACGACGTTCGGCATCTTCTTCGATGGTGCCATAAACATTGTCGCGCAGAATCATTCCGTCTTTGGCTTGTTGGATATTGCTATCGCAATGAGCGCGGAAGGTTGCAACTTCGATAACCTCACGACCAAACATGATATGAACCAGTTTAAAGCGGCGGCCAATAATACGGCTGTTTCTAAAAAGTGCACGGATCTGCTCAGGAGTCGCGTTGGTGGTGATATCGAAGTCTTTAGGGTTTAGCCCTAACAAAATATCGCGCACGCCACCGCCGACCAAGAAGGCGTCATAGCCTGCTTTATTCAGCCGATAAAGGACTTTTAGGGCGCTGTCGCTGATGTCCTTACGTGATACTGTGTGTTGATCACGAGGAATAATGTGGTCTGGTTGCTTCATGTTAGTGGCTGTCCCGCCATCTTTTTGATGTTTTGTGCCAGAAAACCATCGTTTTATTGTTGAGATCAATAGGTGTCATACGTCATGTGTTATTTTCAATGGTGCAATAATAGCACAGCTCTTGAGCCCTGTTGATCTTTACTGTGGCATTGTATGGACTTTGAAGCCGTACTGTGGCAAAACGTCATGATTCTGGGGTTAGGATTCAGGATAAAGAATTTGTTGCTGCTGGGGAATAGTTTCGAGTTTAAAGTGCTCAATCGCCCAGTCGATAATAATCTCTGGCGGTTCATCGCGTAGTGAGACTGGGGGCTTTTGTCCTAAAAATGCAATGGCCTGATGAAGTAATACGCTAGCGTTTTTGGCTTCTATCGATGGCGCATGGTTCTGTTTAGAGAGCTTATTACCATCGCTGTTGATTGCAAGAGGCAGATGGAACCAAAGTGGCGCTGGTTTACCTAACACCTCATACAAACGTAGCTGACGCGGTGTCGAGTCTAATAAATCAATCCCTCGCACCACATGGTCAATCCCGGAATGGATATCATCGACCACTACCGCTAGCTGATAAGCCATCAAGCCATCCTTGCGTTTAACCGTAAAATCCTCGCGATAAAGCGACTCGTCAAAAGCACATGTGCCTTGAATCTGATCAAAGAAGCTGTAGTCGCCATCGCCGTGACGCAGTTTCCAAGCGACTTCACCCTCAAAGCTTAGCTTCTTATGCTGACATATATTAGGGTAGCGACCATCATCGCTGAGTTTATTCACCTTCTTTCGGGTGCAGTCACAAGCGTAGAGTAGCCCTTCAGCTTTTAACCACTCGAGAATATCTTTGAAGCGTGGAATATTTTCGCTTTGATAGATAATAGGGCCATCCCAGTGCAGGCCAAATGCTTCGAGTTGGCGCAGGATGGTATCAGTGGCGCCTTCGACTTCACGCGGTGGGTCGATATCTTCAATTCTAACTTGCCATTCGGCGCCGTAATAACGCGCCACTAAATAGCTGCCGACTGCAGCAACAAGTGAGCCAAAGTGTAAAGGGCCAGAAGGAGAGGGCGCGAAACGTCCTCGTAATGAAGGCTTTTCGATAGGGGAAACAGAGTCGCCGAGTTCACGTAGGTCATGAACTCGGGTTTTTTTTACAGACTCTTTAGGACTCGCGGGCATTAACTGCCGTATTGACGCTCTTTAATTTCGTCTAGAGTCTTACAATCGATGCAAAGCTCGGCCGTTGGACGTGCTTCTAGACGACGAATACCAATCTCGATACCGCAGGATTCGCAGTAGCCGTATTCTTCATCATCGATTTTATTGATCGATTGGATAATCTTTTTCAAAAGTTTGCGTTCGCGATCACGCGTGCGAAGTTCTAATGAAAACTCTTCTTCTTGAGAAGCTCTATCGACAGGGTCAGGGAAGTTTGCCGCTTCGTCTTGCATGTGATGCACAGTACGATCAACTTCTTCCATTAGCTGACGTTTCCATTCGCTAAGGATATGACGGAAATGCTCATATTGAGCATCGTTCATGTATTCTTCGCCTTTCTTCTCTTTGTAAGGCTCAATACCTAACTTCTGTAAGGTAGTATTCGTAGCTGTTTTTTTACGTGGCATCTAATCCAATGCTCCATTTACTTTATGGTATCTTTTGACTGAAAGTCATATCACAATTTCATATTTGCATTGACAAGCTTTTGAAAAAGTGAAAGAAGGATATTAGCCCTCTACGTACCAATTGAAAAGCCAAATTTGGCAAAATAAGCTATAATTTTCAGAGATTTCGGCTAACCAATTGATATCATTAGATAATTACTGGTAGGGCCTGGTGCAACTTTATCTCTGCGGGGCTGATATGGGTATTGTAAGCATAGATTTCAACCCCCTTTTGTGCGGCATCGTGCAATAAATCAGCATATTTAGGGTCAATATGAGCCGCTGGACTGACCGTTTTAATGCCGGTGTGTTGCACTAGAAAGAATAACACAGCGCGATGACCTTGCTCGACCATGCTGACAAGTTCGCGAATATGCTTTTGACCGCGCGTACTCACGGCGTCAGGAAAGTAACCCGCGCCAGCTTGAAACGCTTCGCCTGTTTTTTCGTTAAGACCAGATTCGAGCAAGGTTACGGTTTTAATTTCCACGTAACAGTCAGGCTTACTGGGATCTGTTAAGAGCAGGTCGATACGGCTGTTTTCGTCGCCATACTTAACTTCTTGCTGCAAGGACTCATAACCTAGAAGTTCCTCAACGACTCCTTCCTCAATGCCTTCGCTGACAACCTGATTGGCCAAATGGGTATTGATACAAATCCAATCGCCTTGCTGGTTATGATTCAGCACCCAAGTGTATAAATACTTACGTTTCGGGTTTTGCGAATCCAATAACCACGCTGTATCGCCTTCCTGCCAGCAGTTTTTCATCGAACCTGTATTCGGACAATGCGCTGTAAACTCACCAAGCTCATCATTAGAGCTGTCACTCACCACATCCGCCAAAAAGCGTTTGTAGCGTTTAAGTAGGGTGGTTTTTATTAAAGGTGGAGAGAATTTCATACTTATAATTTATTGTTGCTTTGCTTCAGTCTAGTAATCCCCGCTAGCTAAAGCAACAGATACAAGCTTGAAATAGCAGTACTTTATGATTTAATACGCGGGATAATAATCAAGGATATAGGGATGAAAAAGATGATTAGTAAAAAACAGTGGATGCTGTCGGTGCTGTTTCTTGCGCTATTTGTGTTATTGGCGGGGGGAGCTATAGGATTTGTTGCTACAACTTTTGTCGATGATGTAACGCGCTTACAAAACGATTTGATTTTTAATCAGACACTTTCTATCTCTATACTTTGTATCGCCATTTTATTGTTATATAAAATTGTCTTAAAAACCAATTTATTACTTAGTTTAAAGTCAAAAAAGGTGTATCTGCTTTTTATAGCGGGTTTCTGCGCCTGTTTCCTCATTAATCTATACCGAAATGTTCTGTTTGATGATGGTGCCGCTAACTTCCAAGATATTGTAATAGAATTATTCTGCTGCTAGCCATTGTTGCTGTGGGTGTTCTTTGCGAAGAACTGTTATTTCGGAAGTATTTAGTAGAGCTCGGCCAAGGTTTAGGGCTTAAATTATGGTTAAGTTGCTTAGTGTCTGCGGTTTTATTTGCCCTTTGGCACACAACCGCGATCGAAAACAGCTGGTTTTTAATAGTGTCAGCCTTAGTTTATTCGTACTTCACTTATCTTTTCAAAAGCATTTCATTCACTGTGGGTGCCCATTTAGCTTTTAATATACTGACTATGTTTACAGATTCAGCAGGAGTGGAGTCTAATTTAACAACTAATTATTATGTTGATGTGCCTTCGGAGTGGGTCTTTAGTAGCATTATGTTCGACCTTAATCTACTAGCGCTTGTGTTGATAGTGCATTCGCTAAAAGGTTATTTAGCGAAATGGCACCGTCAAAGGATTGCAACACAAAATATATAATCGCATAAATGGATAAGTTTAGCTTGCCTCTAAACTTACTCCGCGTAAAACACTTTACCGTTTTCGACTTCTAGTTTTACTTCGCTGAGGCTGGCGCCGGCGCAAGGGCCTGCGACGCAGCGGCCTGTGTCGGGTTCAAACAGGGCGCCGTGGGTGAAGCACATGAGATACTTTTCGTCGTCAGTCATGAACTGGTCGTCCTGCCAGTTGAGGTTGGTTCCTGCGTGTGGGCAGCGGTTGACGTAGCCATACACACTCAGACCTTGACGCACGATTATAAGGTCGCGATCTTCGCTCGGCGAAGGGTGTGGAAAGGCCTTTGCTTGCCCGTCTTTGATGTCCGTAACTAAGCATAAATGTGACATAGTAAATCGTATCCAGTGTGTTTTTATCGAGTGCCAATGATTGTGTAAAGTTTCTCAAATTATCGCAATTCTGCGCTATTTCATCACGCCCAGCCCATAGTTTTTCTAGGGGCTTGGGTATAGAATGTAAGAATTCTATCAGTATAAAAAATAGACGCAATAGAGTTTTATGCAAATGATTCTGTGGGGTTTGTTGGCTGTGGTCGGTTTATATGTAATTTATGTGCTGTTTTTTTACACAGTACAGCGCCGACTACTATTTCCAGTGCATGAGTTACCCGCTCATAATGCCGATTTAATTATCCAAGCGGGAGGTGAGCTGGTTCGCTTACCTTTTTCACAAGGTGAGTTCGAGCTTGGTCTGCTACCGCCATTAAAAAATGTCTACGGCGATAAGTCGCCTGTCGTCATGTTGGCACACGGTAACGGTAATATTATTGACGATTGGGCACCTCGAGTGGACTATATCCGTGAGCAAGGCTACAGCGTGGTATTAGTGGAATATCCAGGCTATGGGCGCTCTGACGGCAAGCCAAGCTACAGAACGATTAAAGAATGTATGCTTAAGGCATACAGCTGGGTCGAGCAACAGCCCCAGTATGATAAAGAACATATATCACTGCTTGGGCGCTCGATGGGTGGTGGTGCAGTTTTGAGTGTTTTGTCGGAAAAAACGCCTTATGCGGTAATTTTGATGTCGACTTATTCAAGCGTCATGGATCTGGCGAAACAGCGCTGGGTTCCGCGGTTTTTGGTAAGAGATCCGTTTGATAATGTCTCGGCGCTGAAAAACTATAAGGGACGAGCGTTTCTGGTGCATGGCGAGGCAGATCGCACTGTGCCAATTGATGCTTTGAGCAAACTTTTAGCGGCGAAACAGGACGCGGAGCATCAAATTCATTCCACGGGGCACGCCGATACACCTGAAAATTGGGATGAATTCTGGGTCAAGGTGGCGGAAGTGCTTAAACCTAAAGCGATGAGTTAATCAATCGGGCTCGCTACAGACTGTCGATTAGTTGACACATCGTGTAAAATAGACCTGTTCTCAATATTAGTGGTAATACAAACCAAATGAATCAATTAGATAGCCTCCAGGCCAAACTCCCAACTCCTTGGGGAGACTTTATGATCCATGCGCTTGAAACCAATGATGGCAAAGAGCATATCGCCATGACGTATGGCGAGTGGGATAAAGAACAGGCGGTATTGGCAAGAATTCACTCTGAGTGTTTAACCGGCGACGCCTTATTCAGTCTGCGTTGCGACTGTGGTTTTCAGCTTAGAGCTGCCCTAGAAAAGATAGCCGAAGAAGGTTCTGGCGTTTTGTTGTATTTGCGTCAAGAAGGACGTGGCATTGGTTTAACCAACAAAATTCGAGCCTATTCCCTGCAAGATCAGGGAATGGACACGGTACAGGCGAATGAGCATTTAGGCTTTGGCGCTGACGAGCGAGATTTTAAGGTCGCTTCAGACGCACTAGACGTTTTAGGCGTCGGTAAAATTCGCTTAATGACCAATAACCCACGAAAAGTCAGCTCGATGAAAGACGCTGGCATCGATGTGGTCGAGCGCGTGCCATTAAAATTTGGCCAAAACCCTCATAATGCACTGTATTTATCCACTAAACAGTCAAAATTAGGGCATCTGTTTTAAAAACAGCTTTTGCCCTAAATACAAATAATAAGGATTCTTATGACTTTAGATATTTATCTTTCCAGTGAAAGCGCACCTGAGCAATGGGGCCAAGGCGCAATCCTGAGCTTCAAAGATGATAGTGCGACGATTCACACCAACGATCCTGAGCTAATTCAAGTTGCGGCACGTCGCTTAATTACTCAAGGATTGTCGTTTTTTAGCTTAAAAGGCGGCTGGCAGCTAGAACAGCAGTGGGCATTTTTCCAAGGTGCCTACGAGCCGAAAGTGGATGTACAGATTGATTTTGCAGAGCTTAGCGACGAAGACAATAGCGAGTTAGATGCGAGAATCCAAGTCAGCCGTTGGATGCGTTCGATGGTTAATGAAACGCCTGAAGTTTTAGCACCACTAGTCTTGGCTGAAGAAGCGGCTCAGTTCATTCAAAGCCTTGCTCCGGACAATGTCAGCTTCGACATTATAGTCGGTGAAGACTTAAAAGATCAGGGCCACATCGGAACTTGGGAAGTGGGTCGTGGTTCCTCGCGTCCACCTGCACTACTCAAGCTTAAGTATGATCCGAAAAACAATAACAGCATGCCAGTGGCTGCTTTAGTCGGTAAAGGAATTACTTTTGATAGTGGTGGTTATAGTATCAAGCCAAGCGCTGGCATGTTACACATGAAAGCCGATATGGGCGGTGCTGCGACTGTAACTGGCGGTTTAGCATTAGCTATCCTTCGTGGTTTAGATAAACCTGTGGACTTATATTTGTGCTGCGCTGAAAACCTAATTAGCGGTCATGCTTATAAGCTCGGTGATATTTTGACTTACCCGAATGGCGTGTCAGTCGAAATTCAAAATTCAGACGCGGAAGGTCGCGTAGTGTTAGCCGATGGTTTGTTGTTAGCCGGTCAGTCGGGCGCTAAAACGATTATTGATGCAGCGACATTAACAGGTGCTGCGGTAACTGCCGTTGGTGGTGATTACAACGCGGTATTTGCGCTTGATCAGGATGCAAGCCAGAACTTCTTAGAGATTGCTCGTGAAGAAAACGAACGTCACTGGCCATTGCCGCTAGAGGCCTTCCATGCACACCGTTGCCCGTCACACTTTGCCGATACGGCAAACAGTCGTGCCGTAAAAGGTGGTGGACCGGGTGGTGCGAGTAATGCTGCGGGTTTCCTCTCTCGCTTTGTTCCGAATGATGGTCAAGGCTGGGTGCATGTCGACTTAGCGTCTGCTTATAACGACAGCCCAACGCCAAAATGGTCAGCTGGTGGTACTGGTTTAGGCTTCAGAACGATCGCGGCTAAATTACTGAAAAGTTGAAGAATGCTGGTCATTGCGAGCGACTAGGGAGTGTGGCAGTCTCTTTATTGAGATCGCTTCACTCGTCAGCTCTCTCGCGATGACATAAAGCTAACGGTTAATCCTTAATTCCAAAAAACTGTTCTTTGATGCTAGGCTGATACAAAGGCCATTCCTCTAAAACCTCGTAATACACGCCTTTCTCGTTTTGCACTGACTCCATGAGGCAAAAACGTTCTGCCTTTAATTCAATGTTCAGGAGTTGCTGCAAATCACTAACCGGCTGACATTCCCGAAATAGCGTGACGTGTGGTCGAAAACCATGCTTTTCCTTGGGCGCAAAAAAGCCTTCTTGAGCTATCGATTGGTTAATATGCTTCCTGACTTCCTTTAACTGGTCTTTCCCTTGAATAACCTCGATACAGCCAACTTCAGCCTTGGGGTAATAGGCATAGCGCTCTAGGGTTAATGAAAAGGGCTTTATTCCAGGTGAGTCGATGGTGTCGATTAAATCAGGGATCTTCTGTCGATCTAATGAACCTAGAAACTGAAGGGTAATGTGGAAATTGTGAACCTTTACTGCCCGCCCCGTGAAAACAGGGTTCTTTTGTTGCATCTTTTCGAGCTGATTTTTGATGTTTTGTGGGATATCGATAGCAAAAAAGAGTCGTGCCTTATTTTTAACAGAATTTGCTATAGAGAACATATAATTTACGACGTTTAATTTGTTAAGATGAGACCAATTGTAACGAATAGTATTGATAATATGTCAAAAAAACCAAAAAAGAAAATTGCTAAAAAAACTAAGGCGACACAAGCAAAGCAAGCTCGCCGCAAGAAAATCCGTTCTTTATTTTGGAAGCTATTATTAGTTTTTGTGGTTGTTTTTGCAGGTTTTACGCTGTATTTAGACTCTGTAATCCAGAGTAAATTTAGCGAAAACCGATGGCAACTGCCGGCTAGGGTGTATGCCCAGTCGTTAGAACTGGCAAATGGCAAGCCCATGACCGCGACTCGCTTACGTCAAGAGCTTGAGCTGTTAGGCTACCGAAAAGTGGTCAAAGCCACGCGCCAAGGTGACTACGAAAATTATCAAGGTTCGTTCTTTATCTACATTCGTGAGTTCCAGTTTTGGGATGGTGAGCAGAAATCGCTGCCGGTGTCTTTCAGCATTAAATCAGGACGTATTGCCAATCTAAAAAATCGTGATACGGGAGAAAGCCTACAGATGGCGCGACTGGATCCCTTATTAATTGGGCAGTTTCATCCAAACCGACTGGAAGATCGTATTTTAGTGCAACTGGAGGAAGTTCCAGAGCATTTTAAGCAAGCGTTGTTGACTGTTGAGGACCGTGATTTTTATGAGCATAATGGGGTCTCGCCGAAAGCCATCATGCGTGCTCTATGGCATAACATTCGTAGTGATGGTCGCTCACAAGGCGGGAGTACAATTACTCAACAGTTGGTGAAAAACTACTTCTTAACGAATGAACGTACCTTATGGCGCAAATTTAAAGAAGCTATCATGTCGGTGATTCTAGAAGTCCGTTATGAAAAAGATGATATCTTGCAAGCTTACTACAATGAGGTTTACTTTGGGCAAGATGGTGGTCGTGCGATTCATGGCGTAGGGCTCGCCAGTCAGTACTTTTTTGATAAGCGAGTACGCGACTTAACGCCTGCACAATCTGCAATGCTTGTGGGGATGCTCAAAAGCCCAAGTGGTTATAACCCACGCCGAAAAAAAGAAGCGGCCTTAAAGCGTCGAAATCAAGTTTTAAAATTGATGTACGACCAAAAGCATTTAACCGAGCAAGAGTATAAGCAACAGCGCGAAACTACGTTATCGGTGGTGGCAAAGCCAGCATTGAAATTATCAAGAGTGCCAGCCTTTATGGATCTGGTTCGTCGTCGCTTGCAGGATTCTTATTCCGAGGAAGAGTTAAAGTCGGAAGGCTTACGAATTTTTACCACGCTCGATCCGGTTATGCAGCGTTATACCGAGGAGAAAGTTGCAGCCACACTGGATACTATTGAGCGAAGCAAGGGTATTGAAAAAGATTCGCTACAAACCGCTGTAATTATTACGTCGAGTGACACTGGCAACATCTTAGCCTTAGTTGGCGATCGCTACTCTGATAAAGCTGGGTTCAACCGCGCTATTGATGCAAAGCGTCAGATTGGCTCAGTGATAAAGCCTTATGTGGTGTTAGCAGCATTGGAAAAAAGTAACAAGTACAACTTGTCTACGATCATTAGTGACGAGGCTTTATCGCTTAAGCAGCGCGACGGCACCTTGTGGCAGCCGCGAAACTATGATCGCCAATACCATGGGCAAGTGCCTTTATTTGTAGCGCTAATGAAGTCTTACAACATCGCCATGGCACGTCTTGGGCAGCAGGTGGGCATTGAAAACGTAGCTGAGTTCATCGAGCAAGCAGGGGTGGAAGGCGAAGTTCCAGCGCTGGATGCTTTGCCACTGGGTGTGTTGGAGCTAACACCAATTGAGCTGGCGGGGTTATACCAGTCGCTAGCAAGCGGTGGCTTAAAAATTAAGCCTGCGGCGATTACGGCGGTTACTGATAATCAAGGCGAGTTGCTCGAGCGTTATCCTATCGATTCGGAGCGAATTGCTTCAGAGTTAAATACTTATTTAGTCAAAGCGGGCATGCAGTTAGTGGTGAAAAAAGGTACTGCACGTTATTTGCATAGGCAAAACCCATTCACCAATTTTGCAGGCAAAACCGGCACAACGAATGACCTTAAAGACTCATGGTTTGCTGGGTTCTCTGGCGAGCATTTAGCCGTGGTTTGGGTCGGGCGCGACGATAATAAGGAAGCAAACATTACTGGCTCATCAGCTGCCTTACCAGTATTCACCGATATATTTAACGGCATACCGACGGAAACTTTACGTTTAGGCTATGAAGAAAATATTGAGTGGAAGCTGATTGATCCCGCGACGGGATTACTTGCTGATGACTACTGTGAAGAGTCGATAGAAGTACCGTTTATCCGTGGCACGGCACCAACGGAAAGTGCTAACTGTAAACCTGAAGAGGAGAGCTTCTTTGGACTTTAAATTAGACGCAAGGCTAGAGCGCGATTGTATTCTACTTGGGAACCTCCAGCTGTCTCAGGTCTTGCTGATGAATGATGCCAATTATCCGTGGTTAATTTTAGTGCCACGGGTCAGTGGTGTTCGGGAGACCTACGAGTTATCTGAGTCACAAAGGGAGACCTTGGCAAAGGAGTCAAACTTCGTTTTGCAGGCTTTGGCAGAAACTTTTAAGGCTGACAAAATGAACTTAGGCGCTTTGGGTAATATGGTGCCGCAGCTTCATATTCACCATATTGTCCGTTACGAAACCGATCCGGCGTGGCCAGCCCCAGTATGGGGTAAGGTCGAACCGAAACCCTATTCGGATGGTGAGCGTGAAGCAGTAGTTGCTAAGCTCAGTGCAATGCTTAGCAACTACTCAGGTTTTAAACCTCCAATTCAGTAACTGGGATTGCTACTGCGGACGGCTAAATTCGAACTGCTCGTTGTCGAGCCACTGAATCTTAGTATCGGGACTTAGACTTTCAACCGCGACAGCTAGCGACTGAGCCAACGAAACTAGATTTGAAATATGGATTAGTGAGGCTTCATCATGCGGTCTATGGTAATGATCCTGACCGCGCCAAACTGATATAGCATGCATCGGGATGCCGTTAACCTTGGCTTTTTTCTGACCTTGGAAAGCCTTTTGAATGGTTGCGTTGTCCGCATCTAAAAGAGCAAAAGGTGCGTTATCGGAGCGGAAGAACAGTCCCATGTTGGGGTCTAACACAGGATCTAGTTGCCAATCTTGTTTCGCTAATTCAGTTTTTAACGTTGGGTATAGCGTTGAATATTTGTCGCCAGTCATCCAAGCGTTATTTAACGAGTCTTTTAATGGCACACCGACTAACTCAAACATAAAGCCACTTTCAATTTGCGATAGCGGAACCCAAGGATTAGCTACAAAGTGTTTAGAGCCTTGTAAGCCCATTTCTTCAGCATCCCACATTCCCACGATAATGTTGAATGGTAACTTGTCGTATTGCTTTAGAGTCTTAGCGAAGATTAGTGAAGCAACAACACCGCTGGCGTCGTCATCAGCGCCATTAAAAATTTGATCGCCCTCAAGCTTTGGATTTACGCCAACATGATCATAATGAGCGCCAACAACAAAGTAACGATCTGAGTCACAGTTGCACGGTAAATAGCCGATAACATTAGCGGCCTGCAAAGAATCACCTTTACGGTTATAAGCGGTAAACTTTTGCAGATAAGAATCTTGCCCAGGAACTTTTTCGAGTCCAATAGTCTTAAATTTATTAATAAGCCAGTTTTGGACTTCACTGTTTTCATCGCTCCCTGTGAGGCGACCCTTACGCTCGTCACTCGCTAAATAATCCATCCACTCAGTAGCGAGTTCGATATTACTAGATTTAGTTGTCTCGCTATTATCAGCAAGGCTCACACTCGAGCTAAGCGCTAGTCCAAGCGTTAATCCTATTTTTGTTATCGTGTTCAATTTAAAAACTCCTTTGAGATTGGTGCTAGGTGCTTTTGTACTAGCTCTGTAGCATGTGACCAATCGATTTCTTCGATGGTGTGTTTGTCTTTTGTCAGCTCAGTCAAAATGTCCGCTTGAACTTTACCACGCTGAAAAACTTCTGCGTAAGGGATGTGGTGAAAAGTCACCATTGAGTAGCGCGGAATAAACTGAGTCGGATACTGTTGTTCAAGTTTAAAGGCTATGGCTTTCTTTAATTTAAACTTAGGATCTCGAACCGAGTCACGCATTTCCACATAATTCTCGAGGGCCATGTCGGCAATAGCGTTAGCGTTGTCACGTCGAATGTCTGCAAACTCTTCAATGGTCTTTGACCAGTCATCGGAGTGCTTATTAAGAAGACGATTCATTTCAGAGCAATCTTCAAAACCGCAATTCATGCCTTGGCCATGGAAGGGCACAACCGCATGTGCAGCATCGCCAAATAACAGTATGTTCTTATGGCTCCAATTTTTAGCGCGGACGGTGCCCAGAACCCCAGTCGGATTGGTGAAATAATCTTCCGTGAGTTCTGGTAGTAGGTCAACCAGATCGGGAAACTTCTCTTTAAAAAAGTCTATGACTTTGTCGTTTGTGTCGATTTCGCTAAAACTGATAGGACCTTTGTTTGGCATAAATAGGGTAACGGTAAAAGAGCCATCCAGGTTCGGTAACGCAATCACCATATAACCACCACGAGGCCAAATATGCAGTGCATTCTTTTCGATTTGATATTTATGCACATCTCCAGGCGGGATACTTAGCTCTTTATAGGAGTGCTCTAAAAGCTCAGATGAGAAGCCTTTAATACCGAGCTTTTCGAGTGCTCGTCTGGTGCGTGAGCCTGCGCCATCAGCGCTGAGTAATACTTGGTAGTTATGCTCAGATTCATTATCGGTAACTTCGTCTTTGAGCGTGAAGGTTTGCGCCTCGGGATCTAAACCAACCAGTTTTTGCTGAAAGTGAAACGTTACGTTACCAGTCGCTTCGGCTTCATCTCTGAGTAGACTGACAAGCCCAGCTCTTGGAACCGAATGAATCACTTCGTCGGGTTTTTGACCATAAGGCTGTAGGTTAAGATTACCTTCAATATCGTGGATCAGGCGACCAGTCATGGGTATTAAAAGCTTTTGTGCTTTATCCATAATACCGACTTGCTGTAGAGCACGTATACCACGATTCGCTAACGCTAAGTTAATCGAGCGACCCGCAGGAATACTTGTTTTTCGAATGTCTGGTAATTTATCGTAGACATCAACTTTATAACCACGCTGCCCTAAATAAATGCTCATCAAAGAGCCGACAAGACCAGCTCCGATTAAAGTTATGGACTCAGTTTGCTTTAACTCAGTTTGGCTCATGCTGCAGCCTCTGCGATTGCTTTCTTTAAGATACGAACAAAGTGGTAACAGTCTGCAAAAGAATTGTATTGTGGCGCCGGTGCTACGCGGATAACGTTTGGATGACGGAAGTCACAAGTGACACCATCTGCTTCAATCGCGTCAAAGATCTGCTTGCCATCGGCACCATGCAAATTAACCGTTAGAGATAACTGTGCACCAGAATATTTTTCATCCTTTGGCGTGAGAATATTAATATCGCTAGGTAGCTCTTGTTCGAGTAACTGACGCAAGTAGCGCGTTAGTTGCAGTGACTTTTTGCGTAGCTCATGAATACCGCCTGCTTTTTTAACCGTATCAAGCGAGCCACGAATAGCTGCCAGCGATAAGATTGGCGGATTAGAAAGTTGCCATGCTTCGGCACTTTCCATCGGAATAAAATGGTTTTCCATTTTGAAGCGTGAGTCTTTGTCATGTCCCCACCAGCCTGCAAAACGAGGGAGATCTTTGTCCGAGTGATGGCGCTCATGAACAAAGCAACCAGCAACAGAACCTGGGCCAGAATTGAGGTATTTATAAGTACACCAAGCAGCAAAATCGACGTTCCAGTCATGAAGCTGCATAGGAATATTGCCGGCGGCGTGAGCTAAATCGAAACCAACCTTACAGCCTTTGGCGTGCCCAGCTTTAGTGATCGATTCCATATCAAATACTTGCCCAGTGTAGTATTGAACGCCAGGCAGAAGAATCAGCGCTGTAGTGTCACCATGCTCTTCAATCGCTTGCAGGATGTCTTCATCGCGTAAGGTTTCTTCGCCATCGCGAGGCTTGAGTAAGACCATGCTTTCGTCTGGATTACAGCCGTGATATTTAATCTGTGACTCCACCGCGTAATGATCCGAAGGGAAGGCGTGATCTTCAATAATAATTTTATGGCGCTCTGTGGTTGGGCGATAAAAGCTAACCATCATAAAATGTAGGTTTGCTGTTAGCGTATTCATGCTAACCACTTCTTTAGTTTTGGCACCAACCAAATCAGCAAAGCCTTCACTTAAAAATTCATGGTAAGGCATCCAAGGATAGTCGCCAGAAAAGTGACCTTTAACACCAAGTTTGGCCCACTGGGATAACTCGTCATTCACATACTCAGCTGCCAGTTTTGGCTGCAATCCCAAGGAGTTGCCACACAGATAAATTTCTTCTTCACCGTTACTCTGTTTGGGGATAGTGAATTCTTGGCGAATATGTTTTATCGGATCGTTCGCATCTTGTTGTTGTGCGTATTCTAATGAAAAAATATTACTCATAGTTATTTATTCCATCGACTTCGCCACCCTCGAGTTCAGTGACGTCAGTTAAAGGGTATAAAACCGGACGACTAGGAGCCGCGTCCAGTTGAAAGTGTGGTATTTGTAAGTTCAGCCAATATAGACCATCGGTAATATCATCATTGATAAAAACCATTTCTGTGATGGTTCTATGGACTAAAGTGGTGTCCGTTAATTCATGACTACCCGCTGGTACATTCCAATAGATATGATGGTTATGGAGCTGACCCTCATCGTACATTTTGTCGATAGAAGGGAAGTCCACTAGCAGGTGGTGAATATTGGATTGGCTTAACCACTCAATAGCTTCTGTGGTGAAAAAAGGTGGTTGTTCTTCGCTACCATAAACCCTGCTTTGCTTACTCAAATCATTAGGCAAGGTTCTAATCGCAATGGCGCCCATGAGGTCTAAATCTGCGGCTGACAGTTGCTCTTCTAGTGCACTTCGAGTGATGACGTAATCAAAGTCTTCTAAATTCGGGTGATAGCTTTCTTGACAGTTTTTAGCGGATTCAGGCGTTACCGACAAAACGTAACAACTTGTTAGCGAGCTGGACAAAGCGTCACCAACTGGAACGGTTCGGTCGACGATGTGTTGCACGGTTTCCGTGTGAGTGCCGTTACAATGCGGCACCATCGAAATGGATTGTACGTTACAGCTTCCGCCGCGACGAGTGTCGCCAACAAAGCCATCGCCCTCGATAGCCTTCGCCTGTGCTTTATCAACGCCGAAATGATTAGGCTGTTTTTGATCGAAGGTTAAGGCGATAGCGATGGAGCGAGCTTGCGACAGCTCTAGTTGATACATAACACCGTCAAACTCGACTAAAGGGTTCATGCGAGGAAGTCCTGTTTATTAAGCTTTAACCACTCTAGCGCCGTGCCATGCAATAGACGGTCTTCTACGCTTTTGTCGTAGTCCATCGAAGCGATTAATTTGCCGGGCTCAAGCTCACCTAATGGGAACGGGTAATCAGTACCAAGCGCAAGCTTTTCAGGCCCCATTAAATTAACCACATAATCCAGCATGCCTTTATCGTGAACCAAAGTATCTAGGTAAATTTGTTTAAGGTATTTACGTGGGTTATGAGGGTTATCCACCGTCATCAAATCAGGTCTAACATTGTAGGCATGTTCGATACGGCCGATAGTCGCAGGGAAGCTACCGCCACCATGGGCGAATGCTACGCGCAGATTAGGATGTCGCTCTAGCACGCCACCGAAAATCATAGAGTTAATGGCGAGAGAGGTTTCTGCTGGCATACCGACAAGCCAAGGCATCCAGTACTTCTGCATCTTTTCTTTGCCGACCATGTCCCAAGGGTGGACAAAGATGGCTGCGTCTAACTCTTCTGCTGCGGCAAAAAAATCAGCAAGCTCTGGCGCGTTAAGGTTCCAGTCGTTAATGTGAGAACCAATTTGAACACCGGCTAATCCAATCTCTTTAACGCAACGCTCTAGTTCTTGGATCGCAAGATCAGGCGCTTGCATAGGTAGAGTCCCCAAGCCGATAAAACGCTTCGGGTATTGTTTTACGATGCCTGCGATATGATCGTTGAGATAGCGTGAAAGGTCGTGCGTGTCCGCGGGTTTCGCCCAGTAGTTAAACATTACCGGAACCGTGGACAAAACCTGCACATGAACACCATGCTCGTCGCATTCTTTCATGCGAACTTCAGGAGACCAGCAGTTTTCTTCGATTTCGCGGAAGAATTTGCCGTCGACCATCATGCGCGCACAGCCGCACTTGTGGTGATCGAGTTGAACAAAACCACCGTAACCGTAGCGTTCTTTTAGGTCTGGCCAATTCTCGGGGAGAATGTGGGTGTGAATATCAATTTTTAGTTGGTTCATAAATTACAGATCCAGTTTATTATCTTTAGGCATAACCATTCCGCATTTATCGCAAGTACGGTGCTCTTCGCTTTCTAAGAAACGCTCAAACACAGGCAGAAAATCTTTTTCCACATTGGTTAGCTGAAAATATTCTTCATAAAGTTTGTGGTCGCAGTTTTCGCAAAACCACATTAAGCCATCTTTTTCATGGGCTAGACGTTTACGCTCTACTACAAGGCCAATGGAGTTTTCAAAACGTACTGGAGAGTGTGGGACCTTTGGAGGCAATAAAAATATCTCGCCAGCTTTTATAGGGTAATCAACACGCTTACCGTCCTGAATGGTTCTAAGCTCCATTTCACCTTCGAGTTGATAGAAAAATTCTGGGCCTTCATCGTAGTGAAAGTCTCGGCGACCATTAGGGCCACCAACCACCATGACAATAAAGTCGTCTTGCTCGAAAACTTGCTTATTGCACACCGGTGGTTGTAATAAGTGACGATTTTCATCAATCCACTTCTGAAAGTTGAAAGGTGCAACTGGCTTACTGACGGTATCACTCATCACAACTACTCCTTTTCTTCGCCGCTAGTTTTTTCGCCGATCGTCGCAATGCACTTAAGTTCAATGGCGATTGGCGTCGGAAGCGAGCTGATTTCGATGGTGGTGCGACAGGGTTGGTTATCGGCGAAGTATTCTGCGTAGACTTTGTTGTAGGTTTTGAAGTCGTCCTTCATGTTGGTCAGAAATACTTGTACGTCGACCAGCTGATCCCAGCTAGAGCCCGATTCTTCTAAAATCCAGCGAATGTTGTTAAAAACACTTCGACACTGGGTTTCGATGCAGTAATCGGTAATGTTGCCATCTTCATCAAGCGTTACGCCGGGGATATCTTTGCTACCTTTTTGACGCGGACCGACGCCGGATAAAAATAACAAATTGCCAACGCGACGCGCGTGTGGGTATAGGCCAACAGGATCCGGCGCTTTACTGGATACGATTTTTTCTGACATAAGTTCCTCAAAATAATGCTAAATCACTGTAACAAGCAGGCAAACCTTTGTTATTTATCAATCGGTTAAGTGCTTTAACTCAGGCGAGCTGAGCCCAGTGTGTACGTTTTTTATACGAGTTTATAGAAAGTACTAGGAATCACAGGCGTTATCAACGCCTAAGAAGGGAATATTCTCAATCGAGGATCCATTTGCATCCGCCCTGATGAGCGAAAATAAATCCTGATGTTTTTTGGTGCGGGAAGTATTGCATGACGGTATTTATATCGAATTCGTAGAGTTTAAGCAAGGGGACGCTAACTTTGTCCCCTCCTTGGTATAGAGATCAGTCTCTAAAGTTATTGAACTGGAAAGGTTGGTCGAGTTCAGCTTGGCGCACGATATTCATAGCGGCCTGAAGGTCATCACGCTTTTTGCCGGTGACACGAACTTGTTCGCCCTGAATCGAGGCTTGAACTTTTAGTTTCGACTCTTTGATTAGCTTCACCAGCTTTTTAGCGGTTTCTTTGTCGATACCTTGTTTAAACGTAACGTTTTTAAAAAAGGTTTTACCCGAATGAGTAGCGTCGTCTTCCACGTCGAGCGCGTTGATACCAATGTTTCGCTTAGTGCAACAGCGGTAGAAAATATCGATCATCTGGTCAACCTGAAACTCTGCTTCGGCAGTAACCTTAACGCTATCGCCACTTTGCTCAAAGCTGGCATCTACACCACGAAAGTCAAAACGAGTGGTTAATTCACGGTTTGCATTATCAACCGTATTTGTAATTTCATGCTTATCGACTTCAGAAACAATATCAAATGATGGCATGGCTTTTTCCTATAAATTTACAATGAGCTAATAGTAGCTTTATTAATATTTAATACAAACATTTTTGGGTTCGGTGAAGAAACGTAAGGCTTCTAAGCCACCTTCACGGCCGACGCCGGAGCTTTTGACGCCGCCAAATGGCGTGCGTAAGTCTCGTAATAACCAGCAGTTAATCCACACAATTCCAGCTTCTATCTCTTTAGCGACGCGATGGGCGCGCTTGAGATCGTTAGTCCATACGCTAGAGGCTAAGCCATACTGGGTACCATTGGCGAGTTCGATGGCTTCTTCATCGCTGTCGAAAGGCATGATGGTGCAGACAGGGCCGAAGATTTCTTCTTGGTTCGTGCGACAATTATTATCTAAGCCTTCTATGACGGTCGGTTCGACGAAGAAACCATCACGGCATCGCCCTTTCATAGTCACCTGTTTTCCGCCAGTGAGGATAGTGCCGCCTTCGTCTTGAGCTAACTCGATGTAAGACAAAACTTTGTCCATATGGGGCTTGGAGACGAGAGCGCCATGCTGGGTTGATGGCTCAAGTGGATCGCCAATTTTGAGTGCTTTAACTTTTCCGACAAAAGCTGCTTTAAATTTGTCATAAATAGGGCGTTCGATATAAATTCGTGAACCACATAAACAAATTTGGCCTTGGTTAGCAAAGGCTGCACGAACGACGTTTTCTACGGTTTCCTCAAAGTCGCAATCGGCAAAGACTAAGGTTGGGTTCTTGCCACCAAGCTCTAATGAAAGCTTCTTGAACATACCCGCAGTAACTCTACTGATATGCGCGCCAGTTGAGGTGCCACCGGTGAAGCTAATCGCTTTAATTTTCGGGTGGGTAGTCAAGGGGTTACCAATTGACGGGCCCGTGCCGTGTAGAATATTCAGGACGCCTGGAGGTAAACCCGCTTCGTTACATATTTTCGTAAAAAGGTACGCGGTCATCGGCGTAACTTCCGATGGTTTGGCGATAACGGTATTTCCTGCTGCTAGCGCTGGCGCAATTTTCCAAGTGAATAAGTAAAGCGGTAGATTCCACGGAGAAATACAGCCGACGATGCCAATAGGGTCACGAAGGGTATAGTTAATGGCTTCGTTGCCCATAGCGTGGCTTTCGCTAGAAAACTGGGTAATGGCTTGGGCAAAAAAGCGGATATTGGCTGAGGCGCGATAGATATCAACGTTTTTAGCGAGGCTAAAAGGTTTGCCATTATCGATAGCTTCGGCCTTTGCCAATTCGTTAGAGTGACCATCGATGGCGTCAGCAACCTTGGTTAGAATCTCAGCGCGTTTTTCTAAGGATAAGGCAGCCCATGCTGGCTGTGCATTTTCTGCGGCAGCAACAGCCTGCTCAAGATCTTCAACCGTCGAATCAGGGATTTGGCTGTAGATTTGACCAGTAGCAGGCTCAACATTGTCGATGTACTGGCCTAGTTGAGGCTCGACCAGCTCGCCGTTAATATAGTTTTTCAACTTTTGCATGGGCGTGTTTCCTGGGCTGCTTATAAACAGCTAGTGCGTCCGCCGTCTACCGGCAGGTTGATTCCTGTAATATAACCAGCGGCTGGTGATGCTAAGAAACCCACAGCATTGGCGAATTCTTGAGCCGTACCGAAGCGTTTCATCGGAATAATCGACTTTTCTTCCTGCTCCATCTCTTCAATCGACAAGCCTTTTTTCTTGGCTTTATTTTGAATAATGGCTTCTAAGCGAACCGTATTGGTCGCGCCAGGCAAGACGTTATTTACCGTGATATTAAACTGACCAAGCTCGTTGGCGAGTGTTTTTGCCCAGTTAGCGACAGCACCGCGCACAGTATTAGAAACACCAAGCCCATCAAGTGGCTGCTTCACCGAAGTTGAAATAACGTTGATGATGCGGCCAAAACCTTCCTCTTTCATGCTTGGAAGAGCGAGCTTCATAAGTTCGTGATTACAAACTAAATGCTGATTAAAGGCCGCTAAAAAGTCACCGGTTTTAGCAACGTTTGCAGGCCCTGGAGGTGGTCCACCCGTGTTATTCACGAGGATGTGGATAGCGGCTTCTGGTTGTTGTAAGAAATCGTGGACTACCTGTTTTACTTGATCTGGATTAGTAAAGTCGGCGACTAGGATATGGTGATCCTGGCCTTGTGAGTGGTCGAGTTCTTTTTGGACCGCTTCGAGTTTCTCTTGGCTTCTGGCTAATAATACGATATTAGCGCCTTGTTCGGACAGTTGTTTAGCGATTGCTTTGCCCATGCCTTGGCTTGAACCACAGACTAGGGCTGTTTTTCCAATTAGGGTTAAGTTCATAGTATTATTTTAGTTTGCTTAAAAAGAATATTTAAGCATATTTAAACGGTTACTGAAACGTTCTACAAGGAGTTATAGGTAAGTTACCTGGTTTCGGCCGTTACGTTTTGATTGGTAGAGCGCTTTATCGGCAATGAGATAGAGCTCTCTAAGTGTTTGTTGATTGGCCGTCCAGGAGATACCGAAGCTACAGGTAATCTTGCCAACGTTATTAAAGTTATTGCTCTCAACCATACACCTTAATTTTTCAGCAAGAGTCTCGGCTTGTGATGGCTCAGTCTCGGGGCAAAGGATCGCAAATTCTTCGCCACCCCAGCGCGCTAAGGTGTCAGTTTTTCGTGTGTTTCTTCTTAATAGCTCAGAAAGCTCAATCAAGACTTCATCGCCAACAAGGTGCCCCAGTTCATCATTTATTGATTTAAAGTGGTCAACGTCGATTAAGACAAAGGCCATGTGTGAGAAAGTATTACTATAGCGCTCGAACTGCATTTCTAAATAATAACGATTGTGTAACCCTGTCAGTCGATCTGATTGAGCTTGCCGTACTAAGTCCCTATGTCTGCGAGATCTGACCTTGCGTTGAAATGTTATCAAGGTTGTCAACAATAAAAGCGCTACGATGCTCGCAGTTAGGGTGAGCACTTTATATAGATTTAGCTGCTTTGTTTTGCGAGTTGAAGCCAGAACTTCTAGAGTTTTTACGGCAGAGTGTGCGGTGTAAATATTGTTGGTGAAGGCCATCCTAGGATCGCGGTATTCTTTGATAAAAGAAACAATATCCGGCGTTGAAACTACATCAAGCTTACCCAGTTCCTTCATCGTGGTACTAATCAAGCGCGTGGCTTTGAGTGAACTGATATCAGTATTAATTTCTTCGCTATAAACATTATCGCTAGTTTTGAATTGACTATTAATCGACTCAATTAGTTCTTCCAAATGTAGCAATTTGCTTTGAATTTGATCATTTTCCTGATTAATGGGAAGGTAATAGACACTGACCCACGCATAAAAAATATCGTAACTATTGGTCGGAGGGTGGCCAGGGAAAGGTGCGAAAAGCTTTGACTCGCTAGACCAACTATCAGCAACAAAATTATTGATCATTTCTTGTGACTCAGGCTTGATTACCATTGAGTTAAGTTTGTCCAAATACATCAACGAGAGAACTGCATTGGCGGTGGCTTTTAGTGTCGGTTGCTTGCCAAACTCGGGATAGTCGGGGTCCCAAAAGCCGCCGTCGTCGTTTTGATAGGCGAGAATTAACTGTGCTACAGCTTCGCTATCAATCACACCTAGGGCTTTTAATTTTCTGAGGATAATCACTGAGTCTAGAGTCGAGCGGAGGGTAACTGGGCTATTAGGTAAAGCGGAAAAGCCTTTTAAATTTCCGATGGCGTTGCTTGGTGATTTATAGTTTCTTAGGAGAAACTGAATCAGGGCTTCTTTGTTTATCTGCTCGAGAGCATCGAGCTCATCAAGCACAGAAACTGCGTATCGAGTGAGGCGTACACTTTCTTTATTAAGAATGGAGGGTTCGTCGAATAAGTCAGGGTTACTAACAAAGTAGCCGTCGGGATGTTGACGTTTAACAAGCCACTTTATCGTACCGTTAGCATATTCTGGGGTTTCGCCATCGACAGGTAAAATGCTGTAGTTTTTGTCGAGCTGGCGGTATTCTTGATAAAAAAACAAAGCGAGGGCAGCGCATATAATCGCTGCCCATAATAAAAGTATTCGCTTGGAATTAAACCAAGGACCTAGTCGCATTATGCTCATCCTTTATCGGTTGATGGTTAAGGATTTTTGGTGAATCTAGGCCCAATATAACAAATTATGTTTCAAATTACTTGGCGAAAGAGTTTAACGCTCGCTCGAAAGCTTCTAAGGTTTTCTTTAGCTCTGCATCACCATGAGACGCTGATACAAAACCTGCCTCGAATGCCGATGGCGATAAGTAAACGCCTTCATCTAACATCGCGTGATAAAAGGTTTTAAAGCGCGCCATGTCGCCATTGGTGACTTGCTTATAGCTGGTCACTGTCTCAGCATCATTAAAGAAAAAGCCAAACATCGAGCCCACATGGTTGGTGGTGAAGGCAATACCTTTTTGCTCAGCAATCTCGCGCATGCCTTTGACCAATGCTTCAGTATAAGCGAACAGAGGCTCGTAGAAACCTGGTTGCGATATTTCATTAAGCGCCGCCAAGCCAGCCGCCATAGCAACAGGGTTGCCGGAAAGCGTGCCCGCTTGATACACAGGGCCAACTGGTGCCATATAATCCATGATGACTTTCTTACCGCCGAAGGCGCCCACTGGCATACCGCCACCAATGACTTTACCGAGCGTTGTTAAGTCTGGCTGAACCTTGTAGTAGCCTTGTGCACCATCAACGCCCATGCGGAAGCCGGACATCACTTCGTCAAAAATCAGTACCGCGCCATATTGATCGCACAGTTCACGTAAGCCCTCTAAAAAGCCTGCTACTGGCGGTATGCAGTTCATGTTGCCAGCAACCGGCTCGACAATAATACAAGCGACGTCATCTTTATTTGCTTTAAGCAGTGCTTCAACACTTTCTAAGTCATTAAAGTCAGCGGTTAAGGTATGTTTCGCAAAATCCGCTGGCACACCAGGAGAGGTCGGTTCGCCAAGCGTTAACGCACCAGAGCCTGCTTTTACTAGTAAGCAGTCAGCGTGGCCATGATAACAGCCTTCGAATTTAATGATTTTGTCTCGACCAGTGTAACCACGCGCTAAACGAATCGCGCTCATGGTCGCTTCGGTTCCTGAGTTGACCATTCGCACCATTTCAATCGATGGGATCAGCTCGCAGATCTTCTCCGCCATCTCCGCTTCAACTTCTGTCGGTGCGCCATAGCTTAAGCCACGTTTTGCCGACTCGATAACCGCATCTAAAACGGCTGGGTGGTTATGGCCTAAAATCATTGGCCCCCACGAACCAACATAATCCAGATACTGCTTATCATCAGCTGAGGTAAAGTAAGCGCCATCGGCTTCCTTGATGAATATAGGCGTGCCGCCTACACCAGTAAAAGCACGTACTGGCGAGTTAACACCGCCAGGAATATGTTGTTGGGCACGAGTATAAAGTTTTTCAGAAATGGTCATATTGTTCACGCTATTCTATATATTGGATGTACAGCCGATACGTTGGTGGATGCTTTTAATTAAAAACATCGCTCTTTGGAATCACGATTGATGACGTGGTGAGTACCAGTTCATCGGCTTTTCGAATTGAGTTAATTTGTCTTCGACGCCTAACACCAAAGCAAATAAAGCCATGCGCACTTTTACGCCGTAGTGCGTCTGGCGGAAAATGGCTAGGTTGGGGTTGTTGTTCATGTCATCGCTAAGCTCGTTGGCTTCTGGGCGCGAATCGCGCGGTAGCGGGTGCATGATGATGGTATTTTTGTCGCAGTGTTGCTCATAGAGTTTTTGATTTAAGCAGTATTTACCACGATACAGGTTCGCTTCTTCTTGCGTTGTGAAGCGCTCTTCTTGCACACGCGTCAGGTAGATAACATCCTGGCCTTTTAAGCCGTAGTGGAAGTCTTCCGAGATGTTGTAACTTAACCCTGCGTTCTCACAAGCGTCGAGGATCTTATCCGGCATGGCCAAAGCCTGCGGCGAGATAAAGGTAAATTGGATATTCGGGAATAAACACAAGAGTCGTGTTAGCGAATGAACCGTACGACCATTTTTAAGGTCGCCAATCATGGCGATCTTGATAGTGCCTTTGTCTTTACCGAGCGTTTCAAGTTCGTTGTAGATGGTATATAAATCCAGCAACGCCTGAGTTGGGTGCTCATTAGGGCCATCGCCACCGTTAATTACTGGCACGTTACTGCCGCGAGCAAACTCTGCAACCGAGCCAACGTCTGGGTGGCGCATCGCTATGGCGTCGGCGTAATTGGCAGTAACACGAGCTGTATCGTAAAGAGATTCGCCTTTGGAGAGCGAAGAAGTAGTCATGCCAACGGTTTCGCGCACATGGCCGCCAAGAAGGTTAAAGGCGGTGCCGAAGCTGATTCGAGTACGGGTGCTTGGTTCGAAGAAAAGGTTCGCTAAAATAGCACCGTCTAACACGGTACAACACTTGACGCGGGTGGCGTAGGGCGTCATGTCGTCAGCAACTTGTATGATTCGTTCGACCGATTCTCTTTCTAGCTGATCAATCGAAAGTATGTGCTGCCCTTGAAATTTCATCCAGTTACCCAAACTCTTAGTGTTAGCTACTTGGGACGCAATTCTAACACGATCTTTGTCAGATGTAGCGAAAATTAGGGCGCTGAGTGTGGAAATTCGGGCAGAAATGCTTAAAATGGGCGCGAAACTTAATAAAGCACCAACTTTAGAGGTTATTTGTGGAATTTAAAAAGTATCGTTGTTTAGTCTGTGACTTTATTTATGACGAAGAGCTGGGCTGGGAAGAAGACGGTATTGCCCCTGGTACGCGCTGGGAAGATGTCCCTGAAGACTGGTATTGCCCTGATTGTGGCGTGGGCAAAGAAGACTTTGAGCTTATGACAGACGAATTTAAGAAAAGCCTGTAACTTACCGTTTTTATTGAATTTTAAAAACCTCCTTCATGGAGGTTTTTTTATGCCAATAGGAAAAGCTAGTGACTGCAATAATTGTAAGAAAAATCAACAGTGGCGGGGCCTTGCGGATAGGAGTAGTCTGAAAGCTTGCTAACAGGAAAAGGAGTATAGGTATGATTATCAGAGTATTGTTAGTCGCGTTTTGCTTGAGTATGAGTGGAGCTGCGTGGTCAGCAGCATATTTAAAGATTGGCGATATTGAGGGTGAAAGCCGAGCAGAGGGTCATGAAGGTGAAATTGACGTCCTAAGTTGGTCTTGGGGCGCGGATACCAACCGTAGAAGAGGGTGTGTTAGAGACTTTAACTTTGTAAAGTCGATTGATAAAAGTTCTGCTCCAATCTTAATGGGGCAGATTATCCAAGAAGTGTACCCAGAGGCGCTGTTAACGGTGGAGCATACTGGCTCTTCGCAAAGGGACAGGTTCGAGTTTCTTACCTTGCGGTTTAGAAATGTTCGTGTTGAATCCTTCAATACTGGCGGTTCTGATGGCTCTAACTTTTCGGAACAAGTCAGCTTTAATTTTGAAGAAGTGGAATATAGCTACACGCCTCGTAGGCAAGACGGCAGCGAAGGTAGCCCAGTGACCGCCACGATTAGCGCGCGCCAGTGTCGAAATAATTAGTTTTTGTACAGTTATAAGCAAAGACGCTACTCCGGGCTGAGTGTTGTATTCAACCTTGAGTAGCTAAAATGACTCGTTCAATAGGGCGTATTGAAGGCTTCACTAAACTTCATGACTTGGCTTAGTCAGTAGCCACTTTATCTTGGGTTTTAGTCTCGAAGTCGCTCGCCTCGTGGCGCTCGTGAAGTTGCTCATGGGGCTCGCCCCAAGTGCGGTTAACCATTCTTCCACGCTTGACAGCGTCTCTTGTTTCAATCTTTTTGGCCCAGCGCAGAAGGTTTTTGTAGCTTGCTGTGTCGAGAAATTCGGCAGCGTCATAAACATGGCCAAGGACGAGATTGCCGTACCATGGCCAAATAGCGATATCCGCAATCGAATACTCGTCACCCGCCATGTACTCGTTATCGGCTAAATGTTTATCTAGCACATCCAACTGGCGCTTAGCTTCCATAGTGAAACGGTCGATAGGATATTCCATTGGATAAGGTGCATAGCTATAAAAATGACCAAAACCGCCACCAATATATGGTGCGCTACCCATCTGCCAGAAGAGCCATGACATGGCTTCGGTGCGGTTGGCATGCCTTTTAGGCAATAAGGCATCAAACTTCTCAGACAAGTAAAGCAAGATAGCGCCCGACTCAAAGACTCTTTGCGGTTTGCCGTCTAAGCCATCGCTATAATCCATTAAAGCAGGGATTTTTGAGTTAGGGTTAATATCAACAAATTCACTGCCAAATTGATCGCCATCACCAATTTTAATAAGGTGCGCGTCGTACTCAGCACCCTTATGGCCAAGCGCTAACAATTCCTCAAGCATAATGGTGACTTTTTGGCCGTTTGGCGTGGCTAATGAATAAAGCTGGAAGGGGTGCTTACCCTTTGGCAGGGTTTGTTCATGACGAGCGCCAGCCGTCGGTCGATTAATGCTGGCCCACTCGCCACCGTTATCTGGATTCCAAGTCCAAACTTTGGGTGGCGTGTAGCTATTGGATGTATTGTTATCGTTACTCATGGTGTTACCTAATCTATATAACTGATAGCAACATTGAAGCCTCAATCAATGGTCACTGTCAATCTGCTCATGTGAATAATGGTTATTAAGTTAATGAATGATAGTCCCCCCGCCTTTTTGTAACAAAAAGACCTTCACATCATCTATACACAGTAATAGTTAGTTTAGGTTAATACTTACCTGAGCTCTGTTTAAGGTGAAACAAGTGAAGTTGTTATATAAAACCATACTATTTGTCGTTAGTGCTGTTGGCGTTATTTATCTTTTAACAGGCGGGTTGACCTCGCGTGAAGCGTCGCCTTTAGTTACCAATAAATCTGATGTTAAAGCTGAAATGCCGGCGACAAAACATCTTGATTCTATTGTGTTGGGAGCAGGGTGCTTCTGGGGCGCTGAAAAGCGCTATGCAGCGATTCCTGGCGTTGTTGATGCTGTTTCAGGTTATGCGGATGGTAACGGTATCAAGCCAGAGTATCGTGAAATCATTAAATCTAAACACCGATTCGATCCCAATAACTACGCAGAAGTGGTTAAGGTTACTTTTAATCGTAATACTGTCAGTCTTGAGACTATTCTTAAAAACTATTTTGAAGGCCACGATCCAACTCAGGTAAATCGTCAGGGTAATGATATCGGAACTCAGTACCGTTCGACGATTTTGACCAACTCTCCACAACAGCAAGATACGGCTCAACGAATTAAGGCAGAATATCAGGTGCTAATGCGTGACGAGGGTTATGGCGAGATAGCGACTATTATCAAACCCTTGGATGAGTTTCATCCAGCCGAAGAGTACCGTCAAGACTATTTAGTGAAGAACCCTAATGGGTATTGTCCGGACCATTCCACCGGGGTGGTATTTAATGATGAGGATAAAGCACCAATCGTTGATAATACGGCGTTACAACAAGGTAAACAGATAGTGGTTATTGAGCCTCAGTCGTACTGTCCTTATTGTGAAAAGTTCAAGGAAAACGTGACTAATGATTATCAAGGGACGATTCCTTTAACATGGCGTTACGGCAGTCAGCTTGATGGCCTGGATATCACAACAGAAACCTGGGCAACTCCGACCGTATTATTTTTAGAAGATGGTAAAGAGGTCTTTGGGCATCAGGGTTATTTAACACCAGAAGAGTTCTATGCGGTATTAGGAAAATTTAAGATGGGCGACTCAGAGGCCTACAAGGTGGCTTTTCAAGAAGGCACCGATAGCCGATTTTGCAAAGAATACGATATTTTCAAAGACACGCCACCTGGGGTTTTCATCGATAAGCTGAGCGGCAAGCCTTTATTCGATACAAAGAATAGATTCAATTCCGGTACGGGGTGGCTATCTTTCACTAAGCCAGTAAAGAATGCGGTGACCTACCATGAAGATAACGCGTTTGGTTTAGAGCGAACAGAAATACGCTCAAAGTCTTCAGGTATTCACTTGGGGCACGTTTTTGATGATGGCCCAAACGGGCAGCCACGCTATTGTATTAATGCCACCGTATTAGAGTTCGTGCAACGAGATCAGGGCTGATAGACGTAAAGGACAAGCTGTTCGACTTGTCCTGTCCTAAAATATTAATTAACAACCAATGGTTAATTCACCAACACCACAGTTTGATTTGAACTCATCACTATTTGGTTGAACAAAGTAATTTATTGAGCCACTCAGTTTTATGTATTTTGGTGTATCAAAAGTGTAGGGGGCTAAGTCATGATCTTGTGATGGTGGCTTGTAGTTAGGATTTAATACGAAATAAGTGAAACCATCTGTAGCTTCTTTGTGAGGCCAAGTACCTTGATCGCTGTGGTTGGTGTAGTAATACTCAACATCCCTACTATCTATTGTACCATCTCCCGTCCAGTCTTTGACTGCATCCCAGTTTACATTAGTATCATTATTACTTTGATTATTATCATCTGATTTTGCAATAGATGATATTGAAGCACTTATCCCCAAAAGTAAAATTGCCATATTTTTCATACTTCTTCCCTCTCATTTCAAAGGAACTAGTTATATAAAGTTTACTCAGACTGTCAATAACTTGTATCATTGTGCATGAACGAAATTTTAAAAGGAAGTATTATGAAAAAACGACGTTTTATTATTCATGGGCTTTTTCCTATAGTTGGCATACTAGGTGGAGCTTTTGTGTTGTATTTATATGTTACTACTAACGGACACGTTGAAGTAGATAGTATCGACAAAACAAGCAAAAGTAATAAAGATCAAATGGAGCAATATAATACTGGCGTTGATATGAACAGTGAGTTAAGGGTTGCAACATATGGGCGTGCCCAAGAAGAATCTAAAAATACAAATCTTCAAAAGAATAAGCACATAAACAAAGGAGAGTTGTATCGAGGTTATTCGGATAGGGTTAGGAGCTTATTGTTAGAGATAGATAAGCCCCTTTCGGCGCAGGAGGAAGTTATTTACAAAACCCAAGTAGAAGAAGCAAACAACTTTGCTTTTTCTGATTATAATGTTTATCCAGTTGAAAGCTTGAAAGAACTATCAAAGGCTGGAGATGCTTATGCTAGCCGAGCTCTGGTTAATCGAGTACCAGTAGGAGAGGCCGAAAAGTATGCTAAAAAATCAATAAAGGCAGGCCATCTTATGTACTCCGCGATAGCTTTGCGTCTTATCTTAAATACAGAAACTAGACCAAAAGCATACGCATACCTGTTGCTTGGGAAGAAGCATGGGGACATGATTTCAAAAAAATCATTAAGAGTACATCTCAAAAATATTCCAACGACTGAGGATGAATTCGAAGAGGCTATTGATTATGTACCAAGTCTTGAGCAGGAAATTTCAGAACTGTAAGGTATGCATTTAAACCTTAATCTTAGTAATCAAAACGGTTTAATAACCGCTAAAATAACCGCGCCTAGTAAAAACAGTACGGGAATTTCATTAAACACACGGAAATAGGTGTGACTTTTGTTACAGCGACCATCGGCAAACTGTTTTTGATACGAGCCACAAATAAAGTGGTAAATAATCAATAAGACAATTATCGCCATTTTGGCGTGAAACCAGCCCGCGCTAAGGTAGTAATCCCAGTTGTAAGACGCTAACCACAAACCAAAAATTACCGTTAAAATCATAAAGGGCGTGGTAAAGCGGTAGAGCTTACGTGCCATGATATTGAGCTGATTAAAGGCGCCGTCGTTCTCTGTCTGGGCAAGGTTTACGAAAATTCTTGGCAAATAAAAGATCCCTGCAAACCAAGCAACCATAAAGAAAAGGTGAAACGTTTTAACCCATAACATAGCGTTAACCTGTTTGTGTTTTAGAGTAGATATACTGGTCGGTAATCATATCGCGGGTCACCACGCCATAAATACGTTCTTCTTTATTATGTGTGATGCGGTAGACATAGGCCGCGGAAACTTTACGTTGCTCCATGCGGTCGTAAGCCTCTTCGAGCGTCGCCTGAAGGTCGATGGCAACAACTTCCTGACGGTTTGCCGGGATTTCCATGAGATTAAACACTCTTTGCGGATCGGCTTCGACTGCTTCAGCCTTCGCTTCATTCGATTCGTCAGAATCCGTCATAACGATAGTTTCTAGCGGTTGGCCTGAGTTCTTAGGGTCTTGCTCATCTTTTGAATCCAGTTCCGCATCGGTCTCAGCAGAGTCTTTATGTTTGCTCGATTTTTCTTTTTTCTGCTGTTCACGCTCTAAGATTTCTTCTTGCTTAATTAAATAACGGCCCAAGTCTCGCGCAACCATTAATGAAATGACTAAGCCTTCTTCGTCGCGAATTAGAATCCAGCGAGGCTTATCTTTAAGAGCAATAGAAATTTCTTCAAGCGTCGCTTCCGTTTTCATGTAGGTAATGCTTCGGGTCATGACGCCAGCGACGCCAATACTGCGAAGGACCTGCTTCATAGGGCTGACTTTTAAGCGCATGCCACGATCTGTCATCTGGGTTTCCCAGTATGATTGGCGCTTAAAGAGCTGACTGACCACCATATTGCCGATTACGATGGAAAACATGCCCGGCAAAATAATGTTTGGATTATTAGTGAGCTCCAATAACGCCATTAGCCCTGCTAGAGGCGCTTGAAGCACCGCGCTCATCAGGGTCGCCATGCCAATGATGGCATAGAATTCTGAGTCACTGGATAGGGTAGGGAAGACCAAGCTGCCGATACTACCGAGCAGACCGCCGAGCATAGCACCCATGAAAAGCGTCGGGCCTAATACCCCACCGGGCATCGATAAGCCTGAACATATAGTCGTCGCGATGAACTTGCCAGCGAGGCTAAGCGCCAAAATAGTAATTAGTAATTCGCCTTGAAGGGAGGCGTTAACCGTATCGTAACCGATCCCCATGACCTGTGGCGCGACCAGCGCGATAACACCAACGCTAGTACCACCAATAGTGGTTTTGATCCATACAGGCCAGTCCTTTGAGTGACGGCGAACTTGGCTTGTGAGCATGATGAAAAGGCTTGCGATAACGCCACAGATAAAGCCCAGAAGTAAGAAATACGGCATTTCCCATAGCGACACCAAATCCATTGAGGCTTGGATAGTAAAAGCCGGATCGGAACCGAAAAAGATGCGACTCATGACAGCGCCAGCAACAGAAGCCAAGATAATTGGAATAAAGCTGGCGACAGCATATTCCATAATGACAATTTCCATGGCGAATACAACGCCGGCCAAAGGAGTATTAAAGTTCGCTGAAATTGCGGCGGCACAACCGCAAGCAACTAATATTCGAGTACTGTTATTGGGGAGTTTTAGACGTTGACCGATGAGGCTACCGGTGGTGGAGCCAAGGTGGATCCCAGGGCCTTCTCGGCCGACTGATTGCCCCGAAGCAATGGTTAAGCCCCCAAGGAAAAATTGCACCACGGCGTTCTTCCAAGGCAGATGTCCTTGGTGATAGGACATACGTTCTAAAACGTGGGAGACGCCGACGCGACGAGTTTCTGGATTCAATTGTTGCAGAATGAGGCCTACAACTAAGCCACCAACTGTGGGTAACAGGAGTTTTAAAAGCCAGTCGGCTTGTTCGAAATCTGTATCGCCGGATTGGTCAGTTGCCCATAGGACATAGGAGCTTTCGGTGAAGTATCTAAAGAGGATATTTGAGCCACCCGCGAGCACGCCGCAAATCAGCCCAATAACCGCCATTAAGGCGAGAGCGTCAAAGCCTCCAAGGCGTAATCTTAGGCGATCAATTAGTGTCATTCGGCACTCAAGTCGGTTTCCTTTGGCTAAAATTTCTGTTTTAATGCAACAACCAGCTAGGTCGCTGATTGTAAATAATTTTGTACGCTAATAGCCAACAGCTTCAATGCTTTACATAATAAGAAAATGTGAGCAAAAGAACAAACGATTTCAATGATTTATGACTAAAGATCCCAATCAACCAGATTATATTATTCGAAAGCGACGCAGTGCCAAGTGGTATTGGGGCTGGGCTTTTGTAATTTTTGCGGTTTTAGTCTCAGCAATGGCCTTTGGTTACTGGCTTAATAAACGGCAACACGGCCTTTCGATTACCGCAAAAGAGCAGTTGGAACAGCTTCAGCAACAGTTAGACGAGGCTCAAGCTGGTCTGACGCACTGGCAACAGCAGTATCAAATAGAGCATCAAATCACCCAGCAGTTGAAAACTGAACTCGATAAAATGCACCGAACGAAGAAAAATATCGAGAAAGAGCGTGAAGCTCTACAGCGAATTTTTGATCCAAAAGGTGTAGAGTCTGGTTTGCAGGTGGCGAGCTTTACTTGGCAGAATGAAGGCTCTCGTCTGTATCGATATCGATTAATGCTGATTCAGGCGAAAAACCAAGTTGGTGCTCTGAAAGGCACTATCGATATTTCGATTGTCGGCGAAGAAGCCGGCGAACGCAAAACCTATAATTTTGAGGATTTAAAAGGTACGGACAGCCTAAATAGTACTTTTGATTTTACCTATGTCTCGACACATACTGGAAGCTTTGAGTTGCCCGAAGGATTCGAGCCAAAATTCGTAAGAGTTGTGGCAGCGACTTCGGGACGTGGGGCAAAATCGATTCTCCAAGACTTTTCTTGGAAGCCCACAGTTAAGAGTGATGAGGTTGAGGAAACCAATGAGAAGAAGTAAACGTAAGTCTGATAATGTCGATACCTTAATTGCCAATGGCACCACTATTAATGGTGACATGAGCTTTTCTGGTGCATTATTTGTTGACGGCGAAATCAATGGTGAAGTGAAGGGTGATATAGAAAAACAATCTGTGTTATCCATCGGTGTTCACGGCAAGATTAAAGGCAACATTTCAACGCCTTTCGCTGTGATTTTTGGTCAGGTTGATGGTGATGTTTATGTCACTGAAAAAATCGACCTAAAGCCAGGCGCGAAAATCAATGGTGACTTGTATTATAAGGTCATCGAGATGAATGCTGGCGCTGAAGTGAACGGCAAAATGGTTGTTGTTGGCGACCCAAAAGCGCTAGAGCATAAAGTAGAAGAAGCCCAGGCAGCTCGAAAAGATGATGAGCAAAATGAAAGCCACCAGGAAGCGGTTGGCGCCGAGCCTGCAAAAGCCTAATCGAAGGCTTGAGAAGTTGTCGGGTAGCCCCCATTTACTGATATAATAGAAACAGTGTTGTTTTAGATAGGTGTTTAAATGTCGATTACGGTAACGCAAGCAGCCAGTAACAAAGTACGTCAGCTGATTGAGGAAGAAGAAAATCAAGAGCTTAAGCTGCGTGTGTTTGTGACAGGTGGTGGTTGCTCTGGGTTTCAGTATGGTTTTACTTTTGATGAAACTCAAAAAGAAAATGATATGGCGATCGAGCAGGATGGTGTCAAAATCTTGATAGACTCTTTAAGTTTTCAGTACTTAATGGGCTCTGAGGTGGATTACACCGAGGGCTTGCAGGGTTCACGCTTTATCATTAATAATCCGCAGGCGAAAACGACTTGTGGTTGTGGGTCGTCTTTCTCACTTTAATTGTTAACGCCTAATGCGCTCAGCTCATCTGCTGGGCGCGTAGTCGCTGTTTATCTTTATACATTTCCCTGTCCGCTAATTTTAAAATATCTTCTTTGTCTTTCAGATTAGGCGTTTCCACAGCATTATATTCTGCGTAGCCAATACTACCGCTAATTTCTATGGTTGTGCCTTCGTAAATATAAGGTATGTTTATAGCAGACTTAATTCTGTTGATAATAATGTCGAGCTGTTGATTGGAATACTTAGTTGGACTTTCAATCAACATCAAAAACTCATCACCGCCAATTCGACATATTGTATCTTCGTCGCGGGTCACTTCGAGCAGTTGTTTCGCTGTAAATTTTAGAACCTCATCACCAGCATGATGGCCGTAGTTATCGTTGATGCTTTTAAAATTATCTAAATCAATATTAACCAGGTAAACCCAGCCATTATGCCGCTTAGCACGCTCAATCGACTGTTCAAGCAAGCTATGAAAAACTCGAGAGTTGTAAATACCCGTGAGTTCGTCCTGCTCAGCGAGAATAGTGATTTCAACTCGTTGACGATCAAGCTGTAACAAGGCCTGTTTGGCGGCTAGATACAAACTGCCAATGATTAGAACGGAACTCGTTAGTGGAATTAATGAGCCTAATATAGCAGTTAACCAGCCGCTCACCGAAGATAGGTAAGAAACCGGGTCTACGGAAGTTTCAAGTATACCGTTAACGTATAAGTAGCCGATAATAGAGACATAAATCGCAAAAACGATGCTGGCATATATCCCAACTTTTATGCCATAGAACAGGGTAATAAATATTATCGAAAGTATTGACCATAACATTCCATTACCCAGCAATCCCCAGTTATAAACCCCTGCGATAGCCACAAGGCTGGTAACAATGAGAATAAAATTCATCTTAAAGTTGATGCTGAGTCTTTTGCGGTAGATTGTGGTCGCGATTAATGCCACTGAAATAATGGCGTGTAGAAACATAGAGACCATAAGGCCAGACATCGGTATACGGCTAATCGAGGCAAGGGTGGCAGGCACTGCGCAAATTGTAAGAAATATAATAATTTTATCGATAGAAGCGGTTAAAATGTTCTCCCATCGTTTTGAAATACTTATGTCTTTTATTATTTGCATACTAAATTATGCCAATTTTAATGCAAAATTGCATTAAAATTGTACAGTTTAAGCGAAATTAGTGCTTAGTTACTGTAAGTTGCACCCAGAATGCTATTTTCAATAGAGCCAGTGATACTGCTCAACTCGATGGGTTCTTGGGCGATAGTTTTCGATGCAAACCAGGCAAAAGTCATCGCTTCAACCCAATCAGGAGATATTCCGAGTTCTGAGCTATCAGCTAGAGTATAAGATGGAAGTATTTGTTGTAAGCGGTTGCGTAAGGCGATGTTGTGTGCGCCGCCGCCACAAAGGTAAACCTGTCCATGCCCCATTTCGGAGTTTATGGAGCTAGCAACGGTTTGCACCGTTAATTCGAGTAGGGTTCTTTGCACATCCTGTGGGGCGAGCTTTGAGAGTTCTAGAGGTTTCGATTTTTGCTGTAACCAACTTAGGTTGAAGTATTCACAGCCGGTACTTTTCGGTGCTTGCAGCTCAAAGTAGGGCTCGTTCAAAAGGTTCACTAACAATTCAGGAATTACCTCTCCAGTGGCCGCCCAATCCCCATTTTCATCGTAACTGACTTGTTTATTTTGCAAGATCCACTGATCCATTAGCGTATTCGCAGGACCTGTATCGAAACCTACCGGTGCTTGGCCAGGCTGTAATAAGGTGACATTTGCAATACCGCCAAGGTTTACAACAGCGCGTGGCTGCTTTTCATCAGAGAAGAAGGCCTGATGGAAAGCAGGTGCAAAAGGAGCTCCTTGGCCACCATGAGCCATATCACGACGACGAAAGTCGGCAATGGTCTTGATACCCGTTTTAGCGGCGATAATGTTGCCGTCACCGATCTGTAAGGTAAAAGGGTAACGAGAATCGGGACGATGACGCACCGTTTGCCCGTGACTACCAATCGCCACCACATCTTCTGATGAACATTTCGCTTGGTGTAACAGTTGTTGCACAGCTTGCACGAAGTGCAACGCCACTTGATGATCCAACTTACCGAGTTGATCAATCGGATCACCCTGATAGATGGATTTACCGAAATCGAGTAACTGTTGTTGTAACGGTTTAGGGTAGGGGTAACTGAGAGAGTGAAGCAGTTTAATCGATGGACTCGAACTTTTGTCGATATCACAAAGGACAGCGTCGATGGCATCAACGCTAGTCCCTGAGATTAGTCCGATAAATAAGGCCACAGCTTTAGGCTCTGTGACCGTTTATTTTTGAAGTTTACTGTTACTTGCTGAACCCGCTGACTTTTCATCATTTAGGCGAGCAAAGTAGGTTGTGCGCTCAGTTTCAAGGCGCGCCACTAAAGGCTTCGAGTGCTCTTGGAATCGAGCCATTTCAGCTTTTGGCACTGGTGCGGCATGTGGCAATTTCACCGTACGCGGATTGCGGTGAACACCATTGACCACAAACTCATAGTGTAAGTGCGGTGCTTGTGACATTCCCGTTGAACCGACGTAACCAATGATTTGCCCTTGCTTTACACGTTGCCCGGCTTTTACCGCACGCTTAGAAAAGTGCAGGTATTTAGTCGTGATGTTGCCACCGTGTTGGATGAATACATAGTTACCATTAAAGCGGTTGTATGCTGATTTAACCACACGACCATCGCCTGCTGCGCGGACTGGTGTTCCGATTGGTGCACGATAATCGGTACCGCGGTGCGCTTTAACGCGCTTTTGGATCGGGTGGAAACGTTTCGGATTAAAGTTTGAACTCACGTAGTTAAACTTTAGTGGCGCGCGTAGGAAGGACTTGCGTAAAGCTTTACCTTCTGGCGTGTAATAAGCGGTACGGCCGTTGGTATCGGTGTAGCGAACGGCAGCGTAATGCTCGCCCATGTTATAGAACTCAGCCGATAAGATGTTGCCATAACCCGCTTTCTTGCCATCAATGTACTTTTCTTCATAAAGCACAGAGAAGCTGTCGTTTTTACGAATTTCTAGTGCAAAATCAATGTCATATTCGAAAACGCCGGCTAGCTCCATAATCACGCCATCAGGCAACCCTGCTTGTTTACCGGCATTGTAGAAGCTGCTGGTAATAGTCGCAGTGGCGAAGCGTTGCTTGAATTCAATAGGTTTCTTATCTAAAGAAACGTCGAACTCTTTATCCGCCAACTTAGTAATAACGAGCGTGTCGCTAGAGTTGAACGGGTAACGCAGTTCCTGGAAACCTTTGTTTTCATTGGCTGCAAACTCAAGAGTGTGACCAGGGCGAATCTTTTTTAAGATATCGACTTGATCGTCAGACTGCATTATATAGTGCAGATCTTTTGAGCTGAAACCTAACTTATTGAAAATACGCGAGAGGCTTTCGCCTTTGGCCACTTTGACAGTCTGCCAGTCGTATTTTGGTTTAGTCGTTTTCTTCACAAACTCTTTAATAGCGGTTGTCGCTTGTTCAAGATCTTGTGAGTTTTGTGGATTTTTTGAGTGCGCTTGTTCGTTTGTGGACAGTTTTTGCTTGGCTGGCTCAAGAACACCGTCAGTCAATGGTAAGCTGTTAGACTCTGTGTCTAAGTTGGCTGAATTGGCTGTGCTATTATTGTCGTCCGTTGATAATTGTAGTGTTAAAATTTCTTGTTGTTTTTCTTGAGTGGAAGACTCTTCTCCTGGAGTCATTGCTAAGTAAGATACTGCCGCAAATACGACTGATAACGCAGAGATCGTTACGATCGCGCCCTTTCGTCGGCTTTTCTTTCGGGAAAACAGAGGCTTGCTTCTGTTAAACCCTTTATAATCACGGTTTATCATAGTTTACTTAAGAAATTAGTTGAATAGTTTTTGCGCAATAACAATAACCTTATGACCGCTATTGGTCAATGTAAAAAAGCTTTAAATCCATAATTTGGTCATATTTGAATTGGAAATGTGAAAGAGTCAGGTTTTTTTACACTTTTGAGTTAGGTTTGTCGCAGCTTTGTCAGTTGCCTTTTTTGCTCTGAAACCGTTGCATCGCATGACAATTCGTGTATCTTTGAGCCATCAAAACAAGAGAGTATCGCACTTATGAAAGACTTTGAAACCATGTTTGAGGAACTCAAGCGTGGTGCTGATGAGATTTTGCCAGAAGAAGAGTTGCTGGAAAAGTTAAAAGAAGGTCGTCCACTAACGATTAAAGCGGGCTTTGACCCTACGGCACCGGATCTGCACCTTGGGCATACCGTATTAATTAATAAAATGCGCCAATTCCAGCAGTTTGGGCATAATGTAGTATTCCTTATTGGTGACTTCACCGGCATGATCGGCGATCCAACGGGTAAAAATGTCACTCGTAAACCGCTGACTCGTGAAGATGTCCTAAAGAATGCGGAAACCTATAAAGAGCAGGTCTTTAAAATCCTCGATCCTGAAAAAACCACTATCCGCTTTAACTCAGAGTGGTGTGAAAAGTTAGGAGCTGCCGGCATGATTAAGTTGGCATCTAACTTAACTGTTGCCCGTATGTTGGAGCGCGATGACTTTAAAAAGCGTTACAGTAATGAGCAACCTATCGCTATCCATGAGTTTTTATATCCATTAGTTCAGGGTTATGACTCTGTGGCGATGGAAGCTGACGTTGAGTTGGGTGGAACGGATCAGCGCTTTAACCTATTAATGGGGCGTGAATTACAGAAGTCAGAGGGCCAGAAGCCACAAACGGTCATGATGATGCCTTTGTTAGAAGGACTCGATGGCGTTAATAAAATGTCAAAGTCCTTGAATAACTATGTGGGCATCACTGAAGCTCCAGGTGTTATGTACCAAAAGCTATTGTCGCTACCAGACGATATGATGTGGCGCTACCACGAACTACTATCCTTTAAGTCGCTTGAAGAAGTGGAGCAGCTAAAGAAAGATGTAGAAGCTGGAACTAACCCTCAAGAAATTAAGAAAGCCTTTGCTTTGGAAATCATTGAAAGGTTCCATGGTAAAGAAGCGGCACAAAATGCGCATAAAGGTGCTGGCAATATTATTAAAGAGGGTGAAGTACCGGAAGGAACTCCTGAAGTTGAGGTGAGTCTGGACGGTGCTGAAGAATTCCCGATTGGAGCCGTTATTAATAGAGCAGGTCTAGCAGCAAACTCAGCCCAAGCAAAAGATATGTTGAAAAACGGCCGTGTTAAAGTGGATTGGGAAGTTGTAGAGCCTTCTTATATGGTGAAAGCTGGTAAATACTTAATCCAAGCAGGCAAAAAGAAGATTGCTTACGTCACTGTGAGCTAAAGTAGCGACCCAAGCGGGGTATAAGCATATATAAGAAAGGTCACTTCGGTGGCCTTTTTTATTAGTTAGATTAAAAAGTATTCTTGATTGATTGTTTTATCATCTTTTTGAGCAGCTTTTGAACGAAAAATAAGGGTTAAAAAATAAATTCATAAAAGTTTCAAAAAAGGGTTGCGGAGTGCAATTTAGTCTCTATAATGCGCTTCACTTTCGAGGCAAACACAGCAAGAGCTGGCCACGAAAGACGCTCAGGAAGAGAGGCTTTTGAAACGATGTAAAAAGTTTCAAAAAGAGTGTTGACAGGAAGTTAAGGCGCTATATAATGCGCGCCGCTCTGAACGAAAAGTTCGAGCAAGCCGCTCAGGGATTTGAGGGTACGATAAAGTGATTTAAGGTTTTGAAAAATAAACGTTAAAAAGATTATCGAAAACGGTTGACAGGAAGTTGGGGCGATATATAATGTGCGCCCACTTGAGTGAAGCGAGTTCTTCACCAAGACGTTCTTTAACAGATTGATAAGACAATTTGTGTGGGCACTTGTGTCAATGTTGAAATACAAACAACGATGCAGTGACCAACACCCAAAAAATTTATTCGATTGATTTATTTTTTAATAAGTTGGTGATTCATCGAGCAAAAGATTAGAGAGCTTCGGCTTTCGAAAAACTTTAAACTGAAGAGTTTG
>NZ_QICH01000002.1 GCF_003194565.2 Kangiella spongicola
TGCAGTGAAAGCGACCCGAAGGGCGAGAAAGCAACGCTTTCGAGTAACGCGCACGCAGAAGTGCGCCGTATCGACAGGGAAACACTAACTGTCTATACATCCATAAAGTTTTAAATAACGGTGAAGTAGCCATTGGCTGACAAACCGTAGGTTTGAGCGCTTGAATGCAGTGAAAGCGACCCGAAGGGCGAGAAAGCAACGCTTTCGAGTAACGCGCACGCAGAAGTGCGCCGTATCGACAGGGAAACACTAACTGTCTATACATCCATAAAGTTTTAAATAACGGTGAAGTGGCCGAGTGGCTGAAGGCGCACGCCTGGAAAGTGTGTATACGTTAATCGCGTATCGAGGGTTCGAATCCCTCCTTCACCGCCATACAAACAATACCCGCCTTGTGCGGGTATTTTTGTATCTGAGTGTGGGATGAGAACCTCGGTTCGACAAAGTTGCCTGGAGCAACTTTGAACAGCTAAGCTGCCCGTAGGGGAAAATACAAGGAAGTATTTTATTAATCCCTCCTTCACCGCCATACAATAAATACCCGCCTCGTGCGGGTATTTTTCTATCTGTTAAAAGTGTTTAGTCAGCTTGCAAATAATTAACACTAAACAGCTCATCTCCATCTAGCCAGCTATGCGCTAGCTTAAACCCTGATTTGCTCGCGAGTTCAGCAATTCCATCAATCGTATATTTGTAAGAATGTTCGGTGTGGATCAACTCACCCTTCTCAAAGCTCAGCGTTTCACCGAGCACTTCGTAACGAGCCGCCTTTAAGCTTTTCAGGTACATTTCAATGCGCTGTTGTTGTGAGTTATACAAAGCAAGGTGCTCAAATTCGTCTAACTTAAAGCTTGCCCCTAGAATGTCATTAATGTGTGCCAATGTGTTCAGGTTAAACTCTGCTGTAATTCCTTTCTTGTCGTTATAAGCAGCGTGAAGCGTTTCATTGTCTTTATGTAAATCAACACCTAAAACGATGCCCCCAGTTTCCCCTACCAATTGTCTCATTTGTCTTAAAAATGTTACTGCGTCTTCCGGCTCAAAGTTACCTATGGTTGATCCTGGATAAAAAACATACTTGGTATGACGCTCGAACTCTGACGGTATATTTATCGGCTCTGAAAAATCACTCACCACTGGACTCACTGTTAGCCAAGGGTAGTCCTTCGATAATCGCTCTGCGGATTGTTTTAAGAACTCGGCTGATACATCTTGTGGTACATAAACGCTTGGATGAATAGCTTCTAAGAGGTATTCAATCTTCTTACAGCTACCAGCGCCTGGTTCGATAATTAATGATTGCTTATCGATATACTGGGCGATGTCATTTGCGCAAGATTCTAGTATCAACCGTTCCGTTCTTGTTGGATAGTACTCATCCAGCTGAGTAATCTTCTCAAATAGCTTTGAGCCACGGTGATTATAAAAATATTTGGGATTGATAAACTTTTGGTCGGCTTTTAAGCCCGTTAAGATTTCAACTTGTTCTTGGTTTAATGAAACTTGTTTGCTCACGCTCACTCCTTATAGGCTTCTGGCTAAACGAAGGCCAGAAAACTGCCAACGAGCTTCTGGGTAAAAGAAATTACGATAAGTGGCTCTGATATGGTCATCTGACGTCACGCACGAGCCACCTCTTAAAACATATTGATTAGCCATAAACTTCCCGTTGTACTCACCGACAGCCCCAGCTAGCGGTGAATAGCCTGGATATGGACTATAGCTACTCGATGTCCACTCCCAGAGATCGCCATATAACTGTTTTACCATCTTTTGCTCAGCTGTGGGCGTAGGTCTGTAGTTTTTACTTGCTAGCAAATTACCGCTGACAGGCTGCCCTTTCGCTACTAACTCCCACTCTTGTTCAGTGGGTAGCCGTGCGCCAGCCCAAGTTGCAAAAGCGTCAGCTTCGTAATAACTGATATGCGACACGGGCTCGTTCGGATCAAGTTTGCAGTTTCCTGTTAGCGAATACTGATACCAATAGCCATCTTTTTGATACCAATACAAAGGGGCTTGCCAAGCAGCGTCTGTTTTCTTTGCCCAACCATCACTTAACCAATATTTTGGCTCGTCATAACCTCCAGCTTCGATAAACTCAAGGTACTCACCATTTGTTATCAGTCGTTCCGATATTTCAAAAGCAGCAACAAAACATTGGTGTTTAGGTGACTCATTATCAAAGCCAAACTCACCATTCACACCATCGCCAAGTTCTTTGCCAATTTCCACTAGACTTTCGTCAAAGCTAACCCAGTTTATAGAATTCTTAGGAGAACTCTTAACCGATTGTTTACCATCAAGTGTTTCTGAGAGTGGCAAATAGACAGGAAGAAGCGGGTTTTGATACAAGTTGTATTTGATATCCGTGAGTAATAACTCTTGGTGTTGTTGTTCGTGATTGATGCCGAGGGTAACCAAAGGCGCAATTTTATTGAGCTGACTCTGTTTCTCGATAAGAGTTACTATTCTTTCAGTCACATTCTTTCGGTAGTCATAAATTTCACTAACGGTGGGGCGTGATAAAAGATGACGGTTTGGACGCAAAAACTGTTCGCCAATAGCGTTGTAGTAAGAATTGAATAAGTATTCAAACTGAGGATTAAACGGGACGAAGTTTTCCTCAAAGGATTTCAAAATAAACGTTTCAAAAAACCAACTGGTGTGCGCTAGATGCCACTTAGCTGGGCTGGTCTCCGCTACCGCCTGTAAATTGAGGTCTTCGACTTCCAAAGGCTCGCACAGCGCTTCCGTCACCTCTCTGACCGTCTTAAACCGCTCTATGAGTGAGCGCATATCGTCATTCAACACCTTGTCTTGTAGCGAGCTGAGATCCACTTTGTCTAACATGCGTTACCTTAAAGTTTATTGATAATTAGTTTCGAGTTTACTCCCTGATTGATACGGCGCCAGAGATCCAAACACTGCCAGTATCAGATCGCCCTATCAACTCAGCCCCATCATTAGAGAGTTGAAGAGCTTTTACGTTACATTTATTTAAGCGTTGGTTCCAGTAGCTCACTAAAACCCTGTGAGCTGATCCTGTTGCTTTATCTTCATCGACGCCATGTTGTGGCGCAAAATACCTAAAACAGTAGTCATAATCAGGGGAAGAGCTTTTGCAAGTAGCAATAACGGCTCTGTCGGTTTGCTTAACAAGCTCAGCGAAATTTACAGACAAAGACTTAAGATTAAAACCATCTGGCCACTGCATAACAAAATAGCCGTCACTGTTGCCAACGGTTGATACAGCTTGAGGTAGCTGGTTAAACACTTTATGCATCCAAAGCGGAGCTTGTGAAGCTATTACCGAAGCCTCAGCAAAGATGAGCCACACAGAGTCTTCTGACGGGTTTTCCACTGGCTCGCAGACAACTTTAACTTCTTGGGCTTTTGCTAATAATGAAAAGGATTTAACACCCTTTTTAGCGATAACTTTCGCAGTCGCTAAAAGACCATGACCGCATAGCTGTATTTCATGAGAGCTGTTAAAACATCGAACCGAGTATGAGTGGGGTGAGTCTTGAGTAAAGAAACAGGTCGCAGGCGCTCCTTCATTTTGAGCGATTTTTTGTAACCAGTTTAATGAGGCACTTTTTTCCAACTGGTAAACAACCGCATAAGTCCCTTTTAAGGTGGGCGTCGAAAACACATCTACTTCTTGTCGCTTCAAAATACTTTTTAGCTCCACCACTACCCCAACTTTATTTAGATAAAGTCATTATGCTGAGAACTGCTCTTAACATCAAATAGAAAAAAGCCCGCAGTTGCGGGCTAATAAATACTACTAGATCGTGGTGATATTACGACTGTAATGTATCTAAAATATCATCATCAGAGCCTTCATCAATGTCCTCGAACAAGAAAGTGCTCAAATATCGCTCGCCGGTATCAGGTAGCATAGCCAAAATATTAGAACCTTCTGGAGCTTCATGCGCCGTTTCTAACGCCGCAGCGAAGGTCGCTCCTGAAGATATGCCACAGAAAATACCTTCGTTTCTAGCCAAGGCCAAAGAAGTATCGCGCGCGACTTCATCAGAAATTGGCACGATTTTGTCATACACCTCGCGACTCATAACGTCCGCTATAAAGTCGGGTGTCCAGCCTTGAATCTTATGAGGTTGCCACTCTTTGCCTTGCAATAAAGCTGCACCCTCGGGCTCAGTCGCAATCACCTTAATATCAGGTCTTGCAAGCTTTAACATCTCACCAACACCAGTAATAGTGCCGCCGGTACCGTAACCGCTAACAAAGTAGTCTAAGTTCTGGTTGGCAAAAGCACTTAATATCTCTGGCCCTGTGGTGTTTCGGTGGTAAGCAGGATTCGCCAAGTTTTCAAATTGACGCGCTAAAAACCAACCGTTTTTCTCAGCAAGTTGCTCTGCGACTTTTACCATGCCTACGCCACGCTCAGCTGCGGGTGTAAGAACAACTTTGGCGCCAAGAGCTCGCATGATTTTACGGCGTTCGACAGAGAAGGTTTCAGTCATTACGGCCACGAAAGGATAGCCTTTAGCTGCACATACCATAGCCAGCGCAATGCCAGTGTTGCCTGATGTAGCCTCGACAACTGTTTGCCCAGGTTTTAATAGACCGCGACTTTCAGCGTCATTAATAATGGCGTTAGCCAGCCTGTCTTTAACTGATGATAGTGGGTTAAAGTATTCGGCTTTAACATAGAGATTAACGTGCTTAGGGCCTAAGCGATTGATCTTTACTATTGGTGTATTTCCAATAGTGTCTAATATTGAATCGTATATTTTGCTCATTCTAGAGTTCGCCTCACAACATAATCTTTTACAGGAAATACTACACCACTGATGTTTGGAGTATTTCCTGATAATACATATAACTTCTTGCGATAATACGCATTTAAACACTTGTGATTGCAAAGCGTAAATAATATGCCTACAATCTTTATAACCAAATGGAATAAAAGCTTGATCTTAGACCTCGCTGGTCCTAACATCAACCCATTAACGATATTAAGTACCCATTGCCATGAAACTACAGCAACTCATCTACCTTATAGCGATTGCTGACAATAACCTAAGCATCACTAAAGCTGCTGAAAAATTATTCACATCACAACCTGGCATCAGTAAACAACTACGCTTATTAGAAAGTGAATTAGAAACCAAAATCTTCATTCGTAACGGTAAGCAGCTAGTAGGCGTGAGTGAGCTTGGCGAAGAGATCATTAGTCGTGCGCGCAAAGTACTGCACGAAATAAACCACATAAAAAACATTAGCAATCTAGCCAACGAAAGTGAGTCAGGTAACTTTTCTATCGCAACAACGCAGACACAGGCGCAATATGTGTTACCAAAAGTATTTGCTAATTTCCATAAACGCTATCCCCAGCTGACTATTGATTTACAACAAGGAACCTCTGAGCAAATTCTATCGCAACTACAGAAACAGGAGGTGGATTTCGCCATAGCTTCCGGCAATATTGAGCTAGGTGCGAATATTGTGAAAATCCCTTGCTTTCAATGGGATAGAACAGTTCTTTTCCCTCAAGACCACCCTCTTGGAGACTTAAGAAAAATTACTCTTCAAGATTTAGCCAAATATCCCATCGTCACCTACCCCTCAATGGGGCCAGCAGAAAAGTCCAGCTTAAAAGATGCGTTTAATAAAGTTAAGCTAGAGCCAAACATTGTCTTTACAGCTCGCGACGCAGACGTTATTAAGACTTATGTGCGAAATGGTTTTGGTATTGGTATCGTGGCTAGTATGGCGTTTTCACCGAAGCAAGATCGTGACTTGCTGGGCTACTCCACTAAAGATATATTGCCACGATGCACTACGTGGTTAGCCTTTAATAAAAACATGTTCTTGAAGAAATACATGAAAGATTTTATTAACGACTTCGCCCCCCACATCAGCAAAGAACAATTAAGTCGCTACCTGCATCAAGACTATACTTCGTCTCTCGAACTAGCTAATAGCATCGACAATGACGAAGATGATGCACCACTGCCTATGCATCAAATGTGGCATATTTAGGTATATTTGTAGCTAAAACAACTTTATTCAAATTCGTTATAAGTGGATGTTTATAATTAGAGCCATAAAAAAAGCCCCAGCAAAGGGGCTTTTTAAATTTTTTCTAAGCTGTGTTTTATATCAGCTCAGCTATCATTAAAAACTATTCTAAAAAGCTATCCTGCAAAACTAGCCTACAAACGCTCGCTCGATAACATAATCACCTTGAATACCCATCTTTGGGCTAATCTCAAAGCCTTTGCCATCAAGCATTTTAGATAAGTCTTCCAGCATTGCTTGGCTACCACAGATCATGGCACGATCGTGCTCAGGATCTAACTTATCAAGGCCCAATGCTTCTTCAACCTTACCTTCTTCGAGCGCATGAGTTAATCGGCCCTGGTTTTGGAACGGCTCACGTGTCACCGTTGGATAATAGAGCAACTTTTCAGAAATAATATCGCCGAGGTACTCATGGTTTGGCAATTCTTCCATGATTTTTTGCTGATAGCATAACTCGCTAACGTATCGCACACCATGGCACAGAATAACCTTGTCGAACTTCTCATAAGTCTCAGGACACTGGATAATGCTCATAAACGGCGCTAAACCAGTACCTGTCGCGAGTAAGTAGAGGTTACGGCCACTTTTTACATCGTCTACCACTAAGGTTCCCGTAGGCTTTTTGCTTACCATCACTTCATCGCCAGGCTTCAAATGCTGAAGGCGTGAAGTTAATTTCCCATCAGGCACTTTAATGCTAAAGAACTCTAGGTTCTCTTCATAATTAGGACTTGCGATACTGTAGGCGCGCATAACTTTCTTACCATCCTCGAGAGGCAAGCCGATCATAATAAACTCGCCGTTTCTAAAACGTAAGCTTTGATCACGAGTGGTTTGGAAAGTAAAAAGAGTGTCGTTCCAGTGCTTTACAGATAGTACTTTTTCAATATTAATATTGCTCATAAGCTCCACCTAGAGGAGGATTTAGCCGAATTATATAAGAACCTAAACTTATTGCAAACGATTCTCATTAAGTCGATAAGCGCTTTTGCATTATTAAAACTAATCTCATAATTTTATTGCTATCAATAGGATCAATAAACTGATGAATTACAGAGATATTAGACATGGATTATCGATTTAACCCTATAGAATCTGAGTGAATTATGGCTTATTATTAGCCTCAAAATATCACTGTATCGCGCATGGGTCTTTTAACTAATAACTCGTTACGGCCACTATCAATAGAGCTAAATAGGGTTAATTCAGGTATTATCACCTAACAAATCACACAACAATTCTGAGGTTAATATGAGTAAAAAGTGGGACGGGGAATTTATTAATCCTTATGTGGAGCATGGTGAGAAAAAAGATAAGGTTAAGAAGATAACCGTTTCTATACCCTACTCTGTACTAAAAATATTAACCGATGAACGCACACGCAGACAAGTAAACAACTTACGCCATGCCACCAACAGTGAACTACTGTGCGAGGCTTTTCTGCATGCTTACACAGGCCAGCCATTACCAACGGATGATGATCTCCAGAAGAATAAAGATGACTATGCCCAAGCTATGCTGGAACTGAGTCAGCAAGTTAAAGAATATAGCGACTAGCTGAGTGATATTTTTCTGCAATCTTGATACCATTAATCATATACAGAGTTTACTTCACCATCAGTTAGGAATAGCGAGATGTGGTCATGAGTATGTTACGTAAGCCGGTTTATTGGCTTTTATTGCTAGTGTTGGTAAACATTAATATCATCAACACAGCATCTGCTATCGTACACTTAAATTGTGCTTCACCAATAACAACATACAGCCTCCATTCTGATTCTTCAAAAAGTGACCTAACAGAACCAGCTGTTACTACACCGGTTGAACACGACTGTTGTTCAGAGGCACAATGTATAATGTTGCATTGCGCTACTCTTTCCCTAATCACGGCAACGGCTAACACGACTCAGCCTATAAAGCATCATCAACTGGTCGCTACGCCCTACTCTCAGTTTTTCCCTATAAACATTCAGACTCCACTATTCCGACCTCCAATTAGCTCCTAGCTATTTTAAAGTCTGCTTGGTCTTTCCAGGTCCTTGACACATATTGTGATACTATTTTTTTATTACTAGGAGTTATTCATGTTTACGCTTAAAAATCTAACAACACCCTCGATAGCATTGGTTATTATACTAGGTTTGGTATTCCCAAGTATCGCTGAGAGCGCTGCAAAAAATGTCACTGGCATCAGTGACAGCACCTCAAAAAGCACCTCAAACAAAGTCGCAGAGACGCAGTCCAAAGACTCAGCCTTAGAACAGCTGCACGCCATTATTTATAAAAATGAAGGATGCACTTGTTGTGACAAATGGGCCTCCCACCTCAATAAAGAGCAGTTTGAAACCGAGCTCAAGCCTGTTGAAAACATAAATCAGATCAAGCAAGAGTTAGGAGTAAACTCACAATTAAGCTCATGCCATACAGCCGTTATCAAACACAATAGTCAGCAGTATGTGTTTGAAGGCCATATTCCTGCCAAAATCATCAAACAGTTTTTAGCTAATCCGCCCAAGCACGCTATCGGCCTAGCCGTCCCTGCAATGCCAGTGGGAAGCCCAGGTATGGAATATCAAGGTAAGTTTATGCCTTATAAAGTCTTTCTACTGCACGACAATGGGCAAATCTCAATCTTTGCCTCTGTGGACAGTTTAGAAGAACAGTACCTAACTTCACCGGCCGAAAGTCAATAACGATATTAGGAAGCAAGTGGTATTGCCAAGAGTCCCTAGCGGCTCCGCATAAAAGTTTATGGTTAGGCCAGAAAGGCCCTTAAATCACATAATAAAGGTGTAACAATGATACAAGCATATAGGGTTGACGGCATGACCTGTCAAGGCTGTCGAAAAAAGGTAGAAACAACGTTATCCAAAATTGATGGCGTTAGTGCGCTGTACGTCGAACTGCCTAACTTGGCGGTTATAGAGTTTGAAGGCTCTGCCGGAGAACTTGAGTCACTACAAAAAGCACTCGCCGAGGCTGGGCGTTATACGATCGTAGAAACAAGCTTTGAGAAACTCGTTATTAGCAAAGAAGAAGCCAAAGCAAAGCTGGAACAAAGCGACAATGACAGTTGCTGTCACCACAGTGCAGAGCAAGAAATCAAACACACCTTCGACGAAAGCGATATTGGCAAATATTACTGCCCCATGTTTTGTGAGGGCGATAAAGTATATCGTGAGTTTGGAGCCTGCCCCGTGTGTGGTATGAATCTCGAAGTGATTGAAGGTGATAATGTCCATGACATTATCTACACTTGCCCAAACCACGACGAAATACAACAAGACTCACCCGGCAACTGTCCGAAATGTGGGCTAGAGTTAATCCCACAAGAAACCCTGCGGGACGACGCCCCTGATGAAAACTATCTACAGCTCCTGAAAAAATTCAAAGTAGCGGTAATCTTTACATTGCCGATTTTTATTATCGCCATGTCAGAAATGATACCGAATAATCCACTATACCAATGGCTACCCCAGAAAACGTGGAACTGGATACAGCTAGGTTTATCGATTCCCGTGGTATTTTACGCCTGCTGGATGTTTTTCGAACGTGCTTGGACATCGATTAAAACCTTCAACCTCAACATGTTTACCTTAATTGGGATTGGCGCTGGAGTGGCTTGGTTGTTTAGTCTTGTTGGGCTTATTGCGCCAGGAGTTTTCCCTGACCAATTCAAAACGGAAGTAGACACAGTCCACGTTTACTTTGAAGCAGCCTCAGTGATTCTAACTCTAGTGCTTCTGGGGCAATTACTGGAGTCGCGCGCTCATGGTAAAACCAATCAGGCCATCAAAGAGTTATTAAAGCTCACGCCAGCCACAGCGATAAAAATCGTCGATGGTGAAGAAAAACAGGTCACACTTGATCAGGTTTCTGTGGATGATTTCGTTCGAGTAAAGCCTGGAGGCAAGGTTCCTGTTGATGGGACGATCACCGAAGGACACAGTGATGTCGATGAGTCTATGATTAGCGGTGAGCCGATTCCGGTCAATAAGGATGTCGGAGATGTGGTCAGCGCGGGTACTATTAACGGTAGTGGCTCTCTGGTGATTAAAGCGACAAAGGTAGGTAAAGATACCCTACTGTCGAAAGTCATCGAGATGGTTAATGATGCTAGCCGTTCCAAAGCCCCCATACAAAAGCTAGCCGATAGAGTGGCGAAATACTTTGTACCGGCAGTTGTCATAGTTGCAATCCTGACCTTTATTATTTGGGCAACGTGGGGACCCGCTCCGGCCTACGCTTATGCTATTGTGAATGCTATTGCGGTGCTCATCATTGCTTGTCCCTGCGCACTCGGGTTAGCCACCCCTATGTCGGTAATGGTCGGGGTTGGCCGTGGGGCTCAGTCTGGCATTTTGATAAAAAACGCAGAAGTGCTCGAAAAAACGAATCAAATAGATACTTTGATCGTCGATAAAACTGGAACCTTGACTCAAGGAAAGCCAAGCGTTGAAGAAGTTATTGTACTTGATGAAGCAAAAGACACCTTCTCTAGCGAGAACCCCGAAGATAGCATTGCGGCCTTGATAGCATCGCTCAACCAACCTAGCGAACATTCATTAGCAACGGCAACGGTAGATTTTGCGAAGAAAAAAGAATTAAAGCTAAAAGATGTTAGTCATTTTAAGGCGCATAGCGGACAAGGTGTTAGCGGTCGAGTTGATGACAGCGATTTACTCTTGGGTAATGCGGCGTTAATTAAGCGCAACAGAGTTCATCTTGATAAAACTGTATTAAGTCATGCAGAGCAGTATCAATCTAAAGGCAAAACTATTTCATACTTAGCTATTAACGATTCTGTCACTGCCTTTATTGTGATTGGAGACAAACTAAAAGAGAGCTCTTTCAAAGCCATCCAGCGACTCAAGGCTTCTCATATCGATGTGCTAATGATGACGGGCGACAACCAAGCAACTGCCCAACACGTGGCAAACGAGCTGGATATTAAGTTCGAGGCAGAGTGCATGCCCGAGGATAAACTCAATCGGATTAAAGAATTACAGGGACAAGGCAAGATCGTTGCGATGGCGGGTGATGGCATTAACGATGCCCCAGCACTTGCTCAAGCGGATGTCGGTATAGCCATGGGGACTGGGACTGACGTTGCCATTGAAAGCGCCGAAATAACACTAATCAAAGGCGACCTTCTAGATATTGAAAAAGCGTATAAATTAAGTCACAAAACAATGCAGAATATTAAGCAGAATATGTTTTTTGCCTTTATATATAACGGATTAGGTATCCCGCTTGCCGCTGGGGTGTTATACCCAGTATTCGGTTTATTGATGTCGCCAATGGTGGCTGCTTTAGCCATGAGTTTCAGCTCTGTGTCGGTTATCACAAACTCACTACGTCTACGAAAAGCAAACATCGAATAACAAATACCGTGTAAAAAGTACCGAGTAACAAATACCGTGTAAACAAAAGGCTCCTCTCGGAGCCTTGTTAGTTTTGTCTTAGACAAGAAAGACTTAACTAGTTTACTCTTTAGTTGGCTTTACAAACTTCAGAGTCATTCGATCGCTTTCACCGATAGATAAGTACTTCTCTTTATCCTCGTCACCTAAACGCAACCCTGGCGGTAAAGTCCAAACACCTTTTGGGTGATCAGCGGTATCGTTTGGATTGGCATTAATCTCGGACGTTGCAACCAACTTAAAACCTGCTTCCTGAGCCACGCTAATCACAAAATCCTGATGCATATAGCCCGAAGATGCTTTTTCATCTTGCTTCATGTCTTTAGGTAGTCGGTGCTCGACGACACCTAACACGCCACCTGGTTTAAGAACTTCATACATCTCTTTAAAGCTATCAACAGTCGCTTCACGACCACCACGTAACCAGTTGTGTACATTTCTGAAAGTTACCACAGCATCTGCCGAATTTTCTGGCGCTATATCGAATAGCTCTGGTGGCTGAAAAACAGTAATTTCTACATTGGAGTATTGCTCTGCATCAGAAGCAATTTTATTGCTGAACTTCTCACGGCTATTGCGATAATACTCAATGGTGCTATTCGGATCATAATGCGCAGCGTATAGCTTGCCATCTTTACCCAATAATGGTGACAAGATTTCAGTATACCAACCACCGCCAGGAGCGATCTCCACCACAGTCATACCTGGCTCAATACCAAAATACGACAAGGTTTCTTGTGGATGGCGATATTGATCACGCTGTTTGTTTTTCTCTGAACGAAGATCAGAATTTAAAACACTGTGCCATAAGCTTTCAGTGTCGCTCGCTTGGCTAGCCTCTGCACTAGGGTTTTCCTCAACCTTAGTGTTGACCTCAGTTTTCACTTCAGTCTTAACATTGGCTTCGCTTTTAGTTTGCTCAGACGCATCCGTACACCCTAGTGTGGAAAAGGCCAAGACTAAAGCACTTGCTGTTAATACTCGCATTCAGACTCCTTACAATGATTTATAATGCTGGTTATATATTGCTTTTAACTTCTGACTGTATGGTATTCGCAAAGTTCACCATTTTCTCTAATGGAATCAATGCTTTTTTTGCCAAATCTTCATCGACAAAGATCTCTTTGTCGTTCCCCTCGAATACTTCAGAAAGCACATGCAGAGCATTCATCTTCATCCAAGGGCAATGCGCACAGCTACGACATGTCGCGCCTTCGCCAGCCGTTGGAGCGATAATTAGCTCTTTGTTTGGAGCCTTCTGCTGCATTTTGTAGAAGATACCTTTATCTGTTGCCACGATCATCTTCTTGTGAGGCAGCTCATTGGCTGCTTTAATCAGCTGCGACGTTGAACCGACAAAGTCAGCAAGGTCAACTACGCTTTGAGGCGACTCTGGGTGAACTAAAACCGCAGCATCTGGATGAAGCGCCATGGTTTGCTCTAAAGCATTAGTTTTAAATTCATCATGCACAATACAAGCGCCCTGCCATAACAACATATCTGCACCTGTTTGTTGTTGAATATAGCGTCCTAAGTGCTTGTCAGGGCCCCAAATAATTTTCTTGTCTTGTTCCGCAAGGTGCTCTAAGACATCAACCGCGATGCTTGAAGTCACGACCCAGTCAGCGCGTGCTTTAACCGCTGCCGAGGTATTTGCATACACCACCACTTCTCGATCAGGATGTTGATCGCAGAAATTGCTAAATTCTTCTATGGGGCAACCTAGATCAAGTGAGCAAGTTGCTTCAAGAGTTGGCATCAAAATGCGCTTTTCCGGACTCAGAATTTTTGCGGTTTCGCCCATGAACTTAACACCAGCAATGATAAGGGTATCAGCTTCATGGCGAGCACCGAACTTCGCCATTTCTAGAGAGTCACCCACAAAGCCGCCGGTTTCTTCAGCTAATGCCTGAATGTCAGGATCGGTATAATAATGCGCAATCAGGACGGCATTATGCTTGACCAGCAAATCTTTAATTTTTGCTGTGTGGTTCTCTTTTTGTTCAGGGCTTAAATTAACTGGAGGCTTTGGAAACGGAACGTCAATTTCGACTGAAGTAACTACATTAGACATTGCAATTAAAAAGTATTAGATCGTTAGAGTATTATATATCAAATAACTTACAACTGATAAGCAATTCTTAGAGGCTTGATTTTTAACGTTAATTTCTTGAACTCACATGATTCAGCCACAAAAAAACACCCGAAGGTGCTTTTTTGTGACACAAACCTTTATCAGCCGTATGACTATCTAAGTTTATCAACCAGCTGATAAAGCGGGTTTAGTAATGTTTGCCCTAAGATATAACTGCGCTCAGAAGACCAGCCAGTCTCCTTGTTTGGCAGATTAGCGTTATCTTTAAACGGCATTTCTAAAGTGTATGATAAGCAGTTAAACTCCTCACCAACCCACGAATTTGCCACCGTCATGTTTGCTTTACCAGGCTCATCTTTGTCATAGCCGAATTCGTCTTGGAAGTCTGGGTTAACTGACATTAGCACTGACTTAAACTCGTCTTCCAACGATTTAATTTTGTCAGAATAGCTTGGAACACCTTCTGTCCCCGCCACAAACACGTAAGGCAAAGCTTCGTCGCCATGTAGATCAAGGTAAGCATCGACACCAGTTTCTTTCATCTTCGCTCTAACGTGATAAACCTCTGGGCTTTTATCCAACGACGGCGTTTGCCACTCACGGTTTAGGTTAGCACCAGCAGCATTCGAGCGTAAATTGCCACGATAGCTACCATCAACGTTCATGTTAGGAACAACATAGAACACCGCTTTATCGAGTAAGCTTCTTGATAACGCATCGTTTTGATCTAGAAGGCGGTCGATTAGACCTTCAGCACACCACTCGGCCATGGTTTCGCCAGGATGCTGGCGCGCTGTAACCCAAATTTTGCGCTCTTTAGACTCATCACCAATAACTAATAGATCAATATCCCGCCCGTCTACGGTTGAGCCTAGCACTTGATGTTCACATAAATCTGAAAGCTGTGACACCTGGATAAGGTTTTGGTGACGCTCGTACGAATATGGCTCGAAGTAAGCAAAGAAGATGGTCGATTGCTCTAACTGCTTGCTAAACTTCAGTGTCTTATCGGCAGTGAACTCCGTCTCGACTCGGAACCAGTACTGTCTGTCGTAGGAAGCGACAACTTGATAGTCGTCCCAGCCGTCTACGTAAGAGCAGTCTTGTGCGTTTAAAATCTCAAAGCCAACGGTCTGGCCGGTTTCACCGTGTAATTTAAAGTGAAACCACTGCTTAAACTCGCTATTGGAGTCTGTAGCAATGTTCAATGTGATGTTTTTTGGATCGTCGTAAGAAACAACTTCTATGTTTCCGCTATCGAATGAACTGTTTATTTTCATAAGCTCTGAATGACCCTCTGTCACTATTAATAATCAATACAATAACAAAAAGGGGCCATTAGGCCCCTTTGAGACTTACTTTAATTCTACATTTGTGGTGCAGGAATTGAAATACTTACTGTCGTTTTAAATGTTTCACCCGGTAAGTCTTCCGGCATCGCAGGGAAAGGCACTGAGTCGAATAATGCATTCATTACCGCATCGTCCAAGATTTTCTCGCCCGAACTGCTGACTAACGCACCGCCGACTAAATCTCCTTCGCGATCAACCTCAATACTGATAGAAACATCACCATGAGTTTTACCCTTACGTGGACGCATCAGGGCTGACTTACCATGACGACGTAATATATCACGTTGCGGATATTCGAAATAAGGAACATAGTGAGCACCCAGTTGATCCGAGTACTTTGCACGCATCGCAGCAATCTCTGCTTCTGTAGGACCTTTAGCAGCTTCGGCAGCGGCTTGCTGCTCGGCCAGTAGACGTCTAGCCTCTTCGAGTTCACGTCTTAAACGCTCAGCTTCAGCGACTTCCTCGGCTTTTTGAGCTTCTTCTGCTTGAGCCTTCTGATCTGCTAGTTTCTGCTGCTCTTCAAGTTTCTGTAACTCTTCTTGTTTCTTGCGCTCTTCTTCTTCACGCTTCTTACGCTCTTCTTCTTCACGCTGTTTGCGCTCTTCTTCCTCGCGCGCTTTAATTGCCGCAGTATCAAACATTGCAACACGGGCTTGGCTTGGCTGTATGGTGTTTAGTCGAGCAATTAGCTCAGAGCGTTGAACACTAGAGACATCGCCTAAGATTGCTTCTTTAAACTCTGAGCTTGGTGGTCTGCTACCAACCCAAGTTCTTAAAATTAGCGGGAAAGCGGCTGCATCAGTTCGACCAATTTCTGAACCATTAATACTAACAACAGTGGCTGATGGCAAGGCATCTATAGTTACAATATCACCAGCAACTAAATCATTATCCATCAAGTTTGCGAAGTCACGCACCGACTTAGCATTGGCTAAAACACTGCTCGCTTCATTGTTATTCTTGATTCTTTCGATCCAGAAGCGCTTCAAACGACGGCCAGATAGACTATCAGCTAAAACTCTAAGCTCCATACGCTTAATACCCGGAGTGCTTACGGCATCCTCTGCATCATCGGTCTTAGAAGTTAAATATAAGGCATTTAGGAACCATTCTTTTCTTAACTCACTGTGAACACCAACCCCATTCAACTCAAGGTTTGAACCTGCAACAGTAGTCTGCTCTGCGGCAACAGATGTTTGCGTTTGGGTTAAAAGTGCTACCGTGGAAAGTAGATATGTCAGTGTTAGTATAAGTTTTTTCATTAAATAGCAGCCATTGTTAGTCAATTAACGTAATTATTGTCAAAAATTATGACACAGTTCATATTGTAAGAGATTAATGCTTAATTGCAAGTTTCAATTACATATGTAAGCTATTGATTTAAATATGCTTTATGAAGATTAGTGAAAATAAATTCAAATCTATTTTATAAAAACCTTAAACTTTTCTTTATACTGCATGGCATATTTGATTGACCTAACACAGCAAATAAGGCAATTTATCTTACTATTGGGGAATACTCAGATTAATTATTATTATGAATGACACTGTTTTTCTGGTCGAAGATGACGAGAAACTTTCTGGTTTGATCGCAGATTTTTTAAGAACGCATAACTTTAATGTTTTAGTTGAAAGCAATGGTAGCAATGCTATTGACTATATTCAGAAAAACCAACCACGCGCAGTTATTTTGGATGTGATGCTACCTGGTGCAGATGGCTTTACCATTTGTCGAACGGTACGTCCAAATTACCATGGCCCAATCTTAATGTTGACCTCCTTAAGTGATGAGATTGACGAGATTGCAGGTCTTGAGAATGGTGCTGATGATTATTTAAGCAAGCCGGTAAAATCACACGTCTTACTGGCTCACCTGCGAGCACTATTACGTCGAATCGAGTCTGATGAACCGGTCAATAATCAAGCTAAAATCATCACTGCTGGAAACATTTCAATCAATGCACAAAATCGTAGCGTAAGCTGCAAAGGGCAAGAAGTTCACTTAACCACTGCCGAATACAATCTACTTTGGTTATTGGCCGAGCGCTCTGGTGAAGTAGTCAGCCGTGAAGAATTGCACCGCAAAACCTTTAAACTCGAATATGATGGTACCGATCGGAGTATTGATTTGCGGATATCAAGGCTCAGACGTAAACTTGGTGATGATCCGAGATTACCTTACATCATCAAGACTATTCGAGGTGAAGGTTACCTTCTAGCAGTTTAATGAAACGTAGCATTACCTTACTACTCATTCTGGTAGCCATTAACTTTTGTGGCTTTATTGCCATGTATTACGTTTATTTGCCTTGGGTAAATAAGCTTGATAATGAGCAATTAAAAGAGTCTATTTTGTCTGATGTTCGCTACCTCAACGTCAGGCTCTCCTTGTTAGACTATAGCTACTCGCCGCAAACAATCGCTAAAGCCGAGCATGAATTAAAAGTAAAAATTGCTACCACTACCCAAGAGCAACTGGGGCTCGACAATACCAGCTTCGCAACTCTAAAAAATAATCGTTACGGCATCAATATGAAGCGCTCGGAAGGGCCACTCGCCTTTTTATTGTTAAATGATAATGAAACTATATTAACCTTGGGGCCCTACCCTGCAATTGATAGCAGTATTAGCGCACGAGACTGGCTAGCTTATCTACTAATTATTTTAATCGCTAACTCAATAGTGGTATTGATAGTTTACCGGCACGTAAACGAGTACTTAAAGGTTGCCATAAGAGCGATAAAAGAGCTGGATTTGGGCGGACTTCGTTTAAAACCGATAAAATCCCCCCTCACCAACATTGCAGTCAACACGCCAAGAATTGTTAATCATATCAACGGCTTAAAACGACAGCATCAACAAAGCCTTTATAACCAACGTGATTTAATGCATGCCGTCGCGCATGAGTTTCGTGGCCCAATGGCGCGCCTAAGCTTTGCCCTAGACTTGTTTGGACAAGCAGCTGAGGAAGAGCGTCGAAAGCAGCTATCTAATGATATGGACGAGGCTCTTGCAGAACTCGATCAACTGGTTACCGAAGTGCTTGGTTATTCCCGGTTAAAAGATGGTCGCTTCCCGCTAGAGTTAGAGCACTTTGATCTTAGAAAAATTACCAATAGTGTTATCGAAAAAGTAAAAACCATCTATCCCAATAAGCGATTTGTGCTTTATTCTGAGCCTTCAAAATCGATTCCTCTTTATGCCGACTGTAATCTCATCGATCGTGTCATGATCAACCTCATCCGAAATGCAGCACGCTTTTCGAAGTCAAGAGTTAAGGTTGCTTTGGTGCGTTTTAAAGAAAGTATTGAAATTCGAGTTGAGGATGACGGCCCAGGAATTCCACCGGGCAAAAGAATGAGAGTTTTCGAGCCTTTCACTCGCCTCGACTTTAGTCGCAACCGTGACTCAGGTGGCGCAGGTCTGGGATTAGCCATTGCCAAAGGGATTATAAACCGCCACCAAGGGACAATTTGGGCCGAGGATAGCAGAGAGCTTGGCGGCGCAGTATTCACCATTCATATGCCTTTAAAACAAAGCTCAGTACAGAATAAAGACCAAGAATCAGTTAGCTCAAGAGGCAATCCAAATTCGCCACTGCAGAAACTGCGCGAACATAAGCGAGCTACCGATAGAGCCAATAACAATAAAGCCTAATCTAAGGTAAACCAGCCAAAGCCTTCGTTTTGTTGTGCGATGATCACTTCCTCTTTCGACCAGCCAATCGACTCTGCGACCGATGTTTGCACTAAATCTGGGCAATTATTTTGTTCGCTGATATGACTTGCTATTAACAACTTTAAGCGATCGCTCATCACGCTTTTAAGAAGTTCAATGGCTTGTCGATTGCTCATATGCCCAAGTGGCCCTCCCACCCTTTGCTTTAAGCTACGTGGATATGGGCCTTGCCACAACATCTCTTCATCATGATTACATTCAAGCAGCAATCCGTCACAGGTGCTTAACGTGGCGATTATTTCTGGAGTATAAGATCCTAAGTCTGTCAGGATCGCAAGTCGCTTACCGGCAACCTCGAACATATATTGGCAGGGCTCACGAGCGTCATGCGGGACCGATATTGGAACCACCTTAAGATCAGCAATTTGAAACTCACGGAAGCCTTCGATAATTGAAAAACGCTCTAGTTTTCCACACTTACCTGAAAGCAAGCTGCCGCGGGTCGACCACACAGGAATATCAAACTTTCGACTTAAAGGGCCAATACCACTGATATGGTCTTGGTGCTCATGCGTAACCAAAAGAGCGTCGAGCTCATTAGGTGCTACCTCAAGGCGCTCTAAACGCTTTAAGGTTTCTTTTAAAGTAAAGCCACAGTCAACCATGACCGTGGCTTCTTTACTTGATATGAGTGTTGAGTTGCCTTTGCTTCCAGAACCCAGCGAAGCGACTTTTATCACTAATTATCGCCCTTCCCGCGTTTAAACTCCGCAGAAAATTCAGGGTAAATTCGTGTGATAACATTTGACTCAAGTAGGTTACCTTCAGCACCATAGAAATTCATGCCCGTACCACCAGCACTTAACTCTACCAATTTAACTTGGTAGCTGCCTGGTTCAAGGTCTACTTTTGCCTCGTTTTCATCATCGCCAAACCAAGACCAGAAGCCATCATCTGGCTCTCTAACATTGAAATAATAAGTTTGTTCAGAGCGATCGTGATCTGTAATTTCTAGGTTTAATGCAGTTAATACGCGTGGCAGCTGCTCCCAAACGGCTAATACTTCGCGTTCGGTGATTAGTGCTAAAGAACCTTGGTCGTTATAACCAAGCTCCATATCGATTTTGGCCTCTTGTAAGATTCTTTCGCGAGCTTCACGAGTTCGCTCAGAATCATAATAACCAACAAAATAATTCAAGAACTGCTTTGCCACTCGCTCCGAAGTATCCACATCAATCCACTGACCATCAACTTCGTGTTGGTAGGCAAGGTGTTTGGCTTGCAAAGCCACTTCATTAGGCTTCTTATCAACAATGTTTAGACTAAACTTGTGACGCTGATTATCAACATGATACGGGCCTAAGCGCTCTGAAAGCTTGCTCTCGCCATCAGCAACAACCCACTCAGTAGTAATGGTATCGTTGCTAGGCTCTTGATAAGCAAGGCTTTGTGACTTCATAAAGCGCTCGATATAAGCAATTAATTCGCTTTCTGTGGCGCGCACCCAGACAGTTGGCTCAGCGCGTTCAGTATCAACCCAGACTCCATCACCAGCGATTAACAATAACTGAGGTGGCTCTAGACTCAGCTTTTTGCCTTTGGCATCACGCTGCGTAATAACAGTTCCTTCTGGCACACGGTAACTATCGGTGGCTTTAATTTCAGAAGTTCCTGGTGGTAATTGTAGCTGCGGCCCTTTTGGGCTATTCATGTAACTATCATCAATGTCTTCTGTACCATCAGAAGTCGCGCAAGCTGATACAAATAAAGCCGAAGCTATTGATAGTGATAAAATTTTAATTGTTTTTTGATAATTCAACATTCGCCTGTTCCAGTGCAGTTATAACTTGTGAGTGGAAATTTTTATCCAATTCGGTCAATGGTAAACGAATACCGCGCCCCATTTTATTCATTTGGTTTAGCGCCCACTTCACAGGAATTGGGTTTGCTTCAACAAATAGCTTTTCATTCAAACCAGTCAGTTTATCGTTAATTAGCGCAGCTTGCTTCCAGTTTTGCGCCTGTGCTAACTGACACATTTTACTCACTAAAGCTGGTGCAACGTTGGCAGTAACCGATATCACGCCATGCCCACCAAGCTTCATAAAATCGTATGCCGTAGCATCGTCACCACTTAATATGGTGATTGGAGTTTCCAATAAGCGATTTAGTTCCGTAACTCTTGAAACATCGCCTGTGGCCTCTTTAATGCCAACGATGTTATCAATATCAGCTAACTTTGCCACAGTCTCAGGAAGCAAATCCACTGCCGTTCGACCAGGCACATTGTATAAAATAATCGGTAGTTCACAATTATTAACTACTGATTGAAAGTGCTTATAAAGGCCTTTTTGGCTAGGCTTGCAGTAATATGGCGTAACGACTAATGCACCATCAACACCAAGCTGCTTAACTTTATTAGTAAGCTCGATCGTTTTATCGGTACTCATGGCGCCACTTCCAGCGATGACCTTAATTTTACCAGCCACCTGCGATACCACAGTTTCAATAACAGAAATGTACTCTTCTTCTGTCACCGTTCCTGATTCGCCGGTTGTGCCCATCACAACGATACCATCGGTACCTTCATCAATGTGCCAATCGACCAAGTCTCGCAAAGCGTTTAAATCAATCTCACCGCTATCAGTCATCGGTGTCACAATCGCAACAATACTACCTGAAAACATATCTCTATCCTCTTTATACGCAGCGCTATGTTAGCTAGCAACAGGCCTGAAAACAACCATAAATAGAAAAAACGCTGTGATAGCTTGCGGCTTTAAAAATTCTGACGTACAGTGATACTAAGCTCTATTTATACCTCAAAAGAGCAATTAAGAATCGTAAATAATGCACTCAGTGCAAAATATGAACAACCCACACACGATTAGTATAAAAATCATACAGGAGGCTGACATTGAGCCAACCGCAGTTGAATAAGAAAGCACCAAACTTTGATTTACCTGCAACTGGAGAGCAAAACCTTTCTCTTAAAGACTTCAAAGATAAAAATCTTGTCATTTACTTTTACCCCAAAGATAACACGCCCGGCTGCATCACCGAGGGGCAAAACTTTCGTGATCTTTACGCCGAATTCCAGAAATTAGACACTGAAATCGTTGGTGTTTCTCGAGATAGCGTACGTGTTCATGAAGGCTTTAAAAAGAAGCAGGAATTCCCTTTTGAACTTTTAAGCGATAAAGATGAAGAAATGTGTAAAGCCTACGATGTTATCAAACTTAAAAAAATGTTCGGTAAAGAGTACATGGGCATTGAGCGCAGTACTTTTTTGATTGATAAAAGTGGCAAACTACGTCAAGAATGGCGCAAAGTAAAAGTAAAAGGACATGCGGAAGAAGTTCTTGAAGCAGTAAAATCGCTATAACTATAGGTCCTTATTGAAAAGGAGCCGACTCAAGGAGCCCAAATGGTAAAACCTAAAATTGATGGTAAACGTCTTTTTGTTTTAGATACCAATGTGCTGATGCACGATCCAACCGCCCTCTTTCGCTTCGAGGAACACGATATACTGATTCCTATGGTGGTCCTCGAAGAATTAGATGCCGGGAAGAAAGGGCTCTCGGAGGTGGCCCGAAATGTAAGGCAAGTAAGCCGTTATCTTGATGACCTTCTTTCTATCGCCGAGGATGATAAAGACCCGATGAAAGAAGGTATTCCGATTGGAATGCTAGCGCAAATACAAGATCCAACGAAACACGGCAAAATTTATTTTCAAACCAAAGATCATATCGATCGCCTTCCTGATTCACTTCCTAGTAGCAAAGCTGATAATACTATCCTAAACGTGGCGCTAGCCTTACAGGCCAATGAATCAAGCAAAACCGTCACCCTTGTCTCGAAAGATATTAACCTGCGCATTAAAGCAAACATTGTCGGAGTCCATTCCGAAGATTACTTTAATGACAAGGTGCTAGACGATGTTGAGCAACTGCAAACAGGTTACTACGAACTTCCTCAAGACTTCTGGGATACCCATAGTCGCGACATCGACTCATGGCAAGAAGAAGGTCACACCTACTACAAAATCAAAGGGCCATTGGTCAAGGAATGGTGTGTTAATCAATGCTTGTATCAGCCTGATGATAATTTCGAGGCCATCGTTCGTGAAATTGAAGACGAGGACTCTGAAACACCGACAGCATTAATCGAATTACTCACCGACTATCGCAACGACAGCCATAATATTTGGGGGATCACCGCTAGAAACCGTGAACAGAGCTTTGCCCTGAACCTACTAATGGACCCTGAAATTGACTTTGTCACCCTACAAGGCCCTGCAGGCACAGGTAAAACTCTTTTAGCACTAGCAGCCGCACTCGAACAAGCGATAGAGCTTAAGCGCTATAAGGAAATCATCGTTACTCGTGTCACTGTGTCGGTGGGTGAAGATATCGGTTTCTTACCTGGCACAGAAGAAGAGAAGATGACGCCTTGGATGGGAGCTCTAATGGATAATTTGGAAGTGCTCTCCCCGACTGATAATGATGAGTGGGGAGTCGCCGCTACCCATGATTTATTGAGAAAATGGATCAAGGTGCGCTCTTTAAACTTTATGCGTGGCAGAACCTTTTTGAACAAATTCATTATTATCGATGAAGCTCAAAACTTAACCTCGAAACAGATGAAAACCTTAATCACGCGTGCTGGTCCTGGCACAAAGGTGGTCTGTATGGGTAATGTGGCGCAAATTGATACGCCTTATTTAACGGAAACGACTTCAGGCATTACCTTTGTCGTCGATCGTTTTAAAAACTGGCGTCATTCGGGACATATCACCTTGAAACGAGGCGAGCGTTCACGCCTTGCGGATTATGCTACAGAACTTCTCTAATCAATTAATCTTTCCCCTCAACAAAAAGCCCAGCTTAGTGCTGGGCTTATTTAATCCGTAGAATGGAACAACTTTAAAATTACTCAGCGTCTGGCTGCTGCTCAATCGCTAAGGTTTCATCTTCATCGCTACTCTCTTGTGCGCTCTGATACTCTTTGTGCTCTTTAACAGCACTTAAAGTAGCATTTACCAATATGGCCAAAGGAATGGCGAAGAAAACACCCCAGAAGCCCCACAAGCCACCAAATAGCAATATGGCGCCAATAATAGCAACAGGATGCAAGTTTACCGCTTCTGAGAAAATAAGCGGAACCAATACATTACCGTCCAGAATCTGAATGATTAAATAGACAATCATCAGAATGTAAAAGTCTTGTGTAAGCCCCCACTGGAAAAAACCAATTAATGCTACAGGGATTGTTACTAGCGCAGCACCGACATAAGGGATCAGCACCGATAAACCCACACAAACACCGAGTAATAAGGCGTAGTTCAGCCCCATGATGGCAAATGCGATATAAGAAACTACGCCAACAATAATTATTTCTAGCACCTTGCCACGAATATAATTACCTATTTGGCGGTTTACTTCTGCCCAAACACTTTCAGCTAAATGACGCTCTTGAGGAAGCCATTGACTACACCAGCCGAAGATAACCTGCCTATCTTTTAAGAAGAAGAAAACTAACAGCGGAACTAAAACGATATAGACCAATATACTAGCGACACTCATCAGCGAGCTAAAGGAGGCGCTAAGAATAGCCTCACCCAAGCTCCCCAGTTCCGTATTTAGACTGGTGATAAAAGCTTCTACTTGCTCAGTGGTTATAAAGTTTGGGTACTTGTCGGGAAGTTCTAACACTTGCTCTTTAAGCTTGAGCATGATGTTGGGCAGCTCAGTAATCAGTCGTGTTCCCTGCTTCCAAATGATAGGAATTAAGCCCAGAAAAATCACGATGGAAATGCCGATGAAGCCTGAGAACACAATCAAGACAGAGCTTAAGCGACTGATACTGTGCTTTTGTAACGTGCTGACGGCCCACTCTAACAAATAGGCGATAACAAGCGCCCACAAAATTGGTGCCAAAATGTCGCCAACCGTTAAAACCACAAAGAAACCGACAATGATTAGCATTGTCAGCACAACAGTCGCTGGGCTAGAAAAGTTTCGTTGGAACCAGCGAGTAAAGATTGAATTCATTCATCTCTCACTATTGAAGACAAACCACTATACATAATGGCTTGATTAATATTTAAGCAACTCATTACTACTATAGATGGAAAGCAGTATTTTGATTGAACTTTTATCATACTAGCCCCATCATATACAGTAACTTTACAGGTATTTTATCAGAATGGGCAGACGCACTCTTAATAAACTTTCAATGATTGCTGCGAGCACCTTGCTTGCGGTTAGCTCAGTATGTGTTCAGTCGACTGCATATGCTGACGAAATCCAATTGCCCAAACTTGGTGAAGCTGCGGGTTCTACCCTTTCGGTAGCGCAAGAGCAACAAATTGGCGATGACATCATGCGCCAAATCCGTCGTAGCGAATATCTGATGAAAGATCCAATCGTTACCGACTATATTCAGCACTTAGGCTACCGCCTTGTCGCTGCAAATCCCGATGCTTTAGGCCGACAGTTTCAGTTTTTTGTGATACAAGAAAACTCGATAAACGCTTTCGCCCTTCCTGGTGGCTATGTTGGCATACACTCGGGGCTAATAACCGCATCACAAAGCGAAAGCGAACTAGCATCGGTTTTAGGACACGAAGTGGCTCACGTCACTCAGCGTCACCTAGCTCGCAGATTGGAACGCCAGAATGAGCTTTCAATACCTTCTATTTTAGGGCTGATTGCCTCGGTCTTAGTGGCGACTCAAGATCCAGAAGCAGGTATGGCGGGCGTCGCAGCAACACAGGCCGCGGGCCAGCAAAGTATTATTAACCATACTCGTGAGAACGAAAAAGAAGCCGATCGAATCGGCATTACCATGCTATCCGCAGCGGGCTTTGATGTCAGCGCAGCTGCCGACTTCTTTGAAACCTTGCAACAAGCGAGCCGTTACACCTTCAAACCGCCAGAGATTTTATTGACTCACCCCTTATCCAGAAATCGTATTGCGGCTGCAAGAGAACGAGCTGAGTTATACCCTAAAGTTGATTACCAAGATTCAATCGATTACTTTTTGGTAAAATCTCGAGTTCGCAGTAAAAACCTAATTAACGACAAAGAAGCTTTTCGCGGTCTTGAATCTCGCTATAGCAAAAAACAGTTAAATAGTCTTGAGGAACTTTATCTTTATGCTGAGTTACTTAAGATGCGTGGAAACAACTCGTTAGCGATAAAGGTTCTCTCAGATCTCTATCAAAAGCACTCAAGCAACCAGCTATTGTTATTTAGCTTAGCGGAAGCCCACTTAGCGCACGGTAGCGGCCAAGAAATGCTTCCTCTATTGGAGTCACAGCTAAGCAAGACCCCAGACTCGACCAAACTGCTGCTTGCGACCTCTGAAATATATATTCGTAGTGGCCAGCCGACAAAAGCCGAAAGCTTGTTGTTACGGTATGCAGATGTTCACCAAAAGAACCCTAACTACCTAAAGTTATTAGCAAAAGCACAGGCGGATGCCGGAAACACACCTGAAATGTACGAAACTACGGGGCAATACTTGATGTTGCTGGGTGATTTACGCTCTGCTAAGAAACATTTTGAAAGAGCTTTGAATGCGACATCCAAAGACCCTTACGCCCAAACTAGAATTCAGGCGCGGCTGGATGATGTGCGCCAACAAATGCGTGCGGTGCTTAAAGCAAAATCGGAGCGATAGCTAAGCAGAGCATTAAGCTAGAAGCTAAAAAGAAAATCGAAGCCCCTTAACTCGAGGCTTCTTTATTTTCGATTTTATTAATGATTTCTAAAATTTTCTGGCGATCAACTTTCCCCAATATAGGCCCCATTGCTTGCCCACTCGGACTCACTAGATAAGTGCCCGGCAGACTTTGTGGCTTTGCGACAGGTAAAAACGGCATAGGCTCAGTAGCAACTATCGGGTAGCTTATATCGTACTTCTCGACAAGTTGCTGTAACTCATGATTCGATAACTTATCATAACTAACACCAATTACCGCTATTTCGGGGTTTTCTGCCGCTAACTTGCCGAGCTCAGGAATTTCTTCGAGACACGGCGGGCACCATTCAGCCCAGAAGTTAATTACAAGCCACTGCCCTTCGTAATCATCAACACTCTTTTCTTCCCCTGATAAAAAATGGAAGCTATTTTCATTAGTACAAGCATTGAGCAAACCAACAGTTGCAAACAATACAGCCAGCAGAAGTTTTTTCATAAGATATCAACCTAAATCAATTACTTAAATGTTGTGATGTGGAGGGGTGTTAGCGTTACCAAGCCTCTTAAAAAAGTAGACTAAGTCACTCTTTTTCGGCATTATTATACTGACAAAGCCAATAAAGCTTAAAGCAATAACAGTGAATCATAGGCTTAAGGACTAATTAATGGACTCGATACAGTTAACTTACCCAACGACCCAACAGGGTCAAAAGTTCATGATGGACAATAAGCCGAGCGCTGTAAAGCAGTGGCTGTCAAACCTTACATTTACAGATGTCAATAAATCACTCGAACAGTTACTACAAGCGATAAAGACCTCTAATCGTACTGAATATAAACTCACCCACCGCGAAGAGAACCTTGCGACCCTAGAGAAAGGCTATTTACGATTAAGCCACCATTTTCGTGTGCATAATGATGAACGCCAGATCATTCCTACTGATAGTCAACTTAAGCTCCTAAGCGCACTAACCTCTGAGATGGCCTATGGCTATAAGCGTGTGGTGCATGAATTAACTGAGCAGCGCGTTCTATTGAACAAAAGCTCACGCTTAGCCAAGGCGATAAACCAAGCGCAACACTTTTTAGGGCTTCACTTAATCGAGCACTACCAACAGTATTCACCAGTACCAAGCTATATTTGGCATGAACTGCATAAACTTTACTACTTCGCAGAGCAAGAAAAACTACACACCGTAAAGTTTAAGACCAACAATGACAGCCTCAGCGCATTAAACACTATTGAAAATACCTATAAGCGAAACTGTCTAATGTCAGTGATAAATCCTTATCATGTTGAAGATAACCAACACTGGCACCTTTTTAAATATTTTAGTCAGTGGGGCCATAAAGCTTTAATCTCTGCAGATCTAAAAAAATACTCCAAAAGTGAGTGCTTTGTTATCGACCTAACCAGTTCGCAAAGGCCAGAATACGCTGAATCTGATAACGAGTATGAAGAGCATAATTTATATCGACTGCTGATCACGAGTAAACTTTTGGATGAACTTGATAAACACTTATATCTTTACGAAGAGAAAAAGGCGCTTCCTAAAGACAGTTTCTACTCAGCAATCGACAAAAGCGTCGCGTTTAAACTGCTCCAGCAAATCTACGCATATTGCGATCACCATATTGAACGTAAAGATGCACGCTACCCTGTGATAAGCAATGTCAGCCTCGTCTTTGGCTTGGGTAACGTGGTTAAAGTATTACATGATGACAATCATATCGACACTAGCGAGCAGCTAGATGTAGCCATCAAAGAGCTTCTTGGAAGGGATTACCACCATCAAACTCGATGGCAGGCTGTGAATTATAGTAATGGTGGCATCTGCGTACGCCAGCCTAAAGAAGATGTGACACAGCTAAAAATTGGCAGCCTTATTCTTCTGAAAAGGAACATCAACAACAAGCCACAGAAAAGTTGGCAGCTTGGTATCGTCCGCTGGTTGAGCGGCAAACGTAACACCGGCGCGACCATGGGCGTAGAATATATCCATGGTCAGAAAATACCAGCGCGATACTTAACCAAGAACAAAGAAGGCGAGCTGATAAAGCACAAAGTTTTGCTGGTCTCTCCTTTTAGCAATAAGGAAACGTTGATGATTGCGCCTAGAAACTTACTCGGAGATAACAAAACAATAGCACTTGAATACAATAACGCAGTTATTGATCATCAAGTGCTCCACACAGAAGAGTCTAACACCCTAATCTCTATCTTTACTATCAGCCGAAGCGACGTCGACTGAGGTGATCGGAACATCCAACGACTCATTAATAGCAGCGTTGGCAGACTCTAAATGCTCTGTAAAGAACGTATCTTTATCAACTGCTAGGGTCTGATTATTATTCGGTAAGCGCCAATTTCCTTGGCGATAAACTCGGCCAATAGTGAGATCGTCAGCATTAAGCTTTAAGCAATATTGGCCATTTTCTAATTTAGCCACGTAATTCAAAGCCTGCAACTGATCAACTAAATGCCTTAAAGTTTGTCCGTGAAGGTATGAAAATTTACTGCGTAGCTGGTCGATACTAATTGAAGTCTCGCTAGCTTGAGCTTGAGCAAGAAACTGCAAAATCTTTAATATCGAAATAAACTCATGTTCAGTTTTTTCGCGTTTCATCTCAAATCGATGCAAGGCAAAACAAATCACGACCCCAAGCATCAAAATTAACCACGAAAAGAACACCCATAAAAAGAATAAAGGGATTGCAGTAATAGCGCCATAAATCACTTCATATGTCGAGAATTTAGCCACAAATATGGCAAAGCCGTACTTCGCTAACTCGAAAAGTAGAGCTGTAATAGTGGCGGCTATTAACGCTTTGGTAAACTTCACATGGCTAAAGGGTGTCACCATATAAAGCGTGGTAAAAGCTAGAACTATCAACAGAAATGGCAGACCAAATGTTAAAACACCGTTAATACTAGAGACCAACGGTAAGGCTGCAAAATATGAAGATGCGGCTAAACTTGCCGCAATCAATATCGGCGCTAGCGTCAGCATTGCCCAATAGGAAACCCACTTATGGATACCACGACGTCGGTTCTTGGTTTCCCAAACCGTATTAATCGCACGATCAATCGCACGCATCAGCATCATAGAAGTCAGGAATAGGAAGGCAAAACCTACCGCTGAAAGGTTCTTCGACTTAGACACATATTCGTTTAAGTGCTCCTGAACCGCTAAGCCCGTTTCTGGCATAAAATTCTTAAAAATCAACTCCTGCACCTGGACATTAAGCTTATCGAAAGCAGGGAATATTGCCATTAAACTGACAGCCACGGTCATCAGTGGTACCAGTGCCAACATGGTGTTTAACGTCAATTCAGCCGCCATTGAGCTGCTATTTTTTTTCGCAAATTCGCTAAAGACGAACTTAACAAAGGCTTTTAGCCATTTAACCCTTTTTTCTAACATCAATTATGCCTAGAATAGTCACATCAATTTTCAAACTTTAAACTATTATGAATGATTTTAACATCTTACATAACCCTCGTTGCTCAAAATCTCGTCAAACTTTGGAGTTACTTCAAGAAAATGGCGTAGAACCAACAGTTATCAAGTATTTAGAAACACCACCATCAGCTTCGACGCTACAGTCAATCGTAAAAAACCTTGGCGTCAGTCCGCGTGATATTTTGCGCACTAAAGAAGCCGAATATAAAGAAGCTGGGCTCGACAATAAAGATCTTAGTGATGACCAAGTTATCGACCTGATGACGCAATACCCGAAGGTTATTGAGCGCCCTATCGTGTTTAATGACTCAGCAGCTGCCGTCGGCCGCCCGCCTGAAAATGTATTAAAGCTAATTAAGTAAACTAAATCGATGAATACTGTTTTAGTTCTTTATTACTCGCGCCACGGCAATACACGCTCGATGGCGCGATTGATTGCGCGTGGTATTGAACAAGAAGGCTGCCAAGCCATGTTGCGCACAGTACCGCCCGTCAGCGCCGACCACGAAGCGACCGCTGAAGCGATTCCTAGCGAAGGCGAACCTTACGTCACCCTAGAAGACTTAGAGCAATGTGACGGTTTAGTATTAGGCAGTCCAACACGCTTTGGTAACATGGCCGCACCCTTGAAGTATTTCCTAGAAACAACCTCTTCACAGTGGCTATCTGGCAAACTGAGTGGCAAACCTGCGAGCGTCTTTACCTCAACCAGCTCAATGCATGGCGGCCAAGAATCAACCCTACTGACCATGATGGTTCCATTATTGCATCATGGTATGGTCATTGCGGGCATCCCTTACTCTGAAACTGAACTAGTCACAACAACCACCGGCGGAACCCCTTATGGTGCTTCCCACGTCGCTGGAGCGGATAGCGATTACCAAATTAGTGACTCGGAGAAAGCACTCTGTATCGCCCAAGGCAAACGTATGGCTGTCCTAACAAAAAAGCTAAGCCCAGCGTAATGAGTCAATCGCAAAAAGAAATGATGAGTTAAATCAAACTATGAATATCCACTTAAAAAAAGCACTTAGAGCAAGACTCATTGCCGTAGCCAGTTTCCTCGCTATCGTTATTATTCTTCCGGTGTTCATCTGGCTGAATCATGAGAAGCCTGCACTAAGATGGCTGTCATTGGCCATTTGGTGGGCGCCGCTATTGTTAGCCGTACCAGGCATGTTTAAAGGCAAAACTTACACTTACGGCTGGACAGGATTTATTATCTTACTGCCCTTCTTCTACGCCTTCTTTTACATTACCGAGCCACTAAAAGTGGTCTGGGCATCGGTGATTGTGGTGCTTTCGGTAATTTATTTCTTAATGTCCGTTAGCTATGTAAAACAATTTGCCTTATCGCAAGGCGTGAAAACCAATGCCGATGCGAAGAAAGCAAAAGGTATTGAGTAAGCTATTATTCGTAAGCTAACGCGACATAAAAATTTTGAGGTTTAAAAACAAAAGGTTGGGAATTCCCAACCTTTTTTATTGATAAAATGGACAATAGAGCCTTTAGCGGTCAAAGAGGTTTTTATAAGCTCTAAAACGCAAAAAGTGATCGCATAATACTAGTGCAGCCATAGCTTCTACGATAGGCACGGCTCTTGGCAAAACACAAGGATCGTGGCGACCTCTTCCATGGAATACAACATCCTCGCCCTCTAGATTTACCGTTTCCTGCTCTCTGATAATCGTAGGCGTTGGCTTAAAAGCCACACGAAAAACCACTGGCATGCCGTTTGAAATCCCGCCTTGTACACCACCCGAATGGTTGGTTTTCGTGCTCACAGCACCATTGTCATCGAAGAAAACATCGTTGTGAGTCGAGCCCTGCATCAAAGTGCCGGCAAATCCTGAGCCAATTTCAAAGCCCTTGCTGGCGTTAATCGATAACATGGCCTTGGCTAAATCGGCCTCTAACTTATCGAACACAGGTTCGCCTAAGCCAACAGGCACGTTTCTTAGCTGACACTCGACCACACCACCTAGCGAATCCCCAGACTTACGCGCAGCTTCTATCTTGCTAACCATATTTTGTGCAAGGTCTTCATCAGGACAACGAACAAGATTAGTTTCAATCAGCTCAGGTCGAATATCTTCAGGCGCGACTTGTAACTCTAAGTCTTGGACGCTTTTTACATAACCAATAATATCCACACCCAAAGCTTTTTTCAGGACTTTTCGAGCGACAGCGCCTGCCGCTACATGCCCCGCGGTAACTCTAGCTGAACTTCGACCACCGCCTGCAACGTCTCTAATACCGTACTTTTTTTGATAAGTATAATCGGCATGGCTTGGGCGATATAGCTTAGCCATTCCCGAGTAGTCTTTGCTCTTTTGATCTTTGTTGCGAATGTAGAGCGTTAATGCAGTGCCGGTAGTCACACCATCGACCGTACCCGATAGAATCTCAACAGCATCGGCTTCATCGCGACGTGTGGTAATTGAACTTTGGCCCGGGCGACGCTTATCCAAAAACGGTTGGATATCTTCTTCCGACAATGGCATTCTTGCTGGACAGCCCTCAACCACAACGCCAATCCCTTTGCCATGGGATTCGCCCCAATTAGTGATTTTGAATAATTTACCGAAGCTGTCACCCGCCATTGCATGAACTCCCATTCATAAATATTTTGTTAATCATTTTTTTGCTCAAATGATTAGCCTAAATTATAGCTCTTCGCTCTTTACACCAATCTTTTCAAGAAATTCCCAGTACAAGGGAAACGATTTTTCGACCGCTTGCGCATCTTCAACCACAACGCCAGGAAGGCGAATACCAATTAACGCAAAACTCATGGCAAGTCTATGATCGTGACAACTGGACAAATTGCTAAGCTGTAAGTCCTGACCACCGGAGACATGAATACTATCGTTTGAGTATTCAATATTAGCACCCAAACGATTCAGCTGGTCACACAGATCAACGATTCGATTCGACTCTTTAAAAGCCAAATGAGCAATGTTAGTAATATTCGTCTTACCTTCCGCAAATAACGCCAATACCACTAACGTTGGCACCACATCCGGCATATCCCCCATATCGACATCAATCCCTTTTAATGGGCCCTTATAGCCAACCACAAGACTTTCGCCCTGCTTTACAACCTCTGCGCCCATCTTTTCGAGCACCATATAAAACTGAGACTCGCCTTGTGGTGACTCAAAGTCAAAAGATTCTAGCCGGATGCTTGTCTCCGCTAAAAGTCCAGCCGCCATAAAATAGCTACTGCTAACCACATCACTGGCAACGTTAATTTCAGTAGCGCGAAGTTGTTGTTTCGCTGGAATCAGCAGTTCAGTATCGGAAACCTCAGAAACAACGCCACCAAAGCGCGCTATAGCATCTTTGGTCAACTGTATGTAGCTCGAAGATACGGTTTTTCCTTTAAGTAGAATTCGAGTATCCGACTCAGCTCGCAAACAAGCAATTAATAACCCACTCAAATACTGACTACTACGGCTGGTATCAAGCTCAACCACACCGCCTAGAATGGGCCCACGCAACCGAATAGGCAACTTATCGCTATCGACAACAACACCCAACTCACGCAAGCTCTGCGACACCTCATCCATAGGACGCTGCTTCATTTGCTCACTGGCATCAATCACAACATCAGATGTCATATTGCTGGCTACAGCAGTAATAAAGCGACTCAAAGTACCACTATCGCGGCAGTTGATTGTGATGTCGCTATCGAGCTGAAAGTTGGTGATACCTTCGATTTCAACTACGCCATCGTCAACATAACTAACTCGTGCGCCTAATTGACTCACAGCTTCGAGCGCAGCCTCAATGTCATCATTCTGCGGTAAGTTGCGCAATGTAGTCACACCCCCAGCAAGTGCAGCGATTACGATGTAACGATTCGCCAGGTATTTACTTCCTGGAACCGTTACAGTCGGCGCTTGGATAGAGTGTGAAATTATTTTTCTAGTGGTCATTTAGTATGCTTTTGCCTAAGGGCTTAATAATGGGTTTAAATTAAGGTTGCAACTCTTCCAAAAGCTCAGAAAGCAACTCAACGTCACGATCACTAAGGCCATCTGACTCAACGGCATCTTCAACAAACAAGGCAAATTCAGCAAACCATTGCTCATCCGTTAAATCATCAACAGGAATCAAATCCACCATAGGAATGAGGTATCCAACTAGAAATAGCTTCTCTTCTTCAACCGTTTGTTCAAGATCTAATAAATTTTGCTTAATTCTGTCAGCGATCGGCATATAACAAACTCTCTTTGTGCTCAAATTTTCGAGACACCCGCATTAAGAGACGCAGGTATGCTCCGTGTGTGCCGCTTGAGCGATATCACTTACGTAATCCGCAATCTGCTCAAGCATGATTTGAGGGTTATTATAATGTTGATTGATTAAGTTAACTATGGCTGAACCGGTAATAATTCCATCAACACCTGCATTTGCCGCATCAAATACGTGTTTTGGCTCGGATATTCCAAAGCCTTGAACCAATGGTGGGCTTTGATACTGCTTGAGTTTCTGTAAAAAGTCTGTTTTTGCTTTAGTCGCGGCCACCTCTGTACCCGTAATCCCTTTACGGCTTAGGACATAGGTGTAGCCCTTGCTCTTTTCTGCCGTCACCTTTAAGGTCGCATCGTCGGCATCGGGTGGAGCAATAAACACAAGGTCAGTATTGTTCTTTTTAGCATCCGCCTCAAACAACTCAGATTCTTTCACAGGACAATCTGCTACTAATACAGAATCAATACCTTGGGCATTGCACTTGCCAAAAAACACATCAATACCCTGAGCAAAGACTAAATTCGCGTACGTCAGTAAACCAATCGGTAACTCTGGATATTTCTGGCGCACTTGTCCAATAAGGTTCAACCCTGCTTCGATAGAGAACTTATTAGCTAGCGGTCTCAGCGTTGCCTGTTGTATCACAGGGCCATCGGCCACAGGATCAGAAAATGCTAATCCCAGCTCAAGCCCATCAGCGCCATTTGCTACTAAAGTATCGATAATCTTAAGCGACAGTTCCGCGTCTGGATCACCCACAATAACAAAAGGAATATAAGCAAGGTGGCCTTTGGCTGAAACCTTGTCGAACATATTTTTATAACGCATCTGTAACACCCTGTTGATCATTCTCTTCTAAAATACTCATAACGTGGCTCAGGTCTTTGTCGCCTCGGCCTGATAAATTCACCAGTAACGTGGTTGGCTCCGTCGCTGCTTGTGCTAATTTTTTGGCGTAAGCTAAAGCGTGTGAAGATTCTAGAGCAGGAATAATACCTTCCGTTTTGGATAGCTCTTGAAATGCTTCTAACGCCTCATCATCAGTAATTCCCACATACTCGGCGCGACCGCTGGTCATCAAGTGAACATGCTCGGGGCCAACAGCTGGATAATCTAGGCCTGCTGAAATCGAGTGTGACTCTTTAATCTGCCCTTCTTCAGTTTGCAATATGTGGGTACGTGAGCCGTGAATAATACCTTCGGTTCCACGCAATAAAGTCGCGCCATGCGCTTCCGAGTCCAACCCGTGCCCCGCTGGCTCTACGCCAATCAACTTAACGCCTTCTTCTTTAATAAAGTCCGCAAAGATACCGATGGCGTTTGAGCCTCCGCCGACACAGGCAATCACTGCATCAGGAAGTTGCCCAGTTTGCTCAAGAATTTGTTTTTTTGCTTCTTCGCCAATAACTTGCTGAAAGCGTTTTACCATTTTGGGGAAAGGTGCAGGGCCCGCAGCCGTTCCTAATAAATAGTGCGTGTCCTCATAACTAGAAGCCCAGTCACGTAACGCCTCGTTAATGGCATCTTTCAAGCTAGCACTACCATTATCGACAGAAATGACTTCCGCCCCCATAAGCTTCATTCTAAAAACATTGGGCGCTTGGCGATCACAGTCTTTCTTGCCCATATAAATAGTGGCTTTCAAACCTAGCAATGAACACGCCAAGGCAGTGGCAACACCATGTTGTCCCGCGCCGGTTTCGGCAATAATACGATGCTTCCCCATACGTTTAGCCAGTAAAGCTTGGGCCAAAACCTGATTGGTTTTGTGGGCACCGCCGTGCAATAAATCCTCGCGCTTTAAGAAAATACGGCAATGCTCAGTACGCCCAAAGGTTTCGCATTCGGTTAATGGCGTTGGCCGCCCTGCATAATCATTCAGTAACCGATTAAGCTCACCTATAAACTCATCATCAATAATCGCAGCTTCAAAAGCTTCCTCAAGCTGCTCCAATGCTGGCACCAATATTTGTGGTACAAATTGACCACCATATTGCCCTATATAAGCACCCTGATACTCGTATTGACTGTTATCGGATACTTGATCGATACGTTCTTTTAAAGACATAACTACCTCTAGCGACTTCTGCCAGACACTACGCGAGCATTGGCAAAAAGTTGGTTAATTTTATCTAGCGACTTAACGCCTGGCTTAAACTCAACACCACCGTTAACGTCAATGGCGCTAACTTGGTGCGACTTTAACTGACGAATATTGTCAGGAGTAATCCCACCGGCAACTCGAAAACGATATTGTGGGTAACGCTTTTTAATTTCTTGAATCATTGACCAATCGAATGCTTTACCTGTGCCGCCCTTAGAGCTACCGACCTGAGTATCCAATAAAATTTCCGCCACTGAATACTCAGGAATTGACGGTAGACCATCCCCTTCTTGGATAGATATCACCTTGGTGACTTCACACGACTTAGGTAATTTCGACTGTAGCTCATGAACATAATCAACAGATTCGTCGCCATGTAACTGAATAACTTTAAGCTGATAATCTTTTTGAGCTTGTAAAACTGCGTCGACATCATGATTTTGGAATACGCCAACAGTCGTTAAGTTGCTTGAAATTTTGTCACTAGCCACTCGACGCGGTGACTTATCGACAAAAATCATACCTAATGATGATGCAGGGCTATCCACCAAGTCGGCATTAGCCTGATCTTTAATGCCACACACTTTAATGTCACCATAGACCAGCTGTTTAGCAGCATTTTCTAAGTCAGGCTGAGACATTAAGCTACTACCCACCAAGCAAGCATCAGCCAGTGGCGACAAGGCTAACACGTCATCATGGTTATTAATGCCAGACTCAGTAACCACGACCACATCATTAGGTATATTCTTGGCAAGCTTAGCGGTATGACTTAAATCAGTGCTCAAGTTTTTCAGGTTGCGATTATTAATGCCGATAATCTTCGCACCTAGATTTAACGCTCTCTCAAGCTCTTCTTCACTATAAACTTCAGTTAAAATATCTAGCTGATATTTGTCAGCTTCTTGTTGGCAAGCTTTATATTCAGCATCATTCAATACCGACAACATTAATAATATAGCATCAGCCCCATAATAACGTGCCTGTCGAACCTGTTTCGGCTCTAAAATAAAATCCTTACACAAGACAGGTTTGTCGGTGTTTTCGCTGACATACTTTAAATTGGTATAACTGCCACGAAAGAAGCGATCCTCGGTCAACACGGATATAGCATCCGCATACTGATTATATATCGGCACTATTTCCTCAAGGTTAAAATCTTCACGAATTAAACCCTTTGATGGCGAAGCCATTTTGCATTCCATAATAAACCCAAAGTGTGGCTTTTTAAGCGCCTTATAAAGACTCTTTGTGCTAGGTTTGAGATCGCTTACGTCAGCACTATTCGCTAGTGTTTGCCTGCGATGTTCAACAATAGCTTGTAAGACATTAACCATGCGACAGCTCCTTAATTTTTTCTAGGTGAGCTAAACCTTTACCGCTTTGGATAATATCTTTTGCCAACTGATAGCCCTCTTTATAATCAGCAGCAATATCATTTAGCACTAACAGTGCCGAGCAGTTGACCGCAACCATATCCACATGGGCCTCTGGAGCTTTACCACTTAACAAATCCAATGCTGCTTGCTTGTTATCCACGCCATCTAGGACTTGTATCGAGGTGAGCTCATGCTGTTTGGCAGAAAAATCTTGTGGCGACAGCTTTAATGACTCAATTTCTCCATTATTTAAACTAACGGCCTTAGTGGTTCCATGCACAGCGATTTCATCTAAGCCGGAACCATGAACAATCAAAGCTCGTTTAGCCCCTAGCAATTTTAGAATTTCAGCAAAAGGCACTAGATACTGCTCGTCATAAACACCGAGCAACTGGGTGTCTGGCAAGGCTGGGTTAGCCAAAGGCCCAATTAGATTAAAAATGGTGCGAGTTTTTAGTGATTGCCTCACAGGCATCACGTGTTTCACGCCTTGGTGATAATCTGGAGCAAATAAAAAGCAGAAATTAGCAGCATCCAATAGAGCTTTGCTTTGCTCATTAGGCATATTAATTTTTACGCCAAGTTGCTCCATCAGATCAGCAGAGCCACAGTTTGATGACACCGAACGATTGCCGTGCTTAACTATTTTCACGCCTGCACAAGCCGCTACAATCGCCACTAAAGTTGAGACGTTAATGGTATTAAGCCCATCGCCACCGGTGCCACAGCAATCGCTAACCGAGTAATCTGTTGTCGGAAAGTGCTGCGCTTCCTGACGCAAGGCAGCTGCAGCTCCTGCGATTTCCTCTACCGTTTCACCCTTTGTCTTTAAAGCTGCCAACATAGCTGCTACTACCGGCACTTCAATACTGCCCTTAAGCACTTCACGAAATGATAAGCTCGCTTGCTCAAAGTTTAGGTTTTGACCTTGATACACGGTTTCAAGCAAATTCAACATGACGCTCTCCTTGTGCTCTAAACTCTTTCGCTAATTGAACAAAATTGCTCAATATTTTATTGCCAGCTTTTGTCATGATGCTCTCTGGGTGAAACTGTAGCCCATAAATTGGATATTGATTGTGTGAGACCGCCATAACTTCCCCATCATGGCTGACAGCATCTACGCGCAAGTCTGCACTCAGCTGCTGTGCGGCTAAAGAGTGGTAACGTGCGACCGTTAAACGTGTTTCTAGGTCTTTTAGTAAACCTGTTTGATTCGACGTAACAACACAGGCTTTACCATGAACAATACTTTTCGCCTTGCCAATGCGACCACCGAAAGCTTCTACGATGACCTGATGACCAAGGCAAACGCCAAGAATTGGTAACTTGGAGGCGAATTCCTGTACTAGCTTTAGACAATGACCTGCATCCTGGGGAGCACCTGGCCCAGGCGATAAGACAATGGCATCGCTAGATAGCGCTAGACGCGTTAGCTCGGAATACTGGATATCATTGCGACAAACCACTACCTCATTGTCGCTAAGCTCTAATTCATACTTCAGGTTGTAGATAAAGGAGTCGTAATTATCGATTAATAATATTTTCATGATAATAACTCCGACTTAGGTCCATTTGTGCGACACGCATCGATAACTGCTTTTGCCTTGTTTAACGTTTCCAGCGCTTCAAGCTGTGGTTCGGAATCATGTACCACACCAGCGCCTGCCGAGATTTTAGCGATACCGTCCTCGACAACTGCCGAACGAATAATAATAGCGCTATCAAACTCATCATTAGCATTTAGCGTACACACCGCACCGCCGTAATAACCACGCCCTGAATTTTCTTGCTCACGGATAATCTCCATAGCTTTAATCTTCGGCGCGCCGGTTAAAGTGCCCATATTGGCGCAAGCACGGTAAGCCACTAAAGAGTCAATGTTTGGCTGTAATATCCCCTTAACCTCAGACACCATATGTTGCACATGCGAGTATTTAACGATGCGTTTTAGCTGTGTGATCTCACGACTTTCTGGCTGAACCACTTTTGCTAAATCGTTCCTCGCTAAATCTACTAACATCATGTGCTCAGCACCTTCTTTCTCGTCTGCAATAAGCTCAAACTCGACTCTAGCATCCTGCTCGTGGTCGACCTTGCCTGTTTCTGAGTCGAGCGCTCTTTTGCGTGTACCGGCGATTGGGTACAAAAAGACTTCCCGCTTTCGATTTACCTTTAGCGCGCTTTCCGGGCTAGCACCAAATAGCTCTTTACCGCCAAAATTAATGTAATACATATAAGGTGATGGATTAGAAGTTCTTAACTTTCCGTAGGCTTTGTAAGCATTGTTACAGGTAATGCTAAACGTTCTAGCAAGTACTACTTGGAAAATGTCACCTTCAATAATCCGCTCCTTTGCTTTATCGACAAACTGGCAATAATCAGAGTCTGAAACATTAACGGAGAGCTCAGGGTTAGCTTCTGAAGTCTTGAATACCAAAGGTTTAATTGAAGATGTGTTAGTTAGAGTCTGATAAATTTTGTCTAACTCCACACCCAGTCGAACAGTGTTGTCGGCATTTTCAGCAAAGCCTTTAACCACAATTTTAGCGGACTGGCTGTCTCGCTGTTGGATAATTAACTGATCGGCCACATAAAAGCAGTAGTCTTCTTGGTTTTTATCAATGCTAGGAAGCTTTTCGTACTGCTCGACCACTTCATAGCTAAAAGCACCAATCAATAGTGAGGTTTCATTATCCGAATCACTGTTAGTCTTTAGGAGATCACGAATGACCTGCAATACAGTGACAGAGGTTGGAGCTGTTATACGAACACTCTCATCGTTTGATTCAGGCATTGGCAATAAGGTTAAAGACAGCTTGCGCTCTGACTCTGTAAATTGGAAGTTATCACTTAATACAGTATTCGATTTGAGCGATTCAATAAGAGCATCACCATTTGAGTTTAACGACATTATCTCTACTGACTTATCAAAGGCGATCACCTTTAATGCCGCCGAAAGCATAATCACACTCTTTTGATGATTGTGAGTCCCTGCCTCGGCAGTTTCTAGTAAGGCAGTGTTTTCGACATTGCCATTATTAGTGAGCGCACCGTAGGCTTGGTATGGGTTTAAGCTTAGCGGTAGCTTTCTAGAGAGAGTATTAACCTGCATACTCAACCTCCATATAAGTACGGCCGCTAGCTTTGATAAAGGGAATCAATTGTTGCATAAGCTGGCTGAAATCGTCGGCAGATAACGCCTGTGCAGCATCAGACACAGACTCGCGCGGGTTACGGTGAGATTCAATGATTAAGCCATCAGCACCACAAGCCACACCAGCTTTAGCCATAGGTCCGACTAAAGTTCGAACACCAGTGCCGTGAGAAGGATCAACAATAACTGGTAAGTGACTTTTCTCTTTAATAAAAGCCACAGCGTTTAAATCAAGCGTATTTCGAGTCGCAGTCTCAAACGTTCTAATACCACGTTCACAAATCATAACGTTCGGATTTCCAGTAGCAACAATGTATTCAGCAGCTAATAGCAATTCCTCAATAGTCGCAGACAAACCGCGCTTAAGTAGCACAGGGTGTTTTGTCTCGCCTACCGCCTTTAACAGGGTGTAATTTTGCATATTCCTAGCGCCAATCTGAAATGCTGAGGTATAGCGCGCGACATCGTCCAAGTCGTTTACATCCATAATTTCAGTGATGGTGTCCATACCTACTTCTTTGCCCACTTGCTCCATAATTTTTAAACCTTCAAGGCCGAGCCCCTGGAAAGAGTATGGGCTTGTGCGCGGCTTAAAAGCACCGCCTCTTAGTACCGTTGCACCTGCAGCTTTAACTTGCTTAGCAGTTTCTAGTAGCTGATCGTAACTTTCGATTGCACATGGCCCAGCCATAATAGCGAAGCGATCGCCGCCAACTGGGGTGTTCCCTACCTCAATAACCGTGTCGTGCGGGTATATTTCACGACTCACTAATTTATATTTACTCAATACAGACTTTAAATGCTCAACCTGTGGGTAGTTATCAAAATGTAAGGACTGTAAAACTCGCTCGTCGCCCAGCGCACCAATAACGGTTCGCTCTACGCCCGGCATGTGCAAAGGTTTTAGCCCCGCCTCTTCAATCTTGTTGAGAATCTCCTGGGCATCAGCCTTAGTAGCAGAAGGTTTTAAAATAATAATCATGGTCAATTCCTTAAGTTTAAATCTAATAAATTCAGTATTATTCAGACACAAAAAAAGCCCGCACAAAGGCGGGCTTGTCATATTACAGAGACAATAACCCGCCCTAGCAGATCCACCACCATTGATGAGTAGTTGTAGCTGTTGTTGCTGAGTAGATAATTGTCATATTTAATTTCTCTTGATTTACTGTTTAAGCTTTAAATAAAGTTGCTTTTGGTAAAATATTACAGACATAAAAAAAGCCCGCTAAATGCGGGCTTTTCATAAAATATATTTTATATATACGCAAAAGTGCCCGCTACTTATGTAACGTGCCACCACCAAATGTTGTTTGCGTTTAAATTTTTCATGTAGCTAAATTAATTCAATTACACTTTAGCGTCAAGCATAAAGTAGTAATTTATTTTCCTTTTACAAATTTTTCGACTTGGGCTTCGGTTTTTAAACGGCTAACCGGTTGTTTCGTAAGAAGTCTTTCTATCTGGGATGTTAGCGCCCATATCTCCATTTTTGCTGCCGGATCATGCCATTCTGCCACTGTTAAGCCATCGGCGAATGAGTCAAGGTAGGCAACCCTATTACCAAGCTTGGTAGAAAAGTCATCGAGTTCTAATTCCTTTTTAGCATTAGAAACGACTTCCTCCGCGGAATTAGTTCTTACACGATAACGGTTCCAACAAATTCTGGCTTCTAGGTTTTTATTGATTTGTTTCGCTTCTTTGACAATATCAGAAAGGTGTTTAGTCGACCAAACTTCGACCTTTGAAGGTGCCATTGGGATAATGGCCATATCAGACAATAAAACTACTGCTCGACTGAGATTTGTTATACGAGGATGGCCATCGATTAAAATGTAGTCATAATTTGATACGTTATCACGCACAAGTTTTTGTAAATGAGCCACATTTTTCGCCACACAAACGTCAAAATTTTCAATAACATAGCGTTCATTACGAATATCAAACCATGTTTTTAGGGAGCATTGAGGAACATCGGTATCGACCATCAGAACACGACCAGATTCCGATAAAGTTGAAGCAATATTAGCGCATAAGGTCGTTTTCCCCGCCCCGCCCTTCATCTGGACAAAACTTAATACTTTTGCTCGCATGACAGCCCCAAATTCCTTTATTTAGATAGCAATATTCTACATGAGGTAGACTATTGATTCTAGTGGCTTGATTTACAAGGTGAAAAGACAAAAAAGAAGCCACATAAAGCGGCTTCAGAGATAACTTAACAGGTTGCCCCAGATTCTGGCCAGCAGTCATTACCATTCCACCTTTTAACACCGCTCTGATTAATACTAAGGTTTCCATCGCCTTCTTGTGAAGAGCCAGCAACCGGTGTTGCTGTTACCGTATACGTTGTTGCCGTGACATTACTCAGTGATAGCGTGTAGTAAGCGGTGCCACCATCAACCGGAACTTGAGTCGGAATTACTCCAGCAGTATCAGCATTTGCATAGCTGAAGTTATTAGCGGCCTTATATCTTTCCACTGCTTGTGCTGCAGAGAGCACAGCTCCCATAGCATCACCGCGCTTAGAACGGATAACATAGTTTTGGTACGAAGGGATAGCAATAGCAGCCAAAATCGCTACTATTGCTACAACTATCATCAGTTCCATCAAGGTGAAACCATTGTTATTACGTAAGACTTTTATCGAGTTCATTATTTATCTTGTCTCCACTTAATGGTTGTTAATGTGCTCTTTAAGCCTAGATCTTTTGCCCAGCTGTCGCCAGAGCCGATTGTTTCAGTACCAACCAAAGCTGCCGCGGGTGTATCATCAGGGAACAGCAATGTGATTCCAGGCGCAATCCCCACATAGTCTAGACTAATATGACGATCAAACTCATCCAAGGTCCCATCATTATTATTGAATCTATCAATAATAGGAGCACCATCCAGAATATTTACACCATATAATTTATTCGCACCAGTAGCAGGAGTACATTCATCCTCAGCATCACCAGGGCTGTAAGTTGTAAAGAATGAGCGATAGTTAATTGTGGTTGAGTCTGATAAGACTTTCTCTCCTTTATTAAGAGTAATATACCAGCCCTCATATTTAGGGTATATATCCGCAATTGAGGCAAACCCTTCTGTACCTTTTTTGCTAACATCCATAAGCTCAGATTCTACGAGACCATTATCTGGGAATTTACCATTAGCAACATACTTGTCGTAAAAGACATACATTCTATCTGTAGTATCTTCATTTTTAGGGCGCGCTCTATAACCACTACCAATTGCTATCATACCAAACTTCTTTCCTGCGTAGTTAGTAAAGACAACATCAGGTTTATTGTAAAACTTACGATTTGAGCCACCGCTATTAATATCAGCAATCAATCCAGCTTTAAAGTTTGCATTACCTGTATCACCTTTTTTAGGTAAGTCGACACGGTACACTTTACCGCCAACATCTGCAGCATAAATACTATCAGCTATACTGTCATTATTTAAATCTATGATAGCTAAGTCGGCCGCAACAGCGTTTGTGATAGAAGCTTGAGATATTTTAGAGTCCCAGCCAGTTAATGGTTTACCTGTATCAGCATCTAAGGCATAAATAGTATTTCCCATTTGCCCGCTTGTATTCGGCTGGAAATTTGGGTTGTCATGCTTAGGATCATAACCGCCACCAAAGAATAATACGCGACGCTCGGCTCCTCCCCACCACACTTTAGCCACAAGTGGCTTTGACCAAGTTTGACCTAAGTTTGGTAGTATCGTCACTTTTTCTCCGGTATAAAAAGTACCAGTGTCGAGACTGTTACCGGACTTCACTGTAAACTTTACTTTAGGGTTGTCTGGACTCGTAATATCAAGTGCATAATACTCGAAACCACCACGCCTTTGACCAATATAAAGAGTTCTAGAGTCTCCGTCAGCTACCTCGATTATACCGTTTTTATTATTATCAACGGTTGAAATAGTGATGTCACCGTCAAGTCCATAATCTCTAAAGTTTGGTGATGATAAAGGTAAGTTCTTCTTCCAGTTCGGTACTTTTGTCATCATGTCACGAGGCATATAGGACCAGCGTGTTACACCAGTATCGGGGTTTATCGCATGCAGATAACCTTGATTAGTGGCTATATAAACAACTCTGTCATTTGAACCATAATTAACAACTATAGGTCTAGAATGCAAAGGATCGCCGAATCGACTTAAAGTTACCTCTTCTCTTTTAGTATTTGGGTCTCCATCGTAATCGACGTTTATTGTGATTACTTTTCGTGCAACCCAATCAAAATACTCCTTGGCTAATGACTTAGATACAGATTCACCTAATAAACGATCTCGCTTAGACTTATTAATATTATCTGGTAAGTTTACTGAAACTAAATTTTTGCTGTTACCAGAAAGGTCATCATCAAATAAGTTAGAGTATACAGGTGCGTTAGTACTACCTACGAACAATGAATCCTGAGCAGCGCCACCTAGCAACATATTGTCGCCGTCAGTACCGGAGCCCCAGGCACTTTTTGCAGTTTTGAAAAATGCTCCCGTATCGGCATTAACCGCTTGGTCACCAACATTGTTTGGTTTAGAGGTATCCTCAGAATGAATTTTACCTTCTTTTAAGTAATATTTTTTAAGGTTACCAGGCCAGTAGTTATTACTTAACGGCCTAAACATTGCTAAATAAACTTCATTACTTGTTCTTAGTCGGTTGCTTTGACTCAATGGAACACTAGGAGCAACTAAACTACCACTACTAACAGAACTTTCGATAGAAGCACGGAAGGCGTCAACTAGAGACTGTACATTTGTCGCTTTGTGCGATGAGCCACGAGCAACTTCAATTTTATTACTATCTTTGTCAAGGACATACTTTCCATCCGCATCTTTCTGATACTTTACTGCCTTATAGGCCACATCTTCCAGGAACTTTACCGCTCTTGGCTCCTGTAACGCAAAGGCAATGGTACTTGTAATGACTTCTGTCTCAGGTATTAACTTCTTATCTTGATCTTTAACCTGGAAGTTGTCAGCCATAAATTCAGCCAAATCCATGGTGCAACGTTCACCATCATCGTTACCACCTTGCCCATCGGCCTCTACATCATTACCATCACTGTCTGGAACACCTACACAGCTTTTGCCTGTTTTCCCAATCAAGCTTTTTATACTTGTATCATAGCTACTATAATAAGTATTTGGCTCGCCATCAGATAACAGGATTATGTTGTTAGATAGGTTACACTTGCTAAATATTGGTGAGTTATAATCTTCCAACTCCCCTCGATAGTATTGAGAACCGGCTAACAAAGCGCCAGCGGTTGGAGTGCCTCCTCCTGGATTCATATTGTTAATAGTATCCAAAACCCTTTGTTTGTGGGTTTTACCTTTATATGTATCGGACAAAGGTCTAACTTCCTGTTTCAGCTCAATATCACCAGCAGAATAAGTCATCACACCTACACGAGAAGAACCATCTAGGTCATCAATAAAGATTTTCGCCGCTTCGCGCAATACACTAATTCGAGACACGCCACTAGCATCGTGAACCCAGCGGTAGCGGTACTCTGAGACCATTCTGCTTTGGTCAACAGGATCTTCTGGATTACGTGTAAAGTAATACCATCTATTATCATACCTCCAGCAAGTTCCATTCCATCTATATTGATCACAAGGCTGGTAAATCAAGTAGTCATCCTCATCGACCTTGTCAGGCAAGTTCCCTCTATAAACAAAACGATCATGCCATTTCTCAAGCACCGTATCAAAATCCATAGAGCCTGATTCATCTAGAATCAACAGTATATTCGATGGAGTGACACCACCAAAGTAAACCTCAGTATCGTCACCGAGTACCGGCGAAGAAACAAACATACCTGCCAGTAATGCGGTAGTACCGACCATTACCTTCTTCATTATATTATTCATAAAACCACCTACTCGATTGAATACTCACAGGCTTGAACTGCCTGAGACCATTGATTAATTTCTGTTACAGTTTCTTCACTGTCAGGTGCATAGTTTTTTACAACATCAATATAGCCCGTTCCGTCATGCTCAAAAAAGCTGCACCCCATAATATTATCACTACCGATACCTGATGACATTCCCGGGCATACAAAACCACCAGCAGAACATCCTCTGTAATAGCTCAATGTCTGGCCAACCATAACACCATCTTTTCCACCGTTATCCAGGGTTGGGCTGTCTGCACAGTCAACAATGGCACCCTTATCACCAACACACGTTTTATAACTATTAGTGTGGCCTAATAACGTTGGGATATGGTTTGTTTTTGGTGCCGTTAGAACCGTTCCATCAACAAATTTAGAGCGAAAGCCACCAGCTGTAGTATCTCTATAGCTTTGCGTCACGGCGTTATTCGCAGTTTGTGTTACATGAAACGAGACACTTTTCTCATGGATATTATTAGCCTGTTTCTGCGACAAAATACCCGAACGCATCACTGCTAAACCAACCACTGTCAAGGCTACAAAGAAAAGCATGACTAATACCAGAGATGCGCCTGACTGTTTTGTGTTTAATATTCTTTTCATAAATTAACTACCAACTTCCATTAAATTATGCGGTCTATTTAATATCACAGCCGTTGCCGAATATACCTGTCTAATTTTTTTGTCTGTGAAACCTGTTAAATTCTGATCAAGCACCACATAATCGCGACTACTCGGCCCATCAGGTACTGCTTTGTCAGATCTCAGCAATAAAGCAAATCGAATGCTTTCAACTGCAGTTTGATCTGCTACATCATCCGCAATTACATATTTAACGCCACCACCGTTTCCAGAGTAGCCATATAACACTTGAAATGACTCAATACCGTCAATAATTGGCGCGTTGTTACACATCAGTGTTTCACCGACAACCGAGTATGTATTAACTACTATTCCAGAAGATACCGCTGTGCCATTGCAGTCCGTATCGCCTTCATACTGGATTGCTAGGGTATCCGAGGCTGTGCCACCACCATCAGCAAAACCCGCGGCTAATGGGGTAGCCATTGATTGAGATTGCAGGTTATTCTTTGTCCAACCTGCTAGGCGTATATCGTTCTTCAAAATTTGTAACGCTAGCTGCCCATCATTTTGAATATTTAAAATGTTTTGGTTAACTGCGTTTGTTTTTTTGCTTGATAAATAGACTGTTGCCGCTGCTGCAATGAGCAACAATGATAGAACTACACCTATCATCAACTCTATTATGGTAAAACCTTTATTCTTTTGCATAACGAGTTCTCCTATGGCACCAGCTCAATAAATACACAGTCTTCATTCGCATTCAGTGAAAACTCATTATGACAGCGCGTCATAGGCCCACTATAAGTGTCCTCACCGTCAGTATCATCTCTAACCGTGGGCTGCCAGGAAACATACAATAGATGCAAGGAGCCTGGAGTACAGGCATCTGTATCCACCCCACCGTCTAGATCTAAACATTTGGCTCCCATCTTTGCTCCTGGGATTCCCGTTGCGGCTAACGCTGTACAGGCTTGAGCCATGTTTGTTTGAGCTTGTTCAACTTTGCTGCAACTTGACTTAGTGCACTCTGCTGGTGGAGCTGCGCACCAATTGTCGCCTTGAGCAGAATAAGTATTATTCCCCACTTCATCTGAATGAATGAACTCATAATCAGCTCGCATAAGATCAGCCATCCCCTCGAGTACTACAACAGCTTGGGATTTAGAGTAGCTTTCCTGAGAAGTATTAAGTGCTTTTACTTGTAACGCCGCCACACCGAGCATACCAACAGCCATAACCAAAACGGTAATAAGCACCTCGATTAAGCTGATACCTGAAATTTTTCTTTGAATCATTTCCTGACCCTTTAACAAGTTGAATCCGTAACAGTGATACTGCCAGCAGTATTCATTGTTATAATTTTAGCCTTCCCTTTACCATCGCAGAATTTAACTCCGTCACCATTTCCCCAAGGATTAATCTCTGATGCATAGCCATTGGGTTTGAAAGTAACGCTGCCCTTATCCGCCTTAGTTGAAGCTTTGAATTTACTGTCTATGGGATTACTCTCATTGATTGTTTCGGCGCCAGATACAACTCTCCAGCCATCAGCCCAAGTACTCCCTACAGGCTCTAAGGTGACATCAGCTTTGCGCTTAATAGCTTCACTTCTAGCTATGGAAATTGAGGCAATTAGTTCATTAGAAGCTGCAGTAAGCTTATTACTGCGCATTAAGTTACCAATGGAAGGAACAGCCAACGCTGAGATGATCGCCAATAACGCAATTGTTGTCATTAGCTCTATTATTGTAAAACCACGATTTTTTTGTTTCATTCTATGCCCAAACATTAATAATATACCCACGGTTAGTTATACCGAATCATTGTACAATTGACATACTATCTCGGACAAACGGTACAAAAAAGCCGATAAGCGGTAACTTATCGGCTTTAAGTGGTTAATTTTTAAGAATTTTAATGCAGATTTGACTCGCGAGGGCGAAGTTCGCTTGGTAGGACAAATACGATGTTTTCTTCGACACCATCAGACTCTTGTGTGTTGGTGCCGCCCTGAGACTCTAAGTATTGAATAACGTCTTTAACCAAGACTTCTGGTGCTGAAGCTCCTGCTGTGACACCGACTTTTTCTACGCCTTCAAGCCACGCTGGGTCAATTTCGCCAGCATTATTGATTAAGTAGGAACGCGTGCCTTCGTTTTCCGACAGTTCCTGCAAGCGGCTTGAATTTGAGCTGTTTTGAGCACCGACCACTAAGATCAAGTCACAGACCGCTGCAAGTTGCTTAACGGCATCTTGACGATTCTGTGTGGCATAACAGATATCATCTTTTTTAGGCCCTTGGATATTCGGGAACTTGTCCTTTAAGACTTCAACGAGACGCTGTGTGTCATCGACTGACAAGGTAGTTTGAGTGACATAGAACAGCTTTTCTGGGTTTTTAACCTCTAATTTTGCTACATCTTCCTCATCTTCGACTAGGTAAATCCCCGAGTCTGGGTTGTCATATTGACCCATAGTCCCTTCAACTTCTGGGTGGCCTTTATGACCAATCAAGATACATTCTTCATTACGACGACTGTGGCGCGCCACTTCCATATGTACCTTGGTCACTAGCGGGCAAGTAGCATCAAAAACCTTTAAGTTACGAGCTTCTGCGTCACGGCGAACTTGCTGCGAAACGCCGTGTGCACTAAAGATTAGCGTTGAATCTTTTGGCACATCGTTGAGGTCCTCAATAAAGATGGCACCTTTTTCTCGTAAACCATCAACCACAAACTTGTTATGCACCACTTCATGTTTGACATAAATCGGGGCTCCGAAAATTTCGATGGCACGATTAACGATCTCAATAGCGCGGTCAACACCGGCACAAAAGCCACGAGGGTTTGCTAATATGATTTCCAAGATAATACCTGCTAAATACTTAAGTTGTGGATACCAGATAACTTTAGCGTTTGCTAAAGTCAGCTAGAAAACTAATACTTTAACCTCTATAACTCAACCTAGTATCACAAACATAGTGTGGTTAATGACTATTGTCTCACTTCGACAATTTCGATTTCAAGGATTATATCCTGATCGGCCAGCGGGTGGTTAAAGTCTACTTTAACAGAATGCCCCTGAATTTCACGGATCATACCCGGAACCGTGCCACCCATCATGTCCTCAAAGGCGATAATGGCACCCTCTTCTAGCTTTACGTCTGCTGAAAATTGATTGATATCCATAAAATGAACATCGTCTGGGTTCGCTGGGCCAAAAAACTCTGAGCCGTGAACTTCCAACTTCTTTTCATCACCGGCTTTTAAGCCCATCAGGGACTTCTCTATTACCTCCGTCAGGCTGCCGTCACCAAACACAAACCACACAGGCTTGCCATTGACGCGGGTACTGTCGGCCGCTGAGCCGTCTTTTAAAAGGACATTAAAATGGACTAATGCTTTCGAATCAGCATTAATTTGTAAATCAGTAGTCATAAAATCACTAGAATTAAGAAGTTAATGACGAAAATTAAGATGTTTTCTTTTCGTCTTTTTTGTCGGGATTCTTGAAGGTATCAATAATTAATAGACCAACACCCATCAAAATAACGCTGTCTGCGATATTAAATGTAGGCCAATGATAACCGTCCTTCGACACATACCAATCAATAAAATCAATCACATAGCCATAGGCTAGGCGATCATAAAGATTGCCAATAGCGCCACTTAAAATCAGCGCCATGCCAACGTTGGCCAGCTTTTGACTCTTAGGCGTTTTATACATCCAAACTAACAAAACGACACTAATTGCGGCTGCGATTGCCGTAAAAAGCCAACGCTGCCAGCCGCCTGCATCACCAAGAAAACTAAAAGCCGCGCCATAGTTATAGGCTAGGTTCAAGTCAAAGTGTGGCATCACTTCAATAATAGGCCCGCCATATACTGGCGCTAAGTTATTGTCAGCCCAAATTTTTGTAGCTTGGTCAAGGATCAATAAAATTACGGTAATCCACAACCATACCAAGCCCGACTCTTTTATTTTATTCAACATTTATACTCTATGTTTATCTGTCATTGTGAGCACAGCGAAGCAGTCTTATTCTCCAAATACCCCTAAGAGAATACCCCTAAGAGAATATCCTCAAGAGAATCCCCCTATGAGAAGACCGCGTCGCATTTGATGCTCCTCATAATGACGTCTTATTACTATTAAGCGTAATGGCGGATTTCGCCATCACCAACCACGTTTTCCACACAGCGACTACAAATCGTCGGGTGCTCGCTATTAGAGCCCACATCTTCACGGTGATGCCAGCAACGCTCACACTTTTCAGCATCAGACGCAGTAATGGTAAGCTTTAAACCTTCGACATCAGTCGCTTCGCCCGCATCCTCTTTCACCAACTTAGCTTGAGACGTAATAAAGACAAAGCGTAACTCGTCCTCTAGCTTACTTAATACCGCATGTAACGTTTCATCAGCGTGAATCGTCACTTCGGCTTGTAGCGAGCCACCGATCGCGCCGTCTTTACGCTTTACTTCGATGGCTTTGTTAATAGCATTTTTAACCGTTGAGATCAGCTCCCAATCTTGCGCGCTAATTTCAGCGTTCTCCATCGGGAATAAGCCTTGATACCACTCTGAAATAAAGACTGACTTCTCACGCTCGCCATTGGCTGGCTTTGGTAATAACGGCCAAATTTCGTTAGCCGTGAAGCTTAAGATTGGCGCCATCCAGCGCACGAGCGCTTCAACAATATGATACAAAGCCGTCTGACAAGAGCGCTGTGCTTTTGAGCCACGCTTAGCCGTGTACTGACGGTCTTTGATGATATCTAGGTAAAAACTTCCCATATCGATCGAGCAGAAGTGGTGAATCTTTTGCGCAACGACCCAGAAATTATAGTTTTCATAGGCATCGATAATCTCTTCTTGAGCTTGATACGCCGCATCAACAGCCCAACGATCAAGCGGCAACAAGTCTTCTTTAGCAATCATATCTGTCGCCGGGTCAAAGCCTTCCAAATTCGCCAATAAGAAGCGTGAGGTATTACGCAAACGACGGTAAGTATCGCCAGTGCGCTTTAAGATTTCCTCTGAAACCGCCATCTCACCGCGGTAATCGGACGATGAAACCCACAAGCGAAGTACGTCAGCACCTAGCTTATTAATGACGTCGTTAGGCGCCATGACGTTGCCTTTCGACTTCGACATCTTTTCGCCTTTACCATCAACCACAAAACCGTGTGTTAGACAGTGCTTATAAGGCGCATGGCCGTGAATACCGACCGACGTTAACAGCGATGACTGGAACCAACCGCGATGCTGATCCGAGCCTTCTAAATATAAATCTGCTGGCTGGCGTAAATAATCACGCGCCGACAAGACGCAATAATGCGTCACACCAGAATCAAACCAAACGTCTAAAGTATCATCAATTTTTTCATACTTATCAGCATCAACCAGCTCAGAAGCATCCAAGTCATACCATGCCTGAATTCCCTTCTCCTCAATCAATACGGCTACTTTTTCCATCAGCTCAGCTGCGTCTGGGTGTGGCTGACCATCTTTCTTGTCGATAAATAAGCAAAGCGGCACGCCCCAGGTGCGTTGACGTGAGATACACCAATCTGGACGGTTGCCGACCATTGATTCGATTCGCGCCTCGCCCCACTCAGGAACCCACTTAACCTTTTTAATTTCTTCCATCGCTTGTGGTTGCAAGTTGTTTTGCTTCATCGAAATGAACCACTGCGGTGTCGCACGATAAATTAGTGGTGTCTTAGTTCTCCAGCAATGCGGATAACTGTGACGGATTTTATCTTGGTGCAACAAGCGACCTTTTTCGATCAAGTGCTCAACCACAGGCTGATCAACTTTATACACATGCTGGCCTGCAAATACCGGCGTATCATCAGAGAAAACACCGTTGGCCATAACATAATTTAAAAGCCCAATGCCGTATTTCTTAACCACTTGGAAATCGTCTGGACCATGGTCTGGCGCGGTATGAACTAAGCCAGTACCCGCATCCGTCGTCACATGCTCTCCAACAATGATCGGTAGCGTTTTATCGTAGAACGGGTGGTATAGACTTAAGTTTTCTAAAGTATCACCAGTAGTTGTCGCAACGATTTCAAAATCAGTAATTTCCGACTCCGCCATCACTTGTTGATACAAGTCTTCCGCCAAAATAAATTGCTCTTCGCCAGCCTCAGTTTTAGCTTTTACCAAGACATAATTAAACTCAGCATGTACCGTAACTGCTTGGCTTGAAGGCAATGTCCAAGGGGTCGTAGTCCAGATAACCACCGAAGTTTTATCACAAGAAACGCCACCAAAAGCTTTTTCAAACGCTGCAACATCCGCTAAAGGATAACGCACATAAATAGAGTAAGAGGTTTTATCTTGGTACTCGACTTCTGCTTCCGCCAACGACGAACCACCAACCACACTCCAATAAACCGGCTTTTCGCCTTTGAACATGTGACCGTTTTTAACCAACTTAGATAGCGCGCGAACAATGTTCGCTTCAAAGCTGAAGTTCATAGTTTTATAAGGGTTGTCCCACTCGCCCAAGACACCAAGACGAACGAAGTCCTTCATCTGCCCCTGAACTTGCTTTTCTGCGTAATCACGACATTTTTGACGGAATTCCGCATGCGAAATCTTTTGCCCAGCTTTGCCAACTTTCTTCTCTACAACATTTTCAATCGGCAAGCCGTGACAATCCCACCCAGGCACATAAGGGCTGTCAAAACCGCTAATGGTTTTACTCTTAACCACGATGTCCTTAAGGATTTTATTTACAGAGTGACCAATATGAATATTGCCGTTGGCATAAGGAGGGCCATCGTGCAAAATAAACTGCTCACGGCCAGCTCGGGCTTTGCGGATCTCGCCATACAAATCGTTCTTTTCCCACTCGGCCAACATTTTTGGCTCACGATTAGGCAGGTTACCGCGCATTTCAAATTTCGTTTTCGGTAAGTTTAAGGTGTCTTTATAGTCACTCATCCAAATGATTACTCTGTTGTAGTTAATTCAAACGATTAAAATTCATTAAAGTGGTCTTTAGCAGACTCGATATCGGCTGCAATTTGCGCTTTCAGTTCGTCTAAAGAAGCAAACTTTTTCTCATCTCGCAGTTTAGCGATAGGTTCAACGCGCAGACGCTCTCCGTAAAGGTCGCCAGTGAAGTCCAAAAGGTGCACTTCGAGGCGCTCAGGGCTCTGTTTTACTGTCGGTTTAGTACCGATATTCGCTACTGCCGCCCAGCGTTTATGACCTTTATCTTGCGCCAAACTAGCACTTATACCATACACCCAAACCGCATACACCCCCTTTAAAGGACTTTTCAGTCTTTTCAGTGGGATATTCGCCGTAGCAAAGCCAATTTGACGGCCTTGTTTATCGCCGTGGCTTACTTTGCCTTCGATCTGATAGGGCTTATTGAGGTAACGTTCCGCGAGCTGAAACTGGTTATTGGCCACCGCCTCTCGCACCAGACTGCTACTAACCCGCAGGGACTGACCATCGACTTCTAACGTTACGGACTGATTGGCTTCTACTGTAAAATGTCCCGCCCCGCGACTTTTCAACATCTCGAAATCGCCTTGACGCTTATAGCCGAAACGGAAGTCATCGCCTATAAATAGATGTTGTACATTGAGTCTATCGATCAAAACGCGCTGAATAAATTCCTCAGCGCTGAGTTCAGCAAATTCTTGATTAAAACGAAAACACAAGACGTAATCCACGCCCAGTGCTTCTAATGCTTTGACTTTATCGGTCAATTTAAAGAGTCGAGCTGGAGCCTTATCTGGACGAAAATATTCTTGTGGATGTGGCTCAAAAACAATGACCACACTGGGTAAATCAAAGTCCTTTGCCTTGCGAGTTAAGCGCTCGATGATGGTTTGATGACCTACATGTACGCCATCGAAATTACCAATAGTCGCCACACAGCCCTGCTGAAACAGTGCTTTAGGACAATTATACAGACCACGCAATAGACGCATTTTATACTAAGATTCCAGTGAGGCTGATGCCAAAGCCGGCAATTATAGCGGACTATGGAGCAAGAATTAACCACAAATCGTTGATTGAGCCAATAGAAACGTTAAATCCTAAGTACAGTGACTACGAGTGGCTTGCTAACCTTCTCCAAATCGGTGACTATATCTCAAATCAATAACATAGAGAGCACCATGAAAAACACTTTAAAATTCTTATCTAGCTTTATTTTAGCAACTCTGATCACCGCTTGTGCCTGCAGTAGCTGTGCGCCAGCGCCTGAGCTTGAGGATATGATGAGCAAACAAGAAGTTGACTTCTTTCGCTTAGTAGAATCCATGTGTGGCGAAACATTCGTTGGCGAGTCCGTTTATCCTGAAGATCCTGGTCATGATTTCGCTGGTAAAAAGCTAGTCGCTACTATCGATTACTGTGACCATCGTCAAATTCGTATTCCTTTCACAGTGGGTGACGATGCATCTAGAACATGGATCCTAACCGTGACCCGCCAAGGTTTACTATTTAAGCACGATCACCGCCTAAAAGATGGCTCACCTGATCCGGTGACGAATTATGGTGGCTACTCTGCAAGCTACAAAGATGAAGCCGTTACCGCAACTAAGCATTTTTTCCATGCTGACGACTTTACCGCCGAGCTTATTCCTGATGCAAAAACAAACGTGTGGATGGTAGAAGTTGATCCTGAGAATAAAGAACTGACTTACTACTTAGAAAGACACGGTAAGCCACGTTATAAAGCAGTATTACAATTAAAAGAATAAATACACCATTGAAAATCCCTGCTTTTGCAGGGATTTTTATTCTCATCTATCGTTGAATCTTAAAGTCTTTAGGCCTTAGCCCCATTAAGACCAACAAAATCCCGTAAACAGCTACAGTGCCGACAATAATAACGCTTATCATGCCAATCGCTTCGAAACGCGTCCACGACTGCCACTGGTCGATACTAAAGTCTGTGTACCAAAGCCCTAAGAGCAACAAACCACTGGCCACGACTAATTTTAGAATCCAAATTTTACTCTTGCTTGATAACTGCAATTGACCGTTTTTATGCAAATAGCGGTACAAAAAGATTGCGTTGATAAAAGCTGAAACACTCGTAGCGATGGCCAAACCGACGTGACCAAAAGGCTTAAATAGCGCCAAGTTCAAAATTATGTTGCTGGCGATGGCAAACAAAGCAATTTTGACCGGAGTTTTAGTATCTTGGCGCGAGTAATAGCCTGTTAAAAAGACTTTCACCATCATAAAACCGATTAATCCAATCGAATACGCCTGTAAACTTTGACCCGCTTTAAACGAATCTTCAGGCGTAAAAGCACCATGTTGAAACACGCTAATCATAATCGGTTCTGCCAGCCAGAAAAGACCAATACCCGCAGGAATACCGATCATTAGCACCATGCGTAAACCCCAATCTAGAGTGCCTGAAAAGTGCTCCATATCTTTTTTTGAGAAGTACTTAGATAGGGTTGGCAATAATACCGTGGCAATGGCGATCCCGAAAATCCCTAGTGGGAACTCCATCATACGATCTGAATAATACAACCAAGCAATACTACCCTCTTCTAGGAATGACGCAATCTGAGTATCGATCAAGAGATTAATTTGGCTCGCAGAAGCACCTACGATGACAGGAATCATTAGTTTAATGATGCGCTGAACCGCTGTATCTTTCCATGCCCATTGCGGTTTAGGCAGATACCCAGCTTTCCACAAGAAAGGAAAGTGCAGGAATAATTGCAAAGCGCCAGCGATAAAGATTGCCCAAGCTAATGCTACGGTTGGCTGCTCCATAGTTGGCGCCCACACAATCGCCGCCGCAATTATTGATAAATTTAACAAGATAGGAGCGAATGCTGGAACCGCGAACTTATCCAAAGTGTTTAGCACCGAGCTGTACATCGCCACTAGAGATATAAAAAAGATATAAGGAAAGGTTATTTTTAAAAGGTCGCTGGCTAACTGAAACTTGTCCGGGTCGCTAAGAAAGCCTGCGCCAAATAAAGCAATAACGCCTTGAGAGCCAAGCACGCCAATAACCGTAATAATGGCCAAGAAGCCACCCAGCGTTCCTGAAACTTTGCTCAGCAAAGAAACCGTCTCAGCCTTGGTGCGGTTCGAATAATATTCTGAAAACACAGGTACAAAGGCTGTGGCGAAGGCACCTTCACCGAACAGACGCCTTAGGAAATTAGGGATTTTCTGTGCAACAAGGAAAACATCGGCCTGACCACTAGCGCCTAGCAAATTCGCCAAAACAACGTCTCTAGCGAGCCCCATAAAGCGCGAAATCATGGTCCAAAAACTGACGATGGTGCTGGATCGTAAAAGACTGGCCATATTACTGAAGTATCTTCCTAAAAGGTGTTATAATGTCGCTCTTATTGTGCGCAAGTTTAAGCGATTAAAGGCTTAGTCACCATAGAAAAGACTAAAAAGCCTTAAAATTGACAGAATTATACTGATTTTAGCTGTTTTCGCTTGATACAAAACTCGAAAACAGGTATATTTCGCGACCTTAAATTTGTGATTATTGTTTTATTAACCAGTTGTTAGGAGTTCACCTTGGCTAACATTAAATCTGCCAAAAAACGTGCTCGTCAAGCTGAAGCTCGTCGCAAGCACAACGCAAGCCGCCGCTCAATGATGCGTAGCTATCTTAAAAAAGTCGTATACGCTATTGAAGCAGGCAACAAGAAGGATGCACAAGCTGCATTTGAACGTGCTATTCCAGTGATCGATGCGGCCACTACTAAAGGCCTTATCCACAAGAATAAAGCTGCACGTCATAAGAGCCGTTTAAACGCTCGAATTCAAGCGCTATAATCTGAGCTTGAAGTAGCAAAGATTCTTGAAGCCGCTATCGCAAGGTAGCGGCTTTTCTTTGTGTTTACGATTTATTTTCTTCATACAGCTTGATTAAAGTGGTTACTCCACTAGCTACCAGCTCAAGCTCATCTTTATCCGCCAGTTCCAGAATCTCACTTATCCACTTCTGCTGTTGCAACCTCACAGCATCCACTACCTGCTGACTTTTGCGTGTAGGGGCAACGAAAACCACTCTTTGATCGGTTTTTGAGCGCGACTTAATAACAAACCCCTGCTTTTCTAGTGCCTTAATGGTTCTCGTAATAGCCGGAGCACTAACCGCTTCTTGCTCAGCCAATTGATTAATGGTTTTAGGTCCTTGCATCACTAATTGAGTAATAATTTCGAGTCGCTCGCGGGTTAAGCCAATCGACTTCTCTACTCGCTTAGATTTTTCATGGAACAGACTTAATAAATCGTATAGTTTTTGTGCAGTATCTTGTTGAAACAAAACGCTTTTATCCTAAATGAATTGTGGCGACTTCGCCTTAGTTTTTTTATTTAACCACAGTTAATTAAGCTCGTCATTAATAAAAACTAATTGCACCGCCATATTATAGTTTTGTTCAATTAATAATCTGAGGTCGAACCAGTTGACAGAACAGAATTCTCCAGTAAAATGCGCCCCACTTAATACCATTTATAGTACCAATATGAGAATTTCAATTTTAATAGCGCTAATCGCCAGTCTGGCATTAAGCACTCTAGCACAGGGGAAAGTGACTCCAGAACAAGCAGCACGATTAACTCAAGATCTAACGCCAATGGGCGCTGAGCGTGCGGGAAACAAAGAAGGTACAATCCCAGCATGGACAGGTGGCATTCAGCAGATCCCAGAAGATTATGAGCCGGGTGAACATCATGTGGATCCATACGCGGATGAAGAGCCTTTATTAGTTATTACTGCTAATAACTACCAGGATTATGCCGCAAACTTGTCGAGTGGGCAGATTGCGCTTTTAAAACAATACCCTGACTATAAGATCAAAGTGTACCCAAGCCATAGAAGTGCCTCATTCCCACAGAAAATCTATGACTTTACTATTAAAAACGCCACAAGAGCTGAGTTGACGCCTGATGGTGCTGGATTAAAGAATGCAGGTGTTGGTGTTCCCTTCCCTATCCCAGAAAGTGGTTTGGAAGCGATTTGGAATCACTTAACCCGTTACCGTGGTGAGTCTATTAAGCGTCAGTATATCCAAGTCACTCCACAGGTTGATGGTAGCTATAACCCTGTTAAATTTGAACAGGAATCTTTGCAGTATTACGCGCAAGAGCACCCTGAGAAAGATAACTTCCTATTCCTTTACAAACAGCGCATCACTTCGCCATCAAGCATGGCCGGTGAAGTGTTATTGGTTCACGAAACCGCTAACCAGGTTAAAGACCCACGTCGTGCATGGCGCTATGATCCAGGTCGTCGCCGTGCTTTTAGAACCCCTACTGTGGCCTATGACGCACCAGCTTTAGCTTCTGACGGCTTATCTACGATTGATAACTTTGATATGTTCAGTGGCTCGCCAGATAAGTACAACTGGGAGCTTAAGGGCAAAAAAGAATTGTTCGTACCTTACAACGCTTACCAATTACACAGCGATCAACTGAGTTACGACGATATTGTTCGCCCTGGCCACATTAACCAAGAATTCGCACGCTATGAGCTACACCGCGTATGGGTTGTGGAAGCCACGCTAAAAGAAACCAAAGACAACATCTACAGCCGCCGTACTTTCTATCTAGATGAAGATAGCTGGCAGGCGCTTATAGTAGACCACTATGACGAACAGGGTGAACTATGGCGCGTTGCTGAAGCTCACGCACTTAACTATTATGAAGTGCCTGTACTTTGGACAACGCTAGACGTTATTCATGATTTAAAAGCGAAACGCTACATCGCTTTTGGTCTAGATAACCAAGAAAACATGTATGACTTCTCTAAAAGCATGAACTACCGTCAGTTCACGTCTTCAGCATTACGCCGAGAAGGTCGCTAGAAAACAGAAATGTCAGATACTAAAAAGCCACTCAAATGAGTGGCTTTTTTATGTGTTTAAGTCTTTTTAGACTCCAAAGTCAGCATATATAAAACCCCGATAATCCCCAAGGGCACTAAAGCAAAAAGCTGCCACCAGCCACTGTAGCCAGCGTCATGCAGTCTTCTCGAACCAACAGCTAACAACGGTAATAATATAAGAACTCCCGCTATCGAGGCTAGTGCTGGACTAATGAGTGTGCATATCGCCATACTTACAAAACAGAATGCAAAAAATAACCAGTACTGAGGCCGCGATGCTTTACCATCAAACTTGCTATACTGAGCAAAGCTGTCCTTTATAACTTCGATCGTTGACTCAATCGGCAGCTGCTCTCTGTTTGTTCCTGCTTTTGCTTCTTCAAGTAGCATCTCAGAAATTTCAACATCAAAAGCTGAAGCTAAAGACTTAGCTGACTCCATCGAAACTTTTCCCGTCGCTTCAATTCTTTGAATAGTTCTGACCGTTAAACCGCTGACAGTAGCCAGTTGTTCTTGCGACCAGTGCTTCGACATCCTCAATTGCTTTAGTTTATAGGTATCAATTCGCATGACAGACTCATATTAGCCATATTAGTAATCAATACCATATCTAAAAGTTAGACATTGAACCACGAAAAATAAACGAAACGATAACGAAAAATGGACGAAATACGCTATACCCACAAACAAAGAAGCCGCTTTCAGCGGTTCTTTTGTTCAGTGGTTCAAACTTACTTTTTATCGTCTGGGACTTGGCTAGGATCAACGTACACTACTTCAACGCCGTCATCATCCATATCTTCATCCCATTCAGGTTCTAAGCCCTCGAAAGGGTCCTCTTCAACCTCATCCATCGAGCCAGGTTCTGGCCAGTTAAACTCGGTTTGCGTCTTCTCTGCTTCGATCTTACGAATTTGTGGATGCTCAATCAGGTAGTCCATAATAGCATTACAAATCTCACGCGTTCCTTCTTTTTGGATTGCAGACATCTTAAATACAGGCCCATCCCACTGTAACCGCTCAATCATATCATCCATCTTGGCCTGACTTTCTTCTTCGCTCATCAAGTCAGTTTTGTTAAAGACCAGCCAAACCGGCTTATCCTTAAGCGAAATATCCTTACTCTCGCTGTACTTATACAGCTCATTCATAATATCGTTAAAGTTTTCCACCGGATCGGACTGATCGAACGGCATTAAATCGACGATATGCAAAAGAATACGAGTACGCGCTAAGTGACGTAAAAAGCGAATACCAAGACCTGCACCTTCCGCCGCACCTTCAATAACACCTGGGATATCGGCTACAACGAAACTTGATTCAGTATCGATACGAACCACACCGAGATTAGGAATTAAGGTCGTGAAAGGATAATCCGCCACTTTCGGCTTAGCCGACGATACGGCACGAATAAAAGTCGACTTACCGGCGTTTGGAAGACCAAGTAAACCCACATCAGCAAGTACTTTCAATTCTAACCTAAGCTCACGCAACTCACCCGGAGTACCGTGTGTTGCCTTACGCGGAGCACGATTAATCGAGCTTTTAAAACGGGTATTACCTAAACCGTGGAAGCCGCCTTTCGCAACTAACAACTGCTCTCCATCCTTAGTTAAATCGCCAACAATTTCGCCAGTTTCTTTGTCGGTAATCTGTGTTCCAACAGGTGCTTTTAGGACTAAATCCTCACCTTTAGAGCCAGTCATATTACGGCCTTGACCGTTTTCACCTCGTGTCGCTTGATAAAAGCGCACATAACGGTAGTCCACTAAGGTGTTCATTTCTTCATCAGCAACAATGTATACATTACCACCATCGCCGCCATCACCGCCGTCAGGGCCACCCCGAGCAACGTATTTCTCACGGCGGAAACTGACGATACCGTTACCGCCATCGCCTGCTTTAACTTTAATGGTTACTTCATCTACAAATTTCATAAGACTTTTTCATCGTATTACTGAGAGTCATTGCCTAACGACTCAGAAAGTGAACAGTTAACGGACTTTTTAACAATAAAAAATCAATAAATTAACCGATATTGTATCAGTTTAAGTTGTCTCGCCCTTCAACTTCAATGATTGGCGACCTATCAAACTTAAAATCTCTGCAGTAAGCTTATCAACACAGACCTAAACTTCAACATTGTTAAAGATACTTATTATGGCCTCTTCAACAAAAAAGCCCCAGCGATGGCTGAGGCTTTTTCTAAAACTCAAGCTTGATTAAGCTTCGATAGAAACAGTACGACGATTGTTTTTACCTTTAACTTCAAACTTAACTTTACCATCAACTTTTGCAAAGATTGTATGGTCACGGCCAAGACCTACACCGTTACCAGGGTGGAACTTAGTACCACGCTGACGAACAATGATGCTGCCCGCGCTTACTTGCTCACCACCAAAGCGCTTAACACCAAGGCGTTTACTTTCGGAATCGCGGCCGTTACGAGTACTACCACCAGCTTTCTTATGAGCCATCGTTTACTCTCCTTTCATCAATTCTTTAGCTTGATCGATCCAGTTTTCACGCTCGATACGACCTTTGAAGCTTAATTCTTCGTCAAAGTGCTCTACGTCTTTCGCAGTCCACTCAGCGATTTGTTTAAATGTAGTGATACCAGCTTCGTTTAATTTCTTAACGATAACTGGGCCTACGCCTGATAATTTAGTTAAATCATCACCGTCAGTTTTTGCTGCAGCTTTTTTCGCTGGAGCTTTCTTAGCTGGCTTTTTCGCGCCATCTAGAGCAATACCGTTAATTTTCACTTCTGTGAACCATTGACGGTGGCCTTGACGTTTCATGTGATGTTTACGACGCTTGAACTTAATGATGTTCACTTTCTTAGCACGACCGTGGTTAACGACTTCGCCTGAAACCACAGCACCAGCTACTACTGGAGTGCCTAGAGTTACGTTATCGCCGTCAGCGACCATTAAAACGTCTTCAAAATCGATTGTTGCACCAGTTTCCGCCTCGATCTTCTCAAGACGCACTACCTGGCCTTCTTTTACGCGGTGTTGCTTACCACCACTTTTAATTACTGCGTACATATTGATTCTCCGGTTATAGACCCTCTTATATATCTCAACAAGAAGGTTAATATGTATTGCTCAATGGCTTTCATATTTGAGGGCGCGAATTTTAAGCGAAATACGCCCGTAAAGCAAGGATTTAAGCCGATAAAACCTTGAATAATGGATTTAAAGCCTAAATCGAGCTGGATCATACCAAATGCCAATGGGTTCGGCGACTCCTATCCTAAAAATATCACCATAAAAGCTTGACCCAAGGCGCCAGCCTCACTAGGATTGCCAAGCAATTATTGTAAAGCCGTTGGCAGTATTGCTGTGATAGATGCCCTACAGGTAATCATCTCAACCTCTACGTCATTTAAGGCAATCATTAAAAAATACCAGCTGCAATTTAATTTTAAGGTAGACAATGACACTCGACAATATTCGTGCCTTGGTTGAATCTGACTTCCAGGCAACAAACCAAATGATTCTTGATCGCCTCAAGTCCGATGTGGTTTTGGTGGATCAAGTGGGCCATTATATTGTTGCAGCTGGCGGTAAGCGATTGCGCCCTATGCTGGTACTTTTAGCTGCAAAGTCAATGGGTTATAAAGGCAGTGACCACTCCAAGTTAGCCGCTGTAATCGAGTTAATACATACTTCTACCCTGCTCCATGACGATGTGGTTGACGAGTCGAGTATGCGTCGCGGCCGCGAAACGGCTAACGAGCTGTTTGGCAACCAAGCTTCTGTACTTGTTGGCGACTTCCTTTATAGCCGCTCATTCCAGATGATGGTTGAAGTGGACAATATGAAGGTTCTTAATATTCTAGCCAATACCACCAATGAAGTGGCAGCTGGCGAAGTATTACAGTTGATGAATATTAACGATCCGAAAGTCAGCGAAGACTCTTATTATCAAGTTATCGAACGCAAAACAGCGATTCTTTTTGCAGCAGCGACCCAATTAGGCGCTGTCTTATGCCAGGCTCCCGAAAACGTAGAACAAGGCCTGCGTGATTATGGCTTGCAGCTTGGTATCGCGTTCCAACTCATTGACGATGCGCTCGATTATGCTTCCGATGCTGATGATATGGGTAAGAACGTTGGTGATGACTTAGCCGAAGGTAAGCCAACTCTGCCACTAATTTACGCCCTCGCACAATCTAATGAATCTGATCAAGCCCTTATTCGAAAGGCAATTGAGCAAGGTGGCCTTGACGACTTAGATGAAATTTTGAGCATCGTTAAAGCTACTAATGCTATTGAATATACCTACCAAGCGGCTGAGAAAGCCGTTGAACGTGCTATTAATGCATTAGCGCCTCTACCGGATTCTGAATATAAAACAGCCTTAATAGAGTTAGCAAAGCTTTCACTGGCGAGAAACTCTTAGTTTATAAGAGCAATTTAGATATTAAGTACGAGCCTCTGTTAGCAGAGGCTCGAGCATCTTCAAACAGACCTTAACAAGCACCTATCTTTCCCTAAGACCCGACAAACTTGGATAAAATGAATTCATCAGTTCACTAACAGTTTGTCAGAAAAATCAATCTCGTAAAAATTTCTGACGAAATAATTCAAATAAGTTTCATTTAGCCTCGCCACTACCAATATTTTTTGGCATAATTACGTGCAATTTTCAAATAGCAAATTGTTATTAACTACTGCACTGCAAAGTAGAGCTTTGCGAACGAGGAGTAACTCACATGTCCCGCGATGTTGACCTGAGCCAATACGGCATTCATTCAGTCCACGAAATCGTTTATAACCCGTCCTACGACACTTTATACGAAGAAGAAACCCGAGATGACATTAGCGGCTACGAGCGCGGCACTGTCACTAACATGGGTGCTGTTTCGGTAGACACTGGTATTTTCACTGGTCGTTCACCAAAAGATAAGTATATCGTCGAGGATGATATCACTCGTGATACTGTTTGGTGGTCAAAAAACGGCGTTAACGATAACAAGCCAATCTCTCCAGCCATCTGGAGCGACCTAAAAGAAACGGTTACTGAGCAATTATCAGGCAGTCGTTTATTCGTTGTCGATACGTTCTGTGGCGCAAACGAAGATACTCGCTTAAAAGTACGCTTTATTACACAAGTTGCTTGGCAGGCACATTTTGTTAAAAACATGTTCATTCGCCCTACTGAGGAAGAACTACAGGACTTTGAGCCTGACTTCGTAGTCATGAACGGCTCTAAAGCTGTGAATGAGAAGTGGCAAGAACATGGCTTAAACTCTGAAAACTTTGTTGCTTTCAACCTTACTGAAAAAATTCAGTTGATTGGCGGCACTTGGTATGGCGGCGAAATGAAAAAAGGTATGTTCTCAATGATGAACTACTTATTGCCGCTAAAAGGTATTGCTTCGATGCACTGTTCAGCGAACGTTGGCAAAGATGGCGACGTGGCAATCTTCTTCGGTCTTTCTGGTACAGGTAAAACAACCCTATCGACAGATCCAAAGCGTGCGCTAATTGGTGATGACGAGCATGGTTGGGATGACAACGGCGTCTTTAACTTCGAAGGTGGTTGTTACGCAAAAACCATTAACCTTTCTGAAGAAAACGAGCCAGACATCTTTAGAGCTATCCGCCGTGATGCTTTGCTAGAGAACGTTGTGGTTGATAAGAAAGGCAATATCGACTTCGATGACAACAGCAAAACTGAAAACACTCGTGTTTCATACCCAATTTACCATATCGATAACATCGTTAAGCCAGTGTCTAAAGCGGGCCACGCGAACAAAGTTATCTTCTTAAGTGCTGATGCATTTGGTGTCTTACCACCTGTTGCTAAGCTAACACCAGAACAAACTCAATACTACTTCTTATCGGGCTTTACCGCTAAGCTAGCCGGTACTGAGCGCGGTGTTACTGAGCCGACTCCTACCTTCTCATCTTGCTTTGGTGAAGCCTTCCTAAGCTTACACCCAACTCAGTACGCAGAAGTTCTAGAGAAGCGTATTAGCGATGCTGGCGCGGAAGTTTACTTGGTGAACACGGGCTGGAACGGTACTGGCAAGCGTATTTCTATCAAAGATACTCGCGGTATCATCGATGCCATCATGGATGGCTCTATCGAAAACTGTGAATTTGCTAACTTGCCTTACTTTAACCTAGCGATCCCAACTGAGCTTAACGGTGTCGACACTGGTATCTTAAACCCTCAGGATACATACAGAGATCCTGCTGAGTGGGAAACTAAGGCGAAAGAACTAGCAGCAATGTTTATCAAAAACTTCAATCGTTTTGCTGATAACGAAAAAGCTGAAGAGCTGATTAAAGCAGGTCCTAAAATTTAAGGACTGTTATAATCTAAACCTTAGATATTAAAAAAGCCGCTATCTAGCGGCTTTTTTAATGCTTCGATAACAATAACAAAATGCTAACGAGTCAATTGCCCATAACTTTTAAGGGCGCTGGTAGACCAGCGCTAAACGGGATTTATCAGGGCTTAGGGCGAGTCGAGTGATGCCATCAACATCAAGTGACGATAAGTCTGCTAATTCTTTTGTCTCAGCAGAGCTCACCATAAACAGCTTAGAGCCTTGACCAACAATAAGATGCTGACTATCAACCCATACATAATCTTGCACACCTTGCGGCAAATTCAACTCGAGAGAGCTGATAGCGCCATCTGAGGTTAGAGCATATAACTGATGGATTCCATCTTCTTCCTTAGAAAAGGTGATGACGTTATTAGCAACGGTTTCAAAGCAGCGTCCAATCTGCTCTTCTAAAACCAGTGGTTGCTGCTCTGACTCAGTGTCCAAGATCTGTAAAGTCATAACATCACCTAGGACAAAAACAGCAGCTTTAGTCGGCTGAAGCCATGCAAAATAGCCAACAGGCTCAATATCGCTTCTTAAGACTTCGTGAGCTTTTGCTTCACTATTAAACAAACTTAAGTGCTGCTCACCTTCTGGGTTTACTCTAACGGTCGACAAAAAGTCGGCATTGTAAGGCGTTGGTGAATATTCGCTAATATCTTCTGTCTGAGTGACGTTAATTACATCCTTACTATCGATATCGAATTTAAATATATCCGTCTGTAGCCCTTCACCACCAGCTTTATCTAGCTGGCGCGTAAAATAAAGACTCTTCCCATCAGGCCCAAACTTTGGCTGATTATCATAACCAACGCGTTGTGTGACGTGAGTTGGCTTGAGCTCGACTCGATATTTAGCATCGATGCCTTTGTGTAAGGGCAACATCATAATATCTTCTGAGTTGGCATCACTAACACCGGCTAAGGTGAAGCTAAGAGTAATACCAAGAGACAAGCCTATAGTTTTAATAATATGAGTAGTTACCATCTAGCTGTCCTCAAGGGCGCTGCTTGAGCTATAACAAACAATAGTATCGCCCGCTTGCTTGTCGCCGACTGCTTTTTGTAAAGCTAATCTGTGCTCAGTGAAGTTGAATGGAGCGTCTGACTGAATCGCGTAATGACGAACATTCTCAGAGACTAGAACTTGTCCTGAGTCAGCCATCGCCTCAAGGCGGGCAGCAAAGTTGATAGCATCGCCTTCAATATCCAACTGCTCAGTAATTTCATTGTGAGTAATTTTAACTTCACCAATATCTAAACCGATCCGCAGAGTAAAGCCAGCTCCCGCCAATACACGTTGCATCATAGCTGCGCAGTGTAGCGACTGCTCAACAGTCTGGAAGGTCGCTCTTAAAGAGTCGCCTTCCATGTTTGGGTAACTAGCATTCCATTTTTTAAGAACCGGCTTTAGAAGCCCTCTGAACAATGATAACTTATCGGTTCGTTCTTCTTCGCTCCAGTTGGAAAAACCTTTTAAATCCGTAAATAACACCGCTAAACGACGTGTTTTCGCATCACTATCGATTTCCGACAGTTCTAGTAACTTAGGCCAGTATTTATCTTTTATCGCCTGTAATGACTCACGAATTTCAAATTGCAGACGTCGCTCTGACTGCAGGCTTATTTGAATCGACTGCAATTTGTCGGCTTCTTGTTGCAAACTAGACTCAAGAACCGATGGATTTAACCCCCCCGTATCTTCCACTACCAATATCGCTCGGGTGTCGCCGGGCTCGTTGCGGATATCACGAATGCGTAGCTTACAGCCCCAATAGCTTGCCTCAAGGTGCTCAATAAGGAACGGCAAGGTTGCCAAATCCTGATAAGACAACATACGCTGGTAGCGCAATGTAAAGGTAATCTTATCGGAAAACAGTTTCTCAAACTGATGTGGCGAATAGTGCGTAAAGTCGCGACCGCGCTGATCCCAGCTAGCGTGTGAGCATTCTATATTCCGAATCGACCAACCCTTGGTTTGAACCTGCCACAATTTACTTGAACTGAGTTTGGCTCCGTCTAAGTTTGCTTTGCTTAAATTGGCGCCACGCAAGTCAGCACCTTGGAAGTTAACTTTCGAAAGATTAAATCCAGTAAGATTCTGTGAGGCTAAATTCACATTACTCAGGTTTGCACCTTTCAGCGCCACACCATCGATACTGCAACTAGAGAGATCCACATCGGAAAGGTTCGCCCCAGTAAGGTTGGTATCGCGCAAATTCACCCGCTCCATTTTAGAGCCAATGAGTTTTGCGCCCTGCATATCGAGACCTTCGAGATTTTGACCGCGTAAATCGGCGCCACTTAGGTTTGCCTCACGCAAATCCTGACCTCTAAGATCATGATCGCGTAAATCCACGTTCGATAAATCGGTGCGATAACAGATTGCTGTTAGCAAGTTAGCATGCAACAGATTTGCATGACTTAGGTTTGCTTGATTCAGATTCGCTGCGATTAATTTCGCATTCGATAAATTACAATAACAAAGGTTCGCATCAGTAAGATTACTGGCGATAAGAACGGCATTTTTCAGATCCGCATAAGCAAGGTTTGTTCCAACAAAACTTGCTTCCGACAAGTCACAATCAGACAAGTCTAGGCCACGCAAATCTAAACCATCAAAAACCACACTTTCTTTTGGGTTATCTTTGCGCCAGCGATTCCAAGCATCGGCACCTTGTACCAATACATCATAGAGTTCTTCGTTTGCTTCACCCATACGAGCATTATCCTCATAGCTCTTCAGACCACTCTTCTTTATACCATAGTTAAGTTATTGAAAACAGTACGCCTGAGGCTTTTGCTTGTACTTCAGAATCTTATTTGTACAATAACTTTTTTAGCATTGGATTAAGAATTATGACTGAACACAACAAACACCCGTTTGAGCAGTTTCGTGCTGAACGTGAAGCAGGAAATGCAAAAGCTTTAGACACGGATAGTTTGCTCATTAAACGCTTTTTTGGTTTGGACAAAACGGCTTATGGCGAAGGCAAGTTGGACAGTAAAACTAAGGAGTTGCTGGGCTTGGTGGCTTCGATGGTTTTACGTTGTAATGATTGTATTGATTACCATTTGGAGCAGGCGGTTAAGCAGGGCTGGAATAAAGAAGAAATCGATGAGGCGATGGGCGTTGCTATGCTAGTTGGTGGCTCAATTGTGATTCCTCACCTTCGCCATGCCAAAACGAGCCTAGAGTTTTTGTTCAACGAGCAAGCTCAACAACAATAAGCGGTAATCAACAGCCTATTATAATTCTAACACTTGCTTAACGAAGGGAATCGTTAAGCGGCGCTTAGCCTGCAAAGACGCATGATCTAACTGCTCAAGCAGTTCAACTAAATGGGGTAAATCCCGCTGCTGGCGAGACAATAAATAAGTCGCTACTTCTTCACTCAGTTCTAAACCGCGTTCTTTAGCTTTAGTTTGTAGAAAACGTCGCTTGTCGTCATCGGATAACGGCTGAATGGCATGAATTAACATGGCACTGAATCGAGATTTCAAGTCTGCCAAAGCAAACTCAAGATTTTGCGGTGACTGATTGGCCGCAATGATAAAGGTTTTGCTCTGCTCTTTTAATTGATTGTAGAGGTTGAAAAAAGCGGTTTCCCAGGCTTTATCACCCAGACAATGTTCAATTCCGTCAAGACATACAGCATCAAAACCTGCGAGACCATCAACCATTGCCGGCACCAATTGCTGATTATCTAAAGGCAAATAGGCAACGAGCTTTTGTGGGAATGCTTCAGAAAAACGGTGGGTAAAGGCTTGCAATAAGTGTGTTCTGCCGGTTCCCGCTTCACCATAGACAAAAATAAAATCGCTTTGTCCCTGCGCAGTCTGTTGCAGCATAGATACTAATTGTGAATTCGCCTCACCGCCAGCAACAAAATTACCAAAGGTTGATTCGGCTTTTATTTCGATATCGAGAGGTAATTGCTGCATTTAGTGATTATTATTCCGTCGTAAGGTTATTTTCTTAAAATTTAATGGCGAATATGGTGCTGGTTGAAGTACCAATCGACTTTACTCTGCGGCGCTTTTATCAGCAACTTTAGCTTTTGTGGCAAGTGAATCGGCTTTTACCGTCTTACCCCTTGCTCGGTAATGACAAACACCAAGCCATGAATAATGAATACCACTAATAATACAGGTTAGGATTACTGAAATTTCAAGGGTATCAATCAAAGCCAGTGGCAACTTAAACCAAGCCAAGTGAACCAACACCAGTAGCACTAGCAAAATCATCAGTGCAGTATTCCACTTTGAGATCAGACTTGGACGCATCTCATAAGGACCGACAAGGTAATGATAGCTAGTGGCGCCGCCAACAATAAATAAGTCGCGGGCAGTTGAAACCCAGAACAGCGTCCAGGAAAGCTGTCCTTTCATAACTAATAACAATAATGCCACAAACAATAGTATTTTATCGGCTAAGGGATCGGTTATAGAACCGAAGCGGCTTTGCCAGTTAAAACGTTTTGCCAATAAGCCATCCAAACCATCTGAAATACCTGCAATCAAAAAGATCACAAGGGCCGCGACATAGTCTTGGTGCCATGCAAAATATGCGAACGGAATGATTAACACCACCCGCATCACAGTAATAATGTTCGGAATTGTACTTAAGCTCATGTTTTATTAACTTATTGTTATATTACGGCGTGCCCCACACAAAGTGGAAGTCACCCCTTAATTTTCGGGCATTATTCTCATCAAAACCCTCGCCATAACCATCACCATATCGATCGTCATAGCCGAAGCCAGACTCAGACCGCTGCAGATTATTCCCTATTTTTATTGCTTCGATCAAGTTTTGCGGTGAAGTTAATGACTCTACTTTAAATAAGACCGTATCTTTAGATACTTCAATGGCGCTAGCAGAGCGCACCATGCTCAATGAATTGAGGTGCTTTTGAATCCGTGCGAAGGTTGCGAAATCTGTAATATTTTCAACAGAAACAAGTACTTCCTGAGCATCCTCAGAAAGCACTACGGCTAATTTAGAGGCTAAAGAATTGGCCACTCGATGGACCGCAGCTTGGATGGCTTCGTAAGACGTAAGACCACTGGTGGAAAAACTTTCAGTGCGACCGTTCATTCTCACCAGCCAGCGCCCTTGCCATTGGCTATTAGTTTCGAGTAGCTGCCCTGCGACCCAGTAATCTCGAGCATAGCGTTTGCTAGCTTCATCGATTGAGGATTCAACACGCCCCCAAACATCTGACGTTTCTAGCGCCATTTGATCATCAATATCCATCATTGGCAAAGTCACCGGCAGACCACGACTTTCGGTGGCAATCATTAAGCCAGCATTAATCAATTGACTTTCTTCGCTAGCAACTTGGCGCTTTGTATCGTCACCATAGGCTATCCAAAATAAGCCTGACGGTCTTTCCTCGCCCCAAATAGGCAAAGATGCCGACTTCAAAAGCTCTAATATTGAGCGTCGATCAAAAGTAGCTTTCAGTAATAAAGGTTTCTCATAAATCATCTGCTCGGCAGCCGACAGCCTTTGATACGAATAACGACGCAGATAATCCTCGGCATTGGCTAAAGCCGACTGAATAACTGGCGAACGAGAAACATCTCGGCTACCACTTGCCCGAACCAAGGCTTGCAACAAACTCTCAGCAATCGCTTGATGTCGAGCAGCGCTTGATTGATCTTGTACAGGCCATGCGCCAGTATAGAGATTTTGTACTCGCTCAGCCTTAGATGGCGCGTTAAAGCCCATTATGGCAACAACAAAAAATACCGCGATTATCGCTTTAATTCGCGAATTCAACATGTTCGTTTCCTACTGATGATTATTGAATTATTAGCTATTGTGTAGAAGCTGGATTACCCCAGGCTACACCATGCTTTGTCTGACTATTCCTAGGAATACTAACACCTAGAAGCTCTAATCACTTGAAAAACCTATAAAACTTATATACGACAATACCATTTCTGGCTATTTTATCAGCTTTTCAGCCAGAGGCTACAAGTTGCTACTCAATCTTTAACTTTATTACGCTTCTTGCGTACCCTTGTTTATTTAACTTGGTCAAAAAATAACACTCGAAGCCATGCTCATGGTTAATTATACTTGCACTAACAACAACCAGCGACGACTCATAACAATGTCACTAATGACTTTCGACGATATTCAACAATCAACCGATTTAATCATCAGCGAATCCCAAATTGACCAAGCTATAGAAGAGCTGGCTCAGCAGATCAATCAGTTTTATGCCGGAGAGCGCTTCGCCAATAAAAGTGTAACCGCCTTTTGTGTGATGAATGGTGGTTTATATTTTACCGGCCAATTAATGCGTCATCTCAAGTTTCCAATCACTTTAAAGTATTTACATGCCAGCCGTTATGGCGATAGCACTCGTGGTGCAGAGCTCAACTGGATCGTTCGACCCAGCCAAGAAGAGGTTTTTGGTAAAGACATTATTTTGATCGATGATATTTTTGACGAAGGTTTAACACTAGAAGCGATTTATAAAGAATGCGAAGCGCTAAAGCCCAACAGTATCAACTCTGTTGTGTTAGTCGATAAACAGCACCACCGTAAACCGCAAAGTGGTTTTCAGCCTAACTTTGTCGGCCTAGAGGTCGTCGACAGATACATTTTTGGCTGTGGTATGGACTATAAAGGAGCATGGCGTAATCTACCCGCCATTTATGCCTTGAAGGAGTAACTTATTGAAATTGTGTAAATTCTTCCAGGTAAATCGTGACTTCAATCACATAAAGTCGCCAACCCACCAGAAATTACACAATATATTGCTATGATGTTTTCAATTCAGTTTGCATTCAAGTTCAACACTTATAATGCAAAAACACTTTGGGGAAATTTGAGGATTTTAAACATGAAATCATTAACATCAATTAAGAAAACATTTACAGTCGCGGCGTTAGCGGCGATGGTTGCATCAGGTTGTACCGTATTAGACCCTTACACGGGCGAAGAAAAAACCAGTAAAGCCGTAAAATATGGTGCCGTTGGTGCTGTAGTGTGTGGTCTTATTGGCGCGACCGAAAACAGTAAGCACGCGCGTAACGCAGCCTTAGGTTGTGGTGCTATCGGTGCTGGTGTTGGTGCCTATATGGATCACCAAGAAGCTGAGCTTCGTGAAGAATTAGCGGGCACAGGTGTTGGGATTCAACGTGATGGCGACAAAATTCAGCTTATCATGCCTGGTGACATTACCTTTGATACCGATCGTCACGATGTTAGCGCAAGCTTCTACCCAGTATTAGATTCAGTAGCAAAAGTACTTTATAAGTATGTTGATACTGACTTAGAAGTTGCGGGCTTTACTGACTCAGTGGGTGCAGAAGCCTATAACCAAGGTCTATCAGAGAAACGAGCCTCGAGCGTCGCCAGTTACTTACGTCAGCGCGATATTCAGGCCAGCAGACTACACGTTAAAGGTTTTGGTGAGCGCTACCCAATCGCTTCGAACGAGTCGGCCAGTGGTCGCGCGAAAAACCGTCGTGTTGAGCTAACTATTATCCCACAAGAGCCACGTTAATCGAGCTTGAGTGTCGATATTCCATAAGAAAGTCTCTCCTACCCCTGACTTTCACCCCTAAAAGCGGCTTCGGCCGCTTTTTTCTTATATCTTTCTTCTTATCTGACTTTCTATAGTTGTCTGCATCTAGTAAAATTCGCCTTTAACTATTAAGCCATCAGTTTTAGGAAATTCCATGAGTGACAACATGAGCGATAAAAAGTCCCTTAGTTACAAAGATGCCGGTGTTGATATTGACGCGGGTAACGCCCTTGTTGACCGCATCAAAGATGTTTGTAAGAAAACACACCGCCCAGAAGTATTAGGAAATATTGGCGGCTTTGGCGCTCTATTTGATTTGCCACAAGGCTACGAAGAACCAGCACTGGTTGCTGGAACTGATGGTGTAGGCACCAAATTACGTTTAGCACTAGACTTACAAAAGCACGACACAGTGGGTATTGACTTAGTCGCCATGTGTGTCAATGACCTAATCGTACAAGGTGCTGAGCCTCTTTTTTTCCTAGACTACTACGCCACAGGCAAGTTAGATGTTGATGTCGCTGCCGACGTAGTTACTGGAATCGCTGAGGGCTGTTTACAATCAGGCTGCTCATTAATTGGCGGTGAAACTGCTGAGATGCCAGGCATGTATGAAGGCGATGACTACGACTTAGCCGGTTTTTGCGTTGGTATCGTCGATAAAAAGAAAATCATCGACGGCAGCAAAGTAAAGTCTGGTGATGTGTTGCTTGGTCTTGCCTCAAGTGGGCCTCACTCTAACGGTTATTCCTTAATCCGTAAAATTCTTGAAGTTAGTGGCGCCGATGTCAATCAAGAGTTCGACAACGGTAAAACACTTGGTGAAACCTTATTAGAGCCAACTAAAATCTACGTTAAACCACTACTTCGTCTATTTAAAGAAGTTGAGATTAAAGCTCTATCGCACATTACTGGCGGTGGCTTACAAGAAAATCTACCTCGCGTATTACCAAAAAGTGCTAAAGCAGTGGTTAACACTAACGCTTGGAGCATGCCAAAAGTCTTCCAGTGGTTACAACAGGAAGGTAATGTTGATCGCTTAGAAATGTATCGCACTTTTAACTGCGGTATTGGCATGATCCTTGTGGTTAGCGAAGAGAATGCTGAAAAAGCGAAAGATATGCTCGAAATGATGGGCGAGACGGTTTATACCGTTGGTCACATTGAAGCTCGAGACGACAACGAAGATCAAGTTATTCTATAACGGACCGACCTTTGTCAGAAAACACTACTCAAGCACCAGAAATGAAGCGCATCGTCGTTCTCATTTCTGGTAGCGGATCAAACCTTCAAGCCTTGATTGATGCTGCCGAAATGGGCGGCATCAACGGTCATATAGTCGCAGTCATCAGCAATAAACCCGATGTATATGGACTGACTCGAGCACAAAATGCCAAGATTCCAACTGAGGTTGTGGATCATACCGCCTTCGACGGTCGCCAAGCCTTTGAAGCAGAGTTAAGCAAGGTTATTAACCGTTACACTCCAGATCTCATCGTCCTCGCCGGCTTCATGAGAATCTTGAATTCAGAGTTTGTTCAGCCTTACGAAGGTAAGATGCTCAATATCCACCCTTCTCTACTTCCTAAATATAAAGGCTTGCATACCCACAGGCGTGCGTTAGAGAATGGTGACACAGAACATGGAGTTAGCGTACATTTTGTCACCTCTGAACTAGACGGTGGCCCAGTGATCGCACAACGAACGGTAAAGGTGGAAAAAAGTGATACTGAGCAAAGCTTACAAGCAAAAGTCCAACAACAAGAGCACCAACTCTACCCAGAAGTGGTCGCTCGATTCTGCAATGATCGCCTCGAATATAAAGATGGCAAAGCCTATATGGACAAGAAGCCTCTATAAAGCCTTCTTGATACCTTTTGCTACTTTACTTTTACTTCTAGCAAACACCTCTCAAGCTGCTGACGAGGTTCTTTCTGAAGGTGAAAGCTCGGCACAAAGCTTGGTCGCATTAAAGCCCTATTCTATCCAATACGACGTTATCCATGACGGTGATGACGTTGGTACAGCTTCGCGCAAACTCACTCAGCTCAGTAACGGCCAATGGCAACTGGCAATGGAATCTGATATTAGTTATTACTTTTTATCAGACAAGCGCCAAGAAACCAGTCGATTCACTGTTGAAAACAAGCAAATCCTGCCCTTAGTCTACCAGCGCCACTCACAAACAAGCATGCGCTCGGATTCAACCCTAATGCAGAATTTTGACTGGATTAATAACGTTGAGCACGGCTCATACAAGAAAAAAGAATGGAGTCAGCCTCTTAAGACAGGCTATCTCGATCAGCTGACTCAACTAACCCTTGTTAGGGAACACCTGCTGACGCAAAAGCCAATACCAGCTATCGACATTAGCTATCGCGGTAGTGTGCGCCATCATGAGTTTAAAGTCCTTGGGCAAGAAATCCTAAACACCAAAAAAGGGCTAATAAAAACGGCTAAAGTTCAGCTAAAAGAAACACAACGTGAGCGCCAGACAAACTTTTGGTTTGCCCTAGAACACAATATGATTCCGATACAGATCCAACGTATTAAGGAAGGTGAAGAACAAGCGAAACTTGTCGCCACCGATTGGAAATAGCATTACAAATAACACCAAGTTGAAATACAAGGAGATAAGGAAATGAAAAAACTGCTACTGCTAACCACTATATTATTGGCTAGCCAAGCCAGCCAACTTAGCGCTAACGACCGCAATGCGCTCAGCATCGACCGGGCGATCAGCAGTGATATCGAGTTTAACTTTCCCAATGACGATAATATTTACCCGCACAAAAGTGATTTTAAAGTGGTCAACTATGTGACCATGAGCAACGAATACGGACAGCGCAAAGTCACGGTTACGCTTCAAAATACTTCAACTGGTGATCGCATATTCGTCAGTGACCAAATAATGGCGCTTTACGCAAACGGCCACCGAAGCTCCCCCTTTGAAAAGAAGATTAGGTTTAAAGGCAAAGAAGTTCAAACCTTAACTTTGAGTTTTAGTACTAGCGAGTTTCCCATCCTACAGGTCTACACCCGCCAATAATTAGTTAGGGCTGATTCAACAAGATTGAAATCAGCTCTTTATCGCCCTATGATAATTTCAACTCATTAGGGATATATAATAATGATCATCACCATTTGCATCATCGCAGCAATACTGCTTTGGGCTTTATTAACGTATAACAAAATTATCGGCCTCAAAAACCAAGTCAGTTCGGCTTGGAGCGATATAGACGTACAGTTGAACCGCCGCCACGATCTTATTCCACAGCTAGTAAAAGCCGTAAAAGCTTATAAAGACTACGAACAAGAAACGTTAGAATTAATCACTCTGCTGCGTAGCGCAGAAACCAATAACTCCCCCTCTTCGCAAGAGTCGATTGAAACTCAAATCAACCAAAAACTGGATAAGCTACTACTTTTACAAGAAAGTTACCCAGAGCTAAAAGCCAACCAGTCTTTTCTTGAACTCATGCAAGAGCTTGCTGAAACCGAAGACAAACTTCAATATGCACGTCGTTATTACAATGGCAGCGTCAAGCTTTATAACACTAAGATCCAGCAGTTACCAGATAGCCTCGTTGCAAAAATATTCAAATTTCAAGAAGCAGAGTTCTTCAAAGTGGCGTCACCCAATATTCGATCAGCGATTAAGGTTAACACCAATGCTTAAACACATAATCTTGGCGCTAGTAGCCTGCTCGACACTCATTACGTTACCTGCGCAATCGGTTGAAGAAATTCTAAGCTACCACAGCGATATTGATATCCATAAAGACTCGAGCCTAACCATCACAGAAACCATAACCGTCAAAGCAGAAGGTCAGAACATAAAAAGAGGAATCTACCGTGAGTTTCCAACCAACTACCGTAACAGGTTTGGAAACAACTATCAGGTGGATTTCGATATTGAGTCAGTCACCCAAGACGGAGAGCCTGTTGACTGGATGACCAAGGATTTACGCAATGGCGTCAGGCTTTATATCGGCGACTCTGATCAATACCTCAAGCCAGGTGTTTACAAATACATCATTCGCTATAAGACCAACAATCAGCTCGGCTTCTATGAGGATGTTGACGAACTCTATTGGAATGTCACCGGAAACGACTGGAAGTTCACCATTATAGACGCCTCGGCAACCGTGAATTTCCCTGAGACCATCCCTCAGGATGAAGTTAAGTACCAAGCATATACAGGTTATTACGGCAGCAGAAACAGCCATGTTGCGCTCACCTCTTTGAGTGATAACAGTATCAGCATGAAAACCACAAAAGCGCTTTATCCGAGCCAAGGCTTTACCATTCAAATAGGTCTACCAAAGGGCTACGTAGAGCCGCCTACCGCGCTCGATAAGTTCATTACACTGCTGTCTCATAATAGACACTTACTGGTTTTTATTGTCGGTATTTTTATTACTTTCGCTTATTACTATTATTTTTGGTCAAAGTATGGACGTGATCCAAAACCAGGAGTCATCATCCCGCTTTACGATCCACCTAAAAAAGAGTCGCCAGCGGCCATGCGCTACGTTCTAAATCACGGCTATGATTCTAAAACATTTACAACAGCCCTGTTATCGCTCGCCGTAAAAGGCTACCTGACGATTGAAGAGGTTAATGATAATCAGTTTTTAATCAAGCGTCATAAAAAGAATCGTTATGTAAAGTTTGCCGCTGGGGAGTCTCGATTAGAGCAAGCGCTCTTTAGAAATAAGGATACATTAAGTACACAATCAGACAATGATAGACCCGAATTTAGAGCAGCTATGGCTGCCCATAAAGTCTCACTAGACTCAGACTATAATTCCAAATACTACAATACTAACAGTCAATATATTACTTGGGGAGTTGTATTGTCCGCAGTGACGATCTTGCTCGGGATTAACCTCAAGCACCCTTTTGCATCAATCGGCATCTCATTCTTTGTAGCTGGTGCCACATTGATGATCTTGAATATCGTATTTGGCATACTCCTTAAGGCTCCTACTGCTTTGGGTAGAAAATTTATGGATAAAGCCGAAGGGCTAAAAGAATATTTAACCATAGCCGAAGGTGATGCATTAAGAAGTCGCTACCCTTTGACCAAAACACCTGAAACTTTCGAGCGCTACCTACCCTATGCCTTTGCGCTTGATATCGAAAAAACATGGGGTGATATGTTTAATCATGTGCTTTCACCTCAATTGGCGAAAGACACACCGCAAAGCACCATGACCAACATGATACCCGCTTGGTATCTCGCCTCCTCTAACAGTAACGGACTTAACTTCAGTGGTTTAACGCAAAACTTAGGGGAAAGCTTCACCAGCAGCGTGTCTTCTGCAGCAACACCGCCTGGCTCAAGCTCTGGTAGCGGGTTTAGTTCTGGAGGTTTTGGTGGCGGCTTTTCTGGTGGCGGCGGCGGTGGTGGTGGCGGTGGCGGCTGGTAACAAAAAACTAGTTATTGTTATAACCAAATTCTGTTCTGGTTATCAGGGCTCTTTTCCAAAATATTTCCCTGTCAATGATCACTTGGTCGTCTGTTCTCATTGGCCTATACTCAAGCAGTGTGAACTCAAAATTTTCTCGAGCGTAATCTAAACCAAATTGCTTGATGATCTTTCCAAAATCATCATTGCTGCCATGACCAGTCTTTATATAGCTGAACCACCTAGACCACACGCCAGTGATGCCGTAAGCTGCACCAACATACTTTCTTCCATTCTTTAGATCGGAAATTAAATATACCCCTTTAATATGAGATAAGGCAGATTTCCAGTCTTTCTTCTGGTTACGCATTATCAGTTCTAGTTTTTTAAAACTAAGATTAAGGTTCTCGTAGCCAGGAAATAACTCACCCGTATATATTTGCGGTAAAATTTCTGCCACATCCATTCGGTGAAGTTGATTCTCTAATAGCACGGATTTTGCTCTACCAGATCGGCTATAGTGAATTTTTAGTCGCCCAATATATTGCTTATACCTTTCGTCTAATTCAACTTCGTACCTATCAGAATACCTCTTAATAACTTCAAACAACCCACCAAATAGCCAGCGATCTTTTTCTGGATAAAACTGAATCAAGCTAAAAATATACTTACGATTAAAGTCATCTCTTTTACCTTTATATTCATTCCATCCTTTCCATCTAGCTTTGTCATTTACAAAAACATCCAATGGCTGATCCTTGCCATTCCAACTAGCCAAGTGTACTTTACAATCACTTGCTAACTCAGCATCTAGAAGTTCTGATAAGTTAATATTAAGCATAGATTTTACGTCTTAGGCAAAGTCACTCCACGTTGGCCTTGATATTTACCGCCACGATCTTTGTATGAGGTTTCGCAAACTTCGTCTGATTCGTAGAACAGCATTTGCGCCACGCCTTCGTTGGCATAGATCTTTGCTGGTAGCGGTGTTGTGTTAGAAAACTCAAGGGTGACGTGCCCTTCCCATTCAGGCTCTAGCGGCGTCACATTGACGATAATGCCACAACGTGCATAAGTCGATTTACCTAAACAAACAGTCAAAACGCTACGAGGGATTCTAAAGTATTCGACTGTACTGGCGAGTGCGAAAGAATTCGGTGGGATAATACAAACATCACTCTCAACATCGACAAAGCTTTTTTCATCAAAGTTTTTAGGGTCGACGATACTGGAGTGGACGTTTGTGAAGATCTTAAAATGCTCCGAACAACGAACGTCATAACCATAGCTTGATGTACCGTAAGACACGATTTTTTGATCGTTGACATGACGAACCTGGCCAGGCTCAAACGGGTCGATCATCCCCTCATTCTCCGCCATGCGACGGATCCACTTATCTGATTTTATGCTCATAATCTATGTTCTCTATTTCTAATATTATCTTTTTAAACGCTTTGCAGAAAAATGCGCTTTCCCTATGTATTCTCAATCGAAATTGACGGAAAACTCGCCTTAAAATCTTTCGCTTCTAACGACAACTTAGCAGTCATCCGCTGCGCTATATCCAGGTACCTCTGTGTAATCTCGGACTGAGGCTCCTTGGCTACTGTCGGCTCACCAGCATCAGTCTGCTCACGAATATTCAGCGACAAAGGCAAGCTACCGAGTAGCTCAACTCCAATCTCTTTAGCCAGCGTATCACCGCCACCTTGACCGAAGATATGCTCTTCATGGCCACAGTTCGAACAGGTGTGCATCGCCATATTTTCCACAACGCCAAGTACCGGCACTGAAACTTTGTTAAACATGGTCACTGCCTTTCGAGCATCCGCCAGCGCAATATCTTGTGGTGTCGTCACCACAATCGCTGCGGTTACTGGAATCTTCTGTGCCATGGTCAACTGAATATCACCAGTTCCAGGTGGTAAGTCAATAATCAAGTAATCTAAATCTTTCCACTGAGTATCGTTAATCAGTTGTTGCAACGCACCACTAGCCATTGGACCGCGCCACACCATCGCTTGCTCAGGCTTGACTAAGTAACCAATCGACATTGATTGTAAACCATGGCTAGTAATTGGCAATATCGACTTCTTATCGATGGTTTCAGGATTCTTGCCCTGCATCCCAAGCATAATCGGCATACTAGGACCATAAATATCCGCATCCAAAATGCCAACATTAGCGCCCAAAGCTTTTAATGCCAGCGCTAGGTTGACCGAAGTGGTCGATTTACCAACACCACCTTTGCCAGAAGCCACCGCAATAATATTCTTAACATTAGGCATGGCTTTGACTTTCGCTGGATGAACATGGGCATCAACGCGCCAGCTTATGTCGAGCTCAACATTCAAGGCCGGAGCTTTATCATTTAGGTATTCCGTCAACTCCTTCTTCAGTTGCTCTTGGTATTGACCAAGCGGGAAACCTAGCTTCAATGAGATAGTGGCGTTATCGCCTTTTATTTCAATATTTTTCAATACCTTAGCGTCTACTAAGCCTTGTTTAAGCAAAGGATCTCGGTATTCAGAAAGGTATTCGCGAATCTGTTCTTCAGTGACCATATAATATAGAAATTAGAGGTTTCTTGGGGATGCCTCAAAGTCTAAGTCTTTTAGCGCATAAAACCAAGGCCTGTTTACCTTAGACTCGACTTAAAGCTTAATTAGTTAATGAAAAATTGGGGCAAAACCAGTAAGATTCACCGCTATAAACTGTAAACCACGAAGTATTGTTCATGACTGCTGAAAATCAACCGACTCAACGTAAAATTTTAGTCACCAGCGCCCTACCCTATGCCAACGGCGATATTCATATCGGCCACTTGCTTGAGTATGTGCAAACTGATATTTGGGTGCGTTTCCAGAAATCACGCGGCCATCAGTGTTTCTACGTCTGCGCCGACGACACTCACGGTACGCCAGTGATGCTGCGCGCAGAAAAAGAAGGCAAAACGCCTGAAGCATTTATTCAGGAAAGCCAAGCAGCCCATGAAAAAGACTTTAAAGATGCGTTGATCGGTTTTGATAACTATTACACGACGCACAGCCAAGAATCTAAAGAGCTGACCCAGAGCATATACCTTAAGCTTAAAGAAGCTGGTCATATTAGCTCAAAAAGAATTAATCAGCTTTACGATCCTGAAAAGAACATGTTCCTGCCGGATCGCTTCGTTCAAGGTACATGCCCTAAATGTAAGTCTGAAGATCAGTATGGCGATAATTGCGATAACTGTGGCGCCACTTACACCACGACTGAACTGATTAACCCTAAATCTGCGGTTTCGGGAGCCACACCGATCACCAAAGAATCTGAACACTTCTTCTTTGACCTTAAAGGCTTCGAAGGCTTTTTACGCGACTGGTTAAGCTCTGAAACCCTAGAAGGCACGCCACACGTTCAGCCCGAAGTTCAGAACAAAATGAACGAATGGCTGGATGATTTGCGTCAGTGGGACATTTCACGCGACGCGCCTTACTTTGGCTGGGAAATCCCTGGAGAAAAGGACAAATACTTCTACGTCTGGCTAGACGCGCCAATTGGCTATATGGCGAGCTTTAAGAACTTATGCGATAAACGTGATGATATTAACTTCGATGATTACTGGGGCAAAGATAGCGACGCTGAGGTTTATCACTTTATTGGTAAAGACATTATTTATTTCCACACCCTATTCTGGCCATCAGTCCTTAAAGGTGCAGGCTACCGCACACCAAGCGCTGTATGGGCCCATGGTTTTGTTACCGTCAATGGCAACAAAATGTCGAAGTCGAAAGGCACCTTCATCAAAGCTAGAACTTATTTAGAGCACTTCCGCCCTGAGTTCTTGCGCTACTACTATGCCGCGAAACTATCGAGCCGTATCGATGACTTTGATTTGAATCTAGAAGACTTTGTACAGCGTGTAAACTCTGACTTAGTCGGTAAGTTAGTCAATATCGCCAGCCGTTGCGCGGGCTTCATCACCAAGCAGTTCGATGGCAAATTAAGCGATACGATTATCGAGCCAGAGTTAATGAGTGAGTTTACAGAAGCCTCAGAAACTCTAGCCGAACATTACGAAAACCGTGACTTTGGTCGTGCTGTAAAACACATCATGGCGCTTGCCGATAAAGCCAACGCCTACATCGCTAACGAAGAACCTTGGAAACTGGTTAAAAACGACGAGACCAAAGAGCGCGCACATCAAGTATGTAGCCTTGGCATTAATATGTTTAAAGCTTTAACCACCTATTTAGCACCAGTGTTGCCAGAGCTTGCAGGCAAGGTTCAAGACTTTTTAAAACTCGACACCCTTAACTGGGCGAGTGCTCAAGAAGTTCTATCCGGCCACGAAATCAATAAATTCAAGCCAATGATGCAACGTATCGACATGAAACAGGTTGAAGCCATGATTGAAGACTCTAAAGAAGATTTACAAGAAGAAGCGAAGCTCGACGCACCTCAGTTGGACGATCCAATCAAAGATGAAATTGAATTCGGTGACTTCGATAAAATTGATTTGAGAATTGCTAAAATTGCTAAAGCTGAACATGTTGAAGGCGCAGATAAACTCCTTAAACTTCAGTTAGATCTTGGCCAGGGCGTGACTAAACAAGTCTTCGCCGGTATTAAATCAGCCTATAACCCAGAAGATTTAGAGGGTAAGCTAACCGTTATGGTCGCCAACCTTGCGCCGCGCAAGATGCGCTTCGGCATGTCGGAAGGCATGGTTTTAGCCGCTGGTCCAGGTGGCAAAGACTTATGGATTATGAATCCAGACGAAGGCGCACAGCCAGGTATGCGCGTAAAATAAGCACCTGATCGCGTAAGCCGCTTATTCATCATTAATTGATTTAGCTAAGCGGCTATCGCACAATACTCAAACATATCAATAAGTTAGTTAGAAGATAAATAACCATGATTACAGATTCAACCGAACCCATGCAGCTTGAAGCTGACGCCGTAATTTACACATTCGAGAACTACGGAGCAGCTTGGGGGCTTTATATTTGTCTGACACTATTGCTGGCAGGTTTGGTCTGGTTTACCTTTAGGAAGCAACACTTCCTATTAAAATGGTTATTATCATCTGTAGTGCTTGCTGGCGCCCTTTGCTTCGGACACCCAGCTGAGAATATCGATACCTACTCCCCTCTAATCCTTAACACCATGGTCGAGTTGTTTGATGGCAATAAAGCGAAGTTTATCAGTGATATAAAATTTATTGCCCTAATCTGGGGTATTTTGTTTGTTGCTGGCGTAGCTATTTGGTTATTGATACGCTTCTTACGTAAGAATAAAGATAGCTCTAGCAAGCCACAAAAAAAATCAAACGAAGCAAGCAAGGCAAAAAAAGAGACTAATTCTAAACAAGAAAAGCCCTTGGTGACCGAAGGGAATCCCCACAAGGGGGGAGGCCCTGCCCGTGGTGCTACGCCGGTTGAGCCAACCATTGGCGATGATGTTTAGTGATTACCCGTTAATTCTTTAACTTCCTATGCACACTTACTCCTTCACAAGTAAGCCTGTAGCTTTTAGTTAAAGAAAAGACAGCGTCAAAATCATTCCACTCCACAATCAGCTTCATTTCTTTATCAGCAAAGTCTGCCGAAATAACCTCGCCATCGGGATAGGTCATTTCTAGTGATAATTCAATTTTACCATCAGCCTCTATATTATTTACTCCACTCAGCTTAATACAAAAATCAGCCTCCTCACTCTTAAACTTACCTCCATTTACAATTATATAAAAATGGCCTTTATCAGCAATGATTGAGCAAATAGTTGCGTCATGCAATGAAAACGCGTCTTTAACTGGCTCTGTATAATACCAACTATCTTTTGCAAGATGTCGTGATTGCTCAAACGCCTCATCCATTGCTTCTTCCAAGCTATCACATAGATAGTCGGCTATCGAACGTTCAGACCCCAGTGGGGAAATAATTAAATAGTAGCCAACATTACTATCTTCTATAATTTTAGCTTCTAACTTTTGGTAGTGATCAATGTTTATCAATGCTAACGACATATAAATTCTCAATTGATATAAATTATCTACCCCTAATAACCAGCCGCTTTTGCATTAGGTCTTCTTGGATCTGAACTTCCGTAAATATAGTCTTCAACCTGTATCGATTGGGTACTGCCCATGGTGCTAGACTCATAAAGTTCATAACCTCGGCTTTGTAGCAACTTTCTAGTATCTTTATTGATCGCAGGCTCGATAAATAGTCTGTCGGGTAACCACTGATGATGGAAGCGCGGAGTGTGCGTTGCTTCAGCGACGTTCATACCATGATCGACAAAATTCACGATCATTTGTAATACTGTGGTAATGATGCGACTACCGCCAGGGCTACCTGTCACTAACTTCAAGTTATCACCCTCAAATACCATAGTCGGTGTCATTGAACTCAAGGGGCGCTTATTGGCTTCAATAGCGTTCGCTTCGCCACCAATTAAACCATAAGCATTTGGCGTACCCGGTTTTGCTGAAAAGTCGTCCATTTCGTTATTGAGCAATATACCCGTGCCTTCGGCGACAATACCAGAGCCGTAAGAGAAGTTTAGGGTGTAGGTGTTTGAAACTGCATTACCCCACTGATCAACCACTGAAAAGTGTGTTGTGTCGGGGCTTTCATATTTAGGTCTAGTTCCAGCGCTAATGTCGCTCGATGGAGTGACTTTGTTGACTGAAATCTTATCCGCGATAGTTTTAGCGTATTTTTTACTGGTTAACCACTCAACTGGCACATCGTAAAAATCCGTGTCACCAAGATGCTTACTGCGGTCGGCATAAGCGTATTTCATGCTTTCGGCCATTACCTGGATCGAGTTGGCGGTATTAACGCCATAATCCGCTATTGGGAAATGCTCCAGTATGTTCAACATTTGAATTAAGTGAATCCCACCAGAACTTGAAGGCGGCATCGTCACAACCTTGTGCCCACGGTAAGTCCCGACTAAAGGCTTACGCTCTTGAGGTTGATAACTAAACAAATCATCGGCAGTGATAATGCCACCATTTTTCTCCATATCAGCGACAATTTTCTTAGCGATTTCACCCTCATAAAAAGCTTTAGCGCCGTGTTTCTGCAACTGCTTCAATGACCATGCCAAGTCTTTTTGCACTAGTGTTTCACCGTTTTCATAAAACTCACCGTCACCTTTATAAAACACCTTAGCTGTGGACGCGACTTTACCCATATGAGTGCTGCGACGACTCAACTGGTTGGCCAAGTCCCAGTTCACAACAAAACCTTTTTCGGCTAAATCTATCGCAGGTTGAATAACCTCTTCCCACTCCATGGTGCCGTAACGCTCTAACGCCAACTCCATTCCAGCCACTGTACCTGGAACGCCCGCCGATAAATGACTAAACCGAGCTTTACGCTTATCCACCTGCCCCTTTTCGTCTAAAAACAAATTTCGGTGCGCTGCTTTCGGTGCAACTTCGCGGTAATCTATGGCAATCGTTTTATTGTCCTCAGCTAGATGAACCAGCATAAAACCACCACCACCGAGATTGCCCGCTCTTGGTAACACCACAGCTAAAGCCAGCCCTGTCGCCACTGCGGCATCAACCGCGTTACCACCACGCTTTAAAATCTCCAAGCCTACGTCACTGGCCAGATACTGCTGCGATACAACCATTCCATTTTTCGCCACTACGGGGTGATGGATACTGTCATAGTCAATGATACTAGGGGGTTTAGATTCCGCACTGACTACTCCAGTGGTAAACGTCAGGGCAGCACTACAAATAATATAGCGTAAAGTTTTCATAAGACTTCTATTGGTTAGCTCGTAATAAACTTAGTCTACCTATGATCATTACTAAGTCCAAGCCTGGTTTTGGTAAAGACGAATTGACCCACATCAATGGCCGAGACAAGCCAAACCGTTAGAATGCACTCATTCGAAATTAAGCTATTTAAAGATGCAGTCAATCAAAAGCATACGCCGTGAAATCGATCAGATAGATTCTGAGCTTTTGGTTTTGTTAAAGAAACGTTCAGCGATCATTCAAACCTTACTCAAGGCGAAAATAGCTAGCGACCAAAAACTTTCCGATGAACAGCGCGAATCTGAAATTTTGCAAAAGATACAACACCAAAATAAGTCACTGTATAGCTCAGATGATATTAGTGAAATTTATCGCGCCATCTTTCGAGCAAGCCTAAATCTGCAAAAACAACAGCAGCACCGCCTGCAACAAAACCTTGAGGATTAATATGGATCTTGTGTGCCCAGCTGGTAACTTCCAGTCGCTAAAAAAAGCTGTCGATAATGGCGCCGACGCCGTCTATATCGGCATGAAAAATGCTACCAATGCTCGACATTTTGCAGGGTTAAACTTTACACCCAAAGATATTACACGTGGCATCAATTATGCCCATAGTCATCAGTGTAAAGTTTACTGCGCCATCAACACCTTTCCACGGCAGCAGCACTGGAAAGTTTGGGCAAATGCTGTAGATCAGGCGATGGACTTAGGGATTGATAGCTTGATTGTTGCTGACTGTGGTGTAATGGACTATATACGCCATAAGTCTGATAGCTTTCCTATCCATCTCTCCGTTCAAGCCTCGGCAACTAATATAGAAGCGTTAAATTTCTACCACCAAAATTTCGGTATTCGCCGAGCAGTTCTACCTCGTGTTTTGTCACTAGCACAAGTGACCCACCTAGCCAAACATTCCCCTGTTGAAATCGAGGTGTTTGGTTTTGGCAGTTTATGCATTATGGCGGAAGGTCGTTGCTACCTATCCTCTTATATAACGGGCGAATCGCCCAATACGCAGGGAGTCTGCTCGCCATCTTCACATGTTCGCTGGGAAGAAAATGATGGTGTCTTAAAGTCACGGCTGAATAATCTACTGATTGATCAGTACGAACCCCACGAAAACGCAGGTTACCCGACGTTGTGCAAAGGTCGCTTCGAGGTGGAAGGCAGTACCGAGTATGCCATGGAGGAGCCTACCAGCCTAAATACCATGGATATTATCCCTGAGCTTTTATCGGCCGGGGTTGCAGCGATAAAAATCGAAGGGCGGCAGAGAAGTCCAGCGTATGTGGCAACGGTTACTGATATCTGGCGACGTACTATCGATCACGCCAAAGGTAAGCCCACCCAGATCACCACAACAGACAAAGACAAGCTATCGAGTTTATCGGAAGGTAAGCAAACCACGATTGGCGCCTATGAAAGAAGCTGGCAATAACACTAGGAATAAGACAATGAAAACATCACTGGCGGCTGTGCCTTATTTTTGGAGCAAAGAGCAATATTCTCAATTTTATTCTGAGGTTGCGCAAACGGATATTGATAGCGTGTATTTAGGCGAAACGGTTTGCTCCAAACGACGAAGTATGAAGCTTAACGATTGGCTAGAAACCGCTGAAAAACTAGTAGATGCTGGAAAACAGGTTGTGTTTTCTAGCATGACACTGCTCGAATCAGAGTCTGAAATTAAGTATCTTAAAAGTCTTATCAGTAAAACTGACGGCCTTTTTGAAGCTAATGATATGTCATCGGTACAACTGGCGCACCAAGCGAATAGACCTTTTGCCAGCGGCAATGCCATCAATATTTACAATGAATACACCTTACAAAAACTTCATAAATTAGGCATGACTCGGTGGAACGTACCTGTAGAGTTAGGAAAAGATGATATCAGCCCTCTGATCTCGCCAGCTAAACAACTAGGAATCGAAATAGAGTACCAAGTTTTTGGCCGAATGCCATTAGCCTATTCTGCACGATGTTTCACAGCAAGACACCACAAGCTACCAAAAGATAACTGCCAGTTTAAGTGCTCCGAAGATATAGAAGGTATCTTGGTCAATACGCGTGAGGGCGACAGCTTTGCGCAGATTAACGGCATACAAACCCAATCAGCCAAGGTCAGCAACCTACTCAAGCACTGGCAAAACCTCCATCAAACAGGGGTTGATATCGCTCGAATCGTTCCAGTCGCCCCAGACTCAACGATAGAGGTTATTAACAGCCTAACCGACGCTATCAAGCACAATCAGGCAAAACCCTCTTACGCGGATAACACCCGCGAATACTGTAACGGCTATTGGTTCCAGCTAGCAGGATTAGAGTTAATCGAAGCGAGCTAGGTTCGATTAATCAGGCTCGTTCATTCGGCTCGAATATTTGCTCATCATTTGACGAATTAAGCTTGGTATAGTCTCTGGCGGCAGGGTATCCAGCGTATTTTTTACTTGATGTGCTAACTCGGTATCCCCTTGGATTCGCAACTTTCTCTGGAAAAATAAAGTATCAGGATCAACCTCTTGTTGCATCAATCCGACAGCGCTAAGCGTATCCAAAGACAAAGTTGCATCAGACTTAACGGATTCGACTATATCCTTAGGGCTAAGCACCTTTTCGCATCGCAACCTCGAATCTTGTGCCCCCAATAACACAGCAACCTTGGCATCCGTAATTTCAACCAGTAGCAACCTACCCTGTAAATAATCAAAAACCCCCTCTTCAAGCTGCTCTTTGAGACATGAATTTAGTACCCAGTCAGCGAGATGAAGACTGATTGCTTTAGGTATGAAGGTTACCAGGCGTCCTAAGCTAGCAGGTCGTAAAAGATGATAGCCACGTGCTTGAATTGCTGAAAAAGGGGATACTCGAAATATGGCGCTCATAATGTTACTCAAGATATAAATAATGGTAATACTAGCAAAACCAAGGGGATAACTCGCATGACCTAGATCATCTATGCTCGACTTGATAACTCTCTATTGCAGAAGGTTGTCTCTGAACGGTGCTTCTAGCATAATATAGGGAAGCTTGAGACCTCAGAATTTTTAGCGAAATTCTTGCTAAAACAAGACTTTAAGGCGATTACTTTTCATGGGCGACTATTTACTGCTCTTTATTGGCACCGTTTTGGTGAACAACTTTGTGTTGGTTAAGTTTTTAGGACTTTGCCCCTTCATGGGCGTGTCTGGAAAACTAGAAACCGCTATAGGTATGTCCGTTGCCACAACGTTTGTTCTAACGCTAGCTTCCGCTCTCAGTTATATCGTCAACACTTATATCTTGGCGCCAATGGGTATGGAGTATTTGCAGACGTTGTCCTTTATTCTGGTTATCGCCGTTATGGTGCAATTAACCGAAATGGTGATTCATAAAACAAGCCCTATTCTGTACCGCCTTCTCGGCATATTTTTGCCTTTAATCACCACTAACTGTGCGGTCTTAGGCGTTGCCTTACTGAACGTCAACGAACAGCACAACTTTGTGCAGTCGGTTGTTTATGGTTTCGGTGCTGCGGTTGGCTTTTCTCTAGTCCTAGTACTTTTCGCTGCCATGCGCGAGCGCTTAGCGGCGGCCGACGTACCAGTTCCGTTTAAAGGCGCCTCCATTGCAATGATCACCGCTGGCCTAATGTCACTTGCCTTTATGGGCTTCTCTGGCTTGGTTAAGCTGTAAGGGGTTGGCATGGACTTAATAACCGCAGTTATCATTCTCGCTGTGCTTGGCCTTATATTTGGCGGAGTCCTTGGCTTTGCATCGATTAAATTCAAAGTCGAAGGCGATCCTATCGTCGAGCAGATCGACGATATTTTACCGCAAACCCAGTGTGGTCAATGCGGCTATCCTGGCTGTAAACCTTACGCCGAAGCGATCGCTAATGGCGATGAAATCAACAAATGCCCTCCTGGCGGCGAAGCTGGCGTGAAAGCTTTGGCTGACTTGTTAGGGCGAGAAGTAATTCCGCTTGATGAAGAGCGTGGTGAAGAAAAACGACCAAGCGTAGCTTACATACGAGAAGACGAATGTATCGGCTGCACCAAATGTATTCAGGCCTGCCCTGTGGACGCGATTCTTGGCGCGCCAAAATTAATGCATACAGTTATTATCGACGAATGCACTGGCTGTGATTTGTGCGTCGAGCCCTGCCCCGTGGACTGCATTGATATGATAGAACTGCCACAAACCATTTCTACGTGGAAGTGGCAACAGCCCGAGCAAATGATCCCAATTAAACAAGTGGAGGCGAACTAATGGAACGTTCAAACTTCACGTCTGAAATAGCAATTTTCGAGATTCCAGGTGGCGTACATCCTGAAGAGCACAAACTGCAATCTAACCAAGCAGAAATACGTCGCTTACCTTTGGCCGATGAACTCGTCATCAACTTAAAAGGCCAAGCAGGCAACCGCTCGCTACCTGTAGTTAGTGTTGGCGACAAGGTTCTGAAGGGCCAAATGATCGCTGAATGTGATGGCGTGTTTAGTGCTTATCAGCACGCGCCAACCTCTGGCGAAGTGATTGCGATTGAGAAACGTACTATCGCCCACCCTTCTGGCCTCGACGATTTGTGCATCGTGATAAAGCCAGACGGCGAGGACACATGGGCTGAGTTATCGCCTGTTGAAAATTTAGAAGATCTGTCAGGTAAAGAGCTGTCAGGTAAAGAGCTCTCTCGTGAAAAAATCCTAGCGCAAATATTCGAAAAAGGTATCGTCGGCCTTGGCGGAGCTTCCTTCCCAAGTCATATCAAACTGAAGCAAAAAGACAATATTCATACGCTAATTATCAACGCCGCTGAGTGTGAGCCTTACATCACTTGCGACGACAAGCTACTGCAAGAACACGCAGAAGAAGTCTTGAAAGGTGCAGAAATCATCAGCAAGCTTTACCATGATATTAAGATCATTGTCGGTATCGAAGATAACAAACCAAAAGCTATCGAAGCCTTAGATTCAGCTCGAAAAAGCTTAGAGCTCGACAGTATTAAGCTAGGTATTGTCCCCACTAAGTACCCGAGTGGCGGTGAAAAGCAGCTCATCCAATTATTAACAGGCCAAGAAGTGCCGCATGGCAAGCTGCCCGCTGATCTTGGGCTAGTGATGCATAATGTTGGTACTTGTTTTGCAATTTACCAAGCAATAGCCCTTGGCAAACCATTGGTCGAGCGACTCGTGACATTAACTGGTGAAGCTTGCCAGGAGCCAGGCAACTACTGGATACCCTTTGGTACGCCGGTTCACCATTTAGTCACAGCCACAGGATCAACAAATCCAAAACGCTTAATCATGGGTGGCCCCATGATGGGGTATGAATTACCGAACGACCAAGTTGGGATCGTTAAAGCAACTAACTGCATTATCATGTCGGCTGACGGTGAGCTCGGAATGGACAAAACCGCTTTGCCATGCATTCGCTGTGGCAAATGTATGGATGCTTGCCCTGCTTCATTACTGCCACAACAGCTTTACTGGCACGCTCAAGCAGACGAGTTCGACAAAGCGGAAGAGTATGATTTGTTTGACTGTATCGAGTGTGGCGCTTGTGCCTATGTTTGCCCAAGCCATATCCCCTTGGTGCAATATTACCGTTACGCCAAGTCGACCATCCGCAATAATCGAATTGAGAAAAGCAAAGCCGAAAAGGCTCGTGAGCGCCATGAGGCACGACAGGAACGGTTAGAGCGCGTTAAACGAGAAAAAGCCGAGCGTCATCGTAAAGCCGCCGAGGCTCGAAAAAAAGCCGCTGCTGAAGCAGGTAAAAAAGATGCTAAAAAAGCCGCCGTACAGGCTGCTCTAGCTCGCGTAAAAGCTAAAAAAGAAGCACAAAAAGCAACTGATGATAATCAAGATGGGGAGTCTTAAAAGAACACTATGAGTATATTATCATCGCCTTTTGCTAAGAAACCGAACTCCGTCACGCAGATGATGCTGTGGGTTGTCATCGCTACCCTGCCAGGCCTTCTGGCTTTACTCTATTTTTTCGGCTTCGGCGTACTATTCAACTTAGTCATAGCCTGCTCTGTGGCATTAATAACCGAAGCGCTGATACTAAAGCTCCGCAAAAGACCCATCGCCCCCATTTTGTGGGATGGCAGTGCTTTCGTTACGGCTTGGCTCTTAGCTTTAGCTTTACCACCATTGTTACCTTGGTGGATGACCGTATTAGGCACCAGTTTTGCCATAGTCTTCGCTAAACACGTCTACGGCGGGCTCGGTAATAATATCTTCAACCCAGCCATGGTTGGCTATGTACTATTATTGATCTCGTTTCCACTTGAGATGACGACGTGGTTACCACCACAAGAACTTGCGGCAAATCCAGTTGGTTTTATTGAAGCTATCAGTATTATTTTCACAGGTGCCGCCTCAGATCCAGCCATTGTCGATTCGTTAAAACAGGGCGTTGATGGCTTCACCATGGCGACGCCACTCGATCACATCAAAACAGAGTTGGCACAAGGCTATCGAATCCCAGAGGCTGAGTCTGCCGCTATTGTTTCAGGGCTTTCAGGCGTTGGTTGGCAGTGGGTCAATTTAGGCTTTTTGGCCGGTGGCTTAGTGTTATTATTTAAGCGCATTATCGGCTGGCAAATTCCAATTGCGGTTTTATTGGGCATGGGGCTCGTCTCGCTGCCGCTATTTTTCGCCAATAGCGATCACTATCTATTCCCTATGTTCCATGGCTTTGCTGGCGCAACCATGCTCGGTGCATTCTTTATCGCCACAGATCCCGTAACCGCTTCGACCACACCCAAAGGTCGTTGGATCTTTGGACTGGGTATCGGCGTCATCACCGTCTTAATTCGCACTTTTGGCGGCTATCCAGACGCCATTGCCTTTGCGGTTTTATTGATGAACATGACTGTACCCATGATTGACTATTACACAAAGCCTAGAGTCTATGGTCATAAAGCTAATAAGGGTCATGGAACAAAGAAGGGGCACGACGAGAAAACAAGCGCAATCAAAGCAAAAGGAGCCAACTAATGTTAGGTAAAGTCATTAGTAAAAACGCACTAATTCTTGCCGCTTTTGCTGCAGTCTGCGTGGGGCTTATCGCCATCACCTATTATATTACTCGAGACACCATCGAGGGCGAAATGAAGGCTGCACTAGCCAGAACCCTGGATCAACTAGTGCCAGCGGATCGATACAATAATGATGTGCATCACGACTGTACCTTAATTCCAGCAAATTCGGAGCTCGATAATAAAAGCCCGCGACAAGTCTACAGAATGTTTAATGATGACAAGCCAGTGGCACTCGTCATGGAAACGGTCGCCCCAAATGGTTACAGTGGCAAAATCAGTATGGTACTCGGTGTTTATTATGATGGCACCATTGCAGGCCTTAGGGTGACAGACCACAAAGAAACCCCGGGGCTTGGTGATAAAGTCGATGTGAATAAAAGTGACTGGATACTTGGCTTCGAAGGCAGGTCGCTCTCTAATCCGGCGATCGAGAAATGGAGTGTCAAAAAAGACGGTGGCGACTTTGAAGCGTTTACTGGTGCAACCATTACTCCTAGAGCCGTTGTGGGTCAAATATCGAAAACCTTGCAGTATTTCGAGAAACATAAAGACGAACTGTTTGCCGCACCTAAAAATTGTACTGCCAATGATGGGGGCGACAAGTGATGCTGACTCTTACAATCAACTCGTCATTACGAGGAGTGCGGAAGCACGACGCGGTAATCTCACAAAGTAAGTTAAATACTCTTTGCCGAAAAACTCCTTCATCAAACCTGTTTTACGAGAAAGGTTGCTTTGCACTTAGAAAAAGTATTTGGATAAGCTAGTATTATGGCCGATATAGATAACAAAACGATTATTAAAAACGGTTTATGGGATAATAATCCAGCATTAGTGCAACTGCTAGGTTTGTGCCCTCTTCTCGCCGTTAGTAATACCTTCATCAATGGCTTAGGGCTTGGTCTTGCGACGTTATTGGTATTGGCAGGTTCAAATGCTTCAGTTTCACTAGTAAGGAACTACATCCCCAAAGATATCCGTATTCCGATCTTTGTCATGATGATTGCAAGTTTTGTGACAAATGTTGGCCTATTGATGCACGCCTTTACCTATGATTTATACCTAACGCTTGGTATTTTTATTCCGCTTATCGTAACTAACTGCGCCATAATTGGTCGCGCCGAAGCGTTTGCCTCCAAAAATGCTTTCTTCCCTTCTTTGCTTGATGGCTTGATGCAGGGCTTAGGTTTTACCGCAGTGCTCTGTACGTTAGGGGCGTTACGCGAAATCGTCGGCCAAGGCACTCTATTTTCAGGTGCGGAGCAATTGCTAGGTAGCTGGGCCAGTAGCCTTGAACTATCGTTCTACATTACCGATGCTAAATTCCTCTTTGCCATATTACCGCCTGGCGCTTTCGTCGCTTTAGGTGTGTTAATAGCCATAAAAAATATCATCGATAGCAAAGCTGCCGAAAAGGCAAAACAACGAACCAATAATCAAAACATTAGCGGAGACGTAGTCACTAATGAATAAAGCTAAGCGCCAAGAAATCTTTGAACGTTTGCGCGACCAAAACCCTAATCCGGAAACTGAGTTAGAATATAACTCCACATTTGAATTACTGATCGCCGTAATCTTATCGGCGCAAGCAACAGACGTTGGCGTAAATAAAGCGACGCGTAAACTATTCCCTGTGGCCAACACACCAGAAGCTATCTATGCACTAGGAGAAGAAGGCTTAAAGGAATACATCAAAACCATTGGACTTTTTAATAGCAAAGCTAAAAACGTCATCTCTTGTTGCAAAGATCTCATCGAGAAGCATAACTCAGTCGTACCCGATAATCGTGAGGACTTGGTGGCTCTAGCGGGTGTTGGTCGAAAAACCGCGAACGTCGTGTTGAATACTGCATTTCGCCAACCTGCCATGGCAGTCGATACTCATATCTTCCGCGTTTCAAACCGCACCAAAATCGCTCCTGGCAAAACCGTACGTCAAGTCGAGGATGCTTTACTAAAGTTCGTGCCTAAAGAGTTCTTACTAGATGCACACCATTGGCTTATTCTGCATGGTCGCTATACCTGTATTGCCCGTAAACCTCGCTGTGGCTCGTGTATCATCGAGGACTTATGTGAGTTTAAAGGCAAAACTTCAGACTAAAAAACCTTAAATCAACAAGTTACAAACTGTACAATTTGATACAAACATTATATTTAACTGCTTAGCTGTTTAATTAATAATCAATCCGTGATCTTTCCGAATCGTCTGATATACTAAGGCGCTTGATGTGATAAATCTCACATAATTGGGTCGTATCTATTTGCCTAAAACATATTATAAGTGTGCAAAGATATAGTATAAAACGACCAAGAAACTGAATTCATATCCTAACGATAGGAAAGACGCAATGATTAGAAGCATGCTACTGGGGGTAGGTTTCCTGGCATGGAGCTTGGGAGCTATAGCAAGCAAACCCTATATCGAACATAAGTATCAATACACACAGCCTAATGGCGACGTCGTTACCATCATCCTTAACGGCGATGATTACTTTGGTGAGCAACATAGCCTCACAGGCGAGTTAGTCATGTATGACCCCACAGTAGGTGGAATGGTCTACGCCGAGGTTAACGCCGATCGAACACAACTTATCTCGACCGGTGAACTCGTCAAATCACACGATTTTGATCCCTACTCCGGCCGCTATATCCGACGAAAAGGCCTAACCCCCCCTAAAAAAGAAGAAAAGTCGAGCGAAAATGAAAAGGAAAAGATGGGCGAGGAAACTCAACAACAAAGCATCATCTTAAAAACTCGTGAGCAAGAGCTTCAAGAAAGAGCCACACAGGTTACAGGTTCTGTTAAAGGTTTAACCCTTATCATTCAGTTTCCAGATCATTCAGGAAGCATGACGCAGGCCCAAGTCAATACCTTCTTAAATGGAACCAATTATTCTGAGTTCGGCAATGCAACATCTGTCCGCGGCTATTTCAGTAACGTCTCTAACGGACAACTTGATTACAGCAACACTGTTACTCAATATTACACCGCCAATCATAACAAAGCCTATTACACCGATGACAATTTCAACTCAACAGTACGTTCGCGAGAGCTTATCACTGAGGCTTTAAACTGGTTGGAATCTAACCAAAACTTCGATTTCTCTACGCTTAGCACAGATACCAATGGCAAAATCATCGGATTAAACATCTTGTATGCCGGGGGCATAGACAGTTCATGGGATAAAGGTTTGTGGCCACATATGGGTAAGCTAATACCTTCTTTCTGTGCTGATGGCGTTTGCACCGACAAGTACCAGATTAGCAACATGGGCGAACAATTAGAGCTAGGCCCATTTGTTCATGAAGCAGCCCACCAGCTCTTCCACTGGCCTGATTTGTTCGACTACGACGGCTCGTCTTATGGCTCAGTTGCAGGTTTTGGCCTTATGGGACTCGGAGTTGCGGAAACAGAAACCAAGCTTAATCCCGTACAGCCTAATGGTTATTTCAGATACTTAGCTGGCTGGCTATCTGCGATCGAATTAAACCCACAATCTAATCCTGATGCAGTGAGCGGCGCTCTTACTCATAATGCCAACGACAGCTTTATTTATCGCTGGTCGAACCCAAGCAATCCTGGCGAAGCTTTCTATTTAGAAAGCGTACAACAGTCAGGACAAAACCAGCAGGTGCCAAGCTCGGGTTTAGCAATCTGGCATATAAATCCAGACGGCAATAACAATGATGAAAACCTACCCTTCGTCCAGCTTGAACACGCTGATGGAAATAGAGACCCAGAAAACAAGGTAAATACAGGCGATGCAGCAGACCTGTTCACATCGGGTTTATTTGACTTTAATGCCCCCAACACAAGCGAAACCAATTCACGCTGGGTAGATGGCACTGACTCTTCGCTAATAGTTAAGGATATTAGCATTAACGGTGATACTGCTAGCTTCACTATAGGCAGCGAAGAACAGCAAACAAACCACTACAACTACACAGGGTATATCAGCCACCAAGACGTTAAAATAGAGCCCAATGGTAGCTGGTTTTACACCTACGGCGGTAACTTCACCTTCGAGCTCGAAGGTTCAGCCTACACCGACTTCGACCTCTATTTACAATATTGGAACGGGCAGCAGTGGACTTACATCGCAGCCTCACAAAGCTACGCCTCTAGCGAAAGCATCCAATACAACCTAACCGCAGGTTACTACCGACTACTAGTCCACGCCTATCATGGCTCTGGATACTACGAAGTAACCATCTACTAAGGATCAGCACCTTAACCAAACAGAAAGCCTGTAACCGCAGGCTTTTTTTGTTATTAATTATTAGGAATTAGGTATACTTCTCCCCCTACTTACACCCGAATACTAAAACAAAATACGTTTGTCATCCTGGAGTTAATTTAGGATCTTACCAGACTAGAAACCATATAAAAGTACGACGCCAGCTTTACAGTAAACAGAAAGCCCCACTATCGTCGTTGCGAGACTACGCAGTAGTCGAAGCAATCTCGCTCTTAGACCATAACCGAAATTATCAACTAGAAATCACATCGAAAACTTCACAGTAAACGCCCTTGAGTGTAATCCCCTCCCCGTCGTTGCGAGACTACGCAGTAATCGAAGCAATCTCGCTCTTAGACCATCTCCGAAAGAAATCATCTAAATGCACAAAGCCAGCTTCACAGTAAACGGCAAGGGATTACTTCGTCGTGATCCGCACTCCTCGTAATGACGAGTATCTTTTAATTACCAACAACGAACTCCACCGCCTTACCACGATCACAATGATACGAGAAGTTAGAGTAACGAAGAAATCTTAACCAAACAGCCTGCAACGTTAAATCCAACGATAATAGCCCCCGTCGTTGCGAGACAACGGAGTTGTCGAAGCAATCTCGCTTTTCATTACACTAAATGACAGGCTCTAGCACAACAAATGTACTCTGCTTCCCAATTTCCTGCAGGCACAAAAAATGCCGCATTAAGCGGCATTCTTTTAAATTTGGTAGTCGGCAAGTTAATGCTCCTGCAAAACTTGCATTCCCGCAATCCTAGCGGTCACGAATGGATTACTTCGGGCTAAAGCCCTTGCCCTAACGGGCCAGACTAAAGTCTGTTCATAACGCTCCGCGTTTAGTCAAACCACCTTCGGTGGTCCTCATCCACTTTTACATAAACATAAAAAAGCCGCACAAGTGCGGCTCTTTAAAATTGGTAGTCGCGAGTGGATTCGAACCACCGACCCCCACCATGTCAAGGTGGTGCTCTAACCAACTGAGCTACGCGACTATTTTGAGTTCGGGAATTCTACCACAAGATTGGGCTGTTGCAAGTTTAAAAAAACATATTTTCACTGGCCCTAGTGCAAAACACTGGTACTTTTAGAACGCCACAAATAGTCAACAATCTCACTGCTTGGTTGATAGTCAGCTGGAGCCTTCAACAATATCTCTCGTACTTTCTCTTGGTCTCCAGCATCACAAGCTTTCATAAGCTCTGTAATCAATCCACTCAACTTATTCCATGGCAAGCTTTTTTCCTTTGCTGTCATAATTCGAGGGTGTTCAGTTTCACTAACGTTATCACCGATAAGCAACTCCTCATATAGTTTCTCACCCGGCCTTAGCCCAGAGTAAATAATCTCGATATCTCCATGAGGATTTTCTTGGTTTTTAATCTGTAATCCCATTAGTTTGATTAGATTTATAGCAAGGTCAACAATTTTAACTGGCTCCCCCATATCTAGCACAAAAACATCGCCCCCCTTACCCATAGCACCTGCTTGAATAACTAACTGAGCAGCCTCAGGGATAGTCATAAAATAACGGGTAATATCTTTATGTGTTACGGTTACAGGGCCCCCTTCACGTATTTGCTTTTCAAAATGAGGGATTACTGAACCAGATGACCCTAATACGTTTCCGAAGCGAACCATGGTAAAGCGAGTCTTCGACTGTTCTGATGCTAGCGCTTGAAGAACAAGCTCTGAAAATCGTTTAGTTGCTCCCATAACATTTGTCGGCCTTACCGCTTTGTCAGTCGAAATTAAAACAAACTGCTCAACACCCGCTGTTATAGCTGCTTGGGCCACACACATTGTCCCTAATATATTATTTCTGATCCCCTCATTAATATTGAACTCAACTAATGGCACATGTTTATATGCAGCGGCATGATAAATCGTCTCTACACCAAACGCCTTGAGCACAGAGTCAACTTTCAATTTGTCTTGAACTGTTCCAAGTACCTGCCGTACTGGGATCTCAAGACCTTTGTTACGTATAGCCTGTTGAAGCTCCATTCCTATGGCATATAAAGCAAATTCGGAGCTTTCGAAAAGTACTATTTGTTTTGGATTAAGCCTAATAATTTGGCGACATAATTCAGAACCAATGGAGCCCCCCGCACCAGTAACCATAACAACTTTGCCTTTTATATCTTGATGCAACAAGGCTTCATTTGGGGGGACAGGATCGCGACCAAGCAAGTCTTCTATGGAAACATTTTGGAACTCGTCAATTTTCATTTTCCCTTCAACTATATCCTTCAATCCAGGAATCGTCATAACGGGTATGTTGTATTTTTGTAGATCAGTTAAGATTTCCTTTCTATGGGTAATGCCAATACTTGGTAAAGCTAAAAGAATTCTATCAACGCTGTATTTATTGATTACACTTTCTAATTCAGAAGGTGGGTAAACTTTAAGCCCTCTGACTACTACCCCATGCAAATCTGATTTATCATCTATAAAAGCAACAGCATGGTACTCATGGCCATTTGCTGTTGTCTCAGCCAACTGTCTGCCAGCGGCACCAGCACCGTAAATTAAAACTCTTGTTTTTAGCCTATCAAACCTCATCGTATGATAAGCGCTGATTATAAAGCGCGATCCACTCAATGTAATATAAACAACTAAACCATACATTACCGCTGTAGATATATTATATGCTTCAAGGCCAAGAACTTTAGCGAACGAGTAAAAAAACAAAATGGATAAAACTGATATGTATAAAACCAGTAGTAATATTCGGAAGCTAACAAAACGAGTTGCCACTTTATACAAGCCAAGCAAGATAAAAGAAGCCAAACAAAAAACGACCAAGCCCAAATAATGCAAGTAGTTAATTTCAAAATCTATAGCATCAACTAGATTCATAGATAGGTAGGCCGACATACAGTACGAGAACGTCAGTACCATAAAATCCAGAGATAAAAGGATTAAAAGCTTTGCTTTACGAGGTAGCTCGCCAAGTTTTGAGAATGCTTTATCTATCATAAAGTGTGGCCATTAATGCTAATTACTTTTGAGCTTGCGTCATAACATCGTTAATTACAGTACAAGTCTTTTGAATTTCTTCGTCGGTTAGAGTTGGATGCACTAAGAACATCAAGCTCGTTTCACCCAGCTGTTTTGCGTTAGGTAAACTCTGCTCGGGGCGCCAAGGCGTATTGTCAAAAGCTTTCTCTAAATACACTTCTGAGCAACTTCCCTGAAAACAAGGCACATCACGAGAAACGATTTCGTCAACAATACGATCACGGCTCCAGCCATCTTTTAATTGACTCGGCTCAACAAACGCATAAAACTTATATTGAGCATGAAGCATACCATCTGGAGTCCGAGGAACTCGAACCACCGAAAACTCAGAGCAAACAGATTGAATCCTAGTCGCATTCTCATTCCGCCGTTTAGTCCACTCCTGCATACGAGTCAGCTGAATACGACCAATAACCGCCTGCATTTCAGTCATGCGCCAGTTAGTACCAAAGCTTTCGTGCAACCAACGAAATCCTGGCGCGTGCTCTCGCTCATAAACAGCTTCGTAACTTTTCCCATGGTCTTTAAAGGACCACATTTTTCGCCATAACTGTTCATCATTAGTCGTCACCATGCCGCCTTCTCCACCAGTAGTCATGATCTTATCTTGGCAAAAAGACCAACAGCCGACATGACCAATCGAGCCAACCGAACGACCATTATACTTAGCACCATGTCCCTGAGCACAGTCTTCGATGACATAAAAACCGTGCATCTCAGCCAGTGCCATAATCGGATCCATATCTGCTGGGCGCCCAGCTAGATGCACAACCACAACAGCTTTCGTCTTATCCGTAATAAAAGGCTCAATAGTATGAGCTTCAATATTCTGACTATCCAAATCAACATCAGCAAACACAGGAGTCGCTCCAGTGTTCACCACCGATGAAACCGAAGCCAAGAAAGTTCTAGGCGTTACAATAACCTCATCGCCTTCGCCTAAACCAAGCGCCTCGAGTGCAACATCAAGAGCAACCGTGCCATTCATCACAGCAACCGCATATTTAGAGTCAGCAAACTCAGCAAACTCATTCTCAAACTCTCGACACTCAGTACCAGTCCAATAGTTAACTTTGTTCGATAAAACAACTTTACTTACAGCATTAGCTTCTTCTTCAGTAAAAGAAGGCCATGGAGAAAAATTAGTATTTAACATGTTTTTCCTATGAATTAGTTAAGAGTTGCACACAACAGTAGCAGGAGCTCCAAAAGCTGTAACATACGAAGGAATATCTTTAACAACAACACTACCAGCACCAATAACCGTATTGTCACCGATAGATATCCCCTGTCTCACCTGACTTCCCATTCCTACCCAGCTTCCGCTTCCAACGTAAACATTTCCAGCCAAAGCACTGTTTGGACTTAAGTGACAATAATCAAGAACCTCGCAATCATGCTCAACGATAGCACCCGAGTTAACAATCCCGCCTTTTCCTACTTTAGCAAAAGCATTAATAACAGCACCAGGAAATACAACCGTACCCGACTTTAGGCTTGCATACTGACTAACCGTGGCACTAGAATCGATGAGTACAGGTAATTTAAAACCTAACTCGGATAACGTCTCAAGTTTTTGCTTCCTAACCGCATTATCACCTATAGCAACAGCTACTTGGTATTCTTTGCGGTCCAGTTCAAGAAGGTCGTCAAAAGTACCATCAATAGACCAATGCTCTAGTGTTGCCTTACTGGGGTATGCATCATCAAAAAAGCTCACTGTATAGCCTAGCTTCTCAGCTACATTAGCTAAAACTTTACCATGCCCACTGGCCCCTAAAATTGCTAGCTTAGTCATTATGGTTACCTTTAAAGTGCTCCATAGTTACATTACCATCTGCACTAATACCTTCACGTACAAATACCTTTTTAACGGTTAAAAAAAGTATTTTCATATCTAACATGAAACTTTGGTTATCAACGTACCAAACATCATATTTAAACTTTTCTTCCCAGCTAATAGCATTGCGCCCATTAACCTGCGCCCAGCCTGTAATACCAGGCCGAACTTCGTGACGACGCGCTTGTTCCTCGCTATATAACGGCAAATACTTGACTAACAAAGGGCGCGGCCCTACTAAGCTCATCTCACCTTTTAATACATTCCAAAGGCCAGGTAACTCATCTAGGCTAGTGGAGCGTAGGAAACTACCAAATGCAGTCATCCTTTCACTGTCAGGCAAAGGTTCGCCATCAGCATTATAAGCATCTCGCATCGTGCGAAATTTTATCATTTCAAAGGTTTTACCATCTTTTCCAGGCCGAACCTGCCGAAACAAAACAGGAGAGCCAAGTTTAAAGCGAATTAACAATGTAACTATCAATATAACTGGCATCAGAAGAATTAAAGCTATCAAAGAAACTATAAAGTCAAACAACCGCTTCATTGATTAGCTCCCGTTACCCATGCAACCCACTTATCCGCTAATTCATAACGATTAAACTCCCGCTTAGCTAAGGCCTTAGCATTTTCACCCATTTTGGGTAAAGCTGCTTTATTATCTGCCGCATGTTCTAGCGCATCAGCAAATGCAATCGGATTATCTGGCTCAACTGAATAGCCACAGTTGTGCTCAGTAATCATACCAGCTAACCAGCCTGGGTAATTATTTAGAACTGGTAAACCCGCAGAAATATAATCAAAAAACTTATTAGGTGAAGTACCATAATAAAAGGCAGGAATATTTGACAATAGTTGTAAACCAACATCAGCGCACTGCATTAGCTCAGCTAGCTTGGCTTTATTTACAGGGTCATGAAAGATCACATTATCTAGCTGCTCAGACTTTGCTCTTGCTACAAGTTGCGATTTCAGCTTGCCTTGGCCTACAAATACAATTTTGATATCTGTTCTACCGCGTTTTTTTAGTACACTGGCCGCATTTAGCGCTGCATCTAAACCATTTGCCATACCATGTGTCCCAGTAAAAATAGCCATAAGGTCTGACTCTGTAACACCTTCGGGTCTCCATGGTAAAACCTCTTGGCCAAAAATACTCAAATCGCAGCCATTAGGAACTAAGGCCACTTTATCTGCTGCTACGCCACGTTTTTTTATGCCTTCTACAATGCCAGGTGATAACCCAATACAACGATGAGCACTTCGATACGACATCCACTCTAAAGCCGACATCATTGCTAATACCGCTGGATTAGTAATCACGCCCATTTCTTTAGGTAATTCAGGCCATAAATCACGTACTTCAAAAACAAAGGTTTTACGGCGGAACCAGCGAGCAAAAATACCAGGAATACCAGCAGTTAAAGGTGTAGTAGTTGCAAATACCACATCATATTTGTGACTCAGTGCTATTCCAATACTTTTTAAAGCAAATTTTGAGAAGGTTGAAGCCCGTTTAATAAATCCATCAGCATTTGAATAGGCTAAATCAAATTCAATAATATTAATGCCTTCAACTTGGCCTTGCCTTTTTCCCCTAATAAAATCTACAGTTAAACCGGTATTACCACCACCGTAGCTACCGCACACCATAGTCACATGATGGCCATGTTTAATTAAACGTTTAGCCATCTCGTATGAACGGATACCTGTAGATCCTTGTGGGGTAGAAAAGTGCTGGTGAAAATATAGAATTCTCATAGTTAAAAAGTGACTTCTGTTGTAATTGTTCCGGCTTTACTAACTTCGAGTTCCAATACTGGAATTTTAGACTCTTGATAGTAATAACGGGATTCTAAGCCGGTAGTTATCTCTAAGCGATTAATCGGCACGGATGAAGAAAAATTAATTTTGCATAACTTGCTCACCAAGGTTGTATCCACAATATGCCAGTCAGCAGGGTGCAATCTAAACCTTAAAACTGCTTTATCGGTAAAGCCAGAAACCTTATCGCTAATAGTTAGCGACTGCTCTGTTAAAGCAATACTGCGAATATGCTCGCAACCAAAACGATCTTTGTAGCCGGCTGCAAAACTCTGACTAGAATCCGTAAGGATTAAGGGCTGCTTAAAGCTGGTTTTTAACCAATCCCCTAATAAAAACCGGCTTAAGCGTGGCATTTGATCATGATTATCAAATTGCACTGTATTATGGCTTTGCACACCGCCGTAATAGTCAATATATTGCTGGCCTGCATTATAACTAAAGGTGCCGCCATCCCTAAATATGTTTTTATTCCCTAACCAGAAATCGAGATGCAAGGCATCACACTGACTTGGCCTAAACTTAAAGTTTGGATAACGTAAAAACAGTTCAGTATTAGCTTTTGTAAGATAAGCATAACCACCGTTAGTAAAGTCTTTACTCTTTTTTACGGGGCTTTTGTTCTTACTTAACGCTATATTTAACCAAAATAAAGGCAAGTTATATTCACCCTCACCTAGATAAGCTAATTGCTGTTTAAAAACAGCACTGGCTAACTGTACACTTGGCCTAAAATCACGGTAATCAGTGCCCGTTAATGGTATTAACCTAGCACCATCATTAGCCCCTAAATTTGGTGCATCGCCGCTTTTAACATTCGTAAAATAAAATAACCAATCTGTGGCTAGTGCCATTTTGGAATAAAAACGAGAGGAAAATTTATCTAACGAATGCTTAGTGCGCCATACTTCAACTAGACTGATGCTGTCTAACATTACTCTATGATAATTTACCGAGTACTGGCTAAAGCTGCCATCATCCTCAATTAAATGGTCAATACGGTTTTCTAACCATTTAACACCTTGTTTTTGCCATTTAAACCCCTCGTTATCACCATTAATGGCTAACCAACTGCCACCAATATATAAAGCAGCAGCTTCAGAGGTACCATGGTTATTATCTTGCGCAACAGCATACATAATAGTGGATGAAATACGCTTTAAATGGGCCTTAATAAAACTTAATAAGGCTGGTGTTGAGCTTTTAGTTTGGTCAAGCAATAACGCAGCAAGCGCTAAATGCATAACCCGAATAGACGCTTCTTGGCCACATTTCCAATTAACGCCATCATAAGGCGCATTATTGTTTAGCCAATCTAATATCCAATTATTTAACTTGGTTAGTGCATCCTTATCACCCTGCTTAGCTTGTTGAGCAAAGCTAATTACCCAATCAAATCGAGACGCTTCCCATACACCTTTAATATCACCCAATTCATTATTAAAATCAGAGATTGCAAACCAAGGTAACGACCTTGTCGCAATTTTTTTTGTCAAACAACTTTGATGCCAATCAGGAATAGTGCTATTAGTTGTACTTTGGCCAAAATAAGTGTGCTTGCCTAACCATTGTCCATTAGTTTTAGTGTTAACTGTTTCTATATCTTCGGCTGTAAAAAAAGGGCCCGTTACAATTTCACTCTGTAATTTTTTTACAGGGTTTAAGCCCATTTTAATACTTAACTGATAAAACAGCACACGAGCTAAGTTAGTAACACCTAAAGCAAGTGCGGTTTTAATTTTAACTATTTGCATTACTGTAAACGCAACTGTTCGGCAATATCTATTGTTACTTTTGCCACTTCAAAAAGTTCTTCAGCAGCAATAGGTGATGCCGTGCCATTTTTAATTGAATCAATAAATGCAGTCGAGCATGCTTTTTGACCTTTGTCTTGTTTCCACAAGTTCAGCTTTTTAAACCCTTTCCAACCAAAGCCCTTTAGTTTGATAAAGTTATCAAGCTGCAAAGTACCTCCGGCGGCAAAAACCTCTATCCTTTCTTTAGGGAAACTAGCCGCACCATTAGCTAAATAATGAATGGTGCCAAAAGAGCCATCAGCAAAGCCTAAAATAATCGCGGCTTTATCTTCTGTAATATCAACCGAGTTAGTATCGCCCATTCTGCGTGCTTGTACTGAAATAATCTCACTACCTGCTAAAAAGCGCATTAAATCTATAAAGTGGCATGCTTCACCAATAATACGCCCTCCACCTACATTTACATCTTGTGTCCAATGGTCACTAGGAATAGCCCCAGCGTTCATGGTCATAATAAAAGATTTAGGCTCTTTAATAGGAGATAATAAGGCTTTCATTTTTTGTATTTGTGGAGAAAACCTCCGGTTAAAACCCACCATTAACTTAGGTGTTTTTTCTGCTTTACAAGCTAACTCATAAGCCGCTTTAACATCAGCTAATTCTGTATGTGTTATTGCAAGGGGTTTTTCCACAAAAACATTTTTACCGGCTTTAAGGGCTTGTTGGACAAAATGAGCATGTGAATTGTGCTGAGTAACAATAGCAATGGTATTAATATTAGAGTCATTAATCATGGCTTCTGTATCAGTGGTTGCTTCAGTAAAACCGGCTTTTTCCCCATGAGTCACACCATTTATACCTCCTGAAGTTGCAATACTGTGCAGCTTAGCCCCAGCTTTTTTAAATGCCGGTATCAACATTCTAGATGCATAATTTCCAGCACCAACAAAGCCAACAACCGCTTCATTTGCTAAGTGATTCATAGGGGGGTTAGAAGCTAGGGATACTCCCTTGGAAATACCCAGGTGTACAGTTTTATCATGACGGCTATCTATGGCTGAATCAAATTGTAACAAGATACCTAAAGCACTTTTGTCAGTAGTCAATACATCATATGCAGCACTAGCATCTTCAAATTTAAATCTATGACTGATAAGTGGTTTAACATCTAGGTGACCACTAGACATCATATCTAATATAGCTTCAAAGTTACGCTGCTCAGTCCAGCGAACAAAGGCTAATGGATAATCATTACCTTTCTCTTCATAAGCAGGATCATAACGCCCAGGACCATAAGAACATGAAACCTGAAAAGTTAATTCCTTTTCATAAAAGTCTGCTCGACTTAACTCTAAACCTGTAACACCCACTAAAATAATACGACCACGTTTGCGACTCATTCTAGCCGCTTGAGTAACTGGATCAGTTGACTTAGTAGATGCTGTAATAATAACACCATCGACTCCAACACCACGGCTAAAAGCCATACCTGCCGCAATAGGGTCTTCACCCAAGCCTGGATTACATATTTCAGCGCCAAACTGTTTTGCCAAGTCAAGCTTAGATTGGTCAAAATCGATGGCTAACACTCTACAGCCTTGAGCGCGAAGCATTTGCACAGTTAGTAAGCCAATTAAGCCAACACCAGTTACAACAAAGCATTCACCCAAAGTAGGCGACGCTAAGCGAATACCTTGCAAGCCAATACTCGCAACGACAGTAAATGCAGCTTCTTCATCAGAAACATTATCTGGGATTTTTGCAACTAGATTTTTAGCAACGCGGACAACATCTGCGTGAGGGCCATTAGAAACAACTCTATCACCAACTTTAAATTGTTCGGCCCCCTTGCCAACATCAGCAACCACACCTACGTTGGAATAACCTAGTGGTAAAGGCTGAGCTAGCTTAGACTTAACTGCATCAACCGTAGTAATTAAGCCATCTGTTTGTACTTTCTCCAACACCATTTTCACTTTGTCTGGCTGTGAACGTGCTTTGTCGATTAAACTGGCTTTACCAAAGTCCACCAACATCCGTTCAGTACCCGCAGATATAAGCGTACTACTCGTATTAATTAAAACATAATTACTCTTAATTTGTGGTGCAGGAGCTTCAACTATAGATGAACCTCCTTTAGCCATGTCTTGAAGGATTTGTTTCATTTTTTCTCTTTTGACTCATGTCTTGAATAAAAGGGACAGTTACTACTGCCCTGAACTATTGAGTTGTTTACCAGCACTGTGCCAATAAGGTTAGTATCAAAATAATCTTTTGACATAAACACATTACCTTTAAACAAATTATTATCTGGATAACTAGCTAAATAATCACTTTCAGCTGCATCACCCTCATCTATAATTGCTAACTTGTTATACCCATAAAAATGATTATTTAGGAAAACATTATCCTTTGCAGCCCAGTAGCTATTGTAAAGGTCTGGACGAAACTCTGAATAAATCATCTCCGCATGAAGCGACTACAGCACCAGAGCCACAAACTTTATTATTCAGGAACAAATTTCGTTCACCAGAAACTCTAAATGGAAAAATAGAGTTACCAACCATTATATTATTATATATTTGATTTTCATTACCCATTCTAACTACAATCGCCGAGTATGAGTTATTTTCAAAGTAATTGTTATAAATTTTATTTTTATTAGATTTAATTGATATGAGCTCTTTTTCCAAATTCCAGTTGGATACATAATTATTAGAAAACTCATGGTATGTATCATCTTCAGAAGGTGACTCACCTTGCCTTATAGATGTTGCGTCACCAAAGTGAATAACTTCCTCAGCCCCTCCAAAGTAGTGACTATCAATAAAATCATTATTGATAACCTGTATATATTTAGAATGATCCCCAGAGGCAATTGCAATGGCCTGACTATTTCTAAATGTATTATATCGAATCACTACATTTTTTGAGCTAGAAATTAATATACCAATACCTGTTTTGTCTTCTAAGCTTGTATTTATTCCAATTGAAACAAAATCATTATTTTCAATAAGAACACTATTTGATTGAATAAAAATCACACCATGACGGTCTAGTTCTGTCCCTCCTGAGGGTGAAGCACCATTTAAAAAAGTTAAGCCCTCTATTACAACGTCATCAGCTTTAATATTCAGGAAACTCTAACCGGTAACAGTTGCGGCACCTTTTTTTGATGAGCCAATTTTAACAGGATAATCTATTGAAATAACACCTAAATCGTAATTTCCATTTTTTAAAATAATTTGTTCTTCTTTTCTTGCTATTGCTTGTTTAAACTCATCAGCATTGGATACACAAGAGTTATCATGTGAGCATTTAATATCTTGGTATGACCCTGCTATTCTTCCATATACATTCTCACCAACCTCTTTAGGGTTATCAGAGCTATCTTTACAAGCTATTAATAGTTGAATAAGAGCAAGTAAGATGGATATTAAAATAAAACGTATATTCATTTTCTACTAAAATACCCTTTGCCAATAGCTAAGAATAAAATCACCCCTATAGATATCCAAAAAATTCGAAATTCTGCATACGTTGAGCTCTTTTGTAACTCTAAAAACGGAAGTAACAGTACTACTGAATACTTGTACATCCGATGTAATACCATTAGCCTGATTAGAGTCACTATAAATACAATAAAACACAATAATCCCAAAATACCTGAATCGGCTATAATACCTATGAATAAGTTGTGGGGATAATCGCGTACACCTGGACCAAAAGCAATTACCCCATAACTACCTAAACCAGCACCAAAAAGTAGTAAGCCTAGCTTAGTGAGGTGTTCATAAAATAGACTCCAATATTCAAAACGAGCACCTGAGTTACCATCGAAAACGAGTGAGAACCTCCAAATAGCTCTTGACAGCAAACTATCGCCAGAATCAATGCTTATAATATAAAAAATAACCATTATTAAAACTGGAGTTAAAAAATATAGTGTTGAAAGCTTTCGCATAACAACTACATTGTGCAGGAAATGACAAATAAGTAAAAACAATAACGGGCCACGAGCCCCGGTAAATATGATTTCAACGTAAATAATTGCCAACCATACTCCATATAGAAATTTAAATGGCTTAAAGACAACTTGTAATACACCGCAAAATGCTAAAAGTGATCCTGACGTAAGATAAACAGAGATATTATCACTAGATATATCTGGCGCAGCTTCAAATAAGCCACTATAAAAATATGGATAAAGAAGACCTAAGATTAAACTAGTAATAATTGTGCTTTTGATATAAATCGAAAATGCTTTCTCATTGAACTGACTAGCAATCCAAAACATAAATGTAATATTAATTACAAGGGAGAAAAGTTTTGTGAATGCATAGTCTATATTACGTGAATAAAAAAATGAGATTATTGTAACTATGAGAAATGGTAACAATGATACCAATATCACAAAAAGCTTTTTTGAAAAAAGGAAGACAACCATCCTAGGTTTTATTATTGTATATACCAGCAAATAAACGAAAACACATGCAAATCCAATTACTGATAAATTCAAGAAATAAAAACCAAATGAATATAGATAATAGTTTGCTACAGGGGCAACTGTATACACCATAGCTATTAATGCGACCATAGTGCTAACTACAGCTTGATCTTCATTCAGTTTCATACTGCGATTGATAAGTTCTTTACATTCATGAAAAGGTTACATTCGGGACTATGGTTTGCAACAACTGATAACGTGAAGCACTATGATGTGAAGCTAAAAATTCTCTTATACTTGGTTGACATTCGTAAAAACTGTGTTTGTAAAAATTAATATTATCTATGTATTCATTTACACTACTTGCAGTTGAAATAACTTCATTTGGGGATTCGATAATATAGGGGAGACTTGGATAAATAACTGGAATGCCTTTAGCTAATAATCTAAATGCTCTATTACTTATAGTACAAGCTTGCACTGACTTAATTTTGATATCATAGGGGGCAATAGAGCAACATACATCTTGAAGGTTTACTTCACTTAAGCACCGAGGTGGTAAGTATTCGAAGTTCTCATAGCTAGAGAGTTTTCTGACTAGTTGCTTAGCTTTTTTTTCATTAATTGGCCCTACAAACCTGAGCTGAACTTTCTGCTCTAAAAGCCCCTTAATTATACTCCAATCAATTCTATTGTTTATGAAGCCGTAATATAAAACCACATTCCTATTTCCTGACTTTTGTGGTTGTTCGTACTGGTCATCACACCAAGGTAAAAATAAATATGAATTATTGCTAAACAGCTTCAACATGTTATCTAAGGGATATGAAACAGATAGTGTTGCTTTAGAACGCACGCATGTCTCTTGCATTTGTTTTTTAACAACTGTTTTCATCCAAGGCTTAGCTTGAGCAATAAAATCATCATTAATTATTGTGATAAATTTTTCTTTGTCTATCAGTGAAGTGAGAAAATAGTAGTCATAGTTAAAGTTGATGACTAAATCAAAACGATTATTTCTCAAATACGTCTTTAATTTACTCTTTACAAACTTAGCATTTATAAACCGGAGAAATCCAAATAATTTCAGCTGATGATGCAACAACTCAGGATAAACGCCCAAAGTTAATTTTTCTGAGACTCTTCTTAATTTAAGTGTTGATAATAAGTTATTTGTTGGCTTTTCAAAAAAAACTACTTCATGCCCTTGCTCAAGCATCATTTGACAAAGTTGGTGCCTGATTCTAGGTGGTTCACTCCAGTTAGTTCTCGTAACAATTAAAACTTTCATACTAGGAATGAGGTCTCATAAACTTAAATAAAGAGTTTTCACGAGTTACTTTTAAAAACTTAGAGTGTAATTGCTCGGAGTTATCGTAATCTGCATATGTTTTAGTAGGCAGACTTAAAATATCTTCCAGCTCTTCTAATGATATATCAAATTTCTTTGCTACAAACTCCTTGTCATGCACAATGTTTTCATCATATAGCGGTTTGGATAACTCATTAATTGCTTCTTCACGCGTTAGGTTTCCTGTATTGATCAATGTAGAATAATGTGCCTTTCTCTTATCTATTCCAAACTTTTTAGGTAATATATAAGATTGAAAGAACCTAGTATAAACTGACTCATAATGTTTCCCACCGTAATAAACCCAGTCTAAATTATTTTGTAGCACATCCATGGCTTCATCTCTATCATAATCAATTAAGTCTAGTATTCTAACCAGCTTAATGTTTTTAATTAAACGATAGTAAGCAAGCTTTATTAATCCATAATGTGGAAATGATGTAATTTTTTCAGTTCCAAACTTTTTTTGAATCCCACGAATATACTTAAAATCTTTAACGCCATATGTCCAGGATTTCGGCAGTATTCCTTCTGTTGTAAAATTACTACCATTCAAAATGTATTCAATATTATATTTTGCAGCTAGTCTATAAAGTATTGCAGAGATCGCATGATCTGTTGGAACTTCTGCGTCCGGAACTGATGCTTTCAAGAAACTAAGTTGTATATCTTTAAATTCCTTCCAATCAATCACATATGTAAAGAGATCAATATCAAGCTTATCTAATGTTTTTTCAATATTACTGACTGCTAGCTCAGAGTTCCATCCATTATCCAGGTGTACAGCCAGAGGTCTTAAACCAAGCTCTTTAATTTTATAAGCGAGATAAGTACTATCAACGCCCCCACTGACTCCAATTATACAGTCATACTCTTTGTTCTTAGCTGATTTCTGGATTGTAGTAACCAACTGTTCTAGCTTTCGCTTTTTATCCTGCCCAGAGGGCATATCGGCCAGCACTCTTCGGTGATTTTCACAATGATTGCAGACACCATCTTCATCAAATATAATATCAGGATCACTAGAGTCCATTACACAGTATGTACATTGCTTTAAATTAGCATTATTCATTTAAATATCACCTAAATAACTTAACAGTTTATTTTTTGGGTAGTTAATCAGTACAGCACGATGTTTACCCTTATATACAAAAAAACTACCACATGAAACAGCAGTAATATTTGTACTTTTAAAAACTTCTAATATATCTTCGCAGCATCCAGCCCCGCCATTTACTATCATTGGAAGATTAGTTTTTTCACTAAAGGACTTTACCAGATTCATATCAAACCCCGTCATCGTCCCCTCTCTATTAATTGATGTTAAATATATTTCACCAACTTTCACGTCATGCAAATACTTTATGGCTTGGTCAAAATTAATTTCTAAGCCCTTAGTACCCGACAAGCATGTAATTTTATATTTTCCAAAAATATTTTTTTTAACGTCAATAGAAGCTACTATACTTTGGCTTCCATATTTTCTTACGGCCTCTATAACTAGGTCTTTGTCCTTAAAAAGTATATTATTTAAAGCTACCTTCTCTATACCAAGAGCAAATAACCTGTCTATATCTTCGATAGACTTAACACCGCCCCCATAACATACCGGCATAAACGCCTCTCTAGTAATCGATTCCATCAGAGAGAAGTTAATTTTGGCATTACTTTTAGAAGCCGTTATATCAAGTAAGCAGAGTTCATCAACTTCTTTATCATTAAATATACGAACAGCGTTAATGGGATCGCCAATATACACAGGGTCTTTAAACTTAACTGTCTTAACTAGCTTCCCTTTACTCAGTAGTAATGTAGGTATAATCCGTTTTTCAAGCATTACTATACCCAATAAAATTTCTTAATAATTGCATACCAAATTTGTGACTTTTCTCTGGGTGAAACTGCACACCAAAAATATTATCTTTATAAATCCCAGAACTAAATTCAGTTCCGTAATTAGTTTTAAATAGTATATTATCAGCACTCTCACAGTGGACTTCATATGAGTGCACGAAGTAGAATCTAGCCGAGTCATGAAGCCCCTTGGTTAATTCGATATCTACTATTGGTTTTGCTATATTCCAACCCATATGTGGAACTCTGAACATATCATCCCTTTCTATTTTGTGTGCATAGGCGTCTATCCAACCTAAACCTGGAAGGCCTCCCTCGTCACTACCTTTAGTCAAAAGTTGCATCCCTAGACAAATACCCAATATAGGTATCTTGTTCTGGAAAACTGCCTCCTCAATATATGGAAGAAGCTTGGACTCTCTGAGTTTCATAATTCCATAATCGAAAGATCCTACACCAGGCAATATCAATAGGTTCGCAGATAATATGTCTGATCTACTTTTTGCTAAACAAGATTCAGCACCAACTCTCTTCAACATGTTCTGGACAGAGCCAATATTCCCTGCTCCATAGTCTACAATCGCCACTTTACACAAGTTGTTCATTTATTACTCCGAAGAAATCTTACGCTTCTTTATCAATGCTAGAAGCATAAAGAAAGTGACAGTTATCATATAAAAACCAGATGTGACAATTGATAATGAACTAGAGTTTATTTGAAAGTTTATGAAATAAAGTACAACAACATTAACAATACATAGCAGTAGCAATTTAAACAATTTATCTTGAAGCCCCCTCATATCAAAGTCACCAACTTTATATACTAGATATAAATAACCTAAATTATAAAGCACAGCACAAACAGAGTAAGATGCAACAGTATAAATTGGTTCTTTAAACAAAAAGCTAACTACTACCAAGGTTAGAATTGTAATAGAATCACATAGTACTTGATACTTTAAAATAACCTCTTGCTTATTTGCTACTTCAAAGACTCTTTCAGGCCAACCAGTAAGTAATAACATGAAAGCTACAGGAATCAGAAATGATGCATAAGCCCCAACTCCAACCCAGTCTTCCCCCAAGAAATACACTAAAAAGATTTCTGAGTGAAAAGATATAAAAACTGCAGGAGCAACCCCCAATAGTAAGATTATATCCATCATTTTATCTACGAATGTCTCTACCGTTGAATGTTCCTTTTTAAGTCCTTTAGCTGCTAATTCGAAAAATACCTTCCCAATAGATCTAGTAACTATACCAACTGGAGCATTTATCAATGTTCGACTTAGTCCTACCAACCCAGCAGCTACAAACATTTCAAACGAAGTCAGCACTATTATTAGGAAACCATTTGAAAATGATGTCAGTAATGTTAAGGGAAGGTTAAATAGCGGCAGTTTTTTGTACTTTTTAAGTATCGCTATGTAATCTGCTCTACGAACTGACTTTTTTAAAGATCTTTTCAACAAAAGATATAAACATACACTGGACACTACAACCAAACCTATAGTGTGTCCTAAATAAATACCAATTCCGAGTGAAAAACCCACTCCAAACAAGATCTTCATCACAGCAGATAGAAACTGTTGTGAGATCATTATTAAAGACATTTCTTTATAATGCCCTTTACGATTTCTAAAGTTAATTTCTATATTTGCTAATGCTATTGCCACACCACTTAGTAGAGTACTTAATAAAAAGATAATATCGTAATCTACCCCGAAAAAATGAGTACTTACTGTTAAGTATAGTGAGAGCAAAACTAAACAAACGACTAATACAAGCGCTATATTAATTAAACATACTTTGCCGACTAAATTTGCTAGTCTATTACTTTTTGCAAAAACAATTGACATCTCATAGCGTAACGATAGACAGTTTCCAAAAATTAATGCCCATACAAAGTACAATGAGAAATAGCCAAATTCCGTTGGGGAGTATAACCTAGACAAAAAAGGCAAAGCTATAAGAGGGATTGCTTGTGACAAGAAAGTCCCTGTCAGAATTGTTTTTATTTTAGTGGCGGATTGAAAACTCATCATTTTACAATTTTCGACTTTATTTCAGATAACCATGCATAGGCAAACTGAACACAGTTTCAGCGAGCTTTTCAGCAACAGGGAAGTCCCCAGCTTGGTATCCCAGCTCCTTAAATGCACTCTGCTGATGCATGCAGGTACCATAGTAAATCATAGTGGGTGTGCCCTGTTCTTTATACTTTGCCATTGCGGCATCTCTATCTTCCGAAACCAATGTATATTGTGCCCATGAGCTTAAGTAACCATCCGGAATTTGCGGTGTTTTAAATGTCCCAGCTAAGCTATTTTCATAATTCTCAGCCGCTAGGTTCCTTGCAATTAGCTCTTTCGGAAACTCTGCCAACTTCTCTAATAATACAGCAGCCTGTATAGTGTCTAAGCGACTATTCATACCAATACGGACATTGTCGTATTTGTCCTTGCCTTTGCCGTGCACTCGATAAGATTTAATTAACTCGGCGTACTCGTCATTGTTCGTAAAAACAGCGCCACCATCACCATAGCACCCTAACGGTTTTGCTGGAAAAAAGCTCGTCGTGGCAATATCACCAAAACCTCCCGCTTTCTGACCATTAATGGCGCCACCAAAGCCTTGCGCGGCATCTTCGACAAGCTTCAGGTCATACTTTTTAGCAATCTTCTCAAGCTCTGGGTAGTTTGCGGGCAAACCAAAGAGGTCAACAGCTATAATGGCTTTAGGGGTTAATGTCCCCTCGGCAATGACGGCCTGTATGCGCTTTTCTAGGTCAATAGGACAGATATTGAAAGTCGATTCATCAGCATCAACAAATACCGGTGTTGCGCCTTCAAAAGCAATAACCTCTGCGGTAGCAAAAAAGGTAAAGGTCGGACAGAAAACGGCATCACCCGGCTTAACATCGAGCACCATCATGGCAAGCGTTAATGCGTCTGTACCATTTCCGCAGGTAATAGCGTGTTTTACACCAACATATTCAGCAAGCTTCTCTTCAAGCTCCTGTACCTCTGGCCCCATGATATAGTGACCATGCTCTAATACGGCTTGAATGCGTTTATCTATTTTTGATTTTAAATGTTGATATTGTGCTTTTAAGTCAATGAACTGCATATTATTTCTCGTCAACCAACGTTAATGTACTACCTGAGAGTTGATAAACATCGCCAGTATGAGGACATGTCACTTGCTCTTCCCCTTCTAGCGGTAGCTCAAGTCTTTCACCATACTTACTTATCCAACCAATGTGTTTTGCCGGTACGCCAACCATCAATGCAAAGGGCTTAACATCGCTGTTCACGACAGCGCCAGCCCCAACTAAAGAATAACGACCAATGGTTACTCCGCAAACAATGGTACAGTTCGCGCCTAAGGTAGCGCCTTTTTTAACAAGAGTATCGCGGTATTCCGTTTTACGTTCAATAAAAGAGCGCGGGTTATATACATTAGTGAACACCATGCTAGGACCACAGAATACATCATCCTCCAAGTGTACATTGTCGTATACCGAAACGTTATTCTGAATTTTGACGTTATTACCTACCGTCACACGATTGCCAATAAAAACGTTCTGCCCCAGTGAGCATCCTTGTCCAATCTTCGCACCACCACAGACGTGAACAAAATGCCACACTCGCGTGTTTTCACCTATTTCGGCTCCTTCATCAACTATCGCCGAAGGGTGTACTTGATATCCCTTACTCACGATTATAGAACCTTGCTTAATAATGGATGGGCCTTATCGCCTGCTTCGGCTATGGGTTGAACGCGTATTTTTTCAACGGTCTCAATAGCAACCCGATTCTCTTCGACACCAAATCCATGGTCACTTAAAATATTCTGGTAACTTTGTGTGTGCAAATCGGTAAAGCCCCCTGAGAACTCTAGCTCTTCATCACCGATGGTAATGCTGCGATAAGTTAGCTTTTCCCCAGCTACCGCATTCTCAGGTAGATTACTGGCATCAATGGATAGAAACCAACGTACGCGGGCTCGCTCATAGTGCAAATAACCACTCGCCGTTTTCTCATCACGGTAATGCACTTCATTAGCTAAAAGCTTTCCAAAAACAAAATGCAACATGTCATAAAAATGGACGCCTATGTTGGTCGCCACACCCCCTGACTTTTGGTCAAATCCTTTCCATGACTTCATGTACCATTTTCCACGAGATGTCATATAGGTTAAATCCACATCAAATACATACCCCGCAGGCGCTGCATCAACTTTTTCTTTTAGCGCAATAATTGATGGATGCAAACGTAATTGCAAAATGGAGTTTACTCTCGCACCATATTTTACTTCATATGCTTTGAGTTCATCGAGATGCTTGCTCTCTAAAACCAATGGCTTCTCGCAAATTACATCAATGCCATTTTTGAGCGCATACTTTATATGAGCAACGTGCAAATAGTTAGGCGTACAGATAGAAATATAGTCCAGTTTATTTCCCAGAATAGTTTGATCGTCAACGAATGCTGAAAAATCTTCAAACTCTGTGAAAAACTCAGCATTCGGAAAGTGACTATCCATAATGCCCACTGAGTCATTCACATCCATGGCGGCAATCAGTTCATGGCCAGTATCCTTTATCGCTCTTAGGTGACGAGGGGCGATATAGCCAGCAGCTCCAATAAGCGCAAATTTCTTCATCATTCGATTCCTATAACCTTAAATCTGACTCGTGAATCTCTAAAACATGCTTGACGTCATACAAAACATGCTTTGACTTCCCTAACTTGCGAATAGCTTCAGCCCCCATCTTTTTGATATCGCTATGGTCAACGGCAAGAACAATCGCATCATAACTGTTAGGGGATAACTCGGATATCAGCTCTACACCATATTCATGCTTAACTTCATTCTTATCTGCCCAAGAGTCATAAACATCAACCGACATGTTGAAATCCTTTAATTCTGTAACGACATCGATAATCTTGGTGTTTCTCACATCAGGGCAGTCGCCTTTAAAGGTAAAGCCTAAGACCAAGACCCTTGCATCATCAACATGAATCTTTTCTCGCAGTAGCTTTTTAACTAACTGGGTAGCTACGTATTCACCCATGCCATCATTAATTCGGCGACCGGCAAGTATAACTTCTGGTCGGTAACCAACTTCCTGAGCTTTGTAGGTCAAGTAGTAAGGGTCAACGCTGATACAGTGCCCACCAACAAGCCCAGGTTTAAATCGTAAGAAATTCCACTTAGTGCCAGCAGCATTTAAGACTTCCTCAGTATCAATACCGAGTTTATTAAAGATTTTTGCAAACTCATTAATAACGGCAATATTTAAGTCACGCTGAGTATTTTCGATGACCTTCGCCGCCTCAGCAACTTTGATAGAACTCGCTAAATGAGTGCCTGCTGAAATGATGGATGCATAAAGACTATCGACAAACAACCCAACCTCGGGCGTGGAACCTGAGGTCACCTTCATGATTTTAGTTAAGGTATTAACCTTATCACCCGGGTTAATGCGCTCAGGTGAATAACCTGCAAAGAAGTCTTTATTGAACTCAAGCCCTGACACCTTTTCAATAATCGGAATACATACTTCTTCGGTAGCCCCTGGGTAAACTGTTGACTCATAAATCACAACATCATCTTCCTTAACAAACTCCCCGAGCAGCTCAGAGGCTTTTCGCAACGGCGTTAAGTCCGGAGCATAGCTGTCATCAATAGGAGTGGGTACCGTCACGATATAAATATTACAACCAGACAAGTCTTCCTTGTTGCTAGAAAACGCTAAATGCTCAGAACTAGATAGGTCCTCACTTGAAACTTCTAGAGTAGAATCATGCTTCTTCTCAAGCTCCGCAACTCGAGCTTGATTAATATCAAACCCCAATACTGAGTATTTCTTACCAAACTCAACTGCTAGAGGAAGACCAACATACCCTAGGCCTATTACTGCTATTCTTTTATCTGTAAAACCTTTTCTCATTACCAAATACCTTTAGTATCGATCAGATAATCGGACTCGATGATAGTCTGTTTAAACTCTTTGTGGTCGACTAGCATTAAATGGATATCAGCGTTACCCTTCGCATCTTCAAAAGTGGTTAGACATAATGCCACTTCAGACTCTGGCAGGCTTGCTATATTTGGCTCAACTGCTAACACAGTCCCAGAGTGTAACTCCGCAAGTTGCTTAGCAATATTTAATGCTGGGCTTTCTCGAAGATCATCAATATCTGGCTTGAATGCTAAGCCATAACACGCAACGGTTACATCTTCAATTCGTTTAGTTGGGTTGGCTTGTAGGAAGTCGCTAATAGCGATTTTTACTTTGTCAATAACCCAACTAGGTTTCGCATCATTCACCTGGCGTGCCGTGTGAATAATTTTTGCTTCATCAGGTGATTTGCTGATAATAAACCATGGGTCTACCGCGATACAGTGACCACCAACACCTGGACCAGGTTGCAATATATTTATGCGAGGATGACGGTTGGCAAGCGATATTAACTCCCAGACGTTAATATCCAGCTTATCACAAATTATTGAAAGCTCGTTGGCAAAGGCTATTTGTACATCACGGCATGAATTTTCTGTCAGTTTAGCCATTTCTGCAGTGCGAGCATTAGTCACAACACACTCACCTTCGACAAAGGTTTTATACAGTTCTACTGCTCTAGCTGAGCAGGCTTCTGAAACTCCGCCGATCACTCGGTCGTTAGATATTAACTCTTCGACAACATGACCTGGCAACACTCGCTCTGGGCAGTGTGCGATATTAACATCAAAGTCCGTCATCGCTTCGCTAGTAAACGATGGGAAGGAGAGGTCAGGACGGGCTGCCGCTAGCCACTCTGCCATCTGCTCAGTAGCACCTACTGGCGAAGTGGATTCAAGAATCACTAAATCACCTTTTTTCAAGACTGGCGCAATTGCTTCAACAGCTGCCTTGATATAACTTAGGTCAGGCTCTGGAATTACGGAATCACTCTTTTTAAAAGGCGTCGGCACCGCAATTAAAAAAGCATCAGCTGGCTCCGGTTTAGTCGTCGCCTTAAAGTAACCCTCTTTTACAGCTGCGCTAACGATGCCTTCTAGGCCTGGCTCAACAATATGGATTTTGCCTTGGTTAATGATATCGACTGCTTTTTGGTTTACATCGACTCCGATAACGGTTTTCTTACATGACGCAAACATCGCTGCCGTAGGTAGGCCTATATAGCCAAGTCCTACTACTGATATTGTGTTGAATGACATCGTTTTCCTTGCTTTTAAATTGATAGTTTTGATTATATTGGTTTTGTTAAGTTAAACTGTTCTTGGGTTGACTTTAAAGTCTGGTATCCATGGACAGAGCTAATTTCAATTAGCTAAAGCATCGCAGATACGCTTACTAGCATTACCATCACCATAGGGGTTATGCGCTCGGCTCATCGCAGCATAAGCATCTTCATCAGTCAGTAATTCGTTTAGTGATGAGGTAATTTTTTCTACATTTGTCCCTACAAGCTTAACCGTACCAGCAGCAACCGCTTCAGGGCGCTCAGTCGTATCGCGCATTACAAGAACTGGCTTCCCCAAGCTTGGAGCTTCTTCTTGGATTCCACCAGAGTCTGTAAGGATAATATGTGAGCGATTCATAAGGTACACAAAAGGCAAATACTGCTGTGGCTCGATGAGGAAAACATTATTAACATCCTTAAGGATGCGCTTTACAGGCTCTTGTACATTCGGATTTAGATGAACCGGATATAAAATCTGCGCGCTGGGATGCGCTTTTGCAGTTTGTGCCAGAGCTTCGCAGATACGCTCAAAGCCGCCACCGAAGCTCTCCCGGCGATGACCTGTAACTAAAATCAGTTTTTTGCTCTCGTCAAGCATCGGGAATTGCATCGCTAGATCTTGTCTTAGCGTTGCATCGCCTTCAATCTGCTCTTTAACCATTAAAAGCGCATCAATCACGGTGTTACCAGTTATGTATATATGCTCTTGTGGGAAGTTTTCCTTGGCAAGATTTTCTTTAGAGTTATCGGTTGGTGCAAAGTGGTATTTGGTCAACTGCCCTGTTAATTTGCGGTTTGCTTCTTCAGGCCAAGGCGAATAAATATTACCTGTACGCAGGCCAGCTTCAACGTGCCCCACTGCAATTTGTTGGTAATAAGCCGTTAAACTCGCCGCGAACGTGGTCGCAGTATCTCCATGAACCAACACCACGTTCGGCTTGAACTCTTCTAGAACAGGCGTCAGCTCTAATAAAATACGGCTAGTCAGCTGTGGCAACGTCTGTCCTGCCTGCATCAAATTTAGATCATAATCCACAGTCAGCTTAAACAGCTCTATCACTTGGTCTAACATCTCTCGGTGCTGCGCAGTTACACATACCTTAGATTCAAAACGACTATCATTATTCAGAGCATGTACCAAAGGAGCCATTTTAATGGCTTCTGGGCGAGTGCCAAAAACGCTTAATACTTTCATTTTAATCACTTTCCCTATTTTAAACCCACAAAAGAGGTCTTTTAGTTGTGCTTGTTATTCTTTAAGAAGTTCATGAGAAAAACAATAAATACAGATATAATCCCGCCCAAAATAACAGCTATGATTACCAGCAGTGCTCTCTTAGGCTTATCTTTCTCCTCCGGGGTTTTTGCCGCACTTACTGCTTTAAATACATACTCATCAGAAACCTGTGCAAGCATTTTAGATTTGTGTTGCTCTTGGATTAACTCACTAAACATTGCTCTTAGCTCTGCATAGGATGTACTTTTGAATTGCTCTTCAAGGTATTGAATATTTTGGTTGGCTTCTTCTAAAGCTCGATCTTTCATCAGTTTGTTGATATCTTTAGTAAGCATATCTACCCACTCTTTTGCAATTTCTGGAGAGTAGTGTGTGACCGACACGCTAACTAAACCGGTATCTTTATCCTGACTGATAGACAATCGTTCTTTGAATTCCTCGAATAACTCCCAACTACTAGGCTCCACAGTTTTGCCTTTAGGTGCCTCACGGACCCAGGTTTCAGTTGCTTCATTATAAAGATCATCATCTATGATCAGCTTTTTCTTAGATTGGTCCCACCCTTCAGCCGCAAACAATTCTACTGCAATATTATGTTTATTAATAAATTCTTCTGCAAAACCCCAGCTTTTCATGATTTCCATTGCTATGACAGCATCTGATGATTCGCCTGCACCCAAGTTAATTCCAGCCATTGAAGCAAGGCCGCCAAACTGTCCTGCTAGAGATGCTAATTTCCCACCAGTTCCACTTTCATTAGGCTGCAAAACTGCTGTTGCTTTATATTCATTAGGAAGGTAAAGCGCGTACCCAACGGAAGCAATGGCAAAAATGAAAGTTACTCCAATAATGATCCACTTTCCTTTCCAGAGAATAGAAAAAAGTTCACGTAAGTCGATTTCGTCTTCGTGATGTGGTGGCTGAGTTTGACTTAATTGTTGATTGTTTTCACTTTTCATAATTTTCTAATTTTGTATAGAGATTGCTTCGGCCTAAAGGCCTCGCAATTACGATTGTTAGGTGGCTTGGTTAAACTAACATTGGCGACTTATAACTCCATTGTCCATGAAAGCCCTACATTATATTTATCAGTATTAACTCCTGATATTTCAAAAGCTTTATCTTGATAGTCAATGGAAGCCGATAATAGACCGTGCTTAAAAGGTTTTTGGTATTTAAGCGACAGCCTGTTGAAGTTCAGTTCATTGGTCGCAATAGTATGATTGTCTCCGACACCACCTTTATTCATGTCAACTTTTGAAACTGATACTTTATAACGAGAACCGGATGTTGTAGAAGCAAGCATACCAAAAGTTAGACTTTCAGAGTCTGCGTCGTATGTGGAACCAATACTTCTGCCTTCTGTACGATAACCTGTTCGATATATCCCGTGCTCATAAGTTACGTTTTTTGCGTACTCATTTTCGGTATCAGCATACTCTATAAAGCTAGTAACGAGTGTGTCGCCACCAAGAGTGAAATTATTTTTGTAACCAATTTGGAAGAATTTTCTAGAAGGCGCATAACCCGCTTCATCTTCACCAATTAATTGTCCATATATTGAACCGTGATAAGTTTCTGTAGGGAGTCTCCAGTCGAAATCGATCCCGGCTATTTGGTTTCCTGCCTCACCAGAGTTGAGGCGATCATCACAACCATCTGCAATTTGATCACAATTGGTTCTACCTATTGCGAGATCGACCAAACTAGATAATGACTCAGGTCTTCCCTCGCCTCCCCACTGCGCGGTTCGTCTTAAACCAATTTCTAATGAATCAAGTGGTTTAAAGGTTACTGACATCCCGATTAGTTTTGCATGAGGGATAAAGCGATCGCTTTCTAACTGCCCAGCGAAGGCTGAAACGGACCAAGGTCCGATCCATGATAACCAGTCGCTCTCAAAAGGATCTGCATAATTTCTTTTTATAGATAAGCTTGGGACGGGCCTCGCGTTATTACTTAAAATAAGAGAACTGTCCCAACCGGGTCCATACCAACGCTCTTGTGCGCCGGCTGAAAAAATCCAGTTGCCCCAAATTCCTGCAACGTAGCTGTGATCCAGTCGCTCTTCTTCACCATCAAAAGGGCTGAATGCTTTAGTTGCTTCAATATTCCATGCAAAGCTTTTCGTCATACCTTTGTTGCTAGAGGTGATTTCAGCTTTTTCTCGACGGTCATCGCCAAAGTGTCGTAAAACCTTGCCTTCATTGCCCGCTTTTAGTGATAGTTCACTGCGTGTATCTGTTGAAGTTTCTATTCTTGCCTTTCTTTTGACACGCATTAATGCTGGGACTAAAGATTCTGGCACTTGGTCCAACTCCACATTATCAATATCTTTAACGATTCGAGCCCAAGGAAGTGGCCAAGTAGTTATTGGGGTGTTTATCACTCCATGTGCAGACAGTGCTTCGATGTCCGCTCTCAACCAAGCGTCACGCGTATCTAGCCAAGGCTCTGCCTTAACTATTGATCCGCTTAGTATTAATAATGCTATTAAAGTTTTTTTCATAATGTTTTATTCGATATTCGAAGCTGAATGAGGTTACTTCGTTACATTCGCATGATGTAGTAAATCCAGCTACTCATAGGGTGAGCCAAGACACACCCTACGACTAGATCTTAGAAGCTATTAACCGCAGCCGCACCAAGAGCTAACTGATATACGATCTGGCTGACCTTGCTCCAGAGCTCTAAGCCATCTACACGGGGCGTGTCTAGTGGTACAACAATAGTATCGCCAGGCTCTATATTACTTGAGCTATGGCTTAGCCATGATGATTGGTTGGGTAGAACTACTGAGCCATCGGCTTTTACTATATAAATAGCGTCGGAGTTCGCGGTATCTTTTTCGCCACCACTACGGTCTATGTAATCTTGATAATCATATTTCTCGCTGTAAAGATGTGATGTAGCGACTTGCACCTCACCAACAACAGTAACTTCTTGTCGGAAACTTGGTACAATTAATTTGTCACCAGACTTTAGAATTATGTCTTCACTGTTATCGGCCAATATTGAATCAATATCTATAACAAGACGCCCCGTAGCCTCTGTCGAGCTCAATATGTTTAGCAGTGATTGTGCAGACTCAATGTCTGCTGATTTGCCAATGTTAGTATCTTCTAGTTCAGATATAGCGATATCTTGACGAAGTTTAGACTGAAGTTGCTCTAATTTCTTTTGCTCGTGTTGACGTAGAGTCTTTCTTGAGAAAACAGTTGCTTTTGGATGAGCATATTTTGTGAATCCACCAACACGGTTAATTAGCTGACTTAGTGTTTCTCCTCGAGCAACTCGATAGCGCCCCGGGTAGCGTACTTCGCCTGTAACATCTACATAGATCTCTTCTGTAATATTTGGAGAAACCTTGATATTTACCTCATCAAAAGGAGATAGGGTTGCACCAGATTCTCCTAGAAAGACTTCCTGCAAACTAATACCTTTGTGTCTAATATTTACTCCACCATCTACGGAGAAGGTGCGAGTGGTCACTTCTGCATTTGCTAAATATGCAACCTCTGTTAGCCCACCAGCTAATTGGATCAGCTGTAAGACACTCATATTTTTTTGGTATGGGTATTGACCAGGAAACTTTACCCCTCCGCTAATCTTTACAAGTTTAGCTACACTTTGATTAGATGCTTGAGACTTAAGCTGGGCGATAAACTTAGAAAGTGGTTCATTCCGAATTTCCTGCCTTATCTGCGCAAGCTTTAACTCATCATACTCGACGCTTTCAGAATTAAGCACGCGACTTTCTAAGCTTTCACTTTGCTTCCTTCTTTGGATTTTACTTTCTAAACCTGCGTAATCGCCTATATTAGTCGTCAACTCATCTTTTTCAGTGATTGAGTCTAGCTCTTTCTGGAAGTTAGCTCTTTCTAGCTGAACTTTTTTGGCTCGCTCCAAGTATAAACTGATATCTTTTTCGGTAATTTGGTTTGATAAGACAATCACTTTATCGCGGGAGTGTAATTTAAACTCATTATCTCCTGCCCATATAGATCGCAAGTTCACAATATATGGCTCTATAATGCCAAGAGCATCCTTTTCTCTGAAGACAATCACAGCATCGATGTTCGCATGAGGCCTGAGTTTTAATTCGCTCTTTAGTACATCACTAAGCTTTAACCCTTTTGTCCATTTTATTAAACCTGGGCGATAAACATGACCAATTAACTCAATAACATTTTCTTCCCTTTCCACGGCTGGAAAGATTTTTAATAAATCACCACTCTTAATTTTTGTATTAAGCCCAGTCCTTGTGTTCAGGTTTAGATCTACGACTGTTTGTTGTCCTGACTTACTTACCCTTTCTATTCGTGCATCACTTTTATACGCGTTAGGTAGTAACCCTCCCGCCAGCTCAATAAGCTCGTTAACAGTTTTCTCACCTTTTAACTCATATACAGCCGGTCTAACAACTTCTCCAGCAACCGATGCAGTTTTCTTAACAGAAGGAATAAAAATTACATCGCCAGATTGCAATCTTTGGTCATCACTAGTATCGCCTTTTAGCAATAAGTCGTATAAATCGACCGTCGAAATAACTTTACCATTACGTTTTAGTTGAATATTTCTCAAAGAGCCTATTTCAGTTAAACCTCCGCTAACGTATAAAGCATTCATCACAGTAGATAATGATGAAACTGTGTAGGCGCCAGGCTTGAAGGATTCACCTAATACAAACACTTGGATGGAGCGCAGTTCGCCTAAGCTTATATTGGACTGTACACCAATGTATTGCTCACTAATTCGTTGGTTCAGGGACTGCTTTAACTCGGTATACGACAATCCGGCAACATTTATAGGCCCAAGCTGTGGAAACTGAATGCTTCCATCACGCTCTACCGTTAATTCGTAACTGTTATTTTCTTTGCCAAAAAGCTGTACTTTAACTGTATCTCCAGGGCCAACAATATAGTTAGAAGGTACTGGAATATTACTTACTGGAGTGTAGGTTGTAGGCACACCCGCGAATAGATCATAGCCAAACCTTTTCAGTTCACGTTCTACTTTTGGTAGTTTTTCTTGCTCTTTGTTTTCATTTGCTTCTTTGGCACTATTTTGTTGGCTTGGAAAGTCCGCCAGTTCTCTTGGCATGACAGAAGAGCCTGATTGTTTTTCTGCAGTTGAACTCGAACCTTGTTGCTTTAAAGAGGCACACATAGAGTCAACATCGTAGCCAGCGGCACGCGCCATCTGTCTCTGCTGTTCAGTGGCATTCTGGCAAAGCTGTTTTGCTTGCGATAGATCGTTAGCAACGCTGTCACTAGCAATTGCTAAAGTAAAGATGCTTAATAACAAGCCAAGAGTTTTTCTCATCATAGTTGTGGGCCTTGTACTATAAAGTAAGGGTTTAGCAATGATTCTTTAGTGTTATACATTAATTCGTCGTTTTTTTCATAGGTGACACAGCTTCCACCTGCAGCCTTTAATACAGCATGTGCAGCTGCGGTATCCCATTCAGAAGTAGGACCAAACCTAGGGTAGATATCAGCTTTCCCTTCGGCGACTAAACAAATTTTTAGAGAGCTTCCCATTGGGATAAATTCATAATCATCAAACTTTGATAAATACGACTGCATCTCATCCGATTGGTGGGAGCGACTGCCAACGACTCGAATAGGTTTGTGAGCTTGTGACGAAACTGAAATAGGCTCTTTGTTATGGTCCACCTGTTTCCAAGCCCCTAAACTCTCACCATTTGCGCCAATACCGCCGAAATATAGAATTTCTTTTACCGGGGCATAAACAACGCCCAAAATAGGTATGCCATTAGAGACTAAAGCAATATTGACTGTGAACTCACCATTTCTCTTTATGAACTCTTTAGTACCGTCAAGCGGGTCTATAAGCCAGTAATGCTCCCACGACTGACGCTCAGTCCATGGAATATCCGCTGACTCTTCAGACAAAATGGGGATAGATGGGGTTAGCTTCTGTAAAGCGTGAACAATACAGCGGTGCGAAGCTAAATCAGCTTCAGTCAAAGGAGAGTGATCAGACTTTTCTTGTACATTAAAGTCTTTTTCATAAATTGACATGACCGAGTGGCCTGCCTCAACAGCTATATTGTTAACGTCACGAATTAAATCGTTGTTTAGTAGTCTATTTTCCATCCAATTATCCATGATTATTTCTTTTCTCCGTCACCCAGATACGCTACCGCCCGTGGGTTCCGGCTCCCAAAGTGCCTATCTTATTGTTTTTATTTGTAATATTTTTGTTAGGGTACGCCTAAGCGAGCGCTATTATATAGGCTTTACACTCGTCTCGAAACCTTTCAAAAGTAATATTATTTTCTTTTTATAATGTTATATTTTTTCAAACTCATCGTTTGAAACTTCAAGTACAGTGAGTTTACCCAGCATATTCAATAGAACTATGGAGCGCTGCTCACCATCTGGCATCTTAAATATGCCTTCCAAATCTTTAAAAGGGCCTGCTGTGACTCGAACACGATCCCCCTCTTTAGGCGTAGAGTCGACTACTTTTGTGACAAAATCATGATCAATAACTTTTAACTGCTCCAAAAGTTGCTGAGAAATCTTTGCAGGAACACCACCAAAGCGTACAAAGTCTCGGACTCCTCGCGTCGAGCGAATCTTTGACCAATACTCACCGGTTTCTAATAACTCCACAAATAAATAGCCTGGAAACATTGCTTCTTCTATCTGCTTACGTTTACCTCGGACTATTTTCTCTAATGAAATTATAGGGAAAAAGCTATTAATTGATTGATTTTCAAGGTTTTCTTGTGCCCTACTCTCTTGGCGAGGCTTACATTGCACTAAATACCAGGCACTTTGATCGCTACTCATCGCTTGCCACCGCCATCGCTTGGTTAAACTCTTTGTTCTTTTCTTTAAGTTCTGCCACAACACCTACGACACCACTTTTATCGAAAGTATCTCTAAAAAAACCTCGCTTCATTTTGACAAAGCTTATGCCCTGGAAACTGAAATCGTATACTGTCCACTGTTCCTGCTCTTTATAAATCTTCAAGTCGACATTAAGAGTTGGGAATGACGGACTTTCAAGGCGCACCCTCAGCCAACCTTTATTACCTTTGTCATTAAGTCTTACGCTTTCGACGCTAGCCGTTTGCCCTTGATATTGCTGCAATACCTCAAATAAATAGCGGCGAATAGTGTTTTCGTAGGTTTTAATAAGGACATTCGCTTCAAAATCAGTAAGTTGCTTCCAGCGAGAAGTTCCTAGCATGGCTCGGATAGTATTTCTGGCTGACCATACCTCAAGCAACTCTTGGTTTACAAAGCCTATAAGAAGGTTTGGCTCTTGAAGTGCTTTATTATGATTTTCTTCTAGAAAGATATTGATTTTATTGAGTTTTTGATTGAACTCAGTTGCAATTTTCTCATCCGCATTAGTGATTGGCGCAATAACTACGCACAGGCACACGAGAAAAGCTTTTAAACAACGGTACATTATTATTCTTCGACTCCACTATTTTAGTGACAACATCATAAAAAAGCTCAACTTAACATTAACTTAATGCCGCCACGCCGATATCTTGCTTTAAAAAGCCGACAGCAATGGCTACAAACCTCCGAATTTTACCATCAGAGGGCTGTACTACCAATTAATTCCAAGGGATTATTGAATCTGTGACCTAGGCTATACTTTGCTCGCGAATTTTTTCAATACGGTCACGAACTTGCGCTGCCTTCTCGAACTCCAAGTTTTTCGCTAAATCGAGCATTTCTTTCTCAAGCTTCTCAATCTGCTCCACACTCTCCGCCAAACTTCGAACTTCATATTGACCTTTTTTCTCAGCAACACGCTTTTTACCACGGTTTGAACCGCCGGTATCCATCACATCGCCAATTTTTTTCTTAATACCCTGAGGGGTAATTCCATGCTCTTTATTGTAAGCCTGTTGAATAGCACGGCGGCGCTCAGTTTCATCAATAGCCTTTTTCATCGAGCCTGTAATTCGATCGCCATACAAAATGGCTCGCCCGTTTAAGTTACGAGCAGCACGACCAATGGTTTGTATTAATGAACGCTCCGATCGCAAAAACCCTTCTTTATCGGCATCTAAAATTGCGACAAGCGACACTTCCGGCATATCCAAACCTTCACGCAACAAGTTAATGCCAACCAAGACATCAAATTCTCCAAGCCTTAAGTCGCGGATAATCTCCATCCGCTCCACAGTATCAATATCCGAATGCAAGTAACGCACTCTCACACCATGCTCAGCTAGATAGTCGGTTAAATCTTCTGACATCTTTTTAGTCAAGGTCGTCACCAGCACACGCTCATTAACTCCAACTCGCAAATTGATTTCAGACAATAAGTCATCAACCTGAGTGGCTACTGGTCGCACTTCAATTTCAGGATCGACTAGCCCCGTTGGACGCACCACCTGCTCTACTACTTGACCAGAGTGCTCCGCCTCATAATTACCAGGCGTCGCAGAGATAAAGATCGTCTGCGGTGCAGTCCGCTCAAACTCGTCGAACTTCAAGGGTCGGTTATCTAAAGCTGATGGCAAACGGAAGCCGAACTCGACCAAAGTTTCCTTTCGTGAGCGGTCGCCCTTATACATGGCGCCAATTTGCGACACAGTCACGTGGGACTCATCAATAATCATTAACGCATCAGGTGGCAAGTAATCGAGTAAACATGGCGGCGGCTCACCCGGCTCAGCGCCCGACAAGTAGCGTGAATAGTTCTCAATCCCTGAGCAGTACCCAAGTTCTTGCATCATCTCGATATCAAACTTAACTCGCTGCTCTAAACGCTGCGCCTCGACTAACTTATTCATGTCATAGAGCTGTGCCAAACGCTCTTTCAGCTCAACTTTAATCTGCTCAATGGCGTCTAAAATGGTCTGACGGGACGTGACATAGTGACTTTTAGGGAAAACAGTCACTCGGGTTAGGTTCTTTAAAACTTCACCAGTAAGCGGATCAAAAGTCTGGATGGTCTCCACTTCATCATCAAACAGCTCAATTCGAATGGCATTTTTGTCTGACTCAGCAGGATAAATATCAATGAGATCACCACGCACTCGATAAGTCGCACGCTGAAGCTCCATGTCGTTGCGCGTATATTGAAGCTCAGCCAAGCGGCGCAAAATATAACGCTGGTCAATCGGATCGCCAATTTTCAAGTGCATTACCATGCTATGGAATGCTTTGGGATCACCCAGACCATAAATAGCGGACACCGAAGCCACAATTATTGCATCACGACGTTCTAATAAGGCTCTCGTCGCCGATAGTCGCATTTGCTCGATATGTTCGTTTATCGATGCGTCTTTCTCAATAAAAGTATCAGACGCAGGGACATAAGCTTCCGGCTGGTAATAATCGTAATAAGAAACAAAATACTCTACTGCGTTATTCGGAAAGAACTCCTTCATTTCACCGTAAAGCTGCGCCGCTAGGGTTTTGTTATGAGCCATAATGATTGTTGGGCGCCCACTACGCGCCACAACGTTAGCCATGGTAAATGTCTTACCTGAGCCAGTAACACCTAGTAGCGTTTGGTGCGAAAGACCATCTTCCAAGCCCTCTAATAGACTCTCAATAGCCTTTGGCTGATCGCCCGCTGGCTCGAATTGCGATTTCAAATCAAATATCTGGCTCATTCACTTCTATCGTTTAGTTGTATAACACGGCGTTGTAATCGCTATAACTACTTGGGTAGCGATCTAACTTGGAGTATGATTGACGCTTATTGTCTCATACTTTGCAAAAAAATCGAGGGATCAAAGTGGCAATCGAATTATCAAAAAGAGTACAGCTGATTAAACCTTCACCAACCTTAGCGGTGGCAGCAAAAGCTAAGGAATTAAAAGCCCAAGGTCGCGATATCGTTGGTCTTGGAACTGGCGAGCCAGACTTCGACACTCCTGAGCATATCAAGCAAGCAGCAATTGCCGCCATAAACGATGGTGCAACAAAATATACTGCTGTAGACGGTACGCCAGAACTTAAAGAAGCAGTTATCCAAAAGTTCAAACGCGATAACCAACTTAGTTACGAGCCTAACCAGATCCTTGTTTCTTCAGGTGGCAAGCAGAGCTTTTATAACCTTTGCCAAGCCTTGCTGAACCCGGGCGATGAAGTCATTATTCCAGCTCCATACTGGGTCTCTTATCCCGATATGGCGCTTTTAGCAGAAGCTCAGCCTGTCATTATCGAAACCAGTATCGAGCAACACCTTAAGATCACGCCACAACAACTAGAAGACGCAATTACCGAGAACACTCGACTGTTCGTTATTAATAGCCCGAGTAACCCGACCGGTGTTGCTTATACTATGGATGAATTAAAAGCGCTTGGCGACGTTCTGAAACAACACCCTAACATCATCATTGCCACCGATGATATGTATGAACATATTTTGTGGGAAGAAGGTTCTTTCGTGAACATCCTTAACGCTTGCCCAGAGCTGTACGATAGAACCATCGTCCTCAACGGCGTTTCAAAAGCTTACGCTATGACGGGCTGGCGTATCGGCTATGCAGGTGGCCCAGCAGACCTAATCGCTGCTATGAAGAAGATCCAGTCGCAGAGCACCTCAAACCCAGCGGCACCGAGCCAAGCAGCAGCGCAAGAAGCTTTAAGCGGCGACCAAAGTTGCATAAAGCCTATGTTAGAAGCATTCAAGCGACGCCACGACTATTTGCTCGAAGAACTCAATGCAATCGATGGCATTACTTGTTTGCCAAGTGACGGAACTTTCTACGCCTTTCCTAATGTTGAAGGTTTGATTAAAAAGTTAGGCTGTGACTCTGATTTAGATCTAGCTGAACTTTTAATCGAAAAAGTAGATCTTGCACTGGTTCCCGGTTCAGCCTTCGGAGCACCTGGTCACATGCGACTTTCTTATGCTGCCAGCATGGAAACTTTAGAAAAAGCAGTAGAAAGGCTTAAAAAAGTAGCAAATTAAAATTTTTTTCACATAAGGTGTTGACCAAAGGGCGAAATATGTCTATTATCTCGCCCCGTTCAGGACACAACTTTGAACACACAATTCCCCCTTAGTTCAGTCGGTAGAACGGTGGACTGTTAATCCATATGTCGCTGGTTCGAATCCAGCAGGGGGAGCCATATTTTAAAGGCCTTGCAGCGATGCGAGGCCTTTTTTTATGTCACTACATTACTGAAAAATAAAAAGGAGTTTCCGTGATTAATCTTGTAAGAATAGTAATGCTTTTATTATCACTTTGTACTGTCGTAAGCTGTGAAGAAAAATCCACTCTAATAAATGAGCTCACGCTGTTTGGTCTTAAAGGGCCGGTAGAATCAGTCCTAATCGAAATGGACTATGAGCACACGAATATCAATGATGAAGGCTACCTAGTCAATAGTGTAAAGCTAACGTTTAATGAGCACGGCTTTATGACTAATGAAACCCGTGTCCACACAAAACCATCAAACCCTGACGCGAAACCAAGGCTATCTTCTGAAAGCTATCATTTTGACGATATAGGAAGAATCCAAAAGCAAATTTCGTATAGTCAAGACGGCGATCCGACCGAAACGAAATTTCTATATAAAGAAGATGCAAAACTTCCTTATGCAGGGATTAGTGGCGATAAGGACTACCCATACATGAGTACTCTGAATTACGATGATAGAGGAAGGTTAATCTCTGTCAGCTTGGATGATAAAGATTGGAATAACCTTTTTAGCATGCAAACAACTTACAATGACAATGACCAAAAAACCTCTTATAAGCACTTTTATGAGTCAGAGCTCATTTCAGAAAGGCACTTTTTCTATAATGAGCAGGGGTTTATGTCAAAAGTCACGGAAGTTGACCAAGACCAAAACAAGTCATTATTAACTTACGAATATCTAAAAGTAGACGACTACGGCAACTGGTTAGTGCGGAAAGAAATATCAGATCAAAAACCAGGCTATGTCATTGAAAAACGGACTATTAATTACTATTAACCCAAACGATAGGCAAAAAAAAGCCGAGAAATGATTCTCGGCCAAATCCCACCATATAGCTGAAGGAAATCTGTATCAGAATGTATCTGATTTTTACTTGAATCTTAATACCTTAGCGATTTTTGCAAGTTTGCTTTATTTGTTCGCAAGACTGTGCTAAAAGTAGATATCAAGTTTAAGTAAACTTAGAACACATGTTAATGCACAAATGCATTGAAATCAAGTCACATTTGCATTGCTGGGACACGATATGAGCGAAATAATTAATCAACTAAAGCAATTAATGAATAATTTTGGTGAAACAGACTATTCAATGCAACGTAAGTCCAATATTAGTCAGTCCACGATTTACCGAATTTTAGAAAGAAAAACTACCGATCCAGGCGTTCACAAAATTGACACCCTTGCTAGAGCTTTGGGTTTCAGGCTATCTCTAGTTCCGATTCACGAAGCAGACAATCAAATTGATTACACCTCAGAAGTGGATACCCTAAAGCGAATTATTACCTTAGTAGAATCGCTGGCCAATGCACGTGGTATCGAGCTAACCCCTGAGGAAAAAGCTGAGATGATCCTGTCCAATTATCAGGCGAATAGCTCTAAAGAAGAACTCGGAATGCGTATAGTAAACCTTAAATAACCATACACTCTATTCCTCGCTTATTTTTAGGCGCTTGCTGAATCAGACTTTAGCAAGCGCCTTTTTAGTATCAGCACACTACTCTCCTTCTATTGTTATTACTCTACTACTATTGTTATCAGTAACACCCACAATAGGTGACTCTGACTAAATTTGATAAATCAGAAGTGTTTTTGTGCTTGTTGAATTCTAACTCAGTTATAAGAGGCAAACAAAAAGCGCCTGAAGGCGCTTTGTGGGCTTTATGAAGGGTTTAAATCTTACTCAATGGCGTAACGCTACTCAGCTTAGTTTTAGCCTGTACGGGTCTTAAAAAGCCTTTAGACTGAATAATCTTTCTATTATCCTTTTCGAAGCTTTCTAACTTTTGGTTCCATAGCAATATTTCCCTAAGCTTATCTTTTTCAGACAAATTGCTAGTCTCAATATATGAATATTCCTGCAATAGGCGTAACGCGCCAATATCAGCTCGTCGATAAGCCGATAGATCGACAACGTTCTCTTCATCATCGAAGAGTCCACTGATTGAGGCTGAATCAAACGATTCGCTGGTTTTGCTTCGATACGCCCTCAGGATTAGCCAAAACAGCATTGCTGCGAACGCTGCTAATACTAAACCGTAGGCCAAAAATAGTGATGCCATTGAGTTGTCTACCTATTAAGTGTACCAATTGTTTCATTACAGGCGCTAAGAGCACCAATATTATGCAAACGTTGACGGCCTGTAAGGCATAAGCTTGCATATTCCCTATAAAGTCAAACTCGGTAAAGTGACGCTCAACATAACGCCCAATACTGAAAAAGATTGCCACTACTGTCAATACGCATATAGCAAACTCCTCTTTCAATACCTTTCCAGAGGTTACAGCTCTGAATGCAACATATAGCAATATCAGCGCATCGGTTATCATCCAGGTTATATACCAAATATAGATTGCTATCTCATGAGAGCGTAAGGCTGGGCTTATAAACCAATTCAAAAATTGGACCAACACTAAGAACATACAAAACGTCACTAAACGATTTCGCTTAGTGAATATGAGATGCAAAAATAGACAAGCCACTAAAGACAGAGTGAAAATATCCTTTAGTGGCTGCCAGAGATTAAGTTCTAAAACAAAGTTAAACAAACGAGCTTCTTCCTCTATTCTCGAATTAACTTAACTACTCTATATTACTGCAGATTAAGCTATACATCGTGATTAACCACTTATGAAGAAAAAGCTATCATTTAACGTTTACACTCATGCCTCGAGCGATAATCTCATTTAGCTTATATAGCGGTTGATACTAATCACGTTTCTTTTTACTCGGATCCTCTTCAGGTTCCCCGCCTCCATTTCCAGTATATACCTCTAACGATTTTGTCTCGTGTAAAAGCACTGGCTCTTGAATTTCTTGAGGCTGTACCATAGATAAATAGCAGATCATTGCGATAGATTCAAACATAATAATTTTCTCCAACAGTGTTTAGTTAAGTAATAAAAGAGATAAAGCATTAAAAATAATGGATATGCGGAAGTGCTTCTCGCCAAGGGAGTGCCGTAACTTGTTGCTTTTAAAGATATTATTTTGATAAAGAGCCAGCGCTACGGTCTTTTCTGTACAAATATTAATCAATATAGATAAAATTTACCGTGATGTAAATTTTACATTTCATAATTTTAATTAATACTACAGTTTGATTGCGAAAGATACCTAACTCATTGAATAACCTAGTCATTTATGCATTAAGCTTAATGCATAAATGACTACAAAAGCACCTGAACATTATAATTTCTTATGCATTTAATTTAGGCAAAAAAAAGCGCCTTAAAGGCGCTCTTTTGAAATTTATGATTTGAACTCTAGGTTCTAGGTAGTGGTGTTACGTTACTTATTCTTGGCTGGTGCTGTACCGGTCTTAAGAAGCCTTTTGACTGGATGATTTTTCTATTTTTTCTCTCAAAGTCTTCTAACTTTTGATTCCATAGCAGAATCTCCCGCAACTTTTCTTTTTCAGACAAGTCACTGGTTTCAATTTGAGAGTACTCTTGCAATAGCCTTAAGGCCATCATATCTGCTCTTCTGTATGCGGACAGATCTACGATGTTCTCTTCATCATCAAAAAGACCAGAGATCGTTCGCTCAGAGCTAAAGGACTCTGCGGTTTTGTTTCGATATGCCTTTAGGATCAGCCAAAACAGCATTGCTGCGAACGCTGCTAACACTAAACCGTAGGCCAAAAATAGTAATGCCATTTAGTTGTTTCCCTGCTATAAGCACTAACTGTTTTAGTATTGGAATAATTAATACTAATAAAATACAAATATTTACTGCAGGTAAAGCGTACGCCTGCAGGCCCTTAATAACGCTAATGTCGGTAAAATGACGCTCAATAAACCTTGTTATATAAAACATTATGGCAATTATTGTAAATACAGATACTGCTAATTCCTCTTTTAACACCCTTTTAGTAACAACACCTTGGTATGCTACATATAGCAATATAAAAATATCAGTAACCATCCAAGTTACGTACCATAAATACTTTGCAAGGACATGGGACATTAGCCAAGGACTAAGTTGCCAATTAAAAAACTGCACTAAAACTAAGAAAAAGCAAAAGCTCACTAAACGTTTTTGTTTAGTGAGCAACAAGTGAAATATCAAGCAGCTTGCTAGCCCGAGGGTAAACCAATCGGTTAATAAGCCGTCCAGATTTAGATCAATTATAAAATTCTGCAATACCTAGTCTCTTTTAGTTTTATCAGGATCCTCTTCAGGCTCACCACCATTACTTCCAGTATAAATTTCATGAGCTGATTCGTTAGGTCCAAACAAAGGTTGTTCAATATTTTGAGGCTCAGTAATAGATAAATAGCAGATCATTGCGATTGATTCAAACATAATAATATTCTCCAACGGTAGTTATTTAAGAAAAAATACGATATAAAACAAAATAATTAATGAATAGCGAGACACCTGTCCACTGACTAGTTACCATAACTTATTGCTTTTAAAGATATTATTTTTGTAAAGAACCGCGTTATGGGTTTTCTTTGTATAAATATTAATCAATATAAATAAATAAAAGCGTGAAGTAAATTTTACATTTGATAAATAATTTTTATGCTGCCATTTCTGAAAAAGTTCACTATCCCCTTGATTTTAAGTCATATTTGCATTGCTCTCATATTTGCATTGCCCGAATCTAGCTTATGGTTATCTTACGATCGTGAGGCAGTATCCGCGGGAGAGTTTTGGCGCTTTTTGACTCCCAATTTTGTGCATTTAGGAGTGACTCATACCCTTCTTAATTTAGCGGGCTTGTGGTTCACAATGCTCTTGTTTATCCATCTTTTAAATTTGAAAGATTGGCTATTGTGGTTTCTGATCCTCTTTGTTGCCAATATTGTAGGATTGCATTTGTGGGTCCCTGAACTACAAAACTATGTTGGAATGTCAGGTGCTTTATACGGACTGATTGCAGCTGCGGCTGTGGCAGAGTTACGTTTAGGAATAAAAATAAGCGGGTTATTACTTCTTATTGTTGGAGTTAAGATTTTTGCACCTCAAATTTTTGGGGTAGAGTCCAGCTATAATGAGTGGTTAGGGGGAAATGTTATTGAGGAAGCTCACGTTATTGGTTTTCTGGAAGGGATAATTTTAGGCTTAAGTTGGCCAAAAGGTCGTTTACATAAGTTAAAGTCACTTTCGGCCAAGCCTACATCGGAAGAAGTACGTTAGATGGAAATCTTCTGACGGTTGTTTTGTAGCGTTTTTTGGCCAATTCCTTTAACCGCGGTCAACTCATCAACTGTTTTAAAATCACCAAACTTTTTACGGTAATCGACAATAGCTTGCGCCTTCTTTAACCCAATACCTTTTAAGGCAGCGGCTATTTCTGCGGCACTAGCTTTATTGATGTTTACTTTTGAAATGCTTTGTTGGCTTGGTTGCTGACGTGTTGAATTGTCTTTTGCGATGGCACCCTGGCTGAAAGCTAGTGTTAGGGCTAAAGCAATTGCTGTTATAATTTTCATTAAATATCTCCTTGAATGAATTGTCCTTACCGGCAGTTTTTTCTGCCGATAAGCGGAGATTATTTAAAAGTTGTTGTCTTTACAACTAGCTTACAAGAGATTCAGATATTTCGCACAAGGCTTGGTAAGGATCGTCTGCTTTAGTGATTGGCCTACCAATTACCAGGTAGTCAGAGCCAGCGTTGATTGCTTGTTGTGGTGTCATTATACGACTTTGATCCCCCTGCTCGCTTCCTACTGGGCGAATGCCTGGCGTAATCAACTTAAAGTCTTTTCCACACTGTTGCTTTAATTGTTCAGCTTCCCAAGATGAGCAAACAACCCCATCAAGACCTGAGTCTAGCGTCATTTGAGCTAGATGACTGACTTGATCGGCTAAGTTTCTTTCATAACCAAGCTCTGAGTAAACTTGCTCATTCATACTGGTCAACATCGTTACTGCTATTAAAAGAGGTTTATTATCAGTTTCCAGTAGTGCTTCTCTGGCTTTTTCCATCATGACTCGTCCACCCGAGGCATGGACATTAATCATCCACACACCGAGCTCAGCAGCCGCCTGACAAGCCTTGGCTACAGTATTCGGTATATCATGGAATTTAAGATCAAGAAACACATTATAATTCTTGTCGACAAGCTCTTTGACAAAGCTAGGGCCAAATAAAGTAAACATTTCTTTACCCACTTTTAGGCCACAAAGCTGCGGGTTAAGTTGCTCAATAAGTTCAAGAGCTTTATTTTTGTCGTGATAATCTAGTGCTACTAAAATTTTAGGGTCGGACATGGTTCACCTGTGAAAATTAAACTTATTCGCCTTCAATGCCTTTTATCGGTTTTACAGAACTCCACTCTTTACAGCTTGGACACTGCCAATAAATACTTTTAGTCTCAAAACCACAGTTATGACAAGCATAACGGGGTTTCTTAGCAATCAGTTTAGCGACAATATCATCTAGTAATTGCAGGCTTGGCTTAGCAGAGTCTTGGGCATGTTCGATATGTAATGAGATGAGTCTACGCAAACCTTTCAATGACGGGCGTTCCTGCAGGAACTCACCAATTAGCTGTGCGGCAGCCCTATCATCTTTATCTTGTTGAACAATTTTTGATAACTCTACCAGAACTGAAACACCAGCCCCCTGCTCAAGGCTCTTATCGAGAAATTGTTTATAACCATTACGATCTTTTGATTGCTCATAAGCTTCGGCTATTTTTGGCAATGCCTCGGGTAGGAAAGCAATATCTTGCTGTAGAATTCTTTGATACGACTTGATTGCTTGCTTGTAACTCTTTTGCTTTAGCAGGATATCTCCCTGCAAAAGACTTGCTCGTACCGAGTCTGGATTAATGTTTAATGCTTTCTTAAGGTTTGCTAAAGCAGCTTTAGTATCGCCTTCTTGAGACTTCTGATTGGCTAATTCACAATAAAAGTGTGCAATAGGTTTGCTTTGTTCCACCCCTATACTCGATTGTAATTGCTCGGCAACTTTGGCAGCATCGTCCCAGTCTCGAGTTAGCTGATGGATATTCAGAAGCTGTACTAAAGACTCGTCTTTGTGTACTGGATCATCCAACAACTCTAAAAACAGCTTCTCAGAGCGGTCATACATACCCACAGCATTATAATCTAAGCCCAACTGGTACAAGGCTATGTTTCGCTCTTTTTCCGACAGTTGTGGGCGTGCTATGAGGTTTTGATGCAAACGAATGGCTCTATCGACTTCGCCACGTTTACGAAACAGATTGCCTAGCGCAAGATGTGTTTCTACCGTGTCGGTATCGACCTTGAGTAAATCTATAAAGGCATCAACAGCCTTATCCGGCTGCTCATTGAGAAGGTAATTCAGTCCTTTGATGTAATTACTGGATAAACTATCGCTGTCTTTTCCTTTGCGCTGCTTGCGTCCCATTAAGAATCCTGACATTGCAGCAAGGGGTAATAATGCTAAAACCCCATACAGAATCCACTGTTCCATTTAGAACGGATCCTTACTGGATAGCGGCTGTTGCCTCAGGTGGTTTAGCTCTTTCTCTGCATTAGCGAGTTTTTTGTTAACACGCTTGAGACGATGGCGATATTTATAAACCGCAAAAAGCATGCCTAAAATCCCTAAAATCAAACCACAAAGGCCGGCCCAAAAAACCACCAGCGATAATGGTAACTCGCTAGAATTGAATAAATAGTTTACTGATATTGTTTGGTCATTATTTAGAGCAAACACGGTGCTCATAACCAAAACAACCACAAAAAGAATAATGGCAATGATCTTTCGCAAAATCGCTCCAAGCCTAAAGTGCTAGTGTGACGTTGTTATCGACGCCACAAAGTATGAATGGATGAAGTGTTATGGCTTAATAGGTTGATCTTTCCCACCATCAACCCTTTCACGTAACTCTTTGCCTGGCTTAAAGTGTGGGACATGCTTACCCTGTAAAGTAACCGATTCACCGGTCTTAGGGTTTCTACCCACACGCGGTGCTCTGTAGTGCAGCGAGAAGCTTCCGAAGCCACGAATTTCAATACGCCCGCCGTCGGAAAGCGTGTCCGACATTTGGTCGATTAAAGACTTAACAACCAGTTCTACGTCACGAACCGATAGCTGAGGGTTTTTATCCACTAGACACTCAATCAATTGTGATTTCGTCATTGGCCTAGACCTCCATTTAATTGAATACCCAATAGTATGGGGTATTTCAGTACAAAAATCATCTAACTATTTTAATTATATGATCTTTTTTACAAAATTCCATCAATGTTGGGATCAAAAAAAGCCCAGCGATTGCTGGGCTTTAATGATCTTAGAAAATCAGCTAGTAATATTACTCGTCATCACCAAGCTGTTCTTTCAATAAATCACCTAGAGTTGCAGGAGAAGAACTCTTCTCGTTGCTGAACTCTTTAATTGCTTCAGCTTCTTCAGCCGCGTCTTTTGCTTTGATAGACAAGGTCAAGTTACGGTTTTTCTTGTCTACGCCAACAAATTTAGCGTCGATTGTGTCGCCAATGCTTAAGTGCTTGCTTGCATCTTCAACGCGCTCGTTGCTGATATCAGAGGCACGAACATAACCTTCAATGTTCTCAGCTAATTCAACTGTTGCGCCTTTAGCGTCAACATCGATGATTTTGCCTTTTACTACAGAACCTTTCGGGTGCTCGCTTAAGTACTCAGCAAATGGATCTGAATCAACTTGCTTAATACCTAGTGAGATACGCTCACGCTCAGCATCTACAGACAAGACAACGGCTTCAACTTCGTCGCCTTTCTTAAAGTCACGTACCGCTTCTTCGCCAGAAACAGTCCAAGAGATGTCTGAAAGGTGAACCAAACCATCAATACCACCGTCAAGACCGATGAAGATACCGAAGTCAGTAATCGATTTAATTTTGCCAGAAACTTTGTCGTTCTTGTTGTGAGTTGCTGCGAACTCGTTCCAAGGATTAGGCACACATTGCTTAATACCAAGAGAAATACGTCGACGCTCTTCATCAATATCAAGAACCATAACTTCAACTTCGTCACCCAAGTTAACAACTTTAGATGGGTGGATGTTTTTGTTAGTCCAATCCATTTCAGAAACGTGCACTAGACCTTCAACACCGTCTTCGATTTCAACGAAACAACCGTAGTCAGTAAGGTTAGTAACGCGACCTTGTAGGCGTGCGCCTTCAGGGTAACGGTCGTTGATATCAACCCATGGATCAGAACCAAGTTGCTTGATACCTAGAGATACACGGTTACGCTCGCGGTCAAATTTCAATACTTTAACGTCTATTTCGTCGCCAACTTGTACCACTTCACTTGGGTGCTTAATACGCTTCCACGCCATATCTGTGATGTGTAGAAGACCGTCAACACCACCCAAATCAACGAATGCACCGTAATCAGTAAGGTTCTTAACGATACCTTTAAGCTCTGAACCTTCCTCAAGGTTAGCCAGAAGCTCTTCACGCTCAGCACTGTTTTCAGACTCGATAACAGCACGACGCGAAACTACTACGTTGTTACGTTTTTGGTCAAGCTTGATAACTTTAAACTCAAGATCAACACCTTCAAGGTGTGATGTATCACGAACTGGACGAACGTCAACTAATGAACCAGGTAGGAAAGCACGGATAGATTGTACTTCCACAGTGAAACCACCTTTAACTTTACCAGTGATAACACCTGTAATTGTTTCTTCTGCTTCGTGAGCTTTCTCAAGCACACCCCAAGCAGCGAAGCGCTTAGCACGCTCACGTGATAGACGAGTTTCACCGAAACCGTCTTCAACTGCGTCTAGTGCAACTTCTACTTCGTCGCCGACGTTAACTTCTAGCTCACCCTTGTCGCTCATAAATTGGCTACGCGGGATAACGCCTTCTGACTTTAGGCCAGCGTTAACAACAACAACTTCATTATCAATATCAACCACCGTACCGGTGATGATGGCGCCTGGACGCATTTCTACGTTTTGTAGGCTCTGTTCAAATAGTTCTGCGAAATTTTCGCTCATTCGTTAATACCTGATACACCCTACCAAGACAATCTTAGTAGAGACTTAGTTAAAATCACCATGCGACTTTCCCGTTGCCATGGGTCAATGAGTTGTATTAGTTCATCATCCGTGCGAACTAACTTTTCCAATTTCTATTCAGAAAACCCTATAAAATCAAAGATTTGCTGAACAACTTCATCGATAGAAATAGTTGAGCTATCAACAACAAATGCACCCTCTGCTGGCACCAATGGGGCCACAGTACGAGTGCGATCACGCTCATCTCTTTCGATGATGCCTTTTAGAAGGTGCGAAATATTAGCATCTACGCCCTTTTCGATCAACTGTTTGTGTCGTCTTTCTGCCCGTACTTCGGGGCTTGCAGTTAAAAACACCTTATGTTTCGCGTCAGGAAAAACCACTGTTCCCATGTCGCGTCCATCGGCGACTAAACCTGGTGACTGACGAAATTTTTTCTGACGAATTAAAAGTGCATCACGAACTTCTGGAATAGCCGCCACTTTAGAAGCCATCTCACTGGTTTCATCAAGTCGTAGCTCTACCCCTACATCCTGACCATTTAGAAGCACTTTTTGTTCGCCATCAATCTGAGGTTCAAACACCACATCAAGCTCTAAGGCGGCTTTAGCAACGGCTTCTATGTCATTAGTATCAATATCATTCTTTAGCACCGACAATGCAGTCAGACGATATAGAGCACCACTATCCAGTAAATGATATCCCAGCTTAGTCGCTAAGATTTGGCTAATGGTACCTTTACCAGAACCACTCGGTCCATCCACCGTGATAACCGGTGCACTCTCTTGTGAAGTTTCTGCGTTAGAACCACTGTCTGTATTAGTGTTGCTCATTGATGCTCTCTTAATTACTTATATTACTTAAGTTACTTATATTGAATAACGCAAAACAGTTATTTATTTATTCATCTCACGTAAGACACGGATAAACTTAGCGTTTTCTTCTTCTAAACCAATACTGACTCGCAAGTGGTTTGGCATTTCGTAATTCGCCACGGGGCGAACAATAACGCCTTGCTCTAACATGTGTTGGTAGATTGGGCCCGCAGGTTTACCCATATCGACAGTAATAAAGTTAGTCACAGATGGAATATAGTCGTAGTTAAGCTCTTTAAATACAGCCTCTAACTGTTCCATACCCGCTTTATTTACGTCTAGTGCCTTTTGTAAATATGCATGGTCATCCAGCACCGCTTCCGCCGCTGCTAAGGCTAGTGAGTTCATGTTGAACGGCTGACGCGGACGGTTAATAAGCCCTGTAATTTCTTCATTCGCGACCGCGTAACCGGCACGAACGCCTGCTAAACCATAAGCTTTAGAAAAGGTACGAGTTACAATCAGGTTTGGGTATTCTTTAATCCATGGGATCGTTTGTGGATAATCTTTATCTTCCACATACTCGTAATAAGCCTCGTCAAGGATGACTAAAACGTCTTCAGGCACCTTGTCCATAAACGCTTTAAGCTCTGCAGACTTAACCCAAGTACCTGTTGGGTTATTCGGGTTCGCGATAAAGATCATGCGTGTATTTGGCGTGATCGCTGCGGCTGTAGCTTCTAGGTCATGGCCCCAGTCTTTAGCCGGAATCACTACCTTTTTAGCGCCAATAGCTTGGGTTACAATTGGATAAACCACAAAAGCGTGTTGTGAGAAAATGACTTCGTGCTCCGGCGCCACAAAGACGCGTGCAATCAGCTCAAGCACGTCGTTTGAACCATTGCCAAGCGTGATTTGATTAATATCAACGCCAACACGTTCAGCGATTTTAGCCTTAAGATAGTAACCGTTCGCATCAGGATAACGTGCTAACTCGGAAAATTCTTTTTCCATAGCAGCCTGCGCCATTGAACTAATGCCTATTGGGTTCTCGTTACTTGCCAACTTAACAATATTGGTAATGCCAAGCTCTCTTTCTAACTCAGAGATTGGTTTACCTGGTTGGTATGGGTGTAGTTCTTGAACACCAGAATTCGCTAACTGTATAAAATCACAACTCATAAGAAACTCCGTTACTATCCTTTATAGCCTACCCCTTAATCGCCAAATCTAACGATGTGCTCGGCTATACAAATTTGCGCCACATTATCCAAGAAAACGACCAAACTTTCATCCTATATACTAAGAATTCTAAATTTAATCTGGAAATATAAAAAAGGCCGCACAAGGCGGCCTAAGGTAAATTGTTTAACAATGCTCATTGTCTGCGCTTTTTGTGGTCTAACTATCCACGCTCAAAACGTTCCATAAAATGTATCAGTTTCTTCACACCATCGAGTGTCATAGCGTTATAAATACTTGCGCGCAAGCCACCAAACGTTTTATGGCCTTTTAGTGCGATTAGATGCTGCTCACGAGCTTCTGCGAGGAATCGTTCTTCTTTAGTTCTGTCTTTCATCTGAATCGCGACATTCATAAAAGAACGGGAGCCTTTGGCCACTGGCGAATGATAAAAATCAGACTGATCGACAAAGTCATACAATAAGTTTGCTTTTTCGAGGTTCTGACGGTGCATTTCTTCAACGCCACCTCGCTCCAACAACCACTCAAAAACCAAGCCTGCAAAGTAAATACCAAAGCTTGGTGGAGTGTTAGGCATCGAGCCTTTATCAGAAACGTAAGGATATTGGAATAAGGCAGGCACTCGCTCTGTTTGAAAACTATCGAACAAGTCTTCACGCACGATAACCACCGTCATGCCTGATGGGCCAATATTTTTTTGGGCACCGGCATAAATTAAAGCGTATTTTTCAATATCGATTGGTCGAGAAAGGATGTCAGAGCACATGTCACTAACTAACTTTCCTGCAAAACGGTTCGGATCGTCCTGGAACTGAATACCTACAATCGTTTCATTTGAAGTAAAATGTAAATACTTTCCTTTTTCGTCAAGCTTCCACTCATCCTCTGGAACTAGCTCTAATAAACCATCTGAGTTAGTTCTAACACCTTGCTCTACATGTATATCATTAAAGCGTTTCGCTTCTTTAATACACATTTTTGACCAATGATCCATTTCAAGATAGTTGGCCGTTTCATTAGGGGCAAGAAAGTTCATCGGTACCATAGAAAACTGGTGCGATGCACTACCATGCATGAATAGCACTTTATAATTCGCAGGGATCTTTAATAACTTGCGAAGGCTTGCTTCTGTATTATCTAGAATGCCTTGGAAGTCTGGAGTACGGTGGCCCAGTTCCATTACTGAGCAACCGTAATTATTCCAATTGAGTAGTTCTTTTTGAGCCCGCTCTAATACTTCGGTTGGTATCGCGGCAGGCCCAGCACTAAAGTTAAATGCGCGAGTCATTTTTTCTCCAGTTATTAACTTTTAGCTGATTTAATCAGTTTAAGCTTATTCGTCCGTAGAGCTTTCGTCTGACTCAGAAACCTGGCTTTGCTCTTCTGCAAACTCGCCTTCTTCATCATCCTCAACGTCAAGCTCAACGATACGCTGTAGTCCCACTAGATCTTCGCCTTCATCCAATCTAATTAAACGAACCCCTTGCGTATTACGCCCCATCACACGAATATCATCTACACCAGTTCGGATTAATGTACCACCTTTACTGATCAGCATTACTTCATCGCCATCAATAACAGGAACAGCAGAAACAACTTGGCCATTTCTTTCGCTCATCTGAATAGAGATCACACCTTGTCCACCACGTCCACGCAGTGGGTGATCATCAACAGCAGTACGTTTACCATAACCATTTTCGGTGGCCGTCAAGATCGAGCAGTTGTCTTCTGCCACTAACATTTGAATGACTTTAGCACCATCAGCTAGTTTCATACCGCGAACACCGCGAGCCGTACGGCCCATAGCACGAACGGCATCTTCACCGAAGCGAATTACCTTACCAGCATCACTAAACAACATGATTTCATCTTCGCCAGTGGTTTCCGCCACGCCAATCAATTCATCGTCATCAGCGATAGTCAGGGCGATAATACCGTTAGCTCGTGGGCGTGAGAATTGCTCAAGCGAAGTCTTCTTAACAGTACCGTTTGCAGTCGCCATAAAGACATATTTATCTTCTGAGTATTCACGAACCGGTAGAATGGCACTAATCTTTTCGTCTTTTTCTAGTGGTAGTACGTTTACGATAGGTTTACCACGCGAACCGCGACCGGCATTCGGTAATTCAAACACTTTCAACCAGTAAACTTTACCACGAGATGAGAAGCATAGAATTGTGTCGTGAGTCGAAGCAACAAGAAGGCGATCGATAAAATCCTCATCCTTCATTTTAGTGGCTGACTTACCACGACCACCACGTCGCTGCGCCTTGTAATCAGACAGCGACTGATACTTCACATAGCCTTCGTGAGAAAGCGTCACCACGACATCTTCTTCAGTGATTAAGTCAGCAATGGTCAAGTCGAGTTTGCTGTCTAAAATTTCAGAGCGACGCTCATCACCAAAGGCTTCTTTAACTTCTTCTAACTCCTCACAAATCACTTCTAGCAAGCGCTCTTTACTCATGAGGATATGTAATAGCTCTTCGATAAGACCCAGCAAGTCTTTGTATTCGCTAATAATTTTATCGTGTTCAAGACCAGTAAGTTTATGTAAGCGTAACTCAAGAATAGCTTTTGCTTGCTCTTCTGACAGCTTATAGAAACCGTCATGGAAACCGAAATCGGCTGGCAAATGTTCCGGACGACAAGCTTCTGTACCAGCGCGTGCTAACATATCAGCAACCTGACCAGGCGCCCAGTTACGAGTCATTAACTCTTCTTTAGCTTCTTTCGGCGTTGGTGACTGCTTGATAAGTTCAATCACTTCATCAATATTCGCCAAGGCAATGGCTAAACCTTCTAAAACGTGAGCTTTTTCACGCGCTTTGCGCAAGTCGAAAATCGTACGACGTGTCACCACTTCACGGCGGTGCGTCACAAAAGCATCAATCGCATCTTTTAGGTTAAACAAGCGTGGCTGACCATTATCCAGCGCCACCATGTTAATACCGAACACATTCTGCATTTGCGACTGGGCATAAAGGTTATTTAAGACCACTTCTGGCACTTCACCTTTGCGCAGCTCAATCACCATACGCATACCGTCTTTATCAGACTCATCGCGTAGACCTGTGATGCCTTCAATCTTCTTTTCTTTAACTAGATCAGCAATTTTTTCTATCAGACGAGCTTTATTTACCTGATATGGTAGCTCCGTCACGACAATCGAATCTTTACCATTTTTAGGATCAGTTTCGACATGACTGCGTGCGCGTAAATAAATCTTACCGCGTCCAGTATGGTAAGCATCAACGATACCTGCGCGACCATTAATAATAGCTGCCGTTGGGAAGTCTGGGCCTTTCACATATTCCATCAGCTCATTAATGGTGATGTCAGGATTTTCAATTAGTGCCAAACAGCCATCAATAACTTCATTTAAGTTATGCGGCGGAATATTGGTCGCCATACCAACCGCGATACCTGAAGAGCCGTTAACTAATAAGTTAGGAACTTTTGTTGGCAAAACCGTTGGCTCAGACTCGGAGCCATCGTAGTTATCCTCAAAATCGACTGTTTCTTTATCGAGATCGGCTAATAGCTGATGAGCCAACTTCATCATACGGACTTCCGTATAACGCATAGCAGCCGCAGAGTCGCCATCAATCGAACCGAAGTTACCTTGACCATCGACTAACATATAACGTAGAGAGAACGGCTGAGCCATACGCACGATAGTGTCATAAACCGCTGAATCGCCGTGAGGGTGGTATTTACCAATCACATCACCGACAACACGTGCCGACTTTTTATAAGGCTTGTTAAAATCATTACCAAGTACATTCATGGCGTACAAGACACGTCTGTGTACAGGCTTAAGTCCATCACGAACATCTGGTAGTGCACGACCAACGATTACGCTCATGGCGTAATCCAGATAGGACATTTTTAGCTCATCTTCAATGTTGACCGGCAGGATCTCTTTGGCAAGTTCACCCATTCTGAAAAACCCTTTAAATTCTGATAGTTATAGTTAGTAGCTCAAAGACATTATGCTTCGATTTAAGCAGAGAATTCTAACACAGACCTCTATTTTTCGCTAATTTTTATGATTAACTCAGTATGTTTTTTGAACGATTCAGCAATATATTTTTGATTGCTTAGGAATTAGGCTTTTGTTGAGTATAATGGCCTCTGATAACTCATTGATTATTGAAGTGGCAACGCTTTGAGCCAGACCGCGGAGCAAACAACCTTGAATCAAGTTGAACAGATCATTAGTCCAGAGTGGATTATCCCAATTAGCCATAATGGCCACTCACAGCCTAAGCCGTTAAAGCAGCATTCCATCGCTATCAACAAGCAAAAAATCGTTGCCATTGCGCCGACCGATTCGCTACTCAAGGATTATCAAACCGATAATCACTTGTCCCTTCCAGGCCAAGCTCTGCTGCCAGGTTTTGTAAACTGTCACACCCACGCTGCTATGAGTTTGTTTAAAGGCTTATCAGACGATTTGCCATTAATGATGTGGCTTGAGAATCATATATGGCCGGCAGAGAAGAAATGGGTGGATGATAAGTTTTGCGAAGATGGCGTAACCCTAGCTATAGCGGAAATGTTACTGTCAGGCACCACCTGCTTTAATGATATGTATTTTCAACCCAACATGACGGCCAAGGTTAGCCAAGATCTTGGTATGCGAGCCATGGTTGGCATGCTTATCTTTGACTTCCCTTCAGTTTGGGGTTCAGGTTGGGAAGCATATCTTAAAAAAGGTTTAAGCCTTCGCGACGATTATAAACACAGCGATTTATTAAGCTTTGCTTTCGCGCCCCATGCGCCTTACACCGTTTCTGACGAGCCGTTGCGAAAAGTCTCGACCTTGAGCAATGAACTATCTATACCGGTTCATATGCATATTCATGAAACGGCACACGAAATCAAAGAAAGCTTATCGCAGTATGGCAAACGCCCTTTGAAACGCTTGCAGGAATTAGACCTCGTTAATCCAAACTTAATCGCTGTGCACATGACGCAGTTGCAACGCAATGAAATAGAAACTATCGCCAGTCATGGCGTTTCTGTGGTTCATTGCCCGCAGTCCAACATGAAGCTCGCTAGCGGAATAAGCCCCGTTCAAGATTTGATGACCGCGGGCGTTAATGTCGCGTTAGGCACAGACGGTAACGCCAGTAACAATGATCTAAATATGTTCTCAGAAATGAAAACCGCATCATTGCTAAGCAAAGTTTATACTGGCTCTGCACAAGCCTGCTCCGCCGCCGATATCTTATACAGCGCGACTATGGGTGGCGCCAAAGCACTTGGCTTAGAAGAAACCTGCGGTTCGCTGGAAGTGGGTAAAGCTGCTGACATGGTGGCGATTAACCTCGATACCATCCAAGCGCAGCCACTCTATGATCCTGTTTCGCAAATCGTATATACTGCTGGTCGCGAACAAGTATCACACGTATGGGTTAATGGTAAACTACAAGTTAAAGATGGCCAGTTAACCCAAATGGATCAGGGCAAACTTATTGCCATGGCCAAGAACTGGCGCAACAAAATTCAAGACTCATAAGGCAAACCGAATGTCCGAAGCACAAGACAAGCAAAAGCAGCCAAACGTTGATCCTCATGAAATCAACAAGTTCGAACAAATGGCGTCACGTTGGTGGGATAAAGAAGGCGACTTCAAGCCACTGCATGACATCAACCCATTACGCTTGAAGTTCATCAGAGATCGTGTCGGCAACTTAAATGGTAAGAAAATTTTAGATGTCGGCTGTGGTGGCGGTATTTTATCAGAGGCTTTAGCCAAAGAAGGCGCCATTGTCACCGGTATTGATATGGGCGAGATGCCACTGCAAGTGGCTAAACTGCACAAGCTAGAATCCGGTGTTGAGATTGATTACTTGCAATCTACCGCTGAAGACTTCGCCGAGCAACACCCGGGCGAGTTTGATGTTGTGACCTGTTTAGAAATGCTAGAGCACGTGCCGGAGCCTGACTCGATCATTAAAGCCTGCCGTAAACTGGTGAAAGACGATGGTGATGTTTTCTTCTCTACCATCAACCGTAATCCTAAAAGCTTTTTATTCGCAATTGTGGGCGCTGAATATTTGCTTCAGATGTTACCAAAAGGCACCCACGATTTTAAAAAGTTTATTCGCCCTTCTGAGCTTGAAGCTTGGAGCCGCCCCAATGGTTTAACTTTTAAAAGCATCGAAGGCATGCACTACAATCCATTAACTAAGAAATACTGGATGAGTGATAATGTCGATGTGAACTATATTGTTCATACCGAGCCTAGTAACTAACCATGAAACAGACGATTACCGGGGTGTTGTTTGATTTAGACGGCACCTTGCTTGATACCGCACCGGATATGGCACTGGCGCTAAACATACAGCGTGAGTTACACAATCTCCCCCCTCTTCCTTATTCAGAAATCCGCCCCTATGTATCGCACGGCGCCTTAGCAATGCTTAGAATTGGCTTTGCTATTAGAGCCGACGATGAAAACTTTCAGGGCATGAGGGAGCAATATTTACAAATATACTCTGAAAATATTGCCGTAAAGACACGGCTTTTTGATGACTTAGAAGATGTTCTGCAACAACTTGAGCAACGCTCCGTAAAGTGGGGGGTTGTGACTAACAAGCCGGAATTTCTGACCCAACCACTATTGCGCCAACTCAATCTCGACAGTCGAGCTTCGACAGTGATTAGCGGCGATACCATAGAACCGAGAAAGCCCAACCCTGCACCGCTATTTGCTGCTTGTAAAGAAGCAGGATTAACTCCTTCGCAGTGTGTGTATGTTGGAGATGCTGAACGCGATATTGCTGCTGGGCGTGGTGCTGGGATGAAAACTGTACTGGCTAACTGGGGCTATATTTCGCCAGAGGATAACACTCAAAAATGGGAAGCTGATATGGCTGTAGAGTCCCCGCTTGAGTTACTTAAGTTACTTTAATCAGAAACCTGACTAACTTTGTGGTTACTTAAATATTTTATAAGGTCTTCGGGGAAGAGCGGCTTAGAATACAAATATCCCTGCACATAGTCACAACCGTACTCCATGAGTAACTTGATTTGCTCCATAGTCTCCACTCCTTCAACTACTGAGTAGAGTTTAAAGCTCTTCGCCAAGCGCAAAATATTCTGAACAATAACTTTATTATCCACACCACCATCAAGAGGGCCATCTTCGCCTAGTGTTGCGATGAAAGACTTATCGATTTTAACTTTGGCTACAGGTAAGCTAGCTAATAAACTTATCGATGAATAACCCGTACCAAAATCGTCAAGCGCACAAGTCACACCAATATTGGTCAGTTGCTCAAGAAGCTTTTTCGACTTATCGAGATCTATCATTGCCGCCGTTTCAGTAACCTCAACTCCTATATGGTTTGAAGTAACATCGTATTTCTCCAACAATGACTTTAAAACGCTTAAAAAGTCATCCCTTAATAAATCCTTAGGGGAAACGTTAATCGAAACCTTTAATGAGTGTCCTTGCCTTTTCCACTGTGCCACTTGCTTTATTGCAGACTCTAACACCCAGTTTGTTAAGGCATGAATTAAGTTTGTTTCTTCAGCAATATCGACAATAACATCTGGCGGAACATAGCCTCTTTCGGGATGCTCCCAGCGAAGTAAGCTTTCCATATATTCAATTTTTCCAGTGTAGGGAGAAAGTACAGGTTGATAAGCAAGCTTAAACTGCTCTATCTCAATAGCTCGAATAATATCCTTCTCTATTTGATAACGCTCTCTCGAATTAACCGTCACACTTTCTTCATGAAAAGCGTAGTTCTTTGTAGAATTCTTCAGTTGCTTGACTGTATTTTCAGCAGCTCTAAGTAACTCTTCAGCCGAGCTGCTCACTTCCGGGGAAGATACGATTCCTGCCCTAAGCGTAACTTTTAAGTCTATTCCATCGATGGTGACTATATTGCTGTAGGCTAATAATATATCTTCAACGAGTTTCGTTACTTTTTGATTATCAACATTATGCAACACTCCCGCGAACTCATCATCACCAGCACGAGCAATGAAACTGAAGACTTTACTGTATTTTTCGAGAGAGTTTGCAACTCGCTGGATAACTTTATCGCCCACCCAGTTCCCATGAGCACTATTTATGAGGTGCAGCTTGGCTATATCAATATAGACTAAAGTCAGCTGGTCATTACTATCAATCTCGCCTTCTAGCGACTGTTCAAGATATTTAAATAATGAGTTTCGATTAGGTAACTCAGTCAGTTCGTCAAAGTGAGACAACTTATGTAGGGACATTTCAGAGTGCTTTTTAAGACTAATATCTCGGAAATTACTCACCACCCCTTTAACATTTTCGTCATGCAGCAAATTTACTAAAGTATTTTCAACCCAAATTGGCCCCCCTGACTTTTTGATAATTCGATACTCAGGGATCCTTACGACATTGCCTGGTTTTGACAGCAGTTTTTTCCAAGCCTTTTTCGCAATTACTCTATCTTCAGGGAAGATAAATTCGGAACCTTTTAAGCCGATAGCCTCATCTTCTCGATAACCTAGCAGTTTATGCGCGCTAGCAGTCGCGAATTTTAATACTCCCGATTCATCGTAAAGCGCAATGCCCTCAAAGGCGTTTTCTACCAATGAACGATAATAGTGCTCTTTGCGCTTCACTTCCGCCTTGAGCTCTCGACGCTCTGTAACATCCCTAATGGTTCCAATTTCAGAAGACGGAGTTCCGTCGTCAGCTCTTCTGAAAGCCACAGCGTAGTTCTGAATATGTCTATATTTACCTGATTTGTGCTTAAGTCGAGCTTCTGAAAATATCACCTCGCCTTTAGCAGAGTTAACAATTCTCAATACTCGCTCTTTCAATAAATGCTGGTCATCAGGGTGAACTATTGGTAAAAAGCTTCGCCAGTTTGAAAAAGTGTTTTCTGGATAGCCCAATAATCTAGATAAGCGCTCTCGACCTAGAATAAAATCTTCTCGCTCAATATCAAAAGCATACACAATGTCCGGGGTTGTTTTGAGAACTTCCCTTAAGAATTCTTGGCTACTTTTAAGTTGTAAGAAGTTATCTTCACGAGCTTGCAGCTCTCTTGCCGTGGTGATAAAAGTATCGTCAAACTGGCGGCTGATAGCGAGCTCAAATTCTTTTGCTTGCCCAGCTACCGGAACATAACTAACCTTTTCCACTGTAGGCGACTGTAAACTCGATTTTTTATAGAAGGGTAAAGTACTGTCGCCATTCGTGGTTTGTTCAAACTCTTGGATGCGCTTACCAATCAAACTACTCTTAGAGGCGCCCAGTAGCAAAGAAGCGCTATCGTTAATATCAAGAATCTTGCACGACTTATCCAGTAAAAATACTGGGTCTGGCAAATTATTTAGGATGGTACGACTTCTACTTTCGTTATTTTTTAAAGCTTTGTTCTGATATTTGAGTTGCTCAACTCGACTTTCTAAACGCTCGGTTTCTATTAATTGGTGCAGTTGAGGAGCTATGAGCCGTGCAACCTCTTCAATAACCGACCGGTGTTGTTCAGTGAAAAAGCCTACATTTTCATCTTCAAAATCTATAACCCCTATCAACCCCCCTTTATGAATCACCGGAACGGAGAGCTCAGAGTAAGCGTTTTCAATATGTTCTAGCCAAAAGCTACACTGGGTACGGTCTTCTATAATATATGTTTTTTGTTCTTCAGCAGCTCGACCAACGACACCAGTGCCTAAGACGATGGGTTTTAATTTAAAGACTTTGCTGGTGGAGTTATTGATATAGGAAATGCAAAGTAGTTGGTTGTGGGATTTCTCAAAACGGAAAAAAGCACAGTCAAAGCTTTTTATATGTGCATATAGTACTTTAACTAATATTTCAGCTGCCTGCTGTAAGCTTTCACACTCAAGTAATTTCCGAGCGACTTCAAACAACAGCTCTTGGTGGTTTTTATTGGCTATATCTTTTTCCATAAAAAAACGTTTTCACCATCTTAGTTCATAAATCTCAGTGGGTAAAATGTTTATTTTTCCAACTTATGACAATACTTACTCCCCTCTTATCCGTATGGTTTTTGGCAATAATATGGCCGTTATGAAAGTTAGCTATCAGTTTTGCCAAGTACAATCCTAAACCAAGATGCCCCCCTGAGTTCTTGCGGCTAGAGTGCATTAAGCTAAAAACTGATTTCAAAGACTTCTTCTCAATCATAGCGCCTCGGTTAGAGACTTCAAACACTAATCGCGAATCTTCTCTTTTAATAATGAGCTTTATGGGCTCAGACTTATCGTCAAAATCAACCGCATTGGTAATCAGCTTATCGACCATCTGCACAAACAAGTCCCGCGAACCAGTTAACACAGCCTCATCAAGATTGGTCTCACACTCAAATCGATGCTGAGGCCAGTTTGTAGCGTAGGCATGAGTTAAGTCCTTTACAATCTCAACCACATCAAAAGAGTCTTTTTCGGCGCTCTTTATCGCCTGCTCCAGTCGCGTAGCCTCGCTAAGTCTGCTTAACGTTTGACTCATGCGACTCGCGCCAGATTGCGCTGTATGTAGCATTTGCGCGTCTAGCTCAGATAAATTATCGATGCTTAAATTATCTAAGGAGCTGCGAATAATGGCGATAGGCGTCCGCAACTCATGATTCAGTCGCGCCACCAGCTTTTCTTGGTAATCATGATGCTGTTTTAATCGCGTGGTCAATTGCGAGAAGGTATTGGTCAAGTCAGCCACTTCATCATCGTAAGACTCCTCACGCTGAATCACATGACGAATCTGCCCCTGCTCGGTCACTGCTTCCTCAGTAATATCCCTTAGTTCCACAATCCGACGACTGTAATCTTTGCTTGATTGATAAAGCCACCAGACCATTAGTACCCAGAATAACAGCATTAATAACAACATTCTCAACCAGAAGTCACGCAAATAGAGCTTTTGATTGATAGCCGAGGACTCAATGATCATGGCGCCAATAACCTGATCACCATCATACAAAGGCTTTAAAACACGAGAATAAGCAAGCAAACTCCCTTCATTAATCAGCTGCTCCTGAGCCTGCCCCGCTAATGTTTTATCCAGCTCATCGCTAGACAAACTAACCTTACTGCTTTTGGTTTCTATCGGGCTTAAATCATTAAGCCATAAACGGTTACGCCAATGACCTTTGATGTCCTGGTGTGGCTGGCCATAGCCATAAACAATGTCACCATTTAAATTGGTTACCATAACGCGGTAATCATCGGCCTTCAGTCTTGATAAGGCACCGACGCTAAGCATGCTGCTAAGCGCCACTTGCTCGAAGTTTGTGAAGGAATACAGGCCTTGTAATTTAGGGCCAGCCTCAGTCTGATCGACGTCGTGCACTTCGGCGCTAAACATACTTCCCACTAAATCACGGGGCAACCTAGCTTCTAACTGATAACCATTGGTGGTTTCTTGCCAAACTGCATATACAGAGTTTATTTCTCGAACCCCAGTGCTGGTTTGTCGCAAAGCCGCGACTTTGCCTGGCGCTATTGGCACAAACTGTAGGCGAAAGCCATCCAGTTGGAACTCGACTTTGTCCGATTGCCCAGTAACCTCAAGACTTTGGCGGTAGACGATATCGTCATCTTCAACTGACAATAAGATATAAAAGTGTTGTTGATCTTCGACTAAACTCAGCTCTGCTCGTTGACCAAAGTTCTGAATTTTCTTAGTGAAGCCATGATAGGGATACCACTCGTCGGAATAACCATCAATCAAAATCCCTGTCTCGCGCAGTGCAACATTCAAGCTCGGCTTAAGGCTGTCACTATCGAGTTTGTGCCTGAAATTGTTGTCGTGCTGTATCAGCTGCTCAAAAAAACTGCGCAGGTTGTTGGCTTGCTGAGTCGTTTGCTGAAAATTGTCGCGCTCTAAGTCACTCTCAAACTTACTATCAATCAACCAACTGGCGAGCGGAATTAGCCAGAAAACACAGCTGATTAATAGAATTCGCCATTTGAGAGATAAGGACTTCATAATTGTCGAGTCTTAAGCCTGATTCCAGCGATAACCCATGCCATAAACAGTTTCAATCGAGTCGAACTCTTTATCGATTCGCTGAAACTTTTGTCGAATACGCTTGATGTGAGAGGTGATCGTACTATCATCAACCACCGCTTTTACGGCCTGCATCAGCTGTTCGCGGTTTTTCACATGCCCAGGACGCGATACTAAAGCATTAACAATCCAAAATTCGCTGACCGTTAAGTCCACCAGCTGGCCGTTCCACTTAACGCTAAGCCTTTCATTGTCAATCTCTAGCGAGCCAACTTCATGGATAGCACTCGCATTAGGCGCAGTTTGCAGCGAGTCTAGGCGTCTAAACAACGCTGAAATTCGAGCAAGCAAATGTGGCAAACTAATATCTTTGGTTAAATAATCATCAGCTCCTAAGCGTAGCCCTGAAATAATATCCAGATCGCTATCCAAGGCCGTTAAAAAGATAATCGGTAGCTGCGTCGACTTTTGTCGTAAGCCCCGGCATATCTCAAATCCAGCCTCCTGCTCATTACCTAAACCAATATCGAGCAGGACTAAATCTGGCAAGCGGTTTGCAAAAGCTTTCTCAGCTTCTTGTTTGCTTTCATAAACCACCACCTCGTAGCCTGCTTTTTTGAGCGCCATACTGTAGTTTTGTTGTAATAAAGGTTCGTCTTCTACGACTGCGATTCGCTTAGCCATGGGTTTTCCTAATGATTTACTGGTCTTTCAATTGCCCCGACCAACTGGTAAATTGTCGATTGGGTATATGTCCTAAGTAAGGTAAAATAACTTCACCTAATAATCCACCGATTTAAGACTTTTTGATGCAAAACTACCAACCCAGTGATAATTTCCTTAAAGACAAGGTCATTCTTGTCACAGGCGCTACCGACGGAATCGGTAAAGAAGTTGCTTTAGAATACGCCAAGCGTGGTGCAACGGTTATATTATTATCGCGCGATACCCGTAAGCTAGAGAAGGTTTATGATGAGATTGAAGCGGTAGGCTATCCACAGCCAGCTTATCTACCGGTCAACTTACAGGACAACTCGCCTGAAACTTATCAAAAAGTCGCAGAAGTTATCGAGAAAGAGTTTGGTCGCTTAGATGGATTACTCCATAACGCAGGCGATCTTGGCCTCTTAAGTCCCTACGAACACTTTGACGAAGAAACTTGGTTCCGCGTCATGCAGATTAACGTTAATGCACCATTTTTATTAACGAAATACTGTATTCCATTATTAAAAAAATCAGAAAGCTCATCATTGGTATTCACCTCTTCAGGTGTTGGTCGCCAAGGCCGTGCTTACTGGGGCGCTTATGCAGCTTCAAAGTTTGCTAACGAAGGCATGATGCAAACACTTGCTGATGAATTGGAAACCAGTAGTGTTCGCGTTAACAGCATCAACCCTGGTGCTACACGTACTAAAATGCGTGCCAATGCTTATCCCGGCGAAGACCCACAAACACTGCCAACACCAGAAGACATTATGCCAGCTTACCTGTGGCTGATGGACGACGCCTCGGCTAATGCCAACGGCCAAGCCATTAATGCCAGAGACTTTATTAAGAAGTCTTAACATGAATAACAAGGATTGATCGTTGAGCGCTTTGACGAATAAGGTTTTAGAAACAGACTCTAGCAGTCTTGAACCTGTTGTGCCTCTGCAATTTGCAGCGCTTGATCTTGGCTCCAACAGCTTTCATCTCGCGGTTGCAGAGTTTGATGGACACACATTAAGAGTCATCAGTCGGCTGAAAGAGAAAGTTCAGCTGGCTGCTGGCCTTGATAAGGATGGCCTGCTTTCTGCTGAAGCTATTGAACGTGGCTTAAACTGTTTGAAGCTATTCTCTGACAGAATTCAGGACATAGCTCCTGAGTACGTGGCGATTGTCGGCACCTACACCCTTCGTAAGGCGCAAAATGCAGCCGATTTCATTAAGCAAGCGGAGTCTATTCTCAACCACCCTATCGATATTCTTCCGGGACGTGAAGAAGCTCGCTTAATCTATGACGGTGTATCACACAACCATCCCGACTTAAAACGCGCCTTGGTCATCGACATTGGCGGTGGTAGCACAGAAGTCATACTCGGTGAGAACTTCACATCTGAAATCTTAGATAGCTTAGAGGTAGGTTGCGTCACCACGAAAAAATGCTTCCCTAATAATCAAATTACCGAAGAAAATTTTAACAAAGCTATTATCAATGCCTCTATTGCTATATCAGAGGTAAAAAAGTTTTATAGAAGCGAGTCTTGGGATCATTGCTTGGGCTCTTCTGGCAGTATTGAGTCTATTTACAATGTGCTGGAAAGCTTAGGACTTACCCAAGGCGTTATAACCCTTGAACACTTGAAATTTCTTAAGCAGAAACTCATCGAAATTGGCGACTTTGAAAAAGTGGATTTCTCTGTGCTTACGGAAAGCCGTAAAAGCACTTTTGCCTGTGGTGTCGCTATTCTCTACGCCATCTTCGAGACTTTGGGTATCGATAAGATGCATGTCGCCAATGCTTCCTTGCGCGAAGGACTATTGCTGGAATTGGTAGAAGAGTTAAAAGGTAACGATATTCGTCACCAGACGGCACAAAGCCTTATGAATCGTTTTAACGTTGACCAAGAGCATGCCAAGCAAGTGCAACAAAGTGCGCAATGTATTTTCGACCAAGTCGCCGATTTTTGGGGTGTTTACGATCCAATCTATAAGAATTATTTAGATTGGGCTTGTCAGTTACACGAAATTGGCCTTTCCATCAGTTTTTCAAAGCTAAGAATGCACAGCGCTTATATCGTGCGATACGGTGATATGCCAGGATTCAGTCAGCAAACGAAAGACTCGTTGGCCGCTATTATCGCTAACCAAAAGAAAAAGCTGCATATCGATGAACTCGACAATAAATACGATCCGAAAGAAGCGTTGCTATCCGTAGTTCAGATTTTAAGGTTAGCGATCATTTTCAACGTCAAACGTGACAGCCACAATATTCAAGATCTGGAGTTTATAGCCGGAGACAATCACCAGCTATTAATTCGAATCCCTAAAAGCTGGGCGGATGAACAGCAGCTGATCATCGCTGAATTACAACGAGAATCCGCTTATTGGGATTACCATAAAATCCAGCTAGCAATTGAGATCGATCATTCTCAGTAAGACAGTTTATCTAATAATAACTGCTGCACTTTTTTCTCGGGTTTACCTCTACAGAATAACTGATAATCCCCATTTGCCTGAAGAATCCAGCTCTGCTCGACATCGCTAAGCATCATTTCTAATTCATTGACCATTCGACGCTTTAAGTCCTTTTGAAGGATCGGGAAGCAAGTCTCAACCCGGTTATACAAGTTTCGCTCCATCCAATCCGCAGAAGCGGCGTATAAATGCTCCTTTCCATCATCATAAAAATAATAGACCCTTGAGTGCTCTAAGAAGCGGCCAATAATTGAGCGTACCTGTATATTATCCGATAAACCGTTAATACCAGGCGATAAACAGCAAATTCCTCTTACTATAAGTTGAATTTCGACTCCTGCGTTAGAAGCCTTATACAGCGCCTCAATCAACGACTGATCAGTTAATGAATTGAGCTTGATGATCATCCTAGCTTCCTTGCCATTACCAGCGTTACTGGTTTCACGCTCAATAGCTTTAAGCAGGTTTTTATGCAGTGTGAAAGGCGCGTGCCATAGCTGATTTAATTCGTAAACCTTGCCCATGCCGGTCAACTGCTGGAAGACCTTATGCACGTCTTCACAAATATCAACGTTAGTCGTTAACAAGCTATAATCCGTATATAAGCGTGCATTTCCCGCATGATAATTACCGGTACCAAGGTGCACAAAGCGCTGTAACGCATTGCGCTTTTGATTCTTACGCACCACCAAGGTCATTTTGGCGTGAGTTTTATAACCCACAACCCCATAAACCACTAATACACCCGCCTCTTGTAGCTTCTGCGCTAACTCTATATTGTCCGCTTCATCAAATCGCGCTCTGAGTTCAACAACAGCGGTGACTTCTTTACCTGCTTGAGATGCTTCGATTAAAGCCTCAACAATAGAAGACTGACTACCAGTTCGGTATAAAGTCTGCTTTATTGCTAAAACATTCGGATCTTTAGCTGCCTGCCGTACGAATTCAACAACTGGCTGGAAGCTTTCATAAGGATGGTGCAACAATAGGTCTTGCTCTAATAACACTTCAAAAATGTCACGACGATGTAAAACTTCAGGTGTTTTCGGCGTAAAGCCATCGAACTTTAGGTCTGGCCGATCGACAAGATCAGGCAATAGCATTAAACGATTTAAATTAACGGGACCATCGACTCGATAAAGTTCTTCAGGGGTTAAGTTGCACTTTTGCAGAAGAAAGCTCACGATTTTTTCTGGGCAGCTTTTCCCAACTTCGAGCCTAACCGCAGCACCAAAGTTTCTGGATTGGAGCTCTCGTTTTAAAGCACTTGCTAAGTCTTCGTTGGAGTTTTCCTCTAGCAACAAATGACTATCTCGCGTCAGGCGGAACTGATAACAACCATGAATATCCATGCCAGGAAATAAGTCTTGAGCAAACTCCGACACAATTGATGATAGGTACACAAAGTTATGCTGTTTGGAGCCACCAACACTTTCTGGCAGTTCAATAATTCGAGGCAACGAACGAGGCATGTGGAGTACTGCATATTCTAAATTTCGACCAAAAGCATCGTTGCCGTGTAAATGTAATAGAAAATGAAGACTCTTATTGACCAAACGCGGAAATGGATGAGTTAGGTCGAGGCTTATAGGGCTAATAACAGGCATAACCTGATGCTTAAAGTAATTCTTTAGCCACTTACACTGGGCTTCACTCCACTCATCAGCAGGTAAAAACTGAATGGATTCATCAGCCAACTTTGGCAACAACTCGTCATTGAAAATTCGATATTGCTCATCAACCAGCTGATGCGCGCGCAGGTTAATCTCTTTTAAGACTTCCTCTGCAGAGGCACCGTTTAGGCTCGGCTTAGTATTGCCACGTGCCAAATCGTGACGTAATCCCGCTACGCGAACTTCGAAGAACTCATCTAAATTGTTACTGCAAATAAATATAAAGCGAATACGCTCGAGAAGAGGAATAGTAGGATCGAGAGCCTGCTGTAATACTCGGCGATTAAAAGCGAGTAAGCTAAGCTCACGGTTTAAGTAAAATTTAGGGTCTTTAAAGTTCATCCTTTTTAGCTTACCAAAAGATAGGAGTTTTGGCTCTTTGCGTAAACTCTTAAAAGCTCAATACAAAAAAGCCACTAGGTATTAACTACGAAGTGGCTTTTGCTACGGAGAACTTAGTGCCTTCTCCAAATATTTTTACGCTGGCTACTTTTATGTTTGGGCTGCTCTTTACGCGGATTCACATCAAGATTCACAAGCTCTGCCACTTTAGTAATTTGCTCCGCTGTCAGATCCATCCAGCGACCTCGACTTAAGCTTTTAGGTAGCTCAACTGGCCCATATTCGATGCGTATTAGGCGCGAAACATCAACTTCCTGCGACTGCCACAATTTACGAACCTCACGGTTTTTACCTTCAGATAAGCCCACATCAAACCATTGATTAGCACCTTCGCCACCACCTGGCTGGATGAAGTTAAATTTACATAAGTCACCATCAATGAGTACACCATCTTTCAGGTTTTTAATCATCTCATCGGTAACTTCACCATGAACACGTACCGCGTACTTACGCTCAACCTGATACGACGGGTGCATTAAACGATGCGCAAGCTCGCCATTGTTTGTGAACAGCAATAAGCCTGTGGTGTTAATATCCAAGCGCCCAATGCTAATCCAGCGACCAAAACTAGTTCGAGGCAAGTTTTCGAATACCGTTGGCCTACCTTCTGGATCTTTTTGCGTAGAAACCTCACCTAATGGCTTATGGTAAGCGATAATACGGGTGTAAACTTCGTCGGAAGGTTTGATCTTAACGACACGACCATCAACTCGAATGGTATCTTTGTCGCTAGCCCTTTCTCCTAAACTGGCGATAGAGCCATTAACACTCACACGTCCATCAGAAATCCATTTTTCCAGCTCACGACGCGAGCCTAAGCCTGCGTTAGCAAGTATTTTCTGGAGTTTTTCGGTCTTTTCAGAGCGTGACTTGGACTCACTTCTTGGCTTCTGCTCTCGCTCCTGCTTAGACATGCTCTTTTCTTTAGACGCGTTTCGTTCTTTAGACATAAGGGGCCTTGATCAATCAATATTGATGCAATTTTAGGCCTTTAGGAGCCTACAGTCGAGGGTAACTGAAGTTATTTTAATGGATTACTTACGAAGTTGTCCGTCTGATGCGCTTATCCGGACCAATAAAGCTCTCTATTCGATGAAAAACCTCGTATCGAGAAAAAGGTTTCTTCATAAAGTCGTCAGCACCAATTCGTTCAGCATAGTACTTTTCAGTAGCGATAACGTTACCGCTGATCATGATGACCGGAATATTTTCAGTTTTCGGGTCTTTGCGTAGCTCGCGTAATGCTTGGAAGCCATTGATACCAGGAAGAACGATGTCAAGGAAGATAAGATCAGGTAAATGCTGTTTGGCTAACTTCAATCCAGTTTCAGCATCGAGGGCAACGCCTACTTCGTACTGGTTCTGTACCAGCATTTTCTTAAGCATGACACAAACGGTTTTTGAGTCATCGATTATGAGCATTTTAGTGCCCGGTCGTGCATTAATGCGTTCGTTGCGACGCCTATCAGAATGATTCGACTCGTCATTTGACTCAGTCTGTCCTGATGACAATGTGGAACGGATTTTATCAAAAAAGCCCAAGCCAACCCCCAATGTTCGCTGTGTAGCGCGTTATATCGTTATTAATATCAAAATTATATACAGAAACTGAACACAAAAACCACGATCAGCTACTCAGTTATTAGCTTTTTTATTATGCTTAATGTAGCTCGGTTGGCTTTAAGCTTATGTCGCTTTCTTCTTCCCCTTCACTTGAACCAAGGTCTGAGCTATCCCCCTGCTCCCCCTCATCTGCTAAGTCGCTTGCGGGTTCTTGTGGCTCATCAGTTTGCTCAGAATCACCATTGTCTATAGCGTCACTACCACAGTCGCTTTGGCTCTCAGATGATTCGACAGGCTCATCTTCGCCACCAGTCTCTGCTTCAGCAGAAGAATCGTTAGGCTGATTTTCATCGCTTGTCTCAAGACTAGCCTCAGTTCCTTCAGATGACTCAGAATTATCGGCTTTAGTGGACTCATCAGCTTGAGTATCATCGTCTTCGCCATCAAACTTTAACTCAGGGTTAAGATTATCCAGATCTTTAATCTCTGCCAAAGAAGGTAGCTCGTCCAGACTTTTTAAGCCAAAGTAATCCAAAAACTGCTTGGTTGTGGCGTACAAGGCCGGTTTACCCGGCACATCGCGATGCCCCACCACACGAATCCACTCACGCTCTAGCAAGGTTTTGACAATCGATGAACTCACGCCTACACCACGAACTTGCTCAATATCACTACGAGTAGTTGGTTGGCGGTAAGCAATTAAAGATAAAGTTTCCAGTAAAGCTCGCGAATAGCGCGAAGGGCGTTCTTCCCACAGTCGTGCAATCCACTCAGCATAATCTTGCCGCGCTTGATAGCGAAATCCAGTAGCGACTTCCACCAGTTCAACACCGCGCCCCTCACATTCTTTTTGAAGAATATCTAGGGCTTTAGTGACGTCCGAAGTTTTAACTTTCTCTTCTTCAGCGAACAACTCAACCAGTCTGTCTTTCGATAGTGAGCTACCCGCAGCTAAAAGCGCCGCTTCAATGATGCATTTTATTTTATCTATATTCATACTCATGCTTGATCGCTTGTGGTTTCTACTTTCGCTAACTTTTCATCAATGGACTCGTTTTCACCTTCATCTTCATGGCTAGTCCCCACTTTAGCCCGAACATGAATTGGTCCATAGTTATCACTTTGAATAATTTCTAAGAGAGACTCTTTTGCCAGCTCCATGATCGCCAAGAATGTAACGACAACCCCTGAACGGCCTTCTTCTGGATCAAATAATTTAGAGAAATCGGTAAAGGACTGAGCAGATAGGCGCTCTAAAACCTTACCCATGCGCTCACGCACAGATAAAGCCTCGAACTTCACTTGGTGACTCGAGAACATTTCAGCTCTTCTTAAGACATCACGAAGTGCGATTAGAAGCTCCTTCATATCCACCTCAGGCTCTGGCTTGATAATATTCATATCAGGCTTTTTAGCGCTAGCTTGATGCACATCACGCCCCATCCGAGGTAGCTCATCAATATCTTCAGCGGCTTGCTTAAATTGTTCGTATTCCTGCAAACGACGAATCAAGTCCGCTCGCGGATCTTCTTCGTCATCATCCTCAGCTGGAGGTCTCGGCAGTAAAACACGACTTTTAATTTCAGCTAACATAGCCGCCATAACCAGGTATTCAGCCGCTAACTCTAATTGAATCGCCTTCATCAACTCAACATATTCCATGTATTGCTCTGTAATATGAGCGATCGGAATATCACGAATATCGACGTTTTGGCGCTTAATTAAATAAAGCAGTAGATCGAGGGGCCCTTCGAAAGCTTCAAGGAAAACTTCTAGGGCATCTGGTGGAATGTATAAATCTTGAGGAAATTCCTCGACTTGCTCACCATCGACTAGAGCAAACGGCATTTCTTCCTGCACATGATCAACAGCTGGCTGTTCATGCTCAGTCTGTTGCTGCTGTTCTGTCTCGCCGTTTTGCTCAGTCATTTATGGTTTCTCAGTCAATTATCAATATCCTTAGCCATCAAGGGGTGCTTAATAGTTTATTTGTAAGACAAGCCCATAGCTTGACGCACATCATCCATCGTCTCGCGGGCCACATCACGCGCACGATCACAGCCTTCCGAAACGATATTACGAATAATTTCAGGGCTTTCCTCATACTCTTTAGCACGCTCTAAGAACTGCTGCTGTTCCGCGCAAACACCATCAATCACAGGTTGCTTACACTCAACACAGCCAATACCCGCTGTCGTGCAGCCTTTTTGCACCCACTCTTTAACTTCTTCTGGAGAGTAAATCTTGTGGAACTCCCACACAGGACATTTTTCTGGCGTTCCCGGATCATCACGTCTGACACGCGCAGGATCCGTCGGCATGGTGCGAATCTTCTTCTCTACTGATTCGCGCGGTTCACGCATAGAAATGGCGTTACCGTAAGACTTAGACATCTTTTGTCCATCCAAACCAGGCATTTTAGACACTGGCGTCAATAAAGCCTTCGGCTCAGGCAAAATCACTTTACCGGCACCATCTAAATAGCCATACAAACGCTCACGATCGTTAAGCGAGATGTTCGCCTGACTTTCGACTAATGCTTGAGCCGTTTCTAAAGCCGCTTGGTCGCCTTCTTCTTGGAATTTTTTACGCAAGCTATTGTAAAGCTTCGCATTTTTCTTACCCATCTTCTTGATGGCCGCCGTGACTTTTTCTTCAAAGCCAGGTTCTTTACCATAGAAATGGTTAAAACGTCGTGCTGCTTCACGCGTCATTTCTACATGCGGAACCTGATCAGCGCCGACAGGTACATTGCCTGCACGATACACCAAAATATCAGCCGCTTGTAATAATGGATAACCTAAAAAGCCATAAGTCGATAAGTCTTTGTTTTGTAACTTTTCTTGTTGCTCTTTATAGGTAGGTACTCGTTCCAACCAACCTAAAGGAGTCGTCATCGACATTAACAAGTGAAGCTCTGCGTGCTCAGGCACTTTAGACTGTACAAAGATGGTCGACGCACTTGGGTTTATCCCCGCTGCCAACCAGTCAATGACCGTATCCCAAACATAGCCTTCAATCTTAGAGGTATCGTCATAATTTGTCGTCAAGGCATGCCAATCAGCCACCATGAAGAAGCACTCATACTCATGCTGCATTTGTGCCCAATTCTTTAAAACCCCATGGTAATGCCCCAAATGTAATGGTCCCGTAGGACGCATGCCGGATAGAACGCGCTTTTGGCCAACTGATATAGAACTCAATGGATATCCTTTGAAGTAACTTTTTATCTAAATTTATAAGATTGTCCATTATAACGAGAACAATCGAAAACGCTATATTTCTGTATTTGACACGCAGCAAATCCTATTCACACACCTTATTCTGTATAATTTTTAAACACACCTTGACTTCAACCCCTTATCAGCAACACACTGAAACTTACAAAATTCCGCATAAGGAGATAAAAATGTCGCTCTATATTGATGGTTATGTCGTCCCAGTACCTAAAGACAAGTTAGACGAATATATTAAAATGGCGAAATTAGCAGGGAAAGTCTGGAAAGAATACGGTGCTTTAAAAGTTATGGAATCAGTCGCCGACGATGTTCCAGAAGGCAAAATCACCTCCTTTGGCAAAAGCGTACAACTCAAAGACAACGAAACCGTTGTCTTCTCCTACATCCTCTATGAATCACGACAAGCACGTGACGAAATCAACGAAAAAGTGATGAAAGACCCACGCCTCGCCGACATGATGGTTCCAAAAAACTTACCATTCGATGGAATGCGAATGTTCTGGGGAGGCTTCAAGCCAATCGTCGAATTATAAAGTAGTATCATAAAACTGCAGTCCTTTATGAGACTTAGCAACGCTCTGAGTTGAGTCCATACCCCCTCTTGTATAAAAACTAAACATTAACAATCTCTTACGGTATACTCACAAAAATTAAAAATATACAAGGGATATAATAATGAAAAAATATGCTGTCTTACCATTGTTCATATTGTTGCTTTCAGGCTGCGTATCGAAACTAAGTAACTTCACTAATGACCAAAAGCTCACACCAGAGTCTAATATGGGAGTTGTAGTTATAGCCTACGACTCAGACACAGCTATTCACAGTTTAGTGTTCTCGGGCCCTAGTACATTTGAACTAGAGCATAATCTGTATGACAACAAACATAATTATGTCGTTACAAGCTTCCCAGCAGGCACTTATGACATCACTAAAGCAAAGATTTATAGTAAATATTATTATATAAACCTTGGCTCTGATGAGGATGCAAACTGGAAGATCAATATTAAGCCCAATAAAGTTAATTATATTGGTCATTTTAATATCGATAAAGTTGGCTCAGGTTATAAAGTCCAAATCAAAAATAGCACCACTCTAGCTTTAGAATTTTTACAAGAAAACTACCAAGATCTTATTACTAGGTATGGGTTAGTATATTCAAAAGATGGGCCTGATGATGAATTTCTAACATACCTTGACTCACTGAAGGGAGAAGAATAATGAAAATAAAACTAGCCCCCTTACTATTATTACTGCTTGTTACTTTTTCTGCGAACAGCTCCGATTTTATTCCAGCAAATCAAATGTTTGTATCAGAGCAGTATCAATCCTTTGCAATTTCGCCTGACGGTAAAACGCTGCTTGGCAAAAGCTTTATCGATGGTTATCAGCAGTTGTTTGCTTTTGGGGCGGGCTCAAAACAAGCTGCGGAAGTATTCAAACTTACAACCACTGACAGAAAAAGAATCTTAGATTACGACTGGCTTGATAAAGATACGGCTTACGTATCGTTTCTAGGCACATTTAATACCTACTATATTAGAATTATAGACTTCACCTTCAAAGATAATGATTTTGAAATTGATTACTATGATATTAGAGGCCTAGGGATTCTTGTTAACCCTATGCTTGGTGTAGAAGACAAAGCACTTCTAGCGAAGCTAAATGCTAAAGAAAAGAAACTTGATTTATTAGAGCTCGATTTAAGTAAACTACGAAATATCAAACATAATTCGAAGAACCATAAAAAGATATTTAGTACGTTTCGAAACCTCAGTGAAGACCTCGAAGATACCTATAAGTTTTATGTCTCAGACAGCACCTATGAACTAGAAATGATAGGTCAGTCATACGATGATTATAATACATACTCTGTTTACGACTCAAAAACTGGAAGTTGGAAAGAGTTCTTTAGGGTTAATAAGAATACAAGTGAAGAAAAAAACTACTCAAAACTTGATGTATTCACACCAATTACAAAAGTTGACGACAGTCACATTGTGGCCTTATCGAATATTAATCGAGATAAGGTAGCAGTTGTCCTGTTTAACATAGAAACTCAGAAAGACGTCGAAGTCTTGTATGAATCTGAATACTACGATGTAAAAGCAGCAACTTATAGCCGCGAACAAAAAAAATTAATATCAGTATCTTATGCAGACCGCGGTTTGAACAAGCAGAAGTTTCTTGACAAAGGTAGTAATGATTTCCAATCTAAACTAGTCCAAAAAATAGGGTTAGAATCAGTTTTTATTATTGACCGCTCTGTTACTGGAAGCGATTATTTAATCTTCGCACACGATGCATCAAACCCAGGAAGGTTCTATCACTATAATTTAGCCAATGATAAGCTAAGGTTCCTTCAAAGCTCGATGCCAGACCTGTACCCATACTCATTCACAAAAGCCGATATTCTGACCACAACCAATGATTTAGGAAATAAGGTAGAGGGATTCCTTTATACAGGTGATAGCTCTAAGAAAATGCCTATGGTGGTTATGCCACATGGAGGTCCTATTGGGGTTCAAGACCTTAACGAGTTTGATAGAGAAGTTCAGTTCTTGGTTAACCGTGGGTTCGCGGTATTAACTATCAACTTCAGAGGAAGCTCAGGTTATGGAAAAAAATATATGAGCGCTGGTCGTGAACAGTTTGGTAAAGGTATCGAGGCGGATATTGACAAGCTTGTTAGCAAAGCTATAAGCCTACCTCTTATTGACTCGGATAAGGTATGTATATACGGGAAAAGTTACGGTGGTTATTCAGCGATCACTTCAACGATTCTTTACCCCGGTACATACAAGTGTGCCATCTCAGGGTTTGGCGTATTTGATCTCCCGTTGCTCTATAGTGCCTCAAACTTACATCACTCTGAAGATGTAAAAGATGCGATAAGCTTTGTTGTTGGGGATATTGATACCAAATACGAAGAACTAAAAGCAAACTCACCTTTATACAAGGCCGACCAAATCAAAGTCCCAACACTTTTATTTGCAGGCAAAAATGATGAGATTGCTCACCCAGAGCATAGCAGACGACTTGATTATGTATTGAACAAAATAGGACAGGCTGAAGTTGATTATTATGAGTATCTGCACTCAGGGCACGGTCACCCCGACTGGGCTGGAGATAGACATCAGCTAATCACAGTTGTGGATTTCTTAAACAAGCACATTAGCCCAGAATTAACTATAACCAAGAAAAATAAGACGGTTATAGCCGAAGATTATTTTTTACTAGGCCTTATTTATTATCATGGTTACTATCTTAAGAAAGATCATGATGAAGCTGAAAAATACCTTCGCTTGGCTCATAGCAACGGTAGCGAAGAAGCAGCCAAATACTTAAGAAGACTTGGAGTCTACGATTTCTAATACCCTAAAGTCGGCATGATCGCACCCAAGCGTGTGATCATGCTCTACTCAAACACTGAAACATCACCAGCCCCATGGCGCATGATTTCAGGGTAGCCCGAAGTGAGGTCAACAACTGTTGTGGGTTCGTGCCCACAATAGCCACCATCGATAACCACATCGACACGCCCGTTGAGCAGTTCGTATATCTCATAAGGTTCAAGCACTTCGCCATCTTCTTGCTGCGGCAATATTAAGCTGGTGCTCATCAGAGGTTCGCCTAGGTCTTCTAGCAAAGCTTGAGTAATCGGTGTTTCTGGCACACGGATTCCGATAGTTTTCTTCTTGCTGTGTTTTAGGCGATTAGGCACTTCGCTGGTTGCTCTAAGAATAAAGGTATAGGGTCCTGGCGTATTATTTTTAACCAGTCTGAAGACCGTATTTTCTACCTTGGCGTAAGTCGCTAGCTCAGAAAGATCACGACACACGAGCGTGAAATTGTGCTTTTTATCGAGGTCACGAATGAAGCGTATACGCTCAATCGCATTTTTGTCGCCAATGAGGCAACCCAAGGCATAACCTGAGTCTGTCGGGTACGCAATTAGTGCGCCTCGACGTATCTGTGCTACCACTTGGCTGATCAGCCTTGGCTGTGGGTTTTGATTATGTATTTGAATGAGTTCTGTCATAATTTTTTCTTTTAGTCTTTAGTTTTAGTCCAAGCACTCGACGTCCAAACAGGAACCACATACTCTGGTAATGGGGCGAACTTTCCGAGTAAGGCCCACGGCTTATCTGGCGAGTGAAAGTCTGAACCTTGCGATGCATAGAGCTCAAACTGTTTACTCCAATCGGCCAGTAAGTTTTTTTGACCAGGATGTATATTAGGATAACACGTTTCGATGCCAAGTCCGCCTACCGCTTTGAACTCTTCAATCAGCCGCTTCAACTTGTTTGAGCCCATGCCATAGCGAGTTGGATGGGCCAGAACCGGGATGCCGCCTGCCTGACGAATCATAGCCGTGGCATCTTCTAAATCAAACCATTCATCCGGCACATAGGCTCGTCCGCCTTTGGCTAAATACTTCTTAAAAGCATCACCAAAGTTTTTTACCGCACCGAACTCCAGCAGGTACTGAGCCAGATGCGTTCTACACACCATTGGCTGATTATCCACCATATACTCAATATCTGGCTGCGCACCTTTAACACCGGCAGTTTCGAGTTTTTTACCCATAGTCAGCGCACGTTCGCGTCGCTTGTCTTGAATAGCCTTTAAAAACTGCTGGAGACCGTTGTGTTTATGGTCAACTTGCAAACCGACAATATGAACTGTTTCTTCTTTCTTCTTGCCCCAAGCAGCAGAAATCTCAACACCAGGGACTATTGAAAGATTAAACTGTTCAGCTAAACTCAACGCCTCATCGAGCGACTCCACAGAGTCGTGATCGGTTATCGCCAACTCATCGACCCCACGCTCTTGTGCAAGCTTTAAGAGCTCAAGAGGTGTTAAACTGCCGTCAGAAGCAATAGTATGGCTGTGTAAATCACGTAGCATGGTCTTGATAGAAGTCGCGTTAATAGTTGATACCGATAGTTTGCCTACCTTTTGCAATAAGGTAAACTTAGCGAGCCATTAATTAGGTATATTTAGCATGTTTTTAAAAGAAAACTACCCTATCGTCGGTTTTATCGCCGTTTATTTATTCACAAAGAACTTAATCCTCGCCGCAGCGGTTTGGAGTGGCTTAACCTTGGTGCAAATGATTGTTCATTACTTCACCAAAAAAGAGCTTAAAAAAAGCCACGTTGCACTATTTTTACTAGGCTTGGCTTTAGTCGCTTTGGCCTATTATTTCGATGACGATGACTTTATTAAGTGGAAAACCAGCGTCGCAGTTTGGGGTGGTGCTTTATTTATCCTCATCAGGCAGGTGTTCTCTAAGAAATACGTGATTCAAGATTTAACAAAATCCAGCGGACTGATAAAAGACTCAGCACCAGAGCATTTACTGGTTAAAATTAATTGGATCTGGGTTTTAACACTAGCGGCTTACGGTGGCCTCAACCTTTACGTCGCCTTTAATTTCAGTACCGACTTTTGGTTCTACTTTAAATTGATCAGTATGTTTGTATTATTGTTTGTCCTTATGATTGTTAGCATAGTCATGCTTAAAGAGCATATTCACTTAGAAGAAGAGCAGTCTAAGCCTTGAAGCCAAAAGTATTATTTAAAAGGAAACCTTATGCTGTATATGATTTATTCAGAGGACGTTGAAAACTCCTTGCCTCTACGCGCGAACGCTCGACCAGCGCATATTGAACGCCTTCAAGCCCTAAAGAATGAAGGTCGCCTTATCATGGCTGGACCATTACCAGCAATCGATGCTAACGATCCCGCTGAAGCTGGCTTTACCGGTAGCCTAATTGTCGCTGAATTTGACTCTTTAGAAGATGCTAAAAGCTGGGCAAAAGCAGATCCTTATATTGAAGCGGGCGTTTACCAAAACGTCACCGTAAAACCCTATAAAAAAGTTTTGCCTTAATTGCTAACTAGCTAAAGGCAAAGCCCACCCACATTTAAAGAATTGGAAAAGGTCATGACACAACAAGCACCAGACAATACGTCTCGAATCGAAAAAATGCACCAACTGATTTCAGACGCTTTACAGCCAGAACAACTTGAAATTATCGATGATAGCCACAAACACATTGGCCACGAAGGCGCCAAAGGTGGTCTTGGGCACTTTACTGTGCTTATCAAAAGTGACGCCCTAGAGGGAAAACGTATGCTTCAACAGCACCGTATGATTTACAACGCCTTAGGCGACATGATGCAAACGGATATCCATGCGCTGGCGATTAAAGTAGTAAAGTAGGTAACCCATCCTCTGCTTGAGAAGGCTTTAGGTTAATTAAGCCTTCTTAAGCTCTATTGAGCTCCCGTAAACTCACACTCTTTACAACCCAATAGGTATTCTTTCTCTCCGCACTTTAATTCAGCTGTGGCGCCTGCCCACACCTTAAACTGACAAGAAGACGTTTTATAATTAACAGTACCAGTTACAAAACAATCGATGTGATCATATTCATTATGGTACTGAGAAGCTGTTAGTTCTTCAGCTTTAACAAAGAAGCTATGCACTTCATCCTGCGTTAACTCAAAATCACTGCACCACTCACTGCCTGCCTCATAACTATTGCCAACCAATTCAACGGAGTCAAAATTAGAATTCGCGCTACAAGATGATATTAATAACGCCAAAAGGCATAAACTGTATACTTTCTTTATCATAATCCTTACCATTTCCCTGTATCGTTTCTGATGATTGTCCAAACAATACACTTCATTTAAAGCCTCAATGCGCGGCAACAAGTTCTGGACTCGGCTCTAATAGACTCTATTTATACTGCTTTTTTCTTTTTTATCGACAAACATATGAGCAGGACACCTATTAGAATGCTCGCAGGCGCGAACACTTCTAACCCCCGCCAATTCGCGTAACTTAGTTCCCCACTTTCCAGAGTTATTACCCCTGTTATGATGAGTACTATCCCCAACAATCCAAGAAACGCTCGAAAAGGTTTAGCCCGCAATACCAGCTTAGTTTTAAGACAATCACTTGCTTCAACATCAAATTTCTTGGGTTTAAGTTTCACATGCTTATATGGCTTTAGGCCATAGCTTTTGCTATCCACATGAGCATGAATCAAAAACTCAGTCTTCCCAAAGTCATTTTGAGAATTTTGCCTGAGATGATGCGGTGCAGGGGGTGGAGGGTTCCATAGGTACCATAGTAAATACAGGATGGTACCTAGGAAAGGTACTAAGAAAATGATGCAGGTAATGGCAATTTGGAAGCGGCTGAGCCTCAATCCTCCCCTAAAGAGAAAATGCGACAGACACATTAAGTTTATTGCGTAAGCTATATAGAATTTCGTCATCACCTATCCCTGTTAGTAAACTTTACCGCTTCGGCAAGTACCTCAACGGGTCAACCGGCTTTCCTTTGTAGCGAATTTCGAAGTGGAGTTTTGGAATATCCGAGTCGGTATTACCTATTTCCGCAATCTTTTGTCCAGCCTTGATGATTTCGTTTTCTTTAACCAGTAGGCGCTTATTGTGTGCGTAGGCGCTAATGAAGTCGTTATTGTGCTTAATGATGATAAGGTTGCCATAACCTCTTAATCCACGCCCTGAATAGACCACAAGCCCTGGAGCTGCGGCTCTAACGGGCTCGCCCATATTGCCAGCAATATCTATCCCTCGAGAGCCTTTGACACCTGTGAAGCGGGTTATAACCTTGCCCATATTTGGCCACATCCAATACTTAACTGGTTTGCTGGTGAACGACTTGGTCGTTGCAGGTTTTGTTTTTGGTCGCTTTTTAACTGGCTCAGCGCGCTTTGCTTGTGGTTTTGTAGTCGATGTCTTTTTGCTTTCTGGCTTTTTTACAGCTTTTGTTTCGTTTGGTTTAGCTGTTTTTGGTGGCGTGACCTTTGGCTGCTCTACAGCCTTAGTGGCGCCACGACTGACTTCTTGAACACCGCGGCGGCTAGCCACAGGATTATTGTTAGCTCTATCCTGGCTAGCGACTTGAGTGGTATCAGCGCTATGCTCGCTTTCATAGCGACGTGTTTTTTCTAAGTCGAGTTTTTGCCCAGGGTAAATCGTGTAAGTAGCGTCGATATTGTTGGCTTGTGCCAGGGTGTCATAGTCAAAGCCGTAACGAAAAGCGATGGAGTACAAGGTATCCGCTGGCTGAACGATATAATATTGCTGGCTGTTATCAACTTCGCTTGGCGGGTAAAAACTATGAATCTCGGCGCCTTTACCTGTGGCGTCACGCTCTTCAACCGGCGCTAATCGAGGATTACCACACCCTTGCAACAAATACACCACTAAGACGATCGCAACGATCCATAAGGAGCGAATGGCAGATCGCTTAAGAATGTCTTTTGTTTCTTTCTGCATCAGTGTGCTTATCCCTATTGCCACAATCGAATGTACAAGCTGTTGAAATCTAAGAGTATTTAGCCACTAATTGACTAAGTTGTAAATGATGTAAGCCAAAACGCCCAAAATTAGTACGCCCCAACCTATCCACTCTACATATTGACGCAGTTTATGCTCCATTTGTTCCCCGCCCCACTTCACTAATCCACCGATTAAGAAGAATTGGGCACTTCGAGCGATAATTGAAGCCACTAGAAACGGAACAAATGCCATGCTCATGGCACCAGCAGTTAAGGTGAAAATTTTATAAGGTACTGGCGAGAATCCCGCCACTAAAACCACCCAAACACCATATTCAAGAAACCATTGATATGCCCGATTGTAAGTATCACCATAGCCAAGCTCAACAATCCAGGGATAGACCCACGATTGAAAGGCAAAAGCACCAATAATATAGGCCACGACACCACCTAACACTGAAGTCGCCATAGCTACAAAAGCTAACCACAGCGCACGATTAGGTCTAGCCAGGGCCATCGGCGCTAACATAACGGCGGTAGGAATAGGGAAAAAGATTGATTCAATAAAACTGACGAACCCTAGGATATAAACTGCGTATTTATGACGAGCCCAACGTAGACAAGCATCATACATTTTGGTAAAGATTTTCATCGGGCAACACCACCAACCAAAGGCACAAATTTCACTTTTTCAATAAAGGTTTCTTCAATTTTAGTGCCTCTACGCTGAACTAGAATTAAATCTTGCGAGGCATTGGTTGAGCCCACGGGGATCATCATACGACCACCATCAGCGAGCTGGTTGACGAGCTTTTCAGGAATACTTGGTGGCGCAGCAGTAACGATAATACCGTCGAATGGCGCATATTGATGCCAGCCATTAAACCCATCGGCAAAAAGGTATTGGATATTGTGCTGACCGATGCCGGTCAAGGTTTTGCGCGCCTGCATGTGTAGCGCTCGGATGCGCTCAACCGTGAACACAGTCTTAGCCACTTTCGAAAGAATAGACGTTTGATAACCACAGCCAGTACCAATTTCGAGCACTTTATTCATGCTCCCCGTCTCCATCAACATTTCAGTCATGCGAGCGACGATATAAGGCTGCGAAATGGTTTGTCCCAAGCCAATCGGAAGAGCCGTATCTTCATACGCTCTATGCGACAATCCTTCGTCAATAAACAGGTGACGAGGAGTTAACTCTATGATTTTTAATAGTTCTTCGTTCTTAATGCCTTCGGCTCGTAAGCGCTCAACAAGGCGAGTGCGCGTGCGCGCGGAGGTCATGCCAATTCCCGAAATGTGTGTCGCATTCATATATTATTATCTATATTAGTTATCGATAGTTTTTAAAAAGTCTTCAAGCTCGTCAAAACTATTGTATGCCGTTAAATCGACATTGATTGGCGTCACTGAGACGTAACCATTCAAAACCGCATGAAAATCAGTACCTTCCCCCACATCTTGGCCTTCAGGCAGCGGTCCCAACCAATAAATAGGACGACCTTTTGGATCTTTATCGAGAATTATAGTATCAGCACGGTGGCGATTTCCCAAGCGCGTTAATTTAATTCCCTTTAATTTATCATAAGGAAGGTCTGGCACATTGATATTAAGCACTCGGTTTTTGTCCATCGGGTGCTGCTGTAAGCCTTTAATAATGTCCACAGCGACTTTGGCGGCAGTAATATAATGTTCACAATCGTGCCCCACCAACGACACAGCCACAGCAGGATAACCAAGGGCTCGTCCTTCCATTGCGGCGGCTACGGTGCCTGAATACAAGGTGTCGTCGCCAAGGTTGGCACCAGTGTTAATTCCTGCGACAACCATGTCAGGACGCTCAGACATTAAATGGTGCGTGCCGAGATGCACACAATCCGTTGGCGTCCCAGTCACCGAGTAAAAACCGCGCTCGGTTTCGTTTACTCGAATCGGCTTATCCAAGGTTAATGAATTACTAGCTCCGCTACGATTGCGATCGGGAGCCACTGTCGTAACCTCGGCAATTTTCGATAAATGGTCGAATAGTGCGCTTAATCCTGGGGCAAAGTGTCCATCGTCATTACTTAATAATATTTTCATAATCGTATTAATCGTTAGTCGTGTTCGTTGTTTGTCATACCTTTAACCGGCTTATGCTCAACTAAAGTCACTAGCTCACGAAGCATACTGGTGGCGAAAGCGCCTTTAGGTAAGTCAAAGGATAAGCTGACTTCTGTCTCATTATGCCACTCGCTTGTGACATTTTTCGGAAAGCACTTTAAGGCGCGGCGCTCTTCGTTAAAGCGCTTGTTGGCTAGCTTTTCGATAAGCACTTGATATTCAGACAGACATTCCGCCTCAAAACTCAAAGCTTCATGCATAGGCTGTGGACGCGAGCCTGCTAAGGGTGCTGTTAGTAAAATATCATTCTCTATAAAGCGTGGTTGCTCAGCGCTAATATCCTCAACAACAAACCCTTTCTCGGAGCCGCTTAGCATAACAAAGTCACCTTGCAGTAATTTTGCAGACAAGCCTTTATTAATACGCTCAGAAACCACATGGTTATAAAGATATGACCGCACCGCAGAAAAGAGTAAGCCCTGTAAGTTTCGATTTTTAAGCTTTTTATTCTTGATTAATAAATCGATACCACGAGTTAAATTAGCGCCACGATTGCCAAAACGTTGTTCGCCAAAGTAATTTGGGAAGCCCTCTTCGATAATCTTGTCCAAACGTTTTTTGAAGTCTTCTTGAGAAATGTTAAGGTCACGTAAGCGAATATCAAAATGGTTAGACTTTACCGCACCAATTCTAAGCTTCTTATCATGACGCGTAACTTCTAAAACCTTAACCTCATCATCATTAAACTCGCTCCAGTCAATCTCGCGCAACAGAGGCAGCTGCACACTAAACCACTGACGTGTAATGGCAAAGCGATCCTTCTTACCCGCATAGCCAACATCTGTAGGTTTTACTTCAGCGAAGCGAATAAGTTTTTGTACAACAATATCGGTATTAATATTTTGCTTTTCGATATACAGGAAATGGTGCGCACCCTCGCCGGAAAGCTCAAAACGCAAAGTTTCTTCTACGACGAAATCACTAAGTTCTGACTTGAAATTCGCGGTGCCTAGTGGCTCACCATGCATTCGGCTCCATTCATAGCACTCAGTCGTGCTTAATGGGTGTGACGATGTGTTCTCTTTAGAATCGCTCATGAGGCTGACCGCAATAGGCATACTGAATGGACTGCAATGCCTTCTTTTCGACCGACAAAGCCTAACTTTTCAGTGGTCGTGGCTTTGACGTTCACTTGTGAGAAATCTGCATCACAAATAGCGCATAAGACATCTTTCATAGCATCGATTTTAACCGCCATCTTAGGCGCTTGCGCCACTATGGTGACGTCCAGATTACCTAGCTTATAGCCTTCTTTCGACACTAGCGTCATGACCGACTTGAGTAGCTCTTTGCTGTCGGCACCAGCGAACTCTTCGCTAGTATCCGGAAAATGGTGCCCTATATCGCCTTTCGCAATTGCGCCAAGCAAAGCATCGCACACCGCATGCAACACCACGTCACCATCAGAGTGCGCGATTAAGCCTTGCTCTCCTTCAAATAGAACACCACCTAAGATAAGCGGTTTATCGCCACCGAATTTATGGACATCGTATCCGTGGCCAATTCTGAACATAAGAAGATCCCAACAACAAAGTGCCTAATTTATAATTATTGAGATCTTACCGCCATTGACCGTTGATGCCAAACCAATTGCTCCGCTTCAGCGATTTTTTCACCAATGGCAGACAATTTCTGGCGACCTTTGTCATTGACCGTCTGAATCGACTGCACTTTTAGGAAACTTAAAACACTCAAGCCGCTAGAGCGATCAGCCGTGCCCATCGTCGGTAAAGTGTGGTTCGGGCCAGAACAATAATCGCCATAAGCCACCGCACTATTTTCACCGACAAACAAAGAGCCAAAGTTGTTCAACAAAGATTGTTCGATTCGCTCATCAGCCAATAAAAGGTGTTCAGGAGCATATTGATTACTAAACTCAACCATATCGCTGATATCATCAGCTTTAAGCAATATAATTTGTTGATTTTCTAACAAGCTATTTAGTTCTGGCGCGGACTCAAGAGATTGTTTAACACTATTCAGTAGCTCTAAACTATCGGACACTAACAAGCTTTGAGCCTGCGGATCGTGCTCAGCTTGCGCCGCCATATCCGCAATGATCCATTCTTGGTTAATGAATTCATCCGCCAAAATCAAAAGTTCACTAGGGCCGGCGGCCACATCAATCTGAATTCGCTGGCTCAACAGCTGCTTGGCAGTATTAACGTACTGATTCCCAGGACCGACAACCATCTGCACAGGCTCCATTGACTCGTAGCCATAAGCTAGAGCGCCAATAGCTTGTGCCCCACCAAGCTTTAAAAAAGCCGTAGCGCCAGCAAAACTGGCCGCCGCTAATATCGCAGGGTGTGCTGACGGTGAGCAGGCGATACGTTCGCTACAGCCCGCTAACTTTGCCGGTATCAAGGTCATAAGCGCTGTTGAAATCAAAGGAAAGCGCCCACCAGGAATATAAGCACCAATACGCTCTATAGGCTTATAGCGAAAGCCAAACTCACCACAATCGTCCATATAAGTGCTATCGGTCAGCTTGTCCTTTTGGAAGCGAGCAAAGGCTTTGATTCGAGAACCGGCATCTTTAATCGCCTGTAACATCTCAGGCTCTAGGCCGTAATCTTCAGGTGCTTTTAGCTCAATCCATTCAGGAGTAAAGCCGTCGAACCTCTGACTAAACTCCTTAACAGCTGCCTCCCCTTCATGCTGAATCTTGTTTAAGAGACTGCTAACTGTTGAGGTAACATTTGATTGGCTGTTACTTGTTTCACGCTGCCAAGACTTACAATTCTGAATTATGGATTGACTAGTCTGCATTTCGAGCCCCCAATTCACTAATAATCTCCGCCGGTGCGACTCCCTTGGCTTTAGCGTTCACCAGCGCAAAGAAAATTAAGTCAGCCGCTTCCCAGCGCACCTCATCATTATCTTGCGCTTCGATAAGCTCTTGGCACTCTTCGTTAAGTTTCTCGATTTGCAAAGCTTCGTCACTGAACAACTTCTGTGAGAATGACTTGGCCTCGCCAGTGTCTAGTTCCTGTAATCGTTGCTCAAAAACCTGGTTCAAACGATTTAAATCAAACTGTGGCGACTGTGAAGCAAAGCAACTGTATCGCTCAAAGTGACAAGCGTTTCCCTGTTGCTTCACCTTAAATAACAAAGTGTCGCCATCGCAGTCATAATCAATATTCACCAACTCTTGCGTATTACCGCTCGTCAATCCTTTCTGCCACAGCTCATCTCGCGAACGGCTATAATAAACCCCTGCCTTACGCTCAATCGAGGCTGTAAGCGATTCTTTATTCGAATACGCCAACATTAAGACCTGATTGGTTTCCACGTCTTGAACCACCGTTGGAATAAGCTCAGCTTTTTCGAAATCCAAACAGCTCATGAGCGCTTCATCGAGCTTGAGCTTGCCAGTGTAAACTGACATGCCAATCTGGCTATTAGCGCCAATCGCATTAATAGTTTTTATATCATCCAGCGTGGTAATACCGCCGGCAACAGTGACAGGAATTTTTGAGGTTTCAACAACCGACTTAACGCGCTCTTCGTCAATGCCACCTAGCATTCCTTCTTTTTGCACCTGCGTGTATAAAAACTCAGCACAGTTACCTTGAATTTCTTCAATCAAGTCTAAAACTTTTATGCTATCGGTCGACTGCCAGCCGTGCGTGACCCAATCATCGCCTTTAGCGTCAATGGCAAAAATAAGCTGCGAACTCGGTAGCTTCTTCACGAAGTCAGCGCGACATGAAGTGCCTAAAATGACCTTTTTGGCTCCAGCCGATAGGTATTCTCTAGCAATATCATAATCACGAATACCGCCGCCAACACGACAAGGATATTTTTTCACCAGCTGTTTAATCAGTTCTTTGTTGCTACCTCGACCGAGTGCCGCGTCTAAATCGATAATGGCCACTTCACCATAAAGGCTAAAGCGCTCTAACAGCCCGAACACATCCTCTTCTTCAACTATCTTTCTATCGGGGTTACCTTGTTCTAACTGAACCGCTTTACCATCTAACAAATCAATACTTGGAATTAACATTTAACCTACCTACTCTCGCTTAACGCGTTAAAATTTGTTGTTGTCTTAGGGCTTGCTTAACATCTTGTATACTTAACTCACCTCTATGGAACATTCCTGCTGCTAACGCAGCATCACTTCCGGCCATAAAAGTATCGACAAAATGCTGCTCATTGGCTGCACCGCCCGAAGCTATTACTTGAATGTTGCGCTCTTTGGCCACTTTCGCCATAAGCTCATTATCAAAACCTATACCAGTGCCATCGCGATGCATTGCAGTCAGTAGTATTTCCCCTGCTCCGCGCTGTTCGACCTCTGCAAACCAACTAAACGCATCAAGTTCAGTCCTGACGTGCCCACCGCTGACATAAACCGCATAATCATCCACTGCGTCTTTATTAACATCCACCGCGACGACGACGCATTGCGAGCCAAAGCCCTCTGCAATCTGATTGATCAACTCTGGCGTCTTTACGGCAGCTGAGTTTAAGGCGACTTTATCGGCTCCCGCGTTTAAGAACTGTTCAACATCGGCGTAGCTGTTTAAACCACCGCCTACGGTAAAAGGAATCGATAAGTTTTGTGCCACTCTCCGCACCGTATCTAGCGCATTCGCTCGATTCTCTAGCGTTGCTTTAATATCTAGAAATACAATTTCATCGGCGCCTTGCTCTTGGTATCTCAAAACTAACTCAACAGGATCACCCATATCAGTTAAGCCTTTAAAATTCACCCCTTTAACGACTCGACCATTAGCCACATCAAGGCACACGATGACTCGTGGGATCAGACCGTTATTCACATTTTCTAATTGCATAGACATTGCTTAATAATCTCCTCGCCAACCTCGCCTGACTTTTCAGGGTGGAATTGAAAGGCCCAAATATTGCCTTGATTGATTGCTGCGACAAACTGCTCGCCATAAGTTACGGTAGCGGCAGTCACCGCCGATTGTTTAACGCCAAAGCTATTAACGAAATAAACTACCTTTTCATCCATGCTGCCCACGCTCGAATTCAACTTCGACCAACCGACCATCGGCTGTTTAGGGCTATTTAAACGCTCAACCTTTCCTGCAAAAATTCCAAGGCCTCTAACACCTGGGTCTTCCTCAGACTGTTCAAATAACACCTGTAGCCCAACGCAAATACCAAGCAAAGGTTTGCCCTGTCGAACCCACTGAATGATGCTTTTATCCAAGCCAGTCGCAGTCAACTGCTTCATGACCTGCCCAAACCGACCTTGACCTGGAATAACCAAAGCATCGACTGATTTATTTTTTATATCGTCAGGGGTATTTATCTGTACCGTGTTGAAACCAATTCGCTTGAGGCATGCGTATAAGCTAAACAAATTTCCAGCCTTGGTATTAATCACACCTAATGTTTTATCTCGCGGCTGCCAGCTCATAACACACCCTTAGTGCTGTTATCGCGCTGAGTTACTTGTAGTGCTTCTCGGAGTGCAAACGCTAGACCTTTAAAGCTGGCCTCAATTAAGTGGTGATTGTTATCGAAATACTCAGTTTTAATGTGCAAAGTAATGGCACTATTAATAGCGAAGGTATAAAAAAAGTGTTTCCACATTTCAGTACCAATCCCGCCTAAACTTTCGCGCGTAAAAGGCAAATCAGTTACGGCATAAGCTCGCCCACAAACATCCACCGCGACCATTAACAAACTCGCATCCATTGGCAATAAACGTTGACCATAGCGCACAATATTTCCCTGCTGTCGCCATGCTTGATTAAAAGCCTGCCCTAAGCAAATCGCCACATCTTCAATTAAGTGGTGATCATCCACTTCCAAGTCGCCTTTACACTGCAAGCTCAGATCCCAACCTGCATGGGTAGCTAACTGATTCAGCATGTGGTCAAAGAAAGGCAAACCTGTATTAACCGTGACCTTTTGTTGACCGTTGATATTTAACGCCAACTCAATTGAAGTTTCTTTTGTCTCACGATTGATACTTATGCTCTCATTCATAACAAACTCTCCAACTCATTCACTGATTCAAGCACTAAGTCCGCGCCAAAATCATACAATTCATCACTACCAATGCCGATCGCTAACGCGCCAGCACCATTGGCGGCAGCCATATCGTCAGGCGTATCGCCCAACATCCAACAATTCTCTTTACCGTAATAACGCAGCGCTTTGATTACGCCCTCAGGGCTTGGCTTCGATTCAGTAACATCATCGTCACTCACCATTAGGCTGTTTTTAGCACCGATTAAGCGTGCACCTTCTACGGCCTCATCTTTCGGTCGGCCCGTCACTATGGCAGTTTTTAATGATTTTGTGCCTGTTACAAATAAGCGTGTGGCTAGCTCTTCATTCAACAGAGGCTGTTCAAGGTTCTTAAACCCTTCAGTCTTACCGTTACCTTGGTAATACCTCTGAAAAACCCCAACAACCTTGTTGAAATCAACCTCTTCGGAAAAGCGCTTTAACTTTTCAGCCGTTAATGCCTGCGTAAGCACCCAGTCATTGTTGTAACCGCCTTGGCTGCGTAAGCGCTCAATATCCGCCTGAGAAATAGCTTTGCTACTCAACTCCTTCACCGTTGCTTTAATTGCCTCGTCATAACTTTTACTGGTATCAATTAAGACACCATCCATATCGAAACACAGTAGTTCTGGCTTTAGCGCGAGATTTAACGCACTCAATAACGGTTTGATATAAAAAGGAATGGTTATGCGAATGGCTGTTTGATTAAGGTTAGACTGTTTAACGCTAGACTGCTTAACGCTTAGTCCTGAAAGCGCTGTTTTAATAACGATATTTCGCTTCTGGCAAGCAGCTGTGATCAACCGAAGCTTTGCTTCACTTCCCTGAATAAACACAAAGTTCGCGCTACTGTCGACAACTTTTAAGCCCGATGAGGTTAATAATGAGACAAGCTGCTCACGGTTTTGAGCGATAGTGAGCGCATAGTTTCTAACTTCTAATCGCGCTGCTTCGGTAAATGCTTTTTTAGCCACCTCGATCGTTGGTGAAGGCAAATTGAATGGCATTGCCAAACGCGAAAATTGTGACACTAACGATTCTTGCCCCAATAAATAGCCGCAGCGGATTCCCGCCAAGCCAAACGCTTTTGACAAGGTTCTCAAAACAATTAAGTTATCAAACTGCTTAATAAGCTCGATTGTTTTATCCGACTCATAACATGCAAACTCGATATAGGCTTCATCTAAAAACACCAAAGCATCTTTAGATTTCGCCAAGTCACAAGTTCGAACTAAATCATCGAAAGAGATTAGTTCACCTGTGGGGTTATTCGGGCTGGTTAGAATTAATATTGAATCGTTCTTTAGTAATTTCTGAGCTCTTTGTAAGTCAATGCGCATATCGTCCATAGGCTCAACCAACTCGATATTGCTATTCCAAACGTCTTTACCCACAAGGTACTGACTGAAAGCTGGTAATGGCAAAATTAGTTTTCGTTGCTTTAAACAAGAAAACTTAAACAAAAGCTCAATGGCCTCATCGCCGCCATTAGTTAGTAACAACTGGCTTTCATCAATGCCATAAAACTGACTGGCCAAGATTTGAAGACCTGACTTGTCTGGATAACGCCATAAACATTCGGTAGAAATAGCCGTTTCGCTTAACCACAAGGGTTTGCTGTCCGAGCGTTCATTAAAGTCGAGCTTCAATGGTCTTGCTCTATCTTTGGCGCTATCTGGGATTAATGAGTTTTGATAGAGAGGTTTCATAGCGCTTTCCTGATTGGGGTTTCTAGAATATCCGTCGCCCCCGCCGAAATTAGCTGCGGGATTAAATCTTTGGTCAGCTTGCGTTCAATGGCGGCTTTAATGGCAAAACCGTCGGAATTATAAAGCTCGCTTACCGTTGGTGAGCGCATAGCTGGCAACAGCTTCACCACGCTTTCAATGGTATCTTTCGAACAGTTCATCTCTAGTAAAACACGCTTTCTGCCATTTAAAACCCCGCGCATCAGTAACAATAAATCGTCGATCTGTTTCTTTTTGACGGGGTCATCCATAACGTTTTTATTGGCAATAAACTGAGTGGAGCTTTCGAGAACTGTATCGACAATCTTGAGCCTATTAGCGCGAATGGTTGAGCCGGTACTGGTGTTATCGATAATCATATCCGCATCTTCAGGAGGGAAAACCTCAGTCGCGCCATAAGCTCGGAGCAATTTAAAAGGTACTCCTAACTTGGTCAGGTAGTCTTTGGAAATCTTTTTATACTCTGAAGCTACAATTATTTTGCGCTGCTTGACGTCTTCCCAGTCCCATTCTTCAGGAATACACGAAACTAGCTTTACCGGGTTAAAACCAAGGTCAAGTAACACATCGACATCCGCCTCTTGCTCAATAATCCAGTCCATTCCGGCAAAACCTATATCGTGTTGCCCCAATGCCACCATCTCTGGAATGTTCTGACTTTTCAATAACTTAACTTCGATATCGCATCCATAAAGGTTCGGTCGATAGTTTCGACTATTGCCCACTAGTGTTAAGCCAGCCTCAGACAATAATTCTTCCACTTTGTCGTATAACTTACCTTTTGGTATCACCATCTTTAACGCCATTTAACTACTCCTAAAATTGATATAAAATTTAAAAACCTTAAAAACAAAACCTAAAACCCAGAAACAAAAAACCCGTTGACCTTTCGGAGCAACGGGTTTGAAACCTTCAATGAGTATTAATCAAGCACTACTCATCCCACCGTCGCTCGCGCAGTGTATGGTGATGATGATGTAGTTGAGTGGTTAATATCATTGAGTCTCTCTTAATAAATTGTTTAGTACTATTTCGTTTAGCAAAAAAAAGCCCCGCTCGATGGCGGGGCTTTGAAATTCTTTAATTAAATTACATTATTAAAGACAATAGCTCACCGCCAACGCTTGTGCGTGGTGATGGTGGTTATGTGCTTTATTCAATAATGTATTCATATGGGTGCATTAAAACCTGATTTTAGGACTGTGTCAATAAAGGGATATATCCAATTGGTTATATAACGCCCACTGGATAGGCTAGTCGATGCCATGGCTTAGCCAAATTGAGGCTAGCAACAAGTCTTCCTGCTCGGTAATTTTAAGGTTTTTCCTAGAGCCAATGACTAATGAAGGGTGATAACCCGCGAACTCCATGGCTGATGCCTCATCCGTGATCGTTTGCCCTTCATTTAAGGCACTATCAATAGCATGACTTAACGTCCTTAGCGGGAAGAACTGTGGCGTTTGAGCTAACCAAACGGTTTCCCTATCAATCGTTTTCTCAATAGTTTGGCGCTTATTCGCTTGCTTGATGGTATCGATTGCGCCAACCGCAAGAATAGCACCATCCGGTGAGGTTTCTCTACTAGTAATTAAGTTATCAATATGACGAGAGCTTAAGCACGGACGAGCAGCATCATGCACCATAACCCAATCAGTCTCAGCTGCTTCACTCTCACGAATAAAGCTTAATGCCGCTTTTACGGAATCAACACGATCTTTACCGCCTGTGGTGGTTAAAACACGCGGATTATCTGCAAAAGGCAACTCTTCCCAGTAAGTATCTTTAGGACTAAGCGCGACAACTACTTTGTAGATTTTAGAATGTTCCAAGAAGCGATTGACGCTATATTCAAGAATGGTTTTATCTTCAATTTTGAGGTATTGCTTAGGGATGTCAGAGTTCATGCGAGCACCAATTCCTGCTGCTGGAATTACCGCCCAAATACGCTCAGAGTTCATATTAAGTCTCGATTAATGACTGTCCAGAATTCGAACAAAGACTTCGTCTTCCTTTATCATTCCTAGCTGATATCTAGCACGCTCCTCGATAGCATCTTTGCCATCACGTAAATCTTTGATTTCAGCTATAATTTTTTGATTTCTAATTTCTAACTCTTTGTTTTCTTTACGAATATTGTCAGCTTTTTCTCGTTGCTCACTTATTTCACGAAAAGAGGACTCACCGAACCAAATTCGGTATTGAAGTGATCCTAAAATCACGACTAAAACTAAAGCCACCCATTTCATAAAATCAACAATGCCAGAAAACCTATGGTAAATAAAGCGGACACCCTGATTAATCAGACGATGACCGCTTTTTATGAGTCTAATTTGTATTCGCTACAAACTTTATTTACAAACTATTTTTTAAAGGTAAAAGCGCTGTTGCCAGGATATGGAGCCTGACCATTCAAGTCGCATTCAATGCGTAACAACTGGTTATACTTAGCGACACGATCAGAGCGGCATAAAGAGCCTGTTTTGATCTGACCGGCAGCTGTAGCTACAGCTAGATCAGCAATTGTCGTATCTTCAGTTTCACCACTACGGTGAGAAATTACTGCCGTATAGCCAGCATTATGCGCCATATCAATCGCTGCTAATGTTTCGGTTAAAGTACCAATTTGGTTAACTTTAATCAAAATTGAGTTAGCAACCCCTTTATCGATGCCTTCTTGTAGGATTTTAGTGTTGGTTACAAACAAGTCATCACCAACAAGCTGACACTTATCACCAACTTTCTCAGTAAGTGCTTTCCAGCCATCCCAGTCGCCTTCGTCCATACCGTCTTCGATTGAAACGATTGGGTAACGCTCAACCCAGTCAGCTAAATAGTCAGCAAACTCTTCCGAGCTCAATACTTTGTTTTCAGACGCTAAGTGGTACTTACCATCTTTATAGAATTCACTCGATGCGATATCCAACGCTAAAGCAACGTCTTCGCCAAGCATATAACCTGCTTTATCGACCGCTTCGACAATAGCTTGAATTGCTTCTTCGTTAGAACCTAAGTCAGGTGCGAAACCGCCCTCGTCACCGACTGCAGTATTAAGGCCTTTCGCTTGTAGAACTTTGCGTAAGCTGTGAAAAATTTCAGCACCCATACGCAAGCCTTCTGAGAAAGTTGGTGCGCCTACTGGCATAACCATAAACTCTTGAATATCTACGTTATTATCCGCGTGCTCACCACCGTTGATGATATTCATCATAGGCACTGGCATGCTAAATTTACCGTCACGGCTGATGTGCTCATACAACGGCTTGCCAGACGCTTGCGCAGCTGCTTTCGCATTAGCAAGAGATACCGCAAGGATTGAGTTAGCGCCTAGCTTTTCTTTATTCTCAGTGCCGTCCAAATCAAGCATGATTTGATCGATAGCGGCTTGATCCGACGCATCTTTTCCAACGAGGGCGTTTTTGATGTCATTGTTAACGTATTCAACGGCTTTCAACACGCCTTTCCCTAAGTAACGTGACGCATCACCATCACGAAGCTCTAAAGCTTCACGTGAACCAGTAGAAGCACCTGAAGGCGAACAAGCCATTGCTTTCACGCCATTTTCCAAGATAACTTCCGCTTCTACAGTCGGATTACCACGAGAATCAAGAACTTCACGTCCAATAACATTTTTGATTTTCAAAATCACACCCTCTTTATTCAAAATGAATAGTGTTCAAAATAAACAAAATAAAATACTAAAAAATTGTCGTTAAAACTTACAGCAAATCGCCTGTGCCAAAGTCAGTAATAGTATCTTCAGCAAAACCTGCTTTTTTTACGATAGTGTCGAGCTCTTTCATGACCTTCAATGTTTCCTCAATGCGGTACATCGGGAACGAGTTTGGGCCGTCACACTTCGCCACGCTTGGATCTGGGTGACTCTCCATAAAGACGCCAGAAACACCTGCCGCTATAGCCGCACGCGCAAGTACCGGAATCACTTCGCGCAACCCACCTGAAGAGTCGCCTTGGCCACCAGGAAGCTGAGCTGAGTGTGTCGCGTCATAAACTACAGGACAACCCGTGTCGCGCATAATTGATAATGAACGCATATCAGACACTAGGTTGTTATATCCAAAGGAAACGCCACGCTCACACACCATGATGTTGTCGTTGCCAGTCTCGCGTGCTTTTTCGACCACGTTTTTCATATCCCAAGGAGATAAAAACTGACCTTTTTTGATATTCACAGGAATACCCGGCTCACAAGCCTTGCGTATAAAGTTGGTCTGGCGACATAGGAACGCTGGCGTTTGCATCACGTCAACCACAGAAGCTACTTCGTGAAACGGTGTATCTTCATGTACGTCGGTTAACACTGGAACGCCAACTTGATCTTTAACTTTTTGCAGAATGTTTAAGCCATCTTCAAGACCTGGCCCACGAAAGCTCTTACTCGACGAGCGGTTCGCCTTATCAAACGATGACTTATAGATAAACGGGATGTCTAAGCGATCCGTCATTTCTTTTAAGTATCCCGCCGTGTCGATTGCTAGCTGCTCGCTTTCAATGACGCATGGGCCACAGATTAAGAAAAACGGTTGGTCGATACCAACTTCCCAATTTAATAACTTCATATTCCTGCCTTTGACTTCTGCCAATGTTGAGCTACAGCCCACTCGCCTAGGTTACTTGTTTTAACCTGAAGCTTAGTCGCTGCGTTTTTCAGAGCGATAATCTTTGGCTGCAGCAATAAATGCACTAAATAGTGGATGACCATCGCGAGGCGTTGAACGGAACTCAGGATGGAACTGACACGCCACATACCAACGGTGGTCTTTCAGCTCAATCATCTCCACTAATTTTTTCTCACTAGAAGTACATGATACCACAAGGCCTGCTTTTTCAAGCTGTGGTAACAAGTTGTTATTCACTTCATAGCGGTGACGGTGACGCTCATTAATCACATCACTTTGATAGATTTCATGCGCTTTAGTTCCAGGCTTAACGTCTGCTGGCTGAGCGCCTAGTCGCATGGTGCCACCTAAATCTGAATCGTCGGTACGTTCTTCTGTCGAGCCGTCACGATTGATCCACTCTGTGATCAAGCCGACCACTGGGTTTTCAGTTGATGCGTTAAACTCTGTACTGTTAGCGTTTGTAAGACCAGCTTTATGGCGAGCATACTCAATGACCGCAACCTGCATACCTAAACAAATACCTAAATATGGAATGTTGTTTTCGCGAGCAAATTTTGCCGTGGCAATTTTGCCTTCGACACCACGCTCACCGAAACCGCCAGGGATTAGGATTGCATCCATATCTTTTAGGATATCAGCACCACGTTTTTCCACGTCTTGTGAATCAATATAGTGAATATTGACTTGCTGACGGTTGTGTAAGCCGGCGTGCTTTAAAGCTTCAGTCAGTGACTTATAAGCTTCTGTAAGCTCCATATATTTACCAACCATTGCCACATCAACTTCGCCGTTTGGATTCGCTTCGCGGTAGAGTACTTCTTCCCACTCAGACAAGTCGGCTTTAGGCGCTTCAATCTTGAAACGCTCGCAGATCAGCTGATCAACACCTTGATTCAATAAGATTGAAGGGATTCGATAGATGCTATCTACATCTTGTAGCGATACCACCGCTTTCTCTTTAACGTTAGTGAACAATGCTACTTTAGCTTTTTCACTCGCTGGAATGGCGCGATCTGAACGACAAATTAGCATGTCAGGCTGAATACCAATCGAGCGTAATTCTTTTACCGAGTGCTGTGTCGGCTTAGTTTTTAACTCGCCGGCAACTGCGATATAAGGTAGTAGTGTTAAGTGAACAAACATGGCGTTTTCTTTGCCCACCTCGAAGCGCAACTGACGTATCGCTTCCATGAAAGGCAACGACTCAATATCACCAACGGTTCCGCCAACTTCAACCATAGCGATATCTGCGCCTTTCGAGCCTTCGATGATTTTGTGCTTAATTTCGTCAGTAATGTGAGGAATCACCTGCACAGTACCGCCAAGATAATCACCGCGACGCTCTTTGCGCAACACATCCGAATAAACTCGACCAGTGGTGAAATTGTTACGTTGGCTCATGCTGTTACGCACGAAACGTTCATAGTGACCTAGATCAAGGTCAGTCTCAGCACCATCGTCGGTTACGAAAACCTCACCATGCTGAAAAGGACTCATAGTTCCTGGGTCTACATTGATGTAAGGATCAAGCTTCATCATTGTCACGTTAAGGCCGCGCGATTCTAAAAGAGCCGCCATCGAAGCGCCCGCGATACCTTTACCTAAAGAAGAAACAACACCACCGGTTACAAATACATACTTGGTCATAAGCCTAATCCAACACTTGAACGTTTTAAAAAACTACTAAATACAACAAATCGCAAAACAGGTTTGCTACTGAAATACCAGCAAAGTTGTTTCACGATTAATAATACCTAATTCTTTGATTTTTAATGCTTTTGTAGGTTTTTAAAAGTAAGCTACAAAGCATTTCGCCACTGCTAAAGTGACTAATTTACATACGTATGTCGTAGAGAAGAAAGGACTCCCAGGACGGGAAAATAGTATATCAAAAAGGTCTGATGATTGGCGAGGACTTTTTGATTATTTTGAGTTGCGATGTGGCTTGGCGTTCAAAGACTTAATGCACAATGTCTTAGCTTCTTATCATTTAACGATATAAAAGACATGAGGAGCGCTTTTCTATATCATTACATCGAGTTACCAGTTAGTCAGAATAATAGGATTTAATGTGAAGATTTGGGTCGATGCGGACGCTTGTCCAGTGGTTATAAAAGAAATTTTGTTTCGTGCAGCGCAGCGGGCTGAGCTCCATGTGTGCCTTGTCGCGAACCAATTTATCAAAGTGCCACCCTCGCCATTTATTAAATCCATACAAGTTCCAGCGGGGTTTGACGTTGCTGACGATGAAATTGTAATACGAGCCACAGCAGGCGATCTAGTGATTACCGCTGATATTCCGCTTGCTAACGAAGTCATCGACAAAGGTTGTACAGCCCTTAGCCCTAGAGGTGAGCTGTTCACCAAAGAAAACATCAAAGCTCGACTAACGATGCGTGACTTCATGGAAACCCTTCGCTCAAGCGGCATCCAAAGCGGTGGCCCTCCACCACTTAGCCAAGGTGATCGCATGAAGTTTGCCAATCACCTCGATCGTATTATCGCCAAGGCTCAGAAGTAATCTAAGTGTAAAAAATACTGTCAGTTGTCATTCGTCAGTTAGCGGAATACACTAAAACCATCGCAAAGTTAAACCATCTAAGACTAGAAGTTTGTATTAATTTCTGGTGAGTCTATCTTTTTACGCGCAATTCATAGGTGCATAAGCACTCAGAAGGTCGCGCAAAGGCACCCATTATTAAATGGTTTTAAAAAGGACTTAACGATGATGAAATGTTTAATTTGTAGCTTTACCGCGATATGCCTTCTCTTTGTTTGCAGTGCAAATGCTAAAAACCTAAGGAGTACCGGCACCTACAAGGTTCACTTGAGCAATCCCTCAAACCATTTAAATTGTCGCACTGGCCCAGGCATTAACTTTCCTATTCGAGCGCACCTTGAACACGGTGATTTCGTTCAAGTTTTACACGTAACCCATCATAAAAAGCCTTGGTTTTATACCAATTTACGGTGTTTTGTCAGAGCAAGTTCAAACTTTTTAAAGTGGCAAGGTGAGCTCAAGAAAAAGCCAAAACCTACAAAACCGAAAATTGTTCGTTAAGAAGATTATTCGTTAAGAGCCTGAGCTAAGCTGTTTAGCTTTTTGCCAAGCTTGCTCAAGCTGTTCGAGACTCGCGGTGTCTACCGTTAAACCATCATTATCGATGAGCGTTTCTAATTGACGGAAACGGCTTTCAAACTTACGGCAGCTTTTTCTTAACGCGGTCTCTGGGTCGAGATCTAGGTGGCGTGATAAATTGACACAACTAAACAACACATCACCTAGCTCCTCTTCGATATGAGCCTTATCTTCCTTTGCGATGGCCTCCTTAAGTTCAGCGACTTCTTCCTCCAGCTTTTCAATAACCCCATTGATATCGGGCCAATCAAAACCATGACGCCCCACACGCTTTTGCATCTTCTGTGCTAGCGACAGCGCAGGAAAACTGCGCGGTAAATCATCCAACAAACTAGTATTGGCTTGATTCTTAGTTTGGCGCTCCTGTTGCTTCAACTTTTCCCAGTTTTGCTTTATCGCCGCATCACTTTCTAGCGACATGTCTGAAAACACATGAGGGTGACGACGAATCAGCTTTTCCGACATGGCTTTAGCGATCGACTCAAAATCGAACAAATCTTGTTCGCTACCGAGTTGTGCATAAAAAACCACCTGAAACAATAAATCCCCTAACTCACCTTCGAGCTCGGCCATGTCGTCTTTTTCAATGGCATCGGCAACCTCGTAAGCTTCTTCTAGGGTATGAGGCACAATGGTTTCAAAGGTCTGCTTCTTGTCCCACGGACAGCCTTGCTCAGGGTCACGCAAAGTACGCATGATTTCAAGTAATCGTTGAGTATGTGTCATCGGCTTAATTCGTTTTACGTTCAACCGAAAAGATATTCGGTAATTGTCTAATTAAAGTCATCACTCGGTTCAAGTCATCTATCTGGCTGAGTTCAACCTCAACCCACAACTCAACCTGCTCATTATTTCTGTGCGTCGACAAATCAGTAATACTCGCCTGTTCGTTGGCCAGTATGGTCGTAATGTCTTTCAGCAGTGACTTACGATCCATCGCACTAATGCGTAAATCTACAGCATAAGAGTTATTAGCCTCGCCCTCCCAGCGAACGGGTATCAGGCGTTCAGGCCTCCCTACATTGGCTTTCTTAATGTGCGTGCAGCTCTTACGATGAATCATAATACCGCGCCCTTTAGTGATATAACCGACAATGTCTTCGCCAGGCACTGGTTTACAACACTTAGCAATCTGGGTCAGCAAATCACCCACCCCAGAAACAGATATATCGTTATAGGACTGACGTTTTGACTTTTGTCTCAAGTTTGGCGCGATATCGCGTCGAGGCTCTTGAACCTCTTTAAACTCTTTAGCTCGGTTTAGGACTTGCATAATACCTAAGTCGCCCGAGCCCATTTTAATATAAAGTTCCTGCTCGCTAGCCAAATGTAAGCGCTGTGCTAACTCTCGGTGATCAACATCCGCCAAGTGTGCTCGGCTCAGCTCCTTCTCCAGCAAGCTCCTCCCCGCGTTGGCGTTATCCTCTTTATCCAATTTATTAAAAAACTGTGCGATTTTATTGCGCGTTCGTGGGCTACCAATATATTGATTATAAGGAATTAGCCAATCACGACTCGGTAGCTCCTCTCCTTTAGCCATGATTTCAACGACCTCGCCAGTCTTTAACTGATAGGTCAAAGGCACAATTCGGCCTTTAACTTTAGCCCCAACACAGCGATGTCCAATTGACGTATGAATACGGTATGCAAAATCGATTGGCGTGCTGCCTGACGGTAAATCAATGACCTTGCCTTGTGGCGTAAAGACAAAAATCCTATCTTCAGCAACCGAGCTCTGGAACTCTTGCATTAAATCATCGCTCGCCGTATCCGCCAGCTCACTTTGCCATTCGAGCAGCTGTCGCATCCACTCGATCTTCTCGTCCACTCCAACACGCGTCAGATTAGTCCCTTCTTTATAAGCCCAATGCGCCGCGATACCTTTTTCAGCCTCTTCGTGCATCTGATGAGTACGGATCTGAACTTCTAAAACCTTCCCCTCTGGCCCAACGACCGCCGTATGAATCGAGCGGTAACCGTTTTCTTTAGGCGTCGCCACATAATCATCAAACTCTTTAGGAATATGCTGCCAACTGCCATGAACGATGCCTAACGTCGCGTAACAATCCTGAACCTTGTCCACTAAAATTCGAACCGCACGAACGTCATAAATTTCCTCAAAGCTCACACTCTTACGGGTCATCTTCTTCCAGATAGAATAAATATGCTTCACACGACCCGTGATATCAGCCTTAATCGACTCCGCAGCCAATTTATTATTCAAGAGCTCTAAAACGTCATGAATGTATTGCTCACGATCCACCCGCTTCTCACGCAAACTCTTAGCGATAGTTTTATAAGCATCAGGTTCAATATAACGGAAGGCTAAATCTTCAAGCTCCCACTTAAGTTGACCAATACCCAAGCGATTAGCTAGAGGCGCGAAAATATCATCAGTTTCTTTAGCGAAAAGAAGCTGTAACTCACGATCCGCATCCTTGATATGGCGTAAGGTCACCACACGATCCGCAAGTTTTAGTAAAACGACTCGCGCATCATTAACCATCGCCAGTAACATTTTGCGCAGGCTTTCAACCTGCTGCTCATCGTTTCCAGCGCCAGACGACTGCTGTAAACTGCGCATCGCCTCCATTTGTCCCGCGCCAAGCACTAAGTCAGCAATACTATTGCCACAATGCTTTTTTAAGGTTTCATGATCAAGCGACTGGCTAATAACCGACGGCAGTAACACCGACGCTATTAAAGTATCTGAATCCGCATTGAAATGAGTCAATACCTCAGCCAACTCCAAACCCGCCGCTAGAGTATTTAAACGAATCACCGGTGTCGTCGAAACATTTTTCTGAGCAAGCTCAACCGCTTTTCTCAGCTTTGCAACCGCCTTGTCCGACAACGACAACTCATTCAGCTCTAACCATTGATCAAAGTTAAAGTTACCTGAATCGACAATTTCAAATATATCGTGTTCTTTACGCTTCATAGCTATATTACTTTATTGGTAAACTATTATTTTTCTTAAGATTTTTGACTAGAACACCCGCAATGGAAAATACATACACAACCTTGTAACAAACCCCATCGCAGCGCCTTAATAACGCTCCCGAGCCTTGTGTGATTACTACAGAAAAGCCTTACAGCTCAGGCATCAAATCCATGAATTAAATATAGTAGCAGTATAAAAATTTAATGGAAGTGAGGAATGGGATATTTCAGATTTTGTCATTATTGGGTTGAGACTTTATTTGCATTATATTAACTGTAGGTATCGTCTTTGCGAGTTGCCATAGGCGACGTGGCAATCTCAGTGTCATCTTTTCTGTTTACTCCTCACCCCTCAGAGACAGAATTAGATTCTGGCTTTTTGTTTCGCCCCTCGGCGAGTCACTTTCTCTTAGGTGGATAAGAGAAAGTAACCAAAGAGAAGTCCACCCCTACATTGAGGTCATTACAATGACTACCTTCATAAAGCCCAAGTCACTTCACGCACCGTGAAAGACAGTCCATCCATGGCCTGTTTTTCACTATTTGAATCATCCAAGATTCAAATTGCTATGCCTTGTCCTTTATTCAGCTCAATGTAATGGGATTATTTAGAGCAAACCTATAAGTGTATATTAATATTCCCAATTACTTGTCATATCACTCTTCCAGTTATATGGTTTTAATAACTATAAAGATATATGGATAAAAAATAATGAATACGACTAATTTATTTTCTGAGTTACTTGTTGTCGGTGCTGGTGGCGTTGCTTGGTATACACTATTATTTATAGCTATTTTTGGTCCTGAACCTATACTATACATCCTTGCAGGTAGCTCTTTTATTTTTATTGGTATATCTATAATCTTTACATACTTCATGGGAGTTCTTTTGGATCGGGCATATGTTCAACTCTGGAGAAAAATGGACGAACACTTCCGCAGAAAGGAGTATCCCTGCTTAAATAATTACAATATAGCGCAAGCGTTAATTGCGGAAAAATGTAAAGAAAGCTCTAATGAACTACTTAACTTCTATCGCTCTAGAATTAGAATCCTTAGAGGTTCGATGGTTAACTTCTTCCTTATAGCTATATTTGGGGCATGGGCCGCCAACGACTCAATTGGAGTTGCAACTTTTATATGTATCAGCGCCTTGCTGATAAGTTCAACATGTTTCTTGGGGTTTAAAGATCTATCTCAAAAGCTTTACAAAAAAACTAGTATTCTTGAGCGTGAGCTCTCATCATCCTAAGAGAAGGTGTAGCCTCACAGAAATAAAACGCCTTCGAGGGTTTGTTTGGTTATTAATAAAGTCACTGGATTCCGTGGTTTAACCACGGAATGACGGAAGTTGCTAAAAGGGATATAAAATTGCTTTAGGCGAGGCAAAATTCAAAATTGGGGCGGGAGTTTACGCTAGGTAAATGACCAAGCCAATTTTGAATTTTAACAAAGCATAAAGTGATTTTAGAAGCTTTCAAAACCCAGAAAGAAATAAAATGCTTAAGTTCGAGGCAAAGAGTCGCGCAAAAGCGGAGGTGACCTAGTAGGTCATTGAGCATTTTAAGCGACTCTTTAACAATGAAATTAAGTATTTTAGGCTTTCTGGAACAAGGCGATGGATTCTGTATGCGCTGTATGCGGAAACATATCCATAACTCCAGCTTTTACTAACTTATACCCTCTTTCCTTTAACTCACCGCTATCTCTCGCCAGCGTTGCTGGGTTACAGGAGACATAGACGATGCGCTCTGGGTTAAAACGTGCGATGTTTTGTACGACGTCTAGTGCACCACTTCTTGGCGGATCGATGAGGACTTTGTTAAAACCTTCTTGGGCCCACTCTTCTTGAGTGAAATCGGTTTGCAGGTCGGCGGCGTGGAATTTTACGTTGTCGAGGTTGTTGTGTTTGGCATTCATGCCACCACGCTCAACCATTTCTTCACTGCCTTCAACGCCGACGACGTTTTGTACTTGAGTCGCTAGTGGGATTGTGAAGTTTCCTAGGCCACAGAATAAGTCGAGTATACGGTCGTCTTTGCTTGGTTCTAACCAGTCGATGGCACGCTTGACCATTTGCTCATTAATACTGGCGTTCACTTGAGTGAAGTCCATTGGGTGGAACAATAACTCGACTCCGTAGTGGTCTAGTTTATAGCTCAACCAGTCCTTCTCTTCTGGCCCATAGATCTTATGAACCGTTTTAGGGCCTTTAGGTTGTAAATAAATATACAAACCATGCTCTTTACCAAACTCGACCCACATATTATGGTCTTTCTCGGTTAGAGGCTCAAGGTGACGTACCACGAGCGCTACTTGGTCGTCGCCCATGGCAACTTCAAGCTGTGCCGTTTTGTTGTTGGTGTCGAGCTCGGAGATCATTTCTTTAAGTGGTGTAATCAACTGACCGACTCTTGGGTCTAGCACCACGCAAGAATCAATCGTGGCGAGGAAACTGCTGCGTTTTTCACGGAAGCCCACTAGCGCACCGCCTTTTTTCGGTACGAACTTAACGCCTAGACGCGCTTTACGGCGATAGCCTAAAACGTCAGCTTGCATCGGCCCGACAAGCTCATAATCATCATTAGCTAAGTCGTACTGTCCAAAATGCTTTAACTGCTCGACTAAGACAGACTCTTTGTGGGAAATTTGTGCAGGGTTGCTCATGTGCTGCAAACTACAGCCACCACAGATATCGGCGTGGATACACGGCGGCGTTACTCGATCGGCAGAGGCTACATGAATTTCTTCGGCCACTCCTTCGTCGAACTTGCCACGTTTTTCGGTGTAGATAAAGGATACTTCTTCACCAAGTAGCGCATTATCGATAAATACAGTTTTTCCTTCGACAGAGGCAATACCTCGGCCCTCGTGTGAAAAGGCATGGACTTCCGTGCGGACGGGATCTTTCGGTAATGCCTTTCTACGTCTTCTTCTTGCCATTAAATTCGGTCTCTTTTGTTGCTACTGTCGCTAAAATACAATTAAAACTGAATAGGCTTATTCGCCAATCCAGTGTTCTAGAAATTCATTTAAATGTGGTTTGTTTTCGTCTTTCAGATATTGCTGAAGGAAGCTCTCTTCCGCGGCTAAGTCATCTTCTGTCATGTTGCCACGCATCACTTCAAAGCGTAAATACACCAAATAGGTGTTGAGAACGTCTGTTTCGCAATAGTCACGGATCGCTTTGAGGTTACCTTCGTTATAGGTTTCCCAAACCTTCGCACCGCTCATGCCCATTTTACCTGGGTAACCTAACATCGACGCAATTTTGTCTAAAGGGGCGTTCGCTCGTGGGTTATACAGCGCTAGCAAGTCCATTAAATCAATATGGCGATTGTGATAGCGGCTGATGTAGTTGTTCCACTTAAATTGGTTATCAATCTCGCCGGTATCCCAATATTTCTGCGCTACCACGTTATTTTTCATGGCGCGGTAATGCAATACAGGCAAATCAAAGCCAGAGCCGTTCCACGACACGATAGTCGGCGCAAAGCGCTCAATACCATCGAAGAAGCGTTGTACGATTTCTTTTTCATCCGCATCCTCTTCGCCAAGCGACCAGACTTTTACTTTATCGCCGTGGCGGAAAACTGCCGAAATGGCGACGACTTTGTGCAAGTATAGCGGCTGAAACGTTGTGCCCGATTGCTGTACTCGTAAGTGCTCCATGGCAGAAACCACGTCTTCGTCACTTAACCCTTTAAAATCATTGAGCAAGCGTCCTGCTTCAACGTCTGGAATCGTTTCGATATCAAATACAAATAAATTCATGTCACCGCTTTCTCTTCTGCTATCTCGTCTTCAGATTTTATGTTTATATCCCTGATTCGCTTAATCTATAAGAAGCTGTTCTTGCCTCAACCACAACGGCAAGGTAGATTAGGCTACAAAGGCCCCCGTAGTATAACGATTTTATCGTAAAAAAGCTTGGAGATTTCGTCGTTGAGTTCTATACGTTTAGTGCTGCAACCTGCGGTTAATTTATTACAAATTATAATAATATCATTGATTTGCGCAGTCTCACTCCCAAGTTTCGCTGAGCACCTTGAGCCGCCGACCGCAATAAAGGTCAATGTCCTTAGTCCTTTTTCTACAGAGCAAGAAAGAGCCCTGCTCTATTCGTTCCGAAAAACTCTGCTCGACGAGTATAATATCGAGGCATCTGAGACCTTAATATTCTGGCAACGCCAACCAAACTGGCAGCAACAGTTGGAGCAAAATCAGCCAGATTTAATCGTCGCCATAGGTAACGACTCTTATAATAAAGTCAAAGAGCTTGAACTATCAGCGCCAGTTTTGGCTATGATGTTAAGTAAAGATCTGCTGCAACAACTCCGCCAACATCCGCGCGATAATATTTACGCCATAACTCACACACAGCCATCCGACCGCTTCGTGCAACTGGCGAAAAGTCTTAACGTTTACCAAGCGCAAATTGGGAGTTTCATCTCACCACAGATTAAAGATCAAATTCATGAGTTTGAACAGCTTGCTAGGTTTTACGATCTAACCTATCGCCCTGTAATCGTTGAGCCTAAACGCAAAGGTCGTGATGCTATTCGTCAGTTAAGCCTCTGTTGCTCTGTGATACTTTTAGAAAGTGATTTTGTTTATCGACCAGGAAAAGTACGCAAATCAATTTTAGTTAACGCTTATCGCCAGCGCATAATCGTCATAGCGCACTCAGAAAGTGTACTAAAAGAAGGAGCAATGCTAACATTATTCACCCAGCCGCATGACATCGGTAAACAAGGCGCGACTCTTTACAGTCAGATTTTGAGCGACTCCGTTTCCGAGCCTTATCAATACCCAACTAGCTTTTCGATTTCAATTAATCGAAAAATTGCACGTTTACTGGGGTATGATGACTTAAAAGTCGGCGCGCTGATGCGAAAAGTTGAAACTTTGGACTTCATTCAAAAATCGATGGGCAATGGGAAGATGCAAACACCATGAAAAACTGGGGAATTAGTAGACGAATCCTTTCTTTGGCGCTAACGCCAACGCTTTTGGTTTGCCTGTTGTTAGGCTTTGTTTTCATTAACAACCATGTTGAAGATAGTGAAGATTCCCTAATTTCACGTGGAAAAACCATTGCCACCCATCTAGCGTTAGCAAGCGAATACGGCATTATTACGCTCGATAACTCGACTTTACAAGAAATGGCCCAAGCGGCAAGAGACAACGATAAAGAACTATTAGCTGTCGCCATCTACGATCAAAATAACCGAATTCTGACTTCGGTGGGCGCCGCCGAATTTTTATCCACCATGAACGTTAAGAACCTACAAGATTTGACGCAAATTGGCGCTCAAACCAGTTTAATGCGTTACGCTCGTATGGAAAAACACGACAACGGGATCCTATTCCACGCCCCAATTTTGTCGAAATTCCCCGAAGATCACGAATCTTGGCGCACTAACGTTAAAAATAACACAGAAATCCTAGGCTATGTTTCGGTGTTGATGTCCAAGGATTTCTCGCTCCTCAGTCGCTATAGCACCATATTTACCACTGTTTTCATCAGCCTTTTAGGTCTGTTAATTGGCGGTTTCTTAGCGCGAAGAATGTCCTCTAGCGTGACAGAGCCTATCGTCAGCATGGCCAAAGGCGTCGACAGAATTAAGGATGGTCGACTCGATACCAGGATTAGCTCTGACGCCAGCGCAGAGCTTAAAACGCTTCAGGATGGTATTAATCTGATGGCTGAAAGCATGGAGCATAACCAAGAAGAGATGCAACAAGCCGTGGATCAAGCGACCGAGGACTTGCGTGAAACCCTTGAAACGCTTGAGGTCAACAACTTAGAGCTGGATATTGCTAGGCGCCAAGCGGTTGAAGCCAGTCGTATCAAAACCGAGTTTTTGGCTAACATGAGCCACGAAATTCGTACTCCTATGAATGGCGTTATTGGCTTTACTGATCTCTTATTAAAGACCGAGCTGAACAATAAACAAAAAGACTTTTTGTTCGATATTAAACGTTCGGCATCCGGCTTGTTATCAATCATCGATGATATTCTAGACTATTCGAAAATTGAAGCGGGCAAAATGTCCTTTGAGCGCTACCCGTTTGACCTTAGAGAGTGCGTCGACGATGTCTTTAAGATCCTTGGCCCGAATGCCTCGAAGAAAGGCATTGAACTGGTTTCTCTGATCTATTCAGATGTTCCAAAAGCCCTACTCGGCGACCCGATTCGAATAAAACAGATTATTACTAACTTGCTCAATAACGCGGTTAAATTTACCAAGTCTGGAAGTGTTGAACTCTATGCTGAAGTTGAATCCGAAGGCAAAAAAGGCTTAAAGCTTAAAATTGAAGTCAAAGACTCTGGCATTGGCTTAACTCGAGAGCAGCAAAACAACCTATTCAAAGCCTTCACCCAAGCCGATAGCAGTACCACTCGTGAGTTTGGCGGTACAGGTCTTGGCCTCGTCATTTCAAAGTCGTTAGTTGAAAAGATGGGCGGTAATATTGGCGTAAACAGTACCGAAGGAGAAGGCTCTACCTTCTGGTTCACGCTTCAATGCGAGCGCGCAGAATCCTTGCCAGAAGACGGTATTACGGGCGAATTCCTAGCAGCAAAATCTGTTCTAGTCTTTGATCCACACCCAGCGACCAGACTATCACTGACGCAAATGCTCGAAGATTGGCAAATGCAGGTACGAAGCTTCGAGAAAATTGACGATTTGATGACGGAAGTCGACCTCTACTCTCAAAGCGGTAAAAACGTCGATCTCATCATTATTGGTGGCCAGCGCTTTAGACGCCGTATGCAACGTATCGAACATATTTGTGACAAGGTGCAGGGACAGCTAAATTGCCCTGTGATTACCTTCACTACGGCTAGCGATGTGGATTTCCTAGAGCACTTAAGTAGTTTAGGCGTATCGCGTGCCATGGAAAAGCCGATTACATATCGTGCCTTATACAATTCTTTAATTGAATTATTGCACTCGAGTAAGCCCCGAAAAGAGGAACCGGTTAGCACTCCAGCGCCACAAGATGTAACTAAACTAAAAGGCTGCTATGTACTTGCGGTGGATGATAACCCTGCAAACTTACGTCTCGTAGCGACTTTACTGCAAGACCTTGATATCAAAGTTGATACAGCTGAAAGCGGTATGCAGGCAGTGTCGCTAAGTAAAAACAAAGTTTATGACGCTATATTAATGGACATTCAAATGCCGGAGATGAATGGCCTCGAAGCTACCCGAACCATTCGAGCCAATGCCACCAACCAAGCAACCCCAATCATTGCGTTAACGGCGCACGCTATGGCTAACGAACGCGAAGTATTACTCGACTCCGGCATGGATGATTACATGACGAAACCTGTTTCAGAGCAAGACTTGGTTAATGTTTTATTGAAGTGGACTCAAGCCGATGTAACGCTGAAAACAGGCAGCCAAGAGCACCAGCCTGAGCCACTGGACAAAGAGAAAACGCTGGATTGGGAACTTAGCTTGAAGCTGGCTAATAACAAGCAGGATCTCGCCAAAGATATGCTGAAGATGATGGTTGATTCCAATCACGAGACAGGACGCGTTATTCATGCCGCCTATCAGGGTCAGAATTTTGATGAGTTACTACAGCAGATCCATAAGTTGCATGGTGCCAGTTGTTATGTCGGTACACCACGCTTGAAAAGCCTTAGCAGTCAATATGAAACCAAGCTTAAAAAGCAACAATACAATCTGCTAGACGACTTGCATAGCGAGCTATTACAAGAGCTAAAAGCCATCAACAAAATGGCCAAACCCTATATTGAAGATATCGCTAACTCAGAAAGCTAACAACTAATCTAACTGGGTAATTTTAATTGTCGATTCTTGAGGCGCCTCAGGGATCTGCTCTACAATTTCACCGAGTAAAGTCCCCTGCTCAATATCTACCGCCGTTAGTTTGGTTGATAAAATCAAACGTTCTGGACTTAACCCTTGCGCAACATCAACCGCTACCTTGTGGTAGTTTGGCGTATAGCCGTGGAAGCGTTGAGTACCATCATCATTAGTTTGATTAGAGCTTTCCCACAAAATAGGAACTGTTTGCCCCACTTGCGCTTCTAACTCACGCGCTTTTAGCTTAGCCGCCAATTCATGCAGGCGACGGCTGCGTTCTTTTTTAACGTCTTTACTAATTTTATTAGGCAGTCTTGCAGCTTTGGTTCCTTCTCGATCCGAGTAGGTAAAAATATGGATATGACCAAAACCGACCTGCTCAATATATTGCATTGTTTGCTCGAATTCATCATCCGTTTCACCTGGAAAACCAACAATAACGTCAGTGGTCACGTTAAAACCCGGGACTTGGGTTCTGGCTTGATTGACTAGTTCTTGGAAGTCCTCAGTGCGACAGCGACGCGACATACGGCGTAACACAGAGTCAGCGCCACTTTGGATCGGCAAATGCATATGTGCCATCAAGCGCGGATTAGCAAACAGTTCAAAGAAATTCTCACCAAGATCCCAGGGTTCGACTGAAGCAAAGCGAATTCGTGGCATCTCTGTTCGCTCAAGAACGTTCTCCACTAACTCATACAAGCTCGAATCGATGTCTGAGCCATATCCACCAACATGCACCCCAGCCAATACAATCTCTTGAACACCTTCGGCGTAAAGGCTGTTTATTTCTTCAATTAAGTCATCAATGCTACGGCTTTTTTCTTCACCGCGGGCAACAGTCACAATGCAATAGGTGCAACGATAACGACAACCGTCTTGAATCTTGATAAAGGCTCTTTCACGATTACGCGCGAACAAAGCGCTTTCGCCTGGCTGAGTCGCAAATTCAGGCATAACTGGCATATCGAGAACATCTTTGACCTTCTCCACCAGAATGTCTTTATCCGAGTTATCAACCACCAAATCGACACCCATAATTTGCTCAAGTTTTTCAGGCTCTAACGAAGCATAACAGCCCGTCACAACCATACGAGCTTCTGGGTTTGCGCGGTGGAAACGCCTAACCGTTTGGCGAGATTTACGCGCAGCTTCAGAAGTCACAGCACAAGTATTGAGTACAATTAAATCCGCCACTTCTGGCGTAGCGGCTAGTGAATAGCCCACTTTCTGGAATGAGGTAGCCCAATTCTGTAACTCAGCTTCGTTTAAACGACAACCCAAAGCATTCAAATGTACTTGCATATATCTGTTCTCTAACCTGTGACAATTTGGTGGTTTAGCCAAGAAATGGTATCCCAGCGAAACGGGCGCCAATTGTACATATTCTAAACACTAGATTCACCTAGTTTCGCATCAATTCCGCCGTCGAGGTATAAAAAAAGGCGCCGCAGCGCCTTTTTATGCATAGAGTAAATCCTATGACGATTGGTCCACTTGGTGCATGTGCACATCTCTTTGTGGGTAAGGGATTGAAATACCGTTGGCATCCAGTGCTTTTTTGAATGCTTCGAGGTTATCCCAGTAAACCCCCCAATAATCACCACTATCAACCCACACGCGTAAAGTGAAGTTAACAGAGCTGTCTGCTAACTCTGCCACAGCAATGAACGGCTCAGGGTCTTTATGCACACGCTCGTCGGCTTTGATGACGTCTAATATCACTTTTTTAGCAGCATCAATATCATCGTCATAACCAATACCTAGCGTAAAATCGACGCGACGCTTCGGTTCAGTACTATAATTCACCAACGAGTCCGTAGAAATTGGTGAGTTTGGAATGATAATGGTCTTGTTATCAGGCGTCTTTAGGATAGTGTTAAAGATTTGGATTTCTTTAACGGTACCAGAATATCCCTGCATCTCAACCCAATCACCGACTTTGTAATGGCGGAAAATCAGTAGCATTACGCCACCAGCAAAGTTTTGAAGCGTACCCGATAAAGCCATACCTATGGCTAAACCAGCAGCACCCAATAATGCTACAAAGGTGGTCATCTGCACACCTAAAGTACTTACTACCGTAATACCAAGGATGATTTTCAGCAAAATACCAGTTAAACTTAATAAAAACGTCTCAAGAGTCGTATCGAAGTTCTTGATTTTGAACATCTTTTTCATACCACCCAATAAGACCTTAATTAAGATCAGACCGACGATCAGAATGACCAAGGCAACTGCCAGTTTAGGTAAGTAAATCATGGCATAGTCCATTGCCAACTCAGGCCAACCCGAAATATCTTCAATATTAATCCCTATGCCATCTGCGGCTTCCGTCGTAGATTCTTTGGCTGCTTCTGCTACATTATTAGTAGACATGTGTGTTCCCCGTGTTTAAGTTATTTATGACATCAACATTGTATTAACTAGCTCTCAGACTAACAAGCATAGGTCTGAAATCAAGAACTTACTTTTACAAATTTTAACGACAACCTCTAAGCAATCTGTTAATTTATTAACAAAGTTCGCGTTAATTCAAGTTAAAGTTAGTCAAAGATAAATAGGAGCCTTTATGCGTCAGCTACAACTTCTAGCCATCGCAACTATTACTGCAACTCTTAGCATCGGTTGTGCCAGCATTAAACCAGCCGAAGTCGATTCCAAACTTTCAGCTTGGAAAGGAGCGCAAATTGATACTTTGATTCAAACCTGGGGCGTACCGACCGCAGATCGAGAAATCAATGGCAAAAAATATGCTGAATGGAATACTCGAGAGATAAAAAACCGACCTTCGTTTAATATTGGCGTAGGTGGTTTCGGTGGTAACTTCTTTGGTAGCATAGGAACTACCCTATTTGGCGGGAAAAAAGATCTCTACTGCACAGTTCAGGTTGGTTATAACGACCAAGGCACAGTCTTTCAAACAAATTGGAATGGTGATCCAGAAGCCTGCGACTCAGCCATCCCTGAGCGGACTGACTGAGCCTAGAGGCAATAAAAACATTAGTCTACAGCTTCTAAATGCGTAATGATTAGCTGTAGCTCTGGTTGATAGTAGTCGTTAATATCAGGCTTAAATACTGCTCTAATTGCTGACACAGGCTTTGACCAAAGGTTTGGGTCGATGCGAAAGGCAATGGCTGCTATCGGCTGAGGACAGTTTTCCTTTCTCAGGGTCAACTTTAAATGTTGTTCCCCGACAATACGCTGGTTTATCACTTCAAACTCATCATCAAACGCAGGCTCTACAAATCCCTGACCAAAAGGACCGGCTTGAGCTAAAAGCTGTGCACTTTCGAGCTGATACTCTTCGGGTAACAATGCCCCGTCGGTTTCGATGATATCTTCCATAGCGCGGCCATCGAGAATATCCTTAACCGCTAACTCAAAAGCTTGTTGGAAAGTTTCAAAATTTGCTTGTGGTAACGACAGTCCGGCCGCCATAGCGTGACCACCGAATTTATCAATTAATCCAGGATGACGCGCATCAACCAGCGCTAATGCATCTCGGATATGCACTTCTTTGACCGAGCGCCCAGAGCCCTTAATCACGCCGCCGTCAGCATTCGCAAACACAATACAGGGGCGGTAGACCTTATCTTTTAAGCGTGATGCAACTAAGCCGACAACGCCTTGATGCCAATGCGGCTCATACAAACACAGCGAATAGCCCGTATCCGTACCTAAGGTCATCGACTCAACCTGCGCCAAAGCTTCATCCTGCATGTCTTTTTCTACCTGCTGACGATCGCTGTTTAAACTATGCAACAGTTGCGCCAGCTCCGCCGCTTTATCACGCGACTCCGTGATCAAGCACTCAATACCAAGGCTCATATCATCGAGTCGACCGGCGGCATTAAGTCTTGGGCCAACAGCAAAGCCAAGATCTGTGGACTTGATTTTTACGGGGTCGCGCTTGGCGATACGCAACAGTTCGATAATCCCTTGGCGACATTTCATGCCACGAATTCGCTTCAAACCATGATGCACCAGTATTCGGTTGTTCTTATCCAGAGGCACAACATCAGCAACTGTTCCTAACGCAACAATATCTAGGTAATGCGCCAAGTTGGGTTCACCAACACCACTTGATTCAAACCAGTTTTTTTCACGCAAAAAAGAGCGAAAGGCTAGCAACAAATAAAAAACCACCCCGACGCCAGCTAAATTTTTACTCGGAAACTTATCACCAGGCTGATTCGGGTTAATAATAGCATCTGCTTGTGGAAGCTCCTCTCCTGCCAAATGGTGGTCGGTGACTAACACCTTGATTCCAGCATCTTTGGCAGCCTTTACGCCTGCAATACTCGATATGCCATTATCGACGGTAATGATTAAGTCGGGAGAGTTTTCCTTGGCGACCTCAACCAGCTCTGGTGATAACCCATAACCATAGTCAAAACGGTTAGGAACTAGGTAATCTACGTTCATGCCTAACTGACTCAAGACCAGCTTAGCTAAGGCACTACTCGTCGCTCCATCTGCGTCAAAATCGCCAACAATTAATACTTTCTCTTGCTGCTGCAAGCTCTGCCATAACAATTCAACCGCCTGCTCGATACCTTTTAAACTATGAAAAGGTTCAAGTTTGGACAAACTATAATCCAATTCATCTTTCGAACGAACTCCGCGGTTGGAGTACACTCGATTAAGTAGGGATGAAGCAGTTAAGGGCAAATTAGAGTCGGAGTTTCTTCGACGAATGTTAAGCGACATACACACCTTTATGCGTCTTACAGCATGATTATGGGTTAGACTTAAAACTGAAGTTCGTTATACTGAAAATAGACTCTTTGTGCAAAAGTAATCTTAAACTTAAGATAAAACCCTATGGACATTTCACTCGACAAATCCTCTGGTCAATACCAAATTACTTCTTATAGCAACCAATGCATCACTATAAATGGTCGAGGCTACTCGGAACCAATTACAGTCACCTTAGATTCCCTAGAAACAGGACAGTTACCGGCAGATGTTAGCGACATTGATGAAGCTACCTTAAGAGCTTTGAAAATAGATCAATATGAAGCGGTATTATTAGGCACTGGGGAAGAGCTCAAACAAGCCTCTTGGGATTTATTGGAAGCAGCACAGCTCATAGGGGCACCGCTTGAAGTAATGTCGACGGCGGCGGCGTGTCGAACCTTCACGGTTTTAGCTAGCGAAGGCCGACGCGTTTTGGCGATTTTATACCCTTAAAAATTAGCGTATAAAACCAAGACTAGTTTGTTATTTATTAGCGACTTCTTGCTTAGTTTCTTGAAGCTCGTTTAAACGACGATTTAAGACTTCAGCAGGAAGGTAACCGCCAATTAAGTCACCATTTTCTAAAATAATTCCCGGCGTGCCATTTAGGCCAAACTTGCGTACCAAGTACATGTGTTCCTGAAAAGGAGTCTTACAGCTACCAGTGCGGTATTTATTATGTATTTTTGCATCTGTCATCGCAGCTTGTGGATCCGATGCACACCATATACCTCTTAGCTTACTGGCAGATTTGGATTGCAATCCCGCCCTAGGGAAAGCCAAATAACGCAAGGTAATGCCGAGATCTAAATAATCTTGACGCTCTCGATGAAGCTTCTGACAAAAACCACAATCTACATCAGTAAAAATTGTGACTACATGCTTTTCATTTGGCGCTTTGTAAATCACCATATCGCTTTCATCTAATTTATTAATCTCTGCGATTCGCATTGGTGATTCAAGCTTTTGAATTTCAGCCATACGTTTTGAAGAAAGGTTACTCACCTTTGGCGTAGAAATATCAAGAAGTTGGCCTTTAACTAAATATTTACCGTTACTCGAAATATAGTAAAGATCGCCTTGCAGCATAAAGGAGTAAAGCCCTTCGATTTCAGACTGGGCAACATGTTGAATACTTGCTGAAGGAAACTTGGATTGAAGCAGTTGTTTTATTTGTAAAGGGTTCAACTCCGAACTTGCTGATTTTTTACCAGCCGTTTGTATATTCACCGCCTCCGCACTATTAGCAGACGCTACACTCGATACAGCCCCTATGGATAATGAGGCGAAGAGCGCTAAAAATAACAACTTGCTTAATTTTTGCATAAGGATTTAACATTCTTTTCTATTGATGGGTTACCTAGTTCTCGGCACTATTTTAACTGCCGATACTATCTCAATGCTTATTCTAGCCAAGTCATTTAGCAATTAGTAAGCTGATTTACAAAGATTTACATGCAAAAGTTAGCCACGAGGGTGATGCTCTGAGTGAAGTTGTTTCAGGCGCTCACGTGCGACATAGGTGTAAATTTGCGTTGTCGATAAGTCGCTATGCCCTAATAGCATTTGCAGCGTCCTTAAATCAGCACCATGATTCAATAAATGAGTAGCAAAAGCATGACGTAACGTATGTGGTGACAAGTGACTTCTGATTCCTGCTAGCTTTGCATAATGCTTAATGCGATACCAAAAGTTCTGACGCGTCATGTTAGTCCCGCGTGTACTCAAAAAGAGCCAGTCATTAGCATCTGCAGTAGCAAGCTCTGGCCGTCCATACTTTAAATAAACTTGGATTGACTCGAGCGCTTCCTCCCCTATGGGTACTAAACGTTCTTTATCACCTTTACCAATGACCCTCATTACGCCTTGGACAAACCCAATTTGATTTACCTCGATACTAATCAGCTCTGTAATGCGTAAGCCGCTGCTGTATAACAGTTCCAGCATGGCTTTATCACGAAGCCCAATCGCGGTTTCAAGATCGGGTTGCCCGATCAGTGTTTCAACATCTTTTTCGCTAAGAGTTTTCGGGACAGGGGCCTGTATTTTCGGGTTTTCAATTTGCTGAGTCGGATCTATTTTGAGGCGATGTTGCTGACATAGATAACCATAAAATTTACGTAATGATGATAGTAGCCTTGCGGTAGAGCGACCGCTGTACTTTTGCTGGTATCGGTGGGCTAAATAAGACTGTATATCGCTTTGCTCTGCTTTTAATAAACCGCTTCCATTTAACTTCAACCAATCCGCAAATATTTTTAGATCAGTTCTGTAACTGGATAACGTTGCATCGGAAAGCCCTTGCTCCATCCACACATGATCACAGAATAATTCAATTTCACTAATGTCTTCAGCAGAAGCGTTAGTTTTCTTACGGCGCTTATCAACCAAAATACAACCCCAGGCAAAGAGAAGCTCTAGATTACCTTAACTCAGTAGCGAACTAAAGATGTGTTCGTTTTTTATAAATCTATATCTGATAGACATAAAAAAAGCAGCCCGAAGGCTGCTTCTTAATCTTCACTAAGAAAAACTTACTTCTTAACGTCAAGTCTTTCTTTAATACGTGCAGATTTACCACTACGCTCACGTAAGTAGTAGATTTTCGCTTTACGAACAGCACCACGACGCTTAACTTCAATGCTATCGATTAGTGGGCTGTAAGTCTGGAACGTACGCTCAACGCCAACACCAGAAGAAATCTTACGTACTGTAAAAGCTGAGTTTAAGCCACGGTTACGCTTTGCAATTACTACGCCTTCAAAAGCCTGTAAACGCTCACGATCGCCTTCTTTAACTCTAACTTGTACAACTACTGTGTCACCAGCACCAAAAGTTGGTACTTCTTTGTTCATTTGTTCAGCTTCTAGCTGTTGGATGATGTTACTCATGGCTGTTGCTCCTCATTTGAGCGTCTGCTCTATAAATTAAATGGTAAAAAGAGACAGCTTTATTCGCTATGCTCTTCGATAAATTCTTGTAAAAGCTGTTGTTGCTCATCGTTTAATTCGATTTGTTCCAACAAGTCTTTACGTCTTAACCAGGTTCTCCCCAGAGATTGCTTCAGCCTCCAGCGACGAATTTTTTCATGGTCGCCAGTTAGCAATATGGGCGGGACCTGCTGACCTTCGTAAACTTCAGGTCGTGTATAATGCGGATGATCCAATAAACCTTCCGCGAAAGAATCTTGCTGTGCTGAATTTTGGTGACCCAAAACACCAGGCAAGGTTCTTATAACAGAGTCCATTACAGCCATCGCTGCAATTTCCCCACCGCTAAGAACGAAGTCACCAAGCGATACTTCCAAGTCTATTTCAGACTGAATAACTCGCTCGTCAATTCCTTCATAACGGCCCGCAACAAAAAGCAAATTTTGCTTTTGTGCTAACGTTTCTACGAGTTGATGATCGAGCTTCTTTCCCTGCGGTGATAAATACACTTTATACACAGGCTGGCTATCCGAAATAGCCATGGCGCTCTCAGCGTATCGAATGGCTTCTGTTAGTGGCGCAGTCATCATCAACATGCCCGGTCCACCACCATAAGGCCTATCATCAACGGTACGGTGTTTATCTTGAGTAAAGTCTCGTGGGTTTGTAACCGCCACATTCACTTTGCCTTGTTTCACCGCACGTCCAACCACACCCTGCTCACAAATTGTTTCAAACATTTGTGGAAAAAGGCTGATGATATGTATATTCATCAACGCTTTTAAATCAGTGTTAATAGTCAGACTCCCAATCAACGAGAATTTCTCCCGCATCTAGGTCAACGTTGATTACGCTATAGTCAGGTACATAAGGAATCAGTAGCTCGCCACCTTTCGGTTTTTTAACTACCAACACATCATTGGCACCCGTTTCCATCAACTTTTTTACCTGCCCGAACTGTTCACCGGCTTGGTTTACGACGCTTAATCCGATCAGATCACGCCAGTAATATTCACCATTCTCCAGCTCTGGCAGTTGCGATTTATCAATCGCGACTTCAACACCATGGTAAGCTTCGGCTTGGTTTCGATCATCACAACCCTCGAGCTGTGCGACCAATGTTTTGCCTTGCTCACGACCTTTTACAATAGCAATTTCTTGCCATTCGCCGTTAAGCTTTAAGTACCACGGTTTATAATTAAAAATATTTTCTTTAGGCGAAGTAAAGGAATAGACCTTAACCCAACCTTTAATGCCATAAGCCCCATTTAATTTGCCGACTACTAATGGCTCAAAAGCTTTAGACATCAATAATATTCTTAATTAATTAACAATTACTCAGCTTTAGCAGCTTCTTTAACTAGCGTAGCAACACGACCAGTCATCTGCGCGCCTTCACCGATCCAGTGTTGGATGCGATCATTGTCTACGCGTAGACGCTCTTCGTTACCACGAGCAACAGGGTTAAAGAAACCAACGCGCTCAATAAAACGACCATCGCGACGTGCGCGAATATCAGCAACTACTAAGTGGTAGAAAGGACGCTTTTTTGAACCACCACGTGCTAAACGGATGCTAACCATACGTTTAAATCCTCTAATATGAAATACAATACACCCCAAAGCCCCCTTTTTTAGGCGCTTACGAGGCTTACTAAATTTTAAGAGCGCGAATTATAAATGAAATCGCACCCTTTTGGAAACCGTTTTTGCCTATAAACCCAAATATTTCGGGCTTTTCCAACTGTTTCAACAGTTTTCCTAAGCTAAGGTTGCTTTAAAACATAAAAACGGTCGCTATTATAGCAAATTGCTCAGAACTTTTGTCAGCTCTTTCTGTTGATACAATTATGCTCCGGCGCATAAAAAAACGGCTAAGGATTCCCCCTAGCCGTCTCTAAACTCATGATTTTGTTTATTATTTGTTGCTTGAACAGCTTTGCGCCTTTTCTGGGTCGATGCCATGCTCTTCACTAACGCTTTTCGAGCAGTTTTCCATCTCAGCACTAAGTGCATCACGCTCTTCTTGGCTCATGCCCTGGGCTGCCATCAGTTGGCTAAAGTTTGGTGCCATACATTTATCTAAAATACCGGTCATCATAGCGTTACAGTCAGACTCGCTAATCTCTATACAAGACAGCATTTCTTTGTCCTGACACGTTTTTGCCATTTCTTGCTTCATCATCTGCATCATCATGGCTTCCATCCCAGCTTGCTGAGAGTTTGCACCCTGCGTAGCCTCACCTTCCGCTTGTGCGCCAAGAGATAGCGTTAATAAGATGCTAGCAGCGGTTAATCCAAATAGTTTCATATCATTCTCCAAAATCGAACAGTAAAGTCGCCCGATTTTAACGAACGAGTCACTGAGTACAAGTTATTTTCGCCCAAAAGGAGGCATACCTCCCATTCCACCGCCACCACCTGGTGGCATCATTCCTTGCATTCCGCGCATCATTTTCATCATGCCACCCTTGCCTTTCATCTTTTTCATCATCTTTTGCATCTGATTAAATTGCTTTAAAAGGCGGTTAACATCTTGAATTTGAGTGCCTGAGCCGTTCGCGATCCTTCTTTTACGCGAGCCTTTGATCAGTTCTGGTCTGGCGCGCTCTTTTGGCGTCATAGAATTAATCATCGCCACCATACGTCCGGTGGATTTATCATTCATGACTTTTTGCTTAGCGGCTTCAGGAATTTGGCCCATACCAGGTAATTTGTCCATCAAGCCTGCCATGCCGCCCATATTTGACATCTGTAATAGCTGTTCGCGGAAGTCTTGAAGGTCAAAACCTTTACCCTTCATGATCTTTTTAGCGACTTTTTCAGCTTTTTTCTTGTCTACTTTGCGCTCAACTTCTTCAATTAAGCTAAGAACATCGCCCATACCCAAGATTCGAGACGCTACTCGCTCTGGATGGAATGGCTCCAACTGATCAAGCTTTTCGCCCATACCGATAAACTTGATAGGTTTACCGGTAATTTGGCGAATGGATAATGCCGCACCACCACGAGCATCACCATCAGCTTTGGTTAGAATAACACCCGTTAAATCAAGGGCATCGTTAAAGGCTTTTGCAGTATTTGCAGCATCTTGCCCCGTCATCGAGTCAACTACGAACAGTGTTTCAGTTGGCGACACAGCTTGTTGTAACTCGCTGATTTCCGCCATCATGGCTTCATCAACCGCTAAACGACCCGCGGTATCGATAATGATGACATCAGCGAATTGTTTGCGCGCTTCTTCGATTGCGTTTTTAGCAATATCGACAGGCTTTTGATCGGTTGTACTCGGGAAGAAGCTAGCGCCTACTTCTCCAGCTACGGTTTCTAGCTGCTTAATCGCCGCTGGACGATAAACGTCAGCACTAGCAACCATTACCGACTTCTTCTCACGGTTTATCAGCAAGTGAGATAGCTTACCGGCACTGGTTGTTTTACCCGCACCTTGCAGACCCGCTAATAGTATAACGACTGGTGGCTTAGCACTTAGGTCGAGCGCATCGTTCTCTGCGCCCATCGCTTTAACCATTTCATCATTAACAATTTTGATGAATGCTTGGCCTGGATCTAACGCTTTTCCAACCTCAGTTCCAACTGCACGGGCTTTAACTGCTGCAATAAACTCTTTTACGACAGGTAGCGCAACATCAGCCTCAAGCAACGCCATACGTACTTCACGCAGCGTTTCTTTAATATTGTCTTCGCTAATTTTGCCCTTACCAGCAATACTCTTTAGAGCACCTGAGAGGCGATCACTTAAACTATCAAACATTCGATATAACTCACTTGTTTATGGCGGTCAGTTTACTTTTGACTCTATAACCTATGGTGAGGCCTAAACTAACTCAAAATTTGATGATATTTATAACTATGACGCAATTATACCCAATCGACCTAGAATTGCACGATTTCAACCATACTCAAGTGCCCTTTGAAAGTAACCAAGTTGACATTTTTTGATGATTTGAGTGATTCTCCACTAAATGTGGTCTTAGCCGTTGTTATTTATAGCCAGAAGCGCTTGTTATAGTGCTGTTTTCCTCTAAAATAGCGTTTAGAATTAATCCATACTTACTAAGCATCAAGTGAAACTAATTTTTCAGCTATTAGCAGGGTTGGCCTATCTCGGAGTTGCACTTTTCCTAGTGCGTCGATTACGTCATCCAACAAAGGTCGTTCCAGACTGGGGCAAGTGGTTGCCATTTATTCCGGTAACGCTTCACCTGTTCGCCTTGTATCTGTTAATTGAACGTAGTAGCGAGCAAGGACAAAACCTGACCCTGCTTAGTCTCGCGTCTTTAGTCACTTTAGTGTTAGTACTTCTGGTTACCATTTACCGCTTTAGTAAACAAACTCCGCACTTAATGCTGTATACCGCAGTAATCGCTGGCGTCGTTAACTTTCTGAGCATGCTTCCAGAAGAGCCGAATATTGTTAACTTTAGCAACAATGGACTTGGGGTGTTACACGTCTGGTTATCCATAGTCGGATTTAGTTTGTTATTTGCTGCAACCTTACAAAGTATTCTAGTACTCATTTTGCATAATAAACTGCGCCACAAACCAGCCAGCATACATCCCTTATTGCCACCATTATTAGAGATGGAACACTTCTTATCAGCATTGGTATTGTTGGGCATCATTTGTCTAGGAGTCGCTTTTGGCCTTGGCTTCGGCTTGCCTGATATCGTTATTCAATCTCAACCGTTACACAAAATTATTCTCTCGGTTCTAGCTTGGTTCAGCTTCTGTACATTTTACATTGGGTATAAAAGCTCTAGATTAAGCGGTATCCGTTTTGCGCGTTTGTGTATCATTGCTTTCGTTATCCTGAGCATAGGCTTTCTCGGCACTAAGCTGGTTGTCCAGTATATTTTATAAGAACATACGGAGTTTTTCTTGGAATCATTGTCAACCGGATCCCTATTTTTAATACTGGGTTTGCTCGTTCTTCTTTCAGCGTTCTTCTCTAGCTCAGAAACGGGCATGATGTCGCTCAACCGCTACCGCCTCAAACACAGAGCCCGAAGTGGCGACAAGAGAGCAAAGCGAGTTTATGAAATGCTGAAACGCCCCGACAAGTTGTTAGGCTTAATATTACTCGGTAATAACATCGTCAATATTCTGGCTTCCGCGATCGCCACGGTTATCGCCATTCGCTTTTGGGGTGAAGGTGGTATATTCGCCGCAACGTTAATGTTGACCGTAGTCATTCTTATTTTTGCGGAAGTGACTCCAAAAACTTTAGCTGCTCTTAATCCAGAGAAGATATCCTTTTTCGCAGCTCCGACACTCAACCTGCTATCCACCATCTTTAATCCAGCGATTAAGCTCATTAGCTTTTTAGCTAATGCTTTACTGCGACTTTTTGGTGTTAACTCGAATTCTGGCCAAGACGATCACCTCAGCCAAGAAGAACTGCGTACGGTGGTCAACGAAGCAGGAACTATGATTCCTCAACGGCACCAAAAAATGTTGTTGAGTATCTTGGATCTTGAAACCGTGACAGTTGATGACATCATGGTTCCTCGAAATGAAATTATCGGGATCGACCTCAACGATGATATGGATTACATCCTCGAGCAAATACGAAACAGTATTCACACTCGACTGCTGGTATTCCGCGGTGAGATTGATAACGTTGAAGGTTTCCTTCATGCTCGCAACTTTGGTCGTGTGCTTGAGATGGAATCGAATGACTCTATAGGAATTTTAGAGCACCTTGATCCGATTTACTACGTTCCAGAAGGCACCCCTCTTCATACCCAGTTAATGAAATTCCAACGTAAACGTGATCGCGTTGGCTTGGTGGTTGATGAGTATGGTGATATTGAAGGGCTGGTGACGCTAGACGATATCCTTGAAGAGATTGTTGGTGATTTCACCACCGAAATGTCGAGCATTAACAAAGACATCCAAAAAGATGGCGAAGATGTTTACTTAATCGACGCCACTGTGACTATCCGTGACTTAACTAAAACTCTAGAATGGAAATTACCGACAGAAGGTCCTAAAACCTTAAACGGGTTAATTACAGAGTATTTAGAAACCATACCGCAGGCGGGAACCTGTCTCCGGCTTTATGGTTACCCCATGGAAATATTGCAAGTTAAAGATAATATCGTTAGAAGTGTGCGCGCCATGCCAAAGCTTTATGTGGCACCAACGAACGAAAGCAACTAGGACATACAATGACACAACACAAAGAATCACTCTTCTTTAGTTTTTATAAAAAATTAATATTGGAGCACCCTTTAGCGAGTCTCATCTTTGTCTTTATATTGACCTTACTAGCCGCGAGCCAGTTGCCGAAATTTCGCCTCGACGCCTCGGGCGAGTCTTTAACGCTTGAAAACGATAAGTCGATTGACTATTACCGACAAGTTAATGAAAAGTATGGCTCCGACGACTTCCTGATTATTACCTGGCAGCCCAAACAGGGCCTGATCAGCGACCAGTCTATTAATGGATTAAAGAAGCTTACGGCCGAGCTTCAAGACATCGAAACAGTTTCTCACGTCAATAGTATTCTGAACGTTCCTTTACTTGGCAACGTGACGCTTGATACTGATGCATTAGGCGAAGAGATCCCCACGCTTACTAGCCCCAGCACTGATCGTAAAGAAGCGCTAAAAGAATTTTCCACGAGTCCTATCTACAAAAACTTGTTGGTTGGTGAAGATGGCGACACCAGCGCCATTCAAATCAACTTTAGGCGTGACGAAAAGTATTTTTCACTACTCGATGCTCGCGATGCACTTAGAGCCAAAGCGAAGTCAGAACAACTCTCCAGCACTGAAAAAGAAGAATTATCGCAGTTAGAAAAACAGTTTGATGCTTATAGTAAGCAGGCCTCTGAAAGAACTAGCGCCATCATCGCAGACGTTAGAGCAATCATGCAGGATTATCGTGATATAGCGACCATGCACTTAGGCGGTATTTCGATGATTACCAATGACATGCTGACTTTTATCCAGCATGACATTACCGTATTCGGCGTCGGCATTCTGCTCTTTATTATGCTCGCCCTATTTGTGTTCTTTGGCAAGATACGTTGGGTATTGTTGCCGCTTACTTCCTGTGTTATTACCGTTATCATGCTTGCCGGCTTACTGAGCTTCCTTGATTGGCGAATTACGGTTATTTCATCAAACTTCCCAGCGATTCTTCTGATTGTGATTTTAGCGCTGAATGTCCACCTTGCCGTTTATTACCGAGACTATATATCAGCGAACCCAGATTCAGAGCAAGAACTTCGCATCTCGACCACATTAAAGACCATGTTCTGGCCTTGTTTTTATACAGCCCTAACCACTATCGTCGCATTTATCTCGTTGCTGATTAGCGGTATTCGTCCTGTGATCGACTTTGGCTGGATCATGACGATCGGTATCGTGCTCGGCTTTATCACTACCTTTATTATTTTTCCAAGCTTTATACAGCTACTTAAAAAAGATAGTCACACTAGTGGTAGTAGTATTACTTATAAGATAACAAACTGGATCTATAGCTTTACCGTAAACTACAAAGCGCTAATCTTTGTAGTTACCGTCGGAATAATCGGTTTTAGCGCTTATGGCATAACCCAGCTCAAAGTTGAAAACCGATTTATTGACTACTTTAAGCCAAGCACTGAAATTTATCAGGGCATGACGGTAATCGACAAAAAGCTCGGCGGTACAACCCCTCTAGACATTATTATCGACAAGGGTCATGAAGCCTCACTAGTTGCTGATGATGAGTTTGAAGACGAGTTTGGCGATGAGTTCGACAGCGGTATCTATGATCCTGGTTACTGGTTTACTGGCGCTAGGTTAAAGCAAGTCGAACGCATTCATGACTTTATCGATAGCTTAGGTGTAACAGGCAAGGTTCAGTCGATTGCAACTTATGCCAAAGTCTTGGAGCAAATGAACGGCGGCGACTATCCTGATGAGCTAACGATGAGCTTAGTGCATCAAAAAACCCCTGAAGACGTTCGCTCAGTACTGATGTCACCCTATCTTTCAGAAGAAGGTGATCAGGTCCGTATTAATATTCGCGTACAAGAAACTAACCATGATTTAAAGCGTGCCGATCTAATTAATACGATTAACGACTATATTGTTAAAGAAGAAGGCATTGTTCAAGAACGTGTCCACTTTACGGGCATGTTAGTGCTTTACAACAATATGCTCGAAAGCTTGTTCGACTCACAAATCAAAACGATTGGAGCTGTATATCTAGCTATCTTGTTGATGTTTGTTGTCCTATTCCGCTCAATGGTCTTAGCCGTATTAGCAACTATTCCGAATGCACTGTCTGCGGCTCTGGTACTCGGTATTATGGGCTGGGCGGGCATACCTATGGATATGATGACGATTACTATTGCCGCCATTGTTATCGGTATCGCGGTCGATAACTCTATTCACTATGTGCATCGATTTAAAGCTGAGTTCGCCAAAGATCATGATTACTTAGCCACTATGAAACGCTGCCACGGTAGTATCGGTAAAGCTATTTACTACACTGGCGTCACCATTATCTTTGGCTTTGCGATATTGGCTCTATCAGAATTCATTCCATCGATTTATTTTGGCCTACTAACTGGTTTGGCTATGGCAGTAGCACTATTCCTGAACCTAACCTTGTTACCGTTATTACTTATTACAACTAAGCCATTAAAGTCATAAGCATAAAAAAAGCCGTGAAAACACGGCTTTTTCTTTTCTCTATCTATTAACGTTTGCGTCTTAGCACTGAGCTCGCTGCTAATAACAAGATTAGCCATAAGCTTGTACTACCACCACCGCCAGAAGATTTTTTCTGCACGCTAATGCTTTTAGTTACAACCTTTTCTACGCCAGTGCTATCGGTCACTTTTAATTCAACAGTGTAAGCACCACTTTCTGCATAAGTGTGACTTGGTGAGGCACTTGTAGAGCTACTACCATCACCAAAGTTCCAAGCATAACTATAACTACCGTCACCGCCACTAACACTTGAAGTGAAGCTTGCTTTCAGACCATCTGCTGAAGAATTGAATGAAGCGTTCATTGGTGCAACTACCGATACAGACTTGGTCGATTCAACTTGCTGCTTATCCGCACTTGTCACTACTAAAGTAATAGTATAATCACCAGTGTTTGCATAAGTATGTTGTCCAGTCGCTTCAGCACTTGTAGTGCCGTCACCAAAGTTCCAGGCATAACTGTAATCAGCTGCACCGCCAGCGATATTGCTTGAAACCGATACCGTAGCACCATCAACAGCCGTGATAACTTCAACTTGTAAAGCATCTGCAATGCTCACTTGCTTTGTTTTTGAGTGAACGGTAGCTTCGCCATCGGTAACCGTTAACGTTACATCATAAACACCGCTCTGCGCATAGCTGTGAGTTGGCGCTTTATCCGTAGAAGTCGCCGAACCATCCCCAAAGTCCCATAAGTAACTGTAGTTTTTGTCACCGCCTACAGTGCTATCTGTGAATGTTACCGTTTGATAATCAACATCAAAGTTAAAGTTTGCTACAAGCTCTGCTGAAGCCTTCGAGATTTCAACCGTGGCAGTGCTACTATCAGACGCTTGAGCCTTTACTTCGATAGTTAAACCATTCACTGGTAGGACTAAGCCTGACTGTGGCTGCTCTGGCAATGAATAATCCAAGCTATCATCAAATTTGGCTGTTGGGCTTAGGTGCGAATCACCGCTGTAGTTCTTTTGGGTATAAAGGCCGAAAGCAGCGTCTATTACTTGTAGCGTAGAGCTTGCGATCACACCATTTCGCATTACTGGATTCTGATCAGCATCAACAACGCCTAGGAAACCATGACCTGGATGCTCTTCGACTTTATTATCGCTGTAAGCTTCGTCAGCGAACCATACTAAAACACCTGGTGTATAAACTGTTTTAGCTAAACCTTCGTCTTGGCCATTCGAGCTACGCAGTTGTACCCAGTAGTTTTGTGGCTTACCTGGCTTAGTACTACCGACACGCAAGAATCCATTTAATGTAACTTGTCCGTCAGTTTCAGCGCCATCGTTATAGAAGTCAGCTCCGTTGTTGAGTGCGATATCATCTACCACCAAACCGTAACCACCCACTGCTGGATCTGTCACATAAGTGATTTCAATTGTCACTGACTGCCCAGCATAGGCTGACAAGTCAAAATTTAAGTCTACCCAGCCTAAGGCGCCTTCAGCCCCTGAAATATCCTTTGACGCGCCAGTGATAAAGTTAGTGACGTTATGGTATTGGTTAGTAGCCTTAGTATGGTTCCCGGCCACAGCAGTACCGTTAACCAACACCTGTGCGTAATCATAATCCACTTCTATATCCCAGCGTGCTTTCATACTCAAGCTGGTAGTTCCAGAAGCCGGAATGTTAGCGTTGAATGAAAGGCTGTTGTCCATGTAGTGGCCTTCATTCGAATAATATTGGTAATTACCTGTATATGGGGCATCAAATTCAACATGAGTCGGTGGCACATCAATTCTGATTTGGTTAATGCCACTATCATGATTAACAGCTTCAACCAAGTCGATAGTTCTTGAGCCCGGCTCCATTGCGTCAAAGTTAATGACTTCTTCGTTAATCCAGTTACCACCAAAAACGGTCTGGAAATAAGATCTGGCATAAGGACTAAAACCTGTAGGTTGGGTACCCGCAATGTCACCCGCCCAGCTACCACCAGCCATTACAGACCAGTAAGCCACTGGCGAACCAATTTCGGAACCATCAATATCATACTCGTCAGGTACGCCAAGATCATGTCCAAACTCGTGCACCACAACACCCGTTGCTGCATCAATTGGCTGAATGGTGTAACCGAATAGTTTTTTACCAGTACCAGGAATGGTATAACCATTGGTATTCGTATCTACATAGAAACGGTGTGACCAAATCGCATCACTGGCTAAGCTACCGCCACCGGCTTCTTCACCAATGCTTGAATGATAAACCATCACGTGATCGATCATGCCGTCCGGCTCGTTCACATTGCCATTACCGTTTAAGTCATAGGGATCCTCAATGTCATACTCATCAAGGTTGATATTATTAGCTGCAACAGCTTTAGTAACCGCTTCTTTTATAAGCTCCGGTACGTTTTTGTCATTATCAGTATCGGCATCATTCTCGCCATAGTACTTAGCGTTATTGTCAGCAGTGACCCAACCGAATGTTTGCCCTGAAAAATTAAAAGTACCGCCAGATTCGTTTTGATAATACTGGTAACCGGAGGTTAGGTTTTGGCCGCTAGGTCCTGTAAAACCTGTCGTCGAGAACATCAGATCTTGATAGTGTGACACCGGATAGGAGCTGTAATACATGTCCGTATCACTAGCGGTTAAGCCATGTGCATCATGCTTTAAGTCTGGGAAATCAATCAATACGGCTAACACTTTAACCGTTGTATTCTGACCATTCTTTTGCGCTAGAACCTGACCACTCTTGTAATTGGAGTGATTCTTTTGAAGTCTAACTTGCTCCAACTTCGGTCCTTTGACAGAACTATTACTCATGTCACCAAGATAGGCCTTGATGGCATTTTGACGCTCTTCTTCAGTCGCAGTAGGCTTTATTTCTCCTCTCTGCTCCATCCAATAAAGGATGCGCTCTTGGTTTACGATAGCAGGGTCCTTCGGCGTAACTGAAGTCTCTGCACTATTGATGGCCAAACTAACACTTGGTGTTAGCGCTGCTGCAAGCAAGCCGGTTAATAGCTTAATTTTCATCATTATTTTCCTTTGATACATTGCGTATAAGCTGAGTTTTTCTTGTTAATATAATCACGAATAATCTGTTCTTTTTGCTGCTTTGTCATACCATCCTTGATTAGGCCTTTTTGTTTAAGCATTGGCTCTAATTTCCATATATTCTGTGGTGCAGGAGGACTGGTACAAATTCTATTTCTTATTGTGCCACTCCCCTCTGAGGTCGATTCTTCTTGGCTTGATTGGATTTCTGATGAGTTTGAAGAAATATGTGGAGACTTATTATCAGTTTGATTTGCACAGGCTAATACTAAGAAGACCGCTAAGCTAGGAATTACGTTTTTTATCATTTGATTATTATTGTTATGTGGCTTAATCAGTTATTAAAAGTAAATTGTCGATTTCGTGCAAGCAAAAAACCACAGAAACACACTTTGTTACATTTTGCTACTTTGTACACTTTCAGGCTACTTTAAGCGGAGATAGCCCAGCGTTGACTAACTTTTATTAAATAATATAACTGCTAGAAGCGCTCTATATAGTCGATTGGCCACAAAAAAGGCGCTAATAGCGCCTTATAATTTGAGTAAGTGGCAAAGTTCTAGGCTAATCAATTAGTGCCATTTGGTTTTGATCACGAAGTTCTAACTGCTCTACTTTGTAAGGTGCGGTCGTGCCAGATTGAGCTAGAATTTTAGGATCGAACTTCATCATAATGGCGCCCTCTCCAGCCGCTAAGTTAGCAGCACTGTGCGTCATCATGACTGGCTTAAGACTGCCATCCTCTGTCGTGCCGTATAAAATCGCACGAACTTCATATCGACCATCGACTTTGGCATTGACTGGAATAGTCGCCACTGGGCTTTGCTTTTGTCCAGACACCACAGGCTTTGCTGAGATGCTTGCTGTTTTTTGTGCAAAAGCAAAAGGTAGCTGCCCGTTACGCTGCACTAACTGTCCACCGACTTTAGCTTTGACTTCAGTATGCAGCTCCCAAAGCGCGCCAGGGATCGAGTCAGCCGTCATATCAAGTGGCTTATTAAGGACATATCCCTCTTTTGAAGGACTAAAGCTTACTTTATGAGCTTTACCGGATGGTGATACCAACTTTCCTTTAATCGCAACTATCTTTTCAGCTCTTCCAAGGTTAAAAACCTTAGCGTCAACTTTTAAAGCCTGCCCTTTTAGATAATTACTTTTGTTTGCGGTTAGGTGCATCTCCGTATCGCTATTTTTTTCGAATACATTGACACGGTATTTAGCATGACTGGCTATGACATTATCCGCTTTAAGAGTAAAAGTTCCGGCTCCTAAGCTGTCATCAAGCTTAAAACCAGTAGTGCCCTGCTGAAAACCCATGCCATTTTTTTGCATGACATCGCTACTGACCAGTGTATCGAATGCTTTGCCATGCTTATACAACTTTCCTGTTGAGGTTTTTACTGATAATTGCTCTGGCTCAACAGCGCTTTTACCATCAAAAGCAGAAATACGCACTAAAGCACCTTTTGCGCTGAAGTTTAGTGGGACACCTGATTTAAGTTGCGCACCACTGACATCTAGTTGATATTGACGACTTTGAACATGCGCTTGCTTTTGTGAAAAGTCGAGCTGGTTGATATCTGAAATAGGAAAGCTATAACTGACGCTTTTCAATTCGCGTTCGCTATCCGGGAATGTGGGTGTCGCCGGCTGACTAATTCCTGTATAAGCATTACTGCGATCGGACTTACTCGTTAGATTCTCGTTTGCCATCGAAGCGCCAGAAAGTGAAATAATAATAGATGTTAAAAGTATAGTTTTCATGACAACTCCTTAAATTCTGTTACGCAGAAAGACATCTAAGCCGAAACACTTACGGCGGCTCTGTGCATGACTGAGAGGCTCGTCGCCATAAGTTTTACTTTTGTCATAAAACCAAACGGAGCCTGCGGCATTCTGCGAACTACAATTTAAGAAACCATCTGAACAACTGTCTAACCAATTTTGAGTAAACTCAAGCCCAACATTTTGCGCATAGCCACCGCAGTAACTGTCGCTATCCCAAATAGCAGATTCAACATCAGTGCCGACGACACTGCGAAATGGCTTCGGTAGCGCTGGGCGTCCTGATGTGCCGTACAACCAATTAGCGTTATAACTCGCCATCCAAGCTACTTGCTGCATACGTACGGCATCGTTTTTATAGCCAAGAAGCCAGCCTAGAGCTGACTCGAAAACATTACCATCAATCACTGCATCAGCTAGTGGTGTACCAGCGCTCGATGGCGCTAACGCAATCACTTCATCGATACGATTAATGATATTTGGATAACGACTATCCCAAGTGGGATTAGACATGATCCAACGCGTCACATTGCCACCATTGGAGTGAGTGATTAGAGTTAAGCTTGTGATATTTTTCTGGTTGATAAAAGTTGTTAACTGTCCCGCCAAACAACCCGCAGCACCTGAGGTCCACATATATTTGGTGAAATCACAATTAATAACCGTGTAGTTACTTGAGTTTGGAAGGCCTTTTACAACCGACTGAACAAAACTCCCCGTCCAGTAATCGTTGTATGCATCGCTTTGGCTACCTGTGCCATGAACAAACGCGACACCTGTATTAGCTGAAACCAATCCACTAAAGGTAAGAGCTGCGCTTAGCAGCAAGAACTTTCTAAACATCGATACCCCCTATCGCTGTTATGTGCTTGTTGTTATATCAAAGCTTAATGATCACCTAGTTGAGCAGATATGATTTTAGAAATAGCTACCCATAAGATTAACTAAGCCGAATAAATTTATAGCACCAATAGGAGAACCTGTAAAAAACGTTCGTTTTAAACTTCAAACAGAATATCTTCGAAAACATTCAAACAGATAAAGCCATGCAAGACACTTGAATGACTGCCTTTTAGCGCAAAAATCAAACAAGAAGCTGCGCACTCAAAGAGATATTCAAACAAACAAGCTTGAGCACACATCAAATATGACTTATTACTTGCATGAATGCAGAGCTTTTCGGATGTTTAGACGTCTAAGTAAGACTCGCCAGAGAGCATAAACGTGAACCAGTTAACAAAATATATTTCTCGGACAGGTGCTCAAAAAGGAAACTTTAGGGAATACAACGATTTATAGCAGGGAAATATATAAGGAGTTTGATATAAAAAAGATGGTACCAGAGGCCGGACTCGAACCGGCACACTATCGCTAGCGGGGGATTTTGAATCCCCTGTGTCTACCAATTTCACCACTCTGGCATTTTTTCTACTTCTGCTAATTACTTAGCTTAAGACATATCTTTTTGTGTGGCACCGCTCCCGACATCCTGTCTCCGCAGCACTTGTACTTGCTGTACTTCGTCTACCAATTTCACCACTCTGGCATTTCCAATTCAGTGCAAAATATGCCTGAAAGAAGCGACGCATTATAAAGCAAAAAGCTGTTTTTGCAATACTAAGAATTGCGTTTTTAAGGGCTTTCTACGTCCTTTTGTATCAAGCTAAATACATCTTCTACAGTGACATTGAAATAGTTCGCGATTTTCAGCGCAATAATGGTTGAAGGGACAAACTTACCGACCTCTATCGTACTGATCGTTTTTCGAGAAACGCCTATGGCGTCCGCCAAATCACTCTGGCTCATTCGATGTTCGGCCCGAAAAACCCGTATCCTATTATCGAGTTCAGGGTGCATAATTACTCCTCAAGCCCTTCTAAGTCATCATCGCGCGTAAGCCAAAAAAAGCTAATACTGGCCGATAATACAGCTACAGCAAACAATAATACGAAATAAAATTTTAAAGGTAGTGCCAAACTGTCCAAAAACTTTGTCGTGCCTAATAAAACAACCAAGGTTAAGGTTAAAGCAATCCAACCATTTTTAAAACTTGCCAACATTGCGCCCGAAACAAAGCTCTCCGGTTCATTTTGTACCAGAACCTTGCCAGTTAATTTTTGCTTAATCACTGGCCATAAAGAGACAAACGTTACTATCACGGTTAAAGCTGAGCCAATAATAGCAGCAAAATCTAATATTTCGTTCAAACGACCTTTCTCAGTTAATGCTTCCCATAACAAAATTAAATAAGTGACACCGCATACGAGCATCCCGCGAGCGACTCCTGTTTGGACTCTATCCACTGTTTCTGCACAATTCTTTTGACTCATAGCTGCACTCCATCCTATTAAACCCAATATATCCGCAGGTATCACAAAGGGAAATAAACACCTCTCATTGAAACCTTTAGGTATCATTATGGTAATTTAACAACTCAAGTCAAGAGATTCTTTAGAAAATAAAAAGCCCGATACAAAGATCGGGCTAAAGAACTTCTGTTAATGAAATTATAACTTGTTCATTACTTTAACTTTTTTCGGCTATAGCGCTCTTTTCGTCTTTAATAAATTGATGAATCTGATCTTCTAATACGCTTAGCGGGATCGAGCCATTGCTCAACACTGCGTCATGAAATTTGCGAATATCGAAGTGCTCACCCAGCTCTTTCTCGGCTTTAGCGCGCAATTCTAAGATCTTGAGCTCGCCCAGCTTGTAGGACAACGCTTGCGCGGGCCAGCTGATGTACCGGTCAATCTCAGTTCTGACATTAAGCGTTGAAAGCGCGGTATTGTTTTCCATCATTTCGATGGCCTTTTCACGACTCCAGCCTTTGGCATGCATGCCCGTGTCTACGACTAAACGCATGGCGCGCCACATTTCATAGGTTAAACGACCAAAGTTACTATAAGGATCTTGGTAAAAACCTGCTTCTAGGCCAAGCTTTTCGCTGTATAAGCCCCAGCCTTCGCCAAACGCTGAGATATAGGTGTTTTGTCGGAACTTAGGCAAGTCAGTTAATTCTTGCGCCAATGCAGTTTGTAAGTGATGGCCTGGCACAGCTTCGTGCAAGGTTAGCGCTTCTAAGTTATATAAAGGACGTTTATCCAGGGCATAGGTGTTTACCCAATACTCCCCTGCTCTATCGCTATCAATAGGAGCGCCCGAATAGCGCCCCGTCGTATATTTAGGTGCGATTTCTGGAGCCACAGGCACGACACCATACGGCTGACGTGGCAACTTACCAAAGAACTTAGGTAATTTGTGGTCCATCTTCTTAGAAATGTAAGCGGCTTCTTTTAACAGCTCTTCGGCAGTTTTCGGATAAAACTGCTCGTCAGTACGTAAAAAGTGTAAGAACTCTTCAAAAGTACCTTCAAAGCCGGTGGATTCAATCACCTCTTCCATCTCTTTACGAATTCGAGCGACTTCTTTTAGGCCAATCTCATGAATCTCGTCCGGCGTTAAATCCAAGGTCGTATAATGCTTAATTTGATTCTGATAGAAAGCTTCACCATCTGGGTAGTCCGTTGCAGCAATCGTTTTCTTTGCACCAGGTAAATACTCGTTCTCAAAGAACTCTAAGTAAGCTTGGTATTGGGGCACCACTTTGCTGCTTATGACTTTTGCGGCTTCTTTTTGTAAAGCTTCCTTATCTTCAGCATTGATAGAATCAGGCATTGATTCAAAAGGACGATACCACACTGTGTCTTGTGGCTTATCTTTAATGTAAACACTGATGCTGTCACTATAACCATCAAGAACTGCACGTGGTACCGTAAAGCCTCGCTCCATACCTGCTCGCATGTTGCTAACATTCTGCTCAAAGAAAGTCGGAACCGCCGACAACAAAGCGATATAGTCCTTATAGTCTTCGGCTGTTCTAAAGCGGAAGGAATTCATCAAGTAGGTAGTTTGGGCATGAAAGCCGTACTCAGAGGTTAATGGCATTTCGTAGGTTTTAAAGTCAATCTCAGCAACTTCTTGCTTTAATTGAGTCATCATCATGTCATAACTAATCTGCTCGTCTTCTAGCAAGTTGTCGCGCTTAATACTTTCCAGCTCATTAATCAGCTCTAAGAGTTTAGCTTTACGTTTTTGATAAGCTTGTGGGCTTTCATCGCGTAGCTTTCCTTTTGCCGATTCGTCACCCTCTCGCGCCGCCCACACAGGGTTTTGCGACATTCGATATTCTTGGACATCCTGAAAGAACTCTTGCAACCACTGACTATGGTCTTCGCCAGCTTGCGCGCTATAACTAAAGCTGCTTATTAAAAGAGCGCCTGAAATCATTAATGTTTTTGTAAATGTCATTTTTATACCTACTTTAATCAACAACTGACCTGTTATATCAAGAATGATCAGGCTATTAAAGCTGTTGCTAATAAATATTGCTACCATTGTTTTCAAGTAGTCGCAAAGGCTCGCTTTTGCTAGACTAGCGTCAGTTTTTTCTCAAGCAGAACCAACATGGCTAAAAATACACAACAACCTCTCATCACAACTCCAGCACCAATTACAAAAAAGCTAGGAGCTTGGTTATACGACATATTGATTAGCGTCGCGATTTGGTTCCTATGGGGCCTATTTACCTTCCCTCTGATTCATTGGATGCTAGGGGTTGATGATATGAGCGTTAACAGTGGTTGGGAAGATTCGCTAACTTACAAACTTTATTCATTATTCCCAACATTACTATTACTACTGTATTTTGTCGGGAGCCACGTCCGTTTTGGCCAAACGGTAGGCATGAGCGCTTGGAAAATCATGGTAGTGAATGACAATGGACAGCCAGTAACCCTAGGTCAAGCTTTTGCTCGAGCTGTCATCTCAATTTTCGGGATCGGCATGATTATCAGCCCGCTCAACCGAAAAAAGCTCGGTTGGCACGATATGCTCACTAAAACACGCGTTGTTGCTTTGCCCGATAAAGAAAAGAAGAAAAAATAACCCGTCACTATAGGCAAAGTACAAATTTCATAGGTTAGCACCAAATTACCCCTTAAAAATTAGCCTAAATCGACAATGTTACCGAGCAAATTGGGCAGGACAGCCCAATTTAGTCAATACGAAACAGGAGGTTTCGTTTGATGGCTCGAATAGTGATATTGACGATTTAGGGAAGCCCCCAGGGCCTAACTTTTGGGTGGACTTCTTTTGGTTACTCTTCTTGTCCACTCAAGAAAAGTAACTCGCCGAAGGTCGAAAACTTCCTTGCTAGAACTGAGATCCTTGTTGAAATATAACTACTGACTTACATCAGAATGATAAGTAACTGGGGAATGTTGTTAATGACGAGTTACCTTGGTCTGAGGGCTTGCAATAACGCACCAAGACGACACTCTAGCCCGCCCTTCTCAATAAATACCAGGCCGCTACGGCAAATATGAGTGGCGGCATTAAAGCACCAATAAAGGCTGGCAGTCCTGCCACCAGGCTCACGGGGCCAAAGGATCTTACCGCGAAGAAGTAGACCATTCCCGTCAGTACTCCCGCCAACACTCGCGCTCCCATAGAGACACTGCGCATTGGGCCAAAAATAAAGGATGCGGCAAGAATAATCATGACGGCAGTGCTAATAGGCTGAAATACTTTCTGCCAGAAAGCCAAATCGTAGTTTTGAGTCTCTAAACCATTGCTTTCTAAATAGGTTCGATACTGATAAAGATTAATCAGATTCATATTCTCAGGATCAACTCGCAAAGCTGATAAATTATCCAGACTAACTGAAGTATCCCAAGGTTGGTCGGTAAAACTAGTGCGCTCTACTTTATCAAAGCGTTTAACCGGCTTTTCCTCAGCCACGTCGTTAACATCAGAGCCCAGCTGCGTCGCAACACCACTGTGTAATACCCAACCATTGTCGGTTAACTCCGCTGAGTCCGCATTTATCATTCGCGTCAGCTCGTTCTCACGATTAAACTCATAGACCGTTACCTCGTTAAGGCGCGAGGTGCCAATCACTTCGCCCACATGCACCATATTGGCACCATCTTTGAGCCACAAGCCTTGATTACTATCAACAAACTGCTCGCCATATAAAGAACGGTTTCTTAAATTCTCAGCCATTAAGGTCGTTTTTGGCGCGACAAACTCGCCTAAGAACACCGAAAATGCGATCAGTATTAGTCCATAAGACAAAGCAGCACCAATGATTTGCCCTGTCGTTTTACCAGCCGCGCGCATCACTGTCAGCTCGCTTCGGGACGCGAGGACACCAAGGCCAGCAATAGAGCCAATAAGAATCGCCATTGGAAAGAATTCATAGATATATTGTGGCGAGAGCAACAGTGAATAAGACAGGCCATCAATAAAGGCATAAGAGCCTTTACCAAAATCACCGCTTTCGTCGATGAGGGCAAACAAAACACGAATCACAGCCAAGGTCATCAAGGTCATTAATGACGTAGCTAGAATGGTTTTACCAATATAAAACCTTAAAATGTTCATGAGTCACTCCCCTTAACAGCAGGCGTGCCATTGTTTTTGGTATTGGCGCGACCGTGTGCATAAAGCAGTCTAGCCGCTAAAAGCCCCATCACGATATAAATCGGAATAAAACCTAACCAGCCCGGGATTTTCTCTGCTTCGACCCATTTACGGAAAACAACGATTAATACGATATAGCCAATATAGACCATTAAAGCAGGCAGCATTTTGGCGAACTTCCCTTCGCGCGGTCTGACGCGACTCAATGGAATCGCCAAGAATAATAGGAAAGGCACTGATAAAGGTACCGCTAAACGCCAATGTAACTCCGCCCAGCTATCACCATCGCCAGCCTGGAATAAATCCATGGTTGGTGTGGCTGAGATTTTACGACGCGATACGATCGAGCGCTCGGCTTCTAAACGTGCGTAATAATGTTCGAACTCGGTTATTTTGCGAACATTTTTATCCGCATCCAGTTCATAAACCAGACCATCGTTGAGTTGTAAGTAATTTTTGTCCAACTCTTCATCGTAATAACGCTCGGCTGACTTAGCCGAAATAATACGCGTGTAAGGATTATTGTCCGCCGGTAATTCGGCGAGGAAGAAGTTACCTAAATGACTTGGGTTATCGGAAGAGTCTGCATAAACCACGCCCTCACCTTCCTGGAAGATTTGGAAACGTCCGGGCTCAAGCATACTGAGCTCAAGCTTGCTAGCGTGCTCATCGCGTATTTGGTAGGTGGTCTCGTTGGCCACCGGCGCTAACCATAAAGCAACCGCACCACCAATCAACGCCACCACCACAGCAATCGGAATCAATAAACTGATCAATTTTCGTTCGCTCACACCGACCGAGCGCAACACAGCCATTTCGCTATCAACGTAGAGTCGACTAAAAGCTAATAAACACCCCAAGAAAAACGCCAATGGCAATAAAAACCCTAGTAAAACAGGCGAGTACAACAAAACCATCTGCCACACCATGGTGCCAGTGATATCACCGGAAGCGGCTTGAGCTAAGTATTTAACGATGCGTTGGCTAAGAAATATAGCAAACAACACCCCTAAAATTGCTAAGGTGCTAGTGAAGACTTCACGATTTAAATAACGACTTAATATCAAGGTTTTCTCATACCCTTACCCCATTGATTTACTGGTATTTGTGAGCATATCAGTTAAACTATGGGCACGGTTTATGCCAATATCGGCATTATAAACGAAAATTAACAATTTGCAGGTGATCTATGGAATTCTTTGTAAAGAGTGGTAACCCAGAAAAACAAAAAACAGGTTGCTTAATCGTAGGCGTATTCGAATCTCGAAAACTATCTGCTCCAGCGCAACAAATTGACGACATTAGCGAAGGCTATATCAACGCTATCGTTAAGCGTGGCGATATGGAAGGTAAGTTTGGTCAAACTTTATTACTACACAACGTGCCTGGCACGAGCTGTGATCGCGTATTATTAGTTGGCTGTGGTAAAGAGCGTGAATTTGACGCGATTAAATACAAGAAAATTAGTGGCAAAGTTATCAAGTTATTGAACGAAACTGGTGCTACTGAAGCGATTAACACACTACCTTTACTTAACATCAAAGGCCAAGAGCTTTACTCGAAAGTGCGCTTTGCCGTTGAAGCTGCAAACAATAGCCTTTACCTTTTCGAGCAGTTAAAAAGCGAGAAATCAGAAACTCGTCGTCCACTGCGCAAAATGACTTTATTCATCGAGTCGCGTGCTGACTTAGCCGAAGGCGAGAAAGCCATCAACCACGCTTGCGCTATTACAGCGGGGCAATCGTTGACGCGTGATTTAGCAAACCTTCCTGGTAATATTTGTAACCCGACTTACCTTGCTAACTTGGCGGAAGATCTGGCCAAAGAATATTCTTCGCTAAACACCAATATCCTCGACGAGTCTGAACTAAAAGAAATGGGCGCTGGCGCTTTTGTTTCTGTATCACAAGGTTCCGATCAACCAGGCAAGTTAATTTGCATGGAATACAACGGCGGCGACAAAGGTGACAAGCCTTTAGTCTTTGTCGGCAAAGGTATTACCTTCGACACTGGTGGTATTTCATTAAAGCCAGGCGCTGGTATGGACGAGATGAAGTTCGATATGGGTGGCGCAGCTTCGGTTTTCGGTTTAATTAAGTCAGTTTCAGAAATGGGCTTACCGATTAACGTTGTAGGTGTGGTTGCTGCCGCAGAAAACATGCCAAGCGGCGGTGCATCACGTCCTGGTGATGTGGTGACGTCTTTATCAGGCAAAACTATTGAAATTCTCAACACTGATGCCGAAGGCCGATTGGTGCTTTGCGACGCCTTAACCTATGTTGAAAAATACGACCCTGAAATCGTTATTGATATCGCAACCTTAACCGGTGCCGTGATTATCGCGCTAGGTCACGAAGCTTCAGGCGTCATGAGTAACAACAATGCGCTAGCTAACGAAATCGAAAACGCCAGCGACATGGCGAATGACCGTGTGTGGCGCTTACCTATCTGGGACGAGTATCACGAACAGCTTAAGAGTAACGTCGCTGACTTTACTAACTTAGGCGGTCGTCCAGCAGGCACGATTACGGCGGGCTGTTTCCTTTCTAAGTTCACTAAAAAGTATCGTTGGGCGCATATCGATATTGCCGGTACTGCTTGGAAATCAGGCGCAGATAAAGGTGCCACAGGTCGTCCTGTACCGCTACTGTCGCAAATCGTTATCAACCGCGCAAAGTAAGGTCACATCAGTATGACCCAAGTAGGTTTCCACTTACTGGAAAGTCAGTCAGGCGAAGAAGCTTATCTTCGCCTGATTGGTAAATGCGTCCAAAGCTTGTACAAGCAAGGACGCAAAGTGTATATCCATGCCAAAGATGAAGCACAAGCACACGCCGTTGATGAGTGGCTTTGGAGCCAAGAACTAACGGAGTTTGTGCCACATAACATCGTCGGCGAAGGTCCGAACAAGCCACCGCCAGTGCAAATTGGTTATGCAACATCGGAGCAAAACCCGCCAGAAAACCAACATGATTGTCTGGTTAACCTAAGCGGCGAGGTTCAACCCTTCTTCAGCTACTTTCTGAAATGCTTTGAAATCGTACCTAACGAGGACAAAGACAAAGAGCTAGCCCGTGAGCGTTATAAGTTTTACCGAGGGCGTGGCTACCCCCTAGACCACAAGAAGTATTAAGGGGTAAGCACTTTGCGACTCGCCCCCATCACTAGAGGAAGCATTGTTCTCGCCTTGAGCAACATGGTTCCACTACTGGGGGTACTTCTAGGCTACTGGAACGCCTTCGATATTATCTTTCTCTACTGGTTCGAAAACATTATTATCGGACTATTTGCTGTAGCACGAATGACCATCCGTCCCGATAATGCACCACTTTTCGTTGCTGGTGGTCTTTTCGCGGCGGGATTTTTCTGTCTCCATTACGGCTTTTTTACTTATGGTCACGGTGTTTTCGTTACCAGTTTCTTTGAAGAACAACTTTTACAGAATTCAGAGAGCTTAAATCGAGGTTTAACTGATATAGTCAGTTATATGCTATCCCAACGAGCTGTGCAGCTTGTTATTGTTGCCATGTTTATCGCACACTTAACAGACTTTGTTATTGCCTATAAAAATAAGACCATTGATACGGTTTCCATGGAAATGACCAAGCCTTACAAGCGTATTATCGTTTTACACATCGCAATAATACTCGGTGGTTTCTTTGCCTTGAAATTTGGTCACACCGTTAGTGTCGCCGTGGTAATGATCGGACTTAAAGCTTATTTTGATTTGAGGCCACCAAATCGAATAAAAACAAAGCTGTAAACCAGTCACTGTCCGAACAAAAAATTAAAGAAAAGATTGCAAAACAGTTAGAAAACCCTGAAATTAAGATAAACGGAAAGACCTATAGGTTTGATACTGTTGAAGAAATGGTTAATTCCGATGTCTACAAAAAGCATTCAAAGTGGCTTTTTTGGCTTATGCCTAAAGACAAACGATTGATTTATGAACAATTGCTTCAACATGCAATCGAACAAGAGCGGCAAAGCAAAAAGTCTAGCGACTCTTTAGAACAAAAAGATATATAAGGATTCAAAAATTATAGTATCTAAAAGCCCCTCTTATTCCTTATAGTAATACGCTATATAGGTTCAATGAAGTATTAGGCAACACCCTAGGAGCATTATGAAAGGTTTTACGAGCTACGCGATAAAGAATTTAAAAAGCACTGGCAGTATAGCTCGTAGCTCAAAATTCCTTGCAAGAAACTTAGCAAAACAAGTTCCAACAGACGCTAAAACGATTGTAGAGCTTGGCGCGGGCGATGGCATCATTACACGTGAATTACTGAAATATATGCCACAACAAGCCCATCTAACCTCCTATGAAATCTCCGAGGAATTGCTCGCCCTACTACAACGCATTGACCACCCTAGATTTAGCTTAAAACACAGTTCAGCCATGGATATTGTTCAAGACTTTGCAATCGATAGTGTCGACTGTTTAGTATCATGCTTACCACTGGCCTTATTTCCGCTGGAAATGAAGCACGAACTATTGACCCATATTCGATCTGTGCTAAAACCCAACGGACTTTTCTTACAATACCAATACTGGTTAAGCGATAAACAGCTGATCAAAGAATATTTTCCACACCTAAAGACTAATTGGGTACCACTAAACCTACCGCCATCCTTTGTCTATACCGGAACTGCGCCAAATAGTGAGCTAGTGGCCGAGTAGTTTATCTGACCGGTGATTCGGCTCATTTCGTGTCATAGCCTCAATATCTCTTCGAAATCTCACTAAATTTCCACACAGATATAGATATATAGCGTACAAGCGTTATAATTCAAGGCTTTATTACTGAAACTGCAGATACCACGAATTGACCATGGATAAAGCATATAACCCGCAAGCAATCGAGCAAGAAACCTACAAAAAGTGGGAAGATAACGACTACTTCTCGCCAAAAGGCGGCAGTAAAGACAATGACGACAGTTATTGCATCATGATCCCGCCACCAAACGTCACTGGTAGCTTGCACATGGGCCACGCTTTCCAACATACCATCATGGACGCGCTTACCCGATATAACCGCATGAAAGGGAAAAACACCCTTTGGCAGCCGGGCTCAGATCACGCAGGTATCGCGACCCAGATGGTGGTAGAGCGTTTGCTCGACCGCGAAGGTAAAACTCGCCATGATTTAGGCCGTGAAGCCTTTGTCGATCGTATTTGGGATTGGAAAGAAGAGTCTGGCGGCACCATTACCAAGCAGATGCGTCGTATGGGCGACTCTTGTGACTGGTCGCGCGAAGCTTTCACCATGGATGATGATTTATCAGAAGCAGTTTTAGAAACTTTCGTTCGCTTACACGAAGAAGGTTTAATCTACCGCGGCGATCGCTTAGTGAACTGGGATCCAAAACTCCTGACCGCAGTATCTGACCTAGAAGTTGAATCGCACGAAGAGAACGGCCACCTTTGGCACATGCGCTATCCGCTTAGCGATGGCTCAGGTCATATCATCATCGCCACAACTCGTCCAGAAACAATGCTTGGCGACAGTGCGGTAGCAGTGCATCCTGATGATGAGCGCTATCAACACCAGATTGGCAAAACGATTGATTTACCACTAACAGGACGTCAAATCCCGATTATTGCCGACGACTATGTTGAAAAAGATTTTGGTAGTGGTTGCGTAAAAATCACTCCAGCGCATGACTTCAACGACTACGAAATGGGTCAACGTCATAATCTAGAAATGATCAATATCCTAACGCCAACAGCTCAGATTAACGATAACGCACCTGAAGCTTATCGTGGCCTAGATCGCTATGAAGCACGTAAGAAAATCGTTGAAGACTTTGAAGCTCTAGGCTTAATGGAAAAAATTGAGCCACACAAATTAAAAGTGCCTCGAGGAGACCGCAGTGGCGTTGTTATCGAGCCTTACTTAACGCCTCAGTGGTACGTCAAAATTGCCCCACTCGCAGAGCCTGCACTTAAAGCGGTTAAAGATGGCGACATCAAATTTGTACCAGAAAATTGGTCGAACACTTACTACCATTGGATGGAAAACATTCAAGACTGGTGTATTAGCCGCCAGCTGTGGTGGGGCCATCAGATCCCAGCTTGGTACGACAACAAAGGCGAAGTTTATGTTGGCCGTAGTGAAGAAGAAGTTCGTGAAAAATATAACCTTGGTGATATCGAATTACGTCGCGATGAAGACGTTCTAGATACTTGGTTTTCTTCCGCGCTTTGGCCTTTTGCGACATTAGGCTGGCCTGAAGAAACGTCTGAACTAGAAACCTTCTTACCAACCAGCGTGTTGGTTACAGGTTTCGACATCATCTTCTTCTGGGTTGCCAGAATGATTATGATGGGCTTGAAATTTACCGGCAAAATACCGTTCAAAGAGATCTACATTACTGGCTTGATTCGTGACGAACAAGGCCAAAAAATGTCGAAGTCAAAAGGTAACGTACTCGACCCAATCGACATCATCGACGGTATTGAGCTTGAGACGCTGGTCGAGAAACGCACTACCGGCATGATGAATCCAAAAGCCGCCGAGAAGATCGCTAAGCGTACTCGCAAGCAATTCCCAGACGGCATTGAAGCTTATGGTACTGACGCTATGCGCTTTACATTCTGCGCCATGGCATCTACCTCTCGTGACATCAACTTCGACTTAAACCGAGTAGAAGGCTACCGTAACTTCTGTAATAAAATATGGAACGCTGCGCGCTATGTGTTGATGAACACTGAAGAGCAAGATACCGGTTTAACAAACAAGGATATGGAGTTCAGCTTAGCCGATCGCTGGATCAAGAGTGAGCTACAAAAAACCATTAGTGAGTATGACAAAGCTATTGAAACTTACCGCTTTGATATTGCCGCTAACGTTTTGTATGACTTTACTTGGAATACCTACTGCGACTGGTACTTAGAGCTTTCTAAGCCAGTTCTTTATAGCGATGAGTACGCAGAAGCGGCTAAACGCGGTACTCGTAACACACTAGTTTCTGTGCTCGATTCATTAATGCGCTTATTGCACCCGTTCATGCCATTTATCACAGAAGAAATCTGGCAGAAAGTTGCGCCATTGGCTGGCACATTTGACAGCGAGCGTCCAAGCATCATGCTACAGGACTTCCCACAAGAAGATTCGAACCTAGTCGACGCACAAGCGAAGCAAGATATCGAGTGGTTAAAGAAGATCATTGTTGGCGTCCGCAATATACGTGGCGAGATGAATATTGCACCAGGTAAACCACTAGATGTGATGTTCCGAAATGGCTCTGACAGCGACAAAGAGCGTCTTGATAGCAACAAAACCTTCTTATCAAAACTTGCTAAGTTAGAGTCTATAAAGTGGCTTGAAGCAGGCGATGAAGCTCCTATGTCAGCAACTGCATTAGCGGGTAACATGGAGATCCTAATTCCAATGGCAGGCCTGATAGACGTTGAGCAAGAATTAGCTCGCCTTGATAAAGAGTCTGAGAAGTTAGAAAAAGACTTACAGCGAATTTCCGGTAAGTTAAACAACTCAAACTTTACCGATAAAGCACCACAAGCTGTTGTCGAGAAAGAGCAAGCTAAGCTTGCCGAAGTTGAATCAACTTTGAAAAAGATTGAAAAACAACGACAACAACTTAAAAGCCTGTAATTAAAGCAGCTAAAATAAGCGAGGATATAATGAAGAAACTAATCATCAGCAGCCTACTGTTAGCTGGAAGCGCTTTACCACTACAGGCTGATAATTCAGCGAGTAAACATTTTGTCCTCGTCACAACACACCAAAATGATATCGGCGAAATTTGCCCAGAGATGAACGCTGGGCAAACCTTATCCTTCGACTTTAAATCTAATAATGAAGTAGAGTTTAATCTTCACTATCACGAAGGCGAAAAAGTCAGCTACCCTATCGAGCCACATAAAGTCACTTCACTCCAGCAAAGCTTCGAGGCACCTATAAAGCAAACTTACTGCTTAATGTGGAAAGGACTAAGTGAAGAGCCAGCAAAGATCAAACTGAACTACCAAATACTGCCTAAACAAGAAACTGCGATAAAAACTATTTCAGAAGCAATCCCTATTTACCAGCCTCAAGCCGAATATCCAGAAGAAGCAATGAAAAACAATATAGAAGGTCAAGTAGTTTTTCTTCTAGATATAGCTCCAAGTGGAAAGGCAACAAACATTAGAGTACTCCATGAGAGTCCGAAAGACATATTTACAGACGTTTCAATCAAAGCAGTCTCTAAATGGATGTTCAAACCAAAAATAATTGATAGAAAGCCAGTAGAGCAAACCGATATGCTTTACACTATGAACTATAAGCTCGATTAAAGTTATATTTATCAGGGGCCGTCAAAGCCCCTTTTTAATAACATTTTTTTTAAATACACACCTCTTCAGCAGGCATGCGCATATTGTATTCATTAGCCATAACGCGCCCATAAGCTCCAGCATTTTCAATTAAAATCAAATCTCCTTCTTGAGTTTTAGGAAAGGGGATTTCAACGCCGAGTTTATCGGTACTTTCGCAAATTGGCCCCACTATAGTTGCCAGGTGCTCTTTCTCTGCGTTAAGTCTAGAAAGGTTAACGATATTATGAAACGAGCCGTATAGCGCAGGTCGCATCAGTGAGTTCATGCCTGTATTCAAGCCTACATAGTAATAGTTCTGCTTTTGCTTTACTTGAGTAACTTTTGATACAAGTACTCCAGTATTGGCGGAAATATAGCGGCCTGGTTCAATCCACAGTTGATACTGTGGGTATTCTGCTTGAACTGCCTGCAGGCTTGCATCAATGTGGCTCATGGTGAGCTCAGACTGCTGTGAGCGCTCTTTAATACCAAAGCCACCACCTAAGTTTAAGTATTTTACATTAGGGAACTGTGATGCAGTTTCAGCCAGTAAACGCGCATGTTCAGCCCAGTGTTCATTGCTTAAGATCCCACTTCCTGCGTGCGCATGTAAACCCACTACTTTAATTTTGTAGCTATTAATAACTGCGATCAGTTCAGCCAGTTCATCCATTGGTATGCCAAACTTAGACGTTGCCCCAGCGGTGCGAACATTGGCATGGTGTCCTTTACCAATATTTGGATCGACCCGTAGGAATATTTCCTTGCCTGCAAATATTTCAGGCCAATGTTTTAATGGGTAAGTACTATCTAGGGTTAAGCGAATTTCTTTTTCTAGAACTTTCTCGTATTCCTTTTTGTCAGCGAAGTTTGGAGTAAAGAATATTCGAGACCTATCAATATTTGGAAATAAAGTAAGGACATGGTTAACCTCGCCTAGCGAAACGGTTTCAAAGCCAGTACCAGCCTCGTAAGCGGTTTTTAGAACCTCAGGATTATTATTCGATTTAACGGCAAAAAATACTTTATCTACCGCACTTATAGTGTGTAAATTTTGAATATTATTTCGCACAGACTCTAAATCATAGATATAGGCGCTATCCCGCTCAGAGAGACATTTCTCAATAATACCTTGCTTAGCTTGCCACCACTTTTTTGTTTCACCCGTAACGTTACTTTGCTTCAGCTCTTTCGCCGTCGGGCCTAAAATTTCACTATTGGGATTATTCGTGATTAACAGCTCATGCAAGGACGCGATCACTTTACTGCTATGTTCCTGATCTATTACAAAGGTAAGGTTTAAATCAGATGCGGCCTGTGACAATAGATATACTTTGTAGGTTTCAAAGATTGAAAAAGCCGGTGCGATTTTATGCAATATAGCTCGAACATTTTTCCCGACAATCGACACAGCCGAGCAATCATGCATGACTTCAACTCGACACATTGCCGATAAGCCTTTAACTAACCCTGCCAGCCTTTTTTGACTGACTACCTGCGTCAAATTATCAAGACTTACTGTAATGTTCGTTTCAGAGGTCGAGACTAAATCTACCGAAACATGGTGTCGTTTAAATATGGCGAAGATATCAGCTAAGAAGCCAGCCTGCTGCCACATCCCTTGGCTCTCCATAGAGACCAAGGTGATTTCCTCTTTAGCTGTTACGCCTTTAACCATACCCCAGCTATTTTCAGTGCTACTAATGACGGTGCCATCGATATCCGGATCAACCGTCGAGCGGATATAAATGGGGATCTGACTAATTTTCGCAGGTCTAATGGCTCTTGGGTGTAGAACCTTTGCACCCGCAGAGGCCATCTCTTGAGCCTCTTCATAATTTAGCTGCTTTAATAATCGGGCATTAGCCACTTGGTTGGGATTAGCTGTAAATATACCTGGAACATCAGTCCATATTTCCAATCGCTCTGCTTCAATTTTGGCAGCGAAGTAAGCAGCCGATGAGTCAGAACCACCTCTCCCAAGAAGAACCGTTTCGTTATCACGCGTCGAGGCAATAAAGCCCTGCGAAATAATGATTGAAGAGTCCTCTATAGCGTTGAGGAGAGCTTCATCGCGTTCGAATTCACAGTTTGCACAAAGATAATCAATGCTCGGCGTTTCATGCGCAAACAAATAATCACGCGCATCTAACCTAAGAACCACCTCTTCAAATTGATTGCTTAAATACAGCTGCCCTGCTTTAGTCGCCCATAACTCACCCTGCGACATCACTAGAGCACGAACCCGCTCTGTCACTTCGCCTAATAAAGAAATTCCATCCAACAAACGTTTGAGGAAGCCATACTCTTCGTCGAGCAAATTATGTGGCAGCTCTAACTCCGTTAGTAACTTTTGATGAATGTCTACCACCTCTTCGAATGCACCTATGTATTCACCTTTCAAAGCCAGCTCGATTAAAGCGTCCAATTTATTTGAAACCGAACTTACCGCAGAATGTACAACAAATACTTTCTTCCCCTTGGCCTGTTTTCGCTTAATTATGCGCGCAATATTATCCCAATTACGACGTGTCGAGACGCTAGTTCCACCAAACTTAAGCAGTTGCCAAGAGTTATTTGTTGCCATGCTTTGATTCCTTAATCAATTGTATTCAGTTTATATAGACATAAAAAAACCCGCAGAGGATGACCTGTGCGGGTTTTAAGAGTTAGAAATTACAATCGTATTATTCACCCACAGCAGTACAGGGCGCGTTTTTTTAGCGCCTTCTTAGCCTGTTTCTTGCTTGAGTTAATTACGATTTTTACTGCTTTCATGCTATTGAATATAATTTATACAAATAGATTGTCAATAAAAATAGGGTTATTTTCGGCGCTTAGCTTTAAAAAAAGCTTTGAGTTGTGCTGAACATTGCTCTTTTAACAAGCCCGAATCAACTTCGCAGTGGTGATTAAATGGATCATGACGTAAAATATTAAGTACGCTCCCACCAGCCCCTGTACGCGGATCTTCTGTGGCATAAACGACCCTTGATACCCTAGCGTGAACTAATGCCATGGCACACATAGCGCAAGGCTCTAGAGTCACATACAAAGTCGTATCCACTAAACGGTAGTTCTCAAGCGCTTGACCTGCCTCACGCAAAGCCACAACTTCAGCGTGCGCCGTGGGATCATTACTCAATATTGGCTGATTAAAGCCCTCGGCAATAACCCCGCCATCCTTCACTAAAACCGCACCCACCGGCACCTCGCCCTTCTCCTTAGCGACTTCCGCTAACTCAAAAGCTCGTTGCATGTAGTCGTGATCTTGATCGGTGAAGTCAGTCATTGTCTTGTATGTTAGGCTAGGTGATAAGTTGCTAACCCACCCTATATGCTATAGCTTGTGGGGAAAAGGCTTATTACATAAGCCACAAAGTATTTATTAGCGAAAAGAAACATACGATTTTTCGTTTTATGCTAGGCGGAAACTCGCGCAAAGAAGGAGTGTACACACAGTACATGACTGATTGAGCAAGTTTCCAACACCGCAGAAATTGAAAAAGATATGTTTATTTCGCTAATTATTCCCACTCAATGGTGGCTGGCGGTTTCGAGGAAATATCATAAGTAACTCGAGAAATACCGTCCACTTCATTAATGATACGACCAGAGACATGCTCTAGGAAATCATATGGTAAGTGTGCCCAGCGAGCAGTCATAAAGTCGATGGTTTCTACCGCACGAAGTGCTACGACATAATCATATTTACGACCATCACCCATCACGCCTACCGATCTTACTGGTAAGAATACGGTGAATGACTGGCTCGTTTTGTGGTAAAGATCATGCTTATAAAGCTCTTCAATGAAGATTGCATCGGCACGACGAAGTAAGTCAGCATATTCTTTTTTAACTTCACCTAAGATACGAACGCCTAAACCTGGGCCTGGGAACGGATGACGGTAAAGCATGTCGTAAGGTAAGCCTAATTCAAGGCCGATTTTACGAACTTCATCTTTGAATAGTTCACGTAAAGGCTCTACAAGTTTCAATTCCATCTTTTCAGGCAGACCACCAACGTTGTGGTGAGACTTAATGACGTGTGCTTTGCCTGTTTTAGCGCCCGCAGACTCAATCACGTCTGGGTAAATTGTACCTTGTGCTAACCACTTTGCGTTGGTCAGCTTTTTAGACTCTTCATCGAAGATATCAATAAACACTTTACCGATAATCTTACGCTTCGCTTCTGGCTCGTCGACACCTTTAAGCTCGTCTAGGAAGCGGTCTTCTGCATCAATGCGAATAATGTTTAGGCCGAACTTATCGCCAAACATCGCCATCACTTGGTCCGCTTCGTTGAGGCGTAATAAACCATTATCAACGAATACACAGGTTAAGTTTTCGCCAATAGCGCGGTGTAACAACATTGCAGTAACCGAAGAATCAACACCGCCAGAAAGGCCTAGTACGACTTTGTCGTCACCAACTTGCTCTTTGATTTGCTCAATCGCATCATCAATAATGTTTTCAGCAGTCCACAAACGCTCACATCCACAAATCTCTGTGACAAAGCGCTCTAACATGCGGCCGCCTTGTTTCGTGTGTGTTACTTCCGCGTGGAACTGAATACCGTAGTAAGGCTTTTCTTTGTGTGCCATAGCTGCGATTGGTGCATTATCGCTAGAAGCAATCACTTCAAAGGTCTCAGGGACTTCTAATACTTTATCGCCGTGACTCATCCAAACGTCGAGCAATGCTTTACCTTCGGCATCGATTCTGTCTTCGATTCCGTCTAATAAATCATTTGGAGTATTGATATACACTTCGGCATAGCCAAACTCACGCTTCTCAGAACCGCCAACTTTGCCACCAAATTGGTAGGCCATTGTTTGCATGCCGTAGCAGATTCCAAGTACCGGAATACCAAGCTCGAACACTAGTTCTGGTGCTCTTGGCGTACCTTCGCCCGATACCGACTCAGGGCCACCCGATAGAATAATGCCTTGCGGATTAAACTCTCGAATATAGTCATCGCTAACGTCAAAAGGCACCAACTCACAGTAAACACCAATCTCACGAACTCGACGAGCAATTAACTGTGTGTATTGAGAACCAAAGTCCAAAATCAATATACGCTGATCATGAATATCTGTTTGCATCTTCTTACCTTTCTAGGTTAGCTAGTCGTCATACGCTACTTGCGTATCACTTAAAAAATCAAAAAGCCGCAGCTAAATTTCTGCGGCTTGGTTTGTCCGTCTTTTAGAAGCACTTCTAAACATAACGCTGGAAAAATCCTCAAGGTCAAGGCAAATCAATTTGAATTTGCGGAGATTGAGTTTTTTAACAGTTAGACTCTATAATTAGGGGCTTCCTTGGTGATTGAAACATCATGCACATGACTCTCGCTCATGCCGGCACTTGTGACTCTCACAAACTGAGCTTTAGTACGAACTTCTTCAATCGTTCTACAGCCCGTTAGCCCCATGCTTGAACGTAATCCGCCCATCATCTGATGAACGATTGTTGTCATGTAGCCTTTATAAGGAACACGACCCTCAATACCTTCTGGAACTAATTTATCGGCTGCGTTCGAACTTTGGAAGTAACGATCCGCTGAACTGTTTTTCTGTGACATGGCGCCTAATGAGCCCATACCACGGTACGATTTATAAGAACGACCTTGGTAAAGCTCTACTTCGCCTGGTGCTTCTTCTGTTCCGGCTAGCATCGAGCCAACCATAACGCAGTGTGCTCCTGCTGCAATTGCTTTACACATATCGCCTGAGAAGCGGATACCGCCATCTGATATAAACGGCACACCTGAACCTTCAAGTTCTTTAGCAACACTTGAGATTGCTGAAACTTGTGGCACACCAACACCAGTTACGATACGCGTAGTACAGATAGAGCCTGGGCCAATACCAACTTTAACGCCGTCGGCGCCTGCATCGACTAGAGCACGAGCGCCCGCGGCTGTCGCTACGTTGCCACCGATTACTTGTTTGTCTGGATAGTTCTGTTTAACCCACTTAATGCGGTCTAGAACGCCTTGTGAGTGACCATGAGAGGTATCAACAAGAATAATATCAACGCCAGCTTCAACGATAGCTGCTACTCGGTCTGGCGTTTCAGAGCCAGTGCCCACAGCAGCGCCCACACGTAAATGACCATAGCGGTCTTTACAAGCGTTTGGCTTGCTTTCTGCGTTGTTAATGTCTTTAACTGTGATCATGCCTTTCAGATCGAACTTATCATTCACGACCAACAGTTTTTCAATTCTGTGAGTGTGTAACTTGTCCAAGATTTCTTCTTGGCTTGCACCTTCAGTTACTGTCACTAGACGCTCTTTTGGCGTCATTACTGATGAAACAGGTTGTCCATCACGATTTTCAAAACGGATATCGCGGTTAGTCACTATACCGACTAACTGATCACCTTCAACCACAGGCATACCAGAAATACCGTATTCCTGAGTCATAGATCTCAGTTGGCCTACAGTTGTATCGGGGGTGACAGTGATAGGATCGCTTACAACACCGCTTTCGAATTTTTTCACGCGGCGAACATGCTCGGCTTGTTGCTCGATAGACATATTTTTGTGAATAAAGCCCATCCCGCCTTCTTGCGCAAGTGCAATTGCAAGACTTGATTCTGTTACAGTATCCATTGCTGCTGAAACAAGTGGGATATTTAGAGCGAACTCACGGGTAATTTTAGTACGCAAATCAGCGTCTGCTGGAAGGACTGTAGAGTGTCCCGGTACTAATAAAACGTCGTCAAAGGTTAGAGCTTCCTCTATAATGCGCATAGGGTGTACCACGTATTATTTAACGTCAATGCGACAGGCACTGACTTGATGAAGCGCGTTATTATAACGCGCCCATAGCACGCAGGTAAATAGGTATCAACCAAATAACTTAAGCATTTGTCTCAAATTATGATAAAACCGATTTTAGAACCACAAAAACCGACACAACAACGCAAAGTTTACTCAGTTACCGAACTGGCGCTAAACGTAAGACGCCAGTTAGAACAAGAAATCGGTCAAATTTGGATTACCGGCGAAATATCAAATCTAGCAACGCCACGCTCAGGGCACTGGTACTTTACCCTAAAAGATTCTGACGCCCAGTTACGTTGTGCTATGTTCAAAAACCGTAATCGCGGCGTTCGTTTTACCCCTGAAGATGGCCAACAAGTCTTGATGCGTGCCAAGCTTAGCCTTTATGAGCCAAGGGGTGACTTGCAGTTAATCGGCGAATATATGGAGCCTGCTGGCGAAGGGGCATTACAGATAGCCTTTGCTCGCCTTAAGCAAAAGCTAAATAACGAAGGTCTCTTTGCTCCAGAACTGAAGCGACCAATTCCGACCTTTCCCAACAAAATAGGCATTATCACCTCGGCAACTGGTGCCGCCATACGTGACGTTCTAACCGTCTTAAAGCGCCGTATGCCCCATGTTCCAGTGATCATTTACCCAAGCCAAGTGCAAGGCGAAAAAGCCGCCAAAACCATTATCGAGCAGCTCAAGGTTGCTAACCAACGTAACGAGTGTGATGTATTGCTGGTTACACGTGGCGGCGGTTCGCTCGAAGATTTGTGGTGCTTTAATGACGAGCAGTTAGCTAGAGAAATTCGCAACAGCAAGATTCCCGTTGTGTCGGCAGTTGGCCACGAGGTCGATACCTCTATCAGTGATTTAGTAGCAGACTTGCGAGCCCCCACTCCTTCTGCCGCTGCTGAAGTGTTGGTACCTAACCGCGTTGATATTATCCATAAATTTCAAACTCTCGAGCGTCGCTTAACCAATGAGTTCCAACACAAACTTCAGATCCAACAAGCAAAACTCGATAAATTAGTCGCTAAAATCGTACACCCTAAACAACGTTTGGCACAAAGCGAAGCCGACCTGAATCGCCTGATTAAACAACTTAAAGTCGCACAAAAGCGTTATCTCGAGCAGAAAACTTTTAACCTAAACAATGCTAGATCGTGCTTGCAAAGCTACAAGCCAGAAAGACACTTAGAGCAATCTCAACAAAAGTTAGACGCATGGTTAAAGCAATTAAACCAAGCTATGAAGCAACAGTTAGGGGAATCACGACAAGCCTTCGCGCTAACCGCACAAAAGCTGAATGATATTAGTCCTTTAGCAACACTAGATCGTGGATATACGATTACTCAAGACGAAAATGGTAAGGCATTGCGTACAGCGAAAGACGCAAAAAAGGCTAAAAAGTTAATAACAAAGTTTAAGGATGGGGAAATAGAAAGTAAGCCACAATAGGCTTACTTTCTTAAAATCATTTCTTGCCGAACTTCTTAATAGCACGCTTTTTCTTTAAGCGTTGACGACGTGACAGTTCACGACTCTTGTTGGTCTTATCCGCAAAGGGATTATCACCCTCTTTGGTTTCAAGCCGAATTGGCGTACCAATTAGATTAAGCTTCTTACGGAAGAAATTAATCAAGTAGCGCTTATAACTTTCCTGAAGTTTACTCACCTGTTTACCGTGTATAACGATAATTGGCGGATTATGACCACCTGGGTGGGCGTAACGTAGTTTAATACGGCGGCCTTTAATGGCTGGCGGCTGATGACGCTCATAAGCTTGCTCTAAGAGACGCGTCAGTTGTGAAGCCGACATCTCGATCAGGGCACTCTCCCATGCTTCATCAACGGATTCCCACAAATGCCCAACATTAGAGCCATGCAAAGCTGAAATAAAGTGTATTCGTGCAAAATCAACAAAACCTAAGCGACGATCGATTTCAACCTTAACTTCTTCACGCTGCTCTTCGGTCATGCCATCCCACTTGTTGATAGCAATCACCATCGAACGACCGGCATCAATAACATGACTAATTAAACTTAAGTCTTGATCGGTAATAGGCTCTCTAGCGTCCATCACCATAACAACGACATTGGAGTCACCAATGGCTTGCAATGTTTTCAAGACTGAGAATTTCTCTACTGCCTCTTTAACTTTGCCTCGACGGCGCACACCAGCGGTGTCAATCAAAGTATAAGGCTTGCCACGACGCTCCATTTCGATATAAATACTATCGCGAGTCGTTCCTGGCATATCGAATACAACAACACGCTCTTCGCCTAAAAAGCGGTTAATAAGCGTCGACTTACCCACGTTTGGACGACCTACTACTGCTAGCTTCACGCCACGCGCTTGTAGCTCCTCAATAGTCTGCTCTTCTTCATTGACAGGGGTAAGTTCTAGATTATCGAGAATGGTATCAATTAAAGCCGATACACCACGACCATGCTCTGCAGCAAGTCCTAAAATAGTACTGTAGCCAAAGCTATAATACTCGGCGATAGCGGCTTCTGCGTGAACACCATCAACTTTGTTCACGGCTAGAATAACGGGCTTTTGTTGGCGTCTTAATTGCTCTGCTACATATTCGTCAGCAGCGGTCATGCCAGTTCTGGCATCAACCATAAAGACAACAATATCGGCTTCATCAACCGCCTGTAGCGATTGCTTTGCCATTAAGTCATCAATTCCCTCTTCGTCACCTGCGATACCGCCTGTGTCGACCACAATAAACGGTTGGCCATTAAGCTTTGCTTGGCCATACTGACGATCTCGGGTTAATCCAGGGAGGTTAGCAACAAGAGCATCGCGCGACTTAGTCAGTCGATTGAACAGTGTTGATTTACCAACGTTGGGACGACCAACGAGCGCGATTACTGGAAGCATAAATAGATACTCTTACTTGTCTTCAACTTTATTGAAGACGTACATAAAACCAAAACGACTAGTTAGGATAACTTCATCATCTGTCACAACAGGCTTGTGTGCAAAACCATAGCTGTCTAAATGATCACGCGCCACAAACTCACCGCTAGACTTATCTAGAAAATGGACATAACCTTCGAAGTCACCAACAATTAATTCATCACCAAGCGCAGCGGCTGCAGTCGGCCTACGGTATTTCAGACCTTCCTGTTTCCATGCCACATCACCCGTGGTGCGACTAATAGCAACAATAGTGCCATCAGTAGTCACGGCATAAACGCGTAAAGAATCAACGTATAAATCTTTTACCGTCGATAACTCTTGGCGCCATAAGTAGCGACCGTTTGTGAGGTCCATAGCAATGGCATAACCATTATAACCAGCGCCGTAAAGCACATTACCAAAAACGACAGGAGTAGTATCAACATCAACAATGCGCGAGATATCAGAGCTACCACGAGGCGAAGAAACTCGCTGTTCCCACATCAAGTCACCAGAGCCCAAATTAAAGGCAGCGATTTTACCGTTAGCAAAGCCCGTTAAAACCACGCCATTGGTGATTAAAGGAGCAGAGGTTCCACGAATCGTTAAGTTAGGGATAACACGATCATAAAACCATTCTTGGCTACCATCATTACTGTCTAGGGCAAAAATCTTACCGTCTGCGGTACGCACCACAATCATGGTGCCGTCGATTGCAGGCTTGGCTAAAACTTCGCTTGATACTTCTTTACGCCAAACCTCGCTACCATCTTCAACGTTTAGTACTATGACGTTTGCTTTCTTAGAGCCCACCGCTACCAAACCCGCATTAGCACTAATACCGCCAGAAAGAGGTTCTTTCAAATCCACTTCCCATACGATATCGCCTGACTCGCGGTCAAAAGCAGTCACTAAGCCCTTAATATCTGCAGTTAGAACATAGTTGTCCCAAACAGCAGGCGTTAAATCATTAAACTTCTCATCAGCACCTTCGCCAACTGACTCTGACCAACGAACATCAATTTCAAATTTTGAGTCAACATCTTGCAACTCTGTTGGTGGGTTGACGATTTCGTCAGAGCAAGCCGCAAGAAGAACACAAGCTGCTAATGAAGTTAATAATTTAGATTTAACGTTAAATGTCATACTTTATCCTGTTATAAAGAATTTTTTATCAAGCACTTATCGCTTATAAGCGAATTGTCGTTATTATTTCTCGATTCCAAATTCAGATAAGCGTAATGCTAGCAATGGGTTAGGCGTACCGCTTGAAGCTTCTCGAGCTTCTATAAAAGCATTCTTGGCTGCTTCTCTGTCGCCTTTCGCTAACAAAGCTTCGCCTTTAACTAACAAAGCGCTATCTTTAAATGCCGCTGTTTCTATGGAATCGGCTTGGCTGATTGCTGCATCATATTTTTCTTGTGCAAGTAAAACACGAGCCAAGCGCACCTCGGCCACTGGAGTAAAGGCCTTGTTACCTTGGTCAACAACCCAGCGCAATTGTTCCGCTGCGGCGTCTAAATTATTTTTTGCCACCTCAATTTCAGCAAGCTTTAGAGCTGCTAGAGCGGCATAACTGGTCGCGCTGTAGTCAGCTTTTAATGCTTCAGCTTTTTCAACGAACTGAGCTTGCTCAGCATCACCAGCAACAATCGCATCAACGGCTTCTGCATACTGCTGCGACGCAAGTTCAGCCTGCTCTTTTTGATAATCTTTATAGTAGTCCCAACCAAAAATACCACCAAAGCCAATCACTGCGCCTAAAATAATCGCTTTACCATTCTCTTTCCAAAAGCTTTTGATCGCTTCAACCTGTTGTTCTTCTGTCTCATATTGAGCCATTGCTGGTCCCCTAACTCTAATTACTGGTTAATTAATGATTTCAATTGCTCAGCCACTTCCGATTGAGCCAACTGTAATTGATCTTTTTGTTCACGCAAGAATTTAACACCTACGGTTTTTTCTTGCACCTCTTGTTCGCCAAGTACTAACGCTATTTGGGCACCGCTTTTATCGGCACGCTTAAATTGCTTCTTGAAGTTACCACCGCCAAAATTATTACGCACACTTAACTCAGGCAGTTTCTCGCGAAGCTGCTCAGCCAACTGAATAGCATTAATTTCAGCTTCTTCGCCAAGCGCCACCATATAAACGTCTGCAAGCGCTGGTTTTATCGGTGCAATCTCTTCGAGTAGCGCTACGATTCGCTCAATTCCCATTGCAAAGCCGCTGGCAGTGGTTGCATGGCCACCTAATTGCTCTGTAAGACCGTCATAACGGCCACCAGCACAGATAGTGCCTTGTGCACCAAGCTTGTCGGTAATCCACTCGAACACGGTACGGTTGTAATAATCGAGACCGCGCACCAAGTTAGTATTGACTGTATATTCAACGCCATTGGCTTCCAGTATTTTGCACAGCTGCTTAAAGTGTTGCTCAGACTCTGGATCCAAATGCTCGGATAGCTTCGGCGCGTCTGTGACTAACGCCTGTACCTCTGGGTTCTTACTGTCCAAGATACGAAGTGGGTTTGAGCCGAGACGTCGCTGGCTATCTTCGTCCAACTGATCTTTGATCGGCTCGAGAAACGCTACAAGTTTATCTCTATACGCCGCTCGCGCTTCATTTGAGCCTAAGGAATTAATTTCCAAGCGTACCGAGTCGGATAACCCTAATTCACGCCATAAACGCGCGGTCATCAAGATTAATTCAGCATCAACATCAGCTGTAGCAATACCAAAGGTTTCTACACCCAACTGATGGAACTGACGGTAACGTCCTTTTTGCGGACGCTCGTGGCGGAACATAGGGCCCATATACCAAAGGCGCTGCTCTTGGTTATACAGCAAACCATGCTCGATCCCAGCGCGAACACAACTAGCGGTACCTTCAGGGCGTAAAGTTAAACTATCGCCATTGCGGTCTTCAAAGGTGTACATCTCTTTTTCAACAATATCAGTCACTTCGCCGATAGAGCGCTTAAAGAGCTGAGTTTTTTCCACGATCGGCATGCGAATTTCAGAATAGCCATAACTATTCATCAAACGACGTAAAATCGTTTCTAGCTTTTGCCAATATGGTGTCTGTTCCGGCAATATGTCGTTCATGCCGCGAATTGCTTGAATTTTTTGCGCCAAAATCTATCCCGATACGTTCAAGTGATAATTTTTGTGAAAGTGCGAAATTATAGCTAATTTGGCGAAAAACAGTAGTTATTTCGCCGTAATTTCAGAATTTATAAGGTCTTATAGCGGATCTAGTGGGAAATTGCTACTTTACTTCCTCGATAGGCAGTTGTTCAGCGCCTTTAGTCTTTTCGTCTGTCTGGGCTTTTTTAGCGGCTATCTGAGCTCTAATACGGGCTTCCAACTCATCTACCAAGTCTTCGTTAGCGACTTTATGGCTTTTATCGCCATCCAAATAGAGCATACTTTTCTTAAAACCACCGGTGAGTCCAACCGAAACTTCTTTAGCTTCGCCAGGCCCATTAACCACACAGCCAATCACTGCAACATCTAAGTGCTCGTTTACGTCTTCAAGACGCTCTTCGAGGGCATTAACCGTTTTAATAACGTCAAATTGCTGGCGTGAACACGATGGACAAGCGATAAGGTTAATCCCTCTTTGACGCAAACCCAAACTTTTAAGAATATCGAAACCGACTTTGATTTCCTGAACTGGATCGGCGGCTAACGAAATTCGAATGGTGTCACCAATACCTTCTGCCAGTAACATTCCTAAACCCACTGAAGACTTCACAGTACCTGAGCGGAAACTGCCCGCCTCTGTAATACCTAAGTGTAACGGGTTGTCGATCTCTTTGGCTAAAATACGATAAGCAGCAACAGTCATATAAACGTCTGAGGCTTTTAGGCTGATTTTGTAATCTTTAAAGCCGTGGCGCTCTAGAATATCAATATGGCGATATGCTGATTCGACCAAAGCTTCGGGCGTAGGCTCCCCGTACTTTTCTTGCAGATCTTTCTCTAATGAACCGGCATTAACACCAATTCGAATCGGAATGTTTCGCGCTCTAGCCGCGTCTACCACAGCTTTAACACGCTCTTCAGAGCCGATATTACCTGGATTAATACGTAAACAATCGACACCATACTCCGCAACTTTTAGTGCTATGCGGTAATCAAAATGAATATCCGCGACTAAAGGGATCGGTGATTGCTTTTTAATTTCTTTGAAGGCTTCCGCCGCTTTCATCGTCGGCACTGAAACACGGACTATGTCAGCTCCGGTATCTGCTAACGCCTGGATTTGCTGAACCGTAGCTTCAACATCACAAGTATCCGTATTAGTCATACTTTGGACAGCGATTGGCGCATCGCCACCTACCGGAACATTTCCGACCATAATTTGACGTGATTTACGTCGTTGAATCCAAGATGGACTATTCATAATTGTTGCTATCTCACCTTGTTACCTATCTCACTGGATTTCCCAGCATCGCAAGTAACAGTTAAATCAATGCTAAAATCAGGAGTCGCCAAGAGTTAGTTTGGCAGCTCGAGTATCTGGGTATTGCGACAGGTCGACCTCATTACCATCGAATGATAACTCTACCGCTGAAGCCTTACCAAGATTCAAATAATATGGGGTTTTCCCCGAAAGTTGCAAGTTTGTACCAGCCGACTTTATGCCCAGCGCCAACACCTTTCCAGTAGCGTCTTCGATGCGCACCCAGCAATCATTAGTAAAGCTTAAAAAGAGCGACTGACCAGAATTAGCTGTGGCACTGACATTGCTAGAGTTACGCTGAACTTCCTCTGCAACACTCGATGACTCGTCTGCGTCATCAAGTGGTAAGCTACCAGTATCAGATCTTGGGTCATTATCAGTAGAATCTTCTGAGTTTTTTGATTCGAGGGTATTTAATTCAAGGCTACCGTCTGCATCATCACTTTCATCTTGTGGTTTGTCGCCAGGCAAAGACAATGAGCCACTAGACTCGCTGTTTGGCTGACCATCATCCCCCTCATAGTTATCAAGCTCTAATCCTTGGTCATCACTTTCCAGCTGCTCAGTTTCCTGTCCCGCAGGGATAACTTTTTTCCACAACTCTTTTTCAACCACTATGTAGTATATGGCAACGACTAATGCCAAGATGATCAACCCCGTGACAATCTTGAACAACCAGTTATTAGAGTTTACAGACTTCTCCAAGGACATTCCCTCGACTCTAGGCGCCGAAGGACTTTTAAATAGATTGTTTTTCCGACAAAACTGTTCGAAGTTTGCGAGGACGTCAGTTTCATTTAACTCAAGAAACTCTGCATAGTTTTTTACATAGCCTCGATAAAAAGTGACGGGCAAATCGCCTGCATATTCGTCACTTTCAATTTGCGTAAGCACAGACTTCGTCAGTTTTAGGCGTTCCGACACTTCATCAAGCGATATCTCCTTCTCTTCCCGGGTACGCTTTAATAAAGCGCCAGGGCCAAAGTCATGATTATCAGAATGCTGTTCGGTTTCTTCAGTCATAGCTTATCGCAGGTTTAGGTATTCTGTAGCTTGTGGCGAGTTAGGATAAAGCTGCATAAGCTTCTCACCATAACTGCGCATACTGGCACGATTACCAATAGCTTTTGCCGCCTTGAAGCCAAGCAACAGCGAACCAGCTGTTGGGCGCGCGCGACCTTCAAAGCGGAAGATATAATCCGCTGCACGTCGCGGGTTGCCTTGCTCATAAAAAACACTCGCAAGACCATACAAGGACTTATGTAAACTTGGGTTTAGCGTTAGCGCTTTTTCAAAATACTCTTCGGCTTGAGTCACTTGACCAGCATTTAGACTACAAAAGCCTGCGTTTTCATAAGCTTCGCCCACCGATGTGTAGTTAGGCTGTGATATGGCTTTTAAAAAATACTCAATACCTTCCGCATACTCTTTTTTTGACTCACATAAGAATGCGCCGTAGGCATTGAGGTAATCTGGGTTTTTTGGGGCTTTTTTGATGGCTTGACGGTAATAACCATCGGCTTTTTCATATTCATAAACAGCTTGATAGTAATAACCTAACCCATAAAGAACATCTGGCAAGTCAGGCTTATGCTCATAAGCCTTAATTAGGTTCTGTTTCGCTCTCTCCATATAACCGGTTTCGATATACTTCAAACCTAGCGCCAAACGAGTTTGCGCAGCTTTAGTTGCATCATATTTATTCTTGCTAACCTCGATACCATCATTGGTTGAGGCTGAAACCGTTGTTGTCGTTGTCGTTTCACAACCAACCAAAGCCATTCCTGCAACCAGTAACATCCAGTTAAGAGATTTCATTAATACCTACCTGCTTATTATAATCGTAACTTAAACTAAAGCCCTCACATCAATATCGTTGGAGAACTGAGTTCGTCTTTGCTGTCGCTTAGTTTTATCGTTAATCTTACCCGCGAGCTGCCCACAAGCCGCATCAATATCATCACCGCGCGTACGGCGAACGACAACAACAAAGCCATTGCGGTGCAAATAATCGCTAAATGCATCGATTGCCTTCGGCGTTGACGTTTCGTAATGAGTCTGTGGAAACGGGTTGAATGGAATTAGATTAATCTTACAGGGCGTATTTTTCAATAGCTTAGCTAATTGTTTTGCATGTTCTATGCTGTCGTTAACATCTTTCAGCATGACATATTCAACAGTTACTTTGCGCGCCGCATTCGACTTTTCCATGTAGCGGTGGACGCTAGCCATGAATTCTTTGATCGGATACTTTTTATTAATAGGGACTAATACGTCACGCAGCTCATCGTTTGGCGCGTGTAGCGAGATAGCCAAAGCCACATCAATATCATCAGCCATACGGTCAAGCTGAGGTACCATGCCTGAAGTACTTAATGTTACACGGCGCTTAGAGAGTCCGTAAGCAAAATCATCCAACATCAACTGCATAGAGTTGATAACCGGCTGATAGTTAGCCAAAGGCTCGCCCATGCCCATCATCACAACGTTGGTTACCGCTCGATCATCACTTTTATGCTTACCGTTCAGATAACGCGCCGCATGCCATACTTGGCCGATAATTTCAGCCGTAGTAAGGTTACGGTTGAAACCTTGATAACCCGTTGAGCAGAAACTGCACTCGAGTGCACAGCCGACTTGTGACGATACACACAAGGTGCCGCGGTGACGCTCTGGAATAAAGACCGTTTCGATAGCCTGTCCGCCAGGAATTTTCAAAGCCCACTTAATGGTGCCATCGCTAGACTCCTGAACACTTAAGACTTCTGGACCTTCGATCACAGCAACATCGGCTAGTTTCTGGCGACACGCCTTACTGATATTAGTCATCTCGTCGAAGTTATCGACGCCAAACTGGTGAACCCACTTCATGACTTGTTGAGCACGGAATGGCTTTTCACCGAGTTCAACGAAGAACTCCACCATTTCATCGCGCGTCAGGTTGAGTAGGTTGGTTTTTTCATTAACCGTAGTAGAACAACTCATTAGGAATACCTTTTTGCGATTAAAATCACCCGTCTTCACTATAACTGCGCTAAAAAGTGCTCAATTACCTAAATGGTAATCTTCGTATTTTCACACCTTTTATGCCTTGTTATAGCATCAACAAGCGGTTTTAAAGCTTTACAACGAAAACGCCACAAAGCTATTTGTATAAATTTTACGCTATTCTAGGCGCTTAGCACTTCAATAGCAAAATAACTGTCATTAAAAAATGCAGGCTAAGCCTGCATTTTCATTTTAAGTCATCACATATTTCTTAAAAGACTTAGAAATTTGTCTTTAGTTCAAGAAACTGCTTAACAGCCCCATGGCTAAAGAAAACTTAAAAACGAAGAGTTTTGTTTAAGTTCGAGGCGCCTGAATGTTTTTAGCGCAGGTGACCTGCTAGGTCATTGAGCATGAAAAATATTCAGGCAACAAAAGAAATTAGACAAAACAAACGTTTTTAGCGAGTGCGAGGGCAAATTTCGTCTGAAGAGAAGAAATAGCTAATCTCACGCTCAGCTGACTCAGGGCTATCTGAACCGTGTGCAGCGTTCTCGTCTACTGATACCGCGTAGTCTGCACGGATAGTACCGCGTAGCGCTTCTGCTGGGTTTGTTGCACCCATGATTTCACGGTTTGCTTTGATTGCGTTTTCGCCTTCAAGAACCTGAACCATTACTGGACCAGAAGTCATGAAATCAACTAGTGCGCCAAAGAAAGGACGTTCTTTGTGCTCAGCGTAGAAACCTTCAGCTTTTTCGCGAGAAAGGTGGATCATTTTAGAAGCAACGATGCGAAGACCTGCGCGCTCGAAACGTGAGTAGATTTCACCAATAACGTTTTTCGCTACTGCGTCTGGTTTTACGATAGAAAAAGTACGTTCAACAGCCATTTTAGACTCCAATAATTGTTAATAAGCAATAAATTAGTATTTTGCCAAGACTACCTTCTCGGCACAGTCTGTAAAGACAAACTGGGAATTTGTGCGGCTAAACGCTGGCTGTTTACTCAGAGCCAAAATACGCTAGCGCAAAAAAGGGGTTAATTGATAACCCCTTTAAAATCGCGCGTATTATACAGAATGTGCATTATTTGGGCAATGCCGAAGACGCTGTTATTAGTAGTGATTCATCATATTATCGATATGAAGCACAGATTCAGCGCTGAGTGGGATATGGCTGAAGCTACTGGCTTCTGGGGAATAGCTTCCTTTTATCTCGATTTTAAGTTTATAAGTACCAATATCGAGCTTTTGGTCGTCTAAATTGCTCAACTTCAGTTCACCGCCAAAACGCTCAGCACCACCAGGCTTGATTTCTATAGAATGCAGCGCTTGGGTGAACATTCTATCTTTTGACCATATTGTGACTAATTGATCCTTGTCATCATAAAGATAAATTTCAAAAGTTTGACCTGAAGTGAAATCTAAACGAATAGTTTCATCTGAGTGGTTAATTAGAGTGATATTCGCTTCTACGGATTGTTGCTGATTCAAGATAACCGGCTCTGATGGAAATTGCGCCGACAGCTCAATGCCGCCTTGATTCGGTAATGTCATACTCCCTACTTTTGCGTGTTCCAGTTCGAACTCCACGCTACCAAGAATCGAATCTTGCGTCCACTTTACCAGCCCTACATTCGGTACAAACCAAGCGCTTTCAAGCCCTTCGTCAAAGCAATAGCCCGAAAAGTCTAAACGTAATGCATTGCTGAAAGTACCGGCTGCGATTGTTGCCGTCGCAGATTTGTCAGCCAACACGGCTCTATCAGTACAGCCATCAATACGGACTGGGTATTCCGTACCTACTGCATCCTTTGCATCAAATAACAGATCAGCCTCTTCAGACTCGTTATACCAATAAACCTTCTGGCCGTCGTTTGACACCCACAGCCATTGATTTTCTTTCCCGAAGTAGCTGGAATACTGCTTCCAGTTTGCACCAGAGCTTTCCACAACCGAAACACTAACTGTTCCGCCATGAGTATTTTTATAACTGCGGTAATCCACTGGTGAAGTCATGGTGTAGCTTTGCGCAGATGTGATCGTGGTGGAGACTGCGATTGATAATCCAAATACTACTTTGCTCAATGTGTTCATGTTCTCTCCTAGAAATATACGCCCCAGGTATGTGGGTATTGGTTAAAGACAGGGGTATTATTTCCAGAAAGCGAAAAGCTTCCAGTGAACTTAATTTGACAGATATGACAGTTGCGTTAAAACAACCCTAAGCAACTGATTATTCAGGGTTTTTATACCTTTCTCGTTGCCTCGAGCAAAGGTGACATTTTTATGTCGCTGTAGATTTTATTGCTGGGAGAGAGTTATTGATAAATCGTAGGATCGGTAAAGCCCTGCTCTTCAAAACCTTTGCGTCTTAAAATACAAGAATCACACTCACCACAAGCTCTGCCATCGTCGTCTGACATATAGCAGGAGACAGTTTGCTGGTAATCCACGCCAAGAGCCACGCCAGACGCTATAATCTGCGCCTTTGTCATGTCGCTCAAAGGAGCTTCAATATGCACTTTACGGCCTTCTACACCGGCTTTAGTGGCTAAATTGGCCATGTCCTCAAAAGCTTGAATAAACTCTGGGCGACAGTCAGGGTAACCAGAGTAATCGACAGAATTAACCCCAACAAAGATATGCTGTGCTTCTAAAACTTCAGCCCAGCCAAGTGCAATTGATAAAAATACGGTATTTCGCGCGGGAACATAGGTTACTGGAATATCCGCTTCTTCTGCGATAGCGTCACCAACTGGAACATCGATATCGTGATCCGTAAGCGCAGAACCACCAATTTCAGTCATATCAAGTTTCACTTCAATGTGCTTTTTTGCGCCAAACTGAGTCGATACAGCCTTTGCCGCTTTAAGTTCAGCTACGGTACGCTGACCATAGTTGAAACTCATGGTGTAGCATTCGTAGCCTTGCTCTTTTGCCATGGCGAGGACTGTGGTCGAGTCGAGTCCGCCGGAAAGTAGTATTACTGCTCGTTTTGTCATGGTGTTCACTATCGCTTCTTTAAAATACTAATACAGCGCTAATTAATCATTAGTTATGAGTAGATAAACATGTTCATTTTTTGTCCGAGCAAAAAACGAACCAAAAAAGCTCGCCCCAAAAGTTAGGCGCCCTGCGCTTCCCTCGCAATCAAAAGTTATTTAACGTGCCGTAAAACGAAACATCCCTATTTCGTTTTTACTAAATTGGGCTCTCCCTGCCCAATTTACACTATAACTTATGATTCCAAGGCTAACTTTTAAGGGGGTTACCGTCACCTAAAAGTTAGTAACGAAGTAAATGTTTCGTGATAACCCGCAAGGTACATTTTTCTGACACTTTCGAAGAAGGCCTTAACCTCAGTTTTTGCTTGGCACTAAACAGCGAAAATCGTATAAAGCACTAAAGATAACAAACACCAACCTTTTGTTTAAGGTATTGGAAGCAGGAAAAATGCTCAGCCTGCGAGGCATTCAATCGATTCAAACACGGAGCTTACTAAAGTAAGTGAGTATTTTGAATCGATTAGAATAACAAAGCAGAAGAGTATTTTAACAATTCCAATCAGACCCCGGTACGCTCACCCCAAATAACTTTATGCAGTTGCACCTGCATTCTCACTCTTAATCGATCTTTTAAGATCCACTCGGCTAAGTCTGCATATTCTACCTGTCCATAGCTTGGTGAAAATAGGACTTCGCATTTTTCGGTTAAGTTGTATTTGTCGATGGTCATTTTGCACCAGTCGTAGTCTTTGCGGCTACAAATGACGAACTTGACTTGGTCGGTTGGTTTTAAGCGGTCAATGTTTTCATATAGATTACGAGACATTTCACCGGAATCAGGGGTTTTTAAATCCATCACGACCATTACACGTTTGTCTAAGACCGATATATCATGCGCGCCACCGGTTTCCGTAGAAACCTTGTAACCCTTTTCACAAAGTAAGTGGTAAAACTCATAAGCACGTTTTTGAGCGAGCGGTTCGCCTCCTGTCATACAAATATGCTGACAGTTATATTGCTCGATTTCCGCTAATATTTCGTCATAGCTCATCCACTCACCGCCACCGAAGGCATAGTCTGTATCGCAGTAAGTGCAACGCAGAGGACATCCTGTAAGGCGTACAAATACTGTAGGAAGGCCGACCGTTAGGCTTTCGCCTTGTAGTGAGTGGAAAATCTCAGTGATTCGTAATTTGCTCAAAATGAACCTAAGTAGTAAAAGAAGTGTTTATAAATTGGGCGGATTGTAACAAAAAAGCCGACTAAATAGTCAGCTTTTTATCGATATTAGTGCTTTTGAGCGGCTGGTTGGTTTTATAACGAACCTAGCTTCACTTTAGCGAGCTTACCTGCGGTAGAGTTTGGAAAAGCCTTCGCTAACTCTTGGTAAGTTTTTTTCGCTGCAGCTTTGTCGCCACTAATCTCATAAGTTTGCGCTAGTTTTAATAGTGCCTTGTCCTTGATTGTAGTTTCAGGGAATTGGCTATAAACCGCTTCAAACTCACTAGCTGCCTGCTTATACTCTTTATCGTTAAAGTGTAGTTGACCCAAAATATAGTGTGCGTTAGAGGCTAACGCATGATCTGGATAGTCTTTTACGAAAGCTTTAAAAGAGCTTTTAGCAAAGGCGTATTTTTTTTCACTAAACTGGGTGAATGCTTTGTTATAGGCGATTTGGGCATCACTCAAGTCTGCGTTACCTTCCGCCTGATTCCCCGTCTCATCAGTGCCAGCTAGTTCCGGACTGATTAAGCCACCCTGATTTGCGTCGCTGAGACGTCGATCAAGGTCGGCATACAATTCTTTTTGCTGACGTTGCAGCTTTTGGATCAAATAGGCTTGCTCTTCAGATTGGCCTCGCAAATAGCTAACTTCACGTTGAAGCTGCATCACTTGGCGCATCAACTCACCGACTAACTTGTTTTGGTCATTATCTTTGAATTGTTGAACCGCTTCGACTGCTTTACCATCGACCACAGGAGCAGCAGTGTTGCCCACAGCAGATGCTGTGAGCAACGATAATGCGATTATCTTAGTAAAACGATAATTCATTACTGATATTTAATTTCCACGCGACGGTTTTCTTGCCATGCTTGCTCAGTGTGACCTGGGTTCGCTGGCGACTCTTCACCAAAGCTAATAACTTCGATTTGGCTCGCAGATACACCGTAAGTACGCATTAATTGAGCTACTGACTTCGCACGACGCTCGCCTAACGCTAAGTTGTACTCAGGAGTACCACGCTCGTCCGCATGACCTTCAAGAACAACTTTCTTACCTGTTGCTTGAATGTGCTTTGCGTGAACTTCTAACAACTCCATATCACCACTACGGATAGCATCGCTATCGAAGTCGAAATAGATTGTTGTGTTTTCCAACAATGCCGCGATACGCTGTCTTTCTGCTTCTTCAGCAGCACGTTGACGTGCTAAAGCTTCAGCTTCTGCGTTTGTAGCGTCATCTTGTTGAACCGTTGTATCAGTAGTTTCTTCTGCTGGCTCTGTAGTGCTACATGCCGCTAACGTTGCCGCCGCGAACAAAGCCATTAGTAATTTTACCGAACGTTTCATTGTCATCCTCCAGGATTGTTATTTAACTATTATTACATTTACAAAATAAAAGGAGACCAAGCCGGAGCCTTAACCTCTCCAACGTTGGCCGGTAGTCTTGCCTTAAAGCGTCCATCCATTGAAACTGCACTCAAAACTTTTTGACGCCCATCGACAGTAGAGAAAATTATCATGCTACTGTTAGGAGCGACTGACAACGATTCATCCAAACTGGTTGTCGTCAACACAGTTAGGTTCCCCGTCTCGATGTCTTGTGCAGCCACATGGAAATTACCATTGCTTTGATGAACCATCACAATAGTTTTCCCGTCCGGTGCGAATTCAGCGCCGGCATTATACCTACCCTCGAAGGTTACCCTTTCTGCATCCCCTCCTGCAAGTGAAACCCTATAAATTTGCGGTTTTCCTCCTCGATCTGAGGTGAATATCAAACTTTTACCATCTGGATTCCACGAAGGTTCGGTATCAATTGCATAATGTCGCGTTAATCGTTTAAGACTTTTTGTGGCTAAATCCATAACATAAATTTCTGGATTTCCGTCTTTCGACAGTACCATCGCCATTTTAGTACCGTCTGGTGACCAAGCTGGCGCACTATTAAATCCTTTAAAACTTGCGATTAACTCACGCTGTCCCGTAGCAATGGTTTGAATAAATATTTCCGAACGACCATTCTCAAAACTAACATAAGCTAGTTTATTCGCATCTGGCGACCAAGTTGGTGACATGATTGGCTGTTTTGATGAAAAAATCTTAGTTTGATTAAAACCATCACTATCCGCCACATTCAACTCATAAGGTTTTTCCGCTAATCGATCGACTTGAACATAAGCAATCTGAGTCGCGAAAGCACCGCGTTCACCAGTTAACGCTTCATAAATTTCATCAGCCGCAATATGCGCAGCCCAACGGAAATTATCATCATTGACCAGTTTGGTTTTTAGCACCATTAAGTGGAACGACTGATCTACTAATGGGTAGCTACCTGAAGCAATATTCGACTCCATCACCGCCTTATCGTTATAAGGGTCAATCAAGTCATAAGACACCATGTACTTACCCGGTGCTGTTTCTTTAACAACACCATAAACCACACCGTCGACGCCTAATTCTTTCCAAGCATCAATATCCACTTCCGTGATGTCGCTTGGGTTTTGCGGCAAATCAGAAATATCAACTGGCTTGAATTTACCGCTGCGCTCTAAATCATCCGCAATGATTTGTGAAAAATTGTGTGGCGGTGAAATCTTTACTTCCGACGCACTTTCAAACTTAAATGGCAAAACGGCCACAGGTCTCGCATCATCGCGGCCTTCAGTAATATAAATTTGCACTTCAGCTTGAGCCGAATAAGCCATCAAGCCAATACACAATATCATCAGTTTTTTACAAATATGTTTCATAGAGTCTCTACTCTCTTTGTTTAATCTTGTTTTGGTTCAAACGTAATTCCAATAACTCTCAGCTCTTCAATGACATCTGGATCTTCAGGGAATGGCAAAGGTTCCGATCTGTGGACCGCAGCCAATCCCGTATTACAGGTTGCATCGTCTGTACCATTAACAACCTGCGCATCAAGCACAACCCCACCAGGCCCAGTCCTAATTTGGACTTTACACATTCCTGGGTTTTTAGGTTTGTACCAGTTTTGTTGTATCTTTGCGTCAATCATAGCCAAGTATTTATCTCGCTCGGTCATGACCTGCGCTTTCTTAACGTCGCCTTCCATTGCATCGAAGAACTCGCCTTCTTGAGCCGCTAGCTCTTCTAGAAGTCGCTGCTCTTCTTCCTTACGTTTACGCTCGGCTTCCTCACGCTTCTTGCGTTCAGCTTCTTCTTTCTTGCGTTTCTCTTCAGCCTTACGTTTTTTCTCGGCTTCTTCTTTCTTACGTTTTTCTTCGGCTTTACGTTTTTTCTCGGCCTCTTCTTTCTTGCGCTTCTCTTCGGCCAGACGCTTTTTCTCAGCTTCTTCTTTTTTGCGCTTTTCTTCCTCAAGCTTTTTCTCTAGCGCAATTTTTTTCTTGCGCTCAAGTTCAGCCTGTTCTTTCGCCTGTTTCTCAGCCTCGGCTTTTTCTTTGGCTTTTTGTTCAGCAATTTTCTTTTGACGCTCTATTTCTCGTTGCTTTGCTTTTTCTTGCTCGAGCTTTTTCTGACGCTCTTTTTCGCGCTTTTCTAACTCCGCTTTCGATGGCTCAGACTTAGCCGGAGGCGGCGTTTGTTTCGGAGCTTGCGCGATGCGCGCTTGAATCGGTGCGTCGACGTACTTATGATCAGGAATATTTGGCTGCCAAATAAACTTCCAAACAATTGCACCGATCAGTACTAAATGCAGTACGACCGATAAAATAATAGGTAAAATGTTTTTCTTATTAGACAAAGTTGTCACCTATTCGGGTTGCTGTGTCATAAGACCAACATTTTCTATCCCTGCGACTTTCCTCAATTGGTCCATCAATTCTATCACTTCACCATAAGACACCGACTTATCACCATTGATATAAATAGGTGAACTCGGCGACTTTTCAAGCTCGCTTACGACCTTTTCCAAAAGCTCCTCACGACTCATCGGCTGAGCTCTACTGTCTGGAGAAGCACCGATATCAAGATAGTATTGTTCTTCGCTATCGAAAGAGACAATAAACGGCGTTTCTTCATCCGACGAAATTACCTCAGAGTCCGCCGTCGGTAGGTCAACTTGGATTCCAGCGGTGATGAGTGGCGCGGTAATCATAAAGATCACCAATAACACCAGCATCACATCAATGTATGGAACCACATTGATTTCAGCGTTAAGTCGACGTCTTTGTCTGCGTACGAGTTGCGGCATAATTATCGACCTTTAATTAGCTGTGCGCCTTACGGTGCAATATTCCAGAGAACTCTTCTAAAAAGTTTTCATAGCGAATTTCAATGCGCTGCAAACGATTAGTAAAACGGTTGTAGGCAATCACCGCAGGAATTGCAGCGAAAAGACCCATCGCAGTCGCGATCAAAGCTTCCGCAATACCTGGAGCAACCATGGCTAGCGTCGCCTGCTTGACACTACCTAGCGCGATAAACGAGGTCATAATGCCCCACACCGTACCGAATAAACCGATATAAGGCGTTACCGAACCCACTGTCGCCAAGAACGATAAGTTCTGCTCTAACTTTTCCACTTCACGACTGTGTGCCACGCGCATGGCACGGTGAGTTCCATCCATCACCGCTTCAGGGCTAACGCCACTTTGCTGGCGTAAGCGGATAAATTCTTTATAGCCTGCTAAAAACAGCGACTCAAGCCCCTGCTTTTTCTGCTGGCTCTGCGACAGCTCGGTTGACAGTTTGCTCAGATCGATGCCTGACCAAAACTTATCTTCAAACTTTTTGCTTTTTTTCGATGCGGTATTAAGAACCGAGGAACGTTGGAAGATCAACGCCCAAGACATTACAGAAACAATCAAAAGTAACAGCATAATAAGCTGTACAGGGATACTGGCGTCTAAAATTAAACCAGCAATGGACATGTCATTAGCACCATTCACGTGCAATCTCCTCTTGTAAATAATTCGGCATAGGAGCAGGCGTCATGGTGTCCATATCTACGCAAGCCACTCGTATTGTTGCCTTATTCACTATTTGTTGTTTATTGTCATCGGATTCACCATCGCTACCTTCACTCTTCTGAGTTTCGTCAACGAGATGAATCTCTTGTTCAAAAATTACGCTCGCTTTTCTAACCGAGCTAATGCGCGTTTTAACCACCAATTGGTCATTAAAACGGGCTGGGCGAATATACTTTGCATCGACATGAGCTACCGCAAACGCCAACCCCTTGTCGATCAATACATCCTGCTCCCAACCCAATGAACGCAACCATTCCGTACGGCCACGCTCATAAAACTTCAAGTAATTCGCGTAGTAAACCACGCCGGCCACATCAGTATCTTCGTAATAGACCCTGACTGGCCAATTAAATTCACGCTTATTTGTAACCGGCTTTCTGTCTACCATTAAATTACCTCGTTGCGAGGGAAAATTACGTTAATCGAGGCGCTGCGAGCGTGGTTTAGTCAACCTAAACGAGCGAGCTGCAACAAAGAGTAACGTAATTTTAACCGCAACTTATTATAACGATTCAAGTTCGAAATAGTGTTAAGGCTATCCCGAAAAAATATTCTTGACGAAAATTTACTCATAAAACCTTTTATCAGGTTTAAATATCACATTTATTTATCAAATAAGTCATCCGAGGAAGGGATGATCCCAAAGTGCTCATAGGCATGCTTTGTTGCAACGCGGCCTCTGGGGGTCCGCTGAATAAAACCTTGTTGAATAAGAAACGGTTCTAAAACATCATCAATCGTATCGCGCTCTTCACCAATCGCCGCTGCTAAAGTATCCAAACCCACTGGACCACCATCAAATTTTTCGATGATCGTCAGTAATAGCTTGCGATCCATGGTATCGAAGCCTTTAGCATCAACATCAAGCATATCCAAAGCACGATCGGCGACTTTGTCCGTGATTAAACCATCCGACTTAATTTCGGCATAATCGCGCACACGACGCAATAAACGGTTAGCAATACGAGGCGTGCCGCGTGAGCGGCGTGCGACTTCATGCGCTCCAGACTCTTCAATCTGCAAACCCAAAATCTGCGCCGAGCGCATGACAATGCCCGTGAGGTCTTTAATATTATAAAATTCAAGACGTTGCACGATACCAAAGCGATCGCGCAGTGGCGAGGTCAATAAACCTGCTCTAGTGGTCGCTCCGACAAGCGTAAACGGCGGCAATTCAACCTTAATCGAACGAGCGGCAGGACCTTCACCAATCATAATATCGAGCTGGTAGTCCTCCATCGCCGGATACAACACTTCTTCAACGTGTGGGCTAAGACGATGAATCTCATCGATAAACAAAACATCGTTAGGCTCAAGGTTGGTCAGCATAGCGGCTAAATCGCCCGCTTTTTCGAGCACAGGGCCCGACGTATGCTTAATCCCCACGTTCATCTCGTTGGCGATAATGTTGGAAAGCGTGGTTTTACCGAGCCCAGGAGGGCCGAAGATAAGCACATGATCCAGCGCTTCTTTTCGCATTTGAGCCGCTTTGAGGAAAATCTCCATCTGCTCGCGTACTTTTTCCTGCCCAACATAGTCCTGCAAGGTTGTTGGGCGAATAGCGCGATCAAACTGCTCTTCGTCAGTTGTCTCAGTTGGATTTATTATTCTGTCGTGCTCAATCATTAATTTTGGGTGCTCATAGCAGCAAACGCTTATTGCGGTTAAGTCTACCAAGCCTCAGGCTTAGATGGAACCAAAACAAATCCTTTTCCATATTTGGCCAGATTCTGCCTTTTTCTAGTTAATTTAAAGGGTTAGATGGTTTTATAAGCTCATTAAGCTCCGTTATTTAAAGCCACCAGAAAAGAATATCCGTCTTTGCTAGGATTGACAGATAATGTCGTCTTTGCGAGGAACGGCGAAGTAATGACGCTTTAGCCTTCTAATTCCTCATTCAACATCAGCCAGTCTTCTTCAAGCGTTTCCAAGCGTTGACTTACGTCGCCATACTCGGTGCTTAACTCAGCCAACTTGCCTTTATTCGTTTCTTCATACAAAGACTGTTCAGCCATTAACTCGTCCAGCTCAGCTTTTCGCTGTTGAACCTTATCAAGTTCCTGCTCAACCTTTCTCAGCTTGTTTTTCAAAGGCTGCAAGGCTTTACGTTTCTCGGCCTCGATTCGACGTTGCTCTTTTCGAGAGACCTCAGGCTGTTGGTCTGAAGGCGTGTCATCCGCCTTATCTTTGTTAGAACGACGTTCAATGCTCGATTGCTCAAGCGCCCACTTGGCATAATCGTCTAAATCACCTTCAAACGGTTTCACGCCACCGTCAGCCACCAAATACAGGTCATCAGTCACGGTTCTTAGCATGTATTTATCGTGCGACACTAACACCACCGCGCCCTCGAAGCCTTGCAGTGCCACGGTCATGGCATGACGCATTTCCAAGTCCAGGTGGTTAGTCGGCTCATCGAGCAAGAGTACGTTCGGTTTCGAATAAACCAGTAAGGCCAACACTAAACGTGCTTTCTCACCACCCGAAAACGGTGCCACAGGCTCTAGCGCTTTATCGCCATGGAAATCAAAACCGCCTAAGAAGTTACGTAACTCCTGCTCGGTGGCATCGGGATATTCACGCTGTAGATGCTGAATTGGCGACATTTGTGGGTGTAATTGTTCAAGTTGGTGCTGAGCAAAGTAACCAATATTAAGATGCTTAGCTTCGATTCGCTCGCCAGACTGCACCGCCAGCTCGCCCGCCAACACCTTAATTAAGGTCGATTTACCGGCGCCGTTTTTACCCAAAAGGCCAATACGATCGTTTGGTAATAAAGTAAAACCAACCTTGTTGAGAATCGTCACTGGGCCTGTATCAGTATCGTAGCCAGCGCTGACACTTTTTAATTGCATTAAAGGGCTTGGCACATGACCAAGCTCTGGAAAACTAAAGTTAAACGGTGAATCGACGTGTGCGGCCGAAATGGTTTCCATACGTTCCAAAGCCTTAACACGGCTTTGCGCCTGCTTGGCCTTGCTCGCCTTGGCTTTAAAGCGATCGACGTAAGATTGCATGTGAGCAATTTCTTTTTGCTGACGCTCGTAATTCGCTTGCTGTTGCGCTAACTGTTCTGCACGCTGTAATTCGAAACTGGAATAATTGCCGCTGTAAAGTTTGATGTGCTGCTGTTCGATATGCGCCACACGGTTAATCACGCGGTCGAGGAAATCCCTATCGTGCGAAATCAACAAGACAGCGCCCTGATAAGTCTCTAGCCACTTTTCGAGCCACACCACCGCCTCGAAATCCAAGTGGTTCGTCGGCTCATCGAGTAATAACAAGTCCGAACGACACATCAACGCCTGCGCTAAGTTTAAGCGCATACGCCAACCGCCCGAGAAGCTCGATACCGGTAATTGCTCTTGCTCAGCGCTAAAACCCAAGCCGTGCATTAATGATCCAGCTCGCGCCCTTGCCGCGTAGCCCTGAATCGAATCGAGTTGTTGGTGAAGCTTACCGATGGCATGACCATCTTCCTCAGCTTCCGCCTTAGCCAAAGCCGCCTCAATCTCACACAGCTCGACATCACCCTCAATCACATACTCCAACGCCGACGTCTCCACCGCGGGCGTCTCCTGACGCACGCTCGAAATCGTCACATTCCCCGCCATCGAGAAATTGCCCGAATCCTCCTCAAGCTCCCCACGGATCAACGCAAACAACGACGATTTACCGGTACCATTAGCCCCAGTAACCCCAACCTTATCCTTTGGGTTGATGATAAAACTCGCGTCTTCAAATAAAACTTTTTTACCACGGCGAAGCGCCATGTTCTCGAAAAACAGCATGTAATTATGGATTGATAAAAGTTGTGGACATTATAAAGGTAAGTGGTGCGAGTACAATTGGAATTGGTAAGAGCCCCCATATCTCGGAAACTAACAAAGATTTCCACTAACACCCTGATTTTGCTAATATCCTTTAAAACAAACACGTCATTGATGTCTGCTTTGCTTGGCATTACCCACAAAAATGCACATTAAAATAATTAATTTAAAATCAGAAGATTACCGGCATTGTCCAGTAATATAGTGTTAGGCGGAAGAGCATGATACGTAGCCACCTTGATCAACTAGAGTTTAAAGGGAAATGGAAAGATGCCGTCCAATTGGCGTTTGATGAGAAAAATTCTGTGATCGCTATGAGCCGCAGCGTATTTTACGGGTGGTATCTTCCGTTGGAGTCATTTTGTATTGAGCCTGAGCCCGAGGAAGATATCATCGAATTGGCTCATGAGTGTTTGGTCGAAATATTCCCGAAATCTTTATCGTCAGATTCTCCAGATATCTTAAGAGAAATTGGTTATGGGATGAATATTGCCGGATATCTGTTCCCTGGAAACTCTGATGAAAACGACAAGCTTTATACAGACATTCTAAAAAGGGCAGTAGAGCTTGAACCTGAATGCCCCCTCTCAATCGAATTATATAATGGCTCACTGAAAAAGGGGCCATTGCTGCATAATCCACTTTCTAATTCTGAATGGTCTGAGTACATAGATAGGCGTTTTCCGAGCGATGGAGAGTACGATAGTTACTACCGTAGCGTCTTGCGCAACCGAGTTGTCGTCTAACAAGACGCTGCTGTGGGACAAATTTTACATAGGAATAAATGGGGTCAGAGTACATTTTAGGGCGTAATATGTTTCTTAGAAATGAACAAACAATTAAGAAGTACAAAAAAAGCGAGAAGAAGCTTTGGCTTTTATTACCTTTTGTTCTTGTACTAGCACTAGGCTTAAAAGCTACTTTTGGAATTGAATTTAAGGTGGGTATAGGCTTAGGGGTGGTTATATCTGGCTGGTTACTACTGATAAGTATAGCCTACTTGGCGCACCGTCATAAAGTAATCAGCTTAAGGACTGGTTATTATTTTAAGCATGAGAGTAAAGTGAAATTCTATCTAATTTTGGGTATTACCTATTTTTTTATATTCTTAATGCTCGCTATACCATTCCTTTTATATTACATCAGCAATTAAAGTGAGCTATGAGGTACAGAAAGCAAGAAACTAATTAATGGGGTCAGAGTGTATTAGCAAGCGCAGCCTCAAAGGAACGAAGTGACTTCGAGGTTTTAATCCAAACTTTAACGACTTCCCTCGATTACGATTGAAGGAATTGCACCAAAGGCATTCCCAAAGGTCTCCCGTGGTGCGCTACCGCTAATCAAGGCTACAAAAACTAATAAGTAATCATATGGAATCTATATATTTAGGCATAATTCTTACTCTTTGGCCTTTGCTTTTATACCTTGGTTATTTGAGTCTTTTACCTCAGGCAACGGAGTCAGGGGAGCTAGAAAAGAAACACAGCAAAGCTATGACGTTTATAAAGTATTCTATGGGCTGGGATCATTCAGGCACAATTTATATTTACCTAGGAATATTACTAATGCCCGTTTTATTTCTTGGGTTCACTTTTGGCTATTTTCAATCTTATATGAAAGATAATAGCGTTAAAATTTTTGGTTATATAGTGGGAGCTTTAAACTTAATTCTAATCATTGCAATTATTGGATATATATCAGACGAACCGAATTTCATAAAGTGGTTTTAATGGTGCGTTATAACGCACCCTACAACCTACGCCCTGTCACGTCCCCCTTAAGCCCCTCTATTCCCACTCTATTACACCGCTAAACAAAGCAATACTCTTTCACCATGACGGGTAGTATAGTGAGGTATCGAATACTTCACTAGGTGGTGAGTCTATGATTACGTTAGCGCAGTTAACCGAACTATTAGGATGGGCAGCGATCATTAATAACGCTTACTTGATTTTGGCGTCGGTGATGATAATAGGGTATTAAGCTGTTCCAGCCCCCAACCACGCCACTATATTTGTGACTCTAATTACTAAAATAAAGAGTAAATCATGGTCAATATTCTAAAAATTCTATTGTCGTCCGTTACGCTCGCCACCTGCTTTTATTCTGCGGGGGTGTTCGGTATAGGTCTTTGGACTCTTCTCTTTATTCTACTGAGCTTATTTTTGCTTCTGTCTATTTACTTCAAACCTCTCGCTACAGCGTCGCTAATGATCGCAAGAGCTATGGGCGTTTTATCATTGCTCGCTTTCTTGTTGCTGATGTTAGCCGCGATGGTGGGTGGATCCTTTCACTTGTCTGAAAGCAACAAAGTGATCGCTGCTTCGCTTGCCGTCATGGCTGTGCTCGGTTGTGCTTTTTTCTTAATAAAGACCAAGCATAGCGTTGATGCTCAGGCGCCTAGTGAGTAGCAGCTTGTACTGCAAGCTAACGCAACCTTCTTTGAGTGCAAACCGCTCTCAATGCGCTAAAACCTGCCAATCACACGTATTTCTTAGCTTTTCGTGCTAGTTTGGCCATTCACAGTTATAATGAGGTGATATAGCTCTTTTTGCTGGAATATTGAATGTCTGAAGAAATAAATTACAAGAACAACCCTCTTAATGGTGTGGGTTTGAAGGCCTTAGTGACAGAATTAGTAGATCACTATGGCTTCGAGATTCTCCATGCTTATCTAAACCTTAATTGCTTTAAGACCAACCCTAGCGTCGAGTCTAGCGTTAAGTTCCTTAAGAAAACTGACTGGGCGCGCGAGAAGGTTGAGGCTTTTTATATGTATCAGTATAAAAGTCTACCGCCAGTATCGTCCGAGCAGTTCCATATTCCGCCACGTGATCGCATCGTGTCTGATGACGAAAAGCCAGGCGAACCGGCAAAGTTAAGCTTGGAAGATGCTGAGAAATTGCAGGAAAAGCGTGCGGCAAAAGCAGAAGAGTACAGCAAAAGCGGTGGGCGAAAATTTAGCGATAAATCAGGTCATAACAAAAGAGCTGGCGCCTCGCGCGGCCGAGATTATAATAAAAACTATGGTAGTAAGTCCGGTAGTCGATCAGGCGGTCGTGGCAAAAGCCACAGCTCATCGACTAGCAGTGACCCTTGGGGACAGTGGAAAGATAAGTCCGAGGACTAGTTTTAAGCGGTGAGTGTCCTTCTAGGACATTCTCAATGGTTTTAACCTTAAAAGCGGAGTTTTGATATGGGTTTATGGGGATTTTTAAGTATTTGCGTCATTGCTGGCGTTATTTTTGTCATGTATGCGTCCTATCTCGACCACAAGAAAGAGTTGAGAAAAATGGAGTTGGAAGCCTTAAAACACCAAGGCAAAAGCTTGGATGATAACAGCGAGTCTTAACATTAGTTAAAGCTTTATCAAAATATCAATACAAGGAGGTAACACTTTGGCACATCGAAAAGACAAGCCTGTTGGAAAGAGAATTCTTTCTTCAGTGGCATCACTGATGTTTATTGGATCACTTATCTTTATAGTTATCGCTGGTTTTAATTTATACGTAACCACGATATTAGCCACGGGCATATTAGGGCTAGTAGTGCCTAGCGCTATGTCTAGCGAGGGCTTTCTTGAAATAATCGCAGGTTTCTTTGAGGCTTTGTTAGATGGGGGTATGGAGATTATTGGCGGTATTTTCGAATTTTTTGGTTCGCTTTTTGGCTAACAGAGATATCATGCCTTTACTAATAAATGAAAAATTATCGCCATCTAATGGTATGATGTGCTTCACGATTTAGAAATTAGATTAATATATGAAATTATTGGTAAGAAACCTTGCTCGCACGACTACTGAAGAGCAGGTAAAAGAGTTATTTGAAGAATACGGCACGGTTCAGTGGTGTAAGCTCATTATGGATAAAGCCACCGGCGGCTCAAAAGGCTTTGGATTCGTTGAAATGCCTAAGCCAGGCGAGGCTAAAGTTGCGGTAAAGAACCTTAATGGTAGAAGTATAGACGGCAACAAAATCCGAGTTAAAAAGGCTGAAGATAAAGAAAGTTAGCCTATCAAAGGGGAAGTTGCGCAGATTCTAGCTTCCCTCCTTCAAGTTGAAGCGGTACTCGTTTAGTAGTAATCTAGGATTGTGGTTTATATGAAGGAATATATATGGATCAAGCTCCTGACAATACGATCGACCCCTCTGCTGACTTTGACATCTTTAAAAGTTTTTTTGATATTAGTCTCAGTCATGTGGATGACGATTGGACAGAAATTGTTCAGAAACTTCTCCATTCTCTGCGTGAACACCTTAATATGGAGGTGGCTTTCCTTAGCGAATTCACTGAAGGCAAACGCCGCTTTCAAGTAATCAGTCAAATCGATAGTTCAAACATCGAAGTGGGCGATGAAGACTCTTTATGTGATAGCTATTGTTATCATATTGTGCAGAACAGTCTTCCTCAAATCATTAAAGATACTAAAGCACATAAAATCACAAACGGTTTAAAAGTCACTAGAAGGATCAATATTGGCTCCTATATTGGAGTTCCCGTTATCCTTTCTGACGGTAAAGTCTACGGTACCTTATGTGTGTTCAAAGGAGTCGCGGACTCTCGCCTTAATCAAAAAGATTTAGCTTATGTTCGAGTCATTGCAGATTTGAGTGCAACCATTATTGAAATCCAACAAAATAATGCCAGTATCGACACAGAGTTAAAGGATAATATCCGTAAGGTGATTGCCAACGGTGCTCTGGCAGTTAAATTACACCCAGTTGTGAATTTAAAAACTGGTAATATTGTAGGATATGAAGTTTTATCCAGAATAAACGATGGACAGTGGCCACCCCACAAATTTTTCGAGTCCGCGGTTTACGCTGGCTTATCGGAAGAAGCAACAACGAGGGTCCTTGAATTAACGAAAAGCGTTTTCCCACAATTGCCCAGTCATATCAGTCTATCGATTAACATCACCCCTGATCTGTTGGCAAACACCTCTTTTATGTCTTCTTTGGCAAATTCTGGTCTTCCTCTAGAGCGACTAGTGTTAGAGATTACAGAGCATAGCTTAATCGACGACTACAGTATTGTTGAGAAAGTTTTAGCCCCTTTACGCGAAGAAGGCCTGAGAATCGCGGTCGATGATGCGGGCGCTGGATACTCGAGCCTAAGGCATGTTGTCGCTTTAGCACCAGAGATCGTTAAACTTGATATGACGCTAACTAAAGATGTCCACAAAGACAGTACCAAGCAATCTTTGATTCGAGCGCTTATGGGCTTTGCCAAAGAGCGCAGGTTTGAATTAGAAACTGAGGGGATTGAAACGGTTAAAGAGTTACAGGCATTGCAATCTATTGGTGTCCGAGGCGGCCAAGGTTTTTTATTTGATGAACCCCAGCCGGTGGAATATTTCAAAGACAAACACCAATACCATTTACTCGATCTAAACTAAGCCTTTGATTTTAGTCTAAGTCTTTTAGACTTTTTATTAACGCTTCAGGGTCTTTTGTAGTAACCACCAAGGTGCGCTTAAAGTGCTCAAAAGTTATCGCTATAGCCTCTGGAGCCCTGCCAACATACCCTAACTTTTTCAAACCAACTCGATAGCCATAACCTAGAAAATCCTTAGCAGGACTACCTTCGTAGAGTTCAACACTACGAATTTTATCAAGCGGAAAGCTACGTTTGCCGATAACTCCCAAACCAAGCATCAGGTCTCTATCGTCAACTTTAATATTGATTTTGAGGTTCGCCACATAATAAGTCAGCAATGCAGTCAGGATAAAAATAGCCAGAGCCCAAAGTGGTGGCAAGGCATTTTCACCTACCTCAAGTTCTAGGAACTCCTGCGCAATATACATATAACCAAATAAGCCCATGATGATTATAAGCATTAGTATGACTAGCTTGATAACCATTGGTGGCATCATTGCTTGAGTTTCTTTGTATCGGAATTGTTTATCGGCCATGATTTATCGATATTGATAGTTAGTATCTGTTCTTTGAGTGCAAAGCTCACAGAAAGGATTAATAATTGCTTAGTTTAGATGATCCGATTGATGTCGTGCAACCGTAAAGCATTTGCCCTAAATTATAAATCACTTTAGACTCAATGATTATTATTCATACAAAACAACAAGATGGGCCCGTTATGAAGGCTTTCCTTATATCGTTAATGACTATTTTTTTAGTCGTTCTTTTTGTGCCCGCTAGTGTCATGGCGGCTAGCGACAACTCAAAGCTCACGCAAGAAGAAGCACAGCTGTGGAAAGAGTTCTTTGGTGAGAGCGTGGCTCAAAATAGCCTGCAGAAATCAGAAGCCACCGTTGAGGATAGTGTTAACCTTACCGGTCAATGGATCGGCTATTATGAATACGATATGCCAAAAGGCCAACCAGATGGGGCCTTCACTGCGGTCATGAAAGACCTGGGTGATGAATTTTCCATGACCTTCTTAGAGCCACGCAACCACCCCAGCGAGTATGTTCAAGCGGCAATAACTTTGGACCCCAAGCGCCAAGGTAAATACCTCTCGTTTACAAAGAGTTACAGCAACTCAGATACTGTTATTCAATATAACTTAGTAATCAGACACAGTGGAATGGTTATGGATGGGACATGGAGAATCAACGATAATGTTTATGGCCGAGCATTCTTCTATAGGCTAAAACTCGATGAGCTTAAAGAGCTTAAGCAACAAACTGAAATCTAGCCACTCTCTAGCCACTCTAAGAATAAAGCTGCACATACCTTATTAATCGTGCAGCTTTAACTTGTTATCCGGCCAATTGTCTTAGGGCTAAACGAATGATTTCTTCACTCTTTAACCCTTCGCTTTCAACCTGCGCAATCGCTTTGCTCGCTTGCTGTGGCTTATAACCTAACGCCACCAGCGCACTAACTGCTTCTTGAGTCACATCGCCAACTCGAACAGTAGACGGCGCTGTAGCGCCTGCCTCGTTGCTTTCAGGTAAGCCTGAAATTGACCACTCTTTTAAGCGATCCGACATCTCGACTAATAAACGTTCAGCAGTTTTCTTACCCACGCCCGGCAATTTAATAAGACGGTCTACATTATTATCATGAATCGTCATCACAAATTCGTCCGCTTCCATCCCTGACAATATCGCTAGGGCTAACTTAGGGCCGACTCCATTAACTTTGATTAATTCACGAAATAAGTTCTTATCTTTATTACTAATAAAGCCATATAGCGCATGAAGGTTCTCGGAAACCGATAAGTGAGTAACAACTATCGCCTCGGCACCTTCATCAGGAAGCTGATAAAACGTCGTCATCGGTACTTGGATTTCATAACCGACGCCAGCGCTAGTTTCAATAATAATAAAAGGTGGCGTTTTTTCTATTAACGTTCCACGAATTCGACCAATCAACGTAACCGTCCTCTTGCTATAGTTTTTGCCCCTTTTAACTGCGCTAAACCTTGGCTCGTATTGGCGTGACACAAGGCGATAGCCAGTGCATCAGCTGCGTCAGCTTGTGGGCTTGATGGTAATTTTAAAAGCATTTTTACCATGTGTTGAACCTGGGTTTTATCAGCGGCGCCAGTTCCGACGACCGATTGCTTAACTTTTCTCGCTGGGTACTCAAACACGGGTAATGCATAATGCGAAGCGCCAACGATAGCCGCTCCCCTCGCCTGCCCAAGTTTTAATGCAGAGTCTGCATTCTTAGACATAAACACCGACTCGATGGCAAACTCGTCAGGCTTAAACTCAAGAATCAACTCGCACACACTATCAAAAATTTGCTTTAGCTTTAAATCCAAAGAATCATCTTTGATGCGAATACAACCACTGGTTATATAACGTGGCTTGTTCACAGGAATATCGCCACCGACTTCAATTATCCCGAAGCCAGTAATGCGTGAGCCGGGATCGATGCCAAGTATTATTGCCATTTATATTGTTATCCCGTCATTGCGAGGAGTGAGTGTTAAGCGACGAAGCAATCTCAAAGCTTATAAAACTATGTTCTATTAAAGTGTGTTAATCATACCACGACTAAAAGATATTGCTGTGGGGTTTTATGGTCTGTTTTTTATAGCAATACTTTAAGCTAATACTTACCTTCTAATATGACAACTTGCTTCTTTCGTTCATTTTTTGAACGAGCAAAAAAACGAACCAAAAAACTCGCCCCGCAAAGTTAGGTGCTCCGCACTTCCCTCATTATCTAAAATCATTTAACGTGTCGCAAAACGAAACCTCCATGTTTCGTCTTTGCTAAATTGGCCCTCCATGCCCAATTTACACTATTATTTTAAATAATGAGGCTAACTTTAAGGGGAAGGTTGGAGCTAGCTTTTCAAATCACGTATAACCTGTTAGTACATAGATAATAGAAACTTTTAAGCATTAGCGCCGTGGGCTAGAAATGAATTAGATGCAGCTGAGGCGCGGCAAAAGTTTTATAAATAGCGGAGTTACTCAAAACCAGAATATAGAGCCTAGGAAAAACTGCAACAGCTCCTAAGGGTATCCTTTTAAGCGTCAGTCGTGATGGCTAGACGCGGCAAAAGTGTGATGGCAACACGGAGTTTATATTCAATAAATGAGTATTTGGCATCACACTTTTAACAAAGTATAGGCGATACGACTAGCTTAAACCTGATCGTAGGATTCCGCTGGAATGTCGGCGTTTGTATACACATTCTGCGTATCGTCCAGCTCTTCCAAACGATCAATCAGACGAATCACTTTAGCACCTTCGGAAACATCTAATTCGGCCTGAGTCGATGGAAGCATTGTTACTTCGGCATTTTCAGCTTCAAAACCGGCTTCTTTTAACGCTTCTTTAACGTCTAAATAATCTTCAGGTGTGGTTAACACTTCAAACGAACCATCATCATGAGTGATGAAATCTTCAGCGCCTGCTTCTAATGCCGCTTCCATCAGTTCATCTTCGTTATAGTTGTCGCCGAACACAAACTGACCACGTTTTTCGAAAAGATAGGCAACCGAACCGCTAGTTCCTAAGTTGCCACCGTGCTTAGTAAAAGCATGCCGTACTTCGCCGACTGTACGGTTTTTGTTGTCCGTCATGCACTCTACAAGAATCGCCACACCGCCTGGGCCATAACCTTCGTAGTTTAACTCTTCGTAGTTATCGCCTTCTGCGTTTCCTGTACCACGATCAACCGCTTTCTCAATGGTATCTTTTTTCATGTTAGCGCCAAGCGCTTTATCCATGGCAGCACGCAGACGTGGGTTGTCATTCGGATCACCGCCACCTTCGCGCGCAGCTACCACTAACTCACGAATAATTTTAGTAAAGATTTTTCCACGTTTTGCATCTTGGGCAGCTTTGCGGTGTTTGATGTTTGCCCATTTACTGTGACCCGCCATAAATACCTTCCTCACAGGTCGCTATCCTGCGTTTACTCTTTGTTGTAAAACTGTTTTGAGTGCTCATTTAGCGATAACTAAACTGTGCTTCAAAACATCTTTACGCCTCGATTAAACCTCGTCTAGTCAACCTTCTTTTCTTTAAAATTTACTCTAAAACTCTAAATTTACCGTTAGATCTTAGTCTAACCTGCTTTTCTTATTAAAACGCATCAGGCACTTGGCCTAAAGCATTCTCTTACTTAACTTTTTGACAGTTTCTTTTCTACAGGCTTTAGCTCTAACCTGCCTTTTCTAACTAAAAACGCATCAGGCACTTGGCTCGTTTATGCCTGAGTAGATTGCCACGGTATCTGCGAAACCTCGCAATGACACTTATACGTTACGTCATTGCGAGTCACTTTAGTGGCGAAGCAATCTCTATGTCATATGCTCTTATGACTCTTTCTTTTTGATCTCGATACCAAGTTCATCAAGCAATTTAGTTTCAATATTGCTCGGAGCTTGCGTCAAAGGACAGCTCGCCGTCGTCGTTTTAGGGAACGCGATAACATCACGAATCGAGTCAGCGCCAACCATCAGCATAACCAAACGGTCGAGACCGAACGCTAAACCACCGTGCGGTGGGCAGCCGAACTTTAAGGCGTCCAACAAGAAGCCAAACTTTTCACGTTGCTCAGTTTCGTCGATACCTAAAATACCAAACACGGCTTCCTGCATTTCTTCGCTATGAATACGCACAGAACCACCGCCTACTTCGCTACCATTCAAGACCATGTCGTATGCTTTTGACAAGGTACCCGTTGGGTTTGCTTTAACTGCTTCTACGTCGTTTTCTTTTGGTGCAGTGAACGGATGGTGAAGCGCATGAATCTGGCCATCAATCTCTTCAAACATTGGGAAGTCTACAACCCACAGTGGCTTCCACTCGTCTTTAACTAAGCCTAAATCTTGTGCAGTCTTTAAGCGTAGCGCGCCCATGGCATCGGCAACCGTCATCTTTGTGTCTGAGCCAAAGAAGATAATATCGCCTTCCTGTGCACCGACTTTTTCGATGATGTTAAGCGCCACCTCTTCGCCCAAGAATTTTAACACTGGGCTTTGAATACCTTCGGCGCCAGCGCCATTAATCTTCATCCACGCCAAGCCCTTAGCGCCATAAACACCAACATACTTAGTGTATTCATCAATTTGTTTACGGCTAAACTGGGCACCACCTGGAACACGAAGCGCTGCTACGCGACTTTTTTCGTCATTAGCTGGGCCTGCGAAAACCTTAAACTCAACGTCTTTAACTAGCTCATCAACGGTTACGAGCTCAGTGTCCATACGCAAATCAGGCTTATCGGAACCATAACGCTCCATCGCTTCGGCGTATGGCATACGTGGGAATTCTGGTAACTCAATTTCTTTAAGCTCTTTGAACAAGTGACGAATCAAGCCTTCCATTAACTGCATGATTTCTTCTTGGTTCAAGAACGATGTCTCGATATCAAGCTGTGTAAATTCAGGCTGGCGATCCGCACGTAAGTCTTCATCACGGAAACACTTAACAATTTGGTAATAGCGATCAAAACCAGACATCATCAACAGCTGCTTAAACAGCTGTGGCGACTGTGGCAATGCGTAGAAAGAACCTTTGTGCACACGGCTCGGAACTAGATAATCACGTGCACCTTCTGGCGTCGCTTTAGTTAATATTGGCGTTTCAACGTCAATAAAGCCGTGCTCATCCATATAGCGGCGCATGGCGCTAGTCACTTTGTGACGGAAGATAATCTTCTCCGCCATTTCTGGACGACGAAGGTCAAGGTAGCGGTATTTTAGACGCTGCTCTTCTGACGCTTCTAAGTTTTCATCAATCGGAATCGCTGGTGGCTTAGCGCGGTTTAAGATGTCTAGCTCTTGCGCTAGAACTTCTATTTCGCCAGAAGCCATGTTTTTATTAATCATTTCTTCAGGACGGGCGCGAACTTGGCCTTTAACCTGTACCACAAATTCATTACGCAGCTGCTCAGCTGTGCTGAACAATTCTTCAAAGTCAGGATCGACAACCACTTGGATAACGCCAGTACGATCGCGCAACTGTAAAAAGATTAAGCCACCTAAATCACGACGGCGGTGAATCCAGCCTGATAAAGTAACTGTTTGATTTTCTTCGTTTTTCGATAATTCACCACAGTAGTGGCTACGCATTTCAGTTGCCATAATCTCGTATCTGCCTAACGCTTGGTTGTAGTTTTAAAATGTTGTTTAAAAGTACTGATAAACAATATTGATGGGCAGCTATCCAATAGGTGCCCAGAAGACGCCATATAGTACGTCAGACAAGGGTTTGTCGCAAGTTACTGTCTACGTGCTGAGCCATTAATTTTGTCATCAAAGTGTCTCTTTAGTGACTTAGGCTTGTCACAGAGTCGCTTAATAATGAACATCATGAATACTATCCTGAATAAATTTCTGTCACATACCGATCACACAAAAACACAACAAGGTGGAAAAATATGATTGACAGCAAAGACGTCCTTACTCGATTTTTACCTCAATTAGAGCAGTCTCCAAGGTTACACTCCGGCTTGACTCGCTTTTTAGCTCGATTGTTTCACCAAGACGAAATCAACGATTTTATACAACAAAACAAACACATGTCTCACGTGGACTTCTTGGAAACAGTTAATCAGCGATTGGGGCTAAGTTATACCGTTTCTAACTCATGTTTAGAGAACGTTCCAGTTTCCGGTAGAGTGGTCATTATCGCAAACCACCCCTTAGGTTCTCTTGATGGCCTTGCTCTACTGGAATTAATTTACTCAGTCCGCAAAGACGTCAAAATTGTGGTAAATGATATGCTATGGGCATTATCGCCGCTAAGACCATTTTTCCTACCAATAAATAATCTAAGCCAGGGGAAAAAACCGAAAGCAAATTTAACCTCTATTCAACAAGCTCTCGAAGCCGACGAAGCCGTCATTTTCTTTCCAGCGGGAGAAGTATCGCGACTGTCCGTTAAAGGTATTCGTGATGGCAAGTGGCGCTCAGGGTTCCTTAAAATGGCCAAACACACTAAATCCCCTGTTCTACCAGTGCACGTTGGCGGAAAAAACTCACGATTCTTTTATGGTTTTTCGTTGATAGCGAAGCCCTTGAGTGCCCTGTTCTTGGTACGAGAAATGTTCAAAAATGTCTCATTAACCCTGCCGATTAAGATTGGCAAACTAATTCCGTTTTCATCATTTAGTGGCATGCTGCCGAGCAGCAAAGAAAGTATTAGTCGCTTCAAACAACATGTTTATGGCTTAAAGCGTGAGCGTGAAGATTTGTTTGAAACAGAGCGAGCCATTGCCCACCCAGAAAGTAGAAAAGTCCTTATTGATGAGCTTAACCAATGCGACAAAATTGGCGAAACTTCTGACGGCAAAAGCATTTACCTACTAGAAGACACTTCAGATTCCGCAATATTACGTGAAATTGGTCGTTTACGAGAAATAGCTTTCCGCGCAGTTGGTGAGGGCACTGGCAACCGACGAGATATGGACAAGTTCGATTACTATTACAAACACATCGTCCTGTGGGATAAAAACGATATGGAAGTCGTAGGGAGCTATCGTATCGCCGATATTCACAAGCTCAATGAAGACGATACTCTGTATTCAGAAACGTTATTTAGTTATGAAGAGAGCTTACAAAAGAAATTCCCAACCGCGATGGAGTTAGGTAGAAGCTTTATACAACCCAAGTATTGGGGCAAACGAAGCTTGGATTATTTATGGTTCGGAATCGGTGCTTACATCCGCCAGAACCCACATATTCGCTACCTGTTCGGTTCAGTAAGCTTAAGCAACGACTACCCTGCTTACGCAAAAGACATGCTGGTGTATTACTTTAGCCAATACTATGGCTCAAACATCAACCTAGTACGCTCCTTTAATCCTTATCGCATAAAGCCGGTGCAAAAAGCTAAGCTTGAACGCCTGTTTAACCATCTTGAGCAACCCGAAGCTTTCAAGGTGCTAAAAAAAGAACTCGCTAATATGGAGGTCTCTGTTCCAACTCTGTTCAAGCAATACAGCGATCTGTGTGAGCCGGGCGGCGTGACGTTTTACGACTTTGGTGTAGACCCTGACTTTGGCGATTGCGTCGATAGCGTGGTGTGGATTGATATGTTGAAGCTTAAAGAGAAGAAACGTAAACGTTATATCGATTAAACATGATATTCATAACAATAAACTTCTCTAGTACAACACTTTAAGCCTGCGATGTGCCCCTATCAGCATTGCAGGCTTTTCTTTTTATTAGATCAGCGCTATAACTTTCTTTACGTTAAAAAATACACAACAAGGATCTTTGATGAGTAAAACATTGATCAACTACGTTGAATTCCCCGCGAATGATTTGGCATCCACAAAGGATTTCTTCCAAAAAGCGTTTGGCTGGAAGTTTGTCGACTATGGCCCTGAGTATAGCGCATTCAGCGAGTCAGGGTTAGAGGGTGGCTTTTTTCAGTCAAACCTCAAGGCCAGCACGGAAAACGGCAGCGCTCTCATCGTGCTCTATTCTGAGTCATTAGAAGACACTCAAAAAGTGGTGGAAGATTTAGGCGGCACAGTCATCAAGCCTATCTTTTCGTTCCCAGGCGGTCGCCGGTTTCACTTTACCGAACCAAGCGGTAATGAACTGGCGATTTGGTCCGATAAATAAAACGCTTATATAATGAAATAAATATAGAAACAGAAAAAAGAGGTGGCAGACTTTGAGTTGGAATGTACTTTCGAAGAAAGAAAGTCTGCCCATCCATACTTAATGAACTCACTGTTCAACTTAATTTTGTTCAGTTAAAGCTCTATATTTTTCACATCCCTCAATAAAATTAATACCGTTATGACCTCTGTCATTACAGCTTTCTTTGTATAATTCTATGGCCTTAGACTTGTTTTGCTTAACGCCAAGCCCCTGTAAATAGAGTTGTGCAAGCTCATTTTTAACGTCAGTAGCCCCTAAATCTATGGCTTTTTGAAACCATTTTGCGGCTTTATGGAAGTCTTGCTCTACTCCATCTCCACCTTCTAAATAGATTCTACCAATATATTGCTCAGGGATATTGTAGCCTGTGTCTCCTTCCGTGGACTTTAGAAGCCACTCTAAGGCCTTTTTATAATCTCGATGCCCCACCAAATCTCCAGTAAGATATTTAAACCCTAAAATAAATTGCACTATAGGTAGATGATCAACCTCATGGTACAACTCTAAGGCTTTATCTTTGTCTTGCTTAACCCCATGTCCAAATTCGTAGCCTTCAGCAGAACGCTGAATGGCCTTTTCATTACCCTGTTCCGCTGATAACTTGAACCACTTCATGGCCTTTGCATGATCTTGTTCCCCTAATAATCCTAACGAGAACATTTCTCCGATGTGGTACTGCGCAACATCATCTCCGTTTTTAGCACGCGGATAAAACTCTTTATAGGCACAGTCATAATCATCGTTCAAGAGACACTCCAACCCCTTATCATTCTCTTTTCCTTGGCATCCCAACAACAATAACAAAATTATAAACAAGCAACCTTTCACACGAACTCCTTAAGTAGTTATATTACACAGCAAAGCTTTGCATTCTATACCGACTGCTAACTCCCAGCCATACACTTTATGGATTACGATCTTTGGTTTACAACGAGCTTGGAATAATTGCAGAGCGCAACTCGACTGTATTTCCTTCAGGGTCTTGGATATAAATCGACTGTCCAAAGCCCTGGGCACCATAGCGCTCATCAAACTCTCCGACGTCAACGCCATGGCTTTCTAGGTGTTGCTTAATATCAGACTCAGAAATAGCTTTTAGCTGCAGACAGAAGTGGTCAAGGTTATTGCCGCTTGTTGAAGGGGCTTCGCCTCCCATGCGCCCTAGCTTGCCATCGACTGTTACGAGGTCGATTAAAGCACTCCCTGCACGCAACTGAGTCAACCCCAGTTCTTCAGAGGTTTCGCGCTCTACAGTACACTTCAGCGCATCACAGTAAAACTCTAACATCTCTGCCAACTTGCTGGTTCGTAAGACAATGTGATCAATTCCGGCTATCTCGAACATAGTGAATCTAGATCATTTGTTGTGACGTCAGTTTACTGCTGATAATCGATGAACACCAGCAGAGCTCGATTGATATTAATAAAGACAGCTGAGTTAGTTTTTATCGACAACTTTTACCAGCAACTCTTCAAGAAGTCGATAATACATGTGACACAAACGATTGAGTTCACTAACCGAAACGCATTCGTTTGCTTGGTGAATGGTTTTATTGCAAGGTCCCAGCTCTATGACTTGAGTCGCCAGCTGCTTGATATAGCGACCATCAGAGATACCACCACCTGTCGTCAACTTGGTTTTAATCTGACTTTCTTGTTGGATCACTTTTTGCACGGTTTTTCTGAGCTTACCGCGGCGCGTTAGATAGGGAGAAGCTTCATGCTCCCACTCGAACTGTGCTTCTAAGCCGTACTTTTGTGCTTTCTTTTCGACGTAAGACTTAATTTTCTCGAAAGAATTACGTGGTGAATACCGAAAGTTAAATACCATTTCCAGAGTTGCAGGCGTGACATTCATAGCGCCACTCTCTGAGTGCACTTTAACTAACTGAAAACTGGTTGAAGGAAAGTATCGGCTTGGCATATCCCAGCGTTTTGTCGCTAGTTTATGAATTAACTTTGACGAGTTATGTATCGGGTTGATCAACTGTTCAGGATAGCCCACATGGCCTTGTTTTCCTTTGATCGTGATTTTCCCATTAATCGAGCCTCGACGACCAATTCGAATCGAATCACCTAAGTTTTTGTCAGTGGTGGGCTCTCCAACAATTGCAAAATCAATACCTTCACGACGTTGCTTTAAAGTGTGCACGATATGCTTAGTCCCATCAACAGCATCTCCCTCTTCATCGCTCGTAAACATAAACCCGATAGAGCCTCTATGCTCAGGATACTGCGCTATAAAGTGTTCAGCCGCAACAATCATCGCTGCCAAGCTACCCTTCATATCCGAAGCTCCGCGACCATATATCATACCGTCTTTGATGGTGGGCTCGAATGGACCTGTATGCCAATGAGCGTTCTGACCTGGTGGAACAACATCCGTATGTCCAGAGAAGACCACAGCAGGAGCGCCCTTTGACTGCCCCCGCTTTGCCCACAAATTAGTTACTTGGTTTTTATTAAAGTATTCCGTTTGAAACCCTATGGCACCTAATCGCTGCTCTAGTAATTGGCTACAACCTTCGTCTTTTGGTGTAATGGATGGCTTACGGATCAGCGCCTGAATTAGATCAAGAATATCGCTCTGGTACTTTTCTCCAAGAGCTTGCTTTTCTAGGTTATGTTGCTCAACAGGTGCAACAGCATAAGGTAAATCAGGTAAGCCTTTGAATGATTTGAACATTATAATACCTCTCACGTTTTTCACTTTATAACGAGCTCAAGTGACAGTGAAAGGTCAGTTAGATGACAGTTTTATGTTAATTACCGACTCCAAACGTCCTTAATCGGTATATCATAAATCCGTACGCTGCAAGCATATGCTTTATAAATCCATACCTTATAAATCAGTACCTTATAAAGTATGTTACTCGCTTTATCTTAGTAATCAGTTGTATTAGAGTATGGTAATTCCTTTTAAAAAAACCGACCCATTTATGAAAAAAGTCATCAACACCATACTTTCTTTTATAGCACTATCTTTTATAACGCTGAGCATGATGGGAATAAGCTCAGCAAAAGCACTGCCAACATTACTCCACAATATTAACGGTTACACCATAAAAGACGGCCAATTAGAGCAATTTGACAGCATTTTATTTGAAGATGGCGAAATTTTAGCCGTAGGAGCTCATGCCGAATTAGCCGAAATGAATAGCTTTAGTATTTCTTTAGATGGAAAAGGCAAAACATTGTTACCTGGCTTAATCGATGCTCATGGGCACATCTTGGGCCTTGGCTTGAACTTGATGCGAGTTGATCTACGCGGTGTTGACTCTGAAAGCGACAGTGCCGAAAAAGTAGCGAATTATGCTCTACTGAGTGATTCTCGCTGGATATTAGGCCGTGGCTGGAACCAAGTGCTTTGGCTTAACAAAGAGTTCCCAACTAAATCATCACTGGATAAAGTTATCGCCGACAAGCCTGTCTGGTTAAGACGTATTGATGGACACGCAGGCTGGGCGAACTCAAAAGCTTTGGAGCTTGCCGGTATTTCTAAAGATACGCCAGATCCTGACGGTGGCAAAATCATCCGCGACGAGGAAGGTAACGCCACTGGGGTATTAATCGATGCAGCTATGTCCTTAGTTGAGAATAAAATTCCACCTTTAAACCGAAAGGAGCGTAAAGCAGCCCTAAATCTTGCTTTTGATCACCTTATCGAGCTGGGGGTTACTTCTGTGCATGATGCTGGCGTCGATTTTGAGACTTATAAGTTGATGCTTGAACTATCTGGCAAAGATCGTATTCCACTACGAGTTTACACCATGCTCGGTGGCTCAGACCCACGCTTAGAAGCAATGCTCAAATACGGCAAGGTCAATCAGCCCTTTTTAAAAATCCGCTCAGTAAAGCTATATACCGATGGCGCATTAGGCAGTCGCGGCGCGGCCCTGTTAGAACCATACTCAGATGAGCCGGATAATAAAGGGCTTTTGTTGACCGATAAAAAGAAGCTAGGCCAGTACTTCAAGCTCATCACTAAATATGGCTTCCAAGTGAACACTCATGCCATTGGTGATGCGGCAAATCACCTTGTTCTAGAGCAGCTTGCCAAGCTCGACAAAGAGGCCTCGGCGAAGACTCTGCGCCATAGAATCGAACATGCACAGGTCGTAGTACCAGAAGAGATTCCGATGTTCGCTAAGCTTGGTGTTATTGCTTCAATGCAACCGACCCATGCCACAAGCGATATGAACATGGCCGGTGACAGACTTGGTGAAGAACGTTTGGAAGGTGCTTATGCTTGGAGAACCTTTTTAGATAACGGTGTGATTATTGCCTCTGGCTCTGATTTCCCTGTGGAAAAAGCTAATCCATTCTTAGGTCTTCACGCTGCAGTTACTCGCCAAGACTCTGACAATCAACCTAAAGACGGTTGGTTACCTTCGCAAAAGCTAACAGTCGCCGAAGCGCTTAAAAGCTTCACTATTGATGCTGCTTACGCTGGCTTCTGGGAAAACGAAATTGGGTCTTTAGAGGCTGGCAAAAAGGCTGACTTTATTCTTATCGATAGAGATATTTTTACAGTTCCAGAAGAGCAAATAGACGACGTCCAAGTATTAGAAACTTGGATTGATGGAAAGCGAGTCCACTAATTTAGTGGCTCATATTACGAACTCGAACTATCGAAGTGTATTCAAATAAACACAGCTTCGATTAAACACTAACAGTAAAAAAGTCTGCTACGGCAGGCTTTTTTATTTGCCCTGCATTCTTTCCAGTTCGCTACGTTTGATACGCTTTTTAGGTGGATTTACCCAAACAGTGTCAACGCTCGAATGCGACGTTCTGCTAGCAGCTTCAATTAACGCCATTTTTTCGTAATCAACGATATAAACGTAATCATCCGCTTCAGCATTTTCGACCAGGTAATCATGTTTTGCCGTGGTATTACAGCCAACTAAACCCATGAATCCTAGGCTAATCGCAATTAACAAACCTGCTTTTGCACGTGGCATAATTTAACCCTCATATTAATAATGAGAACACAAACTCATACACACTACGCTTTGTGTTGTAAGCCATTTAGCCCCACAACCTCTCAATTGTACAAAAAACAGACAAAAAAGTCTCTATTCACGGCTATATATTGCGTTGAAGTAACTTTGTCACCCCTATAATACTTGCTACAATAGCGCACTATTTTGCAAACCATCATTAATTATTAGGGAAACCAATGCGTAGTAGCCAATATCTGCTTTCAACATTAAAAGAAGATCCGAGTGATGCTGAGCTTATTAGCCATAAACTTATGTTGCGTGCGGGCATGATCCGTAAGATAGCAGCAGGTCTATATACTTGGCTCCCCACTGGACTGCGCGTTCTACGTAAAGTTGAAAACATTGTGCGCGAAGAAATGAACAAGGCTGGTGCAGTTGAGATGCTTATGCCTTCCGTTCAGCCTTCGGATTTATGGGAAGAGTCTGGCCGCTGGGATCAGTTCGGGCCTGAGCTTCTGCGCTTTGTTGATCGCCATCAGCGCGACTTTTGCCTAGGCCCAACTCATGAAGAAATCATTACTTCAGTGATTCGTGATGAATTAAGCAGCTATAAGCAATTGCCTGCAAACTTCTATCAAATCCAAACTAAATTCAGAGACGAAGTTCGCCCACGTTTTGGCGTCATGCGCTCACGTGAATTCATCATGAAAGACGCTTACTCTTTCCATATTGATGACGAGTCGTTAGAGCAAACCTACCAAACAATGCACCAGGCCTATTGCAATATATTCGATCGCATTGGCTTGGATTATCGCCCTGTTCTAGCAGACACTGGTGCCATTGGTGGCAGCAACTCTCATGAATTCCACGTGCTTGCGGAGTCCGGTGAAGATGCTATCGCATTCAGCACAGAAAGCGATTATGCGGCTAATATCGAAAAAGCGGAAAGCCTTGCGCCACAAGGGGAAGTGGCAGCACCTACTCAAGACATTGAAAAGGTCGCCACTCCAGATTGTCGTAGCGTTAAAGAAGCCGCCGACTCTATGGGTATCGAGACTCGTGATGTTTTAAAAACGTTATTTGTCGAAGGCGCTAGCGAAGAACACCCTGTGATTGCACTTTGTTTGCGTGGTGACCATGAGTTAAACGAAATCAAAGCATCTAAACATGAGTTAATCGCCGACCCATTAGTATTGGTGAGCGATGAAACGGTCAAGGCTAACGCAGGTTGTGCGCCTGGTTCCTGTGGTCCTCAGGGTCTCAATATTCCAGTCATTGTCGACCGTGATGCCGCTATTATGAGCGATTTTGCTTGTGGCGCGAATGAAGACGGCTACCACTTAAAAGGTGTGAACTGGAAACGTGACGCTGAATATACTGATGTGTTTGATTTAAGAAATATCGTTGCTGGCGACAAGAGCCCAGATGGCAAAGGCGTGCTAGAGATTAAGCGTGGTATTGAGGTTGGTCATATTTTCCAGCTGGGTGATAAGTATTCAAAAGCCATGAATTGCACAGTATTAGATCAAAACGGTAAAGCGAAGCCCCTATCTATGGGTTGTTACGGCATTGGAGTATCGAGAATTGTGGCGGCGGCTATCGAGCAGAACCACGATGAGAACGGTATTATTTGGCCGGAATCAATCGCACCGTTTAAGGTCGCGATTATTCCAATGAATATGCATAAATCTGAAAACGTGCAACAAGTCGCCGAAGCTTTGTACCAACGTCTTGAGTCGCTTGGAATTGAAACCTTATTCCTAGACCAAAAAGAAAGCCCAGGGGTAATGTTTGCGAATACTGAGCTTGTAGGTATTCCGCACCGCTTAGTAGTGAGTGATCGCGGTTTGAAAAACGATACTATTGAATATAAAAACCGTGACAACTCAGACAAAGCGGATCTTGAAGTTGCCAATGTTGTAGATTATATTCAAAGTAAGCTAAATAATAATTAAGCAATAAATTCAGGATGTTACGTAGCACATTCATCACATTAGTCTTACTGACTTGGGGCGCCTTGGCTTTTGCACAGGAGCGCCCCGATGAAGCTTTTTCTGCCCAACTAAAAAAGTTAATGGAGCAGGAAAATCACTTTGCTGATAAGTATGATGCTACCGTTTGGATGAAAGACATGGAAGGTCGACTGAATAGACGCGCACCACACATCCCTGAAGCCGAGCGCTTAGAAATCCTGTCGCTAGTTCACCGCTACGCTAATAAAGCTGGCGTTGATCCTCAGTTGGTGTTGGCGATTATGGAAGTCGAAAGTAATTTTGATCGTTACGCACTTTCTGTCGCAAACGCTAGAGGCTTGATGCAAATCATGCCATTCTGGAAAAAAGAAATTGGTCATCCTGACGATTCATTATTCGATATGGAAACGAATATTCGCTATGGATGCTACATTCTAAAGCTTTACATCGATAAAGAAAAAAATAATCTCACCTATGCCTTAGGGCGCTATAACGGCTCTCGCGGACGCGCAAAATATCCTAATAAGGTTTACGCGGCTCTTCGCAAACGCTGGGCGCTGTAGCAATGGTTGATAGCAAAATTGCTAACGATCAGCTCGATGATAATTCGGCGGGGTTGATACTTTCTGGCGGTGGCGCCAGAGCGGCTTACCAGGCCGGCGTTTTAAAAGCAGTCAACCAGATACTAGGTAAACCCAAACGCTCCCCTTTCAAAATTATAACGGGAACTTCTGCAGGTGCCATTAACGCAGCAGCCATGGCGAGCAATAGCCACCAATTCGATTATGGCGCTAAGCGACTAGAGGAAATTTGGGCAAACTTCAGGCCAGAGCAAGTCTACGAAACAAGTCTTAGCACCCTCAGTAAAAACGCTTTTCGATGGTTGTGGAATATTTTTAGACCTAGCCATCACTTAAAGCAGCCCTTGTCTTTACTCGACAATACGCCTTTAAAAAAGCTATTAGAAAGCGTTATACGGTTCGATGATATTGAAAAAAACCACCAAGCAGGGCTGTTAAGAGCGGTTTGTACGACCTGTTATAACTACAACACTGGTAACTCTGTGAGCTTTTTTCAGGGACACCCTGACTTAATTGAGTGGAAGCGTTTTCGTCGTTACGGCCGAGTGAGCAAGCTTGGCGTAGAGCATCTTCTAGCCTCATCGGCGATTCCGATGGTATTCCCCTCGCAACAGATTGGTGATGAGCACTTTGGTGATGGCTCACTGCGTTTCTTAACGCCATTAAGCCCCGCACTCCACCTTGGTGCAGATAAGTTGTTTGTGGTTACCGTTAAGCCATTGCGAGGCGAGCCTGAGCATAAAACCTCGATACCTACGGTTGGCGATATTGGTGGTCATTTATTCGATAGTGTATTTATCGACAGCTTAGAAAGCGACATAGAGCGGCTGATGCGAGTCAACTCTTTAATGGCGCATATTCCTGAATCTGACATCGTTCGTGAACAACTGCCTTTAAAACAAGTCGACACTTTTATCATTTCGCCTAGCATCGAGCCTGCTGAACTGGCTGGCCAATACTTTAAGAATTTGCCAAAAGGCTTACGCTTTTTCTTTAAACGCATAGGCGTTGATGGTGAGGATGGAAACGGAATTTTGAGCTACCTACTTTTCGACAAAGGTTTTACTCGCCACCTCATCGAGCTTGGCTATAATGACGCCATGAAGCAAGAAACGAATATTAAAGCGTTTTTTAATACTAGCCAATCATGAACAACTTCCAGTCTTTCTTTGAGCTTTACGACAAGCAGTCAGCCCCTTTTATGCACACAATGGTGCAGGACTATGCAAGCCGCAAACCCTTTGCCGGTATGACCATTGCGCACAATGTTCCCTTGACGCAAACAACTCTTCTGAAAATTGCCTGTCTTAAAGCATCGGGCGCTACGGTTACCGTAACCAACCCCAGCTTTGTTAAGGAATCGGCACTGGCGATTGAAACCCTGACTTATGAAGGTGTTCAGTATAAACCCCTCGATCAACTTGAAGGTTGTTTCGATTTCTTGTTGGACTGCGGTGCAGAGCTTATCAAAAGCTGCCAAGCCAATCGCGGCATCGTCGAGTTGACCCGAACCGGCGCCATGCATTATGAAAAATTACAAAGTTCGGAAGTTCCGATTATATCCGTGGATGATACCCGCCTTAAATCACTAGAGACCTGCTTAGGGACTGGTGAAGGTGTCTATCGTGCAATTACTGAGCTGCATGGGAAGCCTGACGCAGATACAAAAATTTTAATTTTCGGCTTTGGTAAAGTCGGCACTGGAATCGCTTACTACTTTTCACAAAAGACACCCAATATCACTGTGGTCGATATGCTTCCTGAAAGGCTCGAGCAAATAAACTCCAGAGGTTATAAAGCTGTTTCAGCGGAGTTGCCACGACAGGTTGAAGCTGCGATTAAGAAAGCTGACATTATAATTACGGCAACAGGAATTAAGAACTTACTCAGTCTTAGTTATAAGAAAGAATGGTTTGGCAATAAAGTATTGGCTAACGCCGGCGCAGAAGATGAGTTTGGTTTTAACTTTAGCGATAGCGAGGTTTTAGCCAACAAAAAGCCCGTGAACTTTGCCTTACAAGAACCGACTTTAATGCCTTTTTTAGATCCAATTTTCTATGCCCATAATTTAGCCATAGAAGATGCACTTCAGGATAAAACACCTGGTTTTAGACCTTTAAATAAAAAAGATGACCAAAGGATTGTGCAACAGTGGGCAAGGCTTCATGGTTGGGGTCTGGAAGAGCTAGATAAAACCTTTTAAGTGCTCTGAATAAACCGCTCTTACTTCATCATTCAGTTTAATCAGAAGTAATTGTTCTCTTTGCCAAGCCGGGAACTTTTGTTCTTGTAAGTAGTTTTTTAGACTAGTACTTTGGCGTGCGTTCTTTTTTCTAAAGCGCTCACCACCACGGCGCAAACTTACTACAAGACTCTCCCCCATAAGCTCTGGGTAATGGGTCTTTAGCCACTCTGCTGTAATAGTGATGCCATCAGCTACTTGTAGATCTTTTTTACCGTTCCATGCCGTGTCTTGGAGCTTTTTATGATTACTCGAGCTATGATTACTCGAGCTATGTTGAGGCAGCCAAACTAAATGATCTTGATGACGTCGAATACTACCTTGTTTAAATTCAATCATCGGTTGCGCATCAGTTTCCGCCTCTAACATCTGTGACAAAAGCTGCTTTAACACTCTAACGCTTGGCATACCAAGTCCAAGCCTCTCAAACCAATAACGAATCAGGCTATTCTGGCGGACTTCTGACAATTTCCTTAACACTTCAACCGATAAACCTTTGCCTTCGGTATAGCAAGATTCCCAATCTTCCTGCGCCCGCTCCTCAACGATAGCTTGCGTATCCGCTTGTAGCTGACTCACTCGTGAAAGCGTGGCTGTTAGCTGTGGCCACTCTTGCTCCAACAAAGGAATGACACGGTGTCTCACAAAGTTGCGACGGTGCTGAGTATCAAGGTTCGAAGGGTCGTCTACAAAGCTTAATTGATGCTCTTTGCAATACTCCAATACCTCAGCCTTAGAAACTGACAGTAGCGGTCGAGCGTGGTATCCCTCAGAAAATGAGGTGATGTGAGGCATAGCCGACAAACCTTTGGGCCCTGCGCCTCTAAAGAGTTGTAGTAATAAGGTTTCAGCTTGGTCGTCCTGATGATGTCCAGTTAATAAACATTGCCCACTATCAATAACTTCTGAAAACGCTTGATAACGCGCCTTGCGCGCTGAGTTTTCTAAACTCGCTGCTTTTTGATCAACCTCAACGGCTATTACTTCAAAATCCACACCAAGCTCCTGACTCCAATTCTGACAGAAGTCAGCCCACTGATCAGACACAGCCTGTAGCTGGTGATTAACATAGATCGCTTTTAATTTGTCTTTGGGGTATTGCGAAGAAATAGCGTGTAGCAAAACCACTGAGTCGGCGCCACCACTCAATGCGATGGTAAAGCTCTGACTGTGATCAGTGTTCGGGGCTTTCGAGGAATTTTTTTGAGAAAAAAATTGAGCCAAAAACGTCGAAATAGCAACGCTTACTGGCTCTTGTTTAGACATTGAGTGTGCGAGAGTTCATTAGCTTTCGGCGACTTCACCGAAGCTCATAAACTTATCAAAACGCTGCTGTAACAAAGTCTCTCTGTCCAGTGCTTCAACACTTTCCAGGTCTTTGATTAACTGCGCTTTTAACGTTTTGCTCATATCAATATAGTTACGGTGCGCACCACCTAAAGGCTCTTTGATAATATTATCAATTAAGCCAAGCTCTTTAATACGGTCGGCGGTAATACCCATCGCTTCAGCAGCTTCCTCAGCTTTTTCAGCACTTTTCCAAAGAATTGACGCGCAACCTTCAGGAGAAATTACCGAGTAAGTCGAGTACTCAAGCATATTCATTTTGTCGCCAACACCGATACCTAAAGCACCGCCAGAACCACCTTCACCAATGACGGTTACGATAATTGGAGTTTTCAATCGAGCAATCAATTTCAAGTTACGAGCAATCGCTTCACTCTGACCACGTTCTTCAGCACCGCGACCAGGGAATGCACCAGGAGTATCCACGAAGGTGAAAACTGGTAGGTCAAAGCGCTCCGCCATTTCCATCAAGCGTTTCGCTTTACGATAACCTTCTGGGCGAGACATACCAAAGTTATGCTTAATTTTAGCTTTGGTATCTCGACCTTTTTGATGTCCAATGACCATACATGGCTTGCCATCTAAACGCGCTAAACCACCAACGATTGAAGCATCATCGGCAAAAGCACGGTCACCAGCCAACTCGTCAAAATCATCAAACACATGCTCAATATAGTCACGGGTATAAGGGCGCTGTGGATGACGGGCGAGTTGCGCCACTTGCCATGCGGATAAGTCCGAAAAGATTTTATTGGTCAAATCTTTAGACTTCTTTTTTAAGCGATCAATTTCTTCGCTGATGTTAATTTCAGAATCTTCGCCTGTTAAGCGTAATTCATCAATCTGCGCCTCAAGCTCTGCAATCGGGCGTTCAAAATCCAAAAAGTTCAAACTCATGCCTATTCAACTGGTTATTTATGGCGTAATTTCTCTATTCTAACCCAAAATCATAAGCTTATAAAAGGTAACTTTGCATACTCTATCAACTGGTCGGTACACTGTATTAAATTCGGGCAAACAGTTGTTTAACTACTGGGCGTCAGTTTCTTCCGCAGGAGGCAAATAGCGGTAATGCCCTACTATTCGATAATCAAACAAGACATCTTCTAGCTTAGGGCCAAGCCCTATGTTGTGCACAATCATGTAATTATCGCTCTTGGCAGACTTTTTATTGCTGACAATACCTATGTGTGGCAAGCCGCCCGCTAAGCGCCAGCTGACAATATCCCCTGGTAAATAATCTTTGGCATCATCCGTTATCGCTAAGGTTTGCCCATGACGCTCAAAAAAGCGTTCTAAGTTTGGTACTCTGCGATGGTCAATATTGGTATCAGGACGCTTTAACCCCCAGTTTTTAGGGTATTGCGCAAAATTAGCCTTCATATCCTCATGCACCAATTGTTGTAGATCTAAACCTAATTTCCGATAACTACGTACGACGACATCAGTACAAACGCCAATATTTTCAGGTACATCCCCCATGGGGTAGTCAATTTTGCGATAAGAGCCTTCGTAGATAACGTGATGATTAGTTCTATCCAGCGCGGCGCTAACCAAGTTTGCACTAGTTATTTCAGCTAGGTTGTCACTTGATTCTGACGCAGGCGTTTCAGTAAGTACGAAGCTTGAACTTAAAGCCAAAGAAAAGGTTAAAACTGATAGTTGCTTCCAAGTCATTATCACAATATATATCCTTTGTTGTAATTTACTAATTCTTATTAATGTTAAAAACCATATACCAATTATGACTTTTCATTTGAAGACTGGTTCCCAATAAGCTTACCAACTAATATTTAGTTCCGATTTTGGCTAACCAGTTATCAAAATAGTGATAGCATAAGGCCATGAATGACCGCACACTTCCTACAACTGATAGTTACCAGAAGGCACGTTTAGCGCGCGATGCTCGCTATGACGGTAAATTCTTTGTGGCCGTAAAAACCACCAAAATTTATTGTCGCCCAATTTGTCCAGCAAACCCGCCTAAAGAAGATAATGTGCTTTATTACCCCAGCGCCGCCCAAGCTCAAGAGGCAGGCTTTCGCCCTTGTTTACGCTGTCGCCCGGAAACTGCACCGAACTCCTCTGCCTGGCTCGGCAGTGAAGCCATTTTGCGCAAAGCCATGCAACGTATTCAGTCCGGGGCTTTAAACACTCAGTCTATTGAGCAGTTCAGTGAATCACTGGGGATCAGCGATCGTTACTTACGGAAAATATTCCAACAACATTTAGGCATGTCGCCACAAAGTTACGCCAATCATTTGCGCCTGATGTTAGCAAAACAGCTACTTCAACAAACGCAACTACCGATTACAGACATAGCGCTGAGTTCTGGCTTTAATAGCGTTCGGCGCTTTAATGATAGTTTCAAGAACACCATGAGACTTTCGCCTAGCGAACTTCGACAAAAATCCAGCAGTGATAGCGATGAGTCTTTAACTATAGAGCTAAAACTGCATTACCGACCGCCTTATAACTGGTCACAAATGCAGCAGTTCCTCAAGCAGCGCGAACTGACGGCTATCGAAACAGTGACCGACAATAGTTACAGTCGAACCTTTACTTTAAATCAGACTAGTGGCTTCTTTTGCTCTACTCATGAGGCTCAGAAGCACCGTTTTCATGTCAGCATTGAGCTAAGCGATAACACACAGCTAATGCCGGTGATTGCAAAGATTAAAACTGTGCTCGACCTCGACAGCGACGTAATCACCATTGAGCAACACTTGGCAAAAGACACAAAACTCAAGTCCGCACTGACAAAAGGACTGCGTCTTCCGGCTTGCTGGAATACTTTTGATGCTGGAATAAAAGCTATTCTAGGGCAACAAGTTTCGGTTAAGGCCGCCTATGGTCATGCTCAGCAACTTATCGAGCGTGTTGGCAGTCGCTACAACGAACGCTATCAATTATTCCCCACTCCGAAGCAAGTTATGCAAGCCGATCTTAGTTTTTTAAAGATGCCTCACAAGCGAAAACAAACCCTGACTGACTTTGCCGCTTGGTTCGTCGAGTCCGAACGGAGCCATCAAAGCATCGATTTGGCTGATATTCTTGATATTAAAGGGATAGGGCCTTGGAGTTACGAATACATAAAGCTTCGCAGTGGCCAAGATAGCGACGCTTTCCCCGCCAAAGATTTAGGGGTGCTAAAAGCGCTTAAAGCCCACGATATAACTGAAACTGATCATTGGAGTCCATGGCGCAGTTATGCCACGCTCCACCTTTGGAACTCGCTATAAAGAGTGATTTATATTCTATGACCACTTACTGCCAACAGATGACATGCCCATTCGGTACTATCCACCTTTACGCCAGCGAGCAACATTTAAAAGCATTGCTCTTTAAGCCATGGGCTAAAGTTCAAACTCACGAAGTAATAAACTCCTCAAATCCAGTTCTTGATATCACCATGTCACAGCTCGAAGAATATTTTCTAGGCACACGGCAAACCTTCGACATCCCTTTAGAGCCTAGTGGAACTGAGTTCCAACAAAAAGTGTGGCAGACGCTTCAAGGAATACCTTTTGGTGAAACTTGGAACTATGGCCAGCTGGCCGAAGCTATTGGCAATAAAAACGCCAGCCGAGCAGTAGGCGCAGCTAATGGCAAAAACCCCATATCCATCATAGTACCCTGCCACCGCGTGATTGGTGCTAACGGAACGCTAACTGGGTATGCTGGCGGACTAACAGCCAAAGAGTGGTTACTCAAACACGAAGGCCGGAAGGGCTAAAATACGAGGTTTTCGAATTAGCTAAGGTCAGTGTAGAGGCCCATTCACCCCAATAAATTATCATTGTAGATGATGGGGTATGGCTCACGTGTTGTCTAATCTAGACTATACAATTGACAACCCAGTGACAATACAGCAAACAAATTCTTTAGTACATCATTCGAGAGCGTGATCGTTTTATATGTTTAATAAACAATACCCACATCCTTTTTCTCAATAACAAGTCGTTATACCATAGTTGCTATAGCAAGATATTCGGTTATTTCTTTCCGCTGCACGCGCTTGCCTCTCTGCAGCTTGAGCCATTCGTTTTTGATAGTGCAATTGCTCTTGAATTTTTCGTTGCTCTGATTGTGTACGTGCTACTTCTTTAAATTTTTCCAATTTTTCATTATATTCTTTTTTAGCAATCTTAAAAGAGTCTTGAAACTGATTACGCCACACACATATTTTATTTGAAATACCTTTATCAAGCCCAGTGATTTTGTGCTTACCATTACATGCAAGATATAAATACTCTCTTTCCATCTTTTTTGCTCTTTCGATATTGCTAGAAGCGACTCTTAGCATTTCTTTCGTTTCTTTTAGCTTTTCCATGATTAGTGACAAATACTCTGGAGGCAACTTAACTGTCTCATATCCACCTTCACTTAACCTAAAGTGACGAACCACACCCGCAACCGAGGAGGCTATAACATATCCCACAGCTTTCATTGTTTTACTATCTAAAGTATCATATATAGAAATTGGGTAATTTGGGTCATTGATAACTGCCAATTCCTCTGTTTCCTGATATCTATATACAACACTATTACTTTTGTTAAACGTTGTCCTTCTAAAGCTAAATGGATTCCAGTTCATAGCATACAAAGAGTTAGCATTCTTTATATAGCCTAAGCTGTAGTTAATGCTAAAATTGCCAGGCTGATCATTAATTTCTTCTAAAAAATATGATTGTGTATCCTTTTGTTCTCTATAACTATAGGATACTTTTTTATGAACAAAATCATATGTCACCGCAGGCGACATCTCTAATTTCCCATCTTCTTTATAGATAGTAATTTCTTCCACATGGTGTGTATCTGAAATAGCGATGTCTCTTCCCAACCCATACGCGTAACCATTTTTACATTGACCATCCCAATAAGAGCGAAAATTCCTTCTATTAAGCTGTTCTTGAGTGGTTGGTAACTTACACGGAATCAACTTGTTAACTGGCTGAGTATATAAAGGTAGCTGTTTTTTTTGATGGTTAGTTTTTAGCCTTTCCTGCGCTTGGATAAATGAAAGGGCTTCATCTGGTGGTATTGATGGTGTTGTTGTACAACCTGAAAGCATTGTAATTATAAGTGCAACTGTTGCAATGCAAGTAATTTTCATAGTTATCCCTGTTAACGGTTTTCTTTCCTGAGTCTAGCTAGCTCAAAAATTTAACTTTAAACATACATATTAAGCATATACATTACTTTATAATTATTGACTTTTAATGGCAAGCTTGATTTTTTTGTGGCTGTACTGTATTTATTTACACATCAAAATACTTCTTTTAACCGTCTATTTACTAATAATATCTACAGAGTTTAGTATAGGGTGTGTCACACCCGATATTCATAGACTCTATTTAACAATACAATGAAGCCCAGAAAAACTAGTTTTATGTCAGCACTGGACTTAGCAATGACGCACAGCCAATGCCAGTTATCTCGCGAACATAATAGCCAAGCTTGATTTTAAAAAAGCCTAACAAACGTAAACAAACCCTGACTAATTTTGCCGCTTAGCTTGTCAAGTTCAACATATAATATATCTTCCTCCAGAAGAGTTTAAGGCAGATTAATATCCTTAGACTTTTGCCACTACTAAAAGCCACATAGCCAATACCGGAACAAAGTTGATGGTGAACACTAATCCTCTCAATCGGACATCCCTCGTTATGATCTGAGCCAAGCTATGGGCAATGCGTCCAGCAACAAACACCCAAGCCAACCAAACCTGCACAGAGTCAACCACACTACCCTGACAAATTAATAACACGCACACCACATAAAAGAGTAGCGGCCACTCGAATTGATTCGACAAATTCGCACTAATCCGTGGTTCAACCTCAGCCCAAGACTCTTTCCTAGACTGAATAAAACCCCACACCGCAGGTGCTCGCACTAACGTAAGCAAAACATATAGGAAAGCCACCCACAAAACGTGAGCGAACATTGGGTAGAGTAATAAGTTAGTATTCATAGTTGCACTTTATGACCACATTCAATTTTTTACAAGTGGTGCCCCTTTCCCTTAGGAGCTAGCCGAATGATAAATAGTTATAGCGCAAATTAGGCAGGATGCCTAATTTAGCTAAGACGAAACAGGGAGGTTTCGTTTAGCGGCGCGTGAGTAACTGTTTAGAGTGAGGGAAGCACAAAGTGCCTAGCGACTGGGTGCCCTTTCTTTTGGTTCGTTTTCTTTGGGCATGCAAACGACCAAAGGAAGTGCCTTTAGGTAGAAAATGAACAAACAATACTCAGGCATCTAAGTATATAAAGTAGCTAAATCAATTGCTTGCAACCATTATACGAAATGACTTCATGAGATTGCCACGCCATTACATGGCTCGCAATGACAATTTATGGTTAATACTCTACCTTTGCCTCTACGCACCCGGGAATATGCTTCAGTGCAAATACTAAGGCGTCAGCTGGTTGTACTGCCCATTCGGGGGATAATTTAAAATCAGCGGCAAGTTTCGCTTGTTGGTATTGGAGGTTCACAACCACAGGGCAACTTCCGTCTTTATGCTGATTAAGCTTTTCATGGAGCTCAGTCATAGTATCTGGCCCAATGATGGTGTCCGAAACAGTAATTACAATTTTCTTGCAGTATTGCTCACGCGCTTGCTCGAAGGATAAAACGCTATTGGCGCTAACGCTAGTGCCACCAGAGTAATCATCATGGCGCGCTTCGCCATCAATCACAACCACGCTGTCTTTGGTTAAAACATCACGATAGCGCTCGAACGTTTCGGCATAAACCGTGACATCACAACGTCCTGATTTATCGTCGATGGTTAGGATCCCCATCTTGTCGCCACGTTTTGTGGTCATCACTCGCATGGCGATAATTAACCCTGAAACACGTGCGGTTCTGCCGCGTCCGGTTGGCTGCAAGTCGCGCAAACGGGTAACACTCATCTGCTGAATTTCTGGCACGTAACGGTCGATTGGGTGACCGGTTAAGTAGAGCCCAAGGGTATCTTTTTCGCCTTGAAGCACCTGCTCATCAGTCCAAGGTCTGACTCGTACGTACTGGTGCTGTTCGCTCGCAGTTGTGGCGACGACACTACCAAACAAGTCGTCCTGCCCTACCGCTTGGCTTTTATTAAATTGCTCAGCCGCCTTTATCGCCTCGTCTAAAGAAGCCATTAATGTGGCACGATTTGGGCCAAGTTGGTCCAGCGCACCAGCGCGGATTAGTGACTCAAGAACACGCCGGTTCGCTTTTTTAAGATCGACTCGACTACAGAAATCGAATAAGTCTTCATAAGGACCGTTAGCTTCGCGCTCAGTGACGATGCTTTCGATCGCGCCTTCACCGACGCCTTTGATCGCGCCGATGCCATAAACGATACGCCCCTCTTCGTCTACCGAGAAGCGATATTGCCCTTTGTTGACGTCCGGTGGTGTGATCGTAATACCCTGCATCTCAGCGTCTTCAACATAGGTTACAACCTTGTCGGTATTATCCATGTCAGACGACATTACAGCCGCCATAAAGGATGCTGGATGATGCGTTTTCAGCCAAGCGGTTTGATACGCAACAAGAGCATAAGCCGCTGAGTGCGACTTGTTGAAACCATAACCCGCAAACTTTTCAACCAAGTCGAAAATCTTCATGGCTAGATCGCCATCGACACCATTTTTCTCGGCACCCTCTTTAAAGATGCTACGCTGCTTCTCCATCTCCTCGGCTTTTTTCTTACCCATAGCACGACGCAAAATATCCGCGCCACCGAGCGAGTAGCCCGCCAAGACCTGTGCAATCTGCATCACCTGCTCTTGGTACAAAATAATACCGTAGGTTGGTTCAAGAATTTCTTTTAGCCATTCATGCTGATAATCAGGATGTGGGTAAGAGACCTTATCCAAACCATGCTTACGGCGAATAAAGTCATCAACCATGCCCGACTGAAGTGGACCGGGACGAAATAGCGCTACCAAAGCAATAATATCTTCAAAGCGGTTAGGCTTAAGGCGCTTGATCAAGTCCTTCATACCACGCGACTCAAGCTGGAATACGGCTGTGGTATTAGCTTCTTGTAGAAGCTTAAAAACTTGTGGGTCTTCGGTATCAATACGAGTAATATCGACCGGCTCTTCACCTTTCTTCTGCAAGATGTTGTTGGTCGTTTCTAAAGCCCAATCAATGATGGTAAGCGTTCGCAAACCCAAGAAGTCAAACTTTACAAGACCCGCACTTTCAACATCGTCCTTATCAAACTGGGTTACCACGTTGGCGCCAGTTTCATCACAATATAGAGGTGCGAACTCCTCGAGATCACCTGGCGCTATAACAACACCACCAGCGTGCTTACCCGCGTTTCGTTTGACGCCTTCAAGCTTACGTGCCAAATCCCAGACTTCACGGAAATCTTCATCGACCTCATACATACGCACGAGCTCAGGCTCTTGCTCATAAGCTTTTTCTAGTGTCATGCCCACTTCGAAAGGAATCAACTTAGCGATTTTATCGACAAAGCCATAGGGATGACTTAAAACACGACCAACGTCGCGGATTACCGCTTTCGCCGCCATGGTACCGAACGTGATGATCTGAGACACACTGTTTCGACCGTAACGTTCCGCCACATAATCAATTACGCGATCACGGCCTTCCATACAGAAGTCGACATCGAAGTCAGGCATCGAAACACGCTCAGGGTTCAAGAATCTCTCGAAAAGAAGATCGAATTCTAGCGGATCAAGATCGGTAATCTTCATGGCGTATGCGACTAAAGAACCTGCACCGGAACCACGTCCCGGCCCAACTGGTACACCGTTGTCCTTCGACCACTGGATAAAGTCACCAACAATTAAGAAGTAGCCTGGGAAGCCCATAGAGTTGATAACGTCGAGTTCAATCTGTAAACGCTCATCGTAGGGCTTTCGAATTTCGGCGAAGTTTTCAGCATTGCGGTCATACAGGTGATCAAGTCTTTCTTCTAGGCCTTCTTTGGCCACATGCTCAAAATATTGATCAATGGTCATGCCATCTGGAATAGGGAAATCCGGCAAGAAATACTCACCTAAGCGTAAGTCCATATTACAGCGCTTGGCAATTTCTACTGTATTTTCAATGGCTTCCGGAATATCGTCGAACAAGTCCAGCATTTCTTGCTCTGTGCGTAAATATTGCTGATTTGAATATTCACGAGGGCGACGAGGATCAGCCAACACTCGGCCTTGGTTAATGCAGACACGAGCCTCGTGCGCATCAAAATCTTCTTTTTCAAGGAATCGCACGTCGTTTGTGGCGACCACTGGCGTTCCTGAGCCTTGGGCTAGACCGATAACTTGGTGAATATATTCGTTTTCGTTAGGGCGGCCGGTTCTTTGTAATTCAAGGTAGAATCGATTCGAGAAATGATGATTCCAAAAACCTAAAAATTCTGCGGCCTTGTCCATCTTGCCTGCTAATACAGCTTTGCCAATATCCCCTTCTTTGCCACCAGAAAGGATAATCAAATCTTTATAGAGCTCGACCAACCACTCTTTTTTGATTAATGGCAATCCGCGGTGTTGGTTTTTTAGATAAGCACGAGAAATTAGATATTTTAAGTTGAGATAACCATCTGTAGTCATGCACAAAGCAGTCACTCGAAAATAGTCATCCTCATCACTCGGATCTTGGATTAATAAATCCGCACCGGCGATTGGTTTTACTCCCGAGTTAACAGCGGTCGAGTAGAACTTGACCAAACCACACATATTCATTTGGTCGGTCATAGCGATTGCAGGCGCTCGCTGCTCAACACATTCATTCAGCAGAGGCTTTACTCTAACGAGGCTATCAACCATAGAGTATTCAGTATGAACTTTTAAATGAATAAAGCGAGGTGCCATATCGTCAAAGTACCGTCTTTGTTTTAGTATTAGTGGTAAATGCTGGTTTAAATTTAGCTTGTTTCAAGCAAGTTTAACGTGCTTAGTATTAACAATACCTACTTCATTATAAGGAGGTCGCTGCGCCTTTGCAGTAATATTCTTCTGTAAAAGCTCTCAGTTTCAACCGAGTTACTTATAAACTCAACTGTCTTTGCACTGGCGCATAGGATTTGCGATGAATTTCGGTAATGCCAAGGGCCATGATTGCCTCACGGTGTTGCTTCGTCGGATAGCCCTTATGCTTGGCAAAACCATAGCCGGGGTACTTCTCATCCATCTCAACCATTTCATTGTCTCGCGCCACTTTGGCCAAAATTGAAGCTGCGCTAATCGCGGGCTCTTTACTATCTCCCTTAATGATGGCCTCCATAGCGCAGTCCAGTTGCGGGCAGTGATTACCATCGATCAGGGCAAGTTCAGGCTGATGAGATAACGATTTGACACTACGTTTCATCGCTAGCAAGCTTGCTTGCAGAATATTAAGTTTATCGATCTCTTCAACTTCTGCTCGACAGATTGACCAAGCCAGAGCCTTTTCCATAATTTCTTCTGATAAAGCTTGGCGTCGCTTCTCGGTAAGTTTTTTCGAGTCAGCTAAACCCTCAATAGGTTTGTTAGGATCGAGGATAACAGCTGCTGCAACCACAGGGCCTGCCAATGGTCCTCGACCTACCTCATCAACTCCAGCGACAAGTAACGGACGTTCTCTAAGTTTATCTATCATCGATTAACTTCCTGTTGTCTCAGACCGTTTTCAGACCACCAATGCTCAATCGAGTTAGCGGCATAAACATTCGCATCTTTTTTCAAGGTTTTATGCCATTTCATAAATTCTTCATGAACTTGCGACCAGCGCTGACCATTACTATGCTCATCTTCCCCAATCCAAGCTCGAACCTCGGCAAACAAATTATCAGGTGTGCAGTCTTCCTGAATTAACTCTGGTAATAAACTTTGCTTCGATAGTAAGTTAGGAATTGCAAAAGTGTCTATTGTTAGCAACTTTTTAAACACTTTATAGCTAATTGGCCCAACTTTGTAAGCAACAACCGTAGGGCGTTTAATCAGCATCGCTTCCAAGGTCGCTGTTCCTGAGGCCATAACAATATAATCAGAGGCTGCCATGGCCAGCCTTGACTGTCCATCAATAAGGGTAATTTTAGGTAGCTCGCCGTGCTTAGCTTTGCCTATATCTAGCTGTTGCTCAAACTGGTGCTTTCGCTTGTCATTAGTCATTGGAGCTACGAACTGAATCTCTGGATAAAACTTTTTCAGAAGCACGGCCATATCGATAAAGTCTTGGCCAAGCAGTTTCATCTCTGAACCACGACTGCCAGGCATAAGGCATACAATTTGGGCTTCTTCATCGAGTGATAATTGTTGACGAGCTTCCTTCTTGTTCGATTCAAGCGGTACCTCATCAGCAAGCGGGTGGCCTACACAAAAATTATCAATGGCATGATGCTGGTAAATATCTTGCTCGAATGGAAATAAGCACAGCATTAAATCCACAGCTTTTTTGATTTTGTGGATACGCTTTGGTCGCCAAGCCCATACTGATGGACTAACGTAATGAATGGTCTTAATACCTTGGCTTTTTAGCTTCTTTTCTAAGCCAATATTAAACTCAGGCGCATCAATGCCGATAAATAAGTCTGGCTTTGTATCAATCCAATAACGCGCTAGATCAGCACGTAACTTTAGAAGTTCAGGCAACTTCTTTAAGATTGGTAACAGACCCATCACAGACAGTGATTCCATTGGGTATAGGCTTGCACAGCCTTCTTTTTGCATTAACGGGCCAGCAATACCTTCGAACACAGCATTAGGGTATTTTTTTTTAAGTTCAGAAATTAATCCTGCACCTAAAATATCGCCGGAGGCTTCTCCGGCGACAATTGCAATTCTTTGTATCGGTTTTACAGGAAGCATTTTCGCCTCTCTATCTTAAGATGCCACGCTCAACTGACTCTAAAAAGCTGATCAAATAGTCTACATTATCATCATCAAGTAGTGACATTTCAGCAATAGCTTCATCAATCTTCAAAGACTTGCGATACAGGAAGCGATAAGATTTTTTCAGCGCACTAATTGATTCGGCCGAAAAACCACGACGCTTTAGGCCTTCGGCATTTAGCCCATAAGGCGCATTTTCTGCAACCAAAACAAATGGCGGAATGTCCTTACTGATAGCGCAATCCATGCCAACAAAAGCATGATCACCGATCTTACAGAACTGATGAATTTTAGCGAAACCCGATAGGATGACAAAGTTGCCGACTTTCACATGCCCAGCCAAAGTAGCGTTATTAGACATGATAATGTCGTCACCCAAAATACAGTCGTGTGCAATATGGGTATAGGCCATAAACCAGCCATTATTGCCGATTCGCGTCTCACCACGATCTTGTATCGTACCGCGATGCACTGTACAGCATTCACGGAACACGTTGCCGTCACCAATAATGGTTTTGGTTGGCTCGCCTGAGTACTTCTTATCTTGGTTTTCCTCACCGATCGAAGAAAACTGATAAAAACGATTATTCTTACCAATCTCGGTGTGAGATCCAATAACAACATGTGGACCTATTACCGTGCCCTCTCCAATTGATGTCTCAGCACCAATAATAGAATAAGGGCCGATTTCGACGTTATCAGCAATTTTAGCTGTTGGGTCAATGATAGCGGTCTTATGAATCACACTAAGTCCTTACGCAATATCTTTACGAGCACACATTAATTCAGCAGAGCAAACAACTTTACCGTCAACAGTTGCTTGCGCTTTAAACTTCCACATGTCTCGCTTACGTTTTATGACTTCAACTTCCATTAGCAACTGATCACCAGGCTCCACCGGCTTCTTAAATCGAGCGTTATCGATACCTACAAAGTAATACAAGGAATCTTCGCTTGGCAAGTCTTCGGTGGTTTTAAAAGCAAGTATGCCCGTCGCTTGAGCTAGTGCTTCTAACATTAAAACACCTGGAAACACAGGACGGTGCGGGAAATGACCTGGGAAAAAAGGCTCATTCACCGTCACATTTTTAATCGCAGTTAGCTTCTCACCTGCTGTGTAGTCAAGCACTCTGTCAATTAACAGAAAAGGATAGCGGTGAGGCAAGTGTTGCATCACTTCGTAGATATCCATGCTATTTAATTCGTTTGGCTGTTTATTATCACTCATTATCGGTTTCTCTATCTTGTTTCAGCTGAAGCAACTCTTTCTCAAGCTGTTTCATTTTACGCCACATAGTATCCAACTGACGGAAGCGAATTGCACTTTTCTGCCAGTCTTTATTATCTTGATGGGTGGTACCAGATGAGTAGGCACCAGGCTTTGTAATCGACTTATTGACAAAGGTTGTAGCTGTAATATGTGCTTTGTCACAAATCGTTAAGTGTCCTAAAATACTGACACGCCCTGCTATTGTACAATATTTTCCAATTTTGGCACTGCCCGCGATAGCTGTACAACCCGCTATGGCAGTGTAGTCTCCAATCGTCACATTATGAGCCACATGGATATGATTATCCAGTTTGACTCCCTTGCCGATGGATGTGTTTTCTAAAGCGCCGCGATCAATCGCTGTATGAGCACCAATTTCGACTTCATCGCCAATGACAACACCGCCCACTTGAGGGATCTTGACCCACTGACCTTTGTCATGTGCATAACCAAAACCGTCCGAGCCAATCACCACATTTGCGTGGATAATGCAGTCTTTTCCTAAAGTAACACCATGGTATAAAACTGCATTAGGATAGATTCGAGTGTTAGAGCCTATGTTACTGTTTTGTCCAATATAGACACCTGACTCGATAATGCAGTCATCTCCAATACTGACCCCAGCCTCGATGGTAACATTTGGCCCTATATAAACATTTTCGCCAATCTTTGCTGCCTCATCGATACTCGCACTAGCGCTGACGTTTGCATGTGGTTTTGGTGTAGAGTCAAATATTTGTGCTGCTCTAGCAAATCCTAAGTAGGGATCGGCCATGATTAGCAGGTTACCAGATGTTTTCTCAGCAACTTCAGGCGTCACAATAAGAGCTGAAGCAGAAGAGCTTTCAATCTTAGCAATGTACTTAGGATCATTGATAAAGCTGATATGATTTTTTTCAGCCGTATCTAACGGCGAAACCGCAGTTATAACTAACTGCGGCTCTCCCTTTAACTCAGCACCAATAGACTGAGCTATGTCTTGAAGTGTTTTTTGCAAAACGACTCCTTAAATAACTATAAGATAATTACTTCGCTAATTCTTGCAAAACCTGCTCTGAAACGTCTTTCACAGAAGGGCCCATATATAGCACAGCACGGCGGTTTAATAACATATTGTAACCACCTTGTTTAGCGATTTTCTCAACAGCTTGCTGCAGATTTTGACCTACTTTGCGCATTTCTTCTTGGCTACGACGCTGGAAATCTTCTTTATATGCTTCTTCTTTAAGTTTGAAGTCAGAAGTGCGCTTCTTAAGTTCACGCTCTTTTTTAGTACGTTGTGACTCAGACATAGTCCTAGCGTTGTTCACAAACTCAGTACGATCGTCTTCTAATTTTTTGAACTCTCTTTCAAGCTGACTTTTTCGCCCGTCAAACTCTTTCTTAAGGATTTCGCCAATTGCTTCACGCTCAGGCGATTTAGCCATAATATAGTTAGTATCGATAACAGCAATTTTTAACTCTGCGCTTGCTAGCGCTGGTAACATTGAAAGGCTTACAAATAGTGCAATTACTAGTTTTTTCAAAATAAAATCTCCAAAAATTTAATTAAAATGTTTTACCGATATTGAATGTAAAGGTTTCAGTATCATCGTAAGGCTCGTTCTTAAGCGGTCGAGACACACTAAACTGTAATGGTGCAAATGGTGAGTACCATTGTAACGATACACCGTATGACGCACGGAAATTACTAGCATCACCAAAATCTGGGACGAAACCTAACACACTATTACCATCAATTTGTAGCCCTTCGAAACGGCTACGATCGAACTCAGTATCCCATACATTACCGGCATCCACAAAGAAGCTAGTCCTTACATTTGAACTATCCTCAATAAATGGTGTTGGGAAGATTAGTTCAAAAGTATTGATTGCTTTGGCGTTACCGCCTATCGAATATCGACTGACAGCAATTCGATCAAACTCTTCTGGTAAATAAACATCCGTATTACCAGCTCCGGGGATAGGGTTCGGTACTGTAATTGAGGACCTTATACGTTGTATATCTCTTGGTCCGACAGTATTTCCTTCGAAGCCTCTCAATGAGTTGCTTCCACCCGCATAAAAGTTCGAGAAATACGGTAAAGCAGGGGTATCTCCCAAACCTTCACCATATGCTAAAGTACCTCGCCATGAGAAAATCCAGTCATTATCCTCGTTGATCGGTATATATAAACCGTAATCATAGGTAGCTTTATAAAACTCAAGATCTCCAATCTCAGTACCAACCTCAAGATTCCATCTATGATCTACGCCTTTAGAAGGGAAAATAGCTCTGTTAAGAGTATTGTATCTAAAGCCTGTATTCACAGATACGATATCAAAATCGACTTCGGAGTCTGATCTTGCATTAGCTCCAAGAAGGCTAAAGAAGTCAATTACACGCTGAGAACTAGTAATTGGTGATGTTAATGAGTTCTTAGAAACTCTTGCACCGGCGCTGAAGCTAGAAAATTCGCCAGTAGGGAAATATAGCGTCGAGCCCAAAGCGATAGTATCAAGACTTTGAGCAATTAGGTTCAATTTCCCGTAGTCCGTTTCACTGTAATTTAAACTGGTATTTAAACCGATACCACTTTGAGTGAAATAGTTATCGGTATAACTTATATTCGCACTTTTTACGGCTTTATTAGTGCTTATACCAATTGCTGCTGAGTTACCCGATCCCATAAAATTCTTATGAGATAGTTCACCGTTGATGCTGAGACCATAAAAGTCGTTATAGCCAAATCCACCACTTATTTGGGCGGCATTTCGCTCTTTAACTGTAAAGCTTACCTCTGCGCGATCAGTGGTTCCCTCTTTCTTAACTGTATCAACTTTAACGTCTTCTATGAATGCAAGCCTTTGTAGTCTTAACTTTGAGCGTTCTACTAGTGCAGAGGATAATGCGCCACCTTCTAGCACTCGAGACTCTCGTCTTAAAACGTTTTCATCGGTAGTTACATTCCCTTCAAATGATACTTTATCAACGTAATAGCGCTCACCTGGGTCAACAAATACTGTAAGTTTCGCTTCTGAAGTATCACCATCTACCTCAGAAATAGTCCTTACTTCTGCAAAGGCATAGCCATATAAACCAAGGACCTGTTTGATTTGCTCTTCGGCAAAGGTCATAGCAGCAGCAGAATAAACGTCACCGCTTTTTAATGGAATGAGGCCTCGTATCACATCTTCATTTATCGTAAAGTCACCAAGGATATCAATGCTAGAGACGTTATAAATTTCACCTTCAGTTATTCCAATGGTGATATAAATATCTTCAGCATCTTCAGACAAAGAGATGTTGGTCGAGTCGATAGAGAACTTCAAATAACCACGATCTTTATAATAAGAAGTTAAAGTTTCTAAATCCTTTTCTAGAGTCGTACTCGAGTACTTATTATCATCAGTAATAAAGGTGAACATCCCCCCGGTGCTTAATTCGAATTGAGATATTAACTCTTGGTCAGAGTAAATATTATTACCAATTAAATTAAACTCTTTGATACGGGCAGAGCCACCCTCTTTAATCGTTATACGCAACTGCACGCGATTGCGGGAAAGTTCGACAATTTTCTTTTCGACATCAAGGTGGTAATGGCCATTAGAGTAATACTGGTTAGCTATTTCTTGTTCAATTTTATCGAGGACGAAACTATTTAGTACTTCCCCCTTTGCGATGCCAGCACTTTTCATCCCGTCAAGCAGCATCTCAGTTTTTAATACTTTATTACCATCTAAAATGATATCAGAGATAATAGGACGCTCTGCTACTATAACTTTTAAGGTTGAACCTTCTTTTTCTAGTTTTACAAAGTCAAAGTTACCTGAGCTATATACTGCTCTAACAACAGAAGGCGCACGCGAATCATCTATAGTTTCGCCTACTCGAATTGGCAGCTCAGTAAAAAAAGTTCCCAGTGAAATTCGTTGTAGTCCTTCAACTTCAATATCTTTAACTACAAAGGGCTCGATGGCTTGAGCTTTAGAAAATAATCCCGCTAAAACTAATGCAGTTACCGTTTTTCTTATCAAATGCATCTAATCTTGTCTCTATTGGTTTATTCGGTCTATATCAAAAAATAGCGCTACGGCCATTAACGTAAGCAGTAATATGATGCCAACACGCATCCCAAGTTCCATAATTCTTTCAGAAACTGGTTTTCCCCGGACCAACTCGGCTAAATAATACATCAAATGCCCACCATCGAGCATGGGGATCGGGAGTAGATTAACAAAGCCCAAGTTGACGCTTATCATAGCGAGATAAAGCAAGAATGCAACCATCCCCGCCTGTGCGGTTTGCCCCGCGCCCTGTGCGATTCCTACAGGTCCGCCAAGATTTTTCACTGAGAGCTTTCCGGTAACCAACTTACCAAGAAAGCTGGTGATTCGCTCCATCATCCGCCAGGTTTCTTGCGAGCCTTTGCCAAGAGCCTCAAAGAAGCCATAATGAATCGTGTTATAGCCCACGAAACCGGCGCTCACGCCAATAATTCCGGAGGAGTCACCATTCACTCCTTCTCTGCTCTCTGGCGTCAAGTTTAGCGAGAGAGGCTGATTATCTCGCAGTAAAGTAACCGTTATAGGCGTATTGGCGTTTTGCTCAATCATATCGCCTATCAGGCTCCAATACGGAGTATCTTGGCCATTTATGCTCACGATCTGGTCACCAACTTTAATCCCTGCTTTTTCCGCTGGCATCCCTTCAGCCACCATTCCTATTATCGCCGGACCATCATAAGCGCCAAAGTCGACGCCCAGCGCTTTAAATAAATCCTTCTGCTCGTCTGGCTCTTGCCACTGACTAATATCTAAAGTAATGGTTTGGATATCTTGTCCTACAGGCATAACCACCACTTCTAACTGCTTGTCATCGCCGATATGGTCTAAAAAGGCGAATAAGGTATCTTGAGTGCTTTTTACAGACTCCCCACCAACTTCAAGCACTTCACTCTTTGCAGGAAAGCCTGCTTTAGCGGCAGGAGTATTCGGGTAGACTTCATTGACGAAGGGTTTACTAACACTAATCCCCAACATGAAGACAAAAGCGTATATAAGTATTGCCAACAAAAAGTTAGCCATTGGCCCAGCTAAGACGATTAGAATGCGCTTCCATACCGGCTGACGGTTAAAGGCATAGGGTAAATCTTCTTCTGGTACATCACCTTCGCGCTCATCAACGAATTTCACGTATCCGCCTAAGGGTATTGGCGCGATGCAAAACTCGGTACCATGCTTATTAAAGCGGCTCCATAGAGGCTTTCCAAAGCCTACAGAAAAGCGTAACGCTTTCACGCCTAATTTTTTCGCAACCCAATAGTGCCCCCACTCATGGAAGGTCACTAGAACGCCGAGTAAAACTAATAAGCCAAAAATACTCCAAAGAGCTGTGATCACGCTTTGTATCTCCAAGTCATAAATCTAATATTATATTGTCATTTGCTCTACGAGCTTCTGTGCGTGCTCTCGCGCTTCCTTGTCAGCATCCAGCACTGCTTGCAAGGTTAATGCTTCAGCATAACGAGTCGATGTTAGTGTTTGCTGAATCAGCTGGGCTATTTGGGTAAATCCTATTTTGCCACTTAGGAATGCCTCTACCGCGACTTCATTTGCTGCATTCAGTCTTGCAGGGCTGTTGCCCCCGAGCTCCATCGCTTCACTCGCTAAAAGCAAACAAGGGTAACGTTCTTTGGCTGGACGATCAAAGGTCAATTGAGAAATTTCCATAAAATCCAATGGTTTCACACCGGCCTCAATCCTCTCTGGGAAGGCCATAGCGTGTGCTATTGGCGTGCGCATATCGGGATTGCCCATTTGAGCTAGCACTGAACCATCGTTGTAGCGCACCATGGAATGAATAATGCTTTGCGGGTGGAGAACCACTTCTATTTGCTGTGGCTCTACATCAAACAGCCAACAGGCTTCGATAAGCTCCAAGCCTTTGTTCATCATTGTGGCTGAATCAACTGATATTTTACGCCCCATATCCCAGTTTGGGTGAGCGCAAGCTTGTTCAGGCGTTATTGCAGAAAACTCTGATAAATCTTTATTGAGAAAAGGTCCACCTGAACCTGTTAAAACAATATTATGGATACCACACTTATCAATTCCCTGCTCGACAAAGTGTTCAGGCAAGCACTGAAAAATAGCATTATGCTCGCTATCGATTGGTAGCAAAGTCGCACCATTCTTTTTCACCGCATCCATAAAGATAGCGCCAGACATGACCAGAGCTTCCTTATTCGCCAGTAGAATCTTCTTACCCGCTTCAGCGGCGGCTAAGGTTGGCATCAAACCTGCGGCGCCAACAATGGCTGCCATCACAGTGTCTACACTTTGGTGACTCGCTACATAATCTAAGTGCTTAGCGCCATGCAGCACAATAGTATCGAGCTCTTTATCTTCCACGAAAGCTTGGAGCTCATGGGCCAGGTTCGAGTCTAATAAAACGGCATAGGTTGGATGAAACTCTAGGCACTGCTCTTTTAGCTGCTCTAAATTGCGGTTCGCAGTCAGTGCAAAGACTTGATACCTCTCAGGGTGACGGCGAATAACATCTAAGGTACTGGTTCCGATTGAACCGGTTGCGCCGAGAATACAAATCTGTTCGGGCGTATTGTCTGTGGATTGATTCATGCTGATAGCCTAAAACCTTACGTCAGTAATTCCAACCATAAAACGCCAGCGACGAAAAATGGTGCCACAGATAAAGTACTGTCTAAACGATCGAGTAAACCACCATGCCCAGGCAAGATATTACTACTATCTTTAATTTTAGCTTGGCGTTTGAGCATACTTTCAAACAGATCACCGAAAACCGACAAGACCACCATCAACACGATAAACACCACAAACTGGAGCCAGTCTAGTGCCAGTGGCAATATAGAAGCCACCAAACAACCGACAATAATGGCTAGGACTAAACCGCCTATGGCCCCTTCCCAAGTTTTGTTTGGGCTCACCACGGGTGCAAGCTTGGTTTTACCTAACGTTTTACCTGCGAAGTAAGCACCAACGTCAGCGCCCCAAATAATCACAAGCATTAACAGTAGCATCCAAGCGCCAAAGTTATAGTCTAGATTAATTAACAAGCTACGAATGATAACGATAGCCAACCAAGCAGAAGCCAGAATGACGATTCCAAACAAACCACGTAACCAAGGCCCTCTAAACATAGACTTAGTGGCGTTGGGATAAAGCACCACAACAATCGAAGCGACCACCCAGAGCATCAGGGCAACTAACAGTAGTTTAAATGGATAGGCGTCATACCATAATGATGGCATCACCGAATCACTGAAGAAACTTTGCTCATTAAGCTGATAAAAAACACCGCCAATTGCCGCCAGTGACAATACAATAAAAACTGACTGGCCAACCTTGCCCGTTTCCAATAAGCGCGACCATTCCCACGCGAGAATAGCGAATACAGCCACTAGGATAGCTGAAAAAGTGAGTAAGTCAGGTAAAAATAATAAACACCCAACAAGTGGTAATAGTAGTACAGCAGTTATAATTCTTTGTTTTAACACAGTATTCCCCTAATCACTGGCTGTAGCGACTTGCTCGCCAGTCTTTCCAAACCGTCTTTGTCGACGATTAAAGTCTTCTATCGCTGCTTTTAACGCTTTGCCATCAAAGTCAGGCCATAAAGCGTCACTAAAATACAGCTCGGCATAGGCTGCCTGCCACATTAAAAAATTGCTAATTCGCTGCTCACCACCGGTACGAATCAATAAATCTGGGTCCACACCGTCAGCCGTGACCAACTTTGACTGCAAAGATTCCTCAGTTATTTCGGCTCCTTGTTCAGCCAACGCCTGGGCGGCTTGTACGATATCCCAACGACCACCATAATTAGCGGCAATTTGAAGGTATAACCCGTCATTATCTTGAGTCAAAGCCTCAGCTTTTTCAATCGCTTTGCGCAATCTACGGTCAAATCCGTCTTTATCGCCGATAACCATTAACTTGACGTTATTTTTATGAAGCTTTTTTGATTCATTCTTAAGGCTAGTCGCGAACAGCTCCATCAAGAAACTGACCTCGTCTTTAGGACGATTCCAGTTTTCACTGCTAAAGGCAAAAAGTGTTAGATACTTAACACCCAACTCACCGCAAACCTCCGCCATTTCTCGCGCACGCTCCATGCCTGCCTTATGGCCAAAAACCCGCTTCTTGCCGCGTGCCTGCGCCCAGCGACCATTGCCATCCATGATAATAGCAATATGCTGTGGGACTTTACTGTTTGCAGCTTCTTCTGGGGGGGCTTTTTGATCCAAGCTATCCTCTCTAACTCTTTTCATCTATTTATCTTTATTATAACGAAAACGCCGTGAAAAGTTTCACGGCGCCATGTCAATATTTATACCATATTAAGGTTTATAGGTACTGAAGTCTTTTCAACAAAGCCTACAGATAATCAGATTTAGATTTCTAATAGCTCAGTCTCTTTTTCTTCTAGCAACTCGTCAATACGAGCAACCTTTGTGTCTGTAAGCTTCTGAATTTGCTCTTCAGAACGACGTAAATCGTCTTCTGTGATTTCCTTCTCTTTTTCTAACTCTTTCAATGAGTTATTAGCGTCACGACGAATATTACGAACCGCAACTTTAGCATTTTCAGCTTCACCACGAACCACTTTGATAAGCTCTTTACGACGCTCTTCGTTTAGCGGTGGTAAAGTAATACGAATAACTTGGCCAGCAACGTTTGGCGTCAAGCCTAAGTCTGACTTTAGGATAGCCTTCTCAGTATCTTGAATAGCGCCCTTGTCAAAAACCTGTAGCACTAATGTACGACCTTCTTGAACGCTAATGCTCGCCACTTGGCTGATTGGCGTGTCAGCACCATAGTATGGAACCATGATGTGCTCAAGCAAACTAGGATGTGCGCGACCGGTGCGAACCTTAGATAGGTCGCTCTTAAATGACTCGATGGTCTTATCCATACGTTGGTCAGCATCTTTTTGAATGTCATTAATCACTGGGATATCTCCTACAATTGCTTGTTATATTCTTAATTTGGCTATTATGCCTTAATACTTGATTGATTCAATCGAAAGGTTTACTCACCTTAAGGGTGAATCAGCGTGCCTTCGTCTTTGCCCAACACAGCCTTTTCTAAGGCTCCTGCTTGGGTCATATCGAATACACGAATGTTCTTCTTGTGGTCACGTGCTAAACAGAATGCTGTTAGGTCCATAACCGCCAATTCTTTATCTAAAGCTTCTTTATAGCTCAAACGATCATATTTAACAGCGTTTTTGTCTTTCGCAGGGTCTGCCGAATAAACGCCATCAACTTTGGTCGCTTTGAGAATTACTTCAGCGTCGATTTCAATGCCACGAAGGCAAGCCGCTGTATCAGTGGTAAAGAATGGATTGCCCGTCCCTGCACAAAAAATAACAACACGCCCTTTTTCTAAAGCGTTAATTGCGCCGCGACGAGAAAAGCCTTGGCAAACACCATCGATAGGCATCGCAGACAGCACCTTAGCGGGCTGATCGATGCGCTCGAAAGCATCTTGCAAAGCGAGAGAATTCATCACAGTCGCCAGCATGCCCATGTGATCACCGGTCACACGGTTCATGCCAGCTTCTGATAATTTTTGGCCGCGGTAAATATTACCGCCGCCAATCACCACGCCGACTTCAACACCTTGCTCACATAACGATTTAATTTCATCGGCGATTCTTTGTAGAACTTGAGGATCGATTCCGAAAGCCTCACGCCCCATTAAAGCCTCACCACTCAATTTTAACAAAATACGCTTATAAGCTAAGTCGGCCATAGTGTTTCCTTCTAAAATGTTACATCTAAGTAGTTACTTAGATTACTTCTTCATTTGAGCAGCAACTTCAGATGCAAAGTCTTCTTCTTTCTTTTCAATACCTTCGCCTACTTCAAAGCGAGTGTAAGAAATAACTTTAGCATTGTTTTCTTTCAGCAACTGACCAACAGTCGTTGAAGGATCTTTAACGAAGCTTTGACCTTCAAGAGTGATCTCACCAACGAACTTCTTGATACGACCAACCATCATTTTCTCAACGATGTTTTCAGGCTTGCCTTCCATATCAGGTTGCGCTTTGATTATTTCTTTCTCTTTCTCGATAACTTCTGGAGCAACGTCGTCAGCCGTGTTGAACTGAGGGTTGCTAGCAGCAACGTGCATCGCGATGTCTTTAGCCAAGTCTTCGCTACCACCGTCTAAAGAAACGATAACACCGATACGGCCGCCGTGAACGTAAGCACCAAGTGTTTCGCCGTCAATTTTAGCAACACGACGTACTGTGATGTTTTCGCCAATTTTCGCGACTAAGTTAGCACGAGCTTCTTCTACAGACTCGCCAGAAGGCATAGACGCAGCGTTTAATGCTTCAACGTCAGTAGTGCCGTTAACTAGAGCAACGTCAACAACTTCGCTTGAGAATTTCTTGAAGCTATCGTCACGAGCAACAAAGTCAGTTTCAGAGTTAACTTCAACTAAAACACCAGTGTTGTCGCCAGACTTCGCTAAAATCACACCTTCAGCAGCGATACGGCCAGCTTTCTTAGCAGCTTTCGCCTGACCTGATTTACGCATGTTATCGATTGCAGTCTCAACGTTACCGTCAGCTTCAATCAATGCTTTTTTACACTCCATCATGCCAGCGCCAGTGCGCTCACGTAATTCTTTAACTAATGCAGCAGTAATTGCCATGATAGTATCTCCGATAGTTTCCTCTGCTTATATATCAAGCAGAATACTTAAAATAGAATAGTTTAAACGTCAGTGTTGAAGCCTTTGTGAAGCTAATATAGCTTGTTGATTACAAAGGATTTTTAAGAGTCAATTATTCCAGAAGCCTCTTTGGAAAAACTCTTTCAAAAAAGGGGGCCTCGCCCCCTTTTTCAACACTCGAACTTTTCAATCGAGAAGGGTCAGCGATTACTCGTCGCCAGACTCTTCTACAAACTCGTCGCCTTGATCAGCAACTGTGTTGCTTTGCTTACCGTCAAGCACTGCGTCCGCTACTGCACCACAGTATAAACGAATCGCACGGATCGCATCATCGTTACCTGGGATGATGTAATCAACGCCTTTCGGGTTAGAGTTTGTATCAACCACAGCAACAACAGGAATACCCATCTTGTTAGCTTCTGCGATTGCAATGCTTTCGTGATCAGCGTCGATGACGAACAATACGTCTGGAAGACCGCCCATGTTCTTAATACCGCCGATAGATTTTTCAAGCTTTTCCATTTCACGAGTACGCATTAAAGCTTCTTTCTTCGTCAAACGCTCGAAAGTACCGTCTTCAGACTGTTTTTCTAAGTCTTTCAAACGGTTAATAGAACCACGAATCGTTTTGTAGTTAGTCAACATACCGCCTAACCAACGCTTATCGACGAAGAACTGACCACAACGAGTCGCTTCTTCTTTAACGATATCGGCCGCAGCACGCTTAGTACCAACAAAAAGGATTTTGCCTTTGTTCGCAGCAACTTTACCTAAGTAATTCAACGCGCCGTTGAACATAGGTACAGTTTCTTCAAGGTTGATGATGTGGATCTTGTTACGCGCACCAAAGATATATGGACGCATTTTAGGGTTCCAGAAACGAGTCTTGTGACCGAAGTGCACGCCCGCCTGTAGCATGTCACGCATACTAACTTTTGACATAATAAAATTCTCCGAATTTCGGGTTAAGCCTCCGCAAATCCCATTTCCCGACCCCAGCCAGTATCTTTTTAATAAGAACTCTGACGGAGCACCCCGGCAAATGTGCCGATTTGCGTGTGTTTTAAGTAAATAATCGTATTTTGTGACAATGGAACTGACAGTTGTTAAACGCACTTCCGAGCCACGGCGCGCTTTATACCATTTTTCAGGGTGAGAGGCAATGATTTTGGGTGATTTAGCTGTTTTTGTCTTTCAGCCGCAGTGACTCCGTCATTCCGGCTTAAGAACTTGCCAATTGTCATTCCGTGGCTTGACCACGGAATCCAGCGACTTTTATCCATTTAGCTCAACAATTTTGCCTTTCAGCGAGTTACCAACGCGCCGCTAAGACGAAACACCCTTGTTTCGTCTTAGTTAAATTGGACTATATCCCCACGGGGATTCCCTGCGGTCACCTACCAAATTACGCTATAACTTTTCTTTACTCAGCTAACTCAAAGAGGGTGTCATTTGAGCAAACCTGTAACATTTAATAAGTACCACTAATAATAACTTGATTTCTGATTCAGATTATCTTGTGATATGAAGCCTATGATAATAAAGACTTAAAACGAATAAATAAGAAACAATACTATGGATAACTGGCCTATTCCTGAGCTCATTGGCGTCAAGGGTGGAGAAAATAAACAGGGGGCTCCTGAGATTGTATCAATAAACTATGACATGTGGACTCTCCGAATTGCTTTGCTCTTTAAAAATCAATCTCGACCTACTTATGTAAACTTTTACTCTATTGGGGGTTTTCGCGTACTTGATGAAGGAAACCTTTTAGAGTTTTGGGAAAAAAACTATGGTGACTACTACATGTACATCGTTAAGGAAGGGGGTTGGTTAGCTATGGAAGCCTCAAGAGAATCCGCTCCACTATTGACGGTGGACGGCAGTAACCTAACAGAGTATCTCATTGCAGGTATTAATGACTGTGTCAGTATACTTTCATACTCGCAGCCGACCATATCCTCATAACCAAACGCAAATCGAGTCATATCAATGAGTAACTACTTTTTAGTTTTTGGGATTGTATTAGCTGTTCTACTCAATATTATTGCCTGTTATCGTGTATTAAAAACCGATTACTTTGACAAGCATCAAAAAATATTCCAAATTATTTTAATTTGGCTCATACCCTTCATTGCCTCAGTTGGTATAGTCCTCTTTTTATTCAATGAGAATAATCCTTCACAAGAGCCTACCGACTTTGGAGGTGGAACTAATGATAGCATCGGTGGAGTAGCAGATGATTAACAAGCGATCTTGTGACTTTAGAAATCCCATTTAGGATAAAACTCGATACTTCAAAGTTGTGTTCCATTCATTAATCAAACCCACAGCAATCCACAAAGTAGTAAAAACCATTAAACAATTAAATGTCCAACCAACTTGACATGTAACCTACGGGTTACTAAAGTAACCCGTAGGTTACATCACTTGATTATTAAAGATAAGGGATATTTTATGGAACTCAACAAGGTAGACAAACTGGTACAATCAAGAGCTAAAATATTAATTTTTGCAGCTTTTGCATTTGCTCTATGGCAATTTTCTTGGATCGGGGCTGATATCGTAAAAGATACTGAAAGTAGCTTTATCCATATAATTACGGGGTTAGTCATACTCGGTTCAATTTTGTGGGTTATTGCTTGTTATTTTTTCTACGTTTTTAGTAAAAAGGTAAAAAAAGCCAATGCTCTGCAAGCTCTAAATGACGAGTTAACTCATAAAAATAAGCTACAAGCCTTTATGGCGGGATACTTCATTCTATTCGGTATGATTTGGTTGGTGATCCCAGCGACAGACTTTTGGGATTTCGATCTGATATTGATTATAAGGGCCATAGCTGTGTTGGCTATTGTTATCCCAATTCTAATCTTTTCATATTTAGAATTTAAAAATGATCAAGGAGCTGAATAGTGCAAGCTGATCAAAAGTACTTTGCCAACAATCTGAAAGTGTTGCGAGCTCAGCATAATTATACGCAAGCTGATTTAGCAGAGTTGGTAGGAGTTACCCGAAAAACGATTAACACCATTGAAAATCGGATTTTTATTCCTTCGGCTTTTTTGGCGCTAAAATTAGCAAAGGCTTTCGAGCTTACGGTTGAAGATATTTTTTACATCGAAAAGCATTAATGATAAACGTCGGCTGGGGTGCGACACACAATATTGACTTGTTGGGTTACGCAAGCAGCTAACCCAACCTATAGAAATAGGTTACGCATACCTGAATCGCTTTTAAGGGTAAACATGACCTTCTAATACTCTTCCAAGTACTTCAAAGTATCAACCATCTCAAACTTGGGGCTTCTTTTAATAAATTCTCTTAGGAACGCTGTGTGGGCTCGGCCCATGAGAATGAAGACTCGGTCGTCTTTGGTCATAGGGATGCGATTGAGGTTGGAGTAGATACGCATATTGCGTTGATAGAAGATGGCGGCATTATCAGCGCCTTCGAATCCGTCGTCGATTCCGACATACAACAGTTTATCGGCGTTGGTGTTAATCGAGTAATCCATTTGAGCTGGTTCATTAAATAGCTTTAACTTCTCAAGTAGCGACATCTGATTAAACTGTTTTTCGCGCTCTGCAATCTCCGGGTGGTCTCTATAAGGATCATTTGTAATCTGTAGGTAGGTATGGGGGTCGATCGAGTTGGTTAGCTCAGGAGTTCGCTCGATATAATCACCGACACTGTAGTTGTAGCCCATGTGATTATCGATCCCATACAGCTTTTCAACATTGCTCAGCCTACCGACTTCAAAGGCTATCATGCTAATTTCACCATCTTTGGTGATTAGCTCTGCTGGGTTCTTTAAGTATTCTTGATACGCTTGATTCAGTTCATCATCGTATTTGGGCAGCTTCTCTACCACGATAATGGTAGGCTTGAACTGCGCTAACAGCTTCGCGACTTCCCTCGCCTGCTTTTTTGAAGTTTCAGACTCTTCATCAAACTCAGTGCTATGTGCGTCAGGCGTATAACCAAAATGGAAAGTACCAACGTTTAAAACGGGTATTTTATTATGTTCATTAGAAGCTATGGGCTTCTTTTCATAACTATTTTGCTGAGTTTCTTTATAACTGCATCCAAGCATAAGAAGTGTTATTGCTATAACAATAAGTGTTCGCATTGGTCGTCCTTGTTGTTTTTGTCGTTGTTAAGCGACTGATTTAAAAGCTTTTATCCTTTTTTATCATTAATTTCAAGTAGAGTGAAGAGGCGATAACAGAAAAAGTAGTCCCAAGGCTCATAAAAAATAAATGAAATAAAAGTAGACAGGGGGAAACAAAGCCTATACTCTTGTCGCCAGCTAGAAAGAAGTCTCTATTTTCATCCTACATTTCATTGTAATTAGTATTAATTCATGTCCTGCAGTTTCTAAATATCAGTCTACATTACCAGCTATTCAAGCCTCTTGAAGGCAATTTTATATTTAAATATTACAGGATAATATTATGTCTAATACAATTACAGGAACCGTTAAGTGGTTCAACGAATCTAAAGGTTTTGGTTTCATCGAGCAAGAGAATGGCCCTGACGTGTTCGCACACTACAGCGCAATCAGCAGCTCAGGTTTCAAAACTTTAGCAGAAGGCCAACAAGTTCAGTTCACAGTAACTGACGGTCAGAAAGGCCCACAGGCTGAGAATATTGTTGCTGTTTAATTACTAGCCAACCTTATTCGAAAAGCAAGTCCTCGTGACTTGCTTTTTTTATGTCTGCACAAAAGTGCTTTACAGTAATAAATACCCTTAGCAACTCCCCGATACGCTAGTTATCGCGTTCTAAAAGCAATATACTCAACCCTCTAATCAATGGTTTAAAGTCTCTCTACGTTTCCTTATGAAGAAAACCGATAAAAAAACTGAAAAGCTCATCGTTAAAACTCTGACTGATGCCTGCCATATCGCCACTGAAACAATCGAGGGCTTCGAATGGTTGACTCACTTTATTGATTACGACGCTTTTCCGCAATCTTTAGAAGTTGTGTGTATTTTTGATACCAAGGAGTCTTTATCGAAAGCCATACAGGAACATCAGGATAGTTTTATACGCTCTCTTATTACCGATAAACTCAGGAGCATAGATATACCTGTTAAAGATAGCTCTAAACAGATTAATTTTGATACTGAAGAAGCTTGCGAAGCCGAACATAACGGTAACTGGGCTAAACGCTTTCTGTCGCAGTAACCTAACTCTTCTACCCTCTAGTTATCCTTAGCGGTTTGAATTAGACTCTAAGCTTCAAAAGGCTTCCCTTATGCCTCCTTGCAGACTAGACTGGCTTTTAGCAAGGTAAATCGAATCTCCAAAGGAATGATTATGTCGCTCACCCTTTTGATAATTAGTTGTATTCTGCAGTTTATGTTTGCGGGGTTTCAGGTAATGTTTGTGATTTTCACAGCTTCCGGCGCTGTAAACACTCATGCGATTAAGGGACTAAAGCTAGCGATTCTTAACGCTTCAGTATTTATTTTGCCTTTATCCTGCTTAGCGACGGTAATAATACTAATCACACTTTACATTAAAGACTCGCCCTACTTGTCTCTTTGGTGGCACGCCATTCCGCTGTCTTTATCTGTCCTATATTTAATTTACGTTACCGCACTGACAAAAAGCGAGCCCGCAGAGTGCTAGCATATAAACTAGCGCCGACGGGTTAGCTATATATATTTTAATTATTTCCAATTAACTGCTCATCGAGCTCTTTCGCTACTTTATACGCAGGGCGTTCGCTGACTCTTGCGGCGTACTCTTCAAAACCTGGGCGCATCTCCATGCTCCCGAAGTGTAAGCCCCACAAAACATGTGAGCCAACATAAATATCCGCAGCCGTAAATTGCTCTCCAGCAACGTAAGACGAGCTGAGCAATCGCTGCGAAAGAACATCAAGCACTTGGCTGTAATTACCATACCCGACCATTCGCTCCTGCTCTTCTTTAACATCGACACCTAAAGAACGGTTAACGATAGCAGCCTCTAACGGGCCAGCACTAAAGAAAAGCCAGCGATAATATTCAGCACGATTATCTATGCTCGGTGCCAAGCCCTTTTCAGGAAAGGTATCAGCAAGATAGGCACATATCGCAGCACACTCGGTTACCACCTTGCCGTTATGAACAATCGCTGGCACCTTGCCCATTGGGTTAATCGTAAGGAATTCCTCCGTTTTCATAGGGGCACCATACTCTAGAATCTCTTGACGGTACTCGGCTCCGGCCTCTTCCAAGGCCCAGCGCGCGATCTGCCCACGGGATTGTGGGTTGGTGTAAAATACTAAGGTGCTCTCTTTTGAAGATGTTACCGGCATAACCCTTTCCATTTATTAAGCTCATGAATTGGTACAGATTATCTGAATACACCACGGAATAGCAATAGCTTTAATATCAGGCTACTATGGTTAAAAATCGCACAACGTGGGTCCGCTATGAAACTTAGAACAACGATCATGACAATCATACTCTCTGGTGCAGTGTGGTATGCTTCTACGGCGTTCGCTGCTGACAAAGCATTCGATTACACCAAAGTCAAACCTGAGCATTACGCCAACCTCAAAAATAAATCCCAGTTCACGGACAAACAAGGCGATACCTACAAAGTTAAAAACACGAAATATAAAAAGGGCCTATATATTCAAATTATCGAAAATGGTCGTAGTAAGTGGAAAAAGCACGGGCGTTTCTACTCAGTGTCATCAAGTAACGGCAAAACCACTGGCTTTGTAACTTATCATTACGGTGTCAAAGAAGGGCCAGCTGAGTCCTACAATAGTGAGGGCCAAGTTAAATTTAAAAAGTACTTTAAAAATAACAAGCTAGAGGGACCCTGGCAGCAATTTACAGACAAAGGGAAACTGTTTGAGGAGTGTGTTTATGTTAACGGTAAGAAACATGGTAAACAAATAACTTATCATTCGAACGGCCAACCTAACTTCACTTCCACTTACGTTCAAGGCAAACGTGAGGGGGAGTCTTATCAATACAATGACAAGGGTAAATTAATCGCTAAAAAAGTCTATGTTAATGGCAAGAAAATAGGTAAAACACAGTGGCTTCATTAGGTACAATGCTTAACCTTAAGGATTGCTATACCTACAGCTAGTTTCGAATATACACTAAAATGCTATGAACCAATCTATAATCGGCTACCATAAAGATGAAGAAGGCCACTGGGTAGCCGAATTAAAATGTGGTCATTTTCAACATGTGCGCCACAAACCACCCTTTATTAACCGCCCATGGGTTGTGACCCAACAAGGCCGTGATTCGATGCTTGGCGAAGAATTGAACTGCAGAAAGTGTGATTCCGGCGCACCTAAAGATAAACTTTAGCCTTTAGCTACACTTTCCTCTCGCCACCAGTTAAGATCAGCAAAACATTACAATAAGGTTATGCAATGAACGAACTTCCTAATTGTCCTCAATGTGACTCCAGTTATACCTACGAAGATCAAGCAATGCTGGTTTGCCCTGAATGCGGTCATGAGTGGTCAAAAGATTCTGCTGGAGATTCTGAAGGCGACTTATCAATCAAAGACTCTAATGGCAACCTGCTTCAAGACGGCGATACCATTACGGTTATCAAGGATTTAAAAATCAAAGGTTCTTCACAAGTGGTTAAAGTCGGCACCAAAGTAAAGAATATTCGACTGGTCGATGGCGACCACGATATTGATTGCAAAATTCCTGGTATTGGCGCCATGAAGCTTAAATCAGAGTTTGTAAAAAAGGTTTAAAATCCCGCTACTTCCTTAGCTCTAACATAAATCACTACCGGCTTTCTGTTAGGATTTAGTAAGGTCCTAACTGAAAAAGGTGAGGTAGAGAGCGATGAAACCAAGAACTATGAAGTCTAAAGCTACAAAACCGTTTTACTTGATTTTTAGTGGTTTACTAACATTAGGTTTAATCGGCTGCTCCAGCGATTCCGAGCGAACAGCCAAAGAGGAAGCGGAGCCGATTAAAGGCAGTTTGCAGTGGTGTCGTATGTACCATGACCCAGCCACTTCTGGCGAGAGAAAGCCTAACGCTGCTAAATATTGCGAGCCAACTCTAGAGCGACACCCTCATCATGAGCGTGATGACACTATTTTAGATGACGGTGTAAAGGTAGAAGTTAAACCCTCACTGTAACTATAAAACACAAAATAAGGCGAACAGAGATGCCCCAACCTTTTCATTTAGCTATTCCAGTTCATGACCTAAAACTGGCGCGCCAATTTTATGGTGAGTTATTAGGATTCAACGAGGGGCGCTCTAGCGACCACTGGATTGATTACGACTGCTACGGCCACCAACTGGTCGTCCATTTGGATGAATCAATGCAGCCAAAATCAGCCAGTACTTCAAAGGTGGACGGGCATGGCGTGCCTATTCCACACTTTGGCGTTGTGCTCGATATGCAACAGTGGCGCTCTTTAGCGGAACATTTAAACAAACATCACGTGGAATTTTTGATAGAGCCTTATATTCGATTTGAAGGAAAGCCCGGTGAACAGGCAACCATGTTCTTTAACGACCCTTCTGGTAATGCCCTTGAATTTAAAGGCTTTAACAATATGGATGACTTGTTTAAGTCGTAACCCCGACACCTTTATGGAAATTATTTTCATTTGATTTTGCAGAAGCTGTGTTTATTATAGTGCTTTAGCCATCAACCAAAGAGTTTATGAAGAACAAACAGCCAGAAGGAAATCATGGAACTACCTATATCGGTGCTTTTATTGCCATCGGTGTTGGTATTGGCACAGCACTAGGAGTCGCACTCAACAATATGATGCTAGGAATGGCAATTGGTGTAGGCGCGGGAGCAGTCGCAGGAATAGCCCAAGAAATCAAAAAGCGTAAGTCACGGGCAAAATAGTACTCACCCACTTTGCTCAATAAACCACCGGTTTTGCTCAAATATTTAGCCCTACTATCAAAGCCTAGTTTAAAAGCTATCAGGTTTCCCTTGTCGCATACAATTCGTTAGAATAGATGACTATTTGCTAGCCATTAAACGAGGGCTAGGCACAACAAAAGGTATCTATTGGACATTGTATGGGCATTCAGCTAAAGACTCCTGAAGAAATTGAAAAGATGCGCGTCGCAGGCCGTTTGGCTGCGGAAGTTCTAGAGATGATTGGTGAGCACGTCAAAAAAGGTGTCACCACCGAAGAACTGAATCAAATTTGCCACGACCATATCGTGCACAAGCAAGGCGGCTACCCAGCTACTTTGTACTATGGTGGCTCTCCCTATCCAGTTCCACTCGACGAAGACGGTAATCCGACTCAGCCTTTAGTTGGCGGTGGTTTTACTAAGTCAATTTGTACTTCGGTTAACGACGTTGTGTGCCATGGTATTCCTAACAAAAAGCCTTTACGCAATGGCGACATTTTTAACTTAGACGTAACTGTGATTAAAGACGGTTATCACGGCGACACCAGTAAAATGTTTGTTGTCGGCGAGCCGACGCCACAAGCCAAAAAGCTTATCCAAGTTACTCAAGAAAGCCTTTACCTTGCGATTGATATGGTAAAACCTGGCGCACGTTTAGGTGATATCGGCTATGCCATCCAGCGTTATGCTGAAGGTAAAGGATACTCTATCGTTAAAGAATATTGTGGCCACGGTATTGGCGCTAAGTTCCACGAAGAGCCACAGGTCACTCACTACGGCCGCCCTGGCACAGGTGTCGAATTGCAGGAAGGTATGACATTTACCATCGAGCCCATGGTGAACGTTGGTAAGCGTCACGTTAAACATAACAAAAAAGACGGCTGGACAGTATTAACAAAAGATCGCTCTTTGTCCGCTCAATGGGAACATACATTATTAGTCACTTCGACTGGCGTTGAGGTACTCACCCGCCGTCAAGAAGAACCCTTCTAAGCGGGCTTCTGTAAGTGGCAAGTCCAGATAAATTTAATTACCTCCCGAAAGCAGCCGATTTACTCAAAAAGAGCCAATCGGCTGAGGGCATTGAACGCCTTAAAGTCTATAAAGGCTATCTTCAAGCAGGCTTAGACGCACTGACCAAACAGTTCCAAAAAGGCACCAGTATTATTCAGCTGTTGCGCGCCCGCAGCGCCTTAATGGACCATATTTTAATCACTAGCTGGTCGCAGTTTTCCGTCAACAGCAATGCGGCTTTAATCGCCGTTGGTGGTTATGGCCGTGAAGAGTTACAACCCTATTCTGACATCGATATCTTAGTATTATTAAGCGAGTCTGATGATGCCAAGGGAAGACAGCCCGAACTCGAAGCTTGGTTAGCTTTTTTGTGGGACATTGGGCTGGAAGTTGGCCACAGTGTTCGAACCATAGAGCACTGCGAAGAGCTAGCGTTAGAAGATATATCGGTCGCCACTAACCTCATTGAGTCGCGCTACTTGTGTGGCGATCGTTTACTGCTCAAAGAATTAGATGAAAGAATTAAGAAGCCTGAGTTTTGGCCATCCGAAAGCTTTTTCAAAGCCAAGCTTAACGAGCAAATCACTCGCCACGTTAAATTCAAAGAAACTTCCTTTAATTTAGAGCCGAATATTAAATCCAATCCGGGCGGACTGCGTGACTTGCAAGTGATCCAGTGGATTACTTTAAAACACTTTAAAAGCAGTAGTTTGCATGATTTGATTAAATACGGCATTTTTACCCGACGCGAGTATCGTAGCTTATTGAATGGGCAACAATTCCTGCATCGTGTACGTTTCGCGCTGCACGTTTTAAGCAATAAACGTGAAGATCGCTTATTGTTTGAACACCAGAAGAAAGTCGCTGAGTGGATGGGCTTTGAGGATCACGATAACAAGTTAGCCGTAGAGCATTTGATGCAGCGTTATTATCGTGCGGTCATGATTATTCGTAACCTCAATGAGCTGTTCCTACAGATTTTTGAGCAAGAGTATTTGCAACTTGGGCAAAACGCTAATTTTATAGATTTAGACGAAGACTTTTATCTGCATAACCAAAGAATCGGTATAAAAGATCCTGATTTATTTCTACACAAGCCTCATGCGTTAATTAAAATCTTCCGCCACATAGCACTGAACCCTGAAATTATTCAGATCGAAGCCAAGACCATGCGGAAAATTCGTTCTAGCCAACAGATGGTCAACAAAAGCTATCGCCGTGATCCAATAAACATTAGCTATTTCAAAGAGTTTTTAGCAACTAAGCAGATGACCAGTCGTGGCTTTACGCTAATGAAGCGTACCAATATTCTTGGCGCTATGATTCCAAAATTCGCGCAGATTGAAGGTCAGATGCAGTTCGATTTATTCCACGCTTACACCGTGGACGAGCATACCCTATTCCTTTTGCGTTACATCATTCGCTACAACAAGCCTGAGTTTCAGCATGAGTTTCCGCTTTGCCGAAAAATCATGAAAACTTTAGTTGACCCAACGCCTTTGTACCTCGCCGCTATCTTCCACGATATCGGTAAAGGTCGTGGCGGTGATCACTCGGAGCTCGGCGCCGTCGATGCTTTAGAATATTGTAAGTCTATTGGTCTCGAGAATCATATTTCAGAGCTTGTTGCTTGGTTAGTGAAAAATCACCTAATCATGTCGCTTGTAGCACAGCGCAAAGATATTAGCGACCCTGACGTTATCGAGCGTTTCGCCAGTCGCGTGCCCTCGATTTTGCACTTAGAATTACTTTATGTGCTGACGGTTTCTGATATCCGAGCGACCAACCCGACCTTGTGGAATTCGTGGAAAGAGTCGCTACTTAAAGAGCTGTTTTTAGCGACTAAGCATTATTTAACACAGTCCACTCCCCGCGCGAACCAAAGTGAAATGCTTGAAGACACACGTCAACAAGTCATCGAGCAGTTTACTAAGTCAGGTGAGTCTGTAGAGCCTGTTAGGGAGCTACTTGTTGAGCTGGGTAATGATTACCTATTACGCTATCATCCTGAACAAATTATTTGGCAAACTGAGCAGTTGTTATCACAACCTGAACTGCCTTATGTCGCCATAAAGAATCACCGATCACAAGCGGGCACTGAGGTTTTTATCGCGATAGAAGATCAGCCAGATTTGTTCGCGTCTATAACGGCACTATTGAGTCAGAATCATTTGAACATCCAAGCGGCAACTTTATTTACCTCGCCGAAAGGCTTATGTCTCGATACTTTTATTGTATTGGATGAACAAGGCTACCCTTTATCTTACGAGCAGCGTATCCAAGAAATCCAAGACAACTTAATTGATGGCTTATCCAATATGAAAGGCTTAGACTTGTCGATTAGTCGTGCCATACCATCAAAACTGAAATACTTTACGGTCAAAACTCGAATCGAGATATTTAATGACCCGAACAAAGCATTTACCACTCTTGAAATCACAGCGCTCGACCGCCCCGCCCTCTTGGCTAATATCGGGCAAGCATTCAGAGATTGTGATATCGAGGTGCACTCGGCAAAAATTGTAACCCTTGGCGAACGTGTCGAGGATACTTTTACCATCAGTGATGGCAACAACCAGCCGATTACTGATGAAACCAAGATTCAACAAATTAAGCAACATCTAGAGCAAGCGATTAACGCTTAATCTACATATTTATAGGAACCGTTATGTCTTTGCAAAATACTATCGAACAAGCTTTTGAAAACCGCGATTCGCTTTCTCCAAGCTCAGCACCGGCGGACATTAAAGAGGCTGTTACAGAAGCATTAAACCTACTCGACTCAGGCCAAGCGCGAGTTGCTGAGAAAAAAGATGGCGACTGGATCGTTAATCAGTGGTTAAAAAAAGCAGTTCTTTTATCGTTCCGCTTAAATGAAAACAAAGTCATCGATACAGAATTGGCACAATTTTATGACAAAGTGCCAATGAAGTACCAAGGTATGAGCGAAGAGCAATTCAAAGCTGGTGGGACACGTGTTGTGCCACACGCCATCGCGCGTCACGGCTCCTACATTGCTAGCAATGTGGTACTGATGCCAAGCTACACCAATATTGGAGCCTACATTGATGAAGGCACCATGGTCGACACTTGGGCAACCGTTGGCTCCTGTGCGCAGATCGGAAAAAACGTACATTTATCAGGTGGCGCCGGTATTGGAGGTGTTTTAGAGCCATTACAAGCTGGCCCAACTATTATTGAAGACAACTGCTTTATTGGCGCACGCTCTGAAGTAGTCGAAGGCGTTATTGTTGAAGAAGGTGCTGTTTTATCAATGGGCGTATTCATTGGCCAAAGTACTAAGATTTATAATCGACTAACTGATGAAGTGACTTACGGTAGAGTTCCAGCCGGCTCGGTTGTGGTTCCTGGTAGCTTACCTTCGGAGTGCGGTAAATATAACTTAAATTGTGCTGTTATCGTTAAGCAAGTTGATGCGAAAACTCGCGCTAAAACTAGCGTTAACGAATTATTACGTTTAGGCAAAGATTAAGTTTAAAGCATTAGTTAAAAGGTTTAGGTATTAGTTATGGTAAAGATTTACGGCATTCCAAACTGCGATACAGTGAGAAAAGCAGTGAAATGGTTAGAAGCTAAAGACATCGAGCATGAGTTCATCGACTATCGCAAGAACCCGTTGGAACGTTCGACTTTAGAAAGCTGGGACAAAGCAATTGGTTGGGAAAAGTTGCTTAACAAGCGTAGTACCGCTTGGCGTCCACTTGAACAGTCAGTGAAAGATAATATTGATCGTGACTCGGCTATCGACTTAATGCAAAGCAAAGTGACTTTGATTAAAAGACCAGTACTAGTCAAAGGCGATGAAGTTCATTTGAGTTTCAAGCCTGAACAATACCAAGATATTTTTAGCTAAGGCAGATTATGACTATCGATGTTATTGAGTTAGCCAAAAACCTGATTAACCGTGAATCGGTGACGCCGCATGATGCCGGTTGTCAAAAGCTGATGATAGACCTGCTCGATGAGCAAGGTTTTGAACACGAAATCATGGACTTTGAAGACACTCAAAACTTTTGGGCCATTCGCCAAGGCGCAACGGAAGAACCAGTTTTTGTGTTTGCAGGTCATACCGACGTAGTTCCTGCAGGCAATTTAGATGATTGGCATACGCCGCCTTTTGAAGCGACGATAAAAGATGGTTATCTTTACGGTCGTGGCGCCGCTGATATGAAAGGTAGCCTAGCAGCTATGGTCGCGGCCACAGAACGCTTTGTCACTGACTACCCGGATCATAAGGGCTCGATTGCATACCTAATTACTAGTGATGAAGAAGGCCCTTTTATCAACGGTACAGTACGCGTGGTCGAAGAATTAATGAAACGTAACCAACGCTTCGATTACAGCGTGGTTGGTGAACCTTCCAGCACTGCTGTACTTGGCGACGTTATCAAAAACGGGCGTCGTGGCTCGCTAACCGGATTTTTAAAGATTCTCGGTACTCAAGGTCATGTCGCCTACCCGCATTTAGCGGATAACGCCATACATAAGTCTTATAAAGCTCTAAATGCTCTGGCAGAAGAACATTGGGATGATGGAAATGAATTTTTCCCACCAACCAGTTTTCAGATAGCGATCGAGAATGCTGGTACAGCGACCAATGTTATCCCTGGTGAAAAATATGTTGAGTTCAATTTCCGCTACTCCACAGAGTCCACTGCGGATGGCTTAAAAAAGCGAGTCACTGATATCCTGGACAGCTTCGACTTAGACTATCAGTTGGACTGGAAGTTAAACGGCGAGCCATTTCTGACGCCTGAAGGCGAATTGCTTACTGCCGCAAAGAATGCGGTACGTGAAAACTGTAATATTGAAGCTGAAGCACTAACCAGTGGCGGAACTTCCGATGGACGTTTCATCGCAAAAACTGGCGCCGAAGTGGTTGAGATTGGTCCTGTGAACAAAACGATTCATAAGATTAACGAATGCGTCAAAATCGACGAACTCAAAACCTTAGTGGATGTTTATTACAGTGTTTTAAAACACCTTTTAGCTAAAGAGTGATATGAAGAGTATAGATAATTCCATGATGACACCCGAGCAACTCATTGGGTTGGATCAGAACCACCTAATTAATGTTGTTGATAACAGCGAGTTATTAGGGCAAAAATTCGAATGCCACCATGAGGTGCTAATTCCAATTGCAAAATTAATTCGTCAGTCTGAGCTCGACGGAGTCCCGCTTCGGGTTATCAGTAGCTATCGTAGCTTCGAGCGACAAGCTGAAATCTGGAATTACAAATATAACAATGATGTTGAATTAAACTTACGCGATGGCACCACCGTCAACTCTTTTGAGTTATCGCCTAAAGAGCGTGTCGATGCAATCCTACACTACAGTGCCATTCCAGGCACCAGCAGGCACCACTGGGGAACGGACTTTGATGTATTCGATGCGGCAGCAATCGATCAAGGCTACGAAGTTAAGCTCACTGAAGAAGAGTTCGAAGATAAAGGCCCTTGTTCGCGTTTAGATGAATGGTTAGATTACAACCTTGAGTCTTTTGGTTTCTTTAAACCTTATCGCGAGGACAAAGGTGGCGTCGCTTGCGAGCCATGGCACATCAGCTACAGACCGATTGCAGAAAAAGCATTAAAGGAGTTTCCGTTAGACTTTTTGAAAGAAACGTTAAGAGAAAAAGATATAGGCGGTAAAGACAATATCAATTCAAGGCTGGAAAGCCTTGCTAGGAAATACGTGTATAATATTTGTACAGAGTAATTCTATAGTGATTCATTACTCTATCATTCTATAGCGAAACAAGGAGCGATTATGTTGAAAGCGATTTTGATTACGTTATTAATTTTCGCCATTATTGGCGCAACTTTGTTTGTGCTAAAACGAAACAACAAATTCAAAGTTCCTAAAGGTGTAAAGCCACAGCCTTACAAGGATGATGAGGATGATTACTGATAGGTATATCGGCAATCATCCTCGATAAAGATTACTTCTCTAAAAACTTCTTAAAGATAGCCTTAGCTTCGTCGCTGGTTAACAGCGATGAGAAGCTTCGTGCTTCACGCTCTATTGCTTTACTGACTAACCCAGAATTCGAACGCAATAATTGACGGCTCACTCTTAAGGCATGAGCAGGTTTGCTCGCGAGTTTCTCGGCTTTGTTTTGTGCAACCTCATAATATTTATCGACCGCAACAACATCATTAATAATGCCAAGTTCTTTTGCTTTCGCAGCATCGAACGGCTCCGCTAACAGTAACAGCTCTGCGGCTCTAACATAACCAATCTGGCGCGTTAGTAAGTAACTAGAACCAGCCTCAGGACAAAGCCCTAAGTCAACGAATGGTAAACTGAAATAGGTTTGGTCTGTAGCGTAGACAAGGTCGCAGTGAAGCAACAAGGTGGTTCCTATTCCAACGGCAGGCCCTGAAACGGCGGCCACCATCGGCTTGTCGAAATTGGTCAACTCATGCAAAAACTTTAAGACCGGACTTCCCTCTTCCAATACAGGTTGCTTTAAAAAATCGGCAATGTCGTTACCTGCTGAAAAGCACCCTTCGCTGCCTTTAAAAAGAACCACATTCACTTCATCATTAGCTTTAGCCGACTTTAGAGTCGCCGACAACGCATCGTACATTTCTGAGGTTAATGCATTTTTCTTATCTTCACGATGGAAGCTGATATGAAGGACTTTATTGATTAATTGAGAAGTCACTAACTCGGACATGTTATGGCCTCTTGAACTAGGTAGATTTTAGTTCCAAAAAGATAACACATCCGAGCAGATAGGGATAGGTTCGGTTACTTTTGGTTGAAACCTGTACCGAAATCACCGTTCATCTGAGCTGAAAGATAAGCAAAGATTACATAAGCCGCCGTATTTTGCTTCAAAGACTCAGGATCGACTTTATCCAAAGTATCGTTTGGTGTGTGATGGTAGTCGAAATAGTCGGTTCCATCTTGGCGTAGAGAAAAGACCGAAATCCCCTTCCCGCGCAGAGGAATAAGATCTGGGCCACCACCAGCATTGTTGTTACCGTAGCTAATACCTAAAGGTGCCATGACGTCTGCCATCTGCTTCACTGCAGGTATCGCTTCAGGCTTAACCTTAGAATCGATTCGCCAAATTTTACCAGCGCCAAAATCTGACTCAGCGGCAGTGATGATATTTTTAATATCATCTTTATGTGCTTCGGCGTATGCCTTTCCGCCTATTAAGCCCTGTTCTTCGTTTGCAAACATAATAACGCGGATAGAACGCTTTGGACGCTCTGGTAAATCTAATATTAACTTTGCCGCAGCAACTGTAATACCAATCCCAGCACCATCATCTAAAGCACCAGTGCCTAAGTCCCATGAATCTAAGTGTGCACCGATAATTACGTATTCTTCAGGTTTTTCGCTACCCGTGATCTCACCAATAACATTATGGCTGGTGTATTCTTCACCATTTTTAGCACCTATCGTCATTTTCACAGTGACAGGCTTACCACGGCGAATCATGTTCTCTAGCAAGTCCGCATCAGGAGCCGATAAGGCAGCCGCAGGGATTTTTGTGATTCCCTCTTCATAACGCATAACGCCTGTATGTGCCATACGGTGCGAATCGGTTCCGATTGAACGGATTAAAATGCCCACTGCACCTTTTTTAGCTGCTTCAGATGCGCCTTGACCTCTTGCGGCCACAGCAGGTCCATAACCTGAGCCGTCTCTAGCACGCTCCATACGATTCTTAATAAAAACTATTTTTCCCTTAGCAGCATCAGCTGGAGCAGCTTTTAAAGCCTCTAGATCCTCAAACTCAATGATTTCTGCCGACAAGCCACCTTCAGGGGTCGCCACACTAAAACCCAAGGCAGTGATAACTAGTGGTTGTGGGTAGGGGGATAAAACCTCTGCGCTCTCGACGCCACGCTTCCAGGTTGGAAAAGTGACAGGCTCAGTCCACACTTTATCGAAACCTAGCTCTTCTAATTTAGCCACGCCCCACTTCACCGCAGCCGCGTCGCCTGGCGTTCCCGCCATTCGAGGTCCTACTTCAGTGGTGAGCGATTCAACAATGTCGTAATCCAGCGAGCTATCCAGAGCCTTGTCTCTTAGTTGTGCTGCGACTTTTAAGTCTTCATCATCAAAGTTAGGGGCATTATTCGCCACTGCGCTAAAAGCAATAAAGCATGATACAACTAGTGTCGATACATATTTCAGTTTCATAAGATACTCTTCGAAAATTTAATTCTGCTTGTTTATACCCTCTTAACTTGTCATCGACTCAAGATTGACAGTCTCCATACCAAGGGGCTAGAGTAGCTAAAAGGTTTTGCCGAGGAAAAATCATGCCTACCATATACGATTATTCGGCCGTTTTAAATAACGGCCAAGAAGTTTCGCTCAAAGAGTATCAAGGAAAAGTGTTACTGATTGTTAATACAGCCAGTGCTTGTGGTTTTACCCCACAATACGAAGGGCTTGAAAAGCTGTATCAAGAATTTTCTGGTCAAGGATTAGAAGTCCTAGCCTTCCCCTGTAACCAGTTTGGCAAGCAGGAGTCCGGCTCAGATGACGAGATCAAGAATTTCTGTGACTTGAATTTCAATATTTCTTTTCCACTGTTCCAAAAAGTTGACGTTAATGGTGATAATGCTCATCCTCTCTACCAACATTTGAAAAAAGAAGCGACCGGCCTATTAGGTTCACAGAAAATTAAGTGGAATTTCACAAAATTCTTAGTCGATAAAGACGGCAAAGTCATCGAGCGCTATGGCTCAATAACAAAACCAGAAAACATCAAAGACGACATAAGGAAACTGCTTTAATGCCTAGTTTAAAAGATAAAGTTATTATCATTACTGGCGCCAGTCGTGGCATTGGTCGTGCTATGGCGCTGAGATTTGCCGAAGAAGGTGCCACCATCGTCATCGCCGCTAAATCCGATAAGCCTCATCCTAAGTTACCTGGCACAATTCATACGGTGGCTGAAGAGGTCGAGCAGGCTGGCGGTAAAGCGATCGCTGTGGCACTAGACGTGCGCAAAGAGTTACAAATTAAAAAACTGTGTGACCAAATTGGTGAAAAGTTTGGCCGCATTGATGCTGTTGTAAACAACGCTGGCGCCATTAGCCTAACCACTGTCGAAGATACATCGCCAAAACGTTATGATCTTATGCAGCAGGTCAACTCACGCGCAGTTTACTGTTTCGGGCACTATGCCCTGCCCTATCTAAAGAAGTCGGAAAACCCACACATTCTAAACCTATCTCCTCCTGTGAACCTGAAAGAAGAATGGTTAAAAGACTATAGTCCTTATACTTTGTCTAAATACGGCATGAGTATATTGAGTAAAGGTATGGCGGCGGAATTTAAACAATACGGTGTTGCAGTAAACACTCTATGGCCAAAAACTTATATAGCGACAGCGGCCATCGAGTTTGCGGTAGGTAATAAAGAAACCCTTAACTACGCGCGCAAACCTGAGATTATGGCGGATGCAGCTAAAGTTATTCTGACCCACCCGAGTAATAATTACACCGGCTTGTGGTTAATTGATGAAGAGGTCTTAAAAGCCGCCAAGGTGACAGACTTTTCGCAATACGCCTATAACCCTGACTACGAAGATAAGATTAAGAAAGACCTCTTTTTAGATTAATTCAGCACTCGTAAATTATCTAAACATCACTTAAATAGCTGCATGAAATACTGAGCGATTTCATCGTAAAAAAGTAATGCAGCTATGACTGCGGCTATTACAACGAAAATGCTAAAGCGACCACCTGAAGCTCTCTCCACAACTTCTTCGTCCTTATAATCTAAGCTAACTGGCTCATCTTCATAGGGTAAGTCGGGCGGCTCTACACCTAGGTTTTCGGCTGTCTGCTCAGATAAAGGGCTATTTGATAAACTTTCAGCGACGTCTTGTATAGCCCGCACGTCGAGCGAGTCTGCGGTAAAGGTGATATGACTAATTTTATCACTAGTGCGATCTTGACCAACTTCTATCAAAACATCATCTTTACGCCAACAGTAGCTCTCTTTTTGTTGTAAATATTGATAGTCCTTACCAAAAACCTCAATAGCTTTATAAATAGTGTCACTTAGCCGAAGAGTGTCTTCAACGTCCCCAATTTTTTCATTAACTTCAGCAGTATGATTAACTAATGTGAGATTACGTACAATAAAATCATCAGCTTGGTTGGTTACCGATGATTTTGGTGATAGCTTCTTAATAAACTCTAGCTCAATCACTGAGTCAAAGATCTCTAAGCTTGCTTCGGTAACGCCTTGTCCTTCATAGGAAATAACATCGTTCCAACTCGCGTTAAATCTTTGAAAAAACTGTTGTACTTCTGGGCTGTCGGCCGAACGGCCTATTATTGATAAATAATCCTGTGATAAATGATCGTGTGACATAAAAACTGTATCGAATCCTTGTGTTGACGTTGTATTAATATTCCAGCTTATTCTGTTTCGGCTATGGCAAAAGCCACGGCAGCATCGCGTTCATCACTAATGCTTAAGTGGACTCTAGCTATTTTATTATTTTGTGCCCAGTCTTGAGCTTTGCCCTGCAAAAAGACTTCTGGCTTACCAAGCTGGTTACTGACAATGGAAAGTTGCTTGAAATCAATGCCTTCGCGCATTCCTGTTCCTAGCGCCTTACTGATGGCTTCTTTGGCAGCAAACCGTTTGGCTAGATAGGTGACTTTGTTCTTTTTAGATACGTAGGCCTCTAACTCATCAGACGACAAAATTCGCTCAGCAAATTTATCGCCATGACGTTGATAGGAGCGCTCCACGCGCTCCAGCTTTACGATATCGGTGCCTACACCAAATATGGCCATTGACGTGCTTCAACCATTAATTTCTTCATTTCAGAGACTGCTTGATCAAGGCCACTAAATACCGCTCGACCTATAATCGCGTGCCCAATATTAAGCTCGACAATTTCTTTGATTGCAGCGATAGGTTGTACGTTGTGGTATTGCAAACCATGTCCGGCATTGACTTGAATGCCTTGTCCCACAGCATGGGACACTGCGCGTTGAATTTTCACCAATTCAACTTCACGCTCGTGCTCCGTTGTGGCATCGGCATAGTGGCCTGTATGCAATTCAATTAATGGAGCACCCGTTCGAGCAGCCGCATCAATCTGCTCTTCATCAGTGTCGATAAAAAGCGAGACTTGAATTCCTGCTTCTGCCATGCGCTCGCAGGCTTCTTTAATTTTACTTTCTTGACCTTTAACGTCTAGCCCACCTTCAGTGGTTAACTCTTCACGCTTCTCAGGGACTAAACAGACATAGGCTGGCTTGGTCTTTTCGGCAATCGATAACATTTCATCGGTTACAGCCATCTCTAAGTTCATGCGTGTCTGGATCGTTCTAGCGAGAATTTCAACATCACGATCAGTAATGTGGCGACGATCTTCTCTTAGGTGAACCGTAATCCCATCAGCACCATTTTGCTCGGCGATAAATGCCGCTTGTACTGGATCAGGATAGTCGGTACCGCGAGCATTCCTCACTGTAGCAACATGATCGATGTTTACACCTAAAAGTATGGGGTTTTTCATAAAAATTTCCGTACAGAATCAATTAATGAAAGGTTATGCAACCTATGATTGAATAGCAAGTGTTTGTTGCAAAAGCTTACGGCTATTCAGCTCCTTATAGCCTACCAAAGGATCGATCAAAGTTCGACACACCTTGCGAGCTAAGGCCAAGCTACCGGTTTGCTGCCAATCATGCTCAGCAATAGCAATAATGTGCTTGCCTTGTGCTTTGAGAGAGCCCTTTGGCGCTTGAGGCAGCAGAACAAAACCCTGCTGAGGTATAAAACCGTAATCAAGTTCAGGCTCTATCGTTTCCCCTTGTATGTCGCAATGCCAATCTATGCCGTAACCCAGCTCCTCAATTAAAGCGAGTTCAAACTCACGTAAAACAATCGATGGGGTTTCTTGTTGGCTGAGGCGCAATAAGGCGGATTGGTAACTGAGGTAAATATCTGGGTGTGGATCCCATTGAATCAATAGCTTTAGCATCAGCTCATTCATATATAAGCCGGAAAGACTTGGAATCCCTGATAAGGGATAACTTTGTGAGCTCGCTTCAAAATCTTTTAAGGTTTTTAAGTCGCTGCGCCCAACCCAACTTACGACAAGGGGCTGAAACGGCTGTAATAAAGCTCTTTTATGGTTTTTCTTGTTACCACGAACACCACGGGCTAGTACATTGCATCGCCCGTGGTCTAGGGTGAATAACTCTAGAATGAGGCTAGTTTCTTTGAAAGGACGCGCATGTAATACAAATGACTGTGTTAGCTCAACATTGTTCATCGATGATCGTCATAGCCTAAAGATTTCAAGGCGCGCTCATCGTCCGCCCAGCCATCTTTAACTTTTACCCAAAGCTCTAAAAAGACTTTAGCATCGAACAACTCTTCCATCTCAATACGAGCGTCACGTCCAATTTGCTTTAATCGCTGCCCCTGTTTGCCAATAATGATTGCTTTTTGCCCAGAGCGCTCGACCAAGATCAAGCCATTAATGTGTAACACGCCATTATCTTTAAACTTGAATTGTTCGATTTCAACCGTCGAAGAGTAAGGAATTTCTTCGCCAAGTGAACGCATTAATTTTTCACGAATAAGCTCTGCCGCCATGAAACGCTCACTACGGTCGGTGATGTAATCTTCTGGGTAAAATAAGTCGCCTTCCGGGAGCCACTGCTTTAATGTTTTAGTGAGCTCATCAAGGTTCTGTCCTTTTAATGCGGAGCCCGGGAAGACTGCATCAAAATGACAATCTTCAGTAATTTTAGCAATGTGAGGGAGTAGCTCTTCTTTATCTTCAACTTTATCTACTTTGTTGACGAATAAAACTTTCTTCCCTCTCGCTTGTTTCAATTTTTCTAAAACCAGCTCATCATCATCGGTCCATTGCAGACTATCAATCACAAATACCAACACGTCCACATCAACCATTGAACTTGATGCGGCACGGTTCATGTAGCGATTGATGCTTCGCGCTTCTTTGCGGTGAATACCTGGAGTATCGACAAACAAGATCTGCGCTTCATCGTCGGTATATATCCCTAAAACACGATGCCGCGTGGTTTGAGGTTTACGCGATGTGATACTGACTTTTTGCCCTAGAATGTGGTTCATCAGGGTAGATTTACCCACGTTTGGACGGCCTAGTACCGCAACGTAACCACAACGAAAGGAGTCCGGCTGTTTAGAGTGTTCTGTCATGTTTATCAACTTAAGACGCTAGCGCCTTTTGTAATTCAGTGAATGCTTTTTCGGCGGCTAATTGCTCCGCGTTACGGCGGCTACTGCCAGTGCCTTGGGTTTTAATTTTTTGCTCAGAGATAACACAAACCACTTCAAAAGTTTGCTTATGAGCCTCGCCCGTTACTGTCAGTAGATCGTACTCAGGCAATGGGTAACCGCGTGACTGTAGTAATTCTTGGAGACGGGTTTTGGCGTCTTTGGTGACCTCATCAGGGTTAAGCTGGGTTAAGCGCTCGCCATAAAGTTTCAGGATTAACTGGCTTGTAGTTTCAAAGCCCGAATCTAAATAAACTGCGCCTATTACAGCTTCAAAGCCATCAGCGAGAATCGATGCTCTTCTAAAGCCACCGCTTTTTAATTCGCCTTCACCCAATCGAATATAATCACCCAGGTCAATTTCTTTAGCGATAACAGCTAGTGTTTTGCCTTTTACTAGACTGGAGCGCATTCGGGTCAGTTGCCCCTCATTTACCTTTGGAAACTGCTCAAAAAGTGCTTTAGCGATAACCATACCTAGCACCGCATCTCCTAAGAACTCTAGCCTTTCGTTATGGCGGTTAGAAGCGCTACGGTGAGTAAGGGCCCTTTGTATAAGCTTTTGGTCAGAAAATTCATAGCCAAGATGGCGACAAAAACGTTCGATTTGCTGTTGCTGGTGACTCATCTTGGCCTTTAAATGTGGGTCGTTTAGTTAAGAGGTTCTTCGTGCTTAAATTCTAATAGTGCGCTGATGTTGCCGAATAATGCTATGCGGTTTTCATACTCTATGTATAGCGCCTTGCCGCCATCGACATCTTTGATTTCAACATCATCAGTCTCTACAACATCAATGCTGTTAACGCTAAAGCGGCCTGAGATATAACGCTTTAGATCAGATTTGCTAGTGCTTGAAGTGCTTTCTTCTGCGACTGACTTTAACGAGCTCTTGATACTAAAGTATTCCATGTAGGCAGGGACTAATTTAATAGCTAAGTACATAAAAAACAAAACTATTGCCATAATAATCAACCAGCCCGCAGCAGTCATACCGCCTTGATACTGTTTGTTGAGATATGTTCGGCTCATTCTCATTTGACCTAATTTATTGTGAGTAGTCATAGACCCCGCTCTCCTTAAACGTAAACTTGTGTTCTTAATCAAGAACTTAGGATTATTTTATTGCTCCCGCTCTACTAAAGGATATACCTTTTGGCAGATGTTTGCCAAATAAAACTGGCTCATCAGTAAAAGTTAAGAAAATCCACTTATAAGCCGCTTTACCTATAATGCCTTCTTCATGCACAAAGCCCCACTCACGAGAATCGGCACTACCATCACGATTATCACCCATAACAAAGTATTTCCCCGCAGGTACTACTTCTGTCCAACGAGCATTAAGGCTATTGCCGCCAACTCTTTGTACACCGTTGTCTAAATAAATCAGCGGATGCTCATTATCATTGATGGTTTCTTTATAAGTATTAAATAACTCACCTCTTGGCACTAAATCTTCGACCTCATCCGACACAAACTCAGACTTAATCGTCATTGGCTCACAACTGCCGCCGCCAATATCATCACCATTTTGACATTGCGGAATGATTGTTAAAGTTCCACGATCCCACTCCAGACGATCTCCAGGAACACCAATTAGGCGCTTGATATAGGCTTGCTGTGGTTCGTGAGGCGGGTGAAACACCACAACATCTCCACGCTGCGGATCCGCTACATCAATAATCTTTGTATTAAATGCTGGCAGACGAACTCCGTAAGCAAATTTATTGACTAGAATAAAGTCACCGTCATAAAGACCAGGATTCATACTGCCTGATGGAATTCTATAGGGCTCAAAAAGGAAAGAGCGCAATACCAATACGGCAAAGATTATCGGAAAGAAAGAGCGACAAACATCAATAAACGCAGGATACTTTTCGCGACCTTTTTCGTCATATTCGACACCACCGGCTTCGATGCGTTTTTTCTGCCACCAAAACTTATCGAGCAAAGTCACCACGCCAGTTATTAGCGCAGCAAGCCCTAAATAAAATCCAAAATCGTAATAAATTGTTGGCATTACTTGTCCTTACCTACGTTTAGTACAGCAAGGAACGCTTCCTGCGGGATTTCAACTTTACCCACCTGCTTCATGCGCTTCTTACCCGCTTTTTGTTTTTCTAGCAACTTACGCTTACGCGACACGTCACCACCATAACACTTGGCCAGTACGTTTTTACGTAACGCTTTAACTGTTGAGCGCGCGATAACATGGTTGCCAATCGCCGCTTGAATCGCCACTTCGAACATCTGGCGAGGAATAATCTCTTTCATCGCCTCAACCAACTCGCGCCCACGATATTGGGCTTGGTCTTTGTGTACGATTAACGCCAGTGCGTCAACTCTGTCGCCATTAATAAGAATATCCAATCGAACTAATTCGTCCTGCTGATAACGCTTAAAGTTATAATCCAAAGAGGCATAACCACGGCTTACAGACTTTAGCCTATCGAAGAAGTCGAGCACCACTTCGTTCATCGGCATTTCATAGGTCAATGCGACTTGCGTTCCCGCATATTGCATCTTAGTTTGCACGCCACGCTTTTCTACACACAGCGTGATTACTGAGCCTAAGTGCTCCTGTGGTACTAAAATATTAGCCTCACAGATTGGCTCACGAATTTCGGCAATGTTTGATACCGGCGGTAATTTTGAAGGATTATCGACGTAAATCACTTCATCATCCGTGTTTACAACTTCATAAATTACTGTTGGCGCAGTAGTGATGAGATCAAGGTTGTACTCACGCTCTAGTCGCTCCTGAATAATTTCCATGTGCAGCATTCCTAAGAAGCCACAGCGGAAACCAAAACCTAGTGCGGTTGAGTTTTCAGGCTCGAAGAATAAAGACGCATCATTCAGGCTTAATTTTGATAAGGCATCACGGAACGACTCATAGTCATCAGAGCTAACAGGGAAAAGGCCAGCGTAAACCTGAGGTGTGACCGTTTGGAAACCCGGCAACGGATCTTCAGAAGGATCTTTTGCTAAGGTGATAGTGTCACCCACAGGAGCGCCCTGAATATCCTTAATTCCTGCAATAACGAAGCCTACTTCGCCCGCTCGCAAGACGTCAGTGTCGTGTCGCTTAGGAGTGAAAATGCCTACATGATCCACCAGGTGTGATTTGCCCGTGGTCATAATTTGCATTTTATCGCCTTTTCTAATGGTTCCTTGCATAACACGAACCAGCGAGACAACGCCTAAATAGTTATCGAACCACGAATCCACAATCAAAGCCTGTAGCGGCGCATCAGGATCGCCCGAAGCTGGCGGGATATCGCGCACAATCGCTTCCAACAGTTCATCAATACCAACACCAGTTTTTGCACTACACTGCACCGCATCCATCGCCTCGATACCGACGATGTCTTCGATTTCCTGCATTACGCGCAGAGGATCGGCCGCTGGTAAATCAATTTTGTTCAACACAGGCACGACTTCAAGATCTTGCTCGATAGCGGTGTAACAGTTAGCCAGAGTCTGTGCCTCTACCCCTTGGGCAGCATCAACCACTAGCAAAGCACCCTCACACGCCGCCAATGAGCGCGAAACCTCGTATGAGAAATCAACGTGTCCAGGGGTGTCAATAAAGTTCAACTGATAGGTGTGGCCATCTTTAGCTTCATAGTTCAGCGTCACACTCTGAGCTTTAATGGTAATACCACGCTCACGCTCTAGATCCATCGAATCCAAAACCTGCTCGGCCATTTCACGCTCAGTAAGGCCTCCACATTGCTGAATTAAACGATCCGACAAGGTTGATTTACCATGATCGATATGAGCAATGATAGAAAAGTTACGAATATAATCGGTATATGCCATATATGTTCCGCTAAAACCTTCTTGTTTCATTAACGCTTAAGCGACTAACCTTTTGAATTTGAAGAGTTTATTGTTGTTTCTTCTGCAAAATCACGATTAAGTGTTAATTGATAAGTGACTGTTTTGAAAATAATTTAAAAGTAAGCGGCCTATTTTAGCTAAATTCATAGAAAAGGCCAGTTAAGTTGGACTTAAGCTGGCCTTGGTAAGGTCTAAATGAGTAACAACTTACTTCAGTTCTATCACAAGGAAGTCGCTACCGACGCCTTGACGTACAATCAATACTGCCACCTTGCCTTCTTTAGGCAAAGAAGCAACCGCTTGCTGGAAGTCCTCAGGGCTTCTAATCACTGTTCGGTGCAGTTTTTGAATGATATCGCCCTGGCGCAGACCCGCTCTTGCCGCTGGACTATCACGCTCAACATCACGAATGATGACGCCCTGCTCAATACCTGTCGCTTCTTTGAGGTCAGGAGTCAGCGCCGAAACCGCTATTCCAAGCTCTTGCTTACCCGTGTTTGAGGTTACTGCAAACTGCCCATTGGCATCGCTTAGAGTGACATCAATGGATTCCTCGTCACCATTACGCACAATGGTTAACTCCACCTCTTCACCAGCTGGCATTTGGCCAATGTAAAACGGTAAATCTTGCGCTTTACGCACTGGCTTACCATCCACCTCAATCACTACATCGCCAACCTTGATACCTGCTTTATCGGCAGCCATGTTCGGCATTACTCGGGTTACTAAAGCACCGCCAACGCTATCCAAGCCAAAAGCATCCGCTTTATCCTGATCAATCGGTCCAAACATAACCCCTAAGAACCCACGATTGACTCTACCGTCTTTTAATAGCTGCTCACGCACATTATCCGCAAGATCGATAGGGATAGAAAAAGATAAACCGCTACTGATCATCGGGTTAAAAATCATGGAGTTAATACCCACGACTTCCCCGTCTAGGTTAATCAATGGGCCGCCTGAGTTTCCGCGGTTAATGGCCACGTCTGTTTGGATGAAAGGCACATATTGCGATCCTACTTCGCCACGCCCCTTGGCGCTAACAATTCCAGCTGTAACTGTGTGCTCCAAATTAAACGGCGCTCCAAAAGCCAACACCCATTGCCCCACTCTTAAATCTTTTGTGGTGCCGATTTCAAGTGCTTCGAGCTCTAAATCGCCTGAATCTATCTTTAACAATGCAACGTCTGTGTTAGCGTCGCTACCCACAACCTCAGCTTTAAACTCGCGTCCGTTATAGAGCTTTACCACAGGCGTCTCGGCACCGTCGATAACATGGTGGTTAGTCAGGATGTAACCTTTATCATCAACAATAAAGCCAGAACCACCGCCACGGCCAACGACCCGCCCCCAGCGCTTAACTTCGACTTTAATGCTCACTACGCTTGGCTGAACCTTTTCAACCAGCTTGGTAAAATCAGGGAATGAATTAGCTTCTGCGCAGCCCGATAATACCACCAGCCACGTCACTAGAGTTATTGATAAGAAACGTTTCAACATGTTAAGCCTTCTCCGCAAATTTTGTTTAAACCATAAGTTTTATAACTTATTGAAAGTAGATACCTCGTTAGAGAATACCCTACAGAGACAGTTCCCGTAGCTTCGCCTACATTTAGTCAGGTGATGTTACGATTTGTGTCACTTCAATAGGTCTCTTTACAATTTTCAACAAAATAGGTTCCATTTTGTGTTGCTGTGCTTTGCGACGAGAAAACCAGCTAACTCCAGCAAAACCAACGAGTAAGCCTATGAAGGCAGTAAAAATGGAGCCTAACTCAGAAAGGTTAGGTAGGGCTAAAGAAGATATTAATAGTGCCAACATTAGGCAAAGCAAAGGCAGTAAATACACAACCAAAGATGCTTTCAGCACTAAATCTTCAGGGATACCCACTTCTACCTCATCATTAATATGGGCATTCAGGGTATTTTTTAAAGGTGTGACATAAACTTTATGGGAGAAAGCCTTATTCACGATGCCACTGCCGCAGGTTGAGCTGACCTTACAGCTCGAGCAGCCGGTTTTAGATTGAGTTTGCACCCAAACCGTATCATCTTCCGCTGCTATTACTTGCCCAACTTCTGTAAACATCGCTCTTAAAAACCTTTTGCTAGGAATTCGGCCATAAAAAAACCCATCATTCGATGGGTTATTCTAACGTATCACTGAAGATTTACCTACGCTCAGAGGGCAAATTCAATTCGCAAGCTACTTCAACGATGGTGATTACTTATTGGTTTTATTATCCGCTTTACCCTGCTCACTTTGCTGTGAGGCTTTTAGTTCGTCCTCAACGCGCATCGGAACTTGAACCGGGATTACTTTTTGGTTACTCACCACACGGACTGTAGGCAAACTGCTCATACCGGTGATTTGGCGAGTTAATGCTTCATGCTTTAAAAACATATCGTGCATTGTTTGAAGCTCCTGACGATCGACATTAGAAGCTATCACTTCAAGTGTGCCATCAGTCGCTTGAATCGTTGTATTGCTGGTCGCGGCTAACTGCTGAGACGACTGGTTTACGCCCGGTTGCGTATTAGCAACGCTGAATAAAGCAACAATAGCAACCGACGCTGCGATAGCGAAACCGCCCGCTTGTTTCCAAATTCGGTTGGGGAATGGTATGACGTTGCTTGAAGGCGATTGCTCGTCTGTGGCTGAATGATAGGTTTCTTCAGAAGCTATGGCTGAACTGACTTTTGAGGAAATATCCATCTCAACAGGCTTAACTTCGTTGCGCATGACTTGGCCGATTAATTGATAACGCGACCAAACAGCCATCGATTCGCTACCCTGCTCTAGGCTTTCTTGCTGGTCGTCGCTTTCCACGCGACCATCCACCCAGGCAGATAAAATCTCTTTATCCAAACGCTTTGTATCGCTCATTACCAATTACCTTTTACCTTTATCATGCTTTAGCACCTATCAATCGTGTTTAGACTTTTTCGTACCTTTAGCCTAAACCCTAAGGGAAACTAAAACCTCGCAAACCATAACTCGGAAGCCACAAAATGTCATATTTTGGGCGTTACTTATGTAAACTTGCTTTAAACTTCTTATACCAATTGACTGGGGTTGCTGTAAAAAGTTCACACTTTTTGTAAAAAAGTTTGTCTGTTCAGCAAATTTTCAGCCAATTCTTTGCTTTAAGTCATTTTTTAGCGAATTCTAGGATCGCCAGCCCTGCTCCAATAATGGTGCAATTTTTTGGTCAATTGCATCGCGAGCCCTGAAAATACGGGATCTCACCGTCCCCACAGGACAGTCCATGGAGTCTGCAATTTCCTCATAACTCAAACCCTCGATTTCACGCAATAGAATCGCTGTGCGTAAATCTTCAGGCAGCTCATCGATGGTTTTAAATATCATCTCTTTAATTTCATCACGAAACATTAAGCGCTCTGGGCTTCCTGTATCGCGCAGTGCGTCGCCACCGTCATACTGCTCAGCATCGCTGGAATCAATATCGCTGCCCGGCGGCCTACGCCCTTGTGAAACCAAAAAGTTTTTCGCCGTATTTATCGCTATTCGGTAAAGCCAAGTGTAAAACGCGCTATCACCACGAAAGTTTGGCAAAGCGCGGTAGGCCTTAATAAAAGCTTCCTGCGATATGTCCATAACTTCATCTTTGTCTCGCACAAATCGTGAAATTAGGTTCATAATCCGTTGCTGGTATTTCACCACCAGCATATCGAAAGCTTTCTTGTCGCCTTTTTGGACTCGCTTTACTAGCTCTGAATCAACATCAGCCTCAGACATGGTGTCCTCTACTTAGCTGTCCACTTCTCATCGAGTATTCCCGTTATTGTTGTATTTGCAGGGCAAATAAGATCTATTTATAGTTTTTCAATGCTTTTTACAGCCACTTATTCGCTACTTATTCGCTAGAAAAAACTAACTGATAATAAGCGACTGTGGTAAAGTCCGCATTAGATTAGGTGCGGTTAAACCTTCGTAAAAACACCACTCTGTGTATAAAGTATCAGTACCTGTGTTTTTATGAAAGCTTATCGACCAGATATATTTTGCTTGGAAAACACTTTCCTTTCCACCCGCTCGTAGAAAAGAAAGACCCAGTTAACATAAGAAAAGTTCCATCACGGTATAAATTTTCATGTCTCAGACTCATCAAGATCTCATACATTCCACCGATGTTTTGGTCATTGGTAGCGGCGCAGCAGGACTTTCAGTGGCACTACGCTTAGCCCACAAAGGCAAAGTTACCGTGCTCAGCAAAGCTGAAGTCACCGAAGGTTCTACCTTCTACGCCCAAGGCGGCATCGCTGCGGTGCTTGATGAAAGCGACTCTATTGATTCGCACGTCGAAGACACTCTAATTGCGGGCGCCGGCTTATGCCATGAAGACGCGGTTCGCTTTACGGTCGAGCACTCGCGCGAAGCTATCGAGTGGTTAATCGAGCGTGGCGTCGCTTTTAGTAAAGAGGACGAGCATTATCATCTAACCCGCGAAGGTGGTCATAGTAAGCGGCGCATTATCCATTCTGACGACGCAACTGGCAAAGCCGTGTCGACAACCCTTGTCGCCGCTGTTCAAGCAGAGCCAAACATAAATATTCTGGAAAATTATATCGCGGTCGATTTAATCACGGGCGATAAAATCGGCTTAGCAGATAAGCGCTGTCAGGGCGCTTATGTTTTAAACCTTAAAGAAGATCGCGTTGAAACCATTCAAGCTAGATTTGTGGTTTTAGCCACAGGTGGCGCCAGTAAAGTCTATCTTTATACATCTAACCCAGATGTCGCTAGTGGCGATGGAATAGCTATGGCATGGCGCGCTGGCTGTAGTGTGGCCAATCTTGAGTTTAACCAGTTTCACCCGACCTGCTTGTACCATCCGCAGGCTCGCAGCTTCCTCATTACAGAAGCCCTACGCGGCGAAGGCGCCATTTTACGACGCCCTAACGGCGAACGCTTTATGCCGGAATACGACGAACGAGCTGAATTGGCGCCACGCGATGTTGTCGCACGCACTATTGATCACGAAGTGAAGAAGTACGGTTTTGAATGTGTTTATTTGGATATTGCGCATAAAGAGCCCGAATTTATCAAAAGTCATTTCCCCACTATTTATAAGCGGTGTTTAGAATTTGGCATTGATATCACCACCGATCCGATCCCAGTGGTCCCTGCCGCTCATTACACCTGTGGCGGTGTTCGCGTAGATACGAATAGTCGCACCGATATCGAGGGCTTGTACGCCGTTGGTGAGGTTGCTTTCACTGGCTTACACGGCGCTAACCGTATGGCCAGCAATTCACTGCTTGAGTGCTTGGTTTACGCCCAGTCGGCCGCTCAGGACATCGAAGATTCATGGGATAACACGAGCATTCCAGCTGAGTTACCACCTTGGGATGAGAGCCAAGTTGCCGACTCAGACGAAGAGATTGTTCTAACCCACAATTGGCACGAACTGCGCCAGTTGATGTGGGATTATGTTGGCATAGTGCGTACCGATAAGCGACTACAGCGAGCGCTTAGACGCATCGAGTTATTGCAACAGGAAATCCACGAGTATTATTCGAACTTTAAAGTGAGTAACGATCTGATCGAACTTAGGAACTTAGTGCTGGTGGCGGAATTAATTGTGAAGTGCGCGATGCAGCGAAAAGAAAGTCGTGGCTTGCATTCTACGCTAGATTATCCGCAACTCGCAGAGAAAGCGGTAGATTCAGTTTTGACTCCTGCGGATTCTTAAACCCTAGCTCGCCTTATAAAACTTCAAGGTTCGCGATAAGTCCCGAAATTCAGACTCTTTCATAGAGTCGCGAAAAAGAATAAGTTGTCGAACGCTTTGTGGGCTTGAAGGATCGAGCTCTCGGTATTTTAGAGTTACCCATAAAGGCCAAGTGACGGTATCTTTTTTAACCTCAATCGCGACTTTGAGGTCTTTTTCGATGATAAACCACTGCCCTTCAAAAAATACCAGTTCAGTAATATGCTCATACAGTCGATTCAGCATCACAAGCTGCCACCAGCCCAGCAAAATAGTCACTGGCACGCCGATGAGCGCGAATGTCCAGCGCTCCTGAAGCCACCCCGCGACTATAAACAAGACAACAAAAGCGGACCACAGGATAGCAAAAACCTGACGGCTAACTTTTGGCGTTTTCAGCGCTATACGTAAATTCATATCACAGACTGATAAGGGACTATTTAGTGGTGGGTCATTTAATTTGCTTATCGACAAATTCTCGAATCGTGGCCACTATTTCGGCGAATTTAGGCTTTGGCGTCTCAAAGCCCATGATCCAAGCGTATAAATCAGGATCGGTTTCTTCTAAGAACTCCTGATAATGATGAACATCACTATCGCTGAAGTCTTTAGAATGTTGCTCAAGATACGGCAATAACACCACATCTAGCTCCAGCATGCCACGTCTGCTAGCCCACTGAAGCTTTTTATATTGTTGCTCGGTCACGTTAAAACTCTATTGTTAGAACTCTCTTGGGGACAATTATAGCCTTATAGTGAATGCTTTTGGAAATAGGACTGCAAAATCATTTGGTTTGCAGTAAAATCGGCATCGAAACACATAGATATCGTACTAACCATACGACCTTAAAGAGTCAGGGTGTTATGAACTTTACAAATCAAGATGCGATTCAGCATATTCCACAATTACAAAACATTGCCTGTGAACTTGGCGGTTTTGGCGTGATTCAGATTTCAGGTGAAGACAGCCACAAGTTGTTACAAGGTCAGCTAACTTGCGATATGGACTTGGTTACGGATGAGCAGGCGAGTCTGGGTGGTTTTTGTAGCGTAAAAGGACGCTTACACAGTGTTTTTTACATGATGAAATTTGAACAGAATTATTTAATGATCCTGCCAAAAGATAATTTACAGCATGTGCTTGAAACCCTATCAAAATATGCCGCCTTCTTCCAAACCGAGCTCATCGATGCTAGTAAGGATTATGAGCTGTGGGGGCATACGCAAAAAGCACCGGGCAACCACTCTAGCGAACAGGAAGTCCTAACCGTCAGTAACTTAGATGGCATCTATGATGTTCACCTCAACAGCCTCTTCAACGCCTCGATTTTAATCAGCCGTAAAGAGCGCGCTAGCGAGCTGGTGAATATGTTAGCTGGTACTACTCTCGCCGATAAAAATGCTTGGGATTATATTGAGCTACAAGCACATATACCGATGTTCGGCCAGGCGGCTATAGAGCACCACCTGCCTCATAATGTTGGCTTACATCAGGTCGGTGCGGTCAGCTTCACCAAAGGATGCTATACCGGACAAGAAATCGTGGCTCGAATGCACTATCGTGGCAAACTAAAAACCCACGCTGTATTGTCGTATATAGATGCTGATGTTGCCTTAGATGAGCTCAGCAAGGTGTATAACGAAGACGACAAAAACGTTGGTGAATTAATACGTTCAGCTATTTTCGATGGCAAAACCTATTGCCTTATTAGCCTTAAAGAACAGGCTCTAGAGTCATCAATATTCATTGGCGAAGATAAGCATCCAACAAAGATTCTCGATTGATATAGCTGATGCGATAAAAACAAAAAGGCGCTTTATTAAGCGCCTTTTTAGTATCTTCAACTTTGCTACTTAGCTTTAATCTACTTGCCCTCAACCTCTTTGTCCTCAAGCGCTAATTTAGCCGCTGTCAGCAATAACTCAGGTTTAATACGGACCTTATAGTTTGGGTTTACATACTGAAATTGAACCACGCCATCAGTATCCAAGATAAAAACTGCAGGTACTGGTAAAGTGCTTTTATCATCACCTGCCAAACGGGCAGTTTTGCCACCAATCGATTTTACTTTTTGGTTATATTCATCAGAAATATGAAACGCCAAACCGAACTGACGCGTGGCCTTCAACTGATAATCAGAAACTAACTCATAACCAAGCTTTCTATCCTTACTCGTTTTCTGTAAAGCGCTTGGAGTATCTGGACTAATCGCTAGTAGCTGATAGTCCATTGCCACAATATCTTCTTCAATTTCTTGAATCTGGCTTAATTGCGCATTACAGAACGGACACCAGCCGCCTCGATAAAAAAGTAGGATGGTTGGTTTTTGAGCTAGCTTTTGACGCAGACTGAAAGGCGTACCATCGCTTGAAAAAAGCGTCATTTCCGGCGCATTTTGCCCAATCAGTAGTGGTGACACATGATTCGGATCATCCACCACCTGAGTTCTGTCTAAAGCTATAGCGCCGATTGAAAGACTAGCGAGCAAGATAAAAAAGGTTAACTGTAATATTCGTTTCATAACTGCCTTAGTATTAATATTTAGTCGTAGTCATAAGAGAATTATGTGCTTAGTTTGTTACAGCCGAAACACAAAAAAGCGACTCGAGAGCCGCTTTTTTGCTTTTTTAATCTTACTGAGATTATGATTTCTGGCTATCGATCCAGCGTTTAATCTTAGTTTCCAAAATGTTCAAAGGTAGCGCACCATCTTTAAGAACCTGATAATGGAACTCTCGAACATCGAAATTATCGCCAAGCTCAGTCTCTGCCAGTGTGCGCAGTTCGCGAATTTTCAACTGACCGATTTTATAAGCTAGAGCCTGACTCGGGATTGCCATGAAACGCTCAGCTTCTGAGACACGACGAGCTTCAGCGGCAGCTGAGTTCTTTTCCATATATTCTAAGACTTCTTCACGCGTCCAACCTTTTGCGTGTAAGCCGGTATCGACCACCAAGCGGATCGCGCGCCAAAGCTCTGCACTCAAAGCACCGTAATATTGGTAAGGATCGGTATAGACGCCCATCTCTTTACCAAGCGACTCAGAATACAAGCCCCAGCCCTCAATAAAGGCAGTGGTACCACCGAATCGGCGGAAGTCTGGAATATCTTTCAGTTCTTGCTGCGTCGAAATCTGGAAGTGGTGACCTGGCACAGCTTCGTGCAAGTATAAGGACTCCACAGTCCAAGTCGGACGTGCGCTTAAGTCGTAAGTATTCACATAGAAAATACCAGGACGTGAACCGTCTGGTGCTGGACGCTGATAGGATGCGGAAGATGAAGATTGCTCACGGAAAGCTTCGACCGCACGAATTTCAAACTGCGCTTCTGGAATGACTTTGAATAGGTCTGGAGCAGTTTTATCCAGAGTTTCGCGTAAGTCCTCGTAAGCCTGCAACATATCTTCTTTCGAATCGAAAATAAACTGAGGGTCGTTTTTGGTAAACTCGAAGAATTCCTGTAGCGAACCTTCAAAGCCCACCTGCTCCATAACGCCCTTCATTTCACCATGAATACGAGCCACTTCATCAAGGCCAATTTGATGTATTTCATCAGGTGTTAAATCGGTGCTAGTGGTTTGCTTCACTTTAAACGCATACCACTCTTTGCCGTTAGGTAGAGCTACCATACCCGCAGTCTCGCGCGTTGCAGGAAGATATTCATCCTGAATAAAGTCATGCATACGGCTATACATTGGCACTACCATGGTTTTAATCGTATTCACATACTCTTTGGTAAGACGCTGCTTATCTTCTGGTGAGAAACTTTCTGGCATATTCTTGATAGGTGTATAAAACAAGCTTTGCTCAACATCATCAACGATATGCGCCTTAAGCTGTGGCAATACTTTCACCATCAGAGCTTTAGGCTGCACTACGCCATTTTCCATACCCGTTCGCATATTTTTGATTATGACATCAACGCTGTCATAAGCCTGATTTAATCGGCTTAACCAGTTTTCATAATCTTCAACCGTGTTGAACGGCTGGGCGCTTTTGCCTGAACCAAGCATGGCGAAAAAGTTGAAAGGATTATAAAACTGCTGGATTGGCTGCATATAGTCAGGATATTCAGTTCCTTCAATCGCCGCCTGTCGTTCGTTTTTAAAAATCTGATAACTTAGAAGATCTTGGCCTTCCAGTTGTGACTCATCAATTTGATTGATTTCACTAAGGTATTTCTTATGAAAAGCTAAGGCTTCTGCGCGCCCTTTTTCGGTTCCAAAGTCGCCAAGTCTGTCGTTATAGCGATGATCGCCCATAAAAGTTGCATTCAATGGGTTCATCTTTAGATTTTCTTCCCAGTAAGACTGATAAATCTTTTTCGTTTTTTCTGCTTCGCTTAATGCTTGCTCTTCGCTAGCGGCCTGCTCTGTATTTACAACTTGCTCAGCCGACGTTGTTGCCTTTGCCGCTTTGTTGGTATTTTCTTTTGATGCGTCATCGCCACAAGCCGTTAGCGCAATAGCTAAAGCCACAGCCGACAGTTGAAACTTGAAAGACTTCATAGGGACTCCTCTTGTAAACTCATCTCAATACGAACATTTAATAATAAGTTTTTTCGTATTCGTAGGGTAATTTATCTAAACGGAAACCACTATAACCCTTGCTACCATTCAAAACAAAAGCAACTAGTAACAAAATATTGCATATTTTGGTCTTTATAAAACAAAAAATGCCCCTCAACTGAGGGGCTACTTGTACACGGCTTCTTAGAGACCTAAGAGTTATAGATCTAGGAGTTATAGGTCTAAGAACTCTAGATTTAACAAACCTTCAGCATGCGGGTAAATTGAAGTGCCAGAATCTGGATCACTATCAAGTACCACTGACGAAGGGATTGTTGCGTTATCCACTAAAATCTGACGAACATTTTGCAGAGCAGAATAGTCCATTGCTTGTGGATATTTCTCTAAGACCAAAGCCGCCCCGCCCGCTACCGCTGGAGAAGCCATTGAGGTACCGCTTAGCTTAATGTTGCCGTGAGTACGGTTAAGTGACTCAATAGCGTTACCTGGCGCACCTATGGTAATAGCACCCGATGGTAATGAGCTCCAATCGTTGGCGCCATCGCCCCAGTTACTAAATTCGTTAAAGACCGCCTCTCCTGTGGAGTCGTCATAACTAACATAAGAACTGACCGCAATTGTTGAGTCGAACTTTGCAGGGCTGAATTCTGCGGCATCGGATGATGAGTTCCCCGCAGCCACCACAATAACCATGCCTTGGTGTGCCGCATTGCAATAAGCTTCTGCTACAAAGTGAGAGCCGACATAGCCATCTGCAGTACAAGTTCCTGCGTCGACTTCATCGCCACCACCTAAACTTAGATTTGCGACAGCTGGTTGCCCGTGTCCTAACATATCGAACACTGACCAGTTAAGCCCTGCTAGGATTGCTGAACCCGGGCATGAGCCCGCTGCTGTGCAAACTTTGACAGCATGAATTGTCGCTTCCGGAGCTACACCTAATGAATCGATATCGTTATCCAAAGCACCGATAGTACCGGCGACGTGAGTACCGTGCCCATTATCATCTGAATATGGGTATGGGCATAACTCAGAATCACCAGGTCTGAAGCAGAACTCAGGCGCATAGGATAGCCCCATGTTTGCTGCAATATCTTTGTGATCGGCGTCAATACCACTGTCTATAACATAAACGTGCTGCCCGGTGCCTTTGTATGAAGAATTAAGCGACCCTGTATCAGCAGGAGCTTGTGGCACAGATTGAGGCCATTCTACGAGCTTACGACGCTTCTTATAACTGTTGTAATTTTTGCTAAAGGCTGTTTTTTGCGCATCAAGCAGTTGATACTCAACATCACGATAAACAGCTTCTACATTTGGGTTATTTTGTAAGGCCGCCATCTGCTTTTCATTAACCGTTGCCGAGAAGCCATAGTAAGCATTCGCGTAAACGAATTTTGGCTGGATTCTCATTTGATTAACAAACTTGTTAACCTTACTTTTGCGCACATTAGCTTGCGCTTTGTGATAAGCCACAGGGTTCGAACTGGCCTTCATGTTGAGCTGCTTGGCGGCGCTCAAACTAAACGGAGAGTTTTGATTCTTCAGTTTTACAATAACATCGAATTCCTGCTCAGCATGAGCACTAAATGCAGCACCACTCAAGGTTGCGACAATCAAGCTGGCAGTTAACTTTTTAGTAAATCCTTGATACATAATAATTACCTCTTTGCTTGAATATGAATTATGACTTTGCCAATTTTGACAACACGTTATGGTTAAACATCAGCTGGAATTTCTCAGGGATCTCAAATTCCATTCCATTATCAAACTTAATACTGATATCTACCGGTTTTAAGTGCTGCGTGTTGTTAATAATGGTATTTAACAATGCCTTTGAGTTCTTTTGATTTTTAATATGGAACTCGACATTACTAAAGCCTGACACATTCATATCAAACGAATAAGGCTCAACACTCACTTCTCGGCCATCAAACTCAAGGCCTGTGATCGACATTTTGACTTGCTCTAAACTGCCGCCATTGGCCACTAGCTTAGATAATAAATCTGATGAGTTTTTAATCGTAGACTGAAGATCAACATTGAAAGCATCAATTTCTGTATCGCCTGCACTAATCGAGAAGATCAAACCAGGCTCGATCCAGTTACCTTCATCATCAAGCGGGAAGGAAGTATCGAAGTTAGCTAAACCACCGACATTATCTGGATCGGTGTCTACCGCTTTCCAATATTTCTTAAAAGTGCCACCAGAAAAGCCACGTGCATTTTTGAATTTATCACCATCGACAAACACACCCGGACGAGTCGGATAAGAATTATTCACTTCGTTGCGATAGGTTTGAATGACGTTTTTGAAGGAAAAATTCGGTCGTTGCCAACCAAGGTTGTTGTAACGAGCGGTATAAACATAAGTACCGTCATATTCGTCGCCGTAACCCGAAATCACCGTACTGAGGCTGTTTAAGTGGGCCTCTTTTTGAGTTTTGTGTGCAGGATGTCCTGTATAGTCGGAATAGCCACAGCCGACACCAATAAATGCTACAGATGAGATTAGTAGAGTGGGAAAAAATTTAGTCATTCCTGACCTCCATAATTATACTAATAAGTATTACCCATTGTGATTTGATAATTGTTTTTTTAGAAACAACTATGCCATGATGCTCCCTGTTAGATGCTTGTTATGAAATTGTCTCCAACAAAAAAAGCAGCACAATATTGGTCATAAACTCAGGGACAGATCAAATGAAAAAATACACACAAACCAAGTCTGTGAACTCGCTCACCTTATTTGTTTTTTTTGTGATTTGCGTCAATGCAAATGTGGCAATAGCGTCAAGCCAATTGATGCAAAAACGTATAGAAATCAACTGTCAGGGTCCTTTACAAGAGTGTCCGCTTTTGGAACAGTCTTTAGAAATCCGTCCTCAAAAGATTTATCACTATCAGCAAAAATTTCTACTAATCGAATTCGAACAAGCACTTAATTTAGAAAAAATTAGAGACTATTTTAATCAAAGCGAGACACCAAAAAGACAACAGCGCCAATTACTAAAAATGTTTTTGAGCACCCTTAACCAAAAATCTCTTAAGCATTTTCAGCCAACGCTTTCTGAACTAACTAAAAGAGAACTTATCGGTAGAGTGCAGCCTTTGGTTATCAATAACTCTGTTTTGCTTGAACTCGAGCCAAGTAACTATGAACAAGTCTTGAGGATCGTCGACTCTTCGAATGCTGATCATATAAACAAATCTAAAATCATAGAAAAAACCGCCCCATTAGCAACCCAAAGTAGCCTCCAAAGTAGTCAACAGAAGGCTAAGAAAAACGCTGCGTCGCTTAAAGACAATAGCAAGGCTTTCAGTCAACTAGTTTTTGATAAACTAGCTCAACAAAAAGCGTCTATGGATGTCACCATTGCTTTAATCGACTCAGGAGTTAGCACCCAACATCAGGAACTTCATCACCTAGGCCACTTGAAGCAATATAACCCTAAAGATAATTCTTACGAGCAAAAAGACACAGGATTTGGCCATGGCACAGGAGTGCTTAGCTTGCTTGCGTCCTCGAACCAATTTCAACGCAGTATCTCGGTACTCCCCAAGGCAAACTACCTTTCCTGCAACGGCCTTCCTTCAGGACGATATCATTATATATGGGTTGTCGCCTGCTACGACTGGTTGTTGCAACAACCCCGTGTCGATATCGCTATAAACTCATGGTTACAGCCGGAGTTACAGTGCAATGATGAACTGCTTTACTCCTTGAGGGCGCTATGGCTAGCTAATACCATCCCCGTGTTTTCCGCAGGTAACTTTGGCAAATATGAGCTAACCAGTCGTGATCCAGTCAACTTTAAACTTTTTGATGACGTTCCCCTTATCTCGGTAGGCGCCACTACGGCTGATTTTAAGCCCTATGCCGACTCTTCCTATGGTGATAATTTATGTGGGAATGGAGTAGTCTCTCCTACCATCAGCACTATTGGCACCGAGCTACTGGTTGCCCATCCGTTTAACAGAGATAGCTATCAAATCGTCAATGGCACCTCGTACTCCGTGGCTTTGGTGGCTGCCGCAATCGCTATATTGATTGAGCAGGCGCCTGAAGCACCACTTGAACTTATTGTAAAAAGTTTAATAGAGAACTCAGACACTATCGCTGAGCATCCTTTCCTACTTAAAGCCTTGAATTTACAGCGCTCTGTACGTCAGTTAAGGCAGAATAATACCCAGTTATCAATAATGGATGACTAAGGACTAACTCTCCCACTGTCCATACCAGATAGGCAGTTTATATCTGGCATAATGCACCTTTTAAATTCTATAAACGTGTTATTCAACACACAAGGTTTTCTCAATATGCAAAAATCATCCTACAGTAAGCAAGACCTGTTGGATTGTGGTCATGGCAAACTCTTTGGTGAAGGCAACGCGCGCCTACCATTGCCGCCGATGCTCATGATGGACCGAATTACCCATATCAGTGAAGAAGGCGGTGCATATAATAAAGGGCAAATTGTAGCGGAACTTGATATTGCTCCTGACCTTTGGTTTTTTGATTGCCACTTCGAGTCAGATCCCGTTATGCCGGGCTGTTTAGGCGTGGATGCTTTGTGGCAATTAACAGGTTTCTTCTTGCCTTGGAAAGGTCTTCCAGGCAAAGGGCGTGCCCTAGGTTCTGGGGAAATTAAGTTTACCGGACAAGTTCTACCAACTTCTAAGCTCGTGACTTACATCATCGACATTAAACGTGTTATTACGCGAAAATTAAAACTCGTGATCGCCGATGGCAAGATGTTAGTCGATAACAAAGAAATCTACTCGACGAAAGATTTACGTGTAGGCTTGTTCGAATCTACAGACAACTTCTAGTAGAACGCGTTAGAATAGTTTAGATAACTTAGCAAGAATTAAGTGAGTGTGATTGTGAAAAGAGTCGTAGTTACAGGTATGGGCATTGTTTCCTGCCTTGGAAATACAGTAGAAAGCGTTAAACAATCTTTGATCGATGGTAAGTCAGGCATCAAGAAAATTGACGCTTATGAAGAGCATGGCCTACGTAGTCATTTAGCTGGCAAACCGGACATCGATGTTTCAGAGCATATCGATCGCAAGAAGCTCAGGTTTATGGGTGACGCCGCAGCTTACTCCTATATCGCTATGGAACAAGCCATCGCTGATGCCAATCTCACGGAAGAATTAGTTTCGAATTACCGCACTGGTATTATTATGGGCTCTGGTGGCGCTTCACAAAAAGCGCAAGTAGAATCTATTGATATCGCCAAAGAGCGCGGCCCAAAGCGCATAGGCCCTTACGCCGTACCGAAAACCATGGGTAGTACCACTTCCGCTTGCTTAGCGACCCCTTTTAAAATAAAAGGCGTTAACTACAGTATCTCATCAGCTTGTGCCACTAGCGCTCACTGTATTGGAAACGCGCTTGAACAAATTCAGTTAGGTAAACAGGACATAATGTTCGCCGGCGGTGGCGAAGAAGAAGATTGGCGCTTAACGGTACTTTTCGACGCCATGGGTGCCCTTTCAAGCAAATATAACGATACACCTGAAACTGCTTCTCGTCCTTACGACGCGACTCGTGATGGCTTTGTTATTTCATCAGGCGGCGGTTGCTTGGTTTTAGAGGAATATGAACACGCCAAAGCACGTGGTGCGAAAATTTACGCTGAGATAACCGGTTACGGTGCGACTTCTGACGGTTACGACATGGTAGCCCCATCTGGCGAAGGCGCTGTACGTTGTATGCAGCAAGCTTTAGCCACAGCTAAACAGCCAGTTGACTATGTAAATACCCATGGCACCAGTACTCCGGTTGGCGATACTGCCGAATTATCGGCTATCACTGAAGTGTTCCCAGAAAAAGTACCTTATATTGGCTCGACTAAGTCTCTCGCGGGGCACTCATTAGGAGCAACTGGCGTTCACGAAGCAATCTACTCATTAATCATGATGGAGAACAACTTCATCGCGGCCTCAGCCAACATTAATGAACTAGACGAAAAAGCCGAGGGTTTACCGATTGTGCGTCAGCGCATGGACAACACAGAGATCAAAAGCTTCCTATCCAACAGCTTCGGCTTTGGTGGCACTAACTGCTCTCTAGTATTTGAAAAGGTTTAGGTTTGGTTAGAAACCTGTCAAGCTAAGCCAATAGGCATAACGCTTACACAGTAAAAAGCCCGCAATCGCGGGCTTTTTGTTATTTCTTGTTTTTTATATTATCGATTTTTTTCAGCTTCTCCATAAACTCGTCTTTATCGTGAGCACTCTTATAATCCAAGTTATATTTACTATGGAAATTAATACTTAACGTTACTTTATCATCGGTCAACTCAACGTTGTAACCATCCAGGTCTGAGTAAGCATTAATCCCTTTGTAGTAATGTTTATTCCCACGTTTTTCACCTAACTCAACCACTTTCTGATAGGCCCGCAAAGCCATTCGAATATCAATTTCAGAAGACATAACCACTCCTTAAAACTATTTATAATTATCCTAACGAAAAGTTTAAACAATAGATACAAAAAAGCCCGCAACGGTGCGGGCTTTGAACTTTCTTTACCAATGAAGGGAAAAACTAAGATTTTTACTCTGGACGCATATGCGGGAAAAGAAGAACGTCTCTAATACTTGGTGAGTCAGTCAACAACATCACCAAACGGTCAATACCAATACCCTCACCTGCTGTTGGCGGTAAACCATACTCTAATGCGCGTATATAATCCGCATCGAAGTGCATTGCTTCGTCGTCTCCGGCATCTTTCGCTTCAACCTGTGCTTTGAAGCGCTCAGCTTGATCTTCTGCATCGTTTAACTCAGAGAAACCATTCGCTAACTCACGACCACCGGCAAAGAACTCAAAGCGATCAGTAACAAAAGGATTATCATCATTACGGCGAGCCAAAGGCGATACTTCTGCAGGGTAAGCGGTAATAAAGGTCGGCTGAATTAATTTGTGTTCAGCGACTTCTTCAAATATTTCGATCTGAATTTTACCTAAGCCCCATGAGTCTTCAACTTTAACATTACATGCTTTAGCAACCTTCTTAGCAGACTCCAAATCATTCAACTGCTCGATAGTCACTTCTGGTAAATACTTAACAATAGCTTCTAATACGGTCATACGCTCGAAAGGCTTGCCGAAATCATAAGTCGTTTCGCCACTTTCGAAAACCGTCTTACCAAGCACTGACTCAACCGTGAAACGCAACATTTCTTCAGTTAAATCCATAAGATCATTGTAATCGGCGTAGCCCCAATAGAACTCAAGCATTGTGAACTCTGGGTTGTGGCGAGTCGATAAACCTTCGTTTCGGAAGTTACGGTTAATCTCGAACACTTTTTCGAAGCCGCCAACCACTAGGCGCTTCAAGTAAAGCTCAGGAGCAACGCGCAAGAACAAAGGCATATCCAAAGCATTGTGATGCGTTTCAAATGGCTTCGCCGTAGCGCCGCCTGGAATAACGTGCATCATTGGCGTTTCAACTTCTAAGAAGTCACGCGCTTCTAAAAATTCACGAATTGCTTTAACCACTTTCGAACGAGCGACAAAAGTTGCACGCGACTCTTGGTTAACGATTAAGTCAACATAACGCTGACGATAGCGAGTTTCTTGGTCGGACAAACCGCCCCACTTATCAGGAAGCGGACGCAATGACTTGGTTAATAAGCGAATGTCTGATGCTTTGACCGACAATTCGCCTTTATTGGTTTTAAAAACCGTACCCTCGATACCTACGATATCGCCAATATCCCAAGTTTTGAAGTCGTTATAAACGTCTTCGCCCACTTGGTCTTTGCGCACGTAAGACTGAATACGGCCAGACATATCTTGAATGGTGATAAAGCTCGCTTTACCCATGTTACGGAATAACATGATGCGACCAGCAACCTTAACCTTCTTCCCGATTTCCTCTAGCTCAGGTTTTTCCTTATCGCCAAATTCTTCGGCAATATTCGCTGCTAGGGAATCACGACGAAAGTCGTTCGGAAAGGCAACCCCCTGTTTTCGTTTCTCCGCCAACTTCTCTTTACGTAATGTAATTTGTTCGTTGACGTCGACCACTGGGGTTTCTTGATTGCTCATTTTTTCTCTACACCTCAAGTTAATTACTTTCTTTATTAAAACAAGTACCTTTTCACGGTACGAAAACTCACATCATTTTCTGTGAATATATATTCTTTTACTCAATATAACCGTCACGAGCGAAGCAAAGACAAGGCATATTGTAAGCGAAAAGCGGAGCTTACCATGTAGGTAAGTGAGCATTTGCAGCTACAATATAACGCAGTATTTGCAAGCGCAGTAGGTTATACGCCGGCCTTTAAGGATGCCTCAATAAAGCCATCCAAATCACCGTCCAATACAGACTGCGTACTACTCGACTCGTAGCCGGTACGCAAATCTTTAATTCTCGACTGATCCAAGACATAGGATCGAATCTGGCTTCCCCATCCGATATCTGACTTGGAGTCTTCTAGCGCCTGCTGCTCTTCACGCTGCTTTTGCATCTCTAGCTCATAGAGCTTGGCTTTCATCATTTTCATCGCTTCAGCACGATTTTTGTGCTGTGAGCGGTCGTTCTGACATTGAACCACAATTCCGGTTGGAATGTGAGTCAGGCGAATCGCTGAATCCGTTTTGTTGACGTGCTGACCACCGGCACCACTGGCGCGATAAGTGTCCACACGTAAGTCCGCCGGATTAACTTCAATATCGAGATCATCATCAACTTCTGGATAAGCGAAGACAGATGCAAAGGATGTATGGCGACGATTACCTGAGTCGAATGGCGACTTTCGGACTAAACGATGAACGCCGGTTTCGGTGCGCAACCAACCGTAGGCATATTCGCCTTCGACCTTAATAGTGGCACTTTTAATACCAGCCACATCGCCGTCAGACTCTTCGGTGACTTCGACTTTGAAGCCTCGACTTTCTGCCCAGCGAAGGTACATACGTAATAAAATACTTGCCCAGTCTTGTGCTTCGGTGCCACCGGAACCTGCCTGGATATCAACATAAGCGTTGTTTTCATCCATCTCGCCAGAGAACATACGTCTGAACTCTAGTTTGGCCAGCATTTTCTCTAAGCCATCGACTTCTTCTTCAAGCATTTCGACACTATCGGTGTCGTCTTCTTCTGCCGCAATTTCGAGTAAATCTGAATTATCGGCAATGCCCTGCTCTAGCTTGATGATGGTATTGACCACCGATTCTAATTTAGCGCGCTCTTGACCCAACGCTTGGGCTCGCTCCTGATCGTTCCAAACGTCAGGTTGCTCTAATTCTTTCGTGACTTCTTCTAGACGCTCTTGCTTAGCATCAAAGTCAAAGATACCCCCTAAGCGTAACCACACGCTCAGACATATCTTTAAGGTGTTCTCTAATTGGATTAACTTCTAACATAAATCCCCAAAAGCATTAATTCGTGGCATTTTCGCGCCATTTCTATGCAAAAGGGGCATATTTTAACCAATCACAGCGGTACTGCATAGCCATAAACCAAATCATATAACTAAAATCACAATAAATATTAGACGTAAGGTGGAAATAATGGAATTTAAAGGATAAGTCCTAGGCTTGGATATTTAGCTAAGACACGGTAACAACGCCAGCAAGGGACCTTCTTGCCCACAACTTAGATAAAGCTCATTAGCTAAGTGCTTAGGCGGCAAATTGAAATTTTAAGGATGGAGTTTACTAAAATTGCATTACAGGAAAAAACTGAGCCAAACTGATCGTAAACTCCCGAAATTAAAAGCTATAGACTAAACTTAGGCTAGGCAAATCATAAATTCGGGAAAGGAGTTTACTTTAGTAAATGACTTGAAAGAATTTTTGATTTAACACCGCCTAAGTAACGGATATAGGTTTTAACGACGTTTAGGTGTCCAAGCCCACAGCATTCCGCACCCAATCGGCTCTTTTCCCTCACTATCCGTAACCGTAACCGCGACTTCAACTTCGCCTTTCTCTAAAGTCAGGATATCTTTTATCTGCCCTTCAGTAAGATGAGCTTTCGCTACCAAGTCACCCTTGGCGCGCTTTAAAAAGTCTACTTTAAGCGTTTTTATTACAGGTACTTTATCATCTGGAACATTCATCCCAACCACCATTCCTGTCGCTGTTTCGGCGATTAGAGCCATGCCTGCAGCATGTATAGTACCAATATGGTTTTGCACCTTTTTGCGGTTTTTCAAGCGGAATTCTGAGCGTTGCTTGTTGAGCTCCAAAACTTCAACTTTAGCCGTTCCTACGAGCTTTACGGTTTTCCTTAGGGCAAAGTTTAAAAGTGGCTTTCTTAAAAAGGCCGGATACCCTTGTATTTTCTTGACTAAACGCGCTAACCGATTATCACTACTCATGATTTTCTTTTGAACCTCTAACCTTTTCAATAACCACATCAATGTGGCTGCAAAACTGGACTGACCAGACAATCATGGCACAACTCAGATTATGTGTAAAAAGATATTTCAGAGTGATTTTGCCGGTATTTTTTGTGGTAATGTTAGTTTTACCTAAAAATACAGACATAAGTCTCTTTGGATAGTGGGAAATCAGATGACCAAAATAACAATCTTAAGCCTGAGCATCGCATTAGCGCTAAGCGGGTGCTCGGATAATGATGAAACAAAAACTAATGTAGCTAAAGCGACTGAACAACAGGCCAGCACTAGCGAGTCTAAGGCTAGTGAGTCTGAATCAGCTAATATGACGGCAGAACAGGCTTCTAAAAAGTTAAACGAGCTATTCGCTCAGAACTTCGAGGAAAGCTTAGCCCTAAACCCCATCCAAGCCACAGCTATTGGCGATAGTCGCTTTAATGATCAGCTGCCAAATTTCCTATCGCCAGAATTCCGCAAAAAGTCCCATGATTTCACTGTTAAGTGGTTGGAAAAAGTAAAAGAAATCGATCGTGACTTATTAACTGGTCAAGATCGACTGAGCTATGACGTATTTATTTATCAATCCGAGATGGCACTTGAGGGCGAAGAGTTCCCAGGACATTTGATTCCAATTAATCAGTCGAGCAATATCGCTAACTTCTTTGCACAGCTGGGCTCAGGACAAAGCTTACAGCCTTTTAATACGGTTGAGGATTATGATAATTGGTTAAAGCGTGTTGAAGGTGGTCAGGCGATCATTGAGCAAAGCATCATTAACATGAATCAGGGCATCGAAAACAATGTGGTGCAACCAAAGGCTTTAATGGAAAAAGTAATTCCACAGCTAGCAGCACATCTGGTCGACAACCCGAAAGACAGTGTTTTTTATCAGCCCGTTGCTAACATGCCCGAAAGTTTTAGCGAGGAAAACAAGGCACGAATTACTGCTGAGTACGAAAAAGCAATCACTCAAAACATTATTCCAACCTATAAAAAACTGCATGATTACATTAAGGATGATTACTTAAAGCACGCTCGCGATACCTTTGGCTTAAGTGAACAGCCGAATGGTAAAGCTTGGTACGACTATCAACTAAAAACCTACACCACCACCGACTTAACGGCTGATGAGATTCACCAGTTTGGTCTGAATGAAGTTGCTCGTATTCGTTCTGAAATGGAGCAGGTGATGAAGGATGTTGAGTTTGAGGGCTCTTTGGAAGACTGGTTCGGGTATGTACAAAGCAACCCTGAGTTCTATTACGATAACGAAGAAGATCTGCTACAAGGCTACCGAGACCTGCAAGCTAAAGTAAACAAGCTGTTGCCGAAAATGTTTAATATTCAGCCTAAGTCTGATTATGAAGTTCGAGCAGTTGAAGCCTTCCGTGCAGAGTCGTCAGCTGGCGCATCTTATATGCCAGGAAGCCCTGATGGCTCGCGTCCTGGCGTGTTTTACGTGAATACATTTAATCTAAAAGGCCAACCTAAATACGGCATGGAAACCTTGTCGATTCATGAAGCAGCACCTGGCCACCATTTCCAAATTTCGTTACAGCAAGAAGTTGAAGGGTTGCCAATGTTTCGTCGCTTTGGTGGCTTAAGCGTATTCTCAGAGGGCTGGGCACTGTACGCAGAATCGATTGGTAAAGAGATGGGGATGTTTACCGATCCAATGCAATATTACGGCCGTTTAAGTGATGAAATGTTACGCGCGATGCGCTTAGTGGTAGATACTGGCCTTCACGCCAAAGGCTGGTCGCGCCAAAAAGCAATCGATTACATGATGGCGAACTCCTCGATGGCCGATACCGACGTAATTTCTGAGGTTGAGCGTTATATCGCATGGCCAGGTCAAGCAGTGTCTTACAAGGTCGGTCAGCGCGAAATTAGCCGTTTACGCGCAGAAGCCGAAGAGAAGCTTGGTAATAAATTTGATATTCGTGAATTTCATACCCAAGTGTTAATTGATGGCGCTTTGCCTATGCCAGTTTTGAAATCTAAAATCCGCGAGTGGATTGATTCAAAACTGAGTTCGTAAGTGCTGAGTTCTTCAAATTTAGAAACTTGAAAAGGAGCCTTTTGGCTCCTTTTTATAAAGTTCTACAGCTCTATAAGTTCTTTAAATTTCTAACCAGACAACCGTAAGCCACTTCATCCTGCCAGCGGTCTTCAAACTTGAAGTGCTCTTTAAAATAAGCCTCACGGGTCATACCAAAGTGCTCCATTAGTTTCCAAGAAGCAATATTTCTTGGCTCACAATACGCTATAATTTTATGACACGGCCAATCACGTACAATAATCCTAAGCAGTTCTCTTACTGCTTCAGTCCCGTAGCCTTGACCATGATAATCGCGGTTAAACTTGTAACCAATTTCGATATGACCATGGCGCTTATCTCGATAACGAAAACCGATATCTCCAATAAGCTTTTGCTCAGACTTTAGTACTACAGCAGCGCCCATCCAGCGCCCTTCTTCGCCAGTCCAGTCACCGAAGTGATTCATGAAAACCTCATGTGCATCCTTTCGATTGGATACAGGCATAATATATTGCATGACGTTAAGGTCCATGGCGTACTCGCAATAATCCTCAAAGTCACTTTCTTTAAGTGGCCTTAACAGCAATCTTGCTGTATCAATAGTTTCTTTCATTGAGCGCTATCCTGATATTTCGACAAATTGCTTTAACAAAGGGAAGTATAATGCCGTTCTTATGGGTCTAGCATCAACTTTCTGCACTAGCTGTTGGTATTGTTTTAGCTGCGGACTATAGCGCTCAATCTCAGCTTGAATAAATTGCTCCAGATCTGAGCCCTGATGGTCACCCGTTTTATAATCAACAATCCAGCGAGTTCCCTGCTCATCGACAAAACTACGATCGATGATAAAGTTTCGCACCGATGTCTTTCCAGCCAAGTCTGTGACAGCTCCAGTCAGCTCCCACTCACACTTTGCGTCTTGGTGTTGCTTGAGTAACCACTGTCCTTTGTCATCTGTCTGCACATTAAGTAAAGCCTGCTTAGCTTTGTTAAACCCAAGTGTAATTTCCTCTTCTGAATCCAGTAGCTCTGTAAGCTGATGTTTAACAGTTTGGAAGTTAGTCTCAATAAGGCGTTCAAAGCTAGTACGCTCTAATGCGATAAGCTCTAGCTGCTTGTGCACGACAAGACCAACCACACGCGCTGTATCACTCGCCCAATCAAAGTCTAGATTTTCTTGCACTAGTGATTCTTGTTCAGAAGACTCTTGCGCTAAAGTCTCTAGCTGGATTCTTGATAATTGATTTTCAATCTTGGGTAACTGCTGATTAGTCTTTAAGCGATACCAACCCGTATCAAGTGTCTGCGACTTATCGCTTTGTGAGCTTGTCTCAAGGGTTTCGATAACCGAATTGAACTCTCTTTCGATGACATTTTCATAATGCGGCTTTAAATAGTGCAGCAATGAACGCTTGTCGATCGAGCTATATGACCACTCAGACTTTTCTTCATCAAATTTTAATTTAAGTTCACAACTAAGAATTAATCGTTTCTTGGCTCGGGTCGCTGCCACATATAATAGTCGAGCATCTTCGAAAACTGCTTTTTTACTTTGAATATCCCGGGCCAATTGATAAATCGGTTCTTTCTGCTCGGCGGCTTGAATTGGCGCTAATAGATAGCCCGTTCTATCCTCTGCGGTAAACTCTTCCCACAATAGTAATTGGTGGTCATCGGCCCTCTTTTGTCTTTGCAACGACGGCAGTATCACTGTATCGAATTCTAGCCCTTTCGATTTGTGCATGGTCATTATTTCGACCTGTGCTGAATCCGCTTGCTGATCAGCAAACAATTCACTCACCGCTGTACCAATTCGCTCAACCGTCAAAGGCCATTCTTGTTGCTCTAACTCCAAGAGTAACTCAAACACGGCGTAAACATCTCTAAGCTCAGACTGTTCTAGCAAGCTACTCGGGCCACCTAAGGCAAGCCACACTGACTCAAGGAGTTGGCTGAGTGGCTTACGGCCGCTATTAGCGATAGCTGGTGTGATGACTTCACTGACGAGCCCTAGTCGAGTTTTGGCTTCTGCACTCAAAGCTTCGACAGAACTAAACTGTTCAAGCCAAGTCCAGAATTGGTGACCGAATGCTTGGTGTAAATGTGTTAGATCGGATAGCTCAAGCCCCACCAATGGCGATTTAAAGAAGCCTACCCAAGCAATCGAGTCCTGCGGATGCAGCAATAATCGACACAACAACATCAAGTCATTAACACAAGATTTGTGGGTCAAATACTCCATGTCTTTTGCGTAATAGCTTATGCCAGAAGCTCTTAGCTCAGACATGAGCTCTTGGGCATGGCTTCGCCCTCTGACTAAAACTGCGATAGACTCATCGGGATGCTTGCGCGTGATTTGGAATATTTCTTGTGCTAACTTTTCAGCTTCGTTTTGTTCTGCCTGATCGAAGTTGGTCAAGAACTTAACGAAGTGATCATCGTGATCTGGCTTCATGGCTTCGGCTTTGCTATAACTCACGGCTCCTAACAAAGCATCATCATTAGCAGGAAATATTTTATCGAAACGTCGGTTGACCCAATCAATAATAGAAGGTGAAGAGCGGAAGTTAGCCGTTAACTGCAATGGCGTCACGGGGAAACCGTTAATACCTTCCTGCTGAGTTTTAATGAATAAGCCCACATTGGCTTCACGGAATCGATAAATAGACTGCATCGGATCGCCGACTAAAAATAATGTTCGACCTTCATCGGGTTGCCAGCCTGCAATCAACTTACTCAGCAACTGGTACTGAGTAAAAGAGGTATCTTGGAACTCGTCCACTAAAAGATGAGATATCTGGTAATCTAGTTTTAACGCAAGTTCACTCGGCTCATCAAAATACCCCAGTGCTCTGTCGGCCGCTAAGGCAATTTCGATGAAGTCAGCTTCGGCGTTCGACTGGAAATCAACCGTTAACTCAACCGACACTAAGCGTAGTAAGTGCAATAAAGAATAAAGAATTTCCTGTTGTTCGTGGCTATACACCGCTTTTGGAAGCGACATGACATCAACCAATGACTCTGCAAAATCAGGGACTTCAGCCCAATCGGCAAACAGTTCTTTAAGTTCCGCTTTCAGCGCTTTACCGACTTTTTTGTCTTCGCCCTCTAAATCACCATCTGCTACGAGACCGATTTTTTTATTGAGTTGCTTTTTAAAAGTCCCTGATTTGGTTAAACAGAAAGAGGCAATGGCTTTCCACTGCTCTAAATTCTGATAATCCAAACTTGGTAACTGCTGAACCTCCTTCAAAGGTGCCAGCTCGTGATCAGCATCTAAAAATCCTGAGGCGAAGTGAATGGCACTGAGTAAGGAACTGTTTTCGAGTTTTGATTGAAAGTTCGATAAACGCTCTAGACGCATCTGGGCAATTTGGTTGATACCATCTTCAAGAATGTCTATATCAAGCTCGCCCGCACCCAATAAACGCAGCCACTGATCTCGCTTACCGAGCATTTGCGCTAACAGTCCAATTAATTTCTCGACCTGATTATCGAGGTGAGCGAGCAGCTTTAAAATATGTGGCCCGTAATCCTTATCATCGAGATAATTTAAAATCGACTCTGCGGCTCTTTGATAGGACTCTTGCGAATAATTGGTGATCGACAGCGAGCCACCAAGACTACTCAGCACCGGCATCTGATTCGCAATCATGCTCGATAAAGAGTCAATAGTGGTAATACGCAGACGATGGCTATTCTGCAGTAGGTGCCATTCATGCTCCGCATCTCTTTCTAAAACTTGACGCGCGAGTTGCCAAGTCACTTTTTCGTGGGCTTGCTGTGGCTCTTCGCCTTGCGCAAAAAGTAGCGACTCAACCAGTCGGTGTCGCATTTCTGCGGCAGCTTTGCGCGTAAAGGTAATCGCGATAACTTCTTCAGGGTTTTCAACCGTGGTCAACAGATTCAGAATCCGCTGAGTCAATAAACTGGTTTTACCCGCACCTGCCGGCGCCTGCACAATAAAAGATTCGTCAGCTTTTATGGCCTGGCTTCTGACAGCCTGATCTGGAGGCAATAGATTACTCATGGTCCTTACCTCCGTTAATCAAGGCTTCTAAACTTTCACCACGCTCTGACCAACGACTTATCGCTAAATGATCTGAAAAGTCACCGCTGTATTCCGTAATGTCTGCGTGCCCATGTTTAAAGCTCTCAGCGATATCTTCGAGTATTTGTTTCCACTCTTTGATAGCATCAGCAAAATCATCTGAATAAGGGTTAGCTTTAATATCGTGCAATGCTTTTACACCATCTAACATATCGTTTTCTGAGGTAATACCAATGTATTTACACGCTTTTAGATGCGCTTGCATAAAGACGATTCCCGCTACTTCCTTAAGCTCGTTACTATTACCTGAGTCAGAATCTTGAACAGCTGCCTGCTCCGAAATGGCGTAAAGCAATAACTGCGGTTCGCCGATGGGATCGCGCAGTAATGACATCAAGGTTGGTTGCCCTGTTTTATAATCAATAATCAATAAGCGACCATCACTGAGCTTATCAATTCGGTCGATAATGATTCTAAATTTAAGGCCTGCGAGCTCGACTTCACGAGGTACCTCGGTGCCTATAACCGTGAAAGGCTCGCGCTTTTTATCTAACTCTAACGACTCGATGACTAATGCCTCTAAGCGCTTCGCTTCCACATCCATAAACGCCGTGTTCTGCAATAAGAAAATATGTTTGGCAGCTTCCCCCAGCACAAATTGAGTAGTTTGTTTGACCAAGCCCTCTAGCGCGTTACCAGATAACTCAAGTAGTGCACTTTGGGTTTCTAAGCGCGTCCAAATGATCTGCATCGCTTTATGGAATAAGTTACCGCGATCCATAAATGAAACCCCGAGTCCATCTTCTTCAAAGGCCTGTAGTTCAAGTCGGTATCGTAAATAGGCATCGAAAGGTGACGCAGCCTGCATCCGCAGCAAACCAGTTCCGCCTTTTACGGCATAATGCTCGCCTACGGTTAGTCCTTTGTCATCCCGATAATACTCAAGAGCATCGCTAGTTGGCCATTCGTTTAACGTAGTGGGCAACTGTGACTCAAGTGTTTGTTTATGAACAGAATGATTGGGCAATAGTGTTTTCAGCAAAGGACTCATTATTTGCTCTTGCTCACCATCGTATTCTGCAAAACTGATCACCAACTCAGGATTTGCCAACAAGGACTGAATCAGTGAATGTGCGTATTCAACTTCTCGGTTATGCGATGAACCTGGTAAGTCAAACTTTCGGTGTATAGCTTTCGAGATAAAAGGGTTTGGCGTGGCTTTTTGTGGCAATACTTGATCGGTTGCTCCAACCAACCACACCGCATCAAAGGTAATGCCAATGGCTTCGAGCATCCCCATGATTTGCAACGGTGCTTTAGGTTGTTGCTGGTGGAAAGTTTGCTGCTCTAAATGTTCTTTTAGGAGACTTATCGCTTTAGCAAAGGTAATCTTTCCGGCCAATACTTTTTGCAAACTCTGCGCCGATTTAATGGCTTCGATAAAGGTTTGTTGAACTTGATATTCGCGACTTGAGATCGAATGATACCCTGTCCAATGAACTTCTGCTAACAGGCTCAGAACTACAGCAATATGTGACTTGAAATCTTGTTTTGCGGACAACGTCTCTGTGTTTTCTTTTCGCCATTCGTCGATAAAGGTGAGCCAAGGGAGTTTTACTTGATGGTGACGGCTTAGCTTTAATAATTCCTCTATGGAGTAGTAAGCCTTGGTGGACTTTCTAATAACCAGCTCAAACTGTGTCGCCTGCCAGTGTAGCTCCTGCTCTTTGTATAAATAAGGCGATAGCAATAAATGCTGCAACTGCTTTTTACTCAGGCTTTGGTGGCTTAATGCTAGCCAGTCAGCGACCACAGCTACGAGCGGTTGGTTAAGCAGCGATTCGTCAATCGAGAAATCATGTAGCGGCTGCGTCAGCTCTTTCCCCTCGGCTAAATCGCCAGCGTAGAATTCACGATAAATCAGACGCTCAATATAAGGCTTCTTCTGCTCAAGCTCAGGAACGACAATAGCGATGGCCTGATTCGAGTTTTCGAGCAGCTTCTGTTTGGCCCAGCGCACCGCTGCGATTAATTCTTGTGAAGGATCAGGAAGAGAACATAATTCCACATGCCCTTGCTCGGTAGATGTTTCAAGCGCCCAGTCGAGAACGTTCTTTGAAGTTTTTAATTGCCCGATTAGCGCAGTCTGCTGCGGCGTTGGCTGCTGGAAGCCGTACGTAATAATAGTGTTAGGTAGCTGTTCAATGAATGATGTTAGTGTTTTTGCAAGATAGTTCGCTTGTTGATGAGCTTCAATCCATCCGTGGCTTTGTAAGTCTTTAGTAAACGTCGAAAACCACTCGGCAAAGGATTCCTGATCTTGGTCTCCAGGCATTGCTTCGAGATTTTCAATTTGCCACTGTTGGCACACGCGCCATGCATCAAAGCTTAAATTCTGCGTTTGTTTACGATTTAATAAGGGCTCAACGACGTCGGACTTAGCCACCATTTGTTGCCACAGGTGTCGCCCCTGATTGGCGCTCAGCCGGATCGGCGTATCAAGTCCAGATTCCTGAGCTAACTCCCAGCAATAATTAATAAAAGCATTCCACGGCATGATCTTAAGGCTTGGCCAAACGTCGCGACCTTGGGCAATCTGTTGCGCCGCATATTCGTCACGCAAATAGCGCGACTGTCGTCTACTCGCTGTAATAATTAATGACTGCTCTGCGTCAATCGAGCTGAAATCCATGATATTCCTTAATTTTTCTTTATTATTATTGGCAATTGACCAGTAAGCGCCCTCGATGCTTATTATCGATAAGCTCGTCGAAATAAGGCGACACATCTTTTAGCGCGATTTCTTTACTCAAGATTTTCTCGAAGTCTGGTAAAGGCGACTCGTTACCGAATTGATTCCAAAGCTTTTCTCTAAGCTCCATGGGGCAATTAGTCGAGCTAACGCCAAGCAGACTGACCCCCCTTAAAATTAAAGGAATCACGGTGGCATTCAGCTTCGGGCTTTGCGCTAAACCAATACAGGCAATATTTCCCCATAGATCGATATTAGCCATCAACTTACTTAATGTTTCGCCACCAATATTATCAATCAAACCGCCATAAAGCCCTTTAGCCATAGGCTTATCGCTCAACTCCATCTCACTTAAAGTTTTCACCTCAGTAGCGCCCAAGTCTTTTAAATAGTCGTGCATTGACTGTTGGCTGGTAACCGCTATGGTCTCGTAGCCCTTTTTGCTCAGCAAATTAATCGCAAAACTACCGACACCACCACTCGCCCCGGTCACTACAATTGGGCCTTTATCTGGCGTCTGACCATTAACTTCCATGCGATGAATAGCAAGTGCCGCGGTAAAGCCTGCGGTGCCTATAATCATCGACTCGCGACCAGAATAATGCTCAGGCTGCTTCATCACAAACCCGCTATCGACACGCGCATATTCGGCTAGGCCGCCATCAAAGCTTTCACCAAGGCCACAACCATTAACTAAAACGGCGTCGCCTACATTTAGTTTTTCACTCGAAGACTCAACGACCGTGCCGGCTAAATCTATTCCTGCATTTAATGGAAAGGATTTCAAAATGGCGCCACGACCACTCGCCGCTAACGCATCTTTATAGTTAATGCTCGAATAATCCACTTTAATTAAGGTATCACCAGCACTTAATTCATCAGTCTCCATCTGAACTAGTTGGTGTTTGATTTCGGCTTCTTTAAATACTCGACAGGCTAAAAAAGACACTTTGACTCCTTTTTTATTAATATTACTCAACCTAACTTGTCATTCTACCAATTCAATAACTCTATACAGCAATCCTAAACAAGAATGTTTCTAAAGGTCAGATTGATTCTAGGTTGTGTAATCTTGGGTTCTTTAGGAACTTGATGCAACCAATGTTGTTGCATAGCACCTTTCATGACCAATAGACTACCAGAGTTGAGCGTCATTTTGTGTCTCAAACTGGGGTTTGTTTTATGTTTTAAATGAAATGCTCGGGGCTGACCAAGACTGAGCGAAGCGATAACTGGCTCGTCACCTAATTCTTTCTCATCATCAGCATGCCAGCCCATACTGTCCTGACCATTACGGTAAAGGTTACATAAGACACTATTAAAAGGCGTGCCCAGCTCGGCTTCTAAGTTTTGCTTAATCTGATACAGCTCATCAATCCACGGCAAAGGCTCATGCAATTTTCCTGAATAGCGGTATGGAGTCCCTGAATCACCATACCAAGCCACTAGTCGCGGTACTTTACGCTTTTTGCCAGCGATCCAGAGACTTTCCTCAGCCCATTGTATTTTGTGCTCCAGGGCCACATAAAGCATAGTCGCATCGTTCTGAGCAATAAAACTCGGCTGAAACAACAATCTAGCCTTATCAAGACTATCGTCAACATCATTACCAAGCTCAATATGCTCCTTCTCGGAAGTTAAGCATAAATCAAATTGCTGCATAGGTTACTCACTTTAATGTTGCCGTCATGCCCCAAACTGTACAAATATCAATCTACACAGCCCGAAAATCACCGATTTTTCTTGCTTTCAGCGGTCTCATCGCTAAACTAATCGGGTTAGTTTTGAGACGAAATGGCGCGAAAGCGGTTCTCAAAGCCCTATAACTACTAAAAATAGATTCACAATATTAGCATTAATTCACTAATTCTATAGGAGTCTGCCGACGATGACGGCTCAAAGTAACACGACAACCCCTAAGGATGAAAAAACGATTCTCGGACACCCGAGGGGCTTAATCATTCTATTCTTCACAGAGATGTGGGAGCGCTTTTCTTATTACGGAATGCGCGGCTTATTAATTATTTACTTAACCCAGCATTTCTTATTCTCGGACGAAAAGTCTACCATTCTATACGGTGCTTACACAGCCCTTGTATACGTAATGACCATTATCGGTGGTTCACTGGCCGATAGATACTTAGGAACCCGAAAAGCCGTTACTTTCGGTGCCATCCTGCTGGTCATGGGGCATATTGGTATGGCCTTTGAAGGTAGTGGTTCGAAAGAGCTGATGACCTACTCGGGCAAAGAGCATCAAATCACTCTTGATGGCCGTGGTGGCGATGCTCGCCAGATCATCAAAACTGAAGATGGCCAAAGCTATATCAAGTTCGGTAACCAAGTACTGGAAATTAATAATGCCGCGGCATTAGGTTTGCCTAGCCGACTTGGTGGCTTTGAATATAGCGTAGAAAACGCTGATGAAAAGCTTCAAGGCAAGAATAAAAGCGTTAAAATCTTGACCTATAACGACACCGAATACCACCTCGTGACGCAAGGTAAAGGCGATGAGAAAGTTACCACTCTTGAGAAAGGTGATGTAAAAGGTACTGTCGATATGAGCGCGCACCGCTCAATGACGTTTGGTACAAATCCAACGCTTTACCTAGCTACTTCTTATCGTTTAGGACCAAGCTTCCCGAATAAGGTCGGTGGCTTCGAGTTTGAAGTTCTCGATACTCAAACCAATGGCGATACTGTTGTTCGTAAGATTAAATACCAGGGTAAAGAGTACACTTTAACTAAAACAGGTAACGGCGAAGATGCTAACTACCTATTGAAAGGTGCCGAGGGCGAGTCTGAAGTTGAAATCAAAGCACCACATGATCTGAAGATTTCATCTGCTGAAGAACTTGGTTTACCAGCTATTATCGAAGGTGATAAATACCAAAACCGTATTGTGCAACAAGACTTGTACGTAAATATCTTGTACTTGTCGCTAGCCCTTATTATTGCGGGTGTTGGTTTCCTTAAGGCAAACATTTCGACAATCGTTGGCTCGCTATATGGCTTTGGCGATACCCGTCGTGATTCAGGCTTCACCCTGTTCTACATGGGTATTAACCTTGGCTCACTACTATCAGCACTCTCGTGCGGTATTATTGGTATCGTTTGGGGCTGGGCATATGGTTTCGGTTTAGCTGGTATCGGTATGATTTTCGGCTTAATCATCTTCATCTGGAAGAGTGATTGGCTTGAAGGCAAGGCTGAGCCACCAAACCCTGCGAAGTTAAAAGAAAAAGTTTTTGCTTTCATTAACTATGAGTGGATGTGCTACCTAATCGGTGTTGGCATCATTGCAATTTCTATGTTCTTCGTGATGAACGCAGAGATCATGGGCGACATTCTATTCGTCCTAGCCGCTGTAATGTTCCTAATCTTGGTTTCATACGCCATGATTAAGCTTGAAGGTGATGAGCGTCACCGTATGTTCGCGGCAATCTACTTCGTCTTAGCGCAAATCCCATTCTGGGCATTGTTTGAGCAAGCAGGTTCGTCGTTGAACTTATTCACCGACCGTTTAGTCGACCGCAGCATGATGGGTTGGGTAGTTCCAGCGCCAGTGTTCCAGTCATTAAACGCGGCTTATATCATTATCTTTGCACCAATCTTGGCATGGTTATGGAGTTTCTTAGCAAAACGTAAGTTGAACCCACCAACGCCAGTGAAGTTTGCCATGGGTGTTTTCCTGTGTGGCTTCGGTTTCTTGGCGTTAGTTGGCGGTATTGAAGCTTCGGGCGAAGCAGGCTTAACTGCGGTTTACTTCATCTTCCTAATCTACTTGATCCACACCTTGGGTGAGTTAATGGTTTCTCCAGTAGGCTTATCTGCTGTAACCAAACTAGCTCCAGCTCAAGCGGTCGGTATGACTATGGGCGCTTGGTTCCTTTACAGTGGCTTCTCTAACTACTTAGCAGGCGCTATCGCTAAAGGTACAGGTGCAGAAACTATCGGTGGTCAGTTAACCGATGTGGCTGCAGCAAAAGCAACTTATGCAGATGTTTATACAAACGTTGGTATCGTTGCGATGTGTATCGCTGTGGGTATGTTAATCATCTCACCATTAATTAAGAAGTTAATGGAAGGCGCTGATTAATCACAGTAGCAACTAGTAAGAAACAAAAAACCAGCCTTCGGGCTGGTTTTTTTGTAGCTTTAAGTAGCAGGATTACTGTCTGGAGAACCTTTGGTTGCGGAGGAAAGAGCTCATTACGTTACTGCGCCAAGGATTAATGTCCAGCCCCCCACGGCGGGTATAACGCGCATAGACGGTCAACTCTTTTGGTTGGCAATATTGCATAATATCGACAAAAACTCGCTCTACACACTGCTCATGGAATTCATTGTGATTCCTAAAAGAAATCAAATACTTAAGTAGCGCTTCATGACAAATACGCGGGCCTTTATAGTCGATCAAGATAGTCGCCCAGTCTGGCTGCGAAGTGATTAAGCAATTACTCTTTAATAAATCACTCTGTAAGCTCTCTTTAACCACACCACTACCTGAGCCCTCGTCAACACGAAGCAAGCTTGGGGCGTAATCATAGTCTGTGATTTCAACATCGAGCTCGTCGATCAATATCGCTTCTGGCTGAATAATAGGAGTTTGCTGGTGATACTCTTTTAGAGTGAATAATTTAACACTGACGGCGCCTTCTGCGGCCGCTTCTAAATCAGTACGAAGAACACTTGAAACCTTCTCCCAACTCTCAAATCGAGTCTGGTTAAAGGAGTTTAAATAGAGCTTAAACGATTTCGACTCAATAATGTTGACGCTATCGTGAGCAAACTCAAACACACCGATGGCCACTTGTGGCTTACCTTTGGCATTTAACCATGACATCTCGTAGGCATTCCAAAAGTCACCACCATGAAATGGTAGCCCATTGGCTAACCCTAACTCGTCGCGTTTCAGCTGACGTGCTACAGGAAACAGTAGGCCTGCATCATATGTATCAGGGTAAGCAACATCTTTGCCTAAAGGGTTTAATCTACTGCTCATTCTTATTTAGAATAATATTAACCAATGCTCATTATATGTGTTATTTGCGGAATATCCTATAAAACTGTGGTATCTTTATGCTACATGTTTGATTAATTATTGAGGTTTGTATGCAAAAACTAGTATTACTAGCCGTTGGTTTATTATTGAGTCCAATAGGAGTTTTAGCCGAAGAAAAAGCAAACACTAGTATGTCATTAATTGAAAATGCTTTTTTAGAATTAGACCAAAATCAAAGTAATTCAGTCACAAAAGATGAAGCAAAAGGAATCATTTCTTCAGAAGACTTCACTTTAGCAGATGTGAATAAAGATGGAAAACTCAGTAAAGAAGAGTACATCCACTTCTTTACTCTAAAACAACAAGCTGACCCGGAAAGTTAACTGTTAATCTTAGACGTCAACCGAAAGTAAACGGTCACTTCCTCGCGATCGTGGTAAAGATGCTTAGCTTGCCAATAGTAGGTCAAGTCAGCATCTTCTAACCGATCGCAAATTAAGTCGATACAATCCGCGACTTCCTGGAAGCGTTTCTTCATTGGTAACTTGAGGTTAAATATCGCATGTTGCGTATGAGCGCTTTCAAGCCACTTTGCCATGAGATCAGCGACTAGCGATGGCTTTTCCACCATGTCGCAAACCAACACATTGACGGGCTTTTTTGGCAACCATGTGAAAGCATTTTCCTTTAAGTGCTCCACCTGATCGGTCGCCATCAACTTTTTGTCCATCGGACCATTATCAACCGCAGTGACCTGCAATCCTCGCTCGACGAGCTGAAAAGTCCAGCCACCTGGCGCAGCGCCTAGATCGGCTCCTGTATTACCAAGTCTTAAAGCTTCTCGCTGTTGCGAACGCGACATTAGAACCTGAATAGCCTCGTCTAACTTTAAGCTGGAACGGCTTGGCGCGTTTTTTGGTGCTTTTAGGCGCAAGATGCCGCCTTTTAAATGACTCGAACGCTCTAATGGTGAGTAGCCAACTAAACAATGATCAGTCTCTAGGAATAAGACATGAAGTCGGTATTCACTGTCCTCGCTTATCAAACCTTGTTTTTCCATGGCTATAGTCATCGGCGTGGTGAACTTTTTGCAAAACTTAGAAAGCTCGCGCCCTTCGTCACTATCGAGATGTTCCACTAGCAATGATTTGCCTACAGCAATTTCTTGACCCACCTCAATAATTGGGGTGATACGATCATCCAGTGGCAAGTCTTCAAGCTCAGCCTTAGCCCAAAACCATTGACGCGCAAAGATAATGTCTTCTAAGTCTAAAACTTCAAAAAAGCGCTCACTGGTTGCGTCATCAAACAAATAAAAACGCACATATCCAGTATCAGTCTGCGCATTGGCATACCCGGCTAACTCATAGGTATTGGCGATAGCTTGGACTTCCGCGGCGCAGTCTGATTCAAAGCCTGGGCGACAGAAAAAAACAAAAGGAGCTTGTTGCATATAGTGTCAATACGAAGTGGTATTAAGATAGGCAGATTCTAACATGAGACACTCGCTTTGATTAGGGTTTTGCCCAGGCCAGTGCTAAAATAGCGCCACTTTTAACCCTAAACATGATAGTTGCTGACCGATATGGCCCATTACACCAAATCTCAAATCGCTGAACTGAAAAAAGATCTCCAAGTAGAAGATACTCTTAATGGCTTCCCTATGGCCTTTGATACCACCTGGGGCATCTTTTCACCGCGCTCAATCGATGTCGGTTCCATCATGCTTTTAAAGTATCTTGAAGTTGAGCCAACGGATAAGTGTCTCGATCTGGGCTGTGGTTACGGTGTATTAGGGCTAACGATGGCTAAAATGGCACCTCAGGGTGAGGTCTTAATGGTCGATAAAGACTACGTTGCCGTGGATTACGCTAATCGTAACGCCAAGAAAAACAAAACCCCTCACGCTAGCGCTCGTCTTAGTAACGGTTTTAGCGATGTGCCTGAAAAAGGGTTTAACGTCATCGTCTCCAATATCCCTGCCAAAGTCGGCAACGAACTTCTGTATATATTCCTTAATGACGCTTACGAGCGTCTTGCCCCAGGCGGTCGTTTCTATGTGGTAACCATAACTGGCTTGAGAGACTTTATGAAACGCGCTTTTAAGGAAGTTTTTGGAAATTACAAAAAACACAAGCAAGGACCGGCCTATACCGTCGCTAGCGCCATTAAAGAAGAGTAATGATTACAGTAGTGGTTACTTTATGAACAGAGTAACCACTGTAAAAAAATGATACAAAAGTTTACACAGTTCCTGTGGATAACTTTGGGGGTAAATTGCTGACACATGCTCATAGCCCACAAAATAAGGTGCTCCGCCTTAAATTGTTTACTTTTTAACCAAAAACAAGCTTTTTACTTTAAAATCAACAACTTAACTTGATACCAATAGGCTAAAAGCTGCTTGTTTAAACTCTAAACAGGGTCAACCCCTTATAAAATAAGGGTTTGCTTGAGATTGTGGATTTCTTTGTTCTCAAGAAGGGTTCTCTGCTTACCTATATGACAAAAAAGCAAGTCATTTTTGAATCTTTTTCACAGGTAAGCGTTCACTTACGGTCAGCTCTTTAGTTTATGTGACAGAGTCGACAATATTGTTTTCTAATGTCCAAATTACGAGCAAAATCGAGTCGGGCAAAATTGGAACACCCTTCTAGGATAATTCAATAAGTTAAGCGCTTCAGTTTATGCAAAAAACCAATAGCTCAGGCAAATAGCCGCAATAATCCCAGCTAGATCAGCTAATAGTCCACAAGACAAGGCATGTCGAATACGCTTAATCCCTACCGCACCAAAATACACGGTTAAAACATAAAAGGTTGTTTCTGTGCTGCCTTGAATCGTCGCCACCATATAACCCGCCAGAGAATCGACGCCTTGTGACTCCATGGTTTCTAACATCATTGCTCTAGCACCACTGCCACTAAATGGCTTCATCAGGGCCGTAGGAATAGCTTCGACGAAACGTGTATCAAGACCTAACGAACCAAACAGCCAACTTAAGCCTGAGGCGAATGCATCAAGCACCCCAGAGGCTCTTAGCGCGCCTATCGCCGTTAACATAGCAACAAGATACGGAATAATGGTTACAGCAACTTTAAAACCTTCTTTGGCCCCTTCCACAAACTCTTCATACACTGCAATCTTGCGCTTCCAACCATGCAACAAAATGACAACTATCGCGAGCATCAGTAGAAAGTTTCCGAGCGCAGAGCTCATGGCAGACATGTCATCGGGCGGCAAGGTCATCAATGCCCACACTAAAGTCCCTATAATCGATGCAAACGCTAAGAAATAGAGCCCAATTACTCGATTAAAAATAGACAGTTTTTGCACAATAGAGACCGCCACTAGCCCGACAAATGTCGAAGCACAAGTGGCGAGAAGAATTGGCAAGAAAATTGCCGCCGGATCGGCGGCGCCCATTTGTGCGCGATAGAGCATTACCGTAATGGGGATGATTGTGACTGCAGAGGTGTTTAAGACAAGAAACAGAATTTGCGCATTTGAGGCTGTATTTTTTACCGGGTTTAATTCCTGCAACTGCTCCATAGCACGAATCCCCATTGGCGTGGCGGCGTTATCAAGCCCCAACATATTCGCCGCCATATTCATGCTGATACTACCTAATGCTGGGTGACCATCTGGAACTTCGGGCATCAGTTTTCTGAAGAGTGGCGCTAACAACCTAGCCAACTTATTGACCAAACCACTCTGCTGAGCAATCTTTAACAAACCGAGCCAGAACGCCAGAATACCGATCAAGCCGATAGAGATGGTCACGCTCAGCTTTGCCATATCGAACAAAGCCTTTACTAAGTCTGGAAAAGCTGCTTGATTACCACCAAAGATCCAGTCAAACAGCGACAAAGCAAAGGCGATAACAAAGAAAAGTAACCAGATCAGGTTTAGCATATAAGTGTCATTGAATTATTGTTATGACTAACTTACCCAAAAATTTAAGGCCTGTAAATTTAACGCTCGGGGATTATTCAGCAGATACGAAAAAGGCACCTCAATTGAGATGCCTTTTAAAAACCTGTTACACCATTCACTTCAAAGACTTAGTACTCTTTGTTTTCATCTTTGATTTAAACTTGCTCTTATCAAAGTTACTGGGTTGCCCATACACAAATATTACCCGGTCTTTTTGCTCCGGTGCTAGGCTACTCAAGAAGCTATTCTGCTCGTTAACTGTAATCTCTCGGTCAGCCATAAACCTAGTAATGCCTTTGCGTGACATATTTGTCTCTAACTTAAGTTTAACGTTGAGCTGTCGTTCAATCTGCTTTTTAAGTTTCAAGCTTTCTGAAGCGCCTTTCTTGTCAGTGTCTTTGATTAAAACTAGCTTAGTGGCTTGCTTTTCTGGCTCTAATACCTGCAACTGAGCCGCCATTAGAGGCATACTCAAAATAGATATAAACGAAAAAAATATTGCTGTCTTAATTACTGTCTTCTTAAACATAATTCACCTAAATCTAACGCATTGAGCGATTCAATTAAAAGTCCGAAGGGGCGGTACTGTACACCACTGGCACTGTAATCGTTGCCTGACCACCAGCAATCACACTGACGTTTAGGGATATACTGCTATCGCCACTCGCACCACCGCTACCACTATTACAACTTGAGCCCGCTGTGGCTGTACAAGTCCAGTTACCGTTCAGGGTCACGCCATCAGGAAAGTTATCACTTACCGCTAGGTTATTTGCTTCTGCAGGGCCAGCGTTAGTCACTACAATAGTGTAAGTATCATTACCGCCAGGAACAAAGTCGTTCAACGAGCTTTTTGTAACCGAGATATCCACCACACCAGCACTAAGATCGACAGAAGCTTCATCGTCATCTGCGATTCCATCGCTTAGGTCATCGACACCAAAACCACTGCGAAATTCTGAGTCTGGATCAATCCTATCGGAATTAATAATCTCAGCTTGGTTTGTAATCACTCCAGCAGTGTTAGGACTAGCTACAATTTCTAAAGACGCCGAGCCGCCATTTGCTAGCGTTCCCACGTCCCATATACCAGAGCCTGAAGCAAAGCTACCTTGGCTTGGTGTGGAGGAAACGAAGTCTAACTCCGCAGGTAACAGATCCCGCACTTGAATATTACTGGCTGCATCCGGTCCACTATTAGTAACCGTTAAAGTGAATGTTACATTTTCACCGACATTCGGAGCTGCATTGTTAACCGTTTTAGTTAAGGATAAGTCTGCCTGTGGCACACAAACCACCAACAACATACCGTCTCCACCGCCGCCTTCTAAACCGATACCATCAAAGCCCAAGCTCAAGTTAGAATAGCTTCCCTGGTAGACCACCGATCCTGCGGCTGTACCCGTGGCGGTATTGGTTGAAGATTCCGCTCCTGTCGAAACTACTAACATATCTCTTAAAACCGTATTATTGGCGTAAGTCGCAAAATGACCAACTCCTGCTAACCTTCCTAGCGTTACGCTTGGAGTGTTAACGTTCCACCTAGCTGAGTTTGAAACACCGGCTCCGACACCACCAACACGGTCGACATGAATAATGGCGTTTTCAACCGTACGACCACCAAAACTTATTTCTAAGGTACCGCTACCACCGGGGTCTGCATCATTCGCTGTGCCATCGGTATTAACCGCTTGATAAACAGGTTCGAAACCATTCGGGCCGGGGGTGGGGTCCCACTCGAATACAAAACCTAGTGACTGCCTACCTTGAACAGCTGGAGAGCTCCAAGCATTAATCGTGTTCATCGATTCTGAGCTAAAAATCCAGTTAGCAGGACCTGTGGTCGTAGTATTGATTGTTACAGGGATTGCGCCTGAAGTTGACTGAGGTGAAGTTCCCAAATTAGACCATGTACTGGTAAGGTTAACATCCGAACAAGTTTGAGTGGTGTTAGTTGCAAGAGTATCATCTATTGTAAATATAGGAGTCACACCGCTAGCTATGCCTGCCGGTAATGTATAGCCTGCAATAGTCGCTCCATTTACTACAATAAACACTGAAGCATTTCCATCCCAACCATCAGAAACCGAATCATACAAAACTAAACGATAGTCGCCTGGTGGTACATTATTAAAGGTGTAGGTTTGAGAGAGTGAATTATCAAGCACAGCTGGCAAATTACAAAATCCAGGTACGCATATCGCATTTTCTCCACCATAGCGAGTGGTAACAAGATTACTGTTTATAATTTCAGTATTATTTCCATCACTATCCCTATCTGCCGCATCAACAGCAACATTCCAGAATTCTACTTTATTGTCCTGTGCCCATGCAGGCCAATTAACTACCAACTCTACTGTTGCTGCCTGTGCAAAACTTGTCACCACAAGTAGCAGCGATACCGCCACTAACTTAACTAAACCTCTGTGTCTTACCATTCTCCCCCCGACGCAACATTCATTAGTAAATCTAATCTCAAGAAACTTCAAGCTTGCAGTAAAAACAAACGCCATCAATGCAAACCTGCATTAACCAAATGTAAAATCATTAACAATACTAAGCCATTAGTCCGTTATTTTAGAGATTTGTCCACAACAAACAATATTTATATTGTAATATAATGTTAAATATTCATGCGTGAAAGTTTGGTGAATAAATATACAGTGAAAATATTTTTAGCTATAATCCGCCGCCTTAACGTGGGTGAGAAAGAAATGGCAGTCTAAAATGACCGATAAACGATCAAAACTTGAATTTAACAAACTGCAAAAGCGACTTCGTCGAAATGTTGGCAAAGCAATTATGGATTTCTCCATGATTGAAGATGGCGACAAGATTATGGTTTGTTTATCGGGTGGCAAAGATTCCTATACTCTGCTCGACATTCTGATGAACCTGCAAAAAAGTGCGCCGGTAAAATTTGAGCTTATCGCGGTGAACCTTGATCAGAAACAGCCAGGGTTTCCAGAGACGGTACTTCCAAACTATCTTTCAACGTTAGATATTCCTTTCGAAATCATTGAAGAAGATACTTATAGTGTCGTTAAGCGTGTGATTCCAGAGGGTAAAACCACTTGTGGTCTCTGCTCACGCTTACGTCGAGGGGTCATTTATGGCTGGGCAGAGCGCCACGGAATTACTAAGATTGCATTAGGACATCATCGAGACGACATGATTGAAACTCTGTTTTTAAACATGTTCTTTGGCGGCTCGATGAAATCCATGCCTCCTAAGCTGAAAAGCGACGACGGTAAACATATCGTGATCCGCCCACTGGCCTATTGCAAAGAAAGAGACATTGCTAAGTATGCTAAAGCGAAAAACTACCCAATCATTCCTTGTAACCTATGTGGCTCGCAAGAAAATTTACAGCGCCAAAACATCAAAATGATGCTGCAAGACTGGGATCGTAAGTACCCTGGCCGTATTGAGACTATTTTCAAGGCCATGACGAACGTCGCTCCATCGCACCTTGCCGATAACGAGATTTATGACTTTAAAGGATTATCGCAAGATGTGGCTAGCAAAGCTGGTGGCGATACTTTGTTTGATACGCCACAGTTTAACCTTCCTGAATTTGATACTGACGACGACGAAGACGACAGCGATGAATCACAACAGTCAAAATCGATTCAATTCGTCAATATTGGCTAAGCAGATCCAAAACTCGTCATATAAAAAAGATTGAGTGAAGAATTCTAATAAAATCCTTGTTAAGATGGTCGGATCAGTAACAAACCATCTTAACAAGTGATTATGAAAGCAAATCCAGCAACAACTCTCGAACAATTCAAACAAGACTTCCCTGTCATCCTTCCTATTCGTGTCGCTTGGGGCGAAATGGATGCGTTCCAACACGTCAATAACGTGAGTTATATCCGTTATTTTGAAAGCGCGCGTATTGCCTATATGGAAGCGATGAAGATGGAAGCCGACATTAAAGTTTCACCCGTGGGACCGATTTTAGGCGATGTATATTGCCGATACCGCCGCCCGGTGACTTACCCTGATACGCTACATGTTGGTACAAAAATCAGTGAGTTACATGAGTTTGGCTTTATTATGGAATACCAAGCTTTTAGTGAGAAGCAACAAACTGTAACCACACTTGGTCACTGTAAAATCGTCATGATTGACTACCGCACCAACCAAAAAGTAGCCGTTGAAGGCGAGATGCTGGATAAAATCCTTAAGCTACAACCAGAGCTTAAGTAAGCCTCAAACCGCATACGCATCATCAGTAGCTTCCAACCACCGGAAGCTACTAGCCTTTCAACCGTCGTTACCTCTCCTCATATTTCGTAATACTCTGTAACGTTTAGCTGTAACTCATAACTTCCACTGACAATGATTTCTGGTAGTATGTTGAGCTATCCAATGAAAACAACACAGGTATCACTATGAAAAAGCTACTAATTAGCTCTGTGTGTTTAGCTGTTTTAGCGGCTTGTAATTCTGACGATGCTCAGGATAAAAAGTCACAAGCTGAAACCGTCAAAGCACAGTCGAATGACCAAAAAACAACTCAAACGGATAAAGCACAAGAAGAAAAGCTGATTTCGGGGGTAGAAACCAAATATATCGACCGTTCAGTCCGTCCACAAGACGACCTATTCCGCCACGTCAACGGTAAGTGGCTGAAAGAGTTTGAAATTCCAGCTGACAAATCAAATTATGGCTCTTTCACTAAACTGGCAGAGCAAGCGCGCAAAGATGTTCGCAATATCATCGAAGAAGCGGCGCAAACTAAGGCCGAAGAAGGCACTGAAGAGCAACAAGTGGGCGATCTGTTTGAAAGCTACATGAACACAGACAAGCTTGAAGAGCTAGGCACTAAGCCACTTCAGCCTGAACTTGAGAAAATCGACTCAATAGAGAACCTATCTGATTTATCAGAATACATTGCTTATGCACAAATGGTCTCTACCTCGCCTTTCAGCACATACGTCTACATTGACGCCAAAGAGCCTGACACTTACATCACACAGATGAACCAAAGTGGTCTTGGCCTGCCAAGTCGTGAATCTTACTTAAAAGAAGGCGAAAAGAGTCAGAAAGTTCGCGATCAATACGTTGAGCATATCGCTAAAATGTTTGAACTCGCGGGCATCGAAAATGGCGAAGAAAAAGCTGCAGTTGTGATGGGCTTAGAAACTGCTATCGCCCAAAAGCACTGGGCTAAAGAGAAACTTCGTAACCCTGTAGCGCGATACAACAAAATGACTTTTGCAGACTTGCAGAAGACTATGTCTAACCTAGACTGGGATCGTTGGCAAAAGAACTCCATGCTAGAAGGCGTTGATAACGTTATCGTTGGTCAGCCGGATTACTTCGCGGCTCTTAACGATATGTTGAAAACGATTCCTCTGGAAGACTGGAAGACTTATTTCAAGTGGCACATGATTACGAACAGCGCAAGCTTCCTTAATGCCGCTATGGATCAAGAAAACTTCCGCTTCTATCAAGGTGTTTTAAGTGGTGTTGAAGAGCAAGAACCTCGCTGGAAGCGTGGCGTTAGCGTGATTAACGGCACTCTTGGCGAAGTGGTTGGCAAAATTTATGTCGAAAAGCACTTCAAACCTGAAGCTAAAGAGCGCATGGTCGAGTTGGTTGAGAACCTACGCCAAGCTTATGGCGAAGGGATTAAAGAACTTGAGTGGATGAGCGAAGACACCAAGAAACAAGCGCTTGATAAGCTCCACAAGTTCACTCCAAAAATTGGTTACCCAGATAAGTGGAAAGATTATTCTGACTTAGTCATTAAAGCTGACGATCTATTCGGCAACATGAAACGCGCGGCTTTAGCACAGGTTAAAAAGAACCGTGAGAAGCTAGGCCAGCCAATCGATCGCACCGAATGGTTTATGACGCCACAAACGGTTAACGCTTATTACAACCCTGTAATGAACGAAATCGTATTCCCAGCAGCAATCTTACAGCCACCGTTCTTTAATATGGAAGCTGACGACGCAGTCAACTATGGCGGTATTGGCGCTGTAATTGGTCATGAAATGGGCCACGGCTTTGATGATTCGGGCGCTCAATACGACGGTGACGGTAAATTACGTAACTGGTGGACTGAAAGCGATCTTGAAGAATTCAGTAAGCGCACCGATAAACTTGTTGCTCAATACAACGAGTTCACAGTGCTTGACGGTGTTCACATTAACGGTGAATTCACTCAAGGCGAAAACATTGGTGACTTAGGCGGATTAACCATTGCTTATAAAGCTTACCAAATCTCTAAAGACGGTAAAGAAGCTCCAGTTATTGACGGCATGACTGGCGATCAACGAGTATTCTACGGCTGGGCACAAGTATGGCGTCGTAAGTATCGTGATGCAGAATTACGCAAACGTATCGACACGGATCCACATTCGCCAAGCGAATTCCGTGCGAACGGTACCGTTCGTAACATGCCAGAGTTCTACGAAGCCTTTAACGTAAAACCAACTGATGAAATGTACTTAGCACCTGAAGAGCGTGTAAAAATCTGGTAAGGATTTGCTATCAGTAGTACATAGTTACGAAAAAGCCAGAGCTACTGCTCTGGCTTTTTTATTGTTCAAGACAATCTTTTGATAGAGGGCACTTAAAAAAAGCCACTTGAAAAAGGTCGCTTGAAATAAGCTACTTGAGAAAAGCTAATTTGGATAAATTACTTAGAATAACTCACTCGATAGATTTTACCGAAGCCATCGTCTGAAATCAGAACCGAGCCATCCTCTAACTGAATCACATCATTAGGCCTTCCCTTAATTTCTTCATCAACTAGCCAGCCTTTGACAAAGTCATTTTGCGCTTCAACTTCATTCCCATCTAATGTTAAATGCACCACCTTATAACCTACCCTGCTACTTCTATTCCAAGAGCCGTGCTGCGTTACTAGCATGGTGTTTTTGTATTCTTTTGGGAACATATCACCAGTGTAGTAGAGCATCCCTAATGGTGCTACATGTGCCTGAAATTCCCATGCCGGCTTTGTGAACTCTCGATCACCAAGCTTTTTACCAAAGGCAGGATCTAAGAAGTCTTCTCCATGCACATAAGGGAAACCGAAGAATTCACCTAACTCGGTCACGCGATTCAACTCACAAGCTGGCTCATCATCGCCTAACCAGTCACGACCATTATCAGTAAACCATAGCTCTTTAGTTTCAGGATGCCAGTCGAAACCCACACTATTTCTCACACCGGTGGCAACTAGCTCTCTTTCCTTAGTCTCGATGTCAATTCGAATAATGACGCCATAGCCTTCGTCATCGCAAACGTTACAAGGCACACCAATTGGGATATAAAGCTTACCGTCTGGTCCAAACTTTATGTACTTCCAACCGTGGTGGCTGTCGTCGGGCAAATCGTCATAAATTACTTCTGGCTCTTGTGGCTTTTTATAATGTTTATCGATATCGCTAAAGCGTAAGATCTTATCAACCTCAGCCACATACAAGTCACCCTCACGGTAAGCCACACCACTCGGCATGTATAAGTCTTCAGCAATGACATGAACTTCATCGGCTTTAAAGTCGCCGTCGTTATCCACCACCGCGTAAACTTTCCCAGCTTTGCGCGAGCCAGCATAGACAATTCCAGCATCTGACAAAGCCATCTGACGAGCTCCTTCAACCTCTGGCGCGAAGACCTCGATTGAAAAATTCTCTGGCACCACAGCAGCTTGCAGCGCACTAGCAAACAATAGGCTTAAAGCAACAGCAATTTTCATGACTCAACTCCGTCTATCAAAAAGTTTATATAGAATAAAGGCTGAGACCTCTAAATAGCAAATCGCGCTCTCCAAAAATCATTAGCGTTAAAACTAAAAAGCGACCCGAAGGCCGCTTTTATAATCATAAACACTCTTTAGAACTTTCTACTTCAAGTGCTCTTCAAAGTAGTCAGTAATCGTATTAAAGACGTGTGTACGTGTTTTCTGGCCCCAAATCGAATGTTTACTACCTGGATAGTTCATCATATCGAACGGCTTGTTGGCGTCTTGTAATGCCTTAAACAACTTAGTGCTGTTAGTGAATAACACATTATCATCTGCCATGCCGTGGATAATCATTAAATCACCCTTTAAACCGTCTAAATAAGGGAAAACATTACTCTGCTCATAACCCGCTTTGTTAGTTGTTGGATGCCCTAAATAACGCTCTGTGTAATGTGTATCATACAAGTACCAGTCGGTAACTGGAGCGACCGAAACACCGGCTTTAAAAACGTCTGGTTCTTTGAACATACTCATGATGGTCATGTAACCGCCGTAAGACCAGCCAAACATCCCAATTCGTTCTGGGTCGACAAATGGAAGTGATTTTAGGAACTCAACGCCTTTAACCTGATCTTTGACTTCGACATCACCTAACTTGCGATAAATCGGATCTTCAAACTTCTTACCACGATTCCACGAGCCACGGTTGTCTAGAGAAAATACAACAAAACCACGATCTGCCATCATGTGGTGCCAATACGTATTACGTGCTCCCCAGGTGTTGGTTACACGTTGTGCATGAGGACCGCCATAAACATCAACAATGACAGGGTATTGCTTCCCCTTCTCCATATTGGTTGGTTTATATAGGCGGTAGTACATGGCTTGGCCGTCTTCGGCTTCGATCGTACCGAACTCTGGCTTCGCTGCTTTTTGGTAATACTCAAAGTAAGGGTGATCTTCGTTAAGTTCATTTTTCTCTAGCCAGGTCACCAAACTACCGTCAGCTTTACGCAAACTAACCTGTGGCGGCTGTTTTACTGATGAGAAGTAATCGACAAACAGTTCCATATTCTTTGCGAAACTGGCTGTGTGAACACCCGCTTGTTGCGTAATCTTTTTAATTTCACCCAGGCCATTCATTGGCACCGAGTATAAATGTTGCTCTAAAGGCGTTTCTTTGTTGGCATCAAAATAAACCAAGCCCTTGTCTTCGTCGACGCCATACAATTTATCAACCACCCAATCACCGCTGGTCAACTGATTAATAAGATTGCCTTTTAAATCATACAGATACAAATGGCGATAACCACTGCGCTCAGAGCTCCAAACGAATGCATTATGACGCTTTAAGAAGTACAAATCTTTGGTTAAATTAATCCAAGTATCTGACTTTTCAGTGAGGATCACGTTCGACTTGCCCGTTTCCACGTCTGCGAACATCAGCTTCAACGTTTGCTGATCGCGGCTTTGCCATTGGTACGATAAACGTCTTGAATCTCTGAGCCACTTTACCCTTGGAATATAAATATCCTTTTCTTCAGCAGTTTCTTGTGTCTTAGTGTCAACCCACGTAGTTTTACCGCTTTCAAGGTCTAAAACTCCAAGCTTAATTAATACATTATTTGTACCAGTACTTGGGTAGCGTTGCTCGAATACCTCAAAATCTTCGGCGTTAATTTCATAACGCTTTTCAATATTAACCGGCGACTCATCAACTTTAAGGTACGCCATTTTCTTGCTATTCGGTGACCACCAATAACCAGTCAGACGACTCATTTCTTCTTGAGCCACAAACTCCGCCATACCGTTTTTAATAGCGCCTTCGCCATCAAACGTTAGCTGACGCTCTTTACCACTTTCGATATCAACGATGAAGATATCTTGATCGCGAATAAAAGAGACACTTTTGCCGTCTGGCGAAAGTTTTACGTCGGTTTCGTAAGCATCGGTTTTGGTTAGTTGCTTAGTTGCTTCATCAGCATCCTTCGTTAAGTCATAAACAAAAATATCGCCACCGAGCGGGAACAATAGAGTTTCGCCATCATCCCCCCAGTAGTAGCTGATGATTCCTTTCGCGAAAAGGCGCATACGTTCACGGCGTGCTTTCTCTTCGTCGGAAAGGTTCTCTTCGCCTGGCATCAAGTCAGCAGAGTCGACTAACATCCGAGACTGCTTATCGGCTAAGTTATATTCCCACAAATCCAAGCGTTCTTGTTCGTCTTCTTTACCTTTCAAGAAAGTCACACGCTTGCCATCTGGCGATAACTTCACAGAACGTGGCGCAGGGCCAGTAAGCGAAGGATCGGCGTAGATACGCTCAACCGTCAATTTACCAGACGCCTCGTCTTCAGCTGCATTTGCCATTGTCATAGTAGCTGCTCCTGTCAAAATTAGGGCCGCACCACCCAATAAGGACTTAATCGAGTTCATAACCTATATTTCCCCGTAATTTTTCGTTAAAGCATCATAGAATCTAAGGCTTAAACAATCAATGATGACGCTTTAGAATTTCTCCCTTTGGCTGTTAATAATGGCTAGTCACTGTCTTTAAATTCATGGATAATGTGACGCAACATGTCAGTTCGAGAGTCCCTATGCATATTGTTTCCGGTCGCTGGCAATTAGGCCTTGCACTATCTCTAACCACCGTCATCCTTTGGGGGTTATTACCTATCGCGTTAAAGGGTGTATTACTAGAAATGGACCCGGTTACCGTCACTTGGTACCGCTTCGCCGTAGCAGCTATTTTTGTGTTTATTTATATGGCTGTTCGAAAAAGAATCCCTAATTTTAAAGCGCTTAAAGGCATTATTGGCATTTTAATGTTAATTGCTATCTTTGGCTTATGCGCTAACTATGTATTCTATTTATTTGGGGTTGAAAAAATCACGCCAAGTAGCGCACAAGTTATGATTCAGACAGCCCCAATGTTTATGTTGCTTGGTGGATTGTTAGTGTTTAAAGAAAGCTTTAATAAGTGGCAATGGATGGGCTTCGGTTCTTTTGTCATTGGCTTGGTGCTGTTTTTCAATATGCGCTTCAGCGAAATTCTCAGTAACTGGCAAGGCGCTTATACCGTAGGTTTGTTTTGGATGCTACTAGCAGCAGTCACTTGGGCAGCTTATGCGTTAGCACAAAAGCAGTTGCTCAATACATTCACCTCCAATCAAATCATGTTCATTATTTACATCACAAGCACACTGATTTTGATTCCTTGGAGCGAACCGACCCAAGTGGCCTCTCTAAGCTCTATCGGCTGTCTGCTGCTTATATTCTGCTGTTTGAATACCATTGTTGCTTATGGTGCCTTTGCAGAAGCCCTGGCACACTGGGAAGCTTCTCGGGTCAGCGCTATTTTAGCCCTAACGCCATTAGTAACTATTATGTCGATGAAGATCGTAGCTTACTTCTTCCCTGATCATTTACCGGATGAGCCAATGAATGCTTTAAGTATTGTTGGCTCCGTGATGGTTGTTCTTGGTTCAGCGACCACAGCTGTCGCCGGCAACAAAAAATCTAAAATCATCAAACAGTCACCATCGCCATAAATCATTATTTTTTCTTTACAAAAAAGGCTTCCAAATGGAAGCCTTTTCTTACCAACTAAGCCTTACTTAGTTACGATAAAATCATCAATTTTTGCTTTAAGGTTATTAACCCAACGCGGATAGCTGCGATGGATTGTCTGCCCATCGTAGTCTAAGTTAACGCTGCTTACATAAATAATGCTGTAGCTTTTAGTATTATAAGGAATATCAACCACAGCTTGGTGCGCGCGTATATTTAGTGTTCCACGAATTACGCCGGGTGCTATTGGCTGCATTTGCCAGCCTAATACTTGCCCTGCTTGGATAATACTTAGCTTCACATCCTCAACGGTTTTCTCACCACTAACCAAATACTCGATATTGTGATTATTGAGGTTGGTTAAAGGACGACTGGTATTACAAGCCGTAAGCAAACCCATAACTAATAAAGATAGAACGATATTTTTCATAATTTCTCCCTGTGTTTTTCTTATTCATTAGTATCATGTTTCCCGAAGGAAACGTTACTATACTCGAATCACATACAGATTTTTATAATTTTTCTACATCGAACTTTAACGGCAACAAAAAAGCCTCCCGAAGGAGGCTTTTTAGAGTCAGTCAATATCTCGACGTAACTAGCTCGAAATTAATATTTTTTGTCCTGAGCGTGGCATATAGCTTAGGGCAAAAAAGGTAATTTCTTATTTCTTCTTACGCTGAGGAGGTAAATCAGTACAAACACCCTCATAAACTTCTGCAGCAAAGCTGACAGACTCAGAAAGCGTTGGGTGCGCATGAATCGTTAAACCGATATCTTCCGCGTCACAACCCATTTCAATTGCTAAACCAACTTCAGCAATCAACTCACCAGCATTAACACCAACGATAGCGCCACCGATTACGCGATTGTTTTTCTTATCAAACAATAGCTTAGTGAAACCTTCTTTGCGGTCTACACCGATAGCACGGCCTGAAGCAGCCCATGGGAATTTACCCACGCCATAGTCGATGCCTTGCTCTTTCGCTTCTTTTTCAGTTAAACCAACCCATGAAACTTCTGGGTCTGTGTATGCTACTGAAGGAATTGTTAATGGATCGAAGTAGTGCTTCTTACCAGCAATAACTTCTGCAGCTACGTGCGACTCGGCAGTTGCTTTGTGAGCTAGCATTGGTTGGCCTACGATGTCGCCGATTGCATAAATGTGCGGAACATTAGTACGCATCTGCTTATCAGTGTTGATAAAGCCACGCTCAGTCACTTCAACGCCTGCTTTTTCAGCGTCAATCAAGTCACCGTTTGGACGACGACCCACTGCTGATAAAATCATGTCGAACTTTTGTGGTTTCTCTGGAGCGTTTTTACCTTCAAAAGTAACGTATAAGCCATCTTTCTTAGCTTCAACTTTAGTCACGCTAGTTTCCATCAAGATATTTTCGTATTTACCTTTGATGAACTTCTCAAGAACTTTAACCACGTCTTTGTCTGCTGCTGGGATTAGCTGATCAGCCATCTCAACCACAGTAATTTTAGCGCCTAACGCACGATAAACCGTTGCCATTTCTAGACCGATGATACCACCACCGATAACTAGCATGTGGTCAGGCACATCGCGTAACTCTAAAGCGCCTGTTGAATCTACGATACGGTCGTCTTCTGGTAAGAACGGTAGATCAACAACACGCGAACCAGCAGCGATAATAGCGTTATCAAAAGTGACTTTTTGCTTCTCACCCTCGTGCTCAACTTCAATTTCGTTAGCACCAGTAAATTTACCGTAGCCTTGAACAACTTTAACTTTACGGCCTTTAGCCATACCCGCTAAGCCGCCAGTCAATTGCTTGATGACACCATCTTTATAGCCACGAATCTTGTCGATATCGAATTTTGGTTTACCAAAATCAACACCGTGAGCAGAGATTTCGGCTGCTTCATCGATAACTTTAGCTGTGTGCAAAAGTGCTTTCGATGGAATACAACCCACGTTCAAACAAACACCACCTAAGGTAGCGTATTTCTCTATTAATATGACGTCCATGCCAAGATCTGCGGCACGGAATGCGGCATTGTAGCCGCCAGGGCCACTACCTAAAACAACAACTTGAGCGTGTAAGTTACTCATGAGTTCCTCTTTTCTATCTGAATTTAGAGTTTTAACTCTTAAATATAGGGTCTGATGGCGCGTATTTTACCTAATTTGACTGAAAAATCATCAAACAATTCGCCATATCCTACGTTCGTCATTACGAGGAGCTTGTGCGATAAAGTAATCTCTTTAAAGATTGCTATGCTCTTACGGCCTCGCAATGACGTCAGTTCGTATTTTGCGTTAAAGAATCGTGCGACGAATATCCGCCAACATCTTACCAAGATGTACGATAAACCTAGCCGCAACCGCGCCATCAATAACACGGTGGTCATAAGATAACGACATTGGTAGCATCATGCGTGGCTCAAACTCTTTACCATTCCAAACAGGTTTCATTTGGTTTCTAGATAAGCCAAGAATCGCTACGTCAGGCCAGTTAACGATTGGTGTGAACGATGTTCCACCAATGCCACCAAGCGATGAGATAGTCATGGAACTACCCTGCATGTCTTTGGCCGTTAGCTTCTTATCGCGTGCTTTTTCCGACATTTCGCCTAGCTCATTCGCCAGCTGATAAACGGATTTACTATCAACATCACGAATCACTGGAACTACTAAGCCATCCGGCGTATCAACCGCAACACCAATATTGTAGTACTTCTTCAATATCAGAGTTTCACCGTCCGGTGCTAACGAAGAGTTGAAGGTTGGAAATTCCTTCAAGCTCGCTACCAACGCTTTCATGATGAAGGCTAATGGTGTCAAACGCACACCTTCTTTAGCCGCTTCGTCCTTCATCGCCTTACGGAATTTGTCTAATTCAGTAATATCAGCTTCATCATGCTGGGTAACGTGAGGAATTAAATTCCAGTTACGCTGCAGAGTTACACTACTGATTTTCTGAATACGTGACAGTGATTTTTCCTCAACTTCACCAAACTTTGTGAAGTCAATTTCAGGTAAATCAGCCGCCGCTACAGAGCCCGTATTTGCTGTAGCCTTTGGACGTGACAGTTCAAACTTGATGTAAGACTGAACATCTTCTTTCAGGATTCTGTTCTTACGTCCAGATCCTTTAACCTTTGATAAGTCGGCACCAAACTCACGTGCTAAGCGACGAACTGCTGGGCTAGCATGAATCACTTCACCTTCGCGACGTTCAAATGGCGCAACAGCAACAGGAGCCTGCTTGTAATCAGACTTCGGCATCGGTTCATCTTTGATGCTCTTCTCTTGCTCAGGCTGTGGCTCTGGCGCTTTGTCTTGACTAGAGTCGCTATCAGCATCAGAAGATTCATCAACAACTTTCATAGTCCCGATTTCATCGCCTTGACTGACTTTATCACCAACTTTGACGCTGATTGACTCAACAGTACCAGCAAATGGCGATGGTACTTCCATCGTTGCTTTTTCAGTTTCTAAGACGATGAGACTATCGTCTTGTTCTACTTCATCACCCGGCTTAACGCTAATTTCGATGACATCCACGCCTTCGGAATCACCAATATCGGGAATAGTGATCGACTCAGAACGTGACGCCCCAGATGACTTAGGTTTTTCTTGGCTTTGCTCTTTCGACTCCGCAGTCTCAGTACCTTGCTCTTCTTTAGAGTCGTCGCTAGCTTCAGTTGAGCTGTCTTCTTGCTCAGACTCAGAAGAATCCTCGCTGGCCGCTTCGATCTTTAAGATCAAGTCACCCTCAGAGACCTTATCACCAACTTTTATTTCAACCGACTTTACAATTCCAGCATCACTCGACGGAACTTCCATCGTGGCCTTGTCAGTCTCTAAGACGATTAATCCATCATCAACGCTGATTTCATCACCAACGTTAACTAGGACTTCAATCACATCAACCCCACTGGCATCGCCAATATCGGGGACTTTTACCTCAGTTAAATTTGCCAAGGGAACCTCCTCCAATTATAGGGTTGCTGGGTCAGCTTTATCAGCGTCGATGTTATAACGCTTGATTGCTTTAGTAACTTCTTTAACGTCGATGTCGCCATCTTCCGCTAGCGCTTTAAGCGCTGCTACGACGATGTAATAACGATCCACTTCGAAGAAGCGACGCAAGTTTTCGCGGCTGTCTGAGCGACCGAAACCATCAGTACCAAGAACTTTGTAATTCATTGGAACGAAAGGACGAATCTGATCAGCATAAGATTTCATATGATCAGTTGCGGCAATAGCCGGTCCTTTTTGCTTCTCTAAGCATTTCTCAACGTAAGATTTCTTAGGCTTCTTATCAGGATTAACCATGTTTTCACGCTCAATCGCCAAACCTTCGCGACGCAGCTCTGTGAAACTCGGTACCGACCAAATGTCGGACAAGACACCAAAGTCTTCTTCGAGTAATTCTGCAGCATGCTCAACTTCACGCAAGATAGAACCACAACCCATCAATTGTACGCGAGGTGCTTTCTTACGCGACTTGTTGGCCTTGAGCTGATACATACCTTTAAGAATGCCTTCTTCAGCACCTTCTGGCATTTCAGGGTGTACGTAGTTTTCATTCAAGGTAGAGATGTAATAGAACACGTTTTCTTGTTCTTTATACATACGACGCATACCTTCACGCAGAATAACTGCCAACTCGTATGCGTATGTTGGATCATAGCTGATACAGTTTGGAATCGTCGCTGAGATCAAGTGGTTATGGCCATCCTGGTGTTGCAAGCCTTCACCATTTAATGTTGTACGACCTGAGGTTGCACCAATCATGAAACCACGCGCCTGCATATCGCCAGCGGCCCATGCTAGGTCACCAATACGTTGGAAACCAAACATCGAGTAATAGACGTAGAAAGGAATCATCGGCAAGTTATTGCTCGAATAACTGGTCGCCGCAGCCATCCACGAAGACATTGCGCCTGCTTCGTTGATACCTTCTTCTAAGATTTGACCTTTCTTGTCTTCGCGGTAATACATGATTTGATCGGAGTCGACCGGATCATATAGCTGACCGACTGAGGAATAAATTCCGATTTGGCGGAATAGGCCTTCCATACCGAAAGTACGCGCTTCATCAGGGATGATAGGGACGATTCGGTCTTTCAACGCTTTGTTTTTCAACAAGATGTTCAAGAAGCGTACGAACGCCATAGTGGTAGAGATCTCACGATCGCCACTCGACTTCAATAAAGGTTCAAAAGCATCTAATGACGGAATATCAAGGCTTTCGCACTCGACACGACGTGACGGTAGGTAACCACTAAGTTTTTCACGACGCTCCTTTAGATACTTAATTTCTTCACTATCTTCACCTGGGTGATAAAGCGGTACATCTTCTAACTTTTCGTCAGGAATCGGTACATTGAAACGATCACGGAAGTGTTTCAACGCTTCCAGATTCATATTCTTAACCTGGTGCGCTGCGTTCTTACCTTCGCCAGAGCTACCCATGCCGTAGCCTTTAACAGTTTTCGCTAAAATAACTGTCGGCTGGCCTTCGGTATTAACAGCTCTGTGGTAAGCCGCATAGACTTTGTGTGGATCATGGCCACCACGGTTTAGACGCCAGATATCTTCATCTGACATATTCGCGACCATTTCTTTTAGCTTAGGATCTTTGCCGAAGAAATGTTCACGAGTATAAGCACCACCTTTAGCCTTACAATTCTGGTACTCACCATCAACGGTTTCTTCCATCACTTTGCGTAAACGACCTTCAGTATCACGAGCAATAAGTGGGTCCCAATAACGACCCCAGATGACTTTCAATACATTCCAGCCGTTACCACGGAATTCGCCTTCAAGTTCTTGGATAATTTTACCGTTACCACGAACAGGACCATCGAGGCGCTGCAAGTTACAGTTAACAACAAAGATCAGGTTATCAAGCTTTTCACGTCCGGCTAAACTAATAGCACCCATCGATTCTGGCTCGTCCATCTCACCATCACCAAGGAAAGCCCATACCTTACGGCCTTTAGTATCCGCTAAGCCACGGTTTTCTAAATACTTTAAGAATCGTGCTTGGTAAATTGCTTGGATTGGACCTAAGCCCATCGAAACTGTCGGGAACTGCCAAAAGTCAGGCATAAGCCACGGATGTGGGTAGGACGAAAGACCTTTGCCATCAACCTCTTGACGGAAGTTGCTCATCTGTTCTTCACTGATACGGCCTTCCAAGAAAGCGCGTGCATAAATACCCGGCGAAGAGTGGCCTTGGTAATAAATCAAATCGCCTTTATCTTCGTCATTACCTTTGAAGAAGTGGTTAAAACCTACATCGTACAAAGTTGCGCTCGAAGCGAAGCTGGATAAGTGGCCACCAAGCTCTAACTTTTTGTTCGAAGCTTGCAAGACAATTGCAATGGCGTTCCAGCGAATAATGGCACGCAAACGTCGTTCCATTTCCTGATCGCCAGGCATATGAGCTTCTTGTGATGGTGGGATCGTATTAAGATACGCTGTGGTTAAATCGAATGGCAAGTTTGCGCCAGCACGACGTGCTTTAGCGACAAGTTTTTCAAGTAAGAAGTGTGCGCGTTCTACACCCTCTTCTGCCATAACCGCGTCTAGTGCGTCGATCCATTCTTGAGTTTCTATCGGATCCACGTCTGTAACTAGCGCGTTGTTTGTTACATCGTTTTCAGACCTATCTTTTGACATAATTATCGCCTTATGACAGCCAAACGCATTTATTTAACAAGTGTTAAATAGCAATGCTAGAATTCATAAAGCCAATATCTTAGTCAAAAAAGCGGTAAAAAGATACCGTTTTGCCGTTTTATGGGCGAAAACTCATCTCTGGTCTGACCATAAGCAAAAACGATTTTTAATTAACATGCGTTAATTACTTTACACGAAACTCCATCCCAGAAATGAGGCTACAGCCACTAGCGCAAATAAAATCACACCAGAGCGTTGCGATAGGCTGATAGCACAGCGGTTGGCGGCACAGGGACTTTCTGTAGCATCAACGCCTAACCCCATACTGGCTGTAGCAACCGCGTTCAGCAGAACTCTGCCACTAACATCTAAATCAAAAAACTGTGCTTTGCTGCGCTCTATACCACTTGCCATATCACCAGCTAACAAGTAAGTCAGCGCTGAAATTCTAAAGGCCACCCACTCCATCGCATAGTGAAGCTTACTACCTAACGCACCGAGTCTGTCTTCTTGTTCTTGCCAAAGTAGCATTCGGTAAAGTAGTGCGCCAGCGGGACCTAATAATACGAACCAGATGGCGACGCTAAAATATTGACTCTCAACTTTGTAGAAAATCGACTCGGTAACATCTTTTACCATCGCCTCTTCGTTCTCTGACTCTTTCCCTGTAAAAGCCATGGCATATTCGTATGCAGCTTGTCGCTCACCGTTTTCTATAGCTTTAAAATAGCCTTCTAGTTGCTTGCTTGGAAGCTGTGGCCCAAAGGTGTGCACCAAAATTAAAACCATTAAGGCCAACACAATAAACGATGCAACAAAGCCATCGTCGAATAACTTGAAAAATACAAACACTAGTAGCACTGGTAGCACTGCTTCAATAAAGTCTTTTAACCAACCTTGGTACCAGTTCTTCCCAGCAAAGGATTTGTCGCAAAATCTTAAATATGAAAAATACCAGTTATCACTACTTAATTTATCCCGCGCCGCGGACTGGTTACCGTGATAATAACGCTCGATTAAAATTGCAATGACTAGTGCTAATAACGCCATACTTAGTTCCAAGATTTGGTTGAATCACTCAATATTAATAGTTATACCATAAGCCTGAAAAGTTAAACACGTTTCTAAAGCTCATGGTGGATAGCCCAAGGCTTGCTCAAGTTCTTGTCAAGAGACTACGATAATAGCCCCAATCAAAAGCTGGCCCTGGATCAGTTTTCCTCCCAGGGGCGATATCTGAGTGCCCTGTGATCCTGTCGCGGGACATATTGGGATAAGCTTTTAATAATAACGCCGTCAGTTTTGCTAAGGATTGATACTGCTCTTCTTCGTAAGGAATATCGTCAGCCCCTTCCAACTCTATCCCAATGGAAAAATCATTACACTTCTCTCGTCCCTGATAACTAGACAACCCAGCGTGCCACGCTCGCTTATGCAATGGAACATATTGAACAACCTCACCAGTTCGTCGAATCAACAAGTGGCTCGAAACACGTATATCAGCAATTTCTTCAAAGAATGGATGATCATCAGGATTCAACTCACCGCCAAAGAACTGATCAATATAGGGCCCACCAAACTCCTTTGGCGGAAGGCTAATGTTGTGAACAACCAACAAATCAATCTCCTCGGATTCACGATCATCGAAGTGACAACAGTCAGATAAGCGGGCGCCTTCTATGATTCCGGTGTGTAAATTCAAACAAAAATTGAGCTCCGAAGTGTTCATGCTATTCCTAAACTACTTTTTTGAGATTACAATAGCACAGATTAATCACAAATAGTGTACGACCTAAACTCATCAATCTTCTTACGGAACACAAAATGATCGATATTCCTTATCAGGCCAAGTTACAACAAACCATTGAATTCCAAGTTAAAAAAGCGCTTGAAGAAGATCTTGATGGAATCGATGGAGTCGATGTGACAGCAGAACTCATCGAGCAGGATAAAGTTGCCAAGGGCCGATTAATCACACGAGAAGACGCCGTGATTTGTGGCATAGAATGGTTTAATGGTGTTTTTAAGGCGCTTGACCCTAGCATTAAACTCGATTGGAAATGTAAAGATGGCGACAAAGTTTCGGCCAACGACACTCTTTGTGAAATCGTAGGTAACGCGCGAAATGTATTGACTGCCGAACGTAGCGCAATGAACTTCCTACAAACACTATCGGGCACAGCAACCATTACGGCTCGTTACGTGCGTGAACTCAAAGGAACGGACTGTCAGCTCCTAGATACTCGTAAAACCATCCCTTTGATGCGTTTAGCGCAGAAGTACGCGGTATATTGTGGTGGCGGTAGAAACCACCGAATGGGCCTTTACGATGCTTTTTTGATAAAAGAGAATCACATCATCTCGACCGGCTCGATTAAAAATGCTGTCTCTATCGCTCGACAAAACCATCCTACTACCCTTGTCGAAGTCGAAGTCGAAAATTTTGCACAGTTAGACGAGGCACTAGATGCTGGCGCTGACGTCATAATGCTGGATAACTTTAGCGTTGATGAACTGCGAACGGGCGTCGCCATTAACCAAGTACACTCTCACACCGCTAAAATCGAAGCCTCAGGCAACGTCACTATCGAAACCTTGCGTGATATTGCCGAAACCGGAGTTGATTTTATATCGGTAGGTGCCCTAACTAAACACGTGAAAGCCATCGACTTATCGCTTCGTCTAGAAATGTAGGTAAGTGAGGCCGGAGCAAGTCTCCGTCATTGCTAAATAGGGACCAACTACCTCAATACCAACCAACGTCGTTGCGCGCGAAGGAACTAAGGACCTCATTATCATTTTGCGTCGTTGCGAGGCCTTTAGGCCGCGGAGCCCTCACCCTTTCTCGTCATTGCGAGCTACATGAAGCGCGTAGCAACACCTTAACCCCATCTCGTCATTGCGAGCGAAGGAACTGAGCGCGGCAATCTCATATAGGCGCCCGTGCACTAATTCTTGCAAAAAGACCATAACGACTAAGCAACATACCCCTCAAAGTAATCCAACACAAAGTCAACTTTCACAGTTAACGAATAGGGATTACCACGTCGTCCTTCGGACTCCTCGTAATGACGCACTATTCGTCGTTGCGATGCCTTTAGGCCTCGGCAATCTCGCTCTTCAGGAAGGATGTTAAGAGATTGCTTCGGTCGTTACACTCCCTCGTAATGACGCACTATTCGTCGTTGCGAGGCCATTAGGCCGCGGCAATCTCGCTTTTAACATCACAAGGAAAGATATAAAGAATACGACCGCTTTAGCCGCAACCTCAACAGATAGCTAGTTCAAAGGAAATATCATCGGCTACTGGCCTAATTTCATCCTCTACCTGCTCCATAAAACGGATACTAAAGTAGTGCTTCGAGCCACTAATTTCAGGAAAATAAGTCGACTCTTTAGGCAACCTTACTCGCAACAGCTGTGGGTTTCCTTTATTCGACAAGCTTGACTGAAACACACCTTTTTTGCTTTGTACGACTTGGTACTCACCATTTTCACGGAATAGTCTTAAGAGAATTTTGATACATTGGGCCAAGCCTTCTAGGTGTGAAAACCAACTTTTTAAACTGTCGAGGCGCTCTTCAAAAGGACGGTTTAAGAATTGATGCAGTTCCGGCAAGTCAAAACTACAAGTTCCGCCAGGCATTCGAATTCGGTTTTTAAGCATGTCTATGAAGCGAATAGAACGCAAACGCGCACCAAACTTTCCGCTGTACCCGCCGACCCACTCTAGTAATTGGTCTAGCTGTTCTAAGAAACGTTTTAGCTTGAAATCATCAATGTATGGACTTTCCTGTAACTGCTGGAAGTAAGCTCTTTGAGTCTCCAGCTCCTTGATGATCTCTCCTTTAATGTCACCACGGTCAAGACAATCTAAGATCTCCCAAAGATTCCTCAGCGCACTGACGTGGCAAGCGGTAGAGTCTTGCTCACGTAAATGAAGCTGAGTTACAAAAAGTTGCTCCAATCTTAAGTATGTTCGGACCTGCTCACTTAAAGGGTGCTCGTACAGTATTGTCTCAACCGTCTTGCTCATGCCGCTGATTCCTTGCTAAATCACGATAATGACTGTCTAAACTTATAACTTGTTGTTTTAATGAATGCAAATCTGACTCATTTTTTATAATGTCATCGGCTATTGATAACCGTTGTTGTCGTGTAGCCTGACTGGACATTAAGGACTGTGCCAGTTGCAAATTACCACCATCTCTTTTCATCAAACGCTCTAACTGATTTTCTTGGCTACTATCAACCACCAATACCCTGTGATAGCTCTGTGCTTCTGTAGTTCCATGAATGGTTTCAAAATATAAAGGAATAACACTAACGGTGTAGAGCTCATCACACTTTTCAGCATCACTTCTAAGCTCCGCCATCCTATTGCGAATCATAGGATGAAGCAATCCATTCAGCCACTGTCGCTTTGTTTCGTCATTAAAAACAATTTCTCTAAGTGCCTGTCGGTCAAGGCTTCCATTGTCTAAAAGAACCGACTCGCCAAAATGCTCAATAATTTGATTTAAACCTGATGCCCCTGGCTCCACAACTTCTCTTGCAATAATATCAGCATCAATGACCCTAACGTCTAGCTCCTCGAAAAAACCACTAACAGCGGACTTCCCGCTGGCTATACCGCCTGTTAAAACAATATGAAGTGTCATGAAGATCCTAGTAGGGTAAAAAAGGTATTCTAGCTTTAAGGGGATAATTATAAAAGAAAGAAACTGGTTAGCTTACTGAAATACAACTCTCAAATATACTTTCTTGCAATGTGGTCATTCCAAGCGGCTACTTCCCTCATTGTGAGCTACTATATACCCGTAATTGCGAGCAAAGTAACCGAGCACATCAATCCCAATCATTATTGCTGCGAAACATTAAAGCCGAGCCTCACCAACGTCGTTGCGAGGCCTTTGGGCCGCGGCAATCTAGCTTTTAGAGAAGAATGTTTAGAGATTACCACGTCGTCCTTCATACTCCTCGGCAATAGCTCCTACATTGCTCTAACTCCTGTATCTGACCTGCATGGATGTAGGGAACGTAATAGCAATGCCGGAAGCATTGCTTGCCCTGCAGTCGTCGTAATGACGCACTGCCGTCATTGCGAGCGACGAAGGAGCGTGGCAATCTCATGAAGGCGCCTGTGGCCTATTAAACAGCACAGAACGTATTAATAAAGCGAGATTACCACGTCGTGCTTCGCACTCCTCGTAATGACGAGCTATATGTCATTACGAAGTATGAACTAAACACCGCACCCCCCAACCACCGTCGTTGCGAGGCCTTTAGGCCGCGGCAATCTCGCTTTTAGAACTATGGCTGCAACCAGCTCATATAAAGCTGCGTCAAAGGCTCACCCCAGATCAAGGTGATCCAGCCTGCGATTGCTAAGAAAGGTCCGAAAGGAATCGTGTGATCACGGCCTTTCTTGGTCACTATCATAGAAATAATACCTAGCACAGCGCCCGTAACTGTAGACAAGATAATAACTAATGGCAGCATTTTTACGCCAACAAAAGCCCCAATAGCTGCTAATAACTTAAAATCACCATGCCCCATACCTTCTTTGCCTGTAATCAGCTTAAATAGCCAATAAATAGACCATAGCACTAAGTAACCACATAAGGCACCTATCACAGCCGACTCTAAACTAGAAGCAAAGCTAAGCTGCAAAGCGTCAGGTTTGATAAATAGGTAAGAACTCAAACCAAGCCAGACTAAAGGTAAAGTAAGCTGATCAGGAAGGATTTTATGATCATAGTCGATAAAACTGCCGACGATTAAAAAGCTAGTGAAGATAATGGCAAATACCAATAACCAACTGAAACCAAAGTAATAGGCGCAGGTAGCAAATGTTATAGCGGTCAAGAGCTCTACAAATGGATAACGAAATGAAATTGGTGTTTTACAGGAGCGACATTTCCCTCTAAGAAATAACCAACTAATTACTGGAATATTTTCTAATGCCGTAATCTTATGCCCACATTTTGGACAAGCCGAGCGTGGCGAAACTAGGTTGTATTTCTCATCTTGCTTAGTTTCAGGGCAACTTATTGTACAGTCAGCCTCTTTGAGTATTTCCGTAGCTGTCGCTTGCCATTCTCGTTGAAGCATTTTGGGCAAGCGATGAATAACTACATTAAAAAAACTACCGAAAAGCAAACCCAGTATAAAAACAAAACCTGCCAATAAAGGCAGGTTGCTAGATAATAATTCAATCATATTTATTCTTATTTAATATTGGAAACTTACTTGCTTAGAATGCATTACCTAACTGGAAGATAGGTAAGTACATTGCAACAACAAGACCACCCACTACAACACCTAAGAATACAATGACGAATGGCTCAATCAATGAGCTAATTCCGTCCACAGCATCATCAACTTCACCCTCGTATATATCGGCAACTTTAGAAAGCATGGTATCGACAGCACCCGACTCTTCACCAATTGCAACCATTTGATTCACCATATTTGGGAAAACACCTGTTGAGGTCATCGCCATATTAATCTGTAGCCCGCTTGTTACATCTTCCTTAATACTTTGAATTGCATTTTTATAAACAGTATTTCCCGATGCGCCGGCAGCAGAGTCCAAGGCATCTACTAACGGCACGCCTGCCGCGAATGTAGTCGCCAGGGTGCGAGCATATCGAGCAACGGATGCTTTCTGAACCAAAGGACCAAACACTGGTATTTTTAATAAAAAACGGTCCTTGACTTCTCTAAACTTGGTCGAATTGGTATTCAAGTATGAAAAACCGAAAACACTTCCTACTATCACAATTAAATAGAGCCACCAATATTCTTGAGCGTTTTCAGACATATTTATAACGAGCTGGGTGAAAGCCGGAAGATCTGCTCCAGCACCAATAAATAACTCGGCAAACATAGGGACTACATAAATTAATAAAACGGCAGTTACTGCTAAAGCAACAACAACAACAGCAGCAGGGTACATCATTGCTTTCTTTATCTTAGATTTTAATGCTTCCGATTTTTCTTTGTAAGTTGCGATTCTGTCTAGCATTTGCTCCAGCGTTCCCGATTGCTCACCTGCATGAATAAGGTCACAGACAAGCTCATCAAATTGTTTGGGATGACTACGTAGCGCCGTAGCAAAAGGGTTACCAGCTTCGACATCCTCTTTAATATTCATTACTAGATCTTGAACACTAGCGTTTTCATGGCCCTTACCGATAATATCGAACGACTGAACTAAAGGTACACCGGCTTTCATCATGGTTGCTAGCTGTCGTAAAAACACGGCAATATCGGCTGGTTTTATAGGCTTCTTACCACCACCAATAGAGGCAAACAAGTCGGCATTAACTGATTTAGGTGTAATGCCCTGTTTTCTTAAGGCAACTTTTACTTCATCGGCATCAATTGCAGGCATGGAGCCTTTAACTTTCTGCCCTTGCTTATTGACCCCTTTATACTGAAAGACTTTTTGCTTCTTCTTTTTTGGTGAAGTTTTTCTTTTTCTAACTGCAGTCGCCATCTTGCTGTACCCTATCGCTCATAGTCCTACCAATATAGCAAATAAAGGCGTAATTACTCAATAAATAATAAAAACAGTAACTTATTGTACCTAGTTCCTATTACTCTTGAGTTACGCGATTTACTTCTTCTAAGCTGGTAGCCCCTAATTTAACTTTGTTTAATCCAGTGCGTCGTAAATCTGGGATATCTTCTTTTCTCGCCTGATCGGCAATATCAATCGCATTACCACCCTCCATGATAATTCGGCCCATTGCGTCAGATACAGGCATGACTTGGAATAAACCCACACGACCTTTATAGCCTAATGTACACTTATCGCAACCAACAGGCTCATAAACTGTGAGCTCGTTCAGCTCTTCTTTAGTAAAACCTTCCTCTAATAAGGCTTCGTTAGGCAATTGTGATGGTTTTTTACAATGCTCACACAGCCTTCTTGCTAATCGCTGAGCCACCACCAAATTAACTGTGGTCGCAATATTAAAGGGCGCTACCCCCATATTCACTAAGCGAGTTAACGTTTCAGGAGCAGAGTTAGTATGCAGCGTAGATAACACTAAGTGGCCTGTTTGAGAGGCTTTAATAGCGATTTCAGCTGTTTCTAAATCTCGAATCTCACCAACCAGTACAATATCCGGATCCTGACGTAAGAATGCCCGAAGCGCCGAGGCGAATGTCAAACCCGCTTTAACATTAACGTTAACCTGGTTAACCCCTGCCAAGTTAATTTCAACAGGGTCTTCTGCGGTAGAAATATTTTTATGTTCATCATTTAAAATATTAACGCCTGTATAAAGCGTTACAGTTTTACCCGAACCTGTAGGACCTGTTACCAGCACCATCCCTTGCGGCTTGCTTATCGCTTCCATAAAGTATTTTTTCTGTTGCGTTTCAAAGCCTAAAGCATCGACACCCAACATAGCACTTGTGGGGTCCAAAATACGCATTACAATTTTTTCGCCAAATAAGGTTGGCAGAGTGTTTACACGAAAATCGATGGCTTTAGTTTTAGATAACTTTAACTTTACACGACCATCTTGCGGAACACGGCGCTCTGAGATATCTAGATTCGATAAAACTTTTAAACGAGCAGAAATACGGGAGGAGAGCTGAATTGGGGGACTAGCAACCTCATGTAGCAAGCCATCGATGCGAAAGCGTACCCGATACTTTTTTTCATAAGGCTCAAAGTGTAAATCCGATGCGCCTTTTCGAATGGCATCAACCAACATCTTTTTTACGAACTTAACAACGGGAGCATCGTCGCGTTCAGCCCCTTCGTCCACATCACCCGCCTGACTTTCATCAACGGCATCAAGATCAATATTATCAAGATCCGCGTCATCAAAATCTGATAAAGACTCGCTTTCCTTTTCATCGATGAGCTTGTCAACGAGGGAGTCTAGTTTCGAAGGTTCTACTAAAACGGCCTCAACAGAGCAGTTTGTTTGAAAACGAATTTCTTCTAAGCTTTTAAGATTTGTTGCATCGGCTACACCAACAAACAGACGACTACCTCGCATATAAAGGGGAATTACCCGATGCTTGCGCATCATTTTAAGGTCGATAATATCTTTAGGTAAATTATCGGGATTAATCGCATTAGCATCGAAGTAAGGCGCACCAAAGTTAACGCCTTGGGCTTTGACCGCATCAGCTCCTTTTACCCAGCCAGCATTTACCAGCCAGTCAATTAACCCAATCTTTTCTTCTTTAGCTTTTTCAATAGCTTCTTTAACTTTGTCTTTTGAGATTAGGCCTTCAGCAACTAGCATATGGGCTAAGCCCGTTAAACCCGTTTCTATTAACGCCATAGAATTAACACTCTTTATTACTTAAATTTATTGGCAACCGGACGGCAAATATTTCTTGTTTGATAAGTTAGCTGTATTACACGTCCACCCCACTATCATGCCATTATTCACAGTTGGTGATAAGAAAATGATTAAAGAACGTATGTTTGATGTTACGGGAGATGCATTTTTTAACTGTATTCTAATCACACCCATTCCATTATGTGACACTGTTGAGGTATACCTACCTCCGTTTATATTATATTGATTAGCAGGTGGCATTAAACCCTTGGTTGTATAAAACTCAGTAATACCAACTTTTACTTGCCCTGCGGATGCAATTCCTTCACTTACTTGTGCTTTTGCTGTGTAATCTTGATAGGCAGGTATAGCAATTGCCGCTAGAATTCCTATGATAGCAATTACTATCATAAGCTCAATTAAAGTAAAACCTTTTCCAAATCTAAACTGTATCATGACAATAAAAAAAAGCAGCTAGAAGCTGCTTTTTTCTTTCAGATTATTGACAGCCAGCTGGTAAGTACTTTGCAGCACCGCCGGTTGCACAGGTCCAATTATCTATTACATTGTTTGCGTTAACATTTGGAGTCAATGTAAACGAAAAGCCTTGTACAGATGTATTTACTGGCGCAGCACCTCTTAAAGTTACAGTTATTTGACCCGCGGCATCATGTGTAGCGCTAGCTGTATAGCGTCCACCATCTGTTACATCAAACTGTCCCGCAGGAGGGAAGCTACCCTGTGCAGTATAATATTCTGTAAGGCCAGTTTTAACAGCTCCAGCTGTTGCCATGCCTTCAGCTACTTGCGAACGTGCTACATAATCTTGGTAAGCTGGAATAGCTACTGCTGCCAAAATACCGATGATCGCGATTACGATCATTAATTCAATAAGGGTAAAACCCGCTTGTTTTTTCATTTGCATGAGACTCTCTCCTATACATTTCAATAAAATCGTTTGGAACTGTGTTTACATATATCGTTTTTATAGCTTTGCTTTCCCTCAAAGGTCTATTAAGCGTAGCTCTAAAAACCGTTTACTATCTTAGAATTGTAAACATGATATATGTGAACAAATTCTGTTAATCAATATAACTTTGGTAAAGCAGGATAGCAATATACGATTGTAAAATATTTCGACATCCAACTAAAACAATGACTTAAATCACACTTATATGCAAAATCGCATCGAGAAACATACGGTTTTTGTTTGAATTACAACCAAAACGTAATGCTACTGACATTTTTTGTCACTTAAGAAGTGTGCTTTTATGTCCAGTTATGTCTGTTAATTCAATTAAATGTTATGACATTTAATTAAACTATTGATTTACAGAGCTTTTACAGCATATGTTCAGATTCAAACATTGGCAAGGAAAAGTTTACAGTTAAAAACTCTTTTTGTGTTACTCGATCTTTTTCGATTCAATCAGTATCCTGTCGTCATTCTATTTAACCTTTTCATAACTATGTCAAAAACGATGATTGTTAAGTGCCCTACCTGTTCTAAGTCAGTTGCTTGGAATGATTCCAGCGAATATAAACCCTTTTGCAGTAAACGCTGCAAGTTGATAGATTTGGGTGAGTGGGCAAACGAAGGGCATAAGATTGCTGGGCAACAGTTAGATCCTCATACTGTTGAGGAGTTGGCTAAGCTAAAAGATAACTAAGGGTAATTGCTTTGTGGTTTGGTATTAAGAGCGAGATTGCCGGGGCCTAAAGGCCTCGCAAAGACGAAGGATAGGACAGCCGTGGGCTGGGGGCTCGGCCCCCTATCTCGTCATTACGAGGAGTGCAAAGCACGACGTGGTAATCTCGCTTTATTAATTCGCTCTGTGCACATTAATAGGTCACAGCCGCCTTCAAGGGATTGCCGCGCTCCTTTCGTCGCTCGCAATGACGATGATTGTGGATTGCCGAGGTCTGAAAGCTCCACCGCGACACCAACTCGTCATTACGACGACTGCATTGCTATTGCATTCTCTGCATCCGTGCAGGTCAGATGCAGGAGTTAGTGCAATGCAGGAGCTATTACCGCGCTCCTTTCGTCGCTCGCAATGACGATGGTTGAGGATTGCTACGCTCAGCACCTACGCTAGCAACGGCGCTCATTTCGTCATTACGAGGAGTGCAAAGCACGACGTGGTAATCTCGCTTTATTAATACGTTCTGTGCTCCTTAATAGGTCACAGGAACCTTCATGAGATTTCCGCGCTCCTACGTCGCTCGCAATGACGATGGTTGAGGATTGCCACGCTCACTATATTCGCTCGCGATAACTGCATAAGTATTCTAGCCACCACGCTTACAGCCCCCCACAATGACGGTGAGGTTGCCTTAAGTTAAGCTGTAATACAGGTCTTTCCAACTTGGATTAATACTATTGATAAGTTTTTCTTTGTTGGCGCGTGAGCCAGCTTTAATTTGTTTTTCCCGCTGTATGGCTGCTTCGATACCGTCAATAACTTCGTAATAGACAAGAAGATTACAATTATATTTGCTGGAAAAGCCGCTACTACGTTTCTGTTTGTGTTGGTGGACTCTTTGAATTAAGTCGCTGGTGACTCCAGTGTAGAGTACTGTTTTAGCCTTGTTGGTTAAGATATAGACGTATCCTTGTAGCATTGTTACTCCATTTTGTAATTCATACGGCAAAGGCAGGCGTTACTATAATGCTGAGGTTGTTGGCATTCAGTGTTTGTATTCACAGTTTGCAAATCTGCATTAGGTTTAGTTTTGATTGAATCGGTCCATTAATATTCTTTTTTTAAAGAAGTTCCGATTGTCGCTGATCTTTTCCAGCTGATTAGTTCAGTCTTACCATTGATAATTAAAAGCGAGATTGCCGCGGCCTAACGGCCTCGCAACGACGCCGGTTGGTGTTGGAGTGTCTATCTCCTATGTTCTCAGCGATAAGTATATGATGCCTCCAACGACGAGCTAATCTCGCTTAATGAATACGTTCTGCACTCTTTATAGGCCACAGGCGCTTTTATGAGATTGCCGCGCTCCTTTCGTCGCTCGCAATGACGAGGTTGTGGTTTGCCGCGCTCCTTTAGTCGCTCGCAATGACGAGAGTTGAGGATTGCCGCGCTCACTATGTTCGCTCGCAATGACGATGATTGTGGATTTCCGCGCTCACTATGCTCGATCGTAATGACGAGGTGCGGAACTGCATGCTCATTGTAATCACTCGCAAAGACTGGGATATGATGGCCCGAATGACGGTAGTGCGTGTAACTGATAAAGAGTTATAAAAGGCTAAGGATTTCTAAATTGGCCGCGGGGAACTGGAAATTATTTAATTCGGTTTGATGCGCCCAAGTTATTGGCTGGCCTTCTTTGCCGAAGGGAACGCCGAGGTAGTCTCTGACTAGGCAGACATGTAGTGATACAGACTTATCGGGATATTGATGGTGAATTGTTGTAAGAGGAGTAATTGATATTGGGAGGATATCAAGCTCTTCGTGGCACTCTCTTTGTAGCGCATTTAGAAGTTCTTCACCCTCTTCAATCTTGCCACCAGGAAACTCCCACAAGCCTCCTTGGTGCTGATGATTAGCTCTTTTGGCGATAAGGACGCGGTCGGCAATTTTTATTACTGCGACCGCGACATTAACTGTTTTCATTGCTTTTAGAAGTTAAGAAGCTTTACCGTGACAGTGCTTAAACTTCTTGCCAGAGCCACATGGGCAAGGTTCGTTACGCCCTACTTTTGGCTGTTCGCGCACAAAGGTTTCAGCTTGGCGCTGTGTGTCACTTTGCTGATCTTGCGGTAAAGCAGACGCAGAGTCATGCTGTGTGTTCATCTTTGAAGCATCTTGCTGCGGACGCTCCATAGCTTCAACTTCTTCCGGCAAACGGAATTTAACTTTAGACAACACTGTCACTACATCGTGCTTCAAGTTATCCAACAAACCAGAGAAGAGTTCAAAAGCTTCACGCTTGTACTCTTGCTTCGGGTTTTTCTGTGCGTAACTTCTAAGGTGAATACTTTGGCGCAGGTGATCCATATTGCCCAAATGTTCTTTCCAGTGCATATCCAAGTGTTGCAACATGACTTGTTTCTCAAGCTGTCGCATCATACTTGGCTCAGGTAGCGCCGCTTCTTTTTCAGCGTAAGCCGCCTGGATTTCGTTATACACCTTTTCACGAATTTCTTCTTCGGCAAATTTATCGTCTTCATCTAGCCATTTTTGCACTGGCAACTCGATGGCAAAATCTTGCTCAAGGCGCTGCTCAAGACCTTTGATATCCCACATTTCTTCAATAGACTGTGGTGGCACATATTGGCTGATCACGTCTTGTACCACGTCATAACGCATATCTTCGATAGTGTCTTGGATATCGTCAGACTCCATCAATTCATTACGCTGCTCATAAATCACGCGACGCTGATCGTTCGCCACATCATCATACTCAAGCAGGTTTTTGCGCATATCAAAGTTACGCTGCTCAACTTTACGCTGCGCATTCTCAATAGCGCGCGAAACCATTTTGTGTTCGAGCGCTTCGCCTTCTTCCCAACCAAGACGTTGCATCATCATACCTAGACGCTCAGAAGCGAAGATTCGCATTAAGTCATCTTCTAGCGATAGATAGAAACGGCTAAGACCTGGGTCACCCTGACGACCAGCACGACCACGAAGCTGGTTATCAATACGGCGTGATTCATGGCGCTCAGTACCGATGATGGCTAAACCACCAGCAGCTAGAACTTCGTCATGGCGCTTCTGCCATTCTTCTTTCACCTTGGCGATCTGAGCTTCACTTGGGTTTTCACCAAGTGCATCGATATCGGACTGTAGATTACCGCCTAATACGATATCAGTACCACGTCCCGCCATGTTAGTGGCGATAGTGACTGAGCCAGCACGTCCTGCTTGAGCGATAATATCAGCCTCTTTAGCGTGGAACTTAGCGTTCAAGACCTGGTGTTTAACCTTGGCTTTTTTTAGCGCCTTCGAAATTAATTCTGATGACTCAATCGAAACGGTACCCACTAGAATCGGTTGGCCTTTCGATTGTAAGTGTTTAATTTCCTCAATGATCGCCGCATACTTTTCTTCTTTACTCAGATAAATCAGATCCGGCAAGTCCTGACGTTGCATTGGCTTATTCGTTGGGATAACCACAACCTCAAGGCCGTAAATCATGTGTAATTCAGTAGCTTCCGTATCGGCGGTACCCGTCATACCAGACAGTTTATTGTAAAGACGGAAATAATTCTGGAACGTAATCGAAGCAAGCGTTTGGTTTTCATTTTGAATATTAACGCCTTCTTTAGCTTCAACCGCTTGGTGCAAGCCATCTGACCAACGTCGACCTGGCATAGTACGGCCCGTGTGCTCATCAACAATAACGACTTCATTGTCTTTAACCACATAGTCGACGTCTTTTTTGAATAAAGTGTGAGCACGCAACGCAGCATTTACATGGTGCAACAGCATTATGCTTGCTGGGCTGTATAGGCTTTGACCTTCTGGTAGTAAGCCCGATTGACGTAGTAATTCTTCTACGCGCTCTTGTCCTAATTCCGTTAAGTTTGCCTGCTTACCTTTTTCATCGATGGTGTAATCACCAGTGTCTTCGACACCTTCTTCAGATTCTTTTTCTTGAACCGTAAGCTTTGGGATTAACTGGTTTATAGCGCGGTACATTTCCGAGCTATCTTCAGCCTGTCCTGAAATGATAAGTGGGGTACGAGCTTCATCAATCAGAATCGAGTCGACCTCATCGATAACGGCAAAATTTAGTTCGCGCTGAACACGCTGCTCTTTTTCAAAAGCCATGTTATCGCGTAGATAATCGAAACCGTATTCGTTATTAGTACCGTAAGTGATATCGGCGGCGTAAGCTGCTTGTTTTTGCTCATGCGACTGCCCAGAAAGTATCACACCTACTGACATGCCAAGGAAATTATAGACTGGTGTCATCCACTCGGCATCACGCTGAGCGAGGTAGTCGTTAACAGTAATCACATGGACGCCTTGCCCAGTTAAAGCGTTAAGGTAAACCGGCAGAGTTGCGACAAGTGTTTTACCCTCACCCGTTCGCATTTCACCAATCTTACCTTGGTGAAGCGTCATACCACCGATAAGCTGCACATCAAAGTGGCGCATACCGAGCGTACGCTTACTGGCCTCACGAACAGCAGCAAAAGCTTCTGGCAATAGGTTGTCTAGCGTTTCACCTTTTTCTAGTCTTGATTTAAACTCTGACGTTTTGTTTTTTACTTCTTCGTCACTTAATGCTTCGAATTCAGGCTCAAGCTGATTGATCTGCTCAACCACTTTACTGAATCGTTTGATAATACGCTGATTTCGACTACCGAAAATTTTGCTAAGAAAACTCATGCTATTAGTTCTTCTATCAAGTTATTAAACAATTGCTGTCTATTTTTTAGGCAACAGGCTATTCGTTTTAACGCAACAATTGCTTAGGGAATTATGATTAAGCACTCGATTGTACCGATATTACAGAAGCTGTAAACGCCTGATCGGGATTTTCTGGTGAGTACATGCAACAAATTGGGGCTTTAGAAGGATATTTCAATGGTCTAACCCATATTAACCTTTCCGAGCCGTGCACCATTGTAGAACAGTTGGCCTGCTTAGTCGTAAGCGCTTAGGTTCTTTGGGGAAGGTGTTGTACTCGAGCAACAATAACGAAAAGCCGAGCTAAGAGCTCGGCTTTAGGGATTAGTAAAAGTCTTACGACTATTTCGTCATTACGACTCTTTAAGGTAGCGCCAAGGGTTTACACGCTTGCCGTTGCGAGTCACTTCATAGTGAACGTGTGGCCCGGTGGAGCGACCAGTACTTCCTACCTTAGCAATAACTTGGCCTTTTTTAACGAGATCACCTTTTTTCACGACTACGGTTTTATTATGGCCGTAACGAGTGGTGTAACCGTCGCCATGACTAACTTCAACAAAGATACCGTAGCCTGCTTTACGCTCAACAGTTGTTACAACGCCAGCAGCGGTTGCAACAACATCGGAGCCTGCTAGCGCAGAAAAATCGATACCCGCATGCCAAGCGCGCTTGCCTGAAAAAGGATCTGAGCGGTAGCCGTAAGGCGATGATAACCAGCCAGTTTTAACCGGACGACCAGTAATTTTTTGCTCTGCGCTGATGTTTTTATCAAGCAATAAAGACTCTAGCGCAAATAATTGCTGCTCTTTAGCTTCAATCGAGTTTTGAATACTATCTAGTGAAGATAATACGTCATGATAGCTCGCTTTGTCAGTAGACTCGTCTTCAGACGGACCACCCATAGCAGGCGCAGCACCAAAACCAAATTCATCACTGATTCCAGCTTCTTCTGCTAGACGGGCACCTGTAGCATCTAGGCGTAGGATATGTGCCTGCATTGATGCTAGGCGACTAGACAAGGCCTGTACCTTATCTTCAGATTCTTTTTTAGCTCTTTCCAGCTCTTCTTTTTGCTGAGTGAGCTCCATTTGCCATTTTTGAATGGCAGTTTCACTAACCAAGTCTTGTTGCAAGACCCACTTAGTGGTGTAGAAAGTAGCGCCCACAATCACAAATATGCTCAACATACTCAGTGCAACTGTCATTGCTAACTTTGTCTTTCCTAACTCTAAAGCTTTGATTCCTTTCTGATCGCTTTTAATAATCGTAATACGCATAATTAACCAAAAATACACAGTCATTTATTTATAAGAATCAAATCCTTACAAACTTTAACGGTTTACTGCTCCGATAAAGATGACAATTTAAACTCTGTCGGCTTACAATAGTAAACTAACACCAACTTAGCCCAAAACCTTGAGCATATGAAGCGTCCCTCTCGTGCCAAATCCGTGGCAGACATTTTGAACAAGCCAGCTGGCAAGTTACAAAGCCTATTGAAGCAATCCAATAGCCTAAAATCTATAAACGAAAGCGTACAAAAACTCCTGCCCGAGGAGTTAAAAGGGCACTGCAGTGTATCGGAATACAATCAAACAAGCCTAATTATTACTGCTGAATCCGCAGTTTGGGGCACACGCCTTCGTTATATCACATCGGATTTATTGGCCGGCTTACGTCAAGCAGGCCATTATTCACTGGCTAATATTCAAATAAAAATTAAACCGAGTCAATCCAGATAAAACGCTTCTTACTCCTGCGTCACTTATTATTTGCTTGTCTTTTATACTGACAACGCAGGGTTCATAATATACGAAATTGGTGCAGCTTTTGCATCTTCATAAGTCGCCAGCTCCCAAGTTGATTCATCCGCCATAAGGGTACGAATTAACTGGTTATTTAAAGCATGGCCTGACTTATAGCCAATGAATGAACCGATTAGGCTATGGCCTAACAAGAACAAGTCACCAATCGCGTCTAATATTTTGTGTTTCACGAACTCGTCATCGTAACGTAGACCATCTTCATTTAAAACCCGAAAATCATCCATCACAATCGCGTTATCTTGGCTTCCACCTAACGCTAAGTTGTTTGCTCGTAAAAACTCAATATCTTTCATAAAGCCAAAAGTACGGGCACGACTGACTTCTTTCACAAACGATGTGGTAGAAAAGTCGATAACCGATGTTTGGCTACTTTTCTTAAATACTGGGTGATCAAAATCAATCGTAAAGGCAACTTTGAAGCCATCAAAAGGCTCAAACGTTGCTTTTTTGTCGCCGTCTTCTACGGTAACTTTCTTCTTGATTTTAATGAATTTTTTAGGTGCATTCTGCTCGGTAACACCAGCAGATTGCAATAAGAATACGAATGGGCTCGCACTGCCGTCCATAATAGGAACTTCAGGTGCTGAGACATCAATATAAGCATTATCCAAGCCTAAGCCAGCCATCGCTGAGAGTAGGTGTTCAACGGTCGAAATACGCACATCGTCTTTCACCAAGCAGGTGGAAAGCGTGGTATCTCCAACGTTTTCTGGTTTTGCATCAATTTCTACAATTGGGTCTAGATCAACGCGACGGAACACAATCCCTGTATCCACTGGAGCTGGTCGTAGGGTTAAATACACTTTATCTCCAGTGTGCAAACCTACGCCAGTGGCGCGAATGGTTGTTTTCAACGTACGTTGTCGTATCATTCGGTGTTTCTCCAACTTCTTGATATTTCAAGAATTTAGGGTGGAAGACGGCATAATTTTAGCGCATATTACCACAATATATCTGTGGTTTGAACATTTTTTGAACGTTTTTTGAACATTTGTTTGAATTAGTCTTCCACACAAATTCTCACATTTCCCTAATTTTGTCGCCTGACTCCTTAATCCACACTGAATGCAAAGTAAGGAAAACTAAGGAGGCTCGAAGGGATGGCCTCCTTAATTCTATGAACGCAACTTCTGCGTTTAGTTCTCAATATCAGAACATATCATTGCAATAAACTTGCATACCTCTCCATAGTCACTGTTCAACTGTTCTATGACTCGTTATTAATCCGCCTGTTTTCTTAAAAACGCAGGGATGTCTAGGAAGTTATCAACATCACTTCCAACCGCCATCTTTTGCGCGGTTTCCGAGTCATCAACACCCGCTTGCTTGCGCGCTGCTGGTGGAACATCAAGCTTATTAAAGTCTAATTCACCACTTGGCTTACGCACCTGCTGCTCTTTGTTATCTGACACAAGGCGCATACCCGCTTCTTGTCCCAAACCAGTCGCAACTACAGTGACGCGCATTTCATCGCCCATTGAATCATCAATGGCTGTACCAACAACAACGATGGCATCTTCGTGAGCAATGTCTTCGATAACTTCACAAACTTCCGAGAACTCATCAATTGTGAACTCTTCGTTCGCAGTGACATTAACCAAAATACCACGTGCGCCAGAAAGGTCGACGTCTTCTAGCAATGGACTCGCCACAGCCATGTCAGCGGCAACTTGTGCACGACCTTCGCCTGATGCGATACCAGTACCCATCATTGCTTGGCCTTGCTCAGCCATTACTGTACGAACGTCTGCAAAGTCAACGTTGATTAAACCTGGGCATGTGATTAGCTCAGCGATACCTTGAACCGCGCCGTGCAATACTGAGTTTGCTGAAGCAAAGGCTTCGGTCAGACGCAAACCTGCGAACTGAGCAACCAGCTTATCGTTAGGAATGATAATTAACGAGTCCACTGCATTACGCAATTCGTCAATGCCAGCTTCCGCAAGTTTCATACGCTTTTTGCGCTCGAACTTAAACGGCTTAGTGACCACGGCTACCGTTAAGATCCCCATCTCTTTAGCAATTTCAGCAATTACAGGAGCAGCACCAGTCCCGGTACCACCGCCCATGCCGGCTGTAATGAATACCATGTCTGAGCCTTGTAGCGACTCCATGATACGCTCACGATCTTCTAGAGCAGCCTGACGACCAACATCAGGATTAGCGCCCGCACCTAGCCCGCGAGTAATGTTTTGACCAATTTGTAGCGTCGTTTTAGCCGTCGATGACTCGAGCGCCTGCGCATCTGTATTAGCACAAATGAATTCAACACCATCGATGTTAGCGCGCACCATGTGCTCCACGGCGTTACCACCACCGCCACCAACTCCGATTACTTTAATGACTGCGCTGTTCTGGCAGTTATCTACTAGTTCAAACATATTAGGCATAACTATATCCCCTTCGATTGTTTAGCCAATTGTTCACTTAATTGCTTATATAAATGTGTGTTAAGCATGGAATTAAGTGATTCCTCTACTTTAATCATCCGAAAGTCGAATGATTAAAATCCACCGAACCAACTTTTCATGCGCTCCCAGAGCCCATTAAAGCCAGTTACATTTCTATCACGGTGATGACCTATGTCTTGCTTACCGTAAATTAATAGGCCAACTCCCGTTGCATAAATTGGGTTGCGCACCACATCCACTAAGCCTTTAATGTGCTGTGGCATACCTTGACGAACTGGCATGTGGAAAACTTCTTCCGCCAGCTCCATCAACCCTTCCATCTTCGAGCCACCGCCTGTAATGACCATGCCCGAAGCTATTAAATTCTCAAAACCACTGCGACGAATTTCCGCCTGCACCAGTTCAAATAATTCGCTGTAACGCGGCTCAACAACTTCCGCTAAAATTTGACGTGACACACGGCGTGGCTGACGCTCACCAACTCCTGGAACCTCGATGGTCTCTTCAAGATTCGTTAGCTGGCGTAAAGCACAAGCGTATTTCACTTTAATGTCTTCCGCGTGCTGTGTCGGCGTGCGTAGCGCCACTGCGATATCGTTAGTAACCTGATCTCCTGCAATCGGGATAACCGAGGTATGACGGATTGCGCCGCCAGTAAATATTGCGATATCAGTGGTACCGCCGCCGATGTCAATTAAACAAACACCAAGCTCTTTTTCGTCTTCGGTAAGCACCGAATAACTCGACGCTAGTTGCTCTAAAATTACGTCCTCAGTTTCTAAGCCGCAACGCGCAACACACTTCGTTATGTTCTGCGCCGCGCTGACTGCGCCAGTGACCATATGTACTTTGGCTTCTAAACGAACGCCAGACATACCAATTGGCTCACGAATGCCTTCTTGGTTATCAATCACAAACTCTTGCGGCAATACGTGCATGATTTTTTGATCAGCAGGAATCGCCACCGCTTTAGCCGCATCAATCACACGGTCAACATCGCTTTGCGCAACTTCGTTATCCTTAATCGCCACGATACCGTGCGAGTTTAGGCTTTTGATGTGACTGCCAGCGATACCGGTGTAGACCGAATGGATCTGACACCCAGCCATCAACTCAGCTTCCTCAACCGCTCGTTGGATCGAAGCCACCGTTGATTCTATATTGACCACCACGCCTTTTTTCATGCCTCTTGAAGGGTGTGAGCCAATACCAATAATATCTACGGTATCGTCGGCACCTACTTCTCCAACAATGGCCACCACTTTGGATGTTCCAATGTCTAGCCCCACAATTAATCGTTTATCGACTGATTTCGACATAGCTTTATCTACTGCCTCCGTCACTAATAACTGACGCTTTATTTTGATTCCATCGCGCCGCCATACCATTTTGGTAGCGCAGATCAACGTATGCCAAAGTGGCTTCCTTTTGTTCTTTTACACTGTCAATGTATTGCAGGAAGCGTTCAATGCGCTCTTCCACGTGTACATTCCCAAGCTTGACTTCTAATCCATCGGTCAGCACTAAATTAATCGCTCCGCGCTGACTGAGTTCCATTTTTTCAATAACCATATCTTTTTGTAAGAGTTGCTCTTGGTACAACTGTAATAATTCCGTTAAATCTTTTGCCATCACATCCGGGCCAGATAATTTCACCCAGTTATGCTGTGGCAACTTAGTTGGGTAAAAAACCTCACCTTCAGTCGATACCACACCTTGCTCACCCCAGTAGGCCATTGGTTCATGCTCTACCACCGAAACCTGTAATGTGTCGGGCCAAACCTTTCGAATCTGGACCGCTTTAACCCAAGGTAACTCTACTAGCTGCTTTTCAGCTGGCTCCATCTCCATGGTGAAAAAGCCACGGTCTTCGATTGAGCGTAAAACCTTATAAACACCAACAGCATCGGTGAACTGATGGTTAGTGAGCTCAACTTTATTAATCGGAAATACATTGTCAGTATTAACACTGAATACCCAAATTCCCGCGAACACTAGCGCTATGGCAACGATTGAGCCCGCCAACAATCCAGCCACCCACTTCAAAGGCTTAGCCAAGCCTTCGAATGAGCGTTCTTTTTTGTCGCTACGCGTTGCCATTTTCGCCATATCTACTTACTCTCCTTTCTCAGATTTAAACTCTGAGAACAAAGCACTATCTCGCGCCACGCTGGTATCTAAAACCTTCAGCACCAACTCTTTAAAACTAATGCCCTTTACTTTGGCAGCTTTTGGTACAAGCGATGACTCTGTCATGCCTGGCACCGTATTCACCTCAAGCAATAACCACTCGCTGGTTGTAGTGTCACGCATAAAGTCGACGCGCCCCCAGCCAAAGCAATCTAAAGACCTAAAAGCTTTCTCGCTTATAACTGCAAGCTCGGCTTCTTCGTTTGCTGACAAACCGCTTGGGCAGTGGTATTCAGTCGTTTTACTGTTGTATTTCGCTTTAAAATCATAAAACGTGTGTGGCGTCATGACGCGGATACTCGGTAACGCTTTGCCATTTAAAATCGCAACCGTGTACTCTTCGCCCTTAATCCACTGCTCCAACATGATTTCGTCATCAAACTTACTCGCCTCAGCAACTGCTTGCTGCAAAAGCTCAGGGCTGTCAGCACGTGCCATGCCAACACTCGAGCCTTCTCGAATCGGTTTAACCATGACGCACCCGTTAAGCTCGCTTAATAAATCTTGAGCTTCGTCAAGCGCCAGCTCTCCCGTGCGCACCATGCGATGCTTAGCAACAGGTAAGTTTTGTGCACTCCATAATAGCTTTGTACGCAACTTATCCATGGTGATGGCTGATGCCATTACGCCGCTGCCGGTATAGCTAATATTGTTTAACTCTAAGAAACCTTGAATCACTCCATCTTCGCCACCGCGACCGTGTAGTGCATTCCAAACGCGGTGAAAGCCTTGTTCAGTGATAGCGTTAAGTCCGTCTTCTTTTGGATCGACTTTGTGTGCATCAACGCCCGCATCTATCAGCGCTTTGTGGACGGCATTACCTGAAATCAACGAGATCTCACGCTCAGCAGAAAAGCCACCATAAACCACAGCAACTTTGCCGTAGTCTTTTGGATCAGTAATGGCTTTATTCAAACTCATTGCTCGTCCTTCTTAATCAAACTTTCAAAATCTAAATCAGCTTCAACCCACTTCGGTGCAAGCGAACCTACATTGCCCGCCCCTTGTGTAACTAACACATCGCCGTCTTCTAAGACGTGGTGTAAGGCTTCAGGTAACTCATCAATCGACTCAACAAATATTGGCTCAATCTTTCCGCGCTGACGAATACTGCGACACAGAGCTCGGCTATCGGCTGCCGGAATTGGCTCTTCGCCCGCAGAATAAACTTCAAGCATTAAGAGCTCATCAACTTCGTTCAGCACGCTACAGAAATCCTCATACAAATCACGTGTACGAGAATAACGGTGTGGTTGATAGACCATGACTAAACGGCGTTCAGGCCAGCTTTTGCGCAACGCCTTAATAGTAGCGTTGACTTCGCTCGGGTGATGACCATAATCATCCACTAATGTAATTTTTCTGGTGCCTACTTCAAAATCACCATACATCTGAAAACGACGACCGATACCTTCGAATTCTTTCAGCGCTTTCTGGATAGCAATGTCACTGACACCATCCTCAGTCGCTACTGCAATCGCAGCTAATGCATTTTGTACGTTGTGCACACCTGGTAAATTCAGTTCGATATCCAGCTGCCCGACGCAATCTCGACGCACCACTTTAAAGAAACTCTTAGTGCCACGTTGTTCAAAATCTATCGCTCGCACGTCAGCTTTTTTACTTAAACCGTAAGTCACCGTTGGGCGCGATAAACGAGGTACCAAGTCACACACAGTTTCATCATCGACACACAACACTGCCAAACCATAGAACGGCAGGTTATGTAAAAACTCTAGAAAGTTACTTTCTAGGTTTTTAAAGTCACCGCCGTAAGTATCCATGTGGTCAGCTTCGATATTCGTAACCACAGAAACCATCGGTTGTAAGTGTAAAAACGAGGCATCACTTTCGTCAGCTTCCGCAATAAAGTAGCGACTTTTTCCTAGCTTGGCATTTGATCCAGCGCTATTTAGTAAGCCACCGATAACAAAAGTAGGATCGTAGCCACCTTCTGCATAAATACTGGCTAGTAAGCTTGTAGTTGTGGTTTTACCGTGAGTTCCAGCTACCGCGATGCCGTGTCTAAAGCGCATCAATTCAGCCAACATTTCGGCGCGACGTACAATTGGTACACGGCGCTCTCTGGCTGCTTCGATTTCTGGATTTTGCTTCGGGATTGCTGTCGAGCAAACCACCACATCCACATCTAAAATATTGTTGCTTCTATGGCCTAGGAATATCTCCGCTCCCAAACTTTTAAGACGGTCAGTCACATGGCTTTGACGTAAATCAGAACCACTTACGCTATAGCCCAAATTCAGTAACACCTCAGCGATACCGCTCATACCAGCACCGCCAATTCCAACAAAATGAATTCGCTTAATGCGTCGCATTTCTGGGACAACTTGTTGTGTACTATTTTGTTTCATTAGTATTCTCCGTAGCTCCATTAGAGGTAGCTTCGTCTTTTACAACTGTCCCTTCTTCGTTGTGTTTCGTTGTGTTCATAATCTCAAACTGCCCAACCGCCGCACGTTTACAGTACTCTGCAACTTGTTCCGTTGCCTGCGGTTTAGCCAGACTTTTAGCAATTGTAGCCATTTCAATTATTCGGCTTTTGTCATTGGCTAAAGCGGTAATTAGTTCAGCCAATTTTTCTACGTCTAAATCATGTTGCTGAATAATAATGGCGCCACCTTGATTCGCTAAGTAACGCGCATTATGCGTCTGGTGATCATCAACAGCATGCGGATACGGCACAAAGATTGCAGCAGCGCCAGCCATAGCTATTTCAGCAACAGTTAAGGCGCCTGCTCGGCAAATCACTAAATCCGCCCATTCGTAAGCAGCTGCCATATCATCAATAAACTCAGTTACATCATGTTCGACTAAGTCATTCTCTAATTCTTTATAGCGCGCAGCTACATCACCTAAATTGCCACCGCCGCATTGATGGCGAACCTTAATTTTTAAACCATCATTAATGATATCGAGCATGGCTGGAATTTTTTGGTTTAAGACCAATGCGCCACGACTGCCACCAATAACTAAAATCTTAATCGAGCCTTCTTCTATTTTGATGCGCTCTTTTACCGACATAAGATTCATGAGGTCTGTTCGTACTGGATTACCCACAGTCGTTAACTTTGCAGTTTCTACAAAAGCTCCCGGGTAAGCCTGCAATGTAATGTTGCTAAAGCGATTAAGTTGTTGATTCGTCATTCCAGCAATAGCATTTTGTTCATGCAATACTAATGGCACGCCACACAGTTTTGAGGCAATGCCACCTGGGCCACTCGCGAAACCACCCATCCCTAGGGCAACGTCTGGTTGAATTTTCTTAATCGTTTTACGAGCCAACCAAATACTTTTTAGTAACTGAAACGGCGCTTTAATAATCGATGACAAGCCTTTCTTGCGAATACCTTTTACCGGTAGCAACGTCATTTTAATGTTGTGCTTAGGAACTAACTCTTCTTCCAAGCCACCTTCTGAACCTAACCAGTGCAACTTCCAGCCTTGCTGTTGTAACTCTTTGCCAACCGCTAACGCAGGGAAAATATGACCACCAGTGCCACCAGCCATCAGCAAGATAGTTTTATTAACTGATTTTTTTGGCATTGTTTTTTGTTCCACAGATTGACTCATTACGCCTCCCCCTGGCTTTTGCCACGATAAGACTTTTTCGCTGCTGAATACTCGTGCTCTTTGCGACGAACTTCAAAGTCAACTCGCAATAACACCGCCATGGCAACACAACTCACAATTAACGAGTTACCACCGTAACTAATAAAGGGTAGCGTTAAGCCTTTTGTTGGCAGCGAACCACTGGCCACGCCAATATTTATCAGTGCTTGTAAACTCAACCAAAAGCCAAAACCATAAGACATATAGGCGGCAAAGTAATGCTCCATTTTTAGAGCACGGCGGCCGATATGTAAGCTCTTCATAAAAATTATAGCGAACAAGAAAATCACTAAAGCAACACCGATAAATCCGAACTCTTCGGCAAATACTGCAAATACGAAGTCGGTATGAGCTTCTGGTAAATACGACAGTTTCTGTACGCTATTTCCTAAACCAGCTCCAAACCAATCGCCACGGCCAAAGGCAATTAGCGACTGCACTAATTGATAACCACTACCAAACTGATCAGCCCAAGGATCTAAGAAACTGGTTAAACGCTTCATTCGATAAGGTTCTTGCCAAGCAACGAGCCCCATGACGATGCCGACAAATGCAGTCAATGTAATGAACTGCCACAAGCGGGCGCCAGCTAAGAACATCATGGCTAAAGCTGTAGCAACGATTACCACCGATGAACCGAAGTCAGGTTGTAGTAATAAGAACGCAACGACCAGACCAATAACGACTAATGGTTTAATGAAACCACGAATTTGCGTTTGTAGCTCGTCGCTTCGGCGCACCAAATAACCCGCTAGATAAATCACAATAAAGAACTTCATTAACTCAGCAGGTTGTAAGGTTAATGGACCCAATCCAATCCAACGCTTACTACCGTTTACTTCGCGGCCGACAATTAACACCGCGACTAGTAACAAAATCCCTATCAATAACAGTATCGGCCCTTTTTCTTGCCAGAAGCGCGTATCTAACTGTAGCGCGCACACTGAAGCGACAATGGCTATGGCTAAGTAAATACAATGTCTCACCAAAAAGTGATACTCGTTACCGTTCATGTGATCTTCGGCGTAAGGCATTGAGCTCGACGCTACCATCACCACACCAATAGCTAGCAATATGATGACAGGACCTAATAACCATGGATCTAAGCGTGTGCGCGGATCGGAGAGCTTTAACTGCTCTACAAAATCACCTAGGCGTAAAGCTTGAGTAATATTCATCATAAAGCTCCCACCTGTTTTTCAAACTGCTCACCACGCTCAATATAATTTTTGAACATATCCCAACTGGCACAAGCTGGTGATAGCAATACACAATCCCCTGATTCACTAAAGGCAACAGCCTGCTCAATGGCTTCGTTCAGATTTGCTACCAGTACAGACTTAGTGGAATCGAGTTTGGCAATATCTGCGCCATCTTTACCAAAGCACACCACTTTTTTCACATGGCTTCGAATGCTCTCTTCTAGGCTCGATAAGTCAGCGCCTTTAGCATCACCGCCAGCGATAAGAATGATTCTTTGATCAAATTGCGGTGCGAAGCTATTAATTGCTGCCACGGTTGCACCAACATTTGTCGCCTTAGAATCGTTAATAAAGGTCACGCCATTTTTAACAGCGACTAACTGACTGCGATGTGGCATACCACTGTATTCTTTAGCACAAGCAACCACGGCATCATCAATAACCACACCAGCCGCTTCTAGTAGTGCAAATGCCGCTGCAACATTCAGGGCGTTATGAGCGCCTTGTAGAGTCAGTTCTTGCAGTTTTAGTACGACTCGTTGACCACGTCGCAACTCACCCGAATTAACATCGACCTGCCAATCGCTCGCTTCAGTAAAACCAAAAGACAAACGCTTCGCTTTAGTGCTTTCTGGCTGTGTTAGCTCATCTTCTGTGTTTTCGATAATGCTCTCGGCATTTTCAAAAATACGTTGCTTCGCTTCGACATAAGCCTTGTAATCTGCGTAACGATCCAGGTGATCTTCACACACATTTAGAATTGTCGCCGCCACTGGCATTAGCGAGTGTGTGGTTTCTAATTGAAAACTCGATAGCTCCAACACCACTACTGCGTCATCACATGTGTTTTTCAACAAGTCCAAAGCTGGGAGCCCTATATTGCCACCAACTAGCGCCTTTAAGCCGCTTGCCTTAAGTAATTCACCGACCAGCTCTGTGACTGTGCTTTTACCGTTTGAACCCGTGATAGCGATAACCGGCAAACGATTGGCCTTCGCAAAGAGCTCAATGTCGCCAACAATCTCTACGCCATATTCTTGAGCTTCAGCAATGTCTGGGTGAGTTACCGCAATCCCCGGACTAACAACTAGTTGCTCATAACCCAGCATCTTTTTGCCATCCCAAGGAATTAAAGCATCGCTTTTAATAGCCGCTAATTGGTCGGCACCCGGTGCTTCTGCGCGTGTATCCATGACATCAAAAGGCTGATTGTTTTCAGCTAAATAGCGCGCAACCGAAAGCCCAGTCTGTCCAAGACCGAGAATCAAACGATTTTTTTGTTCAATTACGTGCATTAACTTTAAATACCTTTTCTTAGCTTTTTTTTAACGAATCTTCAGTGTTGCCAAACCAATCAACACAAGAATCAACGATATAATCCAGAAACGAACAATTACTCGAGGCTCTGGCCAGCCTTTTAATTCATAATGATGATGTAACGGTGCCATGCGGAAGATACGCTTACCGGTTAGCTTGTAAGAGCCAACTTGTAAAATGACCGAAACCGTCTCGATAACGAACACACCACCCATAATAAATAGCACTAACTCCTGACGAACCAGCACGGCAATAGTGCCAAGCGCGGCGCCTAAACCTAACGCCCCCACGTCGCCCATGAAGACTTGCGCTGGGTAAGTGTTAAACCATAAGAATCCTAAGCCTGCGCCAACAATTGCAGCACAGAAAATCACCAACTCACCTACGCCTTGGATATAAGGAATCGAGAGGTATTCTGAGAAGACCTGGTTACCCGTAAGGTATGCGAAGATACCTAAGCCACCGGCTACTAGAACTGTCGGTAAAATCGCCAGGCCATCTAACCCATCAGTTAAGTTGACCGCATTACTGGTGCCGACAATCACGAAATAGGTCATGAAGATAAACATCAAACCTAATTGCGGCATCACGTCCTTAACGAATGGAATTAGTAGCTGAGTTTCCTGGGGGCTGGCCGTGTAGAATAAATAAATGGCGATACCTGCACCAATCAACGACTGCCATAAATACTTCCAACGAGCGATTAAGCCTTTTGGATCTTTGCGTACTAACTTGATGTAATCGTCAGCAAGACCAATTAAACCGAAGCCTACAATTGCGACTAAACAAACCCACAAGTAGCGATTTTCTAACTCGCCCCAAAGCAAACATGCCAAGACAATCGCAACGATAATCAAGGCACCGCCCATAGTCGGCGTGCCCGCTTTGCTCAAGTGTGTTTTTGGGCCATCGTCACGAACAGTTTGACCTATCTGATAGGTGCTCAAGCGACGAATCATTGGAGGTCCTACTATCAACGAAATACCCAGTGCCGTTAACACACTCAATATCGATCTAAAGGTTAAGTATTGGAATACGTTAAAGCCTGAGTAAAATTGTGATAGATATTCTGCCAACCAGGTTAGCATGGTTAACCTCCCCTCTTTTCTGTTTGTTGTGACTCTTGTAACGCTTGTACTACCTGTTCCATGCGAGCACTGCGCGAGCCTTTTACTAAAATTATTTGTGTTGAGTTTATTTCACTCAGCAAGGTTGCAATCAACGCCTCTTTATCTGCGAAATATTTTGCGCCTTGACCGAATGCCTCAACGGTATGTGCGACTTCTTTACCGGTCGCATAAAGTTTCGAAACCCCTTTGTCCTTGGCGTATTGCCCTATTTCTTTATGGTAATGAGCGCTCTCAGTTCCAAGCTCCCCCATATCACCAAAGACAAATACATGCTCACCCGCTTTATTAACCAAAACGTCGATGGCAGCTTTGACAGAGCCAACGCTAGCGTTATAAGTGTCATCAATAATCAGAGTGCCTTGCTGTCCCGCGATTAGGTTTAATCGGCCTTTCACTGCGCCAGCTTCTTCTAGACCACGCTTAATGGTTTCTATATCCACATCAAGTTGACTGCAAATTGCAGCTGCAACTAAAGCGTTAGATACATTGTGGAAGCCAGCCAGTTGTAAGCTAATTGTGGCGCTTTCTTTACCCGTAAGATGTCTTTTAATCAATTCAAATGTCACCAACCCTGCTGAGTTTAGGTGCACATTATTAGCGCTAAAGTGGGCATCTTTATGGCGAGACACTGTAACTTTATGACAGTCAATAAACTCTTCCTGCCACTGTGAAGCGAACTCACAATCTAGGTTAATGATTGCCGTGCCATTGGCATCAAGTGCTTGATAAATCTCTGATTTTGCTTTTGCTACGCCTTCGATCGAGCCGAAGCCTTCGAGGTGAGCAGGTTCCACATTATTAATCACACTGACGTCAGGCATAGCCAGACTCGCACAATAGGCAATCTCACCTTGGTGATTCGCGCCCATTTCAATCACTGCATATTCGTGCTCTTTTGTTAGCTCTAAGAGTGTCAGCGGCACACCAATATGATTATTAAAGTTGCCTTTAGTCGCTAGAACACTCTCCTTATTATCAGAGCTTTTTATGCGTAAAATCGATGCGACTAACTCTTTTACCGTTGTCTTGCCTGCGCTACCAGTAATTCCCACCACTTTTGGGTTTACTTCTTGACGCACTAAGCGCGCTAACTGGCCTAAGGATTTTTCTGTATCTTCAACAATGATTTGCGGTAGAGCCGATTCTACTTTTTTGCTGACCATTAAAGCTGCGGCGCCTTGTTTCTCCGCTACATCAATAAACTCATGAGCATCGAAGCGCTCGCCAACCAGAGCAATAAACAAAGCGCCAGTACAGTCTGCGCGACTGTCTGTTAGTACCTTTTCAATGGTTAAGTCAGCACCGACTAACTCTCCAGCACAGAACTCTGCAATAGCAGATAACTTCAACGGAATCATACTAAGTCCTCCATCAAAGCTTTCACTGACTCAAGATCGCTATAATCAATTTTTTCAGTGCCGATGACCTGGTAATCTTCGTGACCTTTACCTGCGACTAAGATCATGTCCTGTGGCTTGGCGTGCTCAAGTGCATATTTAATAGCTTCGAAACGACTGCTAATGTACGGCGTCTCTTGATTTGTCATGCCTTGGCGAATCATGCTAACAATCTCGTCGCGCTCTTCGGTGCGCGGATTATCGTCAGTAATAATCACTTTATCTGCGGTAGCTTCCGCTACCTTGCCCATGATGGCGCGCTTAGAGCTATCACGATCGCCACCGCAGCCGAAAATTGCCCAAACGTCGCCTTCATCACAATGTGCTTTCAATGCTTGGATCGCTTTTTCGAGTGCATCAGGGGTATGCGCATAATCCACAACAACTGTGGCTTTACCGTCGGCGTTGAACTGATGCATTCTGCCTGGAACCGAGCGTGCCGAGTTTAGCGCCACAATCCACTTGTTACTATCGCCAAGCATCGCACCTAAAGCGCCAGCGACAGCCATTAAATTCGATAAGTTAAACTGCCCAAGTAACTCTGAGTGTAACTTGGCGCTGCCCCAAGGCGTGTGTAAATCTGCCTTTAAGCCATTCAAGCTCAGTTCAACCTGATCACTTGTAATCCAGTTTTCGATATTAAGCTCAGAGTTTTGACCCGCCTGGCTATAAGCAATCTTTTTGCATTTAATAGCATCGTCTTGTAATAAACGACGACCGTATTCATCGTCAGCGTTTATCACCGCAGCTTTCAAATCTTTTTTCAGGAACAACTCGCGCTTGGCTTGGAAGTAAGACTCCATATCACCGTGATAATCAAGGTGATCAACCGACAAATTGGTGAATACTACAACGCTAAATTCAACACCGTTAATGCGACCTTGCTGCAAACCATGGGAAGAAACTTCCATCGTCATGTAATGATTTTTCTGCTGCAGGTACTCGCCGCAAATACGCTGCAACGAAACTGGGTCTGGCGTGGTGTTAGTCGTCGCCTTCAAAGCAGTCGGGTTGCCGTTACCGATGGTGCTTAGCATTAATGTAGGGTAGTTCAAAAACTCCAACGCCTGCGCTAATAAATAGCAACAACTGGTTTTACCGTTAGTTCCCGTTATGCCTGTTACAGACATTTTTCGTGTAGGGTTACCGTAAAAACGTGCTGCAATATCGCCACTGGCTTGCACTAAATCTGTCACTGCAATAAGTGGGATGCCTTTTAAGATCGATACATCACCACCGCTTTCAACAAACTCTTCCAAACCATTTTTTTCTGCAACTATCACCGCTGCGCCAGCTTTTACAGCTTGGGTCATATAAGCGCGGCCATCGGTCGCTAAACCTGGATATGCAATGAAGAGCGAGCCGTCTGTGATTGCTCGACTGTCTAAACTCACATTTGTAACTTCGATTGAGCCGAGCTCACCAAGTTGCTCTTTACTGATAACTTTTTTCAATACTTTTGACAGCGCTTGAGCCTTAAAGCTATTCGCTTTGGCATTAGTCATGATTGCCCCCTCGCTGTCCCACGCCAGCTGTCACAGTGGCTATGGCTGGTTGTTTCAGCTCACCATCAGGAGCGACGTTTAATAAGTGCAAAGCTGTATCTGCGACTTTAGCGAACACTGGCGCTGATACTGTACCGCCGTAATAGCTATCGCCCGCAGGCTCATCGACCATCACCACGATGGCAAACTTTGGATCAGTTGCTGGCACTAATCCGGCAAAATAAGTCACATATTCATCGCCATAACCGCCACGTACTGCTTTACGCGAGGTACCGGTTTTACCAGCAACGCGATAACCATCAACACGAGCGCGTGTACCGGTACCACCTTTTTGCGTGACTTGCTCCATCATTGCCACCACGGCAGTTGCAATTTCTGGCTCAATCACACGCTCACCAGGAATTTCTTCGCCTTGTGCACGCTTTAGCAATGTTGGATTACGTTTAATGCCGCCAGAGCCCAAAATTGAATAGGCCTGCGCTAGCTGAATAGGCGTCACCATAAAGCCGTAGCCGTATGACCATGTGGCTTTTTCATGACGTGACCAGTTCGGTCTGGGCATCAACTTACCATCTGCTTCACCCTGAATTCCAAGGCCAGTCTCGACGCCAAAACCGACACTGTATAAAGTGCTCAAGAACTCTTCATCGCTAAGCTCTAACGCAATTTTCGCCACACCCATGTTGCTGGATTTTTTTATAATGCCATCAAGCGTTAAAACACCGTAGTTACGGTGGTCTCGAACATAGGCATAATCTAAGAACATGCGCCCTGGCGAAGTATCAATGGTCGAGTTAACGTTAAACTTACCGCTGGTTAAGCCGCTGACTACAGTTAATGGTTTAACAGTTGAGCCCGGCTCGAACATGTCAGTAATCGAACGGTTGCGCGTTAATTCTGGCAATCGACTGTCTGAGCGGTTAGGGTTAAATGACGGCTGACTAGCCATTGCCAACACTTCACCAGTATCGACATCCAGTACCACTACAGAACCACCTTTGGCGCCATTCGATAAAACCGCACTCTTTAATTCTTTATAAGCTGCCGCTTGGATTCGTGAATCAATACTAAGTTGTAGATCGTTTCCTTGCTCCGCTTGCGCTAAGACACCGCGCTCTTCGACTACGCGACGGTATAGATCTACGACAACTTTTTCTTTGCCAGGCTTACCTGTTAAGAATGTATCGAATGCTTTCTCGACGCCTTCTAAGCCTTTGTCATCAACGCCGGTAAAGCCAACGACGTGCGCTGTGACTTCTGCGCTTGGGTAATAACGGCGATACTCGGTTTTAAAATTCACGCCGTTAATATCTAAGCGTTTAATGTACAAGGCGACATTAGGGTCAACTTGGCGCTCCAACCATACGTCACGACGTTGCGAGCGATTCATAACCCATTGGTTTAATTCGTCTTCGTCTCGTTTTAGTGCTGCCGCGAACGCTTTCCACTCTTTGCTTTGTAGAATATTCGGCGTTTCAAGTAAGCGCTTTATATCTAGCGTGATTGACTCAGAAGGTACTGAGCGCGCTAGCTCAACACCATTACGATCAACAATCAGACCACGGTGGCTAGAAATACCTTTCACCCGCATGGAGCGAGAATCGCCAGCTTTGGCTAAATCTTCAGCATTAACCACTTGTAGGTAAGCCGCACGCCCCATTAGAGCAAAGAAACCGCACAGCAATACTACGATCATGACGTAATAACGCCATGTGCATAGTGGTACTGTTTTCACTTTACGGTTTCTAACTTTTTTCATGCTCTTTATATACCGTGCCTTTATTTCTCTTTGTCGTTACTTTTTGCCGCTACTCTTTGCCCCGTAGGGATGGCTTCATAATTATTTCGTCTTCTGTATCCGTGTGTTTCATCTGCAGTTTTTCCTGCGCCAGCTTCTCGACTCGACTGTGATCGGCTAAAGCGCTTTGCTCTAAACGCAGTTTTTGCCACTGCAAATCCAACGCTGTTTGTTCGTCTTGCAACTTTTTAAACTCTATCGTTGCCTGGCGTAACTGGTGTGTTTGGTGGGCCACTGTAATCGCTGAAATGACCACGACTACGCCTAACAACATCACACCAAAGCGTCGGCCAAAAACTGCAATCAAACTATAAAAAGGCCATAAGCTGTTGGTTTCTTTAACCTTTTTCTTAGCGGAGCTATTTTTGCTTGCGCTCAAGAAATCTTCTCCGCTACACGCATAACCGCGCTTCGCGCGCGGTTATTTCTTTCTAACTCTTGGTCACCTGCCTTGGTGAACTTGCCGACTTTTTTCATCCGGCGATTTATCATGTCCTCTGTCACCGGTAAGCCAGGCGGAAAATCCTGGCCTTTTTCCTGCTTCTGTATAAATCGTTTGACCATTCGATCTTCTAACGAATGGAAACTGATGGCGACTAATCGGCCACCGACTTTCAAGCAATTAAGCGATTGCTCCAAAGTATCTTTTAAGTCATCCAACTCGCGGTTTACCGCAATACGAATTGCTTGAAAACAGCGAGTTGCTGGGTGCTTATGCTTTTCCCAGCGTGGATGTGCCTCTTTTATAATGGCCGCTAATTCTAAAGTGCGGCTAATAGGGGCTTTTTGTCGCTTCTCAATGATCGCTCTCGCGATTCGTTTGGCGTAACGTTCTTCGCCAAAAGTCTTAAACGCCCAAACCATGTCTTCTTCATCGGTTTGTGCTATCCATTCTGCCGCCGTTTGTCCGCGCGTCGTGTCCATACGCATATCCAACGGGCCGTCTTGCATAAAGCTAAAGCCGCGCTCTGCTTGATCGAGCTGAGGCGATGAAACCCCAAGATCCATCATAATTCCGTCGATGTTGCCAACTAATCCTTTATCGCTAACCTTTTGTTCTAAAAGGGAAAAGCTTTCATGAATAATTTCAAATCGCGCGTCTTCTTGTTCTAACGCTTGTCCCTCTTTTATTGCTTGTGGATCTTTATCAAAGGCCATTAAACGGCCTTTGTCCGAAAGCATAGACAAGACTGCTCGGCTATGGCCACCACGGCCAAAGGTACAGTCGATGTATATACCGTCAGGATTGATCACCAGAGCCTCCACTGCCTCATCTAGTAGAACCGAATCGTGCGCAGCTTTTTCATGCTTTGATTTCATGCTTAAAACGCCAGGTCCGGTAAATTTTCAGTATCTAATGGAGCATCACCTAACGCAGCCACATCTTCCTCAATCTTCTTGTGCCAGTTGCTTTCGTTCCAGATCTGGAAGGTTTTGCCTTGGCCCGCTAATAACACTTCTTTTTCAAGATGTGCGTATTCACGAAGAACAGGAGGTAGTAGAATGCGGCCGTTGCCATCGATTTCATGCTCTGAAGCATGCCCGAGCAACATACGCTTAATACGACGTTGATTAGGATCAGTATTGGAAAAAGTATCTAAAGTGGTTTCGAGTTGTTCCCATTGGGGAAGCGGGAAAAGCAATAAGCACGGGTCAAACAGGTCAATAGTCACCACGATTTGGTTAGCGCAAGCATCATGAAAACGCGAACGGTACTTCGCCGGAATGGCGATTCGACCTTTCGCGTCCATATTAATTGCTGTTGCGCCTCTAAACATTGGCTTCTTTAACCCCGATTAACTCGACTGTTGCATCATTAAGGGCTACTTTAGGTAAGAGTCTTGAAAGAGAGTTGCTAGGAGAGAGTATTAGCAAGACTCTTTCAAGGGTCTTATTTTAAAGCTCGCCATCAGTAATGATGGTTTGTTACCACGCTCAGTAAATCGTTTTGATCGTCACTGATCCTCTACGATCCACTTTGCGACACTTTTCTCCACTTCTCTACACTATATGAAGTTTAGGTGTTTTTTGCAAGGCAAATATGCATGGAAAATGTGAAAAATGTCCTTATTTGACAATCACTTAGAGGAAGTTAGTTAGCACTAACAAACAGCAAAAAATAAAAGCGAGATTTTTCATTGAATTAGCGTTATAAGTTAGAAACTACTTTAAGTTAAGAAGATGGGCAGAGTCATTTCTGCTGGATGATTCGCCTAAAAATAGGCGATTTTTGACCAAAAGTGAGGATAAATTTACATTTCACAGAGTGAAGCTCGCTTTTCCCTGTGCCTCCTTTCTCATTGCTATTAATAATGGTTTCAAAGCCAGTAGCAGGAGGAAATGTAGTCTTTTGTATAAAATCTAAGTCTCACAGCTCAATACCTAGCAATCTAGGCTAGAGTTGCTTAGACTGATGGCATCGCTTATCAAAACTTAACGCTATGAATTACAAAGAGATTTTTGAACAAATTAGCGAAGAACTCAGAGACTTTGACGAGATTGGGCAAGTTGCAACCTATATCCCTGCCCTAGCTAAAGCGAACCCCAATAAATTTGGCATGTATTTGGTCACCGAGGAAGGTCATGAGTATGATCATGGCGATATCCATGAAAACTTTTCTATTCAGAGTATTTCAAAGGTTCTTTCACTGGTCTACGCTTTCAAGTTAGTAGGTACTGACTTATGGAGGCGTGTTGGCGTCGAGCCGTCGGGCAGTCCATTTAACTCTTTAGTGCAGCTCGAGTACGAACAAGGTATCCCAAGAAATCCGCTCATCAACGCCGGTGCTATCGTTGTTTGCGACATTTTAGTGAGTCAGCTCGACAATCCTTATCAAGAATTTATCGAGTTCGTGCGTAAGCTTTCTGGTAATCCATCGATCGATTACTGTGAAGAAACTGCCCAGTCGGAAAAAGAATGTGGTTTTAAGAACAACGCCCACATCAACCTGATGAAGTCTTATGGCAATATCGAAAACGACGTTGATGAAGTCCTAGACTTGTACTTCCATCTCTGCTCGATTGAAATGAGCTGTAAAGATCTGGCGCAAACCTTTATGTTCTTGGCCAGAAGTGGAAAAAACCCGCTAAATAATGAACGCATACTTACCGCACAAGAAACCAAGCGTATTAATGCCATCATGTTGCTTTGTGGTTTTTATGATGAAGCTGGCGAGTTTGCCTTTAAAGTTGGGCTCCCAGGAAAAAGTGGCGTTGGTGGCGGGATTGTTGCTATTTACCCCGATCAATACAGTATTGCGGTATGGAGCCCTGGTTTGAATAGTAAGGGGAATTCGAGCAAAGGGATCAAGGCGTTAGAGCTCTTTACCACCATCACCCAGTCCAACGTTTTCGGCCCAACACCACTTTTCGATGAACTAGAATACGACTAAACGCAACCTAATTATAGTCAATGTCTCACAAAAGCTTCATCGTTTAGCTCTTTAGAATCCAAAGTGCTTATTGTTTAATAATGACTAAGCCAAAGGACAGGCTGAGCTCACAAGGAAGCGAGCACAAGGAAGAAGATTACGCCAAGGAATGTGGCAATTAAGGACTAAGCTCAGGATGAGCACTCTATGGAAAGAGTCCTAAGGAAGGGAAAGCTCGATAAGAGCATGTTGATCAAATAGGGAGTTGTGTTGGATGTGCAACTCCCTATCAACATAACCCAACCTTAAGGGAAATGAACGATAGACCAAGTAAAAGGAATTTATTATGGCGATAAAACTAATCCATAAATACCAAGGCTGGTGGGATTCTAGCCGCAACCGTGGTCACTTCTGGTTCACCTATTACGACAACTCCCGCGAAAAAAGTGTTTCCGTTAATGGTCAAGACTTTCAAATCATGATGGATATGCTCCGTAATGAACAACCGGTCTACGGTGATCATACTCGCGGTCTAGTCACAACCCAATCTGAAGAAGTTGGCGAAGAAGAGTCATAAACTCGATAAAGATCTCTTTGCCAGTTTTAATTCAGCGCTACAGCCAGCGCAGCCTTAATCGGCAACAATTTACCCCCTATAGTTATTGCGCTGGCTGATTTTTATCTTATATTTTTACCAACCCATAAAATGCTCTTTGCTAAAATATAAAGCCTCGGGCAAACTATAGTGACGCCTAGAAACAAAAACAAAACATGAGCAAAAATCGTCAGCTAGAACACACCGATCACATCGCGCAAAAGCAGCTCTCATCAACACAAAAAGAATCTAAAACCAGAACTGTTTGCTTATTAGCCCACGACATCACAGTGCCCATGAACGTCGGTAGCCTTTTTCGCATCAGCGATGCACTCGGTGTCGAAAAAATCTACCTATCCGGCGACACCCCAACGCCACCTAATAACAAAATCCGCAAAACCTCGCGCAGCACCGAAAAGTACGTGCCTTATGAATCCATAGACTCGCCAATTGAGCTAATAGACAAACTAAAGAAAAACGACTACACCATCATCGCCCTAGAAATCACCAGCGACAGCGTTCCACTACAAGAACTACAATTAAAAAACGACCAGAAAGTCTGCCTAATTTTAGGCTCGGAAAATACAGGCGTTAGTAAAGAATTACTAGACCTAGCAGACATCACCATCCACATCCCCATGCTCGGCCACAACTCCTCCATGAACGTCGCTACTGCTTGTGGGATAGCGGTTTACGGGCTTACTTTAGCGGTTATTTAATTTACATGTTCATTCTCTTTGCATGCCTAAGCGACCGAAGGGAATCCCTTTAGGGAAAAACGAACCAAAAGAAAAGGCACCCCAAATCGTTAGGTCCTTCGGACTGCCCTCGCTCATCCATGTTACTTACGCGCCGCTAAACGAAACCTCCCCTTCGGGGATTCCTTGCAGTCACCTATTCCTCTTAGCTAAATTAGGCTCCATGCCTAATTTACGCTATAACTTTTCTTTGCTCGGCTAACTTTAACGGGGCACTAAAAGCACAAGATTGCGCCAATTTCCCCTTATATTGAGCTGTGCTATTTACAAAATATAGCAAACCAAAATCGTGGATGATTTTGGTAAGAGTTTCCAGCACAGGGATGTGCTGTAAACTCTGGTGCGTTAAGTATTTTGGAAATAGAACAGGTAGTCATGTTTACATGACCTCAATATCGGGGCGTGTTTCTTTTTGGTCACTTTTTCTTGCTCGCACAAGAAAAAGTGGCTCGCCGAGTGGCGAAATAGACTGCTAACAATAAGCCTAGGCTCCAAATTACCTAAAGGTATTCCCTATAGTCACTGTTTGGAATGACAAGCTTAACAGAGATTGCCACGTCGCTGTTGTGACTGCTCCTCGCAATGACGAGGGGACTAAAATAAAAAGAAAAGCTGGCCGATAAGCCGGATTCTGTCGTGGACAGTCATTCGTCTAGGCCATCAATCGCTCGATGGCTCCAGCAACCTACCCGGTTCCAACGCGAGCAACGCCGTACGGAACCCTATTTGGTCTTGCTTCGGGTGGGGTTTACCTTGCCGCTAACTGTTACCAGTAGCGCGGTGCGCTCTTACCGCACCCTTTCGCCCTTACCTGTGAACTTAGCGAACTAAGATCCATCGGCGGTCTTCTTTCTGCTGCACTTGCCGTCGGTTTACACCGCCCAGGCGTTACCTGGCACCCTGCTCTGTGAAGTCCGGACTTTCCTCTCCCTATAAAACATAGGCAGCGACTGTCTGGCCAGCTTTGCAGCAAGTTTAGTCTTCATACAAAAAAAGGCAAGAAAAACTTAGTTTCCCTGCCTTTTCGGGGCAAAACAGTATAGTGAAAATTAACTTTTTCCTAATGTCTCTTCAAACCACTCGCGGAACATACGTTTTTCATAGTAGAAGCCCTCTTTGTAACGAGCACGCTTCCAAGCCCGATCTTGATGTAAGTAGTTCATATCTTTGAGGTTTGCTTCACCTTCTTTCAATACTGCTCCTTGGTCATCAGTTAGAATGTAACTAAATTCCATACGTGGGAAGTGGATATCTTTCATCACGCGAATATCACGCGTCGAACCAAGCTCTACATGTCCAGCCAAGTCTAAGTCGAGGATCTTAATGCTCAGCATTTGACCTTCGGGAAGTTCATTACTGTATTCTTTGAAGAACTTCTCAAAGCTCTTTTTGACGCGTTTGTGGAAAGTGCCTCTCGGCTCTGATGCGGCGCGGACATCGCGATAATCGTTAAAGTCGCTCCACTCAACCTGAATACCAGCTTGTGACTGCTTGGACTCTTTATCTGAGTTAGCCATACTGGCAGTTCCCCAGCTTAGCGCTAACACGCCGATAGCACTCACTATAACTCGTTGATAACTCTTCATAAAACCTCCGCTTAATCTGATTTCTGCTGTAGCGCCCATTGATACAGGTCTTTCTTTTTAACACCTGTAATTTGCGCGGTCAGCTTGGCCGCTTTATTCGGCGGTAATTCGGTTAACAGCTGCGTCATAATGGATGTTGCTTCTGTGCTTAAACCTTCATTTGCTTTGCTTAAGCCTTCGACCATCACAACAAACTCACCTTTCTGTTGGTTTGAGTCATTATTAACCTGCTCTAGTACTATAGACGCAGGACCCGACAGAATAGTTTCAAAGTTTTTGGTTAATTCGCGCGCTATAACAACATGCCTCTCACCAAAAACATCAACTAAGTCATTTAAGCTATCAGCTATACGGTGCGAAGATTCGTAAAATACTAACGTTTCTTTGTGCTCAGATAATTCTTTATAACGCTCTTTTCGCGCATTGGTTTTCGAGGGAAGGAATCCCCAGAAGCTAAAGCTATCAGTAGCTAAGCCCGCCACAGATAAGGCGCAAATTAAGGCGCTTGCGCCCGGGATTGGACTAATGGCATATTCACGCTGACGCAGTTCTCGCACCAGCTTAAACCCAGGATCGCTAATTAACGGCGTTCCAGCGTCGGAAATCAGCGCCACCGACTGGCCATCATCCAGTTTGTTAGCAATCTGCTCGATTCGAGCCTCTTCATTGTGCTCGTGCAAAGACATCATCTGGGTTCGAATATCGTAGTGCGTCATTAGCCTTTGGCTATGACGCGTATCTTCAGCAAGAATTAAGCTAACCTGCTGTAGGGTCTTTATGGCACGAAAAGATAGGTCATCAATATTACCAATCGGCGTAGCTACGACGTATAAGGAGCCCTTCTCGTCGAACTGGTTGATTTGCGGTGAATTTTTGTTGTGAGAATCTGTCAAATCTGTCATTGGTACTTTGCCTTGTTGCGCCCTAAAGCTTAGAATAGCATTAACTCTTTATTGAGATTGGAATTATGACAAAAAAGTCTTTCAACAAGAACCTATCATTAGCAATCTTTAGCTTATTACTGGTTTCTTGTGTCACTACGCAACCACGCCAATCGTCTAGCGACGAGAGGATCCGTGATCGCGTTGCACAGTCGCCAGAATTTTACTTACAACAGGCTGAGCAACACCAAGGGACGGCACAAGCACCTTTCAAACTTCAAGCCGCTATCGCCTACCACAATATGGGTAGCTCTGAAGAGTCTTATAATTTGCTACGAAGCTTCCAACCCACGGAGTTACCGCTAGACGATCGCGATGCATATTATTTATTGCTCGGTGAAGTGGCATTAACGCAGGATAAACCTTTCGAGTCTATTCGTGCGTTACAGTCGATTGGCAACCCACAACAACATAGCCTCGACTGGCAGGCCCACTTTGCAGCAACACTCGCCGATAGTTTAGTCGCCAATAATCGCTTAGCCGACGCTGCGGTTGTGCGCCTAGAAGCAGATCACCTTTTCGAAGAATACGGCAACTTAGAGCAGCAGCGAGATAAAGCTTGGCAGGAGCTCATGAAATCACCGGTAGGTGCCATTGAACTTAAACGCTCGAGAGCCTCGGAGCATTATGTGCTTGGTTGGCTAGATATGGCCATTGTCCGCCATCGTTTTATGCGTAACGCCAATAATATGGCTACTGCTATGGATGAGTGGTCGCAAATTTATCCAGACCACCCAGCTTACGATTATATTGATTTAAGCGAAATCGGCTCCTTCGACTTTACCGCCAGCGCACCACAAAAAATAGGCTTAATGATTCCTATGAGCGGGAAACTAGCTCCTGTGGGTAAGCTCATCCGTGACGGCTTTATGGCGAGCTATTACGAGCAAGCAAGCCTTGGCGAAGCGGCTGATGTTGTGGTTTATGACACTAACGGTATTGATATTCAAACCCTTTATCAAAATGCTTTTGAAGACGGCGTCGACTTTATCGTCGGGCCTTTGTTAAAACCCAATATTGACGATTTAGCGGCACAAGCTAGCTTGCCAATCCCTACCTTGGTTTTGAATCGCTTGGACCAAAGCTACATGCCGAGTAACTTCTTTCAATTTGGTTTACCGATAGAAGATGAAGCACGTCAAATAGCGCGTCACGCAATCCAACAGGGCCAAGATAGAGCATTTATCATTAATGCCGACTCATCGCTGGGTAAGCGTGCGGTAGAAGCTTTTACTGATGAATTTGAACAGCTCGGTGGCTTTGTCGTCAAGACTGCTAACATTTCACACAACCAAAATGTTAAAGCAGCCGTGATGGCCATGCTTGGCGCAGATCAGGCTGAGAAGCGCGCTAAAGATTTGCAAAACTTTCTCAATGTACCGATCGAAGCCAGTGGTCAAGGCTCCGCCACCGCCGACTTTATCTTTATGATTTCAAAAGTAGACAAGGCACGCATCATCAAACCGTACCTTAACTACTATTATGCTTATAATTTACCGGTCTACTCGACCTCAACCATCTACGAAGGTCGCACTAGCCCTACTCGTGACAATGATTTAGATGGGATTTCTTTTACTGATGCTCCCTGGATGCTAGGTTCTTCTGAATCGATTAGGGACAGCCGCCGTAAAATGAGTCAGCTAGTGCCAAACTCTACAAACAGCTTGGCGCGCTTTTTCGCTTTGGGTCATGATGCCTATTTAATCATTCCAGAGCTTCGGCAATTTACAGAAGACAGCCAATATCATATTCAGGGGCTATCTGGTGATTTAAGTATGGACGCTTACGGTCGTTTCGTACGCCAGTTATCTTGGGGCAAGTTTAAAGGTGGTAAGGTAATCCCCTTAAACCAGTCCATTAATAGCGACTATTAAAACGAATAGAGCTTTAGCTGGTTAGAGCGTCAAAAGATGCTTTAACAGAAAGCCTAAAGTGTAATAAATTTTTGTAAGACGTAGGATGATAAGTGATGCTTTCAAGGACGAAAGGTGACAAGGTTGAGCGCTTTGTAGAAGGTTATCTTCAAGGCAAAGGGCTTAAAACTATTGAGCGCAATTTCTATTCTCGTTATGGCGAGATAGATCTCATCATGCAGGATAGAGATTATCTTGTGTTTATTGAGGTGCGCTTTCGAGCAAACACTTCCCATGGCAGTGGTGCAGAAAGCGTGAATTACGCTAAACAGCAGAAAATCATCAAAACGGCACACTTTTTTTTGCAACAGGCAAAAAAATATCAACAACTTAATTGTCGTTTTGATGTGGTTTCCGTAACATTAACCAATAAATCCTTATCGGCTGATTGGCTTAAAAATGCGTTTCAACTGCCAGGCTGGTAATACAAATCAGGCTATCCATGATAGAACGTATACGCGATATATTTACAGAAAGTATTCAAACCAAAATTGCGGCCGCTGACTCTTTACCTGAGTCTATCGCCAAGGCCGGCCAAATTATGGTTAATTCTTTATTAGCTGGTAACAAAATCTTAACTTGCGGTAACGGTGGCTCCGCTGGCGACGCACAGCACTTTTCATCGGAAATGCTTAACCGCTTCGAACGTGAACGTCCTAGCTTACCTGCTATTGCGCTGACCACCGACACAGGTACATTGACCTCAATATCGAATGATTACAGCTACAATGAAGTCTTTTCAAAGCAGCTGAGAGCTCTTGGGCAACCTGGTGATATTTTGTTAGCGTTTTCCACCAGCGGTAATTCTCGTAATGTGATCAATGCCATGGAAACTGCGCTCAGTAAGGATATGCTAATCGTCGCTTTAACAGGCAAGGACGGTGGCGAAATGGCGGGACTGGTTGGACAAAATGATGTCGAAATAAGAGTCCCCTCAAACTCCACCGCAAGAATACAGGAAGTTCACTTAGTCGTGATTCACGCTTTATGTGATTATATTGATAACACCTTGTTTGGTACTGAGGCATAACCATGATATTAAAACAAACATTGCGCATAGTAACACTAGCTGCCGTCGCAGCTTTTTTCTTACCAGGCTGTACAACCTTTGGCACCTTGGCTGAAGACAATAGTATAGAGCGTCGTGTCGGCACCCTAACTAGTGCCATAGAAGAAAAAAACAAACCTTCTTATATTGGCGTAGAAAGCCACAACCTATATGTGCTGATATACGGTCAAGTTCCGAGCGAAAAAGTTAAAGCTCAAGTATCTAATGAGATCCGTGGTATCCCTGAAATACGCAAAGTGTTTAACGAGCTTCGCATTAAAGATCCAAACGAAGTCAGCGGCATGTCAGACGCCTGGATCACTACAAAAGTGAAATCTAGCTTAGCCGCCGAGAAAGGGTTGGACTCTAAGCGCATCAAAGTTACTACCGAAGACGGTGAAGTCTTTTTGATGGGACTGGTGACGCGCGAAGAAGGCGACAAAGCGGCCCTCGTTTCTAGAAATATAGCGGGCGTCAAAAAAGTCGTAAAGATATTCGAGTATATAAACTAAAGACTATCAGACAAAGAAATCATTGAAATAAGAGAGAGCCGAAACGCCAGGTGAAACGTTTCGGCTTTTTTAATTTTATCCCGAGCTATTGGCAAATATCATCTTTTTGCATAGTTACCACTTCAGTCACTTTAAATTGCCCATCATAATCCGCTGCAAAGCCTTCGTTTGCCTTTTCCAGTTGATGACCTCTAAAGCGAACAAAAACCTGCTCATAGGGCTTTTCGACCATCTCCATATAGTCATTGTGCAATTCACCTGTAATGGTTTCATCACCAATAACCCAAAGCTCTTTCTCCGTGCCGCATGGCTGAAACGAGCTCACTTCACTACCATACATATAGCTACCTTTAGTCACGCTTGTCGTAGCGTTCACCGGACTCGTACTTTGCTCAAAAATACTGCAGGACTGTGTCATAGCGATAACAACGCCTATCGATATCACTTTAATTAATGTTTTCATTATCGATGCTCTCTTTTCTTGAGTACTTACTACTAAGACTCTTATTTGATAACAGTTGAAGGGTTAACCGAAGACCCGAAACGCGTCTGCATGCGCACATGAACATGATCTGTAATATTTTTACTATAACGGTTCGACAATGTTTTAGCTCTGCCGATAACGCTTACGCCGGCTTTAACAACTTGGTTTATAATATTCACACTTGGCTTTATGTACCATACCCAACAGCGGGTCCCGTCGCTTGCTTCAATTTCTACACCTTCGAGAACATTCGCGTCAATACCTGAAGCATAAGGCCAAGATATTCTTAATACACGGCCTGATATAGGCGCCACAACATTCTGCTCGGCCTGAGCGCTGTAGTCTACGCCATCATGAGTTCTGCGGCCTCTAGAGGCGCCGTACTCGCCACTGCCATAAGGATCCATACGTCGAATACCTTTGCCAGTTGGGTTGCTATAAATAGTTGGGCACAATCGTTTAATGGTGTTTTTATAGGGTGAGATAACACCATCCGGTTTACGCATAAAACGTGACTGAAAACCCTCTATAGCTCTAGCCGTATTATTGCCATAAAGCCCGTCTACGGTCAGTAATTTTTTTGAAGAGTTACGATGAGTAGTGTTTAGAAGTGTTTGTATGACTTTCACATCCGAAGCATGATTAGTTGCATTTTTACCCACTGCATGTCTTAGCATAAATATATCCCTTTAGTCCTTTGCTTTGACGAAAGGTCTATTATATAAACGCTAAAAAAATATTCTGGGATATACTTGAGAAATGAGAAGCAGTTCGTAATGAACTGCTTCTAAAAATAAAACGGCTTATTATTTAACCAATAATTACTTAACCACTTTCAGGTTAGGTCTTCCTTTAGGTGGTGTTGGTGGATCGTCATCAGGCCCATCACCATCGACGTCCCCCGAATTAGGAGCACTTCCATCCCCATACATATTTGGAGAGAACATGATTCCCTGGTCATTCTCGCGCGCGTAAATGGCAACGATTGAGTTCATAGGAATATAAATGTCGAGTGATTTACCTGAAAATCGAGCACTAAAGCTTAGAAAATCATGATTAAGCTCAAAATTTGCCACAGCTTCTGGCGCAATGTTTAAAACAATCTTGCCGTCGTTTGCAAACTGTTGTGGAACATTCACCTCATTGTGCGAGCAGTCCACAAGCACCTGAGGCGTCCAACCGTTATCTATCATCCACTCGTAATAAGCGATGAGTAGATAAGGTTGTAATGGCGAGGAACTCGCCATTATATGAGACCTAATTTCATTTCACGCTCTTCTTCAGTCAAGCTGACTTTGAAAGATTCGCGCTCAAAGATACGTTCCATATATTCGTGGATCGCTTTGCTACCGCGACCACTGATTTCAATTCCTAATTGCTCAGCACGCCATAAAAGCGGTGCGATGACACAATCTACTAGCGAAAACTCTTCGCTCATAAAGTAAGGGTTACTCGCGAATACTGGTGATAATGCCAATATACTTTCCTGTAACTCTTTACGAGCTTTCTTCGCTTTTGCTTCAGTACCATTAACGATAATTTCGTACTGGCTGTACCATTCTTTTTCGATACGATGCATCATCAAACGACTACGGCCACGGGTCACTGGATATACCGGCATAAGTGGCGGATGCGGGAAGCGCTCATCAAGGTATTCCATGACGATACTTGCTTCATACAGCACTAAGTCACGATCAATAAGCGTAGGAACCGAGCCATATGGATTTAAATCCATTAGGTCTTCCGGAACTTTATCAGCAGTTACTTCGACTACTTCATAATTAACACCTTTCTCGGCAAGGACGATACGCGCCTGATGGCTGTATACATCATTACCAGAATACAATGTCATTACCGAACGTTTGGCGACTACGGCCATGTTTTTTCTCCTAAACAGTAAGGGTCTCTAGGTTGAGAGACCCACAAAACCGACTTATTTCTTCTTGATGTCTTTCCAGAACTCTTTCTTCAAGAAGTAAGCTAACACCAATAAAATCAACAAGAATAATAGCGACCAAAGGCCAATTTCTTTACTCTTTAGTTTTACAGGGTTTGCGGTATACGCCATGAAAGCAACCAGATCACGAACCGCATGATCATACTCTTCTGGAGTCATGCTGCCTTCTTCTACAATTGTAAACATTTTGCCTTGACGTGAAATTTCGGCGATTTCTTGCTCCGCTTCATGAATTTCATTTTCAAGCTTAGCGATAGCTTCTTGCGCTTTTTCAACCGCTCCAGCCGACGCTTCTTTATCTTTCACTGTAGCTTTAAGCTCGTCGATACGGGCTTTACCACTTGAAATGATCTCTTCCACTGCCAGAAGCTCGTCGCTCTTCATTTGCAAACCTTGTAGGTCAGCGAGAATGTGTGGCATACCAACACCAGGGAAAACAGTGTTGTTCACATCGAACGGACGTGACTTGTCGATGTAGAAAGCTCTAAGGTAGTTATAAACCCAATCGTTACCGCGAACACGAGCAACCATAGACAGATCTAGTGGGTTTACACCAAACCACTTCTTAGCCAGGTCAGGATCCATGGATTTATCCATAGTATCGCCTAATTTGCCTTCACCAAGGATTAACAGCTGAGCTTCCTCTTCTGAAAGATCCAAATCCTGAGCAACTCGAGAGTAACGCACATACTCCATTGAGTGGCAGCCTTGGCAATAGTTAACGAAGAGCTTGGCACCGTTTTGCAACGACGCCTTATCACCATAGTTAACGTTAACCTTATCGTTTGGATAGGTTACTTCACCACCCGCAGCGAAAGCTGTTACGGGTAGCAGGAATAAAATAGCTGAAATTAACTTTTTCATTTGTCTGTTACCCTCTCTGGTACTGGCTTTGTTTTCTCGAACTTAGGTAAGAACCACAAAGCAATAAAGAAGAAGAAGTAGTAAGCCGTACAGATTCGACCCAATAATGCTTTTGCAGGAGTTACCGGAACCACGCCTAAGTAGCCTAAGATAACAAACGATACTACAAACAGCGCTAATAAAATTTTGAACGAGCGGCCACGATAGCGAATCGACTTCACTTTCTGGCGATCAAGCCAAGGAAGTAAGAACAAGATAACAATCGCTAATGCCATCACTAGGAAACCTAGGAATGGATGCGGTACCGCACGTAACATTGTATAGAATGGTGTGAAATACCAAACTGGGGCAATGTGTGGCGGAGTTTTTAATGGGTTCGCAGGCTCAAAGTTTGGCTTCTCTAAGAAGTAGCCGCCAAAGTCTGGAGCGAAGAATACAATGCTCAAGAAGATCATCAAGAAAACAACCACGCCCACAATATCTTTCACCGTGTAATACGGGTGGAAAGGAATACCGTCTAGTGGGATACCGTTTTCATCTTTCTTGTCTTTAATCTCGACACCGTCAGGGTTGTTAGAACCTACTTTGTGTAATGCCACAATGTGTAAGAAGACCATAGCCACTAGAGCTAAAGGTACTGCTACCACGTGTAACGCAAAGAAGCGGTTCAAACTCGCCAATGACAAGGTAAAGTCACCACGGATCCACTCAACCAAATCTGGGCCAACCACCGGGATAGTACCAAACAGGTTGATAATTACCTGCGCACCCCAGAACGACATCTGACCCCATGGTAATAGGTAGCCCATGAAAGCTTCAGCCATTAACAATACGAAAATGATCATACCGAAAATCCACACTAGCTCTCGTGGTTTCTTGTATGAACCGTAGAGAATACCGCGGAACATGTGCAAGTATACGACTACGAAGAAGGCAGAAGCACCGGTCGAGTGTAGATAACGGATAATCCAGCCCATGTCGACATCACGCATGATGTACTCAACCGAAGCGAATGGATCGCTAGGGCTATAGAACATGGTTAACCAGATACCGGTTAATAGTTGGTTAACTAGAACTAAGAGTGCTAATGAACCGAAGAAATACCAAAAGTTGAAGTTTTTTGGTGCGTAGTATTCAGCTAGATGCTCGTTCCAAACCTTTGTCGCAGGGAAGCGTGCGTCCAACCATGTCATAAAACTCTTAAACATTAGGCACCTCCATCTTCGCCCACAACGATAACTTTGTTCGTTGTGTCGAGTGTATAAGGTGGGATTTCTAAATTAGCGTTAGCTGGTACACCGGCGTAAACGCGGCCAGCTAAGTCAAACTTAGAACCGTGACATGGGCAGTAGAAACCACCAAGCCATTCATTTTCTAGCGAGCCTGGCTCCGCAAACAACTTCGGAGAGCAACCAAGGTGAGTACAGATACCCACAGCGACAAAAAACTCAGGATCGATTGAACGATACTCATTTTTGCAATATTCAGGCTGTTGATCGGCCTCAGAATTTGGATCGGCAACGATTTCTTCACTCTTAGAAATGCTGTTTAGCATTTTCTTATCACGGCGAATAATCCATACAGGCTTACCACGCCATTCAACAGTGATCTGTTGTCCGACTTCTAATTTGCTATATTCTTGCTCCACTGGCGCACCGGCTGACTGTGCTTTCGCACTCGGTGCCCAGGAACGTACAAAAGGTACAGCCGCACCAATCACACCAACCGCGCCTACTGCTGAAGTAGCCCCGATCAGGAGATTCCTGCGTCCTTTGTTAACGCCCTGATTACTCATTCGAATAGTCTCCCCACGAAGAAAACCCACCTGTCAAAGCAACAAATGGGATAAAATCATAATGATAAACAAGCTGCTCGCTACCGCGTAAATATAGCATACGGTACAAGTGGCAGATTACTGGTGGCATATCTTATAGGAAAAGCAACCCCATTACAAAGTGGTCTGACCACAAAGTGACATTGGAATATACTGATAACTGATCTGGATCAGATATGTGAGTAGCAGATACAAAAACACCCGCCGTAAGGCAGGTGTTTTGTAATCCGATAGTTCTGTAACTAAGGTTACGATTAACGCTTAGAGAACTGAGGACGTTTACGTGCTTTATGAAGACCAACTTTCTTACGCTCAACTGCACGTGCATCACGAGTAACATAACCCGCTTGACGTAGTGGCGTACGAAGTTCTTCGTCATATTCCATTAAGGCACGAGTGATACCGTGGCGGATTGCACCCGCTTGACCAGTACCGCCACCGCCAGAAACAGTAACGTAAACATCGAATTTTTCTAGAAGCTCTGTCAACTCTAGTGGTTGACGAACTACCATGCGTGAAGTCTCACGACCAAAGTATTGGTCTAAGCTCTTCTGGTTTACAGTAATTTCACCGCTACCAGGACGCAAGAATACGCGAGCTGTTGAGCTTTTACGACGACCTGTACCGTAATATTGTTCAGCCATAATTCTCTTCTACCTTAAATATCTAATTTAATAGGTTGCTGAGCGGCGTGATTATGCTCAGAGCCTGCGTAAACTTTCAATTTGCGGAACATATCACGACCCAGAGGGTTCTTAGGCAACATACCTTTAACCGCTTTTTCAATAATCATTTCAGGCTTCTCAGCTTGAAGTTTACTGAAGTTAGCCTCTTTGATACCACCAGGGTAACCAGTGTGACGGTAGTACATTTTCCCTTCCGCTTTGTTACCAGTAACAGTAACTTTCTCGGCATTGATAACAACGATGTAATCGCCAGTATCAACGTGAGGAGTATATTCAGCTTTATGCTTGCCTTTTAAACGGCGAGCAATTTCCGTCGCCAAGCGACCTAATGTTTTACCTTCTGCGTCAACGACATACCAGTCGCGTTTAACAGATTCAGGCTTTGCACTAAATGTTTTCATATTCGTTGAGCTCCAAAAAGCCATTTGCACCCGCATTTTTGGGCCGCTAGTGTCATAAGCGATTACGAGAGGCTTAATATAAAATAGCTCTCAGCGTCCCACAAAAAAGAGCGCAAATCATACAGAACCCGCCCCTATATTACAAGTGGCAGGCAAAGGATTTACCAAAATTATGTTTCGTCTTGGGCAAATTTATGAATTTTCAACCAAATCCTTTCAAAAAGACTTTATTTACGGGGCTGTAAACGCTATAAATAATACTGCGTTGGGAGAGTCAATTTTGCATTGCTCGCCAAGACAAGACGTTATTTTAACAGTCAAACAACCCAAGAGGCAAAGGAAAAATGGCAAATAATAAAACTCGCAAGATTACCGCAGTCAAAGAGAAGTTCACCAAGACCCAAATCTTAAACGAAATCGCAGCACAAACAGGCCTGACTAAAAAAGATGTAGGGGCGGTTATCGACGAGCTAGGAATTGTAATCGAGCGTCATATTAAGAAGCGCTCAGTTGGTGAATTTACACTGCCAGGCCTATTAAAAATCAGTACGGTAAAGAAACCAGCGGTCAAAGCACGTAAAGGCATTAACCCATTTACAGGTGAAGAAACGACATTTAAAGCTAAACCAGCTTCTACAGCAGTAAAAGTACGACCTCTTAAAAAGCTAAAGGATATGGCAAAGTAATTCCCGAATCCATATAAGCAAATAGATGATACAAGCCGGCTATATGCCGGTTTTATTATGTCTGTAATTTAGGCTTTGGCGTGTACGATGCTTTACGCTAAATGCTCTAAGCTCAAGTAATCAGTACTTTGCATTTCCTGTAAGCGACTTAAAGTTCGCTTAAATTCAAAAGCGAGCCCTTTCCCTACATATAACTCTTCCATCGGTACTTCGGCTGATAGTATTAGGTTCACATGGCGCTCGTAGAACTCATCAACCATCGCAATAAAGCGACGTGCTGCATCATTCAGCGAATCGTCCATTTGCGGCACTTGCCCGACAAATACGGTGTGGAAGCCACGCGAAATCTCGATATAGTCGGCAGCAGAACGCTCTGTTTTACAAATAGCGTCAAAAGTAAACCATACCAAGCTATCCGATAGTTTCACTGCATCAATCAGTCGCCCTTCTATTTTAAGCTTACAGTGGTCTTGGCCTTCTGTGGCTGACAGTTGCTTGAAATACTGCTGCATATTGTCGTTAGCAGCCTGATCCAGTGGGTAATGATAGATATTAGCTTGCTCTAGCGTACGCAAGCGATAGTCAATACCAGCGTCCACGTTTAGGATTTGGCAGTTTTCCTCGATCAATTTAATCGCTGGTAAGAATCGTTCACGCTGTAGACCATTCCAGTAAAGTCGCTCTGGTGGAATATTTGAAGTGGCCACTAAAACCACATGACGCTTAAACAGCTCTTCAAACAGGCCCCCTAAAATCATGGCATCGGTAATATCGGTGACGAAAAATTCGTCGAAGCAAATGATTTTAGCGCGATCAGCTAATTGATCTGCGATTTTAACCAGTGGGTTTTTCTCACCTGCAAGCGCTCTTAGTTCATTATGAACTTCATGCATAAAGCGGTGGAAATGGAGCCTTACTTTAGCTTTTATCGGTAGAGCGTTAAAAAAGGTGTCCATTAGGTAGGTTTTACCACGGCCAACACCGCCCCACATGTATAACCCTTTAACAGGCTGACTTTCGCCGGACAGCCAGCGAGTAATCTTCTGCATAAAACCGTCACGCGGGCGCGACTGCATCAAATCGTCATACACTTTTTGCAAAGCTTCAATCGCTTCTTCTTGCGCAGGATCTTTGGTAAAACCTTGTTCAAGGTCTTTATGATAGTGCTCTAACGGCGTCATTATTTATATAAGTTCCGGTAAGTTCGGTGAAAGAGCGGCTTCAAGCGATTCTCTCAGCTCTACTAAACGACCATGGAAGAAATGCCCAGCTCCAGCCATTTTTATGAGCTCAGGCTGTGGCTCGAGTTCATCAATCCAATTAAACACAGCATCGGGGTCCACCACTTCATCGGCATCACCCATTACCGTTAACCAAGGGCAGTCTGGGATAACGAACTCATCAAAGCTAAAGCGATTCACCGGTGGAGCAATAGAAATCAGCTGCTTAGCGTTTTGGGGTTTCGCTTGCAATGCCGCAATCCAAGAGCCGAAACTAAAACCGGCCAACCACAAAGGTCGATTCGGGTATTCTTGACGCGCCCACTCGATAACTTTAATCAAGTCATCCTGCTCACCGCGCCCTTCATCATACTCCCCTTCAGAAACACCAACGCCTCTGAAATTAAAGCGCACCGAAGGAATCCCTAAAGCCGCCAGAGTTCGCGACACCGTATAAATCACTTTATTAGTCATGGCACCGCCATGCACGGGATGAGGATGGCAACAAACTGCAATCGCATTACGTTCATCTGCCTCTGGAGCGTCTAGGGTCGCTTCAATGACACCAACGGCTCCATCAATAAGAAATTTATCTTTGCTCAAAATAGTCTATGGCTAAGGATTAGTAGCGCTATTTTCGCATGTTTTTCATTAGCATGGAACCAAGTCCAAATACTCATAATGATTCCTAAGAGTTAACCATAAAAAAGGGGCCCCGAAGGACCCCTAAGCTCTTCAAAAGAGCACCATGAAAGCGTTAATTACTTCTCATCTTCCATCTCAACTTCAGCATTAGTCTCCGCTTTAACGTCAGCCTTAATGCGTGCATCCATTTCTTCTTCAGAAATTTCCGCTTTACTTTTTGATTTCATTTTCGCTTTAGCTTTTGCTTCTTCAGCACGTTGCTTTGCTCGTTCAGCTCTTTCCTTAGCTTCTTCAGCGCGCTGCTTGGCAGCTTCACGCTGCTCTTTAGACTTTTCCATCGCTTGTTTGGTTGATTCTTGCACCTCTAACTTTTTCTCAACCTCGACTTGGCTTTTGACACCAACCGCGGCTGCGCTTGCTGAAAATGCTAGTGCGAAAATTGTTGTTAATGCTAGTTGTGTTTTCATCATCAACACCTATTTGTTAATTAAAGTGGACTTTCAGACTATTAAAAAAAAGCACCCACAGCCAGCGAATGACTCCAAATTTTGGCACCTTTTACACTTTTTAATAGAATTCGGCTTTTTCGTGATCAATCTCACAGCAAACACATTGAATTCGTAATTTTTTATTAAATAACAAACGGTTAGCTTGATTTTAAATCTTATCTTTCTCACCTAGAGGGTGTTTATGCTTTACACTTAGTGACTCGTTCCACTCTTGAGCAAAGTCTCGTTGCCACTTGGCATTAATGGCTGCCACCACCAACATGGTGATCAAAGCGCCAATGCTAGCGAGCGCCATATCTTTATGCGCATCCCAAACATCACCTTGCGTGCCTAAATAGGCTATCCCTAAATCACCACCAAAATACTCAGCCGCGCCCCACTCGATTAACTCAAAAAGCATCGAGCTCGACATGGTTAAATCAAGCGGTAAAAAGTAGCCCCAAAAACCTTTGACGTTAGCTACTCGAATGAAAACCTCACGAATAGGATAGGCAAACAGCAAACCATACAAAAAGTGCACTAATCGATCGAAGTGATTCCTTTCCCAGCCAAACCAACTATTGAGCTCAGAGCCAAACACTGCTTTAGTCCACTCGTTATAAGGCACATTGGCGTAGGTATAATGAGAGCCTATTTCATGCAGGCAGAGGAAAATAAAAATACAGCTGTATGAAATTTTGGATAGAGGAAAGAACTTGTAAGTCGAGACAAGCGCTACGATAAAGAGTATTGTCAGGACATTCTCAAGCGCCCAGTCCGCCCTATCGTGGGGGTTTATAGCGCATATAATAAAAACAATAGTAAAAAGAATTCCAAGTATCGTGAAAAAACGTGCGTTAGGCGTCATTATTCTACTCGTACTTTATCTTAGAATTTGTGTATCATAAGCGTAAAGTATCAACGCCTGCAATTAAGTGCTTTACTTTTTACAAGTCACTTTTTACATGCAGCATGCATTAACACCTTTACAAGGAAATTTTGAATGTCAGCCGTTCTTAGTATCATTCTTATTGTTTTAGCTGCCGTTGTTGCCTTTTTCGTGGGGCGCTGGCATGGCTTGTCGACTGGCTCAAAGGAACTTACCCAAGAGCTGGAATCAAAGGACAAAGAGCTTAATGAGCTTAAATCGGGGGTCAATGAACACTTTGATGAAACTGCACGACTTTTCTCTAACCTTACTGAAGAATATAAAACGCTCTATCAGCACCTAGCCACTGGCGCTAATAAATTATCCGACAAAGACTTTAAACTTAAATTATCCGCACCCGTTGGTGCTGCTGGCCTATCTTCCGATATTGGCGAGTCTTCGAGTGCCGTAGACGGCGCCAATGTGTTGGATTCTGAAGAGCATTTGACCACCGATAAAGTCGCCGCCGAAGACCCCACCACAAGCCACGAAGAAGAAAGCTTTATCCGTGACACTGATGATTCTACAGAGACAACGATAAAAGAAGAGAACTCACACTCCGATCCTGAGCAAGAAGTTGCAAAGGACAATAGCCAGTCTGTTGTAAAAGAGACGGCACAAGCAGACCTCGATATCGAAGTCTCGCCACCAAAAGACTGGGCTGAGGATGATATTGATGAAAACTATCATCCAAACGAACCCCATATCGCACAGTCTGAATTCGCCGATCTGGCAAGTGAAGAACCGGAAGCTCCGACAGCACCAGGCTATGAGCCCAAAGAAAGCGAGTCAGATAACAAAAAATAAGCACAGAAAAGCGTAAGGGTTTAACACCTCTATTGGCGGGATAGCGTCTCTTGTAGATTAAGAAATCGCCATCGATAGCGCTCTCACTTAAGGCATAGAATAAACAATGAAACTACTGCAATCTATAGGCTTCATCATTAAATACCTTTTAATAGGCTTGGGAATAGCAGCCCTATTTATCGTTTTCTTGCCTGAAAAGTTTTCCAAGCAACAAAACTCTAGCGAGCAGACTGAAAATCAACCACAACTCACGCAAAAAGCTAGTATAGAAGCACCTAGTGGTTTAAAAGCCAGTTATGCAGATATGTTAGCCGAGACTACGCCCTCCGTAGTCAGCATTAAAGTGCGCTCTAAAGTGTTTTCACTCGACAGTGGCGCTTGCGCAGAGCTCGAAGCTAGACCGCCAGATACCAACGCTTGCGCTGTGCTCTCCGACGGCTCGGGCGTTATAATTGATGGACAAGGCCATATCGTTACCAATGCGCACGTTTTGGACAAGGCCGCCACGGTTATTGTTGAATTAAAAAATGGTGCGCAACTAAAAGCTAATATTGTTGGTGGCGATATTGAATCGGACATTGCTTTATTGAAAGTAGATGCTGAAACACCACAATTCCTGCCACTTCCGGAAAACGATCAAAGCCGAGTGGGCGATCTGGTCTTCGCGATTGGCACCCCAAGCCTAGGCTTCCATCAAACCGTAACTCAAGGCATCATAAGCGCGAAATTCTTTACTCGCGTTGCGCACTATATCCAAACGGACGCGGCGCTACGCCCAGGTAATTCCGGTGGCGCTTTAGTTAATGCAAACGGCGAGCTTATTGGTATTACCTCACTCAGCACTTTAAGTAATCAAGGCGAAAAGCTCTATCAAAGCTACGCCGTATCGGCTAATAACGTTCGCCACATTGTTGAGCAAATAAAAAAACACGGCCAAGTCCATCGCGGCTGGCTTGGTTTAAGTGGTGACATGACCATAAACCTAAACTCCATTAGTTACGAGTTAGGACTCACTGCCGAGCAAAGACAAGAGTTGCAAAACCGCATTTACCAGTTACCTTTTGGTAAAGGCGTTGTGGTCACAGCAGTCGCCGCTCAAGGTCCAGCAGAGCAAGCTGGTTTAAAGCCCCTTGATATCATCACCGAAGTGAATAACAAACCGATTTATAACGCAGTAGACCTCACTTCAGCAATCTGGAACTTAGAACCAGGTGCAGAAGTCACGGTTAATTATATGCGTGACGGTACTGAGCATAGTCAAACCATCACACTGGGACAGAGAGGCCAGGCTTCTCAATGACTTAGTTAAAAGTGTCTAACTCGCTAAGTTTTCATTGACCATTAAAAAAGGCGCTTAACCTGAGGTTAGCGCCTTTAATTTATAACCGTTTTATAAGAGCAAAACTAGCCAACTCGTTTAATCGATGCACCGAGGTTTTGCAGCTTTTCTTCGATAGTTTCATAGCCGCGGTCAATATGGTAAATCCGATCAACTAAAGTCTCACCATCAGCGACTAAACCAGAAAGCACTAGGCTTGCAGAGGCTCGAAGGTCAGTTGCCATTACCTGTGCACCTGACAGTTTTTCGACACCACGACAAATCGCGGTATTACCTTCAATATCGATTTCAGCACCCATGCGCTGCATTTCTAGAACGTGCATAAAGCGGTTTTCGAAGATGGTTTCCGTGATAATCCCAGTACCTTCAGCCACCGAGTTCAAGGCACAAAACTGAGCCTGCATATCCGTTGGAAATGCAGGGTATGGAGCGGTTTTGATGTTGACGGCTTTTGGACGCTGGCCCTTCATGTCTAGCTCAATCCAGTCGTCGCCAGTTTTGATTTCAGCTCCAGCTTCTTCCAACTTCGCCAATACAGAGTCTAACAAGGTAGGATCCGTATTTTTACACAATACACGACCACGAGTAATCGCGGCGGCTACTAAATAAGTGCCAGTTTCGATGCGATCAGGCTGAACATTGTGTTGACCACCGTGTAGCCTCTCGACGCCTTCAATAGTGATTACTGACGTACCACCACCGCTAATCTTCGCGCCCATGGCATTGAGGAAATTCACCAAGTCTACAACTTCTGGCTCACGCGCTGCGTTTTCAATGGTTGTAACACCATCGGCTAAAGTCGCAGCCATGATTAAGTTTTCGGTTGCGCCAACGCTGATGGTGTCCATGAAGATCTTAGCGCCTTTTAAGCGACCATTAACTTTAGCTTTGACGTAGCCCGCTTCAACCTCAATTTCAGCGCCCATCTCACGCATACCTTCGATATGCAGGTTCACAGGACGTGCGCCGATGGCACAGCCGCCCGGCAAAGAAACCACCGCCTGACCATATCGTGCAATTAAAGGCCCAAGCACTAAAATTGACGCACGCATGGTTTTAACTAAGTCGTACGGCGCTTCGTGGCTATGGATATCCGAGGCATCAATATCGACGTTAAATTTATCGTCAATTGTCAGCTGCGCGCCAAGTCGTCCTAGCAACTCCAAGGTTGTCGTCACGTCATTCAAGTGTGGCAAGTTTCCGATGGAAGTCACACCATCAACCAATAAGCTGCCCATCAAGATTGGAAGCGCTGCATTTTTCGCGCCTGAAATTTTTACTGAACCATCTAGTGGACCAGCGTCTTTGATTAATAATTTATCCATCAGTAAACCTTAAATTATTGTGCTAGTCTTAGACAAAAAGCTTGGCTTTTTCCCACTCTTGCGGCGTATAAGCTTTAATAGTTAAAGCATGAATATCACCGCTGGCAATGTGTTCGTTCACTGCGGCGTAGACCATCTGTTGCTTTTTGACTGCACGCAGTCCTTCGAATTGCTCGCTCACCACGATGACCTGGAAGTGACTGCCATCGCCATCAACGCGTAGCTCAGTGGTATTGATTTCTTGCTCAATTAGTTTCTTAATATCTTCTATCATTGGACTTCTTAAAGTTGCTGATTGTGACTGATTAACCCACAGTATGGCCCCTGACTTTGACAAATTAAAGCCCGAAGTTGTCCTGAGAATTATCAAATGTGACTGTAATGTGCCCAGATTTTACCTTAAATCCATGAATTACACACTAGGAGTAACCACATTTATCAAAACCAGTAGCCACTTGCATCATTTGCCATGCTCAATAATACTATGAATTATAGGGATTTAGGGGCTCGCTACGACTGTAACTAGAGCATGACAAGCCTAATGCGCCCCTGTACAATGACGCCCTCAAAATTAAAGTTTCTGAGCAATTCAATAGCAAAGCTTCGTTACACTTTGCCGCTGTTACTCAACAGCTTAGTAACCCTATAATCGTTAATAGAATAGAGCATTTAAGGTCCTCATGTTAGAACATATTGCGTACATTATTATTGGTACCACCCTCTTGATGTGGAGTGCAGATCGCTTTACAGACGGCGCCGCTGCGATTGCCCGAAACTTTGGTGTTTCGCGATTAATCGTCGGCCTCACCATTGTTGCCATAGGCTCATCGGCCCCTGAAATTTTCGTCTCGATTCTGGACTCCTTAAAGACCTGTGCGCCTGATAAGCCTGAATGTGGCCCTGAAGTTGCAATAGGTAACGCTCTAGGTTCGAACATCACCAACATTGCTCTAGTTCTTGGTATTACCGCTTTAGTTCGCCCCTTAATGATTAATTCCGGCTTATTAAAGCGAGAAATACCGATTCTATTTATCAGCTCAGCAGTTGTCTTTTTCTTCTTCTGGGATCTGCGTTTAAGCCATATCGAAGGTTTCATCCTACTGATAGGCCTCGTCTTATATTTCTTCTGGTTGGTGCATGTTGGTATCCAGTCGCGTAAAAATCATGACCCTATGGTTGATGAAATGATTGAGGAGCTGCCTGAAGGGATGCCAAGCGGCAAAGCTATATTCTGGGTTATCGTTGGCCTAGTCCTACTGGTCGGTAGCTCTAAGCTGTTAATCGAAGGAGCTAGTGGTATTGCGCTAGCATTTGGCGTGTCTGAAACCGTCATTGGCCTGACTATTGTTGCCCTAGGAACTAGCTTACCCGAGCTTGGAGCTTCGGTGGCAAGCGTCTTAAAAAATGAGCATGAAATTGCTATCGGTAACGTCATCGGCTCGAATATTTTCAACTTACTCGGCGTGCTGGGTATCCCTGCCGCCATTGCAGCTCCGGTGATTGAGAAAGATATTCTCCATATTGATTACCCACTAATGCTAGGTCTTATCATCGCTATGGCCATAATGGCTTACGGTTTTAGAGGCCCCGGCAAAATCAACCGCATCGAAGGCGCTATTTTAGTTGCTGTCTTCCTAGGGTATTATATAGTTCGGTTCTTTGTGCTTTAGTCACAAAAAACTGATAATAAGCAAAGAGTTAGGGAGCTTAATTTGAGTCACACTTCTATTCAGCAACGCTATCTTGAAAGCGCTGAGCGCGTGATCACGATAGAAAGCCAAGCGGTTAACCAGCTAAAAAACCAGCTCAACGATACTTTTATCGCAGCTTGTGAGCGTCTAATGAATTGCCAAGGTAAAGTGGTCGTTATCGGTATGGGCAAGTCTGGCCACATTGGTGGCAAAATGGCGGCGACACTTGCGAGCACAGGCACTCCGGCCTTTTTTGTACACCCAGCCGAAGCAAGTCACGGCGATCTGGGCATGATTGGAGAGCGTGATGTGGTCATAGCGCTGTCTAACTCTGGCGAAACCCATGAAGTCACCTCGCTTATCCCTGTGATTAAGCGCCGCGCCATTCCGTTAATTAGTATCACTAGCAACCCTAATTCCAGCTTAGCCAAAGCCAGTGAAATTCATCTCACGGTTAAAGTTGAGCAAGAAGCTTGCCCACATAACTTAGCGCCTACAGCCTCAACCACAGCTGTTTTAGCTCTTGGCGACGCCATCGCAGTGAGCTTGCTAGAAGCCAAAGGCTTCACGCCCGATGATTTTGCCTTATCGCACCCAGGCGGTAGCTTAGGTAAAAAGCTGTTGCTACAAGTCGAAGATCTAATGCACACCGCAGAGAACTTCCCCGCGGTAACTCCAGAAACCTCGGTTAAAGACGCTTTATTAGAGATGACCGATAAGCGCCTTGGTATGACCGCCGTACTTAACCAAGATAAATACCTACTCGGTATTTTCACCGACGGTGATTTGCGCCGTGCTTTCGAAAAAGGCATTAAAGTCGATACGCCGATTGAAGACGTTATGACCACTGGCTGTAAAACGATTGCAGCCGATGCCTTAGCCGTTGATGCCGTTGGCCTAATGGAACAAAACAGCATCACCTGTCTAATCGTTGTCGATGAAAAGAACAAACCTTTAGGTGCGGTTCACATGCATGACTTATTAAAAGCAGGAGTGGTTTAATATGCAAAAGCCACACTATCCGAAAGAATTATTGCGACAAGCACGCGAGATCAAGCTGCTCATTTGCGATGTCGATGGCGTTTTAAGCAATGGCCAAGTTATTATCGGCAATCAGGGTGAGGAATTAAAAACCTTCAACATCAAAGATGGCTTCGGGCTAAAAAGCCTTATGCAGCATAAGATTCATGTCGCCATTATTACCGGCCGTCGCTCGGAAATAGTCGAAAAGCGATGCCGCGAGTTATCGATAAAACATATTTATCAAGGCCAAGTGGACAAAATTGCAGCCTATGAAGAGCTGTGCGAAAAACTCTCAGTAGAGCCAAGCCAAGTCTGCCATGTTGGCGATGATCTGCCTGACTTACCATTAATGCGCCGTTCAGGCCTAGGTGTTACAGTAGCGGATGGGCACTGGTTCGTGCGTCAAAATGCAGACTGGACAACTCAGAGTAACGGTGGTTTTGGTGCCGTTCGCGAAATTATTGACTTAATCCTTGAAAGTAAGGGGTTGCTTGAAAAGCACCTTCAGGAGTACACCTAATGACCTTTTTGAGAGGCCGACACATATTATGGTTATTACTACCAGCTACTTTTGTGGTCGCCTTTCTGTGGGACAAATCTGTCGAGCAAAAACCTGACTTTGTTCAAGCAGACAACAATCCTGACTATTATCTAGTCAACACTTCTACTATTGAATTTGATGTTACAGGGCAACGCACTCGTAAGTTCACGAGCGAAAAAACGTCGCATTTTAAAGACTTGATGATAACGCGCTTGCAGTCACCAAAGTTTGAAATGATTTCCACCGAGAAGCCGTGGCAAATCACCGCTGATGCGGCGACAAATAACGAGCTCAGCGAACAGTTAGAACTAGCAGGTAATGTTGAAATCAAACTAACTCCGAAAAACCAGCAGCCTAGCATGACCTTAACCATGCCGAAGCTTAAAGTCGATTTCACGACCCAAACCGCCTTTACCGATACTGCCGTTGAATTGAACAATGGTATTTTCCGTCAAACGGCTAAAGGCATGAATGCGGACTTACGCAACAGTACTATTGAATTTAAATCTCAGGTCGTTTCTGAAGAACTATGAAGATACTAAAACTTACACTTACATTATTATTGAGCTCACTGCTAGCCACTTCCTTTACGGCACAAGCAGCACAGTTTGAAAAGTCGCGTTTAAAGGCTGAAAGCTCTTATTTAGACGCTTCACAAGAAACGACAACCGTTGTTTATGAAAACAACGTGGTTTATGAGCACGGTCAAATGACCATCCACGCGGATAAATTAATTAAGCGTGGGGAAGACGCAGGTACAATTACCGCCGAAGGTAACCCAGTCAAAATCCACTACGTTGATGCTCTCGGCGAAACTACGGACATCGAAGCACCGAGCATTAATTACGAGCAAAAAAGTGGTGAATTGGCTGCCGATGGCGATATCCAAATTGTACAAAGCTCACAACAAGATACATTAACGCTTACTGGTAATAAGCTACGAGCTAACCAACGCATTACTGATGGTTTTAGTTTTGTATTAACCGGAAATCCTACTCGGTTTATTCTCAAGCAACCCAATCAAACTGAAATTACCGCTGTTGCAGATACTTTGCGCTCGAACGGTAAAGACCGCAAAACTCAATTAGTTGGCTCGGTTAATTTAAGCCAAGGCTCGTCAAACACCTCAGCGGCATTACTCACTTATGATGGCGCTACTAAGCGTATTTCTGCGGATCAAAGCTCAGACGGTTCGCAACAAGTAGTTACTGAGTTTTTCTGGCAAGATGAACCACAGCCTGAAAAAACCGAAACAGAGAAAGCGCTAGAGCAAAGTTCTACTTCTGAAGGTGATACAGATAAAAGCGTCAAAGAGAGTAACAACCAGTCCGAGCAAGAAACTTCAGAGCCCGTGGAGACTATCCAGCCAGAGGATGATCAATAATGAGTTCTCTCGAAGCCAAAAACCTTGCTAAAAGCTACAAAGCACGCAAAGTCGTCGAAAGCGTTTCGCTAAAAGTTGACCAAGGCTCTATTGTTGGCCTACTCGGCCCTAACGGTGCCGGTAAAACCACTTCGTTTTACATGATTGTTGGTTTAGTCCCTTCGGATGCGGGCCAAATACTTCTCGCTGATGAGGATATTACTGGCGCAGCCATGCACGCTAGGGCGCAAAAAGGGATTGGCTACTTGCCACAAGAAGCATCAATCTTCCGTAAGCTTTCAGTACAAGACAACATCATGGCTATTTTGCAGCTGCGAAAGGACCTTAACGATGAGCAAAGAGAAGAAAAGCTCGATCAGTTATTAGCCGAGTTTCATATCGAACATATCCGTCTTAGCCTAGGCATGAGCTTGTCGGGTGGCGAGCGTCGCCGAGTAGAAATCGCAAGAGCGTTAGCTAACGACCCTAAGTTTATACTTCTAGACGAGCCTTTCGCCGGCGTAGATCCTATTTCAGTTATTGAGATTAAAAGCATCATCATGCAACTCAAAGAACGTGGGCTCGGTGTCTTAATCACCGACCATAATGTCCGCGAAACGCTTGATGTCTGCGAACACGCCTATATCGTTGATAGTGGTAACATTATTGCCGACGGCGACCCTCAAACCATCCTCGAAAACCCAGTTGTAAGGCAGAGATACCTAGGCGAACACTTCAGAATGTGATCCTAATCATTGAAATTCCAAAGCCAGTCCCCAAGTTAATAATAAGCCTTGCAAGATCTCTAATCTCAAGGTAACTTGGTAGTTAAAGGGCAACATAAGGAAAAGACTGGCTTACGTGATTAGAACAAAACGCCTCAAATTCAATTCCCTTAATATTTGGTTAAATTCAAAACAACCATCATTGCTGAATCCAATTGTTTCATTATTCCAGCAAAAAGCTGCCCTTTTTCAATCCAGTAGTCTCCAACTCTTTCAAGGAGGTGAATTATCGCATCGAATCAAATCCACTCTAAACAAGTTTTCTTTAGCGAGCGTGGAACCTTCCCACGAACGACTATGTAATCGGCTGTCTTGTTCAGCACATTACCCAACCAACTATTAATCTAATTATAGAAGGAAAGTTTATTATGCAAATCAATCTAACTGGGCGTCATTTAGAAATCACAGAACCATTAAAACAATTTGTGGATGAGAAATTTTCCAAGCTTGAAAGACACTTTGAGCAGATTAACAATGTTTATGTTGTTTTAAGTGTTGAGAAAATCCGCCAAATTGCTGAAGCGACCGTCCATGTCAATGGCGCTGAAATATTCGCCAACAGTGAATCAGAAGATATGTATGCTGCGATTGATTTATTGATTGATAAATTAGACAGACAGGTTATTAAGCATAAGGAAAAGCTGACTCGTCACTAGCAATACAAGCTCTTTCGTCTTAAGACTCATTGAATGAGCAAGATCATTACAAGAGATAACATGTTAGAATTTAGTCACTCAGAATGAACAGAAATCATCAAAGAGTGAAAATATTTAAGCCTCAACCATAATGTTGAGGCTTTTTTTCGCCAAGCGTTGTTATAATATTCTATAAACAGCCTCATTGGTCACGAATAATACTGCGGAGCTGGTGCTCAACTACCAGCAGAGAAATGTTATGAGCGAACAAGACAATAAGACAATGCACATCTTAGACACGCTAGCTCCAGACCGCTGCAAGCTTGGGCTGGAAGCTACAAGCCGTAAAAAAGCACTGCAGTTAGTCGCCAATGAGTTCAGCCACAGTCATCCAGAAATAAACTCTTTCGAAATCCTACAGGCTTTAACAGAACGCGAGCAACTAGGCAGCACAGCCATTGGTAATGGTATCGCTCTGCCCCATGCGCGACTCGAGTCTTGTAAAAAGCCGCTTGCTCTATTGATTACATTGCAAGAAGGCGTCGATTTTTTTGCTTCAGATAAAGAAAATGTCGACATTATTTTCGCACTTTTAGTGCCCGAGGAACTGGACTTTAGAGACCTTAAAGGTGTCGATTTAGTTAAAGCGGCCTTCGGTAACAAAACATTGTGTGCGCAAATCAGAAATGCTCACAATAACGAAGCATTATTTGATATCATTGAAAGTGCCTTTAAAGAATTCAGTAACAAAAGTAAGGAAGAAACTTCGTGAAGCTAGTTATAGTCAGTGGTCGCTCAGGGTCGGGCAAATCGGTTGTTCTAAAAGCACTCGAAGACGCCGGTTATTACTGTATAGACAACTTGCCGTTGGGGCTGACCTTAAATGTTATTAATGATCACATCTTAAACAACGAGCTTATTGCAATCAGTGTTGATGCTAGAAACCCTAGGGATCTAGAGCAGTTCTCCGAAGAAATGGAGAAAATTAAAAATGCCACGCCACATGCCAGAATTCTGTTTTTAGATGCTGACGAGAATATTCTACTAAAACGTTTTAGTGAAACCCGTCGTCGTCATCCTCTAACTAATCAAGGCTACTCGCTTCGCGACGCCATCCATGAAGAAAATAAACTGTTAGCGCCAGTTCGTGGCTTAGCCGATCTAGTTATCAACACCTCGGAGCTAACACCGCACGAGTTACGTGAAAGAGTTCGTGAGCGCGTCAGTACCAATAAAGCACCGCAAATGGATATACGTCTAGTTTCTTTTGGTTTTAAACATGGTGCGCCGAAGGATGCTGACTTTGTGTTTGATGTGAGATGTCTACCCAACCCTTATTGGGTAGAGGAACTTCGCGACTTCACGGGGAAAGATCAGGAAATTGCGGATTATTTATCCTCTAGCTCACTGGTCATGGAGTACACATGGCAACTACGGGTGTTCTTAACCACTTGGATTCCTGAGTTTAGCAAGCAAGACCGTAGCTATTTTACCTGCGCCATTGGTTGCACAGGTGGTCGCCACCGCTCGGTTTATATGGTGGAAACCTTGGGACGATACTTAAAAAATCATTACCCGAACATTTCCGTAGAGCACAGCAGACTCAATAAGCTGTAACAGTTGTGCAGAGAAACCATTTCTGTACATCAAAATTAGCTTTTTTTAAGCGTTAATGTCCATAACAAATTTGCCTGCAAAGGCTTACATTTACTCGCTTTATCGGCGCCACTCGACCTGATTTACAAGTTGCCTGGGTTATATGGCTGCGATAGAATAAGCAATAAAATCAATCACTAACAGGGTGGCTATGGCTGAAAATCTAAACAATCAGACTCGTCAAGAGCAGCTACAGCTACTAAACTCCGCACTCGATAGCGGGCATTTAATCCCTGTTAGAAACCTCTTAGAAGAACTTCACTCAGCAGATATCGCGCACCTTCTCGAATCGACACCACCACGTGTTCGTAATGTTATATGGCAGCTACTAGACAAAGAGCGTGAGGGCGATGTACTACAACATCTGAACGATGAAATACGACAAAACTTCATCGAAAACATGCAACCTCAAGAGCTGGCTAACGCTCTAGCAGATTTAGACACCGATGATGTTGTTGATATCTTAGGAGATCTCTCTAATAACGTTAGTAATCAAGTGCTGCGCTTATTGGATGAGCAAAACCGTGCGCTAATCGAGCATGCACTGACCTATCCCGAGGACACCGCCGGCGGCTTGATGAACATCGACACCATCATGATTCGTCCACGCGTGTCGGTCGAGGTCGTGCTACGTTATTTGCGTATTCGTGGCAGCATGCCGCCCAACACTGACCACTTATACGTGGTCAACTCGCGAGATGTTTTGATTGGCTCGGTTCCCATCAGTTCGATACTGACCTGTGATCCAGAAACCTCGATCACACAAATCGTCGATGAAGAAATGTTTACCATTCCTGTGGATATGCCAGACACAGAAGTAGCACAGATATTCGAGCGTCACGACTTAGTATCGGCGCCAGTACTCGATGAAGAAGGTCGCTTGCTTGGACGTATTACGATTGATGACGTGGTAGATGTAATCCGTGAAGAAGCAGACCACTCGCTACTCTCTATGGCTGGTCTTGATGAGCTAGAAGATACCTTCGGCCCAGTTTTAGTGACTGCACGAAAAAGAGCTATTTGGTTAGGCATCAACCTACTTACAGTGATACTAGCGGCTTTAGTGATTGGCCTGTTCGAAAGCACTATTGGCAAAGTCACGCTTTTGGCAGTATTGCTACCCATCGTACCAAGCATGGGCGGAATTGCCGGGACTCAGACTTTAACCCTGGTTATTCGAGGAATGTCGCTAGGTCATATTAGCGACGGTAACCAGTCTTATTTACTGAAAAAAGAACTCGCGGTCAGTATCATTAACGGTGTTCTTTGGGCGTTAGTAATAGCTTCCTTAGTCTATGCTTTTGCTTATTATAAAGGCACTGATATCAACCACTTGCACCTCGCAATCACTATTGGCGGTGCCATGTTGTTTAATTTAGTGACTGGTGTTCTAAGCGGCGCCAGTATTCCACTTATCTTGAAAAAGTTAAACATCGACCCGGCTATAGCTGGTGGCGTTGTCTTAACCACCGTAACCGATGTTGCTGGATTTTTCGCACTACTAGGTCTTGCGACCTACTTCTTTGGTTGATAAAAAGCTAATACTATTTCTTACGAGATAAAAGCGGCTAGAACTCCGTCTAACCACTTGGTTCACATAATTTAACGCGCAATAGTCATCTGCTCAATCGCAACCGAGCCTGTCAAAATACTCGAACGATTATCAATATCGTCACCTAATGCAACGATGGATTGAAACATTTTCTCTAAATTCCCAGCGATAGTGATTTCCTGAACATAGTGCTTAATTTCACCATTTTCGAACCAGAAACCACTAGCACCGCGAGAGTAATTACCAGTCACGATATTTACGCCCTGCCCCATAACTTCTGTTACTAACAAGCCAGTGCCTAATTCTTTGAGAATTTTATCCAGCGCGGTTTTGTCTGATTTAATAATGATATTATGGATACCGCCAGCATTTCCGGTTGTTTCGAGACCCAGTCGTCTAGCCGAGTAGCCACTTAAGAAGTATCCGTCTAGTACACCTTCGTCGACAATGGTTCGCTGCTGAGTGGCAACACCATCGCTATCAAAGTTAGAGCTACCCAGACCTTTTAATAGAAACGGATCTTCAGTAATGCTGATCCCTTGGGGCAAAACCTGCTGCCCAAGTTTATCCAACATAAACGAAGAGCGCTGATATAAGGCTCCACCTTTTAATGCGCCCAACAAATGAGACCAAAGGCCACGCGCAACTTCTGGGCTAAACACCACTGGATAGTTGCCAGATGGGCATGAACCCTGCGTTAGTTTTCGCTTTATACGTCTTGAAGCTTCTTGTCCTACCGCACTTGGCGACAGTAAATCACCATACTCTCGTCCTAAAGTGTAGTAACCGTCTCGCAGCATTCCTTTGTCAGTCTGCCCAATTAAGACGTTAGACAGGCTGTATCGAGTCGTGCGATTCATCCCCAAAAAGCCGTGACTGTTGGCATAGCAAGACAAGGATCTGTGGCTATAAAAATTAGCGCCTTCTGACTGTTTTACATGCTCAGCTTGAAGCGCCGTAGACTCTGCGATCTTAGCCACTTCCAGCATATCCTCGACCGTTAAATCATCAGGATGGTCTAACGACAAATCTTTGAAGTCTGTCGCCATGCGCTCTTTATCAACTAAACCGGAATGTGGGTCTGGCTCGGTGTGTTTAGCAATATTACATGCAGCCTCTAAGCCTTGTAGCGCCGCGGTTTCGGTAAGATCGTTAATGGAAACGGTGCCTTTAGACTGATTGAAGTAAACATTGATGCCTAAGTGACTGTCTTGATTAAATTCCAGCGTTTCGAGCTCGCTATTGCGCACTTCTAGGCTATTACCAATCGTGTTATAGCTCCAAACCTCAGCTTGATTTGCACCTGCTTGCGAGGCGGATTCAATCACTTTTTGAGCAATAGTTTGCATCAGCTCTGAGGTTTGCTCTTGCTGCTTAGCGATTTGCGTTAATGTTAGCTGGTTACTATTAACTTTCGACAATCCTAACTCCGTCTTAACCGTTTAAACTTGGTTCATTATAAAAGCCTTTAGGCTTGATAAGAACCGTGATTCAGGATTTATTTTAAACAACAAAACTACCACTCACTTTATGAAAGCGTTATCATAGCGCTAACTCACGTCCATTATTGTAACTTTAGTAGCTAACCTATGTCTGACAACTTTGAGCATCATGAAGATCTGAATGAGAAATCAAAATCTCAAGTTAAGAAAGAATTGCTTGAGCTTACGGCTTTAGGTGACAAGCTTGCTAAACTTCCAAAGCAACAATGGGACAATCTACCAATCTCAGACACTTTGAAGCACGCGCTTAAAGAAGTGCCTAAAATTAATCACCATATCGGTTTAAAGCGCCATATCAAGTATATTGGCAAGCTCTTGCGTAACGAAGACATTGAAGCGATTGAACAACAATTAGTGCTTGATAATCAGTTACATACGCTTGAAGTTCAACGTGAAAAGTTATGTGAACATTGGCGCAATCGCCTTCTTGATGAAGGCGACAAAGGAGTGTTTGAGTTATTAGAAGTCGCTTCGAACCTAGATCGCCAACATTTACGTCAGTTGGTTCGAAACGCTATAAAAGAAAAAGAGCTAGATAAACCACCAAAAAACCAACGTGAGTTATTCCGCTACTTGCGTGATAACGCTGAGTTTTCAGACGGCTAACGTTAGCCCGCCTGCGTTCCACCCACAGTTAGTTGATCGACTTTTAAGGTTGGCTGGCCAACACATACGGGAACGCTTTGCCCGTCTTTACCACAAACCCCAATTCCTGGGTCCAGTTGCGAATCATTACCGACCATACTGACATACTTCAATACTTCCGGTCCATTCCCTGCCAAGGTTGCGCCTTTAATCGGGGCCGTTAATTTGCCGTCCTCAATTAAATAAGCTTCGCTCGCGCTAAACACAAAGTTACCCGATGTGATATCTACCTGACCACCTGCAAAATTAGGTGCGTAAATGCCTTTTTTTACGCTCGCAATAATCTCTTCTGGATTGGACTGTCCCGCTAACATCAGCGTATTAGTCATACGTGGCATCGGTAAGTGTGCATAAGACTCACGACGACCGTTACCTGTCGCTTGTTGCCCCATCAGTCGCGCATTGTGTTTGTCTTGCATATAACCTTTTAATACGCCGTTTTCGATCAATACCGTAGACTGAGTACGGGTTCCTTCATCATCTACATTTAAAGAACCGCGTTGTCCTTCTAAAGTACCATCATCCACCACCGTACAGAGTTCCGATGCCACCTTTTCTCCAATTCGACCAGCATAAGCTGAAGAGCCCTTCCGGTTAAAATCCCCTTCCAGGCCATGCCCTATCGCTTCATGCAATAACACGCCCGGCCAACCATTGCCTAAAACCACAGGCATGGTGCCAGCAGGAGCTTCTACTGCCTCAAGATTGACCACAGCTTGATGTACTGCTTGTGATGCTAAGCTTTCAAGATCTAAGCTGATTAAGTGCTGCCAATCATATCGCCCTCCCATCCCTGCGCTTCCGCGCTCACGGCGCCCTTGGTGCTCAGCGACGACTGTGACATTCAAGCGAATCATCGGACGAATATCGGCGGCTAAGGTGCCATCGATTGCTGCTACCAGCATATGCTCGTCTGCCGCTGATAAGCTAACCATTACCTGCTTAACCTTCTCATCCAGCTGCCTGGCCTTTGCATCTAACTGACGAAGCAGTGCAATCTTATGCGAAGGCTCAACATCCCCTAATACCCTGTGTTCGGTATACAAGCTTTGGCTTGGTACAATCTGATTAAAACTGACCGCTTTAGACTGGCCAGCACGGCTAATACTTGTCGCCGCTGACAAAGCATTATTGAGTGCCGTTGATTCAAACTGATTGGCGTAGGCAAAACCTGTTTTTTCGCCATCAATGCTACGAATACCTAAGCCTTTGTTAAGGTTAAAACTGGCGTCTTTAACCAATCCGTCTTCTAATTGCCAATATTCCATAACAACTTCTTGCAAGAAAATATCGGCATAATCCTGCTGATAGCCGCTGATTGACTCTACAGCCTGCGAAATTGTCGCTACCGATAAATCAGACTCTCTAAATAAATGTTGCTCTACGCGATCAATAATAGTTGTCATTAGTTACCTAAATATATGCTTTAAAGTCGTCTGTGTGTATGAACAGGGAAGCGCTTTTTGATGGTATCGATTTGTTCAATATCTAAGGTGTGGTTGATATAGCCTTCTTCATCACCGAGGGCTCCGAGCACATCGCCCCAAGGGCCGATGAGCATACTGTGGCCGTAAGTTTTCCGTTTATTATCATGCAACCCTGTTTGATTCGAAGCCGCCACAAAGCATAGGTTTTCCACGGCTCGTGCTTGTAATAACAATTGCCAGTGAACCTCGCCCGTTTTTTTCGTAAACGCTGATGGCGCTAAGATAACATCTACCGACTGCGCTTGATACTTTCTATAAAGCTCAGGGAACCTTAGGTCATAACAAACCGAAAGACCAAATTTAATACCATGATAATCAAATGTTTTAGTTTCATCACCAGCCAGCGTATTATCTGACTCGGAATAAACCTCGTCTTCCTTAACGGCGACATCAAACATATGGATCTTATCGTAATGAGTGATGAGCTCACCTTGGCTATCCCACACATAACATCGTGCAAAAGGCCTCTTGGCATTACTCGACTGGATGGCGATAGTCCCTCCGACCAAGGCCACTTCGTTTTCTCTTGCTACTCGCTGCATCCAAGACTGTATCGGGCCTTGTCGGTGTGTCTCAACAAAGTCCAGTTTCTGTCCATTATACTTTTCCATTAAGGCAAAAGTTTCGGGCAAAACAACCATCTCAGCGCCCTCACTGACTGATTGCTTTATCAACATTTCAGCTTTATTCAAATTATCCTCGACCACGCTGGAAGACGACATCTGGATTAAACCAATATTGATACTACTTTTGGACATTAGTGTTCACCATCATCTTGAGTCGTGTTTTCTTGAGGCTCTTGTTCTTTCTTAAGCTCAGCTTCAAGCACCTTATCAGGCTCAGAACTATCTTCAAGGTTCCCCTCTGACTCCTGCTTTGACTCTTGCTGTGACTCCAGCTGAGGCTCTTGAGGCACCTCTTCCTCTTCAACCTCAGGCAGAGGCACTTCTTTAGATTTTTTGTTTAATTCGATAACTGTAGGATTGTTCAAATCGCCACTAATTTTATACTCGATACTGACTACAACATCGATCACCGGCTCGAACAACTTATTAACCAACAGCATAATTAGGCCAGTGGTAGGCTCTATAGCCCAGCCAGCTAACACAGGTAAACTTGAGCCAAGCTTTGGAACTACCGTAACATTTTGATCGACAGTTTTCTTAACCAGGTTAGTGGTACCCTTAACTCTAACATCAGCTGCAGCCCCATCAATAAAGACATTATCACTATGCACCACACCTTTGTTGATGGTGAACACACCTTTGATCTTGTCATAGAAAAAACCGTCTTCAAAAAGATCACTGAAATCTAAAGAAAGTCGGCGTCTAATACTCTGTAGTGAAAAGAGGCTGAAAACTCTTGCCTGACGGTCGCTCAGTTCTTTAACCGAACCTTCGCCTGTTTCTAGGTCAATCGAACCACTGATATTCGCTATGCTGATATCATGAAACCCGCCCGGCCATTCTAAAATAGCGTTGCCATTTGCTTTAGTGTCTTTTAGACCATCACCAAAGCCCCAACGTTTTAATAAAGCCCCCGTGTCCAGAGTTTCAAAGTTGATCTCAACTCGGCTTGAGTCGCCCTGCCATCGTCCTTCTAAATAAGCTTTAAGCTGCCCTTCAATTTGGCTGTCGCCTTGCACAACTACCGCACCATTATCCAGCTTGGACACTAGTGTTAACTTGCCGGTATCAATACCATTAATTTTGCACGCTAGGCACTCAATCTGCCAATTATCCAGCGAACTCTTTTCAATATCTACTTCTGAGTCTGACAGTTGGCTAAAATCATCTAATTCGATATCAAGTTTTTCAACAGTAACGTGCTTACGACCATCCTGATGCAAGGTTAAATTACCGTAGCCTTCGTCCGCTTTTACATTAAAGCGAACGCTTTCGTCGGCCAATAAGGAGTCGGTCAATTCAACATCATGTAATGATTGCCCGGCGATAGTAAAAAGTGCGGTTTTGATAGAGATATGATCGATCCATTTAGGCCAGAAGAATGTTCCACCTTTTTTCACCTGTAGACTGTTAAGCCATTCGTCACTATGGATCTCGGCAAAAAAGCCTCTAATGGCAACGCCTCTAGCCGGCACATCTATACTGTGAGTCGCCAAATCCCCTAAAGCAATGACGCCATTAATGTCGTCTGGCGAGTCAACATCAAAACTGAGTTGTGACGATACCGTATCGCGGTAAATTGTTCTCGCATGAATGCGATTATTTTTTCGGTATAGCGTTGATAAAAAAGAACTTTCATCATCTTTACTTTTGCTAAACCAAGAAGGACCATTAATCTCGGTACCTTTTAAATCACTTCTTACAATTAAGGACTCAGCCCCTTCGCTGTCTTGTCGATAATGCAGGTTTACTTGGCTTTGGCCTTCGACATAGATAGGCAGTTGAACGTCAAATGAAGCGACCGCTTTTGCTAAGTTAAAGTCCGAAATGGCATCAATATTAACTAAGTCATCGCCTTTGCCATAGTCGCCGACAGCAATATCAATCGAAACTGGGCTCTGCCAGAAGCGACCTTTTAAACTTTTGCCGTGAGCTCCCTGCTGGGTATAGTTCAGTTCGCCGTTTAAAGACTCTAAAGCAAGCCCATAAGAATCAAGGTGAACATTTTCACCATTAAAGAGCACCTTGCCATCAATAGCTGCATCCGCATCATCGTCGCTAAGTGGAACCTCAAGCTTGAGTTGATGCTCCAAGTTACCGCTGAAAGTGAGATCAAGTAACGCAGGGCCTAACCACTCTTGAAGTGGCGAGTTCTGAAAAACAAAGTTATACAGCTCATAGCCAACTTTGTTGTTAATTTCGAGCGTTAAATAAGTATCATCGGTAAACACCGAATCTATAACACCACTAGCTTGCCCTATATCATGGCCGTTTATCTGCCCTTTGTCTGAAGCCAAAAAAAGCTGATTATTCTTAAAGTGAGCTTGAGCTGAAAGCTGATCTGCTTGTGGCCAATCAGGATCAAACTTAAGACTGGCATCATGAACTTTAGCCCTTAAATCAAACACTCCTGAGCTGTCTTCATAAGGAAAAGCCTCGTATCCACCGCGCCAGACCAATCGTGCAAACTCTACTTTACCTTTAAGCAAAGACTGATCCAGATACTGCAAAGCTTCTTCGCTCATACTATTTCGAGGCCAGTACTTTTCTAGCGCAGCGATATCCACATCCTTGGTTTCGCCATACAACGAAATAACAGCATCCTCTTCCTCAATCTGCACGCTGCCATGAACGGCAACCTGAGCGTCTCTGTTGGTTAACGAAAACTCATCAATTTTAATTAGTGGTTTTTCTTCCACGCTTACCCAAGTGTTCAAAGAGAAATCATCAATCGGGATGTCGCCTTTAAATACCGAAGGCCAAGATAGTTGCGAGTCCTTAGATTTTGCCGTTAAGCGCCAACCGGAGTCTTCTTCCTCAATGCGTATGCTATCCATAAACAGCTGAGGACCGTATTGACTAGCGACAGTGGTAAAATTTGATATTTCCGCACTACCACTTTTCGGAATTAGCTTAGCTTCGTCTTGAACAGCACGGATATCTAAAGATACAAGCTCTCCGTCCGGCTCAATTTCTGATAGCAATTCTCGCAACTCGGCTGGTATAAATGGCGCGGAAAGCGTAAAAAAATAACCGATTGGTGTATTATCAGCCTCAAGAACCCACTGAATAGACTGATCATCTTGAACCTCGCGTATTGCTTTAAACGAGCTATCGTATTCTAGAAGCTCATCAGACGCAGTACGCTCAGCAACATAAAACTTGTCACTGGAAAAAGCTGCTGTATTATCTGTTTTTTGATAATGAATCTCGGCGTCTAGCTGCGCCACTTTGGAGTTTGAGCTTTCCGCTTTAAATATCAGTCGCCCAGAAATAGGCTCTTTGCCTTGATACTCAAGCCAAAACTCTGTATCCGCGAGTTCAACAGGTATGTCTTCAGGCAGGTTTAAAAATGGCGCACTATCCCTTACATCAAAGTCACGCAACAAACCATAAACCTTAAGCTGACTTCCGTCGCTAAGTGGCCTGCCTTGTGATTCGATAATAAGCTTCGTTTGTGAGGAGAAGTCACTTTGAAAGTCTAAAACTAGTTGGCGCTGCGCTTTGAGTTTTTCGAAAGTTACTGTACTAAACTGTACTTTTCTACTCTGCTCATTTCTTACAATATTTACTGTCAGTCCATTAATATCAATTCGCTCTTGATTGATAAATTCAGGATAACGTTTGAGCAATAAATCAATATCCAGAGAAAAAGTGTCAGTATCTGTTGATGACTCTGGAATACTGATTTCAGCAGTAGCGTCATTCAGCTCGATTGACTCGGTAACAAGGTAGCCTTTGAATAAACTTTCCCAAAAGTTTAACACCACACGAGCACTTTCCGAGCCGTAACTCAGGGAGTCATCCGTTTTTTTCCAAGAGGCGTCCTTTATAAAAATTGTTGGCTTAAACTCCGACCAATCGACTTCTAGTTCTGAGTAATCAAAAGTACCGCCAAATTGCCCTTCAACAAGCGCCACCATTTCTTGCTTGTCTTCGGTCCAATAAGGAAGCGACAACTTTACGATTGAAAGTAAAACCACAAAAATGATGACCAGTACTGACACCAGCCACAAAAAGCCGGTCAGAAAACGTCTCAAAATGCGAGTTAAACGTTTAGTCATCAAGTTTCCAGATTACCCATGAGACATCACATCAAAACCACATCAAACTGCTCAGGCGAATACAAACTTTCAACCTGTAGCTTGATCGGTTTATCTATAGCCACCTCAAGATCTCCCAAACTACTTGCTTCTTCATCCAGCAAACAGTCCACCACTTCTTGGCTAGCTAATACTAAGAATTTTTGCGCATCGTATGTTCTCGCAGCACGGCTTAATTCGCGGAAAATTTCATAACACACAGTTACCGCAGTTTTAACATAGCCGCGCCCATTGCATTGCTGACAAGGCTCACACAGCAAACGCTCTAAACTTTCCCTAGAGCGCTTTCGAGTCATTTCCACCAAGCCTAGAGCAGAAACTTCAGTGATTTGTGTTTTGACATGATCCTTTTCCAGAATTCGCTCTAAAGTACGCAATACTTGTCGCTTATGCTCTTCCTCTTTCATGTCAATAAAATCGACAATAATAATACCACCCAGATTGCGCAGTCTTAACTGTCGCGCCAGTGCCGTCGCCGCTTCGAGATTAGTTCTAAAAATGGTTTCTTCAAGATTTTTATGACCTACGAAAGCCCCTGTGTTGACATCAACGGTGGTCATCGCTTCGGTCTGATCGATAATTAAATACCCACCAGACTTGAGCGGAACTTTACGCTCTAGCGCACGCTTAATTTCTTCTTCCACGTTGTATAAATCAAAAATAGGACGCTCGCCTTGATATAACTCAATACGGCTTAGCATTTCCGGCAAGAACTCTTTCACAAAGGCTTGTACTCTTTCTAGCGCGGCTTCGTTATCAATTCGAACTCGCTCCACATCATCTTCAAAGATGTCTCGCATTATGCGCAGCTCAAGCCCCAAGTCATTATGAATAATCCCCGGTGCCTTTACTTGCTTAGACTTTTCCGTGATACCACGCCACAGCTTGGCTAAAAATAATGCGTCACGAACCAGCTCTTTTTCAGTCGCTCCTTCGGCTGCGGTGCGTACGATAAAGCCGTTGTCTAGCTCTTCGTGATCTTCTAACAATTCTTTGAGACGGATGCGCTCCACCTGATCATCGATTCGCTGTGAGACGCCAACATGCTCTGTATCTGGCATCAGTACCAAGTATCGAGATGGAATGGTGATATGAGTCGTTAGCCTTGCGCCTTTGCTACTAATTGGATCTTTAATGACCTGAACAATAATTTTCTGACCTTCGTGTAACACCGAAGTGATGTCGGTCTCTTGTGACTGCTGTTTATCGAGCAGCTTCGATCCTTCAACCGCTTGCTTACTGCCTTCATCTTTATCCGTCACAATATCTGCTAGGTGCAAAAACGCCGCTTTTTCATGACCAATATCAACAAACGCAGCCTGCATACCGGGCATGACACGTTTAACAACACCTTTATAAATATTGCCAACGATGCCGCGGTTCTCAGTCCTTTCAATATGCACTTCCTGCAACACACCATTCTCCACGATAGAAGCACGTGTTTCCTGGGGCGTTACGTTAATTAAAATTTCATCGCGCATATTATTAAGCTCCTTATACTAGCGCATGCTTAATACTGGCTTGCTCTAACAGTTGGCGCGTTTCAAATAAAGGCAAACCCACTACATTTGTATAGCTGCCGTTAATCGTTTCGACTAAACTCCCGCCCAACCCTTGAATAGCATAAGCGCCAGCTTTGCCCATAGGCTCATTAGTACGACAATAGTTTTGGATAATGGTTTTACTCAGCTTAGCAAAGGTCACTTCGGTTTCGACAGTGCTTTGCCATAGCTGATCGCCATAAGCGAGCACCACGCTGGAATAAACGTGATGCGTCTGACCGCTTAAACGCTCTAATAATTGTTCCGCATGTTGCAGGTCGTCCGGCTTACCGAGCGGTTGCCCCTGATGAACAACCGTTGTATCGGCACCCATCACTGGCAGACTTTCAGTATAGTCACTAGACTCCATTGCCGATAAAGCTTTGCCTCGCGCCACCCGCTCCACATAATCTTTAGCAGACTCGCCGGCTAAGTGAGTTTCATCGAAATGATTCGCTATCTGAATAAAATCCACACCCAGTTGGGTCAAAATTTCTTGGCGACGCGGCGAACCTGAAGCTAAGTAAATAGTTGTGTGCTGTGACATACAAAGCTCCTAATTAACTTTAAAATAACGTCGGATGTCGCGCAAAAGGATAAATAGCCATGGCCACAGTAAGGCGTTAATGGCGGCTGAGAGCCAATAGCTCAAAGAGCTTTCAGGGCTTCCTGTCACTCGTGATAGCCACAATACCAATGCTAAATAAAGTAAGCTCAATCCGCCCATGGTTAATGCTTGCTTCCAAATGGGGTAAATACGAATTCGCAAATAATTCAACTGCAAGATAAATACCAACAAACACAAACTAAAGCTGTGTAAGCCGAGCGTTGTGCCAATTAATGCATCGAATATCAGCCCCCACAGAAAAGCCCACAGCAAACCGATACGGTGTGGTAGTGCCACTACCCAGTAGGAAACAACTAAAAACAACCAGTCTGGCCTAAACGGCTGCCACGAATCAGGTAACGGAATGACCGTCAGAATAAGGGCGATAATTAAGCTGAGAATGATAACCCAGGTTCCACGTTTGCCTTTAGCTTGCATCGGAACCTCCTGTCACGTCTTTATTATTTGGAGTATCAGTGTTTTGAGAATCAGTGTTTTGAGAATCAGTGCTTGGAGCATCAGAATCAGGCTCAGCTTTGCGCTTTGTCGGATCGTGATAAGGCCATAATAAAAGCACATGGTTAGCGCGATTAATATTTGCCGTAGGTTCGGCCAAAATTTCAGCGTAAGGCTGTGCCGATTGGCGCGTCACCGAAATCACTTTCGCCACTGGATAGCCATCTGGGAATTTTTGGCCAAGTCCAGAACTTAATAAAATATCGCCTTCATTAATATCGATCGTATTCGGTAAATGGCGTAGATACAGTAGTTGACCATTACCCTGAGCAATCGCACGAACACCATTACGATCCACTCGAACTGGAATGGCGTGCTTTTGGTCGTTTAATAAAATCATGCGAGACGTGGCGGTCGAAACCTCGACAACCTGCCCCATAATCCCTTCGGCATCAACTACTGGCTGACCTACGAATACGTCGTCCATACTGCCTTTATTAAGCAAGAGTTCGTTAGCAAACAAGCTACTATCGATATTTAATACTTCTGCAATCACACGCTTTCCGCGTAAAGTTCGCGAAGAACCGAGCAAGGAACGCAAGCGTGCATTTTCCGACTCAAGACCGATTAGACGTTGGTTTTGTGCTTTCAAAATCAGCAGCTCATCTTTTAACTGACGGTTTTCCGCCAAAAGGTCATTTCGGCTTACGATATTGTTGTCAGCCCACGAAGCGATTTCGTTTGGAATATTGGCGAGATAGTAAATTGGAGCAAGCGCGGTGGAAACACCTTTACGAGCACTGCTTAAGTAGTCGTAACGATAATCAAGTACCATCAATAAGGACGCGACCAACAGACTCAAGATGAGCTGTAGTACTAAAGAAGGGCCTCGAGTGAATAGATTTTTAATAGCCTACTCCTCCCGCAAGAGTATTGTTTTTATGATGTAATACAAACAAGTTGTAGTTTAGCAGTATTTCGAGCTTTCATACAAAAATCGGGCAATCTAAGTGCCCGATTTTAATGGACTTTTTTAAAGTCCTTATATCTTTAAAACTAGTCGTCTGAGAACAAGTCGCCACCGTGCTCATCGATAGTTTCTAAAACTTTACCGCCACCACGTGCAACACAAGTTAACGGATCTTCAGCGACAATAACTGGCAAGCCCGTTTCTTCCATCAGCAATCTATCCACATCACGGATAAGCGCGCCACCACCCGTCAGCACCATACCGCGTTCTGAAATATCAGCCGCCAGTTCTGGTGGAGACTGCTCAAGTACCGCTTTAACCGCACGAACAATACCGTGAAGAGGGTTTTGTAGAGCTTCTAAAATTTCATTGCTGTTAATCGTGAAGCTTCTAGGAATACCTTCCGCTAAGTTACGGCCACGAACGTCTAATTCGCGAACTTCAGTGCCTGGATACGCTGTACCGATTTCATGCTTAATGCGCTCAGCCGTCGCTTCACCAATGATTGTGCCGTAGTTACGACGAATGTATTCGATGATAGCTTCATCAAAACGGTCGCCACCAATTCGCACAGAATCTGAGTAAACCACGCCGTTCAATGACAAGATAGCGATTTCAGTAGTACCACCACCGATATCCACCACCATAGAACCACGCGCTTCGTTAACCGGCAAACCAGCACCAACAGCTGCTGCAACAGGCTCTTCGATTAAGTACACATCGCGTGCGCCAGCGCCTAGGGCTGATTCTTTAATGGCACGACGCTCAACCTGCGTTGAACCACAAGGTACACAAACCAAAACGCGCGGGCTTGGACGGAAGAATGTGTTGTCATGTACTTTACGAATAAAGTGCTGCAACATTTTCTCAGTCACTTCAAAGTCAGCAATGACGCCGTCCTTCATTGGGCGGATTGCAACGATACTGCCAGGCGTTCTACCTAACATTTTTTTCGCAGCCTCTCCGACCGCAGCGATAGATTTAGCTCCGCCTGAGCGATCTTGTCGAATAGCGACAACTGAAGGTTCATCCAGAACGATCCCTTGGTCTCGAACATAAATCAAAGTATTTGCCGTACCTAAGTCAATCGATAGGTCGGTAGAAAAAAGGCCACGTAATTTATTAAACATCGGAGGAGGTTTCCCGCTAAAAACTTGTTTTACTCAAATTTCATTAAAATAATTGTCAATCTAAAAGGGCTAAACGCCAGCAAGGACAAGGCTTTTGAGAATTTTCTCAATCGCGTTACTCTAACAATACTACTTAATCTCGGCAAGCTTAAAAGCGTATGATAGAAAAGTTTTTTCTAAGATTGCCGACTTAGCGCTAATTTTAACACTTAGCCTATTAAAAGACCTGATTTATTTGATTTAGTTCAGCCCTGCTCTAGCGCCTTTCTACCGGCGGTAACCCGCTCTAATCCGGCATAATCCGCAATAGTCCCCACATCAGTAAAGCCGTGCTGCTGCATTATGTCGCGAACCGCTCGTCCCTGCTCAAAACCATGCTCGAAAACCAGCCAGCCTCTCGGATTTAGGTGCTGCTGCGCTTGCTCTGTAATTTCCGCAATATCGGCTAAACCATTGTCGCCAGCCACTAGCGCACCGATTGGCTCAAAGGTTAAATCCTTTAAGTGCTCATCATCAGCATCAATATAAGGCGGGTTGCTCACTATCATATCGAGCTTTTGCCCAGACCAATTTCGAAGCCAATGCCCCTGCTGAAAATCGACATTACTGATGTTCAACTGTTGGCGATTGTGTTCGGCGACACTCAGCGCTTGTTCGCTAATATCGAGTCCAATGACTGTCGCTTGTGGACGCTCAGAAGCGATGGCTAAGGCTATAGCGCCAGTTCCGGTGCCCAGATCTATCACTTGAAAAGACTCGCTTGTTGGAATATTGCTCAAAGCGAACTCAACCAGGTGCTCAGTTTCCGGACGTGGAATTAAGGTTGCAGGGGTGACTTTTAGCGTAAAAGTCCAAAAGTCCTGTTTCCCCAACAAATAAGCCACCGGCTCACCTGCTTTACGGCGCATAATAAACGCTTCAAAGCTGTCGAGTTCTTGTTGGGATAGTTCTTTTTCAGGCCAGGTTTTCAGCCAAGTGCGGTTTTTCCCTAGAGTATCAGCAAGCAGTAGTTCGGCATCAAGCTTGGGGGTATCAATTTTGCTCGCTGAAACATCAAGCTCTGTTCCATCAAGCTCTGGCGCCTCTAATTTAGCTATAGCCCATGATAATGCTGCTTGAACTGTCTTGCTCACGGCCGCTGACCTTTTTTTAGGAATTTGTTGATACGAGCTTTTGGTACAAATAAGGCTTAGCCAAAAAGCTAAGCCTTCAAAACTAGTTTACGATTGACCAGAAAGCGCCGCTAGTTGATCCGCTTGGTGCTCTTGTACCAATGGTTCTAGAATTTGATCAATATCGCCTTCCATAATCTCGTCCAACTTATACAAGGTTAAGTTAATACGATGGTCAGTCATACGCCCTTGTGGGTAGTTGTAAGTACGAATTCGGTCGGAGCGATCGCCGGTGCCTACAAGGTTTCGACGCATTTCAGTCTGCTCAGACTGATGTTTCGCTTCTTCAGCCGCTTGCAGTCGAGATTGCAACACAGACATGGCTTTAGCGCGGTTTTTATGCTGCGAACGTTCGTCCTGACATTCCACCACCACGCCCGTCGGCAAGTGCGTAATACGGATTGCCGAGTCAGTTTTGTTGACGTGCTGACCACCAGCACCCGAAGCACGGAAAGTATCGACCTTCAAATCCGCTGGATTAATATCAATAGCATCGATCTCATCCGCTTCCGGCATCACCGCAACGGTACACGCCGAGGTATGAATGCGACCTTGTGATTCAGTGTCTGGCACACGCTGCACTCGGTGCGCGCCCGATTCAAACTTTAGGTGTGAATAAACCATGTCGCCTACAATGCGCAAGATGATTTCTTTGTAACCACCATGATCGCCTTGGCTTTCGCTGATCACTTCAACCTGCCAGCGCTTCTTTTCCGCGTATTTACTGTACATACGGAATAAATCGCCAGCGAAGATAGCGGCTTCATCTCCACCCGTTCCGGCACGAATTTCCAAGAAGGTGTTCTTCTCGTCATTAGGATCGCGCGGTAACAATAACTTTTGCAGCTCGATTTCCAAGCTTTCGATAGTCGCTTTAGCCTCTTTTAGCTCCTCTTGCGCCATCTCACGCATATCAGGATCATCGTCTTTCAGCATTTCCTCTGCATTTTGCAGATTCTGCACCGCTTCTTGATATTGCTGGAAGGCTTTGACCACTTCTTCAAGCTGCGAATATTCTTTTGATAAATCACGGAATTTATTTTGATCAGAAATAATTTCTGGATCGCCCAACAAAGCCTCAAGCTCTTCGTGGCGATCAACCAAACCTTCTAGTTTTTGACTGACAGAATCCTGCAACATGCTATTTCTTAATTCCTGTTGTGGTTAAACAATTCGTTGGCGGCATACGATAAAACCGCTGAATAAGCCTCGATTAGCTTACTTAATCATCGGATGCTTTATCAAGCTGAAACAGTTCACGGGTAATTTCGTGCCTATCCAGCTCTTCGTCATCCTCACGCAACCAGACTAAAGGTTGGTGTAAAAACTTTTTGGTCAAACGGTGTGAAAAGTGCTCTAACACAGCTTCTGCGTCATTACCGTTCTTCAGTTGCGCCTTAGCTCTTTCCAGTTCGGCCTGCGCTATTGCACCATGCATTTGGTGCAACTCACGCACTGTATCATGTTTTTGACGGCCCGCATGCCACTTTTCAAAGTCGCCCACGAACTCCTGCAAAATCACGATGGCTTCTTCCGCCGCCTCTTGGCGCGCCTGTAGATTCTCTTGAATCACACCCTCTAAATCGTCCACTGAATACAGATATACATCATCGAGCTTGGCCACCGAACTTTCGATATCACGCGGAACGGCCAAATCCACCATGAACATACTCTTACGGCGACGCTCCTTTAGCGCAGACTCAACCATGCCTTTGCCAATAATCGGTAACATACTACCCGTAGAGCTGATCACGATATCCGCTTGCGGTAAATAATGCGGGATAGCATCCAAACCAACCGCTTTGCCTTCAAACTCTTCAGCAAGCTTTTGCGCATTAGCCAAAGTACGGTTTGCCATAATCATTTGCTTAACGCCGTTTTGCTCAAGATGGCGCGCAGCTAACTCGATAGTCTCGCCAGCGCCAACGAACAATACCGTTAGCTCGCTAAAATCTGAAAAGATATGACGCGCTAAAGTAACCGCGGCATAAGCGACCGATACAGGGTTTGAGCCAATTTCAGTCTCATGACGCACGCGCTTAGCCGCCGCAAAGGTCTTTTGGAATAAGCGCTCCATAACTTGGTTCACGGTGCCTGCGCGTCGAGCTTTTTGATAACAGGCTTTTAGCTGGCCAAGGATCTGTGGCTCGCCTAAGACCATAGAATCCAAACCGCTCGCCACTTTCATTAGATGCCCCACGGCATCAGTGCCTTGGTGGCAATACACGGCATCTTCCAACTCTTCGCCAACACCCTTTTTAGCTTCTAACCATTGCAACAGCTTGGCTTTCAGCTCTTCGTGTTGCTTCGACTCGTTGGAGACATAAAACTCAACACGGTTACAGGTTGATAATAAAGCAACTTCTGAGTCATCGGTGTTTTCTTTTACTTCCGCCATGATTTGACCTAACTCATGATCAGCAAAAGCGACCTTCTCACGGACGGCTAAAGAGGCTGTTTTATGGTTAATTCCCAGAACAATCAAAGACATAAGTTAGGCAAAGCTATTAAAATAGGTCACTCACAAAAGGTGCAATTCTGCCGAGGCAGATAGATGGCGCGAATTATAACACTGCTTCAGTGTGTCCGCTAATCATAAAAATTCGTTAAAACTCAGCTTTTCAACTGTACTGTTAATATTTTCCTGATACTCTTGAGTAAGTACACGAATAAAGTACAAAGATGGAGCGTTTTCGAAATTCTTTAGCAACTTCGTGGAGCGCTTTCACAAAACGTTTATAGGAATATTTTATACTATACGGATGAATAGAAGTTTCTTGTTAAGAACCCTAATCGTTTCAACCTGCTGTTTATTGCTTGCCGCTTGCGCCACCAACCAGCCAAAAACCGTTGAAACAGCCCCAGAATCCAGTGCCCAAAAACCGCAGGAGCACCCTTCTGTTGCCAAATTATCAGTAGAAGAACGCAGCCAGCTCTATTTCAGTATTCTGCTGGCGGATATCGCTAACAAGCAAAAACTCTATGACGTAGCTCAAAGTAATTTCTTCTATGCCGCCGAGCAAACGGGCAGCAAGCAACTATCAGCCAAAGCCGCCATGGTAGCCTTGCTCGAGCGTGACTATGACACAGCGCTAGACGCTACGACCTTATGGCTCGAAGCCGATAACAAGGATAAAAATGCTTATAAAGTCGCTCTAGTCGCGAGCCTTGCACAAAACAAAACTGAAGACGCTAAAGAATATCTCGCGAAGTTAATGCCACTCTTGCCCGATCATCAGGACGAGAAACTGTATGAAATTATCCAAATGGCAAGTTTTCAAGAAGAAGCTGACTTTATCAGCCTTTTCGAAGAGCTGAATGAATCCCCGAGCTCGCCTTATATCGCTACGGCAGAAGCATACTTACTGTTGAAGTCTTCAAATCCTGAGCAGCATTACGAGCGAATTCAAAGCCTGCTCGACTATTCGCTTGATGAAAAACCGAACTTCCTCTCGGCCATAGAACTAAAGGGTGAAGCCTACGCTTTACGTTCAAGCGACCAGCGCGCAGAATATCTAAACTCCATTATCGACAAGAAAATTCTCGACATTGAACAAACCTACAAACTAGGCGAACTGCTTTATACTCAAAAAAACTACCCTGCCGCGCTAAAAGCCTTAAAACAAGTGCTAGCCAAGCGTCCCAATGATGAACAAACCCAGTTTCTTATCGCCAGCAGTCATTACGCCTTAGAAAACTACAAAAAAGCCAACCAGGGCTTTTGGCACTTAGCACAGCAAAGCTTCAAAAAAGAAATCACCAGTTATTATTGCGCTGACTCTGCCGCACGCATCAACAAGTTGGCCCGCGCCTACAGTTGCTATGAAATGGTGCCTGTGGGTCGTTATTACATGACCGCTCGTACTGAGTTAGCTCAGCTTTATGCTGAGAATGAATTAATGCAGCAGGCAATAAACACCCTGCGCCACGCCCAGCGTAAGGTTGGCCTAAACGATAGACAACGTCTGCTTGAGTTTGAAATTAATATGCTGACGCAGACTGGCGACTACCAACAGGCAGATCGCCGTATTCAATCGGCGCTACAGGTCAGCCCCGACAAACCGTTTCTTTACTACTTAAAGCTACAGCTTTTAAACCAAACGCAATCAGTGCAAGAATTTAGGCAGTCGGTTGAAACGCTTAGCGATAATGTCGCCAACCCACAGTTGCGTACTGACATCATCATTATTGGTACTCACTTTTTGCAAAAGCGTAACAGCCACTTAATCGCCTACCAGCTACTCGAATCTGCGGTGGAGAAAACTCCAAACAATATCGACTTGCTGTATAACAAGGCATTAGCCGCCGAACCTCTTGAGTATTACAGCTCGATGGAGCGAGACTTGCGCCAGGTTCTGAAGCTCGACCCTGAGCATTCTCACGCCCAAAACTCGCTCGGCTATACATTAGCCGATCTCAATCGGTCGCTTGATGAGGCCAAAACGCTCATCGAAAGCGCCTATGAGAAAGAGCCGGACAATGTGGCGATCCAAGATTCTTTAGGCTGGGTACATTATCGCTTGGGTAACTATGAAAAAGCCCTGAAATACCTCGAAATGGCCTATGAACAAGAAGCGAGCCCTGAAATTGCTTCGCACCTAGGCGAAGTCTTGTGGACCATGAACTTGCAAAGCCAAGCGATACAAGTTTGGCAAAAAGCCTTGCGAATGAACCCAAATAACCAGTATATTTTGCGCACGCTTCGACGTTTTCCCGAAGCAAACATACTCAATCCCTAGGTTCAGTAGTTAAAAAGCTCGGCATGACAAACGCCCAGTTGAAACGAACTAACTACTGAACGATTTTCTACCAACGGCCGATACAACGCATGAAGTTAACAACAATAAAAACGCTCTTAATAACAAGTTTCACCCTGTTACTCCTAAGCGCTTGTCAAACTGCACCCGTAAAACAACAGACGACCGTGTGGGACGATCCCTTGTGGCAAAAACACTACAAGCTGCTAAAAACTTTTGAGACACACCAGCTCAAAGGCCGAATTGGCATCACCCACCCCGACGATAGCTTCTCGTCCAATTTCTTATGGCGTCAGCAAGCGCCAAGCAACTTTACCTTCCGTATGTATGGCGCTTTTGGTCAAACCTACATGATTTTAAAGGTAGAGCCACATCTTAGCTCTTTGTCTACCGGCGACGATGAGCACTACCAAGGCATCGATGCGCGCCAACTGCTATATAGCGTATCCGGTTGGGATATTCCTGTCGTACTCATGCAAGACTGGATCAAAGGCCTACCCACCGGGATTAATAAAAGTGATTTATTAATTAACGCCGATGGCACCTTGCAACAAATTAAATACCTCGACTATGTGGTCGATTATGTGCGCTACGAGGAAGCTGAATTAACGCGTGGTGATAAAGCATTCGCCTTAAAAATGCCTAAAAAGATACGCATCGTGCAGAAAAACGGCGAACGAGGCGACAATAAAATCGTGCTATCGATTCGCTCATGGGAGATTATCTCTGCAGAAACAGACTCATCAAAAGCAAACCCTAGCGAGGAATAACGGATGAGCTTTAGTCATGCTACAGGCGCTTTAAATAGCGATGGTTATAGTTTCTGGCCTGCTCCTGCGAAATTAAACCTCGAACTGCGGATCCTTGGCCGTCGTGATGACGGTTACCATGAATTGCAAACCCTGTTTCAATTGTTGGATTATGGCGATGAAATCTGGATTAAGCCGAACGATTCGGGACAAGTGACGCTCCAGTCCGAGTATAACGAAGTACCGAGTGACGATAACCTTATCATTAAAGCCGCTCGTTCTTTAGAGCCTTATAAGCAACATCACCAAGGCGCCGATATTAAACTAGAAAAAAAATTACCATCGGGTGCTGGTCTTGGCGGTGGCAGCTCAGACGCAGCGACAACCCTAGTTGCGTTGAATAATTTATGGTCACTTGGCCTAAAAAACGAACAACTTTGCGAGATTGGCAAAAGCTTAGGCGCCGATGTGCCTGTTTTTGTCAATGGAAAGACCGCTTGGGCGGAAGGTATTGGTGAAATTTTAAGCGCCACCGAAGTGCCCGAAAAGCACTATTTAATCGTCTATCCTGATGTAAAAATAAACACTTCGAAAATTTTTTCACATAGGGCGTTGACAAGAGACAATAAACCGATTAAATTACGCGCCACTCGCACAGAGGCAAGTTTAGAACTTGGTTACAACGCCTTCGAGCCTCTTGTCGCAGAGCTCTATCCAGAAGTACGGGAAGCCCTTGAGTTTCTTGGAGAATTTGGAAAAGCGACGCTGACAGGAACCGGAAGTTGTGTGTTCTTAACCTTTGACAATGAGCGAGAAGTCCGTAAAATAGCGGCACTGTGCAAGCAGCGCTGGCTAACCTTAACAGCAAGAGGTATTAATACTTCTCCGCTGATTTGAGGTACTACATTGCAGGGGTATCGCCAAGCGGTAAGGCAGCGGCTTTTGATGCCGCCATTCGTTGGTTCAAATCCAGCTACCCCTGCCATTTTTTCTTTACGCTTTAACATCAACTCTCTGCTTGTGAATTTGGGGCAAAACACAGGGCTTTCCGATGTCAGATTTAATGCTTTTCAGTGGCAACGCCACTCCTGATCTCGCTCAACGCATCTCTACCTACTTAAAAGTACCTCTAGGAAAAATCCACACGTCTAGCTTTAGCGATGGCGAATGTAATGTTGAGATCCTAGAAAATGTTCGTGGTAAAGACGTTTTCATTATTCAATCAACCTGTGCGCCAACCAATGACAACTTAATGGAGTTGATCATTATGGCCGACGCGCTTAAGCGTGCGTCAGCAAAGCGTATCACAGCGGTTGTTCCTTATTTTGGTTATGCACGTCAAGATCGTCGAGTACGTTCAGCACGTGTACCAATCAGTGCTAAAGTTGTCGCCGACATGATTAGTGGCGTTGGTTTTGACCGCGTGTTAACCGTAGATTTACACGCCGATCAGATCCAGGGCTTCTTCAACATTCCGGTAGATAACGTTTACGCTACTCCAGTTCTTCTCGACCATATCGCAGCTCAGTCAGGCAAAAACCTCATGGTTGTTTCGCCAGACGTTGGCGGCGTTGTTCGTGCAAGAGCGATTGCTAAGCGTTTAAACGATGCCGACTTGGCGATTATCGATAAACGTCGTCCGCGCGCGAATGAAGTGGGCGTGATGAATATTATCGGTGACGTATCTGGTCGCGATTGTGTCATCGTCGATGACATGGTTGATACTGCCGGTACCCTTTGCCAGGCAGCCCAAGCACTGAAAGACAACGGTGCGACAAGCGTATCTGCATACGCCACTCACCCAGTCCTATCAGGCAAAGCCATCGACAATTTGAACAACTCAAACTTAGATGCACTGGTCGTGACTAATACGATTCCTCTGAATGACGACGCAGTCTCATGCAGCCGCATCGAACTGCTCGACTTAGCGCCACTATTAGGCGAGTCGATTCGTCGTGTAAACACTGAAGAATCCATTTCGACCATGTTTTTAGATTAAGCCTTAATTTTTAAGCGCTGAATCAAAATTCGCAAAATCCCGCTTTTTAAAGGCGGGATTTTTGTATATATCCCTAGAAACTGCGAATATTGCCCGAAAAAGCCCGAAATGCTAGTAATTATTTGGAATTAAGCTAGCTTCTTAGTTCTTCAATACGGTATAATTCGCGTCCAAAATTTTGTGGTTAAGCTTGGTCGCAAGGCTTAGCCTTTTACTTACTCAACTTGTGGAGAAACACAATGAGCGATTTTACGTTAAAAGCTGAATTACGCAGCGACATAGGGAAAGGTGCGAGCCGCCGCCTACGTCGTCTTGCAGACAAAATCCCTGCCATCGTATATGGCGGTAAAGAAGAAGCTAAGTCGATCACTTTAGATCACGATGAAATCAACAACATGTTGGACGATGAAGCAGCATATTCATCAATCATCAACTTAAACATTGAAGGTGAAACTGAAGAGGTTCTAATTACAGACCTACAGCGTCACCCATTCAAGCTTAAGTTAATGCACGTTGATTTCAAACGAATCGTTCGTGGTGAAGATATGTTGGCTAACATTCCTCTACACTTAATCAACGAAGACAAAGCACCTGGTAAGAAGTCTGGTGGCGTTGTAACTCAACCTCTAACAGTTGTTGAAATCTCATGTCGTCCAAGTAAGCTTCCAGAGTACATCGAAGTTGACCTAAGCAACTTAGAAATCGGCGAATCAATCCACTTGAGCGAAGTCGAGTTACCAGAAGGCGTTCAAATTGCTGCCTTCATGCACGGTGAAATCGAAGAGCACGACCAAGCTGTAGTAAACATGCTACCGCCAGCGGTTGAAGAGTCTGATGACGACGTTGAAGTTGATGAAACTGAAGTTCCAGCTAGCGAGCAAAAAGCTGACGCAGGCGACTCAGAGGAAAAGAACGAAGATTAATTCTTCGTTCAAACCGAAAGCTTTAGTTAGACTACATAATGTCTAGCATCAAGTTAATTGTGGGCCTGGCCAATCCAGGCTCACAATATCAAGATACCCGTCATAATGCTGGTGCCTGGTACGTTGAAGAACTAGCTCGCGCCTACAATATCCCCTTCAAAGTCGAAAGTAAGTTCCATGGCCTTTTTGCCAAGGGATTAATAGGCTCTGAAGACATCAAATTACTGATCCCCTCCACTTTTATGAACCTTAGCGGCAAAGCGGTTCAAGCGGTTGCTAACTTTTATAAAATTGCTCCAGAAGAAATCCTAGTAGCTCACGACGAGCTCGATATCGCTCCTGGAACATTAAAGCTTAAAAAAGGTGGCGGACACGGCGGTCATAACGGACTGCGCGACACCATCAGTAAACTGGGTAACAATAAAGAATTTATACGCTTACGCGTCGGTATAGGCCACCCAGGCCACAAAAGCCAAGTCACTGGCTATGTCCTCGGCAAACCGAGTCCCGACGATCGTAACGCCATCAATTTAGCTATTGATGAAGCCGTACGCGAAACCCCAACCCTATTAAACGGTGACTGGGATATCGCAGTACAAAGACTACACAGCGTAAAAACTGGCGCTGAATAAACTAATCAATCGTAGAGAGAAGTAACATGGCACTAAATTGTGGAATCGTGGGCTTGCCCAACGTTGGAAAATCAACATTGTTCAATGCACTAACAGATGCTGGAATCGATGCTGCCAACTACCCTTTCTGTACTATTGAACCGAATACTGGCGTAGTGCCAATCCCAGACCCGCGCCTTGATGCTTTGTCTGCTATCGTAAAGCCAGAAAAAGTATTGCCAGCGACTATGGAATTCGTCGATATCGCAGGCCTCGTAGCGGGCGCATCTAAAGGCGAAGGTCTAGGTAACAAGTTCCTAGCCAACATCCGTGAAACTCACGCCATTGCCCATGTTGTTCGCTGTTTCGACAACGATGACGTGGTACACGTTGATGGCAAAGTCGATCCATTGGCTGATATCGAAACCATTAACACCGAATTGGCGTTAGCGGATCTTGAGTCAGTCGAAAAGCGTATTCTAAAAACGGCTAAAGTCGCTAAAAGCGGCGACAAAACTGCTAAAGAAGAATTAGCCGTGCTAGAGAAAGCCAAAGCTTGTCTCGACGAAGGTAAGGCGCTTAGAAGTTTAGATCTTGATGCGGATGAGATGAAAGTGATGCGTCGCTTCCAGCTAATCACCATCAAACCAACCATGTACATCGCCAACGTTAGCGAAGACGGTTTTGAAAACAATCCGTTACTCGACCAAGTACGTGAGTTCGCCAAAGAAGAAGGTGCTGAAGTAGTTCCTATCTGCGCTTCTATCGAGTCTGAAATCGCCGCCCTAGACGACGAAGACAAAGCCGACTTCCTAGAAGACCTAGGCCAAGACGAACCAGGCCTAAACCGCGTAATACGCGCCGGTTATAACCTTCTAGACCTACAAACCTACTTTACTGCAGGCGTAAAAGAAGTTCGCGCATGGCAGGTTAAAGTAGGCGCTACAGCGCCACAAGCCGCTGGCGTCATCCATACAGACTTCGAAAAAGGCTTTATCCGTGCCGAAGTTGTTGCTTATGACGACTACATCGCTGGCAACGGCGAAGCAGGCGCAAAAGAAGCCGGTAAATGGCGTTTAGAAGGTAAAGAATACATCGTAAAAGACGGCGATGTTATGCACTTCCGCTTCAACGTATAACAACTTTTTACGTCATTGCGAGGAACGAAGTGAGTTGGTGACCAAAGGGAATGCCATGGTGCAATCTCAAACCGATAGCCGCTAAACTTCAATCCAAAGAAATATAATTATTTTCACCCGAAAGGCTTGACATAATGGCCCGAAATCACGAAAATACGCGCCACTGAATTAAGGCTATGTAGCTCAGCTGGTTAGAGCACAGCATTCATAATGCTGGGGTCGGTGGTTCAAGTCCACCCATAGCTACCATATTAAAAAAGGCTTACAGAGAAAATCTGTAAGCCTTTTTGTTATTAGGAACTCTATATAAGCCCACCAACAGTCAGAAGCTTAACTCTGACCTCATAAATTGCATCTGGAGCTTATCTATAAGCACTACTCTGATACAATGAGGCATGTTCTTCACGCATTAAATACTCTTCCGGCAAGGTCTTCAATAAAGCATATTTTTCAATCAAGGGCTTAAATTTTTCAGCCCCCATACTACTTAAGCAGTTGTAGAAAAGAAGTAAAAGCTCATAACTAGATAGCTGAGCACGCACTAAATTAGAATACAGCCTTTTATCTATTCCAGTGCTAACATCAACTAGTTTAATAATGTTGTAAAGACTTCTAAAATAATGTCCTACCTCAGCCTGGTGCGCTTTATAGAAGTGAATATAAACTGTCTCAATATGCTCAGGGCTTTTGCCGAGCAATTCAGACGTTGGTTTCATCCGCCCCCAATCTTTTTTTAATCGATCATAGAAGACTTGAAAGCAGTCTCTTCCTACAGCTGTCGGAGTGCCGCTTACGCGAAGGTCTATATCTCCTGTTATTTCGTTATGAAGGCGAAGGAGCTGAAAAAATGTATTTTCAAAATTTTGTTTTTCTAATACCGCCGTTTGAAGCTCAAGTTGTTCTTTTTGGCCTTTAAGCTCATTTCGGGTGAGTGTTAGTTCTTGACGCTGTAAAGACAGTTCATACTTTTGCAGTAAAATTGCAAATATAACGCCAGCGAAAGCTAGACCAGAAAATAACGAATTAACAGCTCCGAACATATCTCCAAATGTTCCACGTTCGGGGTTTGAGCTGAGTAAATACCAGCAAAGTACCCAAGCAAAGAGAACTCCCGCTATAGTTATTGTAGGAGCTCTCCAACCAATTCTCTGACTTTTATTTTCTATCATGATTTATTTACCATAAAATCTAACTCAGCTTTGACTTGATGAATTAAGTCAACTTCACTCCCAAGCGTAACTAAAATAATTAGAGCAGAGTACATTTTAAATATTTTTAGTCCACTTGATTTCTTTGCACTCAAAGTACTTTTTACTTTTGGATTTAAGTGGCTATTATTTTCAGCATATGTTTATATTTTTTAGCTGTTTGCGTGCACTTTTCACTATCATAACTATGAACCATATCATCACCCCGATAATTGTGGTTGCCATAGCATAAACCTTTCTTTTGCGATTTCTTACTGCAATTGTGACCGCCGTTTTTATCTAATCTACCGCTATGGCAGTCTGCTGCAAACGTGAATAAAAATAGAAATGCTCCAAGTAACCATTTAATTTTCACTTTCTTCTCCCTTTTTCTTCCCTGAGACAATGTATATTGCGTCACATTTTTTTGCAACTGTATATTTAATGCACAATTGCATTGTTCGTCGTGGGAAAACGAAAAAAGCAAGTTGTTTTTTGAGTCACTGGATCCCGCGATTACCTAAAGGTATTCCCTGCGGTCACAGTAGCGGGTTGGCAGCTTATAGATTAAACGGGCTCGTTATGACATGGGCTGTAAATAAGGCCAGAGTACATCTCCCTAGTCTGCTTCAATCCTAAACGCTTCGCCATCTGCGTCTAAGTTGCCCCATCCTTTTATTTTTACGGCTTCGAAATCCTGTTGTATTTTAGGTTGCATTAGGTCTGTGAAGGCGTCGGTATTTTTGAAGTTTGGGTCTAGCCACATCTCTAAATCTTTTTTAGGCACCATCAGTGGCATGGCTTTTTTATGAATTGTCTCGAGTTTTTTGTGTGGCGGGATGGTGATCATGGATGCTGAGTAGACTGGATTTTCGGGGTCGCCCCATTGTTTAAAGAGGCCACCAAAATAGATAGGGCTTTCATCCGCAGGTTTTAGTAGGTGGTAGACTTTGTTCATGCCTTCGACGAAACCACTAGCAGGAATAATACAGCGGGTTTCTCGGTAAGCTTTGGTGAAAGATCGTTTAAAACCCTCCCCTTCGTACCAGCGACTATTAAAAGATGTGTATTTGCTTGGCTTCCACTGTCCGTCTTTTTGTTCGAGCAGAAATTGCCACATTGCTTTTGTGATTTGATTGCCTTGATCGCTGGCATGTATAATTTGGATCGGGTGGTAGCATCGGAAGTTGCCAAGCTCTAGCGGCACTTGTAAATCCAATGTCTTTTCGATTTTTTTGGCGGGCTTTTTACAAAGCTCAACGAAACCACACATGCCGTTTCTCATCAGTTATTTTAAGCACAGAGTAGCAAACCGTTTATTGGCTATAAAGCGTTTTGTAGTGAATTATCTATTGTTAATTTTGTGAATTGATTAACACTTTCAGTTCAATTACTATAGCCGCCGAAAATATACCAATAACTAACGGAGTTCACGATGAACACAGTTTTAAAAACATCTTTATTATCTATTTCTCTTTTGGCCCTACCAAGCCTATCCATGGCTGAGGGTGGTTATTTCGGCTTCGGATTTGGTCAAGCTAAGAACGATGCTTGTGATTTAGTTTCAGGAATTAGCACTGTAAACTGTGAAGACACGAAAACAGTTTTGCGAGTAATCGGTGGTTACAACTTTAACCAATACATTGCCCTTGAAGGTGGTTTTAATAGTTTAGGCGAAGCTCGTGCAACGGATCCTGCGAGCACTCTTAGCGCGAAACTTGAAGGTAACTCTGTACACTTTGGCGTAGTTGGTACAGCGCCAGTTTCAGAAAGTTTTGCAGTTTTTGGAAAGCTTGGTGCTTCTAGATGGGATGTTGAGGGTCGTGTAACTGACTCAGCTGGTAGCTATGGAAGAGCGGAAGAAAAAGGTTTTGACCCAATGTACAGCGTTGGTATTAAGTGGCTCAATGATGAGTATAACTTACAGTTAGAATACGAGCGTTATGAAGTTAGCTTTGACGAGTTTAAAACGATTTTAGGAGATAATGCTGACGTAGATATTATTTCTTTAACCTACTCTTTAAATTTCTAGCATTAATCAAATCATGAGCCACTTTTTAGTGGCTCTTTTTTATCCAGCCACCACATTTTTTAAGCCTAAGCATTCTTTACTTTTACCGAAAAGGAATTGGAGGACTTTGACCTCGAATTACGCTGTCGGTCTTGTGACGATATAAATTCCTACGCCTAGGAACAGTGCGCCGAGTGAGACGAGCAGTATGGGTGGGGATTGTTTTATGAGCAGGATGCACCAGCTTATGCTCATCATGATGCAGGCGAGCCATTTGCCGAGTCGTGGGATGGCCTTGCGGGTGCGCCAGGCTTTTAGCGGTGGGCCGAATGTTTTGTGGTTAATCAGCCAGGCTTCGAGGCGCGGGGAGCTTTTACTGGCGGCCCAGAGTGTGATGATTAGAAATGGTGTGGTTGGGAGGATTGGCAAAAAGACGCCAACGATGCCTAGGGCCAGCGTGATGATGGCTATGACGATATAAAGGCAACGTTGGAGTGATAACATGATTGTTTAGTGTTAACTTTATTCGCAAATTTTTTAGGCTAGATTTTTCTAGCTCTAAACTTCTTACCTTTCATCTTACCTTTATTTAGTAACTGTAGTGCTGTTTCTAAAACATCACTTTTTACGGCGACGTAAGCCCAGCTATTGGCGACTTGGATCTTGCCAACGTCACTACCTTCGATGCGGTAATCCGCAGTTAGAGCGCCTAGGATATCACCTGGACGTAGCTTTTGCTTCTTTCCGCCATCAATCTGGATGGTGGACATTGGAGCTTTGTAGGTTGGTTCTTTAAGCAGCTTTGTATCGGGCAAGGCGATTGGCTCTATGTCTTGCTCAAGGTATTCAGCGAGACGATTTACTTTGTGCTTTTCTTTGCCGATGACTATCGAGCAGGCATGGCCTTTGTTACCCGCACGGCCCGTTCGGCCAATACGGTGAACGTGGATTTCTGGGTCGCTAGCGATGTGATAGTTAATCACTAAGTCGAGCGCGTCGATGTCTAAACCGCGAGCAGCGACGTCGGTCGCAACCATGACCGTAACGCTGTTGTTGGTGAAACGAACCAGTGCTTGGTCACGTTCCTTTTGGTCAAGGTCGCCATGTAGCGCCAACACGCTAAAGCCATTGCTTTTAAGGTATTGGGTTAGGTCTTTTACATGACGCTTAGTGTTACAAAAAATCACCGCTGAATCTGGGCGGTGTTTCAATAGTAATAAACGAACCGCGACATCACGTTCGCCTTCGTCACTGATGCGGTAGAAGTCTTGGGCGATTGTCGAGCCGGTGTGTTGTTCTTTAATTTTTACCGTCACTGGATCAACCATAATATGGTCAGCCATGGACTGGATTTCTTTGGGGTAGGTTGCGCTAAATAGCATGGTCTGGCGTGCGCGCGGCACTTCCGCGACGATAGCTTCCATTGCGTCTTCAAAGCCCATGTCTAGCATTCTATCGGCTTCATCCAGCACCAAAGTCGAGACTTGATCTAGCTCTAAGGTTTGCTTTTCGAGATGGTCCATAATTCGGCCCGGCGTACCGACCACAATATGGGCACCGTATTTTAACGAGTCGGCTTGTGGTCGTAGTGGCGTTCCACCGCATAGTGTCAGTATCTTAACGTTTGCGATTGGTCGCGCTAGACGTCGAATTTCTTCCGCCACCTGCTCAGCGAGCTCACGAGTCGGACACATCACCATCGATTGCACCGCAAAGTTCTTGGGCTCAAGCTTTTGTAAGATACCTAAACCAAACACGGCTGTTTTACCCGAGCCGGTTTTAGCTTGCGCGATGACGTCTTTAGCTTCTAGAACGTGTGGCAAGGCTTCAGCCTGAATCGGCGTCATCCCCTCGAAACCTAAATCTGCCAGGTTAGCGATTAGCTCTTGTTGTAAGTTGAGCGTTGAGAATGCGGTGTGACTCATGATGAAATCCTAGTGGTTTTGGTGCAATTTGAAGCAGTTTACTGCTGAATAGAATGCTTGAGAGCGAGATCTTCGATCTGGGTGAATTATATACAGCTCGGGAGTTATGTAAAAGCGATATCTTCTTATCAGAAGGATTAGATTAAGCGTTATTCAACGGTTCAGCCATTAAAAAAGCCGCACTTAAAGTACGGCTTTGTTTTTTAAGTTGAAACTCTATTGCGCCTGACTGGCAAGCCATCTGGTGTATGTCCAACCACTTTTCTGTTGGCCATCGATTTCAAAGCTTATTTTAATTTTCTCAAAAGGAAATTCAGCTTCATTGTTAGCAAACTTTCTCTTCGCATCCATCGTGTACTCGCCAAGCTCTTCGATAGTTACGGTAACCGCTGAACTCGATTTATTAGTTGAGCATTTTCCGCTATTTAAAAACTCTGACACCTCAGAATCATTATTTTTGCCTCTTAGCAATATATCCAGGCTCGTTACATTAAGCGGTGTTTTACAGCTAACAAATACGTTGTTAGGTTTAACGCTAAGTTTTTCGCCGATTAACTTATCGAACTGCGGGTCGTAAGATAATCCTAACCATCTCGGGCTATCGCTCATGACCCAGCCTCTGTCAGTATTAACTAAGTCATCAAAAAGTACTCGGTATTGCTTTTCATTTATCTCTACGTGTAGGTAGATATCGGCGCCTTCGATGCCTTTGGTTTCTTTAGCTTTCACCTCAACCCTCACTAAAGAAGCATTTTCCCAGCCACCGTGCATTTTTCCATAAGAAAGAATATCACCAACGTTCTTGGTCACTTTACGTTTGGTTTTCTTAACCTTCTTTTCTACTTCTGATGGTGTTGGACTTTTCGAGGAGGCTTTAGCTTCATTCGTTTTAGAGATTAACCAGTAATAATCGTCTTCATTAATGCTCAAGTTAGTAATCGAGTCTTTATCGCCACTTTGCAGTTTTTCGAAAAGATCTTTACCTAAAGACTCAGGGTCAGTACCGCCACAAGCCACTAGCAATGTTGAAATTATAGATGCGCAAAAAAGTGTTTTCAGTTTCATAGGATCCCCGATGGTGTGAAGTTAAAAGTCGCTGTTATTAATAAATTGTTATTTATGTTTATGGTTGGCTGGCAGAATTATTGTTTTAGACCAGTTATCACGTCAGTTTTACACCAACGAGAATATATAGATTATTGATTAATATCAATTTTTTTATCACACAATCACCAATTCCCCATTAAGATCACTCTCCTTTGAGGTCATTTTCCTTTAGTTCAGTCTCGATAATCGTTTCGCTATGGAGTGTTTTATGTACCGGGCATAAGTCTGCGATCTCCAGCATCCTTTGGCGCTGTTCTTCGGTAATATCCGCTTCGATAATAATACTGCGGTGGAATTTATCGATCTTGCCACTTTTACCCTCACCATCTTTATCTTGGCACTGCTCACAGTCTTCGGCATGAACCTTATCATGGCTTACGTTAACAATGACTTTTGAAACGTCTAGTTTTTTCCTGCGGGCATACATATTTAAAGTCATGGCAGTACAAGTGCCAAGTGCTGTGGACAAGAAGTCATAGGGGCTTGGCCCAAGATTGGTGCCGCCAACTTTTTCGGGCTCGTCAGCTAATAATTCGTGTCCATTGGCATTGATACGGTTCAGGAAGCCCTCGCTAGTTTGAGCCGCTACTACCACGTTACCCTTTGATGCAGGCACTTTGGGCTCTTCTTTTACGTCTATATAACGCGTAGCCCAACGAGCGAGCACGTGGCCAGCATACATCGAGTCTTCGGTTTTGCTCACAAGGTGATCGGCTTTATCGAGCGTGATAAAACTTTTAGGGTGCAATGCTTGTTTGTAGATAATTTCTGCTTCTTTAATCGGCACTGTGTCGTCGATTGGCGAGTGCATCACCATTAATGCTTTATGCAAACCATGAATATCGATAGTGTGTTTACGCACATCATCAACGAAATCTTGTTTAAAGGTAAAAGGACGCCCAGCCAATTTAATCGTGGCTTCACCCTGCTCTTCTAAGGTTTTCAGTTCAGGCTCAAGCTGGTGTAAAACGTGCTCAGGAGTCGATGGCGAGCCAATGGTGGCTACTGCTTTTGCCGAAGGGATCTCTTTGGCAGCAGCTAAAATCGCGGTGCCTCCCAAAGAGTGCCCGACGATAATTTGTGGCGCTTCGTGCTCTTCGCTGAGGTAATTTGCCGCATCTATCAGATCATTGACGTTTGTGGTAAAGCTCGTATCCGCGAACTCACCTTTGCTCGCGCCAAGCCCTGTGAAGTCGAACCGCAAGGTAGCGATCCCTTCGTCGGCTAAAGCGTTGGCGATATTGACCGCGGAGTTAATGTTTTTGGTACAGGTGAAGCAATGAGCAAATAACGCATAAGCCTTAGTCACTTTATTGTCAGGAAGGTGTAGAACACCTGATAACTCAAAGTCTTGTCGTGTCTTAAAAGTCACTTTCTTCTGCATTACATTGCTCCTTTACCATCATTGCTACGAGCAGGTTACAAACCCCGCTTAGAACCTAAGCCTAAGCTAACACAAACTGAGTTCAATTATTAACGATAGCCAATATCTGACTTGAGCTGCCCTATAAAATCATCCACATCATTCGAGTTTAACAAGTGTTTGGCGATGACTTCTTTTTTGCCGGCGGTCGTTTTCACCGCGACATGGTAGTAACGCTTATCCCCTGAACTCATGTTGCTGTCTCTAACAATATCGTCTATTTCGGCGGTGTTAAAACGATAGGTTTTTGGAATTAAGGCGCCTTTACGGCAATGCAAAACTCCTGAACTGGTGATAATTCTGCTTCTAAATAACATCACGTTCACGCCTATCAGTAACACTAAAAGCCCAATTCCGCCAAACGCAATAAGGAATAGCCAGCTAGTATCAGCGATAAATATCCCAACGCCAATAGCCGTGAATATCAATCCAAATAGAAACGTCGCTATGCCCAATCCTTTATGCCTGAAAGGCTTGAAATAATACTCTTTGCCATAGTTGTTATAGCTTTCGACGATGCCCAGATAGCGCCAGTCGCCACCCTTCGCGGTTTCTTGCAAGTTGTCGGCATGACTAAAGAGATCTTCTGTAAGTGGCTCATCGTCGAGTCTATGCGCCACCACAAATGCAGGAAGCTCGAACATTAATTTTAAATCTGGGCCTTTTTGCTTTTGCTCAACTTTTAATACCCACTCAATTTTATTATTGGGGTTTTTACCGCTGGATTCAGGTAATCCCTCGGGGATTTTGACATTAAAGTCAACTCGGTATTCATTCTGCTGAGTCTGCTTGGCTTGTAAACGCTGATCATCCTGCCAAATGATCGTGGTCGTGGTTCGAGTTTCTTTGCCGGTACGGCGTCGGACGACTCTTTGACAGCTCAGGGTTAGCATGACTTCTTGCTGATTGATATTGCCATTAATGATGACCGAGCCCGAGCTTTTACCGCCTATGGCGAGGGGAGTCTGCTGTAACTCTACTGTCGATTCGCCGTATTTTTTATCACGCAAATAATAAAGCACGGCAACGCCAATCATAATCAGACCCACTAAAGGGAATAAAAACACCAGCAGTTTTAATGGCTCTTTAAGTAGATTTCCTTCATGGATGACGGCGATGGTTGCGGGTAACGAAATAAGGTTCCAGATGACGGCAAAGAAAGCTATAAACTTGAAGGCGTTTTTAGTTGTGTTCTTAAAGTATTGTCCTTGCCACTCTTTGCGCCATAACCAAGGCTCTTCAGGGTGAGACTCTTTTAAAGCACCAACTTCTTGTAAAGCTTTCGCACCCCATCGAGACCACAACATGATGCCTAAGCCGACACCACCAAACACAAACAAAAAGATCGACTGAAAGCCTAACATGCCCCAGCGCATGGTTCGATCGAGCACGCTCTCGCTCGGCTCGTTAGGATTAACATACGCCGTCACACTTTGTTGATTGTTTCTCGCGCGCTGTAATTTCCTATATAAATCCTCCTGATAAGAACCGATATTATCGGTGCCAGGGTAAAAATTGATTTGATTAGACTGATAGGAATTACCTTGATATAGATATTGGTAAGAGCCTTTTACGCCATAAGAAGTGCTGTTATCGCCAGTCGATGTCACTAGCTCCAGACTAGTAATTTTGGCATCGACCGGCTGCCAACTTTGCGCACGCCAGACATCATAGCTGGACAATAAGCCCCAGATAAATATCCCCAGACCGGCCAAGAAAAAAACACCACCAAAAACCGTTAAACAGCCAGAGCCTTTTTTCATAATGATTATTCTTATCAAGATTTAAGCATAAAGTACCAGAGTTTAAGCCGAGCAACAATTTTGAAGGACAAGTCGAGCTATCCCCCTGACAATTCTCGATAAAATGATAAGTAACCCTATAAAACCTGCCAAATCAGCTGGTAGTACCCCTTCAACATAAAAAAGCGTTACAATAGCGCCATATTTTAGTTTGGAGTTGTTTTTTATGATTATTAAGCCAAAAGTACGTGGTTTTGTTTGTACTACGTCACACCCACAGGGTTGTATCGCTCACGTTAATGAGCAGATTGAATATGTTAAGAATAATAAGCCTGAAATTACGGCAGATAGCCCTAAGAATGTCTTGGTGATTGGTTCTTCGACGGGTTACGGCCTGGCGTCGCGTATTGTGTCTGCGTTCGGTTATGGCGCTAAAACGCTTGGTTTATTCTTCGAAAAAGAAGCAACCGAGAATAAAACAGGTACGGCGGGTTGGTATAACAACCGTGGTTTCGAGCTTGCAGCGAACGAAGCTGGGCTTTGGAATAAGTCGATCAATGGCGATGCTTTTTCGCACCAAGCGAAAGAAGACGCCATCAAAATCATCAAAGAAGAAATGGGGAAGATCGATTTAGTGGTTTACTCACTAGCGTCTCCACGCCGTCAAGATCCTGAGACTGGCGAAGTTTATAAGTCGGTTCTTAAGCCTATTGGCGAAGCTGTTACCGAAAAGACACTAAACACTGATAAAGGCTTGGTACACGATATCTCTATCGACCCGGCGACTGAAGAAGATATTCAGAACACGATTAAGGTTATGGGTGGCGAAGACTGGGAGCTTTGGATGAAAGCCCTAGACGAAGCAGGCGTTTTAGCTGATGGCGTTAAAACCACGGCTTACACCTACATCGGTAAAAAGCTGACATGGCCTATTTATGGTCACGCAACGATCGGCAAAGCAAAAGAAGATCTCGATCGTGCGTCACACGCGATCCACGAGAAGCTTCAAGAGAAGTACAACGGCAGCGCCAACGTGTCGGTCTTAAAAGCAGTGGTGACTCAGGCAAGCTCGGCGATCCCTGTGATGCCGCTATACATTTCATTACTATATAAGGTGATGAAGGATAATGGCGTGCACGAAGGTCCTATCGAGCAGATTCGTGAGCTTATCGTTGAGCAAATGTACGGCGACAATGCGGTATACGACGATACTCGTCGCTTCCGCGTGGACTTGAAAGAGCTTGATGACAAGATTCAAGAGGAAGTCGAGCGCCTTTGGGAAATCGCTTCAACCGAGAACATCAACGAGATCTCGGACTATAAAGGCTACCAGCATGAGTTCTTTAAGCTGTTCGGCTTTGAAGTTGATGGTGTTGATTACGATAAAGATACTAGTCCTATCGTTTAGTTGAGTACCACAATACTTAGTATTAAAGGCACCTTCAGGGTGCCTTTTTCTTTTCTGGTTAACCTATAAAACATTGTTCAAAAACCAAACAAGCCAAACTTGCATTAATTATACTAATCACGAAAATGCCAATGCAGATATGGTTTTAGGTACAAGTCAGCACTGCATTAACTGTCAGTTTTCTTTACATTCTTATATAAAACAATAACTTCTGAACGTGCAACAGTTAACATTTTACATTTTACCCTCTAGCCAAAGAGGATTAACCACGATAATCTATAGTCATTGTTTGAGAATCATTGTCTTCCCCAAGATTCAAACGATTAAATAGATAGGTTTATCAATGCGCAAGCCATTAGCCCACCACACGGTGGGCTCTTTTTTTGCCTTAATATAATTGCTGCTTATCTGTACCAATACCTTTCCTAACATATTTCCAAAAAGATACGTCGCTCTATCGTCTTTACTTTAGCCAAGCCAACATTTGATACAGCATCGCTATTCGGGTTTTTAGATCGTTTTCTTCAAGGATTGCTTGCTTCTGGAATTCGTTTACGGGCAGAAACTCGGTCAGTCGTTCGACCACAAAGTCCATACACTGCCAACGTTCAGGAGATTCGATGATTTCTACTTGGGGGTGCTGAGTTAGATCTTCGAGCAGGTTTATCAATTCATTTTGCTCGCCGCTGATGAGCGAGTCTTCGAGATTATCAATAAAAGATACGTTTGCGCTGATCAGGCGATCAGGCAATACCGTTTGGCTATTGATGGTAAAACGTTGGCGCCCGATACAAGTGAGCAATAAGATACCATCTTGCTTTTGATCGAAATCAACAATTTCAACATAAGTCCCTAGCTTGAAGGGAGTCGCCGCTACCCCTGTTTCATTGCCTTTTTTAATAAGGCAAACGCCAAACCCTTGGTTGTTGGATAATTGGCGGGCAATCATGTCCAGATAGCGCTGTTCGAAGATTTGTAATCGAAGCACGCTATCCGGAAACACTACACGTTGTAGTGGGAATATCGGGAGCACACTAGTCTTGCTCTGTGATTGCTGAGTGTTAGGCACGCAAACCAATACCTCGGTTTAGTAGGTACATAGCAAAGCTAGTCAATATAGCAATGAATACCAAAATAATAGCGAAAGCAATTCCGATCTGGATATCTGATTTGCCTAAGAAGCCGAAACGGAAAGCGTTCACCATATAAATAATTGGGTTTAGCTTTGAGACGCCTTGCCAGAACTCTGGTAGCAGGCTTATCGAGTAAAAGACACCGCCAAGATAAGTCAGTGGCGTTAAAATAAAGGTCGGAACAATGGCCACATCATCAAACTTTTTCGCGAACACCGCGTTAATCAAACCGCCGATGGCGAATAAAATTGATGTTAGCAGTACCACGCTTATCACCACCCAGAAGTTATGGATCTGGAGGTCGACAAAGAAGGACGCGACGATTGTGACAATTAGGCCAGTAAATAGGCCGCGAAGCACACCACCACCGACATAGCCCGCCAAGATTACCCAATTCGATACGGGCGATACCATCATTTCTTCTATCGAGCGTTGATATTTCGAGCTAAAGAATGATGACACCACATTACCGTAGGAATTAGTGATGACCGACATCATAATGAGGCCTGGCACGATATATTCCATATAACCAAAACCGTCCATCTCACCGACTCGTGAACCGATTAGGTTACCAAAAATAACGAAATACAAAGTCATTGTGATGGCTGGTGGCAATAATGTTTGCGTCCAAATGCGCGTCCAGCGAGTAATTTCTTTTATAACAATAGTTTGGAATGCGACTAAATTCATGATTTCGCCTCCCCGTGTGGATTTTCGACCAGACGCACAAATAATTCCTCAAGGCGGTTTGCTTTGTTGCGCATACTCAGCACCGTAATACCCTGCTTACTTAATTCTTCAAAGACACCATTCACGCCGTCGCCTTTGTGAACGTCCACTTCGATACAAGTTTCATCGCGCACGCGAACGTCGTAACCATTAATCTTGGGCATGGTTGCAGGTAGTCCAGTGGTATCTAGTACAAAAGTTTCCAGATCCAGCTTAGCAAGCAACGCTTTCATGCTGGTATTTTCAGCAATTTCACCATGATTAATAATGGCAATATTGCGACACAAACTTTCCGCTTCTTCGAGGTAGTGCGTAGTTAAAACAATGGTTGTTTTCTTCTCACGGTTTAATTCTTGCATGAACTCCCACATGGAGCGGCGCAGCTCAATATCGACTCCAGCCGTCGGCTCGTCAAGAATTAATAGTTTAGGCTCATGAATCAAACCACGAGCAATCATCAAACGACGCTTCATACCGCCCGACAGTTCACGCGACTGAGCGTCACGCTTATCCCACAAACCGAGCTGTTCGAGCAATGGCTGTGCGCGTTTCTTTGCTTCTTTACGCGAGATACCATAATAACCAGCCTGCTGAACAATAATCTGCTCAACCCCTTCAAACATATTGAAGTTAAACTCTTGTGGCACTAGGCCAAGCTGCGTTTTGGCAGCAGCAAGGTTTTTATCAATGTCATGCCCGAAGACTTCAACTTGTCCTGAGCTTTTATTTACCAATGAGCAGATGATGCCGATAGCAGTGGATTTACCCGCACCATTTGGCCCCAGTAGCGCAAAAAAATCACCCTGTTCAACTTCAAGGTTTATGCCCTTTAAAGCCTGGGTTCCATTATCATAGGTCTTATATAAATCTTTGATCGATAATGCTTTTGTCATTTAAATACCATATTTATTTGGTTTGCTTTTTCATCACTCCAATTAATTAATAAAAGAGTGTGAAGTCATCAATTGCCGCTATATCCCCAGCGATGGCCGAGGTTATGCTCGATATTGAGATGGTCAAGAATTCGAGCCACCATAAAGTCTACCAAGTCCTCTATCGTTTTCGGCGCGTTATAAAACCCGGGCGAAGCAGACATAATGGTAACACCCATTCGCGATAAACGAGTCATATTCTCTAAATGGATTGTGTTAAAAGGTGTTTCACGCGGGACTAAAATTAGCTGCCCACGCTCCTTCATCACCACGTCGGCTGCGCGCTCGATTAGATTGTCTGAAGCGCCGTTAGCTATCGCGCTTAAGGTGCCAGTACTGCAAGGACACACAATCATTTGCTTCGGCGCACTCGAACCACTAGCAACTGGCGACATCCAGTTATCGTTAGAAAACGCGACTATTTTGCTAGCCTCAATCGATAATTGTTCACACAACTGTTGCTCAATAACGCTTGGCGATTTATTAACCTTAATCTCGCATTCGGTCGCTAACACCACTCGCGCAGCTCCAGACAGCATCAGGTAAACTTTCTCGTAATGCTTAGTCAATTCTTGCAACAGTTTTAGCGCATACGGTGCGCCAGAGGCACCGGTGATCGCTAAGGTAATTGCCTGGTTTTGATAATTGCTCATGGTTAAGCGAGTTGCTCCAATAGCTTGTCGTGAATTCCGCCAAAGCCGCCATTACTCATGACGAGGATTTGGTCGCCTGATTGTACCATTTTTGCGGTGGCTTGCAGAATCGCGTCCACGTCTTCTAATATTTGGATGCTGCTCAGTCTTTCAAGCTGCTTTTGAGGGAATTGCCAGTCGAACTCTGCGGGCTTATGGATAATGACGTGATCTGCTTCTTTTAGCGTGGGAATTAAGCTGTCTTTATGAATACCCGAGCGCATAGTCGCCGAGCGTAAATCTAAGATCGCGATAATGGTTTTATCGCCAACCTTCTTCCTAAAACCGGCTAGAGTCGTTTCGATAGCGGTTGGGTGATGTGCAAAATCATCATAAACTGCCACACCGCCCGCTTCGCCCTTAAGCTCCATACGACGTTTTACATTACGAAATTCGGACAAGGCATCACAGCAATGGTGCGCCGGAACGCCCGCATGACGCGCCGCTGCGATAGACGCTAGGCCATTGATGACGTTGTGCATGCCAATTAATTCCCAGTTCACTTCGCCCTGCTTTTGCTGTGCGAAAAACACTTCGAAATGGCTACCATCGTCTTTGAGCAGTTTAAATTGCCAGCCATCTTCAGGCCCAATCAGCTCTTTCTGTGACCAAAAGCCCATCTCGACTACTTGCTGTAAGTAGTGCTCTTCCTGCGGATAAATCACTAAGCCATTGCCGGGTACGATTCGGAGGAGATGATGAAACTGAGTTTTAATCGCTTCGATGTCTTTGAAAATATCCGCATGATCAAACTCAAGATTGTTCATGATAAGAGTGCGCGGACGATAATGCACAAACTTAGAACGCTTATCGAAAAAGGCCGTATCGTATTCATCAGCCTCAACCACGAAGAATGGCGATTCGGTAAAACGCGCCGACAAACCAAAGTTCTCAGGGATGCCACCGATTAAGAAACCCGGGTTAAGATTGGAATACTCCAAGATCCAAGCGGTCATACTCGATGTGGTAGTTTTTCCATGAGTACCTGACGCTGCTAATACCCACTTATCTTTAAGGATATTCTCAGACAACCACTGTGGCCCTGAACGGTAATTTAACCCCTGCTCCAGCACATACTCCACAGAAGGGTTGCCACGCGACATGGCATTACCCACCACCACACAATCGGTGTGCTCAGGGATATGCTTAGGGTCAAAGCCTTGAATCAACTCAATGCCCTGCTCTTCAAGCTGGGTACTCATCGGCGGGTAAACGTTTTGGTCGCTACCGCTGACCGAAATTCCCTGCTGTTTCGCCAGCAGCGCGATGCCACCCATAAAGGTGCCACAGATACCGAGAATGTGAATATGCATGGGTAATTATGAATTCTCTGATGATACTTTGTCGACAATCATAAGCTAAGCATCTTTTTTCGTCATCTTTTCAAGAAAGAAATCTCAAAATACGGTAAGATCGGCACAAATTTGTAGGCTTCTCGGCCTGACAAGACACTTTCAGTTGATGAGCTGAACTATTCGCGTCACGAGCAAAACAGTAGGCGCAGTAGCTAATAGAAAGCTCGATAGCACAAGTTTTCAAAGGAAATACTATGCCAAAGAAGAAGTACAATGCTTTTTACGCCCAATCTGGTGGCGTAACTGCGGTAATTAACGCAACTGCTTGCGGTGTGATTGAAACTGCTCGCAAATCGATGAATATCAATAAGGTTTACGCTGGTCGTAACGGTATTATTGGTGCTTTGCGTGAGGAGCTTATTGATACCAGCAAAGAGTCGAAAAAAGACATTGCTGCGTTGAAATATACGCCTTCTGGTGCTTTCGGATCTTGTCGCTACAAGTTGAAAAGCCTTGAAGAGAACAAGGCCGAATACGAGCGTTTAATTGAAGTATTCAAAGCACATGACATTCGCTACTTCTTCTATAACGGTGGCGGCGACTCGCAAGACACAGCCAACAAAGTATCACAGCTTGGCGAGAAGATGGGTTACCCCATCACTTGTATCGGTATTCCGAAAACTGTCGATAACGATTTACCGATTACCGACAACAGCCCAGGCTTCGGCTCGGTCGCTAAATACGTCGCAGTGTCGATTCGTGAAGCAGCTTTCGACGTTAGATCCATGGCGGAAAGCTCGACCAAAGTCTTTGTTATGGAAGTGATGGGGCGTCATGCGGGCTGGATTGCGGCCGCTGGTGGTTTAGCTTGTGAAAAAGAAGGCGATGCGCCACACATAATTCTGTTCCCTGAAATTGCGTTCAACAAAGAAAAGTTCTTGAAGAAAGTTCAAAGTACCGTTAAGAAACATGGCTATTGCGCGATTGTTGTTTCTGAAGGTGCTGCTTATAAAGACGGGACTTTCTTGGCCGACGCTGGAACCGTCGATGCCTTCGGCCACAAGCAATTAGGCGGCGTGGCTCCTGTTGTGGCAAACATGATCAAAGAAGAGTTAGGTTATAAATACCACTGGGCAGTGTGTGATTACTTACAACGCGCCGCGCGTCATATCGCCTCTGAGACAGATGTTGAGCAAGCCTACGCAGTGGGGCAAGCCGCAGTAGAGTTTGCTGACGCTGGAAAGAACGCGGTTATGCCAACTATCGTTCGTAAAAACACTAAAAAGTACAGCTGGACGATTGGCGAAGCGAAGCTCGAAGACGTGGCTAACGTCGAAAAGAAAATGCCTCGTAAGTACATCACGCGTAATGGCTTTGGTATTACCGAAGAGTGTCGCGAGTATTTACAGCCACTGATTGTTGGTGAGTCTTACCCTTCGTATAAAAACGGTTTACCACAATACGTGGAGCTTAAAAACGAGCTCATCAAGAAAAAGGTTAAAACCAATTTCGAGATTTAATCGTTTCATTTGTTAAAAAAAAGGCCTCAACAGAGGCCTTTTTTATTTTCATGTAAAATTAACAGGTTAATTCCAATTGTTCTTTCAGTCCTGATCCATATTAAATTCAATCTTTACTGTTTGCCCTGCGCTTGAAATAGGCTGACCATTGGTCATAGCGGGCTTGAACTTCCACTTTTTTAGGGCTCTTATAGCCTCTCTATCGAAAATTCGTTTAGGCTCGGAATTTAAAACCGCTATATTCGATAAGGTACCACTGGTATCAACGTCGTACTTCAGCAAAACCCAGCCTTCCAAGCCTTTCTGTTGTGCTGAAACCGGATAATTAGGTTGCGTGCGATACAAGGGCATGGCCTCTGATTCTTGGGTAAAAGCCATTTGCGGAAGCTTACCGAAACCTCGCGGTAATGAGGTTTCAACCTCAGGGTCCACAGATGACCACTCTTCGATTACAGAGTCAATTTCCGAGGTTTCAATAACCTCCCCTGATGGCTCTGGTGTCGGCTCTATAGCTGGCGGCTTGGGTGGCTCAACCTTAGCTGGCTCTGGTATTGGCTCCTCCTTTGGTAGTGTCACTGTGTCTATGGTTACCACTGGAGGCTCATCCACAGCGGTCGGCTTATCGTCTTTAATCAGCAAACTCATCAAAAACAGTAACCCTGCAGTCACCACCAAAGCACTCACTACCGATATAATAATTCTCATCATATTACCCCTTTATTGTTTTCTCAGTGATATAAACGCGGCACTAAAGAAAAGGGGTTAAAATTATTATGATTGCTTTATAATCAGAATAATTACAGCTCAAACATCATAATAACGATTGAAGGACTGATCACTTACTATGCTTTTACTACCTGCTGAAAATGCTATTTCAAAAACCAATCCGCCCTATTTAACGGTGTTATTAATATTGGCGAATATCATTGCCTTTGTGGCATTTCAGAGTAACGATAATCAAGCCTTTGCCGATGCAGGCGACTATTACGTAGAAGCTGAGTTACTGGATACAGAAAGGCAGGCTTTTGAGAAGTACGCCCAAGAACACCGGTTAGAGCTTTATCAGTCCATCCATAACAATCAGTTTCTTCCTGATGAATACCTCATACAGATCATTCTGGCAGATAAACACTTTACTCACCACATTACAACGCTTAGCAGCTACTCGCTCGACTGGCGCCAGAAGCGTCAGAAAGTAAACGACACCTTGGACGAGACGTCCATTTACAGTTATGCGTTCTACCCTTCAGAACCCAGTATTTTCACAGCTTTTACTCATATGTTTATGCATGGTGGCATTGATCATTTAATCGGTAATATGCTGTTTTTGTTTCTCTTTGGGTTTAATTTAGAGTTATTGCTCGGTCGTGGAAAAACCTTGAGTTTGTATATCATTTCGGGGCTCGCTGCAGTTACGTTCTTTGCTCTTACCACCACGGATAAATTCGTTCCGCTCGTTGGTGCATCTGGTGCTATAGCTGGCCTGATGGGCGGCTTTTGCGGCTGGTATGGCTTACGCAATATTCGCTATTTTTATTGGTTTTTTGTGATTTTTGACTATATCAAACTGCCCGCCGCTCTAGTCTTCGTCTACTTCTTGGCAAAGGAGTATATTATGTCCAATATTAGCGATGATAATGTGGCTTACATGGCACACTTTGGCGGACTTGTGGCTGGTTTTATCTGTGCTTTAATTTTCAAATATCTACTTAAGCCCCAACAGCTCGCCGTTGCCAGCAGTAGTGAACCAGAACAAGAGCGCTATAATCCTACTCGCGCTAAATACGAAGAAGCGTGCTTGGCTTTCCAGCAACTAGACTTCGATAAGGCACGGTTATTATTTTCACAACTTATCGAGAAGGACCCGACACAGATTGATTATTACACCCAGCTTTTTGCGCTGGAAAAAATCAGTCCAGACTCACACCAGTTTGAAACCTTGTGTAACTTGATATTGTTACGTTCGCTTAATGATGATCGTTTTAGTCAGCTAGCCGAAAAAGTGATTGATGAAATAGTAGCTAACGGTAAAGGGCTTAAGCGGGTACCAGCCGATACCTTAATCGAATACGCCACTAACTTGGTCAAAAAAGGCAAGCTGCACCAAGCCAAACCCATCATTAACTTCGTCGCTAAGTACTACGACTTTAATGAAAAAACACCCAAGTTATTGTTTAAGTTTGGCCTTGGTTGTGAACAAACTGGCGATTACCATACCTATAAAAAAGTGTTTACCTATTTAGGCAAAAAGCATTCAGGGACTTTTATTGGTGACGAGGCGCAAAAAGCTTTAAGCAAACCTGACGCTTAAAGCTTTCTGCTAGATTAGATAAAATAACTGATGACTCTGCTTTCGGTTTAAGCCGAAGGCAGCTTCTGTTGCATCGACTGACAAACCTGGCGCAGCTGCTCGGCTTCCCTTTGATGCCCACCGCGAGGATACTTGCTCAATAGTTTGTTAAGCATTTGAAGCGCTGAAGTATCGTTATTCATGACCTCCGACTCAAATCGCGCTCGCGCTAACATGAGCCAAGGTAAGTTAACGTCGGTTTGAAGCTTTTCATTAATGGCGCTTAGCTTATTAACATCTTCTTCGTAACGCTTGTGCTTCATATGGTTAATCAGCACAGTTCTAGCTCCTGCGTTCGTCGGCTTGAAGCGAGCCTCAAAGCCAATGATTTCGAGGTAGAGCCTTAGCGCATCGCCTCCAATAGTTGCAAGCTTAGGGTTTTTATAATAATTGTTCGCGGCTTTGACAACGCCAACAGGATTGCGTCGCACTATGTTTAATCTGACCAATCTCTCGAGGGCTTTTACGGTATGCGCTTTGTCATTGGCTAAATCGTATAAAACATCCTCTGCGTCCTCGAAGCGCCCTTCCTGGATATAAACATCCGCTTTGGCCATTAACCTCTTCACGACTCCGGTGTCATCATTTTCAAGCAAGTTTTCGGCATCGATGCCATAACCCAGTTCAGTATGATATTGGAAGGCAACGTAACCGAACATGCTGAATTTTACGATATAAAAATACGCCAAAACGCCGAACAGTAACGGGTAGGCGATAGCTTGAGGCAGCCAGAAGTGAAGCTGACCTTGTGCGAACTCGAGCCCAAGATCGATCAAAAATGAAAAGCCAAACAGCAAAAGGTATGGCCAACCCACAGCTCGAATACAGCTCGCAATCCTTGCCGGGTTTAGCGCTGAGCTCACGTGTTTTTCCATAGCTAACACTATCAGCATGGCCGGTGAGCAGAATGATAGAATAGCTATATACGGTAAGATAAATCCACCACCGAAGATAAGGTAGCCGATATAGCCGAGTCCAATTAACTCTATATATAATAAAATCACCTTAAAGGTCATCGAGTCGGAATTGAAGACCAGAGCTTCATCGTAACTCGGGGCATTCATGTTACCCCGAGCACCTCGTGTTAATACCGTGAAAACATAACCTATCCCTATTGAGTATAATGCTAATAAAAGGAGAAGCTGGATCATGACTAACGGTATAAAATCCGTTATCAGTCCGATAACAAACGCAATTCCCATATAGGTTAACAAGAACTTAGAGGCATTTTCTTGCCAAGGATATTTATTAAATTCAGAAAGCTTGTTCCAAAAAGGTGTTACTTTATCACTTACGCCATAAGACTCGAGGTGAGTGCGGCACAAGAGGCATCGGGGGGCGATTTCCCTTGGGTTTATATCACAACAATTTACGCAAAACGATATGTCGCACTGATGACAATACCACTGTGCTTTATCCTGTGTATGGTACTTACAATTCATTCCCTGTTCCTGTAATTTTTTTGGTTACTGTATTAATAATAATCTCGATACTTTAGCAAAATTAGCCTAGGTTGAGAATCACAGGAAAGCCGCTAATTGAAAGTACCTTATAGAGGTAGGGTCAGATGTTAAGCATTCAGCTAGGTTCCGCCACTGGAGCGACAGAACCCAGACACTTTTAAAGTAGTGGTGCAATCACTAAAGACACGATCGCCATCACATTAATCAGAATATTCATGGATGGGCCAGAGGTGTCTTTAAATGGATCGCCGACGGTATCACCAACCACCGTTGCCGAGTGAGCTTCGGAACCTTTACCACCATGATGACCTTTTTCCACATACTTTTTGGCGTTATCCCAAGCACCACCAGCGTTCGCCATCATCAGCGCTAAAGCAACCGCACTGACTAAAGCCCCGCCGAGCATACCGCCTAGCGCCTCAGCACCTAGCAAAAAGCCAACTAGAGGTGGCGCTGATACTGCGATTACACCTGGCAGCACCATCTTTTTCAAAGCTGCCGTAGTTGCAATATCGACACACTTAGTGGTGTCTGGCTCAGCATTACCTTCCAGTAAGCCTGGAATTTCGCGGAACTGCCTGCGAATTTCATGGATCATGGCGAAAGCTGCATCGCCCACCGCAGTCATGGTAATGGCTGCAATCAAAAACGGAATAACACAACCGATAAATAGCCCCATCAGAACCGTGGGGTCACCTAGGTGCAACACAAAGTCTTCGACGCGATGTGCCTGTAGCGTTTCTACAAAAGCTGCAATAATCGCTAAAGCCGCTAGAGCCGCCGCACCAATGGCAAAACCTTTTCCAATCGCAGCGGTGGTATTGCCTAGTTCATCGAGCGAGTCAGTAATCTTACGCGTATCTTCTCCAAGCCCCCCCATTTCAGCGATGCCGCCTGCGTTGTCTGCTACTGGCCCATACGCATCGATCGCCATAGTGATACCAACAGTCGCTAGCATGCCAACAGCCGCTATGCCAACGCCGTACAAGCCCGCTAATTCTGTGGATAGGTAGATTATTGCAGCAATCGTTAATATCGGTAACACCACCGACTGCATGCCCACCGAAAGACCTGTAATCATTACCGTCGCTGAACCCGTTTCGCCGGACTTTGCGATTTTACGAACTGGTTTTGATGAGGTGTAATATTCAGTGACTAAGCCGATAACGATGCCCCCCACTGCACCACACAGTACTGCAAGCCAAACGTTTACCGAGATACTCATTGAGCTCAGTAGGAAATAGCCTGCAATAATAAACAAGATCGCTGCGCCGATAGTGCCCGCCCTCAAAGCAACTTCAGGGCTCTTATTCGACATCAACTTGACCATGATAATGCCAATAATTGAGCAGATAAGGCCCACCGACGCTAACGCGAGTGGCGCCGCCATTAAGGCATTCTTGCTGCCTAAGTCGGTACTGACTAAAGTAGCCGCAATGGCAATCGAGGCGATCATGGAGCCACAATAGGATTCAAAAATATCCGAACCCATACCAGCAACATCACCCACATTATCACCAACATTGTCCGCGATAACGCCTGGGTTTCGTGGGTCGTCCTCTGGAATTCCAGCTTCGATCTTGCCCACTAAGTCCGCACCGACATCTGCTGACTTGGTGAAAATACCACCACCGACACGGCTAAATAAAGCCACGCTTGAAGCGCCCATACCAAAGCCATGAATATAGTGTGCGCTAGTTGGATCAGAGCCGAAGTACCAATAAAGTGCACCTAGGCCTATTAAACCGAGGGAAGCGACACATAGCCCCATGATAGAGCCACCAAAGAAGGCAACGCTTAACGCTTCCGCCGCGCCCTTACTGTGGGCCGCGGTGGTCGTTCTAACGTTTGCTTTTGTGGCGGTGTACATACCGATATAACCCGCTAGGGCCGACGAAATAGCACCTACGGCAAAAGCGAGGGCAGTATTATGCCCGAGCGGAGAAAACCATAGGATAATAAGCAAAATGCCCGCAAAAATTGCGAGCATTTTATATTCACGGTGCATAAAGGTCATGGCACCTGAGTGGATAGCGTCTGATATCTTTTTAATCGCACTATCACCTTCTGGATACTTTTTTACCACGCCATAGATGATATAGGCGATTATTAGTCCTAGCACTCCTAGTGCCGGTGGCAGGTATAGCATATCTTGCATAAAGCCCCCATTTACTTTTATCTCATTGAAAGTTATATGAATTTTTTTCTTAGTGCCTTCAGTCTATAGCAGTTTTAGCGATTGTACAATTTATAGACAAAATGATTGTCTACTAACCAATTTATTTTGTCTCAAAAGACGGCTATAATACGCGCCCTCTAGGGCTACTGCCCCAACGCACTAACACGCATAAAAGGTAAAGTAATGAGTTTGGATAACGTACCTGCTGGTAAAAACGTCCCAGAAGAAATTAATGTAATTATCGAGATCCCTGCGCACAGCGATCCTATTAAGTATGAAGTGGACAAGGACACGGGCGCTGTATTTGTTGATCGCTTTATGGCGACTTGTATGCACTACCCAACCAACTATGGTTATGTAAACCAAACTTTGTCTGCCGACGGCGACCCAGTGGACGTTTTGGTTCCAACACCATTCCCACTAATTCCAGGCTGTGTGATTCCATGCCGTCCAGTTGGTGTTTTGAAAATGACCGACGAGTCTGGCGAAGATGCTAAAGTTGTTGCTATTCCTACTGGTAAACTAAGCACTATGTACCAAGGAATTCACGACGTTAAGGAGCTTCCAGAGTTACTTCTTAATCAAATCGAGCACTTCTTCCAGCACTATAAAGATCTTGAGCCAGGTAAATGGGTTAAGATTGCTGGCTGGGAAGGCGCTGAGTCTGCCAAAAAAGAAATTCTAGACAGCATCGAAATGTACAAAAACAGCTAAGTTATAGCTCAAGCATTTCAGCTATAAAAAAGCCCGCGTCATAAATCATGCCGCGGGCTTTTTTGTAGCTATTTATCGTACCAGGCTTTTATACAGAAGCTTAAACCACTAATTGGCGCAATAACTGACGCTCTTTTTGATATAACCAAAATAAACGTTCCTGAATTCGTCCGCTTTGAGGTTGCTTATCCAACGCTTTACGATAATCTTGCTGTGCTTGGCGCAGGCTTTTTAAAGAGTCGAGCGTCTCTACTGAAACTACTTGCTCGCCTTGCTTAATCTGATAACCCAAGCGTGCATAATAATAAGCGTTTGCTTGCTGCAAGCTACCTATGGTTAATAAGTATGAGTTAGGTATTTGCGCTTGTTGAGTAACTGTTTTTGTAACAACTAGTGGCTCATCTGAATTCTTATCCTGCCCTAGATATATAGGTGACAAAGCCGCAATTAGCACGGCACAAGCTGCTACAGAGTAGGTCCACCAAGGTTGTTTCTTCTTGGCAACACTCTCTGCATCGTCCTTGGTCTTTTTGTCTAACTCTATGGCCTGCTCAATCTGCGACCAGCGATCTGGCGCTTTTGCCTCGCTTGGTAGCTGATTAAGCTGTTTCAATAAGTCGTTATCATTACTCATAAATACCTGCTTGTGGTTACTCTAACAACTCTCTCATTAATCCGCGCGCTCGATTAAGATGCGCTTTACTGGTGCCTGAAGCAATGTCTAGCTGCTGGCCGATTTCTTGATGGGTCATTCCAATCAAATCATGTAATACTAAAACATACCGCGCCTGTGCCGGTAACTGCGCGATCGCTTTTTCAAGATCCATCTGCGAAGCACTGTGGGTAGCAGCTAGACTTTGTTCGAATTCACGTTCCCAATCATGATCTTGCACCAGATCCAAACTATTTTTTCGTTTATCAGCGAGCACTGTATTCACAGCAATTCGATGCAGCCATGTTGAAAATTGGCTATCGCCTTTAAATGAGGATAGCGCCTGCCAGGCTTTTATAAAAGTCTCCTGCATGAAATCTTCAGCGTGTGACTTACAGCCAGACATGCGTAAACACAACAAAAATATATGGTTGGCATGGTGGCGGTATAAGTTTTCGAACGCACTAACCGAACCTTCCTGGGCTTTTTTTACAAGCTCAAGAATCGATTCTGGCTGTAAGGGTTTAGCGTCAACTGCCAACAAAGTACTTACTGCGGTCTGTTTTCTTATTAGATGATGATTGCAGTAAAAAGGTTTAAACGCAAAGCAAAAAAAAAGCCTCGCTTTGGGGGCGAGGCTAAAAAAGAGTCATTTCTAAATAAATTAGGGGAAGAACATGACTCAAGGAGCGTCCATGCAAACTACTATTCGAACTAACAGGGAATAACAAAAACTATCTGTAGGGTGACTTTAACTGTTTTGACGTGAACTTTTCGTCAATTACCACAAAGCTTATAAAATCAATACGTTAGGTGTATAAGCGTGGTTGCAGAAGTCTAAAAACCGGAATAGGTTTTTGGTACCTTTGTATTATCGGCTTTTAGCTAGGGAAAGTTAAATTGATTCATTAGATGCTCATGATAGACATTACCTATCATGAGCAGCTACTTTATTAACCACGCTTTAGAAGCTCAATCAGATCGATTATGGCGGCATTCGCGCGGGAGATATAAGACGACATCACTAGCGAGTGGTTAGCAAGAAACCCAAACTCGCTACCGTTTACAATCATCGGGCTCCAGATAGTTTCCTGAGTCGCCTCTAGCTCCATGATAATTTGACGGAACGAAGTCAGTGCATTCTTATCACGTAATACACGCTCAAAGTCTTTTTCAGCAGCTTTTAGGAACTGAATCAAAGCCCATGTCGAACCTCTGGCTTCCCAAAACACGTCATCAATCTCCATCCAGGGTGTTTTCACCGTGACAAACTGTGCTTGCCCAGTGGACTGTTGAGCAGATGGATCATTCGCTAAATCAGTATTCATACGAGTTCGGCCAACGCTGGCGCTTAAACGCTGCGAGAGACCACCCAGTCGTTTACTAACCAGATATAGCCAAGAACGTAAGTTATCTGCGCGAGCATAGAACTGAGTTTCAGTATCGGCTGGGTCCATTAGGCGGTCACGATAGTCTCTTAACAGATCCACGCCTTTTTGATATTCGCGCTCAGCTCTTGGAAACATCCACTTCTTATGATGGATATTAAACGCTGGCTCGGCGAACTTTAGCGCCTTATCTTCTAGAGACTGCGACTGCGAACGACTTATATCGTTTCTTAACACTTGGACTATGTCACGAATTTGTACCAAGGCACCAAATTCGTAAGACGGCATATTATCCATAAAAACACTTGGTGGCATAATATCGTTGCTTAGGTAGCCACCACTTTTGTTGAGCAAGCTTTCGGCAACGCGCGCTACCGTTTCAACTGTGACATAGCCCACTGGTGGCTCGCCACTATACTCTTGAATTAATACATCAGGGTCAACTGGATCGGGCTCTGAGCTCCAGATAAAGGTAAACACCAGCATTAAGATGAGCAATATCACACCGGCAGTAGTGAGCCAAACCCACTTTTTGCGCTTCTTGGTTGCTTCTGGTTGTGCGTCAAAATTCATAATTGTTTCCTAAACCTCACGATTTATACTACTGATTAGCATCGCGTACTTGAGCAGTAACATCAAGTGACGGTTGGTTATCAAAATGTAACCTGATGTTGTAACTTTTTGCATTATCCGACATGTCTAAGCCCATCACCATAATGTGCTTAGCGCCTGGTTCAAATATCACTTCATCATTGATCACCACAGCGTCTAAGTGCTCCATTTTTGCCATGCCGTCAACAACCTTGCTTTCGTGCATCATAACGTGTCCTGCTTGCTCCATGCTGACATCAGTTAATGTCACGGCTTGCCCTGTATGATTTTTAATGGTCATGAAAGCTGCCGTATTACTCACTCCTGGTGGCATTTTTCGAACCCAAGCATCGCTCACTTCGATTCCTTCTTTCGGCGCTTGCTGCTCACAGGCCACTAAAATCAGGCTCAGCAACACAAGCAAAACTGACTTGTTCAAAACGGCTAAAATACCTAAGCGATTCATAATAATTCCATTGGCAAATTGCTTCAAAGTCGTTATTGTACGTTGAACCATAAGCAAACTCTATGCCTATCATGACAACTCTATTTCCAGAACCCAAGTCACCTTTAATCCCTATTCTCGGTAGCGAGTTATCGTTTCCAGTTCGCCGAGTCTATTGTGTGGGTCGAAATTATGCCGCTCACGCACAAGAGATGGGCCATGACGAGCGTGAGTTACCCTTCTTTTTCTCTAAGCCTGCGGACAGTTTGGTGGTTGAGCCTAAATCTCTGGCCTACCCACCGATGACTTCCGAGCTGCACCACGAAGTTGAGCTCGTTATTGCCATAAGTAAGGAGTTAATCGAAGCTGATGAACATCAAGCCGCCGATGGTATTTACGGTTATGCGCTCGGTATCGATTTAACTAAACGCGATATGCAAGCCGTAGCAAAACAAAAGGGGCGTCCTTGGGATTTAGCTAAAGGCTTCGATCAATCAGCCCCTATTTCATCAATCCAGCCTATCGCTAGCTTGGATGAAATTAATAATGGCATTATTCGTTTATCGGTGAACCAAGTGGTTAAGCAAGAAGGACAATTGAGCGATATGATTTGGTCGCCTTCAGAGGTCATCGCGGAGCTTTCGAAACATGTAACTTTAAGAGCCGGAGATTTAATTTTTACCGGAACGCCATCGGGCGTTGGTGCTGTCGAGCGTGGCGATAAAATCGAGGCAACTCTGAACCAAGAGCTAAACCTCGATTTTTATATTGAGTAAAGCGATTACAGGCTGTTATAAATAAAAGTGACAATTTGATCAGGCTTAATAAACGCCTGCCCATTGTCTTTATCGAACTTGGCGCTTGGCTTCGCCGCAATAGTTTCTTCGAGACTTTTCCCCTGCTCTTTTAACTGGGCGACCGCCTGGCGAAGTTCAGTCAGCATCGCTAAATACTTCGCCATATCGGCTTTTCTCGCCATAGGGCCGTGGCCCGGAATAATTTGAGTCTTGTCATCAGCTAACGACAATCCTTTCTCTAAAGCAGCAAGATAGCCATCAATGGTGCCACCACTACCAGTATCGATAAACGGGTAGCCAATGTTGAAATAGGTATCGCCCATATGCAACACGTTATCTTTGGCAAAGTAGATAATCGCATCACCGTCTGTGTGGGCATTAGCGACATGGTAAACGCGCATTTCGTCGCTATTGAGGTGCAGGCTTAGCTCGCTATCAAATGTGATTACTGGCAGTGCCTCTTTAGGCGAAGCGTCTACCTGGCGTCCAAAAAACTCCATCACCTGCTTACTGTTCATTCTTTTGCGGACGTTATCGTGAGCAACGATTGTCGCCCCCGCTTTACCAAAGTTTTCATTACCACCAGTGTGGTCGCCATGCCAATGGGTATTGATCACGAATTTGACTGGCTGCTCGGTAATTTCATCAATGGCCTTGTTAATTTTTTCCGTTAAAGGCGCATACTGATCATCGATAAGATACACCCCATCCTCACCAACAGATAAGCCAATGTTTCCACCTTGCCCAAACAAAACGTATAAACCGTCGGATAACTGTGTGGTTTTAATGGTGACTTCCGCTTGCTGATTGCTGTGCGCCATTAGGTTAGGCGCGCAAATTGCGAGCATACATCCGATAGCAATTGATAATAGCTTCTTCATAATGGTGCCTTATTCTTGAATATCTTTTGGTTAAACTACCACAGTACACCTTTTAACCATAATTCAAGTTCACTTTTCCATGAAAAAAGCGCCGTACAGCGCTTTCAATTTACGGTTTTGTATTCCAAAACTTATAACCAATCGGTTAAGACAAAGCCCACGCCAAGTCGGTTTACTCGTCTATCGTAATCAATCAAACTTTCACCATAGCCATTAAAATACTGCACGTAGCCTCTTAGCTTCCCTTCGTCATCGAGTGGGAAGGTCCAATCAAACTGGAATGCGCCTTTATTATCGCTACGAAGGTTGTTACGCAATAAAATTCCGAAGTTATGCTGGTCCCACTGGTAGGCTGAATATAGCTCAAAATACCCCATGTAATCATCAATATCAGGGTTATCATCACCATCAGGATCTAAGGGATCATCCTTTCGCTCTTCAGGAATTCGCCACCAAGGTTTAAACGCCAATACCCAGCGATCTTGCTCAAACGCAAACTCTGTATAGATACGGTTCCAGCTTCGTGAGCCTAGGCCTGAGCGACCGTTCGACTGATGCGACACGCCCAACGAGAAGTATGGAACCTGCCAGCCGCCAAGTTTCCAATCGGTAGCCCAAGCGGCAAAAATTTCAGGCTCATGATTGGTTTCTCTGAATGGGCTGGAAACATCTTTGTTATAAGCCTGCCAGTAGGACTGTCCTGTATACGCAAAGAAAAGAGAGCTATTGTCGCCAAATGGTTTCTCCCAAAACGGTGTTTTGAAGCTAACCTGGAACTTAGCTTCAACTTTATCTACCTGGCGCTCATCACCAGAAGTCTCAAGACTATCTTCGTTCGGTGAATGATTAAAGGTTACTGGCAATAAGTAATTCGGTTTGTGCGGAATAATTGCAAATCGGTTATCCCTAACTCGATACTCCATGCGCAGGCGTTTTTTCAGTAATGCAGAGCCTTTTTCTGCGTCCTTTGTAGCCTCACCATCTTCATCAGCGACCGTTTTGCTTTCTTCTTCGGGGAACAGTAACTCTTTGCTTGGACGGTAAATCGCTAAATCGCTACGTGATTCACAGTACTTTTTAATATCACCAATCGTAGTATTGTCGTCAGCAATTTCAATACGCTGCAACACACACTCGTCATAGTCCTCTTTTGCTTCCTCTGCCTCTGACTTTGCCAAGCTTGGGCTAGAAGCTAGTGCTGACGTTATTAATGCTGAAATACACCAAAGTTTTGTTGGCTTATTAGAGCTCATAATGAAAGGTCCTGATGTTGTTTGGATAAATTGTAGCAAAAAGAAGCCATTGTGCTATGACGGATATAAAAAAAGGGCCAATTAAGGCCCTTTTCTTTCGCTTTTTTACAATTCGACTTAAAGTCGATTCGCTTCAGCGTCTACTTCAATAATGTCATAGCCTAATTTTTCTAAGCTTGGCATTACCGACTTTTTGTCGCCCACTACCACGATAATCATTTCATCAAGCTCTAAGTGTTCTTGAGCAAGTTGGTTCAACTCGTCAAGTTCGATTGATTGTAGGATATCGTTTTGCTCATCAACAAAGTCTTCATCTAGATCATAAGTCATAATGCGACCTAGGAAGCCCAGCTTTTGACGTGGTGTTTCGTAGTCACGAGCATCACGCTGACCTAGCGAGTTTTTCATAAAGGTTAACTCAGCTTCGGTCATACCGCTGTTGCTATAAGTTTTGATTTCTTTTAAGAACTCAATAATAGACTTGTCTGTGACGTCGGTTCTAACACCAGCTGACGCAGTGAAAGAGCCGTATCTTTCATTGCCACTAAAGCCAGAGCGTGCACCATAGGTGTAACCTTTATCTTCACGTAGGTTAATGTTGATGCGACTGTTGAAAGCGCCACCTAGGTTGTAGTTCATTAAGCCTGCGCGGAAATACTCACCTGTAGCATCGTAAGGTAATGAGCGCTTACCAATACGAATTTCAGACTGAGCCGCTCCAGGTTTATCAACAAAATAGATAGCCTTTTGCAGTTCTGGGAATGGCTTTAATGGTACTTGTGCTACATCACCACCGTTCCAAGAGCTGAAGCGCTTTAGTTTAGTGCTAAGCTCTGACTCTTCCAAATCAGACACTGCCACAATAGAAGCAACTGCTGGTGAATAATATTCGTTGTAGAATTTCTTCACATCATCAAGCGTAATGTTATTAACCGACTCGATAGTCCCCGAGTCAGCATAGGCAAACGCATTGTCCGCACCAAACAGTAATTTACGGTATACGTTTGAAGCAACTACAGATGGCTGTTTCGCTGCACTTTTAATGCCTTCGATAGTTTGCTCTTTTACACGCTTAAAGTCAGCTGGATCAAACTTAGGCTCACGTAACTTCTCGTTAGCGATTTGTAGCGTCTTGTCTAAGTTTTCAGTCAAACTCGAAATAGTTAACTGCGTATAAGTATCACCAGAAGAGATCGAGACCGAGCTACCTAGCTTCTGTAAGATGTTACTTAATTCTTCGTTCGAGTAGTTGTTGGTCGACTCATTCAGCATACTTGCAGTGATGCTTGCTAATCCAAGCTTGTTTAGAGGATCGTTCGAAGAACCCGTTTTAACTCTCAAGCGAATCGCAGTTGTCGGCGTTTCTTTATTGACTGCGCCAAGCACTTTGATGCCATTTGAGAGTTCTGTACGCCAGATTTCAGGAACCTTGATTGTAGGATTATCACCAGCTTCTGGCATCACACTACGGTCGAAATCATCTTCAGCTACACGAATATCTAAGTCAGCTTCGGTAACTTCTTTGTACTCAGGGATCTTGCGCTCGCTTGGTGTCCATGTATCTTTATGGGCGACCATACCTTTTTGACCTTTTGGTACCACGCTCATGATGACCGCGTGCTGACCTTTTAGGTATTGCTCATAAACACGCATCACATCTTCTTCAGTGACGTTCTCATAACGCTCCAACTCTTTCTGAATAAGGTTTGGATCGTCTTCGAATGTTTGATACGCCGCTAGTTGTGATACTTTGCCTGAAACACTTTGTAGGCCATAAATTAGACGCGATTTGATACTAGCCTTTACTCGCTCAATATCATCAGCTTTTACGCCGCGCTGCTCAAATTCCTTGAAACTATCACGAATAATAGATTCGATATCAGCCAAACCTTTACCCGACATAGGATTTGGTAACGCCAGTAGCACAAACTCACAAGCAAGCTCACGACAACCATGGCTCACACGACTTTGTACCGCGATGCCTTCTTTGTCTAGATTCTTATAGAGCAATGACGTACGGCCTTGACCAAGAATCGAAGCCAATACATCCAATGGCGCCTCGTCTTCGTGACGAGCGTAAACCGTTGGGTATGCCATATAAAGTAGCGGCAAAGATACGTTATCTTCTAAAGAAATATAACGGTCTTTATCTAAAGTGACTTCTACAGGTGTTGGATCTTTAACTTCTGGGCCACGTGGAATTGAACCGAAGTACTTCTTGACCCAAGCTAAGGTCTGCTCTTCGTCGATGTCACCACCGATCGTTAAGGTTGCATTGTTAGGGCCATACCAGCGAAGGAAGAATTTCTTCACATCGTTAACGTTAGCGCGATTTAGATCTTCCATATAACCAATCACAGGCCAAGAATACGGATGACCTTCTGGATACATAGCTTCAGCAACACGCTCGCCTAAGCGACCATAAGGACGATTATCGACACGTTGACCACGTTCGTTTTTAACCGTTTCACGCTGAACTTCAAACTTCTTCTGAGTGACCGCATCCAATAAAAAGCCCATGCGATCAGCTTCTAACCACAACATTTTTTCTAGCTGGTTAGACGGAGCCGTCTCGAAGTAATTTGTACGATCTGAGTTAGTGGTACCGTTTAGTGTACCGCCAGCTTCAGAAATAATTTTGAAATGCTGTTCGTCAGCAACGTTTTCCGATCCTTGGAACATCATATGTTCAAAGAAATGCGCAAAACCTGACTTGCCAATTTCTTCACGACCAGAGCCGACGTGATAAGTAACATCCACATGAACAAGAGGATCACTCTTATCTTCATGCAAGATTACCGTTAAGCCATTCTCTAGCTGAAACTTTTTGTAAGGAATAACCAGTTGTTCCGATTTTTGTTCAACCGTTTCTAATAAGTTGATTCCATCCGCTACCGCTGTGTCTGTTGATGGTGACGATGCACAACCCACCAGACCCGCGACGACTAGCGCGTTGATTGTCTGTTTAAACATTCTTCTTCTCCTCCTAAGTGGTCAGCTCATTATACAGATTGATTATGAAAATAAAGGCAAATACATAAATTGAAACATTTTCTATAAAATCGTTACAGACATAAAAAAGCCCTGGCTTATTGCAGGGCTAACCTTTTGTTTATAATGCTATTTTTCAATTTCAGCCTTTAAGGACTCCAGGCCTTCTTCATAAGATGGTCCAAGCATACTATCCATCATAAGTCCAAAGTAACGTCCAATAATATTATCACCAAAGTCAGCATCAAAGCTCCATGTAACCTTGGTCTCTTTAGGGCCCAGTTCTTCCAACACAAAGGTTGCATAGGCAGGGTTTGGATCTTCACCAAAAAGTAGTTCAGACTTTACTAACGATGGATACTGACTTTCAATAATCTTTTGCGAGCCACTCCCCACCTGTGAATCTTCACTGTCCCAAGACATCATGGCACCTACGCCTGAATCAGGGCCTGAATACTCGTATTTCGCTTCAGGGTCTAGTTTGTACCAAGGTGACCAACTGTTGTAATCCTCAAAAGAATTCACTTGTTGAAACACCTTATCTTGCGAGGCATTAATGACTATTGAGCGTTCCACATGGACCATTTTTGGTAAGAAAAAGCCAACAATCACTAGCGCTATCGCTAGTACGGCAATGACGATTAAGAAGTTTTTTAGAAATTTCATAGCTCTCCCCAATGAGCAATTAAGACTCGTTTACTTTAGTCTAAAACAATGCAAATGTGCAAGAAATAACCAACTTTTGGGTTTTAGCCGTCACAGAGCCTTCTTTTATCCTTAACGTGCTGCTCAAGGTGAGGTGGGAATTTGTCTGGGTAGATCGGTAAGCCCAAGCTTTCTCTTTTATCTTGCCAATAACCAAAGAGTCGCTCCTTAATCTTACTAGCTTCTTGCTCAATTGACTCTAACTCCTGTTGCGGATAGTCCTTGAGAAACTGCTGTATAAGTTCCTCTCTGTCATCAGCAAACAGAAAGCCCTGCATCATGTCGGCATCATTAATAAAAACCTGCATTAATAGCGCTTCATAAGCCATACTCAACATTAAAGCTTGTTTGGTATTTTCATAATTGTCTTCTCGGGACATCTGTCGCTTTAGAATGTGATGGCTTAATAATTGCAACTCGATTAATCCACCGAGCTTTCCTTGAGTAGCTGAATCAACTAAATACCCAGCTCCCTGCTCTAGCATAGGTAAATTAGGCTGATGGTTATTTATCCGTTCCTTACGCTCTTCCTGTGTTAAAGTTTCAGCGCGATTTAACTCATTAAAGTAAATCCCGAAGCCTCCCTTCCAAATCAACTCGCTGCCATAATGGAACATAGCATCAACATCACCCGCATCGGCGTAAGACTTAACAGCATCTAAAGGCAACTGCTGATAATGATGCTCCCCCATCATTTCCCCCATGGAAAGATAAAATGACTCATATATGTCACTAATTTCTTGCCAGTTTGGATGTTTTTGATACCGCGTATGACAATCGAGAGTAGGTTCTTTTTCACCAAGATTAGCGGGCAGCCCTTGGGTTTCGTCGACGCGTTCATCTTGCACCGATTGTTCTGTAGCTCGAGACTCTCTCTCATCAAATTGGCTCTTTGCTTTGAGCTCCACCTTATTCTTATTGGTGCTGCCAGTGTCCGACGCCAGATAATAAAGCATCAAAAAGAGCAGTAAGAGTGCTCCTATAATTATAATGATTTTCTTCATTCCACTGCCCTAAATCTCATAACAATGACTACTCTGAGCTTTTTCGAATAAAGCCTCTTCTTCATCAGTGAAGGTATCTGGGTAGACTTCTAAGCCATAATATTTCCTATCTGTGGTCCATTGTCTTTTTAAGCGACGGAGGTGCTTCTCGATACTACTTTCGACTAAAGGCATGACGTCATTCATATCAGCATCCGGCATGGCTGTCTTGATAAATTTTTCTATAGTGTGCCATTCAAGCCCAGCTTCTTGAATGAGCAGAGGGTCCTTCTGATAAACATCTTTAGCCAATTCTAGATATGCATAACCTTCGCTAAGAAATTCGATTAACTCAGACTGGCTCACACCTGTTTCAGCAAGCTTTTTGCTAGCCGTTTTATGCATTAGGCCTACCTCTAACAAACCTATCAACTTCCCTTTAACCGCGGCCTTATAAACATAATTTTTACCACGTTGAAATTGCTCTCTATTGAACTCATGGTTCCTTACTTGCTCGCTAAATTGTTCTGAGGTTAATGATTGATCTCTATAGTTTTCATTTAGATAAAAGCCCAGACTAGACTTCCATAACAAATTAACTCCGTAGAGATACATTGCATCTAAGTCATTAGCGTCAGCATAAGAGCGCAAGCTTTCTAAAGGCACTTGTTGATAACCATCAACACCCGCCAGTTGGGAGCTACTCATTCCTAAACCTTCTAGTTTTTTATACACATTTAGAAAGTCATCCCGCAAACCCAGCTGGTTTAGGCACTCTTCGACTCCATCAACTGAAGATTCAGCTTGTGGGCTGGTATTTGTCTCAGCAGTGTTTTCGGAGGGTTTGGACTCCAGCTTTGCAGGTTCCGATTTTTCTTTTGCAGCATCGTGAGTAGTCTTAGGTTCTACAGGATGCTCATCGCCCAAGGTCATATACCCAATTACGGCAAGGATTAGGCTTATGACAAGTAACGCTAAAACACTATACGTCCTCATAAACTAGTTCCCACACTCTTGCTCCATCTTTTCAAAAAACTCTTCCAACCTCTTTGGCCAGAGATCGGGATAAAGCTCATAGCCAAGGCGACGTCTATCAGCTTCCCACTGTTGGAGCAGTTGCTGAGACTGTTGTTTAATTTGTCGTTGGATTGTCTCTAACTGGCTGGGCTCTGGCTCTTCCCCTCTAAAGACGACTTCTAAGTCTTTCTCAAACTCACTTTCCTGTATAAAGACAGTCAGAAGTTCTTTGTCATTCTGGTGAATGCTCTGCAAAAGCTCAAGATAAGCATGCCTTTTAATGAGAACTTTCATAGACTTATCCAACGCTTCCTCATCACGGGATAGTCTATGAAGCAGCCCTCTAGACATTGCAGTAATTTCCATCACACCACCGTACCTTCCCTCGACCGCAGCTAGGTAGGCGTAATCTGCACCGTGGAAAAAGCCCTCCAAGTCAGGTTTGTGTAGTTTGGCCTTCTGTTTGAGCTTTTCCATATCTTCATTTGGGTCGCGATTGATCTTGTTTAGATATGTTCCAAATGCAGACCTCCACATGGTTTCAGATGCGTAATGCAACATAGCGTTGCTATCACCAGAGTCCGCGTATGACTTAACGGCTTCGATAGGGATTTGCTGATAAGTTCCTTCCCCTGCCGCTTCCTCACCACTCATGTAAATGGCACTGATAACAGCTTCAATTTCTTTCCATTCTGGTTGCGCACGATAGCGCTCCATGCAAGTTAGCGTAGACTCGTCTTCTTTGCTTTCTTTAGATTCACTGTTGCTATCAATAAGCTCTACTTTTTCTTCCTTTTTAATTTCTACCGTAGAGCTCAAGGGTGCTTCGGCGTCTTGCTTAATGCTTTCTTCGTTTTTAGATTTAGGCTCGATAACTAGGGCTCCAGGCTCCTTGCTAAAGTAAAGCCAAGCCACCAACGATAATAAAATTATGAGTATTATAATCAGTCCTTTTTTCATCCTTGCTTCTCTTTTTATCTAAATAAATTTAACGCCTCTTCAATAACTTCAAGCCCAGCGCCTTTTTTATAAGCATTTTCGCTTAAGTATCTACGCCATAATTTACCCTTAGGTTGGGCAAAAAAGAGGCCCAGAATATGGCGTGTCATATGGCCAAGGTAAACGTCTTGTTCCAGTTGGCTTTGCACATAGTCGCAATATTCTTCGGCGACTTCAATGCGACTGGGAATATCGTAATTTTGACCATAGAAACGGTTGTCCACTTCAGCCAAGAAGTAAGGGTTATGGTAAGCCTCACGTCCGATCATGGCGCCATCTAAATGTTGCATATGGTCATCCACCTGATCTAGCGTGGTCACGCCGCCATTAACGATAACTTCTAAATCAGGGAAATCCTTTTTAACTTGATAGGCCACGTCGTATTTTAAAGGCGGGATCTCGCGGTTTTCTTTCGGACTTAAGCCACTCAGCCAGGCTTTGCGCGCATGAATAATAAAGGTTTTCACGCCTGCTTGTTTTACGGTATCGACAAACTGATACAAGTGCCCATAGGAGTCCATATCATCGATACCAATTCGAGTTTTGACGGTGGTTGGGATGTTAACCACGTCTGACATAGCCGCCATACAGTCCGCCACTAGCTGTGGCTCCGCCATCAGACAAGCGCCGAAACGACCATTTTGCACCCGATCGCTGGGGCAACCGACGTTAAGGTTAATCTCGTCATAGCCATAGTCTTCGCAGATTTTTGCGCAATGGGCTAAATCTTTAGGATCGCTACCACCAAGCTGAATGGCTACCGGATGCTCTTCTTGGTTGTATTTGAGGTGACGCTCTTCTCCGCCGTGGATAATAGCGCCTGTCGTTATCATCTCGGTATAAAGAACAGCATGCTTCGTAATACAGCGCATAAAGCGTCTTTGATGGCGGTCAGTCCAATCAAGCATAGGGGCAATACAAATTTTACGGTCGACTGGTTGGCTCATAATGTTTAATATTGGTAATAATTGGGCGCTATTATATGATCCTTTGCCCTCAGACCCTAATTTCAGTTTCTGTTCACAGAACTCTGGTATAAAACCCTTTCAGGCTATAAATAATAGAAATATAACAGGATGACAATGAAAACAATTATTACTCTTGGTGGCTTCGCGTTACTGACCTTATTATCGGGCTGTGCAACCCTATCTGAAACAGAGTGTGCTTCTGGAAACTGGCAACAAATTGGGTATAAAGACGGTAAATCTGGCCGTGATTCTGACTATATTATTAAGCATGAATCGGCATGTATTGAATATGGGGTGCAACTCGACCGCGAGGCTTATGAAGCAGGACGCCAACAAGGACTTGCACGTTACTGTACTGCTGACAATGGTTTTAGTCGTGGTTCTCGAGGCAGCTCACCAAACTTAAGCTGTAGTTCTCATCAGTTCCCTGTATATTTTGATGGTTATAGCCAGGGCTTATTTTCGCGTCTTGAGCGACTTGAGATCGAGCTTGACGAAGCTTACAAAGAACATGAGATATTAACGGAAGTGTTGCGTCGTGTGAAAGACGAGCAGGAAAAAGACAGAATAGAATTAGAGCTTGAAGATGTGGATAACGACATCGATGCTTTGCAACGCCAAGTCAGCCAAACTAAAGATTTAATTCGCCGATACCAACGTTACCAAGATTAAGATATAAATAAAAAACGGGGCTGATGCCCCGTTTTTTTTGTTTAGCTTAGAGAGCGCATTACTTGTTTCGAAGTGCAGCAATTCGCGCATCAAGCGGCGGGTGCGACATGAACAAGTGGCCAAATTTTTCTTGGAAAGAACCTGTTCGACCATTCTTTAGACCAAAGGCGGTAAAAGTTTCACCCATGTCAGATGGCATATCGTATTCGGCCTTCAATTTTTCTAAAGCGCCAATCATAGCGGCTGAACCTGCTAACTGTGCACCGGCTTCGTCGGCTCTGAATTCGCGGCGTCGCGAGAACCACATCACCACCATGCTCGCTAAAATCGTCAACACGATTTGCGCTATCATGACTGAAATAAAGTAACCAATACCGTGGCCTTCTTCGTTCTTTAAGATAACTCGATCGACGAAGTGACCAATGATTCTTGAGAAGAACAATACGAAGGTGTTCACCACGCCTTGGATTAAAGTTAAGGTCACCATATCGCCATTAGCTACATGGCCTATTTCGTGAGCAAGTACGGCACGTACTTCGTCACGATTCATGCGCTGTAACAAGCCTTCGCTGACTGCTACTAGCGACTTGTTTTTGTTCCAACCAGTGGCGAAAGCGTTAGACTGTGGCGAAGGGAAAATTCCCAACTCTGGCATACCAACGCCCGCGTCCTTAGCTAAAGTTTCGACGGTGTTCACTAACCATTGCTCGGTTTCATTTCGCGGCTGGTCAATCATTCTGACGTGCATAAATTTCTTTGCCATCCACTTAGAGGCAAACAATGAAATTAATGAGCCAGCGAAACCGATTACAGCACACCAAATAAGTAGCGCTGTTAAATTCAGATCAACGCCGTTTTGCGCCATGATGCTATCAAAGCCAAAGAAACTAAGGACAGCACCTGCCAATAATAAAATTGCAAAGTTGGTTAATAAGAACAAACCAATTCTTAACATCGAAATCTCCAGTAAAATATCTATTAACTGTATTAATTATGGGGGCTTTGGGGGTAGATACAAGTGAAATTAAAGAGCAAGGATCGTGATTTTGTAAATATTCATGTCTAAGCTAGATAAGGTATTTAAAAATCAATAACTTAATCAGCCAGTAGAAGCCCCAAATCACCACGATAGAAACAATAACAGCGAACCAATTTTTACGGTGCTTATTCATAGTAAAAGGTATTTTTCTTAAGAACTGATATGAAGAATAACCGAGCGCCTATGGCTTTGATGACGATGCTCCCACAGGTAAAGTCCCTGCCAAGTTCCAAGCGCTAGCCGGCCACCGACAATAGGGATGCTTAAGGAAACATTGGTGAGAATTGCCTTGATATGCGCAGGCATATCGTCAGGGCCTTCCATGGTATGGGTGTAAAGTGGGTCGTTTTCTGGAACTAAGCGATTGAGCCAGTTTTCTAAATCCGTTTTAGCACTTGGATCGGCATTTTCCTGTATCGTCAGGCTACAAGAAGTGTGTCGGACGAATAGGTGACAGACGCCAGTTTCGACTGCCTGCTCACTAACCCAGGTTTCTGCTTCACGAGTAAATTCATACAGCCCTTGTCCATGGGTGGTTAGCGATAACGTTTTCTGCTTGGACATCAAAGCTCTCCTCGGTAAACAAAGTGAACGCGGCCTGTGACACCGCAGCTCAAAGTGTATGGAATAGTCCCTGCATGCTTTGCCACAATTTCAGCAGGCAACTCTTTTCCCCATAACACAACTCTATCACCAATTTTCTCGCTATGCTCAGGCCCTAACTCTACCGCTAACATATCCATAGAAACGCGCCCAACCAAAGGAACCGTGCGGCCATTAACCCAAACCGGTGTGCCATTTTCTGCATTTCGCGGATAGCCATCGCCATAACCTATAGCGACAAGTGCAATCACAGTATCTCTTTCCGCAAACCAGTGGCGCCCATAGCCTGTAGACTCACCTTTCTTTAAGTGTTTAATCGCCATGATTTGTGACTCTAGATTCATCACTGGCTTTAAGCCATAGTCTGCGCCAATGCTATCGATCATTGGCGAGCAACCGTAAAGAATTAAGCCAGGTCGCACCCAGTCGAAATGCGCACTTTTCGCTTCTAGAATACCTGCTGAATTAGCCATCGAACGCTCGACAACTAAATGCTCAGTGCTTTCTAGGAAGGTTTGGATTTGCTTAGAAGTAAAAGGATCTTCTACATCGTCCGCACTCGCGAAATGCGACATCAATCGAACTGGCTTATTAATGCACTCAACTTCTGCTAAATCATTTTCAATTTGCGGTAACTCATCAACCTTGAAACCCAGTCGATTCATGCCCGAATCAATTTTAAGCCAGATGTTAAGTTTTTTGTCCGTTTTAAGACGCTTTAGGGCATCGATTTGCGGGCTATGGTGTACCACTAAGTGCAAATCGTTTTCTACAATTCTAGGTAGTTCTTTTTCTTCAAAGAAACCTTCGAGCAACAAGATAGGCTGCTCGATTCCAGCATCGCGAAGAGTGTAAGCCTCTAGTGGCGTGGCCACCGCAAACATCTCAGCATCAGGAAGCGCTTTCGCGATTTGCGCCAAACCATGACCATAAGCATCTGCTTTGACCACTGCAATGACACGACTGCCAGAAGCTTTTTGCTGAACGGTTTTGAAATTATGGCGCAGTGCATCGAGGTCGATGACGGCTTTCGTTGGGCGCATACGTTAAACCCTAACCTTAAAAGCCTTCACCCATGGCCTCATAATCGTTATGAGCTAAGTTATCAAAGCGTGAATATTGCCCTTGGAAACTAAGCTCAACCGATCCGATTGGACCGTTACGCTGTTTACCAATTTTAATTTCAGCAATCCCCTTACGCTCTGTTTCTGGGTTATAAACCTCATCACGATAGATAAAGAGAATCAGATCCGCATCCTGCTCAATCGCACCCGACTCACGCAGATCCGACATTACTGGACGACGGTCACTTCGTTGCTCCAAGGAGCGGTTAAGCTGTGATAATGCGATGACAGGAACTTCGAGCTCTTTCGCAAGCGCCTTTAGAGATCGTGAAATTTCACTCACCTCAAGAGTACGGTTATCGCTCATGCCAGGAACCTGCATCAGCTGCAAGTAATCCACCATAATTAACGCAATACCACCATGTTCACGCGCCACACGACGAGCTCTCGAGCGCATCTCAGCAGGCGATAGACCCGCGGTGTCATCAATCATTAACTTCGTGTGGTTCTTTAGCTGTAAAACACCACTGTTAAACTTATCCCAATCTTCCTTCGATTGGATTTGGCCACCACGGATCTTGTTTTGCTCAAGGCGACCTAAAGATGAAATCGAACGCATAATAATCGATTCGCTCGGCATCTCAAGACTGAATACCAACACAGGAAGGTCACTGGCCAAAGCCGCGTTTTCCACAATATTCATAGCGAACGTGGTTTTACCCATCGACGGACGCGCCGCAATAATGACTAAGTCCGCTTTTTGCAAACCCGACGTCATTTTATCTAAGTCAGTGAAGCCCGTGGAAAGACCGGTAACACCACCCTTGGTTTTTTGGATTTCCTCAATACGCTCAATCGTCGCTTTAAGAATGTCCTCAACCTTGCTCGGCCCTTCGCCACTCGTTTCGCGTGACTCAGCAATCGCAAAAACTTTACGCTCTGCTAAATCCAACAATTCCGCTAAGCCACGGCCTTGTGGATTAAAACTCGCATCAGCGATTTCATTCGATGCGGAGATCAGCTGCCTCATAATCGCCTTTTCGCGGACAATCTCAGCATAAGCGCGAATGTTAGCGACAGTTGGCGTATTTTGAGCAAGCTCACCAAGGTAAGCTAAACCAATATCCGTATCGCCCATCTGCTCCAAATGCTCAGATAGCGTAATAACATCCATCGGCTTTGCCATATTGGCAAGCTCAGCCATCGCCTTAAAGATTTCACGATGATTTTTAACGTAAAAGTCCGTAGACAGCAGGATCTCCTCGACCTTTTCCCACTGGTCATTATCAATCATAACGCCGCCAAGCACTGATTGCTCTGCTTCAATTGAATGCGGAGGAACTTTTAAGTCTTTGATTCTCTTGTCAGATTGTTGCGCTGATAGCATGGTTTGCTTCTATTATCATAATGGTTGGACGATCAATACGAGTAAAGCCAATTCGCCTACTCAAAACTATTCTATATAGTAACAGTTTTTAGGCAATACAATAAGTCTGTGGATAAGTTCTGGATAAGTCTAAGCCATTGATAAAGCGAGCCTAAACTCTTTTTATTCCGATTTACTTATCGTCAATACTAACACTTCCCCATGATTTAATTAATTTATTCCACGAGTTATTTTTCAGTTATGATAGAGCCATGAATTCAGTAATTCTTTTCGATGGCGAATGCGTTTTATGCTCAAAGTGGGTACCGTTTGTGATCAAACGCGATCATAACGCCTATTTCAAATTCTGCTCCGTTCAGTCCCCGAAAGGACAGGAGCTTTTAAAGTCCATAGGGATGCCCACAACAGATTACCAGACCATGGTCTTACTCAAAGACGACACGCCCTATTACCGTTCAGAAGCCTTCTTCGAAGTTATAAAAGACCTGAACAAACCGTGGCCTTGGCTTCGTGTATTTAGAGTTTTTCCATTAAAATTTAGAGACTGGGTTTATAACCGAATAGCTCTTAACCGTTACAAGCTGTTTGGGAAGCATGATTACTGTATGATTCCGACAGAGGATCTTTCAGATAGGTTTATAGAATAAGGGGTTACTTCCAAGTCCATTGACAATAATAAAGTAACTCATAAATAATACTATCTATCAATCTTGCCATAGCCCACTATCATAAACACAAATAAGGGATTATTATGAAGCCGCTTTTCTTAATATTTTGTATCTTTTTAACTTCTTGCTCCACCACGTCACAAAAAAGCTCTGAACTTAACTCAGCTTCTAGTAGTAAATTATCTATCTTCTACACCCCAGAAGATCTCTTTCAAAAAGAGTTTATAGAGAACACTGGGAGACTCATTTGGATTAAAGATTCGCTAGCCTGGCAAGCCACTGACATACTCATTGACGCTGTTGATATTAGCCAAATAAAAAATGGTAGGGGTTGGATTGTTCATTTAGATAAGCCTAAAGCACCGACAGTATCTTTCTACCAAGATATAGAAGGCAATTTACATGTAATTGCTGATGTGATTTTTGACAAAAACTTTCAAAACCCCACTTTACAGTTAGCACCTGACAGAAATATCTCTCTGCAAGAACAAAGCATGGTAACAGCATTAACAACTGTTAGGGCTAGCATAAAGGAGGCTTGCTCACCAACCGTCAATTCAGTGGTTTTGCCAATGGAAAATGGATGGCAGGTTTATATTTTAACCTCTACTAAGGAGCCGGGTGTGATACCCGTTGGTGGTCATAAACAGTATATAACTTCAGCTGATGGTAAGGATATTTTATCTGACGAAGCGTACAGTAAAAGCTGTATCAAGTTAAAAGCCCCTGCCGATTCAAAAGGGGTAATGCTCACTCATATCGTTTCTGATTTCCCTGCACCAACCCATGTTTTTCACAACCTTCAAACTGGATTAACTTTTTATGTTAAAACCGAACGGGGAATTTGGAGGATCCACGAAGGCATCATTTCTCTTTTAGAAGAAAGCTAATGCACAAAAGAGTATTGTACACTTCCCAAACTCCGTCATTGCGAGGAGTGCGAAGCACGACGTGGCAATCTATTAAAAGGTCTTGAGACTAGAGATTGACGCGCTCACGATGTTCGCTCGCAAAGACGAGCCTTCTGGGTTATAAGCAAGCTCAAGGAGAGTTCGCAAAAACTCCGTCATTGCGAGGAGTGTGAGGCTCGACGTGCCAATCTATTGAAAGGTCTTGAGACTAGAGATTGCCACGCTCACGATGTTCGCTCGCAAAGACAATCCTTCTCGTTTATATGTAAAATCAAGGCGAGTCCGCAAAAAGTGCCGTCATTGCGAGGAGTGTGAAGCGCGACGTGGCAATCTATTGATAAGTATTGAGCTTACATATTGCCGCGCTCACGATGTTCGCTCGCAAAGACGATACTTCTGGCTTATAAGCAAGCTCAAGGAGAGTTCGCAAAAAGTGCCGTGATTGCGAGGAGTGTGAGGCTCGACGTGGCAATCTTTTGGAAAGTCATGATATTAGAGATTGCCGCGCTCACTGTGTTCGCTCGCAAAGACGAGCCTTCTGGTTTATAAGCAAAATCAAGGCAAGGCAAAATTCTCTGAGAAAGCGCAAGATTAACTTTTCTAGCTTTTGAGCTAAGCCAAGACACGGCAAATCGTTATAAAGTTTTGGCAACGCTCAAATGCTAGAAACAAAAAAGGCACCCGAAGGTGCCTTTCTCTTAACTCTTTTGCTTAATTCTAAATTAAGCTTGAGCTTCGTCGTATTCGCCAACAACAACAACTTTGATGCTAGCTTCAACTTCTGGGTGTAAATGTACTTCGAAAGTGTACTCGCCTGTTTGACGGATAGCGCCTTCTGGCATACGTACTTCTTTCTTTTCTAATTCAACACCTTCAGCAACTACCGCTTCCGCGATGTCTGATGTACCTACTGAACCAAAAAGTTTACCTTCGTCACCAGCGTTTGCTGTGATAGTAACTTCTAGGCCAGCTAGTTTGTCAGCACGTGCTTGAGCAGCAGCTAGAACTTCAGCAGCTTTCGCTTCTAGTTCTGCACGACGCTCTTCGAAGTGTTTGATGTTTTCTTTTGTCGCAGGAACTGCTTTACCAGTAGGGATAAGGAAGTTACGTCCGTAGCCAGCTGCTACAGTAACCGTATCACCTAAATCACCAAGGTTGCGACGTTTTTCAAGTAAAATGACGTTCATCGTTATACCCTCTCAAAATGCCGCTTATTCGTGGCTATCAGTGTATGGCAAAAGAGCCAAGAAGCGCGCACGCTTTACAGCGCTAGCTAATTGACGTTGGTATTTTGCGCTAGTACCGGTAATACGGCTAGGAACAATTTTACCAGTTTCTGTGATGTAATTTTTTAGCATAGCTGTATCTTTATAATCGATCTCAGTTATACCTTCAGCCGAGAAACGGCAGAACTTACGACGACGGTTAAAACGTGCCATGATATGTCTCCTTATTACTCAGCCGCAGCTTCAGTTGATTCTTCTTTCTTAGCTTCTTCTTTAGCTGGCTTTTCGTCACGAGCAGGCGCTTCGTCTTTCTTAGCCATTGGAGAAGCTTCTGTGATGGCTTCTTTACGACGCATTACCATGTTACGTAACACGGCATCGTTGTAACGGAAAGCATCTTCTAATTCTTCGATAACTTCGCCATTCGCTTCAACATTCATAAGAACGTAGTGAGCTTTGTGAAGTTTATTGATAGGGTATGCAAGCTGACGACGGCCCCAGTCTTCTAGACGGTGAACTGTGCCTTCTGCATCAGTGATCATCTTGCTGTAACGCTCGATCATGCCTGGAACTTGATCAGACTGATCTGGGTGCACCAAGAATACGATTTCGTAGTGTCTCATTTAAAGTCTCCTTTCGGTTTCCAGCCACCTATAGCCCGTCTTTGAAGTGGAACTATAAGCAACAAGGAGTAAACCTGATTGTCATAAAACTTGGCCAGAGATTGACCAAGGGCGCGTATTTTAAGGATTTCATGGCTAAAGATCAACCAATTTAGGCGCTAATACACTGACTCATAGGCTATTTGGTAGATAAAGTGCGTAAAAGCAGTCCATCACACCAATAAACCGTCGATATCCCTGTAAATTGGATTTTGCAGAGATATTAAAGTCTCGGTCGAGCGAACTTGTTCGATGGATTGCAGTTTATTGATCAGTATATGCTGAAAGCGATCGATATCTGGCGCGATGACTTTTAGCAATACACTATACTGACCTGTGGTGTAGTAAGCCTCTATGACTTCGGGGATCTGAATCAACTGCTCTTTTACTGGTTGATAATCCTTTGCCGATTTCAAGAAAACACCAACAAAACAGCAGACATCATAGCCAAGCGCTTTAGGCTCGATCTTGACTTTTGTCCCTTGAATAACGCCAGCTTGGCGCATTTTCTCGATTCTGACATGGATAGTCCCTGCGCTAACACCCAAACTTTCCGCAATTTTGGCATAGGGAGTTCGTGCTTCTTGTAATAATTGAGCCAAAATTTTTTTATCCAAATTATCGATCTCATAATTTTTCATGAGAATCCTTCCCGAAATTATTCATACAGTAAAATTTATTATGCTTTTTTAGATTTAATATAGCAATAAACCTTTATTGTTAGACAGATATAGATATTTAAATCAATTAAATATAAAAATATTAATTAACAAGTATTAATCTATCGAATTAAGGACCACCATGAAAAAGCTAGCAAAAGAGGCCTTTATCCAGGATCAAAGATTGATTCAACAGGCCAAGTCGTTCTTCTTAGAAAAGTTAAGTAAGGAATTATCGCTGCTTGAAGTTCAGGCGCCAATCCTTACCTTTCAGGGCGATGGGATCCAAGACGATCTCAACGGTGTTGAGAAGCCGGTAGCGGTACAAAGCCAGACACTGTCCCGTCCGCTAGAGATAGTACAGTCCTTAGCTAAGTGGAAACGTCAATTATTGGCTCGAAGTGACTTTGATATAGGCACAGGGATCGTTACTCAAATGCGTGCGATTCGTCCTGATGAAGAAGCTCTTACTGAACGCCACTCCTTATATGTCGATCAGTGGGACTGGGAAAAAGTCATGAGTGCCGATGAAACGTCATTGGACTATCTCAGAGAAACGGTAGAGACATTATATAAGGCGATGCGAGCAACGGATCAGCTTGTCGCTAGCGCAATGCAACGAGAGCCACTCTTACCTACAGAGATTACTTTCATCCAGTCAGAAGACCTGATGAAACAATACCCTGGTTTATCACCGAGTCAGCGTGAGTATAGAGTCTGTAAAGAATATGGAGCCGTTTTTATCATTGGAATTGGCGGTGAACTTAGTGACGGCACCATTCACGACGGGCGTGCCCCTGATTATGATGATTGGAGTAGCCCAACTGATGATGGTTATTATGGATTAAACGGTGACATATTAGTCTGGAACCCAGTATTAGAAGATGCTTTTGAACTGTCATCCATGGGTATTCGAGTATCACCTGATGTTATGCTGCAACAGCTACAAATACGCAATTGCGAGCATCGCCTCAACTATCTGTGGCATCAGCAACTAATGGCTGGTCACTTGCCACAAACCATAGGTGGCGGTATTGGCCAGTCTCGACTGATGATGTTTTTATTGCAGAAAGCGCATATTGGGCAAGTCCAATTCAGTGTTTGGCCAGAAGAGCTGGAAATACCGGTTTTATAATATGCGTATATATCGTGTCCCTTGCTGTTCACTTCAAGCGCAAACAGCAAGGGACGTTACATATATAAACTAGCTTTCTTCTTGCGGACGCACAATATAGATATGAACCTCTTTAGAGTCGCCCATATTATCCGACATAGTGGAGTATTTAGTGTAGTCAGTTTTTCTTAAGGCAGACGAGATGCTAAAGAATGCATTGACTTTATGACCCGTACCTTCGTGCAATGGCGTCACTGACATGCGACAAATCGTTGTCTTACACTCCACACCATTAAAACTCATCTCTGATAAAAGTTCAGAGTTGTTAACAATTGCGGCTAACTCTTCTTGAGCTTTATAAGACCAGTCCCCGTCGACGGCTTGCTCTTTAAAGGTCTCTATAACTGAATTTCTTTCTGCTATGGCTTTCTTGGCCTCTTCTTCAGATGGCCCGATAGAAGGCGTTTTTTTGGATTTATTTTCTGAGGCTATTTGATGCTCATTATTCATGGCAACAAGCTCTTCTAACTCTTCAATTCTCGCTTGTTGACTGGAGTTGATTGCTCTCAAGTTTTTAATCTTAGCTTCCAGTTCAGACAGTTGCGACTCAAACTGCATAGTCTTGTCTTGGTCGCCTTCCGCACCCTTTGCGACAGGAGGTTTACTTGTCTCGACGGCTGACGGAGTTAAAGTTTTAGGCTTACTGTTCAATTGTTTTTGGTCCAAAAATTGATAAACATTTAAACCAATAGACAGAAGCAGAGTTATGGCGAGGATCTTTTTCATTGCAAATTCCTTGTTTTATATTTTTTCCGAAACTAGTTATATCTAATCTTTTACCCCTAGACAACTCATTGCGGTATAAAGATTTTCCCTGTAGTCTCATAAAAAAATATTCACCCTACACGTCTATGAAACTACCTAAAATTTCCATCGGCCCAGCAGCATTAGTCGCTGCGGCATTTATTGGACCTGGAACCGTCACCGTAGCCACAAAAGCGGGGGCAAATTTCGGCTTTAGCTTACTCTGGGCATTATTATTTTCAATTCTGGCCACCATGATTCTGCAAGAGATGACCGCAAGGTTGGGCGTCATCGGACAAAAAGGGCTAGGTCAGTCTATTCGTGAATTAATAAAGAATCCTGCCTTAAAAGCTCTTTCCATTATCTTAGTGGTTAGCGCCATTATTATCGGTAATGCCGCTTATGAAGGTGGCAATATTGCAGGCGCAACGCTTGGTGTTGAAGTGGTTTGGGACTATCCCGATATTGCAGGAATCGATTTAGCAGCGCTGACTATCGGTGTCATTGCTTTCTTCGTGCTTCTAACCGGAAGCTATCGCCTAATCGAAAAGGTGTTAATCGCCGTGGTTTTGTTGATGAGTATTGCCTTTCTCGTCACCTTTGTCTTAACCAAGCCTGATTTAGGTGAGTTGTTTGAGGGATTATTGGTGCCAAGCCTTCCAGATTCTGCAACCTTAACCGTGATTGCTTTAATCGGCACCACAGTGGTTCCTTATAATTTGTTTTTACACTCTTCTAGCGCTAAAAAGAAGTGGAAAACTGTCTCGGATCTGAAAAAAGCGCGACAGGATATTTATGTCTCGATTCCGCTTGGTGGATTAATTTCTATTGCTATCGTTTCGACCGCTGCCAGTGCATTCTTCGGCAGCCAATTGGAAATAAATAGCGCAGCAGATATGGCGAAAAGTATTGAGCCTGCATTTGGCGAATTAGCACAATACATGATTGCGCTAGGATTATTTGCTTCGGGGATTTCTTCGGCGATCACAGCCCCATTAGCTTCGGCTTATGCCTTAACGGGTTTGTTAAATATCCCTGAAGATCTTAGAAGTTATAAATTCCGCGCTATTTGGATGATCATTTTAGTGGTTGGTGTGGCCGTGTCATCTTTAGGCTTAAAACCTGTTTCAGTCATTTGGTTTGCTCAAGTGGCTAACGGTTTACTGTTGCCGATCATTGCAAGCTTTTTGTTGTGGGCAATGAACCAAAACTTTTTAGGCCAACATAAAAACAATCTATGGCAAAACTTGTTGGGCTTCTTGGTTGTTATCGTCTCGTTCGTTTTAGGCGCAAAGAGTCTACTATCTGCCTTCAAGTTGTTATAATAACCGTATGAATAGAAGCATTGATATTAATTGCGATCTTGGTGAAAGCACTAAGCCAGAAAGCTGGGCGCGTGATGCCGAGATTATGCCTTACATATCGTCCTGCAATATTGCTTGTGGCGGCCATGAAGGCAATCAAGCGAGCGTCAATGCTTCAATTAATAATGCTTTGGCCCACAACTTAGCGATCGGCGCACACCCCTCCTATCCTGATAAAGAAAATTTTGGCCGAAAGTCCATAAGCTTGGGTGAGCTTGAGCTTATAAAAACCTTACGGCTGCAAATTGATTTAATTGCTGAAAGTTGCAATCAACATGGGGCCAAGCTTTTCCATGTTAAACCTCATGGCGCGCTCTATAACGATGCCGCCTTGGACTTATCCCTCGCTACCACGATTGCTGAAGTCGTGGCGCAAGTGTCAGGAAATATAAAGCTGATGGGGTTAGCCGATTCGGCCATGAAGGAAGCTGCTCATAAGGTTGGTATTGAGTTTATCAATGAAGGCTTTATGGATCGCAATTATCGATCGAATAAAACTTTAGTGCCACGCACGGAGCCAGAAGCGTTACATAGCACTCTTGAAGAAAGCTTACAGCAAGCTCTAAAGTTTGCTCAAGGTAAACCAATCTCTACGCCATCGGGTCAGTTGCTCAGTATGAAGGTTGACTCGATTTGCCTGCATGGCGATAACCCGAATGCAGTCTCTATTGCCAAGCAACTGCATCAAAGTTTGACAGACCATAACATACAGATTCGTTCAGGAATGTAATGTTTAATTATAGCGTTAATATAAACAGCGATAACTCTTTAATTATCGAGTTCAAAGGCGAAATCAGTCTAGAACTAACGCGCTTTATATTAGGTTGTAAACAAAATATCGAACAAGCCCAACTTACTGGTATTATTGAAACTGTTCCTGCTTACAACTCTTTACTGGCCATTTTCAAACCATTGGAGTGGGAACCAGTACAAACAAGCTCAACCATAGAAAAGTTACTAAGCTCAGCTAAAGCAGTCGAAACATCGGACTCTGAAAAGCACATCATCCCAGTATGTTACGACGCTTCTTTAGCGCCTGATTTAGAATACGTCGCACAAAGAACCAATCTCTCCGTTAAGGAAGTCGTAAATCTTCATACTGCAAACCAATACCCAGTTTATATGCTTGGTTTTTTACCTGGATTCTTATATCTGGGAGGATTGAATCCAAAGTTACACTGTACTCGACGAGACGATCCTAGAGCAAAAGTTGAAGCAGGCTCAGTGGCGATTGGTGGCGAACAAACCGGAATTTACCCTATCGATAGCCCTGGCGGTTGGAATATTATTGGTAAAACCCCCAAGAGGATATTCGACATCACAAAGAATAAACCTGCGATTGCCAAGCCTCTAGATACGATTCAGTTCACTTCTATCAGCCTTGATGAGTTTAATAGCTATGAGCATTAGAGTGTTAAAAGCTGGCGTTTTAAGTACCATCCAAGATCTGGGGCGGCCAAATTACTTGGAGTATGGCGTTTCTAGGAATGGCGCTCTCGACGAATATAGCCACCAAATTGCCAACTGGCTTGTAGGTAATCCAAAATCGAATGCGACCATAGAAGTTACACAAGTTGGACCGTCTTTAGAGTTCATGGAGAATCATACCGTTGCAGTAGCAGGCGCTAGTTTTGAGCTCACTCTTAACGATTCACCCTGCCCCATGAACACTACCTTGCACCTCAAAGCTGGCGATGTATTAACATTTGAGAAATTGCTATCTGGAGCACGGGCATACATTGCTATAGCAGGTGAGATTAATTTAGAAGCGGTGATGGGTAGTTTATCAACGAATTTACTCGCTGGTTTTGGTGGTTATCAGGGCCGAGCACTAGAGGATGGTGATGAGATTGCTATAAATTCGGAGCACTTCACTGAGACTCGCGTGACTCCCAAAGAACTTTCAGTGGAGCATCACCATAGCTTAGAGCAACACCACTTTGTGGTGCGATTTACTCAAGGTAGAGAATACGAGCTATTAACAGAGCCCAGTAAACAGTCGTTGGTTGAAAACGACTATAGCGTAAGTAGCTATAGCAATCGGATGGCGTTAAAGCTAGAGTCTGACAAAGACACCCTCAATCAAACCCAAGAGCTCTCGATGACCACAGCGCCTATCGTTTCAGGTACTGTGCAACTGCCACCGAGCGGTCATCCCATCGTCATTCTAGCTGACGGACAAACCACCGGCGGCTACCCAAGAGTTGGGCAAGTCATTAGTGCTGACCTTAGCTTACTAGCTCAACTAAAAGCTAATGATACGGTTTCTTTCTACCCAGTAACCGTAGACGAAGCTTTAAGTGCCTTATTTAAAAAGAACAACTATTTCGACTCTGCCCTTAGTCACTAAAACCTAATGAGTGTTATATAAAAAGATTTCGACATGACCGCTACTATCATTGATATTAAAGATAGAGCGCATACCGGATAGCGCTTTATTGTCTGACTTAACAATAGTCTGCGTCACCTTCATAGCAGCACCAAGTAAGTGTCCCTGCGAAGCCCCGTCGTAAGGTGCGATACTCACCTTGCAGATTGTTTCTTTGCACTGCATATCTTTAATTTGTAAATCAGACAATAATCCCTTTTCAGCAAAAAGTTGATCGAGTTGAACCTTGGTTTCATTTGACCAAGTGTAGTCCTCTTCTTCGGACTCAAAACGTGATAATACGTCCTCGGACATAGCAGCAGCTTCTTTAGCGAACTCTGAGTCTAAGTCGTTTGAGAAACCAGCCGAGGTCGTCTCCGAGCTTTTTATTTCAGCTAGCTCCTGCTCTAATTCCGCAACTTTCTCTGCTAATTGACGCTTTTCTTTATCGACATCGGCAACTATATATTTTTCTAAAACAGGTTCGCTGTGTTCGGTAATATCTATATCATCAGTTGGCTTATTTCCGGTTTGAAGACTATAGTTCTGTGTTTCTATAGCCTCTTGCCCTAGAGTGCTACTATCACTACCGACAACTTGGAACAATAGGTAAGTATTTAGTCCTAACGATACAACTAACAAACCTAAAAGAACTTTCTGATTCATTTTTATTTCTGTCTCTGTCTTACGGCTTCAAACAGTGTGACACCTGTTGCTACCGAAACGTTCAAACTAGAAACCTCGCCAGCCATAGGAATTTTGATAAGGAAGTCACAATTTTCGCGAGTTAAGCGACGCATACCATCGCCTTCGGCGCCCATGACGATAGCCAAGCCACCTTTTAGGTTGGCTTGATAAATATCCTGCTCCGCTTCGCCGGCAGTACCCGCAATCCAAATATTACGCTCTTGTAATTGCTTCATGGTGCGAGATAGGTTTGTCACTGGAATAAATGGCACTGACTCTGCCGCACCGCAAGCTACTTTGCGTACCACGTCGGTAATGCTGGCAGCGTTATCCTTCGGCGCTATTACCATATGAACCCCCGCGGCATCGGCACTACGCAAGCAAGCACCAAGATTGTGAGGATCGGTAACGCCATCCAAAATCAGAATGAACGGCTCCGTATCTATCGAATCGAGAATCTCTGGAATGTGTTTCTCATGGAACTGTTTTGCTTTTAATTGATGGCACTCCGCGATAACACCTTGGTGGCGCTGCTTCGTCATATCATCAAGCTCTTCTCGATCTTTTTGGATCACTTGAATGTTTTTAGATTGAGCCAGCTTTACTAATTTATGAGCGCGCTGGTCATGGCGGTTTCGCTGTACAAATAATCGTTGCACACTATCGCTATTACGTTTCAGCAATACTTCAACGGCATGAACGCCATACACTAATTCAGACATATAAACCTTTCAAATTTGGGTTAATTAACCGCGGTTTTTCTTACCGCTTTTACCGCGTTTTTTCTTTGTGTTTTTTGAGCCTTTGCCCTTTGTACTTTTTGAATAGCCTGGCTTAGCACCACTTCTGCCTTTAGGCTTGCTATCTTTCTTTGACTTTTCTTTTTTTGAAACAGAGCCCGACTTCTTGGCTTTAGCGTAAAGCTTTCTGCGCTCAGAGCCTTTAACTTCTTCACGTTTTACTTTTTCACGCTCAAGCAATTCAAAGTCAATATTGCGCTGTTCAAGATCAACTTTTCCGACCTTGATTTTTACGCGATCACCAACTCTAAAGCTTTGCCCTTTGCGTTCACCAATTAAGCGCATCTTGGTCGCGTCAAAGTGATAATAATCATCACCAAGTTCACTAATGTGAATCAAACCTTCGACAAATAGCTCATCCAGTGCAACGAAAATACCAAAGCTGGTGACCGTCGCCACTGTGCCCCAGTATTCTTCGCCAACACGAGTTAACATATATTCGCACTTCAACCAGTCGACCACATCTCTCGTGGCCATATCAGCGCGACGCTCGGTCATGGAGCAATGCTCTGCATAGGAAACTAATTCTTGGGTAGTGTAGGCTTTGCCGCGCTCAGAGCCCGTGACCTTACTTTTTTGTAGAAGCGCCTTGATAATTCGATGCACTAACAAATCAGAGTAACGCCTGATAGGTGAAGTAAAGTGCGTATAAGAGTCAAACGCTAAACCAAAGTGACCTTCGTTTTCAGGGCTATAAACCGCCTGCATCATCGAGCGCAACATCATGGTTTGAATCAACTCATAATCCGGGCGCTCTTTAATCGCATCATGTAACTCGCGATAATCTTTTGGCTCAGGCTTATCACCACCGAACAAGAAGATGCCAAGCTCGCCGAGGAATGCTCTAAACTTTTCGAGACGTTCTTCCGAAGGGCCTTCATGGATTCTGTAGATGCCTGGCAAATCACTTTTTTCGATAAATTCTGCCGCGGCTACGTTAGCGCAGATCATACATTCTTCAATGATCTTATGGGCATCATTTCGCGTTCGCCCGACAATATTTTCAATCTTGCGGTTTTCATCAAAAATAATTTGTGTTTCGGTGGTTTCGAACTCAATCGCACCACGTTTATTTTTAAGTGCTAAGCGAGCTTTGAATAAGTCATACAGCTCTTCGAGTTCTTTAACGCGCGGAGCGTACTCTTTTCTTAGCTCTTCATCGCCGTCTAAAATCGCCCACACTTTTTCGTAAGTAAAACGGGCGTGTGAGTGCATTACGGCTGGATAAAAGTCTGTGTCAGTAACGTTACCTAAAGCATCCAAGTCGAGCTCTGCAACCATGCATAAACGATCAACATCAGGGTTTAGCGAGCAAAGACCGTTGGATAATATTTCAGGTAACATCGGCACAACATACTCAGGGAAATAGACCGAGTTACCACGCTCAATCGCTTCTTTATCTAGCGCTGAACCGGGCTGAACGTAATGGCTAACGTCTGCAATCGCTACCCAAAGCTTCCAGCCTCCACCTTTTTGCTTTTCGCAATAGACAGCATCATCGAAATCTCGAGCATCAGCGCCATCGATGGTAACAAGTGGCAACTTTCTTAAATCTACACGACCTTCCCAGTCTTTATCAGTGACTTCAACTGGAAGTTCAGTCACTTCATTGGTAACGTCTTCTGGCCATTCATGCGGAATTTGATGATTACGAATCGCAATTTCAATTTCCATGCCTGCAGATAAGTGGTCACCTAAAACCTCTTTAATAATACCATGAGCATGGCGATTCTTTTTAGGTCGCTGTACGATTTCTGCGACCACCACCTGACCTATCTCCGCACCAAGCGTATCATCGGGCGAAATAATCAGATCGTGTAAAATACGAGGGTCATCGGAGGATACGAAGACTAACCCGCTTTCCTCAAACAGCCGGCCAACAATATGGTTGGTTGAACCGTCGAGTATTTCGACAATACCTGCTTCAGTTCGTCCTCGTTTATCAATTTTTTTAACGCGGGCGAGAACTTTGTCACCATGGAACACACTGTGCATTTCTCGTGGTGAGATATACCAGTCGTCGCCACCTTCCTCTAGGGCTAAGTAACCATAGCCATCTCTGTGCGCTAATATTTTTCCTCGAACCAGATCCGTCGCGTCTACAAGGCAATACTTACCTTTACGGTTGCAGATCAACTGTCCGTCACGCTCCATCGCATTTAAGCGTTTATCAAGTGCTCTTTTTTGTTCGGGCTTTGTTATTTTTGATTGTTTTGCAATGATTTCAAAAGAGACAGGCTCACCGGCCTTTTCCAGCACGGATAAGATAAACTGTCGACTTGCGATTGGGTTTTCGTAACGCTGTGCTTCTAATTCTGCTTGTGGATCTTTATGGGGTTTCTTTGGCATATATTATTCCTAATTTTTTTATATTGTATCTATTAACGTCCTCGCTGACCAAGTCTAAATAGATTTAAACTGATTATAAGACAAAAAAGCGACCCTTAGGTCGCTTTTCAGTATGATTTAACAACATTTTAACGTTACTAGCCCTTTTTCGACTCTCGAATATAAAAGCGAGCTTTTTCTGCATTATCAACGCAGGCGTCATAACTTTCGAATGTTTGGTTAGTTTTCGCTGCCGTCAGTAAACTCGCAGCTTTGGTGTAATTCACAGTCCCTGCGAAGCCTTCGCTTTTAGCAAAGTTTAACTCTTTATAGGCAGTATCAACAGCCTGGCGACATTGCTCTGCGCTGTAACCTTTTCGAGCACCTGCGCACGCTGTCAGCACTAGAGTTGCGATAACTATGACCATAAGTACCATCAAATTCTTCATTCTTGACCTCCTCTGTGTTACATGATGTACAAGAGTTTACCTTAAAATATTTGAAATTTAACAAAGTATCTCTCAAGTCTTACATCAAATAGGGTAACGCGATATGATTAATATATCCTTAATACAGGCCGTAGAGACACATTTTGAATTTAAGTCTTCCAAAATTTAACAATTCCAGTGTATTAGTTATAGGCGATATCATGCTCGACCGCTACTGGTATGGCGATACTGGCCGTATTTCGCCAGAAGCCCCAGTACCCGTGGTTAATGTGAACAATACCGAAGATCGCGCAGGTGGAGCGGGCAACGTCGCTTTAAACATTGCCATTCTCGGTTGTGATGTCACTCTATGCGGTATTACTGGTGATGATGAAGCAGCACAAAGCCTCGAAGAAATACTGCAACATCAGCAAGTTCGTTGTCATTTTGAAAAGCGCACACATCAACAAACCATCACTAAACTTAGAGTGATGAGCCGCAGTCAGCAATTACTCAGAGCCGACTTTGAAAAAGACTTCTCACTTAGCAATGGCCTAGACATCGAACATATTCGAAAACTTATCGAGCAACACGATGTAGTGGTTCTTTCAGACTACGGCAAAGGCACTTTATCCGATCCGCAACCGATTATTCAGGCCGCTCTTGTCGCCGGAAAACCTATCATCGTCGATCCTAAGGGCTCGGATTTTAGCAAATACCGCCAAGCAACTTTGATTACCCCGAATCAATCAGAGTTTGAAGCGATCGCAGGAAAACCTGATTCTGAGGAATCTTTCTTAGAGCTTGCTAAGAAAACCCGTCAATCTCTTAGCATAGACAGCTTATTGGTAACGCGTAGCGAAAAAGGTATGGCGCTATTTAGTGCCAATCAGGAGCCTTACTTGCAACCGACACAAGCTCGCGAAGTTTATGACGTTACAGGTGCTGGCGATACAGTGGTAGCCACTTTAGCTGGTTCGATGGCCGCTGGCGCGACACTTCGAGAAGCTGTACAGATCGCCAATCTAGCTGCAGGAGTAGTGGTTGGCAAGCTCGGCACTGCAACAGTCACCACTCAAGAATTAAGCTATGCCATGTTGCAGCAGCAACCGCTTGAAAAAGGTGTGCTCACCGAACTACAAATCATTCAACTGATTCGCCAAGCAAAGGCCTCAGGCGAGAAAATTGTAATGACCAATGGTTGTTTCGATATTCTCCACTCTGGGCACGTTTCATATTTGAAGCAAGCAGCCAAACTTGGCGATCGCTTAATTGTCGCCGTTAATAGCGATGATTCCGTCAAAAGGCTAAAAGGGCCAAGCCGACCAATAAACCCCAGCGAGCAGCGCATGACTGTTCTAGCAGAATTGGCAAGCGTCGATTGGGTCGTTGAGTTCACCGAAGACACGCCACAGCGATTGATTGAAGCTCTTGCTCCTGATGTCTTAGTCAAGGGCGGCGATTATAAGGTCGAAGAAATTGCTGGCTCAGAAAGTGTCCTAGCAAATGGCGGTGATGTTATTATTTTAGATTTTATTGACGGCGTTTCTACCACTAAAATTATAGATAAGAGTAAAAGATCCTGATGTAAAAACGCCTCTACTGGTTGGCCAGCAGAGGCGTTTCATTAACAATATTCAAATTAACGAGTAAACATCGGGCCAACGCCATTCGCCCAGAATAGTACGCTAATCGCCAAACCGCCTACCACTAACACCAGGCCCACCGTAATAATAGAATTGGAGAAGAAAAAAGCTTTATCTTCGTCAATATCCATCATAATTGGTGTTCCCAGAAATAGAAGTCGAACGGAATACGCAATGGCAAGTAAAGTTAATAGTAAATCCATCCAAAGTAATGGATAAGCACTAAACACACTAACAAGAAATAAGGGAATACACGAATAACTGACTAGCGCAAAACAATCAGCCAAACTTGCTTTAGAGCCATAAGTTTTGGCCATCCAATGAATAAATCGAGAATAGACGTAAGCAGCGAGTAAAATTGCGATATAAGCAACTATTGCGATGCCTAGTGCGCTCTCCCAAGTGAGTTTTACTGGTGGTTCATCACCAATTCTCCAACCACTATAAACAGCACCGATAAAGCCAAACAATGGCGGTAACAGCGCCATTACTAATAAAAGCCTAAAGTAAACCTGAGGAATCGTGAAGTTTCTTTTTTTTATGTTTTGCCATGTTTTAACTGGGTTATACAACATATTAAATCTATTTTTCATTCTGATTCCTCTTTATTTTTAGTTACAGCGGGTCCCCGCTAATTTGCTCAAACCCGTCATATCCTCAATCGTTATTTCTTTGTCTTTTATTGAAATATACTTCCTATCTTGTAACTTCGAAAACAAACGGCTGACAGTTTCGACCGCCAAGCCTAAATAATTAGCCATATCATTACGCGTCATTGTGAGATTAAAGCAGTCTCTTGAAAGACCTCTACTCGCAAAGCGACTGGATAAGTTCATTAAAAATGCAGCTAAACGCTCGTCAGCACTTTTTTTGTTAAGCAACAACATGAGCTCCTGATCATCATGGATCTCTTTACTCATCACTCTTATCAACTGCTGCCTTAAACCAGGGATTTCTCCAGAAAGCATCTCTAGTTTACTGTATGGAATAGTGCAAACAGATGAAGTTTCAATTGCCTTAGCCATACTCGGATGCATTTCGCGACTAATTGCATCAAGACCAATAATCTCCCCCGGCAAATGAAAGCCCGTAACTTGCTCTACGCCGTCCTCTGAAATGGTATATGACTTAATACAACCAGAACGGACCGCATATATAGCTTCAAAGTCATCACCCGCTCGAAATAGCATTTCATTTTTATTGAGCGGTTTTTTTCTTTGAATAATGCTGTCTAAGTGCTCGATTTCAGACTCCACGAGCATAACCGGCAAACAAAGTTGGTTAATACTGCAACTTTGGCACTTTATGGAAGGTAACATTCACACCCCTTAGAAAACTTTATTCGATAACAGTATATCGTTTAGATTTAATAATTTAAATAGCTGCAGAATATATAGTCATCGATTTTAACTGTTTAAAATGCTGGTCAAAAATCATACATATATTTCGAATCAGCAAACGTCCTGCTTGGCTAACCCGGATTCCCTCGGCAGTTATTTCTGCTAAACCGTCACTAACGATGTCATCGAAGCTATCGAGTTCGTCTTTGAAATAGTCGCTAAAGACGATGCCATAACGCTTTTCTACCGTACGAAACTCAAGGTTAAACTGACAGATTAAATGCATAATAACGTCGCGACGAATCTTGTCATCCTCAGTAAGCTCATAACCACGCCAAGTAGCATACTCGTTGTTGTCGATATGCGCATAATAAGTTTTTAGATCGCGATCATTTTGATAATAGCTATCGGACACTTTACTAATCGACGACACGCCCAAACCAATCAAGTCACAATCGGCATTTGTGGTATAGCCTTGAAAGTTTCGGTGCAAATCTCCGTTTTCTTGTGCCAAGGTGAGCTCGTCGTGAGGAAGCGCAAAGTGGTCCATGCCAATATAAACATAGCCAGCCTCAGTCAACTTCTTGATGGTCATTTCTAAAATGGCAATTTTTTCACTAGCAGTCGGCAACTCGTCAGCATTTATTCTACGTTGTGGTTTAAAGCGATGCGGTAAATGTGCATAGTTGAAAACCGACAAGCGATCTGGCGCCATTTCAATGACCTGGCGAATTGTTTCCTCAAAGGTTTCAACCGACTGAAAAGGCAGACCATAGATCAAATCCACGTTGATCGACTCAAAACCATACTTGCGAGCGTCGAGTAGTGCCTTTCGTGTCATCTCATAAGGTTGGATTCTATTAACTGCTTTTTGTACTTTAGGGTTAAAGTCCTGCACGCCTAAACTGAGTCGATTAAAGCCAAGTTTTGCCAAAGCCGGAAGTGTTTTTCTATCCATGCTACGAGGATCAATTTCAATTGAAATCTCACTCTTTTCGGAGAATTTAAATAATTCTTTTAAGCGATCGGTGACCTGTTTAATTTCTTCGTTAGTCAAAAACGTAGGTGTGCCGCCGCCCCAGTGCATTTGGGTCACTAAACGACCAGCTAATAACGGCGCGATCTGCTCTGCTTCCTTCAGAAGTGCTTCTATATAATGCGCTGCTTTAGAGCGATCTTTTGTAATGACTTTATTACAAGCGCAGTAATAGCAAATGTTTTCACAAAAAGGGATGTGGACATAAAGTGAGATTGGCTTTGACTTATCCGACGAATTTAAGACTTCTATCATGTTGGAACTTGTGAAGCTTTCATCGAACTGTAGTGCGGTTGGATAAGAGGTATATCGTGGCCCTGAAATGCTGTATTTCTCGATAAGTGCTCTATCCCAGTGTACTTGATTATTCATAACAAACCCTATTGTAGGAAGTATGAATAAGATCTTAGATTAAAGCCGTTTTGGGCTATTGATCTAGATCAACTATAGCGCACTCATCCCTTATTAATGGTGATGGTGATGATGTTGGTGCGAGCCCATGTCGTTAGCTGGGACCAACGTGGTGTACATCTGATAGGAGCCCCATACAATAAAGATAATACCGATAGTGGTTCTCAGCCAAGGCTTTTTAAACCATTGCAATAACTGCTTCGCAAATACCCCAGTAATATAGAGCGCAGGCAAGGTGCCTAAACCAAAGGCCAGCATAGTAACGACACCGTTAATAGCACTACCGCTTGCTGCAGAAACCGCAAGGGCACTGTAAACCAAACCACAGGGCAATAGTCCCCATAACAGTCCGATCGATGCGGCTTGAGAAAAATTACGAATGGGTAGAAATTTCTTTTGCACAGGTGCCACATATTTCCACAGCTTACCGCCCTGCTTTTCAAGCACTGTCAGCAAACTCCAGCGCCCCATTAAATACAGCCCCATCATGATGAGCAGAACTGAAGCGGCTATCATTAATACTGGAAAGTCGGTCCAGCGACTCATAACGTCACCTAGAGCACCTGTTATGCCGCCAAGTATGGCGTAGCTACATACTCGAAATAGCTGATAGACTAGCGATAAAGTAGCTTGTCGAGATGGCTCACAGCCGGAACTTAAAGCCACGGTCAGGCCACCACACATCCCCATGCAGTGTGCACTGCCTAGTAAGCCCATGATAAAAGCCGGTAGCCAGATAACAGTGAGTTCAGTCATCTTGAGCGCCCTTCTTTTTAGTTGCTATTTTCTCACCATCGCTAGCAGCCTCTTCGCTCGACTTGTCATCACCGTTCTTTTCTTCATTAGACGGCTCTTTACTAGTCGGCCCTTTACTAGACTCACTATCAAATAAAATTCGATGTGCTTCTTTGTCCAAATCAGAATATTGATCCGAGTTTACTGCCCAAAAGAATATCGCAATAGCGACCACTAATAGGAAGATAGAGATTGGAATGAGTAAATATAAAGCGTCCAAATTTATTCTTTTAACCTCAAGGAGTTAACCACCACCACAACAGAGCTGAGCGACATACCAATCGCGGCAATATAAGGTGGAATATAGCCCATTGCCGCAAGCGGGATCATCGAAAAATTATAACCCAAAGACCAGGCTAGGTTTTGTTTAATCACACTTTGAGTCTTTTTAGAACGCGTTAATGCAAACTCAACATTCCTCAAATTGTCTGCCATCAAATAGCAGTCTGCCGATGTACGGGTAATATCTGCGGCAGCGGCCATAGCAACCGAAGCGTTTGCTGCAGCCATAATTGGCGCATCATTTACACCATCTCCAACTACTAAGACTTTTTTCTGTTGGTCTTGTAGCTTTTGTATATAATCGAGCTTATCCTCAGGCTTAACATCATTTTGCCAATGCTCAAAACCAATTTTTTCAGCTAGGTTTTGTACCTGGCTAGAAGGGTCACCACTTAATAGATGTAGTGTGTAGCCTTTGTTCGATAAGTTCTGGCAAACTTCGTCAGCTTCTTCGCGTAAGGTATCGCTTAGAGTGACTCTAGCTATCACCTTGGAATCTTCCGTTAAATACAACGCATCCGCATCATCTCCACACTGCTCTAACAGCTGTTGGCTAGCTGCGTTTTGTGAGTTTCCAAAATAGTAGCTTTTGCCTGCTCGACTTCCTTCTACACCTTTAAAAGGCAAAAAGTTAACGCTGTCCATTTCTACGTCTGGGGAATGATATTTAGCAAAGGCTTTAGCAATTGGGTGCTCCGAGCGGTGCTCAAGCGCAGCAATCAAGGCTAAGACTGTGTCTTTACTCTGCTCAGAGTAGACCTCAATAGTGTCAACGGAAAGCTTACCGAGAGTCAAAGTTCCGGTCTTATCAAACACAATATCAGTGACTTCGTTGGTGCTTTGCAAAAAGTCTTGGCCTTTAATTAAGATATTATTCTTATTAAAGGAAAGAATTGAGCACGTCATGGCGACAGGCGTGGCTAATGACAAAGCACAAGGGCAACTCACCACTAAGACTGAAAGCGTGATCCAAAGCGCATCATCAGAGCCGACGCTGATCCAATAAGCCGCAACCAAGGAAGCGATACATAAAATAGCGAGTACGAAATAACGCGCAATTTGATCTGCCAGTAATGCAATTTTTGGCTTATCCAACAAAGCGGCTTCTTGTAGCTGCAATAGCTTGTCCCAGTAACTACCTTTGTCGCTGGCGGTAGCCTGCATCATAAAGGGTTGATGATGATTTATACTGCCTGCTAAAACCTGCTGGCCCTTGCTTAGAGTCGAAGGCATAAACTCGCCATTAAGCATCGAAACATCGAGCTCCGCTGTATCAGAAACCAAGGTTCCATCGACCGCCACTTGCTTGCCTGCTCGAACTAATAGTAAATCCCCTTCTTGTACCAAAGTGGTTGTGATGGCACGGTAGCTATCAGTATCTGGCTCATACTTTTCAGCATAATTAATTTTATTCACATTGCCTTTATAGACGCGCTCACTGACTCTTTGACGAACTCTAAACTCAATATAACGACCAATTAATAAGAAGAATATAAACATGGTCACCGAGTCGAAATAGACTTCGCCTGAATGCGTAAAAAACGCCCACATACTCGCTGAATAGGCTACGATTAAAGCTAAGGTAATCGGTACGTCCATATTCAGCTGGCGATTCTTTAACGCCGCAAAAGCACTCGAATAGAAAGGATAGCCTGAATAAAGTAGAACTGGAGTTGAAACTAAAAAACTGACACTTCGCATGAGCCACTGGAAGTCACTGCTCATGCCACTGAAAGCACCTAAGTAGAGCGCAACCGCAAACATCATCACTTGCATCATGCCGAGGCCTGCAAGCCCTAAGCGCTTTAGCCACTGTTTCTGGATCTGCTTTTGTTTAAGTAATACTTCTTCTTGTTTGTAGGGTGTCGCCGAATAGCCCATCTTATGCGCTTGCTTAAGAATTCGGCTAAGTTTAATGCTTTCTGGATTCCAGCTGAGGCTGATGACTTGTGCTGATACATTAACTTGAATCGAGCTAACGCCTTGCAAGCGACTCAAAGTTCTTTCTAATAACCAAGCGCAGGCACTGCATCGGATTTGGTCAGCGTAGAGTAGAATGTTGTTATTATTATCGGTTTGACTGACAATGAACTCTTGTTGAACATCTGCTTGATCAAATGCTTTTAACTCATTTTCGAGATCAACAATAGCGTCTGGTTTTTCACCTGATTCGGTTCTGAATTTATAATAGTCTTCGAGGCTGTTTTGAACAATCATATCAGCAACAGCTAAACAGCCCTCACAACAAAAGGCTCTTTCCTCGCCAGAAACTTGTAACGTTTTGTCGAACCCTTTAGGTATTGGAAGTTCGCAATGAAAACAAGTTTCCGACTTATAACTTTGCTTCATTTAATAACCTAAGATCACCTCTTGACTACTCGGCAAGGTTACTTTTTTTTCTACTTCCCATTGCTTTTGGTAAGGGTGCAAGTTAATAAACCATTTCCCCGAAATATCATGGTTTAATTCTGAATAATATTTCCCTGAAGCATCTTGCTTAAGTGCCATAGTAAAATCTTTTGTTTCTAGAGTCGCGTGCTGAAAGTCCAAAAACAAACTGTCTTGAATTTCAGAATTGGCGCTAATTTCAACAGTCACTCGCTGATTATCAAATGATAATGTCGCAGAAACTCCTAGTTCTTTAGCTTTGTTCTTTTTGGCCAAAGACTCATTAATGGCTAGACCATCTTTGTAATAATCATCGACCACCATACTGTCAGTCGTATTGCTGGCGATAATCAATAGCGAAGTGCCGGTAATAACTGACGTAAATGGTATAGCTATTACAAACCAAGGCCAGAACTGCTTATACCAAGGCTTCTCTTGTTTAACGTTTGACACTTATCGTCTCCGCTTACGTTGAACTGGGCCAATAAACTTCGCATCTTGCACGACCTTTATCGACTCACTATCAACCGCTTGTAATGTAAAGTTTACTTCAAAGCTTGAGTCCTTTAGGTAATAAGGATCTAAAGCCACTCGAACTGGAACCTCACGAATCCCCTCAGAAGGTAGGCTTACTTGCTTAGGCCCCTGATAAATAAGGTTTTCATTACCACTGACATTAATGGTATAGGTATGCCCAACTTGGTCTTTGTTCAGAATACGTAATTTATAAATATTAACGATGAAACCTTCTGAGTTAGTCACATATAGTCGGTTTCTGTCTTTAATAATGTCGAGCTCTAGAGGAGTTCTGAACCAAATCGACAGGATAAATAAGGTTGTAATTGCAAGCAATGCAATGCCATAACCGATAGTTTTAGGCCTCAGCAGTCTAAGCTTTCCACCTGCGTCATGGTTTTCAGAGGTATATCGAATGAGGTTCTTTTCATAACCCATCTTTTCCATCACGTCATCACAAGCATCGATACAGGCGGCACAGGCAATACACTCATATTGCAGACCGTCTCGAATATCAATACCAGTCGGGCAAACGTGAACACACTGCATACAGTCAATACAATCACCCAGGCCTTCAGCTTGATACTCTTCTTTGCTCATGTCCTTTTTACGACCGCCACGTTGCTCACCACGTTTCTCGTCGTAAGCAATAATTAGCGTGTCTTTGTCGAACATGGCGCTTTGGAAACGCGCGTAAGGGCACATATAGATACAGACTTGCTCTCGAAGCATGCCCGCGTTGCCCCAAGTAGCAAAGCTATAGAAAAGGATCCAGAACCACTCCCAACCACTAAATGACAGTGTTTGTAGAGAGTCTGTTAGTTCTTTTATAGGAGTGAAGTAACCGACGAAAGTGAAACCTGTGAACAGTGCAAACACTATCCACAGTAAATGCTTGGTAGCTCGGAGTCGAACCTTTCTAAAGCTCCAAGGCTCTTTCTCCAGCTTAACCTGCTTATTGCGATCACCTTCAACTAAGCGTTCCATCCAAATGAAGGCTTCGGTCCAAACCGTTTGAGGACAGGCATAACCACACCATAAACGCCCCGCAACGGCGGTAAAGAAAAAGAGTGCCAGTGCGGCAATGATCAGCAGCATCGCAAGATATATAAAATCCTGGGGCCAGTAAGTTAAACCAAATATTTGGAATTTACGGGCAGGTAGATCGAATAAAACCGCTTGCTGATCATTCCATGTAACCCAAGGTAAAACGTAATACAGTCCTAACAACAACCAAACGGATAATACCCTAAGAGTATTAAAGGTACCCGATACTTTCTTCGGGAAAATCTTTTTACGCTTTTCATAGAGATCTTTTTCATCACCTATGACGTAAAAATTATCGTCAGACATTTCTTCACCTTGAATTACAACTACTTACACATTTAGCTTACTGTTCGTCTTGAGACTCTTCATCCTGTGACAAACTGTATACATAAGCTGCTACTAGATGGATTTTATCCTTTCCAAGAATATCTTTGTGCTTCGGCATGTTAGCGTTTACACCATAACGGATCGTATCTTTAATCATGGTAATTGAGCCACCATGCAACCAGATATCATCCTTCAGGTTAGGCGCGCCTAACTCCTGGTTACCGCTAAGGTCATTGCTATGACACACTTGGCAGTATGTTTGATAAACTTCTTTACCCTCTTCCACCAAGTCTTTGCGGTGTGTTCTTTCTACTTCATTTTCACTTAAAACATAGTGTAAAACGGCTGAAAGTTTCTGTTCACCTAGAGTTTCACCCCAAGCAGGCATCGCACCGTTTCGACCCTCAGTGATCGAATAGATGATGTCTTCAGGAGTACCGCCATAAATCCAGTCGTTATCAGTCAAATCTGGGAAGCCAACACCACCACGAGCATCTGCACCGTGACAACCGAAGCAAGTGTTTGCAAAGATTGATTGCCCCATGGCCAATGCCTCAGGCTCCTGTTGCAAGCTTTCAATACTCATCGACGAGTACTTCTTGAAAAGTGGTAGATACTTTTCATCAGCCTTTGCCATTTCTTCTTCATACTGGCTGATTTTCGACCAACCCAGCACGCCTTGGAATTTTCCCAAGCCTGGATATAAAATCAGATACACAATCGAGAACACAATCGTGATGTAAAACATCACTAACCACCAGCGTGGCATTGGTTTATCGTACTCTTCGATGCCGTCATAAACATGGCCAGTTGTTTCGTTCTCATCAGCACTTGCTTTTTTCTTACGCGTAAAATGCAGTAGTAGAAAACAGCCAACAATATTTATCACAATAATTGCGATAATATAGCCACTCCAAAAGTCACTCATCACGCTTCACCTCTTGCTTTTTATCTGAATGATGGCTATCTAATGCCATTTTGGCCGCATCGTCATATTGCTTTTTTCTTTTTCTAGAAAAAATCCATATGCAAAGCCCAACAAACAATACCAACAATATGACCGTTAGGATGCCTCTAAATAGATTCATGTCCATCGTTACTCACCCGAGTTTTGCGCATCAACTGTTGCGTGCTCGTGTCCTAACGATTGTAAATACTCAATCAAAGCATCAATCTCTAAAGTTCCTTTAACTTGCTCTTCTGCTGACGCGATTTGCTCATCAGTATAAGGAACACCAAGTTTTCGTAACGTTTCCATTTTTGCTGCTGTTTTTTCACCAGTCAGCTCTCTTTCAGCTAGCCAAGGGAAAGCAGGCATATTCGATTCTGGTACTGGCTCACGTGGGTCTACTAAGTGACGGTAGTGCCAGTCGTCTGAGTAACGACCACCAACACGCGCCAAGTCAGGTCCAGTACGCTTAGAGCCCCATAGGAATGGACGCTCATAAACGTCTTCACCAGCTACTGAGTAGTGACCGTAACGCTCTGTTTCTGCACGGAAAGGTCGAACCATTTGCGTGTGACATACGTGACAACCTTCACGAATATAAATATCACGACCTTCCAACTGAACCGGCGTGTATGGCTTCAATGTCGCCATCGGCTCAGTCGTATCTTTCATAAAGAATAATGGCACGATTTCAGCCAGACCACCGAAGCTGATAGCAACGATGATCAGGATACCCATCAAACCAATATTTTTTTCTACCGTTTCATGTTTCATTACTAACTCCTAATGAACTGGCTGTGGGATTTTGGTGTCGGCCTTACCTGGGTTTTTAATTGTTTTCAAGACGTTGTACGCCATTACAAACATACCAGCTAAGAATAAAATGCCACCAAATAAGCGAATACCATAGTAAGGATATGTTGCTTCTAGCGCCTGCACGAAGGTATAAGTCAAGGTTCCGTCAGAATTTGTTGCTCTCCACATCAAGCCCTGAGTCACCCCTGCAATCCACATAGCAGCAATATACAGAACTACGCCGATTGTCGATAACCAGAAGTGCACGTTGATTAGGCTAATACTGTGCATTTTTTCTTTACCAAACAAGGAAGGAATCATCGCATAAAGTGCACCAATAGAAACCATAGCTACCCAACCTAAAGCGCCCGCGTGTACGTGGCCAATAGTCCAGTCGGTGTTATGTGACAATGCGTTTACCGTTTTAATCGCCATCATTGGACCTTCGAAGGTCGACATACCGTAGAAAGATAGAGACACGATCAAGAACTTAATAATAGGATCGGTACGCAACTTATGCCATGCGCCAGAAAGCGTCATGATACCGTTAATCATACCCCCCCATGACGGAGCTAATAGGATGATTGAGAAAACCATACCGGCTGACTGAGCCCAGTCAGGAAGCGAGCTGTAGTGAAGATGGTGAGGGCCAGCCCACATATAAACTGCGATAAGTGCCCAGAAGTGTACAATCGATAGGCGATATGAGTAAACCGGACGCTCGGCCTGCTTCGGTACGAAATAGTACATAATACCTAGGAAACCAGCCGTTAAGTAGAAACCTACAGCATTATGGCCGTACCACCACTGGACCATAGCATCGATAGCGCCAGCGTAAGCTGAGTAAGATTTGAAGCTTGTCCAGTCAATTGGAAGAGCCGCGCTGTTTACGATGTGTAAAATAGCAATGGTGATAATAAAAGCGCCATAAAACCAGTTAGCTACATAGATGTGTGCTACCTTTCTTTTCACAATGGTGCCGAAGAAAACCCATGCGTAAGCAATCCAAACTATGGCTATGAGAATATCAATCGGCCACTCAAGCTCGGCATATTCTTTAGTGGATGTTAGCCCCATAGGTAGGGTAATGATCGCAGCGATAATTACAGCCTGCCATCCCCAAAAAACAAAAGCAGCAAGCTTGTCACTAATTAGCCTAGCATAACTTGTTCGTTGTACTGCATAAAATGATGTTCCCATCAGGACACAGCCACCAAATGCGAAAATTACTGCGTTGGTATGCAATGGCCTTAAGCGACCAAAACTTAACCAAGCAGTGTCAAAGTTCAATGCAGGGAACATCAGCTGCGCAGCGATCCAGACACCAAGCGCCATACCAACAATACCCCAAACTACGGACATTACGGCAAATTGCCTAACGACCTTGTAGTTATAATTGTGCTCTTTTAATTCACTCATTGATCTCACCTTAAATAAGAGACTTTACACGCTAAAATTTTAACCATGCATCATATGCAAACAGTGCTAAAGATACTTGATCTGAGTCAAGCTTTCCATAAATTCAGCTAAACTTTTTAAGATTTTCCACCCCGCCTATAAAAGACGCCATAAAAAGGATGTTCAACCGAACTGAAACTTATCAGACCACACCTTGGTATTAGTTTTTTTAATTAGAAATGTACTTGACAAAATTTCTTGTTTTAGTCTAACTAAACAGAATTATGAAAGTGCAACAAGTCGGCCTTCGATTTCACTCAAAAACAAGTTTCCAGCAGCACCTGGAGACACTCGTTTTTTAAGTGAGTGGATGGCTTTTCTATTTTCTAATTCTTGGTAATTATACTTAATATGTCGGTAGGCGTCTCTAAATACCATGCCGTCTTCAATCACCAGCTCAACAGCCTTGTCAGTGGCGAACATAGAAGCATCAATCGCCGCTTCGCATTTATCCGTATTTATCACTAAGGTTTTCAATAAGGCTGGAACAAGCTCCAAACACATTTGTGCCGAGGACACTCCTCTTAACAAGGCACCTTTGGTACTTTGTAAATCACGCTGATAGCCACTAGGTAAAGACAGCAAAGACTCTATTTCGTTGTAAGCACCCACTAACCTTGAATATTCAGCCCGCATAAGTTCTATGGCATCGGGGTTGTGCTTATTCGGCATGATGGAAGAGCCAGTACAAAAATCATTTCCCACTGTTACAAAATCATACTCGGCGGTAGAAAATAGGCTCAAATCCCAAGCCATACGGCGAATATCAAGCAGGGCATTTTTAAAGCTACCCAATACCTGCAGTTCAATTTTGCCACGGCTGTTCTGCGCGTATATTGGATTCACTTGTTTACGATTAAAGCCAAGCGCTTCAGTGGTGTAATCTCTATCAAGCTTTAAGTTCACGCCATAACCCGCGGCAGTTCCTAAAGGGTTGCTGTTGATTAGCTCATAGGTATTCTTAGCGTCGTAAGCATTATCACAAAACGACTCAGCAAACGAAGCGAACCACATGCCCCAGCTAGAAACAACGGCTCTTTGCAGGTGGGTATAGCCGGGTAAAACATCATATTCATGCTTCTTTGCAAGTTCTAAACAGGTTTTTCCGATCTGTTGGCAATGACTAGCCAATGCATCTAAAGCCTCACGACAATAGAGCCGCGTCGCCACAGCTACTTGATCGTTACGGCTACGTCCCGTATGGACTTTTTTGCCAACGTCGCCAAGCTTCTGTGTCAAAAACCATTCAATCGCTGAGTGGCAATCTTCAAAGCGGCTGTCCAACACAAAGTCCCCGCTTTTAAACTGCTCAGTAAGCTCTGCGAGTGCCGTAGTGATCTGGGTTAACTCTTCATCACCAATAACACCAATTCGTTGCAAGCCCTGCACATGAGCCAAGCTCGCTTGTATGTCGTACAGCATTAATTCGCGATCAAGAATTACATCGCCCCCTGACATGAAATGAGTAATTGTCTTCTGTAGCTCAGTTTGAGTGGTGGAGCTCTCTTTACTCCATAAAGCTTGTGTCATAGTAAGCGCCTACTGTGTCGATAAGCCTTCGAGCTGAGGCAACTCAAAGGCAAGGTTAATGTTTTGCACAGCTTGCGAGGCTGCACCTTTTAATAAGTTATCAAGCGTGCAAGTCACCGCTAAGTGCGAGCCATCGCCCGATAAGGTTAGACCGCCCACCACTGCGCCATATTGATTAACAACCTGCGAGATTTGCGCTGGTTTGGCTTGGAACTGGATAAGTTCATTCTTTTTATAATGCTCAGCATAACGGTGCTCTACCGCCTTAAATGCCTCAGAAAGAGAGGTTGGCTTCTTTAGCGGTATATGCGCGGTTAGGCATATCCCTCTAAAATACTGAGCAACATGAGGTGAAAACTTGATATCTAGCCCTAAGTGATGCGTCACTTCTTGTTCATGTAAATGGTTGGCTAAGCTATAGGGCATGATGTTGTCCCGTAATAGCTCTGGGTTATTTTTATCCGAAGGCGAAGTACCGGCACCGCTATAGCCCGAAATACCAAAGCAGCTAATTCTTCCAGCAACTAAGTCTTGAACTGGCGCCACACACAGTTGCATTGCCGTGGCATAACAGCCTGGGTTACTAATACGCTTTGATACTTTGTGGGAATACACTTCTGGAAGCCCGTAATGCCAGTTGGGATCGAAACGATAATCTGCGCTAAGATCGATAATAGTCGTGGATATGGACTCATCATCAATAAGGTCGACAAAACTTTTCGCCAAACCATTCGGTAAAGCCAAAATCACCAAGTCAGGCGACAAGGCAACGACTTCCTGTGGGTTTAAATTCTGATAATAAAGTTCCGACTTGGAGTACTGACTAACACGCTGACCATCCAACTCACGTGAGCTAGCGGCTATCAGCTCTAGCTTAGAGTGCCTTGATATAATGCTGATAAGCTCAGCGCCGACGTAACCCCGGGCTCCAATTAAAACCGTTTTAATGCTCATGCCACACACTCCTGAACCACTGTTTTTGGCTTATTCGAGGCAAACTCAACACACTGCGCGATTTGTGCATAATCATTAATGCCAAGCCAGTAAACCTTCCACTCACCGCTTTTAACAAAACCATCGGCAACATTGGCGTAAAACTTGTTAATCGGATTATCAAGTGCCGCACGCCAAAATAGCTTAGGATTCTTCCTAGTGACTTTTTCCCATAAAGCCTTGCCAATACCAGCACCTTTGGCGTCATCACTGACGACAAACTTATCCAAATATGGCACACCCTCGGCATGACTTAACACCACCGCGGCGCGATAGCATTCGGTCACATACACTTTATAAAGCTCAACCTCATCGAAGTAGCGATTATCAAGCCGCTTATGAAAAGAGGACTCAATGAGATGTCGTAATTTTGTAGTGTCGATAGCAGACCAAGAAGTAGCGTCCAAGACTTTTTCACCCATGTTGACTAGCGTCCCAGAGCCTTTATCGGTAAACAGCTCCTTTGCGAGATGCTCTGGCTTGGTTATCGACACAGAAGTCGCCGATGGCATCTCCTCTAAGATCTCCTTAATTTTCTCAAGCTTTAGCTTCATACCTGAATGAACCCAAGGCTGTTTTATTAAATGCTGATAATCATTAACAATACTGATATTCGGCATAATAGCCCCGCTATCATCGAGTACGCCACCGGTTTCCGTTAAGAAAATAATTTTGTAGGGCTCGATCGCTTGCGCCAGACTAAAAGTAGCGGAGTCTGCATTAACATTTACTATCTGACCTTGAGCCGTTTCACCTAGCGGACTCACCACAGGCACCCTACCCTTACGGATCGTTTTCAATAACTGCTCGCTATCGACGGCAGTGATAGTGCCGACCAAACCTAACGTATTTTCATGCTGTAATTCACACTCGAAAATCCCCGAATAAAAAGGTGTGGCATCAACACCCGCTTCTTTGAGTTGCGAGGTTAAATTATGATTCTCGCCAATAAAAACGTCTCTCGCCGCTTTTAATACTTCGGGGCTTGTTACTCTTTGGCCTTCGATAAAATCGACCTTAATTGATTTATCGTTTAGATGCTGGGTTAGCTGTGGTCCAGCGCCGTGAACAATAATTGGAGTTAGGCCTACTTGCTTGAGGAAAGTTAGCGATGCTACAAGCTTTGGCATTTCTTCTTGTAGGATTTTCCCGCCAACTTTAATCACCGCAAACTTTAAGCCTTGCTCCGAGGAAAAGCGCTTCAAATACTTTCTAATTTGGGTTTCGCTATCGATTACTGTCAATAGCTTATAGACGGTGTCTTTGACTGAATTAGCCATGAGTTAACATCCTCCAATAAGCAGCCAGAACAGCTTCCAACTGACTGATTTCAACCCATTCATTGGCCGTGTGAGCTTGCTGTATAGAGCCGGGACCAAAGACGAGCGCCGGAAACCCGGCTTCTGAAAAAAGTGCGGCCTCTGTCCAAAAGTTCACGGCTCCGCCAATTGGTAGCTCTAACTCTGTGGCCAAATGAAGGTTTTTTTCATAACCGTTATTAGAAGGTAGCGCAGGTGCTTTAAAACCAACCGTCACTTGCTCCAGACTAAGGTCGGATTGCTCAAGCAGGTCGACTAAAGTCCCCTCAACATCACAGCCAGGCAAAGGTCTAAGGCCAAACTTTACCTCTGTGTTTGGAGCTATAATATTAGGCTTAATACCGCCCTCAAGCTTACCAATATTAAAACAACTGCCTTTAAGATCTTCGAAGCCCTCGCTCAACTGATGCTTAGCCCAATCAATCGCTTTACTCATCCACTGGGCAGCTTGGTGGTTACTGTTTTCTGATAAGGCGCGGGGCTCAGAGCTATGGCCGCTTTCTGCGTTAAAATTTGCCGTAGCGGTTATAATTCCACGATGTGCTAAAACTGCTTTTCCTTGGGTTGGTTCGGCGACAATGATTCCTTTATAAGCGTGCTCCTTTTCCAAAAAAGAGCGAATACATAAACTGTTACCGTGCTCTTCGTCCGACGAAAATAAAACCGCATAATCTTCCGCGCCACATTCAATACACGCCAACATGCAGGCGGCCGCACCTTTAATATCACAAGCCCCTAAACCGTATAACTTATTATCGTTTTCTATCAGCGTAAAAGGATCTGAGTCCCAACCGTCGGTTACCGGAACCGTATCGATGTGATAGTTGAACAAGTATTGAGGCTGACCTTTCGTTGCCAAAATATTAATCGAGCCATTGCCATAATCCATCACCTCAACGGTTGCACCCGGTAGCTGACTCCGTAGGTACTCGATAATCCCTGAGGCCTTAATGTTCCTTGGTGGATTGCTGGTATCAAAACTAACCAAAGCGGCTAAATGTTTTTTAACCTGTTGCACTGTTGGCGTCGCTAATCCTTCAGTTTTGTTGCATGCAACAGTCATGAAGCACCTCCTTTGGCCAGCTGAACGCTCGACCAAGTGGCGGTACTTTGTCCAAACAGTTTGATAAAGCCAGTCGCTTCTTCTATGCCCCAGTTTGCTTTTTGCGCATACTCAACTTCCTGATTGATAATCATGTGAGGACTAGAAACAGCCACCGCTTCTAAGTGGCCTGGCGAAAGCTTTAATTCGACCATACCGCTGACATTCTGCTGCGAGCTTTGAAGGAACTCTTGAATATTGTTCGTTAGTGGGTCGAAGTAAAAACCTTGATACACAAGGTCAACCCACTTTTTGCTTAAAATAGGTTTGAAATGGTTTTGCTGCTGGGTCAATACCACTTCCTCTAAGGCTTTGTGCGCCACAAACAGTCCTTTTAAAGCCGGCGCCTCGAAAACAATCCGTCCTTTTAAGCCAATAATGGTATCGCCAGTATAAATGCCTCGACCAATTCCGTAGTCGCCTAGCAGGCTATTCAACTGCTGCATGGCACTCACGCCATCAACCGATTCACCGTTAAGTTTCACTAGCTCGCCTTGGGCAAACTCTAGGCTTACTGTTTCAGAAGTTTTACTGACCTGATGCGGCTGCTTGGTAATAATGTAAGTGTTATCTTCTGGCGCTTGCCACTTATCAATCGCACCACCAGATACAGTGACGCCCAGCAGGTTTTCATTTACGCTGTATTGTTTATGAACAGCTGAAACTTGATGGCCTTTTTCTTTGAGGTAGTCAATTTCATACTGCCTAACGTCTGTGACGTTTTTTTGAATATCACGGATTGGCGATAAAATGACTAAGTCACTTAAAGCTTTTATCGATAGATCAAAACGAACTTGATCATTGCCCATGCCAGTACAGCCGTGGGCAACGTATTGGGTTTTAAGTTTCTTGCACAGTTGAACAGCTTCTTTCGCAATTAAATAACGATCGGCGCATAACACTGGGTATTGATCTTGATAAAGACTCCCGCCCCAAACCAAAGGCTTGATGATGGAGTCCCACAACTCTTTTTGCCCATCGACTGTCCAATGTTTTGTCGCGCCTAATGTCATCGCGGTTTGTTCGATGTCGTTGATACTTTTAGTGCTGATGCCACCGGTATTTACAAATAGAGTATGCACTTCAAATCCTTGATCCAACAAATAAGGCACGCAAAAACTCGTATCCAAACCACCTGAAAATGCTAAAACTACTTTTTCTTTACTCACAACTTTCACCTTAAGAATGATTAATTAATGTATTCATCATGGATTTCTGCACATGCAGGCGGTTTTCGGCTTCTTGAATCGCAATGCAGTTTTTCGAATCGACCACGCCGTCTGTCGCTTTGATATTTCGTCTCAGCGGTAAGCAGTGGCTAAACAATGCATTATTGGTTTTTGCCATCTTGTTTTCGTCAACCATGAAGTGTTTGTATTGATTTCTGATAGGCTTTTCCTTCTGCCACTGCCCAAAATATGGCAGAGCTCCCCAACTTTTGGCATAAACAACATCAACCCCTTCATAAGCACTGTCGATATCATGGGAAATCGTCAGTTTGTTTCCGTGTTGTGCGCTGTAGCTCTGCCCTAGCTGCATGTAATGCTCATCCAATAAATAGTCTTCATTCGGGCAAAGCACAGTCACGTCCATGCCAAACTTAGTGGCAATCATTAAAGACGAGTTTGCCACCGCGGTATTCAAGGGCTTTGGATGATAGGTCCAAGTGAGTAAATATTTCTTACCCTTTAGGTCACCAAGATTTTCTTGTAGCGCCATAATATGCGCTAACTCTTGGCAGGGGTGGGTAATAGTTTCCATGTTGACCACTGGCACAGTCGAGAACTGGGCGAGACTTTTAATCAACAAATCCTGACGGTCGTCTTGCCAGTTTTCAAACTTGGGGAAAGCTCTTACTGCAATCAGATCGCAGTATGCGGACAGAACTTGAGCTACCTCCTTGATGTGCTCCTCGGCTTCACCATCCATCACAGAGCCTAGCTCAAATTCAATAGGCCAAGCGTCTTTTCCCGGCTGTAATACCACGGCTTGCCCGCCAAGCTGATGCACTCCGAGTTCAAAGCTAGTACGAGTTCGTAACGATGGGTTAAAAAATAATAATGCTACTGATTTATTCTTAAGCAGAGGCTGAAACTTGTTTTGCTTCAGCTCCACTGCAAAGTCGATCATTTCTTGTAAAGCACTTTGCGACCAATGCTCGGTACTTAAAAAATGTTTCATGGCAATTCCTGTTAGTCATGCCATCGGAGGGGAGATTTTAGAGGTGCATAAAAAAACCCAGCCGATGGCTGGGTTTTAAATTCTGTTGTGTGACGATTATTTGGACAACACGATGCTCTTCCCAGCCGATTGGATGCGGCTGCGACGTCGCTGCTGTACTGTAGCAACTTGTGCTGAATGTAAGTTTGTTACTAATGTCATTTCTGTGAAAGCCTAAGTATTTACTTAATCGTCATTGGTGGTCTTTAGTGACCTTTTCGCTAGAAAGCCTTGCAAATCTACACCTAAAAATAATCGCTGTAAATATAATTTTGATAGTCTTTTGAATTCTTTTTAGAGCGAGCAGTAAAGTTGAAAACCCCAGTTTTCGCTAAGTCACTGATCTTATTTGTGCTTATCATGTGAAATCCGCTTGCTTCGCCCCACTTTTACATCTTGTTACGATTTCAATCATCAGCAAACTCCTTCTAACTTTGTTATCGCTGACGAACTTGGTAGTCTTACCTTTTATTGCACGATTATGTATGTTTTGGGGAGACACCATGAAACAGCTTGCTTACTCTGCGCTACTCGCAGTGAGTCTAACCTTTAGCCAAATCACTTTGGCTGATGAGAAAAAAGATACAACACCAAATCCTTATCCTGAAGAAAAAACAGTGGTCACTGAACACACCACTAAAGTCGGTGGCAAAACTATAAAGTACACCGCCACTACAGGTAACTCCTTTGTATACAACGATAAAAACGAAGTTATCGGTTCGATTTTCTTCACTGCTTACACCAAAAAAGGCGCCGATCCGAAAAAACGCCCTATCACTTTTACCTACAACGGCGGCCCAGGCTCTGCCTCTGTTTGGTTACACATGGGCGCTTTAGGCCCAAAGCGCGTAGTCATGGATAAAGAAGGTTTTGCCTTAAAGCCCCCCTTCGAATACATCGATAACGAATACTCAATTTTAGATCTCACCGATATCGTCTTTATCGACCCAGTAGGCACTGGATACAGTCGTGCGCACGACAAAGGTACTGACAAAGATTTTCACGGTGTTTGGGAAGATATTAGCTCCGTTTCAGAGTTTATTCGTCTTTATATGACGCGAAACGAGCGCTGGAGCTCCCCTAAATTTTTAGCGGGTGAAAGCTACGGCACCACTCGCTCGGCTGGTATTGCTTACCACATGGGGCAAAATCACGGCGTTTATTTTAATGGCATTATGCTGATTTCAAGCGTGCTTGACTTCCGTCTTGATGACTTTAGTGATCGCAACGGCATTCTAGCGCCAGTCACCATGTTACCGAGTTATACTGCTGCTGCTTGGTATCACAACAAACTTAAAGCGCCTTTAAGCAGTGACCTAGAAAGCTCCATCGAGCAGGCCAAAGAGTTCGCCATGAACGACTATGCGCTGGCCTTACTGCAAGGTGACAACCTAGAGCCTCGTCGCAAACTAGCCATCGCCGAGCGTGTGGCTGACTTCACAGGCCTTTCTGTAGACCTGGTGCTAGAGAAAAACCTGCGCATTACTTTGAATGACTTTTTACATAACGTAAAGCGCAAAGAAGGCGAAACCATTGGTCGCCTAGACGGTCGTTTCACAACGCCAGAATTAGACGCTATGAATAAACGTGGCTATCGTGATCCAAGTTATATGGCAATTCATGGTACTTACACAGAAACCTTGATGACCTATCTTTCTAAAGAGCTGAATTACAAGTCTGACTTGCCGTACCATATTTTAGGTGGCGGTGTTAAAAGCTGGAATTACGACGAGTTCAACCGTCAGAGCAACGACATCAGCGACAAGCTCACAAGCGCCATGTTACGCAACCCAGATATGCAAGTTTATGTCGGTAACGGTTATTACGACTTCGCCACGCCATTCTTTGCAACAGAATACACCTTCTCACACATGGGTCTACCAAAAGAACTTAAAGACAATGTTCATATGCATTACTACAAATCAGGCCACATGATGTATGTGCGTGAGCATGATTTGATTAAATTAAAGCAAGATTTAGCGGAATTCTTCAAGAAATCACTGTAGGCTCAGCACTCCTCAATATTAGTAGTTTTTTAATGTTCCTTTTCTTGCTTGCCCAAGAAAAGGAACCAAAAGAAAGGCACCCCAGTCGTTAGGCCCTTCGGGCTACCCTCAATCTTTCAAGTTATTGACGCGCCACCAAACGAAACATCCTGTTTCGTCTTGGCTAAATTGGGCTATCCCTGCCCAATTTACGCTATAACTTGAATGCTTTCAGCTAACTCCCAAGGGGGATCAAAAGCCATTCCTCCAGATTTAAGTATTCCAAAAAGTCTAGATTCCCCATAGAATGGTTTCAATTTAAAACTCCGGGATTATACGATGCCTAAAGCTAGTGATATCAAAAGAAACATGGCCGTTGAATATAACGGTAAATTATTAGTGGTGAAGAATATCGAAGTCAGCAGCCCAAGCGCACGAGGCGCAGCGACTTTGTATAAAATGCGTTTTACTGATGTGCAGGCGGGCTCTAAAGTGGAGCACACTTTTAAAGGTGACGATCAGCTGACTTTGGTTGACCTAAGCAAGCATCCTGCGACTTATTCTTATGAAGAAGGCGATACGGTTATCTTCATGGATAGCGAAGATTACAGCCAATACACCTTCAATCGCGAAGATATTGAAGAAGAGTTGCTGTTTATTACTGACGACATCCAAGACTTAAAAGTCGTTACTGCTGACGACAAAGTGGTTGGCTTGGAGCTTCCTCAGTCGGTCGAAATGGTCATTAAACAAACCGATCCTTCGATTAAAGGTGCTTCGGCGACCGCTCGAACCAAACCCGCAGAATTCGATACAGGTTTAATTATTCAAGTTCCTGAATACATTTCGACTGGCGAAAAGGTAAAAATAAATGTCGAAGAAAAGAAGTTTATGAGCCGCGCGGATTAAAACCCATAATAAAAAAGGGCTAGATTTACTAGCCCTTTTTTGTAGTGCCGTTAGGACTTAATTTTTTCTAAATCAACACCCATGACTTTTGCAACACCTTCACCATAAGCAGGATCGGCTTTGTAACAGTTTTGCGCATGGCGAATTTTAATGTGCTCTTCCGCGCCGTTGATTGCACGAGCTGTATTCTCAAACAAGACTTGCTGTTGCTCTTTCGACATTAAGCGGAACAAGTCGCCTGGCTGGCTGTAGTAATCGTCGTCATCTTCACGGAAGTCCCAGTTTTTAGCATCACCATTAATTTTTAATGGTGGCTCGGCAAAGTCTGGCTGCTCTTCCCATAAACCATAGCTGTTTGGGTTATAAGCTTTGGTTGCGCCATAGTTGCCATCCGTGCGCATAGCGCCATCACGATGATAACTGTTGACTGGGCATTTCGGCTGATTCACTGGAATGTGTGCATTATTCACACCTAGACGATAACGCTGTGCGTCACCATAAGAGAACAGTCGACCTTGCAGCATTTTGTCAGGTGAGAAACCGATACCAGGAACCACATGCGCAGGGTTAAAGGCCGCTTGCTCAACTTCTGCGAAATAGTTTTCTGGGTTACGGTTAAGCTCCAACACACCCACGTCAATTAACGGGTAGTCACCGTGTGGCCACACTTTACTTAGGTCAAACGGATGAATGTGATACTTTTCGGCATCTTCTTCGGGCATGATCTGAACCCGCATTTTCCACTGTGGGAAATCGCCATTATCAATACTCTCGAGTAAATCTTTTTGGTGCGATTCACGATCTTTACCCACCAGCTCTTCAGCTTCTTGATCGGTTAAGTTTTCAATTCCTTGTAGAGTCTCAAAGTGGAACTTAACCCAATAGCGTTTGTTATCTGGGCTTATGAAACTAAAGGTATGGCTACCGAATCCGTGCATGTGGCGATAGCTTTTCGGGATACCACGGTCACTCATAACGATAGTTACTTGGTGAAGCGCTTCAGGAAGCAAAGTCCAGAAGTCCCAGTTTGTGTTTGCAGAGCGCATGTTAGTGCGCGGATCACGTTTAACTGCGTGGTTTAGATCTGGGAACTTTAGTGGGTCGCGCAGGAAGAAGACTGGCGTGTTATTGCCCACAAGATCCCAGTTGCCTTGTTCGGTATAAAACTTAATGGCGAAGCCTCGGATGTCACGCTCCGCATCGGCCGCACCGCGTTCACCGGCAACTGTCGAAAAACGTACGAAAACATCGGTTTTCTTGCCGACTTCAGAGAAAATCTTTGCTTTAGTGTATTTGGTAATATCATCAGTAACGGTAAAAGTTCCGTAGGCGCCAGAGCCTTTAGCATGCATTCTACGCTCTGGAATAACCTCACGGTCGAAGTGTGCCATCTTCTCTAAGAACCACGCGTCCTGAAGTAATAGTGGCCCTCTTGGTCCCGCGGTCATCGAATTCTGATTATCAACAACCGGCGCTCCATTGCTTTGCGTCATAAAAGGGCAGCCAGTTTTTTTATCGTCTTTGCTCATAAGTCGGTCCTCTTCTGTTCTAAATCATGTTATCCATGGACAACACCATGTATACCTCCATGGCTGTCTACTATGAACTACTGTAACAACAAACTAACGATAGTTATATTGTGTAATTATTATAATAACGATATAAATAATTAATCATAAAAGCGATATCCTTCACTTCAACCTATTCAAGCCACAACTAGCTGTGGTCAAGATACTGAAACCGTTTGATGGTTTTACCATCTCTAACAATTGTCTCATCAAACATATCAAGCGGCCGAGCCCAGATCCCATACTCACCATAAAGAGCCCGATAAACCACCAGCCACTCCCCTGTTTCAGTATGCTTCGCTAGGTTCAGAACCTCATATCGCTGACCTTTAAAATGCTCATAAATACCCAGCTTCAAACTAGGTTCTTCACTGTCACTATTTTTTTCTTTGCTGTAATTTTCAGTCATAACTCTCTACTATTACGAAATTAATCCCTCGCGACCCATTCGTAGCCTTTGCGCCATATTGCTTCTAACGGGCCTCGCTTAAAATATTTGAACCATACAGCGGCAAACGCTAACTGAAAAGCCCAAATTCCAATAACGTATAACCACAATTCACTTCGACTGACTTTTCCAAACAAGTCAAAGCCATAGCCATAGAATATCACCGCACAGATAACGCTCTGCATAATATAAAGCGTGAAGGCCATTCGTCCGACTTTGGCTAAAAGGTTTTGTAATGGCTGTAGGAAATTCCCCTTACCCCAGCATAATATCAAGCCTAAATAACCAAGCGCCAAGACGATGCTACCAATATAAAAACCAAGGCTATTGATTCCAGCAAAAATGCCGTAATCGAAATTTGAGGAAACAAAGCTCCAAGTCGCTCCTAAGGAAATCATTAAGCCCAGCGCGAGCCCCCAAGTAGCCAGTTGCTTTAATACTTTATTCGACTGTAAGGCACCCCATTTCCATAATCCCATACCCAACATCATCAAGCCACAACAACGCCACAAAGTGAACAACAGGAAGTCTGAGGATTGACGCTGCCATGCCTTAACAACACGTTCAGGAGTCAAATCCCACCAGGAGCCTTGGTACTGTTGTAACGCAGCCTGTTGCGCCTCCGCGCCGTTAATTGGCAGCCAGTATTGAGGAGGTTCTGGTGGATGTAGCACCGCTAACACTGCATCCCAAATGCTAGGAGCAACTGCACCAAAGGCGAGCAACAAGCCAAGTATCAGCAACCAAATTGCGGGTAATCCTCTAAGCCAAAAAACGAGTAAGCCACACAATCCATAAGCAACTAGGATGTCACCATCCCAGATCAAATAAGCATGCGCTAGGCCAAACACCACTAATAACACCGAGCGTGCGATAAAGGGCTTCGCAGGATTGACGCCCAATTTCTTATACTTCGCCACGAAAAGCATGATACCGACGCCATATAACAAAGCGAGCAAGGTCATAAAGCGCTGCTTCACTAGGGCATACTCTAAAAACCAAGCCCACTTATCGGCCACATTAAAGTCACCAAAAGCTAATGGGTTATAGCGGATGAGATCCGGCGTTGAGAAATAATTGATATTGATAATTAGGATGGCAAGAATCACCACACCACGAAGCACATCCAAGCTAGTCAGTCGTGACGTTTTAAACTCTGCCGCTAAAGGCTGCGTCATATCCTTATACCTTGTTTTTTATTTGAGCAGATAATATACATTTTTAGCAGACACAAAAAAAGCGACTCGAAAGTCGCTTTTAATTGTCTAGCAGTAAATCTGTATTAAGCTTCGAAAGGATGACGCTTAATAATAGTCTCTACTCGATCTGGGCCTGTAGAAATAATATCTACTGGTACGCCAACTAACTCTTCAACCTTGGCGATAAAGTCGATCGCATTCTTTGGTAACTCTTCTAGCGATTTCGCACCAAAAGTTGTTTCGCTCCAGCCAGGAAGCTCAATATACTCAGCAACCAGCTTTTCGTAATCCTCAGCACCGTTTGGTGTGTTGGCTAGTTCGCCTCGAACTGGGCAGTTATATTTAACCGCGATTTTTACAGTATCTAAGCCATCAAGTACGTCAAGCTTAGTCATGCAAAGACCTGAAACACTGTTGATGTCCACGGCGCGTTTTAGAGCTACCGCGTCTAACCAACCACAACGACGCGCTCGGCCAGTGGTTGCGCCAAACTCATTACCACGCTTGGCTAGGCCAGCACCCACATCATCAAACAATTCAGTTGGGAAAGGACCACCACCGACACGCGTAGTGTAAGCTTTAGTAATACCTAAGACGTAATCAATATGACGAGGACCAACACCAGCACCAGTGGCAACACCACCAGCGGTTGTGTTTGACGAAGTCACATAAGGATAAGTACCGTGGTCGATATCAAGTAGCGTGCCTTGCGCACCTTCAAACATCAACTTCTGACCATCACGGCGCATATCTGCCAAAGTCGCTGGAACGTCTGCAATCATTGGCTTTAACCACTCAGCATACTCTTTACATAAGGCTAAAGTTTGGTCGAAATCAATAGCATCAGTTTTGTAATACTGAGTTAAAGCAAAGTTATGTAATTCCATAACTTCACGTAATTTTTCTTCTAAATGCTCTTCATCGAACAAGTCTTCTACGCGTAATCCGCGACGTGAAACCTTGTCTTCGTAAGCAGGGCCGATACCACGACCAGTAGTACCAATTTTCTTTTCTGGATGGCGAGCCGCTTCACGCGCAACATCAAGTGCTACGTGGTAAGGCAGAATTAATGGGCAGGCGGCGCTGATTCGTAAACGCTCTTCAACCGGAACGCCGCGCTCTTTCAGCATGTCCATTTCTTTCTTTAATGCATCAGGAGCAAGCACCACACCGTTACCGATGTAACACATCACGTCATCATTCAAAATACCTGATGGAATTAAGTGGAGTACGGTTTTTTCTCCGTGAATTACTAAAGTGTGACCCGCGTTATGACCGCCTTGGTAGCGCACTACGGCACCAGCCTTCTCAGTCAATAAGTCAACAATTTTACCTTTACCTTCGTCACCCCATTGGGTGCCTAAAACCACAACACTTTGTGCCATTACTAAACTCTTACCCTACTTTTGTAGATGATTAGTTCGTTGTCCCAACAGGGACACCAAACCGCGCATTTTACCTTTATCTCTGTCGAAAATCCCCCTTTTTTTCTAAAAAAGGTCAAATTTCCACCAGCTGTTTTTGCTCTTCAATATTTGCTACAAGATATCAATAAGTTATTTTGTGTTATTAACGTTATTTGAGGAATCCAAACGACTAGATTACGAGAAATACCCAGACTAGCCCGACGATCATCATCACCAGACCAACAGCACGCAGCTGCCCATCCGAACGACTCGCCATATCACTGACCATCTTTTTCCAGGATTTTGGTGCGAGTGTTGGCAACAACCCTTCAAGAACTAGCACCAAACCTAAGGCTATTAACCATTCTTCAGACATTTTATCTTTCCCGTTTTCCTAAATAAACACCAATAAAAAAGGCCAGCTATGCTGGCCTTAGTACTAATCGAAAGATTAGTTGCTACCTTCAGCATCTTTAAAATACTTAAAGAATTCGCTGTCCGGCTTAATTACTAAGATGTCACCTGAATCTTTAAAGGATTCACGGTATGCATCTAGACTGCGTAAGAACGCATAGAACTCAGGGTTCTTGTTATAGGTTTCTGCGTAGATTTTTGCCGCTTGTGCATCGGCTTGACCACGAATTTCACGCGCTTCACGGTCAGCTTCCGCCAAGATGCGCTGAACTTCCGCATCGGTTTGAGCGATGATAATACGCTTTTCCTTCTCACCTTCCGAGCGGTGCTCGTTGGCAACACGTAAACGCTCAGTACGCATACGATTATAAATCGATTCACTCACCTCTGTTGGCAAGTTAATCGTTTTAACTCGAATATCAATAACTTCGATACCAAGCTCTGGCGCTCTTTTCTTTACTTCTTCCAGGGTTAAGCCCATTACTTCTTCACGCTCACCTGAAACCACCTGGGTTCTGGTGCGACGACCGAACTCTTCACGCAAAGTGTTTTCTACGGTGTTATCCAGTAGACGCTCTGCGGCACGGAAGTTAGCGTTAGTTTTACGGTAAAACTTATCAAAGTTTGAGACTTTCCACTTGATATAGCTGTCTACGATCAAGTCTTTCTGCTCAGAAGTCGATATTCTATCGGCTTCACCATCAAAGGTTTGGATACGCTTATCCATAATGATGGCTTTATCAGCAACCGGCCAACGGAAATGTAAGCCACGGCCATATATTTTAGCTGTGCCATCGTCGTTTTTCTTTACGTCACCAAACTGTAGAACAATCGCCGTTTCCCACTCTTTTACTTTAAAAGTACAAGTCCAGAATACCGCAAGGCCAACTACTATGATCACTAAAATACTGATTAATTTATTCATCGTTAGCCCCCTTTATTGATTGTTAGTTTTAGACTGTGAAGATTTCGCATTACTACGCTGCATAATTTTATCGAGCGGAATATACGTCATATTATTACCACCATCAGTATCTAGCATCACTTTAGACGTTTTGCTTAAAACCTGCTCTAAGGTTTCAAGGTATAAACGCTTACGAGTTACTTCAGGAGCCGCATTATATTCTGGCAATAACTCTTTAAATCGTGCAACTTCACCGTGAGCTTTTTCTGTAATGCGTGATTTATAAGCATTTGCTTTTTGAATCACTTTTTGCGCATCACCTTCCGCTAAAGGAATCTGCTTACTGCGGTATGCTTCACCTTGATCTTGATACGCTTGCTGATCTTCTTCTGCTTTAATCGCATCATCAAAAGCTGGCTTAACCGATGGCGGAACATCGACGTTACCAATTAAGTTTACGCGGAAAACTTCGATCCCCGTCTGGTATGGCTCAAGAATCGAGTTTAATTCTTTCGCCACGTTCGAACGAACCAACTGCTTACCATCAGTACGCGCATCACGCAGGTTAGTATGACCAATTACTTGACGTAGCGCAGCTTCAGTAGCGTGCTTTAATGTTTCAACCGGGTCTTCAACGTTAAATTGGAACGCCATAGCGTCGCCCACACGATATTGGACTTTAACCTTAACAGTCGCCACGTTATCGTCCTGGGTCAACATTAAGCCTTCTATCTCAATATCTTTAATACTTTCAACATCAACAAAATAAACCTGTTGGATTGGCGCAAAAGCAAAGTGCAAACCCGCGCTATCGGTACGCGTATGCTCACCAAAAGTTAGCACTAACGCTTGTTCTTTTTCGTTTACGATATAAGCAGACTTGAATAAATAGACTGCAATGACGATCAACAATCCAAGGATAATGCCGATACTACCGCCACCACCTTTGTTGCCACCACCAAAAATGCTGCTGACTTTTTCACCAGCCTTTTTGATCATTTCGTCGATGTCATTGTTATTATTTGGGCGCTTTTTGCCCCATGGGTCTTGATTGTTATTACCCGGTTCATTCCAGGCCATAGACACTTCTCCAATTACGTTTAATGTTAATCACAAATAAAACAAGGGCTTATAAGCCCTAGTTATTCGTTCTTTGATATTCTGTGCTTATAATATCACGAACTGAGAACAAACTGTTCCAAATCTTTTTCTAGCTGACGCCCCAATCGAACCCAGTCTGCTTGCTCTAAGCGAATCTCCAGAAGCATATCGCCATTATCAGCAACACTTTCGTTTTCAATGGCTTGTAGCTCGTACAGTAGGCCGCGCAAACGTCCTTCCTGTGGCGGCAATTGTAGCTTTGCTGAAAACTGCTTTTCCTCAGCCAGCTCTTCGAGCGCCTCAAGCAATAAATCAATACCTTGCTCTTTAACTGCCGAAGTCCAAACGCGGATAGGTATACCTTCATCATCTCGCTCGATACGCGGCTCAGCGCCGTCTATCATATCAATTTTGTTATAGACTTCTAAAGTGCGAATTTCGTTAGCGCCAATATCAGTCAGTACCTCTATTACCTGCTCAATATTTTCGTCACGGCGTTCACTGGCTGCATCAATAACGTGCAATAAAATATCCGCTTCAACAGACTCTTCAAGGGTTGCACGGAAAGCAGCGACCAGTTCATGTGGCAAGTGGCGAATAAAACCTACCGTGTCGGCTAATATGACGTCGCTTCCTTGTGGCAGAGCCAGCCGACGTAAGGTCGGATCCAAGGTGGCGAACAGCTTGTCTTCCGCCAAAACTTTAGACTCGGTTAATAAGTTGAATAGGGTCGACTTACCAGCGTTAGTGTAACCGACAATCGAAACGGTCTTAATATTTGCTCTTTTACGCGAACGACGCCCTTGCTCACGTTGACGACCCACTTTATCGAGGCGCTTTTCAATGTGCTTGATGCGGTCACGCACTAATCGTCTATCGGTTTCAAGCTGGGTTTCACCAGGGCCACGCATACCAATACCACCCTTTTGGCGCTCAAGGTGAGTCCAGCCTCGGACTAGACGAGTTGATAAATGGCGTAATTGGGCGAGTTCAACCTGAAGCTTACCTTCAAAAGTAAAGGCTCGCTGGGCGAAGATATCGAGAATAAGACCGATGCGATCGATTACCCGACATTTGGCAACTTTCTCGATGTTGCGTTCTTGAGACGGTGCGAGATTATGGTTGAAAATAATGACGTTGGCGTCTGTTGCTTGTTTAGCGCTCTGAATTTCCTCTATCTTACCTTTACCAATAAAGTACTTGGGATCAGGTGAATGGCGTTTAGCGGTGATGATATCCATCACTTCTAAACCGGCAGAACGTGCTAATTCAACAAACTCGTGTAAATCTTCTTGATTTGATTCTTGATCGAAATCGATGTGAACCAAGATGGCGGCATCACCACCACTGTGACGGTCAAACAATAGGCAACCTCAAAATTCGGCAGTTTTTATGAAATGTATAGTGAATAGTGTAGACCGACCCGCTGAAATAAACCAGCGAGTCGATGATTTGAATCTTAACAGATAGTTAAGACTTTTGTCGCTTAGAGTCCACCCATTGGGCCGCCAGTGTAACCACCGCCGCTACCGCTAGACATAGGACCACCCATGCCACCGCTAGGACCGCCCATACCCCCTTGGCCACCTTGGTCGTCACGTTGACCACCATTTTCATTCTGGTAATGCCCACGAACGTTACGGATAGGTACCACAGTCGATATTGCGTGCTTGTACACCATCTGGCTAACTGTGTTTTTCAGTAAAATTACAAACTGATCGAATGACTCGATCTGACCTTGTAATTTAATACCGTTAACTAGATAAATCGATACAGGTACTTTCTCACGTCTCAGTGCGTTTAAGAAAGGGTCTTGTAATGATTGCCCTTTTGACATTTCACTCTCCCGTCATTATTAATTTATGTTTATTGGATTAGCTTTTTTTATGCAAAAAAACGCCTTTAAAGCCAACTCTTTTTAGTACTACTACAAATCATTTTTGGAACGAATTCCAAATCAAAGTGTACATGAATTAATCAGGCAGATCGAGATATATCAATAGGATATGCCCTTATTTAACTCATTTTTAACAATTGCGTCACGTCTTGATATATCTTAGATTCGCCCTGTTCGGAGTTAACCCAGTGTAAATCTGGCCAACTTCTTAGCCAAGTAAACTGTCGTTTAGCTAATTGACGAGTAGCAATAATGCCTCGCTCAACCGCTTCCTCTAGCGTCAACTCACCTTCTAAATGTTGCCACATTTGTCGATAACCTACCGAACGAATAGCTGGTAAATCGCTCTTCAAGTCACCACGCTGGTATAAAGCTTTGACTTCATCAAGCAAGCCTTGTTCCATCATTATTTGGAACCGCTTCTCAATTCGAGCATGTAAAAACGCACGGTTTTCAGGAGCTATAGCTATTTGCGTAACGTCATACGGGAACTCTTCCTGCTTTTGCTCATGGTGCAATACAGAAAGTGGTTTACCAGTAATGTAGTAAACCTCTAGCGCGCGCAGGGTTCTTTGCGGATCATTTTCGTGGATGCGCTTGGCCGATTCAGGATCAAGTTGTAACAGTTCTTGATGAAGACTGGTTAAACCTTCAGTCTCTAAACGTGCTTGTAGCTGTTTTCGTATAGCAGGATCAGAGTCGGGTAAATTATTCATGCCTTCAAGTAGCGCTTTATAATAAAGCATGGTTCCGCCGACTAGCAGTGGCGTCTTCCCTTTAGCGGTTATATCCGCCATTTCTGCTAACGCATCTTCTCGAAATTGTGCCGCAGAATAAGGCTCCGACGGATCACAAATATCGATTAGACGGTGCGGCGCTAGCGCTAACTCTTCTGCGGACGGTTTGGCCGAGCCTATATTTAACCCCTTATACACCATGGCCGAATCGACACTGATGATGTCGCACTGATGCTCTTGTACCAAACGAATAGCGAGATCTGTTTTGCCCGAGGCAGTGGGCCCCATGATAAATATGGCTTTGGGTTTTGTGTTTGTGGAAGATGACAAACTGTTCACCTAATTAATGCTTCGAGTTAGCTGAGTGTATTTGTGTTTGAGAAAATGTATCTGAGTTTGGCTTTGACACGAGCCACCTGGCTAAATCAGACTCAGACAATAATTGACAATGCTGAGACTCTTGCCAAGGATGCGGATTCAACAGTTCTAACCACGACTGGTTGCTCTCGGGTTGCCAATGATGTGTTAGCTTTTCTAATAATAGCGACTGCATTTCTTTTAGCGAAATATTGTGCGAATCGCTCGCTGTTTCGTACAAAACCTGTTGCGTCAGTTGTTTGATATTAATATGCATCAAAGATGCAGGAATCTTTCGCAGCGCTACTGATTTCGGGCCAGTTAAATTCAGATCAAATCCAAGCTTAGTCCAAAGCTCTAAATACGACTCCGCGACAGTTTCGACCGGAATCCCCAAGCGCTCGGGGATCAATAAAGGCTTCACTTTGACCGCTTCACTCGCCCACTCTTGTTGCATAAGCTGTGCGCTGTAATCAAGCCAAAAGGCTTTAAAATCAAGCAGTAAAACGCCTTGTTCGATAGGCTGCAGCAAAAAGCGATCTGCCACTTGGATATATTGGCCGTGCTGGTGATTGCCTTTAGAACTTGCGGTTTTAGGTGCATACGAGCTGTAGTGGCGCTCACGCTGAACCTGCGTTCTCGAAACCGAAGGAGTCTCTTGATCAATCGAAACTCCTCCCTCTAAACGCGGATGATAATACTCATCTTTAGGCTGATCTTTAAAATGGTTATCTTGCGGAATATAGGCTCTTTCTACTTCTTCGACTTGTAATAAATCATCAGCAAGAAGTGTTTCAGTCTGTGGCTCTAAAGCTTCCGCCACAGCACGAGAAATAAAGTCATGCACCTGTCGCGCATCAGAAAAGCGCACTTCATGCTTGGTTGGATGAACATTCACATCCACCTTCTCAGGATCGAGCTCTAAATAAAGAACATAAGCAGGCACACGACCCACGGGCAACAGTTCTTGGTAGGCCTGTTTAATCGCATGATTTAAGGTTCTATCACGGACGGCGCGGCCATTCACAAAAACATACTGACTCAAGTTTGAATTCTGGTGATGTTCAGGGCTCGATAACCAGCCCCACAAGCGCAAGCGATCGATTGCAGTATCTAGGTGCAGGGCATGACGTAAAAAGTTATTACTCACTATCGCACCGATACGTTGTTTTTGTTGCTCATCGGACTGCGCTGCTGGAATTCGTTTAGTGACTTTACCATTGTGTTTCAAGGTAAAAGCTACCGTTGGTGAAGCTAAAGCCACCCGCTTCATGGTTTCTTCAATATGCACATATTCCGTCCGTTCCGCTCGTAAAAACTTACGACGGGCGGGTGTGTTAAAAAACAAATCGCGCACTTCGACAATGGTGCCAATCGGCATCGGGCATGGCTGAATTTCTACCGCCATATCTTGGCCCTGAGCTATGGCAGACCAGCCTGCACTGTCGTCGCTGGCTGACTGAGCTTTAGAGCTTAGAGTTAGTTTTGCCACAGAGCTGATACTGGCTAAAGCCTCACCGCGGAAGCCTAATGTATGAATCGCTTTCAGGTCTTCGGTTTGAGTTATTTTACTGGTGGCGTGACGCGCTAAGGCAAGCTCTAATTGCTCTCGCTCAATACCGTGACCATCGTCAGTTATGCGGATTAATCGCGCACCACCGCGTTCGATGTCGACTTGAATTCGCTTGGCCCCAGCATCTATTGCGTTTTCCAGCAACTCTTTCACCACCGAAGAAGGTCGCTCGACGACCTCACCGGCAGCAATCTGGTTCGCTAATAATGGGGAAAGCTTTTTAATTTGCATATCAATCACTTAGGACAGTATTGTTCGGTGTTGCTACCAAACTTAAGTTCGAGCGGTGTCAGCCAAAATTTCTACAACTATTATGGATCACTAGTTAGGAATAACAAGCTTCTGCCCAATACGCACCGTATTCGAGTTCATTTTATTGGCTTTTTTAATTTCACTGACGCTTGTATTAAAACGCTTTGCGACCTTAATGAGGCTGTCGCCCCGTTTTACGTGGTAGATATTTTTACGATAAAGATTAGCAAATTTTGTGCCATCAGGGGCATGACTTTTAAAATATTCAACAATGCCGTCTTTGACCGAATTGGCGAGCTTTTTGCGATAACTGCTAGTCTTTAACAGTCGCTCTTCCGTGGGGTTAGAAATAAAACCAGACTCGACCAAAATTGAAGGAATATCTGGATTTTTAAGCACTAGCAAAGAGTTCTCTTCTACGTAGTTTTTGTGCATTTTCGGTGCCACACGTTTCATGGCCGAGTGTACCTTCCTGCCCACTTTAAAGCTTTCTGCAATTGAGCTTTCCATCTGCAGGTCCAAAAGCACTGAGCGCACAGAGTTGTCATACTCAGATAACACAACGGTACTATCAACACCGCCCAAGAGTTCCGACTTTTCTTCCTGCAACTTCATCCAACGCGCGACTTCTGACTTTGCACCATACAAGTTCAGAACCCAAACCGAAGCACCTCGCGCCTTCGGGCTTTTAAAGCCGTCGGCATGAACCGATACGAATAAATCGGCGCGATTCTTGCGAGCAATATCGGTTCTTTTGCGGTGTGGAATATAATAATCACCAGTTCGCACCATAACCGCTTTTAGGCCATCGACAGCATTAATAGCGTCGACTAATTCTTTAGATAGCTTAAGTACAATATCTTTTTCTCGTGTTCCGCTAGGCCCTAGGGCGCCAGGGTCTTCACCACCGTGCCCGGCATCAACCGCAACCACGATATCGCGATTCGAACCAACCGCTGACTCAGGTGGTTTAATGGCTTCGCGCTTTTCATTTAACAGGTCGATGACAAGGCGGTCGCTGTATTCTTGATAGGGTTTTAGAGAAAAGCTTTTTGGTACAGCACTTTTGTTGAGATCCAAAACCAAACGCAACACCCCTTCTCTTGGCGGCTTGCTCTGGCGCACTCGCTTGACCAAGTCACTTTTAATCTCTAGCTGATTTAAATCTACAGAAACTCGAGAGTCGGGGATATCAACGACAATTCGATCAGGATTTTTAAGGACAGATAGCTCATGCTCGACAGGAGAGGTTAAATCAAAAACCACACGGGTCGATTCTGGGGATTGCCAAAACCTCATGCTTTTGATGACGGCAGCCTGTGCTGCAAAACTGGACATCAATACTGTGGCACAAAAGGTTGTGGCGAATAATGTTTTCGTCAGATGCTTTTTTATCATTGTCACTTTGCAGTTACGACTCCATTTGATTTTGGCACAAGTTTACGTAGTTTGGCTAGCGTTAGCCGATTATTTGGCGCATTTTTTGTGCAATTTCTTGCCCAAGCACTTCATCGGTAAAAGTAAATTCAGCTTTGCGGCCTAATCCTTGATACTCGAGCTCAATCACAAGATCAGCCTCAGGAATCATTCCAGCCCCTTTGTCCGGCCACTCAAAGATTAATAAGGCATCGTCTTCGTGATACTCACGAATGCCAATATACTCAAGCTCTTCGGGGTCTGCCAGACGATAAAGATCAAAATGGTAGACACTTTTTTGCTGAAGTTGATACGGCTCTACCAAGGTATAAGTTGGGCTTTTTACTGCACCTTGGTGGCCCAAGCCTTGTAAAACACCACGCACAAAGGTGGTTTTACCCGCGCCCAGATCACCATAGAGGTAGAGTACGAATGATTTCGGCAACAATTTGGAAAGAGCAAACCCTAAGGCAACGGTCTCATGCTCTCCGTCTAACAAGAAACTCAGCGTCGGTTGTTCGTTTGTTTTATTTTCCACTCAAGATTCCCAGTTCTTATCTAACATTCTCCACAAGCACAGATTTAAAAGTGCCTATCATTAGCTTGATCGAGTTGGTTAATCAGTTTCGAGCTTGCCTCTATGACCTCGCTCGCGGTTACACCTCGACGGCGCTCGCCGGCAGCACTGATCGCAGCTTCATAATGAATTTGCGTCGCAAGCAACGCCGCATCCAAAGGTTTCGCTCCTTGGACAATGAAGCTGGTGATTAAGCCCGTTAATACATCGCCGAGGCCTGCGGTCATCATTGCAGCATGGGCGCCGGCTAAAACAATTGTTTCTTCGCCATTGCTAAGAACAGTGCCCGCCCCTTTTAACACACAGATAGCACTATATTTTTTTGCCAGTGTTTGAGCAACTTTAATGCGATTCTGCGTGACGTAAGCTGTATCCACGCTTAACTGTGGCTCGATCCGCCCCGTCGAAAACACGTCTTCTTCTTGCGCATTCAATAGGCGGCACGCTTCACCCGCATGCGGCGTCAATACGCTTTGTACCGGCAACGGCACTGACGTATATTTAGATAGCCAGTATAAACCGTCGGCGTCCAAAACACATGGAATATCAGTCGTTTGCAGCTTAGTTATCACATCTAAGAAGATTTGTTCCGCGGTCGAATCTCGCCCTAAGCCAGGGCCGAAGCCTACTGCCTGATAGCGACTCAGATCTGCCAGCTCTTGAAAATCTGTATGACTGTTGTAACCGCGCCACATAATTTCTGGACACACGCTCAAGCCAGCGACTTGCTGAGAATGGTGGATCCAGCCAGATACCATCCCTGCACCAGACTTCAAAGCAGCGCTAGCGGCCAAAATGACTGCACCGCCCAAGTGCGCACCGCCGCCGATTAATAGCGCATGCCCACAATCAAACTTAGAACCTACGTCATGTCGAGTAGGAAGCTTCTCTTTGAGCTGCTGTAAATTACTGCAATAAGCTTCAGGCTCTTCCCCGAAACTTAAGGCATGGCGTACGCCCAAAGTTTCGAGTATAAGTTCGCCTTGGTACTGCAAAGCCTGATTTAAACGCTGGCCGGTTTTCAAAGCCACAAAGCTAACTGTCGCATCGGCTCGAAATACGGTATTTTGACCGTTTTTAGTCGCGCAAAGCCCACTATCCGCATAAATCCCTGTGGGGATGTCGAGCGCTACTTTCGCACTTGATAAAGAATTCAATTTACTGAGAATCTGGCAGTACTCGTCCTTTAACTCGCCTTTTACGCCAGTCCCAAGCAGAGCATCAACGACTAAGTCTGCACTGGATAAGTCCGTATCGAGCGCTTGTTCAAGGCCAAGGATGTCAAAGCTTTGATGCGAATCTTTTTTTATCGAGAGTAACTCTTGCCATGCTTTTTGCGGATCGCCCTTAAATTCGCTGTAGGGCTTTAAAGAAACCAGCGTCACGTCAAAGCCTGCCAACAGCGCATGCCGCGCGACTACGAGCCCATCCCCTGCGTTATTGCCAGCTCCAGTAGCAATTATCCAGTGACTAGCTTGTGGCCACAGTCGTCTCGCTTGCTCAAAGGCACTAGCCCCCGCCCTTTGCATTAACTCATAGAGCTCGATGCCTTCCTGTTTTACGAAGGAACGTTCAATGCGTTTAATGCTATCGACAGAAAATAAGGGCTGCATAGGTTTCTTTAGTCCGATTCAGCACTTGATTCAGTTAGGTCGATAAAGTGCTCACGATAATAAGCACATTCCGCAATCGACTCGCGAATATCGTCCAGCGCTAGGTGAGTTGCACTTTTAGTAAAGCCAGGAAGAATACTTGGTTTCCAGCGACGCGCCAGTTCCTTTAAGGTGCTGACGTCAACATGGCGATAGTGGAAATAACGCTCTAGCTCTGGCATATGCTTCACCATAAAACGGCGATCTTGGCAGATTGTATTGCCACACATTGGTGATTTACCTTCTGGCACCCAGTCTTTAAGAAACTCGATGGTGAGCCTTGAAGCTTCGGCTTCGTCAATGGTGCTGTCTTTGACGCGCTGAGTAAGTCCTGACTTACCGTGCTGAACCACGCACCACTCGTTCATGTTCTCTAGAGTCTCGTCATCTTGATGAATCGCGATAACCGGCCCTTCCGCTAAAATATTCAAATCTTTATCGGTAACAATAGTCGCGATTTCGATGACTTTATCGGTTTCTGGATCCAATCCCGTCATTTCAAGATCGACCCAAATTAAATTATCCGCACTTTGTGCCACAAAACACTCCTGTTATTTGAGTTTTGCTAAAAATATGCTGCTAGTTACGTTATTATAGACAATAATTTAAACACATGTGGCGCTGGCCACAAACTTTAACGATTTTTGGAGTAATTATGGAGCAGGTAGCATCAATGCAACTTTCGACTCAACAGTGCGTACATAACGATGATTCAAAAAAACCACTGGATAACGACACTCGCGATTCTTTGTTAAAAGAGCAGCTTCCAGAGTGGAACTATGATGCTGAAAAAGGCGAAGTATCACGAAAGTTTAAATTCAAAAACTACTACCACACCATGGCGTTTGTGAACGCTGTAGCTTGGATCGCTAACAAACAAGCGCATCACCCTGATCTAGAGGTGAGCTATGGTCACTGCTTAGTGCGTTACACCACTCATGATGCTGGTAACAGCTTATGCTTAAACGATCTGATTTGTGCCGCGCACATCGACGCCTTAGACAATAATGGCTCGTTTGGCCCGAACTTCCAAGATTAAACGATAGCCGCACAACCACAGCAAAAGGCCAAACTTTGGGAAAGAAACGCAAGCAAACTCCTCAAAAGAGCAAACAGAGAAAAAGAAGCTATGCTAAGAACAGTCCGGTTAAAGCTGAGACTCCCTCAATAGCGGCAGATTCAATCGAGCCGGCACCAATAGAGAGAGACAGCCTCGGTCCTGAAGAGCATGGCATCGTCATTAGTCGTTTTGGTCAGCAAGTCGATATCGCTGATCAAGACTTCAATACCATTCGATGCTTTTTGAGACGCGCCAAAGAAGTGCCTGTGGTTGGCGACAAAGCCACTTTCCAGCGACAAGATAAACTCGATACTGGCGTACTGGTGCGTTTTGAGGAACGCAAATCCCTACTGAAGCGCCCAACCCCGCATCACGGAATTAAACCCGTAGCCGCCAATATTGACCTAATTGCACTTTTGCTTGCACCAGAACTTGGTTTTTCTGAAATGCTCCTAGACCGTTATTTAGTGGCCGCCGAATCCAGCAATATTCCAGTCTGGTTGATTTTCAACAAGTGGGACTTGCTTGACGAGCAAGAAAAAGACGAGATCCAGAAGCGCCTGCAGATCTATAAAGACATCGGCTACCCGATATACTTTATTAGCGCTAAACATGGCCACAAAGTTGAACAGCTAGTTGAAGACCTTCGCGGAAAGCAGTTGTTATTAGCAGGGCAATCGGGGGTTGGTAAATCAACCTTAATTAAATATCTATTCCCTGATTTAGACGTAGCCACCGCCGATATTTCGGAAAATTCAGGTTTAGGCACACACACCACCACCGCCTCGCGTTTATACCGCTTAGATCAAGAAACCTTTCTTGTCGACTCGCCGGGAGTTCGTGAGTTTGGCCTGTGGCATCTTGAAGACCATGACATCCAACAAGGTTTTATCGAGATCTATAAAATTGCCGAGAACTGTAAATTTAGAGATTGTAAGCACATCAAAGAGCCTGGCTGCGCTGTGCTTGAAGCGGCGAAAAATGGTGAGATAGCACCATCACGCATGAAAAACTATCACCACCTTATTCAGAATTACGATCAGCAGTTCAGTTAACAAGCTTAACCAAGCCATCAAAAAAGAAGTTACGCAGTAATTTCTTTTTTGCTGCCGAGTATCGCCAAACAAATCATGCTAAGCGGGGGAAAAAAGCCCAAGAAGAAATGCAAAATAACCGTTGCTTTCAAATCTTTAACTCTTGATTTCCCAAGAAAGTAAGCAAGAGACGTAGCGATTAACACCCATATTAAAACAAAGTTTACTGCTACAGTTAGACTAATATTCATACTTCTGTTTCTGTCCTTATTGGTTCTTAGTTTTTATAGTTCGCCTCAGTGAGGACGCTTCAAATCTTATCGGCAGGTCCCTGAGGTGTCAACGGTGATCCCGCAGAGTCACGAATCAAAAATAGAACGATTTGTGCAAAACTAATCTCAGCAATTTCGTTTAATCAAATGTCAATAATTTATGAACAAGCAGAGCCCAAAGGGCCTAACGTCATGGGGCGTCTTTTCTTTTAGCCCTTTTCTTTGGACGAGCAAAGAAAAGGGTAAAAAGACTACCCGTAGTCTGAATACAATATTTAAGTTACAATTCAATCAATTAAAGTAACCACTACCATAGTAACGGTCAAAACCAACATGGCTGATAAATTAAAAGTCTTATTACAGTACCTTATCCCGCAGCACGGCTTGTCTTTATTGATGGGCAAAATCGCGGAAAGTAGAAATGCCACTATTAAAAACACTTTCTCTAAGTGGTTTATTAAGAAATACGGCATTGATATGAGTATTGCCGAGCGTGAAAACCCTGAAGATTATGAAACCTTCAACGATTTTTTTACGCGCAGCCTTAAGCCTGACGTGCGCCCTATTGCTGAAGGCGACGAGGTTATCGTTAATCCAGCCGATGGTAAAGTGAGCCAGCTTGGCCCTGTTGAGCAGGGTTTTATTTTCCAAGCAAAAGGTCATCGTTACAGCGCTAAGACCCTGCTTGGTGGCGATGCAGAGTTAGCAAAGCCTTTTGAAGATGGCGAATTCGCGACGATTTATTTATCACCAAAAGATTACCACCGTGTTCACATGCCGATGGCAGGCAAACTAACAAAAATGCTACATGTGCCTGGCAAACTGTTTAGCGTGAACCCTTTGACAGCGCGAAATGTACCAAACCTATTTGCTCGTAATGAGCGTGTCGTTGCTATGTTCGATACTGAAATCGGACCTATGGCCATGGTGCTCGTCGGCGCGACCATTGTTGGCAGCATTGAAACCGTTTGGGAAGGCACAATCACGCCACCGACTCGCGACGATATCAAAGTTTGGGATTACAACGACAAGGATATTCAATTAGAAAAAGGTGCTGAAATGGGTCGCTTTAAGCTTGGCTCAACGGTTATTTTACTGTTCCCTAAAGACACGATTGAGTGGGAAGCCAACATGAAAGCTTATGCGCCAACGACTATGGGAGCACCTTTGGCACAAAAGAAATAATGTTTATAAGGTGCAATAAATATTGGCGCTTTTTAACTCAAGCAATCGGAGTCAGAACTATGGCCTCAAACACTAACAAGTACACATTGCTGATGCGAATTCTGCATTGGCTTATTGCGCTTTTAATTCTCGGCATGATTGCTGTCGGCTGGTATATGGCGGGGCTCCCTGACGAAGACCCAACTAAATATGATATCTATCCAGTCCATAAATCAATTGGCATCAGCTTATTAGCCCTAATTGTCCTGCGCCTTTTGGTGCGCTTCTTTAGCCCAATTCCAAAATTACCGAGCGAATTGGCGGGATGGGAAAAAATACTCACCAAAACGACCCATTTCTTACTGTATCTGCTGATGCTTTTAGTCCCTATTTCTGGCTATTTGATGTCTGACTTTGCCGGGTTTCCTGTGGAGTGGTTTGGTATAGAAGTGCCTGGATTTGTCCCCGATAACATGGATAACTCAGAAAAAGCTCTTTCGGCACATGGAATCTTGCCCTACATTTTGCTCGGCCTCGTAGTGCTTCATGTTTTAGGCTCGCTCAAGCACCGTTTCATTGATAAAGACAAAAACACTGACGTTCTTAGCCGCATATTGTAATGAAAATCTTATAACTTCTGCTAATTAGTGTATAAGTGTCAATAACTTATACACTTCCTCTATACACAAACGGCCACAGCTGTGGCATGATTTAGGCAAAGGATAGTTTTAAATACTAAGAGTCCGTTAATTCGATGTACTGATTTAACCCATAAGACTCTAGATGGATTTGTGATATAGGAGGGGCAGCAGTGAACCATTTACTGGAGCCTAACGGACAGGCTCGCGCAACATTAATCCTCGATTACGGGGATGTGTCGACGACATTACGACAAAAGCTTGAAGCAAGGAGTTGGTGCGTCCATATTGCACCTAACTTAAAGGAATTCAAAAAACTGTTTAAGCAGCAGCGTTTTGAAGTGGTCATTATTTATTTTGACCAAGAGCAAATCCCTGACGCCTCAGAGCTAGAAACTCTCTCCAGCCTAAACATTATTACTAAATGGATAGCGATAGTTCCTTCCGAGGAGTGGCTTGAGACCCACCCAAGCATTTTATTCAGTCACCTATTTTATGACTATCATCGCCAACCTCTTCGCTATGATTACTTACTGGCAACCATAGGTCACGCCTTCGGCATGGCCCAACTTCAAAGTCAAAAGCTGGAGCATTACAAAGTTCAAAATAACCGAGATGACTTAATTGGACACTCTAAAGAAACAGAAAAACTAAGAAACCGCATATCAGTTGTCGCACGAGGGAAAGAGTCCGTTTTGATAACTGGAGATTGTGGCACTGGCAAAAGCTTTTTCGGTCGCTTGCTCCACAAAAACTCACAGTTTGCCACCGGTCCTTTCAAGACCATAAGCTGCGGTGCTGCTTCGGAGTCTCTGCTTCACTCAGAGCTATTTGGGCATGAACAAGGAAGCCTTTACCCCAACTGCGAAGCCAAAATTGGAAAAATTACGCAGTGCCATCAGGGCTCTTTATTGTTAACGGATATAGAAGATCTTCCACTATCCGTTCAATCGAGTTTAACTCAATATCTCGAGCAGCAAATCTTTTACCCCATAGGCTCAGACAAGGCGTCGAGTAGTAGCTGCCGTATTATTGCAACCAGCAGTAGTGATCTTCGTCAGCTGGTACAAAAAAATCTTTTCAGCGAAGCTTTGTATAACGCTTTATCTACAACCACAATTGAGGCGCCTAGACTGAGTGAACGTCATCAAGATATAAAGCCTTTGGCACAATATTTCTTAGACCACTTTTGCCCGAAAAATGAAGCAAAAGCCTTTACCCAGTGTGCATTTGGCGCCATGCAACAATATCATTGGCCTGGTAACGTTAGAGAGCTGATGAACCGAATTCGACGAGCAATTATTTTAGCCAACGATGATATCATCAATGAAAGTCACCTTGAGCTACCCAACGACAATCACCTTCACACCCTGACGCTAAAGGACGCCAAAGATAGGGTGGAAAAAGATATAGTAGTCAGAACCATTGCCCAAGCTGGCTATAACCATTCTCAGGCGGCCAAAGATTTGGGGATTTCACGAACCAGTCTTTACCGTTTAATTTCAAAGCACGAAATTATGTTGTAATCATAAAGAAAGCCCTGCAAGCAGGGCTTAGTATTACTTTGAAAGACTAGCGAAAAAGTTTACTCGCCATACCAGCGACATCATCCAACACTGAGCCGTCATTATCTGCGTCTAGCATTCCTTGTAAGAAACCTTGCTGATTAGAGCCAGTATTAGATTCCTTGGCTAATGAACCCATAAACATATTAGCCGCTAGCGGTAGCAGTTGCTTTAGAATACCGCTATCAAGCCCCGTTTTACTGGCAGCCTGTGCCGCTACTTGGCGACTGGTTTCCTTACTACCAAGCAGGTGCCCCAGAATCGCATTACCATTGTCCACTGCTTGTGGCTCAGCCAGTTGTTGTGGGTTATCGACATACTGCTGATTCTTGCTACTGGATAAAGCGCCAAGAAGTGATGATAAACCACCTTCACTTTGGACGTTTTGCTTCATGCCCTGTTGCAAGGCAGGTAAAACTTGCTCTAACGCATTACTCGTTTGCTGTTTATCTAGATTCAATTGGTTGGCAATTTGCTCAACAGCACCTTTGTTATTTGCCCCCAAAACCATATTGATTAAATCCTGCATGAAAACTCCTTTCACCTTTTATAAAAATACCAATATACGCCTAGCTATCGCCCTTGGCAAAAACCTTGTGTTAAGATTTTAAACAGAGACCTTCAGAGCAGTAGAGAGCAGCATGAGTAGCGACATGGAGCAATTCCGCCAGCAAGTGTATTACTGGGTGAATAAAATCCCCTGTGGCAAAGTCACGAGTTACGGCTACATTGCTAAATTAGCAGGATACCCAAGACACGCCAGACACGTCAGTAAAGCGCTCGGCGCGGCACCAGACAGACAAAACCTTCCTTGGCAAAGAGTGATCGGCTCTAACGGAAAAATTGCTTTCTCCCCAGATAGCGATCATTATGCCATTCAGCAGTCTTTGCTCGAAAAAGAAGGGGTTAAGGTAGTCAAAGGAAAAGTGGATTTAAAACAATACGCTTGGGAACATCCGTTACAAGAAGTAAACCCCAAGCCAACAAAAGGCATTAATGCCGAAGATTTTTTTCGCTAACCGTTTCATCGAACGGCTCTGTATGACGTCACCCAGTACAACACTAAGCCGTCACTCGACTTAGTGTGTTTGGCTTAATGCAAATGGCTCAGATGAGACACTTCGTCAAACTTCTCTATCGCTTTAATTAACTTTTCTGCGTCCTCGGTTTCTTTAAAGGCTTCTTCCGCGATAGGTGCGAGCTTAGCGGGACCCGGCGGCAATTCGTTACGCTCTACGCTGCGGCGCATTTTTGGTAAGAAAATAAACTGAATCCACTGCTCGAGCTTTAAAGTATCCACACAAAACGGCATAGTGCTTTCAAAAGCTTCTGCTGCCGGGCGTTTTTCAGACCACAAATCTAACTCAATTAACCGCTTCTCAATGCGATCAAAAACTTTTAAGTATTCTTCAAACCAATCAATTTGTTTCATAAGCGTTAGTTTTCTCAACTGATACTGCTAATTTTACACCATTTTAAACTCGTTTACAGAGCCTCTCAGCTAGGTGTTTTCGCTCTGGGTTTATGGGGTTATATAGTTTCTATCCATAAAAAAGCCCGCAACAAGCGGGCTTTTCGACACAAGGGTCAGATTAGAATGATAATTTCACACCAATCTTCGCTGTTCTTGGCTTGTCTGGACGCGCACCATAAGGCTCGCGAGCGACAATCGTATCTTCGTCTGTGATGTTCTCGATAGTCGCGTAGAATGCAACGTTCTCATTCGCTTGAACTTCGCCAGAAACATCAACAATCGTTCTTTCTTCTGTACGCTGGAACTCACCACACGCCGGCTTAGTACAAACGCTGTCAGTGTAGTTGATGCTGGTTAAAACACTCCACTTCTGATTATCATAGCCCATCAATAATTGAGCTTGATTCTCAGGAATGTATGGAATTGGCTGCCCCGCGTCTACCGAACCCCAAACGTTGCTGTCGAATGAACTACCGAACTCAGTGTCTGTGAAAGTGTAGCTTAAACGCGCTGGCCAGTTTTCAGCAAACTCACCGCTTACAAGCAACTCAACACCTTTAACCTCAGCTTTACCGCCGTTGAACTTGTCGCCTTCATTGTTGATGTCACAACCGCTGTTAGCTAGCGTACATTCGCCCAACAAGTTTTCATAATCGCTGTAGAAGGCAATTAATTCGCTTGAGTATTGTGAGCCACTGAAGCGTAAGCCCATTTCGTAGTTCCAGCTTTCTTCAGGTTTGTCGTTTGCGCTGCTTCCTGGAGGTGCGAAACCTTTGTGTGCGCCGAATAAAACACTAGTAGTATCGTTAATTGCCCACACAGCACCAAAGCCTGGAAGCACTTCTGATACGCTGTTAGTGCGCACACTAGCCGCCGCAGAGCGGTCTGGCGCTGAGCCCCAGTTATCGCGTCTTAGCTCCACGTCTTCATAACGAACGCCTGGGGTTAATGTCCAGTCGCCCCATGTAATAACGTCAGTTAAGTAGTATGACGTTGCTTCAGCAGAGTCGATTCGGTTGCCCGCATCGCCCCATACACCTGGGTCAACAGATACTAACTGACCGTTTTCTTGCTTGAAATAACCACGGCGTTGGAAACGATCGGCTTCATCTTCATGCACGCGCACGCCCAACTGTACAAAGTGATCAGCGCTACCCGTCATAAAGCTCCAGTCCAAACGAGCTTGAACGCCTTCGCTTAAATAAGCACGGTTGCCGTCTACTTTGTCGATTAGGTCATTGCCACTGTTACCACCGTTAAGAATTGACTGGTAGTAGTTTGCTAGGGCGCTGCCACGGTTAGAGTTGATTTCGCCAACCACTGATGACCAGCTTACGCTGTTGTAGCTACCTGGGTTAGCGTTATCTTCAACGTAGAATTTACCCGTTTTGTACCAGTTACGTGCGAAATCGTTCTGGTATGCCGTTACGTTTAGGTCAAAGTTATCGTTCAGATCAGCAAAGTAGTTTAGGACAACTTGCTGGTGCTTACCTTTGAAGTTATCACCTGCTGAAACACCGTACATTCTGTAAGGGTTAGCAGCGAAATCCACATCGGTTAAGCCCATGTACGACTGATCAGACTCTTCATAAGAGTTTTGCAATTTAATGTCTAACTGTTGGTAAACATTTGCATCTGTATCAGTGTTAAAACGCAGCTTTACAACTTGATCTGCCTTTTCGAATCCTGTTTCTTGGCCAATACGATCGATCGTTTTAAAACCGTCAGATTGATGGTCGTTAACTTCAACTAAATAACCGAAGTTATCAAAGCTATCGCCGTAGTAGAAGTAACCGTGTAGTTCTTCATGTTGGCCTTTCTCAAGCTTTAACTGACCTTCGCCGTCTTGTGGGATCTGACGTGAAATCAAGTTTACTGCACCACCCACTGTGAAGGGACCATACTTAATGTTAGCAGGGCCTTTTAAGACTTCGATGCCTGTGATTCGATCAAAAGTTGGGAAGTAATATGCAGAAGATGCGGCATATGGCGCCGGCGCGATTAAAACACCGTCTTCCATCAAGCTTACGCGACCAGTACGACTAGTACCTGTGCCACGAAGACCGATGTTTGGACGTAAACCTAAACCATCTTCCAATTGGATATAAACACCTGGCACCTGACGTACAGCACGATTAACGTCACTGTATTTAAACTGCTCAAGTTCAGCTTCAGTCACGATATGTGCAGAGCCCGCGATTTTTTTAGTGTTTGAGCTATCACCAATAATGGTAATCACTTCCAGATCATCGCTCGCTTTTTCTTCAGCAAGAACAGAGCTGGTTGAGGTCATTCCTACGATAATAGCAGAAGCTAGAAGGCTTAATCGAAATGTAGGTTTCATTGTGTTTTTCCTAACAAAATTGTTGGGTTTAAGTTTTGAGCGGGATTATAAATCTAAATGAGAATGATTACCATAATGTTTTCTGCTTTTTTATGTTTTTTTTTGGAACTCTGCTAATACGCAAGTCTTATAGGCGTATTTATACTTAAAAACTCATAATCCCCCCTCTTTAAACACTTTAAATATCAGCAGGTTACATCTTGCTGTGAAATATAGGAAGTTCTGCAGACAATGCCCTGAATAGTTTCGCCGAACCTATTGTTGATAACTGAAGAGCTTCCTATAATAGGATTCGGCATGATTAAAGGCATCCACATGAAATACTTAACATACCTATTATTGGCGACTTCTATCGCTTTGGCCTCTGGCTGTAATTCTGAGCCTGAGGAGCGCACTGAGCTTAGCGATTATAAAAAGCGTCAGCTCGACAAAGCTAAAGCAGTTGAAGACGAGATGAATAAGCGTATTGACAATATCGATAAACAACTAGAAGCCAATCCAAATAAAGACGACGATAATTAGTTATTTAGAAACATGAAACGCTCAAATTTGATTACAGCCGCTGGGGCTGTTCGCTTGCGTAACGAACTAGCGCATCTATGGAAAAACCTTCGCCCAGAAGTCACTCGCGCGATTAATGCGGCCGCCGCAGAAGGCGACCGAAGCGAAAATGCAGAATATATTTATCGCAAAAAGCAACTGCGAGAAATTGATCGCCGTGTGCGTTACTTGCAAAAACGAACGGCTGAGATGCAAGTTATCGAGCACACCCCTAGCAATCAAGACAAGGTGTATTTTGGCGCGCGATTGACGGTTGCTGATGAAAATGACAAAGAAACGGTTTACCGTATCGTCGGCTCCGATGAATTTGACGTAGAGCCAACCTATATCAGCGTTGACTCACCAATGGCTAGAGCACTATTGGGCAAGCAGCTAGACGATGAAGTAATCGTGAGGCTGCCCGAAGAAACAAAAAAATTATGGATAGTCGATATCGAATACCCAAGCCCGCACGAGTAGAGTTAATGTTTTTAGACCCGTCTAGGCTAGGAGAAGCCATCTCATCTAGAACCGATAGTTAATACTCAAGGAGCCGAAGCGTGCTTTACCAGGGCGTTCCTCGAACGTTGAGCTGGTTTCGGCTAGCGAGAATATCATGCCCCACTGTTGCCAGCTCCAGACCGCGCCAGTTGAAAGGATGAAGCCTTCGTTTTTAAGTGTCACTGAGTGGCTGTCTCTAAAAGTGTTGCCATCTACAAATATATCATTGAAGGCATAACGTGCTTGAGCTCCAAAGAACATATAAAAGTGCTCACTCTCCGCCCCTGCCAAGGGGTTGATGTCGCGACCAGGCAAGATGCTCACCGCAGGAAAGGATTGCTCCAAGCCAGAGCCATAACGGAACATGGCTGACGTAGCGACTTCTGAGTTATAGGTTCCTGCGCTAGCACTAGCAAAGGTCAAAAAGTCCATCCCCATTCCATCACCATTGCCCATAGCGAAGCGCCAACTGCGCTGCCCAGTAACACTAAACACAAACTCATTGTGTAATTGATTTTTCCAGCCTCGCGGTTTGTCCGAGCCGGTAATGTGATGTACGGCTTTTTGCGTATCTTTTGCAAGGGAAGCGGGGCCAACCATACCCATGATTAAGGAAAACTGATCGGCGACGTCATTATCCCAAGCATATAGCGTTCCTCGCCAGCCTAACAGCCCCGCATAGGGCAGGTCGTTTTCAATAAGCTCTTCAGACTCAATATCTTCCGGCGTTTGCATGCCTTGGAAGATACTGTAGCTAACCGCTTTTTCTTTATCATCACTGGCGTCGATAAATAAGAACTCTCCCATATCCACTAGCCAGCTCGGCGCATTGCTTTCAGAAAAGTCAGTGTAAGGGCCGTAACCCCAGCTATAGCCGATGCCGTTGGTATAACCACCGTCTTTCCCGGCAAACAAATCATTCTCAAGGGTTAGGGTTGCGAATGAGCCAACCTCGTCTACCGATTGCACTCTATCTGGCTTAGAGTGTTGCTTGGAGTTTGGCTTAAGATCGGTATCGGCCAGCTCAATAGCTTGCAGCGAAACAGATGATAGGCAGAAAGCTCCGAAGAGTAGAATTTTGTGGAGATTCATGGGGTATAGATTTCCTTAACTCAATCTTGAGTAAAGCGTGTTTTAACTCGATGCTTAATCGTTTCAACCAACTGCTGAGTATTTTCCGACTGCTTAACGTCGGTTTTTAAAACATCCTCGACAATATCGGCGACATCATCGATGGTGACGGAACGCTTCTGCTCAAAGCTTTGGTGCTGAAACAAATTAATATGATGATCACTTTTACGCCCCCACTTCATCAGCTTGTTCCAATAGCGCTCATCGTTACTGTCACTCGCCAAATCGAGCAAGTAACAGATTAAACCAACCGGCATAAGTGCGAAGTCTCGAATCGCGTCTACCCAGAGCTTCACTTGCAATAACAATAAATTACGTGTTTTACGCCATAATCCTGAAGACTTATTAGCGGTGACAACTATTTGTTTTTCCCTGCTTGCCATGATCAGCGCCCCTATAACGTTTTATTGTAAGCTTCGCGATTAAGCTGCTTTTCCAGTTCATTTTTCTTCAACAACACATAAACTGAACCTAAGCCACCGTGCTTTTGTTGTGCGCTATGAAAAGCCATGACTAAATCGTGTTGTTGCAGCCAGTGGTTTACATGACTCTTCAACACAGCCTGGGGCTGACTTCGCTCACCTTTGCCATGAGTAATCAGCACAGTTCGCTTACCACGCTTTACGCAACCTTTGATGAAATAAAACACCTCATCGCGCGCTTCTTTAACGGTTAGCCGATGTAAATCAGTGTGGGCCTGGATATCATACTTACCCAACCTCAATTTTTTGTAAACGCCATCCTGCACGCCTGAACTTTTATACTCTAGCCAAGAATTCGGCTCAACCGGCTCAATAAAATCTGTGCTTAAATAGTTAGGATCATGATTTGGTTTGCGTCCAAGCGCAGCTTCCTTCCTAGCAAGCTGCGATATGGATGGCTCATTATTCGGCTTATGGAGGTTGACCCGATCATTTTTTATCGGTTTAACACCGCTAAGTTCTTTCTTGAATAAATCAAAATCATCTTGAGACATAAGGTTACCGCTTTACATAATCACTATAAGTTCGATGTTTCATTGCAAGCAAAATAGTTATCGAGCCGTAATAAATTATTCTAGCCCTTCCTTCATAGCTTCGAGCTCTTCCCAACGTTCAAACAATTGCTCTAACCCGGACTCGTAACTGTCTAACTCTGCGCTAACTGATGCTACCTTTTCATGGTCTTGCTGATAAAAATCTGGTTCTGCCATAGTGTTTTGAACTTGCTCTATTTTTTGCTCTAGCTCAGCTATCTTGGCTGGTAACTGATCCAGTTCACGCTGGTCTTTATAACTTAACTTAGCAGTTTTTCGGCGAGTTTTTTCGCTCGTTTGCTTCGCTTTGTCTGAAGACTGGGTCGCGGACTTTTTAGGCTCTTTTGCCTTTCTTTGGCGTAACCAATCATCATAGCCACCGACATACTCATTAACCTGTCCATCGCCTTCAAACACAATAGAGCTCGTCACAACATTATTAATAAAATCACGGTCATGGGAAACAAGAAGCATAGTACCCGTGTAATTCTCAAGCATATCCTCGAGGAGCTCTAAGGTTTCAATATCGAGATCGTTAGTAGGCTCATCGAGAATCAGCAGGTTCGCTGGCTTGGCTAATATTTTAGCAAGCAATAAACGGTTTCTTTCACCACCTGACAAAGCTGTAATGGGCGCTCGAGCTCTCTCTGGCGTAAATAAAAAGTCCTGCATATAGCTGATGACGTGGCGCTCTTTGCCATTGATCATCATCATATCCTTACCCTCTGAAACGTTATCCATCGCAGATTTCGTTTCATCGAGCTGTGCGCGGTGCTGATCAAAATAAGCAATGTCGAGCTTAGTTCCTAGTTTTACAGTTCCTTGATCTGGGCTTAGGTTACCCAGCAATATTTTGATTAAAGTCGATTTACCACAGCCGTTCGGACCAATAATACCGACTTTATCGCCTCGCATGGTAAGTGTAGAGAAATTATCTATCAGCTGGCGACCTTGGTAGCGCATACTGATATCCGTCGCTTCAATCACCTTCTTACCGGAAAGCTCGGCTTGTTGCGCCTTCATATCAACATTGCCGATAAGTTTGCGTCGCTCAGAGTGCTCTTTTCGTGCAGCTTCTAGGCGTCTAACTCGCCCTTCGTTGCGGGTGCGACGAGCCTTAATACCCTGGCGGATCCAAACTTCTTCTTGTGCTAATTTTTTATCGAATTCACTGTTCTGCTTTTCTTCAGCCGCTAGGCGCTCTTCTTTACGACGTAAATAATTATCGTAATCACCCGGCCATGAAGTCAGCTGACCGCGATCAATTTCGACGATTCGAGTGGCTAAGCTTTTCAAGAATTGCCTATCGTGAGTAATAAATAGAATGCTGCCTTTATAGGCTTTTAGAAAACCTTCCAACCATTCAATCGACTCGATATCCAGGTGGTTAGTGGGCTCATCGAGTAGTAGGACATCTGGCTGCTCAACTAAAGCCTGAGCTAATAAAACACGACGCTTCATGCCGCCTGACAGGGCCTCAAACTCAATATCCGCATCTAAGCCAAGACGGTTAATCACTGATTGGACTCTTTGATCCATCGCCCAGCCATCTTCAGCTTCAATTTTCTGCTGGACTCGAGCCATCTTCTCCATAGAAGCTTCATCAGCGTTTGTGATGAGCTGTCGGAACTCTAATAATAATTCACCGACATGGCCTAAACCCGAGGACACCACTTGGAAGATTGTTCCTTTAGTATCGGACGGTACTTCTTGGGTAAGTTTGGCTACTTTTACGCCTTCTTGGAAGCGCAGAGAGCCATCATCAGGAATGATTTCTCGGTTAACAACCTTTAATAACGTTGACTTACCTACCCCATTTCGGCCAATAATACAGATACGTTCGCCAGGTTCAATAGCGAAATCGACCTTATTTAGGAGTGCTGGCCCGCCGTAGCCAACCTCAACTTGCTGTAAAGTAACTAAAGACATTTAAATACATCATAAAAATTTTAGGCCATTTTAACTTAAAACCATGACTATCGCTTGCCCTCTTTGCTATTCCTTAGATACACACCATTATTTTGAAGACAAAATGCGGAGTTATCGTAACTGTAGCGTGTGCCAGTTAATCTTTGTTCCAGAGCAATATCACGTCACTAACCAAGTGGAAAAGGAGATCTATGACTTACATCAGAACTCTCCTGAGGATGAGGGTTATCGAGGTTTTCTAAACAAACTTCTAATTCCGCTAAGTCAAAAGCTTACGCCACAAGCCCATGGATTAGACTTTGGCTGCGGATCAGGCCCAACCATAAAACCGATGTTGGAAGCGCAAGGATTTAAGGTAGATAACTACGACATTTATTACTACAAGCAGGAAAAGCTTCTGCTAAAAAAATACGATTTCATCACCACCACTGAAGCCATAGAGCACTTTAATCAACCAAGAAAGGAGCTTGAGCTATTAGACTCGTTGCTGCGCTCTGGTGGCTACTTAGGCATTATGACCAAACGGCCGACTAACTTGGAGGCTTTTTCTCGCTGGCATTATAAAAATGATCAGACGCACATCTGCTTTTTCTCAGAAAAGACTTTTTATTGGATAGCTAATTTATTCAACTATGACATCGAATTTCCGGGCTCTGATACCGTAATTTTGCAGAAATTATAAGCGTTAATGATCTATTTGGTGCATGCACAAAAAAAAAGCGGCCAAACAGCCGCTTTTTAATTTATATCGAATATTTGCGATGAAGCATTACTTCTTGTTGACGTCAATATCGCCATTTACGGTATCGAATTTTAGGCGCGCCCCGCCATTCTTGTAACTTCCTTTCATATCCGCGCCAACATACTGACCTTCATCGACCTCAATTCCGAAGTCATTACTAAGATCACCATTGACCGTATCCGATTTGAGATCGAAACCATCATTTTCAGGTAAATAGACTTCGATATCACCGTTCACAGTATCGCCTTTTAGACGGCTTGAGCTACTGAGTTTATCCACATACACTTTGACATTGCCATTAACGGTGCCAAATTTAACGTCATTAGCAACATTATCAATAACGATTTTGCCGTTCACGGTTTCAGCTTTTATCTCACCAGAAACACCGGAAATATTGATGCTACCGTTGACTGACTCTATTGAGTTGATGCTCACACCTCTAGGCACTTTTAACTCAAAAGAAACTTCGCCGGAAGAGCCACCCCAGTTCATAAAGCCACCGGAGCTTATGTCGACTTCTATATCAAGGTCCTGCTTGGAATGCTTAACCTCAACTTTTACGTTTTCCAAATCATCAGCGCTATCAGCACGAACCGTGTAGTTTAGCTCGATCTCATCCTTATCCCAGCCTGTAACCTCGATACTACCGTTAATATTGCCTAAGTTGATATTGCCATTCTCAGCAAAATCATAGGTTTCAGAGTAACTTTTCGTTTCATCAGCTTGAAGCGCTAACGAAGCGAAACCTATAGCTACCGCTGAAACAAGGCCAACCCACTTTTGCATTGTGTTCATGTTTTACCTCAATTATTGCTACCATTTACTCTTTTGATGCAAACGGTAGCAAAAAGGTTTAGTTGTTATTTCTTACGATTAAAAATATCGCCGAGCTTGTCCTTCAACTTATCTTTTGCCTTATCTTCAAGCTCTTCTTTCTTTTTGTCGATTTTGTCTTGATACTCAGCCTTCAACAAAGCTTCAATATCAATGCTCGCTTTTGGCTCCGCCCATGTTCCCCTTAGCTCAAAAGGTAACTTTTTGCCTTGGAGTTTTGGGTATTTCTGCTCGACCAGCTCTTTAAGCTTGCCTTTCAAGGATAGCTGGAAATTACCCGCTAGGGTTTCTTGATTAGCATTGGTCGATGCTTTTCCCACCAGATCAAATACTGGTGAGTTAAGTTTGAAGTCCGGTAGCTCGATTAATCCTTTATTGGCTTTAATATTACTGCTCAAATTGGCAAAGCTGGTTTTGCCACTGTAGTTTTGCTTGTTCAACGACTCCAAACTCAAGCCAGACTGGATGAGTTTCTCAATATCAATTCCGTTAAAGGCGCCGTCCGTTAATTGTAAATTACCTGTACCGCTAAGGTTCTGAAGCATTTCTTTTACGCCAGCCCCCTTGGTTTTCATGTTCAGGTCAAGCTCGCCTAATCCTGACAACTTATCCAGTTCAAAAAATGCCGCCAATAAATCGCCAATTTGAATATTGTTAAAATCTGGCTGTATTGACAAGGCTAGAGGCTTAGCCACAAAGTTTATACTGGCTATGGTTTCCATATGCCCCTGAAAAGCATCCGCTTTAAAAGGATCGAGAAATAGCGTAGTGCCTTTATTTCTAAGGTTCGCCGATACTTTGTTAAAAGTCGCGTTTTTCAAAACAAGTTCATCAACCTCTAACTGCCCTTTGACCCGTGCACGCTTTAAGAAATCGGCAATTGGCGATAAATCGAGTGGCTTAGTCTGTTTCGGTTTTTCCTCGCTAGCTGTCGCCGCCATCAATCCTTCAAGCTCTAAACGCTTTGCGCTCAACTTAACATCGATGTCTTTAAAAGAGCTGAAGCCAGCATTTAACTGGATGTTGATTGGTTGACCGTTTAGTCTAACCACGCCATGATGACTAAGCTGTGTGGTTTTCTCCGCCATACTAAGCTCAAGATCTCCGCTTAAGGCAATTTCCTTTAACTGTTCGCTTAGCCCCTCAAGTTCAGCCTCTAATTGGCTCACTTTAAACTTTTTGAAATCAGCACCGACCCAAAGATCGCCAGATAACCCCCACTCCGTCTTAGCGCCATCTGCTTGCAAAGTTCCTGTTGCTGAAATCGGCGTACTCGACCCTGGCGCAAAGTCGTTAACTTCGAGTTTGTTCAAGTGGAAACTTTGGCTTAACTTCTCAGAATAATCGTATTGGTTCAGTGTAAAATCTGTCAGCACCAAACTTTCTAAACTTAGACTTCCTTGCTTTGAGTTTGAGGATTCTGATGCTTCTTTTGTATCGCTTGTCTTAGTAGAAGGCGTTGACTCCTTGGCATTAACTAAAGCTTCTATATTAGAGCGTCCCTGATTATCGCGAAGCAGATTTAACTCAGCGCCAGACAACTCGACTGCGCCAACTTCAATGTCGCCACTAAATAAAGGCATTAGCTTGATACTGGCCGCCACTTGATCCACTTTCATCAAGTGTTTATCGCTTTTAAAGCTTTGTGGTTGAGATAAGGTGATACCACCCGTTTCAATATGCAGCCACGGGAAAAAGCTTAGTGACAACTCCTGCTCAATGACTAAGTCTGCGCTGGTTTCAGTTTTGACTTTCTTAACTAACTGATTTTTGAGCTCGTCACTATTGAAGAAAATCACAGCGACAATGCCTAAAGCTAAAATTAGGACAATTAATGTGCTAACAATGCCCAATATCCATTTAAACAATCGTTTCATAATCACTCGCAATATCAATAAGTTGGGATGTATATCTTAGAGTAACGCTAGTTGAGCAAGGTTCCAACCAAATTTCTCACGATTTGTTTGAACTATTTGTAAAATCTGTGGACTAACCTAGTGAATAGATAAGATATTCTTTGTTGTTGTAAAAAATTGTTGTTAAAAATCTTTGTTGTTTATTAACTTAATAGATAAGTTGTTAGCCCGAAGTTCTACAATTGGAAATGTCGTGTGATAGATAAGTTGTAGGACTGTTTTTAAAGAGTTGATGTAAAGAGTTGTTACTTAAAAGTTGTTAGTCAAAAGAATCAGGCCACCTCATATGGGTGGCCTTTCTTTTTTGTGCTTAACTATTTTGCTAGTAGGATTCAACGAAGCCTATAATTAACCATTCCAAGAATCACGTAACGTAACCGTTCGATTCAGAATCAAACTATCCGCATTGTGCTCATAGCGATCGGTAGTGAAATAGCCTTCACGTTCAAACTGGAATCGTGTCTCTGGCTCTGCTTCCGCCACACTCGGCTCTACCATCGCCTTAATCACTTTTAACGAGTCAGGGTTAAGTGCTTGGTTAAAGTCATCCATTGCTCCTGGGTTTGGAACATTAAACAAACGGTCATAAAGGCGGACTGTCGCTTCTTTGGCGTATTTCGCAGACACCCAATGGATCACGCCACGAACCTTACGCCCCTCAGGATTCTTACCCAAAGTATCTGGGTCGTAGGTACAATGAAGCTCTTTAACTTCACCGTTCTCGTCTAAAATCGCTTCATCGGCGCGGATAACATAAGCATTACGCAGGCGAACTTCACCACCCTTAACCAAACGCTTATATTTTTTATTGGCGCTTTCGCGATAATCGGCACGATCAATATACAGCTCGCGCGTAAACGGTAATTCACGCGTCCCCATCTCTTCAATCTTCGGATGGTTCATGCCTTCTAACATTTCTTCTTTGTCTTCTGGGTAGTTGGTGATAACAACCTTGATCGGATCTAACACCGCCATACGACGTTCAACCGTATCGTTTAAGTCATTACGCACGGCATCTTCCAAAAGCGTCATGTCGGTAACACTATTGACCTTGCTTATACCCACCGCTGCACAGAAATTACGAATTGATTGTGGTGTATAACCGCGACGGCGCATACCCGCAATCGTTGGCATACGAGGATCATCCCAGCCATCAACCTTGCCATCCTCAACCAGTTGAGTCAGTTTACGCTTAGAAGTGATAGTGTAAGCGAGGTTAAGTCGTGAAAATTCAATTTGTTGTGGGCGCGATGGAGCCGAAATATTGTCAAGTACCCAGTCATAAAGCGGTCGATTGACTTCAAATTCGAGCGTACACAAGGAGTGAGTAATGTGCTCAATAGAGTCAGAAATACAATGCGTAAAGTCATACATCGGGTAGATGCACCACTTATCGCCTGTGCGGATATGGTGTAAACGACGAATTCGGTATAAAACCGGATCACGCATCAACATATTCGGGTGCGCCATGTCGATCTTTGCGCGCAAGACCATCTGCCCATCGGCATATTTGCCGGCCTTCATATTACGGAAAAGCTCTAGGCTTTCTTCCGTCGGACGATCACGATAAGGGCTGTTTTTGCCTGGAGTTTGGAAGTTACCACGATTTTTAGCTATATCTTCCGCTGGCTGCTCATCAACATAAGCCAAGCCCTTATTGATCAACTCTTCAGCGAAATTATACAAATCATCAAAATAATCCGAGGCATGACGAATTTCACCTTCCCATTCAAAGCCTAGCCAGCTGACGTCTTCTTGAATAGAACGCGCGAACTCTTCGCTTTCTTTGGCCGGGTTTGTATCGTCAAAGCGTAAATTACAGGGTGCTTGGTAGTCTTCGGCAATTCCAAAATTCAAACAAATCGATTTGGCGTGACCGACGTGCAGATAACCGTTTGGCTCTGGCGGGAAACGCGTATGAACTCGCCCATCGTTTTTACCCTCAGCCAGATCTTGGTTGATCTTGTTGCGGATAAAGTTGGTTGGCGTTGAATTTTCAGTGGTTTTTTCCGTTGATTTTGTCTCTGACATATTGGAATTGCTCACACAGTATCAAGTTGATTAAACTAAGCTCAAAGGCTTGCTAGCCTAAGAATCGGCAAATGTATAACGCAAGCTAGCGATTTTAACGAGAATTAAGGCCTAATGCGATAGCTATTAGGCTAAATGTGGGGCTTGAGCGTAAAAAAGCAAGCTTAGGGTTGTTGGATAAGCTGCGCTATTTTCTTCGCCAGCTGCTTTATAAGAAGACGCTCAGCAGTTACCGCGGCAGCATAACCATCCCCTTCGAGAGCCTCTCGCAAGGCAAAAGAGCGTACTACCGATGGGCCATCCTTTCTGCTCAAGGTCACTTTGGCCTCAAGGAAAGCTGAAGAATCATCAAAACTGGCGTCGAGCCGCTTGATGTCTAACTGAATCGACACCTCAACCTGATCAGATTTACGCCACGGGAACTCAAATACATTGTTGGTGTTGAGTTCGATCGCTAAGTCATGCTGTAACGAGCTGATAATCAAGCCGCGTAAGTCTGAAGCCCAGCGGTCAAACTCCGAAAAGATGATTTGGCTTGAGTTGGTTCGAATCGCTATTTGAGGCTTCTGTAAATAATCCGCCACCGATACCGGGCCTAGGCCGACACGCAAGTTGCCCGTTTTCTCAGCATCACTAAATTCATTTTCCAGTAAGTAAAAATTAGCGCTTGGCGAGCGAGTCGAGCAGCCGCCTAACGTAAGTGCCATAAACAAACCAATCAAAAGATACTTCATTGCTTATCCTTACCGTAAATTAACGCCTCAGGGTGTCTTTCAACATAATCCGTCAATACTCGAATCGAATGTGCGGCTTTAGAAAGCTCTTCAAGGGTTTGATTAAGCTGATACTGCAGTTCAGAATCTTGGCCATAGGAGTGCTCGATTGAGTTCACCAATTTTTCGGTGTCGTTAAGCACCCGCTCTAAACTGCTAAAGCTTCGCTCCAAACTGGTGACTAACTTAGGTACCCGTTGATTTAAGCTTTGCGCCAGTGTTTGGTACTCGTCCATGGTTTGTTTAAACTCTGCTGCGACTGGTTTTATTTCCTTATTAAAGGTATCCGCAACCTGTCGGTATTGGATCATGGTCGCGTTGAAGTTATTCAAACTGCTCTGTAAATCAGTTTCTGAGATTAAGCTATTGGCGTTTTCCAACAAGGTATTCATATTATTGGCAACGTCCGCCAGTGGTAGCTTTGAAACTTCATCTGCAAACAGACTTAATGCGCTTGGGGCAGTCGGAAACTCAGGAATATCCTTAATTACGCCAAGCTTTCTGATCGGGATGTCGGGCCTGAATTCCAGAGCGATGCGCATTCTTCCTGTGACTAAACTTTGCGTTTCCAAGGTGCCTTTTAAACCCTTTTCGACAATGCGCTCAGTAATATTTTCTATCTTCTCATCGTGATCATTAAGCCCCTTGAAGCTGTCGGGGTAGATATTGACGTAAACAGGTGTAAAAATATCCAAAGTATTGGGGTCTGAAATCACTTCTATTTTTTTGACCGAGCCGACTTTGACGCCTTTATAAACCACTGGCGAGCCTTGGTCGAGACCGGCTAAAGAGCCATCGAAAAACATCACAAATTCTTTCACAGGCTCATTAAATCGAGCCTTTGCAAAAAGCACAATAGCGCCCACAAGCAGAACAATAGCGCCTAAAACAAAGCCACCGATTGCCGTCGATTGAGATTTATTACTCATCCTTTATAGCTCTCTTCACGTAAACACCTTTTTAGTCATTGTTTTCTAACCACCCTCACCACGAGTTAGGAAGTTTCGCACAGTCTCGCTTTCACAGTTGCTCACCAAATCATTAGGGTTGCCAGTAGTGAGCATTGTTTTACTGTCAGCATCCAAAAACACCGAGTTATTGCCTATGGCGAAAATACTCGCGAGCTCATGTGTCACCACCACAAAAGTGCAGCCAAGATTATCTCTTAGCTGTAATATTAGATCATCCAGCATGCGAGCGCTAATCGGATCGAGCCCTGCCGAAGGTTCATCTAAAAACAATAACTCTGGCTCAAGCGCCAGCGCACGAGCCAACCCCGCACGTTTGCGCATGCCACCACTAATCTCCGAAGGGTAATAATCTTCGAAACCACTTAAACCGACTAAAGCCAGCTTTAACGAAGCTAAGTGTTTGATATCACTCGGTGATAAATCGGTAAACTCGCCTAAAGGCAAGGCGATATTTTCCGCAAGCGTCATGGAGCTCCACAAAGCACCGCTTTGGTATAACACCCCACAGCGTTGCATCAGCGCCTGGCGCTTTGAGTCCTGGGTCTGCCAAAAATCTACGTACTCACTACCATCTTGGCCAATCGCCTCGTCGCTTCGAAACAAAACGCGTCCCGCTGCCGGCTCTTTTAAGCCAATAAAATGCTTCAATAGCGTACTTTTTCCGCAGCCACTGCCCCCCATAATGATGAAAATATCCTGTGGCTTGATATCGAAAGTTAAATCCCTTTGCACCACAAAGTTATCATAAGCCATGGTTAAGTCTTCGACTTTAATAATGCTGTTGTCCGTTGGTTGGGTCATTATTAAATCCCTAATAAGCTAGTGATGATGGCAAAAAGCCCATCGATAACAATGATAAAGACCACACCAGCGACTACAGCAGAAGTTGCAGCATCACCCACAGCCGAGGCGCTTCGCCCTGAGTGCATACCGTTCATGCAGCCAGTTATGGCAATCACGATACCAAATATAAAGGCCTTTATTAGCCCCAAGCTAATATCGGTCATATCGACAGCATTTAAGGTTTGCTGCCAATATTCTGTAAAGCTCAAGCCCATAGCGCCAATACTTATCACGGCACCACCGAGGATCCCAAGGACATTGGCGTACAAACATAACAGCGGCATCATAATGACCAATGCGATGATCCGTGGCAGAACAAGAAAGTCCATTGGGGATATACCCAAAGTTCTATAGGCATCGATTTCTTCGTTAACTTGCATGGTGCCGATTCTGGCGGCAAAGGCAGCGCCCGTTCGACCAGCCATGATAATGCCAGTCATCATGCAGCCCATTTCACGTACCATAGCGATACCGACCAAGTCAGCGACATAAATTTCAGCGCCAAATTGCTTTAACTGCACCGCGCCGACAAAGGCCAAAATTATCCCTACCAAAACGCTGATCAAAGTCACAATAGGCAAGGCTTCTGGCCCAGTATCGGATAAGATGTCTCTTAAGTCTGTTGCTCGAAAACGTGCACGCCCTCGTAACAAGCGATAAAAACTTTTGACGCTTTCACCAAGAAAACAGAAAAAACTGATTGCTTCGCGATAATCCGTAATCGCTTTATCGCCAAGAAAAGATAGAAATGATTGTTCTTCTTTGTTTTTGCCGGAGCCTTCGCGTTCAGGTACGGTTCGCGCCAATTTCAGAAGCTCGAGCACACCTTGCGGAAAAGCTTGAAACTTTAAGCTAAGATCGCGCTGCTGCGCCTCTTGATCGAGTCGCAATAAGAGGCTGACTAAGGAGCTATCCCACGCCTCAATAGAGCCGCCATCGATGGTGCCAAAAGGCTCTTGCCTAAAATCATTAAGAATAGAATCAGCAACTTGGCTGTCGCAATTAATCGTCCAGCGCCCCGAGAGCCTCAGCTGACCAGCATCACCGTCATTTTTGATCTGATATTGGCTACCACTCATTAGCTATTGCAAGGCCCCACGCACGTTGGTTAAGTTGTTGATGATTATGATTTTTCCATGACTATTCTGACATAGTAGCTAACCGCGCTAACTGTAGCAACTGGTGTATTGACGCTGTCGCTTTTCTTTTTTGTTACAATATAGGACAATAGCCACCCTTAATGAATCCTCATAAAAAGACCTATGCCTACAAAACAATCTTCCAAAACAAACTTCGAAACTCAACTAACCGAGTTAGAGTCTATTGTTGATCAATTAGAGTCGGGCGAATTGCCGTTGGAAGATGCGTTAAAAGTCTTTGAAAAAGGGGTTAAATTGTCTCGCCAATGTCAGCAATTACTGTCTGAAGCTGAGCAGAAAGTCACTATCTTGATGGGCAGTGACTCAATGAAGAGCGAAGAACAAGACTTCGACAGCTCCGAGCAAGAATAATCTTCATCATGACTATTGAGAACCATTTGCAGCAGTGGCAAAGCCAAGTCGCACAGCTTCTTGAAACGCGCTTGCCACAGCCCGAAACGATGCCACATACCTTGCACCAAGCGATGCGCTACGGGGCATTAAACGGTGGTAAACGTATTCGTCCGATCTTAGTTTACGCCGTTGGCGAAGCATTGGGAGCCAATATTGATGATCTCAACGCGCCGGCGTTGGCCGTAGAGCTTATCCATTGCTACTCTTTAGTGCATGACGATTTGCCGGCTATGGACGATGATGATTTACGCCGTGGAAAACCCACTTGCCACATTGAATTCAATGAAGCGACGGCTATTTTGGCGGGTGACGCACTCCATACCCAAGCCTTTCAAGAATTATCGTCGTTTGAATTTAGCTCACAAGCACAACCGCAACAGCTTGAAATGATTCGTATTTTAGCGGAAGCTAGCGGCTCACAAGGCATGGGAGGCGGCCAAGCGATTGACCTAGAGTCAACGCAAAAAGCTATCGATTTGGCCATGTTAGAGAACATGCACCGCATGAAAACCGGCGCTTTGATTAAAGCGAGTGTACTGCTTGGAGCTTTGTGTGCTGGGCCCTTGAAACAAAAAGAACGCCAAGCATTGAATGATTTTGCCGATGCCATTGGGCTTGCTTTTCAAGTTAAAGACGACATTCTTGATATCGAGTCGGACACTGAAACATTAGGAAAACCTCAAGGCTCAGATCTGGCCAAAGATAAAAGCACCTACCCTGCGTTGCTTGGAATAGAAGGTTCCCGCCGAAAGCTGACAGATTTGTTACAATTAGCGCTACAAGCTTTGGCTGAGTTACCCTACAATACCCAGTTATTGGCCGATTTGGCTAAATTTATTGTCCATCGAAAATCCTAACGGATCTACCGAACCTATGAGCACTGATTTATACCCTTTATTGAAGCAGATCAATAACCCACATGACTTGAGAGAACTCAACAAAAGTCAGTTGGGTGACGTGGCCAATGAGCTTCGACAATACCTTATTAATACTATCAGTCAGTGTGGTGGCCACTTCGCCGCAGGTTTGGGCACGGTAGAGTTAACCGTTGCGCTTCATTACATATTCAATACGCCAGACGACCGTATCGTTTGGGACGTAGGTCACCAAGCATACCCGCACAAAGTGCTTACAGAGCGCCGTGAGCAATTACACACCATTCGCCAAACTGACGGGCTACACCCCTTCCCAGTACGCAGCGAATCTGAGTATGACACTTTTGCCGTAGGTCACTCGAGTACTTCTATTAGCGCGGCACTTGGTATGGCTTTAGCGGCTAAACAAAGTGGCGAAAACCGCCAGTGTGTCGCCGTGATTGGTGACGGTGCTTTAACTGGCGGAATGGCCTTCGAAGCAATGAACCACGCGGCTGACACCGATGCTAACTTACTGGTAATCCTGAACGACAATGAAATGTCGATTTCAGAAAACGTCGGTGGCATGAACCGTTATCTAGCCAAACTCTTGGCTGGACGCTTTTATCAACGTGTTCGTGAGACAGGTAAAAAAGCGCTTCATGGTATTAAGCCTTTGTCTGAATTTGTCAGCCGTGCAGAAGAACACATGAAAGGCATGATGCTTCCAAGTACATTATTCGAAGAGCTAGGGTTTAACTACAATGGTCCTATTGATGGTCATGACTTACCAACGCTACTGAGCACTCTAAGCAATATTAAATCGCTTAAAGGTCCGCAATTTTTACACGTAGTCACGCGTAAAGGTAAAGGTTACGAGCCAGCAGAAAACGATCCTATCGCTTATCACGGCGTACCAATTTTCGACCCGAAAATTGACGAGTTACCGAAAGGTGTTAAGCCAAAAACTTACTCCAATATCTTTGGCGACTTTTTGTGTGATATAGCCGCCCAGGACGAGCGAGTTATGGGTATCACGCCAGCAATGCGCGAAGGCTCAGACTTAATTCGATTCTCTAAAGAATTCCCAGAGCGTTACCACGATGTTGGTATTGCTGAGCAACACGCCGTTACTGTCTCAGCCGGCCTCGCCTGCGAAGGCTTTAAACCCGTGTGTGCTATCTACTCCACCTTCTTACAGCGTGGTTATGATCAGCTAATCCACGACGTTGCACTGCAAAACCTCGACGTCTTATTTGCCGTCGACCGTGGCGGACTAGTCGGTGGCGACGGCGCCACGCATAACGGTGCCTTCGACTTAAGCTACCTGCGCTGTATTCCGAACATGGTTATCATGGCGCCAAGCGACGAAAACGAATGTCGCCAATGCTTATACACTGGCTACTTATATGAAGGCCCTGTTGCCGTACGCTACCCACGTGGCATGGGCTCAGGCATCGAACCAGAAAAACACTTTACAGCGTTTGAAATTGGTAAAGGGCGTCTCGTTAAAGAAAGTACGAAACAACAAGGCGAGAAAGTTGCTATATTAGCTTTTGGCTCAATGGTCAAAACAGCACTAGAAGCCGCCGAAAAAATCGATGCCACCGTCGCCGATATGCGCTTTGTAAAACCGCTCGATGAACAGCTCATTCGTGAACTAGCCGACAGCCATGACTTATTCATTACGATTGAAGAAAACGCCGTCCAAGGTGGCGCAGGCTCAGCAATCAACGAGTTTATTTTAAACAACGATCTTCAGATCAAAGTCAGAAACCTAGGGCTACCCGATAGATTCATCGAACACGGAAGTACAGGGGATTTGCTGGAACGTATTGGCTTAACAGCCGATGATATTGTTAAGGTTGTTTCTTAACCTTCCTTTTATCTCGTCATCCCGTGGTTCAACCACGGGATCCAGCGACCTTGGCTAGTGTCATTCCAAATTTAATTTGGAATCTTGGAATCTTGGAATCTTGGAATCTTGGAATCTTGGAATCTTGGAATCTTGGAATCTTGGAATCTAAGTTTAACTTTGTTTTTTCGCCCCTCGGCGAGTCACTTTCTCTTCTACGAGCAAGAGAAAGTAACCAAAGAGAAACACGCCCCAGACGTTAGGTCCTTCGGACTTCCCTCGTTCTTAAAAGTTACTCACGCGCCACTAAACGAAACATCCATGTTTCGTCTTAGCTAAATTAGGCTCCATGCCTAATTTACGCTATAACTTTTCCTCACTCGGCTAACTTTAAGGGGGGAGCTATAGACCTCAATGACTTAAATACTATCGACTATCTAGTACATACCAACAGGCTTGCACCAAATACCCCTATATTGAGCTGAGCAGAATGAAAGGCATAGCAATTTGAATCGTGGATGATTCAAATAGTGAAATCCAGACCATGGATGGGCTGTATTTCACGGTGCGTTAAGTGGCTTGAGTGGAGCGAAGGAAGTTATTTGAAAAATAACCTCAATATCGGGGTGCGGTTCTTTTTGCCTACTTTTTCTTACGCATCTAAGAAAAAGTAGGTCGCTAAAAAAGCGAAACAGTCACGAAATAATATATTAACTTAAAGTAAAAAATGCCAAGTACAAAACCCCCAAAGAAAACACACCAGCCAAAAGATCATCCACCATGATCCCAAATCCTCCATGTACCTTTTTGTCGAGCCATTTAATCGGCCAAGGCTTAAGGATGTCGAAGAAGCGGAAAAGAACAAAGCCGGCGAGCGCCCACTGCCAGGTGCTGGGGATGGCTATCATGGTGATGAGGTAGCCACAAATTTCGTCCCAGACGATTCCTGGGTGGTCGTGAACGCCGAGTTTTTTGGCGGTGTAATGACATAGCCCAATGCCTATAATCGACAACATTAGGGTTGCGACTAGATAGTAAGGAAGGGTTAAAAAGGATAATCCGTACCAAACCGGAATGGCGACAACCGTGCCCCAGGTTCCTGGTGCTTTTGGCATCAGACCTGAACCAAAGCCAAAGGATAGGAAGTGTAATGGGTTGGTAAACACCATGCGTTTAATCAGTTGTTTTTTGGCCAGTGGGACTGTCATTGTAGTTTTTATATCCTTTTAGTTATCGCTGTTAAAGTGTTGCCAACTTTTACGCTCACTCTTAAACGGCTTACCATGAAGTAACACTTTAAGCCCATTGTCGGTAATGGTACCAATTCGGCTGGCTTTTACACCCTGGCGCGCAGCGAGCTTGTTTATTTTATCGCGGTTATTTTGTGGCGCGGTAAAACAGAGCTGATAGTCGTCACCACCGTTTAGTGCATACTGAGGCGCCTGCTCGCTCCCGACAACTGTTTTTAAAGCATCAGACACCGGCAATAACTCGACGTTTAGCGTGGCTCCACAGCGACTTTTCTTCAGTATATGCCCCACATCGGCAGCAAGCCCGTCAGAAATATCGAGGCCACAACTAGAAAGCTTAGTGAGCTTTCGTGCAAACTTCAAAGGTGGCTTAGGTTTGGTTAAAGCATCCCATAAAACTTGCTCACTAGTTGAAAGTGTTTCTTTGTTTTCGAGAGCCTTCTGATTAAGCTCTAATGCAGCAGCCGCTTCACCTAAGTGTCCCGTTACCCAAATATCATCGCCTAGTTGTGCTTTATCTCGTTCGAGCAAGCGGCCTTTTTTTACGGTGCCGTAAGCGGTGATATTAATATTAAGTGGGCCTTGAGTAGTATCACCACCCACTAACGGAATATTAAAAGTCTCACTGGCGCGTTTTATTCCGGTGCTAAAGCCTTCTAACCATTCCTCGCTGACGTCGGGCAGGCTGATCGATAGCGTAAATGCTAGTGGCCTAGCTCCCATGGCGGCTAAATCGCTGACATTAGCAGCGAGCGCTTTATGGGCTATAAGTTCAGGCTGTAAGTCAGAAAAGAAGTGCACACCATCGACTAAGGTGTCGGTGGAAGTGACTAATTGGTACTTACTAGGGATTTCAAATATGGCGCAATCGTCGCCAATACCTTTGACGACGTGGGGCTTTTTAGATGATTCTGCTGAAGGTGAGTTGGCCGAGGTGTCTTTCGAGTCTTCGGAAAAGTCGTATTCGAAAGTAAAGTATCGTTCAATCAGATCAAATTCGGCCATACCGTTTCAACTTACATTCCTCGACTTATTCGTGAGGACGCAGTGTTTTACTAATCTTATCGAGCACACCGTTAATGAACTTGTGTCCATCGGTTGCGCCAAAAGTCTTAGCTAACTCAATACCTTCATTGATCACTACTCGACGTGGGATATCAATGCGGTGTTTTAACTCAAATCCTGACAGGCGAATAATGGCTCGCTCAACAGGATCGATATCCTCCATTTCGCGGTCGATAGCTGGTGCCACAACCTCATCAATATCATGAAGATCTGTTAATACACCGTTGAACAACTCTTGAAAGTAAACAATATCCACTTTTTTGCTGTTCATAGTGCTTAGGTACTGTGCTTCGATTTCGTTCAAAGCGTTACCCGTCATTTGCCACTGATATATCGCCTGCATCGCGTATTCACGAGCTTTGCGACGTGCTGCTGGTTTAAAATTTTGTTCCATATTTAGCGCTCTTATTCTCAGTTAGCTTGGGTCTTACGAACCTAGTTTACGAGTTAAATTAATCATTTCAATTGCAGTCGCAGCGGCTTCACCACCCTTGTTCATCTTTTTAGGGTTAGCGCGTTCTTCTGCCTGCTCATCATTATTGACGGTTAAGATGCCGAAAATCACCGGCAAGTTGTGTTTAATGGAAACATCCATCAAACCTCGGCTGGATTCGGCACACACATAATCAAAGTGTGGTGTATCGCCGCGAATCACTACGCCAATCGCAATGACAGCGTCATAGTTACCATTCATCGCAACCTGCTGCGTCGCATACGGAAGCTCATAAGCACCTGCAACATCATAACGCGAGACGTTTTCTGCTGGCACGCCAAGCTCTGCAAATTTTTGCTCCACACCTTCAATCATCATATCGATAATCGGTTGGTTAAAACGCGCATGGACGATAGCAATTTTGCCACCTTGATACTGAGTCTTGGTAAAGTCTAATTTAAAGTCGCTCATGTGACACTGGGCTCTTACGAAGGATAATGAGGATCAAGCTGAATTGACCACGGTTATAAGGCCGTATTGTATTATAACCGTGCTCAAATCACTAATTTTTGACAATTTTTCTAGCTACTTTTGGGGAGTGATATGCTCAACAATCTCTAAGCCATAGCCGCCTAACGCCGTATATTGCGTTCCAGAGCTCAATAAACGCATATCTTTTACGCCAAGGTTGACTAAAATCTGCGAGCCGATACCGACCGTACGTTTCTTTTTACGCTGTTGCTCTTGGGTTAAGGTTTCACCCTGATCTTCCCGCTCAAACTTGCGCACTCGCTCGAGTAATTCTTCGCTCGACTCTTTCTTAGCGATCAAGACAAGCACTCCCTCGCCCTCTTCCGCGATCTTTTCGATCGACTCACTCACCGTCCAGCTTTTGCTTTTGCCACGCTGCGACTCAAGTAAGTCAGAAAGGCTGTCGGTTAAGTGAACACGCACTAACGTCGGCTTGTCTTTAGAAGGTTTACCCTTTACTAAAGCAAAGTGGATTTGCTCATCAATGGTGTCTTTAAAGGTATGTAACCTAAAGTCACCATGCTCTGTTGGCCAGTGACATTCGCTGATTTTATCAACCGTATGCTCTTTCTCAGTACGGTACTCGATTAAGTCAGCGATAGTACCCATCTTCAAGCCGTGCTCTTTTGCAAACACTTCTAAGTCTGGGCGACGTGCCATGGTGCCATCTTCGTTTAAGATTTCAACGATCACAGCCGCAGGCTCAAAACCGGCTAAACGCGCTAAATCACAACTCGCTTCGGTGTGACCGGCACGATTTAAAACACCACCTTCTTGCGCCATAATCGGGAAAATATGGCCTGGCTGCACGATATCTTCAGGCTTAGCGTTCGGCGCTACCGCTGCTTGCACAGTGCGCGCGCGATCGGCTGCTGAAATACCGGTTGTCACGCCTTCCGCCGCCTCAATAGATACCGTAAAGTTTGTACTGAACTTAGCACCGTTGTTGGCTGACATCAGCGGTAAATTAATCTGCTCGCAACGCTGACGCGTCATTGGCATACAAATTAAACCGCGGCCATAACGCGCCATAAAGTTAATATCTTCTGGGCGAACCTGACTGGCCGCCATAACTAAGTCACCTTCATTCTCACGGTCTTCATCGTCCATAAGGACAACCATTTTACCCTGACGAATATCTTCGATGATTTCTTCAATTGTGTTTAGCTTCATAACCCTGGCCTACTCGGCTTTGTCTGCGTGCATTAAGCGCTCAAGATAGCGCGCGATAAGGTCAATTTCTAAATTAACCTGCGTCCCTACCTCATAACTATCGGCGATAGTTTCCTGTAACGTATGTGGTACTAAGTTAAGGCTGAACTGGTCTTTTTCAAGGTCATTCACGGTTAAACTTGTGCCATCAACCGTTATCGAGCCTTTAATAGCGATATATTTTAACACTTCTTGTGGCGCTTTGATTTTATACTGAATAGAGCGCGCGGCTTCCTCGATCGAGACTATCTCGCCAATCGCATCAACATGACCACTAACCATGTGACCACCGAAGCGAGTGGTCGGTAACATAGCCTTCTCAAAGTTTACGACTTGCTTAGGTAAGTAGAACTTCATGCAGGTGACATCAATCGTCTCAACCGACACATCGGCGGCAAAACCCTGCTTAAACTTTTCAATTACCGTTAAGCAGACGCCATTACAGGCAATGCTATCGCCTAGCGCAACATCGTCTAGCGCCAATTTACCCGTGTTAAAAACAAAGCGCGCGTCGCCACCTTTGTGCTCTATGCTTTCGATAAAACCCGTTGCTTCAATAATTCCAGTAAACACAATTTAGTCCACTCGGTTGTAGGTTAACTTTACGTCCTGTCCGACTTGTCGCACATCCTTGAACTCTAAATTAATTGCCTGACTCATGCTCTCAAATGGCAAATTTGCCATCGCTCTTGCGGCGCTACCTAGTAACTTAGGCGCCATAAATACCTGAAGCTCATCGACTAAGCTGCGTTGCAAAAACGCGCCTAGTAGCTCACTGCCAGCTTCTATCAGCACATCATTCACACCGTGACTGCCCAGTTCGCGCAATACGGCTTCTAAATCAACAAAACCGTCCTGACTTTTTACGACTTGGTGCAACTCAAGATTAACGTTAGCGTCGTTACTTATCTGTAGTTCGCGCTGCGATGCAGAGACTAACCAACATTTGCCATCACTTTTAAAAATCGACGCATCCGGCTGTATTTGATGTTTCGAGTCAATAATGACCCGAATTGGCTGCTCAAAATAGGGATTACCCGTAAATTCTGTACTTCGAACATTCATCGACGGGTTATCAAACAGTACCGTGCCTGAGCCCGTTATAACGGCACCACTTTGGGCGCGAAGACGCTGCACTTGAGCTCGGGCTTCGGGGCCCGTGATCCACTGACTTTCGCCACTTGCCATCGCCGTACGACCGTCGATACTAACCGCTGTCTTCGCCACAACTCTCGGCAGGCCTTTGGTCATTCGTTTAATAAAGCCTAGATTTAAGTTTTTTGCCTCTTGCTCCATCAAGCCGCTCGAAACGCTAATACCAGCCTCGCGCAACATCTTCATACCACGCCCAGAAACCTGTGGATTCGGATCGGTCATGGCACAAACCACTCTTGAAACACCCGCATCGATAAGCCCTTGTGCGCAGGGTGGGGTTTTACCAAAATGCGAACACGGCTCTAAGGTTACATAAGCGGTCGCGCCTTTAACCTCGTGACCATTCTCGCGAGCATTGTCGATGGCGTTCACTTCAGCGTGGGCTAAGCCTGGCTTTTGATGCCAACCTTCACCAATGATTTGTGTTTCTTGATTGATTATCTGTACTAACACGCAACCGACTCGTGGATTAGAACGAGTGGTATACCAGCCCTTTTGAGCTAGTTGAATGGCTCGCGCCATAAAGCGCGCATCGTTTGAATTAAAACTCATAGTTTGTGAGCAAGCAGCCCTCAAAGTGGCTCAAGTTTTACTTGTCGCTTTGAAGTTTATCAATCTCTTCTCGGAACGCTTGAACATCTTGGAAGCGACGATAAACAGAAGCAAAGCGCACATAGGCAACATCGTCTAAAGCGCGCAATGCTTTCATGATTTCTTCTCCGACCACACTCGCTGGAACTTCTCGCTCCCCTAGCGCACGGAGATTGGATAGGATTTTATTAATAGCCGCTTCAAGGTCCTCAACACTAACCGGACGCTTTTCTACGGCTTTAGCCAAGCCAGTTCTCATCTTCAGCTCATCGAACGGCTCTCGCGTGCCGTCCGACTTGATGATTTTTGGCATGACCAATTCTGCGCTTTCAAACGTCGTGTATCGTTCGCCGCACGATAAACATTCACGGCGGCGACGTACCTGACTTCCATCAGCAACTAATCGCGAATCAATCACTTTCGTATCTGGGTGAGCGCAGAATGGGCAATACATGGCCGTTAATCCTTCCTATTTGGTTACTTGTATACAGGGAAACGTTTCGTTAATTCCATAACTTTAGCTTTAACGTCGCTAATGACCTGCTCATTGTTGATGTCGTCAAGAATATCACAAATCCAACCAGCAAGCTCAGTCACTTCGGCTTCTTTAAAACCACGCGTGGTCACTGCAGGCGTACCAAGACGTAAGCCACTAGTAACAAACGGTGAACGTGGCTCGTTCGGAACTGTGTTCTTGTTTACAGTAATATTGGCGCGACCCAAAGCATCTTCTGCGTCTTTGCCGGTAATATCTTTGCTGATCAAGTCGACCAAGAACAAGTGGTTATCTGTGCCGCCAGAAACAATGTTTACACCACGCTCGACAAACACTTTTGTCATTGCTTGTGCGTTGGCTTTAACTTGCTTTTGCATCGCTTTAAATTCATCGCTTAACGCTTCTTTAAAAGCCACTGCCTTTGCTGCGATAACGTGCATCAAAGGACCGCCCTGGCCACCAGGGAACACTGCTGAGTTTAGTTTCTTCTCTAAATCAGGATTGCCTTTCGACAAGATAACGCCGCCACGAGGGCCAGCTAATGTTTTATGCGTGGTTGAGGTTACAACGTGAGCATGAGGAAGTGGGTTTGGGTATTCGCCAGCTGCAATTAAGCCCGCAACGTGCGCCATATCTACAAACAAATAAGCGCCAACTTTGTCAGCAATCTCACGGAATTTGGCCCAGTCAGCAACACGCGAATAGGCTGAGAAACCAGCGACTATCATTTGTGGCTTATGCTCAAGCGCCAAACGCTCGACTTCTTCGTAATCGATATAACCTTTGTCGTCAACGCCATACTCGACTGAGTTATAGATTTTGCCAGAGAAACTCACTTTAGAACCATGAGTTAGGTGGCCGCCGTCATTCAGGCTCATACCTAAAATCGTATCGCCCGGCTTGATTAATGCCATATAAACAGCGGCGTTTGCCTGCGAACCTGAGTGAGGCTGGACGTTTGCGTAATCGGCACCGAACAACTCTTTAACACGCTCAATTGCTAATTTTTCCGCAACATCGACATACTCACAACCGCCATAATAGCGCTTGTCAGGATAGCCTTCAGCATACTTGTTAGTCAGCACAGAACCTTGCGCTTCCATGACTCGCTTGCTGGTGTAATTCTCAGACGCGATTAACTCAATATGTGCTTCCTGACGCTTTTCTTCTGCATCAATAGAAGCCATTAATTCCGGGTCAAAATCTCTTAAAGAGGTCGTATTACCCAACATACCTAAATTCCTCTAATGTTATATGAAATAGTTGCGCTCATTCTAACCGATCCGATAGCGAAATGCGCCCTAAATAAGGCTGATTCTACCACTTTTGCAAGGTCGGTTTTATGTCCTTATTGACGCGCTAATCACTTAAAACCAGCCGCGAATATTATCATCTAATTGCGCCCTACAGCCTTTGTATTGTCGAGCATATTCTAGCGAGCGCCTTTTAACCTTGTCAGAAACTTTTATCAGCCACGCTTTCTTATCATAGGTCTTACGCTTATAACCGCCCCAACCCTCGTGATAGGCTAAATACTGGGCTTTAGCATCCCACTTTGAAATACCCAATTTCTTATGTGATTGGTAGGTATACCATCCAATAAAGTCTATCGCATCATCAAACTCATCACGTTTAGCGTTCCAGTTTTTGGTAGAGCGAATGTAGGTTTCCCACGTTCCTTCTAAGGCTTGAGCATAACCGTATGCATTCGAAGGGCGTCCAGTGGGAATAATACCGAGAAACCATTCCATATCAGGGCGAATGGTGCGGTTAAATTTTGACTCTTGGTGCATAATCGCTAGTTGCACATGGATCGGAGTTCCCCATTTTTTCTGTGAATCTAGCGCGGATTCATACCAGCTAGCTTCCGAAAGGACATTACACAGGTCATTGACGTTGCTCGGTTTATAAGTTGCGCATGAACTCAAAGCGCCACAGATTGTCAGTATTATTAACACTTTTATTTTCAAAAACGTATCCTTTCACATTTTCTAACAAGATTTTATGAGTAAATGAATTTATCGTGATTCGATCAATGCTAAAATGCCACCGAATCAACTATTTAATAGCTTAAATTGGAACTATTGGGTTCCATTTGCTAGCGTAGAATATTAAACCGTTTTCATCAGACAATTTTACAGGTTATGCCCTAGGCAATTTATATGAGCACGATTTTGTTAATCGACGACAGTACACGCATCTTAGCAGACACTGCCGAAAAATTGGAGCAGGCCGGCTATAAGTATGATTATGTTGATGACTATAAAGTTGCCTTTAATTTTCTGCGCCTTTCTCGCCCGTCTGTACAAATCGTTGTGGTAAGCCTTAATAACTCCTTAGGCTATCCGATGATGCGCAAGGTACAAAGCCTGATGTCAGATCGAGCAACTATTATTGTTTATTCGCAAGACAAAGACGCTACTATTTCTAGTTGGATAAAAAGGCAAAAACTTCCTTTCTTTTTTAAGCATGACGAAGAAGCTGACGCTATGTTTAATAGCATAAAGCGCTCGCTATACAGTAAAGGCCAATTTTTCACTCATCAGCAGCTGTTAAAACTGGCAAGAGTTCTCTCTAAATATACCAACCAGGCACAACAGCTGGTAAAAGAAGCCGCACCACACTCAAAAAGCCTGCAAGAACTAGAGCATAAACTTGCACGAAAACTCGACGGAATCGATAAACAGCGTCGCTTTTTGTCTGACTTACAAAAATAAGCTTACGCAACTCAGTAAAGCTAGGCCCTTTCCTCGCAACCTACAGGGTTAAGCTCCTCTGCACAGCTTGTAGATTCAACCTGAATAGTCGCGTGAGTAATTCCATGTTTTTGCTGAAGTAGTTCAAGCATCTTATCGATCATCACATCTTTATCAAAACCATTGGAAATTACCGCATGAAACGTCATTAAAGGCTCTTGCTCGCTTATGCTCCAAAGGTGGATATGATGAATATCTTCAATGCCTTCTAAGGCCATTAAATCCTGCCTGATCAGGTGCGAATCCATTTCTTGTGGCTTTCCTTCTAATAGAATGTGTGATGAATCCTTGATGATGCGGTAAGCGCTACGCAAAATTAACATAGAGACAACAATCGAAAGTAAGGGGTCAACCCACAAAATACCCCACTGCCAAATAATGAGTGCTGCAACGATAGCCCCTACCGAACCCAATAAATCACCGATAACATGCAACAAAGCACTACGAACATTGATATTGGAGTCGCTAGCGCTGTGAAGAATTTTAAAGACAATGAGGTTGACCACTAAGCCAAGAATTGCGACCACTAACATGGTCATGCTTTGAATTGGGTTTGGCTGATAAAATCGCTGTATGCTTTCCCAGAGGATCCAGCCGGTTAATAAGATCAAAAAGATACCATTGGTGTAGGCAGCAAGAACCTGTAAGCGCCCGTAACCAAAAGTTCGCTTATTATCCGCAGGCTTGGTGCTTAATGTTATTGCATAAAATGCTAACAATAAGGCTGCGGTATCCGTCAGCATATGCCCCGCATCAGCCAGTAACGCCAATGAACCAGAAATTAGTCCGCCAACAACCTCTACCAGCATAAAACTGCCAGTCAGTAATACCGCCCATAGCATCTGCTTACGGCTGGCTACCGGATGCTCATGCTTTTCATCATCATTAGCATGGCTGTGACCATGACTATGCATATACACCTCATAAGTCTAATAGAAGAGTGAATCATCAAAGCCCTAGCTGAGACTATAGCAAGTATGCGAAACCTTTGTAAAAAAGCATTAACCCCACTTTCAATTTCACAGCTGTTAAAGCAGTATATTAGAATGAAAACCACAAAAAAGCAGATAAAGCCTCAATTACAAAAAGCCAGTCGGTTTTATTCTGACAAAGGCTTTTGGCACAAAATATCTAAATTTGCTAAAAAAGCGACTTTAGAAGCTTTAGAAAAAGTATTGATTCTATATTACTGCTTTAAAGATCCGGCAACACCCGCCAAGGAAAAGTCAATTATACTTGTAGCGCTAGGCTATTTCATAATGCCCATAGATGCTATACCAGATATTCTGCCTGGTGGTCTAGTTGACGACCTCTCAGTATTGACGATAGCAATCGCGAAAGTCACTAAGTCAATAAACGATTGGCATATAGATCAAGCACGGCGAAAACTTAACAAATTGAGAAACAAAGATTAAACTGCACAAACCAAACGCACCGGAACTAAATAATGCCTTTACTTCAAGAGCTTCCAGACAAAAACATATTTCAGGCATACGGCATCTTGTTATTGCAAAATAACCATCGCTTTGTACGAAAACTCAAAAAACACTACACACCGTCAATTCACGGCCATAAAACCTGGAACAGTAGTTATTTGTTAATGGATTATTTTTTACATAACGAAACTCTGGGCTTTGAACAGAATGTTCTAGAGCTCGGTTGCGGATGGGGACCAGCCAGTATTTTTTGCGCACAACATGCTTCGGCTAAAGTGACTGGGGTTGATCGTGATAACGAAGTATTCCCCTTTTTAGAGGTTCAAGCAGCCTTAAATGAAGTAGAAGTAACCACAAAACAAGCCAGCTTCGAGAAGTTAACTAAAAAACAACTGGCCAATTTTAATATCATAATCGGTGCAGATGTGTGTTTCTGGGATAAGTTATCCAAAATACACTACAACTTGGTAAACCGCGCATTCAAGGCAGGAGTAAGAGAAATCGTAATTGCCGATCCCGGTCGTGAGCCTTTTTATGCTTTATCTGAACAATGCTTATCTAAATACCCTGACTGCGAGTTACTAGACTGGTATGCCAGCGAGCCAGAATACTTTGAAGGAGAGATATTGCACATCAGAAACCCTGATATAAGCGATTAAAACTGATCTGGATCAAGAACATATCCGGTAGCATAGTTAGACTATAGTGGTACCCTTGAAACGCAGGAGTCCAACTATGGAACTATTAAAAGAACTGTTTTCTAGCTCGTTCGGTATAATGAGTGCGATTGTAATACTCTTTATGATAGGTATGGGTGCTTTTTTTACAATTTTGTTTGTAAAGAAGGCTTACGAAGCGCCAGTGCCACAATCAGAACAAAGAAAAAACAAGCAATAAAAAAGCCCGCATAGCGGGCTTTTTTATAATCCATCAAGAAACTAAATTACTCTTCAGTTTCTTCAACTTCAAAGTCATCTTCTTCAACGATTGGACGGTCAACTAGCTCAACATAAGCCATAGGGGCGTTATCGCCTGGACGGTTGCCACACTTCAAAATGCGAAGGTAACCACCTGGACGTTCTTGATAACGAACACCTAGCTCAGTGAAAAGTTTTGCTACCGCAGCATTGTCACGTAGACGTGCAAAGGCTAAACGACGGTTAGCAACAGTGTCCTTTTTCGCCAAAGTAATTAATGGCTCAGCAATACGACGTAACTCTTTTGCTTTTGGCAAAGTAGTACGAATAAGCTCATGCTCGATTAATGACGCTGTCATGTTACGGAACATAGCTTTACGGTGTGAGCTATTACGGTTTAATTTACGACCTGATTTTTGATGACGCATATTGAGTCCTCACTCTATTTAATCCTAGCCTACTGTAGTACTAGGAAAGCTTACTAAGCAAAATTGCTTATGGTTATGTAGAGAACGGGTTCCCTACCTACTGAAATAATCATCAAACAATAATTACTTCGATTAAAAAAACTGGATACTCATAACTTTAGAAAAGTAGAAAGTATCCAGCTTATTTTGTTACTGACGTCAAGCGTTAGACTATTCGCCTAAGATGCTTGATGGAGGCCAGTTTTCTAAACGCATACCTAGCGACAAACCACGAGAAGCAAGAACGTCTTTGATTTCAGTTAAAGACTTCTTACCGAGGTTTGGAGTCTTAAGTAACTCAACTTCGGTGCGTTGTACTAAGTCACCAATGTAATGGATATTCTCAGTTTTCAAACAGTTTGCAGAACGTACAGTCAGCTCCAGATCATCAACCGGACGTAATAGAATCGGATCGATTTCTGGCTCTTCTTTTTCTGGCTCAGCTTGTTTTTCATCTTTTAAGTCAACGAAAGCTGCTAATTGCTGCTGAAGGATTGTAGCACTACGGCGAATCGCTTCTTCAGGGTCAATAGTTCCGTTAGTTTCAAGATCAAGAACTAACTTATCCAAGTTTGTACGCTGCTCTACACGCGCAGACTCTACGGTGTAAGATACTTTTCTCATTGGGCTGAAAGAAGAGTCTACTTGTAAAACACCAATCGGCTTATCTTCACCTTCTGGTAACTTACGAGTATTTGATGCTTCATAACCGCGACCAAGAACAACTTTGATACGCATGGTTAAAGCGCCACCTTTATTTAAAGTAGCGATGTAGTGATCTTTGTTCACTACTTCTGCACCTGAAACTTCTTCAATGTCAGCAGCAGTCACGACGCCTTCGCCTTTTTTCTGTAAAGTAAGAGTAACTTCTTCTTTATCTTCAAGGCGAACTGCCAACCCTTTTAAGTTCAAAAGGATATCGATCACGTCTTCTTGAACACCCTCAATTGCTGAGTATTCATGAAGTACGCCGTCGATTTCTACTTCTGTCACCGCGGCACCTGGCATTGAAGACAATAAGATGCGACGCAGTGAGTTACCCAAAGTGTGTCCAAATCCACGCTCGAAAGGCTCCAATATAACGCGGGCTTTAGTACCCTGATCTGATTCGACCTTAATTTGACGCGGAGTCAGAAATTCAGTTGCTGACATATTATCCCTCTCAAGGATTAAAAATTACTTAGAGTAAAGCTCTACGATTAGGTTTTCGTTGATGCTAGCGTCAAGTTCTGTACGCTCTGGAAGACGCTTGTACGTACCTTCCATTTTCTTAGCATCTACTTCAATCCACTCAGGCTTATCTCGCTGTGCTGCTAACTCAAGAGCTGCAACGATACGTGCTTGTTTCTGTGATTTTTCACGAACAGAAACAACGTCACCAGCTTTAACTGTGTAAGAAGGAATATTAACCGACTCACCGTTAACCATGATTGCTTTGTGACTAACAAGTTGACGAGCTTCGCCACGAGTTGAAGCATAACCCATACGGTAAACTACGTTGTCTAAGCGTGACTCAAGAAGACGTAACAAGTTCGAACCAGTCGCACCTTTGATACGGTCAGCTTCTTTATAGTAGTTACGGAATTGACGCTCAAGAACACCATAGATACGACGAACTTTTTGCTTTTCGCGAAGCTGTAGACCGTAGTCAGATAGGCGGCTACGACGAGCACCGTGCTGACCTGGAACAACTTCAATTTTACATTTGGTCTCAATTGCACGAACGCCTGATTTGTGTCCTAGATCGACACCTTCACGACGTGACAATTTAAGTTTTGGACCTAGATATCTAGCCATTATAAACTCCCGTTATTGTTACACACGACGCTTTTTAGGCGGGCGACAACCATTGTGTGGAATAGGTGTCACGTCAGTAATGTTGGTGACTTTAAAGCCAGCAGCGTTAAGTGCGCGAACCGCTGATTCACGACCTGGTCCAGGACCCTTAACGAATACTTCAACATTCTTCATACCCATTTCTTTTACTACTTGAGCAGCGCGATCAGCAGCTACCTGTGCAGCGAAAGGAGTAGATTTACGTGAACCACGGAAGCCAGAACCACCAGAAGTAGCCCATGAAAGAGCATTACCTTGACGGTCTGTGATCGTAATGATGGTGTTATTAAATGAAGCATGGATATGCGCCATTCCATCAACTACGGTCTTTTTAACTTTTTTCTTACTAGTACGAGGTGTTTTAGCCATTATGTTCCACCAAACTATTTCTTAATCGGTTTGCGAGGACCTTTACGGGTGCGGGCATTTGTCTTCGTACGTTGCCCACGCAAAGGTAGGTTACGACGGTGACGGATGCCTCGGAAACAACCCAAGTCCATCAAACGTTTAATATTCATGTTGATTTCGCGACGCAAATCACCTTCGACAGTAAATTTGCTCACCTCGTTTCGTAGATTCTCAATTTGGTCATCGTTCAAATCTTTGATCTTTGCAGTAGGTTCAACCCCTGCATCAGCACAGATTTTCTGTGCACGAGGACGACCGATACCATAGATAGCGGTCAGTGCGACATCAGCATGCTTATGTACCGGAATGTTAATACCAGCTATACGAGCCATTTAACAATATCTCCTAAATTAAATAAGCAGGCGTGAAAGGGCGGCTATTTTAGCCACTTCACGCCTAAAAATCAAACAATTATCGAATTAACCTTGACGCTGTTTATGGCGCGGGTCAACACAGATAACGCGAACACTGCCGTGACGACGAATCACTTTGCAGTTACGGCACATTTTCTTAACAGAAGCACGAACTTTCATTTGTTACTCCAACATGCTTAGCGACGAACACGACCGGATGGGCCATGCTTTTTAAGATTTGCTTTCTTCAATACCGAGTCATATTGCTGCGACATTAAATGAGCTTGTACTTGAGCCATGAAGTCCATAGCGACAACTACAATAATCAATAACGACGTACCACCAAAGTAGAACGGATATTCAAATAGCAAAATCAGGAACTCTGGTAACAAACATACGGCTGTCATGTAAAGAGCACCCCAGAACGTAAGTCTAGTAGTCACTTTATCAAGATAGCTAGCTGTTTGCTGGCCAGGACGAATACCTGGAATAAACGCACCGGATTTCTTTAAGTTATCCGCTGTATCACGTGGGTTTTGCGTCAATGCTGTATAGAAGAAAGCAAAGAAGATAATACCCGCTGCGTACAGCAACATATAAACCGGATTACCAGGTTGTAAGTTCTGCGACAAAGTAGTTAACCAATTAACTTCGCCCGCGTTACCGAACCATGACAACAGTGTGCCTGGGAATAACACGATACTAGAAGCAAAAATAGCAGGGATTACACCCGCCATGTTTAACTTCATTGGTAAGAAGCTACTTTGAGCTGCAAATACTTTATTACCTTGCTGGCGTTTTGCATAGTTAATCGTGATACGACGTTGAGCCGTTTCAAACCATACAATGAAATAAATCACAGCTAACGCGAAAACACCAAATACTAGGATACCTAGTACGTCACGTTGTCCGTCGTATGCTTGTGAAAATACTTGCTGAATTGCCTGCGGGAAGCCGGCAACAATGCCCACCAAGATAATGATCGAGATACCGTTACCGATACCCCTTTCCGTAATTTGTTCACCTAACCACATTAGGAACATAGTACCTGTAACCAATGTAGCGATAGCAACAAAATAGAACGAAAAGTCAGGATTCTCAACCAAGCCAGGAACCATATTCGGTAACTGTGTAGCCATACCAAACGCTTGAACTGTTGCCAGAGCAACCGTTAGATAACGCGTATATTGGTTGATTTTGCGGCGACCACTTTCGCCTTCCTTCTTAATCTCTTTTAAGCGCGGATCAACATAACTTAAGATCTGCATGATAATCGATGCCGAAATATAAGGCATGATACCCAACGCTAGAACTGAAGCACGCTCCATCGCACCGCCAGAAAAGACATTAAATAAAGAGAAAATCGTATCTGAATTTAATATCTGTTTTAGTGCATCAGCGTTCACCCCTGGAACAGGGATGAAAGAGCCAAGACGGAAAACTACAATAGCAATGAGCACAAACAGCAAACGCTGCTTGAGCTCACTCAAACCACCGCTTTTAGCTAATTGCTGTGGTGATAATGCCATTATGCTTCAACCTTACCGCCAGCTGCTTCGATTGCTTTCTGTGCACCTTTCGTCACACGAATGCCACCAGAAACAGTTACAGCACGATCGATTTCACCAGACAAGATAATTTTAGCGCTTAAGATGCTTTCGTTAATGATGCGTGCTTTTTTCAAAGTCAACATATCAACAACTTCACCTTCAACTTTAGCTAATTCACTCAAACGTACTTCGGCAGTTGTCAAAGCTTTGCGTGATTTAAAACCAAACTTAGGCAAACGCTGTTTTAAAGGCATCTGACCGCCTTCGAAGCCAATCTTACTAAAACCGCCTGAACGTGATTTCTGACCTTTGTGACCACGGCCTGCAGTTTTACCATCGGTAGAACCGATACCACGACCTACACGTTTACGATCTTTCTTACTACCAGGAGCTGGCATCAATGTATTTAAACGCATGATATTACTCCTCAACAGTTACCATGTAGTAAACTTTATTTACCATACCGCGAGTTGAAGGAGTATCTTCAACTTCTACAGTATGACCAATGCGACGCAAACCTAGACCACGCAAACAAGCCTTGTGAGCTTCTAAGCGGCTAATGCTAGAACGCGTCTGCGTTACTTTCATCATTTTCTTTGCCATCGTCTTAGTCCAAAATCTCTTCTACTGATTTACCACGCTTGGCAGCCATCTCTTCTGGCGAAGTCATTTGGGTCAAACCGTTAATCGTTGCACGAACGATGTTAATTGGGTTTGTAGAACCAACGCTTTTTGCCAATACGTTTTGGATACCTAGCACCTCAAAAACAGCACGCATCGCACCACCGGCAATAATACCAGTACCTTTAGATGCTGGCTGCATGTAAACTTTTGATGCGCCATGACGAGCATTTAATGCGTGTTGTAAAGTGTGACCATCTTTAAGCTCAACTTGAATCATGTTACGACGAGCTTGCTCCATAGCCTTCTGGATTGCGACTGGTACTTCTTTCGATTTACCACGACCAAAACCCACTTTACCCTTACCGTCGCCTACAACAGTTAAAGCAGTGAAACCGAAAATACGACCACCTTTAACTACTTTAGCAACGCGGTTTACGTTGACTAATTTTTCAACTAAACCTTCTTGGTTATTCATATCTTTTGCCATGCTTCACACCTTAGAACTGTAAGCCTTTTTCACGAGCGGCATCAGCAAGAGCTGCTACGCGTCCGTGATATTTGAATCCACTGCGGTCGAAAGCAACTTGCTTTACACCCGCCTCGATAGCGCGCTCAGCAACCAAAGTACCTACCTGCTTAGCAGCATCTAGGTTACCTGTGTACTTCACATCGCCACGAACGGCCTTTTCCACAGTCGAAGCACTCGCGATTACATTACCGTTCTCACCGTTGATTACTTGAGCGTAAATGTGGCGAGGGGTTCTATTCACAACTAGGCGCGTTACACCTAGCTCATGCATTTTAGCGCGACTACTGGCCGCACGACGCAAACGTTGAATTTTCTTTTTCATGACCCTGCCCTACTATTTCTTCTTGGCTTCTTTACGAACAATGTATTCGTCAACATAACGTACACCTTTACCTTTGTAAGGCTCTGGCGGACGGTAAGCGCGGATGTTTGCCGCAACTTGACCAACTACTTGCTTGTTCGCACCCTTAACAACGAGATCCGTTTGTGAAGGAGCTTCAATTGTTACGCCTTCTGGGATTTCAAACTCTACAGGGTGTGAGAAACCTAGGGATAAGTTCAATTTCTTGCCTTGAACTTGCGCACGGTAACCAACACCAACTAGCTTCAATTTCTTCTCAAAGCCGTCAGAAACACCAGTTACCATATTATTAACCAATGCGCGGTATGTTCCCGCCATTGCCCAACTTTTAACTTCAGCTTTAGGAGCAAAAGTAACTTCGCCGTCTTCAACTTTGATTTCTACATCATTGTGAAGGTTTTGCTCAAGCTGGCCTTTTGCACCTTTAACACTGATCACGCCGTCTTTGATGTTGATTTCAACACCTGAAGGGATAGATACAGCGGCTTTTGCTACACGTGACATCTTTACTCTCCCCTTACGCTACAGTGCAGATGATCTCACCGCCGAAGCCCGCTTTACGCGCTGCACGGTCAGTCATCACACCTTTAGATGTAGAAACGACTGCGATACCTAAACCGCCGATAACTTTAGGAAGCTCATCAACTTTTTTATAGATACGCAAACCTGGACGGCTTACACGTTTCAATTCGTCAATTACTGGGCGACCTTGGTAGTATTTCAACTCAACAGTCATCACAGGTTTTTTGCCTTCTTCAACGCTGTAACCTTGGATAAAACCTTCATTAACCAAAACATCAGCGATGGCTTTCTTAATATTAGAAGCAGGGATTTTGACAGTTTTCTTCGCAGCAGATTGGCCGTTGCGAATTCGAGTCAACATATCTGCTATAGGATCTTGCATACTCATTAGTGATTCTCCAACAGCTTACCAGCTAGATTTAACCAGACCAGGAACGTCACCCTTCATCGCATGCTCACGCAATTTATTGCGGCACATACCGAATTTGCGAAGGTATCCGTGTGGACGACCAGTGACACGACAACGATTACGTTGACGCACAGGGTTTGCGTTGCGTGGTAGCTTTTGCAGCTTCACCTGAGCTTCCCAAACTTCTTCTTCTGAAGACTCTGGGTTGTTGATGATTGCTTTAAGCTCTGCGCGTTTTGCAGCGTACTTCTCTACAGTTTTCGCACGCTTCAACTCACGCTCTATCATAGATTTTTTAGCCATAGCGTGCCTCTTATGATTTCAATGGGAAGTTAAACGCACTTAGCAATGCGCGCCCTTCTTCATTGGTGTTTGCCGTAGTCGTAATAGTAATATCCATACCACGAACCTTATCGACCTTGTCATAATCAATTTCTGGGAAAATGATTTGCTCTTTGATACCTACAGAGTAGTTACCATGGCCGTCGAAAGATTTAGGGTTCAAACCACGGAAGTCACGAATACGTGGCACCGCGATTGAGATAAATCTTTCTAAGAATTCCCACATACGCTCGCCACGAAGAGTCACTTTACAGCCAATTGGGTAGCCATCACGAATTTTAAAGCCAGCAACAGATTTGCGTGCTTTAGTGATGATAGGCTTTTGGCCTGAGATAGCAGTCATATCATTTACTGCGTGCTCAAGGATCTTCTTGTCCGCAAGAGCTTCACCCAGACCCATATTTAATGTGATCTTGGTAATGCGTGGGACTTGCATAACTGATTTGTACTCGAACTTATCTTTAAGTTCTTGTACAACAGTATCTTTGTAAAAGTTGTGCAGTTTCGCCATCATTTATTACCTAAATGTTAACTATTAAATCGCTTCGCCAGTTTTCTTGAAGAAGCGCGTTTTCTTTCCGTCTTCAACTTTGATGCCAACACGGTCAGCTTTGCCAGTTGAAGGGTTGTAAATTGCTACATTTGAAGCGTCTAACGCTGCTTCTTTCTCGATAATTCCACCTTCATTGATAGAACCGTCAGGATTTTGGCTAGGCTTAGTGTGCTTCTTAATAATGTTTACGCCACTCACAATCACGCGACCATTAGGAAGAACGCGGTCAACATTACCACGTTTACCTTTGTCTTTTCCCGCGATTACGATGACTTCGTCGCCGCTCTTAATCTTTTGCATGATTCTCGTCTCTCTTAAAGTACTTCAGGTGCCAAAGACACGATCTTCATGAACTTGTCGCCACGTAATTCACGTGTTACAGGTCCAAAGATACGAGTACCAATCGGCTGTTGGTTACTGTTCAAGATAACTGCAGCATTGCCATCGAACTTAATTAAAGAGCCGTCTGGACGACGAACACCTTTACGAGTACGAACAACAACTGCGTTTAGAACGTCACCTTTCTTTACTTTACCGCGTGGGATCGCTTCTTTTACGCTTACTTTGATGACATCACCAATATTGGCGTAACGACGATGCGAACCACCCAGTACCTTAATACACATTACACGACGTGCGCCTGAGTTATCCGCTACGTCTAGTACTGATTGCATCTGGATCATGGTTTTCTCCGCTTAATCCCGCGCTAAAAGGCGCAGGAGTATACCATTAAATTAGTAAAAATCCTAACCCCGAGGCGAAATTAATCACATCAGGGTTAAATATGGTTCAATTAGCGAGCTTGCTCTACTATCTCAACTAGCTTAAAAGACTTAGTTTTTGATAGAGGACGACACTCAGCAATTTTAACCACATCACCCAATTTGCACTCATTAGCTTCGTCATGAGCGTGAATCTTAGATGAACGCTTGATGAACTTACCGTATAACGGGTGCTTCACTTGACGCTCTACTAAAACAGTAATGGACTTGTCCATTTTGTCACTTATGACTTTGCCCTGTAATGTGCGTTGAATAGTATCAGTGCTCATTATGAACCTGCCTTTTGGTTGATAATGGTTTTAACACGAGCGATATCACGACGTACTTCACGCAACTTGTGTGTTTCTGTCACTTGGCCCGTAGCCTTTTCCATACGTAACTTGAATTGATCTTGAAGCAATTCAGTTAAGGTTACGTTGAGCTCTTCAACGCTCTTATCTTTCAATTCTGTCGCTTTCATTAGATCACCGTCCGCTTAACAAAGGTAGTTTTGAAAGGAAGTTTAGCTGCTGCTAAAGCAAATGCTTCACGCGCTAACTCTTCAGAGATACCTTCTACTTCATATAACATGCGGCCTGGCTGAATCTGTGCAACCCAATATTCCACACTACCTTTACCTTTACCCATACGAACTTCTAAAGGCTTTTTAGTGATTGGCTTGTCTGGGAATACACGAATGTAAACTTTACCAGCACGCTTCATGTGACGAGTCATCGCACGACGAGCCGCCTCAATTTGGCGAGCTGTCATACGGCCACGACCCGTAGCTTTTAAACCGAACTCACCAAAGCTTACGTTATGAGCTTGAGAGCCACGGTTACGCAGTTTATGCTGCTTACGATATTTCGTTCTTTTTGGCAATAACATAATACTTACCCCTACTTCTTAGCTTTAGGAGCAGGTTTTCTACGGCGAGGTTTTTTATCTTCTTTCGGCTCTTCAATTTCTTGGCCAGGAAGAACTTCACCTTTGAAAATCCATACTTTAATGCCGATGATACCGTAAGTAGTATTCGCTTCAGACGTTGCATAATCGATGTTTGCACGAAGCGTATGCAAAGGTACACGACCTTCACGGTACCACTCAGTACGAGCAATCTCAGCACCACCTAAACGACCACTTACTTCGATCTTGATACCTTGAGCACCAAGACGCATAGCATTTTGAACGGCACGCTTCATCGCACGACGGAACATCACACGACGCTCTAATTGTTGTGCAACATTGTCGCCAACTAGCTGAGCATCAAGCTCAGGTTTGCGAACTTGCTCAACAGATACTTGTGCAGAAACACCAGCCATCTGAGCAATCTTGCCACGCAACTTCTCAATATCTTCACCTTTCTTACCGATAACGATACCAGGACGCGCAGTGTGAATAGTCACACGAATCGCTTTCGCTGGACGCTCGATCTCGATGCGAGATACTGAAGCATGCTTCAATTCTTTTAACAACCAGTTACGGATGTTGATATCACTTTCCAAGTTATCCGCAAAATCGCCGCGCTCAGCATACCAAGTTGCAGTATGCTTTTTTACGATACCTAAGCGGATACCGGTAGGATGAACTTTTTGACCCATTACCTTCTCCTAGTTATCCGATACTTTAACGGTGACGTGGCTAGTACGCTTTAAGATGCGGTCGCCACGACCTTTCGCGCGCGGACGCATACGCTTAGCTGTTGCCGCTTCGTCAACGAAGATAGTCGAAACTTTCAACTCGTCGATGTCAGCGCCTTCATTATGCTCAGCGTTAGCAATCGCAGACTCAAGAACTTTCTTGATTAGACGAGCCGCTTTCTTCGGGCTGAATTCAAGAATGTTCAACGCTTTTTCTACTGGTAAGCCACGAACTTGATCGGCAACAAGACGCATTTTCTGTGCCGAGATGGCGGCATTACGCAATTTAGCTGCTACTTCCATCTTCCACTCCTCGCCTTATCGCTTCTTGGCTTTCTTATCAACATCATGACCATGGTAGGTACGAGTTAATACAAACTCACCTAACTTGTGGCCAACCATGTCTTCAGAAACGAAGACTGGTACGTGTTGACGACCATTGTGAACGGCAATCGTCAGACCAACCATTTCCGGGAAAACAGTTGAACGACGAGACCATGTTTTAATTGGTTTCTTAGAACCAGAGGCCGCAGCTTCTTCAACCTTCTTCAATAAGTGAAGGTCAATGAAAGGGCCTTTCTTTAACGAACGTGCCACTGTGCTATCCTCTATCGTTTATTACGGCGACGGACAATTAAACTGTCTGTGCGCTTGTTGCTACGAGTTTTCTTACCTTTAGTAGGCGTACCCCATGGAGACACAGGATGACGACCACCAGAAGTACGTCCTTCACCACCACCGTGTGGGTGATCAACTGGGTTCATAGCGACACCACGAACTGTCGGGCGAACACCACGCCAGCGCTGAGCACCAGCTTTACCCAAACTACGTAGCATGTGCTCTGAATTGCCTACCTGACCGATAGTTGCGCGACCTTCAGACAACACTTTACGTGTTTCGCCTGAACGTAAACGCAAGGTCACGTATTTGCCTTCACGTGCAACGATCTGAGCATAAGCACCCGCACTACGAGCTATTTGCGCACCCTTACCAGGCTTCAGTTCGATGTTGTGAACTGTACTACCTACTGGGATGTTACGCATTGGCAAAGCGTTACCGACACGAATCGGAGCGCGCTCGCCAGAAACGATAGTATCACCAGCATTTAGGTTACGTGGAGCAATGATGTAACGACGCTCACCGTCTGCGTAGCAGATTAGCGCGATGTGTGCGCTACGGTTTGGATCGTACTCAAGACGCTCTACTGTGCCAGTAATATTATCTTTGTTACGTTTGAAGTCGATTAGACGATAGTGTTGTTTATGACCACCACCAACGTGACGAGTCGTGATACGACCATCGTTGTTACGACCACCATTTCTAGATTTCTTCTCTAATAAAGGTGCATGAGGTTTACCCTTATGCAAGTCAGGATTGACCACTTTAACTACAAAGCGGCGTCCTGGAGAAGTTGGTTTAGCTTTTACAATTGCCATTACTAATCTCCTTCGTTACTCGCCGCCAACGAAGTCAAGGTCTTGACCTGGCTTCAATGAGACGTAAGCTTTTTTCCAGTTTGGACGACGGCCTTCTTGTAGACCAAAACGCTTACGTTTACCTTTCATGTTCAAAGTACGAACGTTTTGAACTTCGACTTCAAACAAAGTTTCTACAGCTTTTTTGATTTCACGCTTATTCGCGTCTTTAGCTACTTTGAAAACGAACTGGTTGTCGTTTTCAGCTAAAATCGTCGCTTTCTCAGAAACGTGAGGCGCTAGAAGAACTTTTAAGATACGCTCTTGGTTCATCCCAACATCTCCTCTACTTTCTTAACAGCCGCGACAGTCATTACAACCTTGTCGAAGCCGATTAGGCTAACAGGGTCGATTGCTTGAACGTCACGAACGTCAACTTTGTGTAGGTTACGAGAGGCTAAGAATAAGTTCTCGTCAACTTCTTCAGTCACGATCAACGCTTCTTTAGCATCGAGGTCTTTTAACTTGCTTACTAGCTCTTTAGTTTTCGGAGCTGAAACAGCAAATTCTTCTACTACAATCAAACGATCTTGACGAACCAATTCACTAAGAATGCTTTGGATCGCACCGCGGTACATTTTGCGGTTTACTTTTTGAGTGTAGTCTTGTGGTTGCGCAGCGAAAGTTACACCACCTTTACGCCATAATGGGCTACGGATAGTACCAGCACGGGCACGACCTGTACCTTTTTGACGCCAAGGTTTCTTACCACCACCGCTAACAGCGCTACGGTTCTTTTGTGCGCGAGTACCGGCACGAGCAGCAGCCATATATGCAACTACTACTTGGTGAACTAATGACTCGTTAAATTCACGGCCAAAAGCTACCTCAGAAACCTTTATTGCGCCGCCAGATGTCAAACTAAGTTCCATAGTCAACTCCTCTTGGCCTAGGCTTTCTCAGCAGGATGAATAATTACATCGCCGCCGGTAGCGCCTGGGACGGCACCTTTGATTAACAATAAATTGCGCTCAGCATCAACACGTACAACTTCTAGAGTTTGCACAGTTACACGCTCAGCACCCATGTGGCCAGACATTTTCTTGCCCTTAAATACGCGACCTGGAGTTTGGTTTTGACCAATAGAACCAGGAGCACGGTGCGCTAGTGAGTTACCGTGAGTCGTATCTTGACCACGGAAGTTCCAACGCTTAATTACGCCAGCGTAACCTTTACCTTTAGAAGTACCAGTTACGTCAACTTTTTGACCTTCTTCGAAAACTTCAACTTTGACTTCACCGCCAACTTCGAAACCTTCTAAAGAGTCCACACGGAACTCCCACAAACCACGACCAGCTTCTACGTTAGCCTTCTTAAAATGTCCAGCTTCTGCTTTACTGATACGGTTTGCCTTACGGCTTCCTGTAGTCACTTGAACCGCTTCATAACCGTCAACATCAGCTGTCTTAAGCTGAGTGATGCGATTTGGGTCGGCTTCTACTACGGTAACCGGGATAGACACGCCGTCTTCAGTGAAGACACGAGTCATTCCTCGTTTTATACCTACTATTCCGATAGCCATGTTTTAAACCTCAACCGAAATGGTTATAACCTTGCCGCTGATGTCTGTCTTATGTAAGACTAATTTGAACATCAACACCAGCTGCCAAATCCAACTTCATCAAAGCATCAACTGTTTTTTCTGTTGGCTCGATGATGTCCACTAAACGCTTGTGCGTACGAATTTCATACTGATCACGCGCATCTTTATTCACGTGTGGTGAAGTCAAGATGGTGAAGCGTTCTTTACGCGTCGGTAAAGGGATAGGACCTTTTACCTGAGCACCAGTACGCTTAGCGGTGTTTACGATCTCTGAAGTTGAAATATCTATCAACTTGTGATCAAACGCTTTCAATCTGATTCGAATACGTTGCTTTGCCATTGCAAAGAACTCCACTATATTAATTAAAAGAACATAAAAAACCGCTCCACCCTACTACTGCGAGGGGTGCGGTTACCAAACTTGTTTCAGACTCAAATCGAGCCTGTTGTTAGCAAAATCAATCACTTACTTTACAATAAAGTCTGAAATTGCTTCGCAAGAACAACCCTAATAGTGGCAGTTACGCCTACAAAGGGACGCGAATTATATGGGATCAGGAATTGGATTGCAAGGAACAACGCCAATTAATTTAAGGCTTTCAAGCGTTGTTCTTAGTGCTTTGGCCTAGTTAGCTTTGCTCGGCTTTAAGGTGCGCCCAATCTCTGTGGGTATCCATAAAGTGTTTGATGTATGGGCACACTGGAACCACTTTAAAGCGCTCTTGCTCAATAGCTCTTAATACGGCTTCAACCATACTAGCACCGAGGCCTTTACCGCGAAGCGCTTCTGGCACCTCTGCATGCTCTAAATGTAACGTGGTTCCTTCTTGTTTATAGCGGACCTCGCCGTTATAACCACCATCTAACACCACAGTGAACTTCTTTTCCATTGGGTGATGGATTGCCTGATATGTCATTACTGCCCCCTTGTGTGACTCCAGCTTACTTGCTCTGCGCCGCTGGCCTTTACCCTAGCTACCACAGAGCACTATCCTATTGATAGTTATATCATAAAACTACGATTAACTTCGCCTCTAGGCAGATTTAAGCTTATCGGCATGTTGCTGGCGTAGTTTACTTAGCTTAGGGTTAATCACTGCCATACAATAGGGTTGCATACTGTTATTGGCATAAAAATCTTGGTGCTCAGTCTCCGCTGGGTAAAACCTCTGCTCAGTTAATAGTTGCGTCACAATGGGTTTGTTAAACAAAGGGCTCATCTCTTTGATCACCTCTTCGGCTACTTGGCGTTGCTCCTCACTGTGCAGCATAATGACCGAGCGATACTGAGTACCAATGTCAGCTCCTTGACCATCCTCCTGAGTCGGATCATGCGACGTCAGAAATACCTCTACTAAGTCACGATAGCTAATCTTTTGTGGATCAAAGGTTACCTGCACTACTTCAGCATGCCCGGTCGTACCCGAGCACACTTGGCGGTAGGTCGGCGCTTCAGTGTCGCCACCGGCATAACCTGAAACCACGGACTCGACACCTTTTAGTTGTTGCATGACCGCCTCTACACACCAAAAACAGCCACCACCAAACGTCGCTTTCGTTTCCATTTCGCTCCTTATCACGGTAATTCTCTACACGCGCCTATACTTGTTACAGTACCAACTTTGTTGTCTAAAAAGCAATGTTAGCGATGCGCTATGCCACAAGTTTACTGGAATAAAAAAGCCCCTAGTGGGTCTTTAAACCATTCTAGTCGAAAGAAGTGCTATCTATAGCATGAAATCCACAGCATTAGGGTCAAAGGCCGCTAAGTTCGGCATAACACCATTTAGTTCATTGTCAGTTAAACCGAACCAACGCAACGGGCTCACCATGTACTGCTCAACGGAAGTCGTTGGAATAATACGTCCATCGTCATTAGCGTCGTCTGGCCCTGCAATCTCAAGACTCGGTATCTGTCCATAAATATCGCCACCACGAACAGCGCCCCCCATAACCAGCTGATGGTTGCCCCAAGCATGATCGGTACCATCGCCATTACTGGTTAAAGTACGGCCAAACTCTGAGCTAGTAAAACTGGTCACGCTCTGCTCTACGCCAAGCTCAGCGGTAACGTCGTAGAAGTACTTCATGCTTTGGCTCAACTCGGTGAATAATGCTTGCTGGCGGCTAATGTGATTATCATGGGTGTCATAGCCTCCCATACCGACGTAAAAGACTTGACGCTCCATACCGAGCTCTGCCCGAATGGCAATCATCTTCGCCACCATTTCCAGCTTGGTGGCTAGGCTTCCTTCAGGTTTCAGCGTAGTAAAATCTGGAACTGTATCAATCTGTGAGCCCACTCTTTCCACTAATTCCATGGTCCGAGACTGTAGCCCCTTGAATTCGTCGATAAAAGGATCTTGGTAGTTATTGTCCAATAGCGCTTTAAAAGCCGCTCTACGATCTTGAGTCCAGTTTTTATCTGGCGCCACGTAACTGTATTGATCAAAGCCATTTCGACCTATCGCTAGGTCTAGGTTAAGTTGGCTGCTTAACCAGTTAGTTCGACCATCGATAGAAATGCCGGTTAGTAGTGGATCTTGATTATTCGGCACCGCCAAGTCCATTACTCGCCCACCAAGCCCTGTCTTTTGTGCTTGTGGATCCACATAGCGCCATTGATCTTGTTGATCATTGTGCGAAAAGAGCTGATCTGGCAAAGACTTACTGCGCTCTAAATATTGCTGCCGTGTGATTGGCTCGACCAAATTACCAACATTAGCCATAACTCCGAGTTTGCCACTATTGAACAAGCTTTGTAGTTCAGCTAACTGGGGATGAAAACCAAAGCTACTGTTGCCATACGACAGTGGCGACACGGGCAATAAATCCGCTTTTGCAATTGCCATGTTTTGGCGCGAGGCAGTATACTCGTCATAATCAAAGTTGCTGGTGGGCACGATCATGTTGAAGCCATCGTTTCCACCCAACAAAAAGATGCATACCAAGGCTTTATAGTCACCCGTTGGGATGCTCAACGCCTTAGCCGTTTGTCCAAAGCTCATCAAGCCTGAAGTTGCCACTGCGGCCGAGCCAAGTTTTATAAAATCTCGTCTTTTCATGTTTAGGCTCCTAGCGCTGAACCGCGAATTCAGGTGATGTAATGACCAGAGAAATAGCTTCTGTCGCTTTTCTTTCAGGATTGTCCGCATCGATTGTCGTCAAATAATCCCTCAAAACCGTTTTCATATGATCACTCATGGTTCCTGCCAGTAATAAAATATTGAGATGCTCGATGAGCTCATCGTCGCTGGCGCTCACCAAGTCGCGCTCGACACTGTAATCGACAATAATATCCTTGGCTTCCGGCGAAGGACGTTCGAAACTGTTCATACTTACCGAGCGCCAATGCAGATGGTTTGTCATTTTCGCCATAGTGCCTTCGGTATGAATCTCAAACTCTGGCGCCACAATATCGGCGTCCTTTAAAGCGCCTGCGGGTTGATATGATGGCGAAAAAAAGTTGAACACGCTAGGTGACTTAAGTGGCCCTTGCGCAAAGTCATTATCTACCCAACGAAACTCATAGGTTCCATTGCCAGATGTCGCATCAAACGCACGCCAAAAAGCACTTAGCCTTAAGATAGGTTCCTTCAGCTTACCGAATGGCTTGCCATGACTAACTACTCCCGATATCGCTTCTTCGTCTAACAGGATCGCTTTGATTACAGCCTTCATATCACCACGAACACCACTACCATTGTCATTAAAGCGAGTTGCCACACGTTCGACGTATTCTGGTGAAGGATTACTGGTTACGAGCTTTTGAATCAGCTGCTTGGCTACGAATGGGCCGACGCTTGGGTGATTAAAAATATGATCGAGCGCTTGCGCTAGATCTTGCTCAGGGGTTTGTCCGGCAGGAATAATCCCCCCATTAATAATACGCTTTTCGCCCTCGGCATGAAATTCTGGAAAAACCTTCATCGGACTGATGAGATCACGGTTTTCACCCCACCACCAAAAACGCTCTGCATTTTGCCAAGTCCAGCCAGTGAAAACATGGGCCAAGCCTTCGATATCGGCCTGGTCATAAGTCGGGATAGTATTTCCTTGTGCATCAAGCTTTGGTGAACCGTCTAAATTCAACTCAACCAAACCGACTGTAAACAGCTGCATCAACTCACGCGCATAATTTTCGTCAGGTCGTATATTGCGCTCCAGATCAGGCTTTCGGTTTCGCAACATACTCAAATACTCCCCCATCACAGGGTTGAGCGTCACATCCTGCATCAAGTCGCGGTAATTGCCGAAGCTGTGCTGCAAAAGAATATCATAATAGTTAGATAGCGACTGATTGCCCTCGATGCCGCCAGAACTAACGCCATACTGGCTAACCACCCAAATTTCACTCAGTGCAAAAGCAACGCGTTGCCGCAACTGATCATCAGCCTGCAAAGAGCGATGCCACCAAGCATCCACATACAGACTCCAAGTGCTCTCAGGATCGTAAGTAAACTGATTGTAGTAATCGGTATGCTTGGTGATTGGCAGTGTCATTTGCCAATCTATCCAGCCCTCAAAGCCGCGCTCTACTACATCATTAATCGATTCGGTAGTCGCACCAAAGGTGGTTTGCTGCAAGAATCTCGAAGCTTTCCCAGAAGTTGGTGGATCTACATGTGCCGGTGGATCTTCACCAGTGTCTGGCGATGCGGGATCATCTTCCTCCTCCGAGCCACCACTACAGGCCGCTACAAGTAAAAGTAAGAAGGTGTATAACAAGCCACGGTATATTAGTTTTGTTATCTGCATAAAAGAGAACACGCTCAAGATGTAAAGCATTATCCTACAAATAACAAGGTGTAAAATCTTTCGACACTATCACACAGAGTTATGACTTATGTCTCAAAATCCACATAATAAAAAAGCCTCCAATGAAGCGATATTTTAGGTCTAATAGCCTAATTCTTTTTCTAATAGTAGGTGCCTAATTACAAATTAAATACTTCTTAAATTGAATAGCCAGCATCATTTACAACTTTACCGATTAGAAAGAAAAAGGGCACCGAAGTGCCCTTGATCGCCACGGTCAGATGTGTTCCTACAAATTTCTGACATTTCCACCAATCCATGGTGGTCAGTAGCGAGAAAGCAGAAAATGCACGGATGCAATTTTCTGCTAAGCTTATTGCTTATGTCGTACTAAAGTCTACGATTACTCGTGGATTTTAGATACAACACCCGCACCTACTGTACGGCCACCTTCACGAATCGCGAAGCGTAAACCTTCGTCCATCGCAATCGGTGCAATCAATGTAACGTCCATTTTGATGTTATCGCCTGGCATTACCATCTCTACGCCTTCTGGTAGCTCACAAGCACCAGTTACGTCAGTTGTACGGAAGTAGAACTGTGGGCGGTAGCCTTTGAAGAATGGCGTGTGACGACCACCTTCATCTTTAGACAATACATAAACTTCTGCTTCGAAACGTGTGTGCGGGTTGATAGTACCAACGTGCGCCAATACTTGACCACGCTCTACTTCGTCACGCTTAGTACCACGCAGTAGTACACCTACGTTATCGCCAGCTTCACCTTGGTCTAGAAGCTTACGGAACATCTCTACGCCAGTTACTGTCGTCTTAACCGTGTCTTTGATACCTACGATTTCGATTTCTTCACCAACTTTTACAACACCGCTCTCTACACGACCGGTTACAACCGTACCACGACCTGAAATCGAGAATACGTCTTCAATCGGTAACAAGAATGGCTTGTCTACTGCACGCTGTGGCTCTGGGATGTATGTATCTAGAGCTTCGCCTAAAGCAACAATCGCTTCTTGACCTAATGGGCCTTCGTCGCCTTCCAACGCTTTCAACGCTGAACCACGGATGATTGGCGTGTCGTCACCTGGGAATTCGTATTGGTCTAGAAGTTCACGAACTTCCATCTCTACTAACTCTAGTAACTCTTCGTCGTCGACCATGTCGCATTTGTTCAAGAATACGATGATCTTAGGTACACCTACCTGACGTGATAACAAGATGTGCTCACGCGTTTGTGGCATTGGGCCGTCTGCAGCTGAACATACTAAGATAGCGCCGTCCATCTGTGCAGCACCAGTGATCATGTTTTTAACATAGTCAGCGTGGCCTGGGCAGTCTACGTGTGCGTAGTGACGTGCTGGAGTTTCGTACTCAACGTGTGAAGTCGCGATTGTAATACCACGCTCACGCTCTTCTGGAGCATTATCGATATCAGCGAAAGCCTGAGCTGAGCCGCCGTATACTTTTGCTAATACTGTACAGATCGCCGCAGTTAACGTCGTTTTACCATGGTCAACGTGACCAATCGTACCAACGTTTACGTGTGGCTTATTACGTTCAAATTTCTCTTTAGCCATTTTTCAATTCCTCTAATTCTCTGGAACTATAAATTTAAAAGTTAAGAATTCTTGCTAATTACTTCTTCAGCAATGTTCATTGGAGCTTCTGCGTAATGCGCGAACTCCATCGTAAAGCTTGCGCGGCCTTGTGACAAACTACGTACGTCTGTCGCATAACCAAACATTTCTGATAACGGTACTTCAGCGTCAATTACCTTACCAGTAGAGTTTTCACCCATACCTTTTACAAGTCCACGACGACGGTTAAGGTCACCCATAACGTCACCCATGTACTCTTCAGGAGTAACAACTTCTACTTTCATCATTGGCTCAAGTAACGCAGGGTTAGCTGTAGCAGCTGCATTTTTAACCGCCATACTACCTGCGATCTTAAACGCCATCTCGTTCGAGTCAACATCGTGGTAAGAACCATCATAAAGCGTAGCTTTAACGTCTAACACTGGGAAACCAGCGATAATACCGTTTTCAAGCTGCTCTTCGATACCCTTCTGTACAGCACCGATGTACTCTTTCGGTACCACACCACCAACGATCTCGTTTACGAACACAAAACCAGTACCTGGCTCTTGTGGCTCAAGTTTGACCCAAACGTGACCATACTGACCGCGACCACCTGATTGACGTACGAATTTACCTTCGACTTCAACAGTGTTACGGATAGACTCACGGTAAGCTACCTGAGGCGCACCAATGTTTGCTTCAACTTTGAACTCACGCTTCATACGGTCGACAAGAATGTCCAAGTGTAGCTCACCCATACCAGAAATAATGGTTTGGCCTGACTCTTCGTCAGTTTGTACACGGAATGATGGATCTTCTTGTGCCAACTTACCTAAAGCAATACCCATTTTTTCTTGGTCAGCTTTAGTTTTTGGCTCAACAGCAACCGAGATTACTGGCTCAGGGAACTCCATACGCTCTAGGATAATTTTGCTATCTAGGGCACATAAAGTATCACCTGTTGTTACGTCTTTAAGACCAACACCAGCTGCGATATCGCCTGCGCGAACTTCTTTAATCTCTTCACGGCTATTAGCGTGCATCTGTACGATACGGCCAATACGCTCTTTTTTGTCTTTAACCGAGTTATAAACGCTGTCACCAGAGTTAATAACACCTGAGTAAACACGGAAGAATGTCAATGTACCCACAAATGGGTCAGTCGCGATTTTGAACGCTAATGCAGCAAATGGTGCGTTATCGTCAGCTTCACGAGTTTCGATTTCTTCACTATCAAGATCAACAGTACCTTGGATAGCTTTTACTTCAGTTGGCGAAGGCATGTAGTCGATAGTCGCATCAAGAACGGCTTGAACACCTTTGTTCTTAAATGCAGAACCACCAAATACAGGGATGATTTCGTTTGCTAATGTACGCGTACGAATACCTTGCTTGATTTCTTCTTCAGTAAGCTCGCCACCTTCAAGGTATTTTTCCATCATTTCTTCTGAAGCTTCAGCAGCAGTCTCTACCATGAACTCGCGCATTTCTTGGCAAGTTTCAACTAGATCAGCTGGGATATCTTCATAAGTGAATGATGTACCCATGTCTTCTTCGTTCCAGATGATTGCTTTCATCTTAACTAAGTCAACAACACCTTTGAATTCGTCTTCTGAACCAATAGTCATTTGCATTGGAACAGCAGTAGCGTTCAAACGCTCACGTAATTGCTTAACTACGTTCATGTAGTCAGCACCAGTACGGTCCATTTTGTTTACGAAAACCATACGAGGAACTTCGTACTTATCAGCTTGACGCCATACTGTTTCAGTTTGTGGCTGTACACCTGACGAACCACAAAGAACAACTACAGCACCATCAAGTACACGCAAAGAACGCTCAACTTCAATTGTGAAGTCAACGTGTCCAGGAGTATCAATAATGTTGATGCGGTGATCTTCAAACTGGTGGTCCATACCTTTCCAGAAAGTCGTTACAGCAGCAGAAGTAATGGTAATACCACGTTCCTGCTCTTGTTCCATCCAGTCTGTAGTCGATGCACCATCATGAGTCTCACCCATTTTATGGTTAACACCGGTATAGAATAAGATTCGCTCGGTTGTAGTCGTTTTACCGGCATCAACGTGCGCACAGATACCAATATTACGGTATCGATTTAGGGGCGTTTTTCGAGCCATAAATTAACTCCTTGGATTACCAACGGAAATGCGAGAAAGCTTTGTTAGCTTCAGCCATACGGTGAACATCTTCACGCTTTCTAACTGCTGAACCACGGCTTTCAATTGCATCTAGAACTTCACCAGCTAAGCGCTCACGCATAGATTTTTCACTACGGTTACGAGCAGCATCTGTCAACCAACGCATAGCTAGCGCAGTTTGACGAGCAGGACGAACTTCAACTGGTACTTGGTAGGTAGAACCACCAACACGGCGAGACTTAACTTCCACCATTGGGCGGATATTTTCTAAGCCTTTTTCAAACATTTCTAGCGGCTCTTCGCCTGATTTCTTTTCAGAAATGATATCTAGCGCACCATAAACGATTTTTTCTGCTACTGACTTTTTACCGTCAAGCATTAAAACGTTGATGAACTTCGCTAACAATTCACTACCGAACTTAGGATCAGGAAGGACTTCGCGTTTCGCGACAACACGTCTTCTTGGCATGTTAAATTTTCCTCATGCATGTGTAACTTCAGGACAATCCAGAATAAGCTGTTACGGTACTTATCTGGCCTTACTCACATAGTGAAATAGCTGATCGAATGATCAGCTACTAGACTACTCTCTAATTGTATGGCTTAAACATGTCATTAATGTTAAAGCCTATAGTCAGGGCTAACTGACTTTTAATTTACTAATGCCAAGCCGCTAAACAAGGTTTAACTAGCTCAACAAAAGAAATTAACCTTTAGGTTTCTTAGCACCGTACTTAGAACGACCTTGCTTACGGTCTTTAACGCCGGCTAAATCTAAGCTACCGCGAACACAGTGATAACGTACACCTGGCAAATCCTTTACACGACCGCCACGGATTAGAACAACACTGTGCTCCTGAAGGTTGTGACCTTCACCACCGATATATGAAGAAACTTCATAACCGTTGGTTAAACGAACACGAGCAACTTTACGAAGTGCTGAGTTCGGCTTTTTAGGTGTTGTTGTGTAAACACGAGTACATACACCACGTTTTTGAGGACAAGCTTCCAAAGCTGGAACGTTTGTCTTAGTAACCTGCTTTACGCGAGGTTTTCTTACAAGCTGATTAATAGTAGCCATTAATTCAATTCTCTATATCTGGTTCACGCTTTATACAGCGCGCCTTTATACGGGCGTCCTTACGGACGAAGTACCTATGGGCGCGCTATTCTAAAGAGGTCCTAATGGGTTGTCAAGCCTGCTCAATGTTTAACCATCAAGCAGACACAAGCACTTTAAGCCTCGCTATCTTCCATTGAGCTAAGTTCGTCCGATAGAGCTTGCTCAACGTCATCTGCTGAAGGGCCTACAACATCTTCAATTTGTAGGTCTGCAGCACGTTTGCGGCGACGATTTTCATGGTAAGTCAGACCAGTACCGGCTGGAATTAGACGTCCCACGATTACGTTTTCTTTCAATCCATTCAATTCGTCCATCTTACCGCTAACAGCCGCTTCGGTAAGAACACGAGTCGTTTCCTGGAATGATGCCGCCGAGATAAACGACTCAGTTGCAAGAGAAGCTTTAGTAATACCCATCAAGACTCTTTCGAATTTGATAGTTTCTTTACCTTCTTCACGCAGTTTGTCGTTTGCTTCAAGCACTCTGATGACTTCCATTTGATCACCTTTTAGGAAGCGAGAGTCACCTGGATCCGTAATAATACACTTACGCAACATTTGGCGAATAACAACTTCAATGTGCTTATCGTTAATGCCTACACCTTGTAGTCGATAAACTTCTTGAACTTCATTCACGATGTAACGCGCAAGCTCTGTAATTCCTTTAAGGCGTAAAATATCGTGTGGGTTATCTGCACCGTCAGATACAACCTCACCCTTTTCAACTTTCTCACCTTCGAAGATGTTCAGCTGACGCCATTTTGGAATTAATTCTTCATAAGTTTCATCGCTATCGTGAGGAGTAATCACTAAACGACGCTTACCTTTTGTTTCTTTACCAAAGCTCACAGTACCTGAGATTTCAGCAAGAATTGCCGATTCTTTGGGTTTACGAGCTTCGAACAGGTCGGCTACTCGAGGTAGACCACCCGTAATATCTTTTGTCTTCGAACTTTCTTGAGGAATACGTGCAATCGCATCACCAATACTTACTTCTGCACCATCTTCAAGACTGACAATCGCGTTAGTCGGTAGGAAGTAAACCGCTGGCATATCCGTACCTGGGATACACAACTCTTTACCTTTCTTATCCAACAACTTAATTGCAGGCTTAACGTCAGTAGATTTGCTACCAGTACGTTGCTTATTCTCAGTAATTACAATCGAGCTTAAGCCTGTTAACTCATCCGTTTGACGCTCAATGTTGACACCTTCAACCATGTCAACAAACTGAATCTGACCGTCTAGCTCGGTGATAATCGGGTGAGTGTGTGGATCCCAGTTAGCAACAATGTCGCCACCTTTAGCCTCTTCACCTTCTTGCTTCGCTAAAACAGTACCGTATGGAAGTTTATAGCGCTCACGTTCACGACCAAACTCGTCGACAACGTTAAGCTCTGATGAACGAGATACGATAACTTGCTTGCCATCTTTACGCTCAACAGTTTTAGCATTCTTAAGACGTAATGTACCGTCGTTTTTAATCTGTACGTTGTTGTCCGCAGACGCTCTCGAAGCAGCACCACCAATGTGGAAGGTACGCATCGTAAGCTGTGTACCTGGCTCACCAATCGATTGAGCAGCAATTACACCAACAGACTCACCGTGGTTAATGATGTGACCACGAGCCAAGTCACGACCATAACAAGCGGCACAAACACCAGTACGAGTTTCACAGGTAATTACAGAGCGTACTTTAACTTCGTCAACCGAGTTTTGCTCTAGAATTTCTACCCACTTCTCGTCCAATAAAGTTCCAGCTTCAGCTAAAACTTCATCCGAGCCTGGTACATAAACGTGATCAGCAACTACACGTCCTAATACACGTTCACGTAATGGTTCTACAACGTCACCACCTTCAATTAACGGCGTCATGAACAGACCATTTTCAGTGCCACAGTCATCAGTTGTAATAACCATGTCTTGTGCAACGTCAACTAAACGTCGAGTTAAGTAACCCGAGTTCGCTGTTTTCAATGCTGTATCGGCCAAACCTTTACGTGCACCGTGCGTCGAAATAAAGTACTGAGTTACATCTAGACCTTCACGGAAGTTAGCCGTAATCGGCATCTCAATAATCGAGCCATCTGGTTTCGCCATCAGGCCACGCATACCAGCTAGCTGACGAATCTGGGCAGCACTACCACGTGCGCCTGAGTCCGCCATCATAAAGATTGAGTTGAACGATGGCTGAATCACTTTCTCGCCGTCTTTAGTTTCAACTTCATCATTACCGATGTGGTCCATCATCGCTTTCGCGACTTTTTCGTTAGTGTGCGACCAAATATCAACAACTTTGTTATAACGCTCACCCTGAGTTACAAGACCTGAGTTAAACTGGTCTTGAATCTCTGCAACTTCTGCTTCTGCTGCTTCAATGATGCCGGCTTTCACATCTGGAATCGCCATATCTTCGATACCTACAGAAGTACCTGAGCGAGTCGCATAAGAGAAGCCTGTGTACATCAATTGGTCAGCGAAAATAACAGTCGCTTTTAGACCGCGTTCGCGGTAACAGGTGTTAACCAAACGAGAAATGGCTTTCTTCGTCATAGGTTGGTTCACAAGGTCAAAACTAATACCTTCTGGCACGATACCCCACAACAGAGAGCGACCAACAGTTGTTTCAACTAGGTCCAATGATTCAGTACGCTTTTCGTTCTCATCGAAGTCAACCATTGGTAGGCGTACTTTAACTTTAGCGTGTAGATCTACAGCACCGTTAGCGTATGCACGCTGTACTTCGTCTGCATCAACGAAGACCATGCCTTCACCTTTAGCATTAACACGATCACGTGTTAAGTAGTACAAACCAAGTACAACGTCCTGTGTCGGAACGATAATTGGTTCACCGTTTGCTGGCGAAAGAATGTTATTTGTCGACATCATTAGCGCGCGCGACTCTAATTGAGCTTCGAGCGTTAATGGAACGTGAACCGCCATTTGGTCACCATCAAAGTCGGCGTTGTATGCTGTACAAACTAACGGGTGAAGCTGAATCGCTTTACCTTCAATCAGTACAGGTTCAAATGCCTGAATACCAAGACGGTGAAGTGTTGGTGCACGGTTTAGAAGAACTGGGTGTTCGCGAATCACTTCTTCTAAAATGTCCCAAACGATAGGCTCTTCACGCTCAACCATTTTCTTAGCAGCTTTAATCGTTGTCGCTAGACCGCGTAGTTCAAGCTTGCTGTAGATAAATGGTTTGAACAGCTCCAATGCCATCTTCTTCGGAAGACCACACTGGTGTAATTTCAAGGTTGGACCTACTACGATCACCGAACGACCAGAGTAGTCAACACGCTTACCTAGTAGGTTCTGACGGAAACGACCTTGCTTACCTTTGATCATGTCTGCCAAAGATTTCAATGGACGTTTGTTCGAACCAGTAATAGCTCGACCACGACGACCGTTATCAAGTAGCGCATCGACAGACTCCTGCAACATACGCTTTTCGTTGCGTACGATGATATCAGGAGCGTTTAAGTCTAATAGACGCTTCAAACGGTTGTTACGGTTGATCACTCGACGGTATAAGTCGTTCAAATCAGATGTTGCGAAACGGCCACCATCTAGTGGTACCAATGGACGCAAATCTGGTGGTAGAACCGGTAATACTTTCATGATCATCCACTGAGGATCGTTACCCGACTCAATGAATGCTTCTAACAATTTCAAGCGCTTGCTTAATTTCTTAAGCTTAGTCTCTGAATTGGTTGAAGGAATTTCTTCTTCACGAATACGCTGCGCTTCTTCTTTAAGATCGATATGATCAAGAAGATCACTGACCGCTTCCGCACCCATCTTAGCCTCGAAGTCATCACCAAACTCTTCTAACGCGTCAAGATAGCCTTCTTCGCTTAATAGCTGGCCAGTCTCAAGGGTTGTCATGCCTGGGTCAGTAACAACGAACGCTTCAAAGTACAGTACGCGCTCAATATCACGAAGCGTCATATCCATCAACATACCAATACGGCTTGGTAGTGATTTCAAGAACCAAATATGTGCCACTGGACACGCTAGGTCGATGTGACCCATACGCTCACGACGAACTTTAGTTAATGTTACTTCAACACCACACTTCTCACAGATAATACCGCGGTGCTTTAGACGCTTATATTTACCACATAAACATTCGTAGTCTTTTACTGGGCCAAAGATCTTGGCACAGAACAAACCGTCACGTTCCGGTTTAAAGGTACGATAGTTAATGGTCTCTGGCTTTTTCACTTCACCGTAAGACCACGAGCGGATTTGATCCGGTGACGCTAACCCAATACGGATAGCATCAAACTCTTCGGATTGACTCTGCTGCTTAACTAAATTTAATAAGTCTTTCACAATCGTTCTCCTGCTGGAGTTAAAACCTTTGTCCTAAATACCTCGGAGTTTTAATATCACTCCGAGGCGATGGAGTATATCTTTAGGCCTATGCCTTACTCGTCATGCTCGAGTTCAATATTGATAGCAAGAGACTTAATCTCTTTGGTCAATACGTTGAACGATTCTGGCATGCCTGGCTCCATATGATGATTACCATCAACGATATTTTTGTACATACGTGTACGACCGTTAACGTCATCAGACTTAACCGTAAGCATTTCTTGAAGCGTGTAAGCTGCGCCGTAAGCTTCAAGTGCCCATACTTCCATCTCACCAAAACGCTGACCACCGAACTGAGCTTTACCGCCCAATGGTTGCTGCGTAACAAGACTGTACGAACCGGTAGAACGGGCGTGCATTTTGTCATCAACTAAGTGGTTAAGTTTCAGCATGTACATGTAACCGACAGTCACTGGACGCTCAAATTTATCACCAGTACGGCCGTCGTATAACCAAGTTTGACCCGACTTCGGTAGCTCAGCTAATTCAAACATTGCATGAATGTCTTTCTCACCAGCACCATCGAATACAGGAGTCGCCATTGGTACACCGGCACGTAAGTTGTTGGCCATGCTCATCACTTCTTCATCAGTGAATTCTGACAGGTCAACTTTCTTGTCGTCACGGTGGTTATAAACCTTGTTTAAGAACGACTTAACAGTTTTTGGTGCTTTACCAGTGTCTAAAAGCTCACCGATTTTTTCACCAACGCCTTTCGCTGCCCAACCAAGGTGAGTCTCAAGAACCTGACCGATGTTCATTCGCGATGGTACACCCAGTGGGTTCAACACGATATCAACTGGCACACCCTTGTCATCGTATGGCATGTCTTCAACCGGAACGATGTTTGAGATAACACCCTTGTTACCGTGACGACCAGCCATCTTATCACCAGGCTGAATGCGACGTTTAACAGCAAGATACACCTTAACGATTTTTTGAACGCCAGGTTGCAAATCATCACCTTGGGTGATTTTGATTTTCTGAATCTCGAACTGTTTGTCGTATTCTTTACGCTGCTCTGCAAGATAGTTAGCAAGGTTTTCAAGCGCTTGCTGCTTTTCTTCTACGCGTAATTGAATGTCTAAGTACTGTTTTGGCTCTAATTCGTCCAAGTAATCAGCAGTAATTTTGCTACCTTTCTTAAGACGGTTAGGACCTTTTTCAGCAACACACCCCATAACTAGGTTACGTGCACGCTGATAGATGCTTTCCGCCAAAATACGGAACTCATCGTTGATGTCTTTCTTGGCCGCAGCAACTTCGCTATTTTCAATTTCTTTAGCACGAGCATCTTTCTCAACACCGTCGCGAGTAAAGACTTGAACGTCGATTACTGTACCGTGTGTAGAAGTACCAACGCGTAAAGAAGTATCTTTAACGTCTGAAGCTTTCTCACCAAAAATTGCTCTCAGAAGTTTTTCTTCTGGAGTTAATTGAGTTTCACCTTTAGGAGTTACTTTACCCACTAAGATGTCACCAGGCTTAACCTCGGCACCGATATAAACAATACCTGACTCATCAAGCTTGCTTAGTGCGCTCTCACCAACGTTAGGGATATCTGAAGTGATTTCCTCAGGGCCTAACTTAGTATCACGAGAGATACAGGTTAATTCCTGAATATGGATGCTGGTGAAACGATCTTCCTGAACAACGTTTTCAGAAATTAGGATCGAATCCTCAAAGTTGTAACCATTCCAAGGCATGAATGCGACACGCATGTTTTGACCAAGCGCTAACTCACCTAAGTCAGTCGATGGGCCATCTGCTAGAACGTCACCGCGCTCGACGATATCGCCTTGCTTAACGATTGGACGCTGGTTAATACAAGTGTTCTGGTTAGAACGCGTGTACTTAGTAAAGTTGTAGATATCAACACCAGAGTCGTTATCGCCGACTTCATCTTCGTGCGCACGAATAACCACACGGCTGGCGTCGACCTGATCAACGATACCACCACGCTTAGCTGCCACAACAACACCAGAATCCACCGCTACAGCACGCTCCATACCAGTACCTACTAACGGCTTTTCAGCACGTAAAGTTGGAACTGCTTGACGTTGCATGTTTGAGCCCATCAATGCACGGTTCGCATCATCGTGCTCAAGGAATGGAATCATACTTGCCGCAACCGATACAATCTGCTGTGGCGAAACGTCCATATATTCAACTTGATCAGGAGTCGCTAACATGAACTCGCCTTGGTTACGAGATGGTACTAATTCATCGCTGAATTTACCGTCTTTATCCAAGTTGGCGTTAGCCTGTGCAATGATGTACTTACCTTCGTCAATCGCCGACAAGTAATCAACGATATCCGTTGGCTTACCGTCTTTAACACGGCGATATGGGGTTTCCAGGAAACCGTAATCGTTGGTACGTGCATAACATGCTAGAGAGTTGATCAAACCAATGTTTGGACCCTCTGGAGTTTCAATCGGACAAACACGACCATAGTGAGTTGGGTGTACGTCTCGAACCTCAAAGCCCGCACGCTCACGAGTCAAACCACCAGGACCTAATGCAGAAACACGACGCTTGTGCGTAATCTCTGACAATGGGTTGTTTTGATCCATAAATTGCGACAGCTGGCTCGAGCCGAAGAATTCCTTAACAGCAGCCGAAACAGGCTTAGCGTTAATTAAATCTTGTGGCATCAAGTTTTCGCTTTCTGCTTGTGACAAACGCTCTTTAACAGCGCGCTCAACACGGACCAAACCAACGCGGAATTGGTTTTCAGCCATTTCACCAACACAACGGATACGACGGTTACCCAAGTGGTCGATATCATCAACAGTACCGTTACCGTTACGAATATCGATTAGGGTTTTCATCACATCTATGATGTCTTGGTTAGATAACGTACCTTCACCTTCAATCTCTTCGCGGCCAACACGGCGGTTGAACTTCATACGACCTACGCGAGATAAGTCATAACGCTCTTGGTTGAAGAATAGGTTTTCAAATAGACCTTCAGCAGCTTCTTGCGTTGGTGGTTCACCAGGACGCATCATGCGATAGATTTCAACTTTCGCTTCAAGTGCTGATTTGGTTGAGTCGATACGCAACGTATCCGACATGTATGGACCATGATCAAGATCATTGGTATACAGTGTAGGTACGTCTGTAACGTTTGCATCGATTAATGCTTCTAGTAACTCTTCAGTAATTTCAGAGTTAGCTTCAGCGATGACTTCACCAGAATCTTTATCGATGATATCTGTGGCTAAAGCGCGACCATAGATGTACTCAGTAGGTACGTCTAATTTTTTCACGCCAGCTTTTTCAAGTTGAGAGATATGACGTGGCGTAATGCGACGACCTTCTTCAACAATGACTTTGCCTTTAGCTTTAATGTCAAAAGTAGCAGTTTCACCACGTAAACGAGTTGGCACTAATTCTAACTGAATGCCACCCTCTTTAGTGATGTAGAAGTTATTACGCTCGAAGAACATGTCCAGCATATCTTGCGTTGAATACTCAAGAGCACGCAAAATAATTGACGCTGGTAATTTACGGCGACGGTCGATTCGCACGTATAGCATATCTTTTGGATCGAACTCGAAGTCCAACCAAGAACCACGGTAAGGAATTACACGAGCTTGGTAAAGTAGTTTACCGGAGCTGTGTGTTTTGCCTCGATCTGAGTCGAAGAAAACACCTGGACTACGGTGTAACTGAGAAACAATAACACGTTCTGTACCATTGATGACGAAAGTACCATTTTCAGTCATTAACGGTAACTCACCCATGAACACTTCTTGCTCACGGATGTCTTTAACTTTTTTCGTTTTAGAATCTTTATCGTAGATTACTAATCGGATTTTTACGCGCAATGGCGCAGAATAAGTAATGCCACGGATCTGACATTCCTTAACATTGAATACTGGCTCACCCATTGAGTAGCTTACGTACTCAAGAGCTGCATTACCTGAATAGCTTTCAATAGGGAAGATTGATTTGAACGCTGAGTCCAAACCTGAATCGTTATCGCCTTTTGGCTCAAGGAATTCACGGTATGAATCCAATTGAATTGCCAACAGATAAGGCACATCGAGAATATTTGAACGTCGACCAAAATCCTTGCGGATTCGTTTTTTCTCAGTGTAAGAATATGCCATTTGGGTTCCTCGGCTCGCTAACTTTAACTCGTTTAGTTTGTCTGCAAAGAGTGAATCTCTTGCGACAAATGTGACTTACGTCACGTACCGTTTTTTAACGGCAAAAAGGCCGGTGACATTGTCACCAGCCATTTTGGATCATTCGCTGTCGTTAATTGACATCAAGTAATAACTGGTTATTACTTAACTTCAACTTCCGCGCCAGCTTCTTCCAATTGCTTCTTAACGTCTTCAGCTTCTTCTTTCTCAACGCCTTCTTTAACAGCAACAGGAGCGCCTTCAACCATGTCTTTAGCTTCTTTCAAGCCAAGACCAGTGATGCCGCGGATAGCTTTAATTACAGCTACTTTGTTACCGCCGAAGCTTTTCATTACTACGTCAAATTCAGTTTGCTCAGCCGCTGCTTCCGCACCGCCTGCTGCTGGACCAGCTACTGCAACTGCTGCTGCCGCTGATACACCGAATTTTTCTTCCATTGCTTCAACAAGTTCAACAACGTCCATTACGCTCATTTCAGCAATAGCGTTTAAGATATCATCTTTAGATAGAGCCATTTTCAGTCTCCTGGGTATTTAATTTCAAAAATAAATAAAAATTTAAACTACGATCTAACAGTATTCGTAGTGAAAATATTAAGCTGCTTCTTGCTTCTGATCGCGAACGGCTGCAACCGCACGAGTAACTTTGCTTGGTACTTCGTTGAAAGTACGAGCAAGTTTCGTGATAGGCGCAATCATCACGCTCATTAGCGACGCAAGCGCTTCGTCTCTTGTTGGTAGTGCAGCGATAGCGTCTAGACGCTCAGGACCGTGCATTTCACCAGCAATTGACAAACCAGTTACCTGTAGTAAGTCATTCTCTTTTGCGAAGTCTTTGAAAAGACGCGCAGCCGCACCAGGTGCGTCAATTGAGAATGCATAAACTAGAGGACCAGTTAGTGCATCTTGCATACAAGCGAACTCTGTATCTTCAACAGCGCGACGAGCTAACGTGTTACGAACAACACGTACATATACGTTGCTTTCACGTGCTTTCACGCGAAGCGCAGTCATCTGCTCTACTGTTAAACCGCGGTACTCAGCAATAACGGCTGAAAGGGCTGTCTTTGCTACTTCGTTTACCTCAGTAACAATAGCCTTCTTGCCTTCTAGTCCAAGTGCCACTAGTTCACCTCCGATTGTTTCAAACCTGACCGAAGTTAGGATTGAGTTACAGTTTTGATAAGGCGAGCCTTATCCTTTGAGTCACGGTGAACGATTCCACTATAAAAGTTTCATCAAGGTTTCACCGTCTGCGTAGGCTCAAGGTACAAAGCACCTTAGAGAATTAAACCAACTCGTCGTTACTCAAAATAAAACACAGAGCTATCGATTCGTCAGTGCCTACGGTCTTTGACGGTTCCCTGAATTACTTTTAAAACCCAGGAAACCCAAAGCCTTTAATTTAAGTTAATCGAAAACTTTGACCAACTTAAAAGTTGGTTTAAATAGCAATATAGCATCTAAACCGAATTTTTAACTGGCTCAGCCAAATTACTGAGCCAAACTCTTCCTAGATTAGTCTTTTAAAGAAATAGAAGACTTATCTAAAGTTAAGCCAGGACCCATAGTTGAAGATAAAGAAATCTTCTTCAGGTAAGTACCTTTTGATGAAGCTGGCTTTGCTTTTTTAAGTGCGATTAATAGAGACGATAAGTTCTCTTCTAATTGCTCAGCACTGAAGCTTACTTTACCGATTGCAGCGTGAACGATACCGTTTTTGTCTGCGCGGTACTGAACCTGACCTGCTTTAGCGTTCTTAACCGCCGTAGCTACGTCTGGAGTTACTGTACCTACTTTCGGGTTAGGCATTAAACCTTTAGGACCTAAAATTTGACCTAGTTGACCAACCACACGCATTGCGTCTGGGCTAGCGATAACTACGTCAAAGTCCATGTTGCCTTTCTTAACTTCTTCAGCAAGATCTTCCATACCAACTACGTCAGCGCCTGCTTCTTTAGCAGCGTCAGCGTTAGTTGTGAATACTGCAACGCGAACGTCTTTACCAGTACCGTTTGGAAGAACTGTTGCGCCACGAACAACCTGATCTGATTTACGAGGATCAATACCAAGGTTCACAGCAACTTCTAAGCTTTCATCAAATTTTACGCTAGAAACATCTTTCAATAACTCGATAGCTTCTACCGCAGAAAATACTGTGCGCTCACCAACTTTCTCGTTGATTGCGCGAATACGTTTACTTAGCTTAGCCATGGTCTTATACCTCCGCGTCAACGCCCATAGAGCGCGCTGTACCAGCAATAGTGCGAACTGCAGCGTCCATATCAGCCGCTGTTAGATCTGGTTCTTTCATTTTTGCAATTTCTTCTAATTGCTCGCGAGTGATCTTGCCCACTTTCTTAGTGTTTGGCGTACCACTACCAGACTTAACACCAATCGCTTTTAAGATTAGTACTGCCGCAGGAGGAGTTTTAGTAACAAACGTAAAACTACGGTCGTTATAAACTGTGATAACTACAGGAGTTGGAAGACCTTTTTCTAGCTTTTCTGTTTCAGCGTTGAATGCTTTACAGAATTCCATGATGTTAACACCGTGTTGACCTAATGCAGGACCAACTGGTGGACTTGGGTTTGCCATTCCGGCACCAACTTGCAGCTTAATATAAGCTTCGACTTTCTTAGCCATGTTTCACCTCGTTATGGGTACAATCGCTATTACTAGCTCCCCGTTTTTACAAAGACAAAAAAGCGCTCCCCAGAATTAGCTTACCTAGCGGGTAAACCAAACAGAGATCGCTTTATGTTTAAATTTGTTGTCTAGCCTTTCTCGACTTGACTAAATTCCAATTCTACAGGAGTTGAGCGTCCAAAGATAGTGACTGACACCTGTAAACGGCTTTTTTCGTAGTTGACTGATTCAACCACACCGTTAAAGTCGGCAAATGGACCATCGGTAACTCGCACCATTTCGCCTGCTTCAAACAATACTTTAGGTCTTGGCTTGTCCGTGCCGTCTTCTAGACGGTTAAGGATAGCATCTGCTTCTTTTTTCGAGATTGGAGCTGGACGGTCTGATGTACCACCAATAAAACCCATTACACGTGGTGTATTACGCACCACCTGCCAAGTTTCTTCGTTCATTTCCATCTCGACAAGAACATAACCTGGGAAGAATTTGCGTTCGCTTTTACGCTTTTGACCCGCGCGCATTTCTACAACTTCTTCAGTTGGAACTAGCACTTCACCAAAGCTGTCTTGCAAACCAGCAAGCTCAATACGCTCCTGAAGCAAGTTTTTAACTTTGTTTTCATAACCTGAAAAGGCTTGAACTACGTACCAGCGTAATGCCATGCGACGTCTCCTAACCTAAGATTGGCTGTATTAAAAAGCTATTAATTAGCCAATCTAACAACCACAAGAAAGCACCAAGGATTATAATCATGATAATGACCACGATTGTCATACGAGTTGTTTCATTGGTTTTTGGCCAAATAACTTTGCGTAATTCAGTACGAGCACCTTTAACAAACTGCCAAAGCGCTTTACCTTTAGCAGTTAGCATAGCAACTGCAATGGCAATTACAACTGCCGCAATTACGATACCAGCACGAATTAAGATCGATTGCTCAACTAGAACGTTAAAAGCATAAATACCACCGAATAGGATGGCAAACGCTACGATCCACTTCACAGAGTCTAATTTTGATGGTTCCGTGTTTGCTTGTGCACTCATGAATAAAACCTTTATCAACAGCCACTTACTTTATTTTCGACTTCGTTAGTATGAAGTCTTATCGATTAGAAGTGGCAGGCCAGGAGGGACTCGAACCCCCAACTTTCGGTTTTGGAGACCGACGCTCTACCAATTGAACTACTGGCCTTTAAACTGATTGTCTAAAATAAGGCCGTGAATTATACAACGTCTCGCTTGAATTGCAATTCTTTCTTAGAAATTAATCCAAAGAATATGTCATCTCACGAAATCGTATAAAAAACGGTACTTTACGATCACTTCTCTTTATTACAGCTTGGCAAATCCAGATGCAGAGTTTGCCTTGCTAGTGGGTCCAAAAGCGGCCTTATGCCCGTTTCTTACCCTTTCATAATAAAGGGCACCGAAGTGCCCTTTAGATTTGTTGCGGTTCTAAAATCTTACTCGTGGATTTTAGATACAACACCCGCACCTACAGTACGGCCACCTTCACGAATCGCGAAGCGTAAACCTTCGTCCATCGCAATCGGTGCAATCAATGTAACGTCCATTTTGATGTTATCGCCTGGCATTACCATCTCTACGCCTTCTGGTAGCTCACAAGCACCAGTTACGTCAGTTGTACGGAAGTAGAACTGTGGGCGGTAGCCTTTGAAGAATGGCGTGTGACGACCACCTTCATCTTTAGACAATACATAAACTTCTGCTTCGAAACGTGTGTGCGGGTTGATAGTACCAACGTGCGCCAATACTTGACCACGCTCTACTTCGTCACGCTTAGTACCACGCAGTAGTACACCTACGTTATCGCCAGCTTCACCTTGGTCTAGAAGCTTACGGAACATCTCTACGCCAGTTACTGTCGTCTTAACCGTGTCTTTGATACCTACGATTTCGATTTCTTCACCAACTTTTACAACACCGCTCTCTACACGACCGGTTACAACCGTACCACGACCTGAAATCGAGAATACGTCTTCAATCGGTAACAAGAATGGCTTGTCTACTGCACGCTGTGGCTCTGGGATGTATGTATCTAGAGCTTCGCCTAAAGCAACAATCGCTTCTTGACCTAATGGGCCTTCGTCGCCTTCCAACGCTTTCAACGCTGAACCACGGATGATTGGCGTGTCGTCACCTGGGAATTCGTATTGGTCTAGAAGTTCACGAACTTCCATCTCTACTAACTCTAGTAACTCTTCGTCGTCGACCATGTCGCATTTGTTCAAGAATACGATGATCTTAGGTACACCTACCTGACGTGATAACAAGATGTGCTCACGCGTTTGTGGCATTGGGCCGTCTGCAGCTGAACATACTAAGATAGCGCCGTCCATCTGTGCAGCACCAGTGATCATGTTTTTAACATAGTCAGCGTGGCCTGGGCAGTCTACGTGTGCGTAGTGACGTGCTGGAGTTTCGTACTCAACGTGTGAAGTCGCGATTGTAATACCACGCTCACGCTCTTCTGGAGCATTATCGATATCAGCGAAAGCCTGAGCTGAGCCGCCGTATACTTTTGCTAATACTGTACAGATCGCCGCAGTTAACGTCGTTTTACCATGGTCAACGTGACCAATCGTACCAACGTTTACGTGTGGCTTATTACGTTCAAATTTCTCTTTAGCCATTTTAAGTCTCCCGGAATTTCCGCGTTTTAAGTTCCAATATTAAAACGGGTGTCACCGGGTTGTACGTCAAAGATACCACGTACTAGCACCCTCGCACCCTAAATTTTGCCAACTTGATAGATTCTGAATGAGAAGATAGCAAGACTGACAAAGCCTGGTGCCGATAAGCAGATTTGAACTGCTGACCTCTCCCTTACCAAGGGAGTGCTCTACCTACTGAGCTATATCGGCAAAATTGGAGCGGGTAGCGGGAATCGAACCCGCATCATCAGCTTGGAAGGCTGAGGTTCTACCGTTGAACTATACCCGCGCTCAACTGTTTACCGTGTCTTTTAAATGCAAAACAATAAACTACAGTAAGTTTACGCCGCACCAAGAACGATAGTGACTCAAATTGCGCTAGTGCAACTTAAGCCTTCACCCAGCCACCCTTCTTCGCTTTTCAGCGACTTAGAGCATATGAGGCAGGATGAAATAATTTGGTGGAGGGGGGAGGATTCGAACCTCCGAAGCTTTCGCGTCAGATTTACAGTCTGATCCCTTTGGCCGCTCGGGAACCCCTCCAAGATTTGAACATCATCGTTGCTCAAAGCGAGCGCGCATAATGCCAATTTGCTGGAGAAAATGCAAGTATAAATCTCTTTAGTCTAGTGCTACAAGAGTATGCTAACTCACATTTAAAAAGGGCTGCATATGCAACCCTCAAAAATAATGGTGCCGACTGCCGGAATCGAACTGGCGACCTACTGATTACAAGTCAGTTGCTCTACCTACTGAGCTAAGTCGGCTTAACTTCTTGACAGGCCTGATGTGTCTTTTTGGCCGATGTCGTTAAGTGGGCGGAATTTTAGCGATCTGATTTAGCTTTGGCAATGCTTTTTTCAACTTTTTTTGGCAATCAGCCAATTTTTTTCATTTCTTTCGATAAATTGTTTATTTATTCACCGAAAACCAATGGTTTAAGCCTAAAAAAACCAACCTTGGCTCTAAGGTTACTTTAATTGGCTTATTCAAAAGTTTCAATTCTTGCTCAATCCATTGCAAAACCTCTGCTCCATCACCTCCAGTAATCCATATTTCTAAATTATTACTGTTATCAGCATCCTTGTAGGCGGAAATTATTTGCCTCACTAGCTGACGACAATAACCTTCCACCATGACATCGGCTCCGAGCGACACCGCAGCAGACGTATTTTGGCCAAACAGGTCGCCTTCGGCTTGGTTATCGTGACTGGCACTCCAGGCAATACCACCAGTTTCGCCGAGCAATGATTGCTGCAATAACTTTTTACCGGCGACGATATGCCCGCCTTGGTGCACACCCTGCGCATTGACCCAATCAGCTGTAATCGCCGTTCCAGCATCGATCACTATAAAATCTGTAACACATCTTTCAAACACAGCAATCATAGCTAACCAGCGGTCGACGCCAAGAGCTTGTGGCTTTGCGTAAGTGTTTACTAGCGTACGTGACAATTGTGCGCTATTGCCTATTGCCGAGTTATCTTTAGCTGAATAACTACTAGTCGAGGTGGCAAAAACAGGAGTTATCTTTAAGGTTCTCTCACAGGCTTGCTTAAAGAGGTCTTTAGTTTCACGGCTCGCTACACTACTGATGATAACCGCTTTTACTCCAAAGCCAGCAAACTGCTCCAAGTGTTTTTTTAGCTCATCTGCGCTACTTGCCTTGCTGTCCCATGCTCCTGCAGCCTCTTCTTTAAAAAGCTCTACAGACTTTGTAAGTACATACTTACAGCGGCTATTACCTTGATCAATAAATAGAAACATGGCTAAGTACCCTCACGAAACCTTAAGCTAACTTCACCAGCATAAACTGGCTTGATGCCTTTACCCGTTTGCAATAAAAAAGCACCATTAGCATCGACACCCGCGCCAATACCGTTAATGACGTCTTCACCCTGCAGTATGGCAACTTTTTTATTTAAGCACTCATCATAGCGCTGCCATTCAGATAAAAAGGACTCGAAACCGCCGTCAGAAAAGCGCTCAAGATAGTCCTGTAGACACTGTATCACAGTAATTAATAGCTGCTGACGGCTGATTGTCGGCTCTAACTCTTGGAGATTGATCCACTCTTGCTCGATGCTCTCGGCGGCATTGCTCGCCATGTGCACATTGAGACCAACACCAATGATAACTTGTAGCCCACCGACCATATCGCCAGAAAGCTCGACCAGAATACCGCCTAGTTTGCGCCCTTGGTAGCGAATATCGTTTGGCCATTTAAGCTCAACGCCCGTAATTCCAAGCTGTTGCAAAGCTTTGACTATGGCTAGGCCAACAATCAAACTCAAACCGCCGAGCTGTTGTACGGGTAATTGCGTTTTCCAGCCAAGCGACCAATATAGGTTGCTGGCTAAAGGGGAAACCCACTTCCTACCACGTCGCCCGCGCCCAGCAGACTGATATTCCGCCACCACTAATTTATTATGGGTAAAGCCATCGCCTTTTAATTTGTCATTGGTGGAATCGGTAATAAGCCGTAAATCTAAACTGAACCCATGCAAGGCTTCTTCTATTTGTGCTTTATTTAACAGCTCGACCTGGTGCTCAAGGCGGTAACCCTTACCCGTCACTGACTCAATACCAAGCCCTAAGTCTTGCAACTGCTGAATCAATTTCCAGACGTATGCTCGACTCACCCCAAGTTTATCAGCAATGGCTTGGCCTGAATAAAAGCCACCTTCTGACAAGAGCTGCATAATGCCAGTCAGCTGCTGTTCTTTATGTTCCGACTGCTCTTTAGCTGCCATGATCGGTGCTCACCGTGAAATTATTAAAAGACATCTTGTTGCCCTATGATCCACACTTCAGGTTCAAGACGAACTCCAAACTCAGCCAAAACCGTATCTCGAACGTGTCCTGCGAGCTTTAAAATATCGTGACCGCTAGCATTACCATGGTTAACCATAACCAGAGCTTGTTGCTGATGAACCCCTGCATCGCCTTGGCGATAGCCTTTCAAGCCACATTGGTCGATAAGCCAGCCCGCCGCTAACTTCATGTGTGAATTATTAACTGGGTAAGCAACGATATCAGGGAAGCTTGTCTTTAGTTCTTGATATTGCTCAATACTGACAACTGGGTTTTTAAAGAACGAGCCCGCATTACCCAGTTTGCTCGGATCGGGCAGTTTGCTCTGACGGATCTTAATCACCTCATCGCTAACATCTTTAGCAGTAAGACTCTCTGTAGTCTCTGATAAGTTCATAAGCGGGCCGTAAGTAAGCACCAACTGTGTTTTTTTATACAAGCGCAAGGTTACTTCTGTAATGATATAGCGTCCGCGCAACTCCCCTTTGAAAATACTGTCACGATAACCAAACTGACACTCCTCGTGGGTAAAAACTCGTCGCTCTCCGCTATATAGATCGACAGCGCTTAATGAGATAAATCTTTGTTCAAGCTCAACGCCATAAGCGCCAATATTTTGGATGGGTGCTGCCCCTACGTTGCCAGGAATAAGAGACAAGTTCTCAAGCCCCGCATAGCCTTTATCAAGCGAATCCAAAACTAGCTGATGCCAGTTAACGCCTGCGCCTGCGGTAACGGTGACCTCATCGCCACTTTCTTGATAAGAAATCTTCTGAATATCTGCCTGCAAGAAGGTTAGCGGAACATGATCCAGCAATAGCAAGTTACTACCGCCACCGAGCACGAAGAATTTGTCGGCGGCTATGGTTAAGCCTGCCAACCAATCTTGGATGTCTTGTTCGCTTTGAAAACGGAAAAGTTGATCACAGCTAGCTTCAATACCAAAGGTATTATAAGCGGTTAGTGATTGCGCCATAGAGCCTTGTCCAAATGCTTTTGAATGTTTTGCATTGTAGCAGAAGAACGCTGAAATACTATTTCTCTAGAGCGAACAATCCACAGTCAAAGATTGTTACAAATTGACCACCACAGAGATTGCCACTCCATGCACAAAACGTTAGATTAGGCTGACTAAATAATTATATAAAAGGGGAATCCCATGAAGATAAACTCGCCATTAACCCTTGTTGCGACCATCACAGCACTAAGCATCGCCTCCAATAGCCATGCTGCTGTGTCTAGTGAGGCTCAAGAAAATACTTGGTTACATTGCGGAAACCTCGTCGATACAGCCGAAGGCGAATTACTCTCCGAGCGCTACATCGAGATTACAGGCAATACCATTACTTCTGTCACCAGCTCGCGTCCAAGTGCTACGGATATTGTCGATCTTAGCAGTAAAACCTGTCTGCCTGGCTTAATGGATATGCATGTGCATCTTGATGGTGAAATGAATCCTAAGTCTTATATTGAAGGTTTTACGATGAACCCTGCGGATTTAGCTCTTCGCGCACAAAACTTTGGCATGAAAACTTTGATGGCAGGATTCACAACCGTTAGAAACCCTGGCGATTCTTATAACGTCACCATTTCCTTACGCAACGCCATTAACCAAGGCATCGTCGCTGGCCCGCGTATTTATTCAGCGGGGAAATCGCTAGCGACCACAGGCGGACACGCCGATCCAACGAATGGCACCAATGCTGACTTGATGGGCGACCCAGGGCCAAAAGAAGGCGTTATCAACAGTGTCGAAGACGCGCGCAAAGCGGTACGTCAGCACTATAAAGAAGGCGCCGACTTTATCAAAATCACAGCCACAGGCGGTGTATTAAGCCTAGCAAAGAGTGGTCAGAATCCTCAGTTTACCGAAGAAGAACTGAAGTCAGTCATCGACACCGCAAATGATTACGGCATGCACGTCGCTGCTCACGCGCACGGTGATGAAGGTATGTTACGCGCTGTAAAAGCCGGCATTACCAGTATCGAGCACGGAACTTATATGTCAAAAGACGTGATGAAAGCCATGAAAAAGCATGGTACTTATTATGTGCCGACTATTATTGCCGGTAAATTTGTCGCAGAAAAAGCGGAAATTGATGGTTTCTTCCCAGAAATTGTACGCCCAAAAGCGCGAGCAGTTGGCCCACAAATTCAGAAAACCTTCTCTCAAGCTTATGATTACGGCGTAAAAATCGCCTTTGGCACCGATAGTGGCGTTTCGGCCCACGGCGATAACGCGAAAGAGTTTCAGTACATGATCGAGGCTGGTATGCCTGCGATGGAAGCTATCCAAAGCGCAACAGTGACGACTGCGGAGTTACTCAAAAATGATAAAATTGGCGTCATTAAAGAAGGCAAATTAGCAGACATAATTGCAGTTGATGGAAATCCTATTGAGGATATTACATTGCTACAAAGCGTCTCATTCGTCATGAAAGACGGTAATATCTATAAAAAATAACGCTACAAATCAAAGCAACGAGCAACTTAAAAAGCGCAGGGAATATCATGCCCTGCGTTTTTTATTTACAGTTTCAAAAGCTGGGCATTTCAAAAACTAAAACCGAAAGCTTTGCACACCGTCACCACACTCAATTGCAGCACGGCGACTGTCTTTTATCTTAATAAAGCGGCTTAAACGTAAATCATCAATTACCGGACAAAGGAACTCAATTTTAACTGAAGCTTGATTAACCGAGTGAATTTTATAAAAGTCGGTCTTTTTATCTACATTTTGTAAGCTGCCACTAAGACCAACGATGACATCCTGGTCTTTTACAACCCCACCTTTCGTTTGTACCGACCAGCCTGCTTTGCGCATTTGCGATACATATCGTTCTAAATCATCCTTAACACCAGCTTCTGAACTCATCTCCCAATCCGGTTTAGCGATAACTAACCATTTCATGTTTCCGTTATTTTCTATAGAAATAACCTCGTTTTGCTCCCAACATGCGCTAATTAATAAACACAGCACACCAATAATGGCCAATCTCATGCAGCAGTCCTTATGGTAAATTGCTTGAATTACATAGGTTTTTAGCCACTTTATACTATATTTTGTAAAACTTTTACTAATAATGTTAACACTGACTAATTTTTGTGCGTATAATGTCGCCGATTCGAAGCAATGGTCGCATGCACTCCCTTTCTTATATTCTGTGCAATGTGTTGTGGTTTTAGTTGGGTATATCAGTTGACCGACGCTTCGTTGAGCATTCCGCTCATCATGCAAAATTAAGGTATTCTGATGACATCTAAAAACACCCCTACCAGCTTTTCAGAGCTGGAACTTGCCCCTGCTGTATTGAAAGCTATTCAAGAAGTAGGTTACGAACAACCGTCTCCAATCCAACAAGCCAGTATTCCTGTATTGTTGACCGGCCGTGACATTATTGGTCAAGCCCAAACGGGTACGGGTAAAACGGCTGCATTCGCATTGCCGTTACTTTCAAAAATTAACACTAAAGATCGTACAACTCAGGTATTAGTTTTAGCACCAACTCGTGAGCTAGCGCTCCAGGTTGCTGAGGCTTGCCAAACTTATGCTAAGCATATGGATCAGTTTACGATCTTGCCAATTTATGGTGGTCAGCGTTACGACACGCAATTACGCCAATTAAAGCGTGGCGCACAAGTCGTTGTTGGTACGCCTGGTCGTGTTATGGATCATATCCGTCGCGGCACTTTAAAGCTTGATAACCTTAAAGCTCTAGTTTTAGACGAAGCTGATGAAATGCTTCGTATGGGCTTTATCGATGACGTTGAGTGGATCTTAGGCCACACTCCAGAAGAGCGTCAAATCGCATTATTCTCGGCCACAATGCCGAATCAGATTCGTAAAGTTGCTGAAAAGCATCTTAACGAGCCTGAGCACATCAAAATTGAAACCAAAACGTCGACAGCAAAAACCATCAGCCAACGCTATTGGTTCGTTAGTGGTTTACACAAGCTAGACGCTTTGACTCGAATTCTTGAAACAGAAGACTTCGATGGCATGATTATTTTCGTGCGCACCAAAACTGCTACGATGGAATTGGCTGAAAAATTAAATGCTCGCGGATTCCGTGCGGACGCCTTGAACGGTGATATCGCACAGAACTCGCGCGAGAAAATTGTTGAAAAGCTAAAGCGCGGCAAAATCGACGTATTATTAGCGACTGACGTTGCTGCTCGTGGTCTTGATGTCGAACGCATTAGTCACGTTATTAACTACGACATTCCTTACGACACCGAGTCATACGTTCACCGTATTGGTCGTACTGGCCGTGCAGGCCGTGAAGGTCACGCTATTTTATTCGTAGCCCATCGTGAGAAGCGCATGCTGAAAGCGATTGAGCGTGCCACGAATCAGCCTATCGAAGAAATGTACATGCCAACAATCGATGCGATTAACGAAACTCGTGTTGAACGTTTTGCAACTAAAATTACTGAAACCCTTGCTAGCCAAGATCTTAAGTTTTACACAGATTTAGTTGAAAAGTACGTTAAAGACAATGACCAAGATTGGCCTCAACTCGCGGCTGCACTAGCTAAAATGGCTGCTGGCGACGAGCTATTACTTAAAGAAAAGCCACGCAAAGACCGTAAAGAACGAGATAGAGATGATTGGGGTAGCGATCGTCGTGACTCTCGCAGTGATAGAAATCGTGACCGTAAAAATGAACGTCCGCGCCGTGAAAACACTTTCTCAGCAGAAGCACAACCACTCGCCGATCATCCTGACGTCGAGATGGAGCGTTACCGTATCGAGTTAGGCCGAAACCACGACGTAAAGGTTGGTAGCATTGTAGGTGCGATTGCCAACGAAGCCGATATCGACAGTGAATACATCGGTCGAATCGACTTATTTGACGAATTCACCACAGTTGACTTGCCTGCAGGAATGCCAAAAGAAGTACAAAAAATCTTAGCCCAAGCACGCGTTGCAGGGAAACCAATGCAACTTGCACCAATCGGCAAGCAAGATGGCAAATCAAGCTCTGCTGGCGGAAAAGGTAAACCTAAGTTTAAAGATAAAGACAAAGGTAAACCAAAAGCTAAGAAGCGCAAGCCAAAAGCTTAAACTTTCACTACAAAATATAAAGGCCTCAATCGAGGCCTTTTTTACTAGTAATATCGTCGAGCTGTAAAAGTTAATAGCAACATAAACAATAACCACACGGGTGCTGAACCACCGCCTCCACTAGAGTATCCACCATTGTTACATGAACAAACACCATCCGAATATCTCTTGTGAGCGAAATAGTATTTAGAAGATTTAGACTGGTCAAAATAGTCAAATATAACTGCTTATGATTCAGCTATTTAGTATAAGCTCACTTGCTCTTTTGGGTATGTAGAATTTCTGGCCCTTTGGCGATGGTACCTAAAGATTTTTCTTCAGCCCCAGTAAACATGGCCTTCAGTCATCTAAGTTGAGTAAACTTTAGAGCATTAGCAGTTTGTAAGGCTTCAGCATGTCATCTGCCGTCCTAGACAAAGGACTTGATTCATACATCGCAGGTATAAAAAAACCATCGGGTGTTTTTTTGGTATAAATGCTCACGCGCCCTTTACGGTATGGCGAGGGCCTGGCCCAAAAGGTATGACCTACACTATTCGGGCAATCCTGCCCTCAGCCTAAAGGGCTGTCGTCGCTTTACTCAGCATTCAAAATCTTTCCCGACAATTTTGTCACACGACCTACAAGGAAGGAGGAAGTGCTATAAATTGGTCGGAATAAATTCAGCGAGAGCCCAGGTAATATGATATTAACTTTTCGAACATGTAATAAAAAACCCCAACCATCGGCTGGGGTTTTTGGTATAAGCGCTTGGCGATGACCTACTCTCACATGGGGAAGCCCCACACTACCATCGGCGATGAGTCGTTTCACTTCTGAGTTCGGCATGGGATCAGGTGGTTCCAACTCTCTATGGTCGCCAAGCAAAAACGTTTGGATATGACCTAAGTCTTAATAATTTGGCAGAAGAAGTATAAATCTGTAAGTAAGATGTTTGCAGTATTCAGCACGCTTTTCTTTCTATGTTTGTTTGCTGACTCTATATTTAAGTCTTTCGACACCACAATTTCTTGGGGTTATATAGTCAAGCCTCACGAGCAATTAGTACAAGTTAGCTTAACGCCTCTCAACGCTTCCACACCTTGCCTATCAACGTCGTAGTCTACAACGGCTCTACAGGAAACTTAAAG
>NZ_QICH01000003.1 GCF_003194565.2 Kangiella spongicola
GGTGACGGCACTTGGACCTTAACCATCCCAGCGGGCAATGAAATCCCTGATGGCACTTACGATGTGGTAGCGACAGTAACGGACGGTACTAACACCGCCTCTGACACAACCACAGACGAGCTGGTGGTTGATACTCAAATCACGCCGCCAACGGTGGACGCGCAAGTGACGAACGATGACACGCCAGTGATTACGGGTACGGCAGACAGCGCGGATGACTTAAGCGTGACGGTCAACGGCATTACCTACACCGAAGGTGACGGTAACTTGGTTGATAATGGTGACGGCACTTGGACTCTAACGATTCCAGATGTGGATACTTTAACAGAAGGTACTTATGACGTCACAGCGACTGTTAGCGATGATGCTGGCAATACTGCGAACGATGCAACAACTGATGAGCTGGTAATTGAGTCTGCTGAGAAGCCTCAATTACGTCTTGTTAAATCGGTAAGCACGGATCAAGTCCAGCTAGGCGACTTCGTGACATATACCGTAACAGTCGAGAACGTAGGAACAGTGGATGTGACGGATGTTCAAGTTATTGATACTCCGCCATTAGGCTTCAGCTATGTTGATAATAGCGGCAGCATCGATGATAGTAATGCTGGCAATAACCTAATCACACCATACAAACCATTACAGTTTGAGGGTGTAGACGTAGCAGAGGGCGAGACAGCGACAATCAAGTACATGATGCGTGTTGGACCTTCGGCAGTAGGTAGCGAGCATATTAACAGCGTCACAGCTTATTACCTTGGCGAGAAGGCGAGTAATACAGCGACTGTGTCTGTTTACATGACTGCTGATCCAGACTTCGAGCAAGCTACGATTTTAGGTAAAGTCTTTAACGACCGCGATGGCGATGGCTGGCAGGATGATGCGACAGCGACGGGTATCAGCGTTAGCGGTGGTATTGATGAAAGCGCTTATGTCGCCAACTCTACCACGGTAGATCGTGGTAACGGACCGCAGCCAGAGGCTGATGCGAGTGCGCCAATCAATCACGGCATTGAGTTAGGTTCGCTTCGTGGTAGAAATTCGGTTATGGATTCGCCAGAAAATCATAAAGTTGTGATTTCTCAGTTGATGAAAGAGCTTCGCTTCACGAATAACTTTGAGCTTACTACTGATGAAGGTACTAAGGTTGTCATGGATGCCGAAGGTAACACTCGTGTTGAGCACGATGGCGAAGTGGCCGATGGACTATCAGCACAGGACATCCGTATTGAGCGTCATATTTCACGAGTAGGCGACAACTACCGTGTGGATTATGTGGTTACCAACTACGGTATCTACGAGCGCGGAATTCCGGGGGTGCGTATCGCAACGGTTGAAGGTTTAATTACTGAAACTGACGCTTATGGACGATTCCACTTGAACGCGCTTGATGTTGATAACTTCAGCCGCGGTAAGAACTTCATCATGAAAGTGGACCCAGCAACGCTTCCAGCGGGTAGCGAGTTCACTACAGAGAACCCAAGAGTACAGCGCCTAACGCAAGGTATGCCGACGAACTTTGACTTCGGTGTGAAATTGCCTGAACCAAAAGAGCCGCTGTTCGATAAATCGAAATCTCTTGAGATTGAGATGGGCACGGTTCTGTTTGATGATAATAGCGTTGAGATCAAAGAGAAATATCGTCCAGTGATAGAAGACATCGCTGCTAAGATCAATCAGTCGAAAGGCGCAACCTTAACCATTAAAGGCTATGGCGGTGGCTTACCAATCGCCTTCGACCGTGCGACAGTCTTGCGTGATGCGCTTGTGACGATGATTGAGCCTGAAGTTAGCAAGCACCTGAAAGTGACGATTAAAGCTGAAGCGGCTGAGTTACAGCCGGGTCGCGATATCATCACTCTGGGCGAGAAAATCCAAATTGGACAGGTACTTTTTGAAACCGACAAACATACAGTGCTAGAGCAATATGAGCCGATTATTGAGTCTGTGGCTAAATACCTTGAGCAAAAAGGTGGCGGCGCAATTTGGGTGTCGGGTCATGCCGATATCCGTGGTAGTTCAGGCTATAACTATCGCTTAGGCTTAAAACGTGCCGATGCAGTTTTCAATGCACTGAAGAAGTATTTAGGAAAAGAGTTGATTAAAAACGTAAAAATTGAGGTCGAACAAGGACAGCATAAAGCTTCAACTGGAGGTGCGAGCCATGAATAAGCTAACACTTAAAAATCTAACGCACCCGATGTTTAGTTTTGGACTAAGTGCAATCCTATTCAGTGTTGCGCCAGAAGCTTTTAGTGCTGAACAAGAAAAAGCGAAAGAAGGGTATCAGTGTGATCAGTCTGAATGCGTATCTGAAGATGGGTTGGTTTTCAGAGTAAAAAGCCTAGGTGAATCCACGGCTACTGAAACAGACCCTAAGCAGATGCAAAAAGATCGCCGCGTAGACGTTGGCTACCGTGGTATCTATACCCAAGACGAGGCAGGTTTCCAGCCTGACATGAAACGTGCTGATGTATCTGGTAATTTGCTGGTGCAATTACCTAACGGCGGCATCATGTGGGCAACGGAAGATCCTGCTTTAACACCCCCATCTTTGGGCATTAATGGAGCTTCTGTAGTAGCTTTTAAAGATGGCAAAGTTGTTGAGCCAGTAAACTTTAGCTACTACTCAAACTACGCTGCTTTTATCGATCGCTTAGAGCTTAGCTTTTATGATGCAAACGATACGGACTTAGTGACGCCACTGGCGACACAATCTCTAGAAGTTACCAATAATGGCCGTTATTCATGGGAAGGTGACCTAACATTAGATCGTCCATTAGTCGAAGGCGACCGACTGATTTACGTACTTCGAGCTTATGACAAAGAAGGGCGCCGCGACGAAACGGTTGCTAAAAGCCTTCTTTTAGTCACTCCTGAAGAAAAAGAAAAGAACATTGCCCAATTCGCCGACTTGGTTCGCCAAGGGCAGTCTGACGAAGAAATTTCGGATCAACAACTAGCCAATGAACTAATAGAAAGCGAAACCTTTGGTCAGAACAATCTGCGCCAGCAGAACATCCCAATCTATGGTTCGCGTGTGCGTATATTTGGTCAGGATATTCCAGAAAATCAACCGTTAACCATTAATGGCGATGTTATTCCGGTAGATTTACAGCGTCGCTTTGTTGCTGAGTATTTATTACCAGTAGGCCAACACAAATTTAATGTCGTGATTGGCAAAGAAGAGGAAGTCATTGCTAATGAAATGACGGTCAACGTTACCGGTGAGCACATGTTCATGGTGGCGTTAGCTGACCTTACCGCTTCCGAGAATAATGTTTCGGACAGTATTCAAGCGGTTGACCAAGCTGATCAGTTCCAAGATGACTTCTTGCTAGAAGGGCGCTTAGCGTTTTACCTGAAAGGCAAGGTCAAAGGTAAATACCTTATCACAGCGCAAGCGGATACCCAGGAGCGCGAGCTTGATAAAATGTTCAGTGGCTTCTTAGACAAAGATCCTCAGGATATATTCCGCCGCTTAGATCCGGATCGTTACTACCCAGTTTATGGCGACGACTCGACCACCTATCGCGATGTTGATACACAAGGTCGATTCTACGTTCGCGTCGATTGGGACAAGAGCCAAGCCTTGTGGGGTAACTACAATACCGGCATCACGGGTAACGAATTCGCACAATACTCTCGCTCGCTTTATGGCGCCGCGATTAACTGGCGCTCGATTGAAACGACTGAGCTTGGCGAAGCGAAAACTCAAGTCAAAGCCTTCGCCTCAGAAGCACAAACAGCGCTTGGCCATGTCGAGTTCTTAGGAACTGGCGGTAGCTTGTATTACTTAAAGCATACTGACATCTTGCCTGGCTCGGACAAAATCACCTTAGAAGTTCGTGATAACACTACCGGGCGCGTCGAAACTCGTGTCGATTTAAAGCGTGGTGCTGATTATGAAATCGACGAGCTTCAAGGGCGTATTATTCTAACGACGCCACTGTCGCAAATTTCGCGTCGTAACCTCGACACTATTATTCGTGATCAGCCACTCGATGGTTTTGATAACGTTTTACTCGTCGATTATGAATACCGCCCATCAGGTTTCGAAGCCGACAACCGCACAGTCGGTGGTCGCGCTAAAGTTTGGCTCGGCGAACACGTCGCCGTTGGCGGTACTTTCGTCGACGAAAACCGCTCTGGTGATGATTATCAGCTGGCTGGCGTGGACGTAACGCTACAAGCTGGTCGTGGTACTTATTTAAAAGTTGAGTCAGCGGATTCCGAAGCGAACCAAGCTGCCACCTTCTTCTCTGACAACGGTGGTTTCACCTTTGACGAAATCGTGCCGGATCCAAATGATGAAGTCACTGGTAAAGAGGGCGGAGCTTATTCGGTAGAAGCGCGAGCCAACTTTAAAGAGCTTGGCTGGAGTGAACACGAGTGGAAAGCAGGCGCTTGGCACCGTGAAACAGACGCAGGCTTCTCGGTAGCGCGACGCACTCTAAACGAAGAAACTACCGAAACTGGCGCCGAAGTTAACGGTTATGTGAATGACGACGTATCGATTACCACTCGTGCCAGTGATTATCAGCGTGGTAACGATAACCGTCTGAAACAAGCACAAGTAGGCGTCAACTACCAGATAACACCAAAGATTGATATCACCGCAGAAGTTCGCCAGCTCGAAGAAACGTTAGCCGGCAACAAAACTTCAGCCACTCTTGGCGCGGTGCAATATAATCACCGCATCGGTGAAACATGGGATGTTTATGGTGTAGGTCAGTTCACGCTAGAAAATGATGGTGGCGACTACGACAATAACGACCTCGTAACTCTTGGTACGCGCTATTTGTTTGGCAATCGCTCATCGATCGGCGCCGAATACACCAGCGGACACCGTGGCGATGCCGCAAGCCTAACCGCGGACTACCAGATTAATAACGAACACAAAGTCTATGGTCGTTATACTTATTCGACCGACACCACGGACAATGTGTTCGGCAACAGAATCAACGACGGCATCGTGCTTGGTCAAAAGCTTCGTCTATCGAATCAAGTGACGATTTATAACGAAAGCCAACACTTCAAAGCGCCACAAGAGTCGGGCCTAGTGCATACTTTTGGTATGGATTACTACCCATCGCAAGGCTGGACTATTGGCTTCAACCTACAAGACGGTAACCTCGACGCCATGTCTGGCCCAGTCGATCGCCAGGCTGCGACCGTAAGCGGTAGTTATCGTTCGAAAGATGCCGACTGGACGTCGAAAATTGAATATCGTGAAGATAGCGGGGCGGAAGAGCGCGAACAATGGCTCACCACAAACCGTCTAACCTATCGTCTAACCGACGATTGGCGCCTAGCAGCACGAATCAACTACGCCGACACAGAAGACCTCATCGACCCTGCACAAAACGCAAAGTTTGTTGAAGGTAACTTAGGTTTCGCATACCGTCCGGTGGATAACAACCGTTGGGCAATGCTCGGTAAATATACTTACCTTTATGATCTAAGAACCTTGTCGCAGATTACGACAGGCGCCGATCAAAAGTCGGACATCTACTCGTTCGAAGGAACTTATAACTTCAACCCACGCTGGAAGCTCGCTGCCAAAGTCGCGCACCGTCGTGGCCAAGTTCGTGAAAACCGAGGCTCAGGCGCATGGTTTAAAAGCACCGCAAACCTATACGCCGCCCAAACTCGCTACCATATCATCAGCGAATGGGACGCCTTGTTAGAGTATCGTTGGTTAGAACTTGAAGAAAGTGACGACCAGCGCGAAGGTTGGTTAATCGGCGCCGATTACCACATCAGCGATAACTTCAAAATTGGAGCCGGCTATAATTTCACAGAGTTTAGTGACAACCTAGCCAACCTAGACTTCAACTATGAAGGCTGGTTTATCAACTTTGTGGGTAAATATTAAACAAACTGTACAAAAGATAGGTAGAAGCCTAAAAAAGTTATACTTTTCTGAAAAAAGGGCTTCCATCTAACCGATTGTTACGGTATTATTTCGCGCAAATCAGGAGAGGTGGCAGAGCGGCTGAATGCACCGGTCTTGAAAACCGGCAAGGGTTTGTAGCCCTTCGTGGGTTCAAATCCCACCCTCTCCGCCATTTTCAATAAAAGAAGACGTCAAACGACGTCTTTTTTTATGCCTGTAATTTGCCTAAAACTACCGCCATTGCGACCGAAGCGTTTAGGTAACCCTTGGTGACCGTAGGGAATGCTCTTGGGTACAATCTGTCTTTTACTATCTTCAACAGAGATCACCACGTTGTGCTTCGCGCTTATCGTAATCATAGGTCTTTGTCTCGTATTTACGATGCCGTCTAGATAGGAGTGCATTGAACAGAAGGTAAAGTCGGCTAATCTTTATAGTGAAGCAGTGGTTTCCATAAGGTTGCACTTAATACCCCAAAAGGGTATTGCCGTACCTATATTGCGTATTGTGGTGGTTTATGAGTAAAGAAACTGAAGCTTTTAGTATTTCCGATGCTTTGTTTACTAAAGCGCAGCAGTGCGTTTTAGGCATTCTTTTTGCGCAGGGCGAGTCTAGTTTTTATCTAAATGAAATCGTGCGTAAAGCGGGGATGGGGACTGGTGCGATCCAGCGCGAGTTGAATAAGTTGGTGTCTAGTGGATTGGTTGTAATGCAAAAGCAGGGCAATCAAAATTATTATTCGGCCAATCATAAGTCGCCAGTTTATGCTGAGCTACGTTCTATTGCGATGAAGACGTTTGGTTTGGCGAATGTTTTATCCGAGTCTATTACACCTATCATCGATGAGTTAGAGTTTGCCTTTACTTATGGCTCCGTGGCGAAGGGGAGCGATCATGCTTCGAGCGATATTGATGTTTTATTGGTTGGTGTGGATTTAGGTTATAGCCAGGTGATGGAGCTGTTTATTGATGCAGAGGAGCGGTTGGCAAGGACTATAAACCCTACGATTTTAAGTGATGAGGAGTTTACTCAGCGTTTAGAGAGTAAACAAAATTTCATTTCTAAGGTTATTGAGCAACCTAAAATTTGGATTATGGGGAAAGAGTCTTTTGAGGCTATTGTTAGTTAAGAGAGTTGTCAATTAAGAGAGCTGTCAGTTTTAGTGGAGAGTTTGCCTGCATTAGAGCGTTGAAATGATTAAGTTACAAATAAAAAAGCCCGCTTTGAGTGCGGGCTTTATTGTAGGGCTTTGAAAATATAAACTATTTTATGCGCTTAACTCTGAAGCGTTTGTTGAGGCCTTCGATTCCAAGTAAATAACTATCAAAGATACCTTTCTCTATGCTGATTTTTGGATTTTCTACCATGTGGTAGGCGCTACGGTGGTCGGTGATCTCCCAGACTTGTCCGTTTTCGAGCCTTACTTCTAACCCTTTTTCCCACATTTTGAATTTGCCGATGGCGCGGGATTGTATTTCGGTGATTTCTTTCTTGGTTGAGGACTTTATTTGCTCCTGACCAAAGCTGTCAGCCGGTTTTGCTTTTGGTGCTTGAGGCTCTGGCTGTGGTTCTTGCGCTTCTACTGGCTTGGTTGGCTTAACCGTTTCTTCAACTGTTGGTTTAGTTGGTTCAGTTTGGGTGTTGTTTTTCTTTTGTAGGAAGTTGTCGTAGCACTGAAGGCGCTTTTCGTTGTCGGAGATAGCGGAGCAGTCTTCGATACTTGAGGCTGCGTTTAATCCGAAACTTAAAGTTAAAAGTGCGCCGAGCGCTAAAATACGTTTATTTATCATACTATCTTCTTAAACTTGTTAGGTTCTTGCTTGCTATCTTAACCTAATTTCATAATAATTGAACCGCTAATTTAAAGATCTGTTAGGGGGGGTTTGTGATAAAAGTTTTGCTAGTTGATGACCATGATTTGGTCCGTACTGGATTAAGTCGGCTTTTGTCAGATGCAGAAGGAATTGAGGTGATCGGCGAGGCAAAGTCTGGTGAAGAGGCTATCGCGCACCAGAAAAAAGAACAACCGCACGTCGTTTTAATGGATGCTAATATGCCGGGAATTGGTGGTCTTGAAGCGACTCGTAGAATGTTGCGTTTTGATCCCGATTTGAAGGTCATCGCGCTAACGGTTCATGGCGATGAGCCTTATCCGAGCCAGTTTATCAACGCCGGTGCTATGGGGTATCTGACCAAAGGCACAGATATCGAAGAGATGGTGAAGGCCATCCATTCAGTAAATCGTGGTAAGCTTTATTTAGCAGCCGAAGTCGCGCAGCAGATGGCAATCAGCCAGTTCTCGAAGCACGACGACAATCCTTTTTCTAAGCTTTCTGAGCGCGAGATGCAGATCATGCTGATGATTACTCGTGGAGAGAAGGTTCAAACGATTTCAGATTCACTGCATTTAAGCCCAAAAACGGTCAACAGTTACCGCTATCGCCTGTTTGAAAAACTAGGTGTTGAGAATGACGTGGGGCTGACTCATTTGGCGCTACGTTATAAAGTGATTGAGTCACTATAGGCCGCCGCAGTATTTATGTCTGAGCCAGACGCCGACAGCAGCATTAAACCTCAAATTAAAAAAATCCTCGCTCACCTTAGCAGTAAGCCTGGTGTTTACCAGATGCTGGATAAAGATGGTGAGACTCTGTATGTCGGCAAGGCGAAAAACCTTAATAATCGTGTAAAAAGCTACTTCGTTAAGAAGCATCAGTCACCGAAGACTGAGCTGTTAGTGACCTATATCGAGGATATTCATACCACGGTTACGGACACTGAAACCGAAGCGCTGTTGCTCGAAAACAACCTCATCAAAAAGTATAAACCACGCTTTAACGTGATTTTCCGCGATGATAAATCCTATCCGTTTGTGTTTTTGTCGGGTGGCGACTTTCCTCGGTTGGCATACCATCGTGGTGCAAAAAAAGAGAAGGGCGAGTACTTCGGGCCTTTTCCGAGTACATCGGCAGTGCGCCAAAGCCTTTCTCTGATGCAGAAAGTGTTTCAGGTGCGCCAGTGCGAAGACAGTTACTTTGCTAACCGTTCGCGTCCTTGTTTGCAGTATCAGATTAAACGTTGCACAGCGCCTTGCGTAGACTATATTTCTAAAGAAGACTATCAAAAAGATGTGGACAACATTCGGCTGTTTTATCGTGGCAAAAGCGACAAGGTGATTGCGCGGCTACAGAAGAAGATGGACAAGGCCAGCGAGAGTCTAGAGTTTGAATTAGCAGCACGCTATCGCGATCAAATTAAGCAGATGCGCCATGTCATGCAGCAACAGGTTATCAGCGGTACAGCGTCGGACTTGGACGTCGTTGGCGTGGCTTATGCCTCGGGAACTTGCTGTATCCTGCTAGTGTTTATTCGAAACGGCATGATAGTCGGCAATAAGACTTATTATCCAAAAGTGCCGAAACACAGTGATCTCGATGAAATCATCAATTCCTTTTTGACCTTTTATTATTTATCGGGCGCGGAAGTTCCGAAGCAGGTGTTTCTTGAAAAGCTGCCCGAAGATTATAAAACTATTGCCGAAGCGCTCTCGGAGCATAAGCAGTCCAAAGTGGCTCTAAAAGTGGCTAGCCGAGGGCAAACTAAGGAATGGCAAGAATTCGCTAATAAAAACGCCCAGCATTCGCTACGCGCCCGCCTGAACAGTAAATCGAACTTTACCAAGCGACTGTTAGAGCTGCAAAAGTCATTGCAACTAGAGTCGATGCCGAAACACGTTGAATGCTTTGATATTAGCCATACTCAGGGCAACCAGACCGTTGGTTCTTGCGTAGTGTTCGATGAAAATGGCCCGAAAAAGTCGGATTATCGTATTTTTAATATTTCAGGGATTGAGCCTGGTGATGATTATGCAGCTATGGAGCAGGTTTTGACGAGGCGCTACAAACGCCTTAAAACTGATGAAAAAGCCTTGCCCGACCTTGTTATTGTTGATGGTGGTAAAGGACAACTGGCTAAGGCTGAAGATGTTTTTAATCAGCTGGATATTACCAATGTTCCGCTTATCGGCGTATCAAAAGGCTCAGATCGTAAGGTAGGAATGGAGCAGATTTGGTTCCCCGGCCAGCATCGACCGCTATTGTTGGACGAAGATTCTAAAGCGTTACACTTTATTCAGCATATTCGCGATGAGTCGCATCGTTTTGCAATAACCAAGCATCGCCACCGCCGTACTAAGTCGGGTACTAAGTCTTTGCTTGAAGAGATACCGGGAGTTGGCGCAAAGCGTCGACAGTCGCTTCTGAGGCATTTTGGAGGCTGGCAGGAGATTGAGAAGGCGAGCGCCAAGGATATCGCTAAAGCGCCGGGGGTTAGTTTATCTCTGGCTCAAAAAATCTACGATTATTTACATAGTTAGCAACATTTTGTGATTTCTTGATGTACAATAAATCACACAAAAAGTGCTACAAGACAACAAATCTGGGAACTGTATGTGGAACATACCCAACATCATTACTTCTTTTAGAATTATATTAATTCCTCTATTCGTCATCTTCTTCTTTATTGATGGCGTTGCCGCGCGATGGATAACGCTCGCCATCTTCTGTACTGCTGCTTGGACAGATTGGCTAGACGGCTTCTTAGCACGTAGAATGAACATCGAATCACCATTCGGAGCATTCCTTGATCCTGTCGCGGATAAGCTCATGGTCGCTATCACCTTGATTTTATTGATTGCACGCGAAGGTTCGCCTTGGCTCGCGATTCCTGGCATGATTATTATTGGGCGCGAAATTACAGTTTCAGCACTTAGAGAATGGATGGCGGAGCTGGGTAATCGTGCCGTGGTTGGCGTTTCCAGCATCGGCAAGATCAAAACCATGTGCCAATTATTAGCAATTTTCTTATTACTGATAGCCTCACCGCAAATTTTTGGACTACCAAAGGTATTTGGTTACGTCTTCATGTGGATTGCTGCCTTATTGACGCTCTGGTCAATGGTGGTTTATTTAATAGCTGCATGGCCATACTTGACAAGTGAGAAGAATGACGCATAATAAGCGTCTCTTACGGATAGCACCTTGATTTTGGTCGAAAAAACGACACTTTGTTCAAGCCTTAATCAATCGTAAGAAAAGTGCAAAAAAAGTGATTTTTCTTGTTGACACAAATCAAATTCACAGTAAAATGCACGCCATCAAAACGACGCGGGAATAGCTCAGCTGGTAGAGCACAACCTTGCCAAGGTTGGGGTCGCGAGTTCGAATCTCGTTTCCCGCTCCAAATTCTAAAAAACCTCGTGCTAAACAGTCCGAGGTTTTTTTATCAGAGTAGTCGGTTTTGGCTGAGTGGTAGAGTGGCTATACAGCGGATTGCAAATCCGTGGACGTCGGTTCGACTCCGGCCTCAGCCTCCATAATTGGACTCTGATACAAGTCATCTGCCCAGGTGGCGAAATTGGTAGACGCAAGGGACTTAAAATCCCTCGGTGGCGACACCGTGCCGGTTCGATTCCGGCCCTGGGCACCATTCTTTATCTTGTTATAGAAAATTTATAAAGAATCCAAAAGCCTTGCTTCCGCAAGGCTTTTTTCGTTTCTGGCTATAGCGTATTAACCCACACTGCTGTTTCATGCACGCTACCTCGATAAGTATTTTTTGAACCCTAGTAATAGAGCATATTTATTCAATTATCAGGCTCGTGAAAGTTAAGCACATTTAGTTTATATCTACTTGAGTTTATCAAAATTTAAGAGGCTACTAATTTGAAAACCTGACCTGGTCAGACCTTTGCTAGTTTGGTTCACTATTACCTGTGTAACCCGTAAGATCAGGGTTACAGTTTCTATACATCTTATTTGCCCCAAAATATGCCCGTTAAGCTGGGGTGGTGGCTAATAGGTTAGACAAATAACTCAATATCCCCGAGAATATGCGCCTAAATTCCAGCCTTGAATAAATGTCAAAAAGGGTGGTTTATTTTGGTGCGGATATTGACGCACATTTAATAATTATTGTTAAGAGTTGGTAATGGAATCGATCAGTGTTTTTGAAATCATAAAAGTGGGTATTGGGCCATCGAGCTCACATACCATGGGTCCTTGGAAAGCTGGTGAAATGTTCCTCGACCTTATTCGTAAAGAGCGCAACTTGGCGGATGTCAGCGAGGTTTTTGTTGAATTTTTCGGTTCGTTATCGAAAACGGGGATTGGTCACGGTACTGATATCGCAGGCATGTTGGGGCTTTCTGGGGAAGATTTTGAAACAATAGACACAACTCAGATTATGCCGAAAATCGAGGCGATAAAGTCCTCAGAAACTTTAAAGCTTGGCGGTGAAGTCGATGTGCCTTTTGTTTATGGTCATCACTTAGTGCTAAACATGGAAGAGAGTTTAGACTTTCACCCGAACGGTATGATCTTCAAAGCTGTGTTTAACGATGGAACCGAGCTTGAGCAGGATTATTATTCGATTGGTGGTGGTTTCGTTACCACGCAGGAAAAGACTTCGGTTGATGAAGTAGCGACCCATACAAAGTATCCTTGCCATAAAGGCGAAGACGTACTGCGCTACTGCGAAGAATTAGGCGTTTCGTTCTCTGATTTAATTTATATCAATGAAGAAGCTTGGCGTACCAAAGAAGAAACAAGAGCGCACGCTTTGATGATTTGGGAAAATATTAAAGAGTGTATTTATAAAGGCGTCAGCCAAGAAGGTGTTTTGCCCGGCGGCTTACGAGTCGCGCGTCGTGCTGCTGGCTTGAGTAAGAAGCTGTTAGGCGACCAAACCTTTGCAAGCCAAGAAGATTGGTACAAAGCGGTTTACGATTGTGAAGAAAACTTCGTCAATATTAACAAGTGGATCTCATGTTTTGCACTAGCGGTCAACGAAGAAAACGCCAGCTTCGGACGTATTATTACAGCACCAACTAATGGTGCCAGTGGCATTATTCCGTCAGTGTTGATGTATTCACAGACTTTCTCTGAGTTCACTGGCGATGAAAACGTTATCCGCTTCTTATTGGTGGCGGGTGAGATTGGCACGCTGTTTAAAAAGAATGCCACGATTTCAGCCGCTATGGGCGGTTGCCAAGCGGAAACTGGCGTGTCTTCTGCAATGGCTGCTGCGGGCTTAACAGAGATTATGGGCGGCTCACCAGGGCAGGTGCTGATGGCTGCTGAAATTGCGATGGAGCATCACCTAGGGCTAACATGTGATCCTGTTGCGGGCTTGGTGCAAATCCCTTGTATTGAGCGTAATTCTATGGGGGCGATTAAAGCGATTACAGCTGCGAACATTGCTATCGAAAGCGATCCGGCTAACGCAAGGGTTACGCTTGACGAGGTGATTCAAACTATGTGGGAAACCGCACAGAATATGAATAACCGATTCAAAGAAACGTCAGAAGGTGGTCTAGCCATCGCGGTGAACATTGCCGAGTGTTAAGTTTGCTCACTCAATAATGAGTCGGAGGGGTAACTATTGAGTCGCTCCTCTGGCTTCTTTCCTCTAGTCATACTCATTTTACTCTTTAATTTGTACCGATCTTCCTGCAAAAATCCCTAAAGTTCCTTGGGTAACGCATAAACCCATACAAACGATTAACACCGGTTGCCAGTTGTCGTAAAAGTCAGCCAGTGATCCTAAAGCTAATGTTCCAATGCCTGCGGTTAGGTAGCCTAAGGTTTGTGACATGCTTGAGAGTGAGGTGGCTTTGTCGCTGCTTTGGGTTCTAAGGCCGATAAAAGACAGCGCTAGAATGAAACCGCCACCAGAGCCGAGGCCGATGATGATTGTCCAGAAGGTAGCGCCACTAGGGAGCAATATCAGTCCTAGTAACCCTATAAAATTAAGTGAAGTCACTAGAATGGCTATACCACGTTGGTCTTTAGTGCGGTTAATAATTGGCACAAGAATTAGACCGGGTATGGCCGAGGCGAGCTGTAAAACGCCGTGTAGCGTCGCACTTTTTTCTGGGCTCAGTCCGATTTGGTTGAAAATGGCGGGTAGCCAGCTGATCATGGCGTAAAACAGTAACGAATTACAGCCAAAAAATAGAGTCACTTGCCATGCGAGTCTAAAGCGCCATATTGGAGAAAGGCCATGCTGAATGGACTTTTGTGCCTTTTCGCGGGAGCGATGACGAACCTGTGGTGCCCACAGCAAAATAGCAATGATAGGAATTATAATAAATACGCCTGAGGCAAAGCGCCATCCTAAGTTATCGAACTGTGCCAGGGGGATGACTAGTGGCGAATATATAGCGGCTGTTACGCCCATCATGAGGACGTAGCTAGAAGTGATTAACGGAATTTTATGGGGGAATTTTAACTTAATTAAGCTCGGTAGTATGACGTTGCCGGCAGCGATGCCTATTCCGACAATGGCGGTGCCCATATACAGCAATGGGACGTTTCCATAAGAGCGAATAATAATGCCGAGCGCTATCAGTATAATGGTATAGAGCAGGCTAAGTTCAAGGCCAAAGCGTCGCGCTAGCTGTGGCACAAAGGGCGAAAAAATCATAAAGGCAAACAAGGGAATTGCCATAATCACGCCGGCAGCAGCAGTATCAAGCCCCAAGTTTTTTTCAATCATTTCCAGCAATGGTGCCATAGCCGTGAAGGGCGCTCGCAAGTTCATTGCGATCAGTATAATGCAAACGAATAAAAAGACTCTTCCAGATGGTACAGCGCTATGCTGGGGCTTGAGTTTTGTTGTCATGAATTCACGCGCTACAGAGCGGACACGAAAGTTAGGCCTTTAACTCAGTATTCGATAACTCAGTCTTCAATAAACAGGCTTCTTGTGTTCGCAAAAAATGTGGTTTTAGCTAGTATAGGGGATTCGACGCTACTCTTAAACCATGCTTTATATTTGCAGGATAAGGTCGCAAAGGGCTACCCATAGATGATTCATTAGAAGAAGTAAGAAAAATCATCATCAGTCGAGTAGCCTTCGCGTTCTTGTGGCATTAAAGCCAGCGCTAGGTGGAGTCAAAACCTCAGGTCGCTTAGGAGTAGCATCGTTAGGGGAGTTTGACCTGAGTAGACTCGTTTTTTAGTTTAGTTAACTTTAATGAGGGTTAGTGAAGATCGGCTAGCTTCACTTCCTTCATCCCTAGCGCTTGGGCAACATCGTACATAGCTTGATTAAGTATTTTGTGCGAGATCTTATCGGCTTGATAACCTTCGTTTGCGTTGATGTCTATCATCACGAGGTTATGAATTTTATTAGACAGCGCCTTGTCGAATAGATACCCACTCCAAAATGTACCGTCAGGGGTGGTGCCTGCTTTGACTAGGGTCGCTGCTAGTTCCTGACCATTAAGATCAGCCGCCTCAGGAAGCTCAATGCCCATCTTGGTGACATGTTTTATGGCGTAATTTACTGCGGCATCCATTCCGACTAAGAAGGTATTCACTTCTTCTTTGCTGTACTGCTTAGTCAGCTTGGCCACTTCTTGGTTTACAGTTTCTTCTCCAAGCATGTGAACCAACGCCTTGGCAAAGCTAAAGTGTTCAGCGCCACCGCCAGCTTCAATCAATGCCGCTGTAACGGCAAGCGCAGGCTCGCCATGGTAAGTTGGTCCACCAAACATGTTCATAGTTTGTTGGTGCTGATGCGGTGCAGTGGAATTGGTGTCGTCGCTTTTAGTCTCATGGGCCAAAGCCGGATAAGCAGCAAGCGAAGCCAAGCTTAAGGTTACTAATAATTTAAGTGATTTCATGATTTTTCCTCTCTAGTATCACGAATGGAGCAAGTTAGTGTTATTTCGGTGAGTTTAAGTAGCCGCTTTGGTGCAGTTCTGTTAAAACTTTTTGTGTAATAAGATCGCAATTTTTTCCTGCAAACTGGAACAGCTCTTGCATGAAAGGTTCGAGTTTTCTTGAGAGTTTGTCTCGTAGCATCGATTTAGCGCGAAGGGTGCGTGTCTTGACGCTGTCTTGGCTAATATTTAAGCTTTCGGCGGTTTCAGCCACAGAATATTGCTCGACTTCTCGTAGGATAAAAACGGTTCGGTATTTATCGGAGAGTTGGTAAATTTCATCTTGAAGTAGCTGTTTTATTTGCTCTTGCTCAGCGAGTTGATCGGGTTTTTGTTGCACACCGTTATCATTTTTCAATGACATGTTCACCTCGCTATATTGGTTTAAATCGACAACTGTGTCGTGACTGGTTGTTTTCACGCCTTCACGAGATTTCTTAACATTCAGTGCGGTATTAATCACAATCCGCGTAAGCCATGTTTTGAGGCTTGATTTCTGTTGGAACGAATCAAGGTGAGTGAAAGCTTTGATATATGCTTCTTGGAGTGTGTCCTGTGCGATAGCGAAGTCAGCAACAATACTGTGGGCAGCACGAAAAAGTGCTTGGTTATGACGCCTCACGATTGTTTCGAAAGCGATGGCGTCGCCGGAACTTGCCCGCGCTACTAACACGTGATCAGAAATATGATCGGCTAATAAGTCGGACTCTTGGTGTAATTGTGGCATTTTGTTCACCTTTCTGCTCATGTACTGGATTAGACCAAGGCTAGCGGCGAAAAGTGACAACTATTTTTTTTTGGGGTTTGGTGGAGTTAGAAAGTAGAAACTGATTTGTGTTAAGTGTGAGGCTAGGCTTTGTCACCAGAGGTATTAGGAACCAGCGAAAGGCGTTCCCAATATTCCAACCGCAAGTTCTAGCCAAACTATAAGTATTAGGGATATTAGTCCTAGAGAGAATAGTATTGGCTTTAGTTTGCTGGTTGATGTGCGCATATAACGTCGAATTATGAGCTCATAAAATAAAGCGCCGCCTGCTAAAAGTGCTGCTGCGACAATACAATCAGTAATTCCCCAATTCACTTCTTGAGTAAATTGCATCGCGATGAGAGGTATCGCTAAAATCGCGGTTACGGTTAATAGCCAAATAAGGCTTCTGTTGGCAGTGCTGCACATAATTGACTCATTTTCAATGACTGTCTTCTACTTACTGTCTTCCATTTAAAGTTGCTTCACTGGCAGGTGTCTTTGCTAGTTTGGTTCAGATAAGTAAGCGCCTATCTTTACCTTCATCTATGGCTTACTTATTTGTTTAGCATAGTCCTCGCTCGAAAAATAATCAATTAAGCATTGATTGATAGGTCTTCAATGACTAAAAACTCTTTTTTGGGGCTTAAGGTCAGCGTGAGCTTTAATTCGTTATTTTCTTGCGTCGATAGTTTCCAGGTTTCCACTAACTGGGGCGCATCGGGCTTGTCAGTGATTAGAGTCGAGTCTACAAGCTCGAAGGTGGTTAGTTTCGAGTATTCAGCTGTCAGTTCTTGATGTAAGGCTTGAAAAGCCTCTTGATTAAAACTTTCGCTAAACTTATCGCTTAAATAGCGCCAAATAAGCGAATAGTTACCAAGATTTAGCGCGAGCACTACTTCTTGCACCATGCCTTGGGTGATTTTTAACCGCTGTTGGGCGGTAAGTTGTGACAGATTCATATCCGCCAGTTCAAATTTATCCATAGCTTAACAGTCTTTTGCAGAATGCCCTGTAAATAAGGTTTTAAACCTCTATAATTGATGAAACGAAATCTACAACGTGATCAGGCAAAAGTCTAGTTTATGATTCATTATGAGATCCATCCAGTAAACCCTCAGGCTCATCTATTCGAAGTGAAACTGCACTTAGGCGTGGTGGAGTCAGAAGGGCAAGAGTTGTATATGCCGAACTGGATCCCCGGCAGTTACATGATCCGTGACTTCTCCAAGCACATCCAGTGGCTTCGCGCCGAGAATAATTCTGGTCAGCTAAAAGTCCAGCGAGTTGACAAGTCGCGTTGGAAGCTGCCGCAGTCGGAGTCCGAGGTCGTGGTGACCTATCAGGTTTATGCCTGGGATTTGTCAGTTCGTGGCGCCCACCTCGATCAAACTCATGGTTTCTTTAATGGAACCTGTGTTTTTCTAGCTGTAGCAGGGCGCGAGGATGAAACTTATACCGTTGATATCAGTCGTCCTGATGGTGATGATTATCTACAGTGGCGTGTAGCTACAGGCCTTAAGCCGATTGAAGGCACGGCTGAGTTTGCCTTTGGCCGCTATCAGGCGCTTAATTATGATGAGCTTATCGACTGCCCTGTGGAAATGTCGGACTTTAGATTAATTAGCTTTGACGCTTGTGGTGTGCCGCATCACATGGCATTAACTGGTCGTCACGAGGTCGATGAGAAACGCTTAGCGAGTGATCTAAAGAAGATTTGTGAGCATCACATACAGTTTTTTGGTGAGCCAGCTCCAATGGACCGTTATCTCTTTATGACCTATGTTCTAGGCAACGGTTTTGGCGGGCTAGAGCATCGCAACTCAACGGCGCTGCATTGTAGCCGTGAGGATTTGCCACTGGAAAGTGATAGCTTGTTGCAAGGCGAGGATAAGGTTAAAGACAACTATCAAACGTTCTTGGACCTTTGCTCTCACGAGTATTTCCATACCTGGAACGTCAAGCGCATTAAGCCAGCTGAATTTTTGCCTTACGACACGCAAAAAGAAAGCCATACTGAGTTGCTGTGGGCTTTTGAAGGCATTACGTCTTATTATGATAATTTGGCGCTTGCGCAAACTGGCTGTATCAGTAAAGAAGAATATTTAACCCGACTGGCGAAAACGATTACTGCGGTTCGACGCTCCAAAGGGCGTTTCATTCAGACGGTAACGGACTCGAGTTTTGATGCTTGGACTAAGTTTTACAAGCAAGACGAGAATGCGCCTAATGCGGTAGTCAGTTATTACACCAAAGGCGCTGAAGTTGCGCTTTGCTTGGACTTATTGATAAGACAGGTTACTGACTGGAATAAGTCGTTAAAAGATATCATGCAACGTTTATGGCTTGAGTTTGGCAAAGTTGAGAAAGGTGTTGAAAACGATACCATTCAAAAGTTGGTGATGGAAGAAACGCCAGAGAATGCACATGAAGAGTTAAAACAGTTTTTCGAAACCGCACTTTACACAACGCAAGAGTTGCCGACGGAGCAGTTGCTAGCTGCTCTGGGGCTTGAATTAAAGTGCCTACCGAGAACCGATAGAAGCGACCGTGGTGGCTTTAAAGACAAGCTACCAAAGGACAAGCAGCTATCTGACCTCGGTGTTGAGTTTACATCTAAGGCGACAGGCGTCTTAGTGAAAAATGTTTACGCTGATTCCGCTGCTGGCAAAGCTGGAATTTCCGCGGATGATCACCTTATTGCGTTGAATGGCTTGAAGATTAATGCCTCAAACTTTGACCGTCAGATTCAGCAGAGTTCAGTAGGCGATAAAGTTATACTTGTAGGATTCCGTCGTGATGAGCTGATGACATTTGAGGTGACATTAGAAGAAGCCGAAAGTGATACCGCTTATATTAGTTACAAGGCAAACTTTGACCAATACCAGGATAAATTTGAACGCTGGTTAAACTTACAATAATTCGGATAAATTAAACCATGAAGATAGTGACATTTAACATTAACAGTATTCGTACACGAGCTCATCAGATTGAGGCTTTGGTAGAAAAGCATGATCCTGACATTATTTGTATTCAGGAAACCAAAGTTCATGACGATATGTTTCCGTTCGATCTTTATGAGCACTTAGGCTACCACATGGAAATTCATGGTGGGAAAGCTCATTACGGCGTTGCTACATTCAGTAAGCAAAAGCCGATTGAGGTGGAGAAAGGGTTTCCTAATGATCCAGAAGATGCTCAGCGCCGCATGATCATCACTACCTTTGAGTATGGCGATGAAACCATTAAAGTTTTAAATGGGTATTTCCCACAAGGTGAAAATCGTGAACATCCAACTAAGTTCCCTTATAAAGAAAAGTTCTACCAAGACTTGCAGGATTATTTAGAAAAAATAGATCTGGAGACCACAAGAACGATTGTCCTGGGTGATATTAACGTTTCTCAACTGGACATCGATATTGGTATTGGCGAGCCAAACCGTAAACGCTGGTTAAGAGAGGGAAAATGTAGCTTTTTACCGGAAGAGCGTGAATGGGTTCAACGTATGCTAAGCGTGGGGCTTTATGATACTTATCGTACGATTAATCCAGATACTGACGATAAGTTTAGCTGGTTTGATTATCGTAGTCGTGGATTTGAGCGCGATCCAAAGCGTGGTCTTCGCATCGATTCAGTGTTTGCCTGTAATTGGTTAAACCAGCGAGCGATTGCTTCGGATATTGATTATGAAATTCGTGGCATGGAGCGCCCTTCGGATCACGCGCCAGTGTGGACGGAATTCGATTTAGACAAGTAGACAGGTATTTATGACAAGAAGTTGGAAGTGGTTAAAAAGGATTCTGTGGGGCCTGTTAGGGCTGTTGGTTGTATTGTTTTTAGCTGTTTCCACGCTTGTCTATTTCTTAAACTCTGAATCTTATCTTCAAGACTATCTCAAAGAAAACCTTGGGGTTGAGGCGGTCATTGGTGAGTTAGATGTTTCGCTACTAAGTGGTACAGTGAACATCAGCTCAAGCATTATCGGCCCTAAAGATGATCCTTTTATCCAGTTCGATAGCCTTAAGGGCGAGCTAGACTATAGTCGCTTATGGTCGAGCAAACTGACCGTGGAATTGTTGCAGCTCAATAATGCCAAAGTGCGCTATCCTTTTGAGTTAAACCTTAAGCAATCTAATCAAGATAGCGAAGACACTTCCTTACCTTTTGATTTTATCGATGTTGCCGCGATTGATGTTAATAACCTAAGTTTTGAGTATCGCGGTGATGTTTCTTTACTGGCCAAAGGCGCTAGCGTCAAGGTGAGAAATATCCCTGTCGCAGAAGATGGGTTTTTGTTATTTGACGATTTAGACCGATTAGTCAAAGCCAGTAAAACCACACTCGAGGCAGAGCTTGAAACGCTTCAATCGGATAAAACCCAACTTAATAATTTAACGCTTAATGCCCATATCGATGAGCAGCGATTAATCATCGACGATATTACTTCTGGTAAGTCTTTAATCACTATCGATTTATTGCAACCGCCGAATACTCAAGCTAAAGCGCCAGCAAAAGCTACGCCTGCTGTTGTGGCATCAGAAAAAGTTGCAGGTGCCAGTGAGTCTGAGAAAACCCTAGAGCTTCCTTTTAACGATATTGTTATAAAGCGCATCGATCTGGGTGAGACCGACTTGAATATACAGGACAAAGAAGAGTTATCGATTAAAGGGATTGAAGCTGTATTTACTGAGTTACTTCTGGTTCAAGACAAAAAAGCCTTGTGGCTGGATTGGACGGCTTTTTATAACGCGCAAGACAGTCGTTTAAAGTTAAAGTCCGAGGCCATGAAGTCTGACTTTTTAGATTTCGCTACATTGAGCCTAGAAGGAGAACTGAAACAAGGAAACTTTACGATTCCAGATTTTAATCTTATGCAACCAACGTTTAAGTTGAACTTAGATGCTGGCGATGAGGAGTCGAAAGGAAAAGCTACTGCTAAGCCAGCTGAAAGTAATAATTGGTATCTACCTTTTAAAAGTGCCACTTTGCAGAAAGCAACCATTTCACAAGGTACCTTGAAACTCACGAGCGATAAGAAACAGCATAATATCAGCGGTATAGAGCTTGGACTGAACCAGATCCCATTAGTCGTTGAGCATCAGCCTATCTTTGTAATCGATAAGCTTAGTAGTGGCGCTAAAGCTGCAACGGTTTCCCTAAATAGCGCTTCTTACGCTGGGGACTTAGGTGACATCAAAAAAATTAGCACAGAACTCAGCTTAAGCGATTCTAATCTGGTGATTAAAGATTTAACCTTTGTAGACCCCAACATAACCTATCAAATAGATAGCTTGGGTGATGGGGAGCAAGCTCCAGTTGAGCAGGAGCTACCGAAAGAATCTTCTATGAAACCAGGGCTGCCTTTGTCCGAAATCGTTTTGGATAAGCTTGTGGTTAAAAGTGGTGCGGCAGTCGTAGAAGTCGATGGAGACTCCTATGAGACAAAGGGGCTTAATTTTGAAGCAACCCAAATACCAATTTACGGTGAAGATAGTTGGGTAGTTGCTCAACCAAACAATTGGAACACAAAAACTGTTGCGAATGTAACCATTGAGTCAGTCACTGTTCCACAAGGCTCGCTTACTAAAGCTGGTCTTAATGCTGAATTCGAGGGTAACCAGCTAAACGTTACTAAATTAGAACTAGGGGGCGCAGACCTTTCAATAAATGTTTCAGACTCTAGTGAAGATGCACCATCAAATACCAGTGAGCAGTTACCATTAGAGTATGTGCAGTTAAAAGGGGTTAATCTCAGAAACCTCAATTTAAAATATAAGAATAATGATATTGAGTATCAGGTTACTAACGGCAACCTTGCATTAGATAGATATCCCTTGATTAGAGATGCTGCTTTGGTGAGCCAGCCTCTGGATTATTTGTCCCAAAGTACTAACCAGGTTGCACTCAATATGTCGAGTCTCAAGATTCCTGAGGGCACTATCGATGGCTTGGAACTTAAAGGTGCTCTGCGAGATAAAGATTTATTATTAGATTATTTAAGAACCCAGTCTGCGGATCTGGTATTTAAAAATTCCCCTGATAATAAAGCTGGCGAAGAGGACAGCAGTAAAGAGAGCAGCCCAAGCAAGCCTAAACCTAGCAATGATTTTGCGTTGCGCACCATTAAAATCGGTGACTTAAAGTTACGTGGAATTAATGCTGAGTTGGTGCAAGAGGGCGGAAAAGAATTGAGTGCAGCATCGGTCGAAGAGTCGACCCCTATCACTGTAAAAAATCTGTACCTTGGTGCCACAGAAATCATGCTCGCTAAAAACCACCAAACCATTGACCAGTGGTATGGCTCTCAGCTTGAAAATGCATTTACTTTAATCGCTTTAAGAGTTGACAATATTGCGCAGCGTCATAATGACATCAGTGACTTAGCGATTACAGCGGTACAAGACAAGCAGATTATTAATATCCAACCACTTAGGATGACTATTAATGAGTCGCCGTTTAGTGCTAACTGGGTTATTGATTTAAGCAAGCAGCCTTACCAGTCCACATACACTTCGGAGTTTAATAGCCTCGCTCTGGAAAAGCTAATCGAGCCAGCTAATGACGAGAGTATTGCCATGTCGGGGCAACTAGAGGGAGAGGTCGAAGTCTCTTTCGAAGGGCTGGACAGCGATACCCTACTAAGTAGCTTGGGTGGTGAGATTTTTGTGCGAAACCAAAGCTTGGTTACGATTGAGCGTCTGAATATTAATAAAGTCATTAGAAGCTTTTTAGACAGCCAAGAGTTTGGACTGCTTGATATTGGTGGTTTTTTATTGGCCGGCCCGCTTGGGCTCTTAGCGTCGCAGGGAGTCAGCTTACAGGATACTATAGGTCAGTTAGGCGCTGATAAAGGTGATACAAAGATTCCAAACTTGAATATCGATATGGACATCAAAGATGGGCTTTTAATCACTAAAGACGTGGCAGTTGCTACTGATAAGTATCGTTTTGCCTTTAATGGTGAAGTGATTTTAGACAAGCAAGAATTTAAAGATTTCGACTTCGATATTATCAATAAGAAAGGATGCCGTGAGTATGGACAAACCCTTAACGGTAGCATTACATCGCCAGAAATCGAAACTTTCACCGCGGCTTTCGATGCCGTAACCGGCTCTGTCGTTGGTCTCTTTAAGCAAGGGGTAGGACTGATCACAGGTGGTGCCTGTTCGGCCGTTTATGAAGGCGTGGTACCTCACCCGGAAAAAGGTGCGGAAATTATTCCAGAAGACAAGCGACGCACATTTGATCCAAATGCTCCAGAGGATGGGGCAGTAGATGGTGCCGACAACGGCACCGAATCAAATGAGGGCACTGAGCCACCTGCTGAAGATGGCGATAACGTGGACTAACCGTTAGCGATAGCGCCTTTGTTGACGCCTTCAAAGGCTTTTACGCGAATCGCAGAGTCTGGCTTTATTGCTTTTAGCTGCTTCACGATGTGGCTAGCGATTAACTCGACGGTGGAGTCACTTTTCATCAAATGACAACGCGCTTTAGGTAGCTCTAACGAGAAGTAACCCTGCTCACTGGTATAGGCGAAGCGGTAATATTCGGTGGCGTCTTCAACTTCAGTTTCAACCAAATCTTCTTCAGTACCAATATAAATATCTTCCCACTTTTGGCACCAGAAAGCTTCTAGATCTTCGCTACGTTTACCATTTTCAAAGATGTGTATTTGTGAACGGTGGCCGTGAGCAATTCGCTGGCAGTCGCCAAGGTGTTTCTTTAAGCCGTGGGCGTAGTGGTAATAGTGGCCTGCGATAGCTTCTGTATTCAGTGTGAGATGGACTTTGGCGACGTTGTTTGGGACGACCTCTAAACAGGCTTTGTTAAGAACTTTAATCACCGCATCCATCGTCACTTCTTCTGCATCCAGCAGCACCACGGCTTGCTCTGGTGATTGGTGGTGATAGCGATGTCCTGAAGTGTCTTTTAAGGTCAGTTTTAGACCTTTATCATTGTGCTCTGTGGCCACGTAGTCGCTGTTGGCAGGTACTACTAGCTTATGGTCAACGGTGGCATCTATGGCTTGCTTGATGCGTTTTTTCACATCACCAAAGTCAAATACCATGCCCTGGTCGTCGAGTTCACCCTCTAAAACAAGGTCAACAATCCAGCTTTCACCGACAATTCCACGATGAATATCGAATAAAGCGAAGTCAATTACAGTAAGTTGGTCAACAAAGAGTGCAGGCATAGCCAAAACCGAACGGTGGTTAACGTTTAATATTGCGAGGAATTATAGCATAATCACTGCAAACACTAATTAAGATTTTGATGATGACAAAGAAATATGACTTATACGCCCTAGGAAATGCACTAGTGGACGTTGAAATTGAGGTCAATGAGACTGAACTTGAGCGCTTAGGTGTTGAGAAAGGCGTTATGACGCTAGTTGACGAGGAGCGTCACGATTACTTGTTAAGCCACCTAAATGGTAACATCCACCAGCGTGCTTCCGGCGGCTCGGCGGCGAATAGTGTTATCGCTTTGGCGCAACTCGGTGGTAAAGCTTTTCATTCGTGCAAAGTAGCGAAAGACGAGGCTGGTGTGTTTTATTCGGATGATCTAAATAGTGCTGGCGTTGCTAATACTTTGGGTCAGCTTGAAGACAATCACGGCACGACAGGTAAATGTTTGGTTATGATTACACCTGACGCAGATCGAACCATGAATACTTTCTTGGGGATCAGTAGCGAGCTCAAAGAGCAAGACATCAACTACGATGCCTTAGCGCAGAGCGAATATTTATACATCGAAGGCTATTTAGTTAGCTCGCCAGAAGCCCATATGGCAGCGATTAAGGCGCGTAATTTTGCTAGAGAAAATAACGTCAAAGTCGCGACCACTTTGTCAGACCCGAATATGGTGCGTTTCTTTAAGCCTGAAATCGAGCAGATTTTAGACGGTGGCGTTGACTTATTGTTCTGTAACGATGACGAAGCGCTCGAATACACAGGCGTTGATCAGGTGGAAGATGCGCTGAAGATTCTAAAACAGCAAGCAAAGCAGGTGGTGATTACCCTGGGTAAACAAGGTGCGCTAGGCTTTGATGGCGAGACATTGCATACGATTGAACCGTTTAATGTTAAAGCTGTGGATACTAACGGCGCCGGCGATATGTTCGCAGGGGCTTTTATGTTCGCGATTACTAACGGTTTGAGCTGGGCGGATGCGGGCAAGTTAGCAAGTTATGCTTCTGCGCACTTGGTCACTCAGTTTGGCCCAAGACTAAAACCTGAAGCGGTTAAAGAGCTTGTTGCCAATGTTAATCAGGAGTTTTCTCTAAGCTAATGCGACATATTGGAATCATGCGACACGGTGACGCTCCATATATTAATGGCGAGCGTCAGATTTCGAACCTTGGTCATCAGCAAATTAAGCAGATGGCCAAGTGGTATGCGGAGCATTTAAAAGGGCAGGGACTAACTCTTGAGACCTTGTTAGTCAGCCCAATTCTGCGAGCGCAGCAAACCGCAGAAACCTTCGAGTCTACCTTTAATACTTTAGTCGATTATGAATGGAGCCGTGAGACCGAACCTCTACTTAAATCTGAGTCAGATCCAAGCATGACTATCCCTTTTGTGGAAGAGGCCACACAAGGCACTACTTTGTTGATAAGCCACATGCCTTTGGTCTCACATTTGTGGGCAGGATGGTTAACAGGCGAAACTCAGTATTTTCCAACATCGGCAATCGGTATACTCGATGTTGCTGAGCCGGCTGACACCAAGACTGCTAAAAAAGTAGTCTTTCACAGTCCTGAATAACCCTACTGCTATAAATTAAACTGGAAGTGAAGGCCAAAAATAGCTAGCATTGCCTTTCTTATGACATAGGTGTGACATCCGTCTTGAAACAACTAAAAACCAAAAAAGCAAGCTTACCTCGTGCCTTGTGGGTTATTCTATTTTCCATTGCTTCCACTGGGAAATATAGCCTACTGACCCTAATCACGGCTTTATTCAATCGCAGTGAGTCGGCAAAAAAGACTGTCAGATCGAAAATCGACCGTATCATTCATCGGTGGGCCAACAGCCTAACTAAAGCCGTTCGACTGCGCTGGACGGTTGAAGGCGATTTAGAAGCTGAAGCTGAACCAGGTAGGCGCGTAATTATCGTCGCCAATCATTCTAGTGCCTATGACATTCCACTGATTTTTGCGGCGTTACCCGGCAGTATCCGCATGATTTCAAAGAAAGAATTGTTCAAAATCCCACTTTTGTCACGAGCCATGAAAACCGCCGAAATTTTGTCTATCGACCGTCAAAACCGGCAGCAGGCGATAAAGGATTTATTGATAGCCAAAGAGAAAATGGAAAGCGGAATCAGAATTTGTATGTTCCCTGAAGGAACGCGCTCCGCTAGCGGTAAGCTATTTCCATTGAAAAAAGGCGCCATTCGGTTAGCTATCGATACCAATGCTCTGATTATTCCGGTGGCAATCGAGGATATTTATAAAGTCCTGCCGAATAAAAAGTGGCTACAGATGCACATGAATCAAAAGGTTACTGTCAAAGTCGGAAAAGCGATTGATTGCCGTGATTTTGAAGTGGCTGATCGAAACCAATTATCAGAATTAGTATATAATTCTTTATACAGTATGTTACGTGAGCAACAGGAAAAGGTGGCACCATGATTGAGCAAGACATTTATCAGCAAGCAGAAGCTGAATTAAGCACCATTTCTGACTTCGTTCGCTTTGCTGCGACCCAGTTTCACCAAGCCGATTTGTATTTTGGGCATGGCACCGACAACCCTTGGGACGAAGCGGTAGCTGTGGTGCTGCAAATGCTTGATTTGCCAGCGGATTATCCGCAAAGCATGCTGTCCGCTAAAGTTTTAGCGGAAGAAAAGAAACACCTTATTCATGCCATTAAAACTCGCGTTACTGAACGTAAACCTCTCGCTTTTATTACTAATAAGGCCTATTTCGCGGGACTAGAGTTCTTTGTGGATGAGCGCGTCTTAGTGCCTCGCTCTCCCATCGCAGAGCTTATCCATAACGACTTTTACCCTTGGCTAGAGGCGGATAATCCAAAAGTTTTGGATTTGTGCTGTGGTAGTGGCTGTATTGGCTTAGCGATTGCTGCTTATATTGATGATGCTGAAGTCGTGATGTCTGATATTTCAGAAGACGCTTTAACGGTCGCTGAAATTAATATTGAACGTCTGGGGCTTTATCACAAGGCACGCGCGGTGCAGTCGGACTTATTCGATGGATTGAATGGTGAGAAGTTTGATCTTATTGTCTCTAACCCGCCGTATGTGGACGCAGAAGATTTGGCGGATATGCCGCAAGAATTCCACCATGAGCCGGAAATTGGTTTGGGTTCTGGCGATGACGGTCTCGATTTGACTCGTCAGATCCTAGAAAACGCTGCCCATTACTTAACCGACCAAGGCGTGCTAATCGTCGAAGTAGGCAATAGCTGGCCGGCGCTTGAAGAAGTCTTCTCTGATATCGATTTCCACTGGGTTGAGTTTGAAAATGGAGGCGATGGTGTTTTTGTTTTAACCAAAAAACAATTGTTAGAACACTTTAGCTGATCCATGTTATACGAAAATTCACTTAAGCAATCTAAAGATTTATCCTCAGAACTCTGTGTTCAGCAACTCGCTCAAGTATTCAACGAGTCTTTTGCTGAGCACAAGGTTACTCTCAAGCCTGGTGCCACAGAGCCCTTTTATCAAGCAGCTGATTCGACGAACGGCCTAGCAACGATTCATTCCACCTATGATTATTTTTCCAGCGCCTTGCATGAGGTTGCTCACTGGTGCATTGCAGGCAAGGAACGACGCCAGCTTGATGATTATGGTTATTGGTACGCACCAGACGGACGTACCGCCGAGCAACAAGCGTTGTTTTATAAGGTTGAGGTTAAGCCACAAGCACTAGAGTGGGCTTTTAGTTTGGCCGCCGGTGTGCCGTTTCGCCTCAGCTTAGATAATTTAAATGCCGATACGGAAGCTTTAGGTGACGCAAAAGCCTTTGGCTACGACGTTCATACACAACTTAAAAGCTATTTTGAGCATGGCTTTCCACCAAGAGCCACTGCTATGATACAACTGTTGTGTAAGCTTTATCGCTCGCAACAGCCGATTCAGCTTCCAACACTAAATATTTCTCGACTCATGCCCTAAACCCTGGTCTTAACCCTTTTGGAGAAACAGTTAGGTACGCTATGTTTACTTTAGGTTTTATCATCAATCCTTTCGCCGGTATCGGCGGTAAAGTTGGCCTTAAAGGTAGTGATGGCGAGGCTATCCGAACTGAAGCGTTCGCCCGCGGCGCCAAGCCTCAAGCCGTCAAACGTGCCCGAATTGCGCTAGAGGGGCTGATTGATTATAAAGATGAGATCCAGTTTTTAACCGCCTCTGGAGACATGGGCGAGTCACTGCTCAAGGACATGGGGTTTAGCTTTAAAGTGGTACATCAAAGCCATGAGCCATCTGTTTATCAAGATACTATTGATGCAGCTATGATCATGGCCGGGCTTACTAAAGACAGCCCGCATCAGGTCGATGTTTTATTATTTGCTGGTGGTGATGGTACTGCACGAAATATTTACCAAGCGGTGGACGCAGCTGTGCCAGTATTAGGGATCCCTGCAGGCGTTAAGATTCATTCAGGGGTTTATGCGGTGACACCTCATGCCGCCGGGTTGGTTATCGAGAAGATGATTAAGAAAGAGTTGGTGAGTCTGCTCGAAACGTCGGTCATGGATATCGATGAAGATGCTTTTAGAGAGGGCGTCGTTCGCGCCAAACAGTATGGTGAAATGCAGGTTCCTGCGGAGCATCGTTACGTTCAAGCGACAAAGTCTGGCGGGCGTGAAGTCGAGGAACTGGTGTTACAGGACATTGCCGACTTCATTATTGATAACATGGATGAAGAAGACTATTACCTTATCGGCTCGGGTTCGACCTGTGCATTTCTAATGGAGTGTATGGGGCTTGAAAATACGCTGCTGGGAATTGATTGCGTGCATCAAGGAGAAGTCATTGCGAGCGACATGACCGAATCAGACATTCTTGAGTTATTAGCAGAGCATAAAGGGAAGGTGCGATTAGTGATAACTGTTATTGGCGGCCAAGGTCATATTATCGGTCGTGGTAACCAGCAACTTAGTGCTCAGGTGCTATCTCAACTCGAAAAGGACGATATAAACATTATTGCAAGTAAGACCAAGCTTAATGAATTAGAAGGTAAGCCGCTGATTGTAGATAGTGATGACCCTGAGCTAAATCAACGTTTAGCCGGTGTAATCCGCGTTATTACGGGCTATGAAGACTTTGTTTTGTACCCAGTTGGATTGAATAGTTAGGCAATATTGAGAATTTGTCCCGTGCTTTTGTGCGAGATCTCGCACAAGAGCCTAAGCCAAAGCTGAAAAAGCTGGTTGTTTTAAGCCTTCCTAAATCCATCGCACCCGTAAGTCACTGAAAAACATAGAGTTATTTTTTTTGTCATAAAATCGTCTTATTTCTTTCATCAAACCACCGATTGTTCGAAGCAGAAAACTTGCTAAAGTAGCTTCCGTGTTCAGGGAGAACATACTATCTACAAATCGAACAACGGAATAATAATTTAGGACGATATTAAACGGACTTATTATCCAAGGTAGGATTAGGGAAGGCAATGGGACGGACTCATCCTATATTGAAAGCGACTTAGGTCGCTTTTATTTTGCCTGTAATTTATAACAAATAGTTCTAGTACCTTCTTTTATAACCATTATTTTCAATTAAGCTTCATTTCTTTTTATTCAAAAACTTGTGTAGACTAAAATTATTACAACGGCAGTTAGCTCTGCTCACTTAAACCTTTAGCACAAGTCTAGGACATTAATGACAACACGAGTTTTACTAAACTTAGTTCATCCAATATTTGAAAAATCGTGGGCTAATCAAGCGATGCTTGAAGCTATACAAGACCTAAGTTACGTACACGTTAATGACCTTTACGAAGAATATCCCGACTTTTTTATCGATATACAGCGAGAGCAAAAGCTCCTTCTCGATCACTCGTTAATTATCTTTCAGCACCCTTTTTACTGGTATAGTTCGCCATCTCTTCTAAAGGAATGGCAGGACCTAGTGTTAGCTGAAGGTTTTGCTTATGGTGAAGGTGGCTATCAGTTAGCAGGACGTTATTGGCTAAATGCTATTACTGCGGGAGCAGCCAAAGAAAGTTATACGCCTCATGGTTTCAACCATTTCTCTACCACTGAACTTCTCAGACCTTTTGAACAAACAGCCGACTTTTGTGGCATGAAATTTGTTGAGCCGTTTGTGATGTATGAAGCCGAAACCATCAGCCACAGAGCGGTCGAGAAAGAAGCGCAGCGCTATCGTGACTATATCGAGTCGCTTGCTCATTCATTGGATTTGTTTAGTGATATTAATGAAGAGGAGGCCAGTTAAGTGGAAGAAGCAGGTTTCCTTTATCAAGCATTTGTTTTTCTCGCGGCCGCTGTTGTAGGTGTCTCTATAGCTAAGCATGTGGGCTTAGGCTCGGTGCTAGGGTATTTAATTGCTGGAATGATTATTGGGCCATTCGCGCTTGGTCTGGTCGGTCACGACGTCGACGATATTATGCACTTTGCCGAATTTGGCGTTGTCATGATGTTGTTTTTGATTGGCTTAGAGTTACAACCCAAAAAGCTGTGGAATATGCGAATGCCTATTCTTGGCTTGGGTGGCTTGCAGGTTTTGATTACAACCTTGTTACTGATGCTTTTATCGCTCGCTTTTGAGATGCACTGGAAGATGGCTCTCGCCATCGGCATGATTTTAGCGTTGTCCTCAACGGCAATTGTGCTGCAAACCTTAAGCGAAAAAGACTTGCTAAGAACTGATGCCGGAAAATCTGCCTTCGCCGTTCTATTATTCCAAGATATGGCGGTTATCCCGATGCTAACCCTGTTACCGCTATTGGCCACGCTTCCTGTGGAAACTTCGGTCTCTGTGGGCCACACCGAGTTAGAAGCTTGGCAACAAGCAGCGTTAGTTTTCGCGGTTATTAGCGGCATAATTTTAATAGGACGTTACTTGATTCGTCCTTTGTTTAATTGGATTGCACGAACTGGCTTGCGCGAAATTTTTATCGCAACGTCTTTACTGCTTGTATTGAGTATTACCATTGCCATGGAGAAAATAGGTCTTTCACCGGCTCTGGGGGCTTTCTTGGCTGGCGTAGTATTAGCGGAAAGCGAATATCGTCACGAGCTTGAAGTGGGGCTTGTGACCTTTAAAAGTCTCTTATTGGGACTTTTCTTTATTACCGTTGGCGCGAGTATTAACTTTGAAATTCTAATGCAGTCTCCGTGGGTGATTTTGTTACTGATGACGACTCTAATCGTTATTAAGCTAATCGTCTTAATGTTACTCGCTAAGCAATTTAAAATGTCCCTGATTGAAAACTTTGTGTTTTCATTTGCCCTAGCGCAGGGTGGTGAGTTTGCTTTCGTGTTATTTATATTTGCGGTACAAAACGGTGTATTAACTGAGGAAATTGTTTCTCTATTAACCGTGGTCGTTGCGCTGTCGATGGCTTTAACGCCAGTGTTGTTAATTATTTGTCAGAAAATCATTGTGCCAAAACTCTCTTTCGGCAAAGAACGTCGAGAATTTGATAATGTTGACGATGGTGATACCCCCGTCATCGTAGCTGGGTATGGCCGCTTTGGGCAGATTGTCTCGCGGATTCTGCGCTCCCAGGGCTTTGACACGACGCTTCTTGAATATGACGCGGTACAGATTGATTTAGTTAAGAAGTTCGGCACCAAAGCTTATTATGGCGACGTAACTAATGAGGAAGTTCTGAGAGTTGCGGGAGCGGATGTCGCTAAGATGATCGTTATCGCCGTTGGCAACCAAGAGAAAAGCTTAAAAGTTATCGAGTTATGCCGAAAACATTTTCCACACTTAAAAATCTATTCACGAGCAAAAGGACGTCGTGAAGCTTATGAACAAAAAAAAGCAGGTGCCGACTTCGTTATGCGCGAAACGCTTGGCTCGGCAGTCATTCTCGGCAGAGAAGCTTTGATGGGGCTGGGTTACCGTAAATATCAGGCGCATCGTACCGCAACAGCTTTTTATCACTATGATTCACAGCACCTAGAGGATTTAGCTGAAGTTTGGGGCGACAAGCAGTATGTGCTAAAAGCCGCTGAGCGAGCCGAGATGCTAGAGGAAGTTTTAAAAGCAGATCAGCGTGGCTCAAAAGTCATGCGTCAGGCTTGGAACACGCCAGTCTCTTATGAGGAAGAAGAGGGCGGAGAGTCTGTTACGGAAAGTAATAAAGACGATAAGCAAGCCCCCGATAATAAAGGATCTGAAGAGAGTTCATAGCTTTGACGTTACCCGAGATAAGTTACTTTGAATTAACCATTAGCTGCTTACCAGTAATTTTGGCGGCGATAATTTTCTACCGTTGGAAAGCGAATAGTAAAGAGCTCATTGTCGCAACTTTAAGAATGATTGCTCAACTTATAGCTGTTGGATTCGTACTAGTTTACTTGTTCAAAAGCACGTCGAGCTGGCTAGGCAGTTTGGTGATTTTGCTAATGTTGATAATTGCAGGTTGGATTGCGATGAGGCCTCTGGACGATAAAAACCTTAAGCACATTGGGTTATTATCGCAATCCTTGCTGATTGGCTGTGGTTCGATTCTAGTACTGATTATTGTCTATGTCCTGGACTTGTCGCCTTGGTATCAACCGCGGTATGTGATTCCTTTGGCGGGTATGCTTCTGGCTAATACCATGAATAGCTTAAGCTTGTCTGGTGAACGCCTACAGATGGAGATAAACGCAGGGACCTTGCTTGAATATGCGCGTAATAAAGCATTTTATGCGGCTATGATCCCGCAAGTTAATGGTTTATTAGCGGTAGGGCTGGTTGCGTTGCCCGGGATGATGACGGGACAGATTCTCTCAGGCGTTAGCCCTTTGGTTGCGGTGCGTTATCAAATCGTTATTATGGTCGCGATTTTATGCTCATCTGTATTTTCAACGGCTTGGTATTTAAGCCGTAGGACTAAATTTCTAAGTGTAGTTACTAAGCGCAACAACAAAGCCGAAGATTAAGTTTAAAGCGGTGATGTTCTGAGTGGTGAGATGCGACTGAGTAAGGTCTTAGAAAGCGGTGATGGTTGGCCGAGCATAGCGCAGCTAATCACTTCTGCGCATAAAACTGAATAACACAGACCACGCGCGCCAAAACCGTAATTGAGCCAAATGGACTGATTGGTACCTTCGTTTGTAATGTCACCAAAGTAACCACAAAACGGAAAGCGATCGTAGCTCGTCGCGCGTACGCCTGGATGCTCGTCAGCAATGTCTTTTTCACTAAAGGTAAAGCCAAAACGCTGATTAACCTGCTCGATATTTTTAATCGAATTCTTGCGCTGAACTGCCTCATTACAGCTATTCTCAAAGGTAGCTCCGATCACTAATTGATTTTGATAATGCGCAATATGACCGTCATGATTGATTGGGGTGCGGTGCTCTAGTTGCGCTTTTAGTGTCGTCAGCTGGCCGCACATAGGGGCAACTTTTGGAAACTCTGTTTCATTAAATAAACTGTCGGCAAGATAACCGTTAGCAACGATAATGTGATCGTAATCGTTGAGCTTGCTTAAACAGGTTATTTCAGAACTTAAGTGTAGCTGCTCAGCCGGTAAACCTTTGACCAGATGATGGCAGAACTCAAGCCCATTCACCTGAATGGCGGGGATTTTCAGGGACTTAACCGAGCTTTCCCCAAGCTTTAGAGTTTCAAACTGGAACCATTCTTTATGCTTATCCCAGGTTTGGGCTGAGTAAATTTGTTGATATTGATCGATATGAAACTGTGAGTATTTTCGGTTGGGTAATTGATGAACCAAATTGCTGTATGCGAGCTCTGGATATTGGCTTATGTAGTTTCTTAAGTGCTGGAAGCCATGAAAGGTAAGTTGGCTGTAGGCATTGTGATCGACCGACATAACAGGCATCGCCATTAATGAGGGCATGTTAGATGCGCCAGTGCAGAGCCCTGACTTGTCGTATAAATGGACTTCAACTCCAAGCTGGTGCAACTTTTGTGCTAGCGCGCACCCAGCAAGCCCTGCGCCAACAACCGCAACCTTGTTAGGTTGAGTTCTGGTTTTGATATAAGGCGTGGCTAGTGTGGGTTTCGGCGAAGATAAATCTTTATCAGTAAATCGTGCGGTTAGCATTTCACGCTTACGGCCGAAACCAGGTCGCTTTTCAATTTCAAATCCGTAGTATGGTAGTGGTTTGCGCAGAGCTGCTGCTACCGTGAAGGTTGATAGTGTGGTGCTTGGGTTGCTATGAAGCGCCATAAAATGTAGCAAGCCCTTAACCCACATTTCAGGGTTCTTGCTTGGCGCAAAACCGTCGAGATACCAAGCATCAAAAGTAAAGTTCTCAGGCAGTGCCAGCTCTTTTAGTGCTTTATCGATTGGATAAAACACTAGGTGTAAGGTGATATTGTCTGCGATTTCAATTTGATGTACACCGGGTAGAGCTTCGGGGTAGTTTTCGATTAAGGTCGCCGAGTATTCAGACTCAATATCTAGAACTTGGTAGATTTGGCGTAAATTTTTAGGGTTGATCGGAAACTGCTCAATCGACCAGTAATGTAGCTCAGGTTTTTGCTCAGCGTTACCGCGAGAAGCTACTGTTTTTCGCCACAAGTCTGCCGTTAATAAAAAGTTTAGGCCTGTACCAAAGCCAGTTTCAAAAATATTGAAGCTATTTGGTGAGCCTTGAGCGGCTAAAGCTTGAAAGCGTGGAGCTAGATTGTTGCCTTCAAGAAAAACATGGGTGCTTTCTGCGATGCCATCTTGGGGATTAAAGTAAATATCATCGAAAGCTGGAGAGTAGGGCGCTAGCTGAGCATTAGCTTCAAGGTGACTATCGTCAGCACTAAGCCACTGATGCTTTTCTGAGTCGAATCGACGCCATTCGATAACGGCGGGTTTTACGCCCAGAAAAGCATTGTGCATAGGAATTTATTTCTTTTCGATCAGCGTCAGGAATTCGTTACGCGTATTTTGCGAAGAGCGGAATTGTCCGAGCATGGTTGAGCTAGTCATAACCGAGTTCTGTTTTTCCACACCGCGCATCATCATGCACATGTGTTTCGCCTCGATAATCACGCCGACACCAGAGGCGCCGGTAACGTCTTGAATCGCTTCTGCGATCTGCTTGGTTAGGTTCTCTTGGATCTGCAAGCGACGCGCAAACATATCTACAATTCGAGCAATCTTCGATAAACCGATAACTTTCCCTGTTGGTAAGTAGCCAACATGAGCTTTACCGATAAATGGCAACATGTGATGTTCACACATAGAATAAAGCTCGATATCTTTTACGATCACCATCGAGTCATTGTCAGAGTCAAATATAGCGTTGTTGACCACAGTGTTGAGGTCTTGCTCATAGCCCTGGGTCAAGAACTTCATAGCCTTAGCAGCTCGTTTTGGCGTGTCGAGAATACCGTTGCGTGAAATGTCTTCACCAAGCTCAACCAACACATCTTTATATAAACTTTCTAATTTATCGGACATCTTGCCATTTCCAGTTTCAATTTCAGTCGTAATTCTAATGGATATCGCTACAATACCCAAATAAATATGCCAAATATGTCATTACTTATGTGGAATATCGTTGCCGATGAAAATATGCCTCTGGTTAAGGAGCTTTTTGCTGAGTTCGGGGGCACGCCTGCGCAAATAAAAAAGCTGTCAGGGCGATGTATAACGGCTAAAAACCTTTATAAAACGGATATTTTATTGGTTCGTTCGGTAACCCAAGTGAATCAAGAGCTCCTTAAAGGTTCACCAGTTCGCTTTGTAGGAACGGCCACTATCGGTACCGATCACATTGACCTAGATTACCTTTCGCAGCAAGGTATCGAGTTTTCAAGCGCGCCAGGCTCCAATGCACAGGGAGTTGCCGAGTATGTATTAACCAGCATCGCTTACTGGGCTGAGAAGCGACATGTTGACCTAAATACGATTAAAGTCGGGATTATTGGTGCCGGTAATGTCGGAAGTCGTGTGGCGAAGGTTTTGGATACTCTGGGTATAGACTATTTACTTAACGATCCGCCTCTGGAGGCTGCCGGTGACGCTCGATCTTTTGTTTCGCTCAAAGAGATAAACCAGTGTGACGTCATTAGCTGTCATGTGCCCTATATAGCCTCTGGGCAATACGCAACCTATCACCTCATTGATGATGCATTCCTCGAAGCCATGCCAGATCAAAGCCTTCTGATTAATAGCTCTCGAGGCGCAGTGCTTGATAATAATGCGGCTTTTGGCATAAAATATGCGGGTAAATCAATCGATTACATACTGGATGTTTGGGAAGACGAGCCGAAGGTAAACATAAAACTGATGGATCAGGCGTTAATCGCCACACCACATATCGCGGGTTACTCACAAGAAGGTAAAATTCGCGGTACTTATCAGCTCTATCAAGCCTTAAACCAATGGCAAGGGTTTGAAAATAGCATCAGCCTCGACGAATTGTTACCACAGGCTCCAAAGTGGCACTGGGACGGCACAATAAAGGGCTTATACCAAAGCATCAAGCCTTATTACGACATTGAAGCCGATGATCACCGAATGCGCCAAGTAGGTGCTAACATTGAGCAAAAGTTTGATTTTTTGCGTAAAACCTACCCGCAAAGACTAGAATTTCTTGATACTCTATAATTTATGAAACCACTTAATTATATTCTTAATGCAAAAATCCAACGTGGTTGGAAAATTGTAATATTCAGCTTCATACTGACCGCTTTTATTGGCTTGCCGTTGATGTTCCTCGCTTCCTTTATTGCAGCTGGAGCCATGCAGACAGCGCTTGGGCTAATTTCTATTTTTATAGTCGTCGCTGGGATGGTGAGTATGATGGGTGGGTTTTTTATTGTTTTGTATGATTTGTATAAGAGTTAAGGTTTTCTGTCATCCTGACAAAAGTCAGGCTCTTTCATATCTACGGTATTAATATCTTATTTCACTTTTCTTGCGCGCCCAAGAAAAGTAACCAAAAGAAGGGCGCCCCAAAATAGTGGTCTTACAGACTCCCTTCAAATCACTTAAGTATTGACGCACCGTGAAATACAGTCCTTCCATGACCTGAATTTCACTATTTGAATCATCCACGATTCAAATTGCTATACTTTTCGTGATTCTCAGCACTATTTTACGGGGTATTAGAGCAAGCCTAAATATTCTGAAGTGTTGTCATCTCGTGGCTCGACTGCGCGACCGAAGGAAGTCCCTTTAGGCAGGATCCAGTGTCTTTACGTCTGGTCTGAATAAGAGTTGTAGTAGCTAAAATATTAATGGGATAGTTAGAAAAAAGGATAATATAATTAGGAGAATGAGAAACCCAACCCACTGACTGGCTAAACTGTCTTGTTCGATTTTAGGGAATAGTTTTTTGCAGATCCAGTTACCAACAAACATTGGGCAATCTACAAAGATGGCGTGAATGAGATCAATCACTTGATCGTTTCATCCCACCAAACTTTTTCTTTGGCTTTGAGCTGGTGCTGGGTGTCTTCTTGTCTTGCTTTTTAGCTAGACGTTTTTTATCGCGTGCGCTGAGGCTTTTTTTACCAGTAGGTTTACGTTTTTTGGTTCCGGCGGCTTTGCCACTTTTCTTGAGCTTTTGTGGCCCTTGGTATTTGGCGACAAGGTTTTTAACGGTTTTGACTTGAAATTTAGCACCGAGCTTACGCTGAACGGTGACCATGAGGTTCCAGTCTTTATGCGTAATGAGGGAGATGGCTGCGCCTTCTGCGCCAGCTCGACCGGTACGGCCGATGCGGTGAATGTAATCTTCGAGACTTTGTGCCATGTCGAAGTTAATTACCAAGTCGACATCTTTAACGTCTAACCCGCGTGCGGCGACGTCTGAAGCAATTAGGACATCAAACTTGCCATCACGGAACTGCACCATGATGTGATTTCGGGTATCTTGTTTGATATCACCATGAATATGACCGACGCGAAGTTTGTGGTAGCGAAGTAAGCCGCTAAGGCGCTCGACCTGGGTTTTGGTATTACAGAAAACGACCGCTTTACGGTATTTTTCATTCTGTAATAACTGGCCTGTAAGCTTTTCTTTATGCTCTAAGCTGTCTGCGGTAATAATCGACTGATGGATATTTGACTGCGCATCTTCATAAGTGTTGAGGGTAATTGTTTCAGGATCTTTAAGCAGGGTATTAGTGATATGGCGAATCCCTGAGCCCTCCAAAGTCGCAGAGAAAAGTAGGCTTTGGCGTTCGCTCGAGCAATAGTTTGAAATAGCGATAACATCATCGCTGAAGCCCATGTCCAGCATCTTGTCGGCTTCATCCAGCACTAAAAACTCTAAATCTGAAAAGTCAGTCTCGCCTTGTTGGCTGTGATCTAAGATTCGGCCCGGCGTAGCGATAATGATTTCTGGATTTTTACGCATGGCAGCGCGCTGTACCTTGAACTCTTCGCCACCAGTGATTAAGCCTGCTTGAATGCCTGTGAACTTAGCTAAATCCATGGTTTGTTTATGAATTTGACGGGCTAGCTCACGAGTTGGCGCTAGAATTAATGCGCGAGTACCTGAATTTGGCGCTTTCTTGTTTAATAAACGTTCCAGAATAGGAAGCACAAAGGCTGCCGTTTTACCCGAGCCCGTTTCCGCGCTCGCCATTAAATCTAAACCATCCAACACCACAGGAATTGCTTCCTGCTGAATATCTGTAGGCTCCGTGAAGTTAAGTTTATCAAGGGCTTTAATCAGTTTTGGATTGAGTTCTTGGAATATGCTCATACGGTTTAGGGGTTCTCTATTAATGGTGTCCTTAAATTCTGGGGCTAATTCTACCACTATCTCTATTTGACTGTTACTGTTTACCCAACTTAGTTCCTTTAACGTTTTCCAAGCAAAGGTCTTAGCATGCCTTCGAGGCCATTGAGCTTGACTTCGTACATCAGTGCGAGCTGTTGGCCAAGCTTACCTTCGGGGTAGCCGTTCTTATGGAACCAGACGAGGTAGGGTTCGGGAAGCTCTAGTAGCTTGCGGCCTTTGTATTTACCGAAGGGCATGGTTTGGTTGATGCTTTGAAGAAGAAGTTCTTGATTCATAAAGTTGAGACTTACTGGTCTTTGCATTTCTTTGTGATCGCTTTATGATGCTATTACCTCAAATTATTATTAAAAAGGCAATTATGATGAGAAAAACAATGATTGCGTCGCTGGTAGTTTCGGCGGCTTTAGGCTTAGTCGCTTGTGGTTCTGCACCCGTGGTTGAAGAAGTGGCGCCTGATTACGCCAAGCAAGCTCAAGAAATCAGCAAAAAATATGTTATCGCAGACCTGCACATTGATGTGCCTCATAGACTGCATGACTCAAATGAAGACATCAGTGTTGCTACCGAAGGCGGTGATTTTGATTATCCGCGTGCGATTAAAGGTGGTTTAGATGCGCCATTCATGTCGATTTATATCCCTGCAAACCTTGAGTTCGAAGGCGAGGGTAAGAGTTTTGAGCTTGCGAATGAGCTGATTGATAACGTTGAAGCTATAGTTGCTGCGAACCCTGATAAGTTTGCGCTAGCAACCAGTCCGGCGGAAGTTCAAGCGAACTTTGAAAAAGGTCTAGTTTCTTTACCAATGGGCATGGAAAATGGTTCGCCAATCGAAGGCAAGTTGGAAAATGTCCAATATTTCTACGACCGTGGCATCCGCTACATCACTTTAGCGCATTCGCGCAGTAACCATTTATCAGATTCGTCGTATGATGAAGCGCGTCCTAACGAAGGTTTGAGCGAGTTTGGTAAAGATGTAGTTCGTGAGATGAACCGCTTAGGCATTATGGTTGATGTTTCGCACCTTTCTGATGATGCGTTTTATGATGTGATGGAAGTGTCTACCGCTCCAGTAATTGCAAGCCACTCTTCAGTTCGTGATTTTACGCCAGGCTTTGAGCGTAATATGGACGACGACATGATTGAGACTATGGCGGAAAAAGGCGGTGTCATTTTTATCAACTTCGGCTCGACCTTCATCTCGCAAGATTCCATCGATAATAACAACGCTTATAAAGCTGCGGTTAAGACATATATCGAGTCAAACAACTTAGATTCTGAAAAGGACGCAGAGAAAATTCGCAGTTTTACAAAAAGTTACCGTCAAAGAACACCCTTTGAGTTTGCTGACTTAAATGACGTTTTAGATCACATTGATCATGTGGTTGAGTTGGTTGGCGTGGATTATGTGGGCCTAGGCTCAGACTATGATGGTGTGGGCGATAGCTTGCCGACGGGGCTGAAAGATGTGTCTACTTATCCTAACCTGATTAAGGGCTTGTTAGAGCGCGGCTACTCTGAGCAAGATATTGCTAAAATGCTGTCTGGAAACTTGATGCGCGTTTGGCGTGAGGTTGAGCAAGTCGCAAAAAAGTAATAGGGTAAGCATAAGTTATAGATTACGAAAGACGATTTACTAACAAAGAAGAGAGGAAACTATGAATAAAAAGATCATTGGGATTGTATTGCTAGTAGTTGGTATCGCTGTATTCTTCTGGGGGTATAACATGACTCAGTCAGTAGGCGAAGAGATGAAGGAAGCCTTTACCGGTTCTTTCTCAGATAAAGCTACTTGGTTGATGATTGGCGGTGGAGCCGTTGGTTTAATTGGCTTACTACAGTTAGTTATCGGTAAGAAGTAATCATAAATATTTTAATCGTTAATAAACCCCGAAAGAACTTTGTTTTTTCGGGGTTTTTCAATCTAGGGATATGAACTAAAGTGAAAGTAGAAGATATTAAAGCTTTTGTACCGAGCAAGGACTTTGCGGCATCAATAGCATTTTATGAAGAAATTGGTTTTCACTCTCAGTCTGTATCGAATGAGCTTGTGCTTTTCGAAAATGGAGACTGCTATTTCTTCTTACAGAATTTTTACGATGAAATGCTTGCAAGTAATTTTATGTTGCAGATTTGCGTAAGTGATATTGATGCTGCTTATGCGAAGTGCGAAGCTTCTTCTTATAAAACCAAAATCTCAGGCATTAAAAAAGAGTCATGGGGTAAGGTGTTTTATCTATGGGGGCCTGCCGGCGAGTTACTTCATATGACTGAACTGAGTGACTAGCTCATTTGATGCTGACTTGCTTCTCCATGATATGACAAGCAAGTCAGGCAAAACTAGTCTCTAACATTAATCTAATTTTTTTGTTACTTAAACTTTGACTCTAAATTCTTAATTTGTGTATTGAGTACGCTATCCACGGCTTTGGCCATCATTTCAGACTCTTCGCCAACAAATCCTTTTACTAAATAGGTCATGGTTAATGTTGTCAGGCCTTTAGTTTTTTCTGCAAAGCCCCAAGACATGTGACCATAAACGCCCATGCTTTGTAGCGGACCTAAACCACCGACCATCTGCACATTTTTATTGGGCATGACCATGCTTACAGTCATGTGCATCGCTTCTTTATCACCATTTACTTCACAGAAGCAGCCGTTGGCTTTAGGCTCAATGTACATTTTAGTCGCATCGCCAAACCAGGTGTGGCTCGATTCCCACCAGTCACCTACGTTTAAGAACTGCTGATAGACTTCTTCAGCCGGTGCTTTGATGGTGGTTTCTATTTTTATTGAAAAATGTTGCTTGCTTTGTGCGCTGACAAGAGCTTTGGCGCTGAACGATGCAAATGTTGCTAACACTAGGGTAAGCAGTGCTGTTAAAAGTTTCATAGTATCTCCGCAGTGTTCTTAGTTATTGTGGTTGATATTGCCGATTATTATTCGCCGTTTGCAAAAGTTTTACCAGCTCTTGTGAGGCATTGGATAATGTTTTATTTGTGCGATAAATAATCCCCATATCGCGATCTGATAAAAACTGCTCAGAGGATAAACTAACTAATGGGCTTTGTAGCAATCTCGTAGGCAGTAGAGTCCAGCCCATTTTACAGGCGACGAGCTTGGCAATGACTTCCAAGTAGTTCGCGGTTTTGACTTTCCCTAAGGTAACGCCAGCGTTCGCAAGCTGTACCTCAAACAGTTCACGTGGGAAAGTATGGGCGGGCGGTAAAATACAAGGGTAGTTTTCGAGTTGCTCTAACGGATTGCTTTCTTTGGTCAAAGCGTAATCCTTATGGCAAACAATGGCTAACTTATCTTTCCACACGAGTTCATGTTCCAGTCGCGGGTCTTTTTGTTGCGGGAAGGTCAGCAGGGCTAGCTCTAATTCACCACTTAAAACGCGCTCATAAGCGAGCTCAGAATCAATGAACTCAATATTGACGTCGACATCGGCAAAGGTGTCGGCATATTGCTCCAGATATTCAGGCAGCAGATGAAGGCCAATATAATGACTGGTGCCAATATGGAGCTCGCCGCTAACCTTGCCACTCAAGTCACGAATGTTCTGCACCGTATCTTCGATATCGCTGATGATTTGAGGCGCTTGTTGCTGCAGCAACTGCCCAGCTTCGGTTACTGCGACATGGTTACCCACACGATCAAACAACTGACGACCGACTATCGCCTCTAAGCGCTTGATTCTTTTGCTAAGCGCAGGTTGTGTCATCTGTAGTTCTTTCGCCGCTAGGGTGAAGGATTTAAGTCGGGCTACGGTCAAAAAGGTTTTAAGAAGATCTATATCCATCAGTTTAGCTCAGAGGAATCTTTGTCGGTTATGCCGTGATTCCTAGTGGTTATGGGTTTTATAAAAATAATGAATTGGAGTTATTCTATAATAAGCTCTACACTAGTTCCACTTTGCCGTGTATCGGCTTAATTTTATTACGTGAAAAGACCAAATGAGGCACAGTTAATGGCTGGAAAAACTCTTTACGACAAGCTTTGGGACGACCATCTTGTCGCAGAAAATGATGACGGATCAGCATTGATCTATATTGATCGTCAACTATTACACGAAGTTACATCACCACAAGCTTTCGAAGGCTTAAGACTCGCAGGTCGTAAGCCGCGTCGCCTTGAAGCTAACTTGGCGACTCCGGATCACAACGTTCCGACGACTGATCGTAGTAACGGTATTGCAGATCCAGTTTCTCGTATTCAGGTGCAAACCTTAGGCGATAACTGCGATAGCTTTGGCGTTACTGAATTTAAGATGGACGATATTCGTCAAGGTATCGTACACATCGTTGGCCCAGAGCAGGGTTACACACTTCCAGGCCTAACCATGGTTTGTGGTGATTCGCACACCGCAACGCACGGTGCATTCGGTGCTATGGCGTTTGGTGTGGGTACTTCTGAAGTAGAGCACGTTTTAGCCACTCAATGCTTACGCCAAAAGAAAATGAAGAACATGCTGGTGCGTGTTGAAGGTAAACTTGGCACAGGCGTTACGGCTAAAGACGTAGTCTTGGCGGTAATTGGCGAAATCGGCACGGCAGGCGGTAACGGCCATGCTATCGAGTTTGCGGGTAGCGCTATCGAGAGCCTATCAATGGAAGGCCGTATGACGGTTTGTAACATGGCGATTGAAGCGGGCGCACGCGTTGGCTTGGTGGCTGTGGACGATAAAACCATTGAATACGTTAAAGGCCGTCCTTTCGCGCCAAAAGGTGAGCAGTGGGAAATGGCGGTGGAAGCGTGGAAAGATTTGCACAGTGATGCAGACGCTCAGTTTGATCGCGTGGTTGAGCTTAAAGCCGAAGATATTGTTCCTCAAGTGACTTGGGGTACCTCGCCAGAAATGGTTAAGCCAGTGAGCGGTAACATTCCTAATCCTGAGAAAGAGTCGAACCCTGTGAAAAAAGAGGGGATCGAGCGTGCGCTTCAATACATGGATTTAAAAGCGGATATGCCGATCACGTCGATTCCGTTGGACAAAGTGTTTATCGGTTCTTGCACAAACGCTCGTATCGAAGATTTACGCGAAGCAGCAGCTGTGGCAAAAGGTCGTAAAGTTTCGCCAAGCATCAAGCAAGCGATGGTTGTACCGGGTTCTGGCTTGGTAAAACAACAAGCGGAAGCTGAAGGTCTGCATACAATTTTCACCGAAGCCGGTTTCGAATGGCGTGAGCCAGGCTGTTCTATGTGTTTGGCGATGAACGCTGATCGCTTAGAGCCAGGCGAGCACTGTGCCTCGACTTCTAACCGTAACTTTGAAGGTCGCCAAGGCCAAGGTGGACGTACTCACCTAGTTAGCCCGGCGATGGCCGCTGCGGCAGCCGTTCACGGTCACTTCGTTGACGTACGTGAACTAGAGTTGGATTCTGAATTAGCAAAAGCTTCGGAGGTGAACTAATGGAAGCCTTTACGCAACACACAGGGTTAGTCGTGCCATTAGATCGTTCTAACGTTGATACTGACGCGATTATTCCTAAGCAATTTTTAAAATCAATCAAACGTACAGGCTTTGGTCCTAACTTGTTTGACGAATGGCGCTATTTAGATCATGGCGAGCCTGGCATGGACAACTCAAAGCGTCCGTTAAACCCAGATTTCGTAATGAACCAAGAGCGTTATCAAGGTGCTTCGATTTTATTAGCACGCGAGAACTTCGGTTGTGGCTCAAGCCGTGAGCACGCTCCATGGGCGCTTGAAGACTATGGTATCAAAGCGGTCATCGCACCGAGTTTTGCCGATATTTTTTTCAACAACTGCTTTAAGAACGGTATCTTGCCGATCATTCTTGATCACGCAACCATGGATACCTTGTTTGAGCAGACTGAAGCGAATGAAGGTTTTAAGCTGGATATCGACCTTGATAAGCAAACCATTACCATGCCAAACGGTGATGTGATCAGCTTTGATGTCGAGCCAGACCGTAAGCATAGCTTGTATAACGGTTTGGATGATATTGGTATTACGTTGCAGCAAGAAGATGCGATAACGGCGTATGAAGCTGAACGCTCTAAAAGAGCTCCCTGGTTATTTAATAGTTAATGGTATTTGTTCCTTTTCTTGCATGGCGACCATCGGGAATGCCTTGGTGCAAGAAAAGGAACCAAAAGAAGGCACCCCAATATTGAGGTCATTCAAAGAATGACTTCCCAAAAGACTTTCAAGTCACTTTACGCACCGCGACATACGTTCCATCCATGGCCCGAATGTCACTATTCAAAACGTCCTGTTTTGAACTGCTATGACTTGCGAGTCTTTTAGCTCAAAATTACGGGGAGAATACTTTCTTGAGACCCTGTGCTACAGGATTCATAACAGAACAATTTATTAGGATTGAACATGACTAAAAAAGTATTGGTATTACCGGGTGACGGTATTGGCCCTGAGATTGTCGGGCAGGCGACGCGTGTATTAGACGCGCTGATTGAAAACCATGGTTTGGATGTGACTTATGAGTCTGCGTTGGTGGGTGGTTCGTCGTATGATGCGCATGAAACTCCTTTAACTGATGACGTATTAGCTCAAGCAAAAGACGCTGACGCTATTCTTCTAGGCGCTGTTGGCGGTCCTAAGTGGGAACAGTACGATATTTCAGTGCGTCCTGAGAAGGCGTTGTTGAAATTACGTTCTGAGTTGGAGTTGTTTGGTAACTTACGTCCAGCAATTCTGTATAAGCAACTTGCAGATGCTTCGAGCTTAAAGCCTGAGCTTGTGTCTGACCTAGACGTTTTAATCGTACGTGAATTAACAGGCGGTATTTATTTCGGCCAGCCACGCGGCATTCGCACTCTTGAGAACGGCGAGCGTCAGGGCTACAACACTTACGTTTATTCAGAAAGTGAAGTTGAGCGTATTGCCCACGTGGCATTTAAAGCTGCGATGTTACGCGATAAGCGCGTATGTTCAGTGGATAAAGCTAACGTGCTTGAGGCGACTGAACTATGGCGTGAAGTCATGGATCGCGTGAGCAAAGAGTACCCAGAAGTTGAATTAACGCACATGTACGTTGATAACGCGGCGATGCAGTTAGTGCGTGCACCAAAGCAGTTTGACGTGATGGTTACGGGTAATATGTTCGGTGATATCTTGTCGGATTGTGCGGCTATGCTAACGGGATCGATTGGTATGTTGCCGTCTGCTAGCTTAGACGCTAACGGCAAAGGCATGTATGAGCCGATTCACGGCTCGGCGCCAGATATCGCAGGTCAAAACAAAGCAAACCCATTGGCCACAATCTTGTCAGTTTCAATGTTGCTTCGTCACAGCTTCGGCGAAGCTGGATTGGCTGACAAAATCGACCAAGCGGTTTCTACCGTGTTGGATCAAGGTTTACGCACTGCGGATATCCATACTGATGGCGATAAACTGGTTTCGACCACTGAAATGGGCGACGCGGTTTTAGCAGCACTCACTTAATGCAAGACCTAACCCAAGTTGTATTTGGGTAAATATATGTAAAATCATTGGCATAAGGTGCTTAGCACTCTATAATTCAGGGCAAAGTAACTTATGCCAAGCCTTAGCTCAATGTCTCAATCTCAAGACATACAATTCGATGGACTTTATGCCCATGAGCTAACGGTTTCCCGTTCCGAAAATGTTCTTCTCGAAGATGCCGAGCTGCATCTTGCTCCTGCCACTATTACTTATCTCTATGGTGAAAACGGTACTGGTAAAACAAGCCTTATGCGCTGTTTAACCGGCTTGTTGCAACCTGACGATGGCAAAATCTATTGGAATAAAAAGCCTATTAATCACCCTGAATCGGGTTATTTTCAGGATCTTATTTTTCTAGCGCACAGTTTATCCATGAAAAATGAGCTGACGATCGCTGAAAATTTAACTTTTTACGCGCAGTTGCGCTGTGGTGGAAGTTACAATAATAAAGAACTTCAGGCAGATATTAGCCAAGTATTAACTGATTTAGGCATCGGAGGGTTAGAAGGGCGTATGTTCGCTGAACTATCGGCAGGTCAGCAACACAAAGTGGCCTTAGCCCGATTAATGCTTGAGCCAGCAAAAATTTGGATATTAGACGAGCCATTCGTCAATTTAGATCAAAAAACACGTGGTTGGTTAGCAGCTAAAACTTTGGAGTTTAAGGCACAAGGTGGTGTCGTGCTTTTTACCTCACACCATCACATTGATGAGTTGCCGGTTGACCAAAAGGTTGGGGTGGAGCACGAATGATTAGTACTCTACTGAAGCGTGAGCTTAAAGTAGCCCGCCGCAACTGGATTGGCTTAGCCATTCCACTATTGTTTTTTATTATCGTAGTTAGCTTGTTTCCCTTCGCCGTAAGCCCGGAAGCGCCGATGTTGCAAAAATTAGCGCCTGGGGTAATTTGGGTCGCGGCTTTATTGTCGATGCTACTTTCCTTGGAGCAGTTTTATCGTAGCGACTTCCAAGACGGTTCGCTCGAACAGCTACTGCTCATGAGTTCGCCGACATCCGTGGCGATTAGCAAAATCTTTGCGCACTGGCTATTAACAGGCTTACCGTTAGTAATTTTATCGCCATTACTTGGTCTCTTGATGCAGATCAACTATGGCTTTGAGCACATCAATCATACTTGGGTTCTGATGTTGAGTTTAATGTTGGGAACGCCAACCTTGTGTTTGCTCGGAGCTGTTGGTATGAGCTTGACCCTGGCAGCTAATCGAAATGGCTTGTTGGTCTCAATATTGATTATTCCATTGTATGTGCCAGTTCTGATTTTTGGCGCATCGACTGTTACAGCATCCTTAGAGAGTTTGCGTTATAATGGCGAACTCGCCATATTAGGCGCATTTTTGATGATAGCGATTGTTTTTGCGCCTTTCGCATCGGGTCGCGCACTTAAAATTTCAGTAGGTTAAGGTTTAATGGCAAAAGCTTGGCGTTGGTTTCACCAGTTAGGTTCTCCGAAATACTTATTCCAAAAAACGGGTCAGTGGCTTCCATGGATATGGGGCGCGACATTGATCTTGTTAGCTGTGGGTCTTTACTACTCTTTGTGGGCATCACCACTCGAAGCGAGGCAGGGCCAAGGCCATACCGTTCGAATTATGTATATTCATGTCCCAGCCGCTGCTTTGTCGATGGTGGGTTACATTGCCATGGCAATCGCCGCTATTGTGGGGTTGGTGTGGAAGATGAAAATGGCCTTTGCGGTGGTACGCTCGATAGCGCCAGCCGGTGCTGCCATGACGTTTCTGGCTTTGTTTACAGGCTCCGTTTGGGGTAAGCCGACATGGGGCACCTGGTGGGAGTGGGATGCTCGTATGACGTCTGAGCTACTGTTGTTATTCCTATACCTTGGTTTCATCGCTCTCCATGCGTCTTTTTCGGATCGCTCCAAAGCAGATAAAGCGAGTGCAATTTTGGCGATTGTCGGTGTTATTAATATTCCAATTATTTATTTCTCCGTGAAGTGGTGGAATACACTGCACCAAGGCTACTCAGTGACACAAAAGGGAGCGTTAGCTCCAGAGTTTCAAGTGCCGCTATTTACTATGCTGGCAGGTATGTATTTATTGTTTGCCGCATTGGTGATTATGCGCCTGCGCGCTGAAATTATTCTGCGCAATCAAAAGTCGCGCTGGGTGATGGAGTGGGCAACTGCTGACGCTAAGAAGGTGACGCATGACTAGTTGGCACGAATTTATATTTATGGGCAAGCACGGCGCTTATGTTTGGTCGAGCTACCTGATGACTCTTGTCGTTTTGTTAGGCTTGTTTATTGGCTTTAGAAAAATGCTGAAATCGTTAAAAAAGCAAGTTCAATCAGAGGCCATGTTGCCTAGCGACAAAAGGCAAAAAACTAGAAAATTAAAAGTATCTCAGCCGGACTAATGGCTAGGTAAATCCTTGATTATATTGAGTATATGATAAGACCATGAAAACACATCGTCGTAATAAACTAATCGCCATTATTGGTGGCTTGGTATTGATCTCGGGCGCGGTCGCACTGATTCTTTATGCGTTGAGCTCAAACATTAACCACTTCTACCCGCCAACAGAAGTTAGCCAAGGCAAGGCTCCGATGGATAGAACCATTCGTGTGGGTGGGCTTGTGGCTTATAACTCGGTCAAAAGAGCCGACGATGGTTTGGAGGTTGCTTTTACCGTGACTGATAATCAAAACACGCTTGAAGTGCGCTATGAAGGGATTTTGCCTGACTTGTTTAAAGAAGGTCAGGGCGTTATCGCGGAAGGTAAACTGGTGAGTAAAACCGAGTTTAAAGCGACCAAAGTATTGGCTAAACATGATGAAAAATATATGCCACCCGAAGTCGAACAGTCTTTGGAAAAATATGGTCATCCAGTCCAGTCTAAATCCACTGAATATTAGGTGAGTCTCTTGATTCCTGAGCTTGGAAATTTTTTATTAATCATGGCGTTTATTAACGCCATATTTTTAGGTGTCTTGTCCTTTGTTGGTGCGCACTATGAGCATCAAGGGCTTATGCGTTTTACGAAGCGTTCCGCAATTAGTATCTTCTTATTGATATTAGCCAGTTTCATTTGCCTGACCGTTTCTTTTATCAACAATGATTTCTCGGTAGCTTATGTCGCTAACCATTCAAACTCCCAGCTTCCGATTTACTATCGAATTTCAGCAGTGTGGGGCGCTCACGAAGGTTCGCTACTATTGTGGGTATTGATTTTAGCCGGTTGGATGGCAGCTGTTGCTGTATTCAGTAAAGCTTTACCAAAGCCTTTAGTTTCAAGGGTTTTAGGCGTAATGGGCTTTATTGCCGTTGGCTTTATCGCCTTCACATTGTTTACTTCGAATCCTTTTGAGCGTGTATTACCCTTTATTCCGATTGATGGCGCAGATCTGAACCCATTACTACAAGACTTTGGTTTAATCGTGCACCCACCAATGCTTTATATGGGTTATGTGGGTTTTGCTGTGGTGTTTGCGTTTGCTATCGCTGGTCTTTTAGAAGGAGAGCTGGATAATCAGTGGGCTCGCTGGAGCCGCCCATGGACTACGGTGGCGTGGATATTCTTGTCGCTTGGAATTGCTCTTGGTAGTTGGTGGGCATACTACGAACTCGGCTGGGGTGGCTGGTGGTTCTGGGATCCAGTTGAAAATGCTTCGTTTATGCCATGGTTGGCGGGTACGGCATTGATCCACTCGTTAGCGGCTACAGAGAAGCGCGGAGTCTTCAAGTCATGGACCGTGTTATTAGCGATTTTAACCTTCTCATTAAGCTTGCTCGGTACTTTCCTCGTGCGCTCAGGTGTCCTGACTTCTGTTCACTCGTTTGCTAATGACCCAGTTAGAGGGCGCTTTATTTTAGTGTTCCTAGGTATTGTGGTGGGTGCTTCGCTCTTAATCTTCGCGATTCAATCGAGCAAGATTCGTTCCAAATCTAACTTCGGTATTTTTTCGCGAGAAGCGGCTTTGCTGTTCAATAATGCGTTATTAGCAGTTGTGACCTTTATGGTGTTACTAGGAACTTTGCACCCGCTAATTCAAGAAGCCTTTACCGGTGGCAAGTCTTCGGTGGGTCCTCCGTACTTCAACTTAATGTTTTCTATCTTCATGATTCCAATTCTAATTTTGATGCCAATTGGGCAGCAAATTAACTGGAAACAGGAGCCAATAAAACCGTTGTTGACTAAGTACTGGATTTGGGCGCTAGGCAGTATTTTACTGGGGTTTGCAATCGTCATGATGATGGGCGAGGTAGCCCCAATGGCCTTTGTTGGTACCGCGCTAGGACTATGGGTTGCAGCCGGTTGTGCTAAATATATTCTTGGGCAGACTTCGAAAAGCGACTCTTTCTCCAGCGGCTTAAAGAAAATAAGCTTGAGTTACTGGGGCATGATCGTAGCACACCTTGGTGTAGCGATTACGGTGTTAGGGGTGGTCTTGACGTCCTACTATAGCGTTGAGAAGAATATCAAAATCCATCAAGGAGAAACGGTTCAAGTCGAAGATCTTAATGTTGAGTTTTATGACTTTAATAATCTCGAAGGTCCAAATTATATTTCTTCTGCTGGCAGTTTCCGAATTTATATGGATGGCAAGTTACTAGCTGACTTACACCCTGAAAAGCGTAAATATCACGCATCAAGCATGGTTATGACCGAAGCTGATATCAACGCAGGTTTATTCCGTGATATCTATGTTGTGATGGGTGAGCCTCTGGATGACGGGGCGTGGGCAGTCAGTGTTCATTATAAGGCGTTCGTTCGCTGGATTTGGCTTGGTGCACTCGTGATGGCGCTTGGTGGCTTATTGGCGGTATCGGATAAACGCTATCGTCAGCGCAAGCGTGAGCGTAAAAACGCCAAGAAAAATGGGGCAGACAAAAATACTGCGAATAGTGACTCATTAGGAGCGGATAGTGAATAAGAAGATAGTGTTGGCGGTTGCGCCGATTATTACCTTTATTGGCCTAGTAGTCTTTTTCTGGTTTGCGTTAGACAACGATCCACAAAAGCTTAATTCAAACTTAATTGATAAGCCGGTTCCAGAGTTTGCACTGCCGTCGTTGCAGAACCCGGAAGTGGTCTATACCGAAAAAGACTTACCTAAAGAGCTATTCTTGCTAAATGTTTGGGGATCTTGGTGTGGGCCATGCCATATCGAACACCCTTATTTAATGAAATACTCAAAGCAATATTCAGTTCCTATCGTCGGTGTCAATTATAAAGAAAAGGTTATCGATGGCTTAAAGTTTATTGAAGAGAAAGGTAATCCATATAGCATGGTGATTTCTGATAGTGACGGTCAATTTGCTATCGATTTAGGTGTATATGGTGCGCCTGAGACATATATTATCGACGATACTGGCACCGTTAGGTTTCGTTATGTGGGTGTGATTGATGACCGTTCATGGCACAAAAAGATCTTACCAGTGATCGAACATGTTCTGGGCAAGACGCTTAAACCCATTGAGAGTACAGAGTAGGAATCAGTTATGAAACATTTCTTTGCAGCTCTAATGTTAGCTATTTCGTTTCAAGTCATGGCAGTGATAGAAACCTATGAGTTTGAAACTGAGGCTCAAGAGCAGCTCTATACCGAGATTATCCATGAGTTGCGTTGCCCTAAATGTCAAAACCAGACTATTGCAGAGTCGAATGCGGGTTTATCTGAAGATTTACGCTATATTGTTTATCAAAAGGTCAGCGCAGGGGAAGAAAAGAGAGATATTTTAGCTTATATGCAACAACGTTATGGTGATTTCGTACTTTACGATCCACCAGTAAAACCATCGAATTATTTTTTATGGTTTGCTCCTATTTTTGTATTCATCATTATTTTAATTGCTGTGTTAGCACGCGTCGGTCGTCGCAAAGTAACGCCTGATAGCAGTGACGACACAGAGGAACTTTAACAATGCTAGTTTGGTTGGCGCTTTTATTATTCGTCTTAGTTTGGGCATCTTGGCTTTTTGGACAGATATTTACTGGTAAACGAAAAGTATTTGTTTTTATTGCCATGCTATTGGTTTCATCTTTGGGAACACTCGGAATTTATTACTTCGAAGGGGCGCACAAGGAGCTGGAGCAAACAGCTGCCATGCATCAGCAGTTAAAAGATTTGACCTTGCGTGAACTCGCGGACAAGGCTGATCAAAGAGAGATTACGATGGAGCAGTTACTTTCAGAGCTGCGCCTACGTAACGAATTAGAACCGAACAACTTCGAAAAGTGGCGTGAGTTAGGAACTATTTTCTTACGTTTTGGTGAGATTGCGCGCGCTGAACAAGCTTTTACACGCGCCGTATCTGCAAAACCTGGCGCTGAAACTCGCCTAGAATTTGCACAAACCTTTATGGAGCTAGGAACGGAAGAGGGGCTGGAGTATGCCGAAAAGCATATCAAATTGGTTTTAATCAATAATCCTAAACACGAAGGCGCGCTATTGCTCCAAGGGATTAATAACTTTAAGCAAAAGGACTACCAGTCCGCGGTTTATTACTGGAGTAATTTACTCAAGCAAAGAGAGCCTGGTAGCGAGTCTTATAAGATTATTAAGGAGCAGATTGAGCTAGCTGAGCGCAAGCTTAAAATGGAAGCCTTAAACCATATAAAGGTCATTGTAGATAATCTGGATGAGTTGATTCTAACTCGCTATAAAAAAGCCTTTGTTCTGGTTCGTCGCGAACAAGGCGGGCCACCTGTTGCCGTTAAATCTATCGACATATCAAAGCTTGATGAACCTTTAAAGCTTTCGCCGGACAATGTCATGTTGCCTGGTGTTGATCTCTGGGCCAGTGAAAATGTGTATGTTGAAGTGCGCCTTTCTCAAAGTGGATTAGCGCAACCAGAAGCTGGCGACAAGTTTGGAAAAACCGAAATATTGTCTACTTTAACGCCGAGCGAGACCTTTCACATAGAAATCACGGAGCGAGTGGAATAGTGGAGTAAGTATTGATTTTGCATATTGATACTGCAAAAATATCAAAATTAAGACGAAATACCGAAAATGTGTAACAAAATCAGATATGTTGAATCTTAATTTTGAAGAACATAAATAATCACTATCAACTTAGGAGTAAGATCTATGTTAAGTAAAGACAAGAAAAAGTTAGCGGTAATCGTAGGCGCATCAATCGCAGCATCAGCTGCTATGGGTACAGCTACTGCTAGCGATAACCCATTCGCACTAAACGATCTTCAGGCTGGCTATGATCTTGCTAAATTCGAAGCAGGTGAAGGTAAATGCGGCGAAGGTAAGTGCGGCGAAGATCACGCCAAGAAAGCCAAAGAAGGTAAATGTGGCGAAGGCAAGTGTGGTGAAGACCTTGCAAAGAAAGCTAAAAAAGCCAAAGAAGGCAAATGTGGCGAAGGTAAATGCGGCGAAGACCATGCCAAGAAAGCCAAAGAAGGTAAATGTGGCGAAGGTAAGTGCGGTGAAGATAAAGCTAAAAAAGAAGGTAAATGTGGCGAAGGTAAGTGTGGCGTAGCTTAATAGCTAAGCTTTATTTTCTCAGCAGCAACTTCTAGCAGTATAAAGAACTTGGTTTATAAGACTGGTTTGTTTAGAGCCCTTATAAGCTAAGTTCTTTACAATAATGCTTTTTCCGTAGGTGGTCTTAGACTACTTGCTATTCACCCACAAACTTTGTAAAGGTGATCATTTGTATCCAGTAACAGGTGCCGGACTTGGTTTAAGAAGAGACTTCATGCGAGAGTTTGAAGCGCTTGACAACTCTAATGTCGACTTCATGGAAGTAGCCCCAGAAAATTGGCTACCTTTCGGCGGTCATTTAGAGCAGGTCTTTGCACAATATGCTGAGAGATTTCCTTTTGTCATCCATGGTTTATCCTTATCCATTGGTAGTCCTAGCCCTTTAAATACAGATTTTATAAAAGACGTTGCGGCTTTTATTAAGAAATATAATATCCGCTGTTACAGCGAGCATCTAAGCTACTGTAGCGACGATGGGCAAATGTATGACTTAATGCCTATTCCCTTCACAGAAGAAGCGGTGCACTACGTTGCCGATAGAATTAAGCAAGTGCAAGACATCATAGGGCAACGCTTGGCGATGGAAAACGTTTCTTATTACGCGGCTCCTGGCCAAGAAATATCTGAAATCGAATTTTTTAAAGCAGTAGTCGCCGAAGCTGACTGCGACATTTTGCTCGATATCAATAACATCTACGTCAACAGCATCAATCATCGCTACGATCCGAAAGAATTCTTACTAGAGCTACCCAAAGAACGCGTGGCCTATTCACATATTGCTGGACACTATGATGAAGCTGATGATCTCAAAGTGGATACGCACGGAGCGGACGTTAAAGATGATGTTTGGTCGCTTTTAGAGGTGGCCTATCAACATTTCGGAGTTTTTCCTACGCTATTAGAACGAGATTTCAATATTCCAGCAATGCCACAGTTATTATCCGAAGTGGATAAAATTAAAGCATTACAAGAGAAATACAGCCATAGTTCTGCCGCTCAGCCGGCTATAGCTTGATAAGGCAAAGCTATGAATAAAGAACTACCAAAATTCCAACAAGTTCAATTTGAGTTCTCTAAGAGTTTGCGTAATCCTGCGAAATTCAAGTCTCCTGAAGGCATCGAAGCGAGACGTATGAAAGTCTATCAAGACCTTTTCTATAACAATATTGAGGGGTTTTGTAGCAACGGCTTTCCAATACTTCGTTCTTTGACTTCCGGCGAGAAGTGGCATCCTATGGTGCGTGGTTTCTTTACAGATTATCGAGCTGAGTCCCCTTACTTTGTGGAGATTGCTAAAGAGTTTCTGAGTTATCTTTCCGAGCACCGAGCTCCAGAGGCTGATGATTTACCCTTTATGTTAGAGCTTGCTCACTGGGAGTGGATGGAGGTTGAAACGGTTTCTGCCAAAGTGGATATTTTAGGTATTCCCCACGATAGAAACGGTGATCTGATGAACGAACCGGTAGTGGTGTCGCCGTTAGCGCATAGTTTGGTCTATGAATATCCGGTACACCGAATTGGCCAAAGCTATATCCCACAGGAACCACCAGCGACACCGACATTTTTGCTTATAAGCCGTAACCGTAAGCATGAGCTCGACTTTATGGAGGCTAACTCCATGACCTATCGCTTGCTCGATATTTTTATCGAGCATTTGCAAGAAGGCCGACAAATCGCTGGTAGAGTAGCCTTAGAACAGTTAATAGAAGAAACTCAGTTCCCTCAGCCTGAACAATTACTGAATGGTGGCCAACAAATTCTAACCAGTTTGTTGGAGCGTGACATAATCCTAGGAACTGCGTAATTAAACCCCACACAGCAATGGTTTAACACTGGTCATATCAGGGCCTGTGCTTTATCATTAGCGCTTATAAAGAACATTAGGTTGATACGGGATGAAAAATAACCTTACCTTTGCAATATTATTCACATTTTTACTCTCTGCTTGTGCCACAACAGGTGACAACCCTAAAGATCCTTATGAAGAGCATAATAGGGCGGTTTGGGAATTTAACCGTGCGATGGACAAAATTCTATTAAAGCCAGTGGCAAAAGGGTACCAGTATGTCACGCCTGATCCTGTGGAAAAGGGAGTCTCTAACTTCTTTTCTAACTTAGGCGAAATATCTAATATCGTTAACTCGCTGTTCCAAGGAAAGTTCGGTGATGCGGGGAAAAGTTCAGGTCGCTTCTTGATTAATAGCACCATTGGTTTGGCTGGCTTATTAGATCCAGCGACCGAAATGGGCATCAAACAACAAGAAGAGGATTTTGGTCAAACACTGGCTGTTTGGGGCTTCGATTCTGGCCCATATTTGATGTTACCTTTTATTGGCCCATCTAACCCACGTGATGGGTTCGGTTTTGCAGTAGACTCTTTTGGTGTTTATAGCCCTTATGACGAACTTAATGACTCACAGACAGAATGGTCATTGCGAACGCTATGTCTTATCGATAAGAGAGCAGGGTTACTACCGTTAGAAGAGCAATTAGAAGAAGCGCTAGATGAGTATCTGCTTGTTCGTGACGCTTACCTTCAACGTCGCGAATTTTTGATTTATGATGGTCGTCCTCCTATTGAGGATGACTGTGAGTTTGAGGAAGATTGCGAAGAGTGGTAAAAGTATAATCTATGCCAATTGATTTCAACGATACGCTAGTTATAGCGATTTCTTCCACTGCGCTGTTTGATTTAGCAGAAAGCCACCGCATTTATATGGAAAGTGGGGTGGCTAGCTATGCCCAATATCAAATTGATCACGAAGATGAGCTACTTAAACCGGGCGCAGCCTTTGGCCTCGTTAAAAAACTCCTATCATTGAATGAATCTAAAAAAGATACACCAAGAGTAGAGGTTATACTCCTGTCTCGAAACAGTGCCGACACAGGACTTCGCGTGTTTAACTCGATAGAAAATCATCAGCTGCAAATTACCCGAGCAGCTTTTACATCTGGCAATAGCCCGTATCTCTATGCTGAAGCATTCGGCGCACACTTATTTTTATCAACAAATCCAAAAGATGTGCTACAAGCCATCAACGCAGGCATTGCCGCAGCAACCATTGTTTCACCGACACAGGCGAGTAACGATAGTGAGATTATCAAATTTGCTTTTGATGGTGACGCTGTTTTATTTTCCGATGAAGCAGAGCGAATATTCCAACAAGATGGGCTTGAAGAGTTTACTCGTTCTGAAAAACAGTCGGCACAAACACCATTAGAAGGCGGGCCCTTTAAAAACTTCTTACAAGCGCTCCATAAACTCCAAAAAGAATATACCCAAGACAACTGCCCAATCCGTACCGCATTAGTGACAGCCCGCTCAGCACCGGCCCACGAACGTGTGATCCGAACTTTACGCTATTGGGATATTCGTATTGATGAAGCCTTGTTCCTCGGCGGCATGGACAAAACCAAATTCCTCAAAGCCTTTGGAGCAGACGTCTTCTTCGATGATCAGGAAGGTCACATCGATCGTGCAAAAGGTCATGTCGCCAGTGGACATGTCCCAAGTGGCGTGATCAATAAGTCCTAATCAATAAGTCTTAATTAATAATATCCCTAGTCATTTTCTCTATTTCCAGTCTAAATTTTAATTTTGCATTGATTTCGTGTGCAAAAAATACTGACATAATTGCTTGAATTCTGTACTATTTGTCTTTGTGGGAATAATAAATAATCAAACTGGGGACTAAAATGTCAACTTTAAACAAGTTTTTAACTGAGTTAGGCACGAATGCAAAGTTAATGGAAGACTACAAATCTGAGCCTGTTGCAACCATGAAAGCGGCTGGTTTGAATGATGAGGAAATCAATGCGGTACAAAGCAACGATACTGCAAAAGTAAAGGAGCTGACTGGTGGTGGAGAGTACGCCGTGGTCGTACATAATGTAAAAGAGCATAACCTGTAAACTTTAAGTGAATAGATTCTTATGTATTCTGGTTCTTTTCGCTGCTTTTGGCAGTGCAAAAGCAAATATAGAAGAGAACTTGGCGCAGCTAAGAGAGAGCAACACTTATGACTCTGAAAAAGCTTTTCAGTTAATTCAAGACTTGCAAGAGCGCTTGGATGAATTTGTAAGTAATGAACAGAAAGCTCAATTTTATATTCAGAAATCATACTTCTATATACTGAAGTCAGAGAACCAGAAAGCAAAAAGACCGCTAGAACTATTACTGCAGCTACCCGGAGTGTCTGAGGACACAAGGTTAGCTGCGTATTCCTTATTGTCACAAGTCTTTATGAGCTTGAATCAATATCAAGATGCCTTTAATCATTTGTTCGAAGCTTTATCAATAGTACCAAAGATTAGTGATGAGGCTTTACAATTCAACTCTTATTACGCTGCGGCTAATGTTTTTGTCGAGCTCGAAGCCTATGACGAGGCATTAGAGTACGCACTAAAAGCAAGGGATATTGCATTAGCTATGAATGATAATCCTGATCAGTGCTACTCGAAAGCATTAATCGCAAACATATTCTTGTTTCAAAATAGTCAGCATGACCATGAAGATAGACTCAAAGAGGCTATAGATTTCTGCAAAGGACTAAACTTGACTGTGGTCGATGCATACCTCTACAAAAATTTAGCATTAAACTACTTTAATCATGAACAGTTAGAGCAGTCTGAGTTGGCTTACAATACAGCATTAAAAAAATCAGCGGAGACTGGCTACCTTCCCGAAATATTACAAATGAAGCTTGGATTGGCAAGAATTTACTTAAGGAAAGGTGAACTCGAAAAAGCTAAAGCTAATATTGATGAGATATTGCAAGAACCAGCGTTGCAAGAGGCTGGCATGAATCGCAAGGAGGCGACTGAGTTACTGGCAAAGTACTATGAGATGAATGAAAGCTACGTTGAGGCGTACGATGCTTTATCTATGCTTGCGGAAATTCAAGACAAAATGTTAACACTACAGGCAAATAAAAACTTAGCCTATCAAAAGGTAAAGTACGCCCACTTAGACCAAAATGCTCAAATACAAATCTTAGACCATAAAAATAAGTTGTTAGAACTAACCCATCAAGTAGAAGAACAGTCGAAGAGAAACTTTCAATTACTGTCAGTTATAGTATTAATTTTACTATCGGGAATTAGTTTGTGGTTATGGCGAGTTAAAAAGCAAAAAGAACGTTATCAAAGGTTGTCTCAAATTGATGATCTTACTAATACTTTAAACCGTCGCTATGCGCTAAAATTAGCCCATGAAGTCCACCATGAAAGCTTGATAAACAAGAGTCATTATTGTGTCATTATTTTTGATTTAGATTACTTTAAAACGGTCAATGATAAGTATGGGCATGCAATGGGAGACTGGGTTTTAACTAAAGTTAGCCAATGTGTTAAAGAGCAAATGAGGGCAGTTGATGTTTTTGGGCGACTTGGTGGCGAGGAGTTTATCGTTGTTCTGCCTCAATGTAACAGCGCTGACGCGAAGAAGTTTATTGAGCGTTGTGTTAAATGTTTTAAAGATATTGAGCATGCAAAATTACCCGATGACTTTGAAATTACTGCTAGCTTCGGAGTAGCTGCTAAAACTAACGGTGAGTCTTTAGAAGAGCTGATTATAGAAGCAGATAATGCGATGTATAAAGCTAAAAGAAACGGCAGAAACCAAATTCAAATCTATTAAGTTATCACCCTTATGAAAACAACACCCTCTAGCGGCTCATTGACCTGTATAGGTACAGGTATCACTTTAGCTGGGCAAATTACAACCTTATCGAAAGACTATCTTGAGCAGGCAGAGATGGTTTTTGGTATCTTGCCAGATAAACTATCAGAAGACTGGGTTAAATCAATAACCCCCTCCTATAAAAGCTTGCAGTACCTCTACGGCGAAGGGAAGTCTCGACGTCAAACCTATCAAGAGATGAAGGATGTGGTTTGTCAGGCAGTGCGAGATGGAAATAAAGTTGTATTGGCACTCTATGGCCACCCTGGAATATTTGCTTGTGTTGGACACTTTGCTATCGAAACTTTGCGAAGCGAAGGGTATCCAGCCCAGATGCTCCCAGGCGTCTCTGCCGATGCATGTCTTTATGCCGATCTTGGCATAGACCCTGGTACTACAGGTTGTCAAGCTTATGAAGCGACTCAGTTCCTATTTAGCGGTGTGCCCTTAAACACATCTGCTTATACGATTTTATGGCAGATAGGTCTAGCAGGGGAGCATACGCTTAAAACCTTTAAAACCACTCAGAAAAACCTTCATGCAGCTGTACGTGTATTGAATAAATGGTATCCGCTGGAACATGAAATGATTTTATATGAAGCTCCATTTATTCCTGTCCATCATCCACGTATAGATAAGTTTAAGCTTAAAGATTTACCCATTATGGATTTAACGTCCATTTCAACGTTAGTGATTCCACCTTTGACTGGACTGAAGCTGGATCAAGAGTCTTTAAACGAGTTTGGTTTAAATATTTCGGATTTTGGTTAAGGCGCTACTGGCAGTTCATTTCCATCACCTAAACTAATGTTTCTAACCCTAGATTAAATAACCTGAGGTACCATCACGTCTTGATTAATTGCTTTGCATAGTGCATCTTGTGCTTAATTGATTTTGGGGACACTGCAATGATTCGTTATCTTTTATTTATACTTTTCTGTATTTCTAGCGTTACTGTATCTGCTCGTACTCTGGATGCGCCACTCAGCTCTGAGGGAGAAGGCCCGTATAAACGACTTATACTGCGCGGTGCTACGCTTATCGATGGAAAAGGTGCGCCACCATATGGCCCTGTAGATATCATTATTGCAGGCAACAAGATTGCTTCGATTCGCTCTGTTGGTGCGCCGGGCGTACCAATCAACGAATCGCGTCGGCCTAAAGCGAAAGAGGGTGATAAAGAGCTAGATGTTTCTGGTCACTATATTTTGCCTGGTTTTGTTGATATGCACGGCCATATTGCTGGCAGTGTTGATGGTTTACCGGCTGAGTATCCGTTTAAGTTATGGTTAGGCCATGGTATTACGACGGTGCGTGAGCCAGGAAGCTTTAACGGTTTGGACTGGACTTTGAAGCATCAGAGGTTAAGTGAGAAAAACGAAATCGTTGCGCCAAGAATTGTGCCTTATGTCGGCTTTAACATGGATTGGGATAAAGAAATCACCACACCAAAAGAAACACGTCGTTGGGTTCGTCATGTCGCGGATAAGGGGGCGAAAGGCATTAAATTCTTTGGCTTGCCACGTCCCATGATGGAGGCGGCTTTAGACGAAGCCAAAAAGCAGGGGTTAGGCACTATGATGCATCACGCTCAGCTTAACGTGGTCGATACCAATGCGCTCGACTCAGCTCGGCTTGGATTAACTTCTATGGAACACTGGTATGGCTTACCGGAAGCTTTGTTTGAAGATAAAGTGATTCAGGACTACCCCATAAAATATAACTACAATAACGAATCACATCGCTTCACAGAAGCAGGTCGTTTGTGGCAACAAGCTGCCGAAAAAGGCTCTGACAAATGGAACGCCGTTCGTGATGAGCTTATCGAGCTTGATTTTACACTGAATCCTACTCTTACTATTTATGAAGCAAGTCGTGATGTGATGCGAGCCCGTAATGCACCATGGCATAAAGACTTCACACATCCAAAGTTAAAAGCGTTCTTTGAACCTAACAGAGAATCCCATGGTTCTTATTTCTTCGACTGGACCACGCAGAACGAAGTCGACTGGAAAAATAACTACAGGATCTGGATGAGCTTTTTAAATGATTACAAAAATCATGGCGGTCGAGTGACGACCGGCTCGGATGCAGGTTATATTTATAAAATCTTTGGCTTTGGCTTTATTCGCGAGCTTGAGCTATTGCAAGAGGCTGGATTTCATCCGCTAGAAGTGGTGCAGTCTGCGACCATCAAAGGGGCTGAAGCGTTAGGCTTAGACGATAAAATAGGGACTATCCAGGCTGGCAAATTAGCTGACTTAGTAATTATCGAAGAGAATCCTATCGCCAACTTTAAGGTGCTGTATGGTCACGGTCACTATCGTTTAGGTCTAGACAATAAAGCCGAGTATGTCGGTGGCGTAAAATATACCATAAAAGACGGCATTATCTATGATGCGAGAAAGCTCCGTGAGGATGTAAAACAACTCGTACAAGAAGCTAAACAAGCTCAGTAAAGCAACACAAGTTATATCAAGTCATCTAAGGCTTCATCTATCGTTGGATACTCGAAGGTGAAGCCTGATTCTTCAAGTTTCTTAGGGTGAACCCGTTGTCCAGTCAACAACATTGTCGCCATCTCTCCGACAATGATTTTTAAGGCAAACGCAGGCATAGAGGCAAAAGTAGGGCGCTTTAGGGCTTTGCCCATGACTTTTGTGAGTCGCTCGTTGGTAACAGGGTGCGGTGCTGTGAGGTTGAATGCCCCTGACAAGCTTGAGTTTTCGATAAGGTGAATAACAGCTTTGACGTGATCATCAATATGAATCCAAGAAAAGTACTGATTGCCAGTGCCTAACTTTCCACCCAGACCAAACTTAAACGGTGGTAACATTTTCTGTAAGGCGCCCTCATCGCCGAGTACCACGCCAGTTCGAATGCAGCAAACTCGTATTCCTAGAGACTCAGCACGGTATGCGGCATCTTCCCAGCGCGTACAAAGCCTTACCTGAAATTCAGATGCACTTCCTGAGGTAGAGTCTTCACTCAGTATTTCATTGCCTCTAGCGCCATAGAAGCCGATGGCGGAACCACTGATGAAAGTGTGTGGCTTGTGAGACTGTCCTTGAAGCCATGAAATTAAGTTCTCGGTTAAGTTAAGTCTGCTTTCTACTATTTCCTGTTTATAACTATCGCTCCAGCGCTTTGCTGAGAGATTAGCTCCAGCTAAGTTTATCACTATATCGACGGGCTCAACTTCGGATAAAGAGCTGGTTAATGTGACATTATTAAAAACAGGGTAGGCGTTATACTTATCCGGTGAACGAGTCAGCACCGTAATTTCATAGGAGTTTTCTTTTAACAGAGGAATTAAATTCCTGCCGATAAAGCCAGTTCCACCAGTGATAAGAATATGTGGCATAAAATCACCTTAACTCGTTCTGCGAATAAAACTACTATAGCAAATGCTAGGTGGATATTCAGTGAAGGGATCGAGATCGAAGTTGGCTAAAATTTATTAATATAAGGTGAGTTATGTATAAGCTTTGAGAACTTAACGATAATATTGGCTGTGGCTCCCCAAATATTCCAACCTTCGTACGGGATAGAGTAAATAGAGTAGTTTTTCCCGCCAAACTCTTGATAAGAATGTATTTGGTTTTCGGGGTTAAATAAAAAGTCGACGGGTGCTTCAAAGGCTGAAGAAACTTCATCTTTACACAAGTTTAGCTCAAAATTGGTAGGAATCTTGCCTACAACGGGTTGAATAAGAAAGCCTGAGCCCGTTGGCTGTAAAGGGAGTTTCCCCATGACATCAATCTCAGTTTGCAGGATCCCAACTTCCTCTTCCGTTTCGCGTAGGGCCGTATGGATCAAGCTATCATCCGTTTTATCCATACTTCCGCCTGGGAAACTAATCTGCCCGGCATGATGACGCAGGTGTTCGGAACGTTGAGTCAAAAGTAGATGTAGCCCATCTTTCTTCTCAATCAAAGGCACCAATACAGCGCTAGGGCGCAACTCTGCAACCCGTGGCGTGATTTCATCTGAAGCATCAAGAGCTTTTTGTATGTGCTCGAGGGTGATCATCTTATCTTGGGAACTTATCTTTAGATTTTGTTAATCATTAGCTTACTGTAACTCTTCAACGCTTAACACGGGTAATATTTTGCTTAATTTGTGCAAAGTTTCTTCGTACTCGTTGTTAGCTTCTGAATCTGCCACTAATCCGCCACCAGCCCAAGCGTGAATCTTACCGTTATCAGTAACCAGTGTGCGTATAGCGATATTTGAATCCAAGTAGCCCCTAAAGTCTAAATACAGCATGGAGCCACAATAGATACTGCGTCGGTGTGGCTCAAGCTCTTCGATAATCTCCATCGCGCGTACTTTGGGTGCGCCAGTAATCGAGCCACCGGGGAAGCAATGTTTTAACAAAGTGAAAATATCGCTGCTCTCGGCAAGGTTTGCTTCGATAGTGCTGACCAAGTGATGCACAGAAATAAAAGACTGCAATTCAAATAGCTTGGTCACTTCGACTGAGCCTATCTCGGCATTACGACCAATATCGTTACGCAGTAGATCCACGATCATTAAGTTTTCAGCACGATCTTTCTCGCTGTGTTGTAGCTCATCAGAAAGACGTTTATCTTCAGCTTCGTCTTGGCTTCTAGGGCGCGTTCCTTTGATCGGTTGCGTCACCACTCTCAGCTTTTTCTTTTTGCTACTGCCTTGTGGGAACACTTGAATAAAGCGCTCCGGCGATAGCGATAAGATTTGCTGACTCTCAAGATTCATATACGACGAAAAAGGCGCTTGATTATGCTCGGTTAGTTTTAAGTAGGCGTTCCAAGGATGCCCCTCGAAATCAGCTGAAAAACGTTGAGCCAAATTAACCTGATAACAATCGCCCGCATGAATATAGTCGTGTACTTTCTGGAAGCGCTCGATATAAGCGTCTTTGTCCATATTGCTACGCCATGGCGTGCTTAAGCTAAGCTCTGCTTTGGACGATGCGGGAGTTGGGTTGTCACTATTGCTATAAAGCGAATCAAACTCGGCAACAATGTCTTTCCAATAACTGTCGCAGTAGCGGCAAAACTTAACCAAGTAACTTTGATGGTTTTTATGGTCGCTAATAAAAGCCCATTCATACAAGCCAAAAGCGAGCTCAGGAAGCCCTATATCGTTTGTGGCGATAGAGGGTAAGTTTTCCACATAACGCCCTGCGTCATAACTACAAAAGCCAGCGATTCCGCCATTGAAAGGCAAGGTTGGCATCTTGCTTGGTAGAGGCTGGTAATCTTTCAGCCCAAACTCATAAAAACGCTTTAAGTCTTCAAATGGCTCGTTTGTGGTATCGATATCGGCGCCAGTAATAGTGCTTTTATCATGTGAGAAGGCGAAGGTAGCCCTAGGTCGAGCTAAAATAATATCGAACTGCGAAGCTTGGTGTAGAGTCTTGCCACTATCCAACAGTAACGCCCACGGCTCATCCACAAAGTGTGAAAATAAGTCGCGCACGCCAGCGGGCTCAAGATAGGGTAACTCGACGAAAGTGTCTTGTTGCTGCTCTTTTTTCATGCAAATCGATTAAAATATAGTCTAAAAATGATGCTGGTTCGCTTATTAGGCTCCAAAATTTGGGAAACGCCTGATCCAGCCTGTATAATGATGCACCGATTTTAGAGGTTTATGTGTAGCTTGTATAGCGAAGCCCACATAAGCTCGACAAACCAAGATTCGGAGAGACCTTGCATGGGCACAATTAAAGCCGAAGATTTTATCGAAAGCGTTGCTGACGCTTTTCAGTACATTTCATATTACCATCCTAAAGATTTCATCCAAGCCATGTCTGCGGCTTATGAAAAAGAAGAAAGTCCTGCTGCTAAAGATGCCATGAAGCAAATTCTTGTGAATTCGCGCATGTCAGCTATGGGCCATCGTCCAGTTTGCCAAGATACAGGTATTGCCTGTGCCTTCGTCAAAGTCGGTATGGATGCAACCTTCGAGGGTGGCATGACGATTCAAGAAATGGTGGACGAGGGCGTAAGACGCGCTTACACCAATAAAGAAAACCCGCTCCGTGCTTCGGTATTGATGGATCCTGCGGGCAAACGCCTAAATTCGAAAGACAACACGCCAGCCGTGGTGCACGTCGAAATGGTTAAAGGCGATAAGGTAGAAGTCACCTGTGCAGCTAAAGGCGGTGGTTCTGAGAACAAATCTAAGTTCGTTATGCTTAACCCAAGCGACTCAATTGTCGACTGGGTTGTGGAAACAGTACCTAAGATGGGGGCAGGCTGGTGTCCGCCTGGTATGCTGGGTATCGGTGTTGGCGGTACTGCTGAAAAAGCGATGGTGCTAGCGAAAGAATCCTTAATGGATCCGATCGATATGCAGGAGCTTTTAAAGCGTGGCCCGAACAATAAAGTTGAAGAACTGCGTATCGAAATTTATGAAGCGGTTAATAAGCTAGGTATTGGTGCACAAGGTTTAGGCGGTGTCACCACAGTATTAGATGTCAAAATTAAAGACTGGCCGACTCACGCGGCTTCTAAGCCTGTAGCCATGATTCCAAACTGTGCTGCGACTCGTCATATTCACTTCACGTTAGACGGTACAGGTCCTGCGATGTTAGCGCCACCGTCAATCGAAGATTGGCCAGATATGGAGTATGAAGCTTCAGCCGACGCTAAGCGTGTGGACATGGATAACGTTACTCCTGAAGAAGTCGCCAGCTGGAAGCCGGGCGATGTGTTATTGCTGAACGGCAAAATCCTAACAGGCCGTGATGCTGCGCATAAGAAAATTAAAGATTTGCTCGACTCTGGCGAAGGCTTGCCAGAAGGGTTAGATTTCAATAATCGCTTTATTTATTACGTTGGTCCAGTTGACGCCGTTGGCGACGAAGCCGTAGGCCCAGCCGGCCCAACAACCGCAACGCGTATGGACAAGTTTACTGAAATGATGCTCGATAAAACGGGCTTACTCGGCATGATCGGTAAAGCTGAACGCGGTGACGAAGCGATTGAAGCGATTAAAAAGCATCAGTCGGTTTACTTAATGGCTACCGGTGGCGCGGCTTATTTAGTCTCTAAAGCGATTAAAAACTCACGAGTTGTCGCATTCCCTGAACTGGGTATGGAAGCGGTCTATGAGTTTGACGTCGAAGATATGCCAGTGACGGTTGCGGTTGATTCGTCGGGTGAGAGCGTCCATAAGACGGGGCCGCAAATTTGGAAAGTGAAATTAGCTTCATAAATTTACAACACGTCTTTGCGAGGCCTTTGGCCGAAGCAATCTCTATTTGCTCATGTGATTGAGATTGCCACGTCGCACCTAGTCGCGACTCGCAATGACGGAATAATTAATAAAGGCAAAGAATTATGAGTGCAGGTTTAAAATTAAGAAAAGCGGTTGAAGAGAATAATCCGTTACAAGTTATGGGTACGATTACGGCTTACGCGGCGCGTATGGCTGAGCAAGTAGGTCATAAAGCGGTTTACCTTTCTGGTGGCGGTGTGGCTGCTAACTCGTTAGGGATGCCGGATTTAGGGATTTCTACTGCTGAAGATTTATTAGTCGATATTCGTCGTATCACTGACGTGTGTAGCTTGCCGCTATTGGTTGATATCGACACTGGTTTCGGTGGTGCTTTTAATATCGCGCGTACCACGCGTTCTTTGATTAAAGCCGGCGCAGCGGGCTTCCACATGGAAGATCAAGTTGCGGCGAAGCGTTGTGGTCATCGTCCAAACAAAGAAATCGTAAGCCAGCAAGAAATGGTTGACCGTATTAAAGCTGCGGTAGACGCTCGTACCGACGAAAACTTCGTGATTATGGCACGAACAGACGCACTTGGTGTCGAAGGTATGCAGTCGGCGATTGATCGCTCTAACGCGTGTCTTGAAGCTGGCGCTGACATGATTTTCCCAGAAGCGATGAGTAAGCTGGAAGAATACAAATACTTCCGTGAGCACGTAAATGCTCCAATCTTGGCTAATATTACTGAGTTTGGCCAAACGCCACTATTCTCGTGTGAAGAGTTAGGCGAGCAGGGCGTGGATATTGTTTTATATTGTTGTGGTGCGTACCGTGCCATGAACAAAGCCGCTGAGACTTTCTACCGTGACGTGCTCGAGAAAGGCCATCAGCGTGATGTGGTAGAAATCATGCAGACTCGTGAAGAGCTTTATGATTTCCTTGGCTACCATGATTATGAGCAGAAGCTGGACCAGCTTTTTGCCGAAGGAAAAGAAAAGTAAGTATTACATACGTCATTGCGAGGGCTTGGGAGGGATTGGTACGCGGCAATCTCTTTTAGGTTACTCTCTAGGTACTTTATGAGATCGCCACGTCACTTCGAAAAACTCGAAGTTCCTCGCAATGACATAGCTAGAAATAGAATTTAAATTTAAAACAGGAGTACACAATATGAGTGAGTCAGTTTTACCAAAACCAAAAAAGTCGGTAGCCCTATCAGGCGTACCAGCAGGTAATACTGCCCTATGTACTGTGGGTCGTAGCGGAAACGATTTACACTACCGTGGTTATGATATTTTAGATTTAGCAGAAAACTGTGAGTTTGAAGAGGTTGCGCACCTGTTAATTCACGGCAAATTACCAAATGTTGCTGAGCTAAAGAACTACAAGCGTAAATTAAAAGCACTTCGCGGTTTACCAGCGCTAGTTCAAGACGCACTAGAACTTATTCCTGCAAATGCACACCCGATGGACGTTTTGCGTACGGGTTGTTCGATTCTAGGTACGGTATTGCCAGAGCGCGAAAGTCAGCCAATGAACGAAGCAAAAGATATTGCGGATCGTTTAATGGCCTCCTTCCCATCAATGCTTCTTTACTGGTACCACTTTTCGCACAACGGTGTAGCGATTGAACTTGAGACTGATGAAGACTCTATCGCAGGCCACTTCTTACACTTATTACACGGTGAGCCATGCCCAGACTCATGGGTTCGAGCGATGCAAATTTCTTTGAACTTGTATGCTGAGCATGAGTTTAACGCATCGACGTTCACTAGCCGCGTAATCACGGGTACAGGTTCAGATATGTACTCAGCTATTTGTGGCGGAATTGGTGCATTGCGCGGTCCTAAGCACGGTGGTGCCAACGAAGTCGCGTTAGACATCCAAATGCGTTATGACAACCCAGATCAAGCGGAAGCTGACATCAAAGAGCGTATCTCTCGCAAAGAAATCGTAATTGGTTTCGGTCACCCTGTTTACACTACGGGCGATCCTCGTAATGACGTTATCAAGAAAGTGGCTAAAGAATTATCGGTTGAGCAAGGTGATACTAACTTGTACAACATTGCAGAGCGCCTAGAAACAGTGATGTGGGACGAAAAGAAAATGTTCCCTAACTTAGACTGGTTCTCAGCTGTGTCATATAACAAAATGGGTATTCCAACATCAATGTTCACGCCAATTTTCGTAATGTCACGAATTGCAGGCTGGTCAGCACACGTTATGGAACAGCGCGTAGACGGCAAGATTATTCGCCCAAGCGCGAATTACACGGGGCCGGAGCCTAGAGAGTTCGTTGGAATCGACAAACGTTAATCGACTTAATCCCTGGCACCGTGAAGTTTGTTAAAAGCTAGCTCTAAGTCCTCAATTACCATTTTGGTAACCTCCGGTTTTTCGCTAGCTTTTGCCGCCTTCACAGCACCATTTATTAAGTCTTAATTTTTAGTTTTTGAGGCTAAAAAATCATTTTAGGTTTACGAAGACTGGTTTGTGGCGCTGAAAAATTGTTTAAGTGTTTCCATCGCCATATTTTCAGTCTTTGACATTGAGGTGAATGGCAACGCTAAAATTCACTTAATAGAAAAGCAAAATACGTAATTGCGAGGTCGCATGCGACCGCGGTGACCAACGGAAATGCCCTTGGGGCAATCTTTTGAAGTGATGTGTGCAAGGTTATGAGATTGCTTCAGCCTAAAGGCTTTGCAATGACGAGCAAGACTGTCATCCTGAACTAGATTTAGGATCTTTTGTAAACTTCAATCAAGGAATAGGGATATACGATGAAATATTTTATTGGAATTATATTAATGGTGGTATCTATGGTTAGTTCTGCACAAGACGACTGGTATTTGGGTGTTTGGGCTATTGATACGGAAAAAAGCAAGGAGCAATCTAAGGGATTAGTCGGTAAAGAGAAGGACATGGCAGACAAGTTGCAAAAACATGGAGACGACAGTCTTTACGAAATAACAGAAGATTATTTCAGACTTTACAGTTTTTCTATGGCGGTTGCTTCTCCTAAGTTTGAGTATTTCACGGAAGAGAATAATGACGGTACTATAAAGTTACAGTCACTAGAAAGTAGTAGTGAGACATTTGATATAGGCCAAGACGAGCATGGCGTATATCTATTAATTACACACGTTAAGTATAAAAAGAAGGATGCTATGAACTATGCTTATGATGAAGATGGCAAGCTTGTCATCGAAGAGCAGAATTCAATAAAAGCATATTTAAAAGAATACGACGAAGAAATAGATTCGGAACACTTTGATAAATTTATTAAAGAGAAGCGTTACAAATAAATTTTTAAGAGACCTAAGGTATTATGAATACAAATTACAGAAAGAAACTCGAAGGTACTGATTTAGATTACTTCGATACGCGTCAAGCGGTTGAAGACATCCAGCCAGGTGCCTATGACAAACTTCCGTACACCTCAAAAGTACTGGCGGAAAACTTAGTGCGTCGTTGTGATCCTGAAATGCTAACGGATAGCTTAAAGCAGATCATTGAGCGTAAGCGTGATTTGGATTTTCCATGGTTCCCAGCACGGGTGGTTTGTCACGATATCTTAGGTCAAACTGCGTTTGTTGACTTAGCGGGCTTGCGCGATGCTATCGCCGAAGGCGGTGGTGATCCGGCTCAGGTAAACCCTGTCGTGCCAACTCAATTAATCGTGGACCACTCGCTTGCGGTTGAGCATGCGGGCTTTGAAAAAGATGCCTTCGAGAAGAACCGTGCGATTGAAGAACGTCGTAACGAAGATCGCTTCCACTTTATCAACTGGTGTAAAACAGCGTTTAAAAACGTCAACGTAGTACCACCAGGTAACGGCATCATGCATCAAATTAACCTTGAGCGTATGTCGCCAGTGATTGAAGCCAGAGATGGCGTCGCTTTCCCAGACACATTAGTTGGAACCGATAGCCACACACCAATGGTAGACGCGCTTGGCGTTATCGCTGTGGGTGTTGGTGGTCTTGAAGCTGAAAGTGTCATGCTAGGGCGTGCTTCTTACATGCGTCTTCCAGACATCGTTGGTGTCGAGCTGACGGGTAAACCACAGCCAGGTATTACGGGCACGGATATCGTGTTAGCGATTACTGAATTCCTGCGTAATGAACGTGTAGTTTCGGCTTATTTAGAATTCTTTGGCGAAGGTGCTGCGCATCTAACGCTTGGCGACCGTGCAACAATTTCAAACATGACCCCAGAGTACGGCGCAACTGCTGGCATGTTCTATATCGATCAGCAGACGATTGACTACTTAACATTAACCGGCCGTGATGACGAGCAAGTTAAGTTAGTCGAAAAGTATGCTAAAGAAACCGGCCTTTGGGCTGACGCTTTAACCGAAGCAGAGTACGAGCGAGTCTTAACGTTTGATTTATCCTCAGTCGTTCGTAACTTAGCGGGCCCATCGAATCCTCACGCGCGTGTTTCTACTACAGACTTAGCCGCCAAAGGCATTGTTAAAGATTACGAAATTGAAGAAGGCAAAATGCCGGACGGTGCTTGTATTATTGCGGCAATTACCAGTTGTACCAATACCAGTAATCCGCGCAACATGATTGCTGCTGGTATCATTGCGCGTAACGCTAATAAGCTTGGCTTAACGCGTAAACCTTGGGTTAAAACATCTTTAGCGCCAGGCTCTAAAGCTGTTACTGCATACCTAGAAGAAGCGAACCTTCTGCCTGAAATGGAGAAGCTAGGCTTTGGTGTTGTCGGTTATGCCTGTACGTCGTGTAACGGTATGAGTGGTGCGCTTGACCCAAAAATTAAGCAAGAGATTGAAGAGCGTGACCTTTACTCGACAGCGGTGCTTTCAGGTAACCGTAACTTCGACGGCCGTATTCACCCACACGCTGACCAAGCGTTCTTAGCATCGCCGCCATTAGTCGTTGCTTATGCTATCGCCGGTACCATTCGTTTTGATATTGAAAAAGGCGTACTAGGTACTGACCCAGACGGCAATCCAGTAACGCTTAAAGATATCTGGCCTACGGACGAAGAAATTGATGCGATTGTTGCTGAGTCAGTAAAACCACAACAATTCCGCGATGTTTATGAGCCAATGTTTAATGTCAAAGTTGATATGGGCGATAAGACAGAGCCACTGTATGACTGGCGTCCAATGAGCACCTATATCCGCCGTCCTCCTTATTGGGAAGGCGCATTAGCTGGCGAGCGTACGATGAAGGATATGCGTCCGTTAGCCGTCTTAGGCGACAACATTACAACTGACCACTTATCGCCATCAAACGCGATTCAAAAGTCGAGCGCTGCTGGTGCTTATTTAGACTCGATGGGCGTTCCAGAAGAAGACTATAACTCCTACGCAACGCACCGTGGTGATCACTTAACGGCACAGCGTGCAACTTTCGCTAACCCAAAACTTCTGAACGAAATGGTTCGTAACGAAGATGGTTCGGTGAAACAAGGTTCGTTAGCGCGTCTTGAGCCAGAAGGCAAAGAAATGCGCATGTGGGAAACCATTGAAACCTACATGGAGCGCAAGCAACCGCTAATCATTGTTGCTGGAGCCGATTACGGTCAGGGTTCGTCGCGCGACTGGGCGGCGAAAGGCGTTCGCCTAGCGGGTGTGGAAGTTATTGCTGCAGAAGGTTTTGAGCGAATTCACCGTACGAATCTAATCGGTATGGGCGTTTTACCACTTGAGTTTAAAGAAGGTACAACCCGCAAAACACTAAACATCGACGGCACAGAAACTTATGACGTCGAAGGTGACATCGCGCCGAGCGCAACCATGACCTTAGTCATCAAGCGCAAAGACGGTGAGCGAGTCGAAGTGCCAATGACATGTCGCTTAGATACCGCTGAAGAAGTGTCGATTTACTCCGCTGGCGGTGTGTTACAGCGCTTTGCGCAGGATTTCTTAGCCGCGAGTTAAGACGTCATTGCGGCTAGTTATTTAAGCAACAAATAATAGTGCGTCATTGCGAGTCGAGCTAGCTCGACGTGGCAATCTCTAGCAAGTAGTACTGTATTCTCTAAGAGACTACCACGGCCTAAAGGCCTCGTAATGACGGATTTATTTTATTATGTCATCTCACAAAGTGACAAATATATTAATTAAGGCAAAATAATGGCTCATAAAGCACAAACCTTTCCTCCACAAATAAAAATTCCAGCCACTTATATGCGTGGCGGAACCAGTAAAGGTGTTTTCTTTAATCTAACGGACTTGCCTGAAGAAGCGCAAGTTCCAGGGCCTGCACGTGATGCACTGTTATTACGAGTGGTTGGAAGCCCAGATCCTTACGGTAAACATACCGACGGTATGGGAGGCGCAACGTCGAGTACCAGTAAAACGGTTATCTTGTCGAAAAGTGATATTGCCGATCATGATGTGAACTACTTATTTGGTCAGGTTTCTATCGACAAACCTTTTATCGACTGGAGTGGTAACTGCGGTAACTTAACTGCGGCCGTAGGCTCTTTCGCGATTAATAGTGGTCTCGTCGATGCTGATCGTATTCCTGAAAATGGCCATGCAGAAGTTAGAATCTGGCAGGCTAATATCGAGAAAACGATTATTGCTCACGTACCGATCACAAATGGTCAGGTACAGGAAACAGGTGACTTTATCCTTGATGGCGTGACGTTTCCCGCGGCAGAAGTGCAGGTGGATTTCCTCGATCCTGCAGGCGAAGGCTCAATGTTCCCGACGGGTAACCTGGTAGACGAGCTAGAAGTACCAAACATAGGTACATTCAAAGCCACCATGATTACCGCAGGAATTCCAACAATTTTCTTGAATGCAGACGAAATCAACTTTAACGGTAAAACCTATAACGGTACTGAATTACAGGAAGCGATTAATAACGACGACGAAGCCTTAGAAATGTTCGAGCTTATACGGGCTTATGGTGCAAAGGCTATGGGGCTTATCGAAAATATCGAAGAAGCCGCAAACCGTCAGCACACGCCAAAAGTCGCCTTCGTCGCATCGCCAGCAGACTACGTATCTTCTAGCGGTAAAAATATCAGCGCCAACGATATCGACCTCAACGTACGCGCATTGTCTATGGGTAAGCTACACCACGCCATGATGGGCACCGCAGCCGTAGCCATAGCCACAGCCTCTACAGTTCCAGGAACGGTGGTGAACTTAGCCGCAGGTGGCGGCGATCGCCAAAGCGTTGTCTTTGGTCATCCGTCAGGCACCTTGAAAGTCGGCGCCGAAACGGAACTCCAAAACGACCAATGGATCGCCAAAAAAGTCTTTATGAGCCGTAGCGCCAGAATCTTAATGGAAGGCTGGGTAAGAGTACCTGGGGATTGTTTTACTGTTTAAACTTGAAAAGTGAAGAGGGAATATAATGAATACAATAACAAAGTTAGCTTTAGTTAGCCTATTAGCAATATTTTCTTTAGGGGGTAATGTTACTAAAGCAAATGAAGCCGAAACAATAGTTGTAACTGGTTCTAGGATTGATTGGTATGACTCGCCGGCAGTGACTTTAGTAAAACCTGCGGATTATTTAGTGCAACAGGTCAAGTTATTGAATGACTCTCGAGATCAGGTATTGCGCGAAAAGGAGCTGGTCAGTACGGTAAAGGATATTTTAAAGCTTGCGAATAAAAGCAAATCAATAGAGCTTGGCGTTGGCAAGGAAATCGTTTACCCAGTTACCTTAAAAGACCTGCAGCTTGATTTTGAGAAAGGCGAGAGGACAGATACATCGGTCGTTTATTTGTATATTAAAACGCCAATTAATAATAAAACGGCTGTTGAAAAGCTTGTTACTCGTATTAATGATTTTATTGAGGATATTTCAGTTACCGGTAGAACCGAAGTTGAAAAAAATGGTGAGTTAGTTCTAAGTATTGTAAACCCTGAAAAGTATCGAAAAGAACTACTGTCTATGATTGCGGATGACATAAATTCAACTATTCAAATATTTGGTGAAAACTATAAAGCAGAAATCGATGGATTAAGTCAGGGGTTAATGTGGGAGAGGGTGTCTGTTTCAGAATTACGACTTTATCTTGAGTATAACTTTATACTTACCGCCAAATGATTCCAGTTAACTTTGGACTGAGCCTCGATTTATCAAAGCTAATCGAGGCTAAACCTATCCAACAAACTTCTTTCCTTCATAGCGTTAATAGCTTTATCAATGGTGTCGAAGATATCGACACCTATGTCTTTTGAAATACTGTCGACGAGTTTTTCGGATTGTTTTAAATACTCTTTAATCTTTTTACTCTGGGCTGCGCCTTCGGGCGTTAGCGAGTAGAGGGTGCGTCTTTTGTCGTCTTTGTCTGGCGATTGTTGTATAACCTCGAGCTTTAGCAGTTTTGGTAGCTTTTGTTTGACCAATTGGTGCGATTGGTCGAGTTGACGGGCGAGATCGGTGACGGAGGCTTGTTGTAGCTCGAATAGGCTGAGTAGGGTGGAGCAGGACTTAATCGGGACGATAATGCCTAAGCTATCGAATATGGGCTGGCTTTGTTCTTCGATGAGGTTACTAAGATCTTCCGCTCGTTTGCCTAATAGCGCCTTACCGTTTATGCCGTCTTTTGAATACATACTCTAGCTCAAATTCTATAAAGTTGACTTAATTGCAGAAATAAATGTAACATGTTGCGCAATGTGTTGCAATGTTGTTGCTTGTAGTAATAGATTGCAGCAATGGACAGTTAACCTCCACTAAGGACGAAACCATGAATAGACGCACTTTTATGACGAATACGGCGCTAGCTGCTGCGGCAGTTGGTTTGAAACTTGGCTCTGGCGGGGCATTTGCATCTTCATCAAGTATTACGCGTATCAGTCGCGAACAGTATGACGATTGGTTTGTTTTTGATGGCTTGGGTGTGTTGTATGACATAAACGACCCAACAGGCGGTATTCAAGATAACTGGCGCATGACGGAGCGCTTGCGAAGGGATGTATTGGCGAGTGGATTAAGCTGTTATCGACAGACCACAGGCGCGCCTTTTCCTGCGTATCCAGGGGATGATGCTTTCGAGCAGGCGGTAACGATTTTAAGTCAGCACCAAAAACTGATAGATGCCAATTCAGACGTGCTGACGCTAGTTAGAACCTTCAAGGACATCGAGCAGGCGAAAAAAGATAATAAAGTCGCGGTGACCTTAGGATTTCAAAACAGCCACGTCATTGGCGATAACCTCGATCATATTGATACCTTTAAGCACCTTGGCGTCTTAACCATGCAGTTAACCTATAACGGCCAGAATCAGATCGGTGGCGGGGCGAATACGAATCCACGCTTGCCGCTGACTGAGTTTGGTTACAAGGTCGTTGAAAAGATGAATGAATCGAATGTACTTATAGATTTAAGTCACAGCGGAGAACGAACATGCCTAGAAGCGTTAGCCGCGAGTAAAGCGCCTGTAACCATTAGTCATAGTGGCTGCCGTGCGTTAGCCGACTTCCCGCGCAACAAGACCGACAAAGAATTACGTCTGCTCGCGGACAAAGGTGGCTTGTTCGGCGTCTACTTTATGCCGTTTCTCGCGCCCGACAGTAAAGCCAACTCGGATCACCTTGTCGCGCATATCGAACACGCGATAAACGTCTGTGGCGAAGACCATGTTTCGATTGGCACCGATGGTGGTTACACAGGAATCGACGACATGAAAAAGGTGCAACAAAGCACCGACAAAATGACGCAACACCGTTTAGACAACGGCGCTGCCGCCGCTGGCGAAAAACTCGGTAACTTAAACTTTATGCCTGATATTATAGGCCCCGACCAATTCTACAAACTTGCCAATAAGTTAGCGGATAGGGGCCATAGCAGTGCTCGTATTGAAAAAGTTTTAGGATTAAACGCCTACAACTTGATGAAGGAAGTGTGGAAATAAGTTGCCTAAATAGCTGATATGCAAGTCATATTTGCATTAAAGCCACATTTGTTATGTGGCTTTAATTATGGGATAGTTCCATTAAAAATGACTATAGTAAAGCACTGTAATGAAGATAAAAAATATAGTTAACTCTGAATTATGGAAGTTTATAAAAGAACACTGGGGCCTGTTAATATCTTTGATTACAGGGGTTTTATTTATAGCTGGGTATATTAGCGCGAGATTTTACTTTTCTTATTGGAATGTCCCCTATACAGAAATTAGTAATTCACTTTCTCCATTTGAGTTTTCATTACAAAAACCTGAAGTTTTATTCTATTCAATAGCTGTTGGAATGATGCTTATCATTCTTAGCGCAGTAACCTTCTCTGACCCAGAAAATGATGATATCAGAAAGTGGCGTACTCATCTTAAAAACCCAGTAACCTACATCGTTGTGTTAGGACCCGTAATGGTTGGCTTCATATGGTTATTTGTTACTCCAAATAATTCAAAGGACCAAATTAAGAACAGAGCATATATTCCGTATGAAGTGATTGCTTCAGATTCAAATGGATCATATAGGTGTGTACATATTTTAGCTAGTATTGCAAGTTACCTAGTTTTGATAGGAGAGGATTTACAGCCTGTTCTTATTAAAGAAAGTAGTGTTCTATCTATTAAAACAATGATGCAGCCTTATCCAGTGGAGGAAATCACTCGTGGTCGTTCTTCCTTCGTTAATAAAAATTATAAAATGGAAAAAAGTATATGGGATAAACATTGGGAAAGGGTTTGTTATAGCGAAATACAATATTCTTTTAAGAATTTTAACTTTAATAAAACTGGTCCAGAGCGATGATTGAGCAAGCGTAGCCTCGAAGGAACTTCGAGGTTTTATTTGGAAGGGAAACTCGATTAAGCTAACGCTAATCGAGGCTACGTAAAGCTGTCATTTGGTTCTGTCTGTAAACTTCTAGTTTGTTAAGTCTGACTTTGCTACGGAATTGTTTAATCTTTATACTGGCTCTAGGCTTTTTAACCATGGAGTCAGTATGTTTCGTCGTTATTTAGTTTTTCCTGCGGTGGTTTCTTCACTGCTGTTTGCGTCAGCTATGACTTTTAGTTCGGTGGCGAGTGCTTCCGAAGCTGAAAAGCCTTCAGTTAAAGACAGTTCGTCTTTGCCGTCATTATTGGAATTAGAACCTTTTGAGGTCGAGTGGGGTGGTCGTCCGCGTGATCCTGCGGTGTCACCTGATGGTATGGTGTGGTTTTGTGGGCAGGCGGGTAATTATATTGCTCGTTTGAATCCTGAGACTGGTGCTATGAAACAGTTTTCGGTTCCCGAGGGTTCGCATCCGCATAATTTAATTGTGGCGAGCGATGGTGGCGTTTGGTACGCGGGTAATCAGAATGCTCATATCGGTCGGTTAGATCCCAAAACAGGCGATATTAAACAATTCCCTATGCCTGAGGCGATCAAAGATCCGCACACGTTGGTTTTTGATGCGGATGAAAATATTTGGTTTACCGCGCAGCATTCAAACGCTATTGGGCATCTTAATACGAATAACGGTAAGGTGCGGTTTGTAACGGCCACAGAAAAAGGCTCACGTCCTTATGGTATTAAGCTCGATTCGGAAGGTACGCCATGGAGTGTTTTGGTTGGAACTAATAAGCTGGCTCGTGTGAATCTTGAGAGTTTCACTATTGAAGAATTCGATATTCCACGCGAAAAAGCACGTCCACGCCGTATTGAAATAACCTCTGATGATAATGTTTGGTACGTAGATTTTAATCATGGTTATTTAGGGCGTTTTAATCCTGAGTCTGAAACGTTTACCGAGTGGCTGTCGCCAAATGGTCATGATAGTCAACCTTATGGTACAGCGCTAGATAGCGACGGGCGTATTTGGATTGGTGAAACTGGATCGTATCCTAATGAAATGTTGGCGTTTGATACCGAGACAGAAGCATTTATCAGCCAAACGACTGTTAAAAGCGGTGGCTCTATTCGTCACATGTTTTATGATGCGGATAAAGACGTTTTCTGGTTTGGTGTGGATAATGGCTTTATTGTTAGAGGCAAAGCAAAATAACACTCAAAGCCTCTAGCTCGTTTGAGGCTTTTTTATTCTGTTTTTTCTTTGAGCCAGTCTTTAAGCTGATACCACCAGTAGCTTAGCTGGGCAGCGGGCGGGCCGAAAACTCCTCCGTTCCATGTCAGTCCCCAAGGTTCAAATTTTTTGTAGTCTTCATTTTCACCAGTAATAGCAGCGGCGACTATTTCACCCGCGGCAGTGGTTGGCGCGACACCATGCCCGCCGAAGCCTGTGTTGTACCAGACGTTCGGGGCAAACTGTCCTATTTGTGCCATTTGGTGTCGAGCATAGCCCATCCAACCTTGCCAGTCGTACTCGACTTTTACACCTTCGAGTTGCGGGAATACTTTTAACATATCGCGTCTTAGGATGTGATTTAGGTCTTTAGGTTTCTTGGTGCTGGCGTGAATACGACCACCCCAGAGTATTCGCGTGTCTTTGAGTGGGCGGTAATAGTCGAAGGCAAACCGTGTATCGTAGACTGCCGCTTGCGTGTTGATGGACTCTTTTAAGCGCTCGCCTAAAGGCTCAGTAGCCATGACATAAGTAGCGATGGGTAGTATGGAACTGGAAACAGGTTTGCAGAAATTACCAATATATCCGCCACCAGCGACTACAATATTTTTTGCTTTGATGACTCCCTTTACCGTTTTAACCAGTTTGGTTGGAGCGCTGTAATCCAGTTCGGTAACTTCACAGTTTTGAAAAATCTTAACGCCTTGTTTCTGTAGCTCTTGCGCAATCCCTAAAGCGTAATTCAGCGGATGGAAGTGCATCGCGTTAGGTTCATATAAAGCGCCGTGGTATTGGTTGCTTTTGAGTTGCTCGCTTAACTCTTCCGGTGGAAGGTAATCCCACTCAATCCCCATCTGATCTCGCATGAAGTTTTGCTTTTCGTGTAGTAGGCTTTGATCTTTAAACCAGTTTGCCCAGAGTGCCCCTTTATCCACTAAATCACAGTTAATCGTATATTGAACGACACGTCTTCGTATTAGGATTACGGCTGCTTGAGTTAGTTGGTAAAGCTCTTTCGCTCGCTCAAGACCAACTTGCTGGGCTAAAGCTCTAACGCCTAGAGAGTAACCACCAAAAACTAAGCCACCGTTTCGACCGGAACACCCAAAGCCGACACCGTGTTTTTCGACGATAGCGATATTTTTATGTCCTCGTTCGACTAGCCCCAAAGCCGTCATTAGACCCGCATAACCGCCACCGATGATGCAGGTTTCTAGATCAAGGTTATCGATAAACTCATCGCTCGAGATGGTTTTGTTTCTTGTCGCCGCGTAATAAGTCTCTGGGTATAGCGTGTCCATATATGCTTATAGTGATTATTTTATGAACATCATTGTGGCTGATTTTTGTGGTAAGGAAAAGTATCTAGTAACTGGTAAGCTTACCGTGGCTTTTTAAAACTTAACATTTGCGACTTGAGATAGTGATGTCGTCTGTTTATGGTGGATGTATTGGTTTTTAAAAGCGCAAGGAGATTTCGATGTCTAGTTTAAATGAGTCGAAAAGTGTTGAGTCGAGAAATGTTGAGTCGAACATTCGCCCTGAGGCTGACGAAGAATTGGTACGGATCGCTGAATATGTGGCGGATTACGTGGTTGATAGTCATGAGGCAATGGAAACAGCGCGATACTGCCTGATGGACACACTAGGCTGTGGTTTTTTGGCCTTGCGCTACCCTGAGTGTACTAAACATTTAGGACCTATTGTTCCAGGGACTACGGTTCCTAATGGTGCGCGAGTGCCAGGCACTCAGTTTGAAATGGATCCAATCAAAGCCGCTTTCGATATTGGCTGTATGGTTCGATGGCTAGACTTTAACGACACTTGGTTAGCGGCCGAGTGGGGGCATCCTTCGGATAACTTGGGTGGTATTCTTGCAATAGCGGATTTTTTAAGCCGACAATCTATCGCCGAAGGCTATGCGCCTTTAACCATGGGGACTGTTTTAGAGGCCATGGTTAAAGCGCATGAAATACAGGGCGTATTAGCGCTCGATAATAGCTTTAACCGAGTTGGCTTGGATCACGTTATCTTAGTTAAGGTGGCGTCTACCGCTGTAGTGACGCAGATGATGGGCGGTAGCCGAGCGGATATTGTTGATGCGGTTTCGCAAGCTTTTGTCGACGGCCAGTCACTAAGAACCTATCGACATTCGCCTAACACTGGATCTCGCAAATCTTGGGCGGCGGGCGACGCAACCTCAAGAGCGGTTCGCCTAGCGATGGTGACCTTAACCGGCGAAATGGGCTATCCCAGTGCGCTGAGTGCTAAAACTTGGGGTTTTTATGATGTGTCGTTTAAGGGCAAACCTTTTAGTTTTCAGCGTGAGCTTGGTTCCTATGTCATGGAGAATATTTTATTTAAGATTTCATATCCAGCTGAGTTCCACGCCCAAACAGCAGTAGAGGCGGCGATAGAATTACACAATGATGTGGTCAATAAGCTAGACGATGTAGAGCGAATAGAACTCACTACCCACGAATCTGCGATTCGAATTATTTCAAAAGAAGGGGAGTTACATAATCCCGCAGATCGAGATCATTGTCTGCAATATATGGTTGCTTGTGGTTTGTTGTTTGGCGAACTTAATGCGGATCACTACGAAGATGATGTGGCGAGCGATCCTCAAATCGATGCTTTGCGCGAGAAGATGACTCTGACAGAAAATAAGCAATGGTCTGAGGACTATCATGATCCGAGCAAGCGAAGTATCGCTAATGCGGTGCAGGTATTTTTTAAAGATGGCTCAAAAACTGACAATGTAGCTGTTGAATATCCTTTGGGCCACCGACGAAGAAGGGACGAGGGGATTCCTGTATTGGTAGAAAAGTTTAAGCGCAATGTTTATTCCCGTTTCCCGAAACGACATGGTGAAGAAATCATTGATTTGTGTCTGGATGAAGAAGCGCTATTAAACACTCCAGTTAATGAGTTCATGAACTTACTGGTTATATAGCAATTAATTCCTATTAAAGGGCTTCGCTAAATATTGATACCGCCTGTGCCATAGTTAGATTAGATAACAGGAGGAATTAAATGAATTTATCAGTTAGCGATATCCAGAAACTGGAGCGCAAATACAGACTGAACTTGACTAACAGTATTACTGGAGTGAAGCCCGCTAATTTAATTGGTACGGTTAATACAGAAGGGCAGAGCAATCTTGCTATTTTTAGCTCAGTTGTCCATCTCGGGAGCGATCCTGCGTTGATTGGTTTTATTACACGACCGACTGACGAAGTACCTCGTCACACTTATGAAAATATTCTGCATACTCGCTACTTTACGATAAACCATGTTCCAGCGAGTCATTTTGAAAATGCTCACTACACCTCGATCAAATTTCCAGAGGATGTTTCCGAGTTTTCGAAATGTGGTTTTACAGAAGAGTACGTGGATGGGTTCAAGGCTCCGTATGTTAAAGAAGCGACCACTAAATTTGGCGTTAAGTTCTATCAGCAACTACCGATTGAACTGAACGATACTCGATTCGTGATTGGTGAAATTCAAACGATTATAGTTCCAGACGATGCCGTTAACGATAAAGGCTATCTAGATTTGGAAAGTCAGAGTAATGTTGGTATTGGTGGCTTAAATCAATACTATCGCTTATCAAAAGAAGGTGAGTTTCCTTACGCGAGGTTAGGCGAAGAACCTAAGTTTGAATAATCACCACTCTATCAATGAACCATCCCACGCATAAAACTTGCCGCTATCGTCCAACGTTACGTTTTCAATCACTGCCATCATTTTTCTGATGGCATACTCAGGCGTAAATAATTTCTCCGCAGGGACGTTGGCTTGAAATGGCTTAGATAAACTGGTGTCAGTGGTTCCGGGATGGATAGCAATGACGGCGCTATGCTTAAAGCGACGTTCTGTCTCAACCGATAGCGTTTTGATGAGCTGATTAAGAGCCGCTTTGCTGGCTCGATAGCTATACCATCCGCCTAAATAATTATCACTAATACTGCCTACGCGAGCCGATAACGAAGCAAATACTCCAGTGGTATTGAGTTGTTTCGCTCCTTTATCCAATAGATGCATTAAGTGCTTTGCTATTAAGGGAGTAATTATTGTGTTGCCGAGAACACTCTTTTCAAAGTTTTCGACATTAAAGTCTTCGATTTTCTTTTCTGGGGCAAGGCCGTCTTGATCGTGTAATACGCCACATGCATTAATAATAAGCTGCACATTGAATTCCCGGCCACCCAGAAATTGTGCAAAGACCTTTAACTCTCTTTCGGTAGTAGGGTTTACCTGCATTAAATGTAGGGCGCCTTGATGCTCACCTTCGATGGTCTCAAAGTTTTGCGATTGACGGGTGCAAGCAAACACATGGTCATATTTTTGCAAGCAGTAAGCTACGAATTCACGACCAATACCGCCACTTGCACCAAATATAATAGCGGTTTTCATACTTCAGTATCCCCCAAATACTGTGAATAGAAAGTGAAAAACTTTAAAATTTGAACAGGCTTACTGAGGATATTAGCCACATTAAGTATGATGGAGTCCAAGCTATAAGGAAAAGGATATGTCTATGCCTGAAAAACGAATGGGTATCACCGAGGTTTTAAAGTCAGTTAAAGACAATGCTGAGGGGGAAGATGTTGAGCTTGGAGAAGTCGTCGAACACCTAGAACATCGTGGGTTTGGACCGATTTTGCTAGCGCCTGCGTTGGTAGCCTTATTTCCGACAGGCGCTATACCAGGGATTCCAAGCGCATGCGGAATTCTCATATTCTTAATAGCTATTCAAATGGCATGGGGTAAAAAACACCCTTGGTTACCAAACAAACTCACATCTATCGGTTTTAGCCAGGATAAGCTTGGCAAGGTTATTGACAAAGTTTGCCCCTATACCAAGAAAGTGGACCGTTGGTTTAAGCCCCGAGTAAAAATACTATCTGAAGGCGTGGTTAAGCGTTTTATAGCTGTTTTATGCGCTTTAGCGGGGCTCGTCATGATTCCCTTAGAGTTAGTTCCTTTCGCCGTCATGCTCCCTGCATTTGCGATTGTTTTAGCGGCGGTCGGACTGAGTACGGAAGACGGTGTGGTAATTACAATAGCAAGCATCATCATGGTCAGCTCGTTTTACCTGCTGTGGGTTAATTACGTGCAGTAGATGTGTGGTACATGCAAACCGTTGGAGTTTAGCGTAACTGACTGTCTTTACTGCCTCTACGATTGTAGCTGCTACTAGCTTGCTTTTCTTTTTCAAATTCTTGTTGGCATTCGATACAGAAGCGGACTCCTTTGACTGCTTTACGACGAGCTTCAGGAATTTTGACGTCACACCACTCACAATGCGTTAATGACTCACCTGAGTTGTTCATCTCGCTTCGAGCTTTTTCTACCGCATCTTTGATGGTGCTTTCGATTTGTTCCTGGACAGCACCTTCTTTTGCCCAACCGGTTGCCATTTAGATACCTATAAGTTTGCTATGAGAGTCTTCTGTGTATCTCTTATATTAGGCTGGATTCCTTAAAATTCAAGGTCTGTAGGGCTTTTGAAGGTTTCTTCTCGCTTTGTCACGGGATCTACGAAAGAAAGGTTTTTCGCTAGTAATTGCAAGGGGTTGTGGAAGTCATCCGGCTGTTTGGGTTGTAAGGTTGGATAAAAGCGATCATTGAGGATCGGGTATCCGATGTGCTGCATGTGCAATCGTAATTGGTGAGTACGACCTGTTATAGGCGATAAGGAGAACAGAGCTTTAGTTTGAGATTGAGCAATACACTCGATAATAGACTCTGCGTACTGACCTATATCTGACTGAGTGGTGTTCTCGAAGAGAAATTTTGGTTGCGAACGTTTTAAGTGGTTCTTTACGTGCCACTTTTTTCCTATTATTGGTTCGCTACTATTGATAGAGGCCAGAGCTTGATAAGTCTTGGCTATTCGGCGTTCTGCAAATAACTGGTGGTATTTATTTCTAGTAGCGGGGTTTGTTGAAAATAGCACTAACCCAGCAGTGTCGCGGTCGAGTCTATGCACTGCTTGTAACTCTTTTATGCCAGTTTTTTCGATAAGCCGTGCTTGTAAGCATTCATTAACGAATTGGCCGCCTGGCATGACAGGCAGAAAGTGTGGTTTGTGCGCAATTAAGAAATGGTCATTTTGAGTAATAATTAATTCCTCAAAAGGAACTGTGGGTTCCTGAGGAACCTCGCGGTAATAGCCTAGTGTAGAATTAGGTTGATATGGCTCATCAATATTTATGACTCCGCCATCACGCCAAAACACTTTCCCTGTTTTTATTCTATTGCGCCACACTTGCTCTGAGATGTGTGGAAACTTCTTAACCAAAAACTCTAATACATTCCTACAGTCAGAATAGGAAGGCAAAGTGACAAAAGAAGGGTGGCTAGCTTTCGACATTGGGGGGGTGTGGTGTGTTAGGGTAATGATTGTAGCAAGAATTATTTTTTTAAACGATAGGATATTAGGATTCCTATTTACTAGTTTTCGGAGTATGATTGTTTTTGATTAACAACTGGACGATATAATTATGAAAAAAATTGCATATTTGTTTGCGGCTTTTGCATTGACTTTGGTTCTTACGGCTTGTGGTGCTCCAACTATTGACGCATCAAGCGAAGCTGCTATGAAAGAGTCGGTAGAAGAGATGACTAAAGATATGACCGAAGCAGAAAAAACTGAATTTGGTATGGCTATCATGTCAGTATCAATGAAAGTTGCCATGGAAAACATGGGTAATCCTGAAAAAGCTGAAGAAGCCGTTCTTGAAGCATTGGATGGTAAGACTGTTGAAGAAATTATTGAGATGAGCAAGTAAGTTAGCAAATTCTTGATTAAAAGCGCCGAAAGGCGCTTTTTTTATGCCTGAAACAAAGAGAGAGGGCTTTCAAATAAAGAAAATTCTAAATTTTTATAAAAAGGGGTTGGAATTGCAAATGAGAAGCCTTATCATTTGCGCCTTACTTCCTGATTGGTAAATCCAATGAAAAAATCAATAATATCATCTGCAATTTTGAGCATCTTAGCTACATCTGTAGCTGTAACATCTGAGGCCGAAGAAGCCATTAAAGATTATGAAACTCTTGTGGTTTCGGCAACGCGTGCACCATTACAGAAAAGTGCTGTCCCAGCAACGGTTACTATCATTGATAGTGAGCAAATCCAACAGCAGCTAGCAGTGAGTAACTCCTTATCTGAAATTTTGGGGAACTTACTTCCTTCATACAGCCCATCGCGCCAAAAGCTTACCAGTTCAGGGGAGAGCTTTCGTGGACGTACTCCGCTCTATCTAATCGACGGGGTTCCGCAGTCGAATCCTTTACGTAATGGCTCGCGTTCAGGCTATACGATTGATCCTATGCTGATTGAGCGTGTGGAAGTCATTCATGGTGCGAGTGCCATTCAAGGAATGGGCGCCAGCGGCGGTATCATCAATATCATTACAAAGTCTGCTACAGAAGGGACTCAACACCAAGTAACGGCAGGTGTTTCGGCGCCAACTAGCCAAAGTTCAGAAGGTTTATCTTATGACGCTGGGTATTTGATTTCACACGGAGAAGGCCAGTGGCAATTTATTGGTGGTCTACACTTACGCGAAACAGGAATGTATGTTGATGGCAATGGTCAGTTAATCGGTGTCGATACCACTCAGGGCGACACTATGGACTCAAGCAGCTATGACTTCTTTGGTAAGGCTGTTTACCAATTTGATCAAGAACGCCAGCTTAAGCTCATGCTTAACCACCTCGATATCGCTTCGAATGGCGACTATATTTCTGTCGGCGGTGATCGCGAAAATGGTATTCCTACCATTTCAACACCTGGTGAATTAGAGCTCGATCCAGCTGAGAATGAAGTGACCACTGTTAGCTTAAACTACAGTGACGCTGACTGGCTTGGTGCCGATTTAAACTGGCAGCTATTCTCACAAAGTTTTTCTGCGCTCTATGGTGGCGGTAACTTTGCGACCTTCCAAGATCCGACTTACGGTAGCGACCTTTACGATCAGTCGCGTAACGATTCGAATAAACTGGGCTCACGTATTACTTTGAACTGGCTAAAGGTCGGTGACTCCAACATTGATATTACTACCGGTTTAGACTTTTTGCGTGACCGCACTTTCCAAGAACTGGCTCAAACAAAACGTAAGTGGGTTCCTGAAACTGAATTTGAAAACTGGGCACCATTTGTACAAGCGCGCCTCAACACTGGCGATTGGAGTTTCAATGCAGGCCTACGTTATGAATACGGCAAGTTGAAGGTTGATGATTTCACAACCTTGGCTTCTTATGGTGGGCATTTTGTAGAAGGTGGCGATCCTTCGTTTAATGAATTATTGACCAATTTAGGCGTGGTTTATGAGTTTACAGAGAATTGGCGTGGATTTGTAAGTATCTCTGAAGGCTTTAGCATGGCTGACGTTGGCCGTGTTATGCGCGGAATCAGCGAGCCGAATCAGTCTGTAAATACATTCTTAAACCTTGAGCCTGTGTTGACTGACAACAATGAAGTTGGCGTTGAGTACTATGGCGATAATCTGACTTTCGCCGCAAGTTACTTTGAGTCGAACTCAGACTTGGGTGCTCGTTTATCGCCAAACTCTGATGGCATCTTTGAAGTTAACCGCGAAAAAACTGAAATCCAAGGTTTTGAAGTGACTACTGAGTATGCGTTATCAAACGATACTTTATTGGGTGTTATGTATGCCGACAACGATGGTGAGTTTGATAGCGATGAAGACGGTCAAGTAGATACCAAGTTAGGCGGGCGTAATATTTCGCCTCGTAGAGCAAACTTATATTGGACACAACATTGGAGCTCTGATGTTGATAGCCGATTGCAGTGGAACCACTTCTTCGACCGCCACATCTACACAGGTGCTGACTCGGTTAATAACTTTGATGGTTACTCTACACTCGATTTCACAGTGAATTTAATGACCCAAAACGCAGGTAACTTCACATTAGGTATCGAAAACCTGCTCGACGAGTCGTACTTCACTTACTACGCGCAAACTGCTGCTCATGATACACGAAACTTCATGGGGCGTGGGCGTACGGTACGTCTAAACTGGCAATACGCCTGGTAGGCTTTTAGGCCTTATTAGGTATGACAGTGAAGAAAATTTCGACCAAGATCCACAAATGGCTGGGCATTGCGCTCAGCCTTTGGCTTTTTTTGGTGACGTTAACAGGCACCATACTCCTTTATAAAAACGATCTTCTCAAAATACAGTATCCGCAGTTAAAGCAGCAGGTAAAAGCTAATCAGCATCAGGCCCTTCGAGTGCTGCAATCTGGCGCTTTGTCAGAGCAGGAGCGCTATGCTTTTGTACCGACGGATTTGCATCCTTGGATTGAGTCAATAGACGATAATAGAGGTCGGCTGTATTACTCCCCAGAAGGCGAATTACTGCTGCACCGGCCGAGGTATGGCGACTGGCTCAGTTGGTTTGTAGAGTTTCATCACCATCTTTTGCTAGATGGCTTTGGCGAAGAGCTACAGGGTATCCTTGGACTTTTGGCGCTGATTGTGATGATTACTGGGCTAATTAAGTGGTGGCCTAAAGGTCGTTTTAAGAAACGTGACATTGCCATCACCTTATCTCGCCCGACTAAAAAGAAATGGGGGCAAACCCTTTGGCAATCGCATCGGAGCTTAAGTGTGGTCTTGTTTGTACCTATGCTGCTGTTAGTGCTTACAGGTATTGGAATGATATATAGCACTAGCTTTAATACTGGGCTGAATTTCTTATTCCCGCAAAAGCCTGAGGAGATTGTTGATTATCAAGGCTTGCTTGAAGAGCAGCATAAGAGGGCGGAACAGTTGCCGACTGATTGGTTTACTCGTGTTAAAGAAATGCAACGACTATTACCTGACGCTCAAACCATTATGCTGTACCTCGATAGGGACAGTCTGCGCTTAAAACAGCCCGAAGAGTGGCACCCAAACGGTCGAAGCTTTATCAAATTTGTTCCTGGCACCAGCAAAATTTCAGAGGTAGTCGATTATCGAAACCAAACTGTAGGCACTAAGTTATCCCACAAGATTTACCCGCTTCATATAGGTGAAGTTGGCGGTTGGGCTTATTTTTCACTTGTGGTTATAAGTGGAATATCCCTAATTTGGATCTGTATTAGTGGTATTTGGTTTTGGGTTTGGTGCAGAAATAAAAAGAAACGTGGAAAGGCCAAGAGAAAATAGTATCAATTTGTATCAACTCTTACGTTATAAACTAATCCGAAACAATGCAAAAATAATATTTATTTAGGGTATCAATGCAGGAATGAATTAGAAAGTTTGAACCGTTAGACATATTTTGAAAAAAGTCACTTTTTCACAAGAAAATATTAATGGTTGCAGTATCATTGGCGACGTAAAGCGACAGTGTTCAGTTAGGATGAAACTATGGAAGACACAATAATTAAAGAAGTAGCATCAGCTTGTGATATTACGTTAGTTGAAATGTTAGCAACGAAAATTTGGCAGGAGCATTACCCTCAAATTATTGGTAGAGAGCAGGTGGACTATATGCTCGCTAAATATCAATCGACCCCAGCAATAAAACGACAAATTAAAGATGGTGCAAGCTATTATCTACTTTTTGATAATAATCACCCAGTGGGTTACTTTAGTTACCACTTTGAAAAAGATGCATTATTTTTAAGCAAAATCTATGTTATCAAAGAAGTTCGTGGTAATGGTGTTGGCGCTAAAGCGATGGAAACTATCGCATCAAAAGCGTTAGAGCAATCTGTCGACAAGATACGTTTAGCCGTAAACAAGTTCAATTCTGAAACACTTGAAGTTTATAAAAGGCTAGGTTTCAAGACGGTTGATAGTGTTGAAAAGGACATTGGAGCTGGCTTCATTATGGATGATTATATAATGGAAAAGCCTCTAACAGGCTCTGTTGCTCTTGGTGACAATGATAGTCTAGAGCAACCAGGAAGCGAAAGGGTTTTAACCCCAGCCGCTACTCGCCAAGGGCAAGTGGCCTAAATGCAAAAGTAAGCAAAAAAGCGGTTTATTTAAACCGCTTTTTTGCTGGGTGAAACTTGGCTAACTTTAATAGCCCGCGGCTTGTCCATCTTTGCGTGATTCAGAGGCGCCTCGATAAACACCTTCTTCGTGATCGCGTAAAATAGCCTGATAGCCGCCGAATCCGCCATTACCGAATCTAACCTCGTGTCCTTTCTGCTGTAACTCCCTCAACACTTTGGTTGATACACCAGACTCGATTTCAACATAACCACCATCGGTTAAATACTTCGCTTGGCTTTCGGTTGGCTCGGTCGAGCCCATGTGCTGCCAGCGTGTAGCGTCGCCCGCTTCTTGTAAATTCATACCGTAATCAATCATGTTGACAAGAATTTGTACGTGGCCTTGAGGTTGCATAGCCCCGCCCATGACTCCGTAGCTCATATAAGGCTTACCATCTTTAGTAACGAATGCCGGTATAATTGTATGGAAAGGGCGTTTTCCTGGCTCGTAAACATTGGCGTGAGTTTTATCCATCGAAAAGAGCTGACCTCTATCCTGGAAAACAAAGCCCAATCCAGGAACCACAACGCCAGAACCCATACCCCGATAGTTGCTTTGAATTAAAGAGACCATATTGCCGTCTTTGTCAGCTGTGGTTAAATAAATGGTATCGCCTTCGGTCAGATTAGGGTTACCGGCCTGTACCGTTTTTGCAGCACGTTCGCCGATTAACTCAGCGCGCTCTTTGCCATATTCTTCTGAAATCAGCTGTTCTATTGGCTGTTTCGAAAAGTCCATATCAGCATAAAACTTAGCACGATCTTCAAAAGCCAGTTTTTTCGCTTCGACCATAGTGTGTAAGCTCTCAGTCGAGTTATAACCCATCTCAGCTAAGTCAAAGTTTTTTAATATTTGTAGCATTTGTAGTGCTGCGATGCCTTGGCCGTTCGGTGGTAATTCCCACAAAGTATGGCCTTTGTATTTAACACCCAAAGGCTCAACCCAGTTTGAACGGTGTTCGGCTAAGTCTTCATAACGTAGGTAGCCGCCATTGGCCTTCATAAATTCATCAATTTTCTTGGCGATTTCACCTTGATAGAAAGCGTAACGACCATTTTTCGCGAGAAGTTTGTAGGTGTTGGCGAGCTCTGGGTTCTTGAACATCTGTCCTTCGCGAGGCGCTTTACCATCAATAGTGAAGGTTTCTTTAAAGCTACCAGGCTGCGGGCTTAATCGAGGGACGCTTCTATCCCAATAGTAGGCAATCAATTCAGAAACCGGAAAGCCATTCTCAGCATAATCGATCGCCGGCTGTAGGATTTTGTCCATTGGCATTTTGCCGAATTTACGGTGCAGCTCAAACCAGCCATCAACCGCACCGGGTACGGAAATTGGTAGCATTCCATAAGGTGGCAAATCCTCGCGCCCCAAGGCTTTCAGTTCTTGCTCCAGCTTTTCATAGGTTAGAGCTTTCGGCGAGCGCCCAGAAGCATTCAAACCATAAAGTCGCTGTGTCTTTTCGTGCCATAAAATCGCGTATAAATCGCCGCCGATGCCACTGCCGGTAGGTTCCATCAAACCTAAAGCCGCATTCGCCGCAATCGCCGCATCTATGGCGTTACCACCATTTTTCATAACGTCTAAGGCGATTTGCGTAGCTAATGGTTGGCTGGTGGCTGCCATAGCGTTTGGCGCTATAACTTCCGAACGAGTTGCGTGCATCTCGCCAGTGACGCGATCAGCAGCCTCTGTGGCAGTTCCGAACAGTAGCGTACTGAGCAGCGCATATTTAATAGATTTTAATATCATTGATTTCCCCAGATGGTTTTATATGGGTTGATAATAAACGCTGTGACAGACAAGTAAAAGCTTTGTAAGAATGTAATATGCTAACCATTGCTGATGGTTTTCTGGAAACAGTGCATGTGTAAGAAAACTCAAGGGGGAAACCAAGTTGCACAGGCACTAGACAATTATCCAAGAAAAATTGATTTCCTTGGCCGTTGAAAGTGGGCTGCTAACGTATCGCTTAACGTTAGCGTCCTAATGTTTAATGCATACGTTGCATGATCTTTAAGGGTATCGTCGTTTCGGCGTCACTGCTTAATAGAGTCAGTTCGGGATGACGACTGGCCATGACTTGCTTAATTTGAGCTTCCTCGGCGAGGGTTAAGTCGATAAGCAATAAGTATTTACCTTCATCAACTAAATGGTAAAACTGCTTCAGGGTGTGGTTTTTCGACTGCAATCCGACAAAAGCGCCAAACCAAGTTCCAAAAGCGGTGAGCAGGACAAATGTCGCTAAAATACCAAATACTTGGTAGTCACTACCGAATAAGTCTGTCGCTAAAAATACTGTAGCGAGGACGATAGCTGCTAAAAAGCCCCAAATAGCACCTTTGCTCGCACCATTGAGAATATCGGTTTTGTACCAATAATTTGCTGCGTTAAGGCCACGGCGAAGAACCCGCCCTTGTTTTTTGGCAATGACGTGAAGGTGATCGTCTGCAACACCAGTCATTCGGAGATCCTCGTAGGTATTCTCCAATTCATTGAGATGATCGGCCTGATAGAGTAAACGTGACATACAAACCTCCTATTTTGTCTAAGAGACCATTTCACTATAACAAAGGAGAGTGCTGAATTCCGTGAACTCAGGACAGCGTAATTAATCGTCATGCTGCCAAGTTTAGAGCTTTTTCTGCTACTTCTGATATTGCCTAAATCTATGAGATGATTGACTTTTTATATGTCGAAAGTGCTTTATATATTCTACCGGTGGACTATGATTGCTGACACGCAAGGTAACGATTGATCTTAAGCTAGGGCTATTCTATGACTAAACAAAAAGCAGTATGGGTTCTCACCAGTGTGATGTTGCTTTCGGTGTTAGGTACTGCGGGAATAGCCTTACCATATCCAGTTCTAGCGCCATACTTCTTAGACTCACCGCCCAACGATCTCACTCACTTTATGGGCATCCACCCCAAAATCCTACTCGGCTTTTCACTGGCTTTTTATCCTCTAGGGCTACTTATTGGCAATATCTTTGTTGGCGCCTTGTCGGACAGCTATGGTCGCCGCAAGGTTTTACTGATTACTTTGTTAGGAAGCACCGTCGGGTATCTGTTCACTGCGCTTGCGATTTACTACGAATCTTTTATCGCCTTTAGTTTAGCCAGGTTGCTGACTGGCGTGTGTGAAGGGAATATGTCGATTGCGCGAGCGATTGCCGCTGAGCTACACCCCCATATAGAGCGAACTAAAGCGATTTCGATGTCTTATGCGGCTAACTATGCTGGCTGGATGATTGGACCTATCGCTGGAGGCTTCTTGGTGGTTTATGGCGTGGCTTCGGTGTTTTTAATCGCCGCCGCGGGAATTGCCGTGGCGCTCGTGTTGGTGTTTTTAACCATCGAGCGAAGTCAAGAAGCGAAAGACACCAGTATGCTGCGTTTCTGGACTGTGATCCGTCGAAATAACTCATTAACGCTACTCAAAGACAAAAATATATTACCCATCTTCTGGTTCTACTTTTTGTACACCATGGGCTTAAACGCTTTTTATGATTTTTACCCCGTGTGGTTTGTCGATTATCTTGATGAAGGCAGTAAAACCATAGCCTGGGCGACGGTCGCTTTAACCGCCTGCATGATTATTGTTAGCAGTTTTTTTGTCGATAAATTGAATGCTCGATATGGCGAAATTAAGCTAATCATCGTCGGCTCAAGCTTATTATGCCTATCTTTTATTGGTCAGCCGTTTATTGAAATGGAGCTGGTTTATATCGTTTTCGCGACTATTGGCGTCTTTATCGCCATCGCCAACGGTATGGTACCGACCTATTTATCAAAATATTTTGGCCATTTAGGGCAGGGCAAAGTTATGGGGCTGCAAACAACCACATTTTGTGTGGCGAATGTGTTGGTCGCGAGCTTAGGCGGGCCATTGAGTATTCTTAGCTCGCGCTGGGTGATTTTAGCGGGTGCTGGACTGGTTTTCCTTTCTATATTAGTCATGATCAAAACGCGCAAGCGCCAACAAGCGATGATCGATAAGCATACAGAAGAGCAAGAAACCTTGGCGCTATAGCTTTCTGTTAACCCTCTGATTATATTGGACTTTATTGCCGAATCAGGGGCGCGTTTGCCACTAGAGGTTTAACTTTGTTGAAAATTGTTACACTTTTGGAGCTTGTAAGCTCTGGTCTGTCTTGCCTATTAGGTATAGACCACGTATAAAAGATCAGTTGCAAGTATTAATACTAGAACTATAGGTAGATAGATATGAAAAAATTGACTATTGGGGCAGCTATTGTATCGGCAGTTTTGGCCGTTGGCTGTGGTGATGATTCAGCAAAAGACGCTGGCGTAGCAGAGACTAAGCCTGCACAGACGGATCAAGCACAAATGAATAATAATGATGGTGCTAAAGATTCGAAAGATTCAGCTAGCACAGGTGGTAACCCGTTCTTTGAACAGTGGGATACGCCGTTTGGTATGCCGCCTTTCGATAAAATCAAAGATGAGCATTATGGCCCAGCGTTTGAGAAAGCGATTGCAGAAGCACGCGCTGAAATGGACGCTATTGCTAATAACCCAGAAGCACCGACGTTCGAGAACACTATCGAAGCAATGGAATACAGCGGTAAGTTGTTAACCAAAGTTTCTAGCGTATTCTTTAACCTGACTTCAGCCAACACCAATCCTAAGCTACAAGAAATTCAAAAAGACGTTGGCCCAAAACTATCGGCTTTCCGCGACGATATTAGCTTAAATCCAAAGTTATTCGAGCGTGTTGAAGCGGTTTACCAGCAACGTAACGAGCTTGGTTTGCGCGAAGATCAGATGCGTCTATTAGAAGATAACTACAAGTCGTTCGTGCGTGGTGGCGCTAAGTTAAACGAAGAGCAAAAACAGCAGCTACGAGACTTTAACAAAGAAATGACGGAATTGGCGCTAGCTTTCTCAGAGAACGTATTGGCTGAGACCAATAACTGGGAAATGGTGATCGACAACGAAGAAGACCTCGCTGGCTTGCCACAAGGCTTAATCGACGCTGCCGCTGATACAGCGAAAAAGCGCGGCCACGAAGGCAAGTGGGTTTTCACCACACACCGCCCAAGTAAAACACCTTTCTTGATGTACTCTGAAAAGCCAGAGTTACGCGCAAAGATGTATCATGGCTATACTCACCGTGGTGATAACGACAACGCCAATGACAACAAAGAAATTGCTGCTAAGCTAGCCAAGCTACGCGCTAAGAAAGCACAATTACTAGGCTATAACACGCATGCTGACTTCGTTTTAGAAGAACGCACTGCGAAGAACGCCGAAAACGTTTATGAGCTATTAAATCAAGTATGGCCAGCTGCTCTAGAGCAAGCAAAAGCTGAGCGTGCTTTGATGCAAGAGCAAATCGAAAAAGAAGGTAAAGACTTCAAACTTAAAGCTTCAGACTGGCGCTATTATGCGGCGAAAGTTCGTAACGAAAAATACGCCCTAGACGAAGAAGCCGTTAAGCCATACTTCTCGCTAGAAAGCACATTACAAGGTGTGTTCTACACAGCGAACCGTTTATTTGGCATGAACTTCAAAGAACGCTTTGACCTGCCTAAATACCACGACGATGTTCGTACATTCGAAGTGACGGATAATGATGGTGAGCTAATTGGCATCTTCTTAACCGACCACTATGTACGCGACGGTAAGCGTGGTGGTGCTTGGATGAACTCATACCGTAAGCAGTTCGTAACAGAAGACGGCGAGTTTGTTAAACCAATCATCGTAAACGTATTGAACTACCCACGTCCGGTAGGCGACGAGCCAACGTTATTAACGTTTGACCAAGCGAGCACTTTGTTCCATGAATTTGGTCACGCGGCACACGGCTTACTGTCTGATGGCGTCTATCCTTCACAAACCGGTACTTCAGTTCCTCGTGATTTCGTAGAATTCCCATCGCAGGTGCTTGAAAACTGGATGTTAGAGCCGGAAGTATTAGCGCAATTTGCTAAGCATTACAAAACAGGCGAAGTGATCCCACAAGAACTTATCGACAAGATCCAAGCGGCTTCTAAGTTTAATCAAGGCTTCGCCACTACTGAGTACATGGCGGCGGCATTGCTTGATATGGCATGGCACACGCTTGACGGTAAAGAGCTTAAAGACGCTAACGCCTTCGAGAAAGCAACTTTGGACAAGCTTGGTTTGATTCCTGAAATCGCACCTCGCTACCGCACAACTTACTTCAACCACATCTTCTCAAGCGCGAGTGGTGGTTATTCAGCGGGCTACTACAGCTACATCTGGTCTGAAATTTTCGCTGCCGACGCTTACCAAGCGTTCCGTGAAAACGGCATCTTCGACAAAGAAACTGCCAAAAAGTACAAAAAGTACATCTTATCGTCAGGCGGTACACAAGATCCGATCGAGTTATACAAGAAGTTCCGTGGTAAAGAAGCTGATCCAAAATACTTAATGATCAGCCGTGGATTAATCGAAGCTGACGAAAGTAAGTAGTAAGCTAAGATAATCAAACCGTCATTTGATGGTCTAAAGCCGCCCTAGGGCGGCTTTTTTTTACTTTCATGTAATTCCTCGTTAAAGTCATTTTTGCATCGCAGCGAGGCTTAAAGGGGCATTTGAGAGGGTTTTAGAGTAAGAACTGAGAGCTTGAACACGCTTTTTTGAGGTTTTGATTGGCACTTACCTCATTTTCATCTCATATTTGCATTCTATTAGTTTTACTTATCCTAATGGTTAGTAAATGTCCTGTGAATTTGTCTTATAATTGTAACATTCAAGTCTTATAATAGGCTCCAAGTTAAACATTCACGGTCTTAATCTAATAGGAGATGGTTATGAGTGAACATATCGAAAGTGCATTAGTAGCTATTATAGCTGTAGTTTTGGTATCGGCGCTAGTCGTTACGTTTTTCTAAAAGTTATCTAAAAAAGTCGTTTCATTAGGTATTACCCCAAAATACCCCAGCCCGAACGTCACCCCCATCACGGCGTTCGGGTTTTTTATTGGCTTTAATTTGGCCCTTCGTTACAATCATTTCATCGTTTTTTAACTGTCACCCACCTTGTCAGATTATATTCGTTTAAAACCGGTTGTTGAGCTTAGCGAAATTCCTGTTACAGCATGGAATGGACTTTTAAAAGCTTTACCCGAAGACCAGCAAGATCATCCTTTTATTCAATATGAATTTCTTAAGACGTTAGAATCGACTCGGTCGGTTTGTGTTGAGTCCGGCTGGCAACCTTGTCATTTAGCTTTTTATCAAGGCGACGATCTAGTTGCTGTGTTGCCTAATTACATCAAAGGCCACTCTTATGGCGAATATGTGTTTGATTGGGCTTGGGCGGACGCTTATCAGCGACATGGCCTAGATTATTACCCTAAGGCGCTTACAGCGGTACCGATGACGCCAGTTACTGGGCCTCGTTTATTAAGTCGCTTAGCGCCTGAAAACACGCCTGCTTTGATTGATGCGGCCTGTCGCTGGGTGGAGCAAAGCGGTATGAGTAGTTGGCACCTTAATTTCTTAACACACGCAGTCTGTGACTCTATTGCGACTGAATCGTTGCAGTCTGACTCTTTTCTACGCCGCCAGGATATTCAGTTTCATTGGCACAACCATGATTATTCAGACTTTGCGGATTTTCTAGCCTCGCTTAAGGCGAAGAAGCGTAAAAATATCGTTCGTGAGCGTAAGCCTTTTTTAGAAGAGGATAGCGGCTGGACTTTTGAATGGCTCGATGGCGAAAGTGCGACAGCCGAGGATTGGCAACTATTCGATAAGATGTACCGCAACACTTTCGATAAAAAAGGGGGCTGGGCCCAGCTATCCAACGATTTCTTTAGGGCTTGTGCGGAATCGATGCCTAAGCAAACCTTATTATTATTCGCTAAACACCAAGGTAAGCCTATTGCCGGGGCTTTTTTCATGCGCTCAGAGTCTAGGCTTTATGGGCGCTACTGGGGCTGTTTTGAGGAAGTTGAGTTCTTACACTTTGAAACCTGTTATTACCAAGGCATTGAATACGCGATTAAAGAAGGTTTGCAGGTGTTTGAGCCAGGTGCACAAGGCGAGCATAAGCTCGCGCGCGGCTTTATGCCGGTGTTTACCCATTCGTTGCATTATGTCTGTCGCCCCGAATTCCGCGAGGCTATCACCGACGCTGTAAATCGTGAAAACGATTGGCTGGATTTGCGTTGCATTGACTACTTAGCACACAGCCCCTACAAGCAAAGACATGACTAAATTTTACTAGGATTGCTGGGTGGGGCGTTATAGACTGAGTATTATCAATGCGTTAGTACATAGGAGTCACCCATGAAGTATGAGTTAGATATCATTATCAATAAGCCTGTGGATGAAGTGGTGGCTTTGTTTGATAACCCCGATAATTTAAAAGAATGGCAACCTGAGCTGGTGTCTTTTGAGCATGTTAGTGGCGAAGAGGGGCAACCGGGCGCAAAGTCGAAACTGGTCTATTTGATGGGTAAAAGAAAGTGCGAAATGATAGAAACTATTGAAACGCGAAACCTGCCACAAGTGTTTACAGGAACCTATGAAACAAACGGGGTATTTAACCGAGTTGAAAACCACTTTAAAGCGGTTGACTCGGATCAGACTCACTGGAGCTCGAGCAACGAGTTTCAGTTTACAAGTTTCGGCATGAAGTTGATGGGCTTTTTTATGAAGAAAGCTTTTCCAAAACAAACTAAGCGCTACATGCAACAATTTAAAGATTTTGCAGAAAAGGAATAATGACTCACCATTTATGAAAACATTAAGTAAAATTTTTATACAGGGGCTTTTTGCGATCCTGCCTATTGTTTTAACCATAGCCATTATCGTTTGGTTAATAACCACTTTAGAAACCTACCTAAGTAAGCTGCTATTGTTGGTGATGCCAGCCAGCATGTATTGGCCGGGTCTTGGTCTAATTTTGGGGATTCTTCTAATTTTTGGCCTTGGGCTACTGATTAAGTTTTACTTGGGGCAGTTGATTATCAAGGGGCTTAACCGACTGATGGAGCGAATTCCAGTGGTTAGCGCCGTTTATAGCGCTTTTAACGATATGGTTCGCTTTTTATCACCTTCTGAGAAAGAAGAGCTACAAAAAGCTGTTTTGGTTGAGGTTCAAGAAGGCGCAGAAGTGATTGGCTTTGTCACCAGCGAAGATGTTGAGCTTGGCGAACGTTCAGAGCTGATAGCGGTTTACATCCCCATGAGTTATCAAATCGGTGGCTTTACCCTGTTTATGCCAAGGGATAAGGTCAAGGAGTTGGACATGTCGCCGAGTGAAGCCATGAAAAAAGTCCTGACCGCTTCAATGGGTAGCGAAAAGCGCCTAACACCGGATAAAATCTAGATTTCATAAGGGTGCCATTGATGCAGTTGCTATTTGTGATGGAGTAGTCTTTTCTGTAGAATGCGCGCCTTGTCTAACCCCGTTCTGGGGTGGTTCATCTGCTCGGTATGAAACATGATTGATTTATTAGTAAACAAAACAGCTAGCCTGAAAAATGACTTGTTGTCAGGTTTAACGGTGGCTCTGGCCTTGGTGCCTGAGGCTGTTGCCTTCGCCTTTGTCGCGAATGTTGATCCATTAGTAGGGCTTTATGCAGCCTTTATGGTGGGTTTAATCACGGCAATTTTTGGTGGCCGTCCCGGTATGATTTCTGGTGCTACGGGCGCTTTAGCCGTAGTTATGGTGGCATTAGTTGCCGATCATGGTGTGGAATACCTGTTTGCCACAGTGGTCTTGATGGGCATTATCCAGATGCTCGCGGGGTGGATGAAACTGGGTAAGTTGATCCGTATGGTGCCACACCCTGTAATGCTTGGCTTTGTGAATGGTCTTGCGATTGTGATTTTCCTAGCGCAATTGAAGCAGTTCGGCGTTAAAGACGAAAATGCTCCAAGCTGGTTGGATGGTACTTTCCTCGAAGGTTCTAGTATCGACGTGGCCTGGATGCAGGGCTCTGAGCTCTATTTGATGCTCGGTTTGGTGTTATTGACCATGGTCATCATCTACGTCATGCCAAAAATCACCAAAGCGATTCCTGCTTCATTGGCGGCTATTTTGGTCGTTTCAGCGTTGGTTCTTGGCTTTAATATGCCGACTAAAACCGTTGGTGATATCGCCAGTATCGGCGGTGGTTTCCCTGAATTCCACATTCCATCGGTGCCTTTAAACCTTGAAACTTTCAAAATCATTCTGCCTTATGCGGTGGTGCTAGCAGCGATTGGTTTGATTGAGTCTTTATTAACCTTGCGCTTGATTGATGAAATCACCGAAACACGCGGACAAGGTAACCGCGAGTGTTTCGCCCAAGGCTTGGCCAATACTGCGACCGGCTTCTTCGGTGGTATGGGCGGTTGCGCCATGATCGGACAAAGTTTGATTAACGTAAACTCGGGCGGTCGTGGTCGTGCTTCAGGTATCGCTGCAGCGTTATTCTTGTTGGCCTTTATCTTGTTTGCCTCAAGCTGGATTGAGCAGATTCCAGTTGCAGCCTTGATTGGCGTTATGTTTATTGTGGTTATTGGCACCTTTGAGTGGGCCAGTTTCCGTATTATGCGTAAAGTTCCACGCCACGACGCTTTCGTCTTAGTCGTGGTTTCGGTAGTAACCGTAGTTACAGATTTAGCGATGGCGGTATTTGTCGGTGTGATTCTATCGGCACTGGTTTTCGCCTGGACAAGCGCTAAGCGCGTGCGAGTTCGCCGTACTGAAAAAGATGGGAAAGCCTTTTATACGGTCCGTGGGCCTTTGTTCTTTGGCTCGACAACACATTTCGCCGAGCAATTTACGGCGCGTACCGATTTAGACGAAGTTTATATCGACTTTGCAGAGTCTCGTGTTTGGGATCACTCAGGTGTTGAAGTGATTGATTCCTTAGCGGCACGGTACGAAAAAGCGGGTAAAAAGCTCCACTTGTTACACTTAAGCCCTGACTGCATTAAGTTGCTGAAAAAAGCGGGTAATTTAGTTGAGCGAAATGCAGCTGAAGATCCTCGCTACTTTGTTGCTGATGATGCACTCGGAGGCTAAGCAACATTGACTGACGACAATAGCATGAGCAAAGAACAGCCTTTTGCGGCGCTGACTCCAGACTTTATTTTGGACGCTGTCGAGTCGAGAGGTTTTTATTCGGATGGTCGTGCTATTGCTCTAAACAGTTACGAAAACCGAGTATTGCAGATAGGGATTGAAGACTCGAATCCTATTATTGCAAAGTTTTATCGTCCGAATCGCTGGACTAAAGCTCAGATTTTAGAAGAGCATGATTTTTGCTTTGAGTTAGTAGAGCAGGAGCTTCCAGTGGTAGCTCCTATGCTGACTCAGGGTGAAAGCCTATTTGAATATAAGGGCTACTATTGTGCTTTATTCGAGCGTAAAGGTGGCCATGCCCCAGAACTTGATAACCTTGATAATCTTTTCACACTTGGTCGTTTTTTAGGTCGTATTCACAAAGTAGGCCAGGCTAAAACTTACGCTTTGCGCCCAGAACTCACTCCCCAAACCTATGGTCATGACAGCATCGATTATATTATCGAGCATGCTTTGCCGCCTGAGGTGAAAATGCCTTACGAAAGCTTAGCGCGCGACGTCATGAAGTTAGTGGATGAGTTGTGGCAAAAAGCCGGTCAGCAACGTTATATTCGAGTTCATGGTGATTGCCATGTGGGGAATATTCTGTGGCGCGATGATAATCCGCATTTCGTCGATTTAGATGATTCGCGTATGGCGCCTGCGGTACAGGATGTGTGGATGTTGCTATCTGGCGAGCGTGATCAACAACAAAAGCAGCTACTTGAAATCATTGAAGGCTACCAAGAGTTTTGTGACTTTAATGTTGCCGAGTTACAGCTGGTTGAATGCTTAAGAACTCTTCGAATGATCTATCACAGCGCTTGGTTAGCGCGTCGCTGGCATGATCCAGCGTTTAAACATGCATTTCCCTATTTCGGCTCGGTGCAATACTGGCAAGAGCAAATTCTAGACTTGCGCGTTCAGTTTGCCGAATTACAAGAAGCCCCTGTGAGTCTTCCTACATACTAAACCCACTTTCAAGCCTGCTGGTTAGCGAAGAAGAATTCTTGGCATTGATGCAATTAGTGACCTGTTTAGTGTAAATTCAGTTTTCTCGTGCTAGTCTAAGCTCATGAAAAGCACCCATCTACATTATTTATACAGAAGCCTACTGTTAGCATTAATAGCTGTGCTGCTCAGTAGTTGTGCCAGTACGCCAAAGTCATCGAGCAAAAGTACTAAGTCTATAAACACCTTAAAGATTCAACACAGCGGTAATAAAGGCCTAACAATAGCCCAGATCGCTGAAGCTATGGTGGGGGTGGATTATCGTTATGGTGGTAGCAACCCTGAACAAGGCTTTGATTGTAGTGGGCTAGTCTATTACTCTCATACCAAAGTCGGCGAGCAGGTGCCTCGCGTTTCTTATGCGCAACTAGCAGCTTCTGACGAAGTGGCTGAAGACGACTTACAGCCCGGCGACTTACTTTTCTATCGAATCAACGGCAAGCCATCACATGTAGGAATATATATAGGCCATGGGCGTTTTGTTCATGCGCCTTCTAGCGGGAAAAAGGTTAGTGTCAGCTCGATTGAAAATGTATACTTCAAGCCTCGCTTCATAAGAGCAGGCCGACTTTATACCGATGACGACCAGTAAGAACATGTCAGAACAAGAAGCACCAATGTGGCACCTATACATCTTACGTTGTAAAGATGAAACCTTATACACTGGGATTACCAATGATCTACAACGCCGCTTCGAAGAGCATCAGTCGAACGGCCCGCGATGCGCAAAATACCTGCGTGGTCGTCAGCCTCTTACCATGATTTACCATACCGAATTTAGCTCCAAATCTTTGGCGCTTAAAGCTGAAATCAAAGTCAAGAAACTCACAGCCAGTCAAAAGAAACTGCTTGCCTCAGGCCAGTTAGTGATTAATGAAATAGCCGATACCCACTAGGCGACATTATGAAGTTTGTAGATCTAGACAGCTTTGACTATGAAAGCCTTGATGATGAGAGCTTTGACTATGAAAACTTTGATTATGAAATAGTCCGTAGCGATCGTAAAACGCTTTCAATCGAGGTTCACCATAATCGCGTAAAAGTTAGAGCGCCTAAAAAAGCTCCTGACGATTGGATTGAAGGATTTGTTTATCAAAAAGCCAAATGGATAGCGCGCAAGCTCGTTGAGCAAGCAGAAAGGCATCAATCACGCCTAGTCCTGGAAAACGGGCAACTGATTAGCGTATTGGGCCAACCTCTTATTATTCGAGTTAGCCAAGGCGCTAACAAAATTACCCTTACTGATGACGAGTTTTTAATCCGCAACAAAGACCTATCGCCGAGTTCAATCGCAAAACAAATGGATCGTTGGCTTTTAAATTATGCCAAAGAAAACTTGCCACAAAAGGTGCAAGCCTGGTCAGAAATCATGGGCCTAGAAAATAAACTGAACGGAATTCGTTTTCGTAAAACTAAAACCCAATGGGGGCATTGCACGCGAAAGGGTGTAGTACAACTCAACCAGCTCATACTGCTAACACCGTTATACGTCATCGACTACCTCATCATCCACGAGTTAAGCCACCTAAAGCATCTTAATCACTCCAAACGCTTTTGGAGCTTGGTTGAATCATTCTGCCCAGAGTATATAAAAGCCGAAGCTTGGTTAAAACAACAAGGGCACAGTGTTTGGTATTAATCAGGAAAAACTATGGCTAATAATGATACCTATAAAGTCGGAAGAGCTTTATTTGTTGCTCCGCTAATCCCTTCTCTTCTGATTGTTATGCTTTCTCTGCTATTTAGTGAAGAGTATGACGTGGCTATGTTGACCGTGTTGTTAGTTATGACGGTTATTAGTTACATGGTAACTTTTATCATTGGCCTACCTACCTTCGCATTACTTAACAAGTTATATCACTTAAATATTATAACCTTGTCCGTAAGTGGTGCTATTCTTGGGGCCGTATCATTAGCCGTTATCGATATATTCTTGAATCTTTATAATGAGGCTAGTCTACCGCTTTTATTCGGAGCAGTTATTGGCTTTATCACTTCCTTCATATTCGGTTTAGTCGCTGGTGTAAAAGTGCTCAATAATCATAGCCGCCGTTATTAATACCAAGCTTTTGTGGTTGTTGTACAGAAAATAATCATAAAGACTACACAATTCCTTAGTTTTCTATTACAATTCCGCCTGAAATTTGCACTGGATTTACGTTCCAGAAAGCTGAGGAAAATTGAAAATGTCGATATCTGCACCAAAAGCAGGCGAAAAGTCTATTGTTGTCTGCGCCTTATATAAATTCGTAACTCTCGAAAACTTCGAAGAAATCCGTCAACCATTGCTCGATGTCATGCTTGATAATGACGTTAAAGGTACCTTGTTACTTGCGCAAGAAGGTATTAATGGCACCATCGCTGGCACACGCCAAGGCATTGATAATGTTCTAACTTGGATTAAGAGTGACGAGCGTTTGGCTAGGCTTGATCATAAAGAGTCTTTCGAAGAGTTTATGCCGTTTTACCGCACAAAAGTAAAACTAAAAAAAGAAATCGTCACTATGGGCGTCGAAGGTATTGACCCTAAAGAAGTGGTGGGGACTTATGTCAAGCCTAAAGATTGGAACGATTTAATTTCTGATCCTGAAGTCTTATTGATCGATACGCGCAATGATTATGAAGTTGGGATTGGTACTTTTAAAGGTGCTGTAAACCCAAAAACAGAAACATTTCGTGAATTCCCTGAATACGTTAAAGAAAACTTAGATCCTAATAAGCATAAGAAGGTCGCGATGTTTTGCACCGGTGGTATCCGCTGTGAAAAATCGACGGCTTATCTGAAAGAACAGGGCTTCGAGAACGTATTCCACTTAGAGGGCGGCATCCTAAAGTATTTAGAAGAAGTGGATAAAGAAGAGTCGATGTGGGAAGGCGAGTGCTTCGTTTTCGACAACCGCGTGGCGGTCGATCATGACTTAAAGAAAGGGCAGTATGACCAATGTCATGCTTGTCGTATGCCTATCACGGAAGAAGAAATGCAGCATGAGAAGTATGAGAAAGGTGTTAGCTGCCCACATTGCTACGATAAACAAACGCCTGAACAACGTCAGCGTTACATTGAGCGCGAACGTCAGGTTCAGTTAGCTAAAGCTCGCGGTGAGAAGCATATCGGTTCGGAAGTTATAACAGCCATTGCAAAGCGTCGTCAGTGGAAGAAACAATCAAGAGCGCAGCAAGCTAACAAAAGCCAATCAAAGGCCAGTTAGTTCTTAATGTCTTTGTTTATTAGCAAAAATATATCCTTAGGTGATCATGAAATTGACTTACAGGCCATTCGCGCGCAGGGCGCGGGTGGTCAAAACGTCAACAAGGTCGCCTCGGCGATCCACCTTCGCTTTGATATCGCACATTCTTCGTTACCTAAGGAAGTTAAAGAGCGACTGTTAAAAAGTAATGACTCTCGAATCACAACAGAGGGTGTTCTTATTATCAAGGCGCAATCCTTCCGCACCCAAGAACGCAACCGTGACGACGCGATTAAGCGCTTACGAGAAGCGATTCAGCGTTGTTTAAAAGCGCCAAAAAAGCGAATTCCTACCAAACCCTCGAAGGCTGCAAAACGCCGACGTTTAGAAAATAAAAAACAAAAAGGGCAGAAAAAATCTTTGCGTGGCAAAGTGGATTTTTAAAAACTATTGAAGATATTGTAATGATGGTAACTGTCAATTCTTTACAATTGTTAAAATCTAGTTCCTTGCATCCCGCCTATAACTCCTTATATTAAATAGTAAGTTGTTCTTAAATCGAAAGTTACATTAACTTAAGGAGAGATTTATGGCAGAGTTCAAGAAGTCAAAAGATAAAGTGATTGCAGGGGTTTGTGGCGGTATTGCAAAGTGGTTAGGTTGGGATACTTCGCTAACACGGATTCTCTACACATTGCTGACTATTTTTACTGCTTTTGCGGGTGTAATCATTTACATTATTTTGTGGATTGTCATGCCTAATGAATAACAGCGTGGCAAAAAATTAATAAGAGGTATCTATGATAAAAGTCGGTGATAAATTGCCAAATGTTACGGTAAAGGTTATGGGGAAAGATGGTCCTGAAGATATTAAAACGGATCAAATATTTTCTGGAAAAAAAGTTGTTCTGTTTGCAGTGCCCGGTGCTTTCACTCCAACCTGCTCGGCAGCTCACTTACCAGGATTCGTTGTCAACTACGATCAAATTATAGAAAAGGGCGTTGATACCGTAGCTTGTATGTCGGTTAACGATGTTTTTGTTATGGATGCTTGGGAAAAAGACCAGAATGCAGAGAATTTACTCATGGTTGCCGATGGTAATGCTGACTTTGCTGAAGCATTAGGTCTTGATATGGACGGCACTGGCTTTGGCATGGGCGTTCGTTCGAAGCGTTTCGCCATGATTGCTGAAGATGGCGTAGTGACTGCGCTTGAAGTAGATGAGAAGGGCTTCGAGAAAAGCTCAGCAGAGAATATTCTCTCACTACTTTAAGTCCTACAGTAGACAATTAAAAAAGCCACCCTCAGGTCAAGGGGTTCAGTAAAACTGGACTTATTTGGCCGGGCTAATTAATATGAACCTCGTATATAAGGAAATTTATACTAGGGTCTTTTTCATTGTCCAACCAAAAATCTAGTCAGAAACGAAATTGAATACCTCCTGAATTCGAAGGTATGCAGGTTAACTCGTGTAAAAATTTACGCTGTGAGAATTTTGGTGTACCGGCAAGTAACTCTCGGAACGACCCAAACTACAGAGTCTCAGGCTCAGCGAAGCCTGTTTTAAGTAATCAAAGGTCAAAAAAAATCCAAAGGCCTTCAACTCGAGTAATTATCTGCAAAAAATGTAAGCAGTCAGTATCATTAAAAAACAACCAAGCTATTGTTGAAACAGGCCGCTCATTATTGTGGCATCCAGATAATTTATGTTGCCCTAATCATGACTGCACCAACCATATCAATGCATTGAGTGTCAGTGATCACCCGAAGCAATACCTAAAAAAAGGAAAAACTGATACTGGGAATCAGCGCTGGGGCTGTAAAGAATGTGGTAAGCGATTTGTTATCACAAGAAACGAGCAACATCCAAGTAGAGGGCCATACTCACACCTGTACATCCCAACAATTAACCATGTATTGAATAGCAATAAAATTAAAAGGATAATGGAGGTGCTGGATATTCACCCTCAGGTGATCTATGACAATATTGAGAAAGCCTATAAAGCATGCGTGCGCTTTAATAGACAAAGGGAAGCAAAGCTAAAACATATAGGTGAAAAGCAAAAGAAGAATTTTCTCTGTACCGATAGACAAACCTACATGATTAACTGGCGCCGAAGGTTTGATAGAAGAAATATTGCTATCCGCTCTACCGCTACTGCTGACTGCTCTAGCAGTTATATTTTCCCTGTCCATACTACTTATGACCCTCATGCAGATAGAGAAATAATTCATAAGGTTTCACACCAACGTGGTGATCAAGACTTCACTTCTGCTCTTCGCAGATACTCTCAGTACTGGTTAGACGATGACTACAACCTGCAAGAACATGGCAAAAAGTTCCCCAGTACCTTATTAAGCGATGTAGACCCTTGACCTTTCCCCTACATTAGTACCATGGCTTTGATGAGATTTTCATTCTAAGCTGCCTGTTTAGCAAACGCCACAGGCGTCATGTAATTTAATGAACTGTGTGGGCGTTCATGGTTGTAGTGATAACGCCACTGCTCTATCTGCTTTTTAGCTTCTTCAAGACTTCGAAACCAATGCTGATTAAGGCAACCGTCTCTAAACTTACCATTAAGACTTTCTACAAATGCATTTTGTGTCGGTTTTCCTGGTTGAATGAAGCTCAGCTTTACACCGCTATCTTCCGACCAAAAGAACATAGCTTTACTGGTAAATTCGGGGCCATTATCACAAACCAGGTTTTTTGGTTTCCCTCGCTGCTCAATCAGTTCATTGAGAAAGCGTGCAACCTGCTGACCCGAGATGGACACAGAGACCAACTGACCTATCATTTCTCTTGAAAAATCATCCACGATATTAAGCACCCTGAAACGGCGGCCATTACTGAGTTGATCAGATACAAAGTCCATCGACCATCGTTCGTCTGCCTTCAATGGCGTGTCCATCACAACTCTGGGGCGAGTCAGTTTCTTACGCTTCTTAGTACGCACCTGCAGCTTTTCCTCGGTGTAAAGCCGATATGTCCGCTTCTTATTAATGACCAGTCCCTCAGCCTTAAGCAGGTTGTGCAACAATAAATAGCCATAGCGTGGGTATTGACTAGCCAGCTCTTTGAGCCGTAGCCTAAGGCGCTGCTCATCCTTAACCTTTGCCTGATAGCGGAAACCGCTACGACTCAACCCCACAAGCTGACAAGAGCGCCTTTCACTTACCGCAAAGCCTGTTTTAAGATGGTTAATCACACTCTTCTTGCTCGCAGGGCCTACCACTTTTTTGAGACGACATCCTTCAGGGCTTCATTCTCCAAGAGCTTTTCTGCTAACAACTTCTTAAGCTTATTATTCTCGGATTCTAACTCCCGCAAGCGCTTGGCTTCGTTAACCTCCAATCCAGCATACTTGCTTCGCCAGTTATAGAAAGTTCCGTTAGAAATACCGAGCTCTCGGCAAATATCATCGACCTTACGGCCTGATTCATGCGACTTGATGGCACTGATTATTTGTTCTTCGCTGTATCGTTTCTTCATTCGGAGATCTCCTCTTCGTTAAAATAACTGGAAATCTCATCCTTGTCATGGACTGAATTTTGGGGGAAAGGTCACCCTACCTCCCGTGTCACTGCAAAGTATCGAGAAACAGCTCAAAGAGATGATGTTGACGTTCCTGATGATCAAATTTCGTATGCTAACCAACTTCCTTGGAAAGGTATGCAACTTCGAGAAGAGTATGTCATGCATGCTCACTTCAATCTCACAAGACAGTTATTATCAGGTTTTGAGTCTATTCATTTTTTGAATCGACTTGATTTACTAGCCTAAACCTTATTTAGGTTGTACCAAGATCGACCATTTGACTCTGTAACAAGCACAGAGTAATTTTTCTGTGTCTTTCTAGCTGCTATTTTGGCTTTTTCTAGTACATCAGAGCGAGATATATTTCCCTGATAGTTGTACTCTGCGTCTGGTAGCTGGAAAGTAACCCCGTCATCTGAAGTGATTGTCTTATCAAATCCTTCGCTATTCATGTACTCGTATAGTTCTTCGTAATCTTCTAAGTCAGCTTTATAAAGAACAACCCGAACGGTAAATGCTGCCATATTCTCCTCCTTGTTATGGTTATAACTATGCAAATGTGAAGTTAAACTTAATGCATCTTTTCATACTTATTTATCTCACTATCATTTGGGACATTAAATATAACTTTAACGCCACCAAATACATCACTCTTTTTACTTTGTAAGAGATACATTTTCTTGTTGTGGGCAAATAAGCTAGGATGAAATTTAATGACAATTTCTTTGTCATTAATCCAGTATATTTCATCGATAAAACCTCTCCAGTCATTTGGCGAGTCATAAAATTTAAACATTGGAATATTTATAGTTTCACCAACCAAGTTATCTACTGAAAGCTCTGCTTGATAACCAGAGATGAAACTCCCTGATCGATATATCATTATTGTTACTTCGCCTTTACTTTCTTTATAGAGCACTCTACTTTCGCCTTTCCACCACCCAGCGTAATAACTCAATGCTGTAATAAGCACGGATACTAAAATAATAATTATTTTCTTCAATTGCATAAAATATCACCAATCTGACTTTTAAGTTGGTCAATAGCAGTTTGCTTTTCACATTCAGAGCCGTTCTTTATTTTATCGAAGCTCTTATTAATCGCATCTCCGACTTTTGCTCCTGCTAAGTTACCAGCCATTTCTGCCATAGCTTCTGGCGTTTTTGATCCTCTAGCCAAATCTGCATGATCCAAAGCCTGCATACCACCATATACACTGTATGCAGCATTGCCACCAGTTACAACCCCGCCAGCATTCATGTAGACATGTCTTATTACATCTCCATTTTGACCACCTGAAACTAATTCAGGCCTAAACCCTGATGTTTGAGTATTACGAGTATTTCCATTTCGGGCTAAATTATACGCCGCACCCATAAAAAAGCCGCCGAGCTGACCTCTGTCAACCATTTTCGGATGACTAATAATTGCCATCATCTGATCCACCAAGCCTGCACAAGAAATTTTCAAACCTAAGGGGTCAATATAAGAGGTCGGCATATTGTTTACATAGGTGTAAGTATTTATTCCTCCTGTTTGACCAATTGGATCAGATTGAATATAACGCCCTATACTTGGGTCGTAATCCCTAAAGTAGTTGTAATATAACCCAGTTTCTTGATCAAAATACTGTCCAGGAAATCCAGGGTTATAATTACCGATACTATCTTGTTCTACTACTCTATCGAATTCATAATTACTTGCCCTCCAAACGGTAGATTGAGTCCCATTAGAAATTCTTTCAGCTCTTCCCAAATGGTCATTATGAACGTAGTAAAGTACGTTGTTTTTTATTACCCCGATTATTTTACCGTGCAAATAAACATACTCTTTTAAGACTGTGCTACTTGAATCATGCTCAGCTATGAGTAAACCTGTCTCGTCATATAAGTAATGATAAGTACCATAACTACTGGACTTGGATGTTCGCTGCCCCATGGCATTGTGTTTAAATTGTGTAGTTTGGCCTGATTTACTGTACTGAGAAAGCCTATTTTCAGAGTTATAAGTAAAACTTTCATTACTAGTCGCTGACAAATTACCATTACTGTTATAATTATAAGGTGCTATTAAGCCACCACTTGTTGTTTGGGTAAGTTGGTTGCTTGTACTAGAGTAGGAGTATGTTTTTTGCAAAACCCCATTTTTGTAGTGTTTAGTTCTATTGCCTACAGAGTCATAGTAATACGAATAGTTACCTTTTGACGCAGAATTGGCTGTTTTAAGTCTATTCAAAGAGTCATAGGTATAGGTCTGGGTGTTACTAGAAATTTTTGAGTTTTGAATCTTAGTAATATTGTTATTATTATCGTAAGTATAGCTTAGGTCTTGAACAGGGTGACTATAAATACGAGTTGGCCTAAAGCTTACGTCGTAATCAATAAATCGATATATCCCATTTCCATACTGATATTCTTTAGTTGGCCCAAATGGCAGGTATTTGATGTCGCTTACAACATTTATAGTGCTCGCCCCGTCATTGTAACTAACCTGAGATATTTGTCCTTTATTATCATAAGAATATAAGATCTTGTGTCCAGATGGATATGTCACTTGAGTAACACGATTCATGCCATCATAAGCATAGTAAGTATTATAGTAGATTCCATCAATCTTTGAACGTTTACGAGTAATATTTCCAACGCTGTCATACCAATATACTGTCTGCCCAGAAGAGTCATTAACATAGTAAAGCCTTCCTAATCGGTTGGTACCAGAGTCATAAGCATATGTTTTGGAGCTAGAGCCACTGCTTTCGGTCTTAATTCGACCTATAGCGTCATAGGTAAAGTTAGACGTGATGCCACTACCTCTAATAATCTGTGTGACTTGACCAGCTTTATTATAACTGTAAGTTGTTACACCTGTATCAGGACTTATAATTTCTTCTAGCTCACCAAAGCCAGAGTACTTGTAGGTGGTTGTTAAGCCACGAGCATCGGTAACTGAAGCAGTTCTTCCACCATTATCGTAAGAATATTGTGTCACCTTACCACTCGGATCTGTAACAGATTTGACCCGATTGAGAGCATCATAAGAATATACAGTGGAATTGCCATAAGAATCAACCACTTGTGAAATATTACTGTTATCGTCATACTGGTAATCGGCTACCTGGCCATTCACACCTAGAGCCTTTTGTAGACGTCCCATAGCATCATACTGGTAGTTATCAGTTTTTATTGACCGGAACTCTGTAGTGACGGTCGGCTCACAGTTGCCAAGAAGAGTTCTAAGTTGATTGGATATACCCTCGTCAAGTGTCATAAAGGGTTCAAATCCTCCGCAGTCGGGCGGTGGCATAACTACAACTGTAAATTCCTTCATTATTTTTCTGCTAATAACATCACTGTTAGCATTTCTAGTGTAAAGAATGTATGAGCCAACTCTATCAAGTGTTTTGGTTAACCTGTAAGCTTGGTCATAGACATTTCTAACAAAGTTACCATCAGGCAAATCTACGCGAGTGATTAAACCTAATGCGTTATATGTGAAGCTCGTAGTTTGTAAGCCTTTGAGATGATGTACTTTTTGAGTTAGAATTTTTCCTTGGGCATCATACGTGTAGTCTGTAATTAAACCATTGACGGAAGTTATTCTACGAGGATTACCCAAAGAGTCATAATTACTGTACGTAACGGTATGACCCTTAGAGTTTTGGATGCTCGTTAGGTTTCCTTTGTTGTCATAATAGAGAGTGGTAGTATCAGCTACATCAGTTCTTGGCCCATCAATAGTTTTTGATGCTGTGACTCCATTGCTGTGACTAGTATAGCTTGTCGACACTATCCGTTTTTCAGCAGCTACTCCATGCTGAGATAAGTTTGTAAGAGTCGTTTTAGTTACTCTTGCAAGTGAGTCATATTCATACTCGGTTCTCAAATCTAAGGTTTCAATTTTTGTTACATAGCTTTCCCCATTATTCCATGTGAAGTATGTAGTTTTTTCGTCTGGAGTTCCCTTGGCATAAGTTTGACTTAATAACTGGCCATTATCATTATATGTATAGTCTGTCTTTACACCTTTCCAGTCTAAAGTGTAGTCAGTCATACCTTTTGAGTCGTAAGCAATATTTTTATTTGCTGACGGACAGTTAGGAGAGTATAACCGTTCAACTTTCACTAACTTATTGACGCCGTTGATTTCCTGATATCGATAACGATCACTGTGTCCTAGTGGGTTAGTTACAGTTGTAAGATTGGTTCCAAACGAGAATTGGTACTTTTCTACTTCTGTGGATGAAGATGCCCAGTGAGATGTTGACTTACCTTTCCCACTAGAATTATAGGCAAAGGTTGCATATTTAGTGCCGTTAATATTGATTTGTGTTAGAGCCCCGGGGAATCTAGAATCTCCATAAATATACGTCCGTGTAACTGATGGGGAGCCAGGCTTAGATGCTCCAGCCAAATATCCCCCAGAATAACTATAGGTATAATTATTTCCTGCATTATCCGTTAGACTAGAAACCTTTCCCGAACTCCAGTTTAAAGCTATAAACCTACCCGAAGAGTGGGTGATTTTTGTTAAATTTCCATTTGTATAACTGTAAGTGTGAGTGATACCTCCCGGGAAACGTTTTTCTAATAACTTACCACTTGAGTTATATTTTTCGGAATATCCAGAACCTGCGCTGAGTTTATAACCTCCATCAGACTGTCTTTGGACTGTATTGACAACATCATTATTCCTAGCTTGATAAAAGCCTCCTGAAGGAAACCCGCTGTCCACGTAGTATCTTATAATTTCGCCTTGGGCACCGTGTTTATCTATTGAGTAATACGGATAACTCCCATTAAAAGTGAGTTTAGATTCAAAGCTTGCAATCCATTTGTTTCCGAAAACACCACTGTGATTAGAGAAGTTATTGTAATTTCTCACAACGGTTAACGGAAACTCTCCCATGCCTATAAAATCTACATCTGTTTGAAGCTTATTCCCTGTTCCTATTAAGATTGGATTACCTTTTTCACACTGATCGGGATCAGACTCTTTATCCTCTGACTCTGGAGTCTCGGTTAAAGAGGAATCACCTCCGCCACCAGAACCATACCCACCAGAGTACGTCATACCTCGAAAGGCTCCGCTACCTAGGCGAACACATCCATAACTTACAAAGGTACGCATTACCATTATCGTACCTGGTGGGCAGGTGGTTCTTTGACCACGAACGATTATTCTTTCTGCCTCATCAGCTATAACAATTTCAGAAGTAAGTGGAGAAAACAGGAACAAAGTAGTGAAAATTACAATAATGAGCCTTTTCATAAAGGTAGTCCTTTTATATTTTTTGTATTTATCGCCTAGGACTGACTTTAGGTCAATAGCTGATGCAAATTCGCATAGAATATTCAGTGAAAAGCCATACTACTTGTAAGATATACCTTACAAGTACGGTTCAAATTGAAAGGGAGTACTTCCTTGTGTAATTTGACGCAAATCTTCTCGGATGGGGCATCTAGCTGATGCATTTAGCTAGGCTTTTAAAGTAACTTAAGGGCATTGTATAGGCAGATACTTGAGGCAGGTACCGTTAAAAGCTTGAAGAGAGTCAAGTTAATTCATACAGCTCATAACAGGTGATGACATCTTGAAAAAATCCTTATTAATCAGAAGTATAGATTTTTTACAGTATTATACAAAAAAACCCGCTAAGCGGGTTTTTTGAGAATTTGAATGAGCAAGCTTATCCTAGCCTCCAGAGCCAGCACCTACTAAAAAGTTACCTGATTGTTGAATATGTTTCATATTTTCCCCTTTTTGCGGTTTACCTGCATATATTCATGATATGTCCGTTAGCAAGGAATATCAAGAAATATCGATTTTCGGATTATATAGTGTTTGAGGTGTTTATCAACAGTTAGTTCCATCTAGTTGCTATCACATTCCCACCAGAGCGTTACAGACTGATAAGGAAAGATACCATACGGTAACATCCATATGAGGGTGCTATTATCATTACAAACAGACTCTAACTCTTGGAAATGGTTAGCCTTAGCGTACACATTCAGACCTTCAATATTATTTGAAACTGTCAAACGCATCCCCTCGGTTGGCTGCATGCAAACCCAAAGCTCTGAATCTAGGTGTTGCTTTATTAGACTCCCTTCGCCTTGAACTACTATTGTCTCCCCTGGGTCAAGTACAACTTCTCTGCTAAATGATACCTGATCATCTCCTTCAGTATTAGAGCTTTCTGCAATTTCATCTTCGGTCAGCTGGTTTTCACCAATCTTCATTTTTCTAATTTTAACCAATGCTTTGTACTCTGGATCAATTGGAGACTCAAGATTAAACTCTACTGTATGTTTTTGCTTTGTAGTACTTATATTCTTCAATGAGTACTTTAATATAATTTCACAGAGATAATACTTCTTGGCAATCTCGGTAATTATATTCTCATCCAGTTCACCAAAGGCATTACCTATTTTCATTTCTTTAATCGTGTAGATAACCTCATAATTTTCCCGAGAAATATTTGATTGTAAAAGACATTTTTCAACTTCAGTCATAACACTTTTGGGGATGTGTCTTTTATATACAGCTTGTACAACATCTCGATTTAACTCTTCAGCTAATTTATTTGCAGCATTCTGCTGCTTTTGTCTAGAGAATTTTTCGACTGTATAGATTAGCAATACTGCTACAAATCCAGAGGTTCCTGCATTATTTAAGAATATCTTAATAGTTGGATACCCCTCTAACATTTTCGTCTGGGCAACAAATAGACATATTGCTCCCAATAAAATAACTACTAGGTTAAATAGATTAAAAAGAGCATTTTGATCTTTGGTGGTGGACATTCGCTTGCATTCCTATTCTTGTAATTAGCGTAATGAGATTTAAGCACATCATTATCTAAGCTACAATATTCAATCCTTCTCTTAAAACTTGCTTACTAGCACCAGCATCCTTAAAAAGGCATACATCTCCAAGGTTGCTGGAATTCTAATCTAGGGATTTATCTTAAGACACAATACTAAGTTGCTTTGCTGGCAGGAGTTTGACTCTAGTTAAGGCAATGGCATTGAATCTCAAAGGCTTGTTAACTTTAATCGCTTTAAAATTTTCTAATGAATTGCCACAACCTAACTGAAAGCTATGTATGCACCGGTTTGTCAACTATGGTCATATACGTATATACTACAAAAAAGCCACCCCTAAGTATTTTAGAAGTGGCTTTCAAACCTCTTATCAAAAAGTCCAGTTTTACTGAACCCCTTGCCCTCAGGTGGCTTTTTTAATATCAGGTTTAGTGGTAACTATCTTTTAAGAGTTATCGCCTGTTTCGTTAACGTCACTAATTTCTGTGGCTTCCTTAGCTCGCTGGTTTTCAGCTTCGAGTTGCTTTAATGTTTCCTCTAATCCCACTTTAGAAATTTGCTCACGGTATTGGTTAGCATAGCTTTTAGCCATACTGACGCCTTCAATTATCACATCAGTGACTAACCAAGTTTCATCCGGTTGAACCTTTAAGCGATAATCAATAATGATAGGTTCGCCTTCGTTCGGTTGTATGGTTGAGCGCACGTTGGCTAGATTGCCACTTTTTGAGTATTGAGTGTCATCATAAGTAATTGGCTGACCATCATAGTTAGCAAGGCCTTTAGAGTAGCTATTTAAAAGTAAGCCTATGAATTCTTTGATAAATTTTTCACGTTGCTCTGCGGTGGCTTGCGTCCAATATGTCTTACCAAGGATTCGTTTTGCCATATACTCACTGTCGACTTCAGGTAATAAGTAGTCGCGAATCAGACTTTTGGCATATTCTGAGTCAGTTTTAATCTTTTCTTTATTGTTTAAAATCTCAGTACTGATTTTTTGAGTCACCGTCTCTAGGTGAATTTTAGGATCTTCGAACGCCAAACTAGATAGGCTGTAGGTTAAAAATGTTAAAGCAATCAAAGCTTTAGACGCAAGATGTTTCATGGTTTCCCCTTAAATAAGGATGTCTGACACTAATAAAGTGGTTGTTATTTTACCTTTGCCGACCATCTTAAACAATCGACCTGAACTAATGCTTAATGGCTTTAGGTCTTAGTTCTCACAATAGAGCGAGTTTTAAATACAGCGGGCTGGCTTTGGAAGCCCCGCAATCTTGGTGGCTTGTTTGGCTGGGCCTTCAGGGAATAATATGTGGAGATAAATACTATTACCTTTTTCTGTAGACCACTGATTAGCTAAATACTTAACCAAAGGGCGGATCGAGGGGCTAGTGTTAAACTCAACGTAGAATTGTCTGACGTACTGGACTACCTGCCAGTGATCTTCGTTTAACTCAATACCTTCTTCTTCGGCGATAGCGGTTGCAACCGCCTCATTCCACACCGATGAGTCAGTTAGATATCCTTCTTTATCACGGGGAAGAGTGGTGAGGTCAACACTCATAGCCAAGTCACCGTTTTATCATAGGCTAAAGTGAGTTCGACAAATCCTTCGTAGTCCTTAATTGTCCAACCTTCCTTGGGCTTTAAACCTCTGGCTATGAGATCCTCTTCAATTACGTAATACTGCGACATTGGCTTTTCTTGTGCTGCTACAATCACTGCATCTTCGATAAGAATTAGGCCGTCGTCCGCGCTCATGGCTGATTGACATTGTGACAGTAGGCTTGGTTTATTCAGAATATAGAGTGTTTTCATAAATAGTGCTTATAGCATAAAGACAAAGTCAGACTCAGAGATGACTTGCTTGATGGTTTCTTGTGAGGTGGTTTCGGCAACTGGCAAAAGCTGCTCCTGGGTGATGCCACGCTCAACCAAATCATGCTCCGCAATTAAGCGTGTTTCGATGCCATATAAATCCAGCGCCTTAAAGGTTGGGCTATGATTCTTCATATAGAGCACATCGGGTTGCTGGTTATCGAGCAACTGATAAACGCCATCTTCAATAAACAAAGCTTTTATTTCCATGTCAAAAGCCGCGGCCATTAGAGCAATATCGAGTAACTCGCGGCCAGACTGCGAGCCATAAGGGGCTTTATTGAAGATGATTGATAGGGATTTACTCATAATGAATATCTCACGAAGTTCATCCAAACGTTATAAGCCGATCGCTTTCAAGCATGGCTTCGGTTAATTGCCCTAAGCCGCTAATTTCGAAAGCTGGGTCTAGGTTATCACCCGTTAGGGCGTTGCGATCCGCTTCTACTGCATTGGTAATGCCGCGCTTCATGGCTACTGTGACACAAGCGACTAACTCAAAATCGTGCTCAATCGCTAGTTTTGCCCATGACTTGGTTAAATTATACTCGTCAGAAGGCGGGTGGTTTAAACGACTAGCCACCAAAACGCCATCACCATAAAAAAATACGCGTTTGAGCTCATGGCCTACTGACAACAAGCTTTTGGCAAATTGAATAGCGCTAAACTGACCTTGTGCAGAATGTGGGCTTGCAGTAACCAATAAAGAAAAAGTTGCCATACAGCGTTTAAACAAATAGATTAGTATGGATATTTTATAGTAATTAAAAACAAATTGTTAGGTGCGCATACATGAAGAACCTTGGGCGGTATATTTATATACTTTGCGTAACGCTTATTTTGAGTGTTATAAGTGTTAAAGCGAGTGCTACTGCTTTTTTCGAAACAGGTGAAGCGCAAGTAACAACCACCCTTGATAATGGTGGTTGGGTCACAGTTAACCTCCAAAAGTCTTATGTAAACCCTGTGGTGATTGCTGGTCCGGTTAGTCACAACAACGTCAATTCACTATCGGCAAGAATTCGTAATGTAAGTGGAAACAGCTTCGAAATTGGCGTTCAAAGCCCCTGCGAGTCGTTTAATCGGTATGCTGGCACAACACCACCAGCGGCAAACACCTGTCCGGTTGTCCCGTGGGTAAGTGAATCAGTCCAATGGATAGTCATTGAGCAAGGGACTTGGGTATTTCCAGATGGAACCAAGGTTGAAGCTTATAACCACCCCACGAACACATTAAGAAGCAAGGCCGGTTCAGGCTCAGCCAGAGACGTCATCTCGTTCAGCCACAACTACACAACTCGCCCAGCCATCATCCATAGCGTCAGCAGTTTTAATGAAGCTGACTGGGTGACTTCTTCTGTTTGGGGACCATCAACCAACAGAAACACCTTGCCAGATATTACCGGGTTCAGCTTAACTCTTGAGGGCGGTGAAGCTGAGAATTCTCATGCTACCGAAGTAATTGGGTGGATGGCAATCGAACCAGTGAGTGGTCTCAATAACGGCAATAGATACTCGGCGGGCGTAGTAGATCGAATCGTCGACAGACACAACGACGAGTGCCAGATTATAAACATAGGGGCTAGTTACACTTCGATTCCAAATGTTATTGCAAAACATAATACGATGGCTGGTGGTGATGGCAGCTGGGTTAGATTGTGTGGGACGGAGATTGGGCTGACCAACTTCTTTGTGCATATGGATGAAGACCAAGTGACCGATGTTGATAGGACGGGTATTGACGAAGCTGTTTCTTGGTTTGCTTTTGAAAATGTTAGCTTCGGGGTTTTAGAATTTTTAACTGCAACTAAAACGGTCACTGATGAAGATAGCGATGGAATCGCTGGCCCTGGTGAGCTACTGACCTATACGGTGACGATAACTAATCAACAAGATGATTTTGCACAAGTTAATAATCCCACGAGTACTGAGCCTGAGTTTATAGATGTGCTGGATGCAAACGTAAGTTTTGATTCGGTAGTGTCAGCTTCGAGCGGAAGTTTGACTTATAACTCGACCGCAGGGCGACTTGAGTGGCAGGGTAGTGTGCCTGCATCTGGCACTGTGACTTTACAGTACCGTGCAAGAGTGAATTCCGATATGTCGATATGTGCGCTTAGCTCTATCAGCAATCAGGGGCAATTAAATATGGATCCGATTGATGATGCGTCGGTTATTGGAGATATTGATAATCTTAATCAAATAACCGAACTTACAGATGATCCAGGTCGAGACGATGGAGTGGATAGTGATAGCGATGGAGCGACTGATGATGATGACGCTACAGTCATTTCTGCTGGCTGCCTAGCCGATATCTCAGTCACAAAAGATGATTCATCTGTAAGTTATACTCCGGGACAGAGCTCTAGCTATACTATTGTGGTGTCTAACTCGGGGCCCCATACAGTTAATGGTATGCAAGTGTCTGACTCATTGCCTTCGGGGTTGACGATTAGTGGGGTTATTTCGTGCTCGGTTACGACGGGAACGGGAAATTGTGGCGCACAATCAATATCCGGTCAAAACTATAACCAAACGATAAATTTAGACAAAGACAGCGCTATAACGGTTATTATCCCTGTTATTTATGACACGGACCCTTCAAGCTTCTAACAAAAAAACGCCACTGCAATAGTGGCGTTTTAAGTTAGTTCAGATTTTTGGAGCGGTTACTTTAAACCAAGAACCTCTTTACCCTGTTTAAAAGTCACGTCTACAGGGATTTGTTTTTCTTCAAGGTGTTTTAAATCAGCTGCTAGCTGCTTGCTAATACCCCCTTGGTTGTTCAACAAGTTTTTAGCGGCTTCATAATCGCCGTTTCCTTGAATCACAAGAATGGTTTCTGATAAGTCGTTCATCGCTTGCGTCATTTTGTCGAAGTTGACGCTGTATTGGCCAGTTTCTTCATCGCGCTCGAAAGCACCTTTGTCTTTAAAGAAATTGAAGCGAACCATGTTAGCTTTACCATGGGCACTGCTAGCGCCAAATCGAACTGAGCGGAAGATGCCGGCTAAGAAGGTGACATAGTTATCCATCAGTTCACCTTCTTTAATTTCTCCTTTCTCATAAAGCTTGCTGATCATATAAAGACCAAGAATATCAGCTTTGCCTTCTTCTAGGGCTGATGCAGTTTCTTTAAGAGCGCTACGCACAGTACCTTTATCATTAATGGTATTCTTAATACCTAGGCCATGAGCAACTTCGTGGAACATGGTGTTAGCGAAGAATGCATCGAAGGTGATGTGTTTACGCTGGTCTTCAGCAATCAACTCGTCAGCAATAGGCACTAGGATTTTGTCGAACTTAGCGCGCATAGCGTTTTTCAGCTGTAAGCGACGGGTACCTTTGGCCAGTTGCACTTTTTCATCGTTAGGCAAGTTGATCGCAATAGTTTTTGAGCCAGCGTTGCTGTCGCCCGCATAAAACACCACGTCATAGGCATTTAAGTCACTATCCGTTCCAGGCATTTCTTGTTTATACTTTTGCTCGACTGGTAGGCCCTTTTGAAGCTCTGGTAAAAAGGCGGCAAAACGAGACAGGCGCTCACTCCACTCAAGATCTTTAATTAAGACATACGCTGAGAACGAAGCGCGATAACCAAACAGCTGATCTTCATAGGTTTCAATAGGACCAATAACGACTTCGACAGGATTGTTTTTCATGTCCATCCAAGCAAAGTCAGACGGCTGGTAGTTATCAGTGATTAAAGCATCAGCGCGTAGTTTTAGGTAGTTTTTAAAATCTTTATCTTCAGCAAGCTCAGATGCTTTATGTAAAAGTTCGCTAGCTTTTAGCAGTTCTTCTTTAAAGGCTGTAGAATAGGGGACTAAGGCCAAATTACCTTTGTCATCGCGTCTAACCAGTGTGTATAGACCTTTTTTACCTTCTTGTTCCCAGTTCTCAAACTCGGTAACCGTCATATCATCTGGATAAAACTCGGCGCCTTTGCTTTTTTTGTCATAGCCTTCAAGAAAAGGTTTATTGTTATCCAGCCTGTCCCAAGGACCATAGTTAATTTGAGCAAACTTTTTAGCTTTAGGATCTTCGATGCTTGCTAATAGCTCTTGCTTGTTACCATAAGCCTGTTTCCAGAATAGGCCATCCATGATTTCACCGGCTTCAATCAACAGCCCAATCATTTCTTTTTGATTATCCGAAAGGTGGCTCAAGTCACTGGTTAGCGTGAAAGGTGCATAAATGTCGAAGCGGGAATACTCTTCGTTAACCTTATCGCTTGATTCTTGTGTTGCTTCTGACTGAACAAGAGCTCGTTCTGTTTTAACGTCATTGGTGGCTTTTTCAGTTGCTTTGTCTGAGTTATCAGAGCAGGCGCCTAACGCCATCAGTACTGAAAAACTCAAAGCACAGATTGATATATTATTAAATTTTTTCATGCCTTATCCTATTGTTGTAAAGCTTTAAGGTGTCAATGGAGCTTATATTACCACAGCATAAGGTAATCTTTCCGAGTTGATGTTCACCAATAAAGATTACCTAAGAGAGCCTTCTAAAAACGACTAAACACGTACTTCTCACGCTTCACCTGCTTAACGCCAAAGTCTTTATCTTTAAGCATTTCAAAGACTTCATCGACCATATTCGGGTTGCCACAAAGGTAAGCGATATCAGTTTCAGGGTTTGGATTCAGCTCAGCGAGTTTATGCTGGACATAGCCAGAAAAGCAGCCGGGCTTTTCTTCACGGCTCAAGCAAGGGTGGAAGTGGACATGATCCAGCAACGCGACTGCTTTGAAATCGTCCAAGTAAAACATATCTTCTAGATATTGTGCGCCAAACAGAATGTGAAACTCTGTATCGGTTCGAGTTCTCATTTGCTCGATCATACTTCTATACGGCGCGACGCCAGTACCTGTTCCCACTAAAAACACCCGTTTAGGTAACTCTTCGGTTAAGCAAAGCAGGCCAAATGGTCCGGTCATCTCCATTTCTTTGCCAGGTTCCGCGTTGAAGAAAAGTTCGCTTGCTTTTCCGCCTTCAACGTAAGAAATCACAAACTCAATATAGGTTGAGTCAACACCATCGGTTTCCATATTGGCGATTGAGTAGCTTCGCTTAATGGGGCGACCGTCCTCGGTGCCAAGCATAAAAGAAACGAACTGTCCTTGTTTATAAGTAATCGTTTTCGGATCTTCTAAACGAAAAACAAGCTTTCGTACATTTGGAGTAATCGGTTCATTCGTTTCTAGGCGAACTTTGTAGCTAGGAATTGCCATTATTGACCTTGGTTGTTTCCAGAATTGGATTTTGGCACCTATTATATAAAACCTCATGTAAATATCTAGGCAGGCCAAAATCAGGCTAAATATAAACTTTTGTCAATTTTGATTCAGTTATGGTTCATTTCACATTTGTTCTACTGTTAATCAGGCTCCCGAGTGAACGCCATGATTAGCTGTCATAAGTTAAGCGGTGCGCATGTTAAAGGGGTAATTAACGATAGGAGACAGTGATGTTAAATAAAACCATACAATATTCTGCAGTTGCTCTGGCGGTTATGTTAGCGAGCACCAGCGCGAGTGCGGCACCAGAAAAAGAACCGGTTGCTGTGGGTAGTGAGACAAGTGCGACCATAACGAAGGCTATCGCAAAGCGAGCAGCGACAACGACCACTGTTAACGACAAAAGCGATGCGATCACTGTCAGTAAACCACCGCTATTTAATACTAGCGCCTCGCTTCAGCGCACCAACACCTATAGCAATCAGAAGTCTGCCAAGAATTTAAAGCAAGAGCTCAAGGCGTTCCAAGCTTTAGACTTTAATAACAAGGCAAAGAAAACGCGTGCTGAAATACAAAAGCATCGCCAAGCGAATAGCACCTTAGCAAAATCGTCAGGTAATGCCGAGAAATACGGTAGTAATCACCTTTATATCCATGATGGCGCAGTCTATCTTTATGATGACCTCGATGGCGATGGGTATTACAGTAAGTTGCGTGTAGATTTTGACGTGGATTCGTCTTATAGCGACTATTTTGACGTTTATGCCGAGTTGTTTATCCGTAGAGTCGGTGATGCAGAGTGGACTCACTATTACACCACGAATGTTTTTGAAATCTACTCAGATTACAGCTCTGATGAGTACAGCGTAACTACACGGCTGAATACTGGTTTCCCACCAGGGAGTTACGAGGTTCTAATCGATTTGTTTGAGTACGGTTACTATGGTGTGGTCGATACCTTAAGCCCTTATAACGACTATGATTTAACCAACTTGCCATTAGAAGATAAAACTTATGAGTCTAGCGGAGTTTACACAGATACTTATGTTGATAGCGTAAAAACAGAGATCTTTACTGATGCTGATGGCGATGGGTTCTATCGTGAGTTTACGATTTCCTTTGATGTTGATACGGAAAACAGCAATTCACGTGACGTTTATGTCAACCTATACCAGCGCAGTAACGGCAACCAATGGCTGTTTGAAACCACGACAGATGTCTTTACAGTAAATGGCTTTAGCGCCGATGATGTCTATGAGATCAGTGGTGATTGGCAATCAGGTTATCCTGCAAATTATTACGACTTTAGGTTAGAAGTTATTGATGCGGATACAGGGGAAGTCTTGGATGATGTTTCACCAGAGTTTTCATCTTTACTGCAAGTACCATTAGAAGACGCTAATAACGACACTCGCCAGTCAGATCCTAATCCGCCTAGCTCAACGACAAGCTCAGGTTCAGGTGGGGGTAGCACAGGTGCCTTAACCCTAGTTTTCTTAGCATTATTAGGGGCTTGGAGACGAAAAGTTAAGCGTTAAACTACAAAAAACATCTAAATTAGTGTAGTCTTGCTGGTGCTTGAAAAGGGGAGTCATTATGAAAGCATCAGCAAGGCATATTTTAGTATCTGATAAAAAGCTCTGCCAAAACATTAAAAAGGAAATCGATTCTGGAGCCGAGTTCTCACTCATGGCTTCAAAGCATTCCCAGTGTCCCTCTGCCTCACGAGGTGGGGAGCTCGGCATATTTCGCAAAGGTATGATGGTTGCAGCGTTCGATGAGGTGGTTTTTAGCCAACCTCTGAAGGTCGTTCACGGCCCTGTCAAAACAAGCTTTGGTTACCACCTAATAGAAATTATCGAGCGCGAGGAGTCTGTACCCGAGACGGTTTAAATTTAATGCAAATCTGACGAAAAGTTTTGTTACAAACTTCGTCCAAATCTTAAGACAAACCGTTATAATGAAGCACTTTATCGAAGAAGAATAATATTTTTATGAGCCAGTTTCACCGACTAGTATTACTCGTTTCGCTGTTCTCACCTATCGTGGCGTTTGCTGAGGACGACGTAGGGGCGGAAGTAGCTCAAACATCGGAAATCAATATTCCCAAAACAGACCAAGCGATTAAGGTTGACGGTAAGCTTGATGAAGCTTTTTGGCAAGATGCTACCGCGGTCGATTTTCGTTACGAAACTCAGCCTGGGCAGAACATTAAGCCAGGAGTTAGGACCACCGCGTACGTCATCGAAAATGGTGAGTCTTTGTATGTTGCGATAAAAGCATACGACCCAAACCCTGAAAAAATCCAAGCATCCTATAAAAAGCGTGATGAAATCTATGGCGAGGATATTGTGGGCTTTAAAGTAGATACTTTTAATGACGAACGTAAGGCCTATAATTTCTTTGTGAGCCCGCTCGGGATTCAAAGTGATAGTATCGAGGATGATGTTTTAAAACGTGAAGATAGCTCTTGGGATGGCATCTGGAGTAGTGCTGGGCAAATCACTGATTTTGGCTATGTGGTTGAAATTGAGGTTCCTTTTAAGGTGTTGCGTTTCCCGAATTCCAAAGGCGCCAAAACTTGGGGAATCGACTTTGTTAGGTTTTACCCTAGAGATGTTAACCATCGTTTTGCCTATTCACCAAACGATCGCGACTTAAGTTGTACTTTATGCCAAATCGGCAAAGCTAAGGGGCTAAACGATATTGTCAGTGGTAACAATATCGAATTAACGCCATATGTCGCGGCCAACAAATCTGAGTTTAGGGCGCCACCTGCACAAACTGACTGGCAGGGTGACGGTGTGGATTACGATACTGGAATGGATTTCCGCTGGGGTGTGACGGATAACTCTGTATTGAACGCCACTGTTAACCCAGACTTTTCACAGGTCGAAACAGATGAAGTGCAGCTTGATGTTAATAATCGTTTTTCACTATTTTACTCAGAGAAACGTCCTTTCTTCTTAGATGGTGCTGAGTACTTTAGTACACGCTATAACTTGCTCCACACCAGAAATATTGCAGATCCTGACTACGGTGTTAAATATACCGGTAAAAATGATGCGCATTCGTACGGGGTGTTAGTCGCCAGCGACAGAACTACAAGTTTCATTATCCCTGGGGCACAAAGCTCGAGTTTGTACACTTTGCAAGACGACAATATGCAGGATGTTGAAAGTGATGTTGCTGTTGCTCGTTATTCGTTAGATGTCGGTGATAACTCACAGCTGGGCTTTTTGGCTACGAATCGCTCAGCGGGTGACTATGAAAACACGGTCTTATCCATCGATGGAAGCCAAAAGCTTTATGACGCAGGAACATTGCGTTATCAGATCATGCACTCAGATTCGAAGAATACTGAGGATATGCAGCAGCGGTTTGGCTTAGCTCCAAAAACGACAGGACGGGGCTTCGAGTTGAACTATAGCCATCGTGATAAACACTGGAATTGGTATCTGACACATGCGGATTTCGATGATGACTTTAGAACTGATTTAGGCTTTCTTGCCATCGTCGGTAACACCAAGGATGTCGGTGGTGTAGGTTATCGTTGGTATGGCGACGAGGGTGACTTTTTCTATGAATATAAAGTGGGTGGTGAATATAAAGAGCGCCATCTAACCTCTGGTCAAAAATATGAAGAGCAAAAAGAAGTTCATTTTACAGTTGATGGGCGATTGCGGTCTTATTTTATGGTTGGCGCGGGAACGAGTGATGAGTATTTTGCAGACCAATGGTTTTATAGAGATTATCAGTGGTTTGAGGGTAGTTTAAGACCGGTAGGACAGTTAAGTGTCGGGTTTAATGTTCTTTCTGAGGATGCGATCGACTTTCGTCATGCTCGCCTGGGTAAGGCGCTAAGATATGGCGTATATTCGAATTGGCAGTTTAACAAGCACTGGTATATAGGCGCTGATATCAATAAAACTGATTTTGATATAGGTAGCGAGGCGCTATTTGATGCGACGATTTTTAATCTAGAAACCAACTACCATTTTGATGACAAGAGTTACTTACGTCTGATCGTTCGCTATAAAGATGTTGAATATAACACAGAGTTATATTCGAATCCTGAGCAAGTAAGTGAAGATACAAGAGTAAGTCGTCAACTGCTCTATACCTATAAATGGAATCCGCGAACAGCCTTTTACTTCGGCGTTTCTGATAATGGTTTTGAAAATGATACGGTTAACGAGTTTGAGAGAACGGGCAAATCAATATTTACCAAGTTCAGTTATGCTTTTCAGCTGTAATCATAAAAAACGCGCCTTGAGCGCGTTTTTTTATTGTCGGTAATCTAGTCAATAAGACTTTAATCAAAGAATCGTTTCTGCGCTTCCTGTGGAATATCCAAGCCTGTAACTTGTGCTCTTTGAAGTAATTGCCAGTAATAACGATAAGTCGCTCTATCGTGCAGTTCCCCATCGTATTGGATAGGTCCCCAGTGATTGTCTTGAGCAGCTATCAGTATATTGCAGGCATCGTTCACCTCAGAATAGTCGGGCTTCATGGCATCTACGATGGACTTAATTTGTGTCGGATAAATACTCCACATACGTAAAAAGCCAAAGTCATTACGAGCTCGTTCAGCATCTTTATAGGTTTGGTAGGGATTCTTTAAGTCTAATGTAACATTATGCGATGGCACCACGTTATTAGCTAAAGCTGCTGTCACCATATCGACTTTGGCTCGCGCAAGAAGAGGGTGTTCAAACTGACCGGGACTGCGCATACAAGAAGCTGGAATGGCGCCTTGATGATCACTAACGAAGTCCATCATGCCAAAATCCAATACCTGGACCCATTCAATCGCGGCTATTTCCCAAGCTTCTTTTAAGGCGCCATGTGTTTCGATTAAGACGTGAATAGGAATTTCGCGTTCGATGCCATGCTCTTTGGCTTTAGCTTTAATATAATCCACCATTTCTTGGATATTGACGGCATTATTGGTTTTAGGGAGGGTAAAGTAGGCCACTCGATCACCAATTGCAGGCATAAGAATATCGATGTCCGCGCGCCAATGATCATGACTGTAATCATGAATTCTAACGCCTGCCATATTGTGTTTATTGAGATCACTGGATAAGACTCTAGCGATCATTTCAGCGTGCTCTTTTTCTTTACCGGCTTGGGCGCCGTCTTCACAGTCGCACGTAATATCAAAAATAGGGCCAAACTTATCTTGAAGCTCTAGCGCTTTAGTGATGAGTTTTTCGTTACCTGCGAAATGTTCGCAACTAGGAATAACCGGCAGTTGCTTTTCAGCATTGAACAGGGCGGTATTAGGATGAACCATTGAGCTCACTATTTTCTCCTTATAAATCAAGTGTATAGCAAAAACGAAGTAAAACCTTCATTAGCTATCTTTTGCCTTATACTAACTACTGATTAGAAAAATTCAAACAATAATTTGAAATAAGCGTTTGAATGTGGTTTATTTATCAACACAACTGGTCGGATTAGATGAAGTGATGCAGGAACATTCTTTTTTAGAAAATGTCGATGAGCAAATGGTATTAGGGGGATATTGGCCAGGAATTCAGCTGTATTATCCGCCAGTTAAGTATTCTCCAGCCGATGGAGTTTATGAAACCATGGAGCAAGCTTCGAACCGTATGCGAAAGCATGCTCATAACACTAAGGCTCATACCTTATTATTTGATTTAGAGGATGGCTGTCGGCAAAAGGAAATGAGCCGAGAATTATTAAGGAAAGAACTCCCGCTCTTCGAAGAACGACAGTTTCAAATAGCCCTACGTATCAACCCCTTCCGTACAGACGAGTACGACAAAGATTTATCCCTCATAAAAGAATGTGCCGAATTTATTGATGTTATCGTGCTTGCCAAAGCTGGCGAAGTGTATGGCGCTGCTGAGATTCGTGATTTATCGGCTTGGCTCGTTGGTGTTAATCCTAAGATTGAAATTCAACCCATTATCGAACACCCGCGCTCCTTAAAAATTTCGCCGGATCTGATGCAGTACTCAACGGTTCGCCATGTGGTTTTTGGAATTCATGACTTCTCAAAAGCTATGGCGATTCATTTAACGCCCGAAGGCTGGATTGATGAACTGAAAACTTACTTGCGTATGTTGCTGTTTGAAGCGCGTATTGCCGGAAAAGGGGTGATCGGTGGTGTTGAAGTCTTAATTAACAAAACACCGATGCCTGAGTCATACATCGAGCCTAATGAAGTTCGTCGCTGGCTGGATTTACATGGGGAGCATGAGTCGCACGTGGTCCATCAGCACGCACTTGTCGAAGCGCAGATGGGCTTAACTGGTAAACAAGTCATTCATCCTTACCATATTCACTTGTGTAAAACCGCGTTCACGCCATCGCCACTGCAAATTCAACGAAATGTTCAAATATTAGAGGCTGCCATAGCAGCTGATGCGTTACTCGGTGGCGCAATTAAGTTTGAAGGTGAAATGCTTGATCCCCCGATGTTTGGTAAAGCCTTACAAAGTTTATTGCGTGCTTATGCACTGTGTTCGTTGGAAGAAAAGGATAAAGCATTTGCTTTAGAAGTGATTAAGCGACTGCCGGTTCACGTTATACGCGAAAACTGGCCATACGGAATGATTTAATGATGAAGTACTCGTTTGATTCTATTTTAAGCCAAGGCAAAGAGGGCGACTGGCGCTGGAACTTGCCTGAGTATTTTAATATTTGCGAAGCTTGTGTTGATCAGCACTCTGGTACAGAAAAAGGTGAGCAGGATGCTTTAATAATTGAAGATCAAGTTAATGGCACAGCTAATAGCGTTTCCTATAATGCTTTAACAAAGCTGACCTCGCAGTTTGCCAATCTGCTCGAGCATTATGGAATTTCACTTCAAGATCGAGTGCTTATTCGTCTGCCAAACTCAATCGATTATCCTGTGGCTTTTTTTGGCTGCATCAAATACGGCGCTATTGCAGTTCCAACCTCGACGCTACTCGCTGCTAGTGAAGTAGCTTATTTAGCAAAAGATTCCACCGCTAAGGTGCTAGTAACAGATAGCGCCATGTGGCGCGAACTTGAGCCAGAGCTTGCAGATACTCATATTGAGCTGGTGTTACTTTGTGGTGAGGACGATAGCAGTCAGAAGGATAGTGGCAGCCCTTCAATATCAACCGATAACAAGGTTACAGTGGTTGATTTAACTAGTGACTTAGATCGCTTTAGCGATGATTTCGAGTGTCACAAAACAAGTGTTAACGATCCTGCTTATCTTGTCTATACATCTGGTACCACTGGCTTTCCCAAAGGTGTGTTGCACGCACAAAGAGCTTTGCTTGGAAGATTACCTGCGAGTCGTTATTGGTTTGATTTAGACGATAAGCAGACAGAGCGAATTATGCATTCAGGTAAGTTTAACTGGACCTATGTACTCGGCTCTGCATTGATGGACCCCCTTTTTCATGGCCACACGGTTATAGCTTATGAAGGGCAGAATGATGCCACCACTTGGCCTGAGTTGATTAAAAAGCATCAGTGCACCATCTTTATTGGCGTGCCGACTATTTACCGCCAGATTGCACAAAAAACGAATTATACCGGTGACGATTTACCATCCTTAAAACACTGCATGAGCGCCGGCGAGCATCTTTCTGACGAAATGCAGTCGCTTTGGGAGCAACGATTTGGTCGGCCGATTTATGAAGCTATCGGTATGTCGGAAGTGTCTTATTACATTTCGCAGAACAAAGACGCCAAAGTGGTTCCTGGGGCAGCAGGTTTTGTCCAGCCAGGACATCTTGTGCAACTTCTCGATGCCGAATCGAAGCCTGTAGAAACAGGCAAAGAGGGCATGATTTGTATTCACGAGGATGATCCAGGGTTGTTTTTAGAATACTGGAACCTGCCTGAAGAAACCGTAAAAGCTCGACACGATGGCTGGTTTTATACTGGCGACTATGCGCGTCAAGATAACAATGGTTATATATGGTTTCTGGGGCGTAAAGATGACATTATCAATACCTTTGGCTTTCGTGTGTCGCCCCATGAAGTGGAGCGAGTGTTTAAGTCTCATCCAGAGATAGCTGATTGTGTTGCTATTGGCGAAGAAGTGGGGCCAGATAAAACCTTAGTCTCTATTTGTGTTATTCCAGAAGCACAAGCGGAGCTTGCTGAGCAACAGCTTATCGATTTTGGTTTACAGCATTTAGCGAAATACAAAGCCCCTAAGAAAGTCCACTTTATGCAAGAGTACCCTAGAACCAAGAACGGAAAAGTTCTACGCAAACAATTGATTCAAGAAATTAAAAGCAAAGGTTTAAGCTAATGGAAACGATGAACAAATTTCGCCCACGTCGAACAATGCTTTATGTCCCAACTCATGTAGAGCGGTATATGGAGAAAGCGCGAACACTTGATGCTGATAGTATAATTTTTGATTTTCAAGAGTCAGTGCCACCTGAGCACAAAGAAACTGGTCGTCAACTTTTGCGACAGGAACTACTGAAGTCTACGGATTATCAGCACTCAGAGTTAGTAGTCCGGATTAATCCACTGGACAGTGAGTGGGCTGATGATGACTTAAAAGTCATCGCAGACTTAGATATTGACGCTGTTTTATTGCCTCACATTGAGTCGAAGCAAGAGTTGCTTAACGCGATAGAAACTATTGATAAAAGCCTTCACAAGAAAGTCGATATTATGGTTAACATTGCCAGTCCCCTTGGTGTTTTACATGCAGAAGAGATTTGTGGCGCAAGTGAGCGTTTAGTAGCAGTGATTATGGGCACGACGAATCTCGCTAATGGCTTGAAAATCAATCAAACGCCAGACAGAATCGGGCTCTTGACCAGCTTGTCGATCGTGATCTTAGCTGCTAGGGCTTTTAAAAAATGTATTATCGATGGCCCTCATTTTGATCTCAAAAGCGTTGAAGCTTGTGAGTTTTCCTGTCGTCAGGCACGAGATCTGGGATACGACGGTAAAGCTGTAGTGCACCCGATACAGTTGGACTATACCAACGATGCCTTCACTCCTAAACAAGCCGATATCGCTAAAGCACGGGCGATTATTGACGCTATAGAAAAAGCCAATCAAGAAGGGCGTAGTGTTGCCGTTATTGATGATAGACTGATTGAGCCATCGTTGCGTGAGTGGGCCGAAAGAGTGATATGCTTATATAACAGGGTGACCGAACTTGGGCAAGGCGAGCTGTTAGGCGCTGTGCGCTAGGATAAGTCACAGAGCCGAGTTATAGGATTAAGTAGGGATTAGGGTATTTATGAATAAAGCTTCCACTGGTTTTTATTTTGAAGACTTTGCTTTAGGGCAGGTGCTAGAGCATGCGATACCGAGGACCATTACTGAGGCTGATACCAGTCTATATTTAGCGCTTACTGGTAGCCGTTTTAGTTTGTATTGCAACCAAGACTTTGCTCAACAACTGGGTTATTCTAAGCAGCCGGTCGATAACTTCCTACTGTTTCAAATTGCATTTGGCAAAACCGTCAACGACATATCTCTTAATGCCGTAGCAAACCTAGGCTATGCTGAGGTTGAGTTTATTGAGCCATTTTTCGTGGGCGATACGATTAGTGTGGTGTCTGAAGTTATTGGCCTGAAAGAAAACTCAAACGGCAAAACAGGGATTGTTTATGTTCATTCTAAAGCGGTAAACCAAGAGGGCTATCAGGTCTTGAGCTGGAAGCGTTGGGTCATGGTCAATAAACGCCAAGAGGGCATGCACAATACTTTTGCTGTGGAGCCTCAACTTAATTCTATGGTGCCGCTAGGCAGTGTTTCCATACCTCAGCAGTTATCTATCACTTCCTACGATACTCGCCTAAGCGGTGAAAACTATCGCCTTAATGATTATAAAGTTGGCGAGTGGATAGATCATATTGATGGCTTAACCATTGACCATGCTGAACATACGATAGCGACTAAGTTGTATCAAAATAATGCCAAAGTGCACTTTAATCAGCATCAAATGGCTTCGGGGAAGCATCAGCAACGTTTAGTCTATGGCGGACATATCATCTCCTTGTGTCGAACTATTTCACATAATGGCCTTGCTAATGCCCAGTGGCTTGCGGCGATTAATGGCGGTTCTCACTTAAACCCAAGTTTCGCCGGCGATACGATATATGCGGCAACTCAAGTGCTGCAATGCCAAGAGTTAGGAGCCGGAGTGGGGGCTTTGCGCTTGCGTACTTTAGGCTATAAAAATAGCTCGTGGAACGAATTAAAACCGCAGTACGATAAAGCGCTAGCAGAAAAAAGCCGATTGCCATCGAATTTTGTTTTAGATCTGGATTACACCGTACTCATTCCCGTATAGGCAGTTCTTGAAACCGTTCTTGAAACCGTTCCTTCTGAGCCATAAGTCTGGATTAAGAACTATCCAGACTTGAAGCTTTGTGGTAGTTTTTCTTTTCTTTAATAGCGAATACCTAGAGGTTGCAGTGCCCTTAGCGATAATTGGTGGAGTTGATGTTGGCATAGGCGAGTTCTTTGCTCTAGCGAGTGCTTTAACATGGGCAACCGCAGTCGTATTGTTTAAGTTTGCAGGTGAATCGCTTAGCGCAACCTCTTTAAACTTATTTAAAAACTTACTTGGCGCTTCTTTGCTAATCCCTACGTCGATGCTAGCGGAAGGACTGACGCTACCCGATTTGTCAGCTTGGGAGTGGACCATAGTTTTAACCAGCGGATTTATCGGCATAGCCGTTGCCGACACTTGGTATTTTCTAGCCTTGAAAATTGTAGGAGCAGGCAATACCGCCATAGTTGCGAGTCTTTATAGTCCTTTCGTTGTTATTTTATCGGTGGTTTTCCTCGGTGAGTCGTTAAACTTTGTACAGATTTGTGCTTTCTTGTTGGTGCTGCTCGGAATTTTCATGGTGACTTACCAAAAGAACCGCAAGCAGGTTGATGCCAAGACCTTTGCTCAAGGTTTATTCTTTGCCGTTGGGGCAGTGCTACTAAACGCTATAGGTATTGTAATGGTGAAGCGAATAATTGAGGGCGATGGCTTCTTTTGGCTGATTACATTACGGTTGATAGGCGGTATTGTTGGAACACTTCTGGTGTTGGCGCTAAGCCAAAAACTGATAAAGGTATATTCTGAAATCAAACAACCTAGAAGATGGAAGCTAATTTTCACAGCGAGCGTGCTTGCCACTTATATTTCGATGATGTTCTGGTTAGCAGGCTACAAGTACACGGACGCAAGCACAGCCTCGGTTCTTAATGAAACTGCTAATGTCTTTATCGTGATATTTGCTTGGCTCTTCTTAAAAGAAGAATTGCCTAGGAGAAAGCTCCTAGGCATTGCACTGGCGTTTGTGGGCGTGGTGCTTTTTATTAGTTACTGACAACTAATAATTGCTGGCTAAAGAACTTCACCAACACGCACAATTTTCATGGCATTAGTTCCACCAAGCGCACCCATCGAGTTACCTTTAGTGATAATAACTAAATCGCCGTCTTTTACATGTCCATAGTGCACTAACTCTTCAATCGCCAAGCGATTAACGTCGTGACGGGCCAGCACCGTTGGATCGAAATTAACCGCTTCGACACCACGGTATAGGGACACTCTGCGTAGAGTTTTAATGTTACGGCTTAGTGCGAAAATTGGAATTCCTGAGCGGATACGCGACAACCAAAGGGCTGTTGAGCCAGACTCAGTTAGTGCAATAATCGCTTTCACACCTTCTAGGTGGTTGGCGCTGTACATAGTAGCCATCGCGATAGTTTCATCTATGCGCTTAAACTGCGTATCGATGCGGTGATTTGATATTTGCGCCAGCGACTGGTTTTCAGCACCTTGACACACGTTAGCCATAGCATCGACCGTACGCTCAGGGTTATCACCAGTTGCGGTTTCGGCGCTCAACATAACGGCATCAGTGCCATCAAGAATAGCGTTGGCGACGTCAAACACCTCCGCGCGAGTAGGGATTGGGTTATGAATCATGCTTTCCATCATCTGGGTTGCAGTTATCACAACTCTATTTAGTGCTCGTGAACGTTCGATAATCCGTTTTTGAACGCCAATTAATTGCGCATCACCAATTTCAACACCTAGATCGCCACGCGCAACCATCACTGCATCAGACGCCAAGATGATTTCATCCAGAATTTGAGGGTCATTAACTGTTTCTGCGCGCTCAATCTTAGCCACTAAGTCACAGTTACCACCGGCTTCTTTTAGCAACTCTCTCGCATACTCCATATCACTGGCGCTACGCGGGAAAGACACTGCGAGGTAGTCAACATTCATGCTAACTGCCGTTTTGATGTCTCTTTTGTCTTTCTCAGTTAACGCTGGCGCAGAAAGGCCGCCACCTAGCAGGTTGATACCTTTGTTATTGCTTAACACGCCGCCTACAACCACTTTACAGATAATTTTCGAAAGGGTAGTTTTAGTGACTTCTAATTGAATTCGACCATCATCGAGCATCAGGTGATTACCCGCTCTGACGTCTTGTGGTAAAGCTTTGTAGTCAATTCCAACAGCTTCTTCTGTACCAGCATTAACATCGAGCTCTGCGTCGAGCACAAACTCTTGGCCTGCAGTAATGGTTACTTTGTCGTTTTTGAACTTGGAAATACGGATTTTGGGGCCTTGAAGGTCGCCTAAAATGCCGATATAGCGATCCATGTCCTTGGCGATTTTTAAGATCTTTTCGGCTCTTCGGATATGGTCTTGCTCTTCACCGTGTGAAAAGTTTAAACGGAAGACATTCGCCCCAGCTTCGATAAGCGAACGAATGGCTTCTTCTGTGTCTGTTGCTGGACCGAGAGTCGCAACAATTTTGGTTCTTTTTAACATATTTACTTCTTTTTTAGGGCTTACAAATAGTTTAATCCTATCCTAATTTAATACAACTAGAATTCAATGAAACTCTTATGAAAACCTTTCTTTCAGCCACAAAAAAGGGGCCGAAGCCCCTTATTGTTCAATCATTGACACATTAGTTATTTTCGTAGGCTTGCTGAGTCAAACTTTTGCTATCACGGTTTAAGAACCAGTCTTTAATTGAGCCCATCAGAACGTATAAACACGGGACCCAAATTAGGGTAATGACTGTCGCAAAAACGATACCAAAGGCTAGCGATACTGCCATCGGGATAACTAATTGTGCTTGAAGGCTTGTTTCCATGGTGATCGGTAATAAGCCGAAGAAGGTCGTTAATGAGGTTAATACGATTGCACGGAAACGTTGTGTGCCAGCTTTGATCGCAGCTTCTATGCGACTCATGCCTTGCTCACGCGCACGACCAATGAAGTCGACCATTAGCAAGCTGTCATTCACCACAACCCCTGAGAGGGCAATGATGCCGAAGAAGGAGAACATGCTGAGGCTAATGCCCATTAGAAGGTGACCTACCATGGCGCCAATAATGCCGAAAGGAATGGCTGACATAACCACAACAGGTTTAATGTATGATTTTAGTGGAATCGCCATCAAGCCGAAAATCATTAGTAGTGCGATAGCTCCACCTAGCATTAATTCATCTGTAAGAACTTTTTGGTCTTCGCTTGGACCGCCTGGAACAAACTTAACGCTTGGGTGCTCCTGTAAAATATCAGGAATCACATTCATCATCATGTCGGCATTAATTTCACCAGGAGAAGTGCTTGATTCCTGACTGACATCCGCGCTAATACTGTTTGCCCTAACGCCATCGACACGAGAAATACGGGAGTAACCCTCTTGTAGCTTATAAGTCGCCACATCCGAGAAAGTCACATATTGACCATCAGGTGTTCTAATTGGCATCTGCTCTAAGTTGCCAATAGAGCGGCGGTCTTCAAGCGGGTAGCGCACAAAGACTTTGACTTCTTCTGTATTACGCAGGAAGCGCTGAGCCTCTGAGCCATAGAAAGCATTACGCACCTGAGTAGAAAGTCCTTGTGTGGTTAAGCCTAAGTTACGACCGTGAGGCTTTAGTTCAACCACAATCTCTTCTTTACCACCCGACAAGCCGTCGCTAATGTCATAGACACCATCATATTGGGCTAGCGCGTTTTTGATTTTTTCAGAAACAACTTGTAATTCGTCGATATCGCTACCGATTAGACGGAAACCAACACCGCCGCCGCCAGGGCCACCGCCACCCGCGCCGAAGCTAACTTCTTGAACAGAAGGTAGCAGACCAACGCGATCACGCCACATATCAATAAACTTAAACTGATTGATCGGTATTCTTTCGCTTGGCACTAATTCAGTCCACATATAGGCGCCTGTGTTGTTGTTTGACCAAGTCACAGAATGCTGTTTAACACCGATGCCATATTCAGCTTTAATTTCTTCATGGATTTCATTCAGCTTCTGCTCAACGATGGTGATACTCTTAATGGTTTGCTCAGCTGTAGAGCCCTCAGCCATTTTAACTTCCACAAAAACACCATCGCCTGGAGTATTGGGGAATAGTGAGGTTTTAACCCAGCCACCGCCGACAAAACCGATTGTCGTAATAAAAAGTAAGCAGATGAAGCTCAATACGGTTAAACCACGGTAGCGTAATAGAGTTTCAAGCCCTGGCTGGTACTTGTTTTGAATAAAGCTTTTTAGGATGCTGCTGACTTTTAAGCGAATTCCACGAAAGAACATTTTTACTTTGCGTAGCGCAGGGTTCTTGGTGTCCTCAACTTTACGCAGTTTCATGTGCGCTAAGTGTGCTGGCAAAATCAGCTTTGACTCTACTAATGAGAACAATAAGCAGAAAATAACGACCAAGCCAATCGAGGCCATGGCGTTCGACCAAGGGCCACTAATGGCTAACGTTGGGTAAAATGCAGCAATCGTTGTCAGTACACCAAAGGTCGCTGGCAAGGCTACCTTCTTGGCACCTTCAACAACACTATTAATGCTGTGCCCCTTTTCCTCAATCGATGACCAGGCACTCTCAGCGATAATAATTGCATCATCGACCACAATCCCGAGCACCAGAATAAAGCCAAAGAGGGTGATCATATTAATCGTCATGGAGAAGGCGGGGTACATATACATCAAAGCAAAGGCGCCGAGGAAACACAGCGGAATACCGATCATGACCCAGAAAGCCAGTTTGAATCGCAAGAATAGTGCTAGAATGATGAATACTAATATGACACCCGCGATCATGTTCTTCTGCATCATTTCTAAACGACCTTTGAGGTAATAAGTGCCATCACCCCAAGCATCAATAGAAATTCCCGCAGGTAAACTGTTCACCTTGGTGTCAAGATATTCGTAAACTTCGTTTGCAATAAGTAAATCATCGGATTCAAGCGATGAGCGAATTCGCATGTTGACCGAATCTTTACCATCAAAGCGAGAAATAAACTCATACTCCGCAAAACCGTCGTCAATAGCTGCGATATCGCCGAGTAATAAAGTCGTACCGTCAGGGCGTGTCAGCAATGGTATCTGTGCAAAGTCTAAGCCAGTGTAGGCTTGGTTTTTGGTTCTCACCAAAATATCGCCGCCAAGGGTTTTAATAGTACCGCTCGGTAAATCTAACGAATGGTTACGAACTGCCTGAGAAACTTGCTGTAGTGTTAGGCCATATTTGCGAAGTTGATAATCGCTAACCATAATGCCGACTTCATAAGGGCGAGTACCGTTAACCTGAACTGCTGAAATATGTGGACGAGCTAACAACTCTGTTTTGATTTCATTAGCATAATCTTTAAGAGTGCGCTCATTAGCGTCGCCAAACACACTGATCCACATGACCTGTCTTTGCTGACGGTTTTCATAAATAACAGGGCGTTCCGCTAAATCTGGTAAGTTAGGGATAGCGTCAATTCGAATTTTAAGTTCATCCAAAAGCGCCGCTACATCGTAGTTTTGTTCAACCTCGACGGTGATTCGAGCGTTACCTTCGGAGGCGCTGGAAGTGATTTTCTTGATTCCCTCGACTTCTTTAATATTCTCTTCAATAAGAATAATAATCCCTTCTTCGACTTCCTGCGGCGCCGCGCCAGGGTAGGGTACTTGAATGCTAATCGAGTTGACGACGATATCAGGGAATACCTGCTGTCGTAGTTGTGATATGCCGATGACTCCAGCGACAAAGATCGCGATCATCAAGAGGTTAGCCGCAACAGAGTTGCGTGCGAACCAGGAAATGATACCTGTTTGAGAATTTTCTGAACTTGGCATCATAGTCTCCTTATTGGCTTACAGTCGCTGAGTCGACTTGTTTACTGCTTGACTCGCTGCTTTCTGACTTATTTTTTTCAGCTAGCTCTTGAGCCTTTTTTTCAGCAGCTTTTTGCCTTTCTGCTTGCAGGGTCGCAAACTTTTTAACTTTCATGCCATTCACAGGGTTTTGCACAGGAGTGATAATGATTTCTTGGCCATTCTCTAAGCCTTCGCTGACGTATATGGTGTTGCTTTCTGTACGCGCTAGTTTTACGTCAACTAGTTGGATCTTATTCTCATCGACTAGCGAGAGCACTTGTTTGTTGTAGTAAAGCGCTTGGCGAGGGAGCTTGATAAGGTTCTCACGTTCTTGACCAGCGATTTCGGCTTTAACGAAAGTACCAAAACGCAAAGCCGTTTCGTGGTTAGCACCATCTTTTAAGCCGTAAGGATCACTAACTTGCGCAACTAAATAAGTCAATCGGTTAGATTCCTCAACCACGCCCTCGGTGCGAACGAGTTTACCGAACCATTCCTTTTCTTCGCCAGCGAAAATACCACTTAAGCGAACATCAGGGTAAGTGTTCGGTTGATTTTGAACAGGCAGATTTAGATAGGCCAGCTGTTGATCTGGAATTGGAAGTCGAACTTCCGCAGTATCAGTGCCATAAAGGGTAGCCACTTGACTGCCGACATTCACATATTGACCCAAGCCAACATTTTTTGTCTTAATCAATGCGTCGAAATTTGCTTTGACTTTTGTACGCTCTAAATCTTGCTGTGCACGATATAAAGCGGCCTCAGCAGATTGCACGCCAGCTTTGGCTTGGTTTAATTGCGGGATTTTTAACACTAAATCAGTTGGCTCGCCACGACCAATTTTCTTCCAGTCTTTGCGAGCTTGGTCCGTGCGTGCTTTTGCGTCTTGGTAAGCCGCTTTGGCCTGGGCTAGGCTTGCTTCTGCGCTTCGAACATTGGCTATATAGTTTGCGGAATCTATCTCAAAAAGCACGTCGCCTTTTTTGACAAAAGAACCTACACGGAATTTATCAGAAATTTTAGTAATCCTGCCGCTGACTTCAGCTACAAGAGTGGTGTCAATTACTGGCTTAACAGGCCCTTGGCTATCGACAATAAATTGTATCGGCTCTTTGTTAACCACCTGAGTTTCTACAACCGTAGCCTGAACCACAGGCTTTTTCTTAGGCGGCTCTGGTTTTAAAGAGACCATCGCACCAATCAACACAACTGTACCCAATAAAATGGATGTTCCAATTATAATTCGTTTTGTCATAAAGCCCCGCAAGTATTTCTAATACTAGATAATTCCAATTTTTTCATTATACGGAGTGCTAAGCGTCATAACTAATGTTTTGTGGTGACAAAAAGTTAAGAAATGTTTCAGGTGACACACAATCGAATCTTTTGCGTGTATTAAAAAAGGCGCTAAAAAGCGCCTTTAATTCAATGAGTTAGTTAGAGCAGGTTAAATTCTTATTGCTCAGTTAACCATTGATGAAGCCAGTTATTTACAACATTGTGCCATTGAATACTGTTGTTAGGCTTTAATACCCAGTGATTCTCGTCTTCGAAAACAAGCAATTGGCTAGGAATCCCTTGACGCTGTAGCGCTGTAAAAGTTCCGAGCGACTGTGTTTCAGGAACACGGAAATCTTTAGTGCCCTGAACAACTAGCATCGGCGTTTTCCAGTTCTTCACATGGTGTACAGGGTTAAACTTCTCAAAGTTTTCAGGAACATCGTAATAAGTGCCGCCATTTTCCCACTCAACAAACCACAGCTCTTCAGTGGCGTAATACATCATGCGATTATCGAACACGCCATCATGGTTAACCAAACACTTAAATTGATCTGGCCATTGACCAGCAATCCAGTTAATCATGTAGCCGCCATAAGAAGCGCCTAGCGCACAGCTATTATCAGTATCGATGTATTCGTAAGTCTCTTCGATGTAAGCCATGCCTTTTTGTAAGTCTTCTAAAGGCTTGCCGCCCCAGTCACCGCTGATCGAGTCGGTAAATTCTTGCCCATAGCCAGTCGAACCATGGAAATCGATCATGACAGCGACAAAACCCTGAGCGGTATAAGTCTGTGGGTTCCAGCGATAGTGGAAGTGATCGCCAAAGCTACCCTGTGGGCCGCCATGAATTAAGAATGCTAGCGGGTACTTTTTCTTAGGATCGAAATCTGCAGGCTTGACCACATAGCCGTAAACCGTTTCATCGTTCCAGCCGTCGAATTTAAACTGCTCATATTCGCCAAGCTTAAAGTTTTTTGTGTGCTCTTTATTGACTTGAGTAATTTGCTGAGACTGTTTAGAGTCTAAATCTAAACGATATAAATCAGCTGGGTTCTGTAAATCATCGTACTGATAAATAAGCTGATCTTGCCCAACACTAACGCCACCAACGTAACCTTTGTCGGTTAGTAGGGTAGGTGTTTTAGAGTCGATATCAAACGCCCATAAAGATTTCTTACCAAGATTATTGCCCGTAACATAAATCGTTTTACCATCATGGCCAAAGTGATAAGAAGACACTGAGCGATCCCAGTCTTTGGTCAAGTTAGTTACTTTGCCGGACTCTAGGTCTTTAAGATGAATCTGTAAGCGGTCGGCTTCGAACCCAGGGCGATCCATAGCGAGCCAAGCGAGCTTAGTGCCATCAGGACTAAACACTGGCTGCGTGTCCCAAGCAGGGTTATCCGCTGTGATATTGACCGCTTCGCCACCTTTAATCGACACTTGGTATAAATCGAAGTTGGTCGAGCGAGACTCTTTCTCATCAGAGATACGTAATGTAAAGACAACATTTTCACCATCAGGGCTAATGGTATATTCCTCAGCACCACCAAAAGGGCGAGAAGGGACGTTACCATTCAAGCTGTGCGATACAGGGCGAACGTTTTCTGCGCCTGTTTTAGATAGTTCAGCACTAAATAACTGACTCTGAGTACCGTCTAACCATGTATCCCAGTGACGCGCGAAAGTTTTATGGTAAAGCTTTCCCGTGGCTTTAGAGTTTTTCTGCTTTTCAAAATTTTCCTTACTGCATTCAAAGCTATCGCACTCAGGGAAAACCGTCGCGCTAAACACTAAATGCTCGCCATCATTAGAAATCTTATAAGTATCAACGCTAACAGGGAAATCTGTTATTTGTGATAATTTCTTACTCTTTATATTGTAGTTATAAAGCTGGTTTGATCCGTTACGGCTAGAAAGAAAATAGATTGAATTACCATCTTTAGACCAAGTCGGCGAGGTATCAGCAGCTTTGTGTGTAGTAATCTGAGTGGTGGTTTTACCGTCGCTCGAAACTGTATAAATATCATAAAGACCTTTATCAGCCTCTAAGTCCGTGCTTCGCAGGTGATAAGCCACCATCGAGCCGTCTGGCGACAAAGTTGCGCCACTAACACGCTTTAAAGTGACCAAGTCTTCAGCAGTAAAGGTTTGGTTATCTGTTGCTATAGCTTGGGTGGAAGCGGCAACACCCAAAAGGAAGGCCAAGTATTTCATATAAAATAAAACCCCATTTGTTCAGATTAAGTGCCAGCACTATACAAAGCTTTCAGAAACAAGTCGATAAAATCTCTTAAAATGCAGTTGACAGGATCGACCTCCGTGCTAAAATGCGCGCCAGTTTGGGGCTATAGCTCAGCTGGGAGAGCGCTACACTGGCAGTGTAGAGGTCAGCGGTTCGATCCCGCTTAGCTCCACCACTTTTCGTTACTGCATTGTTGGATACTCAGTCGTTTATTAGAATAAACTTCCGTCGTATCCGCCGCGCATTAACAAAAAGAACATTGATTTAAAAGTTTTGTGTCCCGTTCGTCTAGAGGCCTAGGACACCGCCCTTTCACGGCGGTAACAGGGGTTCGACTCCCCTACGGGATACCACATAAATAAAGCTCGACCATTTGGTCGGGCTTTTTTATTTCTGTATATTTTGTATGGGGATGGAGAAGCCCTGTAAGGGTTCGAAAAATTTGTCGGGAACAAATTTAAACAGCGGAGCAGGGCGACGCTGGCCCGAAGCGCGGAGTACTCCCCTACGGCAGTTTTCGGCCTCCCCGAAGGAGCAAAACTCTGCGCCCCGAAGTAGCTATTTTCGTAGATTTCTAAGGGATTGCTCGTCTATGCTTTCATTTTGAAGATTTTGATATAATTTTTTTAATGTTCATTTCCCCTGAAGGGACTTCCTTTGGTCGTTTATATGAGCAAAAAAACGAACCAAAAAACTCACCCCGAAAAGTTAGACGCTAAAGCGTTTCCCTCATAACCCAAAATTACTGATCGTGCCGCACCACGGGCATTCCTTATAGTCACCACGAAACCTCCTTGTTTCGTTTTTGCTAAATTGGACTTTCTCCCGCAAGGGGATTCCTTATAGTCACTTACCAATTTGCACGGTAATTTTGCATCATGAGGCTAACTTTTAAAGGGGGCTTGGGTGTTGTTTGTTAGTAAGCGTAGCCTTGAAAGAGCATCAGCGCTTTCGGGGGGAAAGCTTATTACTTCCTTCGATTTAAACAAAATAGTATGTACCATTAGTACGTTACCCCAATCTAGGCTACGTTACCCACAAGCTTTTGACTCATCTCTAAGCTTCGAGTAATCTCTAAGCATTCTAAATAAAACAAATAAGAATACTGGGATAGGGCTGTAGGAAATTCGCCATTTATTACATGTTTTATTGCGATTCGGAGCGATGCTGCACACCAAGACCGCCTTTACTATGGTATTAGCCACTTTTCACGATCATGAAAAATGTTCTTATAAATCAGAAGCTTATAGTCTAGCCTTGGTGTTATTCAGTTAGATCTTAGGGAGGATTCAAACATTGCGAATCACTTTTTTACTTACTTTAGTATTTTTATCCGCTTGCACAACCAGAGGAAAGCTCGATTACATTACAAAGGAAGGTAAGCTAAAAACAGCGTGTCAAACAGAGTATAGTGGTGCTCCAGCGGTAGATAAATATGCCGTTGAATATGTTCTTAGCTACTGTGCAAGAAAGGCTGTAGACAAAGGCTATGATGTAGTCGATAAAAGTTTATTAAGTGTAGACCTGTCTATTCCTTTACCACCTAATGGTAACGCTTGGACATTTGAATATGCTACTGAACAGTACAGTTCTGGTAAGCTAACAGATAAAGAATATGGTTACATAATTGCCTACATTGATCTGGGCATTGAAACACCAACTAAAAACACGACCTCGACAGGAAGAGCTGAAGAGCGCCTTTACTAGCAGGGTTATACTAACACAGAGAAAATTTGCCATGGAAGAAATATCAGTCATAAACCAGATAGTTGTTCCTCAGGGAATCGAAGAGATAACAGCTAGCGTAGGGTGTGTTACAACGCACCGCTTTCTGGTTGGTTGAATATTTGGTGCGTCACGACGCACCCTACGTTTACTAAATGCCAAACCTTTACTCTTCCTAACTCCCCACCGGCAACTCAATCATGACCTTTAGACCTTTCGGTTGTACGTTTTCTGCATGAATAGTGCCGCCGTGTCGATAAATAGCTTTGCTGGCGATGGCGAGGCCAAGTCCTGCGCCGTTGGATTCTTTCATGGCTTGTTTGCCGCGGAAGAAGGGCACGAACAACTGTTCTAGCTCGCTATCATCAACGCCTGGGCCTTGATCTTGAACGACGATTTCGATGGAGCCTGTTTGCTCAGAAGCGTTTACGGTAATTAACCCATCGTTGGGACTGTATTTAATGGCGTTGCGTAAAACGTTATCGAAAGCGAAGCTGAGCAAAATTTCATCACCAATGATATTTAGTCCATCGTCAATATCGCACTCAATGCTGATGTTTTTCTCGCTGGCTTCTAGCTGACCGGAGCGAAGCGTTTGATCCAGCAAGGTGGTTAGGTCAACATCTTCTTGCTCAATCGAAACTTCGTGATTTTCTAGCTTGGCTAAGCGCAAAACGTTGCCAATAATATCGTCCAGCTTATGAAGCTCACGCTCGGCACGCGCCAGTTGACGGTGGTTATTCTCAGGCTCTTTTAGCGCCATGGCTAACGATAATTCTAAACGGGTCAGGGGAGTGCGCAATTCATGCGACACATCGGCAAGCAGACGTTTATACAAGCTGATAAGCGCAGAAAGCTTATCTGCCATGTGGTTAAAGTCGCTAGCTAGGTAGCCAATTTCATCTTGTCGGTTTTCGAAACCAGATACACGATGTTGTAGGTTTCCACCAGCAAGCGTTTGGCTGCTGTGTCTTAGTTTTGTTACGGGCTTACTAATGTTACGTGCAATAAGCCAACAGGGCACAAGGGTGATTAAGGCCATAAGTATGAGCTTTAACCAAATCGGCATCTTCCACAGCTGTAGCCAGAAGTGCTCTGAGTGACGGTTTTTTGTCATTAAAATCAGCTGATAGGTTTTATCGCCACGACTAAAGAGTTCCGGCCCAGTCAACGTAATATGTTCGTTTCTAACTTGCAGTGGCTTTGACTTTAAGGCTAAGTTAGAAATAATCCCTTTGTTTATTTTAGGGTGGACTCTTGGAGGATAAACCATCTTCCCAGTGTCAGCATCTTTAAGAATAATCTGTGTGTGTTTAAACTTGCGCTCAAGCTTACGCGCCATGACCTTAATGTTATAACGAGGCGACTCGCTAAGCATTGATGACACTTTATACAAAGACTTTTGTTGGTACTTATCGACAGGGCGAACCTTATCCCAGTTTGCGAGCTGCTGATTAATTAGAAGCACCACGCCAGTAATTAATACAACGGTTCCCCAGAAGCCTAAAAAGATTCTGCCAAACAAAGAGTTAAAAGGGTTTATTGATTTTAGAATTTTCAATGTATTAGGTTTCCGATGATTCTTTTGTCACGAGTCGATATCCAGAACCGCGAATGGTTTTAATCTCTAAATTCGACTCTGGCTTTAATTTTTTTCTAAGATTACTGATATGAACGTCGATACTGCGGTCGTACTGAACAATCCGGCGACCGAGGATTTCTTTGCTTAATTCGTCTTTAGTCACGAGATTACCAAAACTTTCCAATAAAAAGCTTAAGAATTGGTATTCAGTACCCGTCAGCTCCACGCTTTCGCCGCTGATGTGAACGGCATGGGTATTATGGTTCATCACTAAGTTGCCAGCTTTTTGGATATTACTTTTCTTTTCTTCTTGCGCATATTCGAAGCGACGAAGTATCGCCTTTACTCGCGCTAACAATTCGCGGTGATTAAAAGGCTTGGGCAGGTAATCATCAGCGCCCAGCTCCAACCCTAAAATTTTATCGTAGTCCTCGCCCCGAGCGGTTAACATCAAAACCGGCACTTTGCTAAATCGACGTAACTGCTTCAAAGTCTCCAAACCATCAATTCCTGGCATCATAATATCCAGTAGAATCAAGTCATAAGGCTTTTGTTTACAATAGCTTAGGCCAGTTTCACCGTCGAACGCCTGCTCGCAGTGAATCTGTTCACTGGTCAAATATTCCAGCAAAAGGCCGGACAGCTCTTTATCATCGTCGATTATTAGGACTTGTTTGCTCATAGGAGTTGAATAAGGTTGCTCTATAAAATACTCAAAATTGCGGTTTTTCAGCTATATTGCTAGCTATTAATGTAGGGATGACCCTTCGAATAGTTAAGTTATAGCCTCGTTAACGCTTTGAATAAACTACTTTTACCTAAACTTTACACTGGCTTAGCGTTACTTAGCAAAGCTCAGTCTAGACTGTTTACTGTTCAAATCAAAACAAACCGACTGAGAGGAAATACTATGAACCGTTTAAAAACACCTTTAATGTATTTATCAATTGTAGCTCTATTTGCAGGCGCTTTCGCCATGGCGCCAGCAGAAGCAGGCCCAAACCATAAGCATCATAAAGCTCATGCTAAAAAGCACCATGCCCACGGTGAAATGCACATCCTTAAAAAGCTAGACCTAAGCGACGAACAAAAAGCTGAAGTTAAAGCTATTATGAAAAATGCCAAAGAGCAAAAAGCAGCTTTAAGAGAACCATTAAAAGCTTATAAACAGGCACTTCGAGATCTGGTCAACAGCCCAGACTACAGTGAACAAGCCGTTCGCAGCTTACACGCACAGTACCAGAATGTCTTCGCCGACAAAGTGGTGATCAAAGCAAACGCAGCTAACCAAGTGAACGCCGTACTAACCCCAGAGCAACAAGCAAAAAAAGCCGAAATCAAAGAAAAGATGAAGCAGCGTTGGGCGGAAAAGAAAAAACGCATCGCTGAGCGTAAATCAGAAGGCAAATAATCTCAATATAAGAGACAAGCTAGAGAAAAGTTGGAAAAGTAGGGTGGTGAGAACCCTAACAACCAAAGCTAATAGCCGTTAGGAACTTTTAGAAAAGAGAATTCCTAGCGGTTTTTCTAAAATCCCAGATGAAAATTTAAGCAATGTGTTTGAATTTAGAGCAAAAATAAAAAAATACGCTTTTTTATGAAAAAAAGTGCAATTATCTTTTGACAAAGCCCCCAGATAACATTATTATTTCGCCCGCATTTGAGGGATATGTAACAAACACTCTCAAACAGCAAAACCAGTGTCCCGTTCGTCTAGAGGCCTAGGACACCGCCCTTTCACGGCGGTAACAGGGGTTCGACTCCCCTACGGGATACCATATAAATAAAACCCAGCTTTTTAGCTGGGTTTTTTTATATCTGTATTTCCCATAGCGGAGCCCTTAAACAATTCGACGACAACCATGGATGGTTGGAGTGCAAGAAACGCAGGAGCAGTTTCTTGCCTCCCCTACGGGAGCAAATTTCTGCCTCCCTAAAGTAGTTATTTTCCTAGTTTTCTAAGGGATTGCTCATCTATACCTTCATTTTAAAGACTTTGTTGTATTTTTTAACGTTCATTTTTTGAACGAGCAAAAAACGAACCAAAAAACTCGCCCCAAAAGTTAGACGCTAGAGCGTTTCCCTCATGACCCAAAATTACTGATCGTGCCGCAAAACGAAACTTCCTTGTTTCGTTTTTGCTAAACTGGGCTATCCCTGCCCAATTTACACGGTAATTTTGTGCCGTGAGGCTAACTTTTAAAGGGGAATTATATGTTTGCTGAAAGTTTGGTAACTCTAAGTCACTGTCATACTATTTATGAAGCCTATAATTCACTTAAAAAGTTCCGAACAGTGATTTTACTGTAAGCTGCTTTTATGAAGCTTTGACTCCACCTTGAGCTTCAAGTAACCTCTAATAAACGTAAATAAAACAAATAAGAATACAGGAATAGGGCTGTAGGGAAATTGCTATTTAGTACATGTCTTATTGGAACTCCGAAAGATACTGCACTTTCACGCTGTTTTTACTAGGACATTAGCCGCTTTTGGGAATTGCAAAAGTCATTCCTTATAAATTAGCGAGTTACAGTCCAATTCGGGTATTCTTATGTTAAAAGTATCGATTATGAAGAAATTTATCTGCCATAGTTGGTTTGCTGGAGGGGTAAAGGAATTCGATACCGAGACTGGTAAGGTATCTGATGCACCAGACATGGAGTGGGGTAAAACTGGTTTTGGCTCAGTTTGGAAACAGAACGGTAAGTGGTTTGCCTTCCACAAAGATGAGCGGTCATTAATACTACAGCACAAAAAGAATGTATGGAGGTTAGAACCAAATACAACTGTTTCCTTGCAGGGCTTAGTGATTAGATCATTTGTGATCAAAGAAAATGGCAAAATAGTATTTAAAATCAGGTATAGGCCCAAGGGACTACTGATGAGCGTAATTGATCCGACATATGATGCTTTGGATATGGAGTCTGATGATTTCTTTCTGTATATGAAAAATATGTGGGAAGCGTGGGCCTGTAAGCCATTTTCAGAGTTTAAAAAGGAGTTTACAGGTGAGCACTTTTAACAAGGCCAAGCAACATCAACTACTTCGTGGTTTGGACAGCCTTGTAGTTGTTGGCGGTGCTATGTGTTCAGTTTAATCAAGAATAATTGATGTATTATGAATGAATTTAAAATCACAACGAAGCAGGGATACCTGGCAATGATTGCATTTCTTGAAAACTATTATTCATTAACAAATGCAGATGAAATTGGAGCTTTACTTGGCGGTTTATCATTACTGCCCGACGGTAGCAGTGCAGATCCAGCAGCAATAAGTGACTGGGATGATGCAGTACAAAAAGTATTATCGGGCAAAGTAAATGCGCAGCTCGAACTCAACAAATAATATAGCTAGCGTAGCCTCGAAGAAGTGAAACGCCTTCGAGGTTTTACATTAACAACTTGCTATTCCACTCGATTACGACCAAAGGAAGTTCCCTTGAGCGCTTTCGCTTATCAAGGTTACTGTCACTTATGAGCTTTAATTAAACTGTAGGCTATATATGTTTATTAAATTAACAGAGAAATTATTATAGTTATGGAGAGACCAAAGTCATTAGAACACTCAAATATACTTTGGTATATTTTTCCTCCAATGCTTTTAATTCCTCTTATAATTATTCCCCCAGATTTTACAACATCTGTTTTGTGGCTAATTGGTGGATTTTTAGCACTTGTTTCTGCAATAAAGATATTAATATCGTTGGTGCAGAAATATCTTTATAGAAAGTCACTAGGGAAGAGGTTTATTCGTCAAATATTAACCATTGGCATCTTTTTAATAGCTATTTTGTCGTTAAACGTTTCCATATCAAATGCTCGAAGTGAGGCACATTCAGAAGCCAAAGAAATCTTCGCACAATACAATGGGAGCTATCCGAGTACGTTGAAGAGCTGGGAAACAAGTATTGTAGGAAAGGTTGGGTCTAAAAAGTATGTTGGTTGGCCTGCAAAATTCTATTTAAGATACCAGTCCATAGATAATGGAAGCGACTTTACTTTGAGCCTACACATTAATATTGATTCTACGTATGTTTTTTATCCAAAAAATGGTGTGGTGTCAGAAGTCCATCATTGCTGTTAAAGAAGCTTAAGGTGTTTCTACGGTCGGAAACTGCGTGTTACTACACCCCCAATTAGCCCTTTCTGAATATATATTGTATCATCCAACCATAAGCTATAACTGAGAATCATTTACAATGATAAATTCTATTATTAACCGTGTTTCGTGTGGTCGCTTGGAGGCGCCAGCTCCGTCGAGAAACCATTTGGAGTTAATGTTGAAAGCGGCTCTTAGAGCCCCTGATCACAAGGGGTTAAAACCTTGGCAATATATTGTTTTTGAGGGCGAGGAGGCGTTAGATCGCTTCGGTAGCTATATGCTGCAGGCTGCTTTGAAAGATGATCCTGATTTGGACGTGGAGAAGCAGGAAAAGCTTAAGAAGAAGCCTCATAGGGCGCCTATGGTGGTCGTGGCGGTGGCTAAAGCGAAGAATCATCCGAAGGTGCCACACGTGGAAGAAATCTTGTCAGCGGGCGCTGGCGTGCAAAACCTTATTCTAGGTGCTTTCGATTTAGGCTATGGCGCTTATTGGCGCACAGGAAGCTTGGCATTTAATGATTATATGAAAGAGCCACTAGGTTTAGACTTCGAAGATACCATTGTTGGCTTTATTTACCTTGGCACGCCATCGACAGAGCTTAAAGCGAAGCCTATTCCTGAGGTTGAGGACTTTGTGAGGTGGGGCTAACACCATTAACCAACATCCTTTGTATCTGTTCTACGATTTCTTGAATCACTTCTTTATCAAAGCTTTTTATCCGCGGGGCATGAATATGCCCCGTGGGTACTGTTGTGCCTAGTTTATTGCCTAGTAATACGGTGCGGTAGGAGATTTCATTCGATAGGTAACCGCCACCGCCGCCCTCGACTGCGATAGCGCCTTCTAGCTCTTGTAGACTATCGGGATTAAAGGTTTTATCTAGCGTGGTCACTTGGCGACGGTCGTTAATCTTATACTTACCCTTGGTTTGCATCATGGCTTCATAGGGTAGGGTGTATTCGACAAACTCAGGGCCTTGGAGTGGCTTATTTCCTAGCTTTGGTATGACTGGGTTTGTACGAGAGCCACCTGAGTGCATATTGTTGTTTCCTGGGGCTGAGGCTGAGCGTCTGCGCCCTGGAAAGTGCTCTAGATCGAAGTGTTCGCGTCCCATGCTTATGGTGGCTAGCATGTCGATAGAGTTGTTTTTAAGGAATGGTTCTGTAACTTTTTCGACGATGCCGTCATCGAAGTCTTGGTATTTTACGGGAAACATGGCAGCTTGGATTTCGATGGTCTTGCCATCTTTTTCGATAATTTTATTATCTAGCCATAAAGCAGCTACGCCAGATGGGTTGCTTTGCTTAATGTTGCGATCAAGCAAAAACGGATCGAAGCCGGTAATTAGGATTTTAATATCAGAGTCTGCTTTGAAATTAATGTCGGAATAACCACGCGAAGCTTGGTCGATTATCGCTACCAATTGGTTGATTTGGTCGCGACTGAAAGACTGACCACTTTTGCCTAAGTGCACAGCTTTAGACATTTTAAGGCGTGCCCAATAAAGCGGACGATCGTCAAAGCTTGATGGGGTTTGCTGTAAGTCTTTAGTGGCTGTTGTCCATAAGGCTTGGGAGTGCTTTTGTGTGATTTTTTTAGCTGCTTCGAAACTGTCCGCGTTGCGGTAATCGGTTATGAAACTATTCACAGTACTGTCGTAGCGATTCACGATTTCGGGGATTACGTCATCGGCTTTATACAGTCTGATTTCCTCTACTGTGATGTCGATAGAGGCGATTGAGACGTGGCTAGTGAATAGTATGGTAAGTGCTACAAACAGTGTCCGCATGGCTAATTCCTACTAAAATTTATAGATAGCTTTTGGGGTTAAAAACCTTTCCAGAGCTTAGATTCTTTTTCTTCGTAATCTGGATTGTCGCGCTTTGCGTTAATTTCTTCATACTTCTTACGCTCAGCTTGACGAGCAGGGGAGTCAGGGTTAATGGTTTCATCCAACTCTTCTAGGAAGTTAGTGATCTCGCTTTTGTAGCCAGACTTAGTCACTTTCTGTTTTTTATTGTCGTTATCTTTACTGTCTTTACTCATGCCATGATCCTCACAGTGTATTGCTGAGTTGACTATATCAGCATATAAAAAAGGCTGCAAAAATTGCAGCCTTTAATTGTTCAGTCTAAGTTTTTGACTAAAACTTCACGTTGTTCGGTACACGTGGGAACGGTATGACGTCGCGGATGTTGGATACGCCTGTGACGTATGATACACAGCGGTCGAAGCCTAGGCCGAAACCTGCGTGTGGCACTGTACCGTAACGACGTAAGTCGCGGTACCACCAGTAGTGTTCAGCCGGTAAGCCCATCTCGGCGATACGTTTATCAAGCACGTCTAGACGCTCTTCACGTTGTGCGCCACCAATGATTTCACCAATGCCTGGTGCTAGAACATCCATTGCAGCAACGGTTTTCTCGTCGTCGTTAAGGCGCATGTAGAAGGCTTTGATGTCTTTCGGGTAGTTCATGACAACTGTCGGGCGACCAACGTGCTCTTCGGCGATATAACGCTCATGCTCAGACTGTAAGTCGATTCCCCACTCAACTGGGTATTCAAACTTCTTGTCAGACTTTTTCAGTATCTCGATAACGTCTGTGTAGTCCATGCGCTCGAACTTGTTGTCGATGACATTGCGTAGACGGTTGATACATTCGCTATCGACCCGTTGTTGGAAAAATTCCATGTCATCTTGACGCTCGTTCAATACCGCTTCGAAAACGTAGCGCATCATGTCTTCAGCTAAGTCTGCGTTGTCATTTAAGTCGGCAAACGCGATTTCTGGTTCAACCATCCAGAACTCCGCTAAGTGGCGGCTGGTGTGCGAGTTTTCCGCACGGAATGTCGGGCCAAAGGTATAAACCTTAGACATGGCCATGGCGTAAGCTTCGACGTTTAGCTGACCAGAAACCGTTAAGAAAGACTCAGAGCCAAAGAAATCTTTGCTGTAATCAATGTTACCTTTGTCATCTTTCGGCAGGTTCATCATGTCTAGCGTGCTTACGCGGAACATCTCGCCAGCACCTTCAGCGTCAGAGGCTGTGATGATTGGCGTATGGATCCAGTTAAAGCCATGCTCATGGAAATAGCGGTGAATAGCCTGCGCGATAGAGTTACGAACACGGGTTACGGCGCCAGTAATGTTGGTGCGAGGGCGTAAGTGTGCGTTGTCGCGTAAAAACTCCATGCTGTGGCGCTTTGGCTGCATTGGGTATGTGTCCGGATCGTCAACCCAACCCATAACTTCTACCGAAGTGGCTTGGATTTCATAGTCCTGGCCTTTACCTTGAGATTCGACCAAAGTACCTGTGACTTTTACAGCGCAACCGGCGGTAAGCTTAACCACTTCAGAATTGTAATTCTCTAGATTATTGTCGGCTACGGCTTGGATTGGATTAAAACAGCTGCCATCGTGTACATTTAGGAATGACAATCCAGCTTTCGAGTCACGGCGATTGCGAACCCACCCTTGGACGGTGACTTCTTCACCAATGCCTGGTTTACCCGCTAGGGCATCGACAATAGTTACTAACATAGTGTTAAGCTCCGTTTCGGCTTATTGAATTATGATGTTTATGTTTAATAAGTATAAAATCACTTACAAAAAGATGAGGTATTGTATTAGAACTTTAATTTACCTTCCATTTTTAGTCGAAAATTGACGGCTTTTTTTTCATTATCACTAAAACTATGCCAATTTAGGACTTCATCGAAAGTTCGGCCGCAACCGCGACAGACTTCGTCACCCAACACAGTGCTACAGGTACCGATACAAGGGGACGCGGTTGGGCTACGTTTACCTTTGCTAGAAATTGACACGCTTACTTTCTCCTGAAACTTGAAGGGTTTTATACCTTGCTTATGTTACCGCGTGTAACACTGCATGGCTAGTGGTAAAAGCTGAGAATTACCACAATATATTGTTATATGATTAAGACATAAGCCCTAACAAAAATACTCTTGTCAAGCCCTTGGCTGTAAGCTATTGTGCTCGCTATATCCATTTATACGTCTAAACCGTTATGTTTGAGCTCGACCCGAATCAAGTTGCGGAATATCGCAAGAATAAACCTGAATATTATCGTCAGTTAGCACTCCAGTTGGGCGCACTGCTTGGCGAAGATCGCAATGTAGTAACTAATATGGCGCAAACCTCAGCTTTTATCTTCCAGATGATCCCAGATCTGAACTGGGCGGGTTTTTATGTGACGAATCCAGAGAAGGCTGAACATTTAATCTTAGGGCCTTATCAGGGCAAGGTGGCATGTGTACACATTCCTTTCGGACGTGGAGTTTGCGGAACTGCCGCAGAAACTCAGCAAACACAGCTGGTTGAAGATGTTAATGCCTTTGAAGGTCACATCGCTTGTGATGCTGCTTCGTTGAGCGAGGTGGTGGTGCCATTGCTGGTTAACGAGGAAGTGAAAGGGGTGTTGGATATTGATAGTCCTATCAGTAACCGCTTTGATGAAGAAGATGCACAAGGTTTCGAGTCCTTGGCGCGAGTATTTCTTGAAAAAAGTGACTTGTAATCTTTGCTAATTTCGCCGGATATTAAAAAGACGACTAGGAGTCGTCTTTTTTAGTGGTTTTTTTATCGGATGATTTCTTACTCTTAGCCTTAGCGCCTTTATCAGCTTTATCCGCATCCATCTCGGCTCGCTCTTTTTCTGAATCAGAATCTTCGCTGTCAGTAGCGATTTCTCGCTTATCCTGATGCTTCTCGAGTAGGGCTTTCGCCTTTTCGTTGTCCTTATCGAGGCCAAGAATCTTATCGGCTTCGCTTAAACATTCCGCAAATCGGCGTTGCTCACACAAAATCTTTGCTTTTAGCTCTCGTGCAGCGATATAGGAACTATCACGATCGAGCAAGTCTTTGAGTACCGTTAAGCTTTGTTGCTTATTGCCCAAATCTGACTCAAGCTTGGCTAGAGCGTAAATGGAGTGAATGTTCTTCTCGTCGAGCTCAAAGGCTTCTGTGTACGCCGCTCTCGCTAAGTCGTTTTCACCGATGGCATGATGTGCCTGCGCTTTTAACTCAAGTGCTTCAATATCCTTAGGGTGGTTTTTCAATAAGCTATTGATGATCTTGATACTTTCTTTATAGCGCTCAAACTTAAAGTTTTCGTGCGCGTAGATAAACGCAACGCGACGGCTTTCAGGGTAAATGTTAAAAGCATGTTTAAGACTATTAAAGCCAGGAAGTTCTTGCCCATTGTGCAGTTGTAGCTGACCGTTGATGAGATGTGCTTCTGCGCTATTAGGTAGCTTTTCAGCGAGTGTGGCTGCAATTTGCTGAGCTTCCTCGTATTGCTCAAGCAGCAAAAGGGCGCGTGCATATTCGAGCTGACTCGGCCAACCGACGATTGAATCTTCGAACAAGTCTTTATTAAACGCTTTTATATATTGCTCATCTTTACTAATTACGGCTAGTTTTAAACGTAAATAGTGGTACAAGTTTTTGTTGTCAAAGCGCTTTTCCTTGTCTATCGCTTTCACGACTTCTGCTGCTTTGTTGTAGTCTTGATCACTAAGTGCAATGATTAAATTTAGCAGAAGCTCTTGATCATCACTCGGTTGTTTGGCCGAGCTCGCTGTCTTTTTTGCTTTATCAAGATTACCGGCGGCGAGGTAATTAATGCTTTGCATTAAAATAGTGTCGACAATACCACTCGAACGCTTACGGGCTTCAGCATAGCCATCTTCCGCTTCAGCAAAAAGTAGCTGCGAAAACAAATAGTTAGCGCGCTTTAGGGCCGGCGTATAGCGGTTTGGTGCTAAAGATGATGCTTTGCGATAGGTTTCCAGAACTTCTTTTTGTGAAAACTTTGGAAGTTTCTGTTGTGCTTCGGCTAGGTGTAGCCAACTGGTACTGTTAGTTGGCTGATACTCAATGGCTTTTTTAAAGCGTTTGGCGGCTTTGTCATACTCGCCAAGCTCGAAATAGGCTTTACCTAAGTTACGGTAAGACTTCGCCTTGCGACGACCACTGGTGGTGTTCACTGCATATTTAAAAGCTTTTACGGCTTTTTCATATTGCTTCGCATCATGCAGCAATAGGCCATAATTAATAGCGCTTGCTTGATGGTGAGGGAAGCGCTCTAACTGTCCTTGGTAGGCGCGTATAGCGCGATCAATCTCGTTATCCTTGCTTAGCGCTAGGGCATAGTAAAAACCTGGACGCTCCTTATGGCGCATTGCTCGAGGTAATTTACCAATTAGTGTGTGTGCTTTTTTGTATTCACCATTAGAAAATAGCTGTACAGCAGCCCTAAATAGAATTTCGTTTTTGTCCGCTTCACTAAAGCCTTTTAGGGGCTCGAGACGATGAATACGCCACAATACTTTCTTCGAGAAGTCGTAATCTGACAAAGCGAGTACTGTATCTTTGATAACTTCATTAGTGATTTCACCATTAGGTTGACCTTCTGGCACTGACTTCGGAATATCAAATTCGTCGTCATCGCTACCCGAATCGACGCTTTCACTCGGACTATCGTCAACATCGATTTGTATTAAGGTACCATCATTGATTACTTCTCTTTGAGCGTGCTCAACAATTAGCAAAATTACTGTTAAAACTAGAGCAATCGCACACAAAGCAGGTGCCGACAGCCCTTTATTATATTTTGGTGTTGTCACGTGCCGTCTCCATTTCTCCAGAAAAACCTTTGTGTTGAACGTTCTGAATTTCGAGGCCAGGGCGACCATTAACTTCTAGCACCATTGGCCCCAGTTTTTCGTCAATACAGATATCCACACCGATATAGCCAAGCGGGATCGCTTTTTGGGAGTTTTCTGCTATTTGCTTAATTTTATTCCAGAATGGAACCTGCACACCGACAATATTAAAGCCGGTATCGGGGTGTTCTTGCAGCTCTTTGCCTTTGAAACTACATTTTGTGGTCAAACCGGTTTCAATATCTACACTGAGGCCAATAGCGCCTTGATGTAGATTCGCTTTACCTTCGGACAATTTTGTCGGAACTCGAAGCATACAGCTGATGATTTCCTGATTACACAAAATCACGCGGATATCACTCAGACCAAGGTTGGCAATTTTAGAAATGCCATGATGCTCAATCAGTAGTGGCTCTATATAAGCGGTATCAGGCTGTCCGTCTTGGGCAAAGTTACCCGTAATAATTTCAGAGACATGATAGCGAATATCTAATAGGCTCAAGCGTTTACCTGATGCAGTAACAAAGGTACCGTTATCATTCTCAACTATCACCAAGATGCCGTTACCTTGGGAACCGCGATTAGGCTTTACTACGAAGCTATTAAAGTCTCGCAGATGCTCAACGAATTCATCCAAATGTCTAAAACTATCGCAAGCGTCTAATGTTTGTGGCACTGGAACGCCGTGTTGCAGTAAGACTTTTTTCGTTTCAATTTTATCAATAGCTAGCTGTAGTAATTTACGGTCATTTAGTTTGTAGACGTAGTCGCGATTACGCTGGTTGATCCCCATGGTATTGTTTTGCTTATTAATATTTTTAAAGCGGAAAAGCTCAGAGATACGCAACCCTGTCCATTGGCCGATAAAGATTTGCGCAGCCATTACTAGCAGCAAGGTTTCTGGGAATAGGGCAAAGAAACTTTGCAAAGTAATGGATGAGAAAGCTAAGTAGCACACAGCAATCATAGCCACACTACCAAGACTGGTTAGGATAAGTTCTCGCCAGTTATTGTCTTGCGTCATGTTGCTTAAGCGCTCTGCGATAAACGAAATAATAACTACAGGGAATAGTGTCATCATCCCCATTTGTAATGGTGTTTGTTCACCGAGCACCATAAAGATACCGATAAACAAAATAGTGTTTAAGGTAATAATGGCGGCTAAACGCGGGATTTTTAGTAGCTTATGCTTGTCGAAATACAGCTGACCCAACCAAGCCGTTAACAACACCCCGATAAAGCCAGCAAGACCCATCCAAAAACCGGTGTAAACACAAGCGGCGGATACTAGCATTGGCATGAAAATACCGAAGGTTTTGAGACCTAAGACATTCCGCGCAAAAGAAATTAAAAATGCGACGAACGGGAACAGTAAGAAAATTCCTGCTGTTTTATTCTCGATCCCGAGTTTTGCCAGTAACGAAGCAGCGTTAAAAAATGCACCTTCATCATTATCAAAGCGAAGCAGTGGGGCGGCGATGTGTTCACGCTTGATATCGAATATGTAGTCAAAGTTGATGTTTCGGGTATGACTGAACAACGCTTGATCATCAATATAAAGCTCAAGGTAATGATGTGGTATTTTGGCAAAGTGATCGTTCAAAGGATCAAAAGGAACCCAGTGTCCCTGCACATAAGCTTCTACCCACTGATGCGAGGTTTTCTTCTTAGATGTTTCGAGAATGACGCCACCAACCAATCGCGTTGGAATCCCATTTAAACGTGCTAATGCCGCGAATAGTCGACTTTTACCGTTACAGCTAGCCCGCTTTAGAACCATGGTTGTAATGGCATCTGTGGTCCCTTTAAAAGGCGCGCCTTCGATTTCGTTATAAGTGTAATCGTGAATAGCTCTTAGCGTAGATAACAATTTACGTTCTTTCGGCTGGATATTCATCCAAAGCTCAAGAATCCGGGGATCGTTAACCTGAATCACATCAGTTGGCTCAAGCCAGCGCTTAAGGTGAGGAGGGTAGTCGGTTGGAATATCGAGTTCCGGATCGATTTCGTATTTTTGCTCACGCGACGAGATGATTGCACTGTAGCGGATTGGTGTGGTCGAAAAACCTGTCCAAACACCTTGGCGACCGACCAGCGATTCATTATTCGTGAACTCTAGGGTTCCCGATTGCAACGACTCGTTAATCACTTCTTGGCGATCATTGGTCAAAGGTAAATAGGTACGATTAACAATATCTTCGTTGCCGGCATCAAACGTCATGGTTAAAGAATAACGGTGCAGCAATTCAGCCCCAAGTTGCTTCACATGGGAAGGCTGTAGCCAAATATGTAACGTCAGTAAGGTCAAACCTACTAGGGCGAACCAAACAGACGGTTTATTCAATTTTTTTAGCATATTTATACGAATATTTCCTGCGCAATAAATAATAACGACGTACAGCTTAGTTAGAGACTAATAAGCCATTGATTGATAAAGTGTAGCAATTGTATAGCAAAAGTGCTTTATGGGTGTGAAAAGCCTCACAAGTTAAAAAGCGTAAATAAAGTTAAAATTTTAAAGGTTCAGCTGTATATAAGCCTATTAATAGACTCTTGGCAATAAATTATAGAAGAAGATTTTGCAGTAGGGCTGATGTTCACTGGTAGAGCAGTCTGTTAATTGCTCTACCAGTGAGTTTTCTGTGTCTTACAGGTGGAAGTTGACGGCTTTGACAACTTCTGGAGGTAGCTCTGGTAATGACGAGCGAGGTATTAAGAAGGTTGTCAGATTAAACAAATCTCTGAAGAAACGATTATTTTGAGTCGTTTGCTTTAAGTAATCATGCCCCGATGAGCCACCTGTACCAATTTTGGTTCCTAACATACGGTGAACCATAGTTGTGTGGCGATAGCGCCATGTCGTGAACTTCTCATCAATATCGATCAAGCCTTGTAGCAATCTAAAAGGTGAGTTGAGCATTGGTTGTTCACGATAAAGGTTGATGAAAAGGGCACTTAAAGTCGCTTCTTGGCTCAAGCGGAAGCGGCCCTGTTGCTTTAATTCTTGGTATTTGTCCTTATCGAATAAGGCGTCGAAGTTAGCGTGTGTATTTGCTAAATCATTAAGCTGGAATGTTTTTTCAGCATCTGTTAAATAGTCAGCTTCTTTGATGACTTGCTCATCGTGCGCCAACATATCTTCTACCGCCTGTTTGTACTTTTCCCAGAACTTAAAATCGCCAAACTCCAAGAAAGGCATGCGTTCGAGCCAGCTTTCGACAGCATCAAACAAGCTCGGTTGCTCTTCAAGGTTCAATAAATAGTTGCGGTCTTTTTCGTTAAGGCGGTTATAGAAAGATTTTTTATCGAAATTAATGCGGAACTCAGACTTTAGTCCTAATAAGATTTCAATTTCTTTAAATTGAATACTTTGGAAACCAGAAGCTGGGATCAGGTAATCACGGAAGTCTAGAAAGTCGAGCGGCGTCATGGTTTCTAGGATGTCAATCTGATCAACCAAAACGTCTTGGATGCGATGAATACGCTCAATACGAAGATTAACCGTACTTAATTTATCTTCGTCGACGTGTTCTTGAGACAATGTCGGCAAAATAGCATGGATCTCGTGTAAAACTTGTTTGAACCAGAGCTCATAAGCTTGGTGCACAATGATGAATAAGGTTTCATCGTGTGCCTCTGCCCCGTATTTTTTGCTTTCTGGGTGTTGAGCATCTAGCAGCTTATCCAGCTGTAGATAATCGGGATAGTAACAAGGTTTAACGTTCTTCTGCATAGTCCACCAGCATATATTTTGTTTGTTTAGCATTCTAATGTTGTGTTTTAAGGTGCAAGCTAAAGTGCGGCGAGGCAATGGCTAATTTTTTAAACGGAGTTTAGTTAACTAAATGAGGATTAAAAAATTAATCATTAACAAAGCAGCGCTGATGATTGCGCCTTAAAACAAAAAAAGGAGTGGCTTTTACACCACTCCTTTCCGATTATAGACACTTCAAAAAAATAATGTCAGCAAAGATTTTAACTTTTTTAAGCTAAAGTTTTCGCTTATTTTCTTTCTTGAATATCGACATAATCACGTTCTTTCTCACCCGTGTATAACTGGCGAGGTCGACCGATTTTACGGCTAGATTCGCCCATCATTTCATTCCACTGAGATACCCAGCCGACTGTACGCGATAATGCGAAGATTACTGTGAACATGTTGGTTGGGATACCGATAGCATCAAGAATAACGCCTGAGTAGAAATCTACGTTCGGATAAAGCTTCTTCTCCACGAAGTACGGATCTTCTAACGCCATTTTTTCTAGCTCTAGAGCAACCTTGAACGTTGGATCGTCTTGCTTACCTAGTAGCTCTAATACTTCGTGAGCACTTTCACGCATAACTTTAGCACGTGGGTCGAAGTTTTTGTAAACACGGTGACCAAAGCCCATTAAGCGGAATGGATCGTTTTTATCTTTAGCGCGTGCTACGTATTCAGGGATGTTTTTCACATCACCGATTTCACGCAACATGTTCAAACATGCTTCGTTAGCACCGCCGTGAGCAGGACCCCATAGACAAGCAATACCCGATGCGATAGCTGCAAATGGGTTAGCGCCTGATGAGCCAGCTAAACGTACTGTAGACGTTGAAGCGTTTTGCTCGTGGTCTGCGTGTAGGATGAAGATGCGATCCATAGCTTTCACTAAGATTGGATCTGGCTTCCAGTCCTTCTCTGAAGGCATGCTGAACATCATGTTCAAGAAATTTTCAGCAAGGCTCATATCGTTGTTTGGATAAACGAACGGGTGGCCTACTGAATAGCGATAGCACATTGCAGCGATAGTTGGCACTTTAGAAATTAAACGAAGTGCGCTGATGTCACGATGTTGCGGATTATTAATATCCAACGAGTCGTGATAAAACGCTGATAAAGCTCCAACGACAGAAACCATGATAGCCATTGGGTGAGCGTCACGGCGGAAACCGTTAAAGAAGCTCATCATTTGCTCGTGAACCATGGTGTGGTTGTTAATTTTTGCTACGAATTTTTGGTACTGCTCTTTATTTGGTAGCTCCCCATTTAGTAATAAATAGGCAACTTCTTCAAAATTTGAGTTATCCGCTAACTGTTCGATCGGATAACCGCGATAAAGTAGCTGTCCTTTGGCGCCATCAATATAAGTGATCTTCGATTCACAAGCACCAGTAGATACATAGCCAGGGTCGTAGGTGAAATAACCCGCTTTCCCTAATGCACCAACGGCGACAACGTCTTTACCTAGACTTGGTGATAGCACGTCTAGGGTGAGTTCTTCGCCATTTGGTAGGCTAAGTTTAGCTGTTTTATCCGACATATAGTCTCCTCGGGACAATAAATTGCTTACTTTTTAATCTAAAAGCTGTGTTTAAGAGTAAGAAGGCCACACATTCTACAAAATTTTGAATAAATTTCATAAATTAATTTTATGTCTTTTTGTAGATAAGCTTAAGTTTTAACCACCAAATGAAAATAGGCAAGGGAATTAATTGTAATCGGTGGTAAGCACTTATATAATTTCCCCCTGAAATATGTATCACTGGGGAGTTCGTCAGGCTATTTGTATTTCTGGGTCGAACATACATTGCTATTGTAGAAATCCTGGCGAAAGCATAAACTCATGCCTTCTTCGACCAAGGCAATAATTTGTAAAGATACGTTGTGATTAAAAAGAGACCAAAAAACTTAGATCTTACTACGGTAAGACAACCTATACCTGCAATATCATCAATCTTGCATCGTATTACAGGTGTTGTTCTATTCATTGCTATGCCAATCCTTCTTTGGATGCTGCAAAAGTCGTTTGATAGCGCTGGCCACGCCGAGCTACATGCGATGTTCACTGAGTCATTCCTTTGGCAATTCATCCTTTGGGCTATCTTAACTTCGGTTGTTTACCATGTATTCGCAGGTGTTCGTCACTTGTTAATGGATATGGGGATCGGAGAAACGCTTAAAGGCGGTCGCGTAAGCGCCTGGAGTGTCATCATCCTTTCAGCTATCTCAGCAGTATTATTAGGAGTGTGGGTATGGTAACTACCGTCACTAGCTTAGGCCGTTCAGGTCTACACGATTGGGTGTTGCAACGCCTATCTGCGGTAATCATGTTGGCCTATGTGGTTTACTTAGGCTACTTCTTTGCAACAACACCAGAAATTACGTTTGCTGCGTGGCAGGGATTGTTCGCGAGCACCTTTATGAAGGTATTCTCGTTCTTAACTCTGTTATCAGTGGTTATGCACGCTTGGATTGGCCTATGGATTGTTTCTACGGACTATATGCCTAAAGTGAGCATTCGTGTCGCTTTCCAAGCGATTGTTATTGTGATTTGTCTTTCACTCCTCGTGTGGGGCATCCAGATATTGTGGAGCTTATAAAGCATGTCTATACCTACGTACACTTTTGATGCCGTAATTGTAGGGGGCGGTGGCGCTGGTATGCGTGCCTCGCTACAACTTGCTAAAAGCGGTCAAAAGGTAGCATTAATCTCAAAAGTATTCCCAACCCGTTCGCACACAGTATCTGCTCAAGGCGGTATTACAGTAGCGCTCGGTAACTCTCACCCAGACGATTGGCGCTGGCACATGTTCGATACCGTAAAAGGTTCGGACTATATCGGTGACCAAGATGCGATTGAGTACATGTGTGAAAATGGTCCAGCAGCCGTATATGAGCTGGAGCACATGGGCTTGCCGTTCTCACGTCTGGATAACGGTAAAATTTATCAACGTCCTTTCGGTGGCCAGTCTAAAGAGTTCGGTGGCGAGCAAGCTGCGCGTACTGCTGCTGCCGCTGACCGTACAGGCCACGCGCTTCTACACACCTTATATCAAGCGAACTTAGCTGCGCAGACTGAATTCTTCAATGAATGGTATGCGATGGATATCGTTCGTAATGAAGAAGGTGATGTTTGCGGTGTTACTGCGATGTCGATTGAAACTGGCGAAGTAGCCTTGTTTAAGTCGCGTGCAACAGTTTTCGCAACGGGCGGCTCGGGTCGTATCTACGCATCGACTACTAACGCATTGATTAACACTGGTGACGGTGTTGGTATGGCGTTACGTGCTGGATTACCGGTACAAGACATCGAAATGTGGCAGTTCCACCCAACGGGTATCGCTGGCGCAGGTGTATTGGTGACAGAAGGTTGTCGTGGTGAAGGTGGTTATCTTATCAATAAAGATGGCGAACGCTTCATGGAGCGTTATGCGCCAAACGCCAAAGACTTAGCATCGCGTGACGTTGTTGCACGCTCGATGATGAAAGAAATTCTTGCTGGTCGTGGTGCTGGTGAAGAGGGCGACCACGTATTCTTGAAGCTTGATCACTTAGGTCAGGAAGTTCTTAATAAGCGTCTACCAGGTATTAGTGAGCTTTCTAAAATTTTTGCTCACGTCGATCCTGCTAAAGATCCAATCCCAGTGGTTCCAACCTGTCACTACATGATGGGTGGTATTCCAACCAACAAATTTGGTCAAGTAATTGACCGTGATCCGAATGGCGAAGAGCGTATCGTTAAAGGTTTCTACGCGGTCGGTGAAGTTGCTTGTGTATCGGTTCACGGTGCAAACCGTCTTGGTGGTAACTCGTTGCTTGACTTGGTTGTATTCGGTCGTGCCGCTGGTTTACACCTTGAAGAGTCGTTACGCGAAGGTGAGCTTCCGTTTTCTGAGTTCAATGATTCAGACGCTGAGCGTTCTATGGCGCGTTATAAGCGTTGGGAAGAGTCGAGCGAAGGTGAGAGTGTTGCTGAATTGCGTAAAGAACTTCAGCAAACGATGCAAAACCACTTCGGCGTATTCCGTACTGGCGACTTGATGAAAGAAGGTCTTGAGAAAGTTAAGAAACTTCGTGAGCGCATGAAAAATGCTGTGTTGAAAGATAAGTCGAAAGGCTTTAACACAGAGCGCGTCGAGTGTCTTGAGCTTGAGAACTTGATGGAAGTTGCTTACGCTACTGCTATGGCTGCGGACTTCCGTACAGAAAGCCGTGGTGCGCACAGTCGTGAAGATTTCCCAGATCGTGATGATGAAAACTGGTTAGTACACTCTGTTTTCTATCCAGAAACTGAAGAAATGGGTACTCGTGACGTTAATATGCACCCTGAAAAAGTTGATGCTTTCCCGCCGAAAGCTCGTACTTATTAATCCGTAACGGCAAAGCATAAAGAGTATAATTATGAAATTTAAAATTTACCGTTATAACCCTGAAACGGACAAGAAACCTTACATGCAAGAGTTCGATATCGATATTGCTGAAGGTTCTGACAAAATGTTGCTAGACGTATTGGTAGATCTGAAAGAACAAGATCCTACTTTATCATTTAGACGCTCGTGTCGTGAAGGTGTTTGTGGATCTGACGGTCTTAACATCAATGGTAAAAACGGCTTAGCGTGTATTACTGCGGTTTCAAGTTTGAAATCTCCAGTAGTTATTCGTCCATTACCAGGCTTACCAGTGATTCGTGACTTAGTCGTGGATATGGCTCAGTTCTATAAGCAGTATGAAAAGATCAAACCATACTTAATCGCAGACACTGAAACTCCAGCTAAAGAGCGTTTACAGTCTCCAGAAGACCGTGAAAAGCTTGATGGTTTATACGAGTGTATTTTATGTGCTTGCTGTTCAACTGCTTGTCCTTCGTTCTGGTGGAACCCTGATAAGTTCGTTGGTCCATCAGGATTGTTGCAGGCTTACCGCTTCTTAGTGGATAGCCGCGACACGCATACAGAAGAGCGTTTGGCTGATTTAGATGATGCTTACAGCGTATTCCGTTGTCGCGGTATCATGAATTGTGTTGATGTTTGTCCAAAAGGTCTAAACCCAACTAAAGCAATTGGTCATATACGTTCTATGTTGCTGAAAAGTGGTGTATAATTAGCAATATCTAATAGTGATTAGCCAAAACGTTGAATAAGGTTGCTGTATTAGTAGCACATTGAACAACGCGTAAATCGCATCTCTAACAGTTAGGCTTCGTAAAATCGAGGCTTAACTGTGTTAAGGGTTGCGATTTTTGGTTATCATAGCGATACAAATACCGAGAAGTGGTGTTAAATTAAAATGAAAAACGGCTTAGAGGCAATGTTTGCTAGTGCCTACCTTTCAGGAGGTAGCGCCGCCTATTTAGAAGAACTTTACGAACAATATCTTGAAGATCCTCAATCAGTCGATGCCGAATGGCGAGAAAAATTCGATGAGTATGAAAAGGTAAACGAAAAAACAGAAGTGCCACATGGTGCGATTCGTGAACATTTTCGGCAAATCGGATTAAATCGTCAGAAATTGGCTTTCAGTCAAGGTGGCGATGCAGCTGCTGACCCAAAGCAGGTCAAAGTTCTCCATCTTATTGAGTCTTATCGAGCTCGTGGTCATCACCACGCAAAAATCGATCCACTTGGATTGTGGAAACACCCTTACCCAACAGATTTAAGTCTAGAAGCATACGACTTAGGCGACGTTGACCCGAATAAAAAATTCCATGTAGGTAATTTAGCCGGTCCAGAGCAACAGTCCTTAAAGGAAATTGTTGAGCGTTTAGAATCGACTTATTGCGGTTCAATTGGTGCTGAATTCCTACACATCAACGACCTTGAAGAGCGCCGTTGGATTCAAGAAAAACTTGAGTCGGCATCCTCTTCACACAAGTTCCGCAACGAAACTAAAGAGAAAATTCTTGAAGGTTTGACTGCGGCGGAAGGTCTTGAGAAATACTTAGGCTCTAAATTCCCGGGTGCAAAGCGATTCTCGCTAGAAGGCGGTGACAGTTTAATCCCGATGATGCGTGACTTTATTAATCAGGCGGGAACGCAAGGTACTAAAGAAATCGTCATCGGTATGGCGCACCGTGGTCGTTTAAACATGCTTGTCAACGTGATGGGTAAACGACCAGAAGTCCTGTTCGATGAATTTGCGGGTAAGAACGCAGTGGTCGAAGAGGGTAATTCTGGTGACGTTAAATACCACATGGGTTATTCAAGCGATGTGGAAACAGAGGGTGGCCCAGTTCATTTGGCGCTAGCCTTTAACCCGTCACACTTAGAGATCGTAAGTCCTGTTGTTTTAGGTTCTGTTCGAGCGCGCCAAGAGCGTCGTAACGACACCGACTGTGAGCAAGTTGTTCCTGTGTTAATTCACGGTGACTCAGCGTTTACAGGTCAGGGCGTTGTGATGGAACTGTTTAACATGTCACAGGCTCGTGGCTTCTATGTTGGTGGTTCTGTTCACTTAGTCATTAATAACCAAGTTGGCTTTACAACCTCAAAGATTTTCGACACCCGATCAACAGCTTACTGTACGGACGTTGCGAAAATGGTCGAAGCACCAGTTTTCCATGTTAACGGTGACGATCCTGAAGCCGTTTTATACGTGACTCGTTTAGCTCTTGAGTTCCGTAACAAGTTTAAGAAAGACGTGGTAATTGACTTAGTTTGTTACCGTCGTCATGGTCATAACGAAGCTGATGAGCCGAATGCGACTCAGCCAATTATGTACCAAAAAATTAAAAAGCACCCAACCACGCGTAAGGTGTATGAAGATCAGTTAATTTCAGAAGGCAGCATTTCGAAAGAAAAAGCCAAGAAATTTGTTGATGACTATCGCGACTTGCTAGACAAGGGAGATTCGGTGGTTTTAAACCGAATTCCGACCTATAAAAATGAATTTAGCGTTGATTGGAGTCCTTTTGTTGGACAGTCTTGGAAGTCACCTGCTAATACGGCGATATCGAAGGAAGCTTTCGATAGATTGGCCGAGCGTATTAGCGATTACCCAGAAGACTTACCGTTACAGCGCCAAGTGAAAAAGCTAATGGCTACTCGTAAAGAGATGGCTAAGGGCGAAGTCAAAATGGACTGGGGTTTCGCCGAGACTTTGGCTTATGCCACTTTACTTGATGAAGGCTTTGAAGTTCGTCTTTGTGGTCAAGACAGTGGTCGTGGAACATTCTTCCACCGTCATGCTGTATTGCACGATCAAGAGGATGCAGAAGTCTACATACCGTTGCAACACATTAAAGAAGATCAGCCGTTATTCACGGTTATTGATTCTGTGTTGTCTGAAGAAGCGGTTATGGCGTTCGAGTATGGTTATTCGACTAACGAGCCAAATTCTATGGTTATTTGGGAAGGCCAGTTTGGTGACTTCGCAAATGGTGCTCAGGTTGTTATCGACCAATTTATCAGCTCAGGCGAACAAAAGTGGGGACGTTTATCGGGTCTAACACTGTTCTTGCCACATGGCTATGAAGGTCAAGGTCCAGAGCACAGTTCGGCACGTTTAGAGCGTTTCTTGCAACTGTCAGCTGAACAAAACATGCAGGTAGTAGTGCCATCAACGCCAGCACAGGCCTTCCACATGATTCGTCGTCAAATGGTACGCGAGCTTCGTAAGCCATTGATTGTTATGACACCTAAGAGCTTGTTACGTCATCGTGATGCTGTATCGAGCATCGAAGAGCTGACCAATGGCCAATTCTTAAATGCGATTGACGAAATCGATCAATTCGATAAAAAGAAAGTGGCGCGGGTGGTTATGTGTTCCGGTAAAGTTTATTATGACCTATTGAAAAAGCGTCGTGATGAAAAGCTGGACCATGTGGCGATTGTTCGAATCGAGCAACTATATCCGTTCCCGCATGAAGAAGTGCAAAATATTCTTAAGACCTATAAAAATGCGAATACATTTGTATGGTGTCAAGAAGAGCCGAAGAACCAAGGCGCTTGGTATTGCAGCCGTCATAATTTAGATGATGCAGTACCGTCGAAAGAGCCTGTTATCTTCGCGGGTCGTGCGGCTTCAGCAGCTCCTGCGGTTGGTTATGCAAGTATTCATAACGAACAGCAAGCGAAATTAATTAATGATGCGTTAGGTTTAGACTAAACGCTTCATAAAACGGTTTTAAAATTTAATAAAGGTATAAGGTTAAAACATGGCTATCGAAATTAAAGTTCCTGTATTGCCTGAATCAGTAGCGGATGCAACCATTGCTACTTGGCACGTTAAGCCGGGTGAAGCGGTATCTCGTGATCAGAACTTGGTCGATATTGAGACTGATAAAGTTGTTTTGGAAGTTGTTGCGCCTGAAGATGGTGCTATTTCTGAAATCTTAAAAGATGAGGGTGATACGGTTCTACAAGAAGAAGCGATCGCCAAATTTGAAGCTGGTGCTGGCGGCGACGCTTCAGCAGCAAGCGATGACTCTTCTGAAGAGAAAAAAGAAGCGCCTAAATCTGACGACAAGGCTGCTGATAACTCAGCGGAGTCTTCGAAAGATAGCGACGTTTTATCACCAGCGGTTCGTCGTTTAGTGGCAGAGCACAACTTAAACCCTAACGATATTCCTGCGACAGGTAAAAGTGGTCGTTTAACCAAGGAAGACGTTGAGAAGTTTATTAAAGACGGCGGAAAGAAATCAGCTCCAGCTGCAAAATCGACTAGCGACGCACCGGTTTCTACTGGTTTACGTGAAGAAAAGCGTGTTCCAATGACTCGTTTGCGTAAAATGATTGCTACTCGCTTGGTAGAAGCACAGCACAATGCAGCGCTACTTACGACCTTCAACGACATCAACATGAAAGAAGTGGTTGAATTACGTGCACGTTACAAAGAGCAGTTCGAGAAAACACATGGCACACGCCTTGGTTTCATGTCGTTCTTCGTAAAAGCTACAGTAGAAGCGTTAAAACGCTTCCCAGCAGTTAACGCTTCAATCGACGGTGATGATATTGTTTATCACGGTTATTACGATATCGGTGTGGCGGTTTCTTCTCCACGCGGTCTGGTTGTCCCAGTTTTGCGTGATGCAGACACAATGAGCCTAGCTGACATCGAAGCTAAAATTCGTGAGTTTGGTCAAAAGGCTCGCGATAACAAATTGACTGTCGAAGAGATGACAGGCGGTACCTTTACTATCTCTAACGGTGGTGTATTTGGTTCGTTAATGGCGACACCAATTATCAACCCACCACAAAGTGGTATTTTGGGTATGAATCGCATGGAAGACCGTCCAGTTGTCATTGACGGCGAAATCGTTATTCGTCCTATGATGAATGTGGCGCTATCGTATGACCATCGAATCATTGATGGCCGTGAATCAGTAGGCTTCTTGAAAACTATCAAAGAGTTTATTGAAGATCCTGCGCGCATCTTATTGGATGTCTAAGCATTTATTTTCAAGTTTATGCCGAACTTAATGTTCGGCATTTTGTTTTTTTATTAAAGTGAAATTAGGAACATCAAATGAACCTACACGAGTATCAAGGTAAACAATTATTCCGTGAATACGGTTTACCAGTATCTGAAGGTTATGCAGTCGATAACCCTCAGTCAGCTTTTGAAGCTGCTGGTCAAATCGGTGGTGACATGTGGGTTGTAAAAGCTCAAGTTCACGCTGGTGGCCGTGGTAAAGCAGGTGGTGTAAAGCTTGTTAAAACTAAAGAAGAAGTTAAAGAGTTTGCTAAGCAGTGGTTAGGCAAAAACTTAGTAACTTATCAAACCGATGCTAATGGTCAGCCTGTTAGCAAAATCTTAGTTGAGTCTTGCACAGACATTGCACAAGAACTTTACTTAGGCGCAGTTATCGACCGTGCTACACGTCGCGTTGTTTTCATGGCGTCGACAGAAGGTGGTGTTGAGATCGAAACTGTTGCTGAAGAAACTCCTGAAAAGATTCTTAAAGCGACTATCGATCCATTAGTAGGCCCTCAGCCATACCAAGGTCGTGAGTTAGCGTTTAAATTAGGTCTAGAAGGTAAGCAAGTAAAGCAATTTACACATATCTTCATCCAGCTAGCTAAAATGTTCGTTGAAAAGGATCTAGCTCTTCTTGAAATTAACCCTCTAGTTATTAAAGAAGATGGCGACTTACACTGCTTAGATGCAAAAATTAACATCGATGGCAACGCTTTATACCGTCACAACCAATTGTCGGAAATGCACGATCCTTCGCAAGAAGACGAGCGTGAAGCGCACGCAGCTAAGTTTGAACTTAACTATGTAGCGTTAGACGGCAACATCGGTTGTATGGTTAACGGTGCTGGTCTTGCGATGGGAACAATGGACATCATTAAGTTACACGGTGGTGAGCCAGCGAACTTCCTAGACGTAGGTGGCGGTGCGACTAAAGAGCGTGTTTCTGAAGCATTTAAAATTATCCTTTCAGACGACAACGTTAAAGCAGTATTGGTTAACATTTTCGGTGGTATCGTCCGTTGTGACCTTATTGCTGAAGGTATTATCGGTGCGGTTAAAGAAGTTGGTATCGAAGACCCTGTTGTTGTACGCCTAGAAGGTAACAACGCTGAGTTAGGTACAAAAGTTCTTGCTGAGTCTGGTTTGAATATTATCGCGGCAGAAAGCTTAACTGACGCAGCCAAAAAAGTTGTTGCTGCAGCGGAGGGCAAATAATGAGTATTTTATTAACTAAAGACACTAAAGTTATTTGTCAGGGTATCACTGGCTCACAAGGTACTTTCCACACTGAGCAAGCGATCGAATACGGCACAAACATGGTTGGCGGTGTAACTCCTGGTAAAGGCGGTCAAACGCACTTAGGTTTACCAGTATTCAACACAGTTGCTGAAGCTGTAGAAAAAACTGGTGCAGAAGCGTCGGTTATCTATGTTCCAGCTCCTTTCTGTAAAGATTCTATCCTTGAAGCGGCAAACGCTGGTATCGAGCTAGTTATCTGTATTACTGAAGGTATTCCAACTCTTGATATGTTAGAAGCTAAAATCGTATGTGACCGTTTAGGCGTGCGTTTAATTGGCCCTAACTGCCCAGGCGTTATCACTCCAGGCGAAAGTAAGATTGGTATTATGCCAGGTCACATCCATAAGCCAGGTAAAGTTGGTATTGTTTCGCGTTCTGGTACTTTAACGTACGAAGCGGTTAAGCAAACAACTGATTACGGCTTTGGTCAGTCGACGTGTGTTGGTATCGGTGGTGATCCAATCCCAGGTTCTAGCTTTATCGACATTTTAGAATTGTTCGAAAAAGATCCTGCGACTGAAGCTATCGTGATGATTGGTGAAATCGGTGGTTCAGCTGAAGAAGAAGCGGCTGCTTACATCAAAGAAAACGTCACTAAGCCAGTAGTATCATACATTGCCGGTGTTACAGCACCTCCAGGCAAGCGTATGGGCCACGCGGGCGCTATTATCGCTGGTGGTAAGGGTACAGCTGCTGAGAAGTTTGCTGCTCTTGAAGACGCAGGTGTTAAAACCGTTCGCTCTTTAGCTGACATTGGCGCAGCAATGAAAGAAGTGACAGGTTGGTAATTTTTCCTGTTCTGAAAAGCCGCAGCTTAGCCTGCGGCTTTTTTTTGCCTGTATAAAATGCGACTGTTGTTCGTAAGATTATTGGTGTCAGTGCTTTGTAAGAGTGTCATATTTATTAACATTTAGTCTATATACAGATACAAAGCTTTGTTAGATACTTTATCGAGCTTTAATGCTTTAGGGTATTTTGGCATTATGTAAATCCAACGAACAACCATGCAGAAAGCAGGGTATTACAAATAATTAGAGGGATATCTATGGTTTTAACATTCAAAAAAACTTTCTTAGCAATTGCATTAGCCACTGGAGTGGCGTCCGCTTATGCCAAGTTACCTGAGGGGGTAGAGAAAGTTACTTCAGTAGAAGGTATTACAGAGTATCGTCTTGATAATGGTTTACAGGTTTTACTGTTTCCCGATCCAAGCCAGGAAACTGTTACTGTAAATATTACCTATCATGTCGGTTCAAAGCATGAAAACTATGGTGAAACAGGGATGGCTCACTTGCTAGAGCATTTAGTTTTTAAAGGCACGCCTAAGCACAAAGATATCCCTAAGGAACTGACCGACCATGGCGCTGAACCAAACGGTACCACCTGGTACGATCGCACCAACTATTTCGAAACCTTTACCGCAACTCCTGAAAACCTCGAATGGGCATTGGATCTAGAAGCGGATCGAATGATCAATTCTTTTATCGCTAAAAAAGATTTGGATAGCGAAATGACTGTGGTACGTAATGAGCTCGAAAATGGTGAAAACAACCCAGTTCGAGTTTTAATTCAGCGACTCATGGCAACGGCATTCGATTGGCACAATTATGGTAAAACTACCATTGGTGCACGTTCTGATTTAGAAAACGTTGATATTAGTAATCTGCAAGCTTTTTACCGCAAGTACTATCAGCCTGATAACGCAACTTTAATTGTGTCAGGAAAAATTGATGAAGAAAATGTCATCAAGCTTATTGAAGAAGAGTTTGGTGATATTCCAAAGCCACAGCGTGTTATTCCAGAGCTTTACACTGAAGAGCCTATTCAAGATGGCGAAAGACGTGTTGTTATTCGTCGTCCTGGTGATGTACAGATGCTTGGAGTGCTTTATAAGGCACCCGCTGGCTCAGCAGAAGACTTCGCAGCAACTCAGGTTTTGACACAAATATTAGGCGACAGCCAGACGGGGCGTTTACATGAAGCACTTGTAAAGAATGAGCTTGCTGCTTCGACTTTTGGCTTTCCATTCCAGCTAGGCGAACCTGGCGTATTATTATTCGTTGCCCAGGTGGCCAAAGACAAAGACATCGGAAAAACAGAGGAAGCCATTTTAAAAGCATTGGAAGATATTGCTAATAATCCGATTACAGAAGATGAGGTTAAGCGCGCCAAAGCGAAAATATTAAAGCAAATCGAACTAAGGTTTAACTCATCACAAAGCATTGCGCTTGGGCTCACTGAGTGGGTCGGCATGGGCGATTGGAGACTTCTGTTCCTAAACCGTGATCGTCTAGAGAAGGTAACGGTAGAAGATGTTCAGGCCGCCGCTAACGAATATCTCATTAGGGATAACCGTACTTTAGGTCTGTTTTTGCCTGAGCAAAAACCAAAGCGCGCTGAGTCGATTGTTCGCGTAAAGTCAGAAGACATTACTGAAATGCTTAAAGACTACAAAGGGCGTGAGGCTGTGGCGCAAGGTGAGGACTTTGACCCTTCGCATGAGAATATCGATTCACGTGTTATAAAATCGTCGCTTAGTAATGGCGCCAAAGTTGTTTACTTACCTAAGAAAACCCGTGGTGAGTCAGTAATTGCAACAATTCGACTGGATATCGGTAATCTTGATGATCTTCGTAACAGCGGCGTTGTGCCATCGATTGCAGCAGGCATGCTAAAGCGGGGAACGACTAAACACACCCGCGAAGAACTTCAGGCTGAGTTCGACCGCCTTAAAGCCAATGTCAGCGTTGGTGGTGGCTCTACTGGACTGACGGTTACAGTGGAAACTAAAAAAGAAAATTTAGCTGAGGTGATTGGTTTAGTCGAAGAGGTTTTGAAGCAACCAAGCTTTAGCAACGAAGAGCTAGAAATCCTTAAGCGTGAGCGAGTTGTTGGTTTAGAGCAGCAAAAGCAACAACCTCAAACTCAAGTATTCTTGCAGTTAGATCGTCACTTGAGCACTTATGATGAGTCGCATCCGTACTACACCATGAGTATTGACGAACAAATTGAAGCGATTAATAAGGTTACGCCAGAACAGCTTAAGGCTTTCCATAGCAACTTTATAGGCGCACAAGACGCGGACATAGCGTTGGTTGGTGACTTCGATAAAGAGCAACTACAATCAGTCTTGGAAAAGGCACTTGGTGATTGGAACTCTAAAGTCGAGTATAAGAGAATTGAAACCTCAGCTTCCGATGTGGAGTCAATCAATAAGTTTGTCGACACTCCTGACAAAGCTGGAGCAGCATTTGGTGCTAGGACTCAAATTCCTATTAGCGACAGTCATCCTGATTACCCAGCGCTACTAGTAGCCAATCAAATCTTTGGTGGCGGTTTCTTGAATAGCCGTTTGGCCAAAAGATTGCGTCAAAAAGACGGTTTGAGTTATGGCGCTGGAGCCTTTATTCGAGCAAGCTCTTATGACGATAAGGCGACTTTTACTGCCTATGCAATTTGTGCCCCAGAAAATCTATCGAAGGTTGAGCTGGGTTTCAAAGAAGAGTTCCAGAAGGTCATTGATGAAGGGTTTACTCAGCAGGAGCTAGACGATGCGGTAAAAGGAATGTTACAGAACCGTAGAGTTGATCGCGCCAAGGACAGCCGTCTTGTGTGGACTCTGGCAGGCAATATCGATCTAAATCGTTCGATGATGTGGGATAAAGACTTTGAGGAGGCATTAAAATCTTTAACTGTTGAAGATATCAACAGAGCTTTCCGCAAACATCTAAGTTTAGATAATATCTCTATTGTTAAAGCTGGAGATAAGGCTAAAGCCGAGTAATTTTAGTCAATAAAGATAAAGCCGTGAATTAAACCTCACGGCTTTTTTTATAGATATTAGTTTTTGATATACAAACTTACCAAGAATAATTTACAGTGTAATTCACCGTTACCTCACCATTGGCAGGAACTTCTACGTCAAAATGTATATGGCGCGAGTCTTGCTTGGTAAAGTCATGAGACTTACGGCCAATCTTCCATTGTGACCAGCGATATAGCGTTTCTCTAATCACGACCTTGGCATCTTCAGGTTTATGATTGCGAAGCGTGATTTCAAAGCTTTCGCTCATAGTGCGAGCCTTGGTATTAACGTGATAGTCGGTCTGAGTTCGCTCGCCTTTAATATCAAAAGCATTGCCCATCTTGATCAGGACGTCTTCGTCTTTAGGCGTGTGATCAATAATATCTTCGCCAATAAACTCTAAACTACCGTCAGAGTCCTTTTGATTAACGCGAATACGACCCGCAGGAAGTGGCATGCCCATATTATTTTCTTCGTTGTTATTGAAGCGCAAATAAACGTTTACATCGCTTTGAGTGTTACGACCATAGCTTTGGTTGGTATTTAAGCCACCGTAGGCGTATTGGCTCGATGCATCGAATACCAGCTCTTTCTTACAGCTGATATCACTAACAGATGGGAACAGCTCAAGTTGTTTGGTTGAATTATCCGGGAGCGTAGCAGGGCGCCCTAGAGTATACAGGTGGTATTCGAAGAATGCTTTTTCTTGAAAGCCTGATGAGTCCGCCATTGCTTCAGCTCTAGAATACATCACTTCAGGTCTTGGCGAGCTCTGATTCTTTACTCGATTGACATCACCAGCCACTAATTTAAGTTTAGCATCTTCAAAACTGGCACCGGACTGGTTGATAATACTGACCCACGCTGAAAGATCGAGTTTACAAGCGTCTTCTTCGCTATAGATAAGATTATAATCTGACCACCAAGTCATGCCTTCTGTCTGGTAGCTTAGCTCGATGTCATGCTTACCAGGTTTGTTAGCATTTAAGTCCCAAAGTAATGTGGGTTTGGTTCTTAAACCACCAGGCAGTTGTGGGAATTTGATATTGCTGTAATTATTGATGCTATGGATGTTACCGCGGCTGTCTTTTAAAACCAGCCCACCTGTGGCACTGATTAATTCGCCTTCGATTTTATTAATGTCGTTACCTTGTACCTGTTCTACCGTTATGACTTTTCCTAGATAACGTTGGAGTAACTTTTGCTGGCTAACCAAGTCAAACTGGTAATTTTGCTCTAACACATGAGCGCTAGGGTCAGTTAACGAGCGGAATGAAACCGTCGTTGGATCTAGTAGCGCTGCCACATCATCCACTTCGAGCCTGTTCAAGCCTTTCTTTATATTATGGGTTTGAGTGCTTTTTACTACAGCATAACCTGGAACATTGTAATTACGGTTATGTTGGCCAGGTACTGGGCGGTAGCTGTTCGGTGAGATAGAGCCTGGTTGAGCACTGCTATAAATGGTGATTGCATCTTTATCGGTAGCTGACTTTGCTGCGCTCATAGAAGGCACTCCTAACGTTGCAGAAATTAATATTGCCAAAAGGCTATATGAGTTATGTTTAATTTGCATGAAAGATTCCTTGTATTTTAGTGCTTTGACCACTATAAACGTCAGAGTAACCTAAAAGGGTTAGATTCTTCAAAATTTTTAAAAGGTTTAAAAATGTTTAAACAAAAGCTAGTTTTTTTCGCGATTTTCGTAGCAGTTGCCTCATTACTACCAGCCACTTCACACTCTAAGGTCTATGATCAGGTAGTTATGGAAAACAGTAAAATAGAGTTTAGTGGGGTTCAAAACAGAAAGACTGAGTTTACTGGCCACTTTAAAAAGTTTGAGGTTTCTGCAGACTTTAATGCGGAAGATTTAGACGCAAGTTATATCAATGTCATGATCGAACTTGGTTCTGCTGAAAGTGGCAGTTCAAAACGTGACACAAAGCTCAAAAAAGGAAACTGGTTTGATATTGATAACACTCCTAGAAGTTACTTTAAGTCAGAGTCGATAGAAGCTATATCTGAAGATCTTTATAAAATCAGCGGGGATTTAGAAATCAAAGGAATAACAAAGCCTTACAGCTTCAAATTACAAATCCGTGAACTAGTCGACTTGTTGAAACTGTCAGGCAATTTTACAATCAACAGACTCGATTTTGACTTAGGACTTGGTGCTTGGAAAAATCCAGACTGGGTTAAACACGAAGTTGAAGTTGAGTTTGATATAACTGTTAAAAAGCAAAAAGAATAAGGAAGACATTTTAAAAGGGACGGCTTAACAGTTATTGGTATAAACCATATAGCAAAGTAGAGTGATGAAAATGTTTAAACCGTTCCTAGTTGGAGTATTGTTATTAGCTGCATCATCAGTAGCGAAAGCAGAGGTTCTTGATATTGATGATCACATGGCTGATAGAATCGTTTCGATTTGTAAGTTTGTACAAGGCGAAGGCCACCCTGAGCAATTACGCTTAAAAGGTATGGCTTGGTGTAAAGTTGGTGTTGATTACCTTCCCGAAGAATATCAGCGCCAAAAGAAATTGGTAAACCACCTATACCAGTCGGATAATTATCAGCATCTATTACAGAACGATGAATTCACATCACAGTTACGCAAAGCACGCCGACGCATAGCAGAGCTATCTCTGGGTATGTAGCGGAGCTATCTTAAGGAATGTAATTCCTAGGTTTTAGGAAGTGTAATAAAAAGCGCCGTTTAGGCGCTTTTTGTATTTTAATAAGAGTTATATTTTAGGACTTTACATAATCTACAGTTTGTATAATATCTTCAGGTAAATATTTGTGATGCAAAATAATAAAACTACTACTACAAGGAAGGACTACCTCATGAAGACTTTTATATTATTCCTATTTGGACTTGCAACAGGCTTATTTCTTAATAGGTATTTGTCCATACCACTTTGGTTGGAAATTACGATAATTGCGGTTATAGGATTACTATTATGGCTTTTCTCTTCAAAGAAAATGCTTTTGAAAGAAAAGCGAGAGTCAGAAGAGTAGTGTTGAGTTAACTAAAAAAGCGCCGAAACGGCGCTTTTTTAGTGGCTTTAAAATTTGCTTATTGGCTAGGTAGTTCTAACTCCTTTGCAAACTGGTTAAATAAGCCGCTGTCGATTAATTCACGAATAGCTTCGATATCAGGGCCGAAGTGTCTGTCTTTATCGTAGTAAGGAACCTTATTACGGATAGCATCGTAAGCTTTTTGCAGTGTCGCTGAGGTTTTAAGTGGTGTTCTGAAATCTAAGCCCTGTGCGGCACTTAATAATTCAACAGCAATAACGCCGGCGGTGTTGAAGTTCATGTCGCGCAGTCGACGCGCGGCGAAGGTTGCCATCGACACATGATCTTCTTGGTTAGCTGATGTTGGTAAGCTATCGACGGAAGCTGGATGCGCTAAGGTTTTATTTTCCGAGGCTAGGGCGGCTGCGGTAACTTGCGCAATCATAAAGCCTGAGTTTACGCCGCTGTCTTCAACCAAGAATGCTGGAAGGCCACTAAGGTGTTTGTCTAACATGAGTGCGATACGACGCTCGACAATGGCACCAACTTCAGAAATCACGATTGCTAATAAGTCAGCAGACATAGCCACTGGTTCGGCGTGGAAGTTACCACCGGAAATAATATCGCCATCCTCTGGGAATACTAGAGGGTTGTCAGAAACCGCATTCGCCTCAGTTAATAATACAGATGCTGCAAAGCGCATATGATCTAAAGCAGCTCCCATAACTTGTGGTTGGCAACGAAGCGAATAAGGATCCTGAACCTTGTCACAGTCTAGGTGTGAAGCGTTAAGTTCGCTGTCTTTAATTAAGTTAAGCAACGCCAAAGCGACTTTTTTCTGCCCGTCGTGTCCTCTAACGTGATGAATTCGTGCATCGAATGGCGCGGTCGAGCCAAGTACGGCGTCGGTCGTTAAAGCGCCGGCTACGATTGCCGCTGAAAAGTTATTTTCGGCACCAAATAGTCCTGCTAAAGCCAAGGCCGTTGAGCATTGAGTACCGTTTAATAATGCTAATCCTTCTTTGGCGGCTAGAGTTAATGGCTCAAGTCCTGCAACTTTTAAGCCTTCCACAGCGCTCATGATTTTGCCATTGTGGCGAACTTCACCAACACCAATAAGCGTACAGCTCATGTGTGCCAGTGGCGCTAAGTCGCCCGAGGCACCAACAGAGCCTTTTTCAGGAATACACGGGTAGACTTCGTGATTAACGAGCTTAATCAGTGCGTCTACAGTCTCACGTCGCACACCTGAGTGGCCCTGAGACAGACTTGAAAGCTTTAGCACCATCAAAAGTCGAACCACATTATCCGGTAATAAGTCGCCAATACCTGCGGCATGAGAAAGCACCAAGCTTTCTTGTAGTAATTCGAGTTTTTCACGCGGAATTCGCGTTGAAGCTAAAAGACCAAAGCCGGTATTGATGCCGTAAACGGTTTGGTTGTTTTCGACCACATCGGCAACTGTTTGTGCTGAGCGTTCGATAACTGGGTAAAAGTCAGCGTTTAACTCAATCTGACAAGGCTTTGTGTAGATATCACGGCAGTCTGCTAGTGTTAGCGCGCCGGGAGTTAATGTGTACATTGTCATAAATATAACCTTAAATAATACGTTTTATTGTATAAGACTGTCTTGTCAGTTCTTACTTAACCATTGGCAACTTGAGATTGTTTTCTTTGGCGCATTCAATGGCGCTTTCATAACCTGCGTCCGCGTGGCGCATAACGCCCGTGGCTGGATCATTGAATAATACGCGATTAATGCGCTCGGCTGCCTCGTCACTACCATCACAACAAATAACAACGCCAGAGTGCTGCGAGAAGCCCATGCCTACGCCACCGCCATGGTGCAGCGATACCCAAGTTGCACCGCCCGCAACGTTGAGCATGGCGTTTAGAAGAGGCCAATCAGATACGGCATCCGAGCCATCTTGCATGCCTTCAGTTTCACGATTTGGGCTAGCAACGGAGCCTGAATCTAAGTGATCACGACCAATTACCACAGGCGCTTTTAATTCGCCGTTTTTAACCATTTCATTAAATGCTAAGCCGAGCTTATGGCGTAAGCCCAAGCCTACCCAACAGATACGTGATGGTAAGCCTTGAAACTGGATACGCTCTTTAGCCATATCTAACCAATTGTGAAGATGTGGATCATCTGCAATGATTTCTTTAACTTTTTGGTCAGTTTTATAAATATCTTCAGGGTCACCCGACAACGCTACCCAGCGGAACGGACCAACGCCACGACAGAAAAGAGGGCGGATATAAGCTGGCACAAAACCAGGGAAGTCGAAAGCGTTTTCTACGCCTTCCTCGAGCGCCATCTGGCGAATGTTATTGCCGTAATCGACGGTAGGGATTCCTGCATGCGCAAAGGCTACCATCGCTTTGACTTGAACGGCCATTGATTGCTTAGCTGCTTTAGTCACTTCTTCCGGCGCTGACTGTGCTTTATCGCGCCACTCTTCGAGCGTCCAGCCCTGTGGCAAATAACCATTAACAGGATCGTGAGCCGAGGTTTGGTCAGTCACTAAATCAGGCTTAACACCACGCTGTTGTAATTCAGGGAACACGTCGGCGGCGTTGCCTAGTAAACCAATTGAGATAGCTTCGCCTTTGTCTAAGGCCTCTTGAAGCATTTCCATGGCTTGATCAATGCTGGTAGCTTTCTTATCGACGTAACCCGTACGCATTCTGAAATCGATTCGAGTTTCATCACACTCAACCGCTATCATGCAGTAACCAGCCATAGTTGCCGCTAATGGCTGAGCGCCACCCATACCACCAAGACCACCGGTTAGAATCCACTTGCCTTGAGTCTTGCCATCGAAATGCTGACGACCAGCTTCGACGAAAGTTTCATAAGTTCCTTGGACAATACCTTGGCTACCAATATAAATCCAAGAACCGGCAGTCATCTGGCCATACATCATGAGGCCCTTGCGATCGAGCTCGTTGAAGTGCTCCCAGTTAGCCCAGTGTGGCACTAGGTTAGAGTTAGCGATTAAAACTCTAGGGGCATCAGCGTGTGTTTTAAAGACACCAACGGGCTTACCAGACTGCACTAAAAGCGTTTCGTCATCGTTAAGCTCTTTTAAGCTTTCAACGATTTTGTCGAAACATTCCCAGTTTCTAGCCGCGCGACCGATTCCACCATAAACCACTAGACCGTGAGGGTGCTCTGCAACATCGGGATCGAGATTGTTCATCAACATACGAAGTGGCGCTTCGGTTAGCCAAGACTTGGCATTAAGCTCAGTGCCGCGCGGAGCTCTGATTTCGCGACTAGCATCAAAACGGTTAGCGTCAATGCTTTGGTCGTTTTTGGAAGACTGTGACATTGTAATTCCTCTTAATTCTGTTTCTAAATACTGTTTCTAAGAGCTGTTTCAAAGTACTGTTTCTAAGTTACAGCTCAGTTAATTGATGTTCAGTGGTAAACTTGCCAGTTAACTTAAAACGACTGGCTGGGTGTAATAATTGGCAAAAGCTGACCAGCATATCTTTTGACCAAGTTGTTCGATCTATGGAGAGTACTGGCTCATTCTCTTGAAGCTCAAGAGTCACTTTCATAAATGGATCTGCCTCTTTTGCTTCTATCTGGTGCTCTGCTTGGGTCAGTGGCGCAACCTCAGACAAGTAGACGTTAGGCGTCATTTTGTTGAAGTTTTGCTTTAGGTAATCGGGCGCTGCTTTAGGGTTTACGTAGCGCTGCTCCACTTGAATAGGCTTTTTATTTTCTTTGTGGACCATGATCGAATGGTAGATATCTTCGCCTTCTTCAAAATTAAAGTAATGTTTTAGGTGAGTAGGGCAGTATTCCTTTTGTAGTAGCAACAACTCATTGGAATAATGATTGCCACGTTCTTGCACTTCTTCTGCGATATTGCGGATTTCCAGCATGGGTGAGTGCAACTTTTTTGGAGCAACAAAAGTGCCGCGCCCCTGTACTCGATAGAGAATACCTTCTTCGGTCAACTCATCCAAAGCTCGGCGTGCGGTCATACGGCTTACATGGCAGCTTTCAGCCAGTTGGTTTTCTGAAGGTATACGGCCATGCTCAGACCAATTACCGTCTTCAATTCCTTGTCTTATATAATTTTTTACCGCCATAAAGCGGCGAACATCGGTTGTAATCATAGGCGTTGATTGCGTTTGATAAGCTAACTTCTTAGACTTGAGCTCGATTCTTGAATCTCACAGTTATTGCTGTATGCTAGCTTGTATATACAAGCTTGAACTATACAAGTAAATTGACCGTTTATTCAAGAAAAATAAGCAAATTGTGAAGGCATATTTAATATGAGCGCCGACTCTTTAGTAGAACGATTTAAAAAACAACAAGTTGAAGCAGGTGAGTTTAATCATTTAGCTCACTTAAAAGTGGCTTGGAGTTATATCCACGAGTACTCGCCGGTAGAAGCGCGGGAAAGGTTTCACAGCGATATTATTAAGTTAACTCAGGTATTGGGAGCGGAAGAAAAGTACCACCGTACTTTGACCGATTTCTTTATTGATTATTTATATCAGATCAAGTGCTTCCTCAGCTCAAAGCTTGTTGCTGATAAGTCATGGGATTTGGTTGAAAAACAATGTCCTTTGCTCATCAATGACGCGAAAAAGTTGGTTAATTTTTACTATAGCGAAGATAGAATTAATTCCCCTGAAGCAAAGTCGCACTACCTCGAAGCTGATAAAATGCCTTTGGATAGAGCTAGTTTGCGCTTATCGGAGAAAGACATCCCTGTATTTGATGTTGAAAATAAGGATTCTCCGATTATCGTTTCAATGCCACATCATGGGCAATTCATTCCATTTGACGTACTGAAGCAGATGACTCCTGTGGCGTTAAATAGCGCCGATACCGATTGGTATTTAGTTCAGCTCTATGATTTTTTAGATGCTATGGGTATCAGCAGAATTAATGCCAACTATTCGCGCTACTTGATTGATTTAAATAGAGATTCGAGTGGCAAGGTTTTATATAAAGGTGCTGATAACACTGAGCTGTGTCCGACATCGACCTTTGATCGTGATGCTTTATATGATGAAGGCGAGGAGCCCGGTTCAGAAGAAGTCTCGAGACGAACTGAGCTCTATTGGAAACCATATCACCAAGAGCTAGAGCGCCTAATTAAACGGGCCAAAGAACAGTTTGGTTACTGTTTACTGTTCGAAGCGCATACTATTCAGTCGCACGTTCCTCGTTTTTTTGATGGACAGCTGCCAGACTTTAATTTCGGTACCAATGAAGGTAAAACGATTGATCAGAAGCTTGCAAGAACGCTAGAAAAGTTTGATACGGGCGAATACTCAAAAGTCATCAATGGTCGCTTTAAAGGCGGCTATATTACGCGCCAATATGCTAAGCCTGAAGACAATATCTTCACCATTCAACTAGAGCTATCACAGGCTGCTTATCTTGATGAGAAGTTGCGTCTTTTTGACCATGAAAAAGCAGAAAATGTGTCACTAGTGATTAAAAACTTGCTGGATAGCTTGAGAAGATTTTGCGATAAGTATTTCTAATCCAAGGTGTTGTTATTTTTAAAAAATATACAGCGAAGAATGCTTTATTTCACAGGCTTTTCACGTGCCAAAGGTGTATGATGGTTATGTAAACTCGTTAACAAAAGGTGATTAATATGCGTAAGTTTTTATTAGCTCTTTCTTTATCAGTTTTAGCAATGCCATTATTTGCTAAAGACGTTACTATTAATGGTAATGATCAGATGCAATTTGACGTTAGTGAGATTAAGGTCAAAGCTGGTGAAGAGATCAAGCTAACATTGAACCATACGGGCAAATTGCCAAAGAACGTTATGGGTCATAACGTTGTGGTTTTAGCATTAGGTACAGATTCTAAAGCGTTCGCGCAAGCGGCTCAAAAAGCTAAAGATAATGATTATATTCCTGCGGGTTCTGACGCTGTAATTGCACATACAAAAATTATCGGTGGTGGTGAAAGCGACACAATCTCTTTCACAATCGATAAAGCAGGAACCTATGACTTTATTTGTAGCTTCCCAGGTCACTCTTTCATCATGAAGGGTACTATTGTTGTTGAATAGTTAGATGCTTGAGTATTTAGTTTATTAAAAAAGGCGCTTTGTGCGCCTTTTTTATTGGGTATTACATTAAAAGTGAATTAATTTAGAAGTGAATTTATTTTAGCGTAATACTTTGGTCAGGTTATTTCCGCCTAATTGATAACTCAACTGGTTAGGGTGCTCAATATCCCATAGGGCTAGTTCAGCTTTTTTACCGATTTCAATTGTTCCAACTTGCTCTTCTATACCTAATGCCTTGGCTGCATTGATGGTGACCCCTTGTAATGCTTCTAACGGCGTCATGCGGAATAAAGTACAAGCCATATTCAACATTAGTAGTAACGATTGCGCAGGAGAAGTACCTGGGTTGCTGTCTGATGCTACTGCGATTGGTACTCCTGCTTTACGAAGTTCATCCAATGGCGGTAGTTTGGTTTCTCGCAAGAAATAGTAGGCGCCAGGCAATAGCACCGCAACAGTGCCACTCTGAGCCATTTTCTCAATTGACTCTTGTGATAAGTATTCTAGATGATCCGCTGAAAGTGCTTTATAGTCCGCTGCAAGACCAGCACCAGATTGATCGGATAGCTGTTCAGCATGAAGTTTTACCTTGAGCCCGTGTTTATGTGCAGCCTGAAATACACGCTCGGTTTGTTGATAAGTAAAGCCAATATTCTCACAAAAAGCATCAACACAGTCAGCTAAGCCAAGTGCGGCCACTTGCGGAATCATTTCTTCGCACACAAGATCTATATATCCATCTGCATCATCTTTATATTCTGGCGGCAGGGCGTGAGCTCCTAGAAAAGTAGAGCTAACTCTTACAGGAAATTCTTTTTCGAGGCGTTTGGCTACTTTTAGCATTTTGATTTCATTTTCTGTATCAAGGCCATAACCTGATTTAATTTCTATGGTGGTTACACCTTCCGCAAGAAAGCTTTTTAGACGTTTGGCTGCGCTTGCAAAGAGTTCATCTTCACTGGCTTCGCGAGTTGCTTTAACGCTTGAAATAATACCGCCACCAGCTTTTGCAATCTCTTCATAAGCCACGCCATTAAGTCGCATTTCGAATTCATTCGCGCGATTGCCACCATACACAAGGTGAGTGTGGCAGTCGATTAAGCCAGGTGTTAGCCACTGGCCTTGTGCATCAATGGTCTTTTGTGCTTTAAGTTCTTCGTCGAATGCGCCAATATAAGCGATAACATTACCATTCACTCCTATGGCGCCATTTCGAATAATGCCATAGGGATTCTCGTCGTCACTATACTGCGGCGAAAGAGTCGTGATATTGGCATTATGAATAATGTAATCAAAAGGTTTCGTTTCGTTGTGGCTCATATTATGATCCTGTTATCGTTAAAACTGACTTCTATACCATTATGACAAGTATCCATCCTCAACAGGTTTTTGCAAAATCCATTCTGCTCGCTGATGGCTGGCAGGAAAATGTCTTGTTGGAACATGATTCTAATGGCGTCATCACTAAAATCAAACCACAAAGCGAAAAACCGAAAAACTTTAGTGGCAAAGTCATAAATGGTGCAGTAATTCCGGGGATGGTCAATAACCATTCTCATGCCTTCCAGTGGGCTATGGCTGGCCTAGGTGAGGCAAGTGGCGATCTGGTGGATGGCAAGAGAGACAGTTTTTGGACGTGGCGCAAGGCTATGTATGGCTTTGTTGAGCAAATTGAAGCCGATGATTTAAATCACATCGCGAGCGCTTTATACATGCAGATGTTAAAAGCGGGTTATACGTCAGTTGGCGAGTTCCACTATCTTCACCACAATAAGAACGGTGGTTTTTACGATAATCCGGCTGAAATGTCTTTGCAAATTTATGAGGCCGCTAAGCAAAGTGGCATCGATGTTACTTTATTGCCCGTATTTTACCGTTATAGCGGTTTTGGTAATCAGGCACCTACTGAGGGGCAGAAACGATTTATTCACGACCAAGAGGCTTACGGGCGCCTTTTAGAGCAGGTTCATGCTTTAGCGAGTGACTATAATCAAAGCTATGGCATCGCGCCGCATTCTTTACGTGCGGTTGACCGCGCCGATCTTGAGTTTGCGATTAAAACTTTGCGCGCACAATCTGAATCTGCACCAATCCACATCCATATTGCGGAGCAGATTAAGGAAGTTGACGATTGTTTAGCCCATTACGGACAGAGTCCGATTGAGTGGCTTTATAATAATTTAAACCCTGATGATAAGTGGTGTCTCATCCATGCGACACATCTTAACGAGCAGGAAGTTAGCAATATTGCAAACTCCAAAGCTGTTGTATCGATTTGCACAACTACTGAAGCGAATCTGGGCGACGGCTTCTTTTCTATGAATAGCTTCAAGTCGCAAGACGGTCGCTGGTCGATTGGTAGTGATAGTCATATTTCGGTAAGTGCTACAGAAGAGTTGCGCTGGTTGGAGTATCAACAAAGACTTCTCGAGCATTCGCGCACAGTGTTGGTTGACCATTCTAATCGCTCCACAGGCCACTATTTATGGACACAGGCGGCGAAAGGCGGAGCACAGAGTTTGCAACAAGCGGTAGGAACCTTGGCCGTGGGTTATAAGGCAAACTTTATAGAATTGAATACAGATTCGCTACCCCTTATTGGAAAGTCCCAAGAGCAGCTTCTCGACGCCTTTATCTTTAATCACCAGTTTAGTAATGACGTCATTGAGTCGGTTTGGGTTCGAGGGCAGAAGTTTGTCGAAAAGGGTCAACACATTTCAGAAGTCGATATCAGCCAGAACTTTAAAGCGACCTTGAAGCGCTTAAGCGCTACTTAATGAGGCCGCTTAGAATCTGACTGAGTTTTTTAGGCTCAACCGGTTTTGAAACAAAATGTGCTGTGTCGAGGCGCGATAGGGTGTCTGACTCTAGAACTGAACCGTCATGGCTTACCACAATAATGTCAGGTTTATTTTCCATCAGCTCTAGTTCGCTGGTGAAGTTTTCAAAAGAAAAAGCATGATCGTCCTTCAAAAACTCCGAATTCACTAGAATCGCATCGTAGCTATCGTGTCGTATCTTTTGCAAGACAACTTGCTTAGTAGTGGCTTTATCGACCGTGACGCCCAGCTTATTTAAATAACCAATAAGCACCATTTTGTCGATTGGATCTGAGTCATAAACCAATACTTTAAGATCTAAGCCCAGTGGCTTTATCTGCTCTGGCTGACTCTTTTTATCAGAAAGGACTAGGGTGGTTAGCGGTATTTCAAAGCGTATCTCATCACTAAGATAGATATATTCTCCACCAAACTTTTTTAATAAATGCTTGGCTGAGATTAACTGGATATTATTACTGTGGATGGTAACGGGTAGCTCTTCTCTAAATTGAAATAAGCTTTGTTCTTTAACTGCATGCTGAAAGGTGTCTGATTCTGACGAAAAGGAAACCCTTAAGATAGCGCTGTCTTGAAAGTCCTGCCTCAAGTCAAAGTGAATATCCAAGGTGTGGTTTGCGCAAATTTGTAATAACTGCTGTAACGTTAAACGCAGCATTTGCTTAAATGCTTTTTCGTCTATTTGAACCTGATGATTCATTCGGTTGCCGCTAAAAGACTCTTGAATTAATGTACTGTTCTCACGAGCTAGGGGCGATAAGTCGGCAACGATTTTAGCAAGTAAATCTCGACACCAAACGGCGTGATTGGCTTTGTGGACGGGCTGTTTTATGATCTCGTAAAACAGCATTAAGCTGTTGACTGAGCTATTAAAATCTTGCTTTGTGATAAAACCAATAAACTCGTGCAACTCTGTGTTTGCATCCAGTCGAGCCTGCTGAACTTCTGATTTTAAAACGCTTAATTTATGCCGCAGATTTTGTGTTTTGATGACATGGTGCTCGATTGAATCCATCAAGGTAGTGCCTTCTTCCGTATTGATGCTTCCTTTAAAGTCTTTAATGGTTTCGGGTTGATTAAGCACCTTAATCATTTTATTGACCACTTTAACTTGTGAGACCTGTCTGAATCTGACAAAAGCCCAGAGAAGGGCTAGAGGAATAATTAACGCGAGGTTCAATAGAATATAGCTAATATTTTTATGGGATTCACTGTAATTAAAAGGTGTGAGGCCTATTTGTATTTGCCCCAAGCGTCGACTGCTGGCTTCTTGTTGCTCAAGAATTTGCGTCGGTATGATGCTAAGTTGAGACGAACCAAAGGTCTGGGTAATATCTTTTTTTATCGTGTTTATTAGTAAGTCGTGGTGAATACCAAGAAGCTCTCGGTTGTCAATTTCTGCAACGGTAGTTCCTTGAGTATCGACCACACGAAAAAAGGCAACGTCTGGGTTGCCTTTTAGAGGCTCTAGCGTTGTTTCTAGTTCGGCTTTGTTACCAAAGTTCAGCCCATACTCTATTGAAGAGGTGAAACTTGCTAATAGAAATTGACAGAATTTGTCTTGTTGAAAACTATAGTTTTTATGTTGGGATTGATAAAAAAAGTAATTTACAAATAGTAGCAAGCATAAAAATGCAGCGGCAAAAGCCAAGCTGTGTTGATGCGTGAGTTTTACTTTTTTCAAAGGTCTTTCCCTAACGGTTTTAATTATGGCAACGTCAATGCGCACTATGGTCAGTACTTAATTATCAGAATGTAACTAATTGATAAGGGAAAGTCCATGAAGTTAAGGCGTTGGGTTAGGCCTAGGGCAAACAAATGCCTATACAGAAAGTAGGTAGTAACCTTAGAAAAGAGTGTTTCAAAGGAGAAATCAAGCGTGCTCTGAACGCTTATGTTTCTACTAAATTATTTTTCGAAGCGTTCTGAGTCGTCTAAATGTTCAAACTAATCGAGGCGGTTCGAGTCAACTAGGTTTAATGCTGACTCTAATGAGTCTGCTTGTACTTCATATTCAACCCGATTATCTGTACCGAAAGCGCCGGACCAATTATCTGGTGGTGCGATTGGTGATAGCTCCAATAGTTGCCAGCTTGCTTCGTCTATTTCTTCAACTTCACCGCTATAGTATTGTATTTCAATACATTCTTCGTCACGGTCTATTGCAACCACTTCAAAAGCCTCATTCAAGTCTAGGCGTTTATACCATTGACCTCTTTCAGCCTTAATAGCGTGTTCCACGTTTCCTCCTAGTAACGAGGGTTTTGCTTCGTTACTTTTGTTAGGAATAGATTACCATGTTGGTTAAAAAATGCACGGATATTGAGACCGGATTGTCGAGCAGTTCTATATTTATAAAACTTCAATGAGTGGCTTTGCTAGTAATCAACTGGGGATTTTTTTACAATGCTTTCACTAACAGACCAACTAGTATGTCAATTTATGATAAAAAACACTAAGGGAACTATCCTCGGTAGCCTTTTGCTTTCAACCTGCTTAGTAAACACGCCTGCAAAGGCTGCTGAGTGGAGTGGGGTAATCTCTACTGAGGGACGTTATTTCTTCAAGGAAGGCGACTTTGGACAAAAACAATCTGAGTTTTCAATAGCTATTGAGCCTGAGTTTTACCACCGCTGGGAGGACTCTGATTGGAGCATAGTATTTAAGCCATTCTTGAGGTGGGACAGTCTTGATGATGAGCGTACACATGCTGATATTCGTGAACTCATGGTTCGCTATGTTGGTGATGACTGGGAGCTCAAGGCAGGAGTCAGCAAAGTATTTTGGGGCGTTGCTGAGTCACAGCACTTAGTCGATATCATCAACCAAACAGACTTTGTAGAGAATATTGATGGTGAAGACAAATTGGGCCAACAGATGGTTGTTTTGTCTACAGAGCAGGAGTTCGGTCTAGTTGAACTGTTTTTGCTACCAGGGTTTCGCGAGCGAACGTTTGCTGGTGACGAAGGGCGTTTTCGATTCCCTTTGCCAATCAATCAGGATAATCCTTTATACACAGATGATGATGGACAGCATCGTTTAGACGGGGCTATTCGTTGGTCTAAGTGGGTGGGGGATTGGGATATTGGGGTGTCTCACTTTTCTGGTAACAGCCGTGAGCCGCTATTTACATTGGATACGTCTAATCCTACAGCACCACAATTACAACCCGTCTATACGACTATCGATCAAACGGGGCTAGATCTGCAAGCCACCAAAGGCGCTTGGCTATGGAAGCTCGAAGCTATGACGCGTTCAGGATTTGGTGAAGATCGCTACTGGGCTGCTGTCGGTGGTTTTGAGTATTCATTCTATGGAATTACCGAAAGTGGCGCAGATTTGGGCATGATTCTTGAATACCAAACCGATTCGCGCGACATTTTGCCAGGCGGTTATGAGCAAAATGACGTTGCTGTTGTTGGTTTTCGTTTAGCCATGAACGATATTCAATCAACCGAAGCATTGTTAGCATTTTCTTATGCCGACGGCCAAAGTTTTATGAACCTTGAAGCAAGTCGCAGGCTTGGTGATGATTGGAAAGTGGTTTTAGAAGGGCGAGTATTTACGGTTGACGAGGACAAAGGGCCTTATAGCAGTATTCTTTATCCTTTTCGAAACGATGATTATATTTCTTTAAGTTTCGAGCATTATTTTTAAGCTGTTATTTTTAAGGTCATAGACATTAGCGCTATTCGAGTTTTAGTTAAACAAAAGGCCAGTGGATTAAAAAACCACTGGCCTTTTTTGAGTTTGCTTGGATTAACAGCTAGCGTTCTCTTTCTCAGAAGATTGTTGGGCGACATCACAGCTGCTTAAGCCGCCAGTTTCAGTAGTTAAAATATATTGGAAGGTGTCGTCATCAACACCAAGTTTCAAAGCGTAGATCGCGCGATAGGTCATAACTTTCTTAATATAATCACGAGTCTCCGTATAAGGGATACTTTCAATCCAAATCTCGGTAGGGTATCGGCCGAATTCTTTCCACATATCAATGCGTTGTTTTCCTGCATTATAAGCAGCCGAAGCATAAATGGGGTTTTGCTCCATTTGCTTATATCGAAGCTCTAAGTAGCGGCTACCCATTTCAATATTAGTTTGTGGTTTCAGCAGATCACGACGGCTCTTATAAGGGATATTAAACTTTTTTGAGTACACTTTAGCGGTAGCAGGCATTACCTGCATCAAGCCATAAGCACCGGCTGGAGACACTGCTAATGGGCCATAAGCACTTTCTTGACGTGACACGCCCATCAACCACTGAGGTGGTAGATTTACCTTTTCTGCCATTTTAATATAGCTGTCTTTAAAGGCGGTCGGGAAACGGATTTCAGTATCATCCCAGTAGCCTGACTTGGCGATGGTGAGAATACCTTGGTTATACCAACCCCAAGAGTGGGCAATTTTTGAGGCGGCTTGTATTTCGGCATCACTATTCATGTTTTTGATCAAGTAGCGCCATTCTCTACTGGCATTAATATATCGCTCAAGTTCGAACAGTTCTTTGGCTCGCTTTACATTGTCACTATTTTTAACCTGCTTAAAGGTATCCTCAGGAATTGGTGCTGGTACATGGTTTAGCTTTAGCGGTTGTTCTAGTCTCGTGGCCGCTAGATAACCGTAATAGTCGCGTTTTTCTGCCAGTAGTTTCAGTGTTAATAGCGCTTCCGACTGATTTCCCGTTTTTTGTTGTGCAATTGCGTTCCAGTATTGCCACTGGTTACTGTTTTGCTGGTTTTTAGGGAGTAATGTGTATAGTTCCTTGATGGTGTCCCAGCGCTCACTCCTTAGTAACACCGCTAGCTTCCAATGATTCACTAAATCATCAGTAATAAAACTGCCTAAATTATCATTGTCTAACCACTCCAAGGCTTTGGCTCGGTTTTCTGTGGCCATGGCTAAAAATAGCGTGCGTTCCACTTCATCAATGTGGCTGGTCGAAAGTGGAATCCGGTTTCTAGTGTGTTGCCACACTTTGTAAGCGTTTTCCCTATCGCCCCAAGCAAGGCGCTTTATAGCGAATACTAGGATAGGAGCTTCCATCTCAGGATCGATCCCTGGGAAGAAGTTGCGACGATTGACGACACCAGGGTTCTTTTTAACCTTGACCCACATATCGGCAATGTATTGTTTGTCTTTGTCTAAAAAGCGTTTGAGGTATTTAACTAAACCAACAGATCCTTCATGGGCGGTGCGGTACAGTCGGTGGTAAGCGGTGTTGTGCTTGGGGTAGCCTGCTTTAATCCATTGGTTAAAAATATCATCACAGGCTTTGTGCTGCGATTTTGGAACGCTCCATAGGTCTTCGATATCATCAGTCAAGTCTTTGATTGAAGCGCCTTGTTGCAACTTGTGCTCTAAAATTGCACAGTCCAAACGAGGGTTCTGGCCATAACTGTAATAGTCTTTTAAGACATCGAACTCTTTTTTAGCCGCTAGATGGTTAATAAAATGGCTCTTAAGTTGGCCCGCAAGCGGTGAGTTGCTATAGGTTTTAATAAATTGGTCAATCTCTTTTCGTTTCGCCAAACTAAGATCGTCCAAACGCTCTTTATATTCTAAATAGGGATATAGCGGATAATCTTTTAAAGATTTCTTGAGCTTTTCATAAGTTTTAAAGTGCCCCTTGGCGAATGCTTTCTCAGCGGCCAAATAGGCAAACTGTTCGGGTGAATTGACAGACTTGGCTTTACTGCTGGTAGTGACTAGAGGTAAAGCAAAAAGGTAAGCAGTAAGTAAAGTGGCTGTGATCCGCATATTGCTCAATTATCCTTAAATAGAGTTGGTTTACTGAATTAAGACCATTATGGCTCAATCGATCGGTTCTTTGCGTAAAGAAGTGTAAGAAATTCAAAATATTGGCTTCTATATTCTCTTCTTAGAGCTGGCTCCGGCTAAAAAGTGCTATTGAACATTCCACAGGTTTAGATATCTAAGTGGCTGAGAGTTCAAATTGTTTGGGCAATATCAACAGCCAGTTAGCATACTTTCGGTGAATTGCACTTGTTTTTGCAGTATTAACTGTAATAATGTGTGCGCCTATTAGGAACGCCCACCAAGGGATCTGACCTGATAGGGTGTTCTGATGCGTTATACTAATGAGTTAGTAACCAGACATTTATTAAAAATTACAGTTTAAAACTGTGATAACAGATAGTTAGGTAGGTATATGGCAAAAGGTACAAAATACAAAGCACGTCCGATGGACGAGAATGGTTTTATCCATTACACCGATGAAGAGCATCAAATTTGGAGCGAATTAATGGCGCGCCAAGAGAAGCTGATTCAAGGTCGTGCTTGCCCTGAGTACTTTGAAGGTCTAGAAAAGATTCAATTACCAAAAGACCGCATTCCTCAGTTAGAAGAAGTCTCAAGTGTCCTACGCAAAGAAACAGGCTGGGAAGTCGCTTGGGTACCAGCGCTCATCAATTTCGATAAATTCTTTGCTTTATTGGCGGATAAAAAATTCCCTTGTGCGACTTTTATTCGTACTCGCGAAGAAATGGATTACTTGCAAGAACCCGATGTGTTCCATGAAATATATGGTCACACGGCGATGCTAACCAATCCGTATTTTGCTGAATTTACAGCGGCTTACGGTAAGCTTGGCTATAACGCCAGCAAGGAAGACCGTGTTTATTTAGCACGCCTATATTGGTTCACCGTTGAGTTTGGCTTGATTAATACTGCCGAAGGTCAGCGTATTTATGGTGGTGGTATTTTATCGTCTATCGGCGAAACACCACACAGCTTAGAAGATCCTGATGTAATCCGTGCACCATTCGATCCGATTGAAATGCTTCGCACTCCATATCGTATCGACATCATGCAACCGAAATACTTCGTTATTGACGATTTTAAGCAGCTGTTTGATTTAGCTAACGGTGATGTGATGGCGATGGTTAAAGAAGCAAAACGTCTCGGTTTACGTGAGCCACTATATCCACCAAAGGAAGAGCAAAAGGCGAGTTAAGTCTTGTGTTCTAAAGAAAGCCCGCGAGATTGTGAAGTGTCGCGGGCTGTTGCATAATATGGAGATAACTAAAGCACTGAAACTGCTTTAAAATTTTGATTTATGTTATTGAAATTAGACAAACAACTCATCCCAACGTTTATCGTTGCGGCTCAAATACGCGCTCAGTGGAGCAAAGCGTAGGATTAATTATTCTTTTTTAAATATTTGTATAACTAGGTCTTTTGGGCATGAATAACGGTATATCGAGCTCTGTATTGAATAAACAAAGGCGAACTGAGTCGATAGCAATCCCAAAAGAAATGTAATTTCACCTCACGTGAGGAGTTTTTAAAATGACTGATACTACTTTTAATCCACTTGGAACCGATGGTTTTGAATTTGTTGAATACTCAGCGCCAAATGCTGAAGGTATTCAAAAGCTTAAAGATTTGTTTGAGCTATTGGGCTTCACTGAAGTTGCTAAGCATAAATCGAAGGAAGTTTTCTTATACCGTCAAGGCGATATTAACTTTTTGGTTAATGGTGAAAAAGAAGGTTATTTCAACGAATTTAGCCAACAGCATGGTCCATGTGCTTGTGCCATGGCGTGGCGCGTTGAAGACGCGCAGAAAGCATTACAATATGCTGTAGAAAATGGCGCAAAAGAATTTGATAAAGAAGAACACAATGCGCACCCAGGCGTTTATGGCATCGGTGGCTCGGTTCTTTACTTTGTTGATAAATGGGGCAAAGAAGACAACATTTATGACGCTGATTTCGACTTCTACGAAAACGTTGAAAAGTTCCCTACAGGCATGGGCTTGCATACGCTTGACCACCTAACGCACAACGTTAAGCGTGGTGGTATGGATGTTTGGGCAAGTTTCTATGAAAACATCGCAAACTTCCGTGAAATTCGTTATTTCGACATTGAAGGTAAGCAAACAGGCTTATTCTCAAAAGCTATGACAGGTCCTTGTAACAAGCTTCGTATTCCGATTAACGAATCAGCTGATGATAAATCACAGATTGAAGAGTTCATCAAAGAATACAACGGCGAAGGCATCCAGCATATCGCACTATCAACGGACGATATCTACGGTACTATTGAGAAGTTGCGTGAAGGCGGTATGGAGTTCATGGATACGCCGGACACTTATTACGACATGATTCCTAAGCGTATTCCTGAGCACCACGAAGACGTTGATAAACTTCGCAAAAACCGCATTTTAATCGATGGTTCGTTAGATCATGAAGAAGGTATCTTGCTACAAATCTTCACAAACACAGTGATTGGCCCGATTTTCTTTGAAATCATCCAGCGTAAGGGTAACCAAGGTTTCGGTGAAGGTAACTTCAAAGCCTTGTTCGAGTCTATCGAGCTAGATCAACAGAAACGTGGAGTAATTTAAGATGCGTAAATGGATCTCTTTCCCGCATAAGGAAGGAACCATTTCGCGCCAAGCACACGCTGATTTACCAGAAGAAGCACCATACGAGCGTGAAGCAGGGCGAAGCGGTTTCTTCGGTCCAACGGCTCATTTCCACCACAAGAACCCACCAACGGCGTGGGAAAAGTGGGAAGGGCCCTTGCGTCCGCGTGCCTATGATTTGAATGAGTTGGATAAAAACTCTAATTCACCTTGGGGCGCTGAAAATTTGTTATACAACGCTCATTGTAAATTCCGTATTTGGAATTGTAATGAAGCCATGCTGAACCTCGCTCGCAACGGTGATGGTGACGAATTATTCTTCGTTCATAAAGGTCAAGGCGACTTGTTCTGTGATTATGGTCATCTGGAAATCCGTGAGGGTGACTACGTTGTCATGCCTCGCGGAACTATGTGGCGCATCGAGCCACAAGAACCAATGACGATGTTGTTAATCGAGGCGACAAACGACAGCTATCAGCTGCCTGAGAAGGGCTTAGTTGGACCTCAGGCAATCTTTGACCCTGCGATGCTGGACGTACCAAGCATTAACGATAAGTTTAAGGCGCAACAAGATGATACGCCGTGGACAGTGGAAATTAAGCGTCGTGGCCAGTTATCGCGCGTTCAATTTAACTACTCACCGTTAGATGCAATCGGTTGGCATGGTGACTTGTCGGTTGTGCGTATTAACTGGCGTGATATTCGTCCATTAATGTCACACCGTTATCACCTACCGCCATCAGCACACACAACCTTTGTCGCTAGTCGATTTGTGGTGTGTACTTTCGTGCCAAGACCGATTGAGTCTGATCCAGGCGCATTGAAAGTTCCTTTCTACCACAACAATGATGACTTTGACGAGGTCTTGTTCTATCACGCAGGCGACTTCTTTAGTCGTGATAATATTGATGCGGGTATGGTGACATTCCACCCATCAGGCTTTACTCACGGGCCGCATCCAAAAGCTTTCGAAGCGGGGCGTAAGCATGCTAAGAAAGAAACGGATGAAGTGGCGGTAATGCTTGATACGCGTGATGCGCTAGAAGTTGGCGATGCGATGGCGAGTGTGGAGAATCCGGACTACTGCAATAGCTGGAAAGCTTCTGAGTAACGAGTAATGGTCTTTTCTGGCTTATACGTTGTTATTTAGCGTACTCAGTGAGTCATGTATTATTCATACACACCTCACTTCCGTGCGCTAAATGCCTCGTCTAAGCACGAAAATCCTCATTACTTGGCTAGGTCATCATAAAGCAGATGGCCTAAACGGTTGAATTTAGTGTTGTTGGGGCCATATCTAATGGCATCCACAATCGAATACACAAAGAATTTAGGAATATAGAATGAAATTAGCAACTTTAAGAGATGGTACTCGTGATGGTCAGTTAGTTGTTGTAAGTAAAGATCTGACAAAAGCAACTAAAGTTGACTACGTTAAGACATTACAAGCGGCTTTGGATGACTGGAATACTATTAAGCCAAAGTTAGAGAAGACTTATCAAGAGTTAAACGATGGTCAGATCTCTGACGCTATGGACTTTGAGCAAGAATCTTGTGAGTCACCATTACCACGAGCTTACCAGTGGGCTGACGGCAGTGCTTACGTTAACCACGTAGAGCTAGTTCGTAAGGCGCGTAACGCTGAAATGCCGGAAACTTTCTGGACAGATCCGTTAATGTACCAAGGTGGCTCTGATACCTTCTTAGGCCCTCGTGACAACATTAAAATGGCGAGCGAAGAGTATGGCATCGACATGGAAGCTGAAGTTGCAGTAATTACTGGTGATGTACCGATGGGTGCTTCAGCAGAGCAGGCGGAGAAAGAAATTCGTTTGTTGATGACCGTTAACGATGTGTCGCTTCGTGGCCTGATTCCTGGTGAGTTGGCAAAGGGCTTTGGCTTTTTCCAATCTAAACCATCTTCAGCATTTTCTCCAGTAGCCGTAACCCCTGATGAGTTAGGCGATAAGTGGGATGGTAAAAAAGTATACTTACCATTAAAAACACACCTAAACGACGAGCTTTTAGGCGCACCTGAGTGTGGTGTGGACATGGTTTTTGATTTTCCGACCTTAGTAGCTCACGCGGCTAAAACACGTCCGCTTTCAGCTGGTACGATCGTAGGATCAGGCACTATTTCGAACAAAGACCGCTCTGTTGGTTCTTCATGTTTGGCGGAAGTTCGCATGTTGGAAATCATTGAGAATGGCAAGCCAACGACACCATTTATGCAGTTCGGGGATCGTGTAACTATCGAAATGTTTGATGAAAATAACCAAAGTATTTTTGGTCAGATCAACCAAGTCGTAGAAAAGTACGAAGCATAAGACAACTGAAAGGAGCGGGTTTATGTTGAAGTTATATAGTTATTGGCGTTCTACTGCGGCTTATCGCGTTCGAACAGCGTTAAATATTAAACGACTATCATATTCCATCATCCCAATTCATTTGGTCAAAGATGGTGGAGAGCAGCATAAACCCGAATATGCCGAAAAAAACCCTCAGGAGTTAGTGCCATTATTAGACGATAATGGCAAGCTCTTGAGCCAATCAATGGCAATTTGTGAGTACATTGATGAGGCGTATGATGGACCAAAGTTACTTCCTAGTGAACCTTTCCTAAGAGCTAAAGTCAGAAGTGTATGCCAAATAATTGCTTGTGATATCCACCCTTTGGATAACTTGCGTGTATTGCAGTATCTAAAAGGGGAATTGCAAGTTAGTGATGAACAAAAGTCGACATGGTATGCGCACTGGATTTTAGAAGGCTTCAAAGCTTTAGAAGCTATGTTAGCTGAGTATAAAGCACAGGGGCCTTTCTGCTTTGGTGAAGAGCTGACATTAGCAGATGTTTTCTTAGTATCACAAATGTACAATGCTCGCAGATTTGAGGTAGACTTGAGCGACTTCCCAAGATTGGTAGAAGTTGAGCAACACTGCCTAACACTCGACGCTTTTAGTGATGCGAAACCTGAAGCGCAACCAGACGCTACATTGTAGTAAACGAATAAAAAATTGTGAAGAGAGAATTGATGAAATTAAAAACCACAAAAACATTGCTTGCACTCAGTATCGCGACACTAGTTTCAACATCAGTAGCAGCACCTTATGAGGTTGTTGACTTAGGTGGTTTAGGTGGCGATTTGAGTATTGCAAATGATATAGATTCTGCGGGGAACCCATTTGGTTTAGCTGACGCAGAAGTAGCTGATGGAACTAGTGAGTTTATTACGCATGCTGTTCAGTTTGACGAAAACCAACAGAATATTGATTTAGGTTCACTTCCTGACGGAACTGAAAGTTATGCAGTTGGCGTCAATGATCTTATGACTGCGGTTGGTTATTCTAACCAGATCGTAGAGCAACAGAACGACAACGGACAGACAATTAAAGTTATTGAGCACTATGCGGTGTTTTTTGAAAGTGGTGCTGTAACTAAGTTTCCGGAGCTAGAAAACCTTACTACTCCAGTAGCTCTTGATATCAATAATAATCAAATATCTATTTTGACAGGAAAATATGACGTTGATCCTGATGATGAAGTAGGTGGAGTTGATCGCGGTATTATCTACGACAGAAATGCAGATTTATATCAAGTCGTAGAGCCTTTTGCCGAGGGAGTTGATAGACGCTCCTATATTACGGGTATAAACAATGTAAATGACATAGTTGGCTTCACTGATAAAGAAGTTGGCGACACGGTTCAAATTGCTTCATATTTTGCTAATACATCAGACCTAAGTAATATTACAGAAATTGAGACAGTCGATAATAGAGCTATTTTTGCCATGGCTGTGAACGATTCAAAAGAAGTCGTTGGCAGTATTTTTATTCCTAATACTCGTGGACAAAGAGAAGCTTTTTATATCGATATGTCTGACAGTAGTCCTCAGCTAAAGTTTTTAGGCTTTTTAGATGATGATTTTAATGATTCTCGTGCACTGGCGATCAACAATGTTGGGCAAATCGTCGGCAGAGCATTAACATCAGCTCCTACGCTCAATGAGTCTGGTGCTTTTCTGTACGAAAATGATGAAATGAAAAATCTAAACGACCTTATCGCATGCGATTCTCCTTGGATTTTAACGGAGGCGAGAGCCATTAACGATGCAGGTCAAATTGTTGGTGTTGGTACTGTGGATGGTGAAATTAGAGCTTTCCGCCTGGATCCTACGGGTGAGCCAGTCGAAGAGTGCGGTGATACAGATCCGCAACCAAATGATGGTGGTGGAAGCGTTCCAGTTATCCTTCTAGGGATTCTTGTGGCTTTGGGCATAAGAAGACGTTTTTCTTAAGCTCTAGCTTGCAATAAAAAAGCCTCCATTAGGAGGCTTTTTTATTGGTGTATTTATTTCAAACTAAAAGTTACATATTCGGGTAGTTTGGTCCACCAGCACCTTCAGGCGCGACCCATGTAATGTTTTGGCTTGGATCTTTAATGTCACATGTCTTGCAGTGTACGCAGTTCTGAGCATTAATCACAAATTTAGGGTTGTTACCGTCATCGTCACGAACTACCTCATAAACTCCAGCAGGGCAGTAGCGCTGAGCAGGCTCATCGTACTTTTCCAAGTTCACCTCAATTGGAATGCTATCGTCTTGCAATTTAAGGTGAACGGGCTGATCTTCCTCATGGTTAGTATTTGAGACAAACACGGAAGAAAGTTTATCGAAAGACAGCTTTCCGTCAGGCTTTGGGTAATCAATTTTCTTACATTGATCCGCTGGTTTCATTTGCGCGTAATCCGGCTTCGGATCGCTCAATGTCCAAGGCAATTTACCATTAAAGATATTTAAGTCGATAAAGGCATACGCTGAACCTAGGAAGTTACCCCATTTGTGCTGAGCTGGGCCAAAGTTACGCTGTTGATGTAGCTCGCGCCAAGCCCAGGAAGCTTTGTAGTTGGCTTCATACTCAGCAAGCTCGTCATTGGCTCTGTTGCCGCCAAAGGCTGCCATAATCGTTTCTGCAGCGATAATACCCGACTTCATTGCAGTGTGTGTACCTTTGATCTTAGCGAAGTTCAAAGTTCCAGCATTATCACCGATTAAAAGACCACCCGGGAATGACATCTTAGGTTGTGACTGCAGGCCGCCTTTGGTCAGCGCTCGTGCGCCGTAAGAAATGCGCTCGCCGCCCTCTAAGTATTGCTTTATGACTTTCTGATGCTTGTAGCGCTGGAATTCATGAAATGGGCTCACATGCGGATTAGAGTAGGAAAGATCGGTAATTAAGCCTACAGCTACTTGGTTGTCTTCGATATGATACAAGAAACCGCCACCAGCAGAGCCTGACTCGCTTAATGGCCATCCTGCGGTGTGAACTACCAATCCTTCGTGATGCTGCTCTGCTGGAATTTTCCAAAGCTCTTTAATGCCAATTCCGTAGTGCTGAGGCTCTTTGCCTTCATCAAGGTTAAACTTCGCGATAAGCTCTTTACCTAAGTGACCGCGACAGCCCTCTCCAAACAGGGTGTACTTAGCGTGAAGCTCCATACCTGGCATATAACCGTCTTTTTTCTCACCATCTCTGCCAATTCCCATATCACCTGTGGCGATACCCTTGACTGAGCCATCGTCATTGTAAAGAACTTCTGAAGCAGCGAAGCCAGGGAAAATCTCAACACCTAAAGCCTCTGCCTGTTCGGCTAACCAGCGACACAAATTACCAAGGCTGATGATATAGTTGCCATCATTGTGCATGGTTTTAGGAACGAAGAAGTTAGGTATTTTTGTAGCTTTTTCTTCGTTTTTCATGAGGTAGATGGAATCGCCTGTCACTTTTGTATTCAGTGGCGCGCCTTTCTCTTCCCAGTCAGGGATTAGCTCATTCAATGCGGTTGGTTCGATTACGGCACCAGACAGTATGTGCGCACCGACCTCGGAACCTTTTTCTACGACACAAACCATCAATTCTTTGTCGCTCTCGATGGCTAGTTGGCGCAACTTGATCGCCGCTGCTAAACCAGAAGGGCCTGCACCCACTATCACAACGTCAAATTCCATAAATTCGCGTTCCACCTAGATCTCCTCTTAAAATTGATTAAAATTCAGTCAAAACATGGCTAAAATCACGATAAACTATTGACCTTCAGCCAGTAAAACGTCACCATTACGCCCTATTTTACAAAAGATAGGCGTTTAGATCGTCTATATTTGGCAGAGATTATACATACGATAGGGTTTTCATGAAAATTCTAGTTGCAATAAAACGAGTTATCGACGCGAATGTGAAGGTTCGTGTTAAGCCGGACAATAGCGGAGTAGAGACTGCTAACGTTAAAATGTCTATGAATCCATTCTGTGAAATTGCAGTAGAAGAAGCTGTTCGCCTAAAAGAAAAGGGTGTCGCTTCTGAAGTTGTCGCAGTATCAATTGGTAATCAACAGTGCCAAGAGACTTTGCGTACAGCATTAGCACTAGGTGCTGATAAAGCAATTTTAGTCAAAACAGACGATCAGCTAGAGCCATTAGCTGTGTCTAAAGTTTTAAAGAAGGTTGTTGAGCAAGAAGAGCCGCAAATGGTGCTTTTAGGTAAGCAGTCAATTGATGGTGATAACAACCAAACAGGCCAGATGCTTGGCGCTCTTTTAGGTTGGGGCCAAGGTACTTTTGCTTCAGAAGTAGAAGTCGAAGATGGTAAAACAAAAGTGACGCGTGAAATTGATGGTGGCTTGCAAACTATTGAGTTAAGCCTTCCAGCAGTTATCACAACGGATCTTCGTTTGAATGAGCCGCGTTTTGCATCGTTACCAAACATCATGAAAGCAAAGCGTAAACCTCTTGATGAGATTGCTTTAGCTGACTTAGGTGTTGATACGGCCAACCGTACAGAGACTTTAAGTGTTGAAAACCCACCAGAGCGTAGCGAAGGTGTTAAGGTTGAAACAGTGGCTGAGCTTGTTGATAAACTAAAAAATGAAGCGAAGGTGATCTAAATGACGACTTTAGTAATTGCAGAGCACAATAATAGCGAATTACAAGCTTCGACGTATAACACCATCGCAGCTGCGAAACAGCTTAGTGGTGAAACGGTAGTGCTAGTGGCTGGCCACAACTGTGAGTCAGTAGCTGAGCAAGCGGCTAAAGCAGAAGGTGTTGATAAAGTTTTATTGGCACAAGCTGACTTTTTAGAGCACTTATTAGCAGAAGACGTTGAGAAGGCTGTAATGGCGCAAGAGGGCGACTATTCGCATATCTTAGCGCCGGCTTCGACTTTCGGTAAGAATATGATGCCGCGCATCTCAGCTTTGTTAGACGTGCAGCAAATTTCAGACATCATCTCTGTAGAGTCAGATGACACCTTTAAGCGTCCTGTTTATGCGGGTAACGCCATTGCCACCGTTAAAAGTAACGATAGCAAAAAAGTGATTACTGTTCGCGCAACTGCTTTCGACGCTTTAGCGACTGAAGGTGGTTCTGCCGCAATTGAAAATGTTGATGCTGGTTCACATACGCCGTTGAGTAATTACGTCAGCGAAGAACTAACTAAGTCAGAGCGTCCTGATCTTGGTACAGCGAAAGTTGTTGTATCGGGTGGTCGCGGAATGGGTAACGGCGAAAACTTTGAAATGCTAGAAACACTAGCGGATAAGTTAGGCGCAGCTGTTGGTGCATCACGCGCCGCGGTTGATGCTGGTTTCGTACCAAACGATTACCAAGTAGGTCAAACCGGTAAAATCGTTGCTCCTGAGTTGTATATTGCCGTTGGTATTTCTGGTGCTATTCAGCACTTAGCGGGTATGAAAGACTCAAAAGTAATTGTTGCTATCAACAAAGACGAAGAAGCACCTATTTTCCAGGTAGCTGATTACGGCTTGGTTGAAGACTTATTTAAAGCAGTTCCAGAGTTGATTGATGCTCTGTAATTTTTTGCTTTAAGTGTTCAAGAAAAAACCGCCTTTTGGCGGTTTTTTTATGTTTTTGTTATTATCTTACTCGTCACAGATGCGCTCAACTTGTTTAGTATCGTATTCTTAAGTTCATTTTTTGACGAGCAAAAAACGAACCAAAAAACTCGCCCCTAAAAGTTAGGTCCTTTGGACTGCCCTCACAATTCAAAATTAATTGACGAGCCGCAAAACGAAACGTCCTGTTTCGTCTTTGCTAAATTGGGCTATCCCTGCCCAATTTGCTCTATAATTTTAAAATGTGAGGCTAACTTTTAAAGGGGGAACAAAGCGCTAATCTTCTAGGGCAGTGCACCGAGGGATGCTTTATTAAGCTGCGTTAGTAGATTCGAAAATCTTATCAGCACTAGCTGCGACGAAACCTTGGTAAAGCTCGCCGTTTTCCATAGGGAAGCGCTCTGCAAATTCATAGAAGCAAGTTCGAATAGGGTGTTTGCCGCCATTGAATTCCCAGTCGACGATGTTGGCCATGGTAGAGCTTTGCTTTAAGCAAACTTCTTCGTTGCCTTTAATTTCGCCGCCACTAGTGTTTAACTCAAATCCTTTGACTTTCAGGAATTCGTTTACAGCTTCAATGTTTTTCATGCCTTTAAGCTTATTGACTGACACTGTAAAGTGGTTGGCGCGTAGGCCAAAAGCGGCTAGCCATGCGGCGTATTCACTTTCTTCAAGTAGACGCTCATAAGCTTCGCGGGTTACTTTGCCCCATGGGCGAGAAGGGAGCGATAGGCCATTTTGACGAATATTCCAGTTTGCTTCGGCGATTAAGCCGCGGCAGAACATTTGTAGCTCAGCTGAAAACTCTTCTAATAACAACTCGCTAACGAAAATTTTAGGTGCGTCTTCATCAGTTTTGTGTTGGAAGTGTTTGGCGTAAAGCTTTTTCTCTTCGAAGTGATACTCACCAGCAGCTTCGTAACCGAACTGCTCAAGGTGTTTACCAATATTTTCTAAGTTCATAGCGCCTTCATTAAAGGTTCTTAGGGCTATGTGATCATTAATAATAGTATCGTCGCCCAATGCTTTGAATTCTTCGTGAATGGCTTTGGCGTCAGGCGTGATTGCTAAATAATCATTCCACAATGCGTCAAAAAGAGCGTTGTGATTTTGCGTGCTCATATCGTTTAAACCTACTTGTTTACAATGAGTGTATTAACTCTGGTAAGAGGACAGACCAATTGTACAATCATTGGGCTGTCCTTTTCAATCTTCGGGTGTGAATATGGTGATAGACTTTTAGATTTAAAGGCCCACTTTCCTAGAATTAAAGGTCTTTTACACTTTTCATGAAGTGTTTGAAGACACCTGGGTTTGCAGCAAGAATGCTTTTCGACTTTTCTTGGTATGGGTTACCTTTAACATCGCCAACAAAACCTCCAGCTTCTTTGACGATTAGGATGCCCGCAGCTGTGTCCCATTCGCTTAAACCGAATTCCCAGAATCCATCCAGGCGACCAGCGGCAACATAGGCCAGATCTAAGGAAGCCGACCCTGCGCGACGCATGTCGATACACAGTGGGAAGATGGTTTCAAAGTAAGTCAAATATTCGGATAAGTTTTGGTTACCGCGGAATGGGAAGCCTGTTGCTAGGACTGAGTTGTCCAATTTTTTCTTATCACTTACGCGGATGCGTGTGTTATTGAGCTGTGCACCACTGCCGTTAGAAGCCGTGAAGGTTTCGTCTTTAATCGGATCGTAAATCACCGCTGCGAGAGTTTTGTTCTTGTGCTTAACCGCGATTGATATGGCGAAGTGAGGGATTCCTAACAAGAAGTTAGTTGTGCCATCGATTGGATCAATGATCCAGACTGTGTCGCTTTCGCCATGTTGACCACTTTCTTCCGCTAAAATAGCGTGATCAGGATAGCTATACTTAATGGCATCAATAATGATCTCTTCGGCCTGCTTGTCGATATTACTAACGAAGTCGTTAGGGCCTTTACTTTGTGCAATAATTCGGTCGCGGTTAGCAAAAGCTTTCGCCACAAAATTTCCAGCACGCTCTGCCGCACGCACGGCAATGTTTTTGTACGCATTCATGTTGATACCACCAAAGTCAAAGAACAGTCTGTATAGGAAAAATTCGCTATAGAGAATAGGTTGCCCACAAAATTGGGCAAAAATTGAGCGCATTAGCGCTAAACGGTGCGAATCATAGCAAAAGTATTGGCTATAAAGAAGACTAAATTATTGTTTTTTTCAATATTTCACATTACTAGGAAGATAACTTTGATCATTTAATTGTGGGGTTATGAGGGGCGCTCTGATAATATAGCTTCTTGTAAATTAGCAACTTATCCAGACACTTAGTGAAATCGACACAACTGCATTCTGCACAGCAATTTTTAGATCAGATAAAGATTGTACTCTGCCAAACTAGCCACCCAGGCAATATCGGGGCTGCTGCGCGAGCCATGAAAACCATGGGCTTGAAGCATTTGGTGTTAGTTAATCCTAAGCAATTCCCATCAGAAGAAGCGGTTGCGCGTTCTTCTGGCGCTACCGATGTGTTAGAGCAAGCGACAATTGCTTCTAGCCTAGAAGAAGCGGTAGCAGACTGCCGATTAGTGATTGGCACAAGTTCTCGCAATAGGGCGCTTCCGTGGCCTTTGATTGAGCCACGCGAAATCAGCACTATTATAGAAAAAGAGCCAACTGCGATGCCTATGGCCATTGTTTTTGGGCGTGAAAGCACTGGTTTACACAATGAAGAGCTTCAACTTTGTCACTATCATGTTAATATTCCGGCCAATCCGGAGTATATGTCACTAAATTTAGCGGCCGCAGTCCAGGTGATCTGCTATGAGTGCCGGCTTTTAGCGCTCGCTCATGATGAAACTGAGTCTGATGCTAACCATGCAAACGATGAACTTGTTAGTGGTGAAAACAAAGCCACGGTGCAGCAGACTGAAGGTTTGTACCGACACTTTGAAAGTGTGATGACAGAAACGGGCTTTTTTGATCCTAAAGAACCAAAGTTGTTGCCAGCTCGGTTGCACAGGCTTTTCGCTAAGGCGCAACTTACAGAGGCTGAAGTAAACATTCTGCGTGGATTTTTAGCTTCAATGACGAAACACATTAAGTACCAGTCAAACAAGCAGTAATAGAGCAAGAGTAAGTTTAGTTAATAGTCCAGTTTAACGTAGTAACGAGGAGTAAGATGTTTTCTCGAATGAAGGAAGACATTAAAAGTGTTTTTCATCGCGACCCAGCTGCGCGTAACAATTTTGAAGTATTGACCAACTATCCTGGCTTGCATGCTATCTGGGCACATCGAGTTGCTCATAAATTATGGCGTGCGAACTGGAAGTGGTTAGCTAGGACTTTATCGACTTTGGCTCGCTGGCTAACTGGAATCGAGATTCATCCTGGCGCCAAAATTGGGCGACGTTTTTTTATTGACCATGGGATGGGCGTTGTTATTGGTGAAACGGCTGAAATTGGCGACGACTGTACACTTTACCATGGTGTCACTTTAGGTGGTACTAGCTGGAGTGAAGGAAAGCGCCACCCGACTTTAGAAAATAATGTAGTTATCGGCGCTGGTGCAAAAGTTCTAGGCCCGATTACCTTAAGCAGTGGGGCGCGTGTTGGTTCTAATGCTGTAGTGGTCAAAGACGTCCCTGCCGATACCACCATGATAGGTATTCCTGCGCGCCAAGTATCAGGCAAAAAAGACACTGAGCAGACAGTTTTTGAAGCCTACGGTATCAGCACTCACCAACAAGATCCTATTTCCCAAGCAATTCGCAGCTTGCATGAACATTCTCGTGCCTTAGAGCAGCAAATGGTGCTTATTGCGTGTGCCTTGAAAAAGCAGGGTATTGATTGCGATGAACTCGACTTGCCTGACGTAGATTGCGAATCTTTGACACGTTTTGACTCTAAAGATCCCGATGGCGTTTATGATGATGACGAGTCATCCAAGCCTATTGATAAACCCTCCTAAAAGGTGATTCTCAGGCAGTGAGCACTGTTAATGAGAATCACTAATATTTAACCTACTAAATTACTCGGTATTTATACTAATCCAAATGCAGTTAGATATAAGTAGAAGTAATTAGAAAATATATTCCTTTAGTTTTCAACGAGATAACGCCTATTGTTGGCTAGTGTCTATATTGGTGTAAAGTTGACTAAATTACTCGGGTATGAGATCATAAAGCCAATCAAGTAAAGGTACTGATATGAAGTTGAGCACTAAAGGACGCTACGCTGTAACAGCAATGTTAGATCTCGCATTGCATGCAGGCAAAGGTCCGATAACACTAGCAGAGGTTTCAGGAAGGCAACATATATCCTTGTCTTATCTGGAGCAGTTGTTTTCGCGCTTGCGAAAGGCCAATTTGGTCGATAGCATCCGCGGGCCTGGTGGTGGTTATGAATTAAAGCGCCCAGCGACACAAATTAGTATTGCAGAGGTTGTATTAGCGGTAAACGAACCCATTACTGCAACACGCTGTAATGGTAAAGGCGACTGCCAAGGTGGCGATGTATGTTTATCGCACCAGTTATGGTCCGAGCTAAGCGACCAAATTTATCAGTTTTTAAGTGGGATAACGCTCGATCATGTTATCCAGCGAGATTTTGTTCAGCAGGTTGCTGAGCGCCAGAACGTACGTTTTCGTGAGGAAGACGTTATAGCATTCGGCTAATCAGCGTTTTGGTTATTTTTGAATTGTGCTTTGAAATTTAGCGGAGAAGAGAATGAAATTACCCATCTATCTTGATTACGCAGCAACTACGCCAGTCGACCCGCGTGTTGCCGAGAAGATGGTTCAATACATGAGTGTTGACGGCATCTACGGTAACCCTGCTTCACGTTCCCACAAATTTGGTTGGGAAGCGGAAGAGGCTGTGGATGAAGCAAGACAGCATGTGGCGGATTTAATCAACGCAGACCCTCGTGAAATTGTCTGGACATCAGGTGCTACTGAGTCTGATAACTTGGCCATCAAAGGTGCGGCGCACTTCTATGGCAAGAAAGGCAAACACATTATTACTGTCAAAACTGAGCACAAAGCAGTTTTAGATACGACTCGTCAGTTGGAGCGTGAAGGTTATGAAGTGACTTACCTTGACGTACAAGAAGACGGTCTGATTGACATGGATGCATTTAAAAATGCATTACGTGACGACACCATCGTTGTTAGTGTTATGCACGTCAATAACGAAACGGGTGTGGTTCAAGACATTGAAGCTATTGGCGAACTATGTCGTGAACGTAAAATCATTTTCCATGTAGATGCAGCGCAAAGCGCTGGTAAATTGCCAATCGATGTGGAAAAAACTAAAGTCGATTTAATGTCGATTTCAGGCCACAAAATGTATGGCCCGAAGGGTATTGGTGTTTTATACGTACGTCGTAAGCCACGCGTGCGCTTAGAAGCACAAATTCATGGTGGTGGTCATGAACGTGGTATGCGTTCAGGAACTTTACCTACTCACCAAATCGTTGGTATGGGTGAAGCTGCAAGAATTGCTATGGAAGATATGGCAAAAGATAATGAGCGCATCATCAGCTTACGTGAGCGCCTATGGGACGGTGTTAATGATATGGAAGAAGTGTATCTTAACGGCCACGAAGAGCAGCGAGTAGCAGGCATCATCAATATCAGTTTCAATTTTGTTGAAGGTGAATCTTTGATTATGGCGCTAAAAGACTTAGCGGTGTCATCTGGTTCAGCCTGTACATCAGCAAGTTTAGAGCCTTCGTATGTATTGCGTGCGTTAGGACGTGATGATGAGTTAGCGCACAGTTCTATCCGTTTCAGTATTGGACGCTTTACAACGGAACAAGAAATTGATTACACAATTGAGCAAGTCCGTGAAGGCATAGTGCGTTTACGTGAACTCTCTCCATTGTGGGACATGTACAAAGAAGGTATCGACCTGTCAAAAGTTGAATGGCAGGCACACTAGGTTAGTTGGAGAAATTATTATGGCATATAGTGAAAAAGTTATTGATCATTACGAAAACCCGAGAAACGTTGGTTCTTTCGAGAAAGATGATACGACTGTAGGTACTGGCATGGTAGGCGCTCCAGCTTGTGGAGATGTGATGAAACTACAGATTAAAGTGAACGAGCAAGGCATTATCGAAGATGCTAAGTTCAAAACTTACGGCTGTGGTTCAGCGATTGCTTCAAGCTCACTAGTAACAGAGTGGGTTAAAGGTAAAACTGTTGATGAAGCGCAAGCTATCAAAAACACTGATATCGCAGAAGAATTGGCTTTACCTCCAGTAAAGATCCACTGCTCAGTGTTAGCTGAAGATGCGATTAAAGCTGCAGTTAAAGACTTTAAAGAAAGAAGTCAAAAGTAATAGCTCAATAGGTACAGGTTAGAATATGGCGATCACATTATCAGATGCAGCAGCAGAACGTGTGAAATCCTTCCTCGCATACCGTGGCAAAGGCCTCGGTGTGCGATTAGGAGTAGCGACCACAGGTTGCTCAGGCTTAGAGTACGTTTTAGAGTTTGTTGATGAATTAAACGACGAAGATATCCTTTATGAAGATAAAGGCGTAAAAGTTGTCATTGATCCAAAAAGTCAGCCGTACCTAGAAGGCACCCGCTTAGAGTTTGTAAAGGAAGGTCTTAACGAAGGCTTTGAGTTTGTGAATCCTAATGCGAAGGGTGAGTGTGGGTGTGGTGAGTCCTTCACTGTATAGTGATCTAAATTGTCAAAATGCTCCATAGCTTTGTTGGAGAAAGTAAAAGAAAATATTCATTTATTATTTATAAACTCCGTGTTTCTTTTACTTTTCCGCCGCGCTCTGAAGCATTTTTTCAAATTTAGAAGATCTTAACTAACCGAATAAAAGATCTATTAATTTTGTTCAAACGAATTAATTACTATGGCAAATGCGCAACAAAATTATTTTGAATTATTCGGCCTAGAGCCGAATTTTTTCATTGATAAAAAAGATTTATCAAGCAAGTTGAAGCGTTTGCTTCAATCAGCACACCCCGATCGCCATACTCAAGGTGGTAGTCAGCAACAGATGCTGGCTATGCAAAAAACCACTCGCTTAAACGACGCTTTTGCGGTTTTAAAAGATCCCGTAAAGCGTGCTCAATACTTACTACAGCTAGTAAAAAATATTGATACCACCCAAGACCATACGGTTAACGATGCTGAATTCTTGATGCAGCAGCTCGAGTTGCGTGAAGAACTCGATACTATTACTAAGCAGAAGAATGCTAGCGAGTTAATGAGCTTTGCCGACAAGATTGAAGCTATGGCTGAGCAGCAAGAAGCGGAGCTTGGGCGTCTTTTCGAGCATGAGCCTTGGGATTTGGACGCATTAAAAATTTCTATTTATAAGCTACAGTTCTTACACAAAACATTGCGTGATATCGAGCTGGCTGAAGACACACTATTAGATTAACTGAGTCATTATGGCATTATTGCAAATTTCGGAACCAGGACAGAGCACTCGAGCCCACCATCACAGGTTAGCGGCGGGTATCGACCTAGGTACAACCAATTCACTGATAGCTACTGTTAGAAGTGGTGAAGCGGCTACATTGCCCGATCCAGAGGGCAGGCATACCTTACCTTCAGTCGTTCATTATAAAAGCGATGGAGAGGTTGTCGTTGGCCACGAAGCCAAATCACGCCAAGCCGTTGAGCCTGGAAATGTTATTAGCTCGATTAAGCGCTTACTCGGTCGTGGTCTTGCCGATATGGACAAGATCAAAGAGTTCAGTGCAAACACTTTAGTTGAGTCAGACAGTGGAATGCCCGGTGTTGTGCTTAACAATGGTATTCAGAAGAACCCAGTTGAAGTCTCAAGCGATATCCTTAGAGCGCTAGCTAGCCGTGCTGAAGAAGCTCTCGGCGGCGAATTAGGCGGAGTTGTGATTACCGTTCCGGCTTATTTCGATGAAGCGCAGCGCCAAGCAACAAAAGACTCTGCACAGCTGGCGGGTTTAAAAGTGTTAAGGCTCTTAAACGAGCCGACGGCTGCTGCGGTGGCTTATGGTTTAGACTCAGGTAGCGAAGGTATTCATGCTATTTATGACTTAGGTGGCGGAACCTTTGATATTTCGATCCTGCGCTTAGAAAAAGGTGTGTTTGAGGTCTTAGCTACAGGCGGTGACAGTGCGCTTGGTGGCGACGATTTTGACCGTGCCATAGGTCAATATTTGGTAGAGCAAGCGAAGGTCGATAGCGACGATCGTCGCGCCCATCAGTTGGCGATGATAAAAGCCCGTGAAGTTAAAGAAGCTCTGACCGATACAGATTCAGTTGAAGTAAACTTTTTTGATTGGCAGGGTGAAATGAGCCGTGCACAAATTGAAGAAATAATCGCTCCAATCGTTGATAAAACGCTACTTTCTTGCCGTCGAACTCTAAAAGACGCTGGAGTAAAGGTTGATGAAGTAGATAAGGTTGTTATGGTTGGTGGCTCTACGCGCGTGCCTTTGGTTCGTGAAAAAGTTGAGCAATATTTTAAAGTACCACCATTAACTGACATCGACCCAGATAAAGTGGTCGCTATCGGCGCTGCGATCCAAGCAAATGTCCTGATCGGTAACAAATCAGATGATGATATGTTGCTGCTTGATGTGATTCCATTATCGCTCGGCGTAGAAACAATGGGCGGTCTATGCGAAAAGATTATCCCAAGAAATACACCTATTCCAATCGCAAAAGCTCAAGAGTTTACCACCTTCAAAGATGGCCAAACTGCAATGGCGATTCATGTGGTACAGGGTGAACGTGAATTAGTTGAAGACTGTCGCTCGCTCGCTCGATTTGAGTTACGTGGCATACCGCCGATGGTAGCCGGAGCGGCCAGAATTCGAGTGACATATCAGTTAGATGCCGATGGACTGTTACAGGTTATGGCAGAAGAAACGACCAGCGGTGTTAAAACAGATATCACGGTTAAACCATCTTACGGTCTAAACGATGAGCAAATCACAGACATGCTAAAGAGTTCGTTCAGTCATGCCGAAGGTGATATGGAAGCTCGTATGCTGCGTGAGCAAAAAGTAGAAGCCGCACGCGTCATAGAAGCCGTCTCAGCTGCATTGAATGAGAACGGTAAAGAATTACTAAATGATGAAGAATACGCAGCGATTCAATCAGCTCTAGAGCAGCTGAATGAAACTGCGCAAGGGGATAGCGCCAAAGCTATTGAAGACGCATTAGAGTATGTAGAGAAGAGCACAAATGAATTTGCTAATCGTCGAATGGACGCTAGCATAGCCAAGGCTCTTGTGGGTCACGAAGTTGACGAAATTGATGAAATATAGGGTAATTAGATGCCAAAAGTAATATTCTTACCTCATGAAGAGTTGTGTCCGGAAGGGGCAGAAGTTGAAGCCGAAAGTGGACAGACAGTACTTGATGTGGCCTTAGACAATAAGATCTATATCGAACATGCTTGTGAAATGTCGTGCGCATGTACAACCTGTCACGTAGTTGTCCGTGAAGGTTTTGACTCGATGGAAGAGAGTGACGAACTGGAAGACGACATGCTTGATAAAGCATGGGGTCTTGAGCCTGAGTCACGCTTGAGCTGCCAAGCAGTTATCGAAGACGAAGATCTCGTTGTAGAAATCCCTAAGTACACCATCAACCAAGTCTCAGAGCGTCACTAGACGCTCTTTAGTAGGAGTATAACAATGGGTTTAAAGTGGACAGACAGTTTGGACATCGCCATTGAGCTTTATGAAAAGTTTCCAGAGCAAGATCCGCTGCGCATAAACTTTGTAGATTTAAGAAATAAAGTGCTTGAGCTTGAGGATTTTGATGACGATCCAGAGCGTAGCGGTGAGCGCATATTAGAAGCGATCCAAGCTGCATGGATTGAAGAAGCCGAATAGTCAGTATCTTCAATTACTCGATTACAAAAATACGAAAAAAACCGCGTATAAAGGTTGTATTTTCTCAAAAAAGAAGTATTATACGCGTCTTACCGGAACGGTGAGCTTGGCTAGAAAGATAGTCAAATCAATGGGTTGCTAGCTCAGTCGGTAGAGCATCTGACTTTTAATCAGGTGGTCACAGGTTCGATTCCTGTGCAACCCACCATCTTTATCTCCTCTGGAGAGCAAAAACCGCTTAGTGAAAACTTAGCGGTTTTTTTGTATCCTGAATTTGTGCTTCATAAATCCTGAAGCCTGATTTCATAAATTAATTTAAAATTTCTGACTTTAAAGGGTTGTGTTTTTAGCTGAAAACGGTATTATACGCGCCATCGAATAAGGCACTGCCTTAAACGGTCTTGGGTTGCTAGCTCAGTCGGTAGAGCATCTGACTTTTAATCAGGTGGTCACAGGTTCGATTCCTGTGCAACCCACCATCTTCTTTTCTAGAGAAAACACTCCTCTTGAAAATAAAAAAGCCGCTTAGTGAAAACTTAGCGGTTTTTTTGTGCCTGTAATAACTCTATCTCGTTTTGTCGATACGATAAAAGCGAGCTTCGACGATAAGCCCTAAAATGCCTAAAGTCATTAAAAATACAGCGAATATTAAGAAGATATTGTTGGCTGTGCTTCGTTTATCCTCTAATTGCTTTGCGTGATACTCTCTAAAGCCCTTATCTAGCTTTTTAATAAATGCTTCTCCTTTATATTCTTTAGTAATAATACTCTCTGGGTGCTGTGAGCGTGTATTTGTAGGGAAGGAGTTCTCAAAAAAATTTCCTGTGAACTTGATATAACACTCTTTGCGGCTTTGCTTTTTAAGGCATTGATTGATTTCGTGCTTGAAATCAATCCCAAGTGAGCGATACTCCCACTGCTTGTTGCTTGATAGCAACTCTAGGTAGGCTGTAAAGAAAAACAGCACCGCTACAAGGATAAACGTCGAACAAACGATGACAGCGGCTTTACGCTTGCCTTTAGCCACCTCGTGTTTGCTATTGGTCGCATTGGCGATAATAGGGATATGCATCAGCTTTTGGCGGACATAATCCTTATCCAAGTCTTTAATCATGTCATCCGGCGTAATTTCATAAGCCGTACACAGCTTATCGAAAATCTCGACTGAAGGGATGCTTCTATCGTTCTCAAGCTTAGATAGGTAGGATTGTTCAATACCCAGCTTTTTAGCAAATTCAGGCTGGGTCCAGCCGCTAGTTGAACGCAATGAGCGTAGCTTTTCACCAAGTGTCATTATTGTGTCTCCATGTGGTTAATTGACGCTATCATTGTTTTCAAAAGCTCTAGGAATAACCAGATGAATTGATTGGAATAACTAGGAATATACAGGAATGTTTAGGAATTTGAAGGGTTTAAGAGTTGCTTGTTGACTTAAATGGGAGGCTAGGAGTAACTTATCATCTTTATTAAGTAAGTCGTCAAGTAGCTTTCGATGAAAACTCTAAAGATAATATTTAAATTAATGGGGTCAAAATTAATTTCAGTTATTTGTTGGTGTGGTTAACTCTGAAGGTAGCTCATATGAGTATTATGGAAACAATAGATTTTAAATTAATGAGAATGTTTAGTATTTTGTTTATTAGTCTTCTATGTTCAAATTTTTGCTATGGTAGCGAGGAAGTTCGGCACTATAAACAAAGAAAGTCTAAACTTATAGAGCTTAAAGCAGACTTAGCTCTTGAGTGTCGAAACTCAAATTACATAGCAGAAATCGGCATATCAAATGTGTTGAGATATGATATTTTGATTAATGTTTATGAAGTTGGTTTATTAACTCCTAGCCATGGCAGTGCGTTTGAAGTCTCTAACGCTGAAGAGTCCAGTAAGGTTATGCCGTATAAAGGTAAGTGGATTAATAAGGATGGAGTAGACATATCAGATGAATTAGTAACTATTAAAAGGGGTCACCGATTGAGTTTTAATTACAACTTATCAAGCGACTTTGAAATATCTCCTTTAGATAATTCGTCATATCTTGTTCAGTACTCTGTTGGAGCTGAAAGCAAAGACAGCGATTATTTAATTTATATTTATTCAGATGAACTAACGGTCAATAGCGCTGTTTGCACAAAACATTAGTGTCGCGAAATTAATAACAAGCGTAGCTTCGACGAGCGTTAGTGAACTCGAGGGTTTACGTCTTGGTAATTTCGGCTTCAATGTTAAAAAGGGCCGCCTCACGGTTGATGTGTTGGATAAATAGGGGGTTACAATTTCTGAATTAACTTTTCACAAGATATCGAATGTATAAAAGCTATTTCATAATATCTTTAATGATTATGCTCTCAGCATCTAAAAATGATGCAGAAACTTACCAGATAGACTTGCTTGGAAACTATGAGCCATCAACTGTCTTGAAAGAGCTTAAAAAGCGTGGCGCCGAATGTGAGCTTATAAAGGATAAAATTAATTGCTCCATAAGTGATACTAAGCTTGTGGATAAGACAATGAGGGAAATCAGTCTTGAAGAGCTTCCTGCTGGGGCTACTTATTTAGGTATGCCCGGACTTAAGAATGCTGTTATCGCAGAACTGGAGAGCCGTGATATTCCGTTTAAACTTAAGATTAAAAAAAATAAGATCTGGTTTATTGTTCAAGAAGAACACTTAAATGAGTTCAGAGAAATTATTGATAATGAAACATATAAGTTAAGAGTATTGGAAAATATGTAGCGCCTAAACTAGGAGCTTTAACTCTTTTTAAATCTCACAAATAAAAAAGCCGCGGATTTGACTCCGCGGCTTTGAGTATAGGGCTTGGTAGAACCCTATTGCTCGAACGCTTTATAATAATTAATAGTGCTGTTTATTAATAGTGCTGTTTATTAATAGTGCTGTTTATTAATAGTGCTTCGCTTGGCCTTGGCCTGTCACTACATACTTTTCAGTTGTTAGTTGGACTAGACCCATAGGGCCGTAGGCGTGTAGTTTACTGGTTGAGATACCAATTTCTGCGCCTAGACCAAGTTCGCCACCGTCTGAGAAGCGTGATGAAGCGTTAACCATCACAACAGACGAGTTGATGCGTTTGACGAATTCGTTACCGCGGTCGATGTCTTTAGTGACGATGACTTCGGTGTGGCTTGAGCTGTGATTTTGGATGTGTTCGATAGCTGCTTCGTAGCTGTCTACCTGCTTCACACTCATGGCTAAGCTCAAGTATTCGTTATGATAATCTTCATCGCTCGCAACTTCGGCGTTATCCAGTTTGCTGGCAGAGTTTTTGTCTGCTTTAAACTGAATGCCGAATTCGTTACCTAGGGCGTTCACACGCTTTAGGAATTCGTCAGCGATATCTTTGTGTATGACTAAGCTTTCTAGCGAGTTACAAACGCCAGGGCGCGATACCTTACCGTCTTTTAGTAATTTCTCAGCCTTGTCTAAGTCAGCAAATTTGTCGACGTATAAGTGACACACGCCTTTAAAGTGCTGAATCACTGGAATCTTACTGTTGTCCGTTACCGCTTGAATCAAGCGCTCGCCACCACGAGGGATTACCAAGTCAATCGTGTCACGGAACTGGAGTAGGTGATTCACGGCTGAGTGGCTTTGCGAAGGTACGATGCAAACCATTTCTTTGCTGAAGCCACAAGCTTCAATTGCTTGGTGCCAGCAGTCGATAATGGCGTTATTCGAATGCCATGCTTCTTTACCACCACGCAGGATAACCACGTTACCGGATTTAAGGGTTAACGCTGCAGCTTCTACTGCAACGTTTGGGCGTGCTTCATAAATCATCAGCACAACCCCTAGTGGGATACGCATTTTAGCGACGCGGATACCGTTCGGGCGAAGAGAGCTTTGGCTCATTTCACCGACTGGATCAGCAAGGTTCATAACGTTATGCAGTGCGCTTACCATGCCGTCGACACGCTCTTCGTCTAGAAGCAGGCGGTCAACCATAGCGTCCGATAAATCGTTTTCTTTAGCGTACTCAATATCTTTTTTGTTCGCTTCAAGAATTTGTGCTTGGTTGGTCTTCAGCTTTTTTGCCATCGCAGCAAGCACGTCGTTCTTTTGGCTACTAGAAAGTGTGGCAAGAGTTTTCGCGGCTTCTTTCGCGCGAAGTGTTAAATCATAAAGCTCTTGCTTCTCAGTGTCTTCAAATGAATTCTCTTTCATGTTCATAATTACTCCTAAAATTCTCCTAAGCGACTTTTGACTTGGCTTTATCAGCTGTACTGTGCACTAATGTGCCTGGGTTTTGGTTATTGAATAAACGCATGTAACTTTCGTTTGTACCGTTACATATAATCGTATCAATACCGTTGTCCGAGGCGAACTTAGCTGCTTTAAGTTTGGTACGCATACCGCCAGTGCCTTGTGCGCTGGTGCTTTGCTTACCCATAGCCAGTGCTTCTTCGCTAATTCCTTCGAATTGATTTACTAACTCGGCGTCAGGGTTAACTTTTGGGTTGTCGTCATAAACGCCATCGATGTCACTACAAATAATCAGTAGATCGGCATCGGTTAGCTTTGCGACTTGTGCAACGAGGTTATCGTTGTCACCAACCGTAAGTTCTTCCGTCGCTACCGTATCGTTTTCATTAACAATTGGCAGGGCGCCAAGTTCTTCAAGTGTTTTAAATGTGTTGCGTGCGTTTTGCGCGCGCTCAGGGTTTTTGATGTCTGCTGAAGTTAGTAATACCTGGGCTACAACATCGTCAAAGAAACGTTGCCAGTGTGCAACCACCATGGATTGACCGACTGCAGCTAGCGGCTGCTTTTCTTTACGAGTTAATTTGTCGTAGTCTGGCTTTAACAGGTTAAAACCTGCTGCAACGGCACCTGATGAAACTAGTGTGACTTGCTTGCCTGCTTTGCGACACTTTCTTACGAAGTGTGCGATTGGAAGACAGTATTCTGCTGAGCAGGAGTGACCGTCTGGCGCGATTAGCGCAGATCCAACTTTAACGACGATGTTGTTGTAATTACCAAATTCAATATGTTCGAGCATGAAATGACCTTTCTCTTTTAAAGGATTAATTTATGATGTGTTAAAAGTGACGTGGCGTGCTAGAACACGTTACCCAAGCGCGAGGCTTGTTTTCTAATCGCCAACAAGCGACTTGGCTGGCTTGATATGCCTGCCGTGGAATGTGTCGGTTTGTTAAGTCGATTAATGTTAAGCACGGTTTGCATTATTAACATACAGATCCTTATGTCAAATTTGACTCTGAAAAAATCTGAGAGGCGCTCTGAGCGCCTGCTAGCGCTTAAAAGCCCATATAACTGGGGGGTATGTTGGTTTGGATTTACTCATACTATCTCCTAATAGCGTATAAACTCAGCGATTTCACACAATTTCTAAAATTCCTATGAATAACAGTAGCTTATGTTATGCATTAATAATATTAATGCCTGGCTTGTTTTGTTGATTATATGGCTTATTTGAGCTGATAAAGGTGCCAGTTATTTTGTGCTCTAATAATGATGTGTAGGCTTCAGACTTACCGTTACAGATGATCGTGTTGATACCTGCTTTCGAAGCAAACTGCGCTGCTCCAAGTTTGGTCACCATGCCTCCGGTTGCTTGGGCGTTATGAGTCGGTTTCCCTAAAGCTAAGGTTTTATCGGTAATTTGTTCTATATAAGGAATCAGTTCTGCCTGTGGGTTCTGGTGTGGATTGTCGTTATAAACGCCATCGACATCGCTACAGATAATGAGTAAGTCTGCGTTGATTAACGTGGCGACTTGCGCAGCTAGGTTGTCGTTGTCACCAAACTTTAGCTCGGCAGTGGCGACTGTGTCGTTTTCGTTAACGATTGGCAAAATTGCGTATTGATGTAGCTGTTCTATTGTTTTTCGAGCGTTCTGGTGACGTTTTGGGTGTTTTATATCGTCGGCGGTTAAAAGTAATTGCGCAACATGATTGTCAAAGAAGCGCTGCCAGTGGTTGATTAGTTTAGCTTGACCAACGGCGGCACAAGCTTGCTTTTTGGCAAGCGTCAAATCGCTATGATCGATTTTTAAGGTGTTTACACCAGCGGCAACAGCTCCTGAGCTTACTAATGTTACGGTTTTGTCTAGGTGTTGGCACTTTTTAATAAAGCTGGCAAGGGGTAGGCAGTATTGGGTCGAGCAGGAGCGACCGTCTGGTGCGATAAGAGATGATCCTACCTTGATTACGATATTCTGATATTGGTTAAAGTTAAAGCTATCCATAGTTGTTCCTGCTGTGTTCGGCGTATTAATAAAGTTTTGAATTCATGGCATAAAAAAAGCCCGCGAAGCTAGGCTTGCGGGCTTTTGGTATTTCTCTACTGCGTCAGCTAAGTTTTACTTGTACTTTTTAGAACTGCAAAGTGATTAATATTTTGGGTGCGCAAACCTGCCTCTTTCAACGAAAAGGGTATGGGCTGACCGGGAAGGGCAGTGATTGAAGGTTTGTGAGCACAAGAAAATAATTTCATGGCACAAATATGCGATAAATTTATAGCAAAGGCAATAAAAAGTTTCTAGGAATGTGTGGAAGGGGAAACTTGTCACTCCTGCCAGAGCAAGAGTGACAAAAGATAGCAAAGGTTTAGTCCATTAATTGATCGACTAAGTAGGTGTAAATTAACGCATTTAACTTAGCAGACTGCTCGTTGTTGGCTGCGCCACCGTGGCCACCTTCTGTGTTTTCATAATAGAGTAGGTCATGGCCTTGTTCCATCATCTTAGCTACCATCTTACGCGCGTGGGCAGGGTGTACGCGATCATCACGTGTCGAGGTAGTGAAGAAGATTTTTGGATAATCAACGTCTTTGTGTACGTTGTGATAAGGCGAATAGCTCTTAATGTAGTTCCACTCGTCTTCATTATCAGGGTTACCGTACTCGCCCATCCAGCTTGCGCCAGCTAATAACTGGTTGAAACGTTTCATATCAAGTAAAGGAACTTGGCAAACGACCGCTTCATAAAGGTCTGGACGCATTGTTGCAACGGTGCCAACTAGAAGACCGCCGTTACTACCACCACGAATACCAAGGTGTTTTTTGTCGGTTACTTTGCGTTCAATTAAGTCTTCAGCAACCGTGATAAAGTCTGTGAAGGCGATATGTCGGTTTTTCTTTAACGCTGCTTGGTGCCACGCTGGGCCATACTCGCCACCACCGCGAATATTGGCTAGCGCATAAACGCCACCTTGCTCTAGCCAATCAATACCGATAGTCGCCGAATAACTTGGGCGAAGTGACACTTCAAAACCACCATAACCATACAATAATGTAGGGTTTTTGCCGTTAAGCTTCGTATCTTTTGCCATCACTAAGAAATAAGGGACTTGCGTGCCATCTTCAGCTTTTGCGAACTTTTGCTCAACTTTATAGGGTGAAGCATCGAAGAAAGCAGGCAAGCTTTTAAGAACGCTCGCTGAGTCTTTAGCATCATCAAAATAATACAAACTGCTTGGCGTTAAGAAGTTCTGGTAGTTGATGAAGAAGTTATTGTGCTCATCGCTAGTGCCAGTTACTGATAAAGTACCTAGCTCTGGCATGTCGACTTTTTCGTTTGTCCACTTGCCATCTTTAAAGGTGTAACGGTATAACTCGCTACTCACATCTTTTAAGGTCGTGATTAACACATGGTCCTTGGTGCTCGAAACGCCAGCGATTGACGTATGTGCATCTGGAACTAATACTTCGGTAAAGCTCTTTTTGCCCGCCACAAAGTCATCAATATCGATTGAAAGCAACGATGCTTGCTTGTAGGTCTTGTCACCAATCGTCCAGTCCGACTTAAGCTCTAGCAATAATTGGCCTTTGATAATGCCGCTGATTGAACTGTCGATAGGGCGATCTAACTTGACTAAGCCCTTGTCTGTGACGAGGTAATACTCGCGCGAGTAAAAGTCGAGGCCTTGATAAACAATTTTGTATTTCTCATCGCCGTCGTGCGAAACATAAGCGCCAACTGAAACGTCAGTTTTGTTACCCTCGAATATGGTTTGAGCTTTTTCGAGTGGTTCGCCACGCTTCCAAAGTTTGGTTACACGAGGGTAACCTGAGTCGGTCATACTACCGTCGCCGAAATCAGTGCCTACATAAACCGTATCTTTATCGATCCAGCTTAGGTTGCTCTTGGCTTCAGGTAATTGGAAGCCGTCTTTAACAAAGCTTTTAGACTCGATATCAAACTCACGAACGACTGTAGCATCAGCGCCACCACGAGACAGGTTAATCAAACAGCGATCAAAAGTTGGGTATAAACAGTTTGAACCTTTATAAACCCAGTTTTCGCCTTCTTTTTCCGCAAGATCATCCAAGTTAAGGATAATTTCCCACTTAGGACTTTCTTTTTTGTACTCTTCTAAAGTCGTGCGACGCCATAAGCCACGAGGGTTCTCGTCGTCACGCCAGAAGTTATAGAAGTAGTCACCCATCTGACCAACGTACGGAATACGCTCGTCTGAGTTGTAAACCTCAAGGTTTTTCTCATAAAGTTCTTTGTAAAGAGGTTTAGACTTTAGATAGCTCAGTGACTTGTCATTTTGCTTCTCGACCCACTCTAAAGCTTTTTCGCCACCAACATCTTCTAACCAGATATAAGGATCATCGACGTTTTGTGTACTTTTAGTTTCTTTCGCCATGCTTTGTGCCATAACTCCGATAGACGCAACCGAACCAATTACCAGGCTCGAAATCAATCTTTTGTTCATATAATGACTCCATTTTTATTTATTAACCGACTGAGAATAGCAAAGGGGAGAGGCTTGCGCTAGGATTGAAATGTTTTGAAATATTTCTGGATTTAAGAATACAATAAAAAAGCGCGACACCGTGAAGTGACGCGCTTTCTTTAAAGCTAGAAACTATAGGTTTACTGAGCTTTTTGTAGGTCTTCCATCACAGCTGCTAAGAAGCGAGCTGCTTCGCCGCCAGTACAAGCGCGGTGGTCGAAGGTTAGCGATAGCGGCAACATTTTTGCGTTAGTGATGCCTTTATCAGTTAGCTTCAATTCGTTACGGAATCGACCAGTACCTAAAATCGCGACCTGTGGTGGCGATACTACTGGTGTGCCGTAACGGCCTGCAATCGAACCAAAGTTCGACAGGGTAATCGTAGCGTTTTGCTGATCGTCCTGTTTCAACGATTTGGTTTCAATCTTTTGGCGTAGATCTTGAACACGCGCACGTACGTCAGTCATGCTCATGCGATCGGCGTTATGAACCACTGGAACGTATAAGCCGTCGCCTGAGTCTACCGCGATACCAACATTAACGTTAGGGTGTAATAGGCGCTCAAACTTCTCACCGTCGAACCAGGCGTTTACTGCTGGAACAGCTTTAGCAGCTGTAACCAAGGCACGAACATAACGCGCTAGAGAGTCAGTACCTTTTGGCCATGCGGAAATGTCCACATCTTCAACCAACGTAGTCGGAACGACTGTTGAGTGTGAGTGCGCCATGCCCATCGCCATCGCACGACGTACGCCACGAACTGTTTCAGGTTTAACTTCGACGTTAATCGTAGGTAAGCCACCAGTGCTTGAAGGTGTTGAGCTTGTTGAAGAGCTGGCCTTTGGCTGTGCTGTTTGACTAGCAGCTGGAGCCGAAGCGCCTTTAGAAGCATTTTCAACATCAGCACGAGTAATCGAACCTTTGCGACCCGAAGCCTGGCAATTGCCTAAATCAACACCAAGTTTACGTGCTAGAGCACGAACTGCAGGTGATGCTTTATAAGCTAGCGGATTGCTCGTATCAAAACCAGACTCTTGCTGTGCCACAGGAGCGGCTTCAGCTTTAGCAGAACCAGTACCGTTTTTCGCTGCTTCACGCACATCTTTTTGCGTAATTGCACCGTCTTTACCCGTACCAGTAACTTGCGTCAGGTCGACTTTAAGCTTACGAGCAAGTGCTTTAACCACTGAGTTAGTCGTCTCAGCAACAACGTTGTTGCCAACTTCTACAGCACCTACAACTGTACCGCTGTCTGCACGTTTCTCTTCGCCAGCTTCTTTTTTAGGCGCTGCTTTTGTCGAGCCAGAACTAGAACCAGAACCACCAAACTCAATCAGTGGATCGCCAGTGTTGATAACATCACCAGGCTGGCCGTAAAACTTTGTCACTTTCGCCGCAAATGGTGAAGGGACTTCGACCACGGCTTTAGCGGTTTCCATCTCAACGATTGGCTGATCGACAGCGACCGTATCGCCTTCTTTAACCAACCAGCGAACGATTTCCGCATCCGGCAAACCTTCGCCAAGATCTGGTAGTAAGAATGTATCGCCTACGACATCGTCAGAAGAAGCTTCAGAGCTTTGCTCTGGAGCGTTTTGTTCTGCAGGGGCTTCGTCAGAAGCGTCATCTTCAGCAACAGCACCGTCGCCAAAGCTTACCAGTAAGTCACCAGTATTAATCACATCGCCTTCTTGGCCATGCAATTTTGCGATACGACCAGCGTAAGGCGAGGGCACTTCGACCACAGCCTTAGCAGTTTCCATTTCAACCATCGGTTGATCAACAGTTACGGTATCGCCTTCTTTAACTAACCAGCGAACGATTTCCGCATCCGGTAAACCTTCGCCTAAATCGGGTAAATTGAACTGTTTCATTTGTACTCCATAATCGTACGCACTTCGTCAAGAATACGGTCGACGGTTGGCATATATTGTTTTTCTAAACGATAGTATGGCATAACTGTGTCGTAGCCTGAAACGCGACCGATTGGCGCTAATAGATTCAAGATGCCTTTCTCGGCAATTTCAGCAGCAATTTCAGAGCCGACAGAGCCTGATTTCGGCGCTTCTTGAATGATACAAGCACGACCAGTTTTCTCGACTGACTCTAAAATCGTGTCCATGTCGATTGGGCTTACTGTTGCAACGTCGATAACTTCTGCATCAATACCTTCAGCCGCCAATTTCTCAGCCGCTTGTAGCGTTTCATGCATCATCGCACCCCAAGAGATTAACGTAATATCGCTACCTTCACGGTCAACGAAACACGCTTCTAATGGGTATTCTTCGCCATTATCTTCAACTTCGTGCTTAACAATACGGTAAACACGTTTTGGCTCTAGGAAGATCACTGGATCTGGGTCACGAATTGCGGCAAGCATTAAGCCGTATGCACGAGAAGGGTTCGAAGGAATCACGACCTTTAAGCCAGGAATGTGTGAGAACAATGCTTCAGTCGACTCAGAGTGGTGCTCAGGCGCGTGGATGCCGCCACCATAAGGTGCGCGAATAACCAATGGCTGAGTAATACGACCACGTGTACGATGACGTAGACGCGCTGCGTGACAGAAGATTTGGTCAACCGCAGGGAAGATAAAGCCCATGAACTGCATTTCTGCAATCGGCTTCATGCCTTGTGCTGCCATACCTACCGCTAAACCAGCAATCATCGACTCAGCTAGTGGCGTATCGATAACGCGCTCTTTACCAAACTTCTTTTGTAGGCCGTCAGTGGCACGGAATACACCGCCGTTCTTACCAACGTCCTCACCGAACAATACCACATCCGGATCGTTATCCAGCTCATAGGCCATCGCTGCATTTACAGCTTCAATTAAAGTAATCGCCGCCATTATTTTGCACCTCTTTTGATAGCCGCTTCACGCTGAGGCTTTGTCATTTCAGGAAGTTCTGCATAAAGATGATCAAACATCAACTCAGGCGTTGGCTTCGGAGCAGCTTCATAAGCTTTCACCGCCGCATCAACTTCTTTAGCAGTCTTTTCTTTCATTTCTTCTTCGTCTTTATCAGACCAAGCTTTGTTGTCTTCAAGATACTTGCGTAAACGAATCATTGGCTCGTTTTTCCAAGCTTCTTCTTTGACCTTTGGATCGTCATAACGTGACGCGTCATCCGCGGTAGTGTGGTCACATAAACGATACGTAATCGCTTCGATTACTGTAGGACCACCACCGTTACGCGCTTTTTCTAAGGCATAGTTAGAAACTTCACGAACTGCTACGATATCGTTACCGTCGACCTGAATACCTTCAACACCCGCTGCGATAGCTTTTTGTGCGTAAGTTTCACAAGCGGTTTGGATATCCGTAGGAACAGAGATTGCCCACTGGTTATTGTTGATGAAGAACACAACACCAAGGTTCCAAACGCCAGCAACGTTAATACCTTCGTAGAAATCACCCTCAGAAGTACCACCTTCACCAATTTCAGTCACAACGGCGCGTTTTTGCTTGCGCATTTGAATCGCTTTAGCTACACCTGATGCATGAATAATTTGGTTCGCAATTGGTACACAGATAGGGAAGTCTTCTTTTGCTACTGAATAGTTAGAGCCAGCTTCGTCGCCGCCCCAGTAGAGCAAGATTTCTTCCATGGTCACGCCATGCTTAAGTAGGCCGCCTGTAGAACGGTAGTACGGGATTAACACGTCTTCTTGTGTCATTACGTCGCCGTAACCGATACCGATAGCTTCCTGACCTAAAGAGGCAGGGTAGGTACCCATTTTACCAGTACGTTGTAATGCATAAGCTTTGGCATCGAATACACGTAACTTGTACATGTCACGATAAAGCTCTCGCATAATGTTCATGTCTTTAGCAAACTCTGGAATATCTTTCGTAGGTTTGCCATTTGCATCAAGATATTGATGATACTTAATCTCGAAAGAAGCAACTGTTGTAGTCGTCAAGGCTACATTCTCCTTTGGTGAAGGGGGCTATAAATGATTAATCATTTGTATTTAAAGTTATTAGATTTCAAAGAGTTATTATCTAAATCTAACAAGTCCCCTAAGGTTCAATCTAATATTTAGCGAGGCCGATTGTACGTATTTTTAGCGAATTTGTATAGTCAGATTTACGTTAACGTAAACTGGCACTAGTTTTATTGCGAAATAAACCGTTTTCGATAAGTAAAACTAATCTTAAATAGGCAGTTTTAAGTCTGGTTTATAGGTGCAAGTGTACCGTTTGCCGATGAAATTAGTGTGACAGCTGTATAGGAAGAAGTTATTGGTATGTGGTAATAATAGAGACATCCAGAGGAAATTGGAATCAATGTGTAGGGGAACTATCTATGAGTAAAGCATCTTTTCTAGCGACTATTATCGCTATTTCTACCTTTTTTGCATGGCCACAGGTCGCGCAGTCCGCTGATGAAATTAAAAGCCAACGGATTAAGAGTACGAATACCGTAAAAGCCATTAACCCAAAAGCGCTGAAAGATATTAAGAAAGTAGGGCAGGTCAAAATGCTGTCTAACACTGAGTATCAAAAAAAGCTTAAAGCGCATGATTTAAAGGTTAAGTCACAGGCCAAAGGCAATAACCAAAGAGCTCGTACAAATCTATCATTCCAAAGTCAGAATAATGCTTTTAGAGGGCAGTATGACTGTGATGATAATAACCCATCGGTTAAGCCGGGAGCCGTAGAAACGTGTGATGGTGTCGATAATGATTGTGATGGGGATGTGGATGAAGGTGTTTCCAGCCCATTTTATCTAGACGCTGATTCTGATCGTTATGGTGATGCATCTAAAGTTTATTATGCCTGCTCTATGCCAAGAGGTTACTCGGCTCGGGATGATGACTGCAATGATAAGAGCGTTTCAGTCAACCCAGGTAAAGAAGAAATTCCGGGTAATGATATCGATGAAAATTGTGACGGTTCCAAGTAGGAGGGAATAGCAATGTATAAATTAATAGGAACAACGCTTATTACAGCACTTTTTGGCCTGATTGCTCTATTTTTCATCGCACCAGTTGCTCAAGCCGGAACTATGGATAAGGCAATAAAGTATTGCCGTGATTACAAAAAAGATACGGGTGTTGGCTGTAGCGCACAAAAATGTCCTTGTGGCAGAAAAACTAAGAAGATTAAAAAGTGGGATAGGAGTGGTTTAAAAGTGGGGATTTGTGCCTGCGCCTCGAAAAAAGACCTTAAAGCAGCAGCTAATGCAACGCCTGAAGTGCAATGTCGTAAAAATTCGGACTGTAGCGATGGTGTGTTTTGCAATGGTGAAGAAAAATGTCGCTCAGGCCAGTGTGTTCAAGGCACTGGACCTTGCGGAAAAGACGGCAAATGTTTTGAGCGAGAAAAAAGTTGTAAAGTTCCTTGTGAAGATAAAGATGGTGACGGTTACGCCGCGATGCATTGTGGCGGTGACGACTGTGACGACAATGACCCAAAGCGAAGCCCTGGCAACAAAGAGGTTTGTGACTCTAAGGGGATCGATGAAGACTGTAATGCTAGAACAGTAGGTGATTTAGATCTTGATGGTGATGGTTTTGTTTCGATGAAGTGTCGATAAAGTCGTAAGATGGGTTACGACTGATGTCTAACCCATCCTATGCTTAAGTATTGTCATTCTGAACTTGGTTCAGAATCTATAAACTTGGTATTATTTGTCTGATTATTTGTTTTGCTATAGACGTGAAGTAATTATTGTTCATTTTCTTTGCATGCCCAAAGAAAACGAACCAAAAGAAAGGGCACCCCAAACGTTAGATGCTTCGCATTTCCCTCGCTCGTCAAGGTTTCTTAACGCGACGTCAAACTCGGCATTCCCCTTCGGGGATTCCATAAAGTCACCTACTAATTTACGCTATAACTTTTCCTTACTCGGCTAACTTTAAGGGGAGTTGTTACAATACTTTCGGCTGAAAGGTATGCTGCGGCGTACAGATAAGCTTACAAGAATATTGTAAACGGTGTGGCGTGAGGCACCGAATGGTCTTGAAGGTTAATTTTAATGGTGCGCTGTAACGCATCCCCATATTGTCATCCCGCGGAACCACGGGCACTTCCGTTGGTCGCTCGACCGCGGGATCCAGTGCCTTTACTGCTGGGCATCGTAAACTCTGCCCAGCCTACAGTACGCTATTTAACCCTCGTTCTAATTAGTTTTTTCCCATCAGCATTTAACAAAATCATTTCCTTACTGTTTATATCAATTATTGTATCTGTAACTCCTTTATTGAGAGCTTCTATCTCATAGTTTTTTAAAGGAGAAAAAAAAATTTTATTCCCCTCTATTCTCCAGGAGTCGTGAAATAAAATTTCTTCAATGGCTCCATCAGGATAGATAGCCTTACTCCAACCAATCATTTCACCATTTTCTTTATACTCAGCTTCACCGTAATAATAGGGTACTCCTGGATTATTGATTCGCCATTTTCCGATAATCTTATTTTTGTAATCAGGATAAGTGTTTTCCGAGCTACAGGATACTAAGTTAATAACGACAAGGAACAAAGCTAGTGTTTTCATTTCTCTTTCATCCTTAATTTATTGTTTAATTTTCAGGTTTATTTTGTCCCTTTGAGCTAGCTGAGTAAAGCAAAGTTATAGCGTAAATTGGGATGTGACCAACGGAATCCCTTTAGAGGAATAGCCCAATTTAGTCAAAACCAGACAGAGTGGCGAAATCAATGATCACTGCTTTATATCCATCTCAAAATAGGCATGACTGGGGCAGAAGGCGAGGCCTTTGACGCAGTGTTGGTCGCATTGTTTCCATTGGCAGGTGTCGTTGGTGATGCCGCCGTGGTTTTGGACCATGAGCTGGATTTTGAGGTTGGTGGTGTCGAGTTGTTGCCAGTCTTGTTGGCTGGCTATTTTGGCGCAGACGCCGATGTCGTTTTGTTTGGCGATGTCGATGTGCCACAGTTGTTGGCATTCGGGGCATTGGTTGAGCGTTGCCCAGCGTTGCGGTGCCCATTCGAGTTCGGTGAGGGTTTCACCAAAGGGGTCATTTTCGTCGTTGCCTACAAAAACGTTAGGCAGTTCTGCGCATCGGCACATGATATTGTTATTCCGTTGAGTCTTTTTTGTTTCTTGCGCTATGTTATATCGAATTAATCTCAAGATTGCTACAATCAGTCCTTATATTCAATCCATTCAAAGCAAAAGGTTAAAACGACTACACCATGAGCGATAGCAGTAACCATCAGGACAGCGTGGCTAGCGAGACAGCGCCGCAACAGGAAGTTCAAGTCCATTACCGTAGTGACTATAAGCCGTATCCTTACGATATTAAGGATGTCTACTTGGCGTTTGATCTAGCGCCGAACGCGACTATTGTTGAAACAACTCTGACGGTTCAGCGTAAAGCCGATATCTCGGGCGAAGAGCCTTTGTGTTTAGACGGTGTGGATCTGGAGTTATTGTCTATTGCTATTGATGATAGAGAACTCGATGAGTCGCAATACCAGTTGGTTGATGGTGGCTTAGAGGTTCTGAATGTTCCCGAGTCTTTTACTTTAAAAACTAAAGTTAAGATTTCGCCAGACACGAACACCAGCTTAGAGGGCTTGTATCTATCGAGCGGTAAGTATTGTACGCAGTGTGAAGCGCAGGGCTTCAGCAAGATTACTTTCTACCCGGATCGCCCTGATGTAATGAGTATTTTCAAAGTACGCATTGAAGCTGAGGCTGACGTGTTCCCACACTTACTATCGAACGGTAATCGTATCGAGCATGGAGAGATTGAAGGTGGTAAGCACTTTGCGGTGTGGGAAGATCCGTTTAAGAAACCAAGTTATCTGTTTGCGCTGTGCGCAGGCGATTATGATTTGCTGACCAGTAGTTTTACCACGATGACTGGGCGCGAAGTTCGCCTAGAGATTTATGTTGATAAAGGAAAACTGGATCAATGCCATCACGCTATGGAGTCGCTTAAGAAGGCGATGAAGTGGGACGAGGAGGTGTTTGGCCTAGAGTATGACCTCGATACTTACATGATCGTTGCTGTTGGTGATTTCAATATGGGGGCCATGGAGAACAAGGGCCTTAATATATTTAATACTAAATACGTGTTAGCCAGCCCTGACACGGCCACCGATACTGATTTTATTGACGTTGAAGCAGTTATTGGTCACGAATATTTTCATAACTGGACAGGCAACCGCGTAACCTGTCGCGACTGGTTCCAGTTAAGTTTAAAAGAAGGTTTGACGGTCTTCCGCGATCAAGAGTTTACCGCCAATCAGACCGATCACGGCGTAAAACGTATTGAAGATGTAAAGGTGATTCGTTCTCACCAGTTCGCAGAAGACGCCGGCCCAATGGCGCATCCTATCCGCCCTGATTCGTATATTGAGATGAACAACTTCTATACGGTGACGGTTTATAACAAAGGCGCGGAAGTCATTCGAATGTACCAGACGCTTTTAGGGCGTGATGGGTTCAAGCGTGGTTTGGACGTGTATTTCGAGCGTCACGATGGTGAGGCGGTGACTTGCGAAGACTTTGTGCGTGCTATGGAAGATGCCAATGGTTACGATCTCCAGCAATTCAGGCGCTGGTATTCGCAAGCAGGCACGCCTGAAGTAACCGTTTCGAGCGATTATGATGCGGATAAGCGTCAGTTAACCTTGAATTTTAAGCAGTCATGTCCTGCGACGCCGGGTCAAAAAGACAAAGAGCCGTTTCATATCCCTGTGAAAGTCGGGCTTATAGATACGCTTGGCAATGATATTGAGCTTAAGCCTGTGCCTTTAACGCAAGGTGCTGCAAAGGTTGAAGGCGATATTGTGCACTTAAAGTCAGCCAAGCAAGCTGTTACTTTTGACGATGTTCCTGAGGGTGTGACGCCTTCTATCTTGCGCGGTTTTTCGGCGCCAGTGAAGTTGCACTACGACTATTCACTGAAAGAGTTAACTTTCCTCTTTGCTCATGATTCAGATTCATTCAATCGCTGGCAGGCGGGACAAGAGCTATTCAGTCGCGTCATCTTCGACTTGTGTGAGCAGCAAGAAAAGGGAGGAACGCTAAGATTCGATGATTCGGTTGTCAGCGCCACTAAAAATCTACTGGATGATGCTTCTTTAGATGGGCAGTTTAAGTCATTGGCTTTGACTATACCTGGCGTCAGTACACTGCTTGAGCAAACCAACTCAATCAATATTGATCACTTAATTACAGCCCGTGATTTCCTTAAGAAACAACTAGCCGAAAAGCTTGAGCTAGACTGGTTGTTACATTATCAGACTAATCGTCATCTGGGTGACTATGAGCAGGACAAAGAGTCAGTGTCGAAGCGTGCTCTGTGTGGAACCTGCCTGAGCTATCTAATGACGCTCGAAAAAGATAGTGTCTATCAGTTGGCGTTAAAACAGTTAGAAACTGCTAATAACATGACTGACGCCAGCATTGCGCTACAGCTAATTGTGCATTCGAATTATGAGCAGAAGCTAAAAGTGGCTGAAGACTTCTATCAAAAGTGGCAGAGTGAAGAGTTGGTTATTAATAAATGGTTATCCATTATGGCGACCGACCCGTCTGATGAAACCATTGACAGGATTGAGTCATTACTGGATCATCCATCGTTTGAGTTAAAGAATCCGAATAAGGTACGCTCACTGATTGGCGCCTTTACCAGCGCTAACCCAAGGCAGTTTCACCGCGCAGACGGGCGTGGTTATGAATATTTGGCTCGTCAGATTAAGTCGCTTTACGCAATAAACCCTCAGGTTTCGGCGCGATTGACGGGGGCTTTTAACCGCTGGCGAAAGTTTGATAGCGAGCGTCAACAAAAGATGCGACAGCAACTAGAGGTTATCTTGTCGATGCCTGAGTTGTCGAAAGACGTTTTCGAGATCGCCAGTAAGGCATTAAAACAGGACTAAAGCCGAAGTGGTGAGTCGGTTTAATTAAGAAAATATTTAATAGAGATTATATTATGGCAATTATTCAGTGCATTGTTTGTAACAAGCGAATTTCAAGTAAAGCAGAAAGCTGTAGTCACTGTGGTGCTCGACTGAAGGGTAGTACCGAAGAGCAGCTTGAGCGCGCGGCTCATATTCAAAAACTGAAACAAAACCGCCGCTGGCAATCAGCTTCTTTCTTAGCCGTTATCGCTTTTGCGGCTGGCTTTTTACTCAAATTCTTCCCAGTTGGCGAAGACCCTGAGTTGTGGGATAAGGTTGCGCTGTACCTAATGGCGGCTGGTTTCTTTGGTTATATCGTGATTCGTTTGTGGATGATGTTTAATAAACGCCGCTAGTTTAGAGCTGAAATCCAAACCGAGTGATTAAAACCGATTAATAAGTATTTAATGTGTCTTTTATAGGAGTGTTTCATTGGAAAAAGCAAACATAGCAATCGTCGGCGCGACTGGTGCCGTTGGTGTAACCATTCGTGAGATTTTAGAGGAACGCAAGTTCCCTGTAGATAATATTTACTTATTGGCGAGCGAGCGCTCTGCTGGTGAGCGTTTAATGTTTAATGGCAAGTCGGTGATGGTTCAAAACTTGGCTGAATTCGACTTTTCACAAGTTGATGTCGCTTTGTTCTCCGCCGGCGGTTCGATTTCACGTGAATATGCTCCTAAAGCTGTAGAGGCTGGCTGTGTTGTGGTTGATAACACGTCAGAGTTCCGTTACGACGAAGATATTCCGTTAGTGGTGACAGAAGTTAACCCTGAGCGTATAGCGGATTATAAGAACCGAGGCATTATCGCTAATCCAAACTGTTCTACTATGCAGTTGATGGTGGCGTTAAAACCAATCCAAGATGCTGTTGGCATTGAACATATCAATGTCTGTACGTATCAGGCGGTATCTGGCTCAGGGCAAAAAGCAGTTGAAGAATTAGCCAAGCAAACTGCTGAGCTGTTAAATGCACGCGAAGCGACCGCAAAAGTCTACGATAAGCAGATTGCTTTTAACGTCTTGCCGAATATCGATGAAATGCAGGAAAACGGCTACACCAAAGAAGAGATGAAAATGGTGTGGGAGACTAACAAAATCTTTGAAGACGATAGCATTTCTGTTAGTCCTACGGCTGTACGCGTACCAGTGTTTTACGGTCATTCTGAAGCGGTACACATTAAAATGCGTGCGCCACTAGCTGCGGTTCAGGCAAAAGAATTACTGGAAAAAGCTGAGGGTGTAACGGTCGTAGACGATATGTCACAGCTTGATTACGCCACACCAGTGACTCACGCCAGCGGTAAAGATGATGTTTTTGTCAGCCGAATTCGTCAGGATGTAGGTATCGAAAATGGTCTCGCAATGTGGATTGTGTCGGATAATGTGCGTAAAGGTGCTGCATTAAATACGGTTCAAATTGCAGAGATACTTGTAAAAAGTTATTTATAGTAGCAAAATTAGTACCTAACGAGTGAAAAGTTAAAGTACATTCTTAAATATGGCGCATAAATTTGCCCATATCAGGAAAGCTTTAGAGAGTTCTGCTCTGTTTTTGTGAAGTACTTATCAAAACGGAGCAGATAAAACTTCCTATCTTACTGATTTCCGTATGTACTGTGATAAGTTCGCTGGTTTTAATTGAGACATTTAGGTCGGTGACTTGGGAAGAGTTATTGACTATTTATCAATGAGGGGAAAGTTATGTTTCGTAAGTTGGCTGCTACAGCTGCTGTAACTGCAGCGTTAATCAGCCCATCAGCATTGTCATTAGGGCTTGGCAAAATCGATGCTGAATCGGGGTTAAATCAACCACTAAAAGCTGAAATCACGCTGTTATCTTCCAACAACGTCAGTGAAGATGATTTGCGCGCAAAATTAGCTTCTTATGATGCGTACAATAAATTTGGTGTGCAACGTGAGGCATATCACAACACTTTATTCTTTAAAATAATAACAAAGAACGACGGTTCGAAGGCGATTGTTGTAGAAAGTCGCGAGCCGATCAAAGAGCCCTTCATTAATTTCCTTATTGAATTAAACTGGGCGCAAGGGCGTTTGATGCGCGAATACACTCTGTTATTAGATCCCCCTGTATTCTCGAAAGCCACTGTTGCTCCAAAAGTCACTCCAAAGCCAAGTTCGCAAAGCCAAGCCACGGTGACTAAAAAACCTACAACTCCTCAGCAGGTTGAGCGCAAAGTAGAGTCACGCCCTGAAACAGCTGCTAAAGCGGAAGCTCAGCCAAAAACCGAATCACAGAAAACACAAGAGCTCAAACAGGAAACAAAAGTTTCAGAGGATACTCGCCGCCTAGCTGCGACGCCTGATTTTACTGATGACAGTTGGACAGTTGAGCGTGGCCAAACTCTATGGAGTATTGCTAAGTCTGTTCGCCCTGAAGGCGTTTCAGTGCAGCAAACTTTAATGGCGATATTCCACAATAACCCCGAAGCGTTCATTAACAATGATATTAACCGTTTAAAGGCAGGGGCTACTTTAGCGGTTCCAGAGCGTAGCGCTATAAGTGATGTTTCGCAAACAGCCGCGGTTAACACTATTCGCAGTTCAACCGTGAATTCTGAAGCTCCTTTAGACGTTCGTAAGTCGGTCGACGAATCTAACGAAGAACAAACGGTAGAGCAGGGCGGTCGCTTAAGCATTGCAAGCGTAGACGAGGGCTCATTAGAAGACTCTGGCGGAAGTGCGTTGGACGATGAAGCAACTACTGATATTGCAAAGTCAGAAGATTCTAGCGGTGCAACTGAGTCGGATTTTGGTGATACCACTTCTGAGTTTGGTACAGAGCTTGAAGCTAGTGATACGGCGACTGATGACGGTTTTGCTGTAGAAGATGAAACGCTTTCTGTTTTATCGGGAGCTGCAGATGCGGCAGAAGAAACGGATCAAGTCGCTGCCGATGAGCCAGCTACTAGCATCGCCGAAGACGCTATATCTTCCGATGATACTTTAAGCGCTAGCGATGAATCCTTGGCAATTAACGAGCCAACAGAGACTGCTTCAACAGAAGATAGTTCGAAGAAAGAATCACCAGCTCGTGAAGCTGAAAGTAAAAGTGGCTTTGGTGATTCAGACGAAGCATTTTACGAAGCCGAAAACTTCTGGTTGTACACCGGCGGTGGTTTGATTTTATTACTGCTCATAGGTGGTGGCATCGTTTATCGCCGTAATAGTAAGGAAGTCGAAGACGATGGCGGCTTGCTAGGTATGATGACAGCTGCTAATGAAATCAAACCGAAGAAAAAGCGTGAGTCCTTCATTGGGGACGATGGCATGAAAGCTCCAGTAGAAGAGGTGGATGCAATCAGTACTGCCGATATCTTAATTGCTCGAGGTAAGCTAGAAGAGGCTGAAACTGTGCTGGAAGATGCGCTAGCCGCAGAGCCAAGTAATCAAGAAGTTCGTGTAAAGCTCATGGAAGTAGTAGCTAGTCAGCAGAAGTCCGAAAAATTCTTCCAACTTAAGAAAGAATTACCGGAAGATTTTGATCACGACTCAGCCTTAGGACTAAAAGTTGCTAGCCTATCGAGCCTAGTTACGCCTGAGGATAATAGCTTACAGATGGACTCATCTTCAGACGAGTTAAGTTTGCCGAGCGAAGACGAGATTTTCGGTGATGAGAATGCCGAGCCTGTAGAGCTTGATCTTAGTGATGAGTTATCGAGTAAGGATGTGGATGTTGATACGGTTAGTGATGATAATAGTTTAGATCTTGATCTCGAAGACTTTGACAAGCAAGTTGCTGAAACTGCCGAGAGCACAAGCCCTGCGGACGACAGCCCACTTGAGTTCACTGATTCACAAGATGATGAAGAGCTTGTTACACAAGAAGATGAGAGCGTGACTAGCGATGTCACTGAAGACTTTAATACTGATGACGAATCAGGCTTAAGCGAAAGTGATGCCGCTACTAAGTTCGATCTGGCAAAAGCCTACATGGAACTTGGCGATGACGAAGCTGCGAGAGATATTCTGGAAGAGATTAAGTCTGAAGGTAATAGCTCTCAACGTGAAGAAGCAGACAAACTTTTATCAAGCATGTAAAATAGTGCTTCACCCTAAAAACACCGGGTTAACCCCGGTGTTTTTGTTAGTAAGCCACAATCCTTTTATTTCAGTTACTATGAGTTGAGTAAAGCATGAAGTTTGCGTTGGGAATCGAGTACGATGGCAGCCAGTATCATGGCTGGCAAAGACAATCTCATGCTGTATCTGTTCAGCAAACTCTTGAGCAAGTATTGAGCAAAATAGCTGATCAAGAAGTTCAAGTGAACTGCGCAGGTCGAACCGACACAGGCGTACATGCTACTGGGCAAGTTGTAAGTTTTGAGATTAATAATGAGCGCCCCCTCAAAGCTTGGACTATGGGCGCTAATACTCAGCTTCCAGATTCGATCGCCGTGCGCTGGGCACACCAAGTCAGCGACGATTTTCATGCAAGATTCAGTGCTACGGCACGTCGCTATCGTTATATCATTGCGAATACTCATGCGCGTCCGGCGATACTAAATCATGGTCTGACTTGGTGTCGACAACGACTGGATGTTGATGCTATGAACGCAGCCTGCCAATATTTTCCAGGGGAACAAGATTTCTCTTCGTTCCAAGCTGCTAGTTGCCAATCGAGAACATCATTCAGGTTTATAGAGCACCTTAACGTAACTCGAACCGGTGACTTCGTTGTTATTGATATAAAAGCTAACGCCTTTTTGCATCACATGGTAAGAAATATTGCGGGTGCATTAATCACAGTCGGTCGTGGTTTAAAGTCAGCAATGTGGGTTAAAGAGTTGATTGAAGCTAAAGATCGAACCCTCGCTCCAGCTACCGCGAGTCCTAATGGTCTATATCTTGTCGACGTTGATTATCCTGACAATTTTGGGCTTCCTAGACATTCTCTTGGACCAATTTTCCTTGGTGCTTCTTAAGTTGATAATGCTAAGTGGTACTACCAGAACTCTGTTCCGTTTGGGGTGAAACCTGTTACAATGCAACGACTTAAATTGGCTAGGGTCTTAGACCCCATAACGAACTTAAAAATATTATGAGCTGGTTAGAACGATTATTACCTAAACGCAACCCTAATGGTGAGCGTAAAAAATCCATACCAGAAGGCGTATGGAGCAAATGCAAAAACTGTGAAGCTGTGCTGTATTACGCAGAAGTAGAGCGTAATCAAGCCGTTTGTCCAAAGTGTAGTGGTCATATGCGCCTTACTTCGCGTCAGCGCCTAGAGTTGTTCTTGGACAAGGATGGTCGTCAAGAAATCGCTCCTGATATGAAGCCTGTGGATATGTTGAAATTCCGCGACTCGAAGAAGTATAAAGATCGCATTTCAAGCGCACAGAAGAAGACTAAAGAAAATGATGCTTTATTGGCCTTTGAAGGCACAGTAAAAGGTGTTCCTGTGGTCGCTTGTGCCTTTAACTTTGAGTTTATGGGCGGCTCGATGGGCTCTGTGGTTGGTGAAAAGTTTGTACGAGCTGTAAATAAAGCTATTGAAAAGCGTGCAGCTTTTGTTTGCTTTACTGCCAGTGGTGGTGCCCGTATGCAGGAGGCTTTAGTGTCGTTAATGCAGATGGCTAAAACCAGTGCGGCACTCGCTAAGCTATCTGAACACGGCTTGCCATACATTACAGTATTAACTGATCCGACGATGGGCGGTGTTACTGCGAGTTTAGCGATGCTAGGTGATATTCATATCGCTGAGCCTAAAGCTTTGATTGGTTTTGCTGGTCAACGCGTTATCGAGCAGACTATTCGCGAAAAGCTTCCTGAAGGATTCCGTCTCAGTGAGTTCTGGTTAGAGCATGGTGCTATCGATATGATTGTAGACCGCCGTGATATGCGTGATAAAGTATCTTCTTTAGCGGCTAAGATGTTAAAGATAGAGCAGCCAGCTGCATAAATGAGCTTAGAGAGATTTTAATCCTTGTCAACTTCTGACAACCCCTTAGAGTTTTCTAATCTCAATCAGTGGCTTGCTTGGTTAGAGCAAGCCCACTCGATTCATAATATCGAATTAGGCCTAGAGCGTGTGTCGCAGGTTGCAGCTGCGATGGAGCTTACCAATCCTACATCCAAAGTAATTACAGTGGCCGGTACTAATGGCAAAGGCTCGACAGTGGCTGCTATTGAGTCACTGGCTCTAAGCCATAAACTATCGGTTGCTAGTTATACTTCACCACACCTTGTTCATTTTAATGAGCGCATTAAGTTGAATGGTGAAAATTGTAGCGATGAGCTTATATGCGCAGGTTTTAAGGCTGTATACCAAGCTAAACAAGACATTCAGCTGACTTACTTTGAGTTTACCACCTTAGTTGCACTGTGGATTTTCAAGCAACAAGGTGTTGATTTAATAGTTCTTGAAGTTGGGCTAGGCGGGCGTTTAGATGCGGTCAATATTATCGACTGTGATGTTGCTGTGGTTACGTCGATTGGCTTAGATCACGAAGACTGGCTTGGTAGCGACTTGTCACAGATTGCGGTTGAAAAAGCTGGAATTGCGCGTCCTGAAAAGCCTTTAGTCATTGCTGATAAAGAGACTGAAGCCTTATTAATGCCTCCTTGCGAAGTTATCGGTGCGATTCAGTGGGTAGCGGGTCGCGAATACTCCACAAGTGTTGATACCAAGTACTGGAGTTATAACTCGCCTAAACTTGAGCTCGATTTCTATGAGCTCCCATTAAATGATCTTTACTTGCAAAATTTGGCTGCAGCATTAACAGCTTTCGGCTACTGCTTGCAGGAGTTGCTCAATAAAAATGTTTCCTATGCTGCGACCTATAAAGCCTTTGAGAAGCTTTCTGTCATGGGGCGTTTCCAGAAGCTTTCAGATAGTCCCTTGATTATTGTTGATGTGGCGCACAATCCAGATTCAGCGAAGTTATTGAACTCCAAGCTGGCTGAGTTGAAAGAAAAGGGAATAAAAAGAATTGTTGCTCTATGTGGCATGCTTAAAGATAAGGATACTAACAGTTGTTTAGAGCTTATGACGCAGGTTGATCAGTGGAACTTACTCGATTTACCGGCCCCGCGTGGTAAAAAAGCCAGCGAATTGTTGCAAAGCCTACCTCAAGTGTCGCAAAATAACGTTAAATGTTATGCTTCATTAGAAGAGTTTAACGAGTCTGGCCAACAAAGCCCTGGTTTATCCGATACGGATGCATTAGTGGTCTTTGGCTCATTTGTAACGGTTGGGCTTTTTGTTGAGCGTTGGAATAAAGAAGGTTTTGCGTGGATATAAAACTTAAACACCGTCTAGTCGGTGCTTGTGTCATTTTAGCTTTAGCTGTTTTTTTCCTACCTATGATTCTTGATAGCGAGAAATATCGTCAAGATATCGAAAGCCAAATTCCTACTGATTCAGTGCTAAAACAGGGTACTGATGGGTCTTCTGAGCAATCCAGCACAGCTCAAACCGGATCATTAACCATTAATTTGGACGAAGACGAACCGGTTAAGGCTATTAAAAAGCCTGCACGCAACACTAAAGATATCAATCAAAACTCTAACAACACAAAAGCTAACAAGCCTGAAACAGACGTTGAAGATTCAAACCTAACTAAGAGCGAAGCAGAGGCTAGCGATAAGATTTCTGAGGATTCAGCAGAAAAACCTTCGGAACCCCCTAAAATTGCTGATAAAGCAGAAATACCTAAAAAGACCAAAGCCCAAGATAATTCTCGGCCAACAAAGTCTGTGACGCCCAAAAAAGATGATAGGGCAGAAAGCTCTAAACAGTCAGAAGATAAAGCCCCTACTACCACAGAAAAGGTTTCAGAAGATAAAACCAAGACAGTAAAGCCCGAGAAGGAAGAGGTTAAAAAACCAGCTTTTGAAGAAACCGCTTGGGTTATTCAAATCGGCTCTTTCTCAAATAAAGAAAACGCTACAAGCCTAGTCTCTGACCTTAGAAACAAAGGCTATCGAGCTTATCAAAGAGATGCTGGAAAGTACTCTCGCGTTTATGTTGGCCCTTACCCAGACAAATCAGCCGCCGAGTCTCGTGTGGAGGCTTTGCAAGGCATAGTAGGCTCAGCAGTTAAAGTGCTGCAGTTCGATCCGCAAGGCCACTAACGGCCATGATCGACAAACATCAAATCGCTTATTCCGCTAAGCGTCATGCTCTGGTAAAATGCCACCTTAATTCTATGAGGCATCCTCTTTAATGATTTGGGTTGATTGGGTCATTTTAGCGATTATCGGCGTTTCAGCGCTGATTAGTCTACTCCGTGGCTTTGTTCGTGAAGCCTTATCCTTAGCCGGCTGGATAGCTGCATTTTTCCTAGCAAAGATGTTCTATGAGCCAGTTGCAGAACTTCTTGTTGAGCATATCGAGACGAATAGTATCCGCTTAGGGGTGTCCTGGGTTGGCATATTTGTTGCTACCCTGATCGTTGCCGGTATTATAAATTATCTCGTGGGACGCATGGTGGATGCGGCGGGTATGAGCGGTACCGATCGCTTTTTAGGTATGTTCTTTGGCGCCTTAAGAGGTGTTTTAATTGTCGCACTCATCGTTTTAGCCCTAAAGCAATTTACGCCTGTGCCTAAAGATAAATGGTGGGATCAATCAAGCCTTCTGCCGCATATGGAAATTGTCGCCGCTTGGTTTTATGAAAAACTCGGTGATGTGGTACCTGAAATGAAAAACGGTCCAAACGATGATAATCAAACAGAATCTGTACTGAGTAATAACTCAGATCCTATCGGCGCATTGATTAAAATGAAGGGACTGGATAGCTCGGAAATGCCGATCAACGGAGATGACACCCGAACAACCGAAGATGATGAATCATCTGACGCTAAATCTTCAACCAAAAACGACGAGCAAAATTAATATGTGTGGTATTGTTGGAATCGTAGGTAAAACACCTGTTAACCAAAGTATTTTTGACGCTTTAACGGTGTTACAACACCGCGGGCAAGATGCAGCCGGTATAGTTACCAGTGATCAAGGTAAGCTGTATTTACGCAAAGACAACGGGCTTGTGCGAGACGTGTTTCATACACGCCATATGCGCAGGCTGACCGGCAACTCGGGTATTGGTCATGTTAGATACCCAACAGCGGGAAGCTCAACCTCAGCAGAAGCGCAGCCGCTTTACGTCAACTCGCCATACGGCATCACCTTAGCCCATAACGGCAACCTGACTAACTCAGACCACCTCAAAACTGAACTTTTCTCAACTGATCGTCGTCACCTTAACACCAACTCAGATTCGGAAGTGTTGCTTAATGTTTTGGCGCATGAGCTACATGCTCTTAATAAGAATCACCTTGACCCAGACGATATCTTCACAGCTGTTGGCGAAGTTTTCAGACGCTGTAAGGGTGCTTATGCCGGTGTTGCTTTAATTAGCGGCCATGGTCTTCTATGTTTCCGCGATCCTTGCGGTATTCGTCCAGCAGTTTATGGCAAGCGTGAAACAGAGGCTGGAACTGAGTATATGGTTGCCTCAGAGTCTGTGGCGCTAGATGCGCTGGGCTATGAATTGATTGATGATATTGGCCCAGGTCACGCAGTATTTATCTCTGAAGATGGCGAGTTACACACCAAGAAGTGCATCGAAGAAAACACTTTCGCTCCATGTATTTTCGAGCATGTATATTTAGCACGTCCAGACTCTTTGATTGATAACGTATCAGTTTATAAAGCGCGCCTACGTATGGGCGAGAAGCTAGCAGAGAAGATTCTAAGAGAGTGGCCAGATCACGATATTGATGTTGTGATTCCTATACCAGATACCTCAACGACTTCTGCTATGCAGTTGGCTAATGAGTTGAACCTGAAAATGCGCCACGGTTTTATTAAAAATCGTTATATTGGTCGTACTTTTATTATGCCAGGGCAACAGTTGCGTAAGAAAAGCGTGCGTCAGAAGCTGAATGCTATTGATCTTGAGTTTGCCGGCAAGAATGTACTGTTAGTCGATGACTCGATTGTTCGAGGCACTACCTCGGAGCAAATTATCGAAATGGCACGCGAAGCGGGAGCGAAGAAAGTATACTTTGCATCTGCGGCACCTCCTGTACGTTACCCTAATGTATACGGTATTGATATGCCTGCTGCGGACGAGCTTATTGCTCACAACCGTACTGAAGAAGAGGTTGGAAAAATCATTGGTGCTGATAAGATTATTTATCAGGACGTGGATGCTATGGTAGAGGCGGTTCAAGAGGGTAACCCTGAGATTAAAGAGTTTGATTTATCGGTATTCACTGGTGAATACATTACCGGTGATATCGATAAAAACTATTTAGACGCGCTTGAGCAAAAACGAAATGATCTTGCTAAGTCCTCTCGTGACTCCGAGGAAGTCGAGAACTCAGCAATGGTCATGGACTTGCACAACCAATAAAAGATATCTGACCATGAAAACATTAATGCGAGCTCTGTTAAAGCTATTTGGCTGGAAACAGGTTGGAGAATTACCCGATTTTAAGAAGTGCGTCATTATTTTTGCACCGCACACTTCTAACTGGGATTTTGTATTTATGTTGATGGTTAGATTTTGCTTTAAAATGGATGTGGCGTTTCTGGGTAAACATACTTTGTTTAAACCACCGCTTGGCTGGTTTTTTAAGTGGCTTGGTGGTATACCTGTTGAACGATCGTCAAAAAATAATGTAGTAAAGCAGGTGGTAGCTGAAATCCAGTCACGAGACCGGGTACAGTTGGCACTTGCGCCAGAAGGTACGCGCAGTAAAAAGCCCTATTGGAAAAGTGGCTTTTATCATATTGCGGTACAGGCTCAAGTACCGATTGTACTAAGTTTTCTGGACTCTAAAACAAAGACGATTGGAATAGGGGACTTTATCCATCCTACAGGCGATATTAAGCAGGATATGGATAAGATCAGGGACTTTTATAAAGATAAATTAGGAATAAAACCAGAGTTTGCCAGTGATATTCAAATTGAGGAATCGCCCAAGTCTTAAGCCGAAATGCTTAAAGGCTTTATTATTGACTCACATCTTTGCATTTTTTTGTGCAATTTTTTTATTCGTTCCTACCGTCGAAGCAGTTCATAATCTAAACGATCGTATTCGTTTCAATTCCCTGACCATTGAAGATAATCTTAGCCAGAGTTCAGTAAATAGCATTGTAGAAGATAAAAATGGCTACATGTGGTTCGCAACTCAAGATGGCCTTAATCGTTATGACGGTCGAGTCTTTAAGCATGTTATGTTTGCGCCTAAAGCAGACAATAGCTTAAGCTCACCAACAGTTACTAATCTTTACTATAACTCAGATGATACTATCTGGGCGCTTACGACACAGGGTTTTGATAGTGTGGATTCAGTAACTCTGCAAGTTACGCATTGGGCGGATAAGATAATTGGCTTAGAAAAGCAAGAAGACCCAAACTTTCTAAGCATTCAAATTCTTGCAGCAACACCTACCGATAACCAGCAGATGCTGGTACTAACTGACGACTATATTGTCTCCATTGACCATGCCAATGAGCGTGTTATTCGTTTAGCACAGTTTGATTTCTTAATTGCCAATAACGATATCAGAAGCTTTGTTTATCTCAATCAACGCTTATATTTTTTAGACGATAACTGTTTGGTCTCTATGGATTTAGAGGGTAAATCTAAGAATTCAAAATGTTTGTCAGCTGAGCTATCGCTTAGATCACTTAAGGTTGATCATCAGACTCTAAATACCATTTTCATCATGGGACAAAAAGGGTTCGCTACTTATGATGTGAGCAGTGAAGAACTTGAATACCACCAGGTTTATGACAATCGTAAGTCTAAATTTGCAGGTATTCTGGATATTTTGTCTCATGATAATGGTTATTGGTTAGCGACTTCTACAGGCCTTAAATTTTGGGATGCTGCGACCCAATCTATCACGTCCGAATTTTACACAGAGATTAGTGATCCTTATTCTATTACTAATGACTATGTACAAAGTATTTGGAAATCCAAGGATGGAATCTTTTGGATTGGTGGCTTGTATGGTGTTAACTACTGGAAATCTAAGCAAGAATTTACCCATCTTTTGCAAAAGAAAGAGGTGATGGGGTTTAATCTAAATAACTACACCACATCTCTATTAAAAACACACACAGGTGACTTTTTAATAGGAACCGACTCATCGGGTATTTATAAATACAACTCTGACTTTTCAAGCCTCAGTCGTTTCTCACCTTTACCCGTAGGCGATGAGCTCATTACACCTGGTTATATCGCTGGGATGATTGAAGATAGAAATCGTAACTTGTGGATTATTAGTGAAGCAGGACTTTTTATTAAGCCATTCGGTGAAGATAGATTTAATCTTATCAAAGAAGCGCAAGACGTTAATGGTGAGAAGGTTCATCTTATAGATATGTCCACCATTATCGAAACCCGAAGTGGGGAAATTTGGATTGGTGGCGTTAACCAGTTTTTTCAGATTAAAGTCCGGCGTAATAGTGAAACGGCGAATACCTATAGTCTCGAATTTACTAGTTATAGACACTTACTACCGAAAGAGCTAATGGATACTAAGTATGGTGTCTATACGATTTATGAAGATTTACAAGGCTATATTTGGATGGGCTTTGCCAATGGTTTAATTCGCTTTAATCCGCTTACTAATAGCATAGAAATATTTAACTCAGTGCCTGCCGATCCACAAACGCTGTCTAATTCTGACATCACTGTCCTGTACGAAGACTTACTTGGTGTGCTTTGGGTAGGAACAGTCTCTGGTTTAAATCGTGTGCGTTACAACTCAAAAGGCGGTGTTTATTTCCAGAGGGTCACCGAGGATGATGGTTTTGTTGATGATTTTATTTGCTCGATTTTAGCGGATGAGTCTGGTTACTTATGGGTTTCCACCTCAAATGGCCTTGTTAAGTACCATCCCGATAAAGGAAGACCTGTAAACTTTTCTTATAGCGATGGTCTTCAATATAACGAGTTTTTCACCAATGCAGATTTAATTGATGATGAAGGTAATCTCTATTTTGGTGGCGTTAATGGCATCACATTGTTCAATCCTAACAAGGTTAGTATTGATAAAGTTGAAAAACCGTTGAAAATTACGTCGGTTTTGCAGGAGGGAAATGTTGTTAATCTTACCTATCAAAAAGGTGAATATTTCGCGAGAGTGAAGGACTCAGGTGTCGTTACAATTGAACTTTCTACTTTCGATTTCATCAATGGGAAGCAATCTGAATACCGCTATAAAATTGATACTTATGGAGAAAATTGGATCTATCTGGATGGTCCCACCATAAGGTTGCATAATCTTGAGCAGGATAAGTTTCTAATTACCGCACAATCACGCCCTAAGAATGGCAAATGGGATGAAACAGAAGCCGTCTTGCGTTTGAGTGTTAATAAAGGCTTCTGGGCAAGCGCGCAGGGATATACGCTCTATTTAATCGCTTTAACTGTTGTTGTTCTCGGTATGGCTATCTATCTAGCACGCTATTTCTCACGCCGTATCGCTGAGCAGGAGCTTAAGCTCGAAGAGCGTAAAGCGCAAACACAGCTACTGTTGAGCGAGAAGAAAACGTTACTCTACCAAGTTGAAGATTTGCAATATTCACTTTCTGAGCAGAGGTACTTATCAGAGCGCTTAGAGGGCAAGCTGGAGCGACAGTCTTTTACCGATCAAGTCACTGGCTTTAAGAGTAAGCACTACTTGAAGCAACACATCGATAAAGAGCTTGAAAACATTACCAGTACTTGGTTGGAAAACGATGGTATTGCTGGAGTTTTCTTAGGGGTTTTTGCCGTTGATATTGATAACCTCTCCATGATCAACAAAGAACATGGCCCACTTTGTGGTAATGAAGTCTTAAAGCAAGCTGCTGAATGCTTACGGACAATCAGTTACGGCACAGATACTTTGGTGCGCTGGCAGGGCGCAACACTATTGATTCTAAGCCGTGGTATTGAAAAGCGCGAACAAATGATACTTGCTGAAAAAATTCGATCTATTATTGCGTCACGTAAGTTCGATCTTGGTAATGGTGCAAGTATTGATGTAACTTGTAGCGTAGGTTTCGGACGTTTTCCATTCCTTGAAAACCCTAAAGAAGTGATTACTTGGGAACAGTTGATTTATGTGATTAACAAAGCGCTAACGGTTGCCAAAACTAACAGTCGTAACGCATGGCTTGGTATTTACACCAACCAGTTTTCTCACCCCCAAGAAATTCGAACCCAGATTACCACAAATCTAAACGGGCTATTGGCCAGTGGTCAGCTGGAATATGTCTCTTCAATCCCTAAGTCCAATAAAATCGATTGGGACTCTTAATTACTAAAGCATAAGTTACCAGCTTATGCTTTAGCCACAATTAGTGTATTAGTGTAAATGGTGCAGTATTAAAACTAAGAATACAGCAATCAAAAGCCCAGATACAAAGTAACCTTTATGTTTTATAGAGCTAACAAACTGCTGCTCAGCAGCTTCTTCGTGTGTATGTACATGAGGCTCCTCACTGTCGTGAGAATGGCTATGAGGACGGTGAATAATGACATGGAGTAATGTTCCACTCACTACCGCTTGAAAAAAGTCAATGTAGGTATTGTGTAGTCCAAAAAGCTGTTTCTCACCAATATAGTAGCCAAACACGGTCGCGATAATCATTACCCCGAATACAAACATTGATTTTCGGTTGCCCCACAACGGGTTCACAATCCACCATAAGCTTAGACCGACCACTAACCTATGAAGTATCACGGCATAAGGTAGCATTTCATTACCTTCAACTGTGACAACGGCGGCACCATCGATAGCAGAGTGGGTCATTAATCCTAAGATACCTAGAGCAAGAGCTATGCTGTGAGTTTTATGAGCAAAGCGTCTAAAAGTAATCTCAACCAAAGCTGGGCCAAAAAAACCGAGCAGCAACAGTGGGAATAGGGCGTAGCCAATATTGCTCCAAAGTACTGGCAGCACATCAAAAATTAATAATGAGCCGACGGAGACCAGTACAAAGGGAAATAAGAAATCATCCATTCGCCTATTATGTCCAATCACCTTCAAGGCGATTGGACCAATTAAGATAGCGATGATGCTAAGTGTTAGGAGTATCAAATTAACTTCCCAGGATTCATAATATTATTAGGGTCAAAAACGGCTTTTATACCTTTCATATAAGCGATTTCGGCGTCAGAACGACTATAGTTTAAGTAGGGCTTTTTCAAAAGACCAACGCCATGCTCCGCAGATATACTGCCACCCAAGTTTTTGAGAACGTTGAAAATCAAAGGGTTCACCTGCTCGCAAGCAGCGGTGAAGTCTTCATAACTCATACTTTCAGGGGCCAAGATATTGAGGTGAAGGTTTCCGTCGCCAATGTGACCAAACCATATCACTTCAAAGTCAGGGTATTGTTCACTTACAATATTGTCTACTTTTGCCAAGAACTCAGAAACTTTGTCTGGAGTCACAGAGATATCATTTTTGTAAGGCTTTCTGGCAGAGATTGTTTCAGAGATGTATTCCCTGTACTTCCACAACTCTTCCGCTTGTTGCTGACTTTGGCTCATAACACCGTCTAGAATTAATTCTTGTTCTAAACCTGCTTCAAAGCTTTCTAAAGCTTTTTCGAGACGCTCTTCTGAGTCCGCATCAAATTCTAACAAACAGTAGAACGCTCCTTGTGTTTCCACAGGGCGCGGTAATTGGTGATGTGCCATCACTTTTTGTAGCGCTTCTTCTGAGAAGAATTCAAAAGCCGTTAAATCAACGTCTTTTTGAAACAGATTCAGGAGCTCTGTTACCTTGGTCATATCCTCAATAGATAATAACAATACGGTCAAGTTTGTCGGCGGGCGTGTGAATTTGATTGTGGCTTCAGTGATTAAGCCTAAAGTGCCTTCGCTGCCGATAAATAGATGGCGTAGATCGTAGCCTGTAGCATTTTTGATAAGGCCTGAATTCAGCTCAAGGATTTCGCCTTTACCCGTTACCACGGTTAAGCCCATAACCCAGTCACGAGTTAGGCCATAACGAATAACTTTGATACCGCCAGCGTTGGTTGCAATATTGCCACCTATTTGTGATGAACCGCTAGAGGCGAAGTCAACAGGGTAATAAAGCTCGTTGTCTGTGGCAAACTGCTGTAATTGCTCGGTAATAACTCCTGCTTGGCATTTTACCTGCTGAGTAGTCTTTTCAAATTCTAGAACCTTGTTCATCTTATCGAAAGCTACCACCAGCTCACCATTGCTGGCTACAGCACCACCGCTAAGGCCTGTACGGCCGCCTGAAGGGACTATTGCAATATTGTTATCGTTGGCCCACTTTACGATTTCTGCGACCTGCTCAGTGGTTTTAGGCAGTGCAATGGCCATTGGTTTGGCTGGGTACTGATTGGTCCAGTCTTTTCCGTACTGTTCGAGGGAATCGTCATCGGTTAGGAGACAATCAGCATCAAGGATATTGCTTAGTGAATCTAGCGAAGGTTGCACAAAGAGCTCCGTTGTTCTTTGAATTCAAAAGGCTAGGGCGTATTTTGCCAGAGCTTTTGATTAATTGAAATGAGTTGTTTTGTTCACAGCTAAAAAACTCGGGTAAAGATTCTTGCCGAATCCCTAATTAGACAAAACATAAAGGCAAAAAAAAACCTCTGAAAAATTCAGAGGTTTAAAATAATTCAATCTAAAAGGGTATGGAAAGTGGTGGGTGGTACTGGGCTCGAACCAGTGACCCTCGCCTTGTAAGGGCGATGCTCTCCCAACTGAGCTAACCACCCACATTCCAGAGTTCTGAGTAAGGAAATTCATCTCTTGGATGTGTTCCTCAAGAACGGGGCGCATTCTATGGCTGTATGAGTTTTAGGTCAACTGTTTTTTTATAAAAAGTTAAAAAAAATCTGTTCTTGGCGAATAATTGTGCGAAGTGCATGATATTTAATCGTTATTTTCGATTTAGGCCCTTCATTATAGTATCGCAAGTGAGCCCCTTAACTGTGATTTTTATCAATGAGTTAACTCTGCCTTTATCCGAGCTACAGTTTGCAAAATAGGTTTTGAAAACAGGTCGGCCTTGGTAGAATAGGCGCAACTTTTACCAATCGTAGACATTATGACCGTTAAAACACGTTTTGCACCAAGCCCAACAGGGTATTTACACCTTGGTGGCGCAAGAACCGCTCTCTATTGCTGGCTATATGCTAAAAAGCATCAGGGCCAGTTTGTTTTACGTATCGAGGACACTGATCGCGAGCGCTCGACGGAAGAGTCTGTTCAGGCCATTTTTGATGGTATGGAGTGGATGACGTTAAGCCACGATGAAGGTCCTTATTATCAGACACAGCGTTTTGATCGTTACAAAGAGCAAATTGAGAAAATGTTGGAGTCTGGTGAAGCTTATCGCTGTTATTGCTCAAAAGAGCGTTTAGAAAAGCTTCGCGAGAGTCAGCAAGAGGCTAAGCAAAACATCGGTTATGACGGGCATTGTCGTAACCTAAGTGCTGATGAGCAGGATTTGAGTCAGCCACACGTTATCCGCTTTAAAAACCCAGAAGAGGGTAAAGTAGTCTTTAACGATCTGATTAAAGGTGAAATCGCGGTTAGTAACTCTGAGCTTGATGACTTAATTATCGCTCGTACTGATGGCACGCCAACTTATAACTTCACCGTGGTTGTCGATGATTTGGATATGGGGATTTCCCATGTCATCCGTGGTGACGATCATGTCAATAATACGCCGCGTCAAATCAACATGATTAAAGCGTTAGGCGCTGAGCCTCCGTTGTACGCTCACGTACCAATGATCTTAGGCGATGATGGTAAACGTCTTTCTAAGCGCCACGGAGCCGTTAGTGTAATGCAGTATCGTGATATGGGTTACTTGCCACAGGCGATGCTCAATTATTTGGTTCGCTTGGGATGGTCACATGGTGATCAGGAAATCTTTTCTGTCGATGAAATGATTGAGCTGTTTGATCTTAAAGATGTTAACCGTGCTCCATCGGCGTTTAATACTGAAAAGTTGAACTGGTTGAATCAGCATTATATGAAAGAGTTGCCTGCGGAAGATGTGTTACCACACTTGCAATGGCACATTGACGAGGCTGGACTAGATTTGTCTAATGGCCCGGATATCAAGCGCTTGATTCCATTAATGGCTGAGCGTGTTAAAACTTTGAGTGAGTTAGCTGAATCGGTTCGTTATTTCTATCAAGAGTATGACGAGTTTGATGCAAAGGCCGCTAAAAAGCACCTTCGCCCAGTTGCGAAACAACCTCTTGAGCTCGTTCAAAGCAAGCTAAAAGAACAACTTGATTGGTCAGCAGACGTGTTGCATGGACTGGTTAGCTCTGTGGCGGAAGAGTTGGAATTAGGCATGGGCAAGGTCGGTATGCCGCTTCGTGTCGCGGTAACCGGTTCTGGTATGTCGCCAGACTTAGGTATTACTTTAGAGTTAATTGGTAAAGAGCGTGTGCTACAGCGTATCGATAAAGCCTTAGCCTTTATCGCTGAGCGTGAGGCGCAAAGCTAATTTGCTTTGACAGCAATTACCAAGAATCAAAAAAGCCTGCAAATCGCAGGCTTTTTTGTTGGGGTAAATATTTCTTGTTTATTGAGTAACAGAAGGCTTAACTTGGATGCTTTTAATCGCTTTTAATACGTCTTTAGCATGAACACCTTTTAAGTCGTCAACACCAGCTGTCAGCGTATACTTCATACCACCAACGTGGAAATCCGCCGCCATAACCGAGCGCCAGTTAGATAAAGGGAATACTTGATAACATTTAGTGGCTGCGTGACAGGTATGTTGCGTGTAGCCACCAGCTTTGTGGGTGTCAGTAATATCGATATAGTTTTTACGCTTAGTCTTAGAGCCTGTGCGATAAAGGATGGTAACGCTCGCTAAATCTTTTTTGCTCTTGTCGATATTAAATTCAGAGCGCTTGGCTTTGTAGCCCGTTAATACTGTGTGAACATCATTGCTTTTCAAAGTATAGCTAACATAGCCTTTAGGCATGATATTTTCTTTAACATTCCACGTAGAAGGAATAGTCATATAGTTATTACCGCCTATATGGATATCGTTATAGGTTTTTACTGGTTTTGGCGGTGGCGTTGGCTTTTTAGGTGGCTCAACAGGTTTTGGGCCTGCACATGCCCACAAAAGTAGCGAGCCTGCAACGATAATACCAAGATTCTTCATACTAGATTTTGTCATGTAATGTCACCTAACGAATGATTATTAAAACTTAATTAAAATGTGTAAACCTAAGCCCAGTGTTCGTCATAAGCTTTACTGTCTGCAGCCTTAAAACGACTTCCTGGTGCTAAAATATGCATTTGTAAGCCAAACAGTGAGATATAGTCACCACTGCCGGCCGTTCCCATCGATGAATACTGTAAGTTGCTTGGGTCAATCAAGGTCGCCGAACCTTGGCCGAATATTTGCAACTCATCTTTAGGGCTTATAAATAATGCTGAACCTTCATCTATCCCTATACCGATGGTAAAAGGGTTGTATGAGAGGGCAGTTAATAGTCGACCTAACCTTCCGGGTTGCTCAAAGTGATAGTCGAGCATAAAGCGGTTGGTTAAACCTAATCCTGGAGCCATGGTCACACCATCCTGCTTTGGGGCTACTGACTCTTCACCACCAGCAATCATGTGCTCGCTTAATAAAGCGGCTGCGCCATAACTGCCTACCACATGAACACCATCAGCATTTAACTTTCTAATTTGTTTGGCTACCGGAGTACCACCAATAATGGTTGAAATTTGCAGTGGCTTCTCACCAAGGATAATAACTAACTCTTTGTCGCTCATCTGTTCGAGAAGCTTTGGATTATTAGCGTCTTGGCGACTGCTGATATTGAGCTCAACACAGTCTTCAAAGCCATTGCTTGTTAATACTTTATCCAGCTTATGTTCGATAGAAGAAGGGCCGACGTTAACAATAACCGCTGATGCCGAGGCGCTTAAACAGATACTTCGAATTTGTTCAGCGACAAGATCATCCAGTTGATGCTTACACCCCCCGATAGAAATAATGTAACCTCTATCAAACTTTCCACTACCTAGTGATGGCATTTAATCTTACTCCCACTTTTAAATCGCTTTTAGTGCCAGCACTAACAGCGAATAATATTATCATCAACCTATGCCCAAAAATGTGGCAGAGTTGGTGCTATGCGTAAAAAATACTGACACTTTCCTATTAGATTAAGTTAATTTACCTAACTAACATCTTGTTAAACCGTTAAAGCTTCATTTTAGATTGAATTTTATACAATCATCCAACATTGTGATGTGACCTGTTATTCTGTGCTTTAAGGATCTACAATAAAGCCACTTTAAGTAAGGGCCAAACTTTACTTAAACTTTTAGAATGGGTTAAATATCAAACTTCTACGATAAAAGAGAAAAGTAATGAAGACAAGTTATAAGTATTTACTGCTCGCAGCGGCTTTCAGCTTAGCTGCTTGTCAGCAAGAGTCAGACGATAGCAAAGTCAGTAAAGAGGGCGTTAAACAAGAGCAAACCGTCGACAAAGGCTCTGATAATAACGCAAAGAAAGAAGTAGACGCTAAAAAAGTCGACACTAAACGAGTTGATGAGCACTCCTACGGAAACCTTGATGAGGTTAAGCTTACGCACTTAGATTTAGAGTTAAATGTTAACTTTGAAGCCAAGTCGCTAGAAGGTTTTGTAGACATTAGCTTCGATCGTCTAAAAGACGGTGTGTCTACTTTAGTTTTAGACACCAGAGATATCGATATTCAAAAAGCTCAGTATATGACTGAAGCAGGCTGGGTTGATACTGAATTTGACTTAGCAGACAAGGACCCAGTATTAGGCTCTAAGTTGACAGTCGAGCTAGACGATAGCACAACTAAAGCGCGTGTTTATTACCGCACTCAGCCGCAAGCAAGTGGCTTACAGTGGTTAACGCCTGAGCAAACTGCGGGTAAAAAACATCCTTTCGTTTACAGCCAAGCGCAAGCGATTCATGCGCGTAGCTTTATTCCTATCCAAGATTCGCCAGCGGTTCGCGTGACTTATAACGCAAACTTAAAAACGCCAAAAGACTTATTGGCTGTGATGAGTGCTTTCAACGAGCCTGATACTGAGCTTGATGGTGACTATCATTTCGAAATGCCACAGGCGATTCCGCCATATCTAATCGCGCTTGGCGTTGGTAACCTAGAGTTCAAAGCGATGAGCGACAGAACCGGCGTCTATGCTGAGCCTGGCTTGTTGGATGCTTCAGTGGCTGAATTTAACGACACTGAAGAGATGGTTCGTGTTACAGAAGAAATGTTTGGTCCGTATCGCTGGGGGCGTTATGACTTATTAATATTACCGCCTAGCTTCCCATTCGGTGGTATGGAGAACCCTCGCTTATCATTTATTACACCAACGGTTATCGCGGGCGATAAAAGTTTAGTGAACTTAATTGCTCACGAATTAGCCCACTCATGGTCTGGCAACCTCGTGACTAATGCTACATGGCGCGACTTTTGGTTAAACGAAGGTTTCACTAGCTATGTTGAAAACCGCATCATGGAAGAGTTGTACGGTAAGAAACGTGCTACTATGGAGCGTGCGCTTGATGTGCAGGGTTTGCGTCAAGAAGTTGAAGCGTTACCAAAGGGTGATACCGTCTTAAACGTAAATCTTGATGGTCGTGATCCAGATGATGCTTTCTCTGGCGTTCCTTACACTAAAGGTCAAATGTTCCTGTCATACCTTGAAAATAAGTTTGGTCGTGAAGTGTTTGATGAATTCTTGGTGGAGTATTTCAATAATCACGCGTTCCAAAGCTTAACCACAGAAGAGTTTAAAAAGTATTTAAATGAAAACCTGCTGGAAAAGCATCCTGGTGTGGTGAGCATGGACGAGATAAACGTTTGGATTCATGAGCCAATGCTTCCTGAAATGATGCCAAACCCAACATCTGACGCTTTTACTACCATCGACTCAAAAACTAAGGCATGGCTAGGCGGCGAAACTCAGTTGTCTGAAATGGGCTCTGCTGACTGGACGGTTCACGAGTGGTTGCACTTTATTAATAATTTGCCTGAGGACTTAAACCTAGAGCAAATGAAGCAGCTAGACCAAGCGTTTAGTTTAACGGACTCAACCAACAATGAAATTGCTCATGCTTGGTTAATGTTAGCCGTTAAAACTAATTATGATGTTGTGATGCCACGCCTTGAAACCTATTTAGTTTCAATTGGTCGTCGTAAGCTTATCGTTCCACTATACCGTGAATTGATGGCTACGGATGAAGGCGCCAAGTTCGCTAAGCGTGTTTATAAAATCGCACGTCCTGGCTACCATCCTCTAGCACAAGGCACGATTGATGAAATCGTTGGTCACTAAGGTTTCATAGTTTTATTAAAAAGGCTTTCTTCGGAAGGCCTTTTTTAGGCTTGTGTGGTCTAGAAAGGGGAAGTTTGTTGGACAATATTTAGACTTGCCAATTTATTGCAGCAGTTTAGTATAGTATCCATCTTATTGGACTGATGGGTATTCAAATGAAAATAAAAATGTTTAATGGACTGTTTGCTGTTGCTGCCTCGGCGATGCTGATGTTGGTAGCCTGCACAAGCACTGACAAAGTTGGCTCAAAGCAAAATGCGAAAAGCGACACTGAAGAGCAGGTTGCAGGAAAGAAGGGTAGTTCGAGCTTTGCCATCCCTTATGAAAAATACACACTGGATAATGGTTTAAAAGTTATTCTCCATCAAGACAAATCTGATCCCATTGTTGCCATAGCGACTATTTTCCACGTGGGCTCCAGTAGCGAAGAGCTGGGTAAAACAGGTTTTGCTCATTTCTTTGAGCACATGGCTTTTAACAACTCTGAAAACGTGCCTTTAGGCGCAAATCGTAAAATGATTGGTGAGCTGGGCGGTACGCGCAATGGCGGTACTTGGAATGACGGTACTATTTATTATGAAGTTGTACCAAAGGACGCTTTCGAAAAGCTTTTATGGATCGATTCTGATCGCATGGGCTACATGATTAACACTGTGACTAAAGACGCATTAGAGCGTGAAAAGCAGGTTGTTAAAAACGAAAAACGCCAAAGAGTTGATAATAGACCTTATGGTCACACTGGCGGTGTAATATCTAGTCACTTATACCCAAAAAATCACCCTTATAACTGGCCAGTGATTGGTAGTCTTGAAGATTTGCAAAACGCGAGTCTTGAAGACGTCAAAGAATTCTATGCGAAATATTATGGCCCAAATAACGCGACCCTCGTAATTGCGGGTGATATTGATATTGATGAAACTAAGCGTTTAGTTAAGAAGTGGTTTGGTGAAATCAAGAAAGGGCAGCCAGTTGAAAAGCTAGAGCCACGCCCTGTAACGCTTGAGAAAACTATTTCATTATCGCATGAGGACAACTTCGCCAAGTTGCCTGAACTGCGCTTGGTTTTCCCAACTGTTGAAGAATACCATAAAGATTCTTATGCCCTAGATGCGCTAGGCGAGATTCTATCGCGTGGCAAGCGAGCGCCGTTGTATAAGGTTATTGTTGAAGACAAAAAATTAGCGCCTAACGTCAGCGCCTATAACAGCTCCAGAGAAATTGCTGGTGAGTTTACCATTCGTGTCCGAGCCAATGCAGGCGTGGATCTTGATGATGTTAAAAAGGCAATTGAAGAAGCCTTGCAGAAATTTGAAAAAGAAGGTTTTTCCGATAAGGATTTGCAGCGAATCAAGGTTCGACAAGAAACTCAATTTTATAACAGTATTTCAAGCGTCCTCAATAAAGCCTTTAATCTAGCGACTTACAATGAGTACGCTGGATCGCCGGATTATTTGCAGAAAGATATAGCAGCCATTAAAGCTGTTACTAAAGACGATATCTTAGCGGCTTACGATAAATATATTAAGAATCGTCATTATGTAATGACCAGCTTTGTGCCAAAAGGGCAAATTGAGCTTGCTGTTGAAGGGGCGAAAGACGCTGGTGTAGTTGAAGAAGAAATTGTACAAGGTGCGGAAGAAGAAATTGTGTTATCTGATACAGAAGATTTTCCAAGAACGCCTTCAAGTTTCCCGCGCACTGAGCCACCACTAGGTGAAGCACCACTGTTGACGGCACCAACGGTTTGGCAAGACGAGCTCACTAACGGATTAAAGGTTTTAGGTATTGAGCATAATGAGTTGCCGTTAGTGCAATTTAGTTTAGACATTGATGGTGGGCATTATTTAGATCAGCCTGAAAAGTCGGGCGTGGCTTACATTCTCGCTGAGCTGATGATGGAAGGCACAAAAAACAAGACTGCTGAAGAGCTCGAAGACGCGATTGGCTTATTAGGCGCAGATATTTATATTTCTGCCGGTGACGAGTCTATGACTATTAGTGCTAACACTTTGAGCCGAAACTACAAGCAAACGCTAGCGCTTGTCGAAGAAATGCTGTTAGAGCCCCGTTTTGATGAAGCTGAGTTTGAGCGTATTAAAAAGCGACTTTTAACTTATTTGAAACAGCGAGAAGGGGACGCTCAGTCTGTTGCTTCAGTGGTTAGCCGTAAACTGCTATATGGTGAAGATCATATCCTAGCAATCCCAGTAAGTGGTACTGCTGAAACGGTTTCAGGGATTACTTTGGACGATGTGAAAGACTTTTACTATAAATACTTGTCACCAAGTGTGGCAGCTTTCCACATCGTCGGTGATGTTAAGCAGAGCAAGGTATTAGACTCGCTAACGTCGCTAGAGCGCTCATGGGAAGCGAAAGATGTTGCATGGCCAAGCTATGAGACTAAAGCTGTTGATAATGACCCTAAACTTTACTTTATTGATATTCCAAATGCTAAGCAGTCTGTTTTAGCGGCTGGTCAGCTGACATTCCCTGGCGGCCATGAAGACTACAATAATTTAGTTTATGCGAATAATCGTCTTGGCTCAGGTTCAAGCGCACGTTTGTTCCAGCTTTTACGCATTCAAAAAGGCTACACATATGGCGCTTACTCTTATGTGTCTCGTCGCAAAGCGATGAGCAGCTTTAGAGCACAAACTAGTGTTCGCGCGAACGTTACTAAAGAATCGCTAGAACTTTTGATTAATGAAATTGAGCGTTATAAAGATAGTTTCACCGAAGAAGATCTTGAGACGACTAAAAACATTATACTAAAACGTCAAACGCTTGAGTTTGAAACTCTTGGCAATATGTTGGGAATATTATCCAATATCAGTAGTTATGATTTGCCACTGAACTATTTACAACAAGAGCAGGACGAGCTAACAGGCTTAACCCTAGCCGACTTTAAGCAAACTATTGAGAAATACATGAATCCTAAAAAGATGGATTACTTGATAGTGGGGGATGCTAAAACTCAGCTAAAACGTTTAGAAGAGCTAGGCATGGGCAAACCAATCGTACTGGATATTCATGGCAATGTCCTTACACAAGAATAATTTAAGAGGGTATTGATATGGCATTTTTAGAACCATTGGATAAGGATTTACACCCTGAGTTAGCCGAGGATTTCGCCATTTTTGAGAAAATCTTAGGCTTTGTACCTAACAGTTTACTGACCATGCAGCGTCGTCCGGAAATCGTCAAAGGCTTTGGTGTGTTAACCAAGGCCGTCATGGCGGAAGATGGAGAAGTTGACTTAGGCTTTAAGCGACTTCTGGCTCATTTCGCCAGCCGTGCCGCAGGCTGTCAGTACTGCGAGGCGCATTCGTTAGTGGCTGCTCAGATTCATGGTATTAGCGAAGAAAAGCTCGAATCGATTTGGAATTATCAAACAAGTCCACTTTATACTGAGGCTGAGCGTGTCGCGCTGGATTATGCTTTAGCAGCAGGTGCGGTGCCTAACGATGTTGACCAACCTCTGATGGAGCGCATGAAGCAGCATTGGAGTGATGATCAAATCGTCGAAATTCTTGGCGCTATCTGTCTATATGGTTTCTTGAATCGTTGGAATGATTCCATGGCTACAGAGCTTGAGGAAGTTCCAACCAAGATGGGCGAAAAAGTTTTAAAGCCGGGCGGCTGGGATGGCAAGCGGCATAAATAAGCAGTTTAACGATAGACCTTGCCTTTATAAGTAATTTGGCCACCATCACGACGCCCTTTAGGGTCGTGGTGGGTCCAATGAATAACACCGCCTTTTTCATTCCATTCGTACTGACCGGTAACTATAATTTGCTCACCAGTTTGGATGTTATCGACGCGCGGTGCTAAATCGGTATTGTGAGCCACTAAAACCGTTAGGTTATTGTCTAATCTAATGATAAACCTCTGATGACGTGGCGGATGTAAGTCGTCAGATAATACTTTGTCTACCTGTGCGCTAACCGTAATCATTTTTCCTGACACCTTTTTATCGTAATAACTCTGTAAGGTATCATGGTTGTCGGAATGACTCGTCTTAGGGAAGCCTGTGTCTTCTGGCAGGCGCTCTCCAGTTCCATCAAACTTACCTTCAACTAAATAAAAAACTATCGCTAAGATTGCTAGTATTAAAATTGACAGAGGTTTGTTTTTTGGCTTGGCCATTATTGTCCCTTAATTATCCGTTCTATATTTATGGTTTAATTATGAGTTAACCTAATCTAAGAGCACAACAAAAATGTTTAACATTCTGTTAAAAATTGTGCTAAACGCTTGAGTTTTGTCATTAAATGAGTAAGTATTTGTGCTTAGGGGGCTGATTGTGTTCAGTCTAATTAACAAAGTGAGGTAATAAGAATGGCGGGAAAATTCGTAATTTCAAAGGGTAATGATGGCAAAAGCTACTTTGTTTTAAAAGCTGGAAACGGCGAGGTGATTTTGCAAAGTCAGGGTTACTCTTCTCAATCAGCTTGTGAAAATGGCATTGAATCAGTCCGAAAGAATTCTCAAGACGAAGGTCGTTTTGAAAAGAAAACAGCAAAAGATGGCCGCTTCTATTTTGGCTTAAATGCTTCAAACGGTCAGCAAATTGGTAAAAGCCAAATGTATAAATCAGAGAGTGGCCGAAACAACGGTATCAGCTCTGTTGCAAGAAATGCACCTGATGCAAAAGTTGTCGAAGAATAGTTCTTTGCAATAGGTATATAAGAAAAGCCCCGTCATTTACGGGGCTTTTTTTATTAGTGGTTGTTTCCGCTTTTGGATGTTAAATAATCCATAACTGAAAAGAGCAACCCAGAGATAACAAAAACACCGTGAATCATTAGTTTCCACTGCACAATTTCTAAGCTAATTGTACTATCGTTATCTAGCTGCATGTAGGTTCTCAGTAAATCGATACCTGAAATGGCAACGATGGAACTTATTAGCTTAACTTTCAAAGTTGAAAATCCTACTTTACCCATCCAGCCAGGCTTGTCTTCGTGGTTTGAGATATCGAGCTTTGAAACAAAGCTTTCATAACCACTGAAAATAATAATAATCAAAAGGTTAGCGAGCAATGTCATGTCGACTAACGCTAAAATCCCAAGGATAGTATCAGTCTCGCTAAGGGTCGTAAAATGCGTCAATAGGTGCCATAACTCACGAGCGAAACCGCTTAGGAGTACAAAAATCGAACAGATTAGACCAATAAAAAATGGAGCCAACGCCCAACGACTGTTAAAAATACCTGCTTCTACCGCGTGTTCAACCTTTTTCATCGAAATCCTTATTTCTACTTTTAGAAGTGTGAGTATTGTAATTTAAATACGCTTTCTGTAAATATTTTAACAACAATTTCTGTAAGGAATTGTGTGAGGCTTTAGGCTAGGCGCTTATGAAATAAGGGGCACTGTAAGAACTTGTAAAGATTATAAAGTTACTCGCTTGAACTCCTTCCAAATGCCCTCATTAATAGCCATAATAGAAATGTAAAGCCATTAACCGGCAAGTATTAGCCAAATATGAGTAACGAAGATAAATTTAACGAAGATAAAGATCAAGGATTGGCGGTTGCGGAAGCAAGGCCGAAACTAAAGAAACCGCCAATGTATAAGGTTATGATCTTAAATGACGATTATACGCCGATGGACTTCGTCATTGAGGTGTTGCGTAAGTTTTTTTCCATGGATCAGGAGAAAGCTACCCGAGTTATGCTTCAAGTACATAACGAGGGGCAGGGTGTGTGTGGTATTTATACGCCTGATATTGCTGAAACTAAAGTAGTTCAGGTCAATGAGTTTTCACGTTCAAACGAACATCCGCTGTTGTGCGTGATGGAACCTGAAGACGCGTAAAGCCGCACCCATTAACTCGGCAATGAGCCATTATGGCTTCTAAGTAGAGGTTTATATGCTTGATAAAGAATTAGAGCAGTCGCTAAATAAAGCATTTCATCGAGCTCGTGAATATCGTCACGAATTCATAACTATTGAACATTTGATGCTGGCACTACTGGATAATAAGGATGCCGTCGAAGTGTTGAAAGCGTGTTCAGTAGACCTATCAAAACTGCGCGAAGATTTGGAAAACTTTATAGGTAAAACGACCCCACAGTTTTCTGAAGATAATGAAGATTACGAAATTCAGCCAACTATCGGCTTTCAGCGTGTTCTGCAACGAGCAGTATTTCATGTACAGTCGTCTGGTAAAGAGTCCGTTAGTGGTGCTAACGTCTTAGTTGCTATGTTTAGTGAGCCTGAGTCGCAGGCTGTGTATTTATTATCAAAACAAGATGTCTCAAGACTAGATGTGGTCAACTTTATTTCACACGGTGTGGCTGAAGATGACTTTGAGTCCACAGAAATTGAAGACGAAGTTCAACCAGAAGAAGCGCCTGAGGCAAAGCCGCTAGAGCAGTATGCGATTAATCTCAATAAAATGGCGGAAGAGGGTAAAATTGACCCGCTAATCGGTAGAACTCATGAAGTTGAGCGTGTGGTTCAAATTTTATGTCGTAGACGTAAGAATAACCCGCTACTAGTGGGTGACGCCGGTGTTGGTAAAACCGCCATCGCTGAAGGTCTCGCTAAAAGAATCGTTGATGGTGAGGTACCAGAAGTTATTTCTGATGCTGTGGTGCACTCCTTAGATCTAGGGGTGTTACTAGCAGGTACAAAATATCGCGGTGACTTTGAGAAGCGCTTAAAAGCGGTGTTAGCTCAGCTTAAAAAAGAACGGCACGCAATTCTCTTTATTGATGAGATTCATACCATTATTGGTGCTGGTGCTGCCTCTGGCGGCACTATGGATGCTTCGAACTTGATTAAGCCTGTGTTGGCTAATGGTGAGTTACGCTGCATTGGTTCGACAACGTTCCAGGAATACCGTGGTATCTTTGAGAAAGATCATGCTCTAGCCAGACGCTTCCAGAAGGTGGATATTAACGAACCAAGTGTCAAAGAGACGGTTTCTATTCTTGAAGGTCTAAAAGAGCGCTACGAACAACATCATCAGGTTAAATACACTGCTTCGGCATTGAAAACTGCAGCAGAGCTTTCTGCGAAATACATCAATGACCGCCAGTTGCCGGATAAAGCGATTGATGTTATTGATGAAGCGGGTGCACGTCAAAGAATAGAACCTGAAGATAAGCGTAAGAAAGTCATCGAGCCTGTAGATATTGAGCAGGTTATTGCCAAAATTGCTCGAATTCCTGAAAAGACGGTGTCTTCTTCTGATAAGAAATTATTACAGAACCTAGATCGCAACTTGAAAATGGTGGTTTTCGGTCAGGATAAAGCGATAGATACCTTGTCAGAGGCTATTAAGCTGTCGCGAGCAGGCTTAGGACAGGAAGGTCGCCCTGTAGGTTCTTTCTTATTTGCAGGCCCTACAGGTGTTGGTAAAACAGAAGTTACAAAACAGCTAGCCAAACTGATGGGCGTTGAGCTGATTCGCTTCGATATGTCGGAGTATATGGAGCGACACACGGTTTCCAGGTTGATTGGTGCGCCTCCTGGTTATGTCGGCTATGACAAAGGTGGTTTATTAACCGAGTCTGTGAATAAAAATCCGCACGCAGTTGTGTTGCTTGATGAGATTGAAAAAGCCCATCCAGATGTCTTTAACTTGTTATTACAGGTTATGGATCACGGTACTTTGACCGATAACAACGGTCGCAAGGCTGATTTCCGTAATGTGGTGTTGGTAATGACCAGTAACGCCGGGGCGCAGGATTTGGTTAAACAGTCTATCGGCTTTAAAGACCAAGATTTATCGCGCAACAGCGAAGAAGCAATCAATAAAACTTTCTCACCTGAGTTCAGAAACCGACTGGACGCGACAGTTTGGTTTAACGCACTTCCGAAGAAAGTCATTCTATCGATTGTTGATAAGTTCCTTACCGAGGTACAAGGCCAACTGGATGCTAAGCAGGTTAACCTTCATGTAGATGATGATGCTCGAGAATGGTTTGCTGAGCATGGTTATGATGTCAACATGGGGGCGCGTCCAATGGCTCGTCTGATCAGCGATAAAGTTCGTAAGCCACTTGCTAATGAAATATTATTTGGTCAATTAGTCGATGGCGGCGATGTCTATGTTTCGCTAAAAGATAAAGCTTTGGATATTCGTATCGAGCCTCTTCAGAAAAGAATCGCGCAAAGCGAAGAAGCTGAATAGTTTTACTTAGTATACCTTTGTGGGTAGAAGCCTAACAAAAAAGGTGTTACTGACTCCAGTAACACCTTTTTTATGTTCAACGACAAATTGTTAATTAACGCGAACGGAAGGTGATTCTACCTTTTGATAGATCATAAGGGCTGATTTCTACTGTCACTTTATCGCCCGTCAAAATACGAATATAGTTTTTACGCATTTTGCCCGAAATGTGAGCAGTAACAACGTGACCATTTTCAAGTTCTACTCGAAACATGGTGTTTGGTAGGGTGTCCAGAACTTTACCTTCTAGTTCAATTACGTCTTCTTTTGCCATTCGGCCTCTCTCTCCTGTGGAATACAATTAACAAGATGTCTAAAAATTGGGCGTATAATGCACTATTTGGCGCACAATCGCAAAAATATTTTAACACTTTTTAGTTAAGCGGTATTACTCAAGAGCGTAAAAATATGAGCTATTCGCTATTTTTAAACTTTACTCTTAATTAATTTTACTGATCAAACGTTTAAAGCAAAAATTTATATTAGAGCTCCAAACTAAAGAACCAGGGCACATTTAGGGGTTGCGACTGTTTTCTTAGGGAGCGCTAATTTAAGTGATTGATAAATAAGGAATGAGCAACTAAGTCAGGAGATATTTTCGATTATTTCGGAGGTTCCAGTCTAAACCAGCGTTTATCTCTAAAAACCTCAGCGGGTTGGTATTTTACTTTATAGTCCATCTTTTGGCATCCTTTTACATAATAGCCGAGGTAACAATACGGCAAGTTCATGGCTTTGCAGAATTCGATGGATTTCAGAATCACAAAAACACCAAGGCTTTTGTAGTCAGTTGAGGTGTCGAAAAAAGAATAAACCGCAGATAGTCCGTCATCTAACACGTCTAGGCATATCACGGCGATCAAGCGCCCCTTATCCCTTACTCGTAGTAACACCGTATCGCACCAGTCAGAGAACAAAAAGTCAGAGTACTGCTGTTTTGAAGGAGGGTACATGTCGCCATCTTTGTGGCGCTTACTGATGTATTGTTGATAGAGTTCATAATCCTCTTCATAGCAATCTGCTGTTTCTAAGGATACTTCGAAATGGTTGTTTTGCTTTAATACGCGGCGCTGGCTTTTTGATGGTTTGAACTGCTCAACCATTACTCGATAGGCCCAACAAGCAGAGCAACCCTGGCAATAGGGGCGATAAACATGCTCACCACTGCGTCTAAAGCCTTGGCGGCTTAATTCTGAATACAGATCGTTATTCAACAGCAGACTGGGATCTGCAAATACAGATACTGCAATCTTATCATCTAGGTATCCGCAGGCATGTTCTGGGCCTTTAAATAACCTGATGTGTTGTGTTGGTTTTTCCTTTTGAGTCATAGCCTTAGGTTACTACTCTCAAAAATATTTTACTACTAGCTTTAGCGCCAATCTAAAAGCTGTTTTGGTTGCCAGAGATCGTCTGGCTGTTGCCAGTCTGAGTGCTTTGCTAGGAGTTCTAAAAAGTTCTCTCTAGTAATATCTACAGCGCCCATGCTGTAAAGATGTGGGTTACCTACTTGACTGTCGAGCAATATAAAATCATTTTTAAGTAGATAGTTTGTAAGATAAATCAGTGCAAATTTCGAGGCGTTTTTTGCGCGACTAAACATCGATTCGCCAAAGAAAAAGCGACCTAAACTCACGCCGTATAAGCCCCCAACTAGCTCATCGTCTTTCCAAACCTCAATAGAGTGGGCGAAACCTTGTGAGTGAAGCTCTTGGTAGGCGCTTTTCATTTCGGGCAAAATCCATGTTTCGGGTTCTTTGGCTCGTGGTGCAGCGCACCCATCAACCACAGCTCCGAAGCTTTTATTTATGGTAATGGTATAAGTAGATTTGTTTAACTCGCGCTTCATCGAGCGGGAAACATGTACGTCATCCAACAAAAACACACAACGTGGATCCGGTGACCACCATAAAATCGGCTCGCCTTCACAAAACCAGGGGAAGATCCCACTTTTATAAGCTTCGATTAATCGTTCAACGGACAAGTCGCCACCAACCGCCAATAACCCATTGGGGTTTTCTTGAGCCAGATCGGCAGGGGGAAATAGAGGCGACTGATCTAATAAAAATATATCGTTGCTCATTAAATTTTTCTTTAGCGTTGATTGGTTTTAATGCTGACTATAGTAGCTTAAATTATCCACTAAAGTAATCTTCTCAGTGCTTACAATCGCTGCCTTTGAAGTGCTTAAAGCTGCTTTTTCTAAAGTTACTTTATTTGGATAATATCGCTCCAGCGACTGGTGTAGTGGGGCGAGCGAGCATTAGCACGCATGGCCCATCGCTTTTCAAAACCGAGACTACCAAACTTGATTGTATCCTTACCGTATTTTGAGTTAATGGTGTCGAGGCTTTCCATCAGTTCTGGGCGCTGTTTCGAGTTGGCAAAGATATCAGACTGATAACCGTTGCTTGGTACTATGCCATAAAGAGTAATGCCTGCTTTTTTATAAGTTTGATGCTTTTGAAAGAGGTTATCTAAGCCCTGATTAACTGCTTGCAAAAATAACCCCGTATCGTCGCTAGGCTCAAGCAAGGATAAGTTTGTGCTGAGTTGCTGTCTGTCTTTTGTATGAAGGTGGACTTCGATATTACTTGCTAGAGATTGCTGTTGACGCAGTTTTTCACAGCATCGAGTGGTGTGGTAAGCCAGTGCTTCCTTGAGATCTGCTTTATTGCTAATAGGAGTGCCGAAGGAACGCGAGTTTAAAATTGACTGTTTTGCAACAGGGTGTTGACTCAGTTCAAGGCAAGGCTGGCCGCGTAACTCGAGAATGGTACGCTCCATGTTGACGGAAAACATACGCTGTAAGGTTTTATAGTCTGCGTTATGCAGCTGCCAAGCATTATTGATACCTTGAAACCTCAGCTTTTGCGCGAGGCGACGACCAACCCCCCAAATATCCTCAACCTCAAGGTGCTGGAGTGCCCATTTGCGATGATGGTCATTCCGTAAGTCTACAACGCCTGTGCTGGATTTCTTATGTTTCTTAGCATAGTAGTTAGCGACCTTTGCTAGAGTTTTGGTAGGACCAAGCCCAATACAGACTGGCAGCGACAAGCATTGCAGTAGCGTTTCTCGTAATTTCTGGCTGCGTTCGACGAGGTCTTCTTCAAACCCTTGAAATAAAAGGAATGACTCATCCACAGAGTAAGGCGCGACCTGATCGGAAAAACGTTGCAGTATCTGGTTAAAACGCTGGGAGATATTGCCATATAAACCATAGTTTGAAGAGAACCAGGTAATGTTATGCTTTTCTATTAATGGCTTTATCTGAAAATAGGGCGCCCCCATTTTTATACCAATGGATTTGCAATAGTCGCACATGGCTATGGCGCAACCATCGTTATTGCTGAGCACCAAAACCGGTTTGCCTATTAAATCCGGGCGAAATAGTCGCTCACAGGCAACATAAAAACTATTTACGTCGCATAAGGCGTAGGTTGCTTCATGCTGTGGAAGCATTAGCGGAAATTCCTAGCTAAGCCAGTGACCACACCCCAGATAACCAACTCATGCTCACCCGTAATCTGAATATCAGCATAATTTGGATTTTCAGCTTTTAAACATAAGCTGTTACTGGTTTTCAGGCGCTTAACCGTAAATTCATTATCAAGTAGCGCCACCACGATATCGTTTTCTTTTGCAGATACTGAGCGATCGACAATTAATATGTCACTCTGAAAAATCCCAGCTCCCGTCATCGAATCACCCTCAACACGAGCAAAGAAGGTTGTTTCAGGATGCTTTATCAAAAGTTGATCAAGGCTTAGTGTATCTTCCATATGCTCATCAACAACGCCTGGAAAGCCCGCGGATACGCGACCTGAATAAAAGGGAAGTGAAGAGTTGCTGCTACTCGGTATGAAGATGGAAACCTTGCTCATATTAAATCCAGAAAGAGATACGGAAAGATATATAAGCTATAGATTAACATAATTGAAAGTTACGATATAAGCGCAAGCCAACTAAAATGACTAAGAAAACAAGGTTATTAATTTATTTCATGTAAGCAATTAATAAAATTGAATTTTTGCTTCTCAAACACGAAATATTTTATTAGTATTGAGTAGCCGGAATTTTTTCTGGCAGGAATAACAAATAAACTAGGGGAGATTTAGAACAATGACAAAGCAAAACATTATCGCGAAAGCGGTAAAGTTGGCGCTTTTTGCTACAGCCTCAGTTGCTTTCTCTGCAACGGCTTATGCCGCGGAAGAGGATAATGATGATGAGCAGCAGGAAGAAGCCAAAGTAGATACCGTAACTGTTGTGGGTTCTCGCTTGAAGCGAAACCATGTAGAAGGTGCCTCGCCAGTATTGATTATTACTGGTGATGATATGAAAAAACAAGGCCATACAACAGTTTTTGATGCCTTGAATGATTTAACCATAAACAACGGTATTCAAATCGAAGGTCCTGAATTTTCAGGTGGATTCACTCCAGATATCCGCACATTGAACATTCGTGGTTTTGGTGTGGGTAACTCTCTAACTCTGATTAACGGACGTCGTGTTGCAAACTATCCAGCTGCCTACCAAGGTAGCAGCTCTGCTGTAAACTTTGGTGCTATTCCTCAGGCCGCGATTGAGAGAATTGAAGTACTTAGTGGTGGTGGTTCTTCAATCTATGGTTCTGATGCAGTTGCAGGCGTAGTTAATATTGTTCTTAAAGAAAATGTTGATGAAACAACTGTTAACGTAATTTATGGTCGCCCAGTTGAAGCTGAAGGAAACGATTACAGAGTTGATTTAACAACTGGCACGGTAACTGAGAACGGAAACTTCACAGTAGGGGTTTCTTATCGTAAGACTGACCCTATTAGCGCTGGTGATTACGATAAGTATGACTCAAATGATGATTACCCTTATGCAGATATAGAGTCTCCAACGCTTAACTTCGACACTTATGTATTAGATCGTAACTCATTTACATTAGTAGATCCGGGTAACCAATGTGAAAACTTTGGTTCAGAAAGATTCTTATACTCAGAATCTTTAGGTTATATGTGTGGTCGTGACAATATTGCGCTAACAAACTTCCGAAATGAACGCGAGCAATTATCTGTTTTTGCAAATGGTACATATGACCTTGGGGATGTGGAGCTTTTCGGTGAGCTTTTATACAACTCAAGTGAATCATCGGTAGACCGCTATAGTATTTTCATTCAAGAGCGTATCTTTAATGTAAATAATGGTGATTACTATACAGTCTTAAGAAGTTTCTATGAGTCAGACCTTCAGCGCTCGCTAGATTCGAAGTTCGAAGACAACTCGTATAATGCATCATTTGGTGCTAGAGGTTACTTTGGTGACCACGAATGGGAAACTTCCGTTTACCGAAGTGAGTACGAGCTTGAAAGTAGCCGTGTACGCTTTAAAGCACAAGAAGCAATTGACGTTTTCTTTGGTGACTTCTTAGGTTATGCGGGGGCAACGCCTGTATTCCAAGGTAATGGTACTTTCGGCTTGTGGGATAACTTATTTGCTCAGGTTGATGACTCAAATCGAGATCTGGTAAATAGTGCTTTAGGTACTCAGACTTACGGTAACGAAACATCATCAACTGGTGCGCAATTCATGTTACGTGGTGACCTGTGGGATATGGAAGCAGGCCCTGTGTCCTACGCTGCAGTTCTTGAGTACGAAAAGCAGGAGTTGAAATTCAAACCTGACGAGTTAATTACGCAAACTCCTCCTTTCCCTTACACTAGTGGCTCTGGTTGGTTAGGCTTAACAGGTTATGATGGTCAAGGTGATAGAACACGTACCGCACTTGGTATGGAGATGAACATCCCGTTCCATGAAACATTTGACTTAAACATAGCTGCTCGTGCGGATAAATACGATAAAGACTCATCATCTATCGGCACTCGAGTTACCCCATCGGTGAAGTTTGAGTGGCGTCCAGCAGATAACTTCTTATTCCGTGGTGGCTACTCAGAATCCTTCCGAGCTCCTGATTTAGTTCAGGTATATAGCCGCACAGGTTTCTACACTACAGTAACTGATTTATATTCTTGCTGGCAGAGCCTAGGTGAGCCGGGAACATTTGACGCCATAGATGAATGTACTGGAACACAAATTTTTGCTCGCCGATTAGGTCCTGGTGAAGTTGGTAATGAGCCACTTAAAGATGAAACTGGTGATACACGTTGGGCTGGTTTTGTATATGATATTACTGATGACTTGACCTTCCAACTAGATTGGCAAAAAGTTACTCTTGAAGATCGAGTAGCTCAGCTATCTTCAAGCTCATTATTGTTCCGTGAGTTCGAATGTTTAACTAATGGCTCTGTACAAGTAACAGGCTCAAGACCATCGCAAGACTTATCAGACATTAGCTGTGATCAGGTTTCTAACCTAATTACACGTGTATACAACCCTGATGACGATGTTGATGAGATTAATTCTTTTAACGTTACTCCGCGTAACATTTCAGAAGAGTCTGTTGAGTCTCTAGATGCTCGCTTAATGTATGGTTTCGATATTGACTATGGTCGTTTTGACTTCGTAGTTAACTATTCTCACTTATTAAGTCACGAGTTTGATGGTGTTGAGTTACGTGATGACCCAATTCTTGGCGGCTGGGAGCCTCGTTCTAACATTAATGCTACCGCAGCATATAGTTATAATGACTTTGGAGTTGCGTTAACAATGTTGCGCCGTGGTTCTACAACAGTTTATGACCCAGGTCACCCGCTTGTATTGGATGGAACTCTTAGCGATAGAGTGCCACCACACTTCCGTTATAACTTAACAACATCTTATAACTGGACTTCAGACTTCCGAACTCGTTTAACGATTCGTGATTTGTTTGATAATGGTGCACCAAGAGATAGAACTATCGATGCAAACTCCTTCCCATGGTACAACAACTTTGTATACGGTGGTGCAGGTATCGGCCGAGAGGTTTATCTTGAAGCAACATACGTATTCTAATCTGTTTAGATACGAAATGAAGCCTCGCATATGCGGGGCTTTTTTTAATACTAATAAAAACAGTACAAACCGTTACAAATGGAATCAATATGAAAAAATTTAAGTGCATTATACTTATCTTGCTTGCTATCCCCTTTGGGTTACAAGCAAAAATGACGGTGGAAGACTTCTTCAAGTATCCGCAGGCAGACAGTTTAAAATTATCACCGGATGGTAAGTTTTTAGCTGTTAGAGGTGAGGCTTCTGGTAAAAAAGAAGTCTATATTTTAGACAGAAAGACAAAAAAGATAAAACAGAGGTTTTTCTTTCCTAAAGATTACGAAGCAGGTCAGTTTTATTGGGTTTCTAATAAACGCCTAGTTGTATCACGAAATAAAAAAGTAGGTCCTTTAGATCTACCAGCACGTACAGGATATTACTTTGCTGGTGATGTAGACGGCTCGAAGAAGTATCAAATCTGGCCTCCCCGGAATAAAGCCGGTGCATCCTCTTCTATTCCTAAAGGTTTTAGGGTAGTTGATACCCTAGATGGAGATGACGAGAAAGTTCTAGCAGTAATGTATGAAAGAGGCTACCCAGGACTCTATGAGTTTGATGTTTATTCTAGTCGTTACAAAAAACTTGAGACTGGAGCTGTGAAAGGCGGAAGCTTATTAATTGGTGAGAATAATAAAGCATATGTCAGTATTGGTGTGGACGACGATGACCAAAACCTAATTTTGCTCTATCTAAAGAATAAAGAGGGAGAGTGGGAGAAGTTTGCAGAGTTTAAACGTGAAGATGGCATGATTAGTCCTCTACAAGTTTATGATAATGATAGTAAGTTACTAGTTTTTTCTAATGTTGATGAAGGAAAATCTGGGCTTTACTCAATTGATTTAAAAACAAAAGAGAAGAAGTTGCAGTACCTTTTGGAGGGCGATGCTGACATCGAAGATTATGTCTACGAATTTAAATACGATGACCCTAAGATAATTGGGGTAGAGCGTCAGCCTAACTATCCAGAGGTTACAATTTTCGATAAATCATCAAAAGCTTTTAAGATTCAATCCATGCTGGAAAGTGCATTTCCGGATAAGGTTGTTGACATAGGCCAACCGACTAGAGATAACCGTTTCGCTATTGTAAAGGTTTCAAATGACCAAGACCCTGGCTCATTCTATTTGTATGATTCTGAAAAGAATAAGCTCTCGTTTGAAATGAAGAGCTTGCCTTGGATTGAAACTGAGGAGCTTGGTTTAAGGCATCCTGTTTCTTTCAAAGCCAGAGATGGTCTGGAAATCCGTGGTTACCTGACCTTACCTAAGGGTAAAGAAAAGAACTTGCCTATGGTAGTGTTGGTACACGGTGGCCCTTATGGTCCTTATGACCGTTGGTATTATGACCCAGAAGCTCATTACTATGCCTATAATGGCTATGCAGTGCTTCAAGTAAACTATCGAGGTTCTGGAGGACGAGGAAGAAGCTTTCAGTTCGACCATTACAAAAAGATGGGGCGCGAGATGCAGGATGATTTAACTGATGCAACGCTATGGGCTGTTGAGCAAGGGTTTGCTGATAAAAATCGAATCTGTATTGCTGGTGCCAGTTATGGTGCTTATGCGGCTTTGATGGGGGTGGTTAAAGAGCCTGATTTGTACCAATGTGCTATTGGTTATGCCGGAGCTTATGATATTAAGGTCTTTAAATATTCAGATATCTATGAGCGAGAAAGTGGTCGTGAGTTTTTGAACGATGCTTGGGGTTATGACAATGAGGAGTTTGCTTATGAACGCTCTCCCGTTAATTTTGTAGACAAAATTAAAGCAGATCTATTGATTGTTCATGGTACTGGTGATCGAAGAACACCAATAGAGCATTATGAGGTTCTTACAGAAAAGCTTGAAGAAGCCAACATCCCATACGATTCATTGGTTAAACCAAATGAGGGACATGGCTTTGCCGATGAAGACAATCGTGTAGAAGCTTATACCAAAATGCTACAGTTCCTAAATAGGAATTTAAAAAGCAGAGTGACCAGTTCTCGAGTGAACTAAGAAAAAAGCCGCGTTAAGCGGCTTTTTTTATACTTTAATTTCAGCTTAGAGGCTGAGACATAAAGAGTTATGAAGACAAGTGCTTACTATGAAACTCTAAATGGTCTTCAATAAAACTACTAATGAAGTAGTAGCTGTGGTCGTACCCTTCGTGCTCACGATAGGTTAATGGGTAGTCCTTTTCTGTAGCTACTGCGACAAAATTTTGGGGCTTTAATTGCTCAGCTAGGAAGTTGTCTGACAACCCTTGGTCAATGAGAAGAGGGAGCTTAACATCACTCTTTTTAAGGAGTTCAGTCGAGTCATACTCTTTCCATAAGGCTTTATCGGTACCTAGGTAAGCTGTAAATGCTTTTTCGCCCCAAGGGCTTTTTACAGGATTCACTATCGGACTAAAGGCCGATACCGATGTATATTTCCCTGGGCTGCGTAAAGCCATCATGATGGCGCCATGGCCACCCATTGAGTGTCCAGATATTGCCCACTTATCGCTAACTGGGAATGTTTGCTTAATAAGCTCCGGCAATTCATCATTGATGTAGTCGTACATACGATAATGCTTGTCCCAAGGGGCTTGAGTGGCATTGATATAAAATCCAGCGCCTTGCCCTAAGTCATAAGCATCATCGTTAGCTACATCATCACCACGCGGACTTGTGTCAGGTGCTACGATAGCGACGCCAAGCTCGGCAGCCATTTTATGGGCGCCGGCTTTTTGCATGAAGTTTTCGTCGGTGCAGGTCAAGCCTGATAGCCAGTATAAAACTGGCACAGGGTTTGACTCACTTGCTTGAGGTGGTAAATAGATAGCAAACTGCATAGCGCAACCGAGCGATTTGGACTGATGGCTATATTGTTTATGCCAGCCACCAAATGATTTATTGGCGCTCACATTTTCAAGATTCATAAATATCTCCTAAGTGAAAACTATCTTAATAGTGAATAACAGTACGGATGCTTTTTCCTTCGTGCATCAGATCAAAGGCTTCGTTAATGTCTTCTAACTTCATGGTGTGTGTAATGAAGTCATTCAATTTAAACTCACCCTTCATATAACGCTCGACGTATTCAGGAAGCTCTGAGCGTCCTTTTACGCCACCAAACGCAGAACCTTTCCAAACGCGACCGGTGACTAGCTGGAATGGACGGGTAGAGATTTCTTGACCAGCGCCTGCAACACCAATAATGATCGATTCGCCCCAGCCTTTATGGCAACACTCTAGCGCTGAGCGCATTAAGTTAACGTTACCAACACATTCGAACGAATAGTCGACGCCACCATCGGTTAGCTCAACGATAACCTCTTGGATTGGCTTATCGTAGTCTTTTGGATTAATAAAATCTGTCGCACCAAGCTTTTTGGCTAGGTCAAACTTGCTTTCGTTAATATCAATCGCAATGATTCGTGATGCTTTAGCCATTGTCGCACCAATAATTGCTGATAGGCCGATACCACCTAGACCGAAGATAGCGACGGTTGCGCCTTCTTCAACTTTAGCTGTATTCATCACTGCGCCCATACCAGTTGTTACGCCGCAACCTAGTAAGCAAACTTCTTCTAGAGGCGCTTCTTTATTAACTTTGGCTAGTGAGATTTCTGGTAATACTGTGTACTCTGAGAATGTTGAGCAGCCCATATAGTGGTAAATTGGTTTACCGTCTTTGTAGAAGCGAGTTGTTCCGTCTGGCATCAAGCCCTTGCCTTGTGTTTCGCGGATTTTCTGACATAGGTTGGTCTTGCCCGAAAGACAGAACTTACATTCGCCACACTCGGGTGTGTAAAGTGGAATCACATGATCACCAACTTCAACGCTGGTTACGCCTTCGCCTACCTGTTCGACAATACCGCCACCTTCGTGGCCTAGAATACTTGGGAATACGCCTTCAGGATCATCGCCTGATAGAGTAAAAGCATCGGTATGACATACGCCTGTAGCTGTAATGCGAACTAAAACTTCGCCAGCTTTCGGCAACATAACATCAACTTCTTCGATGGATAATGGTTTGCCGGCTTCCCAGGCAACGGCTGCTTTTGATTTAATAAATTCTTGTGACATGAGAGTCTCCTCTTGTTTAACGATGGCACTATTATATTTATTTATTAAATAATGATAATATCTAATTTGACAATTCACTATTACTATATGGTAACAATGTGCAGTGGCAGGGCGTTAATGAGTTTGTGGCGGTAGCGGAGGAGGGAAGCTTTACAGCAGCTGCGAAAAAGCTCGATTTATCGACGGCACAAGTAAGCCGACAAATAAGCCAGCTCGAAAGTCGTTTAGGGGTAAAGCTACTTTATAGAACGACTCGAACGGTGACTATTACCCAAGAAGGAAGTATCTATTATCAGCATTGCCGTGCGGTGCTTGATGGTTTGCAACATGCCGAAGATGAGTTGCTAAACCTGCAAAGCAAGCCACAAGGTAAAATCAAGCTGACCGCGACGGTAACTTATGGCGAACAGATTGTCTTACCCTTAATAAATAAGTTTGTCATGCGCTACCCAGATATTGAGGTAGAAGCTTACCTGACCAACAAAAGGGTTGATTTAGTCGAAGAGAATTACGATCTTGCCATTCGGATTGGCGATTTAGAAGATTCTACCATGATGGCGCGTAAACTGAGCAAGCGTTCGAATTATGTATGCGCAGCACCAGAATACTTACATAAATACGGTACGCCACATACGATTTCAGAACTTTCTAATCATAACTGCCTTCTGGGGACTCTCGATCACTGGCGTTTCGTCGTGGAAGGAAGGGAGAAGAGTGTTAAAGTAAAAGGTAATTTACGCTACAACAGTGGCTTTGGCTTAACGCAAGCCGCGCTCAATGGTATTGGAATCGTACAGCTGCCTGATTACTATACGCAAGACTACATCACCCAAGGTTTATTGGTTCCCTTGCTTGAAAGCTATCGAATTCCAGTTGAGGGGATTTGGGCGGTTTATCCACAAAACCGTTTTATGTCGCCGAAACTCAGAGTATTGATCGACTTTTTGGTAGAAAATATTCAATGACTTGTTTTTTTTTTATCGGCAATACTTATAATTAATCCAATCGAAAATACTGACTTTTGTCCCCATCGATTAACTGGATAAATCATGGGCCTCCTAAGCCTAAGCTCCAGGTTCGAGTCCTGGTGGGGACGCCATTCCTTGCAATTTTTATTGTTAACGACAACAATGAATTTCTTATAGATGTATCAGCCAAGCGCTACAGGAGAGACATCATGTCCTTAAAGAAAGTTTTAATAATTACTGCATTAACCTTACTGACGATAGCATGTCGTGATGATGGGTTAGTAAAAGAGTCGACCGACTTACCGAAAGACTTTACTCTGCAAGCAGGTGAAAAAATTCTTATTAATGACGTTGAGTTTCAATTTGAGCGTGTAAAGCAAGATTCTCGCTGCCCAAAGGGTGCTGAATGTATTCATCAGGGTAATGTTGATGTTGTGGTCAACTACACGTTAAAGAACACGCCTGTCCAAAAAGTGCTGAGTCTTGGTCCTGATGCAACTGATACACTTGTTGTCGAAAATATGATCTTTAAGTTAGGTTATTTAAAGCCATATCCAGCGGTCAATCAAAAGATAGATCCTGATGGTTACACAGCGCATTTTATAGCGTTTACAAGAGGTGATTTTAAGGCGGCAACAGTGGTGGATGTGCGCACGGACGAAGAGTTTAAGACTGGTCACTACATTGATGCAGTCCATATGCCATTTGATGAAATTCCGAGTAGGGCTTCTGAGTTAGAGGTTGATAAAGATGAACTAGTAGTTGTTTATTGTCGTAGCGGTAATCGCGCTGCTAAAGCGAAAGCGAGCCTTGAAAAACTAGGATATACCAACGTCATTAACGCTGTCGATCAAAGTGTTACCGAAAGTCTAATGAGTAATGAATAAGGGCGGCTTATGGGAAAGGTAGTTGGAGTTGGCGGCATTTTCTTTAAATCGAAAAACCGTGATGAATTAGGGCGCTGGTATCGAGATACGTTAGGTTTTAATATCGATCCGAGTTATGGAGGTTCGCACTTTTTACAAGTAGATGCGCCTAAGAACGCCTGTACTGTCTGGGGACCTTTTAAAGACGATACGGATTACTTTGAGCCCTCTAAAAAGGAGTTTATGGTGAACTTTATTGTTGATGATATTCAGCAATGCTTAAAGCAAGTTGAAGTGGCTGGTGGTACTTTGGTCGGGGAAGCTTGTGAGGATGAAATGGGCACCTTTGCTTGGTTTTTAGATCCTGAAGGTAACAAAATCGAGCTGTGGCAATTAAAATAATCTTAAGCTCAATAGCCTTGATGCCCAGATTAAAGAGCCATGCTTTATCAGTATGGCTCTTGTGTTTACATCAAACTGTTTATCCTAAAGTTGAGTAATTCGCTGATAGTGATCTGGGCGACGATCTCTAAACAAGCCCCAACTAGCTCTTTGCTTTGCAAGCAGATCTAAGTCGAATTCCTGCGTAATAACGCCTTTGGACGTCTTGTCCATTTCTTTGACCTTTTCACCAAAATTATCCGTGATAAATGACGAGCCATAGAAACTAATCTCACAGCTTTCGCCTTGCTCAGTTCCAATTCGATTCGAGGCGATTACCGGTACCATGTTAGCACCACTGTGACCCTGCATCACTCTTTGCCAATGGCGGCGTGAGTCCCAGTTTGGATCTTGCGGCTCTGTGCCAATTGCTGTGGGATAAAAAATCACCTCAGCGCCCTGTAACGCAAGGATTCTAGCCGTTTCAGGGAACCATTGATCCCAGCAGATAGCTGCGCCAAAAGTTCCATATTGTGTTTGCCACACCTTAAAGCCTGTATCACCTGGGCTAAAGTAAAACTTTTCTTGATAGCCTGGGCCATCTGGGATGTGCATTTTGCGGTAGTTATCTAGTACGGTTCCGTCAGCGTCAATCATGGCAAGCGAATTGAAGTGAGCATTGCCAGACTTCTCAAAGTAACTGATCGGAAGTACTACCTTTAATTCTTTAGCAAGTGCTGAAAAGTGCTGTAACACTTTGCTTGTGTCGTAAGGTTCGGCCCAGTCGAAATATTTTGGGTCTTGATCTTTGCACCAATAATAGCCGGCAAATAGTTCCTGTAGCAGTATTGCTTGAGCGCCTTCAGCCGCCGCTTCTCTAACCAGAGATTCGCCAAGACTTAAGTTTTCATCAAAATCACTGCTCACAGCAAACTGTGTCGCGGAAAAGGTTACGTTTCTCATCTCTTTATCTCACTTTACCAACTTTAGATTAGCGGTTGTTGCATGGTAATGCAGTGTATTCCGCCACCGCCAACGAGGATTTCGTTTGCATCTATTTGCTTCACTTGTCTAGAAGGGTATAAATCCTTCATTACCGAAAAGGCTTGCTCATCTTGCTTACAGCCGAACGAAGGAAGCACAACTATGTCATTAGCAATGTAATAGTTTATGTACGACAGGGGCACGCGAACGCCATCGCTATAACGCGGTTCTGGCTCAGCAATTTCAATAAGCTCAAAGCCAACATCTTTGATGATGGCTTTATTATCGCCATAAATACTGTAGTTTTCGCTATGAGTATCTGCTGTAGACTGAGTAATGATGGTTTTCTCATCCACAAAACAAGCAATATTGTCGATGTGCCCATCAGTATCTAGATCGCCAGCTAAACCATTTTTAAGCCAGATAACTTCCTTTGCACCAAAGGCTTGTAGCAAACGCTGTTCGATAGTGTTCTTATCGAGCCTTGGGTTACGATTTTGATGAAGCAGACATTCTTCTGTGGTCAGTAGCGTACCGGCACCATTACCATGAATTGCGCCACCTTCAAGCACAAAGTCATGTGCTTCACGTTTCGTTTGGCTCAGCTGAGTTATATGCTCTGCGACTTTTGCATCATGTGCGTAAGGGGTAAATTTATTACCCCAAGCGTTAAACAGAAAGTCGAGAGCTAAAGGCTTGCTAGAAGAGTTTTCACCCTCGTTCAAAGTTTCTTTCACCAAACTTTCTTCCACCAAACTTTCCTTAACCCACAGCGGAGCTATGTCGCGGGCCCAGCTATCGTCAAGCGCATAAAAGTGTAGCTCAATGTCTGAACTTAACAGCTTCTGCGCGACGGACGCATCTTCAGCTCTTATCAACATATGAACTGGCTCGAACTCAGAAATAGTATTGGCAACTTCAGCAAAAGCGCGCTGAGCTTTTTCGATACCATGAGTCCAAATTTCTTGGCGACAGGGCCAAGCCATCCAAGTTGCTTTATGTGGTTCCCACTCGGCAGGCCAGCGACGGTTTGATAGATTATTCATATCACTCTTCTAAATAACTGTAGCCATAAATACCTTCTCTTAACTCAGCAAGGTATTGGCGTTGTTGGGTTAACTCTAGGCCACTGTTTTTCAGCTGGCGACGGTACGACTCTAGTAAAGACTTGGCATCAAAGTCAACATAATCCAAGAGTTCGTCCACACCAGCGCCATAATTGGTGCCATTGATATCGAGTTCTCCAGCCTGGTTAAGACTTAAGTCGATAGTGTGAGTATCGCCAAATAAGTTATGCATATCGCCAAGGATTTCTTGATAAGCCCCGACCAAGAAGAAACCTAAAAGGTACTCTTCACCATGCTGGTATTGCGGTAACTGGATGGTCGAGGTAATACCATGATTGTTAACATATTGCTCCAATAGCCCGTCGCTATCGCAGGTTATGTCCTGAATAATAGCACTTTCCGTAGGCTCTTGATCTAAACCCTTTAGAGGCATCACCGGGAAAATTTGATCTATTGCCCAAGCATCCGGTAAGGATTGGAAAATAGAGAAGTTCACAAAATACTTGCTCGCCAACTGCTCATTCAAGTTCGCTAAAATGCTTTCTTGCTCCAAAGTTTCAGGTATTAGCTTTTGTTTGATCGTTAACAATATCTGGCGATGCAAACGTTCGGCAACAGCGCGCTCGGCAAGGCTCAGCACTTGGTGGCTAAACATACCTTGAGCTTCATTGAGGTAATAGCCAGTATCGTGCAAGGCCTGAATGAGCTTAGCGTTATCCGCGTCTTGAATGTCTTGATAAATATTCCAGAAGTTCTGCAAAATAGCAGAGGCGTTCTCTTCAGGCTGCTCCACCTTGTGCTGAACCGGTGACTCAGAATCAATCACATTAGCGATCAACACCGCATGATGTGCCGTTAAAGCGCGACCTGATTCAGTAATAATGTTGGGGTGTGGTAAATCACTGGACTCGGCAATTTCATGGAAAGCATTAACCACGTTATAAGCATACTCTTCAAGCGTGTAGTTCATCGAGCAGTGGCTTTGGCTGTGTGTACCTTCATAGTCAACGCCAAGACCGCCACCAACGTCCACGGTCGTGATAGGAACGCCCAGTGTGTGCAATTCAGCATAAAAACGTGCGCATTCTTTTAGTGCGTTACGAATATCCTGAATAGAGGTGATTTGTGAGCCTAGGTGGAAGTGTAGCAGCTGGAAAATATCCAACTGATCTTGCTCTTGTAAAATTTCGACTAAGCGCAGAATCTGGCTAGCCGATAACCCAAATTTAGAATGCTCGCCGCCGGAAGTTTGCCACTTGGATTCACCCTTAGAAGCTAAACGCGCTCTAACGCCGATGGATGGTTTGATGCCCATTTGTTTGGCTTCATCAAGCAACAGCTCAAGCTCAGAAAGCTTTTCAATGACGATATAAACCTTATGGCCTAACTGCGTGCCAATAAGCGCCGAGCGCAAGTATTCGCGGTCTTTATAGCCGTTACAGACGATTGTTGAGTTAGTGTCCTCAGACATAGCCAGAACCGCCATAAGCTCAGGCTTACTGCCGGCTTCTAACCCAATTTGTTTATGTTCTTTATCGATTTTGGCTTGGCTTTTGACGATGCCTTCAACTACACGACGCTGTTGATTAACCTTAATCGGGTAACAGACGGTGTATTTGCTCTGATAGTCGAGCTCTGTGATGGCTTGGTTAAAAGCTTGGCATAAACTATTTACACGGTGATGCAAAATATCACCAAAGCGAAGTAGGGCAGGTAGTTGAAACCCGCGTTTTTGTACTTCTTTGCAGACTGATGATAACGAAAAAGACAAGTCTGGGCGGTCCTTATCAGGAGACACCGTTAACTCACCTTTATTATTAAGGTCGAAAAAACCATCGCTCCAATAAGCAAGGTTATAGAATGAGCGCGCTTGCTCAATTGACCAATCGTTTGTTGTAACAGTCATTACTGTTCTATCTCCAATCAATGCTAGCCTAGTATTAGGACCAGCTATGAATCAGTAGGTTAGTATAAAGGCAATCCAGTCTTTTAAACAGGGTAGCCGAATTTTTCATTTTGCTCGACAAGTTGCTCGACATCGAGGCACAAAAAAGGCGGTGCTTATTAGCCCGCCTTGGATTGTCCGTTCGTATGAAGGTTTACTTTAAAGCATCAACCACATACTGGGGTAGCGCAAAGCTGGCGACATGAAGCTCAGGCGTGTAATACCTGGTCTTGATGTTGCTCTTCGTAAATCGCTCGCGAATCTCTTGCGCAGACTGTTGGCGCAGTGATTCATCATCAGTTCCCCACGCTAATGTCATAATGCCGCCGATATAGGTTGGCACTGGAGCGCTGTAGAACCAGCGATCCGCGAACAAGCCTTCGAAACGTTTATAAGTGGTAACAACTTCATCGATTTGCATAAAGCTTACGCCGTTTTGAGTGGCTAGGATACCACCATCAGTAAGGCTGTTTTTGCAGCCCTCATAAAAACGTGAGCTGAACAGCACTTCACCAGGACCTTCTGGATCAGTTGAGTCCGAAATAATTACATCGAATTTGTCGCTGTTGTTGACGATAAATTCCACGCCATCATTAATCACAAGATTTACGCGCGAATCATCGAAGGCACCGTCCGAATGAGCAGGAAAGTGCTTTTTGCACATATCGACCACGGCTTGATCAATCTCAACCATAGTTACATGCTCAACTTCAGGGTGACGCAGAACTTCGCGCAGGATACCGCCATCACCACCACCAATAATTAAAACACGCTTAGCATTGCCATGGGCGAATAAAGGCACATGCGCCAGCATTTCATGGTAAATGAATTCGTCTTTTTCAGTGGTTTGGATAACACCATCTAAAGCCATAACGCGACCGAACTGCTCATTATTAAAGATGATCAGGTGTTGGTGGTCGGTTTTGCTTTCAAACAAAATCTCATCGATGACAAAACTTTGGCCATAAGTTTTGTAAAGCGTTTCTATAAAACGTTTGCTCATTGTCTTATTTAATATCTCTTAGCTTGGCTTTGTTAATTGTGAACTTCACCGCGCAAAATTTCTTTTACCGATAACTCCGATGGTAAAAAAGCTTTGCGTAGGATTTCAGCGGCTTTATGCGGTTCAGCATCACCGCACATGAAAACATCAAACGCAGCATAGTCGCGTTCAGGCCAAGTGTGGACACTTATGTGAGATTCTGCAAGTACAGCAACACCAGAAATGCCACCGTTAGGCGTAAAATGGTGCATGTGGATATGGAGCAGGGTAGCGCCGCATTCGGTCACAGCTTCACGAAAGGCTTGCTCCATAACCTGTAAATTATCAAGTTTAGAGGCGCCCCATAAATCTATGATTAGGTGCGTACCGGCAAACTGCTTGCCATCACGTTGTATGAAATGATCGTTTCGCTCATCGTTCTCATTGACGTTCTTAAAAGAAGGCCACTGAGTGTCTGTTGCGTCAGTAGGATCAATCTCTTGGTTATAGTCGAAGTCTTTATACACTTCTGTAATCTCCTATTTATTTGGGAGCCATAAGCAAGTTAGAGCCAAAATTGATAGTGAAAGCTCTAAATTTATAAACTCTGGGGGCGTAACGATAGAAACTTCCCAGACCTACTGAGCAGGCTAAAATATAATAAATTCAAGTAGTTATCATATAATCTGTTTTAATTAATCAAACTCAATAAAAACAGCTTTAACCAGCACAATTTAGACTGTGCTTTATACGCTTTTTTGCTCAAATTGCAATACTTTTTCGTACTTTTTTGTATGAAAAACAATCAAAACTTATTTGGGATTAGTCTTGAAAGTGATTGTTGGTGATTTTCTCCAATAACAGGCAAGCTCAAAAAAACGTTAAATAAACTAGCCATGAACATTCGTTTGAGATATATTTCGTTTTTGCGCAAAAAGTGTCAGAGATTTTTACACCTTTTGTTGGCTTGCATAAAACATATTTAAAATTTAGTAAAAGATTAAGGCTTTATAAGATATTTGAATTCATATATGTTTAGCTAAATGTATCGATTTACTTCTCAAAGTAGCGCATTATTCAATAAATATCGCAAAAAATTATGTGAGGTAAATCATGGATTATGCAATAATGACTTGATAAATGCAGATTTGCTTTTTTAGTGGAGAGAACCGTGAGTAAGACATTATCTCGTAAAGAGTTATCACTTATAGGTCGTGAGGGAGAACGCATTAAGAATGGGTTAGCCAACCTTGTGGAGGACTTCCCAAATCATGCCAAAACCATTACGGGAATGTCGAAATGGTTAACGGCCAATAAATCGACCTGTCAGAGAATGGTTGAAACCATTAATAAGGCTGTGGATGGGCTTGAGGTTATTGAGAGCCTACCAGGGCCAGCAGGTTTAAAGGGCTTTATTGACCTTGCTCAAGAAAAGAGTATTAACCCGAAGCTAATTGAAGATGCTCGCTCTGCAGTTCAGCGCTTCGAAAATCTTATCTACGAATACTCTCGTAGCCATTCAGCCTTGAAGAAGCTAGTAAAAGAGTCTAGTTCCACAGGTTCAGAGGCTACTACGTCTAAGAAAGATGCACGTCAAGCTTTGTATGAAGCTGCCAAGTTGGTTACGGGCGAGTCGATGGAGAGCTCATTTTTTGCCTGCATCATTAAAGAAAGCCAACAAAACGCCAAATACCTTCAGCAGTTCACGCTCAGCTACTATGAAGGCTGTCAAACTACTGAAAACTCAAGACCGATTATGGTTCCAATCGTGCCAGGCGAAGACTCAATAGAGGTAAATAAGCCAGAATTAGTGTCGAATACGGATCAGCTTGGCGACAGTTTGAGCTCTGTTTCTGTGATCAAAGAATTGACCAGTCCGTCTATTTCTAACCGAATAAATGATTTCACCAAGGGCGATAACTGGATGGTGGTTCCAACAGAAAATGCTGGTAATGAAGAGCAGAATATTGGGGTCATCAAAAATTACCCTCAAGAGCAATTAGGACCATTCCATGGCGGCAAGAACGCCAGTTGTGTGGGCGCTCATACGCGTTACCCAACAAAGTCTTTATATCTAGTGTGCTTCTTGGACAAAAAGTACGCCATGCGTAGTGTGGCTAATGCCGGTATTTATTCAAGTGGTGCCCAGCTTAGCAATATTATTACAAGTCCAGATTCTCTGTGGTTCGATCGTTTCCATGACGAAGCTGATTTAGGACTTTGTGGTCCTCACGAAGACTTCAGTGAAAAGCTTGGTTATCCAATGGCTAATGAATTGGTCGATGATCTATTCTCAATGTCAAAGTGTAGCAGAGATGACTATACCTGCTTCTTGATGAAGGTGGATTTCCCAGTTTGGTCAACCGCCTATCGTATCTACTTCCAGTATGCGATAGATTAAGAGGCTGGACTTTCTTGGTGGAAGTTTTTGATAAAGCTTCCACCGAGTTAAGTTGTTCTAATCAGCGATTAACAAGCACAAAAAAGCGAGCATAGAGCTCGCTTTTTTATTGCCTACTAAGGCTTATTTCTTAGCGTCTGCAACACGTTTACGTGCTAATTCATCAGCAATAACGTTAGTTGGACGGCCTTCAGCTTTAGAAGCGTCGAAAACTTCGGTTAAAGTGCCGTAGATTTCGTCTACTTTCTTAAGCGCTGCATCACGGTTGTAGTTCTCTTCGAACGACACGTTGATGATACCACCAGCGTTAATAACGTAATCAGGTGCGTACAAAATACCTTTTTCCATAAGAATATCGCCGTGGCGATCTTCTGCTAACTGGTTGTTAGCTGCGCCAGCAATCACTGAGGCACGGATTTTAGGAATTGTATTGTCATTGATGGTTGCGCCAAGTGCACATGGAGCATAAACATCAACGTCTTGGTGATAAATTTCGTCAGTATCAACAGCTGTTGCACCAAACTCGTCAACCACGCGATCAACACTTTCTTTGTTGATATCAGTAACGATAAGTTTTGCACCTTGCTCGTGAAGATGACGGCATAGGTAGTAACCTACGTGACCTAGACCTTGAACAGACACTTTTAAGCCATCTAAGTCGCTACGACCTAGGCGGTGGTTTACAGCCGCTCTAAGGCCAGTAAAAACACCGTAAGCAGTTACTGGAGAAGGGTCGCCAGACTTGCCTTCAAGACCAAGAACGTGATCAGTTTCTTTGTTCACGATAGCCATATCTTGCGGGTTGATACCGACATCTTCAGCAGTGATGTATTTACCGCTTAATTTGTCAACGAAGCGACCGAAGGCACGGAATAACTCTTCAGACTTCATAGTCTTAGAGTTACCGATGATGACCGATTTACCGCCACCCATTTTTAGGCCAGCCATAGCATTTTTATAAGTCATGCCTCGGGATAGACGAAGTGCGTCAATTAAAGCGCCTTCATCTGAATTGTAGTCCCACATACGACAGCCACCAACGGCTGGTCCTAGGTTTGTGTTGTGCACACAAATAATTGCTTTAAGTCCGGACTCTACGTCTCGGCAAAATACGATTTGTTCGTGATCATCATAAGCACGAAGGTTAAAAACCGCCATATAAAACTCCTATTAAAAGGAAAACAACAAAAGCCACAACTCATGGTGTGGCATCAATAAAAATCAATTAGCCCAGATCGAACTTTATGCCCTGGGCGAGTACTGGAGTTTCACCCCAGAAAATAGTATTCGTTTGACGTCGCATGTACGCTTTCCAAGCATCTGAGCCTGCTTCACGTCCGCCGCCAGTGTCTTTTTCACCACCGAATGCACCGCCAATCTCAGCACCAGAAGTGCCTATGTTGACGTTAGCAATACCACAATCAGAGCCTATGGCTGACAGGAACCGCTCGGCATTTTTTATATCGCTAGTGAATATTGCTGATGATAGACCCGCTTTAGAGTGATTTTGCATCGCAATTGCTTCATCAATCGTGTCAAAGGTCATCACATACAAAATTGGGGCGAAGGTTTCAGTTTGAACGATGTCCCAATGATTTTCTGCACGAATAAAAGTAGGCTCAACAAAGTGGCCTGCGCCTTCTTTACGGTTACCACCAGCCAGTATTTCGCCACCAGCTTCTTTGGCTTTAGCTACCGTATGCTCAAAATTTTTCACTGCCTGCTCGTCGATAAGAGGGCCCATCAAGGTATCGTTATCGAGCGGGTTGCCAATCTTAACCTGCTTGTAAGCTTTAGCGATGGCCGAAATGACTTCGTCGGCTACGTTTTTATGGACAATTAAGCGTCGCGTGGATGTACAGCGTTGCCCAGCGGTTCCAACTGCACCGAATACCACAGCAGGAACGGCTAAGTCTAAATCGGCCGATTCATCGAGAATCAGAGCATTGTTGCCCGATAGCTCAAGAAGGGACTTACCCATTCGTTCTGCGACCTTCATGCCAACCATACGGCCGATTTCGCTAGAACCAGTGAATGACATCTTCTTAACACGCTTATCTTCTATAAACTTCTGTGATAAAGCGTTTTCTTCGGTATCTATAAATAGACAGAAGATACCCTTGTAACCGTTTTTCTCTAAAACTTTGTTGCAGATATTCTGTACTGCAATAGCGGCTAATGGCGTCTTTGGTGATGGTTTCCATACCACCGTATTTCCACAAACAGCAGCGACAAATGCATTCCATGACCAAACCGCGACAGGGAAGTTAAAAGCGGAAATAACGCCTGTAACACCCAGCGGGTGCCATTGCTCATACATTCTGTGCTCAGGGCGTTCAGAGTGCATGGTTTTGCCGTAAAGCATACGCGATTGACCGACTGCGAAGTCAGCCATATCAATCATTTCTTGAACTTCACCATCGCCTTCGGCTTTGATCTTGCCCATTTCGGCACTGACCAAACTTCCTAAGGCATCTTTATGCTGACGTAAAGCTTCTGCCATTTGGCGAACTAATTCACCTCTGACTGGGGCAGGGACCATACGCCATTCAGCAAAAGCTTTTTCAGCTTGCTGCATGACGAGGTTGTAATCTTCTTCAGACGTAGCATTTACTTTAGCTATTAATTCGCCTGTGGCAGGGTTGATTGATTCAATCACACCTGCATCTTGAGTATCGGTATAACCCTGGCCCCAACTCGCAGATTGGTTGACCGCTTTAATACCTAACTCTTGTAAGAATTCCATAAAGTCCCCTGACTTAAATTAAACCGATTAGCAAGAATTGTATCTTCTTGTATCTCAATTTTGCGGAGCAACCTTACCACTCAAGACCCATTTCCGCCAGTAAATTTTAGGCTCGTTGATTAAAGTTTGTACAAGTTTAGAGCTGGTCGGACAAGTTTGAAAAGATATCTCTATAGATTAGATGCTATTCATTAGTAAATATTATTAAAATAAAACTTTTGCATCGAGATAAGTCCGTAATGCTAGGGCGGTGTAGTCGGACCGAAAAGTCCCAATAAATTAGAGGAAGTTATTACAGTATTGTTTGTTCTATTGTGCTTTAGGGCGAAGTGGGTTTGTAAATGGCTCTATATTAGAGCCACAGTAAGAGAAAAGAGGGCGTCCTAATATTCCCACCAGCAGGTTTTCCACCATTCAAGAAATTCATCAAACTCAATATAGCCGCTACCGTCAGTGTCTATCAGCGAGAATCCTTTTTGAGCTTGTTCTTGAGTAGATTCAGGTGACAAAACTCTCAATAATTCTGCAAACTCTTCAACATCGATAGCACCGTTGTTATCGCGGTCGAAAAAATTGAAATGTTCTTTTACGGCTTCAATTTGTTTATCGTTTAGTGCTTTCATAAAGCTCCTTTGTGCTTTAGTGGTGATTAGTCCAAGTTGTTCACTTCTAGGCGGTAGCGGACTTTGCGTTCTTCCATATAGTCGATAACCGTTTTACAACAATCTGTATGGCCGCCGATATGCTCTGGCGCATAGACTCCGACCTTGTCAAATTTTTGCTTAAGGATCAAGTTAGCGACCGCATTAGCAGCAAAGCCAGTTGTTCGCGCCATCGAAGTTTCTTCTTTAATGGTGTCGTACTCATCGAAAAGATCGTAAATAAACTCTTTGCGTTTGCCGTTTTCAAGACCACTAATTCTTACTCGCATGATAGTGTACTCAGGCTCTTTACGCTTTAACTTCCATTCATTAATAAGCACTTTAGATGTGAACTCTAAAGGACTGATTTCCATACCATTTACGGTTACTGGCTCGGTATCAAAAAAGCCACTTTGTTTCAGTGTTCGAATAGCTTCCACATGACCCGGGTAGCGCAGTGTTTTCTCTTTCATATTCGGAATATGATTCATGGTATAAATCAAACTGCGTAAACCATCCGTGTTAAAAGCTTCTAGCGTACCAACGCGATCAAAATCGATTAGCTCACGATCTGTAAGTGGTTCTTTTACCAGCTCACGTCCATTTTCAAAATAGTGTACAGGTCGCGTGTATTCAGCAATAACGTCGATAGGCGAGAAAGGAGCTTTGTACTCGAATGGCTTTGTACGGATTTTTGGGAGACCGCCGACATAACACTCGAAGTCAGTCACCTCAATTTTGGTATTGTGAAAACCAAGTAGAAGGTTATCCATACCCGGCGCAACACCACAGTCAATTACAGCTGTAACCTTGTGTTTTTTCGCAAGGTAATCCAGTTCGAGACAGTTTTCAGCGGCAAAAGAGATATCCACCACATTTTTACCAGACTCAATGATGTTTTTTAGAGTATTGAAGCCCAAGTGTCCTGGTACTGCTGAAATTACTAGATCGAAAGGCTCTAGTATTTCTTTTAACGCTTCACCATTAAGGGCATCAGCTTCAATGGTATCGATAGACGGTAAACGCTTTTTAAACAGTTTCAGTGTTTGTGTATTATTGTCGACAACCGATACTTCGTGTTTTTCGGACATATCTCGTGCGATAACACTACCGACCATACCGGCACCAAGTACAACAACATTACTCATACAGCTTCCTTTTAATTAATACGATAGTTAGTTTAAAGATTCTTGCTCTTCAAGGCTGGCTTGATAGGGCGTCACTTTAACCAAAAGTCCCATAGTCGGGTGATCGATATAATACAGCTTGCCCAACTTTACTTTAATTGTCTCTGACATTTCAAAAAAACCGCTCAGTTGATCTGGCATTTGTAAGTCTTGAACAGTAACTTCTTCTTTGGCGGCGTTGACGGCATCATTTTCTGTAGGGACTTGTTCGGATTCTGTTTCAAAAGGCAGATCTAATAGTTCTGCATCTTGGTTAGTGTCAATTGCTTCAGTCTCTGTACTCGGGCTGTCCGGAATTTCTTTATAACCAATAGTTCTGCTCTCTAGTAACAGCCCTTGATTTCGGCTCAAGCGTATTACGCCCTGAAAGCCCTCTAAACCTTCTTGTTCAGGCTGGTCTTGTAGACTAAAAGTTAGCCAAGGCGTTTCATTTTTATTTTTGAGTTCTTGACGCCAGCCGATATGTAGCAGGGGACGCATTTCTGGACTAGAGCGTAAGCGACGATAAACACCCTCAAGAGTTCTTTCGTTACGAGCTAATAGGGCATAGCCTTCGGGCAATAAGCTTTCTGAACCCGCTAATAGGTATTCGCTAACTTCAGTCTCATCCAGAGTAATGGGCTCTTGTTGCCCAGTAAAATGAAGATCGCCAATGCGTTTGAAGAATACCATTTCCACATCGAATACGGTTTGAGCCTTGAGGCTAACCGCCGAGAACGCAAGCAAAAAGGTTATAAGTAGTTGTATTAGTTTGTTTTTCATCAGTTTAAATAGTAGTTGTATCACCCCATATGGAGCAATGAGTTTAACACGAAATTGGTATATGCCTAGCCCTAGTTGTGGCTACTTAAGCTTCTCAAATACCAGCCTTATCGCTTTTAGTAAGGGTTTAAGCTCTTCTTCTTCAGTTAGAATTTTAAGAATGACGTTTTGTTCAAAACGGTATAAAGCTGGGTTCATCTGTATCAACTTAATGATTTTAGTCGGATCGATAGGACTATCCTGATTAAAGCGAATACGAACACCTGAGTGCACTAAATCGATTTTGCTAATTCCTAATGGCACCGCCTCGAGAATAAGCTCGTTAATGGCAAACAGGTTTTTAAGTTCTGGCGGTAAAATGCCAAAGCGGTCGATAAACTCGACTTGTAAGCGATCTAACTCGTCGATTGTCTTGGCGCTAGCAATACGCTTATAAAGCGATAGTCGAGTTGCCACATCACCAATATAATCGTCAGGAATGATGGCTGAAACGCCTAGTTCGACTTCCGTTTTCTGGCTAAGAGTTTGCTGTAAACTCGGCTCCTTGCCTTCTTTAATGTCTTTAATGGCTTGCTCAAGCATGTCCATAAACAGGGTAAAACCTACCGCCTGCATCTGACCAGACTGCTCCTCACCGAGTAATTCACCAGCACCGCGAATTTCTAAATCGTGAGTCGCTAGGGTAAAGCCTGCGCCTAAGTCCTCTAACGACGCGATGGCGTCTAAGCGTTTTTCAGCGTCGCGTGTAATCTTTCTCTCGGCAGGCGTAAGCAGGTAGGCGTAGGCCTGGTGATGTGAGCGGCCAACGCGTCCGCGCAGTTGATGCAGCTGTGCTAAGCCAAATTTATCAGCACGATCGATAATCATGGTGTTGGCATTGGGATTATCGATACCTGTTTCAACAATTGTTGTACACACCAATAGATTAAAACGCTGGTGATAGAAATCGCGCATGACTTGTTCTAACTCGCGTTCACGCATTTGCCCGTGGGCAAACTGTATTCGTGCTTCCGGCAGCAGCTCTTCAAGCTCTCGCACCGTTCGCTCAATACTTTCAACGCTATTATGCAGAAAATAGACTTGTCCGCCACGAAGAATTTCACGTAAAACAGCTTCGCGGATAAGCGCTTTGTTGTGCTCACGGACAAAGGTTTTGACCGATAAACGTTTGGCCGGTGGCGTTGCGATGATGGACAGATCTCGCATGCCAGACATTGACATATTTAATGTTCTTGGGATTGGTGTGGCTGTCAGCGTTAAAATATCCACCTCTGAGCGGTATTTTTTTAGTTGCTCTTTTTGGCGCACCCCAAAACGGTGTTCTTCATCAATAATTAGCAAGCCTAAGCGTTTAAATTTAACGTCTTGCTGTATGATTTTATGGGTACCCACCACAATATCGACGGTACCATCTTCAAGCCCTTTTAGCGTTTCTTTGACTTCTTTGGCAGTAGCGAATCGTGAAAGAGCCGCGACTTTGATTGGCCAATCGGCAAACCGATCATTAAAGTTTTCGAGATGTTGCTGTGCGAGCAGGGTGGTTGGCACTAAAACCGCCACTTGTTTGCCAGCGTGAGCAGCGATAAAGGCAGCACGCAGGGCAACTTCTGTTTTACCAAAGCCAACATCACCACAAACTAAACGATCCATTGGCTGTGGCGCAGTCATATCTCTAATGACTGAGTTAATAGCCGTGACTTGATCGGGCGTTTCATCAAAACGGAATTCACTACTAAAGCGATTATATTCAGCTTCATCGAGTGGGTAAGCAAAGCCTTTCTTGGCTTCTCGGCGCGCATAAACATCAAGCAACTCGGCAGCAACGTCGCGTGCTCTTTCCGCGGCTTTGGTTTTCGCTTTATCCCAACTTTCTGTACCCAGTTTATGCCATGGAGCTAATTCAGGGTTAGTGCCTGAGTAGCGGCTAATGAGGTGTAGGGACTGAACGGGGATATAGAGTTTATCGCCACCAGAGTATTCGATCATTAAATACTCAGCTTCCAAGTCACCACTAGCGAGTTTCTCAAGGCCACGGTAACGCCCGATTCCCTGTTCAACATGAACCACAGGATCGCCTTCTTTTAGCTCTGCCAGATTACGGATGACATCTTCGGCTTGAATCGATGGCTTTTGGTCGCGCTCAACGGTTCGTCGCTGAATGGCTTGTTCGCCAAACAGCTCCATCTCGGTGATAACGGCTAGTTTGCCGACTACAAAGCCTTGAGTTAATGGGGCTACGCCGACTTCTACACGGTTTTCGGTAACATTTTGGCTTGAAGACTCCCAACTATTCGAAACTTGGGTATGTATGTCATGTCGCTCAAGCAGGTCCTTCAAGGCTTCGCGGCGCCCTGGGGATTCTGTGGCAATTAAGGTCTGACCTTGCCAATGGCTCAAGAAATTCCGCAAGTGGTGTGCAGGATCTTCAGCTTTATGCTCAATTGGCATTTGTGGCACTGGGCTTGTCAGAGATTCTTGATCAGGCGACGAGGGCTCTAACCGAATACGAATGCTATTTTTCAGTAGGCCATTAAGCTGGTCTTTTTCTAAATACAGCTCTTTTGGTTCGAGAATAGGCCTTTCGATATCATGGCGTCGCTGCTGATATCGTTCGTTAATTTCATCCCAATAACTGTTGATAGCCTCATCATGCACTCCTAGCGAGCAGATTATTGAGCTTTCAGGCAAATATTCAAAAAGTGTTTCGAGGCCGTTTTCATCGAGCTGATTAAAAAACAGGGGCAAGTAGTACTCGATCCCTGCAGGCGCGTTACCTTTACTGACCTCTTGGTAAAGCCAAACTTTTTGTAGATCTACATCGAAAGCACTTCGAAAGTTCTGACGAAAAGTTTCAATTCCTTCTTTATCTAAAGGAAATTCTTTCGCAGGGAGTAGCTCGAAATTGTTGATGGTTTCTTCGGATAGCTGACTTTCTGGGTCGAAATATCGAATAGTATCAATCTCGTCATCGAAAAAATCGATACGAAGCGGCTTATCGCAGCCCATAGGGAAAACGTCAAGAATTGAGCCACGAACCGCAAACTCACCATGTGAGTAGACTTGATTTACGGCATGGTAGCCGTGTTGCTCAAAGAGGCTCCGCACTTCATGCATATCCAGCTCTTGGCCTGTACGCATGATTAAACTGTTTTGCTCAATATACTGACGTGGCGGGAGCTTAAGCAGTAGGGTGCTTACGCTAATTAAGACAATGCCCTGTTTTAAACGGGGAAGCTGATAAAGCGTCAGCAGTCGCTGGGAGACGATATCTTGGTGTGGGCTAAAGTTATCGTAGGGCAGTGTTTCCCAGTCTGGGAAACTGAAAACAGGGAGTTTGGCTTCCGCCTTAGCATCTTTGCCGAGAAAATACTCAATTTCGAGCTGCAAATGCCACACCTGTGACGCTTCATTACAAATTACAACAAGCGGCCGATCTGATTGCTTGGCTTGTTCTACAATTGCAAGCGCACGGCTTGAACCAGCAAAGCCTTGCCAGTGGTTAATAAAGTTCTTTTTGTTTTGTAATGTGGGCAGAGCTAATAGCATGAACAGCCTTTTGAATCGTTGCTTTTGGTGTTTGTCGCTGGCGAATTATAGCGATCTTAGACAAGCGTGAACAGTAATTGAACAAGTATTTGCACAAAACTTCCATTCTGGATAAGGTATTGGAATCTACCACCTATACCTAGCTTATTAATCAAAAGCTATGAGTAACCATTTAGGCCAGTATGAATATAAGTTTTGAACACGCCAAGGACTTTTCGATAACACCGGCTCTATTTATAGCCGGTTGGAAGGTATGGTTTAAACGATTTTCAGAGCATCCACAGCAGTGGAAGTACGCCAAGATGCCACTCGGGGAGAGCGATGATAGCCTCAGCGAACTAATTCGGCAACGAAGCCGTTTTAGCTTAGAGGTGCTCGCGCGAATGATGGTGCCGTGGGCGTATCGTAATAGTTCACAGGTAAGCACTGAATTTGTCCGCCAATACTCAAAGTGGTTGGAGTTAACATCTATCACTGATGATAATGGCAAAGAGGTCGAAGCCGCTTGTTTAACGGAGCGTGCGGTCGAATACTGGGATAGCCTAGCTTTTGTGGTTCAAGACGACTTTATGAATTACGCGGAAGCGCGTGTGCAGGCAGATATTGAAGCTCCATCCAGCGATCCTGTGGTTCTTGACGATCAGGGCATTGAACTAATTGGTGAAGATACCTATCCACCTTTTGTTCCGTCTGCTGATGCAACTGACGATGAGTTTATAAGAGCCTTAGTGCAATGGATAGACGATGCTCCCCATCAACCTATTTATTTGAAAAAGCCAGTCGGAGATGCGGTTGCAGGCTGGAACCAACGCTTACTTCGATTCTTTTGGCCTAAACCTAGAATTGGTTATGGTCTCTACGAAGCCACAATTGATCCTCTGTATTATCGCGCAATTGAATTAGCGAAAAGTGTAGATAGTTCTGACTCTGTAGAGGGACAAGTGCCTTGGGATAAAGAGTGGCGACACATGGCCGTTAAAACAGCTGTTGAGCTATTCGACGTTAGCGGTACGCCTCAAAAAGATGTCACGCTTGAGAATGTTCATCATGTTATTGAAGCCGCTTTAAATCAAGACGAAAACTCTACCGCTAAGATGAACTCTGGTTGGTCATTCCTCGCTTCTGCTGCAACATCCTATTTGGATTATGAAGAAGGGCGACTGCCAATGGTTTGGTGGTGCAGTCGCGTCGCTAGCTCTATTATTTCACGCTTAGATTTTTTACTTGCAGAAGCCGGTGTAACTGAACTAGGCGAACGCTTTAAAAATATAGGAACTGTTCCAGGGTATGGTGGCACACGCCCACGCCAATACACACTAGAGTGGCCCGCAGGTTATCGCTCATGGAAAACCCAAGTTGCAGGAAGCAAACTAGCAAATCAGATAGTGCATATTCTGAATACAGAAACCAAAGCTAACGGCGAAAAACGTTACGCTCCAATGCCATTACCTGCTGGTGGAGAAGGGCCTTGGACTATTACAGGTGTGCAGCGTGTTTTGTTTTCAGACGGCTATTAATTGTGCGTCTATAATACCTCATTTTATATTATTTTGCTTCTTCAAATTGTTTGATAAAAAGGATTAGATAGAACCTTGAGCTGGTTGTTTTTTATACATATTTAGTTTTTTTTGCGGTGGACTTGCGTACTTAGACTGTTATTATGGTCTTAGGCCATAAAGATTAGAATAATTATTCAGAAAATGTTTCTCACCATAAATAACTTAATGTCTGTTGTACTTGTTGGATTCGCTATCATTTATAGCTCAATAACGGTTGCTTTTGCTCAAGAGGAACATATAACCGCAAACCCTGAGCCCCCCCTAGAGAAGGCTGTTACTTTAGAAGAGCTAGAAAAGTTGGAAGCCTACCCAGATGCATATCAGGCCATGTCACCAGAGGCTCGTATCGACTGGTTAAACTCCCAAGTAGAACAAACTGATGACGCGGTTGAATTATACCGATTTAGACGCTCTTTAGCCTTTGAATATTTTTCTCACTTTCAAAGCCCCGAGGCGGATAAATATTGTCAGTCAAATGCACCATTGTCCTTTGATTTAGTTTACCGCTATCTATGCGCTATGGCGGCTGATGAATCTTATGAGACGACCATTGATACTTATTTAAAGCTGTATGAGGATGCGACTGAGGTCGGCGACGAGGTGATTATAGCCCAGGTTTTAATGACTTTAGGTTGGGAGCAGTCTGGAAATGGCGATATTAAGCAAGCTTTTGAAAGTTATAACGAAGCCTTATCACTTGGAGAACACCTCGATTTTTACGCACTGAATGATGCAATGGCGAATCTTGCTTCGCTTTATGTGATCCATGGTGACGAAAATTATGTGAGCAAAGGGATTGAATTACATAAGAAAACGATAAAAAGACTCCAACAAAAAATTCAAGATGAGCCAGGTGAAGCTACCTATCTTAAATCCAGCCTTGTAGTAGCCCGTTTTAATACTGGCGTGGCTTATGCGCTCCATTTACGCGATTATGGGGAGGCGCTGAAATGGTTTAAGTTAGTCAATTCAACAGACATCAGTCTTCCTAATGTAAAATTATCCTCACTGCTGTTTTCATCTATGTCTGCGGCATATCTCGATGAATTTGTCGAAGCCGAGCAATACTTAGCCGAGTCTTATAAGCAGCCTGAAGTCGACAGTACAGAGTTTTACTATTTGTATTGTTACCGCGAGTTAGTGAGGCATAAGATAGGTAAAGATGCGGATATGAATGCGTGTTTACCCTTACACGACAATACTCCTTTAGAAGTTAAGATTGATGTTTATAAGAGAATTTCGGAATTAGACGACGAATCACTTCGTAGTCAGGGGCAAGAGCATTTTTATCAATTGTTCATTGATAAGCTTGAGAAACGCCTTAAACAGTCATCTTCGCCAGTTGCTTCCACAGCGGAGCTTTATCGACAACAGCAAGAAGACCGGTTGAAAAATGAGCTTCTTGAAAAAGAAGTGGCTCTTAAAACAGCACAACAAAAACAAATCGAAGGACAATATCGCCTCGTCGTAGCAATGTCTTTTATTCTGATACTTTTAATGCTGTTGGTTTATATTCGATTTAGCCAGAAGCGACGTTTAGCAAGACAGTATAAAGAGCTTAGCATTGTTGACACTTTAACTGGCCTTAAGAATCGACGCTTCCTTGAGCAAAATATCGAGCGAGAGCTGGGTTATATTAAGCGCACTCAAGGGACAAAGGAAAGCAATGAGCTAGGTATTTACCTAATCGATATCGATCATTTTAAACAAGTGAACGACACTTATGGGCATGCCGCTGGTGATAAGGTTCTGATCGAGTTTGCCCGCCGCATCAATACAGCAATCCGCGATGTTGATTTGTTCGTGCGCTGGGGCGGTGAAGAGTTTCTTCTAGTGGCACGACTGGAGCATGGTCAGAAAAGCATGATGGCTTTAGCAAACAGGCTTTCAGAAGCCGTAAAGCAGGCTCCGTTTAAAGCTGATGAAAATACTGAAATTGAGGTTACTTGCACTATTGGTGCGGTTATCTATCCTTGTGCCGATAAGAGCACCATGGATATTAGCTGGAATAAATTAGTTAAGCTTTCAGATATGGCGCTATATTACGGAAAACATAAACAAAGAGACTGCTGGGTATGTATCGAGTCGATTGTGCAGCCAGAAAGCTGGGACAGGCTTCTAGCGCAAGACTTTGCGCAGTTAGTCGAGACTAGGGAAGTGACGGTTAGCTCTTCTTTCGAAAAATCAGAAGAAGAATAAGAACAGTTACTGCACTTAGGTTTTAAGAAATGACCGACAAGAGGTTAGTTTGTTGGTCAATCCCTAATGCTTTTCTTCTTTTCAGTACTTCTCCAGAGTTGTCGAGAAGCAACTAATGTCTATCAAGCAAACTCAATCATTGATAAAAGTGTGCATTGACGACTAATCATCATCAATGCTTTTCTCTTTATCTGCTAAGGTCTTTAGTTTCTTCTGACCCTTGTTCGCTGGGTTATCATTCGGGATATTTTTCTTATTGTCTGGGTCGTGCACCAGTGCAATGATCTTAGTACCACTATCGATATTTTTACCCGTTTCTGATGAAAATACCTGCAGCGAACCGCTTTTATCGATCATAAAGAGTGCGATATGGTTTTTATTGTCAGCACGATATTGTTCATAACTGTAGTTATCAGTAATGTTGGTTGTTTTAATTTTAGCGTTGTTGGCGATCATACTGGCTAGCTTGCCATAGTTAACCTCTTCACCGAACAACCAAGCTGACTGCCAATAATCTGTACGCTCTTGGCGACTGTTCTTTTTCTCGCCATTTTGCTTGTTTTTACCATTATTTTTAGAGCGGTCGTCGTTAAATTTCAACCGGTATATATTTTTCTTGCCGAAGTCGTGGCGATAATTAATTTCGCACAAGGTATTCAGTTCACGATCCATACTCATGGCGAAAAGGTGTCCGAACCCAATTAAGTCTAAGTTGCGATCCGCGTGGTCTGAGACTGGGTTACCAAAATAGGTTTTAACACCTTCCATGCGCGCGCGTGAGATGTTGGTGTAGTTGTTGTGCGCCATGATGACATCAAAACCTGAATCGCGAAGCGATTGAGCGACCTTCAAGGCCACAGGGTTACTGCCAATAATTAATACACCGTTATCGGAAGCTTCGCGAACATTGAGCAGGTTGCCGATAGGTTTTGCACCAAGACTTTGAATAAGCACTGTGCCAATAATGATAACGAAAACCAAAGGTACCAAATATTCTGTGCCCGCAAGGTTGTACTCTTCGAGTTTGATGGCAAATAAAGAAGAGATTGCTGCCGCGACGATACCGCGTGGTCCAATCCAGCTAATCATCAGTTTTTCATTTAACTTAAGTTTAGAGCCAATGCTTGATGCCCAGACTGAAATAGGGCGAGCCACAAACATCACTACGGCTAAAAGAATTAAACTTGGGATGCCGATAGAAAGTAGGCTTTCTAAATCTAAGCGAGCCGCTAAGACAATAAACAGTACCGAAATTAGGAGTAGGGATAGAGATTCTTTAAAATCAAGTAGGTCGTCTTTCTCAAACTTTGGCCAGTTAGCTAAGGCGACACCCATGATGGTCACGGTTAAAAGGCCTGACTCATGTTCGATGTGATTCGAAATTGAGAATAACAACAAGACAAAAGCTAGCGCGAATACGTTTCGTAAGTACTCTGGAATTAAGTGCTTTTTAAATAAGACAGCTAAAACATAGGCACCAATCATTCCGATAACACTACTGATGAGTAATATCTCACCAAAAACTAGCAATGCGTGATCGCCCGAACCGCCTGAAATAATGTATTCATACACGAGTACTACAGCGATAGCACCGATAGGGTCGATGATAATACCTTCCCAACGAAGAATATTGCTGATGTTTTTATTGGGGCGTACACTGCGCAAAATAGGGACAATCACGGTGGGGCCGGTGACACAGACCAAAGCACCAAACAAAATTGCTATTTTAGGGTCCATTTCGAATAAGAAATAGGCGACTAATGACACTATGGTAATCGTAATTAGCACCCCAACGGACACTAACAATTGTACCACCCGCCCGTGGCTTTTAACCTCGTGAAACTCTAGAGTTAGTGAGCCCTCGAAGAGAATTACCGCAACACCAAGCGATATAAAAGGGAAGAGTAAGTCGCCTAAGGCTTGGTCAGGATCGAAAAAACCAAAGACAGGGCCGATAACGATGCCGATCAGTAGCAATAATAGAATCGAAGGTTGTTTTAAGTACCAAGATAGCCATTGGGCACCGATGCCCAGTGCCAAAATTCCAGATAATATAAGGGCAAGGTCGAGTGTAAGCATAGTGTTGGTGATTAGGTCCGTTATGGATTGAGTATATGCAACGTATGACTTGTTTGAATGTGCTATATGATGATGGACTCGGGGCTATGTGTCCAGTAAAAGCTTAAAAGATCTGTTTAAAATGGCGGTAGGTAAAGGCTCAATAAGCTAGCATTGATGGGTAGTTTGGATGTATTGACGCATGTCAAAGCCCATAGCACCATCGGGAAGTGATACAGCAATTTTATAGACATTGCCCTCAGCATCTTTTGGTTTTTTCCGTAAATCTATAATGATAGAGCGCTTTAGTTTTCCATCTTTGTCTTGCACCAACTCAACCTTGGGCAGCAACTTATGTTGGCGGTGAGTGGAAGTGACGATTCCAATTTCGCCATTAGTCATGCGCACTAAACTGCCCGGCGGATATATCCCAAGCATCTGAATAAACTTACCCACTAGCTTGCCATCAAACTGCTTATCCCTTTGGTCAAAAAGAATCTTTAACGCTTCACGTGGAGACTTGCTCAATTTATAAAGCGTTTCGCTCGTCATTGCATCGTAGGCGTCAATGATACTGATGATTTTGCAATATAGGCTTAAAGGCGTCTGCACTTGGCTTTTTGGATAACCATTGCCATTAAAGTGGATATGATGATTTTTAATGACGTCCTTGATGGTGGCATGAATCTCGCTATCATGGATGACTAGCTCGTGTCCGAGTATGGTGTGCTTTTGCATCACTCGGTATTCGGCTTCATTCAATGGACCTGGTTTATTGATGATATCATCAGGGATTTGTGTCTGGCCCAAGTCATGTAGCAAACCACAGAGCCCCAACAGCTCGAGTTCCGCTTTACTCATGCCAAGATATTTTCCGAAGGCAATTGCTAAAACTGATACGCGCAAGCTGTGTTCAGCAGTATGTTGGGTTCTATCTTTAATTCTAGTGAGCCAGAAGAGGGCATTTGCGTTAGAAAGAATGCTGATCATACAGCTGTTCACAATGCTCTTGCTTTGTTTTATATCTACCGTAAGCCCCAGCTTCGCAGACTCGAATAGCTCTATGGTAAATTCTCTAGCCGCTTGAAATGTGGAAGAAGCGCGAGGTAGTTCATGATGAATCGGTGTGTTTTCGGGTAAAGTACTACTTGAAGTGTGCTCGGAAAGTTCTTGTTTTTTCTTTTCCCACAGGAAAGCATCAATCTCAATATACACGTATCTACAATATTCTTGCAGAATCTTTAGTTCTCGCTCTGTTGTGATTTCGAACTTTTGAAAAGCGATAGGAACATCTGTCCAAGGCCTGTCGAGTTCAACGACAAACATACCGATATCAATTGATTCAGTAGGCACTTTAGCCTTGATTAACGCCATGGACAGCTCTTATATGGTGGTTGTAGCTTCCCCATACTGCAGAATTTCGCAGTAAATATTGTTAACTATATCACAAAGCTTTTGTGAATCAATGGCTTGTTTTGGGCTTCTCATGCTTAATCTGGTAAGGGATTCCAGGCGAATTAAGCTTTATTTCTTAATCCCAATCTGGCCACTGGCAAATTATCAATAAATTCTGCATAATTGCGCCAATCTTGCTTTATTTTATATCACTATGGACTTCTCAAGACTGGTAGATACATTAACTCCTGACATGATCGAGCGTTTCACAAGTGCTGTTGAAACCGGAAAGTGGCCTGATGGCACTAAGCTAACGGATCAACAGAAAGAAACCTGTATGCAGGCGATTATGCTTTATAAAGCAAAAAACTCGAGTGATGAGGAAGAGCCTTTTACCGTAACAAAGGAAGGCAATATGGTTACTGGTAAGAAAATGCGTGCTGAATACCCTGGTCAGTCTTCCAACGAGCGTGAATCAAAAGAATCCTTTATTGTTGATCCGAGTTTAATCATCCCTAATACCAACAAGCATTAATTCGAAGAAACTTCCCAAGAATTAAAGCTTTGCGACATTAATAAGGCGACAGTTTCTTGTCGCCTTTTGTATCTTGAGCCAAAGCTCTTTAATCGTTTCTAATTGCTGAGTTCGCCACGCAAACTTACAACCATATTGTCACGAATGGTCTCTACATCAAGTCCGCGACTGAATAGGTAATACAGTTTAGCCAATGCCGCTTCGGTAGTCATATCGAAGCCAGAGGTAACCCCCGCATCCATCAGAACCTTGCCAGTTTCATAAGTGCTCATGTTGACGGAGCCTTTTAAACACTGAGTACAATTAACGATAACCATACCTTGCTTGGTGGCATTTTCGATAGCCTTCATCAGTGGTTTATTGCTGATTGGCGCATTGCCCGAACCAAAGCTCTGCAAAACCACGCCGTCTAAGTCCTGAGCTAAAAAGTCGCGAACTAACTCATCAGAAATTCCGGGGAACAGGGTCAATATGGCGATTTTTGGCGATGCAAAGCGTCTAACCGTAAGTTCTTTGCTTTTGTGCTGCCACAACAAATGGTCGCGAACTTTAATGGTGCTGCCGATACTGGCGAGTGGCGGCATATTGGGTGAACTAAAGGCAGCAAAACCGTCCGCATCAGTTTTTCTTGTACGATTTCCGCGGTGTAAATGATCGTGGAAAAATAAGCTGACTTCTGGGACCGGATAGTTTGCGGCCAGGTACATGGCGTTGATGATATTGTCTCGCGCATCCGTTCTTAACTGAGTTAAAGGAATCTGCGAGCCTGTGAAAATGACTGGCTTTTGTAAGCCTTCGAGCATGAATGATAGGGCAGATGCGGTGTAAGCCATGGTATCAGTACCGTGCAGCACCACAAAGCCATCGTATTGCTCATAATTACGCTCAATATCCTCAGCAATCTTATGCCAGTCTTCCGGCGACATATTAGCTGAGTCGATAGGCTCTGCATAATCGTGAATCGTAATTTCCGGCATATCAGGGTGCTGGAATTCAGGGAAGCTCTGTAGTGTCGCTCCGAGAAAGCCTTTTTGTGGTACAAACCCTTTAGCGCTAGGTTTCATACCAATGGTGCCACCGGTATAAGCGATATAGACCTTCTTTTTTGCCATGTCTTACATACCAATCATTAATTAACGAAAATATCTGGTGGGGAGTATAGCGGTAAGCAGGAAAGATAAAAAGGGCATAACTTTAGTGTATGCCCTTTTGTTGTGAGCTAGTCAGCGTTGGCTTGCATATAATCGAGTGCGAGTTGTGATAAAGCTTCTACCCCTAATTTCATACCGGATTCATCAATAAAGAAATCTGGTGTGTGGTGTGGCGCCGCTTTGGTGGCTGGTAAATCTTTGGGCTTTCCCCCTAGGAAAAAGAAGATGCCGGGAACTTCTTGTGCGTAGAAAGAAAAATCCTCAGCGCCAGTGATTGGGGCAATGATTTGCACATTCTCAGCGCCTGCTACAGCTTTGAGGGTAGGTAGCATTTTATCTGTCAGCTCAGGATCGTTATAAGTTACAGGGTATGCGGAAGAGAAGGGTAAGTCGACTTCGACTTTAGCGCCCATAGTATCGCCAATTAATGTGGCTTTCTTGCGCACTAACTCATGAATCTGCTGACGATCATATTCGCTTAAGGTTCTAATGGTACCTAACATTTCGACTTTTTCAGGAATAATGTTGGAGCGTACGCCACCATGAATCGAGCCCACTGTTACGACCGATGCTTGTTGTGTCAGTGGCATGTGGCGACTGACAATAGTTTGTAGGCTGTTAATGATTTGCGAAGCGGTAACGATAGGATCGACCGAGTCCCAAGGTGTAGAGCCATGAGCTTGTTTGCCATGAATCGTAATTTTAAAATCGTCTGAACTCGCCATGATGCCACGTTTACGGACATTAATGGTGCCGACGTCGGTGCCAGCTGCAATGTGTAAGCCAAAAATTACATCAACATCAGGGTTCTTAAGTACACCTTCTTTCACCATTAACTCAGCACCGCCTTCTTCGCCGGGCGGCGGGCCTTCTTCTGCGGGCTGGAAGATAAACTTAATCGTGCCCGGCAACTCAGATTTCATGCCGGTTAAAATTTCAGCCACGCCCATTACGATGGCGACGTGAGTATCGTGACCACAGGCATGCATAACAGGCACTTCTTTGCCCATGTATTCACCAGTTGCGGTAGAAGCGAAGGGTAAATCGACGCGTTCTTTAACCGGTAAAGCGTCCATATCGGCACGTAGAGCAACTACTGGGCCTGGCTTGCCACCTTTTAACACTGCGACAACGCCGGTGTGAGCGACGCCTGTTTCGACTTCTAAGCCAAGTGCTTTAAGGTGTGTAGCGATGTATTGACTGGTTTTAAACTCACGATTACCAAGTTCAGGGTTTTGATGTAAATGACGGCGCCATTCGATAACTTTATGCTCGATTGCCTCTGCGCCAGATTGTATTTGTTTATGGGTACTTGCTTGACTGACAGGGTGCGCTACTGCTAATGCCAATAAGCCAAAGATAAGTGTCTTCATAGTCGCTCTCCGTTTTTAATTACTTTTACAGCCTTTACTAGAAAAATGCAAACTGGTTCACACTTGCAAAAAATTGTCACAGGCCATAGATTGCAATCATCTATCCTCACAGTGCACTTAAAATTAATAGAGAACTAGCATGCTTCCACTTTTATACAACGGACAATACGCGATATTTGCGATTGTACTTTTTGTTATCATCTTCTCGCTGACGCTACACGAGTTTGGCCACGCATATTCAGCTAAACTTCTTGGCGATGACACCGCTGAAAAAATGGGTCGACTAAACCTAAACCCCATTAACCACATCGATCCAGTGGGCCTAATCGCCGTGGTTTTAATTGGTTTTGGTTATGCCAAGCCAGTACCCGTAACGCACCGCAAGCTTCGAACTAACTGGGCGAGTGCCGCTGTTGCCGCTGCCGGCCCATTGATGAACTTCCTAATAGCTCTAGTCGCCGTTAATTTACAGGCCGCCGCTTGGGTGTTTGATATCGGCGCGCTGCAATCACAAGTCGCGCAAACATCGCTCACGTTCCTCGCACTAATCAACATCCTACTGATGTTATTTAACCTATTACCGATAGGGCCTCTCGACGGACACTACGTCATGGAGTGGTTATTACCGAAATCATTAAAATATAAATACCATCAACTAAACGGCAAATACGGCACCATGTTCTTCATGGCCCTAATTGTGCTCAGTATATTAGGGGTACCGATTTTTAGTTTCTTATGGAGTGCCGCGCAGACCATGTCGGGGTGGATTAATTTTGTTGTTTGATTAAAGGAGTTTTTTGTGGAAGTCTTTTTTACTATTGTCGCTGGTGTTGGTGTTTTTACTATTGGGCAGCTCGTCTTGAAGCTATGGATAGAACCTGTAGCTGAGTTTAAAGCTTTACAGGTAGAGGTGATTACAAAATTAAAAAGAGATGAGGGGATAATTATATCATCAATTGATTATAGTCGCTTTGAGCAAGATGAAGTTTACAAGCAAAAGTGCGAAGAACTGTCTAACTCCTATTTTGATCTATCAGCTAGGATATCTGGAAATAAAGACATAATTCCTCTTTATAGTTTTGTAAGTTATCTTTCTAAACTCCCCAATAGCAAAGATTTGCTTCTTTCAAGTCAAAACTTGAATTATATAGGAAATACATTAGTTAGGGATGCAGAAAACTCGAGTGTTACACGGCACAAGCTCTGTAAAGAGGTGCTTGATATATTTGGTTATAAAGAAAAATAATGATTTCGCTTCTTAAGCGAGTTACTTTCTCTTGCGTGGTCAAGAGAAAGTAACCAAAGAGAAGACCACCCTATATTGAGGTCATGCAAGCATGACTTCCTAGTTTCATAGCAAAATACTAAACGCATCAGAGTTTACAGCACTTCCCTGTGCTGAAAACTCTTATCAAAATCGTCCTGATTTTGATTGCTATATTTTGCTATGAAGCTAGCTCAATTTAAGGGAAGTAAGTTACTTGATGGGCCACTAATTCCCCTTGGAGTTAGCTGAGTGATAAAAAGTTATAGCGCAAATTTGGCAAGGAGCGCCAAATTTAGTCAAAACGAATAGGTGACTTTATGGAATCCCTCGAAGGGGAATGTTGAGTTTGACGGCGCGTCAGTAACTTTTGTGAACGAAGGAAGCCTGAAAGGCCTAACGACGGGGTGGCATTCTTTTGGCTCCTTTTCTTAGCCATTTAAGAAAAGGAACTCGATAAAAATCGAAAACTTAGGTCGAAGAAATAATGAATATAAAAAAGCCGCTTACTTTTCAGTAAACGGCGTTTGCACGTCTTCGCGAGGGAGCGAAGCGACTGTGGCGATCCCTTGCTATCTAGAGATTGCTGCGACCTAAAGGTCTCGCAATGATGGAATCATTAAGCCTCTGAGTCGTGATGCTTCATTTCTTCAGGGCTGAAATCATCAACGTTGATAATCTCTAAGCGTGCTTCTTCGGCATCGAGAACTAGCTGATACTCGTCTTGAGTAATGTGGCCAGCGTCGAGTGCTTCTTTGGCGAAAGGAACCACTTGGTGGTTGCCTGCTCGTTTGCCGAGTGCTTTCGAGAATTTCTTGACGATTGGCTCCATTTCAAGTTGTAAGCGTAGTGCTTTATCAACTTTCCATAGGTTGCTGTACTCGGACTCTGATTTGTAAGCACCGTGAGTCAGCTCTTCGCGCATAGCGCCTGGTTCTTGTAACTGGCGCGCGAGTTTACGCTGTAGTTTGTCCGATGGTGGCGAAAGCGGTAATCCCAGCGGGAAAACGATGAGTCTTAGGGCTTTACCTAACCAGCCAATTGGGAAGTTCTTTAAGACGCCATCAGCCGCCATTTGTGTTTCGTATAAGCAGTGCTCTAACGACCACTGAACGATTTCTTTATCGTGCTCAGGGCGGCCCTTGTCGTGGTAGAACTTCAACACAGAGCTTGCGATATAGAGGTTACTTAGCATGTCACCTAAACGACCAGAAATCATTTCGCGACGTTTAAGTTCGCCACCTAAGACGCCCATGGTGACATCTGACAAGAAGGCTAGGGCGCTTGAGAATCGAGTGATGCGCTGATAATAGCGGCCAGTGAAGTCAGACTGTGGTTTCTTCACCAGCAAGCTGGCGCTTAATCCTAACCAGAAGGTGCGGATCTTGTTACTCATGGCAAAACCAAGGTGACCGAATAAGGCCTTGTCGAAGTCTTTAACGGCTTCTTTGCGGTTTTCGTTTTGAGTCGCTTGAATTTCTTTTAATACGTAAGGGTGGCAACGAATTGAGCCTTGGCCGTAGATAATTAAGCTACGAGTTAGGATGTTAGCACCTTCGACCGTAATCGAGATAGGCGCGCCTTGGTAGGCTCGTGCTGCATAGTTTTTAGGCCCCATCATAACGGCTTTACCGCCATGAATATCAACACCATCGCAGGCTATATCGCGCGCCATGTCTGTGGTGTGACACTTTACAATCGCCGAGGCAACTGATGGCTTTTCACCACTGTCGATACCGGCTGCAGTGAAGGTACGAACCGCGTCGATAAGGTAGGTTTTACCGGCAATTCGTGCTAACGCTTCCATCACACCTTCCATGTAGCCGACTGGCACATTGAATTGGCGACGGATTCGAGCGTAAGCGCCTGTGGTGTAGGCAATCGTTTTTGAGCCGCCGGTTGCACTTGACGGCAATGAAATGGCGCGACCTGCTGATAAACAGTCGACCAGCATTCTCCAACCTAGACCTGCATTTTTAGGGCCACCAATAATGTAATCTAAAGGCACAAACACATCTTTACCGGTAGTCGGGCCGTTTTGGAATGGCGTGCTCATTGGATAGTGACGACGACCAATTTCAACACCGTCAGTATCTGTAGGGATTAAGGCACAAGTAATACCCAGGTCTTCTTTGTCACCAAGCAAGCCTTCTGGATCATAAAGCTTAAAGGCTAAACCGAGTAGGGAAGCTACTGGCGCTAGAGTGATATAACGCTTATCCCAAGTCAGTTTCATACCAACAACTTCTTCACCATTCCACTGACCTTTACAGATAATCCCTTTATCAGGAATACCGCCTGCGTCAGAGCCAGCTTCTGGTGCTGTTAGTGCGAAACATGGCACTTCTTGACCTTTGGCTAAGCGTGGCAAGTAATAGTCGCGCTGCTCTTGCGTACCATAGTGCATTAATAGTTCAGCAGGACCTAACGAGTTAGGCACTGAAACGATACTTCCAGCTGTCGCGCTTAGCGAGTTAATCTTGGTCAGAACTTGCGACTGGGCATAAGAGGAGAAGCCTAGACCGCCGTATTCTTTAGGGATGATGAAGCTGAAGAAACCGTTGTTTTTAATGTAGTCCCAGACTTCTGGCGGTAAATCACGATCAATGTGAGTGATCTGCCAGTCGTTAATCATGCTACACAGTTCTTCAACAGGGCCATCTAAGAATTCTTGCTCATCCTTAGTCAGCTTGGCTTTCTCAAAGCTATGGAAGCGTTTCCAGTTCGGTTTACCACCAAACATTTCTGCTTCCCACCACACAGTACCAGCGTCGAGTGCTTCCTGTTCAGTATCAGAAATACGTGGCATGATACCTTTGAACACATCAAGCAGCTTAGCCGACACTTTGCGGCGAATAGGGCTTAAGTTTAGTGGTACGAAAATAATCAGGAAAATGGCCCAATGTACATACGGAATACCGTCGTATAGGCTCCAAAGCACCAAAATACCAGCTAGAATTAAGCTAGTAATTTTGAGGCTTGCGCGATGATAGAGCGCTATCATCAAGGTTAGAAGTAATATTATAGTTAACATAGCAACCTCTTGGATATTAAACTTCTTTCAGTCTAACACAACTGCTCGTACCAGTTGAAGTGAATTTTTAGGGAACTGCTAATTCTGTGGGATCGTCTGTAAAGACTTGATGTTAAACAGGTTTTGTAAGACTATGGCACAGTTTTATAAAGGTTAACGGGGTAACTATTGAATGAAACGTCTGGCAGTGGTAATTGTCCATGGGATTGGCTCAGAAAATAAGCATTATTCAACGGAGTTTAAGCACCGTGTGGTTGAGCGTTATTTAAAGGGCAACGGGCATGAACGCCGTGAGGATGACTTATTGTTTCATGAAATTTATTGGGGCGATTTGTTGCAGCATGACAATGATGATTTGCTGGATACCCTCGATTATCGTAAAGAACTGACCTACACCGCATTTCGCCAGCTGTTTATAGATTCTATGAGCTTGGGCCTAGCTTATAATCGTCACGATGAGCAGGGGCTTTATCAGCTTATCCATAACCGTATCGCTGAAAGCATGAAAAAACTTGCTTCACACCGACATGTTGACCCAGACAATACCCCTGTGGTGCTTTTAGCGCACTCTTTCGCTTCAGTTATCATGTCGCACTACATTCAAGACATTAATCAGGCCAAAGACAGTGCGAAATTTAGCCAGCTGAGTCATCTCGAAAGCTTCAGAACTTTAGCCGGAATTATTACCTGTGGTAGTCCGTTAGCGATTTATGACAGTTTGACACAGCGCTTACCGAGCCCTATCGATAAAGTAGGTAGTGAAACTGACCCAGCGCTGGTTGAGCATGTAAAATGGTTAAATTTTTATGACAAAGATGATGTAGTCGCTTATCCTATGAAGAACATCAGCGACGAGTACCATAGAGTCGTCAGCGAAGACTTAGAAATCAACGTCGGCAGTGCCAGAACATCGTGGAATCCAGCCTGCCATACTGGTTACTGGGAAGATAAAGACTTTTACCGACCAGTTGCTGACTATTTAGGCGAATTAAGAGCTGTAAAAGAATTTTGGGATTCGTCTGATAACCCAAACTAAATGCTCTAAACGTTACAATCGTCTGTCATAAAGAGTTTTTCTGAAAAGCGTATTGTCTAAAAGAGATCTGCCAAAGAAAATTAAATCTAAAGAGAATTATGTCTGAAAAGAATTCGGCTATCAGTCTGAAGGATTGTTTATTAAGCGATCTATCCAATATTAATAATCTTCAGAAAGCCATTAAAAAGCGCACCCAACAACAGCTACCAGCAACTAAGCTCGAAGAAAAGCTTAGTAAGCTAATGCACGATTCGTCGAAACTTGTGAGCCAGCGCGACGCCATTATCCCTAAAAACATTGAGTATGATGATGGCTTACCCGTTTCTCAATCCAGAGAAAAAGTTGCCCAGCTGATTAAAGACAACCAAGTTGTGGTGATAGCTGGTGAAACAGGATCGGGTAAAACAACTCAGCTGCCTAAAATCTGTCTTGAGCTAGGCTTGGGCCGAAGAGGGCGTATCGGTCATACCCAACCACGACGTGTGGCAGCGACCAGCGTTTCACGTCGTATTGCTGGAGAACTTAAAAGCGAGATCGGTCAGGTCATTGGTTACAACATTCGTTTTAATGATCAAACCAACGCTGTCACTCCTGTAAAAGTTATGACTGACGGTGTTTTGTTGAATGAAATTATTCATGATCCGTTATTACTACAGTACGACGCCATCATTATCGACGAGGCTCACGAGCGCAGCCTAAATATCGACTTTTTACTGGGTTATTTAAGGCAGCTAATTGCAAAACGCTCAGACATTAAAATCATCATTACGTCAGCAACTATTGATGTTGAACGTTTTTCTGAGCACTTCAAAACCAATGGTAAACCTGCGCCAGTGCTGGAAATTAGTGGTCGTACTTATCCCGTAGATGTTTGGTATCGACCTAATGATGAAGAAAATCCGCTACCACAAACCGATCATATTGGTCATGCGGTAGAAGAAATTATGGCGCATGGGCCGGGAGATATTTTGATATTCCTGCCTGGTGAAGCCGATATTCGCGATACCGCGAAACACCTGCGCAAAGAAGCTTTTAAGAACTGCGAAGTATTACCATTATATGCTCGGTTGTCGATGTCTGAACAAGAGCGTATTTTTAAACCTTCTGGCGGAAAACGGCGTATCGTACTTGCGACTAATGTGGCGGAAACTTCTTTGACCGTGCCAGGAATACGCTACGTCATTGACCCAGGTTTGGCGAGGATTAGTCGTTATTCGGTGCGCAGTAAGATTCAGCGTTTACCGATCGAGAAAATCTCCCAAGCTAGTGCGAACCAGCGTAAAGGTCGCTGTGGCCGCGTGGCTGAGGGTGTTTGTATTCGACTTTATAGCGAAGAAGATTTTAATGAGCGCAAAGAGTTTACCGATGCAGAAATTCTAAGAACTAACTTAGCTGCGGTAATCTTGCAGATGAAGCAGTTGAAGCTTGGTGATATCGAGGCCTTTCCATTTATTGATCCGCCGGCGGATAGGCAGGTCAGCGATGGTCTTAATCTACTGAACGAGCTACAAGCCATCAGCAAAGATAAAGAGTTGACTCATATTGGCCGACAAATGGCGCGATTGCCGATTGAGCCACGTTTAGCTCGCATATTGCTAGAAAGCGAAGAAAGGAACTATTTAAGCTATGCACTGGTTTTAGCCGCCTTTTTATCCGTAAAAGACCCACGCGAGTGGCCATTCGATAAAAAAGAGTTGGCTCAACAAAAGCACGCTAAATATAAGCATAAAACTTCTGATTTTATCGCCATCATTAATTTGTGGAACCACCTGCATGAACAACAGGCCGAGCTCAGCAATAGCCAATTTCGCCGTTATTGTGGCGAAGAGCTTATTAACTTTAATGCGTATCGTGAATGGAAAAGTACTTATCGTCAGCTAAAAAGCCTGATGCAACAGTCAAAATCACACAAAAAGCTAACCCCGAAAGAGTGGCAGACTGCGGAGTTTGAGCAAGAAGATCCTGTGTTTTACCAAAACCTGCATCAAGTATTACTCAGTGGATTGCTCAGTTTTATCGGCCAAAAAGATTTAGAAAAAGGCTATCAAGGTACTCGCCAAAGTAAGTTCATGGTGCATCCACAGTCTACCAATTTTAAAAAGCAGCCTGCCTGGTTGGTGACTTTCGAGGTTGTGGAAACGACCCAAGCTTATGCGCGGATGACGGCGGCTATCGAGCCTCTATGGTTAGAGCAAATCGCTAAGCATTTAATTAAAACTCACTATTACGACGCACACTGGAGCAAGAACCGGGGAGCGGTTGTTGCTGAAATGCAGCAAACCTTGCTTGGCCTGAAAATTGTTACTAATCGAACTGTTAATTACAGTGCTGTTGAACCGGAGCTTTGCCGCGAACTATTTATTCTGCACGCGCTTGTTCGACAAGATTTAGAGTCAAAACAGCCTTTCCATAAACATAATGTACAGGTTAAGAAAGATGTTGAGCAAGAAATTGCCAAGGCTCGCCAAGCAGACCTTTGGGCGGATGAAACCACTATTGCACAATGGTTCGAACGCAAGTTACCTGATCACATTAACAGCGTAAAAAGCCTGAATAACTGGCTCAAAAAAGATCCGAAGAAGCATAACGCCTTAATCAGTCTTTCAGCTGATGTTTTATTACCTCAAGAGCAAGAAGAGGACAAAGGACTTTATCCTGAGTTTATAAAAGCGAAGGGTGTGGAGCTACCACTAAAGTATCACTTTGAGCCTGGTCATGAAAAAGATGGCGTTACAGTACGCCTGCCGCAATCCCTTGTTGGACAGTTTAGTGATGGTGATTTTGAACGTTTGGTTCCAGGCTTGCTGGAAGAGAAGATAGAGTTTCTGATCCGCTCTCTACCTAAGCGCTTTCGTAAAAACTTTGTGCCAGTGCCAACTTTCGCTAAAGCCTGTTATGAAAAGGTTTTAGAGAGCAAAGGGCGCTTGGTGGATATCATTACCAAACACCTATTCACCATGACGGGCGTAATTTTACCGCAAGAAGCATGGTCTGAATTAAATCTTCCTGAGCACTTCTTAATGCGTTTTGAAGTGGTTAATGATGCCGGAAAATTGCTGTATAGCTCTCGAAGTTTGGAAGCTAAACCTCGCAAGGTGGAAAAGGCTAAGTCCAAACCTTCGAAAAAAGTTAAAAATGTGACTTATACTTCTTGGCCTGAGGAGTTTGTACAGAAGGGCACTATGCAGGAGGCGGGGACTGACATTCCTATTTTTAACGCGATTGAGGATGCAAAGGATAAAGTTAGAATCATACCAGTGGTTAATCAGCGCCAAGCTGAGAAAACTCACATTCGTGGCGTTTGCCGCTTAATGGCTTTGTCCGAAAGTAAGACCTTTAGTTATCTACAGAAGAAGTATCATAACCGACAGCAGTTAATGTTAGCTTGCGCTTCGTTATACTCGCCAGAGGATTTGATTAACGATGTCATGATGTCTGTAATTAAAGACCATGTATCTCGTAAGGTTCCTTATGATAAAGCTGGCTATGATAGTGTTTTAAAAGAGGTGCAAGAAAACATTGTACCTGACTCAAACAAGATCTTAGATCAGCTTGTTGGCACACTAAAACAACGAAACAGCTGCTTAGCCGATGCCAAAGCTTTAGGCAAAAACTTTTCAGCAGCTTATGACGATATCAAGCAGCAGCTTGAATTTCTGTTTCAGCCAGGCTTTTGCTATCGCTTCGGGGCGGAGCATGTGCGAGACTATGCGCGTTATTTAAAAGCCATACAGCTTAGGCTGGAGCGTATTAAACATAATCCGCTTAAGGATTTGCAGATTATGCAGCAATACCAACCTTGGTTAGAGCAAGTAGAACAGCTGGAGCAAAACCAGAAGATTCCACAGTTTGAAGTTGATGAGTATTGCTGGATGTTGCAGGAATATCGGATTTCGCTATTTGCACAAGGGCAAAAGACGCGTTTTCCAATTTCGAGTAAAAGGTTGCAGAAGTTTATTGATAATTTAAACCGAGAGTATATTTAACGAGTCATTCTAAGGGGTTCTTCGCTTCGGATGACTCGATTTCGGCCTGTTTCTTTCGCTCGATACAGCGCCTTGTCAGCATCTTCGATCATGTCATTTAAGTTGTACTTAATGGTTGAGCAGATACCAATACTAACGGTAACTTGAAGCTTATGATCTTCAGCATCAATCACTGCATCACTAATCTTTTCTCTAAGCTCATCAAAGTACTCCAACGAATGCTGAGCGGACATACCATTCATGTAAAGACAGAATTCTTCGCCGCCGAATCGAGCTACTACATCGGACTTACGTATTGAGTTTTTAATAATATGTGCCACTTCTCGCAACACGGCATCGCCAACGGAGTGGCCGTAGTTATCATTTACGGATTTAAACTTATCAATATCAATCATGGCGCAAGTTACAGCCGTTTCATGGCGCCAAGCCGAATCATGCATAGCCTCGACCACCTCAAAGAAATGACGTCGGTTAGGCACGTTGGTCAAATAATCAAAACTTGCCGCTGTGGCGAGTTTCTGGAAAGTATTAAGGCTATCGAGATAGGAGTTAATACGCAGGTAAAACTCCTCAGCTAAAAAGGACTGCTTAATAATAAAGTCATCGGCGCCGTGTTTGAGGAAATTAGCCGCCATAATGGTTTGGCCGGCTCCAGACATTCCCAAAATAGCCAGTTCTTGCTTGCTGTAAATACGGCGTAAGCGACGCGTAAGTTCACAACCATCCATACCCGGCATCTGATAGTCTGTAATAACCATCTTCACATCTGGGTGATACTTTACATACTCGAAAGCTTCTTTGGGGTTGGTAAAGTGAAGAACCTTGTACTTATGAACTTTTAATAGAATTTGTAACAGCTTGGCTGAAGTTCGTGAATCTTCAACGATAACAATTTTATTGTCGGGGTTACGCTCTAGGCGTGTGAGCGTCTCTACGATCTCATTGATGACATAGCGATCGTTTTTGATCACATAATCAACAACCTTTAAGCGCCAAAAGCGAGAACGCAGCGAAGCTGTAATATCACTAATTAATACGATGGTAGGGATGTCTTGCTTGCGGAAAAGTTCTACTGCTTCGCCTTTTAGCGCATCGCGCAATCGATAACTGACTAAACAGGCGTGAATGGTGTCTGGATCGAGGTGTGACAACAGGGTAGTCGCCTCTTTTAGGGTGCTACAACTGATAACACCGAAAGAAGTGTGTTCAATAATTTGCTTTTCTACTATCGCGCAAAAAAACTTACTGTCGTCAACAACTATAACTTTTTTCATTAGATCCTTTGCCAGTATCAGTATTCCCGTCGGCAACGATTATAGACTATCCCTGTGCAATTAATAGGTTTAAAGCCTCATTTTATGTAGGTTGAGCGATAGTTCTCATACCACAACTGTGTAGCGCCACAAACCGCGGCAGGCATCACCAGAAGGTTTAGAATGGGAACCATGGTGCATAACATCACCAGACTACCAAAGCCGAGCGTTCCGCTTCGTGACGTCTGTAAGGTTTTGAGCATATCGTCGAAAGATATTTTGTGATTATCCATAGGGTAGTCAATATATTGAACTGACATCATCCAAGCGTTAAACACAAACCAAATGATAGGAAAGGCGATTGCACCAAGAATTGGTATAAAGAGCACTAGAAGGCAGACCAATGCTCGCGGAATATAATATTTGAGCTTGGTCCATTCGCGTTTAAGCAACCTTGGCGTATCTTTAATAAGATCTTTAAAACCCTGGTCTTCAATCGGTGTATCTTGGTTGCCATGCTCGGCATGCAACTTTCGCTCGACAGCTTCAGCTAATAGGCCGTTGAAAGGGGCGGCTATCCAGTTGGCGAGCATCGAGAAGAAAAAGAAAATGAAGAGTACGGCGCCAATAATAACTAAAGGCCAGATAAGCCAAGCAAGAGCTGTGCCGAGCCATTCCCAAGCGCCCCAACTTGTAATAGTATTTTCTATCCAACTAGCCCACGAAGATATTTGATTTATAAGGTAAATCAATGCGATAGTTAGAAGAGTTAAATTAATGCCTAAAGGGATAAAAACGTATCTTTTGATGCCTTTTTGGAGCAACATTCTGAAGCCACTGGCTAAATAATGAGCACCTTCGAAACTATTTTGTGCCATAAATTGATTTTTTACACTTACTATGTGCTAAATGATGCAAAATAATTTACACTTAAACGCTTTAGAAGGTAACCCTAAAATTGTTACAGACCCTTACAGAAGTCTCTATTTAAGAGACAAATAAGAGAATACGTAAGAGAATAAATGCGATTAAAACAAATAAAATTAGCAGGATTTAAATCATTCGTTGACCCAACGACCGTATCGTTCCCAAGTAATATGACTGCTGTGGTAGGCCCAAACGGCTGTGGTAAGTCTAACTTGATTGATGCAGTACGCTGGGTAATGGGGGAGTCATCGGCAAAAAACCTTCGTGGTGACGCTATGACCGACGTGATTTTTAACGGTTCTACTGGGCGAAAACCAGTCGGTCAAGCGAGTATTGAGTTGGTATTCGATAACACCGATGGCACAGTAAAAGGTGAATATGCCAACTATAATGAAATATCCGTGCGTCGGATGGTTAATCGCGAAGCCCAATCCAGTTACTTTCTAAACGGTACTCGCTGTCGACGTAAAGATATTACCGACATTTTCCTTGGTACCGGTCTTGGTCCAAGAAGTTATGCCATTATCGAGCAGGGCATGATCTCGAAACTTATCGAGTCAAAACCTCATGAACTACGTGTTTTCCTAGAAGAAGCCGCTGGCATTTCAAAATATAAAGAACGACGCCGTGAAACGGAAAACCGAATTCGCCATACCCGAGACAACCTAGATCGCCTGAACGACTTACGTGAAGAGCTAGGGAAACAACTGTCTCACTTGAAACGCCAAGCGACGTCCGCCGAGCGTTATAAAGAATATAAAGCTGAAGAGCGTGAGCTTAAAGCGCAACTAGCTGCTATTCGCTGGCAACAATACAACATTAAAATTGAAGCGTTGGACGAAGCCATTTTGAAGATGGAGACTGAGGTCGAGTCTAAAATTGCCGATCAACGTCATTCTGACAGCGAAATCGAAAAATCACGCGAGCTACACATTGAGTTAACCGACGTTCACAATGAAGTCCAAGGACGTTTTTATGGTATTGCCGCTGATATAGCTAGACTTGAGCAGGCTATCGAACATTCGCGCCAACAGAAATCACAGCTACTCGAAGACAAGGCTCAGGTTGAATCGTCTTTAGATAAGCTTCGCGATCAATTAAAATTCGATGAGTCTAAACTTGAAGAGATGATGACTGAGCTTTTACAGGCAGAGCCTGAGCTCGAAATGAACTCTGAGCAGGTAGAAGAGCAGCAACAGCAACTCACCGACTTAGAAGAAGATATGCGCATTTGGCAGCAAGATTGGGATGTTTTCAACCAGCAAGCCAGCGCTAACGCACAAAAAGCTGAAGTTGAAAAAACTCGAATTCAGCATCTAGAGTCGCATTTGTCGCGTCACCAAAAACGTTTAGAAGAAATTAAAGAGGAAGTGGGGCAGCAACAGTCTGGCTCAATGGAATCTGAACTAACCAAAGTTGCGCAAGAACTAAGCATCGCTGAAGAGCAGGCTGAAAAGCTTGAGAACGATGTCCAGGATGCTGTTGAAAAGATTAATCAATCACGCCAAGAACAGCGCACCCATAATCAAAAGCTCGAAGAAACACGTAGAGAGTTACGTCTTTTAGAATCACGCAAAGTCTCCTTAGAGGCGCTACAAAGCGCGGCGCTAGGTTCTGACAATGAGCAGGCGGTGAAGTGGCTAGAGTCGAAGAAGCTCGATAGTCAGGCGCGTTTAGCACAAAACTTAAAGGTAGATGCTGGTTGGGAAGTGGCAGCTGAAACTGTTCTAGGACAATACTTAGAAGCAGTTGTTGTGGACTCTCCTGAAAGTTACGCCAGTAGTTTGTCAGAGTTGGCCTCTGGCTCAATTTTATTGGTCGATGGTGAATCAAATGCAAGCGCTGAATCAGGTCGCTTATCCGATAAGGTCAAAGGTGCATCAGCCTTAAACGGTACTTTAAATCACGTTCTTGTTGCCGAAGACTTGTCTGAAGCTTTATCAAAGCGCAGCGACCTGGCTGAACATGAGTCAATCATTACTAAAGATGGCGTTTGGCTTGGTAAGCATTGGTTAAGAGTCACTCGTGCTAGTGATAATGAAGCTGGAATTTTAGAGCGTGAAGCTGAGCTTAAAGAAATTTATCAAAAGATTGAGCAACAAGAAGCAATTCTAGAGCAGCTTGAAGAGACCAAAGAACAACTTTCCGAGCAGTTAAGTAACTACGAAGAGACGTGGCAGACAAAGCAGTCTCAGCTGGCGCAAGCCAACAAGAAACATAGCGAGCTAAGAGCCAAAGTTGGTACGCAGCAAGCTAAGTTAGAGCAAACTCAAGGGCGTTTAGAGCGCTTAAAGCGTGAACAACAAAATATCGTTGAGCAGGTTCAAGATGACGAAGCTGCGCTCGCAAAAAGTCGTCAACTTATTGAGCAGTTATTAGACTCGATGGAACAAGACAGCGACAAACGTGAACAATTAATGGCTGAACGTGAAGAGCGACGCCAACAATTAGAAACTCGTCGCACACAAGCGCGCGAAGCTAAAGAAGCAGAGCAAAAGTTAGCCATTCGAGTAAGTGCTTTGAAAGCTGAAGTGAACTCAACTCGTTCGGGTTTTGAGCGCGTTAATTCACAAATTGGTGAGCTAACGTCGCGCAAGGTCGAGCTTGAAAATCGTTTAAGCAGTGATAGTGACCCGACTGAAGAGTATCAGATGGAGCTTGAAGAGGCTCTAGAGAAACGCTTAGTGGTCGAAGAGGAAATGAAGCAAGCTCGAAACAAGCTCAGCGAGGTTGATGAGAAGATGCGTAAACTGGAACGTTTACGACACGAAGCTGAGCAGGGCGCACAAGGTGTTCGTTCACGATTAGAAAAGTTACGAATGGACTGGCAGGAAGCAAAGACCCGACAAAACACGCAGGCGGAGATCTTAAAAGATGCCAAACGTGAGGTAGAGGAAGTATTGGAGTCGCTACCGGAGAATGCTTCAGAAAGTGATTGGCTTGAACAAATTGAGCAGGTTACAGGGCGCATTCAAAGATTGGGCGCGATTAACTTAGCCGCAATTGAAGAGTTTAAAGCAGCTGAAGAACGGAAAGTTTACTTAGATGCACAGAACGATGATCTTGAGGAAGCTCTAGAAACTTTAGAGAGTGCCATCCGTAAGATTGATCATGAAACACGCACACGCTTTAAAGAAACTTTCGATAAAGTTAACAAGGGCGTGCAGGAGTTATTCCCTAAAGTATTCGGCGGCGGCCATGCCTACCTTGAGTTGACTGGTGAAAACCTGTTAGATACTGGTGTTGCAGTAATGGCGCGTCCACCAGGAAAGCGTAACTCTACGATTCACCTATTGTCAGGTGGCGAAAAAGCACTGACTGCGATTTCGTTAGTATTCTCAATATTCCAGCTAAATCCAGCACCTTTCTGTATGTTGGATGAGGTTGATGCACCTCTTGATGATGCGAACGTGGGGCGCTATGCCAACTTGGTAAAAGAAATGAGTGAGCATTTGCAGTTTATTGCTATTACTCACAATAAAATTGCGATGGAAATGGCGGAAACTCTGCTTGGTGTTACTATGAGTGAACCAGGTGTTTCTCGCGTGGTCTCAGTAGATGTCGATGAAGCTGCGGCTTTAGCAGCTTCCTAAATAATAAATCTGGTTAAGGGTGATTTAATGGAGTGGCAACTGGCGATTTTGCTGGCTTTAGTAAGCCTAGTCATTATTGGCTTTATTTATTTTGATGCAAAAAGACGATCACGAGTGCGACGCGAACGAGTTGAGCGTGAGCTATATCAAGAGCGTTTAGAAAAAAGCCGTGATATGAAAGGCTTTGACGATGATGGTGTTGGTCAGGTAAGAGTCGTGGGCGGCAGTAAAAGCTCCCATGATGATGCTCCAGACGAAATTATTTCTGAGCCTGTGGTTACTTCTAAGAAACAGCCGGAACTATCGGAACCGTCAGTAGATACGGCCGATGAAAGTCCGCGTCAAGAAGCGTCAACTGTTGAGCGTCAAAGCTCGGAGCTTCCAGTAGCAAATAAAAAACAAGAGCCCTTAGAGCCAACAATTTCTGAAACAGACATTCCTGTTTTAGATGATGCGCTGTTTGAGTTCACCAAAGAAAGCCTCAAAAAAGATCAGTCTATCTTGAATGAAGCTCAAGTGTCAGAGGCTAAAAAAGAGCCAAAGGTGTCTCAACCGCAACAAACAACACTGTTCGACGATCCGAGTGATGAAATTGAGGATGAACCTACTATTGAGACCGAGCCTGAGCTGATTTTTTCGCTGTTTGTTGTGGCAGAGCAAGAGCGTCCTTTTAAAGGACCTGAGTTGGTGCAGTCCTTAGTCGAACAGGGGATGCGTCACGGTGAGATGGATATTTTCCATCGTCATGCACAAGCTAACGGCCGTGGTGCGGTTCAGTTTAGTTTGGCCAATGCATTAGAGCCAGGAATCTTTGATTTGAAGAAGATTGATGAGCTTGAAACTCGTGGTTTAGCCTTGTTCATGACATTACCCGGTCCTAAAAAGCCTATGAAGGCGTATGATTTAATGGTGAAAACTGCTCAAGGCATTACTAAAGAATTAGGTGGTTACGTTTTAGATGCGACTAAAAGTAATTTTAGTAAACAGATTGAATCGCATCATCGTGAACAGATTAGCGAATTTGAACGTAAACAACTTCTGCAAAAATAAAAACTTCAACACACCTTACGATTATGACTAATAAAGCCGACAACCTAGTACAAGAGTTGGAGCGGTTACGCTCGCTTATTAACAACTACAATTATCAATATTATGTACTAGATGATCCTTCTGTGCCTGATGCTGAGTACGATCGACTATACCGTGAATTATCGAAGCTAGAGTCTGAACATCCTGATTTGATTACCGAAGACTCGCCGACTCAGCGTGTAGGTGCCAAACCCGATACAGGCTTTGCCGAAGTGGTTCATGAGCTTCCGATGTTGTCGCTAGATAATGCTATGGACTCTGACGAAATGAAGAGTTTTAACCGCCGGGTTAAGGAGCGATTAGCTCAGTCGGAGAATATCGAGTATGTGTGCGAGCCTAAGCTTGATGGTTTGGCTATTAGTTTGTTGTACGAAAATGGATTACTGACGCGGGCAGCTACTCGCGGCGATGGTTCTCAAGGTGAAAATATCACTTTGAACGCCAGAACTATTCGCCCTATACCGCTTAAACTTAGAACCAATAATCCACCGCAACGTTTAGAAGTGCGTGGTGAAGTTTTTATGCTTAAAAGTGCGTTTGAAGCGATTAATGAGGAAGCTCGTAATACTGGTGCTAAAGTTTTTGCTAATCCACGAAATGCTGCTGCAGGTAGCTTAAGACAGCTCGATCCTCAAATAACAGCGAAAAGAAACTTATCTTTTTATGCGTATTCTGTGGGGTTGGTGTCTGACGATTTTAAACTTGCAGACAAGCATTATGATCGTTTGGAGCAAATTAAGGAACTTGGCTTGCCAGTGTCTAGCGAGGTTAAAGTTGTTGAAGGAATTTCAGGCTGTCTTGAATATTATGAGGATATTGCTGAGCGTCGCGATTCGTTAGAGTATGAAATTGACGGCGTCGTTAATAAAGTTAACAGTATTGCGTTACAAGATCGATTAGGCTTTGTGGCAAGAGCTCCACGTTGGGCTATTGCTCATAAATTCCCAGCACAAGAAGAAATCACCCAACTTCTAGGTGTAGATTTTCAAGTAGGGCGCACAGGCGCTTTAACCCCAGTAGCGCGCTTAGAGCCAGTATCTGTCGGTGGCGTTACGGTCAGTAACGCAACGTTGCATAATATGGATGAAATTACTCGTCTTGGAGTGAAAATTAAAGACTCGGTAGTTATTCGCCGTGCTGGTGATGTTATCCCTCAGGTGGTTAGCGTGATTTTAGATAGGCGCCCGGATGATGCTGAGGCCATCGAGATGCCAGTGGAATGTCCTGTTTGTGGTTCAGCGGTTGAACGAACTGAAGGCGAAGCAGTCATTCGTTGTACAGGTGGCCTCGTTTGTTCTTCTCAGCGTAATGAAGCTATTAAGCATTTTGCATCGCGCAAGGCTATGGATATTGATGGTCTGGGTGACAAACTTGTGGAGATTTTTACGGAGAAGGGCTTCGTCAAGTCAATTAGCGATCTCTATCGTCTAACAAAAGAACAAATTGCTGGACTTGATCGCATGGGCGAAAAATCAGCAGTAAACTTATTAACAGCATTAGAAGCAAGTAAAACTACTACACTCCCCAAGTTTTTATACGCTCTTGGTATTCGTGAAGTTGGTGAAGTAACCGCTAAGAACCTAGCCAATCATTTTTTCACCATTGATGCGGTAATGAACGCGGACATTCAAGATTTAGAAGCTGTTTCTGATGTAGGCCCTATTGTCGCACAGCACGTCAAAGTCTTTTTCGAAAACCCCGATAATAGACAACAAGTCAAAGAGCTGATTGAACTGGGTGTAACCTGGCCAGAGATAGAAGCAAAGTCTGATGATGAGCTTCCCCTTAAGGATAAAACTTATGTCATTACAGGCAGTTTTGAAGGTATTAGTCGTGCTGAGATTAAAGACAAGCTTGAGTCATTAGGGGCCAAGGTTGCAGGCTCAGTATCTAAAAAGACAACAGCTTTAATTGCTGGTGAAAAAGCGGGAAGCAAATTGACCAAAGCCGAATCGCTTGGAATTGAGATTCTTGATATTAGTTTTGTGCAAAGCCTTGAGTCTTAAATAATAGTTAGACTATCAGTAGGTTATTAGGGTTTCTAGTAATCTACAGCTAATTAAGAGGGGCGCTATCTGGCGAGGTTGATTTGGTTTTTACCGCGATCCTTTGAAACGTACAGCGCCTTATCGGCTTCCCTTATCATTTGTAACTTATCTTTAGTGGTATCTTTAAGATCAGAAATACCGATACTTATCGTGTATTGGCATTTCTGACCTTCGATTATCATTGGAATTATCTTGGCGCTTACAATTTCAAGATAACGCTTAGCCTCAACCTTATTCATCTCAGGCAATACGATTAAAAATTCATCGCCACCATAGCGGCCTACGGTGCATGTATTAGGGAGCTCATCACGCAACAGTTTTGCTAAGTTTCTTAGGCAACGATCGCCAGCCTCATGGCCAAACGAGTCATTAATACTCTTAAAATCATCAACATCAACAAAGGCTATCGATAACTGTTGGTTACTTCGTAATGCCTTCATAAATTGTAAACCTAAGCGCTCTAGGGTCGCCCCACGATTTGAGAGCTGGGTTAGTTCATCGGTTTCAGCTTTGGATTGAATCAAACGCAGGCTCTTTACGTTTAGTAGACAACGTATCAGCTCGGTTGCATAGTGCTGTAAAAAGTCTAACATCGACTCTGTAGGCTCAAACTCATCATGCACTTCCAGAATGATGCAGCTCCACTCATGGCTTCGCATACTGACGGGTATGATAAACATATTGTCATACAAAATATCAGTTTCGAGCTTTTGTGGCGTATCTAAGTCACAAATTCGTTTAATTTGTAGTGAGCTGTCATTAATTAACTGCTGGAACTTTTGTCGCTCAGTATCAGACCTCGTATAAAGCGACAGCCGTGTATCCATTTGATAAACAGCTGCTCCACTGACAAATTTGACTCTTTTAGCCAGTTCTTTCAGAAAAATTCGAACCACCACAGTTTCATAATCTTGAGCTTTTGTTTTATGAAGCTTTTGGTTGATATTGTTGAGTAGGGTTGAAAACTCCTTTTGCAATTCGTAGGCTTGTGTTCGTTCGAGTGACTCTTTTTGGGCATCATCTCTTTGAGCTTTAATTTGTAGCACTCTATCGGCTAAGCCTAGCGTAAATATTGTTGCTTCCAATAACGAGGCAACTGCAAAGCCATAAGCTGTGATAAAGTTCAGTGGAAGTACCCCAAATATTGCTAGAGCTCTAAGGAATCCTGAGGTTGTCAATAAAGCGAAAGCTAGGGCAAAGAAAAAGGCTTGTCTATTTCCCTTTCTCAAGAGCTTAAAAACGACCCATACATATAATGGGAATGCCAGTATCAAAGTGAAGTTTGTAAAGTTAACTAATAGCTGAGGAACAGGATATAAAATTATGCCGGTAATTAAATAGCCAACCATAACGAGTCGAAAGCCGTTAAAGAGTTTATGCTCGAAAGGGGCTAAGGATTTAGTGGATAAGAATGCCTGAGTGAAGGTGTATAGGGCGTACATGCTGATGCATAAAAAAACAAATAGAATGTTTCGACTATCTGCTAGAAATGATATGGATGGAAACTGATAAATATAACCGGTCGTTCCCATCAGAAATATCAAGAACGTGGTGTTATAGAATATATATAGTAGGTATTCACGGCGTTTAATAATCAGGTAAAAGAAGGCATTTACTAAAATGAGTAAAAGTATGCCGAAGATAATTGCAGTAAATAATTGGTTATATTGATTGTCGATCCGGTTGTAGGTTTTGTAATCCCAAATTTCAATAGTGGGTTCGACTTTATTTTCGTGGCTTACCAATAAGTAACGTTCACCTGTGGAGAGTTTATCTAGATTATAAGAGTGTTGATAGGCCATAAATTCTGGCGCGCTTTCAAAGTCAAAGCGAGTCTTCTTACTAACTAATGTTAGTTCTTGGCCATCTAGCTCATACAGTGCAGTAAGCGATACGTGCCCAGGCTTAATAGTAAGCAAAGGGAGCTCAGTATCGATTCTCTTAGGTAGCTTATAAAGAATATTGGTGGCGTTTGTTTTGTTCGTTCCTAAAACATCGGATTCTATGTTTTTGATATTATGTAGGCCGCTCAGAGGGCCATGGTGTTGGTTTAGATTGTAGCTTTCGAAAGACGAGTGAATCGGCGCTAAATTTTTATTAGAGATAATAGTTGATACACCAACAAGCAAAGCCACCAGCAAAATGCTAATGGCTATGGTTGCGTAGTGTAATCTACCGATCATTTGATTTTTATATCCCCAATATGCCTTAACTCTGGGCAGTGTTGAAGCAGGTCACCTGGTGTAACAAACATTGATGATTGGGCTTGAAGGATTGCTATTCCTTGCTTCGAGTCAGCTTTATCGATATCGACCTGCTGGCTAACACCATGCAGTACTTTTGCAAAGTCATGAACGACTTCCAGTAATTCATCTGCAACAGTTCCTGAAGCTAGTAATGCTTCATTGTTCATTGCTTCAAATAGCTCTTTAGCAAGCTCCTCGTCGCTAGCTTGTTCAGACTGTAGAGATCCAAGCTGGCTAGCTTGTGGCTTATGTTTGAATGCTTTTTGCAATATGCTGGTGCGTGTGTTATCACTTTGTAGGTTGCCACTTTTAATCGTTAGCTGAAATGCTTTTCCAGCTTCTTGATAGCACTCAAACACAAATTGCGAGCACACCATTGGATGTTTATCCGGGTACTTATGTTGGTTGATAGCGTTTAGGAGCCTTTCTGTAAGCCGCTTAAGGATTCGCATTATGACTTTTTGCGTGGTGTCGCTTGGTGTGAATTTCTTATAAAGCAGTAAAATTCCTAATAAATACAGGTTATTAGTTGCGTAGGGTGCTTCACCATTGAGGTATTGAGCAGCCACATCCATCACTGGTTTAAAATCATCAATAGGCTTGTTCAAGCGCATGACGTGAACCGTTCGACCAGGGAAGCGCATAGTGGCTTCCGCAACACGAACCGCGGGGGGCGTTTCCTCAATCATTTTAGTTGGGATTTGATAGGTCATTGCTGCGTGGCTGACAGGGGCATCGGTTAGCCAAGTAATTGCTTTTGAAATCCAGCTACCTTCTTCAGCGGAGAATAGGAGAACATCTCCGGCTTGTAAGTCTCTAACGTGCATCGTAACTCCCTCTTTTTGCAGTTAATATAACGATTTACCGCAAAAAAGTATAGTATTTGTAAATGTCTAGCCATATAGATTAGCATAGGGTGTCAAGCACATACATTTGCAAAGGAGAACCTATGCGCTTTTTAACGGCTATCATAGCCACTGCGGCTTTCACATTTATTGATACTTCGGTGCAAGCCGCTGGAGAGTTCAATGGTTGCAAAGACTATGATGTCTTTATCTTGCGTCACCTCGAAAAAGACAACGATGGGACGAAAGACCCTAGCTTAAGCAAACTAGGAAAAGAAAATGCTAAGAAACTGGCTGAGCTAACGCTATTTAGTAATATCGATCATGCTTTTTATACGCCATACAAAAGAACTTATGAGACTTTAGAGTTTATCGAGGCTGAGAAAAACGTTTACGATCCCAGTCAGCCACAACAACTTGTTCGAAAAGTCAAAGACGAGCATTGCGGGGAAACAGTTGTCATAGTAGGTCACTCAAATACAGTACCTGATCTTGTGTCGGCCTTTGGTGGCGCTTTTACTGTGAGCTATGCAGGGAAGAGTTTAGGTCAGACACCAAGCGTTAGTTTAAGCGAGAAGGATTATGGCAGTATTTTCAGGGTGACATTCCATAACGAAAGACTTCACCAGCAGTTATATCAGCTAAATCCAAAAGGGCAGACAAAGGTGCAGCTGAGAAAGTAGTTCAAGAGAGGGTAGTGATTAACTCTTTCTACACCAGTCAAGTATGCTTTAGATAAAAAAAATCCCACGAATCACCGTGGGATTTTTTGTTCAGTTCTATTTATGAACTCGTTTTTGCTGCCTGTGACGAACTTTGCTCACGCGAAGAGTCGCTAGCTGATTCCGTCACCTTATTGTCGAAACTATAAGGTTGAGGCTTAAAAGCAATTGGCTCGATAGCTTCTAACGTTACGGCTTTTTTAGCCGGTGCGCTGGCTTGAAGTTCAACCTTCTGAGTTTCGGCTTTAACTGCAACCTTTGACTCAGTTTTCTTTGCTTCTTCGCTGCTCGCTTCGTTAGAGGCTGCTTGCGCCACTTCTTTTGACGCTTCCTCAGTTTCTTGAGAATCAGTTTCTTGAGAATCAGCTTCTTGAGAATCAGCTTCTTGAGAATTAGCTGCTTGAGCAGTTTCTTTTGCCGTCTCGGCCTGAGTAGAAACCTGCTCCTTAGGTGAAGGCGCTTCTACCTTAGGTTGTGATTCCTTAGCTTCAGATTGTTTCTGCTCTAATGAGTCACTGGAGTTTGCAGTAGTTTGCACTGGCTCTGCTTTCTGCTCAGCCTTTGCTTCTACCGAAGCTTCCTGTTTTGCTACTGGCTTAGCTTCAGCTTTTTGCTCTGCTTTTTCCTGTGGCTCTGCAGTAGTTTGCTCAGTGTTATTGCCTTGATTATTTGCTACAACAGCACTTTCAGAAACTTCTGGAAGCTTTTCATTTTTCAATACTTCCGACAAAGTACGCTCTAATGACTTGTGAGCTTTATAGACCATGATGTCTTCTGGCTTTGCTTTAGTGCGACTTTGTTGCTTCTCTTGAGCTTGTGGCTTTTGGTTCTTAGCCTGTTGCTCTTGAGGTTTTGCTTGCTGAGTTTCTGGCTGTGGCTTAGCTTGAGGCTGCTTGTTTTCAACCTTAGCTTGTTCCACCGGCTTTTGCACTGACGCTAAACGCTCGGCACGTGATTTACGTGGCGGACGTTGCTCAACCGGTTGCTTTGCCTGTTGCTGCTGTGGCTTTTGCTGAGCGCGGTTGTTGTTACGGTTGTCCTGAGACTGGCCTTGCGCTTGGTTTTGAGTCTGCTGACGGTTGCCACCTTTTTGCTGTGGGCCACGGTTCTGCTGACCTTGCTTTTGCTGGCGATTGTCCTGCTTACGCTGCTCATGACCTTTGTTTCGGTTGTCTTGAGAACGATTGTCCTGAGAACGATTGTCCTGAGAACGATTGTCCTGACGATTTTCATTACGGCGGCGGTTGCCTTTGTAATTTGAATTACCACGACGGTTGTTTTTGTTTTGGCGATTGTCTTGACGACCTTTGCCTTTATAGTTTTTGCTGTGCTTTTTATTGCCTTTGCCTTTTTGTTTCTTTTTATCGTCACCAAAAAGGGCAGTCCACAAGCGTTTGAATAAGCTCGGCTTTTTCTTCTTCGCCTTTTTCTCTTTCTTTTTAGGCTTTTTGCTTGGCTCTGGAGGAGGTGAGCTATGCTTTAGGCCTTTAAGTGCTGGCTCGTCTATTGGCTGAACTGGTTGCATAGTGCTTTTTACCAATTCAGTCTCTGGCGGCTTACCAATTAAGCTGTAGCTGTTGTCTTCTAGCGTTTCGCCACCTTTTACGCGCAATACGTCGTAATGAGGTGTTTCCATGTGTGGGTTTGGAACGACAACTAAACGTACTTTTTGGCGTTTTTCAATTTGTTCGATTTTACGACGCTTTTCGTTTAATAAGAACGTAGCCACTTCTACAGGGAGTACTGCTTGTACTTCTGCAGTGGACTCTTTCATCGCTTCATCTTCCATCAAGCGTAAGATAGAAAGACCTAGCGAGTCTGTACCACGAATCACACCTGAGCCACTACAGCGCGGACATACGTGCTGGCTTGATTCTTCTAGCGAAGGACGTAGACGCTGACGTGACATTTCAAGCAAACCAAAGCGAGAAATACGGCCGATTTGGATACGCGCACGATCTCGTGCTACAGAGTTCTTCAGTACCTTCTCGACTTCACGTTGATTGCGAGGAGGTCCCATATCGATAAAGTCGATAACAATAAGGCCGCCAATGTCACGTAGACGTAATTGGCGAGCGATTTCTTCAGCAGCTTCTTTATTGGTGTGAAGAGCTGTCTCTTCAATATCACCACCTTTGGTTGCTTTTGCTGAGTTGATATCGATGGATAATAAGGCTTCCGTTTGATCGAAGACTACTGAGCCGCCAGATGGCAAGCGTACTTCACGTTGGAATGCGCTTTCAATTTGGCTCTCTACTTGGTAACGGTTAAATAATGGGATTTCGTCTTTATAAAACTTAACTTTTTGTACGAAATCAGGACGCTGATATTGAAGCTCAGTCTTAATTCGATCATAAACTTCTTTGCGATCGACAATGATTTCGCCAATATCTGGGCGTAAATAATCACGGATAGCACGTGTGATAACGTCAGATTCTTGGGTAATTAGGAAAGGAGCAGGGCGACTATTAGCGACTTCTTTGATATTCTTCCAAAACTCTAACAAATACTTGAAATCATAATTGATTTCTTCAAGGCTCTTGCCAACACCCGCAGTACGGACGATACAGCCCATACCTTTTGGTGTTTGCAGCTGGCCCATGATTTGCTTGAGTTCTGTACGCTCTTCACCTTCGATGCGACGAGAAATACCGCCAGCGCGAGGGTTGTTCGGCATTAAAACTAGGTAACTACCGGCCAAACTGACAGAAGTGGTCAAGGCTGCGCCTTTGTTACCGCGCTCTTCTTTATCAATCTGAACGATGATTTCTTGGCCTTCTTTCAAGGCATCTTTGATGGTAGGGCGACCTTTGCTAGGCGGGTTGTGCATGTACTCGCGGGCAACTTCCTTTAAAGGTAGGAAGCCATGCCTTTCGGCTCCATAATCAACAAAAGCTGCTTCAAGGCTTGGCTCAATACGAGTCACTTTGCCTTTGTAGATGTTGCCTTTCTTTTGTTCTCTTCCCGCTAACTCGATATCTAAATCATATAAACGCTGGCCATCGACCATCGCTACACGCAACTCTTCGTTATGATTAGTTGCGTTAATTAACATACGTCTCATTGTATAAAAACTCTCTTTTTAAACCGCGAACACAGTGAGAGTGAGAACAGAAATCTTAGGAATAGGCTTAGGTTTACCGTCTAACTTGTTGTTTAGACAATAGTTTCCTTGCTTAATTGTGACAAACTTCTTGCGACTAAAAAGTCCTTCATTACAGTCTTTCCACGCTTAAAATTAACCAGTTATTTCCCGCTTGGCTATTTTATGTCTTACCGCTTTTGTGCATAAAAGAAGCCAAACCAACCGAGTCTTAGAATAATTTCAGACTCTACTATTCTGTTACTTCACCGTCTTCGGTGTTAATACTTAAATTCTTTTGGGGCGTTGGTATAACCAGGCGTTAATAACAATATGTTTACGCTTTCTGGGTTTACATCCTTCACCAAAGGTTGAGGCACTATTCATGATTGGCTTTGTTCTTTAACCAATTGCCTCACTTATCATCGGAACTCTATTTAGTCCCGTGGGGGCATTATAAACAGATAATTCTTATCCTACAATCTTTAATAGGTTTAAGTTCTTGATTTGTTTTCATTATCATGTAGTCATTGTCGAACAGCTGGGGTGTTTTAAGGTGTTGTTATTGTGCGTTTTAGGGTATAGTTCCGCCGATGAGTAATGATTCCCGCCCGAAAGTTAGATTTGTTGAAATCAGTGCCGAAGAAGAAGGGCAGCGCATTGATAATTATCTAGTTAAAACGCTAAAAGGCGTTCCCAAGTCGCGTATCTATAAGATGTTGCGTAAAGGTGAAGTACGTGTCAATAAAGGGCGTGTGAAAGCCGAATATAAAATCGAAGCCGGTGATACGGTTAGAATTCCGCCTGTACAAACCGCGCAGCGCGAGCAAGAAGTTCCGGTTAAGTTAAACGTAGTACAGTCGCTTGAAGACGCTATTATCTTTGAAGACGATCGCATCATTGTCCTTAATAAGCCATCAGGTATGGCTGTGCATGGCGGTAGCGGCATGAGTTTTGGCGTTATTGAAGCACTTCGCGCGTTACGTCCAGGCGCGCCATTTCTTGAGCTCGTGCATCGCCTAGATCGTGATACATCGGGCTGTTTGATGATCGCAAAGCGTCGTAGCACTTTGCGCTATATCCATAAACAATTACAAGAAAAGAAGATTACCAAGCGTTATTGGGCATTAGTTCAAGGTCACTGGCCGGCTAAGCAGAAGTTTGTCGATGCACCGCTTAGAAAGTTCCAAGTTAAGTCTGGCGAGCGACTGGTTCGAGTTAGTGATGATGGTAAGGCCTGCTTAACGAGCTTTCGTGTAGTCGAGCGCTTTAAAGACTTGACCTTAGTGTCGGCGGAACCTATTACGGGGCGTACTCACCAAATTCGTGTGCATGCACAGTCTGTTGGTTGTAGCTTGATAGGTGATGACAAATATGGTGATGATAGTTTAAATCAACAGTTTAAGCGTGAAGGCTTATGTGAACGGCTTTTCTTGCATGCTTATTCGCTGCAATTTAAGGTGCGTCCTGATGATAAGGAGCGGATAAAGGTCGAAGCTCCTTTACCAGAAGATCTCCAGCATACAGTCAATCAACTGCGGAAACTGTAACTTTTATGCTTACTCTCGAAACACCGCTAATCGTCTTTGACTGGGATGGAACCTTGATGGATTCGACTGGGCGAATCGTTTCTGCCATGCAGACAACTGCTAGAAATCTAAAGTTACCAGTGCCGAGTGACGATGAAGTACGTTCAATTATTGGCTTGAGTTTGAGCAATTGTTACCGACTGCTATTTCCGGGCGTTGATGACCATGATTGGATCACCGAGGAATATCGTTATCAATATGTTGATGGCGATAAAACGCCTAGTCCAGTATTCGAAGGTGTCGAAGAGGTTTTAACGAGCTTAAAAGAGCAGGGTTATTACCTGACTGTGGCGACAGGTAAAGCACGACATGGCTTAGATCGTGTTTTGGATGAGTCGAAACTCAGGCATTTCTTTGATAAAACAATTGCCAGCGATGAGTCGAACAGTAAGCCCGATCCGGCAATGTTGCATACATTAATGAAACATTTTGCGCTAAAGCCAGATCAAACCGTGATGGTGGGCGATACCATCCATGATCTGAAGATGGCACAGAATGCGGGTTCTCATGGTGTCGCTGTAACTTACGGGGCGCACAGCGTTGATTCTCTAAAAAAACACGCCCCGATTGCGATTATTGACGATATCCGTCAATTAATAGAATAGAAGCCTATCCCGCTAATTCCCTTTGCAATGATTTAAGCTTTTCTAAAACTTCTTCGGCGTGAGTATCAGGATCAACATCTTCGTAGTGATACACAATATTGCCACTTGGGTCGATGATAAAGGTTTCGCGCGAAGCGTATTCCATCGGGCCAAATCCAGCCAATACTTTATAAGCTGTGCTAGCTTCTTGGTCGACGTCCGCTAGGATGGTGAAAGGTAACTTGTAAGCGCTTGAGAAATCATTATGCGAGCTGACATCGTCTAAGGAAATGCCAACGATTTCGGCGTTTAACGCTTGATATTCTTGATATTTATCCCTAAAGTTTTTTGCTTCTGTTGTGCAGCCTGGTGTGTCGTCTTTCGGATAAAAATACAACACCAACCATTGCCCTTTATAGTCTTTTAGGCTTTTACTGTCGCCATTTTGATCATCCAATGTGAAATCTGGAGCTAGCGCCCCGACCCAGTTCGAGCTAGCAACGACGCTGAATGATAAAACTAAGCTTAAAACTAAAAATATAATGCGTGACATACGGTTACCATTTTTTAGAAAGGTGTATTGGTGTAGGATAACAAAATCTCATCAATTTTGTGTGAATAAAGCCATTCTACTAAGGACTCCTTAATGGACTTATTTGATGTAATTAAGATCCCTGTTCTACAAACCGAACGCCTAGTTCTTAGGTCTTATCAAGAAAATGACTTAGAACCCTATTACGAGATGATGGCCGATCCTAATATCACCCGATATTTGGTGCCTGGAATTCCTATGTCTCGACGTGAAGCATGGCGCAGCATCGCTGGTATGGCAGGGCACTGGGTTATTCGAGGCCATGGTCAATGGGCAATCGAAGAGAAAGAAACCGGTGATTTTGTCGGTCGCTGCGGCATTATCGAGCCAGAAGGCTGGCCTGGGAAAGAGCTAGGTTGGGTCTTGCATCCCAAAGCTTGGGGCAAGGGTTATGCCACCGAAGCGGCTAAAGCCGCGCTTGATCATGCTTTCAAAGTAATGCGACTTGAGAAAATTATCAGTTTGATTCAACCGGGTAATGATGCTTCGGTTGCTGTAGCTAGTCGGATTGGTGAAAAACTAGAAGAACGAATCACGGTTTTTGAGAAAGAAGCTGATGTTTATTCGATTACGGCAAAAGAATATTACTCTAACTAGACGATTTAACGGGTGCAGAAGCGAATATGAAACTGGACTCAGGTGACATTACTCAATTGACAGTTGACGCCATAATAAACGCTGCCAATAAATCTTTGCTCGGCGGCGGTGGCGTTGATGGCGCTATTCACCGCGCCGCGGGGCCATTGTTACTCAAGGAGTGTGAATCTCTAGGAGGCTGTGAAACTGGTCAAGCCAAAGTCACCAAAGGCTATAACTTAGCCGCGAAATACATTATTCATACGGTTGGCCCTATCTGGAAAGGTGGCGAAGCTAGTGAAGCAGAGCTTCTCGCTAGCTGTTACCGTGAGTCTTTAAAGCTCGCCGACACGCACAATATTAACACCATCGCGTTTCCTTGCATCAGCACCGGTATCTATGGCTTCCCTAAGCAAGCGGCCGCCGAAATTGCCATTTCTACCTGCAAATCATATCTTGTAGATACGGGTTCTGAGATTGATATAACCTTTTGTTGTTTTGGTGAAGAAGATATCGAAATTTATAAAAAGCTTCTTAATCGAGCTGCTTAATAGAGGTTCTTAATAAAGAGCTATGACGTTTATCAAAATAAACAACTCGCGTTATAAAGACCAACTGATTAAAGAAGCAGAAGGGCTTGAATTACTTAGAGAAACGATTGAGTCTAATGATATTAATCTACGAGTGCCGAGGGTTTTAAGCGTTGATGATAAAAGATTAGAGCTTGAGGCTATTGATTCGGCAAGCCCTAGCGATAAGCAAATGGCGCAACTTGGTAAAGAGTTAGCCAAGTTACACAGCATTAAGCATGAGCGATATGGCTTTGAAACCAATAACTTTATTGGCCTTAACCCTCAACTAAACGGATACAGCACCAACTGGGGGGCGTTCTTTTACGAGAAACGGCTTAACTATCAGGTTAATATGATAGATTCTACCCAAGTACGAGAGTATTTCCAAACGATCCTAAGCGAGCAAAAAGACGTTTTAATCAACTGCTTAAATCAGCACTGCGAATATCCAAGCCTTGTCCATGGCGACTTATGGTCTGGGAACGTTATGTTTGATAAGCAGGACGTTTGGTTGATAGATCCTGCGGTTTATTTTGCTGATAGAGAGGTTGATTTAGCGATGACAGAAATGTTCGGTGGCTTTAACCATCATTTTTACGATGCTTATGATGAGGCGCTACCTCGCAGTAGAGAATACGACTTTAAAAAGGTGATTTATAATCTCTATCACTATTTAAATCACTACAACTTGTTTGGAGAAGGTTATTTATCTGCTTGTCAGCGGGTGCTGAAGTTTATAAAGCAATTATAAGCTCCAGCTATCTTTACTAAAAGTTGACGTTAACGTGGTAAAGCTCTAGTTATTAGACATATACCGTTTAAATAGTGTAGAGTTTGAGAATGTGCATTATTTTTTTGCTAAAAGGTAATTAGCAAGACGGTAAGTAGCACTTAATTTATTGATAAATATTCATTCATAATGGAACATTGAAGGGGTATCAAATATGTCTGAACAATGGTTAACAAGTTTAATAACGGACACGCCTCAAGAGGGTTATGAGCTCGCAATCAAACTATCAAGAATGGGCGTGAAATATACTCAACCTTCTGATGAGATTAGAGCGAAATTGAGACCTGAATATGGCGAAGATGCTAATGGTTTGATTGCATCATCCCAAGTGATAGCAATAAACTTCCAGACTGTATCGGCAGCTAATAATTATTGGAAAGATTAAAGAGATAAATTTCCCCAAGTTCAGTCTACGCTTGGGGCTTATCAGTTTATAGAAAGTTCACTTCAAGCTTTCTCAAGCTTTCAGCCAAGGTTATTAAGGGCAACCCAATTAGAGCGGTAGGGTCTTTTGACGCTAAAGATTCAAACAATGCGATGCCAAGACCTTCTGCTTTAAAGGAGCCTGCGCAGTCAAGCGGTTGCTCTCTGTCCACATAACGTTCAATTTCTTCGGTAGTTAGCTCTCTAAACTTCACTTCTGTAATCACCACGCTTAGGTCTTGGCCTTCTTTGCCTGATTCTAAAACACAAAGAGAGGTGTAGAAGATTACGGTTTTGCCACTAGAGGCATGTAATTGTTCTATGGCTTTTTCTCTGGTGTGTGGCTTGCCAATAATTTTGCCTTCGAGTACACAAACTTGATCTGAGCCGATAACAACACTTTGCGGATGGTTCAGCGACACTGTTAATGCTTTTTGCTCAGCTAAGCGAGCCACGTGCTCAACAGGCTCTTCATCGGGAAAGGGTGTTTCGTCAATATCAGGCGACTCGGTTTTAAACTCGGTTAGAATACGACTCAGTAGCTCTTTCCGATAAGGGGAAGAGGAGGCGAGTACGATGTTGTTTGTTTTCGTCATAAGCTTTATCTTTTTTAAGGCGCTGAATCCAAATATAAACGACCGATGATAACTTCTACGGCATAGCTGAATTAGGATAATAATTTAAGTGAAACTGAAAGGTTTTATGTGGTAAAATCAGCTCCAATTACAAGCAGTTAACCCACATTTTGTGTGAATTTGCTAAGAAATCAACCAAATAATCGATTATTCGGCAAATAAACACTAAAAGTTGTGGGATTACTTTGACTAAAACCCTTTATATCTGTATTATTGCGCGCCTATGTCAAGTCGCAGATTACCGGCGTCTGTTGATCCCTACAAGTTTGCGGATCAAGAGAAAGAAATAAACGCCACACTCGATCTGGAATACTTGAGCAGGTTTCGTCAGGAATTAGCTTCCGATAAAGGCGAAATTGCTTGTAGTATTAAAGGAGCTAGAGTTGAAGATACTCGTGTCACTTTACTTGAGCTAAGTCTCAAGGGGGAAGTCGAATTGATTTGTCAGGGCTGTTTAGAGCCTTTCCCATATCAAGTCGAACACGAAGTTATCATCTATCCAGTTTACTCGGAAGAGCGGATGGAAACAGTACCTGATGACGGTGACCCAGTTTTAGTCGATGACGACGGTTTAGATTTAAAGTCTGTTGTCGAAGATGAGTTAATTTTATCGTTGCCTCCTGTAGCGTTATACGGCGAGTGCAAAGACATGGATGCTTTCGAAATTGGAGAGCTTCCGCAAGAAAGTATTGAAGAGGCGGAAAAAGACAATCCTTTTAATGCCTTAAAAGATTTAAAGTTTGATTAAGCAGGAGATTTAAAATGGCTGTACAGAAGAATCGCAAGACTCGCTCAACGCGTGGTATGCGTCGCTCGCACGACTCTTTGACTGCACCTACGTTGTCAGTAGAGAACGAAACAGGTGAAATCCATCGTCGTCACCACGTGACTAAAGATGGTTACTACAAAGGTCGTAAAGTAGTTTAATAGTTTTCTATTAAATTTACTGGTTTTTGAACAAGCGGATCTTCCGTGACAAAAACATTAGCGATTGATTGCATGGGGGGCGATTACGGCCCCTCTGTTATTATTCCAGCAGCAATTTCTGCGCTGCAACAACATCCCGATCTCAAAATATATCTTGTTGGCCCCCAACAAGAGCTTCAGCAACACCTAAAAAAATCCCCAGACTTTGGTAATAGACTCTATATTCAGAACGCATCTGAAGTCATTGGTATGTCAGAAAAGCCTTCATCAGCTTTACGTCGTAAGCCAGATTCATCGATGCGTAAAAGCTTAGAGCTCGTTCGCGATGGTCATGCAGATGCCTGTGTCAGTTCGGGCAATACCGGCGCTTTAATGGCTTTAGCGACTGTTTTGCTCGGTACTTTACCTGGTATAGAGCGTCCAGCCATCACTGCGGAGCTACCAAATCGCAAAGGCACAGTAACCAATATGCTTGATTTAGGCGCCAATATTGACGCCAGCGCCGAGCAGTTGACCAGTTTTGCTATAATGGGACATGTTTTCAGTCAATTAGCTGATGATGTAGAGCACCCAAGGGTAGCTTTGCTGAATATAGGTGAAGAAGCGGTGAAAGGGCGCGACAGTATAAAATTAGCGAGCGATATTCTCTCTAATCAAAGTCAAATTGATTATGTGGGTTACATCGAAGCTAATCAAATATATGATGGTAATGTTGATGTTATCGTGTGTGATGGTTTTACTGGCAACAATGTTCTCAAGGCCTGCGAAGGCATTACCCGATTCTTGTATGATCAATTAAAGACTGAGTTCACCAGTAATTGGTGGAGTAAAGCAGTCTCAGCCATGGTTTGGCCAATTCTTAGGCGTTTTCAGCGACGCATCAACCCCGACCAGTATAATGGCGCAAGTCTGTTAGGATTACGGGAAATTGTCATCAAAAGCCACGGTTCTGCTGATAGTAAAGCGACTTTGTTCGCAATTAACAAGGCTATCACAGAAATCGAAAGACAAGTGCCACAGGCTATCCAAGACCAAGTGGCTCAGCTATTATTGAATACTGATAATGAAGATGAAGAGTAAGACTCTGATTTGAAGATTAAAGAGTCGATTAATTAAAGGTAGTTAGTGTGAAACATTCTCGAATTTTAGGCATGGGAAGTTATTTACCAGAGAAGGTGTTAACCAACGCCGATTTAGAAAAAATTGTAGAAACTACAGATCAGTGGATTACTGAACGTACAGGTATTAAAACCCGCCACATTGCGGCTGATGATCAATCAGCATCTCACCTTGGTGTCGAGGCAGCAAAAAAAGCGATTGCTGATGCGGGTATTGAGGCTAAAGATATCGACATGATCGTTGTCGGTACAGCAACTCCAGACAAAATGTTCCCTAGTTCAGCTTGTTATATCGGGCATGAGCTGGGTATTGGTGGCGTCCCTGCGTTTGATATCACCACAGCATGCCCAGGCTTTGTTTATGGCTTGAGTATTGCCGATCAATTTATTAAAACTGGTCACCGCAAAAACGTACTAGTGGTAGGCACAGAAGTTCTTTCGCGCCTTGTAAACTGGGAAGATCGCACAACCTGCGTTATTTTTGGTGATGGTGCCGGTGCCGCTGTAGTAACCAGCTCAGATGAGCCAGGTATTCTATCGACCCATATTCACGCCGACGGCGGTTATGGTGACTTATTGTATTGTAATAACGGTTTACGTGATCAGTTAGGTGATTTCCCTGAGCCACAAATTGTTATGCGCGGTAACGAAGTGTTTAAAGTCGCGGTTAAGACCTTAAGCGGGATTGTCGATGAAACACTCGAAGCGAATAACATGACCAAAGACGATATCGACTGGTTAATCCCACACCAAGCTAATATCCGCATTATTCAAGCAACGGCCAAGAAGCTAGGCGCTGGCATGGATAAAGTCGTAGTAACCGTTGATAAACACGGTAATACTTCTAGTGCCTCTATCCCATTAGCCATGTGTGAAGCGATTGAAGATGGCCGTATTAAGCGCGGTGATATTTGTCTTCTTGAGAGTTTTGGGGGTGGGTTTACGTGGGGGTCCGCTCTAATAAAGTATTAAAATTGCTGCAGCGTTGCTGAGAGCTGCGTTATACAGATTTCCAAAAATGCTCATTTAGTTCACTAAACTGCGCTTTTTTTAAATGTGAAAGCCTTGTCTCAGCTAGCTCGCTAATTTTAAGGTCTGAAGGATACTCCTAAAAAACAGGATAAACGTCATCCCACGGCTCGACCGCGGGATCTAGAGTGTTTAAAATGTACTTTAATTAATTATCTTAACTAACTGATATAAAACAAAATAGATATTAAGTTGAGCAGAGTTATGAGTAAAACAGCATTTATATTTCCGGGGCAAGGTTCGCAGGCATTGGGTATGTTATCGGATGTTGCGGCTGCAAGTCCTTTGGTAGAGCAAACCTTTGCTGAGGCAAGCGAAGGTTTAGGGTATGACTTGTGGGATCTGGTTCAAAATGATGAGGAAAAGTTGAATCAGACTCAACACACACAGCCTGCACTGTTGACGGCAAGTATTGCACTATGGCGTTTATGGTTGGAAAAGGGCGGCGATAAACCATCCTTCCTAGCTGGTCATAGCTTGGGTGAATACAGCGCTTTAGTGGCTGCTGGAGTTCTATCGCTGAAAGATGCGGCTGTGTTAGTACAAGCTCGAGGCGAATTCATGCAGGCAGCAGTACCAGCGGGTACTGGTAAAATGGCCGCCATCATCGGGTTAGACGATGATAAAGTTCGTCAAGCCTGCGCAGATAGTGCCAGTGATGAAGTTGTAGAAGCCGTGAATTATAACTCACCAGGTCAAGTAGTTATCGCAGGCAGCGCTGCGGCTGTTGAGCGTGCGATGGAAGCTTGTAAAGAAGCCGGTGCTAAACGAGCCTTGCCACTTCCAGTTAGCGTTCCTTCACACTGTGCTTTGATGAAGCCTGCGGCTGAAAAACTAGCTGAAAAGCTCGAGTCTATTACTTTTAACACTCCAGAGATCCCAGTGATTAACAATGTGGATGTGTCAGCGGAAGCAACTGCGGACGCCATCAAAGACGCGCTTATTCGACAGCTTTATAACCCTGTGCGTTGGACTGAAACGGTAGAGCATTTAAAAGCAGAGGGTGTTGAAACTTTGTACGAATGTGGCCCAGGCAATGTTCTTTGTGGCCTAGCTAAACGTATCGATCGTAGCTTAACTGGCAAGCCTCTTGGAACATTAGATAAATTCGAAGCTGCCCTCGAAGGCTAAACAAAGTTAATGTAAAAATAACGAAGATTGTAGGTAGGTATATAAAAATATGAGTATTGAAGGAAAAATTGCACTAGTAACAGGTGCTAGTCGTGGCATCGGTCAAGCGATTGCTCACAATTTGTCCCAGTCTGGTGCTGTGGTATACGGTACAGCTACTTCTGAGTCTGGTGCTGAACGCATCACAGAAAACTTCAAAGCTGCAGGCTTAAACGGTAAAGGCTTATGCCTTAACGTTACTGATGCCGACAGCGTTAAATCAGTGCTGGATGGTATTAAAGACGAGCAGGGCAGAACTCCTGATATCTTGGTCAATAATGCCGGCATCACACGTGATAATCTTCTAATGCGCATGAAAGATGACGAATGGGATAGCATTCTAGAAACGAATCTAACCTCTATTTTCCGTCTTTCAAAGGCATGTTTACGCGGCATGATGAAAGCTAAATGGGGACGTATCGTCACTATTGGCTCAGTGGTTGGCACTATGGGTAACGCTGGTCAAGCTAATTACTCGGCAGCTAAAGCTGGCTTAATCGGCTTCTCTAAGTCGCTTGCTCGCGAAGTTGGTTCGCGCGGCATTACCGTTAACGTTGTCGCACCAGGCTTTATCGACACAGATATGACGAAAGCTCTCAATGATGATCAGCGCCAGGCAATGTTTGATCAAATCCCAATGGCACGCTTAGGTCAGCCAGAAGAAATCGCCAATGCGGTTGGTTTTTTGGCGTCTGAGCAAGCGGGTTATATTACGGGTGAAACGATTAACGTCAATGGCGGGATGCACATGATCTAAAGCGACTATTTTGCTCGCTGACTTTGTTACGCTGATTAAATTTTATCAGTCATGGATTAACCATCCACTCCTGAACAATGTAATCAGCAAGCCTTGCCAGCAAACAAAATCTTCGGCTTTAGAACTTCGTGTTAAGTAAGTTTAAAGAGATCATTTTGAGGATTGCTTTTATTGTAAAGCACTAAAAAAACAATGTCTCTAAATTGTGATTAATGCTATTTACGTCATTTGATTTGTTAAGTTTTAATCATAACCGTCAGTTTTTTTAAGTAAATATTTTGTGACGAGTAGGTAATATTTGTTATTATCTGCTTTAGATTTTTAGCTTGAAGTTGTATAAGGTGTGTGGTCTGACCTTTTTAGAAAAAAGTAATTTGCACTTGCAACTTTGGTTCAGTTAACTAAACTACCCACGCAGTGTAATACTGTGGAAATTAACGAGGAATTTATACAGATGAGTACTATCGAAGAACGCGTAAAAGGTATCGTTGTTGAACAACTAGGTGTTAAAGAAGACGAAGTAACTGCTGAAGCTTCTTTTGTTGACGATCTAGGTGCTGATTCATTGGATACAGTTGAGCTAGTTATGGCTCTTGAAGAAGAGTTTGACACTGAAATCCCAGACGAAGAAGCTGAAAAGATCAACACTGTTCAAGCAGCTATTGATTACATCAAGGCTAATGTTGACGCGTAAGCCAACTCGTCTGTAATCATTTCGAAAGCTATATACATCTTTTTGTAATAGTAGACGAATATAATGGGTAAAATACTTATGTGTTTTGCCCATTTTTTTTATAGATAGTAAAGATCGTTATCCGAGCTGGATTTTATCCTATATGACACTAAAGAGTTCACAGCGTCATCTATACCCCAGCTTTATAATGACAGATTAAACATAGAACGAGAGGTGTTCCTTGAGTAAGCGTAGAGTTGTAGTAACTGGCCTAGGGATGTTGAGCCCATTGGGTAATAATATTCAAGATTCTTGGGAAGGTATTCTAGCTGGTCGTAGTGGTGCAGGTCCTATTGAGGATTTTGATGTCAGCGATTTTAGCACTAAGTTTGCTTGTTCAGTAAAAAACTTTGACTCTGAGCCAGCAGTATCAAAGCGCGACGCGCGTCGTATGGATAAGTTTATCCAATACGGTATTGTTGCTGGAGCGCAAGCTTGGGAAGACTCAGGGCTAGAAGTCACTCCTGAGAATGAGCGTCGTATCGGTGCTTGTGTTGGTGCGGGTATTGGTGGTCTTGAAACTATCGAGAAAAACACGCTTCTATGGAACAAATCTGGACCACGTAAGATTTCGCCATTCTTCGTTCCTGGCTCAATTATTAACATGATTTCAGGTCACTTATCGATTAATTATGGTCTTAAAGGTCCTAATATTGCGATTGTGACTGCTTGTACTACAGGTGTTCATACTATCGGTCATGCCGCTCGTATGATCGCTTACGGCGACGCTGACGCTATGCTAGCCGGCGGTGCTGAAAAAGCGAGCACACCAACGGCACTAGGTGGCTTTGGTTCGGCTAAAGCACTTTCAACGCGTAACGACAACCCTCATGCTGCAAGTCGCCCTTGGGATAAAGATCGTGATGGCTTTGTGATGGGTGATGGTGCTGGAGTGATGATGCTTGAAGAGTATGAGCACGCTAAAGCTCGTGGCGCCAAGATTTACGCTGAATTAACAGGCTTTGGCATGAGTGCTGATGCGTATCACATGACTTCTCCGGCGCCAGGTGGCGAAGGTGCAGCCTCTGCTATGGAAAATGCTCTTAATGACGCACAGCTTAATGCTACAGACATTCAGTACATTAACGCTCACGGTACCTCGACTCCTGCTGGCGATATTGCGGAAACCGATGCAATTAAGTCTGTGTTTGGTGACCACGCCAAAAAAGTAATGGTAAGTTCGACAAAGTCTATGACGGGTCACTTACTAGGTGCCGCTGGTGCGGTTGAGTCGATTTTCAGTGTTATGGCGCTGGTTGATCAAGTCGCGCCACCAACGGTAAACCTTGATAGCCCTGGTGAAGGTTGTGATTTAGACTATGTACCACATACAGCGCGTCAAGCTGAGTTAAAGCACGTCTTGTGTAACTCCTTTGGCTTCGGTGGTACCAACGGTTCATTACTGTTCAGCAAAGTTTAGTCCTTCGCATTGATTGACAGTAAGCCCAGATAAAAAAGCGACGAATGTCGCTTTTTTATTACCTTGTATTTATTAGTAGCGTAAACAGCTCGCGGTTATCACTGCCTTCTTTTTAGCTTTTAAGTAAGTTATATTGCATTATCAATAGTTTAGCGTAATAACTTCATAAGGTGCCTGCCCGAATGGCGACTATTCATATTAACGGACAAGAATCATCAAGCGTCGTAGCTTCAGATCGAGGCCTGTTGTACGGTGATGGATTTTTTACCACTATGAAAGTTCGTCACAATCAAATCGAGCACTGGCCGTTACATATGGAGCGCATAAGCTTTAGCGCAACTAGGCTTCACTTCCCAGCGCTTGATATCCAGCTTCTTGAACAAGAAATAATTCACTTTATTGACTCGCAAGCAGATTCAAATGGCGTTATTAGGCTTACCATTACCCGAGGGACTGGAGCACGAGGTTACCGCGCTCCTAAAAATGCTGCGATTCAACGTATTCTTAGTTGGTCAAATTTTACGCCAAGCTTTGATGCTGTCGAGGGTGGCGTGGAATTATCGATCTGCGAAACACCTTATAGCGTCAACTCGGCACTGGCAGGGATAAAACACTTGAATCGCTTAGAGCAGGTTTTAGCGCAGGAAGAAGTAGCAGAAAGCTGTTTTGATGGTATTATGTTGGCCAATGGGCAGGTAATTGGTGGAACCAAAACTAATATCTATTTTTATCGTGATGATGTTTGGTTAACTCCAACACTGCATGATGCTGGGGTGGATGGTACCGTTAGACGTTGGCTTTTAGCGACTTGTTCAGACTTTAGCCAAGCTAACTTAGGGTTAGATATCTTGAGTGATGCTAAATATTGCATGGTTAGCAACGCCTTACACGGCTTGGTTCCAGTGACCAAGATCGGTCACCATCGATACGCTAAATATTCGAAGCTAGAAGAATTACGAAACAGCTACGAACACAGTAGTTTGACATAACAAAATACATTCAAATTAATGAAAAAAATATTACTTTTTATACTTGTTGTACTCATGGCTTTTGCTGGCGCAACGGCTTTTCTATGGAACGGTTACAAAGATTTTGTTAATAAACCCTTAGGTTTATCGCAAGAGTTATCGGTAGAAAAAGGCCAAAGTGCCTTTGGATTAGGCCAAAAGTGGCACGAACAAGGATTAATCGATAATTTTTATTACTACCAAATTCTAATGCGCCTAGATCCAGATTTAAGGCACATCAAGGCTGGCGATTACGAAATCACCCCTGACATGACAGCTGTTGATGTGCTGAAAAAACTTGTGGCGGGGGATGTGATTAGCTACCAAGTGACCTTAGTTGAAGGGGCTAATATCTACGAGTTGCTTGCAGCTTTAGCGAAAAATGAAGACTTGGTTCATACCATCGATAGCAAGCAGGATTTTGAACGCGTTTGGCAACAGCTCAGTTTTACAGGCAAAGAATACCCTGAGGGCTTGTTTTTCGCCGATACTTACCAGTTCACCAAGGGCGACACCGATCTCGATATCCTCAAGCGTGCACACAAACGTCTAAATAAGGTCCTAGACGAGGAGTGGGCCAGCAGAGCCGAGGATTTACCCTATGAACAGCCTTATCAGGCGTTAATCATGGCTTCAATTATTGAAAAAGAGACGGCAGTACCCTCAGAGCGCGCTCAAATATCCGGTGTTTTTGTGCGACGTTTAAAACGGGGTATGTTGCTACAAACCGATCCGACCATTATTTATGGCTTACTGCCAGATTTTGACGGTAACATTCGTCGTCGAGATATTCGTAACCCCCATCAGTGGAATACGTATGTTCACAAAGGATTACCACCGACGCCTATTGCGATAGTAGGTCGTGACGCAATTCATGCAGCGCTGCACCCAGCACCAGGCGATACCCTCTACTTTGTAGCGAAGGGCGATGGTAGTCATCATTTTAGTAAGAGCTTGGCTGAGCACAATCGAGCTGTTCGAAAATACCAATTAAAGCGTTAAGGTTTATTTATGACAGCTAACACTATGGGCCGTTTTATCACTGTCGAAGGCACTGAAGGCGTCGGTAAATCCACTAACATGGCTTTCGTAAAGCAGTGGTTGGAGAACAAAAGGCATAGCGTCATCCACACTCGCGAGCCGGGAGGCACGCCTTTAGCCGAAGAAATTCGTGAGCTTTTGCTGGCTAAGCGTGATGAATCGGTAGATAGTCATACCGAACTTTTATTGATGTTTGCAGCTCGTTGCCAACATGTTTATAGCAAAATTCTGCCGGCACTTGAGCAAGGTACTTGGGTTCTATGCGATCGCTTTACTGACGCTAGCTACGCCTATCAGGGCGCAGGCCGCGGACTTGGTTTTAATAAGCTTAAAGAGCTTGAAGCATGGGCGTTGCGTGGCTTTAAGCCAGATCTAACGCTGATGCTGGACTTGCCCGTTGAGCTAGGTTTGGAGCGAGCGCAGAAGCGTGGCCCTGTAGATCGGTTTGAGGAAGAGAAAATCGAGTTCTTTAGTAAAGTTCGCCAAGGCTACCTCGATATTGCAGCGTCTGAGCCGGAGCGGATGAAGGTGATCGATGCCCGCGGTAGTGTTGCTGAAGTACAGCAGCAGATTGAGCAAACCCTTGAAAAGTTTTATCAGCAGGTTGCATCATGAGTCTATTTGGTGAAGAACGCCTAACACCTTGGCAAAAAGAGCCTTTCGCACAAATTACTTCGCAATTTCAACAAGGAAAGTTACCGCATTCGATTTTGATGTTAGGTGAAGATGGCGTCGGACGAGAGGATTTTTGCGAGTTTGTGGCACAGTGGATGCTTTGTGCTGCTGACGATAAAGCCAGTGGCGCTTGTGGGCAATGTAAAAGCTGCCAGTTGTTTGAAGCTGAAACCCACCCTGACTACCATAAGTTGGCGGTTGAAGAAGGTAAGACCCAAATCTCAGTGGCACAAGTGCGTGAGCTTATTGAGCACATGCAAGAGTCGTCGCACCAAGCCGGCTGGAAGCTGGCAAACATTACCAATGTCCATGCACTAAACGCCAGTTCCTTTAATGCGCTATTAAAAACATTAGAAGAGCCGCAGCCACAAACACTGCTTATTATTCAGGCTGAGCAGCTACAAGGAGTACCTGCAACCATCAAAAGCAGGGCGCAAATCCGTAAGGTTGGCGTGACCGATGTTAGTATGACTCGCGAGTGGCTTAATCAGCGCCACAAATTTATTGAACAGGATATGGAAACCGCGATTCAGTTGTTTCCTGGGGCTCCTTATAAGGTTGAGGCGTTTGTTGAGCAGGGTGAAGCTTTTAAAAGCTCCGAGTTTATTTTTGACTTTGCTGATGTGATTCAAGAACAGCAATCGCCAATGGACGTTGCTGATAAATGGCTTGAAGAATTGCCAAACGCAATATTCTGGTGCCAGTTAATGTTCCGAGATGTGCTCTTTGTACAACAGGGAGCTGGGCAAAGTGAGGTGCAGCTGAAGCAACAGCATGAAGCGGTTGAGCTGATCGCTAATAGCATATCTGCCAAAGGTATCATGTTACTGCTTAATAAAATTATTGAGCTTCAACGGTTGATTAAGCTGAAAAGTCCGGCTAATCTAGGAGCATCATGGCAGAGCTTGCTGATTTTCAGCGCTCAAATTGCTAAAAAATACAAATCATTAGCACAATAACTTAAAGCACTTTACCCATTTAAAGGAAATCTTGGATGAGAATAGAAAGAACAGGCCCAGGAATTTTGACGATTCATGTTGAAGACAAAGAAGATTTGTATTCATCCTACATGCCTTTTGTTACCAACGGTGGTCTTTTCATTCAAACCAACAAGCAATATGACTTAGGTGATGAAGTATTTATGTTATTGGCCTTGGTCGATGAACCTGAGAAGTTACCTATCGCAGGTAAAGTTGTATGGGTCACACCGATTGGTGCACAAGGCAACCGCCGTGCGGGAATCGGCATCCAGTTTAGCGATCAAGACAAGGGTAAAGCTAAGAATGTCATCGAAACTATATTAGCTGGTAAACTGCAATCCGATAAGCCAACCCACACCATGTAAATTCTACCCAGCCCATATCACTTTATGGGCTCTCGTGTTACCCTAGCCAGTTGAATTTTGGCTTCCTTATTAATTTCAAATTATGTTGATTGATTCCCACTGTCATTTAGACCGTCTTGACTTAGAAGCTTTTGATGGCCAGTTAGACGGTGCATTAAGCCATGCGCGAGAGCAGGGCGTAAAACACATGCTATGTGTGTGTATTTCTATGGATAAGTTTCAAGATGTTCTATCCATAGCCGAGCAACATGACGATATTTCTTGCTCGGTTGGTGTTCATCCGCTTTATGATGGCGTTAAGGATACGGATGTTGAGGATCTTGTTACAAAAGCACAGCACCCAAAGGTCGTGGCGATTGGCGAAACAGGCCTCGATTATTTCTATAATAAAGAACCTGAAAACCATATTCTTCAGCAACAAAGCTTCCGTAAGCACATTCAAGCAGCTAATCAAGCGAATCTACCCATTATTGTTCATACTCGTGATGCGCGTGAAGACACCATTACGATCCTTAAAGAAGAAAATGCAGAAAAGTGCGGCGGTGTTTTGCACTGTTTCACCGAAAGCTTGGAAATGGCTGAAGCAGCTATGGAACTGGGTTTTTATATTTCCTTCTCAGGAATTGTGACCTTTAAGAACGCCGAAGAGTTGCGTGACGTATGTCGCAAGGTTCCTTTGGATAAAATCTTAATTGAAACAGACTCGCCGTATTTAGCTCCAGTGCCGCATCGTGGTAAGTCCAATCTTCCGGGTTATGTTAAAGACGTAGGCCAATTCGTTGCCGATTTACATGGTCTCAGCTACCAAGAGTTATGCGAGATTACCTCTACCAACTATCAGCGTCTATTCTCAAAATCTAAAGTTAGCTAGTAACTTTCATAGCGCCTAGCGTTTGTCTGGGTGCTATGCACATCTTTTATTAGGGGTTTTCCCCGATATAAATTCTATTTTGCATTCTCCATAGTGGTTAGCGTTAAATAAATAACGATAGGACCAAACTATGAAAACAAAATTTAAACTGCTATCAGCCTGTGTTTTAACAGCAATAGCTGGGGGTGCCCAAGCCGACGCCATCATTGGCCCAGATCTACAAGAGATGTTGCCAAACCTTCTTGAAAGCAAAAGAGTCATTATCACTACTCATGAAAAAGATGATCTTGATTCAGTGATGCTTCAAGTTAGCGCGCCTTATCTAAGCATGCAAGCGCTACCTATGGCTGGTGCTTCGCTTAATAAGTTACAAATCATGAACATCGCTAACGATGATCGTGTAAAGAGTATTTATTACGACAAGCCACTAAAGTATTACAACTTTACTTCAGGTGAAATTACTGGTGGTCACTACGTTCATGATGTTGAGGGTGTTACTGGTCAGGGTGTTACCGTTGCGGTACTTGATTCAGGTGTTGACGCAACTCACCCAGATTTACCAATGAACTCTAAAGTTATCGAAAACGTCAAAATTTTGGGTGACTTGGACTTACTAGGCGGTAGCAACTACTTCTTAGAAGGTATCCCAAACACTGATACTAGTTCAGGCCATGGTACTCACGTTGCTGGTACTGTAGCTGGTACAGGTGCTGCTTCTGCTACGGATGCGCGTCGTGCAAACTATCACGATGGTATTGCCCCAAATGCAAACATTGTTGGTTTAGGTGCTGGTGAAGCAATTTCAATTTTGTTCTCGCTTGGTGGTTTTGATTACGCGATTGCTAACCGTGAACGCTTAGGAATTGACATTATCACTAACAGCTGGGGTTCAAGCGGCGGCGCTGCTTTTGATCCAAATAACCCGATTAACCAAGCATCTTATGAAGCATATAAGAAAGGCATGGTTGTAGCGTTTGCAGCAGGCAACGACGGTCCGGATGACGATACAGTTAACCCATATGGGTTGGCACCTTGGGTAATTAATGTTGGTGCTGGTGACCCAGACAAAGAACTGACAGGCTTTTCTAGCCGTGGTGTTGAAGGTGATACCTTTAAGCACGTTGATATCGTAGCTCCAGGTAGCGGCATTATTTCTACTCGCGCAGCAGGTACTCCATTACCAGCTCTTAGTCCAGTAATTGAGCCAGACTATCCTGACTATCATCTATATTATGCAGGTATGAGCGGTACTTCGATGGCGACTCCATTTATTGCTGGTGTTGCAGCGTTATTGCTAGAAGTTAATCCAGATCTTTCTCCTGATCAGGTTGAAAGTATTATCCGTGAAACAGCTGACGACATGCCTGGTTATAAGTTCCACCAAGTGGGTGATGGCTATGTAAACGTTAAAGCCGCTGTTGAGCTTGCGCGTAATACGGAAGGTAACCGTCGTGACTTCTTAAACGGTCAAACGGCATGGTCTAGCCAAGGTTACTGGAGAGATATTGATCAGTCTGATTCAAATATCGACTACACCTCTCGTTGGAAGCTTGTAAACTCTAGCGATAGTTTTGGTGGTTCATACCTTCAAACTAAAAAGCGTGGTTCAAAAGCCGTGTTTGATTTTGTTGGCGAAAGTCTTCAACTAGTATACCAGGCTAACGACACAGGCGGCCGCGGTGAGTTGTTCGTAGATGGTCGCAGTCAAGGCATAGTAGACTTCTACAGCCAAACTCCAGAAACACGTACTTTTGCAGTTCGTGATCTTTCAGCGAGAGATATCCACTCAGTAGAACTTCGCCATGTGGAAGGTAAAATCAACCTAGATGGACTAAAAGTTGATGGTGAGCTTTTGGATAACGGCATGACCGTAGTAAACGAAGAGTTCTATGTTGAAGGTACAATCGGACCATCGGCTGAGAATGTTCAAACTCAAGACTTCCGCTTCTACGCAGATGATTCTGTTTCATTTATTGATTCAGATTTGAGCTGGGATGGCGTTGCTGACCTAGATTATGAGTTATTAGACCCGAACGGTGAGTCTGTCGCTTCAAGTGCGAGCTTAGGTAACCCAGAAGTGATTGGTTATGCTCCTACGGAAGCGGGTTACTACACATTACGCGTGAACGGCTACGCTAGTGTTTTAACTAACTACCGTATCAACACAACATTAACCAAGTTAGTAAGCAACTAATAGCGTTAATAGTGCAATTAAAGGCTCCTTTTCAGGAGCCTTTTTTGTGATACATGTCACGCTTTATTAGCTTTTAGGGAAATTGACTCTAATTTTGTAGGGGATAACCCTTATTCCTTTTGTACCTAGAATCAGTTTGAATGAAGTCAGCTAATAATAAAGATAATTTTTATTCATTGATTCGGAGTTTTGAGTATGAGAAACGCAGTAACCAAGCTTGCACTATCAGCAGCCCTAGCAGGGTTTAGTTTGAATGCTGCTGCCGATGCTGTTATCGGTAGCCAGTTGAAGCAGGACTTATTAAGTTTGAACCCAACAGATTCTGTCATGGCGGTTGTAACTTTTGACCAAATGGACAAAGTAAGCAGCAACCAGATGCAACAATTACTAAACCTTGGTTTGACTGAAGGCGTTCAATTTCAGTCGCTACCTATTGTTGGTGTTAAAGCAACACCAGCACAAATTGATGCAATTAGTAAGTTAGAGGGCGTTCGCTCAGTATTTGCCAACAGAAACTTGGAGTACTTCAACGCTGAGTCACGTGTTATTACGGGTGTCGATCGAGTTCAAAGCAATGAGTTCAGAGCGGCAAACGGCACAACCTTTACGGGTAAAGGTGTGACGGTTATGGTCAATGACTCAGGAATTGATGCGACTTTGGATGATTTGAAGTTTGGTTCAAAAGTTGTTCAAAACGTGCAGGCTGTAACTCATGCTCAAGCATTAACATTAACACCAGTTCGTGGTACTTGGATTGAAGATCAATTAACCACCGATTTAAACGTAGGTCACGGTACTCACTGTGCTGGAACACTTGCTGGTACGGGCGCGCATTCTAACGGCAAGCACAAAGGTGCAGCTCCAGATGCAGACTTAGTCGGCTATGGCTCAGGTGCAGGTCTATCAATCCTTGATGCTGTAGGCGGTTATGATTATGCCTTAACTCACCTTTATGACTTCAACAGCCCAATCCGTATTATGAGCAACTCTTGGGGCTCTAGTGGCAAATTCGATCCAGCAGGTCCTATTGCCGTATCTTCTTTCGTTGCTTACAAAAACGGCTTATTGTCAGTATTTGCTGCTGGAAACTCAGGTCCAGGCGAAGACACTCATAACCCATACGCTCAAATTCCATGGGGTATGTCAGTAGGTGCGGGTACAAAAAGCGGCACACTAATTGACTTCTCATCTCGCGGTAAAAAAGGAGAAGAGGGTACATTCACCATGCCAGACGGCAGCGAGTGGACTTATAAAAACGAAGTTTCAATCGTAGCTCCAGGCGTAGACATCATCTCTACACGTGCTAAAACAAACGCTGTATCGAACGGTGGCGCAGACGACGTTGACGCTATAGAAGCTGAATACCTTCCTTATTACACTATGATTTCAGGTACTTCGATGGCAACGCCTCATGTTGCTGGTATCGCTGCTGTTATGTTGGAAGCTAATCCAAATTTATCACCGCTAGATATTAAGAAGTTGATGATGGAAACGGCGACAAACATTCCTGGCTATGAAACATGGGAAGTAGGTGCGGGATACGTTAACGCTGAAGCAGCAGTCGCAGCAGCTCTTAATTATGACGGCAACTACGATGTTACTGTTAATAACTTGAATGAATTTAACGCTAATGCAATTTTAATCCCAGCGGATGAGCCGATTCCTTTCTCGGTAAATTATATCCCAGTTGGCAACCCAGACGAGTTTGAGTTTTATGTTGGTAAAGAAGTAGCATTTGTATCTGCTGCGGCTGATAACTTGGCTAATACCACTAAGCTTAAATTAACGGCACCAGATGGTACTGAATACTACGGTAACTTGACGCTACCAGTGTTAGAGACAGGCATGCGTGTATCTGCACCTGGTCAACAAGGTATCTGGAGTATCGAAGGTTACGGTTTAACCTCACTTTCAGGTGTTGAGCCAGATCCACTAGGTATTACTAACGGCCCAGGTCTTCCTGACGTTATTTCTGGTGAGATTACTCTTATTGAGTCAGGCGGTTACGAAGGCCTAAGCGACATCAACGGTCATCCAGCGAAAGGTGCTATCGAGTTTGCTGTAAGCGAGCGCTTAGTGGACGGTTTTGAAGATGGTTCATTCCAACCTGATGCAGACTTAACTAAAGGCGACTTGTCTAAATATTTAGTTATGGGTGCGGCGGTTCGTCAATATCGTGACCTATTGAATCAGCCAAGCATTAGCTTTGATGATGTAACAGGCAGCGATGCAGCTTTTGCAGAAGCAGTTAGCGCGCCAGCAGGTGCTCTTAAAGATGCGCAGCGTACTCAAGACCCTGTTGTTAGAACGACTGGATCTAGCTTTGACGCTGATACAAGTGTTAATCGTGCTGAATTAGCATACTCGTTAGTACAGGCATTAGGTCTACAAGCCGAAGCTGAGCAATACACTGGTGACATCACGGTTCAATATAATGGTGAAGCAGTGTCTGTTGTTGACCAAGATAGCATTCCTGCAGAGCTTCGTGGCCATGTACAAGCTGCGTTAAACCTATCACTACTCAGTGTTGAGTTTGATGTAGAGCAAGGTCCGTATGACTTAGAACCAACGTTAGTGGCACGTTTCAAGCCATCAGAAACGATGACTCGCGGTGAATACGCAGTAATCATTTCTAGAACTTACGACAGCTATTACAAGTAAGTTATTGAAAGGTACGGTGAGGCAGGGTGTAAACCCTGCTTTACACCTACCAAAAGGTATTAAATCTTGCAATAGGCGATAAATGTCAGTATTTTGAACATGCGCCATTTATTACTGGATGTAATGTTTCGGCGAATTGTAAGACTGTAAACACACTGGAGAAATATGATGACGAATTTCCTTAGCCGTTTAGCGGTTACCATTTCTGCGCTTTGCTTTTTTGCTAGTGCGCAGGGTTCACCTGTAGAGTTGACTGTCAATGGAGGGAATAAGATTGAAGCAGTAATTGAGTTGGCTGGTGGTATTGAAGCTGACTTTACTATTTCTTTCGAAAATGTCATTGGATTGAACGAAGAAAGCATTGGTCTTTCTGCCGAAGTGGTGGATATTACAGATTTAAACCTTCTGAACCGATTACCGTCGGTCTTAGATACCAATTTATTATCAGCATTTCCTATGCTGATTACCGTAGAGCCGCTATCTTCACAAGGTTTATCCTTTGAAGGACTGGTTACAGTGGATATTCATACCCACAACCTTGAATATACAGCAGGCACACCACTACGCTTGTTTAAAGCGCCGCTAGGTGGCGAATTCAAAGATATTACCATGACTATGGGCTCTGGTAGTTACCGCGCTCGTGGTACTACTGGCAAATTCTCTCAGTTCTTAATTCTTGCTGATCTTAGACTTCCAACAACCGTTGTTAATACTAAGATGAGCAACCTGGCAACCAACTTGAGCAACTTCTCAACGCAGATGTCAGCAGCAACATACACTGCATTAAGTGCAAAGCTTAACGAAGTTCAGCAACTGATTGCCGTTCAAAATTATACTCAGGCAAGTGATAAGCTGAACGAGTTTAAGCAAATTGTCGAAGCCGCTAGAGGCCTCGATATTCCTGATGTTTGGCGCTCAAGCCGTGATATTGATAATGTCGCCGGCGAATTAATGGCACTTGCAAATACTCTTCGCTTTAGTTTGCGTCTGATTAATTAACAGAGGTTTTATGTTATGCCAGCCAGAATAACTGCTTGTTATCCTGATAAGCCGGCTAAGGAAAGCTTACTTTTCGAAGATTCGCAGTATCAAGTAGGGAGAGACTTAGACTGTGAAGTTAGACTGAACCACCCCAGTGTGTCTCGCAAGCATGCGCGCGTCATCACAAAAGGCGAGCAGTGGTACCTGAAAGATGCTGAAAGTTCTAACGGTATAAAAGTTAATGGTCGATCAGTTAGTGACCATCTTTTGTCTGCAAACGACGTTATATCGCTTGGCGATATAGAGTGTTTGTTTGAGTTAAAAACCAAACAGCAACTTGATGCTATTGATGCTCATAATGAATGGCGTATACAACAATCCAGAAAAGATTATAACGAGCTAGCTCGCAAGTCCTTGTTAGAGGCACTTGATGAGCAACTTTATTCGCTGTTGAACTTAACGGGTACTCAGCGAGGTTTGGTCATGCTTGGAAATTCTCCAGACACCTTAACGGTTTGTGCCTCAAAAGGCATGACGCGAAAAGAATTCCACGAAAAATCATTCGAAGGTAGCGTCGGAGCTATGCAGCGCGCTATATCAAACAGAAGTCCTGTATTGGCTATGGACGTAAAGCTTGATAACAACTTAGCAGCTCGTGAAAGTATTCAACGTAAACAGATCGCAGCTCTTGCCTGCATTCCTTTGTTATCTAATAACAATTTGGTAGGCATCGTTTATACCGATAGCAAAGAAGCGAATAAGATTTTGACTGAACTCGACCTTGAGATTTTAAACTTAATTTCTGAACAAATTAAAATAAATTCTGAAGCTATTGTTTTACAAAATGAAATATCTGCTATATTAAATAATATTCCAGAACAAATATTTGCCGAACAACAACTTATTAAAGAGCAAATATTAGCCGTACATTAATCATTAATTTATTACGGCAACCTCTGAAACCTATTATTTTGGCTACTAGCCACAGGAGCAGTGATTAATGGGGCATGATGACTTAGATAAAGATACTAAGTCCGATTCGTTAAAAGAAACGCAGATATTATCTAAACTTGCGACTCTAGAAACTAATAGCATCTTAGTGGGTCGCTTTAAAGTACTATCTCTACAGGGTTGTGGCCGTTTTGGTTGTGTTTATAAGGCGAAAGACCTTCAGCTAGATTCAGACGTAGCGATTAAAGTGCTTCACCAGCACTTAGTGTCTGATACTTCTCTACGCAATTTTAAAAACGAAATTCTTACTCTACGCCAGCTTTCTCACCCGAATATTGTTCGAGTCCATGAGTATTATGAAAGTGATGATTGCCACTTTATTACGATGGACTGGATAGAAGGGGATAGCCTTAATGACTGGTTAGAAAAGCACCATCCTCTCAGCGCTGATCTTATAGATAGTCTTGTAGAGCAGCTTATCCAAGCGCTTTCCGTTACCGAGTCAAAAGGGATAAACCATAAAGATTTAAAGCCCGAGAATATCCTGATCGACGAGCAACAGCAGTTGTATATTGCCGACTTCGGCATCGCGACCGCTATTGGCGAAAAAGCCTCCTCGGTTATCGCTGGCACTCCGCATTATTCTCCACCTGAATATTTAGAGTCAGGAAAGGTCAGTAAATCGATAGATATTTATGCTTTTGGTTTGATTCTGCATGAGTTAATTACTGGTAAAGCACCTTATAAAGCTCAAACTCAAGAGCAGTTAATTCAGGAAAAGTATCAACAACAGAAGCTCAATTTAGATTCTAAATATAGTAAATATAATGCAGTTATTGGGGCCTGTACGTCACCGTTAGATACAGCGCGCCCTGAATCTGTTGCGCAAGTCAAAGAGCTGATATCTGAAAACTTAAAGCCAGAAAGTGCGAATAAAACATCATTAAAGGCCTTGTTCGGCTTAGTTATAATTGCCATTGCCGGAATTGCTGGATACTTTATTTATAGCTCGAAAACAGAAGAAGGAGCTGGAAAGCTTGTCGCAACAGCGCAATCAGAAACTAAATCGTTAACTATTTTGCCATTCGTGACAGAAGGCACAAGCGCTGAGCCTTGGTTGACCAACGGCCTGCCTATCTTTGTCTCCAATGAGCTGTCCGGTTCACCGAAGCTGCGCATAATTGGATTTGAACGTTCTAAAGAAACCTTAGATTTATTAGGTTACAAACAACCGCTAGATGATGCCAAGCTAAAAGTTATTGCGGAACTTACTCAAAGCTCCTATCTGCTTCAAACCAATATCATTGCGATAGGCCCTACAGAGTTTCAGGTGGATGTAAACCTAATCCAAGTTGTTGGAAGCGGTTTGCAAAGCGACTCGGTGTATAGTTTCCAATCCAAAAAAGATGCAATTGCACAAAAGTTTAATCAAGTTCCGCAGATGGTCAGTAACCGCTTGGGTCTTAAGACCATTGAGGATATTGAAACTCTACCTCAAGGGATTAGCTTAAAAACTCTATCAGAAATCGAGTTTTTATTGGGTAAAGGGGATTTGTCTAAAGCGAAAGCCGAGCTCAAAGGGTTATTAAAAGCCACACCTAGTTACGCCAGGGGCTGGTTACAGTTAGGTCAAATAGAAGCAGCCGAAGGTAATATATTATCGGCTGAGCCTGCTTTACAAAAAGCACTCGAGTTTTCTCGAGAAAATTCGCTAGTGAAGAGCATGGCACAGGCAGAACTCCAGTTACTAAGCGAAGATATTGATGGTGCCATTAACACCTACCAAGAGGTTTTGAAACAACTACCCAATAACCACGAAACACGTTTTAGCCTGGCTCAATTATTTATTGAGCAGCAGTCCTTTGAAGAGGCTGAGCGAGAATTAAACACCATAGTAAAAAGTGATGAAAACCACCCTCAAGCTTGGTATGAGTTAGCAAAAGTGTCGATTTGGCAAGGCAATACCCAGGAGGCCGTCGACAACTATTTGGTTAAAGCATTGGTGACAGCCAAGAAGCTTAAAGATAAACAGCTCGAAGGGGATGTCCTTAATGCTTTTGGTGTGGCTTATCATCGTCTCGGACAACTTGACGATGCTCTTGATTACTACCAACAAGGGCTCGTTTTTCGAAAAGCCGTAAAGGACGCAAGAGGTGTGGTCACCAGTTTGTCGAATCTTGCCGCAGTGTATGCGGTTAAAGGTGATTACGAAAAAGCTGAAGCCAGTTTGTTAAATGCTTTAGAAGAAAATAAGTCTCGAAATGATGCGGTTAAACAGGCCGATCTGTTTAATGAGCTGGGGGTGATAGCGGAAGAGCAGGGCTTTTATCAGAAAGCGTTAGATCACTTTAGAGCTTCCCTGAGTATTCGTATGAAGCTTGATGATGACTGGCTGAAGGCGGAAAGTCTCAATAATGTGGCATATATTTTCTTCTTATTATCCGATGAGGAACAAGCCACCATTTACTGGGAGCAAGCTAGAGCTTACTATCAAAAGGTTGATGATCCTGTTGGCGTGATTCGCGTCGATGAAAATATGGCCCAATTAGATTTACAAAAAGGACATTGGCAGAAAGCGTATCAAAGTTATCAAGCGGCTCTAAAAAAGTCTGAAGAGTTAAATTTGTTAGAAGAAGCCATAGTAGCTAAAGCTTATTTAGCTAAAATTGCATTTCTTCAGAGTAACTTTGAGTCACCTCTGCAAGAACTTGAAACCATCAAAGACGAGTTAAAGGATCGCCAAGATGTCCGTGGTCAGGTTGAGTTTAGTTTATGGCTCGCTGAATGGTCACTTCTAATTGGAGATTACGAGCGGTCCGACGCAGTGTTGAAAGAGCTTGAACCTTTAATGGTGCAGGAAAACAATCGTTCTCAACAATTAATTTATCAGACCTACCAAGCTCGATTAGAGCTCTATCGTGGACAAGATAGCGGAATACCACAAGAAATAAGTCTCGATAACATTACTGCTAAGGCGGGCTTAGAGCACCTCATATACCTTTTTGAATATGCGGTTTTAAGCAATGATACTGACGCTAATAAAAACATGGTTTTCAATCGAGCAGATATACTGTTTAAGCAGTATGACTTAGATCTTCATAAGTTTTACCATTTAAGAAAACTAATTCTGAGTGGCTTTTATTTTGCTCAGCACAATGATATTGAGCAGTTAGAGCAAACGTTGAATCGTACCTTGCTACTAAATCGTGGCGTTGGTACCTATTGGAGAAGCTACCAGGTTGACCGTTTGCAAAGCATTTACTATAAAACTAATAATAATACAGCAGAAGCCCAAGAAAGCTCACAACAAGCTGTAGCGAAAATAACAGAACTATTACAACAATTACCCGAACAACAAAGGCAACACTTTATTTCATTGCAAGGACGTTACTTTAAGAACGACAACATGATGGAGCAACTTTATGACAAATAGTAATGAAATTGGAAAAATGTTAGATGCGCTAAGTTTAAAGCAAAGTCAGATCGCAGAGAATTTAGCATCGGGTAATACTCAGATGCGCAGCCTCGCTAAGCGTGTTTGGCGGGTTCAAGAAGACGAGCGTAAACATATAGCGAGAGAATTGCATGATGGAGTTGGACAGTTGCTAACAGCGCTAATCAACCAGCTCGAAATGACTACGCAAGAAGATATTTCTACCGAATTACAAACAAGTTTGCAAGATAGTTTGGAGCTCGCTAGACAAGCCTTAAGCGATACTCGAAAAATTTCTCGCTTAATGCGTCCCAGAATTCTTGATGACTTAGGCCTAGAGCCTGCCTTAAAGTGGCTAACTCGGGTAATGAAAGAGGAAGAAAAGACAGACATTGTGTTACAGGCGCAGCTAGATCATGAACTTGATGGCGAGACTCAAACTTTGGTATTCCGCATCGTGCAAGAATCTATCAATAATGCAGTAAAACACGCAAAGGCCTCAACCATAAAAGTGCAGGCTGTGGCTCAGCCAAGCCTACTTATGGTGAAAGTTAGTGATGACGGGGTTGGCATGGATACTGAAAAGGCACTAGGTCCGGAAGGATTTGGCCTTTCAGCAATGCAAGACCGTGTTGCAGCTTTTGGAGGCCAATTAATGATACAGTCTAAGTTAGGCGAAGGTAGCGAAATTAAAATGGTACTAATGGGGAACTATAGCTGATGATACGAGTGTTACTGGCTGATGACCACACTATATTGCGACAAGGATTGGTCAGTATTTTGGCTAAGGACGATGAGTGCATGGTTGTAGGTGAAGCATCAAATGGCTTAGAAGCCGTCGAAAAGGTTTTGGAATTAGAGCCACAGATAGCTGTGATTGACATTAGCATGCCAGAGCTTAACGGCATGGAAGTGGTGAAGCGTATCAACAAGAAGCTGCCTGAGTGCAAGATTCTAGTACTAACCATGCATGAAGAAGAAGAGTATGTTATTCACATGGTTCGAGCAGGTGCCTCCGGTTATCTTCTTAAAGACAGCGCAAGCGAAGAGCTTATAAAAGCAGTGAAAACACTGGCTAATGGTAAAAGTTATTTTAGTCAGTATGCAGCCCAGGTGCTCGCGAATCAGTACACACAGCCTGAAAAATGGAGTGATCCCTATAAGAATCTGACCAAGCGTGAAAGGGAAGTCTTTCACTTGGTGGTTGATGGTAAAACAACTAAAGATATTGCGAAAGCTTTAGACATCAGTGTTAAAACTGCGGAAAACCATCGTGGCAAAGTCATGGATAAACTAAACGTGGCTAACTCTGCTGAGCTCGTAAAGTATGCGGCTCAACATAAGCTCTTGATTTAAAAGCAAAGGTCTTACCACCTGTAACTTGTTGAAAATCTCCTAATTAGGTAGCAAACCAAATAAAAAATAGGGGGTTTCCCCGATACCTCTCATATCTTGTTTCATGTCATGCTCATTGCGTAATCACTAAATGGGTAAGTAAAACATGAAAAAGTCATCACTTTTTAATTCAAAACCACTCCACGCAGCACTATTAGCTGCTGGTCTTGGCGTAAGTTCTTTAGGCTTGTCAGCAAAATCTCTTGGTCCACAATTGAGCGAAATGCTTCCTGTGGCTTCTGATTCTCAAGTATTCGAAGTTATTGTCACTTTCGAAGGCGACGGTCCTGCATCACCATTGCAGTTAGACGCGCTAGAGCAGCTTGGTGTTAATACCGGCATCAGCTTACAGAATTTACCGATTGTGGGTATGTTAGCCACAAAATCGCAAATCGAAGCTATTTATGAGCGTGACGATGTTCGCTCTGTATGGCACAACTCAGAGTTGAGTTATGAAAACCAAGGCGCGACACAAATTACAGGTGTTGATCGTTTACGTGAAGACCGTAGTTTGCGTAGCCAAGGTATGCCGTTCTCTGGTCGTGGCATTGGTGTTGTTGTTAATGACTCAGGTGTTGATGGTACACACCCTGATCTGAAATTCCCTAATCACGTTGTTCAGAACGTATTGGCGCAAACAAACTTGCGTTCTTTCAGCGACCTAGCGCCTATCACTTATCAAGAAAACGTTGCTAATACTGATATTGGTGGCGGCCACGGTACTCACGTAGCGGGCACTATTGGTGGTAATGGTAGTATGTCTAGCGGCGAGCAAGAAGGTGTTGCTCCAGGCGCTAAAATTATCGGTTATGGTTCAGGCGCAGGTCTATTTATTCTTGATACGCTTGGTGGTTTTGATTATGCATTAAGCCATCAATATGAATACAACATCCGCGTTATTTCTAACTCTTTCGGTAGCACAAGTGACGTAGGCTCAGACTTCAACCCTGATCACCCTACAAACGTTGCAACGAAAAAATTGAGCGATAACGGTGTAATCGTTGTTTTCTCAGCAGGTAACTCAGGTAATGGTGAAAGCACTATTACGGGTAACTTCAAAAAAGCTCCTTGGGTTGTAACAGTAGCTGCAGGCGATAAAGATGGCAACTTAGCTGACTTTAGTTCGCGCGGTGTTAAAGGCAAAGGCGGAACTGTTGAAGTTGACGGTGAGACTTTTGAATGGGTAGACCGCCCAACAATTACTGCTCCTGGTGTTGATATTGCTTCAGCTCGCGCTTCTTTAGGCAGTACTTCATGGTTGAGCATCACTGATGATGTTGATTTGCTACCAGCAGCACAAGTTCCTTATTACACACACTCTAGCGGTACTTCAATGTCAGCGCCACACATCTCAGGTGTTGTCGCTTTAATGTTAGAGGCGGATCCATCGCTAAACTGGCGTGATGTTAAGCGTATCTTAGAAGATACAGCTACTAATATGCCTGGTCTAGAGCCATGGGAAGCGGGCGCTGGTTATGTTAACGCTTATGCGGCGGTTAAAGCTGTGCTTGACGAAAGTCAAAACTTTGGCCAAACCACTAAGGTAAATCGTGACTTTAACGCAGCTTCACTTACGTCTTTAGCGCGTGATTTTCCAACAAGCGTTCCTTTTTCTCCAGTAGGCGATAACCCAGGAACTACATTCAACGTAGCTGATGATATTTCATTAGTTATGGCGAGCGCTCAAGTTTCTGATAACACTGTAGCACTAACCTTAACTAGCCCATCAGGTAAGCGTTATGGTTCAAGCATCGCATTACCAGTACTAGGCGAGAACATCGCAGTAGTAGCTCCTGGTGAAGCGGGTGAGTGGGTTATTAAAGCAGGTGGTATCGGCTCTGTTTCAGGTGTACCGCTAGACCCAGCAGGCGTAACGAATGGTTATGCTGCACCTGGCACTATTCAAGCAAATATCAAAATGATCCGTACTGATGGCTTTGTTGGCCTAGACGATGTTGTTGGTCACCCAGCACAAGGTTTCATCGAGCACGCAGTTAGCGAGCAACTGGTCGATGGTACCTCTAATGGTTTCAAACCAGATCGACTATTAACACGTGCTGAGATGGCTGAGTACTTAACTTTAGGCGCTGGTATCCGTCAGTCTAACAGTGCTGCTGACCAGGTTTTCGTTGACGTCAAAGCAAAAGATGCCGCTAGCATTAATGCTGTAACGCAAAACGGTAGTGCGCTAAAAGACCGCGTACAAGAGCAAGCTCCAGTTATGACTGGTAATGGCTCAACTTTCGACCCTAAAGGCAAAGTGAGCAAGCTTGATGTTGCTTACTCACTAATGCAGTCGCTAGGTCTTGAAGGTGTTGATTCGAGCTATGACGGTACAAACTTAACAGCTACCTTCGGCGATGAGCGCGTTGTAGTTGCTGATCAAGACATGATTCCAGAAGGTCTTAAGCACTATGTACAACATGCGATTGACCGTGGTGTGTTAGGCGTAAGCTTCAGCGTTGAGCAAGGTCCATTTGACCTAGAGCCAACAATTGTAGCTCACTTCTCGCCACAAGAATTAATGAGCCGTGCTGACTTCGCTGTAGCAATGAGCCGTTATTACTTATCGCAAAACTAGGAAGCATTCAGAGTTTTAAATCTCCAGTGGGAGACTTTATCCAGGGACGGACTTTTTATTCCTACATTGGCCAGCTTTCGAGCTGGTCTTTTCTTTTCAGGAGCTTATGCAATTACCCTCATCAGACCAGTGTATAGGGGCTGGTGATATCTGTTAAGATTGCGTATATTCCATTCAACATTCCTTAGAACTAAAACGAACATGTCTAAAGCCTTACTAGAACATTGGGATGATATCCTACTACTTGACGAGCAGTTAACCGAAGAAGAGCGATTGATTCGTGATACGGCAAGAGATTATTGCCAAAACAAATTAATGCCTCGTGTCTTAGAAGCAAACCGTCACGAGATTTTCCACCGTGAAATCATGAGTGAACTTGGTGAGCTCGGCTTATTAGGCTCAACGATTGATGGCTATGGTTGTGCCGGAGCATCTTACGTAGCTTACGGTTTAGTAGCGCGTGAAGTTGAGCGTGTGGACTCGGGCTATCGTTCGGCGCTTTCTGTGCAGTCTAGCTTAGTGATGCATCCGATTAATGAATACGGTACAGATGCACAAAAAGAAAAGTATTTACCCAAACTAGCCACTGGCGAGTGGGTAGGGTGTTTTGGTCTGACTGAGCCAGACTCGGGCTCAGATCCGGCGAGCATGAAAACTCGCGCTAAGAAAGTCGATGGTGGTTATATCATCAGCGGTACAAAAATGTGGATCACTAATTCACCAATCGCTGATGTGTTTGTTGTGTGGGGCAAAGATGACAACGGTGATATCCGTGGTTTTGTTCTTGAAAAAGGCATGGAAGGTCTTTCAGCACCAAAAATCGAAGGCAAGTTTTCACTCAGAGCCTCAATCACAGGCGAAATTGTCATGGATGAAGTGTTTGTTCCAGAAGAAAATATGTTCCCTGAGGTAAAAGGGTTACGTGGACCATTTGGCTGCCTGAATAGAGCACGTTACGGTATTGCTTGGGGTGCGATGGGCGCAGCTGAGTTCTGTTGGCACGCAGCACGCCAGTATGGTTTAGAGCGCAAACAGTTCAACAAGCCACTAGCCTCGATGCAGTTATATCAGAAGAAGCTTGCTGATATGCAAACTGAGATCACTATTGGACTGCAGGCGGCTTTGCGAGTAGGTCGTTTGATTGATGAAAAGCGTTTTGCACCAGAAATGATTTCTTTAGTAAAGCGTAACTCTTGTGGTAAAGCGCTTGATATCGCTCGTATGGCGCGTGATATGCACGGTGGCAATGGTATTTGTGATGAATTCCATGTGATTCGTCATGCAATGAACCTTGAAGCGGTTAATACCTATGAAGGAACCCATGATATCCACGCGCTAATCCTTGGCCGTTCGCAAACAGGTTTACAAGCTTTTATGTAGAACCATGTTCGGAAGTGTCTGATTAATATACAATTTGGGGGCTTATAGCCCCTTTTTTTAATTCTGAGTTAATTGAATCACACTTTTTAACACTCTAAGGCTTGTATTTTACGTAAATTTACGCAACCTTAAGAGGGTAAGAGAGTCTATTTAGAGACGATAAAAATTAACGAAAGGTTATTGAATGATTGATAAAAAATGGCTACTAGCCGTATTGTTAGGTTTATCTTTTGGGGCATCAGCCGATACTGGCGTCCAAAAGTCGCCTAAAAAGTTTGACAAGGAATTACACCAAGAGGTTTATTCTCTGCCAGCGCCAGCTAGCTTGAATATGGAGCCGGAAGTGAAATTTGGTGAAACAGGTCGCTTGGTAGCATTTCTATTAATGCAAAGCCATTACTCACATCCCAAGTTTGATGACAAACTATCAGAAGAAGCATTCAGACAGCTCATCAAGTCATTCGACCCAAACCGAAGTTACTTTTACCAAAGCGACATCGATCAATTAAAAGTATTTGAGGATAAGTTTGACGATGCCTTGAGAACTGGAAAGATTGAGCTGGCTTATACTTTCTTTGAAATATTTGAAAACCGTTTCCGTGAGCGTTATGAGTATGCTCTGAAGCTACTTGAAGAGCCAATGGACTTTAGTGTTGATGAAAGCTTTGCTTATGACAGAACTGAAGCAGAGTGGGCTAAAGACGAAAAAGAACTTAATGAAATCTGGCGTAAACGTGTTAAAAATGATGCTTTAAACTTGAAGTTGGCAGAGCAAAGCGACGCTGAAATTAAGGAAAAGTTAACCAGTCGCTATCGTTCGGCCATTCGTCGTCTCTCGCAGACTAAAAGCGAAGATGTTTTTGGCTATTTTATGAACTCGATAAGTTCAGCAATCGATCCGCATACGACTTATTACACACCACGTCGTTTTGAGAATTTTGCGATAAACATGAGCCTTAAACTTCAAGGTATTGGTGCTGTATTAACACAGGAAGATCAGTTTACTAAGATCGTATCTGTAGTTAATAAAGGCCCAGCTCAAAAGTCAGGTCAGATCCATAAAAACGATAAAATCATTGGCGTAGCCCAAGGTGATAAGGGTGAGATGGTTGATGTCATCGGTTGGAGAAATGACGATGTCGTAGACCTTATTCGAGGCGAAGCTGGCACCGTTGTTAGATTACAAATTATTCCTTATACCGATGCCGGTGATGGTATGCCGAAAGTTGTTCGAATCGTGCGTGAAGAGATAAAGCTGGAAGATCAAGCTGCGAAGTCTAATACCATTGAAGTCGAGCAAGATGGCGAAAAGCTTAATCTGGGTATTATCGAACTGCCATCTTTCTACTCCGAGGCCGCAGCTCGTAACAAAGAGGAAGGTGAAGAAGTCAGCAGCACAACACAAGATGTTGAACGCTTAATTAAAGAACTTAAAAAAGAGTCAATAGACGGTCTAATTATTGATTTACGTAATAATGGCGGTGGTTCTTTAAGCGAAGTTGTCGACCTGGTTGGTTTATTTATTGACCAAGGTCCCGTTGTTCAAGGCCAGAGAATCGGCGGAGAGCTTCGTGTACTTAAGGACAAGACAGGTGGCACCGTTTATGACGGCCCATTAGCTGTTATGGTTAATGGTTCAAGTGCATCCGCTTCGGAGATTTTCGCAGGTGCCATTCAAGATTATGGTAGAGGAATTGTGATTGGCGAGAATACATTCGGTAAAGGAACCGTACAGAGCATCGCTGACTTAAACCGTTATTTGCGCAACCCTGAACTAAACGTAGGTGCTTTAAAGCTTACTATCGAGAAGTATTACCGTATCACAGGTGAAAGCACGCAAAATAAAGGTGTGCAACCAGATATCATGTTCCCATCAATTTATGATGCAAAAAAATATGGCGAAAGCTCGTATGACAATGCACTAGCTTGGGACACTATTGAGCCAGCGGACTTTAGTAAAACTGGTAGTTTGAAAGAGTTTATGCCATATCTTCAATATCGCCACGAGAAGCGTAGAGAGTCAAATGAGGAGTTTGCATTTTTTGTTGATGATGTTGAGCGAGCAAAAACTGAGCGCGACAACAAGCTAGTCTCTTTGAACTATGAAACTCGCTTAGCTAAGCAGCAAGAAAACGACAAGCTACGATTACAGCGCGAAAATATTAAGCGCAAACTACAGGGGCTTGAGCCTTTGGCGGAACTTGCGAAAGAAGACGAAGAGGCTGACGATAGCGCTGGCGAAGAAGATAAAGCCGATGAGCCTGATGTCTTATTAAAAGAGGCCGCAAACATCTTGGCCGATTTGATAGCTATTAAGGCGAAACCAGAGCTTATCGCTTCTTTTGAGGAAGAAATTAAAGAGCTATAGTCCACCTATAGTCTTATAAATAAAAGCCTTAACTTACAAATAGTTAAGGCTTTTTTATTGTTTCGTTAGTTCGAATAAACTATGATGGTTTTATATCCCATAAGTGGCTAAGACGATGCAAAAGCTCCTATCCAAACCATTATTTTCTATCGGTGAGAACTTCGACGTTAACGCATCTCAGATCTTACTGGCAATTTTGTTTGTCATCTTAGCAGCTTTATTCAGCCACTATATTTCAAAAGTCTTAACTCGAAAAGTTCTAGCAAAATTTAAGCTTGCAGAAGACGACTTAGTTGTTTTTAAAAGGCTTTTATTCTTTATCTTTCTCGCAGTTATCGTTGTTACTACCTTATCTTTTTTTAATATTCCACTGACTGCTTTTGCCTTTATTTCTGGTGCAGTGGCGATTGGTGCCGGCTTCGCTGCTAAAACGGTGATGGATAACTTCATAAGTGGTTGGATATTAATGTCTGAACGGCCTGTTCGGATTAAAGATATTATCGAATATGAAGGGCAAATTGGTCGAGTAATTGAAGTTGGAAATCGTTCCACTCTGATTCGTCGCATCGATGGTGCTCACATGGTAATCCCAAACAACAGTTTGTTACAGGCGAATTTAATTAACTGGACACTGGTTGACCCTAATATTAGAACTTCTGTAAAAGTCGGGGTTGGCTACGATAGTGACGTGGTTCGGGTGAAAGAAATTCTCGAAGAAATATTGAAAGCTCATGAATTGGTTATCGATGATCCGCCACCATCAATAATCTTCGAAGATTTTGGTGATAGCGCTTTGATTTTCGAAATATGGTTCTGGGCAAGTGTTCAAGAAGTCCGCGATCTTAGAACTATTCGAAGTGATATTCGATTTAGTATTAACCAGCAGTTTAAGAAAGAGGGTATTGTTATTGCTTATCCTCAGCGCGATCTACATTTTAAATTTAGTGACGCAGAGGAAAGCTTCCCTGTCGCTATTAAAAACAGTATGAATCAGGATGATAATAAAGGTTAAGGTGCGATGAAAAATTACGATATTTCCAACCAAGGTAGCTTGATTACAGAAGAACATGAGTCGCCTCGAGCATACCGCTGGTATCAAATGAATTACAGTCAAGATGATGACTGCCAGTGGCTCGATGAATATCCTGGTTTAAATAATCTTTTTAAAGAGCAGCTATTAAAAGCTGAAACTCGACCAGTCGTTTATCAAGATGAAGAGTCAATTTTATTGTGTTTACGAGGCGTTAACTTAAATGCTGGTGCTGATCCTGAGGATATGATTTCAATACGTCTATGGATTAATAATAATACCGTCATTACCAGTTGTAATCGCTCCAGTTTATCCCTAAAAGACATTCAAAAAAGTTTAGAGAACGGTCTTGGACCAAAAACACCCGGAGCTTTTTTAGCAACGCTAATCGAACGATTAGCAATTAGAATCGAAGATTTCTTTGAGCAGTTTGAAGAGCAGTTAGATATACAAGAAGATAATATTGAAACATTCAATAGTCGTGATTTAGGGACTGACCTTGGTAATCTGCGCCGGCAAGCGGCCACAGTGAAGCGATACTTGATGCCACAAAAAGATGCTTTAGAAAAGCTCACTAAAACAGATAGTAGCTTGCTGACGCCTCAAATCCTAGAGGATATGAAGGATGATAGAGATAAATTTGCACGACTTCTGGAAGATTTAGAGCTTTCACGCGAGCGCTCAATGGCGTTACAAGAACAATTATTGGCTAAGATCGGCTATGAGCAAAATAACAGGCTCTATGTTTTAGCCATTATATCAGCCATATTCTTGCCCTTAACTTTTTTATCAGGACTACTCGGCATGAATGTGGCGGGTATGCCCGGAGTGGAGAATGAAAGTGCTTTCTGGCTAGTGTCTGGTTTGTGTTTAATCATCGCTGTGGGCTTGATGATTTGGTTTAAAATAAAAAAGTGGTACTAGCTAATGGTATTAGCCACAAACAGTACAATTTGGATCTTTTTTTACTTTAAAAGTTTTAAACTCACTGTGTAAACTTTGATAATTCATCATAAAGCTTGAAGAAGGATAGCTAAGGTCAAGTATGATTTTAAGCACCTCCGTGGCTTGTAAGGTACCCATGGTGCCAACAACTGGGGATAAAATTCCTTGAGCAGTACAATCACCCTCAGGTAGTTCATTATCGCTATATAAGCATTGATAGCAAGCGTGCTCTGGCTCTAAGTTAAAAACAGCTAACTGCCCAGTAAAAGCGACTGCACTGGCTGAAACCAGAGGCGTTTTAGTCCTTACTGAAGCCTTATTTAGCATAAATCGTGTTTCAAAATTATCTGTGCAGTCCAAAACCGCACTATATCTTTCGGAACTAAGTAGTTCATCTAATAAGTCTATTGTAGCTCTAGCTTCAATGGCCCGAATATCTACATTTGGATTGATGTTGTTCAAACTTTCTTTGGCGGAAACTACTTTAGGTAACTTTAACGCGCCTATTCTATGAATAATTTGACGCTGTAGATTCGAACGTTCCACATGATCATCATCGACTAGCGTTAACCTCCCAACACCTGCGGCGGCAAGATACATTGCTGCCGGTGAGCCAAGACCACCAGCCCCAATAATTAAAACATGACTGTTTTTTATACGCTCTTGGCCTTCAAGATCAATTTCGGGAAGGATAATATGGCGACTGTATTGGAGGAGTTCTTCTTGTGTAAGCATAAAAATTTTTATTGAATTTACTGATGCAATTATTGCACAGCCCTTAGCCTGTAGACAAATAGCCTATAGACAAATAGCCTATAGACAAATAGCTCAGTAAAATTGCACTGCGCTGTGGCTACTGCTAATCTTATGGCATTAAAATTAATAACCGTGATGATTATGTCTAAGATTGGAACGCCTCTATCTAATACCGCTAAAAAAGTTATGCTGCTAGGCTCTGGTGAGCTTGGAAAAGAAGTCGCTATTGAGCTACAGCGCTATGGTGTCGAAGTTATTGCAGTTGATCGTTATTCAAACGCTCCGGCGATGCAAGTGGCTCATAAAAGCTTTACTATAAACATGCTAGATGGTGATGCTTTGCGACAATTAGCGATAAAAGAAAAACCGGATTTAATCGTCCCAGAGATTGAAGCAATCGCAACGGCAACATTATTGGAACTGGAGCGCGAAGGTTTTACGGTTATTCCTACTGCTAGAGCGACTCATCTTACTATGGACAGAGAGGGTATTCGCCGCTTAGCTGCTGAAACTCTAGGCTTGAAAACATCGCCGTATCAGTTTGCCGATACTTATGAAGAATATAAGGCAGCTGTAGAAAGTGTGGGAATTCCGTGTGTTGTTAAGCCTGTAATGAGTAGCTCTGGCAAAGGGCAGTCAACAGTTATGTCCCAAGCGGATATTGATAGCGCTTGGAAATATTCACAAGAAGGTGGACGCTCAGGCGAGGGCAGGGTAATTGTTGAGGGCTTTGTAGATTTTGACTATGAAATCACACTACTAACCGTCAGAGCCGTTAATGGCACTCAGTTTTGCCAACCGATTGGTCACACACAAGAGGATGGTGATTATCGTGAGTCGTGGCAGCCACAAGCCATGACGACGAAGGCATTACAAAAAGCGCAAGCAATGGCAAAAGCCGTGACGGATGAATTAGGTGGGTTAGGGATTTTCGGTGTCGAAATCTTTATTAGAGGTGATGAAGCTATTTTTAGTGAAGTGTCGCCGCGTCCGCATGATACGGGCTTAGTCACTTTAGTGTCTCAAGATCTTTCGGAATTTGCTTTGCACGCCCGTGCAATATTAGGTTTACCAATTCCAGTCATTCGCCAGAACGGACCATCAGCTTCATCAGTTATTTTGGTAGAAGGCGATTCTAACCAGGTACGATTTAGCAATTTAGAAGAAGCATTAGAGCAGGAAGATACACATTTACGTCTATTCGGGAAACCAGGAGTTAGTGGTAAGCGCCGTATGGGCGTGGCTTTAGCCAAAGCTCATTCTATCGAAAATGCTCGTGCTAAAGCCACCAAGGTTTCAAGCTCCATCAAAGTTGAGCTCTGAGGTGTGAGTACAGATGTGAAAAGGTGACTAGGGGAGTGGAATAAACTCCTCTTCATCGCCAGGCACTTTAGGGAAGCGTCCTTCACGCCAGTCATCTTTGGCTTTTTCTATGCGCTCTTTTGAGCTTGAAACGAAATTCCATTCGATGTAACGCTTGCCTAAATTTTCACCGCCAATAAATGCAATACGTGAATCATCTGTCGCTTTGACGGTAACTTCTCGGTCTGTTTTTAGAACAGCCATGTTATAACGCTCCAAAGTCACGCCATCTACTTCAACTTCGCCACCGGCAACATAAATTGCGCATTCCTCAGCCTGTGGAGCCTTTAGCGTTTGTCCCTTAGTGAGCTTTGCCTCGACGTATAAGGTCTCAGCAAACGTTTTGACAGGTGAGGTTTTGCCATAAGCGCTACCAATCATAACTCGCACCGCGACACCATCAACCTCTGTTGCGGGAATCTCAGCATCTTCATAGTGATGGAATGCAGGATCAGTTTCTTCATGTTCTTTTGGAAGAGCCATCCACAACTGTAAGCCATGTAGATTTCGCTCGCTTTCCATGACTTCTGGGCGCTCTCGCTCGGAGTGGGTAATACCTTTACCAGCAACCATTAGGTTAATATCGCCTGGCGTAATGGTCTGATAACTTCCTAAAGAGTCGCGATGAAGAATTTCACCTTCAAACAAGTAGGTTACAGTGCAAAGGTTAATATGGGGATGAGGTCTTACGTTGATTCCAATTCCAGGATCGAAGGTCGCAGGTCCCATATGATCGAAAAAGACCCATGGGCCAACTTGTTTTCTATCTTTGGTCGGGAAAAGTCGGCGAACGGAAAAACCACCAAGATCTTTTTCTTTAGGATTAATAACTTGCTCTATCGCGGAGCAAGGTTTTTCAGTACATTCTGCTTCTTGCTTACTTTCTAAGAAATTACTCATGACTATTATCCTTTAAGAGTTCATTACCAAAAGTTATCAACAATCGCGATCATATACAAATCTCAAAATAACATAATAGCTATGCTTAAGGTCTATCAAAATTGCTAATTAATATAGGTCAATAACTATTCATTTTTCGCATTAAAATGTCCATATTTTAAGCTAGTCAAAAATCCAACAAAGCAGCTCAATGCCCATACTTTATAGGGCTAGGTGGTTTGTCCACAGGCTTGTTCACAGATTTTGTGGAAATAAGATTATATTGTAAATCTAGGTAAATAATCCTCTATTTCATCTCCTTAAATTTGCCTATCGACGTAAGCTGGAATAGAATAAAAACAATTGTCACTATTCAAGAAACTATTTAAGAGAATATTCAACAAACGATGAGTATTAAAGCCGTTCGAATCCTATTGTTGCTAACGCTACTGTCTGTAGTGGGACAACTTGTGGCTTTAAACCCTCATTGCGACATGTCGATGACTGCCAGTCAGCCAATGAAAGCAATGGATACTGCAAAGCATGAAGGCATGGATCATAGCGCCCATATCAAAGTTGTTATAACCGATACAATGAATGAGATGCCTTGTTGTGATATCTCCACGGGTTGCGATATGGCGACCTGCGTCGTTCCAATGATGCATGCATCGGTTGAACAGTTCGAATATTCGAATACATCTAACCAAGTAAACCTATATCTGGCTACTTTTCACTCTTTAACTCCTGAATCTCTCTATAAGCCACCAATTCTAAGCTAATACAGGACAGATCTGTCCGCTTAATATTGGTGGGCGTTTGTAGAGTCTCTTTTCTCCCTATAAAACGCTCAACCCAACTCTAATTTGGCGTTCAATTCGCCAAGAATTGTTAATCATTTAGAGACAAGGTTATGAGTGCATTTAAAGTCACACTAGTTTCATTACTATTATCATCACAGTTAGGTTTGAGCTCGAAAGCTCAAGAAGAGATTCAAAGCTCAGATAGTGAGCTCGGTTATAGTTATACGCTCGAATCGACGGTCATCATGGCGATTGAAAATGACCCATGGTTGAAGAAGAGTCAATACAAAGAGCAATCACTATTAGCACAAGCAGAATCGCAAGCGACTTTACCTGATCCTAAGGTTTCTGTGAAATTTGCCAATTTACCGGTTGATAGCTTTAGCTTTAATCAGGAAGGCATGACTCAGCTATCCTTGGGCGTTAGCCAAATGCTAGCGAGAGGTGATTCACTTAATATCAAACGGAAGATTAATCAATTAGAAGCCAAAATTGAGCCGAACCTAAGAGCTAATCGAAAAAACCAGCTCATTATGACGGTTGGAGATTTGTGGCTAGATATTTATAAAGCCCAACAGAGCATCCAATTAATTAACCAACTAGATTCTTTACTCGAGGAATTAAAAGAAGCTGCTGAGATTCAATACAACACAGCCCTATCTTCAACAGGGCAAGAGGATATTATTCGTGCTCAGCTTGAGCTCGCGAAGCTTGATGACCAATTAACCGTTTATCAGGATAAGTTACACGCCTCTATAAACCAGTTAAACCAATATGTAACACTTCCACAAGGGTATTTATTTGGTGCACAAAATGTTGATTATCATTTTGTCAGCCAAACCTTGCCAAGTATTCAGTTACCGAAAAATTTAACCAAGCTTCAACGTCACCCGCTAGTCTTGGCGGCTGATCGTAATATCCACTTATCAGCAAAAAACGTAGAGCTTAAAAAGCAAGGCTATAAACCTCAATTCACGCTGAATGGTAGTTATGCACTTCGAGATGACGCACCTAATGGCATGAAGCGTACCGACTTCTTTAGCCTTGGCGTTACCTTTGATGTGCCATTATTTACCGAGAACAAACAAGATCTTGATGTGAAAAGCGCCGTTTATACGAAAGAGGCTAAGCGAGAAGAAAAAGCTTTGTTGCTGAGACAGCTTCGTTCAGCTTACAACACGCAACTATCTCGCCTAGGCCGTTTAGAGCAACGCAAAGAACTCTATCAAGGCACTATTGCGCCACAAGTCAGTCAGCAAGCGACAACCTTGATGACAGCTTATAGCAATAACAAAGGGGACTTTGCCGAGTTGGCTAGGTCACGTGTCGAAGAGATTAATGTACAGCTTACGATACTCGATATAGATGTCGAAATCGCTAAAAGTAAATTAGCAGCAAATTATTACCTGTCGGAAACGAGTACAGAGTATTTGTCCCGCATAGGTTCCATCAATAACACTTCAGCTAGAAAAGCTTTAAGTGGAGAAAGTCATGAATAAAAAATCACTCGTTTTTAGTTTGGGAGGTTTCATTTTAGGAGCCTTAGCGGTTTGGTTATTACTAAGCTTCGGCACAGAACAGGCCTCGGAAGGCAGTTCAGATTCAAAGAGTAAAAAAGCTAATGAGCCTCTGTATTGGGTCGCGCCGATGGACGCTAACTATCGTCGTGATAAGCCCGGAAAGTCGCCAATGGGCATGGATCTTGTACCTGTCTATGAAGAGGGTGCTGGGGCGGGTGATAGCCCAGGTACTATCAAGATAGATCCTAATGTTGTGAATAACCTTAGTGTTAAAACTGGCGAAGTTAGAAAAGACTCACTTGTAAACACCGTCAAAACGGTTGGTTATGTGACTTACGATGAAACAAAAATTACTCGAGTGCATACACGAACTGAGGGTTGGATTGAAAAGTTGTTTGTTAATCACGCCGGCCAACGTATAGAAGCAGGCCAGCCGCTGTTCACAATGTATTCACCGGCTTTGGTTAATGCACAGCAGGAATATTTGTTGGCCAAAAAGCGCAACAATAATAGTTTATTAAAGGCGGCTAAGCAGCGCTTACACTCATTAAATTTTGACGCTAAAGAATTAAAAAAATTAAACCAACAAGAAAAACCGCTACAAAACGTTACCTTCTACGCCAAATCAAATGGGCTTGTTGATGAACTTGATGTTAGAGAAGGTGCTTTTTTACAGCCCGGCACTCGCTTAATGACGATTGGCAACTTAGATACTGTTTGGGTTGAAGTAGAGCTTTTTGAGCGTCAATTACCTTACGTTAAGGTTGGGCAAAGTGCTTCGATCACTTTGGATTATTTACCGGCTAAATCCTGGCAAGGAACTGTGGATTATATTTACCCTATAGTGAATCCGAGTAACCGTACGGCTAAAGTCCGATTGGAGGTTCAGAATCCGCAGCATGAGCTTAAAGCCAATATGTTCGCCGAAGTTTCGATAGATACCGCGACAACTGAGCAAATATTACAAGTACCTCAGCAAGCGGTTATTCGAACCGAAGACAATAATAGAGTCGTACTAGCGCTTGGCGATGGTAAGTTCAAATCTGTTGGCGTCACACTAGGGCGCACAATCAATGACAATATCGAGGTTTTAGATGGTTTGGTTGAGGGCGATGAGGTTGTATTAAGTGGCCAGTTCCTTATCGACTCTGAGTCGAGTATCGAGTCAGATTTTAAGCGTTTCGGCGAACAGCACGCTCAAGATCACGAGCACCAGCATGGGCATGATATGGACATGTCAGTACCATCCGCTCGAGTCTCTGGACTCATCAATTCTGTGGATGTTGACAGCAATACCGTCAATATTTCCCGCGGTGCTATTGAAAAGTGGAACCGTGAGCCTATGACCATGGACTTTGACCTTGACTCTTCCTTGTCGATAGATTTATTTGTTGTTGGCGAAAATATCGATTTTACTTTTGAAATACGCGATGAAGGATTTTTTATTACGGAAGTACATTCGAGCGTAATGGAGCATAACCATGATTAACAGCATCATAAAATGGTCCATTAAAAATCGTTTTTTAGTGCTATTGACGACAGTTATCATTGCAGGTTTGGGTGTGTACTCCCTAAAGAAAACCCCGATCGATGCTTTACCAGATTTGTCTGATGTCCAAGTTATTGTAAAAACCAGCTACCCAGGACAAGCGCCACAGGTAGTTCAAGATCAGGTTACTTATCCACTAACCACAGCCATGCTGTCAGTGCCAGGCGCACAAACGGTACGAGGTTTCTCATTCTTTGGTGACTCCTATGTCTACGTGATTTTCGATGAAAGCACCGACATGTATTGGGCAAGAAGCCGCGTTCTGGAATATTTAAGCCAAGTTGCACCCAATCTTCCGGCAACGGCGAAACCACAGCTTGGCCCCGATGCTACTGGTGTCGGTTGGGTCTATCTGTATGCACTAATGGATAAGACCGGCGAACACGATCTAAGTGAGCTTAGGTCTATTCAAGACTGGTTCTTGAAGTATGAGTTGCAAACGATTCCAGGCGTTTCAGAAGTTGCACCAATTGGCGGCATGGTCAAGCAATATCAAGTTAAAGTGGATCCAGAAAAGCTGAAAGCGCTGAATATTCCACTCGATGTCATAAAGGTCGCCATTCAACAAAGCAACCAAGAAGTTGGCGCCTCAGTGGTGGAGTTAGCTGAAGCCGAGTACATGGTACGCGCTAGTGGCTACGTGCAAAGTACTCAAGATCTAGAAAATATACCGCTAGGCATGAACCTAAAAGGTACGCCTTTGTTATTAGGAGAGGTCGCCGAAATTACGACAGGGCCACAAATGCGCCGTGGTATCGCTGATTTTAATGGGCAGGGCGAAGTCGTCGGCGGTATTGTCGTCATGCGTTATGGCGAAAATGCACAGGCAACTATCAACGGCGTTAAAGCAAAACTTGAAGACCTTAAAAAAGGGCTCCCTGAAGGAGTAGAAATTGTTACGGTATACGATCGTTCGGGGCTGATTGAAGATGCGGTTTCGAATCTATGGTTTAAGTTGCTCGAAGAGTTTGCCATCGTAGCCCTTGTTTGTATCTTTTTCTTGTTCCACGTACGGTCTTCTTTAGTAGCGATCATCAGTTTACCGATTGGTATTCTGGTGGCTTTCATCATCATGAACCTTCAGGGACTGAACGCCAACATTATGTCTCTAGGAGGGATCGCTATTGCCATCGGCGCCATGGTCGATGGGGCCATCGTGATGATAGAAAATATGCACAAGCACATGGAGCGAACACCATTAACATCGAAGAATCGATGGGAAATTGTCCATAACTCCGCTAAAGAAGTTGGCCCAGCACTCTTCTTTAGTTTGCTCATTATTACCGTGAGTTTTGTTCCGGTGTTTACCTTAGAGGCACAAGAAGGTCGAATGTTTTCGCCACTGGCTTTTACTAAGACCTATGCTATGGCAGCTGCTGCGATTTTAGCGATTACGCTAGTTCCAGTGCTTATGGGCTATTTTGTAAGGGGCAAAGTTCGTCCTGAACATAAAAACCCAGTAAATCGTGGTCTAACCTATATTTATAAGCCGGCCCTGAATACAGTATTAAGGTTCCCTAAGACAACGTTGTTAAGTGCACTGGTTGTCTTAGCCATTGGGTTTTGGCCTGTGAATAAAATCGGCTCAGAGTTTATTCCTCCGCTAGATGAAGGGGATTTGATGTATATGCCGACCACCTATCCAAGTTTGTCGATAGGCGAAGCACGAGAAATATTACAAAAAACTGACCGACTGATTAAAACAGTTCCGGAAGTTGACACTGTTTTCGGAAAAATTGGACGAGCTGAAACGGCGACTGACCCTGCGCCTTTGACGATGATTGAAACCTTTATTCAGTTTAAGCCTAAGTCAGAGTGGCGCGAAGGAGTAACGATTGACTCAATTAAAGACGAGCTCAATGCCTTAGTGAAATTCCCAGGGCTTACTAACGCTTGGGTGATGCCGATTAAAACTCGTATCGATATGCTTTCAACCGGTATTAAAACTCCAGTGGGTATTAAGGTCGCAGGACCTGACTTAGCCGTTATTGAAGATATTGGAAAGCAGCTAGAAACTATTCTAAAGGATATCCCAGGTACCAGCTCAGTCTATTCGGAGAGGGTTGCTGGTGGGCGTTACATCGATATTGACATTAATCGGGTTCGAGCGGCTCGATATGGGCTTAGTATTCAGCAGATCCAAAGTGTCATTGGCGCCGCGATAGGGGGGATGGATGTCTCTTATACCGTAGAAGGTCTCGAACGCTACCCAATCAACTTGCGTTACCCGCAAGAATATCGTGATTCCCCCGAAAAAATTGCAGAGTTGCCAATAATCACTGCCAACAATCAGCGTGTAATGCTTGGTGATGTTGCAGATATTACTGTCAAGGATGGTCCTCCAGGGATTAAAAGCGAAAATGCGCGTTTGAACGGTTGGACCTTGGTGGATATTGATGATGTTGATTTAGGCAGCTACGTCGAAGAAGCACAACAAATTGTCTCTGAGCAACTGGTGCTTCCTGCTGGCTATTCTATCAATTGGTCTGGGCAGTATGAGTACATGTTAAGAGCCAAGGAAAAGTTGAATTATGTTATTCCGCTAACTTTGGCAATTATCGTGCTCCTTCTCTACCTAAACTTCAAAAGCTTTACTGAAGTCGCCATCATTATGGGCAGCTTACCTCTGGCGATGGTCGGAAGTATTTGGCTAATGTATCTACAAGGCTTTAACTTCTCAGTAGCCGTTGGTGTGGGCTTTATTGCTTTGGCGGGAGTAGCTGTGGAGATTGGTGTCATCATGTTGGTTTACCTGAATCAAGCCTATAAAGAGATGTTGGACAAGTGCCAAGAAAATAACCGAAGTCCTAACTTAGAGTTATTAATTGACGTAGTTAAAACGGGTGCGGGACTGCGTGTACGTCCAGTTATGATGACCGCCATGTCGATTATTGTGGGTCTGTTACCAATTTTATATGGTTCAGGTACTGGCTCTGAAGTTATGAGTCGAATCGCTGCTCCTATGGTGGGTGGTATGGCTAGTGCGGTTGTTTTAACACTACTGGTTATTCCTGCCGTGTTCTTCTTGTGGAAAAAGAAATTATTAAAACTATGAGGTTATCTATGAAAAAGTTACTTTACATTACTGCCGTGGTATTAATTGTGATACTGAGTTCTACCGCGGAGGGGCATATTGGCACTCTATCTACCTCTCCAACTGACGGCCAGGTTTTCGATACATCGCCTGATAGCGTTACAGTTAGCTATGGTGTTGATGTGCGTTTGACATCAATCGAATTAATTGCAAATGGTGAAGAAGTTGAACTGGATTACTCATTAAATTACGCACCAGCTAAAGAGTTTATTATTCCATTACCCCAGCTTGAAAAAGGCAACTATAAGTTCAGTTGGACTATTATGGGCCCTGACTCACATAAAATGAGTTACACCATTCAATTTAAAGTTCGTCCAGTCGAAGAGTAGCCATGTTTGATTTTTGGACGGTCACATCGACACTTACAAAGTATGGCAGTTATGTTGGTGTTGCTGCAGTGTTCGGATACGCTACATCAGCGGTGCTTAATCATCGATTAAGCACCAGCCTGAAAGTTCCAGCAGTCACATTAAGTATAGTAGGTATACTCTCCATAGGAGTTTATTTTTTCCTGCAGGTTGGCGCTTTCGCTGATAGCGGAATTAGTGGAGTATTCGATAAGCAACTTATTGAAATATTGCTAAGTACAGGTAACGGCGATTTATTATTATGGCGAGTAGTTGGTCTTGGCTACTTCATACTATTTCTATCCCTAACTAAGACTTCAAAGCCACCTTCAAAAAAGCTGCAATTGTTTATACTACTGCCGTCTATACTCGCTTTGGTGTGGTCTTTTACAGCAGTTGGCCATGTGGCTGATTTAAGTTGGTACTGGCAAGCTTTTCTAGTAGTTCATGCCTATGTAGCCTTATCATGGGCAGGATCTATTGGCCCCTTGGTACGTTATCTAGAGCAAGCCAAGAAAGATGAAATACATCTTATTTTGGAAAGATACTCGGTTATCGGAAGCGTGTTAGTATCACTTTTGCTTGTCGCTGGCATTGCGCTTATTCTTAAATTATTGATCTTCAATGGCAATACAAACGCAATAGACTACATACTCACACTCTCATTGAAATTACTGTTAGTCACGGTCATGCTCGGTTTTGCCGCTTACCATAAGTTCTTTTTAACTAAAAGGCTTAAGCAAAATAAAATCGATAAAGCTGATATTTCTCGATCGATCAAGAAAGAACTTTACGTAGCACATTTAGTATTGTTAATAACTGCCGGTTTAACCACGTTAGTCGGCATAAGTCATTAAAAGAGGTATTTATGAAACTTAACAGATATATATTATTGATTTTCCTGTTTGTCTCAGGGGCTGTTTTAGCTCATGGCGATAAGGAAGAAAAAGAAGATTCGAAAATGGTTAATGTAGAGACTGATGTTGGCGAAGCTGTCGCTAAACTTCATTCAGCATTACAAAGTGGTGATGAATCAACGATAAAAAGCATTATGCATGAAAAGGTTTTGATTTTTGAAGGTGCTGGTGCAGAAAGGTCATTAGAGGAATATGCCAGCCATCATATGAAATCGGATATTAAGTTTTTAAAAAGCATGGATGTAAAGCTTTTGGAACGAAATATTCTGATTGAAGGGAACGTCGCAGTTTCAAGCTCTCGATCAAAAATTAAGGGTACCTATAAAGGCAAAGCTTTCGAGAAAATAACGGTCGAAACTTTAACTCTGAAAAAAATAGATGGTATATGGAAAGTCATTAGAGTTCATTGGTCTTAATATCCACATATAGCAGGGGGGCTAGCATGAGTAACGACAATAATAAACTAAGTTTACTGGGTTCCGTTTCTATGGGAACCGGAGTCATGATTGGTGCGGGTATTTTAGCGCTAACGGGACAAGTAGCAGAGCTAGCCGGGCCATACTTTCCTATTGCGTTTATCGCTGGTGCACTTGTATCAGCGTTTAGTGCTTATACCTATATAAAATTATCGCATATTCACCCTTCATCGGGTGGGGTGGCAATGTTTTTGAAGCAAGCTTATGGCAAATCCTTGCCGACAGCGGTTTTTGCATTGCTTATGTTATTGTCGATGGTTATTAATCAAAGCTTAGTTGCTCGAACCTTTGGCTCATACACATTACAGTTGTTTGAGTTTGAAAGTCTGGGTGACTGGGCAGCGCCAATCCTTGGTGTTGTTTTATTAGCGGCTGCTTTTTTATTAAACATCATTGGTAATAAGTACATTGAGCGTTTATCAATAGTGATGGCCTTTTTCAAAACTATTGGCTTATTGCTACTAGCTCTTGGTGGTCTTTGGGCTTTTGGTTTTGACTTTAGTTCGATTGAGTTTTCAGGACAATCAGAAAGCTCAAGCTCAGAAAATCTCGTGGTGCAATTTATCGCCGCGGTAGCGCTGAGTATCCTTGCCTTTAAAGGTTTTACAACCATTACCAATAGTGGCGACGAAATTCGCAAACCGAAAGTAAATATTGGCCGATCGATCATTATTTCATTAGCGATCTGCTTAGCTGTCTACCTGTTAACAACAATGGCTGTGATTGGAAATCTTTCCATCTCGGAAATTATTGAAGCAAAGGATTATGCGTTAGCCGAGGCGGCCAAGCCAGCATTTGGTCAGGCCGGATTAACCATTACCGTGCTATTTGCTATTATCGCGACAGTTTCTGGTGTCATTGCCAGTATATTTGCTGTATCGAGAATGCTCACTATGTTGACTAAAATGGAGTTAGTTCCTCACAGTCACTTTGGCATGCCAGGTTCGATCCAAAAGCACTCAGTGGTGTATATCGTCGTGCTCGCGATGATCTTAACTATCTCTTTTGATCTATCTAGAATCGCCTCTATCGGCGCAATTTTTTACCTAATTATGGATATTGCCATCCATTATGGTGCTATAACGAAGCTGAAAGATAAAGCGGAACTTAATGTTTCAATTCCAATTATAGCGATAATTTTGGATGCCATAGTTCTCTTGGCGTTTGCATACATTAAATTCAAAAGCGATCCACTTATCCTGTGGGTTACTTTGGGCGGGCTTATTCTGATTACTCTAGGTGAAAGACTGTTTTTACAACAGAGGAATGCAAAGTAAGTTGTTTACATTACACTGAAAGCCGTCATGAGTTAATTGTTATTAATATATCCGCAATCGCCGAAACAGCCCTTTTGGTACGTATTATAATTAGCAAAAGGGCTTAGATTAAAATAGCGCTAACTCGCAAGCTGCTTGAGTATTAGCTCCTCTAAATAGTCACAGTACATGGTGATATAGTCATCGCCATTGGTGTTATCTGTTAGCCACGGGTTCATGATGGTGTGACGCAAAAGAAAAATCTTGTCACTTTGTACGGTTTCATCCTCAACTCGGCTAACGAAGTTCTTTTGGTCTATCTCTAACAGGCCGCATAAGTTTGTAGCTAGCTCATCGCTAACGTTAGAGCGCAATAGATAGGTATTAGAACCGATAAACCGTTGATTTTTCGGTGCTACGTCCTTTTGGATTTTCAGGTTCTGGTAAATACTCGATGAAAATTCATTCATCGTCGTGATCGAGCTATTACCGATTGGGTTAATTGCAATGCAGATTAAATTCGTATCGGGAGTGTAGGGCAGGCAGATATGAACCTTATCTTTTAACTTTTCCTTTAACTCCAAAACTTTGTCGAAAAAGTATTCTGAGGTTTTGATGGTTTGCTTAATTAGGCGACCAAAATTATTTACATCTAACGGCAAAACCTTGTTTGTGACATAAGAGGCTGCCGCCATTGAGCCAGGCTTTGAACCTTCTAGGATATATTGACCTAATTTATCAAACTGAATCGTTGCTTCGCTGTCCTTATCTTCCTCAAATACGTAAGGTGCTTTTTGCGTGAGTAATTTAGTGATCTCACGATTACGGGCGATAAAGCCACCGGCACCAAAAGGTAAGTAACCGAGTTTATGGGGGTCAATAGTTACGGAATCCACTTGGTGGACATGGGTAATGGACTGATAGACTTCCTCTGAAGGAAAGTAGCGAAACATGGATTGTGCATAGTCATGACTGATCGTCGAGCCATCTTCTTTACGGAACATGGTTGAGAGATAGCCACCCCAAGCAGCATCGACGTGAATATAGAAGTCGAGTCCTTGCTCACGGTACTTGTTTCGTAACTCAACAATGTCGTGAATAGGATCTATCGTTCCAAACTCGGTAGTGCCCATAATGGCGACACATGCTAGTACCGGAATACTATGATTCTTAGCATTAGTCAAAATGGCATCAAGCGCATCGATGTCCATGCGCATATTAGATTTTATAGGGACTTTTACTAACTGAGCTGAACCAAAGCCCATGACTTTCATCGCTTTTTCCCAGCTGTAGTGAGCAGAAGCTGGGACTAAAACCAAAGGTTGCTTGCATTGCCATTGATTGGAAAAAAAAATGCCCATGCCCAAATGTTCGATTCGTTGCTGTTCGACTTCCGACTCAATAATGTCCATTTTGTTAGGATACTTTTCTTTCCAATACTTTAAAGTTTCAGCACGCAGTTCTAAGACCTGATCAATCGATAGATTAATTAATTCCCATGAAGTGCTTTTGTTTAAGGGGCTTTTTAAAACTTTACTAGAAGGGCAGTCTAGCTGTAGCTTTTCTTGTGTTTGCGCTAAAGCGATAGGATAGAATTTCGCGGCTCTAAAGTTCCACAGGCTTTCGTAGTTGGCGACGGTACCGCCAGAGGTTAAGTGCCCCCAGGCACACGGAGACTGTTTTTTGTCTGTATTAAAGCCGAACATGGTTGCGAACTGGTTTCCAACTTCAAGCTCTAAATTAACCGTTACAGTGGCTGCTTCAAACGATACATTGTTGGGGTTGTACAGCGTGGTGACCATTTGCGCTATTAAGCCTGGCATAAAAAGATCTGAGCACATGTGCCCAATATAACGAGGACTAAAGAAGGGAACCGACTGTTTCAAATCAGCCGTTAATTTATGTAATTCAGCACGAGTTTTAGCGATAGCGCTTTGGTACTCAGGGGACTGAGAAGCAAAGGTCGAAATAGCGGGTAAATCCTCAGGATGAATATTCCTGCGCCAATAAATATGATCGCGAATAAGTTCTGTCAGTATTCCTTCGAAGACGTCATTATTTTCACCATAAGGCCCGATAAAGTATGGTGCTAAAAATTCTAAATTCATTCTTTTTTGTCCGTTCGCGTTTTATAAACACCATACGGTTTTGAACGATCGTTGTTATTGATTAGGATCAAGAATGGTTAAAGCTTTTAGTACCTTACATGAGCAAAATTACCGCCTGTTTTTGCTAGTGCGGTACAAATAGTGCTTCACGGTAGGACCATTTTCTCGTTCATCTAAAGCTTTAACTTCATCCTGTAAGGGCTTGTCTTCAATAGTAACGTTTTCATGATGCATTAGGTGATGCGCCCAGCTAACTTCCATGAAGTGCTCGATAAAATGCCCCTCAACTTCGGTATCTTCATAGATACCCCAGTTATAGGCACCGTTGCGTCTTCGAGATGCCTTTAGGCCCTTAACTTTGGATAAAAACTTGTCGCGGTTAGCCTCGCTAATCTTGTAGTGAATAATGATTTTTACTGGGCCTTTATCATTTTCGACTTGAGAATGGACTTGCGGCGCTGGCCAATGCCTAGAAGGAGATAGATCCATATTGGCACCTTGCTGCAGCTTAAACTTTATAATTAATAAGGAACAAGCTATACCGCCTAGAGCTGAGCTAATCAGGGCGGTATTCAAGGTGCTGATTTCTGCAATCCAGCCCCATGCCACAGAGCCTAGGCTCATGCCACCGAAAAATATCACCATGAACACAGCCAGCCCGCGTGCTCGAACCCACTCAGGAAGCGCCTGTTGCGCCGAAACGTTAATTGTCGATAGGACTAACATCCAACCGACACCAAACGAAAAGCAAAGAATTAAAGCGATGATTTTGTTATTCACTAAGGCGAACAAAAGAGTCGCCAACGAAACTAAAATAGTTCCAACTAGGACTAATCTATTCGGTGTTAAGTACTTCTTAATTTTAGGTAAATACAAAGCCGTAATAACAGCACCAATACCGATCAAACTCATCACGATGCCGTAATATGAAGCGTTACCACCGAGGTTGTCGCGAATAATCATTGGGAGTAGCGCCCAAAATGCATTGGCAAAAATCATAAAGATTAAGATGTGAAGCATGGTTGCTTTTAATGCGGGATTATTAAACGAATGCGACACACCGACCTTAATCGCTGGCCAAAATCGTTTCGAGGCAAGAGTCGGTTGTTTTTCACGTCTTTTAAGTAACCAGAAAAGTGCCATGATAATAAAAACGAAAGTAATGGCATTGACAAAAAACGGTGACGATAAAGCAACCGTTGCAATTAATACACCTGATAGGGCCGGGCCTATAGCTCGACTGACATTGATACTGATACTACCGAGCGCTACTGCTTGAGGTAAGTCTTTCTTTGGAATGAGACTTGGAATAACGGCTTGCCATGTTGGCGCCATAAACGCTGTTCCAATCCCTAACAAAAAGGTTAGCGTCAGCAGTAATGTTGGGGTAACCATTTCATTCAACACCAAAATCGCTAGAAGCAGCGCTACACTCAGCATAAAGCTATTAATCACCAGCAGCATTTTGTGCTTATCGAACAAGTCCGCCAATGTTCCAGCAGGCAAAGCAAAAATAAAAACAGGTAGGGTAGTTGCGGTTTGAACCAGGGAAACTAACAACGCCGATGAGCTGAGTTCCGTCATTAACCAACCTGCGCCCACAGAGTGCATCCAAGTACCTATATTCGACACCAGGGTCGCGATCCACATTACTAAAAAGCTTTTATGCTTGAAAGGCGAGAGGGCTGACGTTTGCTCGGTATTTTTGTTTGTCATATCAATTAAGCTGTTTAATTAAAACTAAAAGAGCGGATGATTTTAATAGTATCGATATCTGTTAATAGATAAGCCTGCTGCACGAAGTCATCGTAGGGCAGTTCATCGCCAAGCCCAATTCTATATTTGGTGCAGTAGGAAAAGCGAACGAATAGGGACTCAGGCTCTGGCTCCTCAATGGTCATAGTCAGTTTGCCTTCTTCGACAGTGTCGTTTGGCTCTATGGTATAAATAATTTCATCGCGCTTTTCATAAACCTTAACCTGATCATGGACGACGACACCGGGCAAGTCGAGTTTTCGCTTTAAGTGTGTTTCGCTGACTTTCTTGATGTCAGAACTTTCCAAGCCAATGAGAAACTTTTCTGGCTCAAAAGCTCTGCACAAGAGACCATCCCAAAGCTGTTGCTTTGATAAATTTGGAGTGCCTTTATCAGTTAGATCATTAATTTGTACGAGATGCTCAAACTTCATAGTGACTCCCTAATAATGTTTAACCGCCTAATTTATGCTACTAAAGATTTTAGTACACGGACAGCGGATTAGTCAGATTGAAACAAATTAAGAAAAAACTCTGAGTAGCAGGGGAGACTACCCAGAGTTCAGTTGGAAGGAGTTACGCAGGGACGTCAATCAAAATAACAACACTATCATCAGTACCTGTGATACTTACTGAGTCCATGTCCGTTACTTCCAAACCATCGCCTTCGCTTAATTCAGCTCCTTCGACGGAGACGTTTCCGCTTGAAACAACCAAGTAAGCTTGATTTTTGATCGGTTGAGTAATCGTCTGCCCTTTGCTCACTTTGCCGCCATAAATAGCTGCGTCTTGGTGAATGTACAGAGCTTCTGAGTTTTGATCTTCCTCAAAACCGCTCGCTAACAATGGCAATGTATCGCCAGCTTCTCTTTCCGCAAAAGCTACGCTGTCCCAGCGTGGCTCAATGCCTTCTTCTTTAGGGATAATCCAAATCTGGAAGATTTTTGTATCTTCGTCTTCCATATTGTATTCGGAGTGTAAAATCCCGGTGCCAGCGCTCATCACTTGTACGTCGCCAGCTTCAGTTCGGCCTTCGTTACCCTTCGAGTCTTTGTGGGTAATAGCACCTTTGCGCACAAAGGTAATGATTTCCATATCTCTGTGGCCGTGTTGCGGGAAACCTGTTCCAGCTTTGATAGTGTCATCGTTGATAACTCTCAAAGCACCGAATCCCATACGCTCTGGATTGTAATAATTCGCAAAACTAAAGTGATGATGAGCATTCAACCATCCGTGGTTGGCGTGACCAAGTTCGCTGTGTTTATATACTTTCAACATAACTATTCTCCTAATCTGTTCAGTACTATTTACGCTCGTAACGCTTTAGGTAGTCGCTTGTTTACCTGTGGCAGACCTTTTACAGAGAAGCTACCGCCACCTTGTATAGTTACAATAACTGCTAACATAACTAATAAGACAGGGAACTCCCAACCGCCACCTTGATTACTAAAGACCCAGCCGTTTGCCATGTGAGTCCATGCTGCGCCTAATAACATAGGTAGGCTTAATAAAGCAACGATTCGTGTATGAAAGCCGATGATCATAGCTGCGCCACCTAGGACTTCGCCCCAAATAGTTAAATGAGCTATAATGGCTGGATAACCAATGCTTTCAAAATAACCGACAGTACCTGGTATCGTGAAAATCATAATTTTCATTAAACCGTGTGCTAATAAAATCACACCTAAAGATAGTCGTAATAAAAAAGCTGCGTGGTTATGTGCGTTTGTGTTGTTCATAATATCTCTCCTAAAAAGTTAATTGGTTGGTTCGTTCACCGTTGAAGCTATCTTAACTCAGCAACCTAAAGTTGATAATCCCCAACTTTGTAATATAATTATTTCTATATCGGACTTAATCGGGTGATCAGTATCAATTCCTTATCAAGAATAGAAATTTTTATCGAAGTCGCCAGAGAGAACAGTTTTTCAGGCGCTGCGAGGAACCTAGGGCTAACGGGCTCGGCTGTTTCTAAACAAATTCAGCATTTAGAAGACGAGTTAAAAGTTAAGCTATTCACAAGAACCACGCGCAAGGTCAGCCTAACCGAGGAGGGTGCCATATACTTCGAAAGGGCAAGTTTTGCCATTGATGAGCTAAAAGAAGCAGCCGACGAAATCCATGAGCTTCGCGATACCCCGCGCGGAAACCTAAAAGTCAGCATTCCTACCAGTTTGGGCACTCACTATTTAAAGAAGCCAATCGCAGAGTTTGCAAAAGAGCACCCTGATGTAACATTAGATGTGTCGTTTGATGATCGAATGGTGGATATCACGGAAGAGCGTTTTGATTTGGTGCTAAGAATTGGTGCGCTACAAGACTCTAGCTTGGTCGCGAGGCGATTAGCGCCAGCGCCAATTCAAGCCTTTTGCAGTTCTCAATACATTGAGCAGTATGGGCAACCTAGTACTCCGGAAGACTTATCAGCCCATAATGTCGTCGCCTATACACGCAATAAAGGTGCGCAAGAATGGCGCTATCAGGGTCCTGATGGCAAAGAAGGTGTGGTTGCGCTAACTAGCACCTTCAAAACTGACTTTGCGGAGATGATGATTGAGGCTGCTTGTCAAAAAATTGGTATCATTATTTGCCCAGCAATTTTCGTTAAAAAAGAATTAAACAGTGGCGAGCTTGTACAAATCCTTCCTGATTACCGCTCCTATCCCGAAAGAAATCTTTACGCTGTGTTCCCAACTAGGCAATATATATCGACCCGTTTACGACTATTCATCGACAAGATTAAAGCCTTTTGTGATGACAATTTTTAAGCAGAGTTAATCATGGATTTGCTCGTTGATTACGGCTATATAGGGCTTTTTATAGCTTCTTTTCTTGCCGCAACAATATTGCCCTTAAGCTCAGAGTTAGTTCTCGGTGCATTAATTATCAATGGGTTATCGCCACAACTTCTAGTGATAGTTGCAACCATCGGAAATGTACTTGGTTCGCTAACAAACTATGCGCTCGGCTATTGGGCAAGTCAAATAGTTCTACAAAAATGGCTCAAAATGTCGGAATCAGACTTTGTTAAAGCTGAAGAGAAGTTCAATAAATATGGCTTACCCGTTTTACTCTTTGCTTGGGTTCCTGTGATTGGCGATCCTTTGACTGTCATCGCTGGAGTCATGCGTGTGCGTCTAGTATGGTTTCTAATCCTAGTCACTATTGGTAAGTTTCTACGCTATTATGTGCTAGCAAATCTGCTTTTGGTTTGATCATAAAGACTTATTGACAAAGGCTTGTTTGAAAAGAACATAAAAATTCAAACATCAGTTATTACTATTCATGGATTTAGTTGCTTATATACGGTATTTTAAAAAAATATATGCCATAAATAGAACAATAAATAGGGGATTCGATGAAGGTTTTCGCATTTTGTGCCAGCAACAGCAGCAAATCTATCAACAAAATATTACTTAAAGAATGTGTGCAGCATCTAAACGGCAACGACTTCACTTTTAAAACTATGGCCGACTTTGACCTTCCTGTATTTAGTCAGGACTTGGAAGGCGATGGCCAACCATACCCAGCTGCGGCGCTAGAATTTTTACAGCACGTACAAGATAGTGATGCAATCATTCTCGCTACTCCCGAGCACAATAGCTCAATGCCCGCGGCTTTCAAAAATCTTGTTGACTGGTGCTCTCGTTACCCAGATCTTGGGAAGAACAAAGTTTTCCATGACAAACCTCTTTGTTTATTAAGTACATCTCCTGGCAAAAGAGGCGGTATGAACAACCTCGAACATTTATCGTCCATCATGCCGTGGTGGGGCGCTGATATTAAAAACACTCTGAGCGTGCCCTCATTTTATGAGCATTTTGACAAAGAAAGCGGGCGCCTGGATGATGAAACCAGAGCAAAAGTAAAAAACTTAGTCAGTGAGTTTTTAGCCGCACTCTAGTCCCACACGATAGTTAAGGTGTTGGTGTGAGATAGGGCTGAAAGCTTTTAATAGCCAGTAAGTTAGAACGATTAAACAATCATTAAAGAGGGACGCGTGGAATTAAACTTTAATCATATGGAGTTAATGTTTCTCCAAGCACTACTGCTTATCGTAGTGTCATGCCTGTTTGTGCCAGTATTTAAGCGTATTGGACTTGGTGCAATTCTCGGCTTTTTAGTCTCAGGGATTACGGTCAACCTGCTGTTCTCCGGCAAGTTTGCTGAACACCCCGAAGAGTTGCTGCATTTTTCAGAGTTCGGTGTGGTGCTCTTTTTATTCGTCATTGGACTAGAACTAAAACCCTCAGAGCTATGGAATATGCGCAAGGATATTTTTGGTTTAGGTCTATTCCAGGTGCTTGGCTGTGGCTTCGTGATTGGCGGTGCTTCTTTAGCGCTTGGCTATAGCGTTCCTGTATCGCTCGTTATTGGACTCGGTATGGCGCTATCCTCAACAGCTATTGTTATGAGTCAACTGGAAGAGAGTGGTGAGAAAAACACGGCTCATGGCAAGAAATCTTTTAGTATTTTACTGTTTCAAGACCTCGCTATTGTCCCATTACTCCTGATAGTGACGTTGCTTTCACCTTCAGGCGAAAGCATCGATACCCAGCAAAGCTTAATCAATTTAGGCATGGCAATTAGTGCCATAGGTATTCTAATCCTCGTTGGAAAATATTTGTTGGACCCACTTTTTAAACTTCTAGCTAAAACCCGAACTCAAGAAATCATGACCGCTAGCGCCCTTGGCGTGGTTATTTTCGCGGCCATGCTAATGGATGCGGTGGGTATGTCCTATGCAATGGGATCCTTTATTGCGGGCGTGATGCTGGCTGAGTCTTCCTATCGACACGAAGTAGAAGCCAACATTGAACCTTTCCGCGGCCTTTTCCTAGGCTTGTTCTTTATTGCTGTTGGTTTATCGCTAGACTTACAAATAGTTGTACAAAACTGGCCCATCATTTTGTTGGCAGCACCTGCTGTGATGCTAGTAAAAGCTATAACAATTTACACAATTGCCAGACTTTTCGGCAATGCTCACAATAACAGCGTTCGAACCTCTTTCGGACTGGCTCAACTAGGCGAGTTTGGCTTTGTCCTTTTCGGCGCGGCCGTTGTTGCTGGCGTGTTTGACTCAGAGCTTTCATCAATTTTAATCGCCATTGTTTCAGTCTCTATGGCAATTTCACCACTGTTTGAAAAGTTAGCACCACTGGCTCTATCTAAAGCTCCCGAAGATATTATCGACGAGGACTTTAACGACACAAAAGGCGAAGTTCTGATTATAGGTTTTGGCCGATTTGGACAAGTCGTATCGCAGCCATTATTTTCTAAAGGCTACGATATTACTATTCTAGATAATGACGCGGATCGCGTAAGAGATGCCGCTACGTTCGGTTTTAGAATTCACTTTGGCGATGGCAGAAGGCGAGATATTCTTAAAGCCGCTGGCATCTCACGCTTTAGTGCAGTAATTATCTGTACCGATGAGCCGTCTACCACAAACCATATTATTAAAAAGATCCAGGCTTCAAACCCAAATGCGAAGATTTTTGCACGCTCTTATGATCGCATTCACTCTATCGAACTTTACTCAAAAGACATTAGCTTTTCAGTAAGAGAAACTTTTGACTCAGCATTAGAGCTAAGCAAACAAGTATTGATCGGGGTTGGTGTGGATGAGAACGAGGCGCTTGATCATATCAACGATATCCGCCAAAGAGACAAAGAGCGACTAATGGAACAGGTCAAAGGCGATCGTTACTCAGGCAAGGATCGAGTTCATATTAAAGCGGTAAAACCCGAACCTTTATAGCATCAGCTCAATAACCAGCCTCGGGCTCTGCATTCATCGTCCGGGTTAGCTATTATTGCAACAACATTAACTAACCCCAAGTCGCTAATTGAGCTACATTGCAAGTCGCCAAATCTTATGGAAAGATAGGTGTAAACCAATTCAACACTCGCTAATTATGTCTGATATAAAAATTTCTAAAGAGCTAAATGGTGATAAAGGTGGCCGATACGTTGCCCGTATCGATAGTCGCGAAGGCGAAGGAGAAATCACTTTTACCATACGAGACGAACAGGTAATTAGCGCTGATCATACGGGTGTTCCAGAAAGTATGTCAGGGCAGGGCATAGCAAAGGCATTACTTAACTTCATGCTTGAAGATGCTAAAAAAGAAAACTTTAAAATAATTCCGATTTGTCCCTTCGTCAGAGCGCAGTATGCACGACATCCAGAATGGAGTGATCTTTTTACAACAGAGCCCGGTGAGACGCCAAAATTATAAAGAAGATTAAGATTCGTTATAGAAAATAGTATGAAAAAAGTCCAAACGATACATAGAGGTAGAGAAATGCATTGGGTAGGCGATGGTTTCGCCGTCCAATCACTCTTTTCTTATCAAAATTATAGTGAGCTACTCAGCCCATTCCTATTACTAGACTATGCTGAGCCTCGCGAGTTTTCTCCAACCGATAAAAGAAGAGGAGTAGGGAAGCATCCGCATAAGGATTTGAAACAGTTACTATAGCTTATGAAGGTGAAATATCGCATAAAGACTCCACTGGAGCCGGTGGAACCATTGGCCCTGGTGATGTGCAGTGGATGACGGCGGGATCTGGTGTGATTCATGAAGAGTATCATTCTGAGAACTTTGCGAAAACTGGCGGCAGTATGGAAATGGTGCAGCTATGGGTTAATTTACCTAAGAAAGATAAAATGACCAAGCCAGGCTACCAGGGAATTGTCCGAGCCGATATCCCATCGGTTGAGCTAGACAATAACAGTAAACTAAGTGTAATTGCTGGAATTTATGACGGTGTTGAAGGGCCAGCTAAGGTACACAGCCCGATCAATATGTGGGATCTCATGCTCTCAACAGGCGATTATGAATTCAAGATACCAGAAGGGCATAACTGTCTCATTCTAAGTCGCTCAGGTTCAGTTCAAATTAACGACTCAGACATTTTACGCCAAGGCCAAGTTGCGGTATTTCATCGCGAAGGACAAACCGTAAAGATAGAAGCAAATGATGATGTGAAGTTACTACTCTTAACCGGCGAACCGATTGATGACCCCGTTGTAGGCTATGGGCCGTTTGTGATGAACTCAGAAGAAGAAATTAAACAAGCCTTCGAAGACTTTAATAATGGTACTTTTATTAGGTAGCTTTTATAGTCGAAGACTTGATATAAATGAGCAATTGCTTGTACGGCTTGTTAATTCAAAAAGATTAAATTTGTAATAGTTGGACATAAAAAGGTAGGGCAGGCTATTTATTGAAGTACCTATTTTTTTATATCAACGGTGTGCGCGGCTATTAGTTGTCTAATAAGTCTGAAAGCATACAAGTACTAGTGTCTTAGCCATCTTCTTTTAATTGACCTTGAATGTACACAACCAAGCGCTCTTCACTCTCTACTTATAGCTTCAGTAACGTCTTTAAATAGCCTCTGTGCAGCTCCTGAGTAATGAAATAAGTTTTTTCTATTTAACATTTCTTTACAGCCAATTATTTGTTTTGGGCCGCTAATTTAGATATCGTGGTTTTTAAGCAAGCGAGTAACCACACATCAATATTAAATGTATAGGAGATACTCATGTTACGTTATGCCTTAATATTTTTAATTATCGCATTAGTTGCTGCGGCATTAGGATTTGGTGGTATTGCTGGTTCAGCAGCAGGAATTGCAAAAATTATTTTTTATATTTTTCTAGTACTATTAGTTATTTCTGCAGTTATGCATTTAATTAAAGGGAAGTAGCTATACAAGCTAGAATAAATAAAGAAGAAGGGCATTAATTTGCCCTTTTTTATTTGTGAGCAGAAAAGTAGCTGTATAACTAAGTGCAAAACTGGTAATAGTATTATTTGATACCAAAAAAACTCTTAACCTAAAGCCAACCAGATACCAACGGCGATCATTAAGCTTCCAGAAAGTCGATTTATTAGCCGGACATTATTACTGCGTTGTAACAGACGCCTTAAAGTCTTTCCGCCAGTAGCGTAAATCATCAAAAACATAAATTCACTCAACAAAATAATTACCACAAGGGCGGACAATTGTGGTGGCATAGCTAGAGTAGGGTTTATAAATGAAGGTAATAAAGATACGGTAAAAGCCCAACCTTTTGGGTTGGCGATTGCTGTTACAAAGCCTTGCATCGCCAATTGCTTGCCAGAAACAGAATTAGGACAGTGATCATCAAGATTTATGGCCATTTTACCGCGAGAACGCCACATTTGAATGCCCAGGTAAACAAGGTAAGCACCGCCAGCATACTTTAAAACTAGGAATGCAGAGGGATAATTCAGCATGATGCTGGCCACACCAACAACAGCTAGCACCGAAACCAAGGCAACACCAATTAATTCTCCCCACATCATATACATGGTTCGACGGACACCAATGCTCATGCCCAGCGTCAGCGCCAAAGTCATACACATTCCAGGTGTAGCAGATATCACCAGAAAGGTTGGAATAAAGAGTAAGAGTAGAGTGGTATCGAGCATTTATTGTTAAGTCTTAAGACTGTACTTTTAAAAAGGAAACTGAATCCTACCATAGAATAAATATCCGTATACATCTTTCCTATTTATGCGTACCACGAATTGGATAATTGTTTTCCGGGTTACGTATCCAAGCCAGTCCGTTAACTAGAGATTTCAGCTCTGGTCGAACAAAGGGGTTGTTGGAAATATCAGCAACCTGTACCTTCCCTTGGCTATTTACAACAAATAAGCCTGGCTCAGCGAACGGATGGTCAGTTTCTTGAGGAGACCTAGGATCAGAGATAAAAAGACCAAGCTCTTTCATTTGCTCAAGGGTCAATCCATAAGCGATAGGAAAGTCCACGTCTAATTGCTGTAAATGGCTTTCAAGTTGTGCCTTGCTATCACCAGAAACAGCAATTAAATCAACACCCGTTTGTGCTAGGGTGTCTTTCATGCCTTGTAGATGGTTAAGGTATCGAGTACATAATGGACAATGCCTACCACGATAAATCACTATCATTTTCCAATCTAAACCATTTTCTGGCGTTGCTAGTGTTTTAACCTCACCATTAAGAAGGGTTGCTTTGATTTCTGGAAAGTCTGCTCCAGCGTGTAATTTATTGGTGTACTCGATACTCATTAAGCGGCTCCTTTAAAATGCTCATTGATGTGAGCTTCAAAGCGTTTAAAGTCGTTTTCAACGTCGGCATTTTTCATAACGTCAAAGGCAGCAAACGTTGGTAATGGCTGCATACCGAAGAACTTGAAGTTCATGTGCATCGGGAACATTAAATCATCAATAGACTTACCGTTGAAAAACTCACTGCTATCATTAAATGCCTCTTCCGGAGCATTTAAAGTTAAAGACATCATGTACTTCGTATTGGTTAAAGCTCCGCCCATACCATAGTTCTTTTTAGGTGCATCTTCCGTTCGACCATCACCCACACATAAAGCACCGCCCATACCTGCCGTATAGACTTCGTCCATATATTTTTTGAACGACCAGCTGACGCCCATCCAGTTAACAGGCGACTGAAACACTACTGCATCTGCCCACGTATGGTTTTCTAGTTCTTTCTCAACATTTATAGTCTCAGACATTGTAACGACACGAGTGGAATAGCCTTTCGTTTCTAACATAGCCACAGCTTTATCGACTAACGTCGCGTTCAGTTTGCCTTCTGAAAAAGGGTAGTACTGGTGACCATTAATAATTAAGACGTTCTTCATTTTTGCTTACCTTTAAATTAAAAATACTAGGTGAATTGTTTTCTTTAGGTATATTATGGTAACCTAGACTAGTAAATCAATTAGTATACTTTTGGTAACCTGCAATTATTTAGAGGTGAAGTGATGGAAAGTGTTGTTAAAACAGACAATAAGGGCAGGAAGAAAGTTTTAAACGCCTGTACAGAGCCTTGTGCAATAGAGAAGGGGATGCGTCTAATTGGTGGTAAGTGGACGGCCTCCATCATCTATCACTTGAAAGACGAACCTGTACGTTTTAACGATTTAACTCGGATGCTTGGAGGCGCGAGCAAAAAAATGATCGATCAACGATTAAAAGAGCTCGAGTCTAGGGGTATGGTTATTAGAAAAGTCATTAGCGATAGACCAGTTGCTGTAACCTACGAACTGACAGAGTTTGGTCATTCCGCACTAAACATACTTGAACAACTTAGGGTGTGGTCTGAATCTAACAAGTTGTAAGCATTAAATATTGATCGGTTTAGTAATCGATAGAAACAGTAACGCCCGCCCACAAAGAGTTGCGAGAACCGACACCTTGTTTAATTTCGTTCGTTTGATACCTTACGACATAGCTAACTCTGTAGTTTTCTACTTTTTTCGTCACTCCAACCCAGGCTTCGCCAATCAAGTGTTCAAGTTCGCTACCAGAGAAAGTCACTCGAAACCAGCAACAAAAAACTTCCTACTTGAACTAAATATTAGGAATTACAGACTGCCCATAGAAGAAGAGGTACGGCCACGATTCGTAACAAATCGACCAATAAAATAATTAACCACTTGAATTAAAAGAAAAATTCAAGTCAAACTGTTGATTTTGCTTTGCGAAGTTATCAGATAAGTCTATTTGAAGTTTTCCATTTAATATATTTACCGACGCTGTATACAACAAAATGTAAAATCTCGTCCAACCGTATTACTGCGGGCTTTGGCTTTTTATGATGTCAAGTTTGTAGTTTAGGGGCTTTCGCTTTTTACTTAAATCGAGATGGTAATCGCCGAAGCGATTAATATGCTCAGTTCGATATGGCGAAAGAAACTTCAACACCTCTTCTGAAATTGGCATTTGACGTTGTTTCAATTGCGACAGAACTTCTGTCATGGATTGAACGTTATGCAAAATAACCAGATTAGCCACAAGCTGATTATACTTAATGACCTTCCGCTGTTCATGTCGCACATTTTCCGCAATAATACCGTCACCCCCAAAGAACAACCACTTGGTGAAGTTATTGAACTCTTCACTTTTATTGGTAGCAGAATGAATGGTGCGCCTGAGCTCCACATCGCTAATGTACTTCAGTAAGAATATAGTTCGTATCGCTCTACCCAACTCACGAAAGGCAAAATACAGTCGGTTTTTACGGCTGTAAGTTCCCAAACGTTTTAAAATTGTAGACGGTGATATTTTTCCTGCCTGAATAGACAGTGCCACACGTAACATATCGGGCAGGTGTCGTTCAATCAATGACCAATTGATATTACCTCGGAACAAACGGTTTATATGCTTGTACTTGGTTCGACCGTCAGCTTTGTAAAATACCAGCTTCTTGATGTTTCGTATTCGGGGCATCAAGTCAATACCTAGCAAATGAGCCAGGCCAAAAACGGTTGTGCTTTGAGCTTGAGTGTCTCCATGGATCACATCCGGCTGTATGTCCGATTCATTCTTAATGAGGCCATCAAGGATGTAGATAGCTTCATAAACGCCACACGGAATGAAGTGGCTGAATAAAGCTATGTAAGTGTCCGAGACGTGATAATAACCTATACCGCCATACCCCCCATAACGGATATGATACTCTGATAATAGGTTCTGTTCGTACACGTTCCACTTGGTACCATCAGCTGATGCTGATTTACCTGATCCCCAGAAGGATGGCAGCTCAAACTTGTTATAAGCATTCACGGTTTTTACAATAGCTTTTTCAAGTTTCTCTTCAGTGACATACTTTAAATTCAGCCAAGCAACTTGCTTACGGCTTAAGGTCTTGATTGAGCGAGCTGTTTGAGTTGGCCCAAGATTGCAGCCATAACAAAAAAGGGTCGATATAAAGCGTTTACGAGGATTATCAAGTTTGCTTTCAAATCCAGATACAGGCTTAAACAATTTGTGGGCGTCCAGCCATTGCTCGGATTCTACCAGAATATCGACAATGCTCTTTTCCTCAAGAGAGTCCCGTAAGGCTTCATCAAGCTTCTTGAGTTGTTGGGGCTCAGGGATATTCTGATGTCTTCTAATCACAAGCTGATCATTATTGAAATCAAGAAACTCATTGGATTGAAATTGCTCGTCCACCTGAGTTGATAATTCGCTGAGAGTTTTCTTTAATTCAGTTGCAAAGGTTTTGCTATCCTTTGAAAAACCTAGCATGTCAGTATATTCAGATAAACCTTGCTCGTATTCATCCCAACTGATTAGTTCTTTGCGATAATCTGAATGTTCCAGGCTGTAACGAATGAATAAATCACCTGAGCTGAGTTCATTCTTGATCCGAGACAGAACACACAACTCAAAGTATTTACGGTTGACCGTTTTCGTGTCTGCGTTGAATATCAGCTTCTTCCATTTATCGTTCACCCAGGGCTGCGCGACAAACTCCTCATAGTGACCCAGTTCCTGCTTGTGGGTATTTCGATACTCCAGAATGGTTTCTAGCGCCAGTAGAATCGAGCTATCTTCAGATGATGACCCTAACTCTAAAAGCTCCAAACAGTTCAGAAGCTGGGCACGTTGCGGTTTATACAATTTAAGCATAAAGGGATAATAATTATTTCCAGCATAGGCTAAGTGCTCTTCACACTCAGCTAATAGTATCGCTGGCTCTTCGCTCATGGCGTTTCGGATATCTTCCAGTGACGGCTGTATGTCAGCTTCATTATCACCATAAGTTTTTAAGACATTACGAAATTGGTTGATGAGCTTTTCCGTTCGCTGAGTATGCTCCTGGTGGTATTCCATCAGCCGAGTCTCCGCAGACTGGTGCAACTTATTCAGTTTACGCTTAAAGATACCCGCCACATCGTCTAACGATTGACTTAATTTTGACTGGATCAATAGCACCATCAGTGTGTAACGTTTAGCTTGCTTCATTTCTTTTAAGTGAAAAGCATCCAGTGAACGAGCTTCTAAAGTGTAATGGTGTTTTTTCGTTAACGGTAGGAACTCCATATTTGGTAAGCGTTCGACTAGGCCTTGTAACCATTGTAAATGTTGAAGGTAGCTTTTGACTTCTTTATTCGTGGGTTTTTTAACTTCTCGTTTAATCGAGTCCCAGCGCGTTTTTCTTCCAGAGCTATTGAGCATTTTATCCAACTCAATTGTCATCTCATGATTCAGCTTTTTATGTGTTTGCTTGAAATAGGTATCGTTGACCTGCTTTTTAGCTGATTTGGCATGTTTAACCAGAGTTGAGAAGCCTGGTAATTCATAGCGCTGTTTAACCAGCTCCTCGATAACTACATTGATAACATCAGCGAGCTCATGCTTTTTTTCTGATGCTTCGGATGAAAGCTTATGAAGCAATAATGTTGCTGTATTATTATTCTCAATAAGCTTAATGTTTAGATACCGCCTCACTAAAATCTTTAAACGGGTTCGACTCCCACCCCTGTCAAAGCGTGCTAAGTACTTTTTGGGAGTGTCGCCCATTTTCATCAGCTCAGAAATATGAGTAACAATCTTGTTTGGGATGTCAGAAGATTTGAGAAAATACCCTAAGCGCTGAGTTAATTTAATATGAACTAACAGGGCAAGCTGATCTAATTTGCGCCGGCGATGCTGGCGAATATAGGCCATGTCCTCTGGTGTCGGTGTATATACAGACTCTAATTCAGACTGACTCATGTTGGGTTTAATGCGCGGGTAAGCGGTTTCATTGATTGTTGTCATAGAGATATAAAATAACGTCCACGGATATCATGGCCAATTAGGTGGCTTGATCATTTGGTTACCTTTTAAAGGTTCAGCTGTTTAGCTCAGTCGCTACACCTTGCACCTTACCTATAGTAATATTTAATGTTGCGCAGTTTAATGAACCCGCCCTAGACATTTCGTGCTCAAGTTCACTCTATATTGAATTAATGCTTAACATTCATATTTCATGAGGCCTGTGGAACATTGTAGTCTTCATTCCAGTTTTATTGTATTGCACTACTTGAGTGGCTCAATAAAGCGTTGCTGAATTCGATTATATGAATCTATGTAGCGTAGAGCCGTTTTGGGATCTTTCCAACCAACGTACTCCATTAAATCTTTGAGACTCCAATCATTACTGTCTGCCCATGAAGCAAATCCTCGGCGTAAAGAATGACTGCTAAAGCTCTCAGGATGCTCAAGCCCTGCATCCCTGGCGCAATCGCGCACGATATTGATGATGGTATTCGGCGTCATATTGTGTTGGTTGAAATGCCCCCAGCGATCGATCCCGATAAACAGTGGGCCCTCGGTTAATTCAGCAGCTGTTATCCAGTCCTGATAGGCGGTGACTGGGCAGAGTTTTTGCAGAGCCGGTACTTTATAGGTCGTACCTTTATTGTTTCTATCGCCTTTGGAGTTTGGCAAATACAATGACATTCCTTTATTGGGGATCACGATTACGTGCTCAATGTAGATGTTGGTGAGTTCATCTGCACGAAAGGCTCGCCAGAACCCGAGCAGCAGAATGGCTTTGTTTCGGATATGCCTTAAGCGCTGCCAGTAATCTTTACTTTCTGTAATCAATGAATCCAACGACTGAATAATGGTGTCGAGCTCTTCTAACTGAAGCGGTCGAGCCTGCTTAGGTTGGTACGGATGCGTTTGACGTATGCCTTTCATCACCTGTTTAACCAGGGGAGCTTTCGTGGGATCGGGAAAACCGTACTCATTGTGCCATTTAGCGAGTACGGCCAAACGATGTGCTAAGGTACTGGACGACAACTTATCGGCATAGTGACTGAGGTACTGCGCAATCGCATCAGGTGTTGCAGGTAACAGGCCGCCCCAGTGACGCTCATAGTGCTCAACGGCGGCACGGTAACTGCGTACCGTGTGTTCTCGAGTGGCGGCGTTGACGTAAAAGCTGACTAAATCAGTATTTTTAGAATCGGGCATGATTGCGTGTTATGTACGGCTTTGCCTCATCATATCGCCCAAAAACGCACATCACAATAGATAATCTACTATTATCTAAAATGAATTTTCGAAAGCTATAGACACGTAGATGACACAGTAATAATATGTATATACATATTATGTATTACATTACAAAATAATCAGAGACTTAAAAAATGGCGCGCACAGGCATCTCTCAATTTGACGTTGAAAAAGCATATAAATCATTGACTTCACAGGGTGTAAATAACCCATCAATTGATGCAATACGAGCTGAGCTGGGTAACACTGGCTCCAAAACCACCATCTCAAAATACCTCAAAGACATTAAAAAGACCCGTACTAACGGTACACTCACCGAGGTCAAAGTCTCCGACGCCATTGGGCACCTGGTAAGCCAGCTTGCTGCCAGGCTCAACGCTGAAGCGAATAAAACCATTGAAGACATGGAGCAAGCCTTTGATAAAGAGCGTAAGTCTTGGAATCAAGAAAAGTCAGGACTTGAGGAGTCGTTAAGCCAAGCCACAGAGCAAAATAAAGCTCTAAGTGATAACATTCACTCACTACAGGCGAAGCTCAATACTGCCAGCCGTGAGAGTGAGCAACTGAACACTGAGTTGCAAGGTATTCAAAGTGACTTGAAAGAACTTACAGCCGTTTGTGGACAAAAAGATGAACGAATTATCGATCTGGAGAAGAGTCTGCAACACAGTTATGACAACTTGAGCCACTTCCGCGAATCCGCTAAAGAACAGCGTGATCAACAAGAGCGCAAGCACGCTGAAGAAGTGTCGGGATTGCGAGCAGAGCAGCGAAAGCTGGGGCAAACCATTGCCTCTCAACAGTCAGAACTCACGCAGTTGAACCGTCAGAACGCTGAGCTAATCACCGAAAAGCGGTTGTTGGCCAAGTCACAGCGCGAACTTCAAAACTCATTAAAAGCGTTAACTGAACAGGTGCAGTCAGCCAGTACTGACAGAGAGGAGCTACTAGCGCAACTTGATGCTATAACCAAAGAAAACAATGAGCTAAACACTTCCGTTGTTCAGCTAGAGCATGAGGTTGAGGAATTGAAATCGCCCGAGAAACTCGCAAAAAAACAGGAAGTAGCCAAGTCTAAAAGCTAGCCTTTAAGCACAAAGCTGTGTAATAGTTGGTTAGTATCCACTTATCTCTTGTGAACTAACTGATAATCTGCTAGTCTACTGCCCTGCATTTATGAGAACGAGTAGAGACTCTTTTTTACCGTGAACCGTCAACTTTTAACTTTCGCTCTAGCCATATTGATTGCCCTGCAATCGGTAGTTGCTGTGGCGGACGTCCATCAGTTTCATCAATCCGGTTCTGAGCATCTTACTTTTGATCACGAGCATCAAAAAGCTCACTCCTCTCCAATACCAGATGATGACAAGCGTTGGTTAGAATCAGAAAAGAGCAAAAGCTACCAGCTTGATTGCCACCATTGTTGTCACTGTCATGGCTCATCACACCCTTTCTTTCTGGGTCGCCAAGATATCTCTGCTTCTCTTTATCAAAAGGGGGCTATTTTAGGCAACCCTTCCCATTACAGTTCCCATATAGCATTCCCTGATAATCCCCCTCCGATCAGTTAAATACAGTACAAATAAACTTTTATTCTGAGGTATAGCGTTGTGCAAATGCCAACCCAGCTGTGCCTGATGTACTTTGATTTTAATTGTGAGGAAATTTCATGAAGAAACTATCAGTTTCTTATGCGATGTGTGCCGTTATTTATTTGCTGTCGGCTTCAGCGCAAGCGCAACCCGTTGATTGGGAGCGCTGGCTGGCATCACAGATAAAGCAGCACCCAGACATCATCGCGGCCCGCGAGCAACTGCAAGGCTCGGAAGCTACTGCGGACGCAGCGGAACAGCCACTTTACAACCCGGAGTTATCTTCTGAGCTGGAACAGGTTGGTGAAGAAAATAACTACCGTGTAGGTGTTTCTCAAACGGTTGACTGGTGGGATAGACGAGGTGCTAAACAGCAGCAGGCGGCTTTTATCCGACAAGCAGCCAAAGCCCAGTATCAGCAACAGGTTATGAGTAAGACTGCTGAGGCTCTATCAGCATTGGTTGAGTGGCGTGCCAGTAATCAAGCCGCCATTATTGCTCAGGCACAAAAAGAGCAGCTTAATGCATTATTGCAAGTGGCTGAAAAGCGCCAAAAAGCAGGGGATATAGGCACTATTGATGCTGAGCTCACCTTTCTATCTTTATCAAAACAGCTGGCACAGGTCGCTGAGCTTGAAGTCGCTTTGCAAAAAGCCGAAAGCAGAGTGCGCGAACTTTTGCCACAGTGGACTCCTGAAAAAGGAGGCATTCCCGAAGATTTCTGGCCTTCGGAGCCAGTGTCCATTACTGACCAGGAGTTGTTACAACATCCCTATGTTGCCAGCGCTCAGGCTCGCTGGAAGTCCATCAAGGAAGAGGCCGAAGCAACCCGCCGCGCAGCCAAAGCAGAGCCGACCTTTGGAGTCAATGCTGGTCGCGACGGTGGAGAAAATACTGTCGGCCTGACCTTCTCGATTCCTTTGAATGTACGTAATGACTACAGTGCCGAAACTCGTGTGGCTAATCGTGCAGCACTAGAAGCAGAGGCCCGATTCTTGGCCGTTTATCGCAATCTACGGTTTGACTGGCAGGCTGCACAAGCTGCCTGGAAACGTTATGACGAGCAATACCGACGCTGGCTCGAGCTGGCTCATGGCAGAGTTGAAAATAGTGCTGACTTGTTGGAAAGCCAGTGGCGAAGCGGTGATCTATCAACAACTGACTACCTGCTCGCTCTCAACCAGCGTTCGGAGAGCCTGCTGGCAGGAATCTCACTCGAAAAGCACACACAACTTGCGTTAACCGAAGTGTTGCTGCACTCCGGCCAGCTCAGAGCTGTTGCACCAACTGCGACTAAGCCACTGAATTAAAGATAGGACAATGAACATGAATAGATTATTGATAGTGATGCTAAGCGCCGCAATGACTGCACCAAGCGTAGGGCTTGCAGAAACAATGAGTAGTGAGGCGCACGAACATGATAAGAGCAAGACTGCTCAAGAGGTTATTGAGCATAAGGATGATGCGTCTCACAAGGAGCACCCATCAAATGCCACGGATGAACATGAGCGTCATGGTGATACAGAACATGAGTCTAGCGATAGTTCCCACAATGAAAGTCATGATGAGGCTGGACACAGCGAAAGTAATACTGAAGAAGATGGACATGGGCATCAAGAAGAAGCTTCTGCCACTACGGCACTAAATACTGCCCAAATGACTATTGCTGATATCCAGGTTGCTCCTCTCACTGCCAAGCGTATTGATTATGAGTTCTACGCACCAGGGGAAGTTCTTTCTAATGGATACACTAGCTACATAGTGTCACCGCGAGTTGCTTCCGTTGTATTACGTCGTCACGTAGCATTGGGCGCTCATGTTGAACAAGGTCAGCCACTGGTAACCCTGTTCAGTGAGGATGTGGCGCAGGCCCAGGCAGACTATCGCACCGCTTGGCCTGAATGGGAAAGAGTCCGCAAGCTCGGTCGCAAAACCGTTGGAGAGCAGCGTTATATCCAGGCCAAAACCAGCTGGGAGGCTGCTCGGGCAACGTTGCAGGCCTATGGGTTAGCTGAGTCAGATTTGCAGTCTCTGGCATCGCAAGATATTAAGGCATTGGGCGAATATACCCTACGTGCCGAAACCGATGGTTCTGTGTTATCTGACGACTTCGAGCAGGGGCAGCGCGTCGAAGCTGGTTCTCCTCTGATCAAGCTGGCCAATGAGAAGCAGCTCTGGGTCGAAGCACACCTTCCAGCAGATCAGTCTATATCACTTCCGCTCGGTACATTGGCTGACATTGTGGCTGGTGATATCCGAATTCAAGGCAAGGTATCCCAAGAAGCACATACCATAAACCCCGTTACACGAACCCGAACAGTGCGCTTATTGGTGGACAACCTGGAGCATAGGCTGCATCCGGGACAGTTTGCAGAGGTCTTCTTCCGTTTTCGTACAGAAGAGCCGGTATTGGCTGTGCCAGAGTCAGCACTGATGCGAAATCCCGATGGAGACTGGGCAATTTTTGTAGAAGAGAGTCCAGGGCAGTTTCGCTCTCAAGAAGTTGAACTAAAGCGAGCACTAGGTTCGTTGCGTGAAATTAACGGCATTGTTCCCGGAACACGTATTGTTACCGACGGTGCCTTTTTTGTTGCTTCACAAATCGCCAAAGGCGGTTTTGATCCGCATAACCACTAAGCATTAAGGAGACTCTATGTTTAATCGAATTATCGATTGGGCGGTCACTAACCGTTTGCTGGTGGCGATTGCGCTCATTACACTAACGGTCAGCGCCTTTTTTATTATTCCAAGGCTGAATCTTGATGCATTTCCGGATGTTACCAACGTTCAGGTCTCGGTCAATACTGAAGCTCCTGGCTTGGCTGCTGAGGAAGTCGAGCAGCTGATAACCTATCCGATTGAAGCTGTCATGTACGCTCTGCCTGATGTAGAAGAAGTAAGGTCTATTTCAAAGACTGGCTTGTCTGGCGTTACTGTTGTGTTTAAGGAAGGCACTGATATTTACTTTGCCCGGCAACTGGTATTCGAGCGACTTCAGGCTGCCAAAGAGCTGATTCCAGAGGGCGTTGGTACACCCGAAATGGGGCCAAACACTTCTGGGCTGGGGCAAGTCTATCAGTATTTACTGGTTGCCGAACCCGGTTCGGGTTTCGATGCCATGGAGCTACGCAGCTTAAATGACTGGGTGGTCAAGTTGTTGCTTATCCCGGCCGAAGGCGTGACTGATGTGCTGTCTTTCGGCGGTGAGGTGCGTCAGTATCAGGTCGATCTGAATCCGTCAAAGCTGTTATCTTACGATCTGACCCAGGACGATATCATGGCGGCTCTGGAGCGTAACAACACCAATGTTGGCGGCTGGTATATGAACCGTGGTCAGGAGCAATTGGTGATCCGAGGTACCGGCTGGCTCGATCATGGCAAGCAAGGGCTGGAGCAGATCCGTCAAGTTCCCCTGAAAACGGTGGATGGCACCACTATCACCGTATCGGATGTAGCCAAAGTGAATCTGGGTAGCGAAATCCGCCAGGGCGCAGTGACCATGACACGCCGAACTTTGGATGGGAAAGTTGAGACACTAGGCGAAGTCGTCTCAGGCATTGTATTAAAACGTTTAGGCGCCAATACCAAAAGCACCATTGATGGGGTTAATGCCCGTATCGAGCGTATTAATCAGGCGTTACCGGAAGGAGTTAAGTTCGAGGCTTACTATGATCAGGCCGATCTGGTGACGCAAGCGGTTGATACCGTTGTCAATGCTCTGTTACTGGCGTTTGTCTTCATTGTGGTCATTTTGGCGCTGTTCCTAATGAATTTGCGTGCTACCTTACTGGTACTGATCTCAATTCCAATTTCCATCGGTATTGCTTTGATGGTGATGGCGTGGTTTGGTCTTTCGGCAAACTTAATGTCTCTAGGCGGTATTGCCGTGGCCATTGGCATGCTCGTGGATGGCTCTGTAGTGATGGTCGAAAACATGTTCAAACATTTGACCCATCCCGATGCCACCCATGACAAAGATAGACAGACAATGGTTCAGGATGATCCAGATCCTGTTGATGCAGCTCATGATAGCCATGGGATTGCTTTACGCTTGCAAGAAGCTGGCAGAGAGGTAGCAAGACCTATATTTTTTGCGACAGCAATTATTTTAGTTGTCTTCATGCCGCTATTCAGTTTCGAAGGGGTCGAAGCCAAACTGTTCCAGCCGATGGCTATCAGTATCATGCTGTCTATGCTGTCCGCGCTGGTTGTAGCTTTAATCATAGTCCCAGCATTAGCCACCTACCTGTTTCGCAAAGGGATACGCCCGCGGGAGAGTTTCGTCTTGAAACCACTTGATAAACTCTACCGCAAGGGTTTGTCGTGGGCTATGAGCCACAGTAAGGTCGTCGTTGGTATTGCTGTAACGCTCGTGGTTGCGGCAGCTTTAGTAATACCGCGTCTGGGTACCGAGTTTGTGCCTGAACTCGAAGAAGGAACGGTCAACCTCCGGGTAACTCTCGCTCCGTCCTCCAGCCTGGATACTGCGCTTGAAGTCGCTCCAAAACTCGAAGCAATGCTGATGGAATTCCCGGAAGTCACCTATGCGTTATCACGCATTGGACGTGCCGAAATTGGCGGTGATCCAGAGCCAGTGAATAACATTGAGATCTATATTGGTCTTAAGCCAGTGCCAGAATGGACCAGCGCCGATAATCGTTATGAACTTCAATCCCTGATGGAGCAAAAGCTGGAACAACATCCCGGATTGCTGTTCAATTTTTCACAACCAATTGCCACCCGTGTGGATGAGCTGTTATCGGGGGTTAAAGCGCAACTAGCGATAAAACTCTTTGGTAAAGATCTTGATGTGCTGGCTGAAAAAGGGCAGGCAATTGAGGCAGTGGTCAAAAAGATCGACGGTACGCGTGATGTTGCCATGGAGCAAATTGTCGGTGAAGCTCAATTGGTCGTAAAGCCCAATCGCCGCGCATTGTCTCGTTATGGACTCGACGTAGCGGATGTCATGGAAGTGGTTCGAAATGGGCTTGGCGGTGCCAGCGCTGGACAAATCATCAATGGTAACGAACGTTATGATATCTATGTTCGGTTGGATGAACGTTTTCGCCAAGATCGCGAAACTATTGCTGACCTTCGTTTGCAGGCACCTTCAGGAGCCTGGGTTCGCCTTGGTGATGTAGCCTCTGTAAATATTGCTTCCGGCCCGCCGCAGGTTCGCCGCGATGATGTTCAGCGCAGAGTAGTCGTTCAGGCCAATGTGCAAGGGCGTGATATGGGCAGCGTGGTAGCAGATATTCGCGCAGCGATTACTGAACAAGTTGATTTGCCAACGGGTTACTCCGTGGATATAGGTGGACAATTCGAAAATCAACAGCGAGCACAAAAGCGTCTGTCGCTGGTCGTGCCATTATCGCTGGCGCTTATCGCCTTGTTGCTTTATTTTGCCTTTGCTTCGGTTGGTCAGGCTATGCTGATTCTGGTAAATGTACCTCTAGCCATTATTGGTGGGGTATTCTCACTCTGGCTGTCAGGGCAGTATTTATCAGTGCCCAGCTCGGTCGGATTTATTACCCTGTTTGGCGTCGCGGTACTTAACGGTGTAGTGATGGTTGAAAGTATCAATCAGCGTATCAAGGATGGCCTACCTGTCAGTGAAGCCGCTTTTGATGGTGCCGTATCCAGGCTTAGACCGGTATTGATGACAGCAGTAACATCTGCGTTAGGCCTAATACCGATGTTGCTATCAAATGGCGTTGGAGCAGAGATACAAAAACCGCTTGCCAGTGTTATCGTAGGCGGGCTGATAACAGCCACATTTTTAACATTGTTTGTGTTGCCCGTTTTGTTTGCCTGGTTTTCAAAAGGTAAGTTGAAGGAGAAACACTAACTAGCAATCTGCCGGCTCTATTTTGGAGTCGGCAATACTTTATAATAGCAAGATGGTTTGAACCAACACCCCATTAATGCTGAAAGCTCGCCCATTTTCGTATCGAGGACTTTCCGCCGGGGAGGGGGAAAGCCAATATCAAAAAATGCAAGGTATACCTATGAGCCAGAAATGTAACCGTGACTGCAAAGCAGATGCTACTGATATAACGCAAGATATTGCTAGCAACGACAAGTTATTTGAAGGGGCATATATAAGCGAATACCACGTGCCTAAAATGGATTGTCCATCAGAAGAGGGCATGATCCGGATGGCTCTGGACAGTCTTGAGCCAGGTGTAATCCTTGAATTTGATACGCCACAACGTAAAGTCAGAGTGTTTCATCATCCTGATGTGAGTGACATGGTAGAAAATCGGATAACATCTCTTGGACTTGGCGCGAGATTAGAGTCAACCAGCGCTGTGGACAGCGAGATTATCCATAAGGCAAGGTTAACGGCACAAAATGAAGAAGCAGAGGAAGCTGGCATACTTAAAATGCTGTTAGCTATTAATGCAGTGATGTTTATTACAGAGCTTGTTATCGGCTGGTGGGCACAATCGACCGGATTGATAGCTGATTCATTGGATATGTTTGCCGATGCAGCAGTGTATGGGGTGGCACTATACGCCGTTGGGCATGGCGTCCGAAAAAAACTCCGTGCAGCGCATATATCAGGTTGGTTACAGGTTATTTTAGCTCTGGGTGTATTAACAGAAGTTGTGAGGAGACTGGTTCAAGGGAGTGAGCCTGAGTCAAACCTTATGATGGTGTTTGGCTTAATTGCCTTGGTAGCAAATGTCTGGTGCTTAATCTTAATTGCCAAAAAGCGAAATGGCGGCGCTCACATGAGAGCAAGTTGGATTTTTTCTGCTAACGATGTCATCGCCAACCTTGGTGTTATTATTGCTGGGGGGTTGGTAGCATGGACGGGGTCGCAATACCCAGACTTAATCATTGGCTTTATCATTGGCTCAATTGTTTTAACTGGTGGTTTTCGCATATTGAAGATCAAATCCTAAAGTAAGAATAAAGCTCCACAAGAGGTAATCTTAAATGCATGATCATTCGCACTCACATGGTTCAAATACTCGTATAGGTTGGGCATTTTTTCTGAATGTCACCTTTACCATTATCGAGTTTATAGGAGGTATCTTAACCAATAGTACCGCCATCATGGCCGATGCAGTCCATGATCTTGGCGACAGTTTATCCATTGGATTTGCTTGGTTCCTTAGTAAAGTTAGTGAGAAAGGTTCAAATTCAGAGTTCACCTATGGTTATCGCCGATTATCACTGCTTGGAGCTCTTATTAATGGCCTAGTCCTGATTATTGGTTCTGCATGGGTTCTGACAGAAGCTATCCCTAAACTCCTGCAACCAGAAATGCCTATGGTTGAGGGCATGATCGCGTTAGCCGTGTTTGGGGTGCTAGTTAATGGTTTTGCGGCTTATAAATTAAGTAAAGGTAAAACTCTTAATGAGCGTATACTCAACTGGCATTTACTGGAAGATGTACTTGGTTGGGTTGCAGTTTTAATCGTTTCCATCGTACTTCTTTTTGTTGACTGGCCCATTCTTGACCCAGCTTTGTCGTTTCTTTTCACTCTCTATATTTTAATTAATGTTGCTAAAAACCTTTGGCACACTATAAGGTTATTTTTACAGGCAATCCCTGACAAAGAACTGTCAAAATCAGTATACAAAACCTTAATAGAACTTGAAGAAGTGGACAGTATCCATCACCTGCACTTGTGGTCATTGGATGGAGAGCATCACGTACTTACTGCTCATCTAGCTCTACAGGATGCACTATCTATGCAGCAACAGCTGGAGTTAAAAAAATCTATAGCAGAACGATTGAGTAAATTTAATTTAGAGCATACGACTATTGAGCTTGAAATGACTGACGAGCAATGCCGCGATGCTTCTGAAGCTTTGTAATTGGGAGAGTACAGCTATAATTTATATTGTGGCCGCACAGTAACTGGTACCCTTGACTTATGCGTCGATTAATTTATTTCGTTGAATCAAATCTTGTTTGGTTTGTGATTATTGTAGCTGGAGTTGGCCTGATATTGCCCGAATCCGGGAAGTACCTCGACTCCTCAATAGCCCCTTTACTTGTGATTCTGATGTTTGTGATCAGCCTTACATTTGATGCACATGCCGTACGAATAGTCTTTCGCAAACCGTCAAGACAGTTTTTGGCAATGGGGCTCGTCTATGGCCCGATTCAATTGCAGGCTTCTTGACTGGTCGCCTTTTTCAATGCGGTCAATACAGCCTTTTCTCCTTTCGTAGTTCCGCTCCTTTTTCTATGGCTGACAGGGATACAGCTAGAAGTCCCTCTCGTTTCCATCATCCTGGAGTTAGCTCTAGTTGTTTTAGTTCCTACAATTCTCGGTGTAACCTTACGCACCAACTTTCCGACGATTATTTCAAAGCATGATTCGACTTACGCAGGAATTGGGTCAGTCTTCTATCTTGTAATATTACTTGCGGTAGTGGCTTCCAATGCAGAAACCATCATTGGTTATGGATAGTATGCTTTTGTAATTGCTGGAGCAGCTTTAAGTCTAAATCTTTGTGGCTACTTAATTGGAATGGCTTCACGGTTTATAACGACAGACCGACCGGAAGTCATCGCATACCTATTTACTGTCAGCAAAAAAGAATTTAGCATTGCAGCGGCTTTTGTGGCTGCATCCCGGTTGCCATCAGAAATAGTAATACCAGCCACATTCTTTGCAGTAATTCAGATGATCACATCTCCTATTGTGGCCAAATATCTTGCTTGAGGCTAGCTCTCAAACAGTTACTGAAGAAACTTTCCACGAAGAAATATGCAGTAAATTGGTAGTACCGTATCACTGGAAACCAAAAGCAGACTCATAAATATCTTTTCTGACGAAAGATAAAGCTTACCCAGCACAGCAAGACAGTTCTTTAATATCTTTACTGAAAGTTTGTGCACAAAGCTTCAGGCCTTCCACCATAGTTAAATAAGGAAACAATTGATCCGCTAAGTCATCCACTGTCATGTGGTTGTGAATCGCCAGTGCCGCGCTCTGGATAATCTCGCCGCCATCATGAGCTAATACTTGGGCTCCGATCAGGCGTTGGGAGCCAGCTTCAACCACCAGTTTGATGAAACCCTGAGAGTCGAAGTTAGCCAGTGCTCGAGGCACGTTTTCCAGTGGCAATACTCGACTTTCGGTCTCAATATTCTGTGCATGAGCTTCTTGTTCTGACAACCCTACCGTTGCTACCTGCGGTTCGGTAAAAATCACGGCAGGCATGGTGGACAGGTCCAATTGTGCTTCACCGCCAGTCATATTGATCCCAGCACGGCTCCCAGCAGCAGCTGCAACGTAAACTAATTGCGGCATGTTGCTACAGTCACCAGCAGCATAAACATGTGGCTGTGATGTGCGCATCTGATTGTCCACAGCGACCGCTCCATTGGCTTCTGTTTCGACACCAGCAACGCCTAGATTAAGGTTAGCTGTATTGGGTGCACGGCCGGTGGCGACCAGCAATTTATCGCCACGAATTTCTCCTTGCTCGGTATCAAGGATAAACTTATTATCTTCATAAGACACCTGACTGGCTTGGGTATGTTCCAGTACGCGAATGCCTTCCTGTTCAAAAGCTACGGTTAAGCCTTCTCCCAACAGTGGGTCTTCACGGAGCAATAAAGTACTGCGAGCCAAGATAGTGACCTCTGCACCCAGCCGACGATAAGCTTGAGCAAGTTCGACAGCCACAACTGAAGAGCCTATCACTAACAAGTGCTCAGGTAGCTCAGTTTCGAATAAAGCTTCCGTCGAAGTCCAATAAGGGGTATCAACCAGGCCTGGAATAGGAGGAATAGATGGCTGACTGCCGCTGGCAATCAAAAAGCGATCTGCAACCAGCTCTTGCTCGTAACCATCTTTGTTGCGAATAGTTAAGGTATGAGTATCTTTAAAAGATGCATAACCTTGTACCAATGACAATGCTGGATTGGTATCCAGAATATGCTGATATTTGGCGGCACGTAACTCTTCCACGCGTGCAGTTTGTTGTTTCGCTAACAAGCTACGATCCAAAGAAGGTTCATGATTTTCTAGACCGTCGAAAGGATTGTTACGCTGCTGTTCAGCCAGCTGGGCAGCCCGGAGCAGAATTTTCGAAGGTACACAACCGACATTAACACAACAACCTCCGATCACATCTCCAGCTTCAACGAGTGTGACTTGTGCTCCATTTTCCACTGCCTTGATAGCACAAGCAAAAGCAGCCGAGCCAGTACCGATGATAGCGACATGCAGCGACTTTTTGTCAGTCACATCTTCACTATCGCAGCCATCTAACGCGACAGGTTGAGCCGTGTAGCCAAGAGCTTTGATGGTATTGATTAGCGTCTGTTCATTGACATCAGATTCTGCTTCGACGACTGCACTGGATTTCGTATAAAAAACGGTGGCATTTCTGACGCCAGGCATGACGATCAAGGCATCTTCGATCTGCTGAGGGCATCTTTCACAAGTCATTCCAGAGATGGAGAATTTACGCATAAAGACCTCCTTATGGATTTGAGTGAGTGTTGTCGGCAGGAAGCACACAACTTTCATTGTCACAGCGTTTATTCGCTGGCGAAAAAATATCCCAGATTGATACCGCTACCATCAGTGCCAAGGCTGAGTACGTCACATAAGTGCTCCAGGCATATTGAAAGAACGGATAAAGTGATAGCAACAACAGAATAGGCCCTAGCATACCAAGCAGGTTACGATGCCACTGCTTGTGACCAATCCAGCCAAGTCCGTTAACTATTAGGCTAACCCAAGCCAATATAGGCAAGAGTGTATTGATAAAGAACCACTACCACTGACTGAGGAACCCTGCCCGATGGCTGCCCCCAAGCTGGCGATGGCCGGAAAGCACATGGCACAACCCATGGCAGACACCACGGCACCTAATGAGCTGGCTTTGTCGCCAATGCGGGTAAAAAGACTCAGCAGGTTCTTCATTAGTATTCGTCCTTTATTGCTTTACCACAGATGGATAGCCGGCATTTTTTGTGGCCTCGGTCAGCTTTTCCACCGTAGTTTTTTCATCATCAAAAGTGACCACGGCTAACTTATCTTCGAAGGTCACTTCAGCTTTGGTAACTCCCTCAACCTGTTGCAATGCTTTTTCCACCGTAATCGGACAAGTTACGCAGTTCATCGTGGGAACTTCAAGCATGACTGTTTGCTGCTTGGCAAACGCACCCAAGCTAAGTATTGATAGTAGGGATAATAGTGCAATTTTTTTCATCTTCTTCTCCAAGGGTTATTTCTCAACGATATAATTAAGCAAACCAGATAATCCAGTAATTGCTAGTGACTAATATTAATGCAATGAAGGCGGTTACCCAGAAAATGATCTGCCGGCGCTTACGTACTTGTGGCATTGCACAAGCGGTTCCAGGCTCACACTCTTCTATAGGTCGATAAACTTTCCAACCGGCAAAACTAAATAAAACCAGTACCAGCAAGATAAAAAAAGGGCGGTATGGCTCCAATACGGTCAGATTGCCAATCCAAGAACCACTAACGCCTAGTAGTAACAAGACTAAGGGCCCAGCACAACAAAGCCCAGCACCAATAGCAGCAGCAATACCACCAACTAGCGGTAAACTGGTATCGTTTTTTGCCATGGCTTACTCCACTTCAAATGTTCTGATAGAAAACAGTATAAACTCCGTATCCAAGTACGGAGTCAAGGGGTTTAGCGATTGTTATTAGTTGTTTTCTGGGAGAAGGGAAGTAATAATCGGGCAATGTGCCTGTTCAGTGTTGCTTGCACATTGTTTCAGTAAATCATTAAGACTGGTTTCTAAGCGGCGTAGATCAGCCATTTTTGCACGAACACTGGCAAGTTTGTGGTTTGCTATACTTTGTACTTCTTGGCAAGAAGTCTCTTCCAGCATCAGCAAGTTAGCGATCTCATCCAAGGAAAACCCTAACTCTTGAGCACGTTTGATAAACCGAATGCGATTCAAAGTCGTCTCAGGATAACGACGATAACCTTTAACGGGTTTTTGGGGCTGTTCAATTAAGCCGCACCGTTCATAATATCTAACGGTCTCAACGTTTACGCTTGCCAATTTGGCAAGTTGACCAATTACATACATAATTTAACCGTATTGTCGGTACTGAAGTGGGTAGTAAAATTCTAAGTTGAAAGTACGAATATAACAAACAGTGTATCAATAGCGCAAAGTCTGCTGTTAGTTCGTTGAGATATTCAATATATTTCATATGGTTAAACTATTTTTTGGTCGATTTATCACGAATCGTGGCCGTACCTCAAGAAAAGAACTCAGATGTAGACTTTTGGAAAGAAGCGTAGTGTCTGGTGACTTTTTGTAACCGGATTATATGCAATATCATTAATTTAACATAATATAAGTTATGCGAATATAGATGTGTAAGGTGAAGAAATATGGTAATCAAAAAGGCGGCCTAGAAAGACCGCTCTTTTGGTGTTTGTGACTGCACAGCTTTCTTACTAATTATGATCCGTTAATTAAAATATGTACCCAGATACTGGCCGCGTATCCAAGCGCAATAACTGGAGTCCATTTTAAGTGCGTCATGAATGTGTAGTGCCCACGCGCTTGTCCCATAAGTGCAATACCTGCAGCCGAGCCAATGGATAACAAACTTCCACCAACACCTGCCGTTAAAGTAACCAACAACCATTGCCAATGTGGCATCTCTGGATGCATTGTAAGAACGGCGAACATTACAGGGATATTATCGACAAGTGATGATAAAACACCTACGAGTATATTTGCTGGTGTTGCGCCTAATTCGCCATATAGATAGCTTGAGGCCATGCCTAAATATCCCAAGAAACCCAGACCACCAACTGCTAATATGACACCGTAGAAGAAAAATAAGGTATCCCATTCGGACTGTGCGATACGATCAAATATATCGTAGGGTCGCTGAACTGACACGCTTGTAGGGTTTTCTTCGGTAACTTTCTTTTGCTTTTGGCGAAGGAAATAACCATAAACTTTTAAAAAGCCTAGACCAAGCATCATGCCCATCGCTGGTGGTAATCCCAGGAAGTTTTGAAAAGCAATCGCAGTAAGCGTTGTTACTAAGAAGAGGCCGACGATAATAATGCCGCCCTCCTTTACTTTAGCTTGACCACCCTCTTCTGTTGCCTTTGGTTGGCCGTTAGTCAGCGCCAGTTGAAATATTATTGCCGGGATAAGGAAGTTAACCACAGAAGGAATAAATAGTGCAAAGAACTCAGAAAACTCAACAATTCCTTTTTGCCAGACCATCAGCGTCGTAATATCCCCAAACGGGCTAAAAGCACCGCCAGAATTAGCCGCTACCACGATATTTACACAGCTGACTGCTATAAATTTGGGATTATCTTTACCTACAGCGAGTATCACTGAGCACATGATCAATGCAGTGGTTAGGTTGTTTGCAATGGTTGATATAAAAAACGCAAAGACTCCTGTCATCCAAAAAAGCTGCTTATAGCTAAACCCTTTGTTTACTAGCCAGTCTCTTAGCGAATCAAACACATCCCGCTCAATCATGGCGTTGATGTAGGTCATAGCCACTAGTAGAAAGAAAAAGAGCTCAGCATACTCAAGAAAGTTATGCCTTACCGCTTCAGCGGCAACATCCGACAAACCGTATTGCTTATAGACAATACCGATAACTAGCCATATCAACCCAGCGGCAACCAAAATTGGTTTAGATTTTCTAAGGTGAAGCTTTTCCTCGAAAATGACTAAAGAGTATGAAAGTACAAAAATACCGATTGCTAAAAACCCAACCCAGTGATGTGTCAAATCAACCGCTGCGCTACTTGAGGTTTCAGATGCAACTGCTTGAAAAGGAAGAGTTAATAACAAGAATGTTAGAATTTTTTTGAGTGAATTCAACGTTTAATAATCCATATAAACCATGATGAGGCGTAATTATAGTGAGCTATGTTAGGGCATGACAGGATTTATTTAGGAATTAACACTATGTTTTCTAATGCGCTTTAATAATATAATCTAATGCTATGTGGGCAGGCTTTCTTTACGAATTAAGGTCACCTAAGAATGGAAAATTCTGTTAAATATAATCAGATAAGCGGAACTACAAGGTATACTTTTATTTGATTCTACATTTATGTTTTTTTGGGGCCTAGTTTGATTGTGATTATTTGCGCTAATGGTTGTTTTTTCATCAAAACGCAAAATCACATTACTTTGCTTAACTTCAACAAGATGGTGTTGATTACTAATTCTTATGTAGCCACGGCAAATTTGCTTTGTTCATTGGTAAGGGTTAGGGTTACACCCTTATTTTGACTGAGGAATAAGACATGTCTAAATTTCTATCGGGCTTATCTGTTTTGATGCTGGGTAGTTTAATTGTTTTCCCCTGCGAGTCCTTCGCAAATAATGATGAAACTGAAGTCAATATTGGTGGCGCCGTTCGTTTAAACTATGGTTGGAAAGATTATGACAACGATAGTGATGGTGCTTTTGATTTCGAATTGTTTGCAGTTGATGTGGATATTACCAAAGGCAAATGGTTCGTAGATTCACAGTTTCGCTTCTATCAAACTTTCAATGCCATTCATCACGCCGAGGTCGGATACAACTTCGACGATGATAATCGTTTAGCGGTTGGTGTCTCCCAAGTTCCTTTTGGTATTAGTCCCTACGCTTCTCATGGTTTTTGGTTCGGTGGCACCTACTACTTGGGCTTCGAAGATGATTATGACGCAGGCGTAAAGTGGACAAAAACATCTGGTGACTGGACTTTCGATACGGCTTACTTTTTCAATAGTGAGTACGATGACTCGGCGCGTTATGGACGCTACTCTTTTGATATTGCCAGTACTGATGTTAGCGATAATAAGGAAGATGGCCAAGCCAACTTCCGTGCCCAATATCAGTGGGGTGATCATGTTGTAGGTGCATCATTGCAAGCTGGTAAATTCCGCAACCGTACAACCAACGCACAAGGCGATCATGCCGCTGCAGCGGTTCATTTTGACGGACACTTTGATAGCTGGAATATTCAGTTACAGCATATTTATTACGATTACGAAGCTGCACCAGAATTACAAACAGACAACAACCGCATAGCAATGTCAGCGTTCGACTTCCCTTTCGAAATCGCTACTGAGGCTAACGTTACCAGTTTCAACGTCGCTAAAACTTTCAAAGTCGGCAATGACTTTTTAGATAAAGTAGTCTGTTATAACGATTTCACCTATACCGCAACTAATAATAAGCCAGGATTAACGGATTCTATCCAAAATGTTACCGGCTGTACTTTAATCAAAGACGGGCTCTATACCTACGTGGATTGGATCGCTGGCAAGAATATGTGGTTCGCAGGAGGCCCTGGTATAGGTATCTACAACGGTCCAGAAAAGTGGCACTCACGCCTAAATATTAATATTGGTTACTACTTCTAGGAGGACTTATGAGCGTCTCTGATAAAGAGTCGAGCGCAATACACAATCCATTACACGATAAATACGATACTGACCACGAAGTCGGCGATAACAACGTGGAAATAATGGGTATGGATTTACATAACCCTGTCTTTTTCGCCTCAGCGTTTTTTGTTTGTCTTTTAGTTATACTGACACTACTTTTCCCCGAAAAATCAAGCAACTACTACGGTGCAGCCAAGGATTGGTCTATCGGCAACTTCGACTGGTTGTTCATGATTAGTAGTAATATCTTTGTGCTGTTTTGCTTATTTCTACTGGTCTCGCCCTACGGCAAAGTTCGAATCGGTGGTAAAGAAGCCGATCCTGACTTTTCTTTATTGTCTTGGTTTGCAATGCTTTTTGCAGCCGGAATGGGGATCGGATTGATGTTCTTTGGTGTAGCAGAGCCTGTAGGTTATTTCACTAGCGAAAACGCTACTCCGTTTAATGTGCCAGCTAGAACCGAAGAAGCTCAAGCTCTTGCCATGGGCGGCACAATGTTCCACTGGGGACTGCATCCTTGGGCAATTTATGCGGTCGTTGGTTTGTCGCTAGCATTCTTTACTTATAACTGTAATCTTCCGCTAACGATTCGATCGACTTTTTACCCTATATTCGGTGAAAGGGTCTGGGGCACGACTGGCAATATAATTGATACTGTCGCAGTATTAGCGACCATCTTCGGCCTTGCCACCTCTCTGGGTTACGGCGCAAGCCAAGCCGCTGGTGGTTTACACTTCTTATATGATGAAATTCCAAATAACATTACGACACAGCTAGCGATTATTTTTGGTGTGACCGTCGTAGCCCTATTCTCGGTTGTCAGAGGCTTGGATGGTGGTGTAAAAGTTCTCAGCAACATTAATATGTCATTAGCGGCAATATTGATGATTTTTGTATTGGTTGCTGGCTCTACTGTGATGTTGCTTAATGGAATAGGCTCTACTCTTATGAGCTATGCGGAAAACGTTTTACCGCTTAGTAACTGGATTGGTCGTGAAGACGAAGGTTATTACAAAGGCTGGACAATTTTCTATTGGGCTTGGTGGATTTCATGGTCACCATTCGTCGGGATGTTTATTGCTCGCGTTTCTAAAGGTCGAACAGTAAGACAGTTCCTAGCGGCAGTATTAATTATTCCAACCCTGTTGACGGCAGTGTGGATGACGATATTCGGCCGTTCAGGTATTAACCAAGTCAAGAATGAAGTCGGAGCTCTGGCTGATGGCGTTAAAGATAGCTCTCTTGCTTTGTTCCAAATGCTTGAAAACTTACCTTTAACTACGATTACATCGACTATAGCTATCATCCTAGTGTTGGTCTTCTTCATTACATCGTCAGACTCAGGTTCTTTAGTGATAGATAGCATTACGGCTGGTGGTAAAGTTGATGCGCCAGTTACTCAGCGAGTCTTTTGGGCTGTAATGGAAGGTGTCATTGCGGCTGTGTTGCTCTTTGGTGGCGGTGCCAATGCGCTAGGTGCATTGCAATCAGCAGCGGTTACTGTTGGTCTGCCCTTCTCTGTGGTGCTTCTATTAATGTGCGTCAGTCTATTCTTAGGGCTAAGGTCGGCGTATAACCTGAATTACAAAGGGAAAGTATTGAAATAATAGTCATTATTTCCAATCTAATTGAAAAAGTAAGAAAGCCCCTTCTGGGGCTTTTTTTATATCAGACTTCTCGCCTTAAATTTAATCGATACAGGCGTATTTAATATCTAGATAATCGCTGATTCCATATTTAGATCCTTCACGCCCCATGCCTGATTCTTTTACGCCGCCAAAAGGCGCCATTTCGTTAGAAAGCATTCCCGTATTGATCCCAACCATGCCGTATTCAAGGTCACGTACGAGTCTTTTAATACGCTTTCTATCTTGGGTATAAGCGTAAGACGCAAGGCCTGCGCTTGTGTTATTAGCGGCTTCAATAATCTCATCGTCATCGCTAAATGGTATTAACGCAATAACCGGGCCAAATATCTCTTCGCTCACTATATCCATATCCTGAGTAACATTGGAGAGAATCGTTGGTTGTATGATATTTTTAAACTCTTTGCTTTGACTGCCACCAGCTAAAATTTCAGCACCAGAGTCAGTCGCTTGTTTAATCAACCTTAATACTTTCTCGATACCTTTTTGATTAATCAGTGCGGTAATTTTTACGCCTTTAGAGAGTCCGTTTCCTAGCTTCAAGTCATTAACTTGATTTCCCAGGTGCTTTATAAATTCTTGATAAAGGTTCTCATGAACAAACACACGATTCGCACAAACACAGGTTTGCCCTGAATTGCGGAACTTGCTCGCCATCAACCCATCTACCGCCGCATTGATATCGGCATCATCAAATACTATGAAAGGAGCGTTACCGCCCAATTCCATGGTAACTTTTTGCACGTTTTCTGCCGATTGGGCGATGAGCTTTTTCCCCACCGGCGTCGAGCCGGTAAACGAAATCTTTCGAACCAGTGGGCTAGAGGTTAAGGCCTGCCCTACCTCGCTTGAAGAAGTACTTGGCACAACATTTACTACGCCCTTAGGGATACCGGCCTGATCGGCAAGCGCTGCCATGGCTAACGCAGAAAGCGGTGTTTCCGACGCAGGTTTAATCACAACGGTGCAGCCCGCAGCGAGTGCTGGTGAAACTTTTCTCGCGATCATGGCTTGTGGGAAGTTCCAAGGAGTGATAATTCCAACAACCCCAACTGGGAACTTGTGAATTTCAATCTGCTTGTCGCCGTCTGGCGAAGGGATTAGGTCACCATTAACGCGAAGCGCTTCTTCGGTAAACCACTTAATGTAGGAAGCTCCGTATAAAATTTCTCCTTTGGCCTCTTCAAGTGGCTTGCCTTGCTCAATGGTTAAGAGTTCCGCAAGATCATCTGCATTATCAGTAATCAGCGAGTACCACTTGTGCAATAAATTTGAACGTTCTTTTGCGGTAGTTTTAGACCAAGATTTAAAGGCGGTGTTAGCGGAGTCTATTGCCTGCTCGACCTGCTCTACGCTACAGTCAGCGACCGAGGCTATAATGCCGTTATCGAAAGGATTGTCTACATCAAAAGTCTTATCAGCAGACACCCATTGTCCGTCAATATAAGCACGTTCTTTCAGTAGTTCTTTATTCATAATAGTGTTCATCCAAAAAAATGGCTCCGTGATAGAGCCATCTTAACGAACATCAATTTTTTTTCAAAAGAACCATTCGGTATATTTATAATTCTTTACATGCGCTCTAGCGTTTCAATACCAAGCAGCTCTAAGCCTACTTCTAACTGATTTAGACAGATTGAAGAAAGTTTCAATAGGCTGGCACGTTTCGCTGAATCGGCCTCTTTGAGTATGTGTTGCTTCTGATAGAAGGAGCTAAACTCTTGTGCAAGATTGTATAGATGCTCACACAAAAAGTGTGGAGCCCGCTTTTCGACGGTTTTGTTTAAAGCCGAGTTAAATTCCAGCAGCTTAAAGGTCAAAGCTCTTTCGTTATCAGAAGTTTCTAGTAACTCACCAGGCTCGGCGCCAATCTCTTTTGCTTTACGCAGAATAGATTTAATACGTGCAACTTGCATCAACAAGTATGGCCCAGTTTTTCCCTCAAACTCACTAAATTTCTCTAAGTCAAAGATATAGTCTTTAATACGGAAATTTCTTAGATCGGCAAACTTCAACGTAGAAATAGCAACTTTATGAGCAATCTCTTCTTTTTCAGCCTCATCAAAATCCACACCAAAGTTCGACTCTGCCAGTTTCTTGCGAGCTTCGTCTTTAGCCATCTGAATCAAGTCATGAAGCTTCATAACGCCACCAGAACGAGTCTTGAATGGCTTGCCATCTTTACCGTTCACGGTTCCGAAATAAGTGTGCTCATAGGTACAAACTTTATCCATACCCATTAGATCAGCCGTTGCAAACACTTGCTTGAAATGTTGTTGCTGACGACCATCAACCACATATAAAACAATATCGGCTTTGTCTTCGTGGATACGCTCGTATAGCGTTGCTATATCAGTAGTACCATACATCACAGCGCCATCTGATTTACGTAGAATAAGCGGAGGCATGACCTTCTCGCCCTCTTCGTCCGTAATTGGCACAATTAACGCGCCCTGGTCTTTGACCGAGATGTTTTTCTCTTCAAGTTCTTTTAACACTAAAGGGATAAAAGGATCTGCGTCACTTTCACCTTTCCACAAATCAAAAGTAACTCCAAGCTCACCATAGTCACGCTTCAAAGTCGCAATCGACACTTCTACGAAATGCTTCCACAAAGCTCGGTAGCCTGGGCGACCATTTTGCAGCTCTAGCGTCGCTTGACGTGCTTTTTCAGCGGCTTCTTCATCAGTTTTGCAAAGTCCTGACTCTTCAGGATAAATAGTCTCCAAATCCTGAATCGTTACTGGCGACTCTTTTGGGTATTCGCCTTCAAAGTTTTCATCGAAATATAGCAAGTCTGGTTGACGCTTTTTTAAGCCTTCAATCAACATACCCATCTGAGTTCCCCAGTCACCTAGATGAGCATCGGAAACAACTTCGTAGCCTTTAAAACGGAAAATACGCTGTAGTGAATCACCAATAATCGCTGTTCTAAGGTGACCAACGTGCATCGATTTAGCAACGTTTGGCCCACCAAAATCAATCATAACCTTGGTACTAGACAAGTCTTCTGCACTGCCGAAAGTCTTGTCTTTACTGAAAGTAGTAAGCTTGTTGGCTAGATACTCTTCATTAACAAAAATATTGATAAAGCCTGGGCGAACCACTTCGATATTTTTGATAATGTCGTTATCGGCAAGCGAAGCAACAACCTTCTCCGCTGCAACAAAAGGGTTACCAGCGCCCTGTTTCGCCGCCGCCATCGCACCGTTACACTGAAAGTCGCCTAACTCTGGTCGAGTACAGCGCACAGTTGCGCCGAAATCGAAAGATAAGTCGTTGTCTGCAAATGCTTGACCAAATAGTTGGCTTAAATCGTGTTCAATGGTGGTTAACATGCTTTATATTCTTAAGGTTGATTAAAAGATAAGTCGTATAAACTGCGCGCATTATACTAAAAGAAGTCTGTTAATTGCTATGTTAGAACGGCCTATTGCCATAAATAAAATATGGCTTGATGGCGCCCCATTCGATGATAGATTCGACACTAATTTACGTTTTATTGAGCTCTTTTTTAACGAACTCCACTAGATTATCGCTCGCCACTTCAATCATATTCAGTACGTCTGTGAATCCCTTAGCGCCACCATAATAGGGATCTGGTACTTCCTCGATACCCAGTTCAGGCGCAAAGTCTCGAATAAACAACTTTAGCTTATTCTCATAACCATTTGTTTTTAATAGAGATAAGTTGTGGTAGTTCTCAAGATCCATCGCGACCACCAAGTCGAAATCAACAAAATCTTTGGCTTCTGCTTTACGTGAGCGAATGTAGGACAAGTGGTAACCCGCTTTCTTAGCTTCTTGCACGGAGCGTTCGTCAGGTGACTCGCCGACATGAAAAGCGCTGGTACCAGCCGAGTCTACTTTGACCACATCGCCAAGGCCGGCTTCATTAACTTTATGTTGAAAAACCCCTTCCGCCGTTGGTGAACGGCAAATATTACCTAAGCATACAAATAAAACTGAATACTGATACATAGGATCCTCGATAGTTAATGCAATTTTTTTATTTAGCCCTAATTAGAGCTGGTGCTGGCGATAATAGGTATTTGCAGCTTGTAAATCTTCCTCAGTGTCAACGCCGAGACCAGGCTCTTCCTGTGCTGTTTCTACATGGATATGGAACCCATTAGCTAAGACTCGAAGCTGCTCTAAGGACTCTAATTGCTCAATTTGCGCAGGTTTTAGCGTCACGTATTGTTGTAAGAAGCCTGCACGATAAGCATAAATACCTATATGTCTTTGACAACAGTTGGTGATTTCTACTTCTTTATTCTCGAAACTCCCGCGTTGCCAAGGGATTGGCGCACGTGAAAAATATAATGCCTTGCCATCATCAGCGCTAACAACTTTCACAACATTAGGGTTAAACACTTCTTCGTCGCTACTGATATCAGTGCTTAGTGTCGACATAACGCAATCCTGATGCTGCGCAAGATTTTGCGCCACTTGGCTGATGTTCTCCGCCGAAATAAAGGGTTCGTCGCCTTGTACATTAACGATGATGTCCGTTTCCGCAAAACCTTCGATAGTACAGACTTCCGCTAATCGATCGCTGCCTGAAACATGATCATCGCGAGTCATGCAAACTTTGCCATTAAAAGCTTCAACGGCTTCAACGACGCGCTGATCGTCAGTCGCAACAATGACTTGCTTTGCGCCTGACAGCATGGCTCTTTCATAGACATGCTGAACCATTGGTTTATCGCCAATCAACGCTAACGGCTTGCCTGGCAATCGCGTAGAGGCATATCTAGCAGGGATAACTACGACAAAGTCTGTCTTACCGGCTACCGTCATTAATCTAATTCCTCAGCTGCCACCTTTCTCGCCTCTTCCTCTAACATCACAGGAATATCATCGCGAATTGGGTAGGCCAATTTATCGAAACGACAAATTAACTCTTGTGCATCTTTTTTGTATAACAACTCACCTTTGCACAAAGGACAAACTAAGATATCTAACAAATTGTGGTCCATAGTTATTCTCACTATTTAAGCTTTCGTCGCCAATAAGGCTGTTATTTTCTGCTTTAACTCAGTTGCTAAAGCAGCTTCTAATTCGGTGCTTACTGGTAAATAATACATTCTATCATCAGCAAATCGCTGACATTTCACCGCATCTTTTTCAGTCATGACAATGGGGCCATCTAAAGCAGCAAAGTCGTCACGAGTATATTGATGATGATCTGGAAAAGCCAACGGAGTCAGCTTGTACCCTAAGTTTTCTAGCGTATCAAAAAAGCGCTGAGGATTTCCAATAGCCGCTACAGCGTTAACCGTTTTGCTAACCAACTCTTTATCGTGGCATAACGCAGTTATGTCGCCTGGTTTCAGACGCATGGTATCGCCGTTAATCACCGCTAAATCTGTAGACTTAAGACGCGACTTAGGCTCTCTAAGTGGTCCCATAGGCATTAACCAACCATTTCCAAACTGGCGTTTAGCATCAATCACCACAAGCTCAAGATCACGCTCAAGTGCGTAATGCTGTAAGCCATCATCACAAATTATAATATCGCAACCGAGCTCAACGAGCTTTTGACCGCCTCGAGATCTGACCGGATCGATAGCGACTAAAGCACCGGTGCGCTGATGGATAAGAAAAGGTTCATCGCCAGTAACTGATGGCTCTAGCGAGTTTTGGTTGCTATTCCCAACTAAAACTAGAGGAAAGTTAATAGCAGAGCCACCGTAACCGCGTGTGACTAAACCGGGCTTATACCCTTCCGATTGTAACCACTCTAAAATATAAATGGCTAAAGGTGTTTTACCAGTACCACCGACCGTGATGTTACCAATAACCACCACAGGCTTTGATAATCGCGTGGATTTGAATAGACCCAAAGCGTATAGCTTGCGACGAGTAAACACCACAAGTCTGAGCAATAATTGTAAGGGTAATAATAACCACAGCCACCAAACCGTCGGGCGATACCAAAGACGCTCGAAAAATTGCTGTGTGGCTGACACTGCCATGACTGTTACTCGCTAAACTGCATTTGTTGCAAGCGGGTGTACTCACCGTTTTGCGCCATCAATTCTTTGTGCGAGCCTGCCTCGACAATACGCCCTTTGTTGACCACTAATATCTTATCAGCGCTTTCAATAGTCGATAAACGATGCGCCACGACAATGGTGGTTCGCCCTACCATTAACGCTTCTAGCGCTTTTTGGATATGGCGCTCAGACTCTGTATCAAGCGCAGAAGTAGCTTCGTCCAAAATCAAAATTGGCGCATCTTTAAGCATGGCGCGAGCAATCGCTAAGCGTTGACGCTGGCCGCCTGAAAGAAGCAAGCCATTATCACCAACCTGAGTATCTAGCTGCTCTGGTAGTTGCTCAATAAACTCCCATGCATAAGCATCTTTAGCTGCCTTAATAATTTCTTCGTCGCTGGCATCTTCTAGTCGTCCGTAAGCGATGTTGTGGCGAATGGTGTTGTTAAACAGCACCACATTTTGCGAAACCGTAGCGATTTGCTGCCTTAAAGAAGACAAGGTTAGATCTTCGATTTCGATATCGTCGACTAAAATTTTACCTGAATCGGGATTATAAAAACGCTGAATTAAACTGGCGATGGTGCTTTTACCGCTACCCGAGCGCCCCACTAGCGCAATCGTTTGCCCTGGTTCAGCCGTAAATGATACATCCTGCAGGATTGCTTTATCAGACTCGTAAGCAAAGCCGACTTTATTAAACTCAATTTTACCTTTGGCACGTTCAATAACTTTTGTGCCGTTATCAGGCTCGTCTGGAAGATCTAAAATTTCAAAAACACTCTGTGCGCCCGCGATACCGCGCTGTAGGTGGGTGTTGACGTTACTAATATCACGCATTGGCTTGAGAATCACACCCATCATAGTAATAAAAGTAATCAGCTCGCCATCAGTCATGCGCCCCGCTAAGAGCTCCAAACTTCCAAAATACATGATGGCGGCGAATCCAAAACCTGCGACAATTTGAATCACAGGAGAGGCAATCCCTTTCGTTGCGATAAGCTTCATATCCTGTTGGCGGTTGCGGTTAGCCTTATCTTTAAAGTTCTTAATTTCACGCTCAGCGCCACCAAAGATTTTGATGACTTGGTTGCCTTTAATCGTTTCTTCAGCAGTTTTAGTGACGTCACCGACCACGTTTTGGATATTACCACTGACTTTTTTAAGGCGTTTAGCGCTGACGTTTATAATCCAAGCGATGACAGGAACCACAAGGAATAAAAATAGCGTTAATCGCCAGCTGATAAGGGTTAAATAAACCATGACGAATAAAATGGTACCACCCGTACGAATCAACAAAGTAATGGCGTCAGAGCTTGCGACGGCAACTTGCTCAGTGTTGAAGGTCATCGTCGACAATAAATTGCCTGGTGCTTTTTGCGAAAAGAATTGCGCGGGTTGGCGAATGTATTTTTCGTAGAGGCTTTCGCGGAAGTCTTGAACCACTTTGCGACCCACCCAACCCATGCAATAGGTCGAAACGAAGTTACAAATGCCACGAAGAAAAATGGCGCCAATGATAAACAATGGGGTTTGAACTAATAAGAAGAATTTATCGCGCTCTTTAAGGCCGTCATCTATAAGATATTGAATGGCGTTTACAAAAGAGGCTTCGATCAAAGCGAAGCCTATATTGGCCAGAACTCCAATTAGGAATACCCACTTATAGCGTTTGGTATACCCTAATAATCGTTTGTATATTGCTGTATTTTTTTCTGATTGTTTATCTGACATTAATAATTTCAAACACTAGTTGTCTTCAGCTTCTGGCCTAAGCGTTGGTAGCGTCAGGTTTTTAAACCCCGCCTGCCCCGCTGCATCCATCACTGTAATCACAGCTTGATAGGGTGCGGCCGCATCTGCGCTGATTATAACAGGTGTTTGATTGTCTGTGGACGATTGTTTTATGGCTTCTATGATAGTGTTTAGCTCTCGATTGACGAGGCCATTGCCATTCACAAATATGTCACCCGATTTAGAGATTGCTACTTCAATTGACTCTTCTGGTGACTCCATCTGCTCACCATTGGCTTGAGGCAACTCAATACTAACTTTGGTTTCTTTTTTAAAGCTGGTCGATACCATAAAAAAGATCAGCAGCAGGAAAACCACGTCAATCAGTGGCGTCAGGTTGATTTGAATATCTTCTTTTTTCTTTTTTAACCACATAATGAGAAGGCCTTGTGATCTTATTCTGGTGCAGTTGACGTGAAAATCTCACGCTCACCATGCAAAACATCCACCATTTTCAAGGCTTCCTGCTCCATATCTGTAACCAGCTCTTCGACGCGACGGATGAAGTGTCGGTGCATAACTAGAGCTGGGATAGCAACCGCCATACCTGCGGCTGTAGTCACCAGTGCCTCAGAAATACCTCCTGCTAATGCATCGGCATTACCGACACCTTCGACGCGCATGACGGTAAATACCTTGATCATGCCGATAACTGTTCCTAATAGACCTAATAACGGAGCAACCAGTGCAATAGACCCAAGGGTATTCAAATATCGTTCTAAACGTACAACAACAGCTCTACCCGCTTCGTCGATACTCGCTTTCATTGATTCTCGACCGTACTGGTGGTTTAACAAACCTGCCGTTAAAACCTCGCCGAGTTCTGAGCTATTTTTAAGATCACGCATTTTACTTTTGTCAAAGCGACCGTTTTTAATCCATGACCAAACTTGTGCCACCAAGTGCTTAGGTAGGATTCTTTCACGTTTAAGCGCCCATAAACGCTCTGCTATGATGCCCATGGCAATCAATGAGCAAATGGCAATCGGGATCATCGTCCAGCCACCAGCTTTGAATAAATCAAACAAGGTGCCCGTCGATGTTGCCAATATTGGTGTTGCTACTGCTGTGAGTGAAAGTCCCATGTCCCCTATACCTCAATGCTTTAAAATACTTATTATGTGGTCTGTAAGACCAAAAAAGAGTTGTTTATTAGTCAGTTATTATCGGTTTAATCAAATTATTGTGCAGTAGCATTAAAATAAGAGCAAGTCTTGATTACAAGCAAGTGTGAACGAGTCCCCTACTTTGTTTTAATTTGACCATTAATTGTTCACTTCCTTGTCATGCCCAGAATAGCTATTGGATATGCTTTAGTGTGTCCACGCTGCAAGCTTGTTTGCGCCATATTCGTTGGTTATGGCGCTCATACGAGTGATGATTATCGGCTAAGTTTATCGTTATCTGTCCTAAGCAGCCCGTATGAAGTTGTTTAATCCCAAAGTCACTGTAACGCCGGATCACTTTATGATGTGGCAAACGATAACGGCTATAACGCTCGGTTGAGTAAATGGTCTCTTGTGGATTGACCATTTTTAGAAACGGATACGTCGAAGAACTATTGCTGCCATGGTGTGGCGCTATCAAAATATTCGACTCAAGCTGTTTACCAAGTCGCTCTGCCAATTCATATTCAGCTTCTTTTTCGATATCTCCAGTAAGTAATAACGAGAAGCTGTGTTTTAGATCTGCACTTTTAACGGATATCACGCAAGAGTCATTATTAGTGCCATCGCTAGAACTATTAGGATAAATAGCTTTGATATGAAATGTGCCAATGGTTTGCGAATAACCAGTTTCACACACCGCAGCCTTTCCGCTGAACCAAGAACTTTGCGACCAATGCCCCACCACTAGTTCTTTAACCGGTAGCTTTGTCACTACGTCTTTAGCGCCACCAGAGTGGTCATTATCCTTATGACTCAAGATTAAAGCGTCCAAATGATGAATACCGAGCTTTTTAAGGCTTGGATAAATATAGCTTTCAAAAGCACTGCCTTCATTAGCAGCATAGCCTGTATCGTAGAGGATATGATGCTTTCCATCGGTCAGTAACACCGCCAAACCATGGCTAACATCAAATACTATAGCTCTAGGCTGTTGCGAATAATTCGGTACAAACCCTTGCAACACAAATAAACAAGCCAGCGGCAATAATGGCGCCCTTAACCGCCCAAGCGGTAACAGCAATAACAAACCAACCACGAATAAACTAATTAATAACCAAGGTTCGAAATAGCCATCGAGCTTTAAAAAGTGACTCATCGGCTCTAGCGAATCTCGGGCCCATGCAAGGCATTTACTCATGAAGTTATCAATAATATGTAGCAACCAATCCGAACCCATTAAGCTGAGCACAACAGCAAGAATAATAGCGGGCAGTAACAACACGCTAAAAACGGGGATGACCACTATGTTGACCAAAAGCCCTGAAAAATTAGCTTCCCCGAATATCAAAAGACTGGGTAAAACCAAAAGCAGCGTTATCCCAATCTGTAATTTGATAAGTTGATACAGAGCGTCTCGCCACCGTTTTAAGCCTTGAACTTGCTGCTTCACGCGGCCGACTAGCATAAAGCTGATCACAACAACCGCGGTAAAGCTCATCCAAAAGCCAGGTGATAGAACGCTTAAAGGATCAATTAACAAGATAATAAATAGAGCCAGCTTTAATCCCGAAAGCAAAGCTCCTTGACGCTGGCTCATAGCTAATAAGGCAACACAGCACCACATGATTAAGGCTCTCACCGTGGGGATGGAAAAATCTGCTAATGCACTATACAAAGCAGCCACAAGGCAACTCGCCAGAAGCGCAATTCGATATGGTTCGAGAAATTTTTTGCGAGTAATGAGTACGCTAAAACCTAAGCATTGATAGAGTAACCAAAAGCCCAAACCCGCCATAATTGAGATGTGCAAACCAGAAATAGCAACCAGGTGGCTTAGCCCTAACTGGCGCAACAATTCTTTATCAGCAAGAGGTATTCCTGACTTTTCACCAATCACTAGAGCCTGAAGCAACCCTGAGTTTGTGTAAGGTTTGAGTTTCTCGAACAGCGTTTGGCGTAAACTGCTTATAGAATAAGTGTTAGCGGGTTCTAAAAGACTGGAACTTTTAATGTAGCCTTTGCCATCTAAGCCCTGCTGGAAAATATAGCGTTCATAATCAAAACCGGCTTGATTGACGGGCCCATAGATGGGCTTAAGCTTAACCTGAATCAACCACTTATCGCCTAACTGATATTCACACTGACTAGAGTAATCTTTGAGTAGCAGCTGTTTATTTAGGAGTGCTTCGCTGTCAGTTTGCTCAACTTTTATACGAAACTGGCAGTATTCAGGATAAATCACTGGCAATGAATCGATCACTGCTTCTATAATGTGCACGCTATTATTTTCAGGCGCCGGGATTTGCGCGGATAAACGCCATGAGGCATGAGTTAATGACCAGCCTAGCCCGAATAAGAAGCCACTGAATAGTAGCAAGAAAGCTTGCAGTAAAGGTTTTTCAGTCCGTCTTGATAACAACAGACTGGCGATTGAGCTGGCTAATAAGCCAAGCCAAACAAGTTTAGGTGGTATTGTCGGTAAAATCGCTAACGCAGAGCAGCCGACCAATAAGCCCAAAATCCATTTGAACATTCAGGGATAATCCTTATCCAAGCTTAATACATATGTAGTACTATAGTAATAGTACAAGTCATTCATTCAGAGTGTAACCGCGAAACTCTATGGCACGCAAGTTTCTAAAAAAAATTACGCCCGATCCAAAGAAAGTGACCGAAAATCGCTTTCTTAAAATTTTTGGTAAGTTAATCCATGATCCTGGACTATGGCATCTTAACCGTTATAGCGCATCAGGCGCCTTCGCGGTGGGTTTGTTTATGTGCTTTATGCCAATCCCTTTTCAAATGGTTGTTGCCGCGGGTTTAGCCATATTATTTCGCGTAAACCTACCATTATCTTTGATTGTTTGCTGGGTCACCAACCCTATCACTATTCCACCGATGTTTTACTTTGCTTATCTAGTAGGAACATGGGTTTTGTCGTGGCCACCAAGTGAGTTCGATTTTGAATTAAGCTTTGAGTGGCTAGGTAACGAATTGGTCCATATTTGGCAGCCATTCCTTTTAGGTTGTTTTATTTGCGCCACAGTCGCTTCATTCATTGGTTACCATGCGATTAGTTTGTCTTGGCGCTACCATGTGGTGATGGCTTGGAAAGCACGCCAACAGAAGTGGAAAGAAAAGCTCCTGCATACGTTACACTTGAATGGTGACGACGCTACAGAAAACATAGATAAGCAAGATGATCAAGCACCATTTAGCAGTAAAAGCCCTGAGCAAGCACAAAACGATAAGTCCAATCGATAACCTTTTTTCCTCTAGCTAACATTACCTATACAGGATAGGTGAACCTTTAATCAGACGCTCTGAGACCACCTACTAAAACAACCTCAAATATTAATGATAATGATTTGCATTTAGATGCTTATTTGTTTATATTCTACGCGTTTTACTAAAATTTAAAATCTTACTCAGCGGAATCGCAATGCGATCTGCTTGAATAAAAGGTATCAATATGAACGCTAGACAATTAACTCCCCTGCTACTTACGGCATCAGCGCTTTCTCTCATCAATCTATCTGCAATAGCATCTGAGGAAAATTCCGAAGAAGTTATTGAGGAATATGTGATTTGGGGTACTAAAGTACAATCGACCTCTTATTTGAACAATGAACAAATAGAGGTCAAACAAGCTGATCACATTAGTGACCTGCTACGCCCTATCCCTGGCGTTGACGTTGGCGGTGCACACTCTTTAAACCAGCGCATCACTATTCGTAGCATGGACGATAAAGACTTGAAAATCACCATCGATGGCGCCAATCAAAATACGTACATGTACCACCATATGGGTAACTTACAAATTCATGCAGATATCCTAGAGTCAGCAGACGTTGAGGTTGGTACCAATTCTGTCATAAACGGCGGTTTAGGCGGTTCTGTACGTTTTGAAACTAAATCTGCTGAAGACCTATTGCAAGACGGTCAAGAATTTGGTGGACGTTTAAGAACTTCTTATGGCGATAATTCTGGAGCCAGTCACTCGGCGACTGCATACGGTCAACTAAGTGAAACTTTTGACTTTATAGCGTATTACAATGCCGTTGATCGCAATAATTATAAAGTCGGTGGAGGTGTTATCAAGGACGCCAATGGCGAGCAAATAGCTGGTACAGATGGTACAGTTAGAGGTCTCGAAGGTGATCTTTCAGATGCACTGATTAAGTTTGGGTGGGATATTTCGCCTGATCAACGTTTAAAGTTTGGCTATGAATCGTATGAAGACGAAGGCGATTATAGCTACCGCCCTGATATGGGCTTAGCAACCGACTTAGCTATTACCGAGTCACTTCAGGTTCCACTGTTGTGGCCAACAGAGTTTACCCGTGAAACATATACCCTTAATTATGACTTAAACTGGGGTGATAACTCTCTACTAAAAGCAACATTATTTAGTAATGACAGTAAACTAAAACGTGATGAGAGTGGCTATGCACAGAATTCTGCATACGAAAGCTGGGCTGCGATTGTTGAGGGTAATGCTGAAAACAAAGGGGTGAACCTTATAGCAGAAACAGACTTAGGTATTTCCAACCAACTCACTTATGGCCTTGATATCGTTGAATATAATACAGAATATACTGCGAACTATATTACTGGTGGTATCGACAACTCTTCAGAAAAGGCGACGAATACCGCACTATATATTCAGGACAAAATCTTAGTCTCCGAGCAATTCTCCATTATTCCAGGTTTACGTTACGACAGTTTTGATATCGAAACTGCTGTGATTAATGACACTTTCGATAATGTGTCAGGTGCTTTGGCATTCGAATACTACGCGACTAATGACTTGTTATTCAAACTCAGTGCAACAGAATTATTCAAAGGTCCAGAAATTGGAGAAACCTTTACCGGTGCTGGTCTCTTCGATACACCAAACCCTGGAATTGAAGCAGAAACAGGCTTAAACACAGAGTTATCCTTCGCTTATCAAACCAACACTTCAGCTAACAGTTCTTTTTCAATTGGGGCAACGCTTTTTAAAACCCAAATCGATAATTACATCTACGACTATGCTGAAAACCCCTCAGGCGGTTCTTGGAAAGACAATATCGGTGACATGACAATTGACGGTTATGAAACTTATGTTGGCTTTAACAATGGCCCATGGAAACTGTTTGCATCTTACTCTTCGGCTGATAGTGAGTTAGATGCTTTTGCCGATTACGCTAACTTAGAAAATGCTCGACTCGACCGTAAACAGGGCGATACGTTAAGTGCGAATCTAGGCTACGAGATTCCTTCAGCAAACGTATCACTGAACTGGGAAGTAATGACCGTAAAAGATATTCCGGCGGGGCTGGATCTAGATGGCGCTAGCTTAGATAACTCAAAGGATGGTTTTACCGTTCATAATATCGCTGCTTACTGGCAGCCTACAGATCGACTAGGTCTAATTTTGGGTATTGATAATATCTTTGATGAATTCTATGCCTCGCAATCATCGAGAACAGGTGTATCTTTCCACCCACGTTTCGGTGAACTATATTTACAGGACTTTGAGCCAGGCAGAAACATTAAAGCAACGGTTTCTTACAGTTTCTAATTGTTTAAAGACTATTGCTCCACTAAAAAAGGCTTACCAGTGGTAAGCCTTTTTATGATTTACAGACTGAATAAATACTAGAGTGCTTTTAATTGACCGTCTTCTAAGTGTAGCTGACGTTGCATCTTACCAGCCAGTTCCAAATCATGCGTCACCGTAATAAAAGTTGTGCCCATCTCACGGTTTAATTCGCACATTAGTTCATAAACCTGATTCGCTGTAGCATGATCTAAGTTACCTGTTGGCTCATCCGCCAAAACGCAATCAGGCTCAGTCACAAGCGCGCGAGCGAAAGCGATACGCTGACGCTCACCGCCCGAAAGCTCTGAGGGCTTATGGGTTTTACGGTTTTCAAGGCCAACTCTAGCTATCAGTTTATTGGCAATTTTATGGGCTTCTTGACGCTTCATGCCACGAATAATCAGCGGCATGGCTACATTGTCTTGCGCCTCAAACTCAGGCAACAAATGATGAAACTGATAAACAAAACCAATATGTTGGTTACGAAATTCTCCCTGAGCTTTTGCTGATAAGCTATGGATATTCGTGCCGTCGATGGTGACTTTGCCACTGCTAGGCTTGTCTAAACCACCGATAAGGTGCAACAAAGTACTTTTTCCAGAACCCGACGAGCCCACGATAGCAAGTTGCTCGCCCTTTTCTACAGTCAAATCCAGATCAGTTAAAACCTGAACTTCGCTAGCGCCATCGCTATAAACTCGGCTCAGTTGCTCAATCTGAATAATAGGACTTCTCTTAACAGAATTACTCATAGCGCAGTGCCTCCGCTGGTTGGGTGCGCGAAGCTTTCCATGATGGATACAAAGTCGCCAGCACGCTAATACCAAAGGCTGATAAGGCTATCTTATAAACATCATCCCAAATCAATTCTGTAGGCAAGAAATTGACAAAATAAACATTCTTCGGGAAGACATTAGTTTCAAAGGTGACTTCAATCCAGCTCACAATATCCGGCAGGTTTAAGGCCAGTAGCACCCCAAGAATTACGCCTGCGCCAGTACCAATAAGGCCGTTAATAATACCGCTAGTCATAAAGATTCGAAGTATCGAGCTGGGGCTTGCACCAAGAGTTCGCAAAATAGCAATATCGGCCTGTTTTTCATTAACCAACATCACCAAAGAGGTAACGATATTGAAGGCCGCCACGGCTATAATAAAGGTCAGAAGAATAAACATAATCTTCTTCTCCATATCAATCGCGTTAAATAGCGTCTGATGCTGACGCGTCCAGTTGGTTACGTAATATTCATAACCCAAGTTTTGGCTAATATCCGTGGTTACATTGTGAACCTGCATCACGTCGACAGTTTTAAGCTGCAATGCTGAAACGCCGTCACGTTGGTGGGTCACGGCCGCTAAATCATCGAGATGCACAAAAGCTAAGGATTTATCAGCCTCTGAGCGAGTTTCGAAAATACCCGTAACGGTAAAACGTTTAGCTCTTGGCTGAATGCCCGCGATCGACATCCGAGTTTGCTTTAAGAATAAGGAAGTTACTTTGTCGCCAACATTTGCGCCAAGGCTTCGAGCCAAGCTAGAGCCTAGGATAATGTTATAGCTACCGTCAGTCAGCGTATCAAAAGTACCGTTACGCATATTATCTTTGACAATGGTCACTTCCCCTATCTTCTCAGGTAAAACACCTTGGATCATACCGAACTGATCGGAGCCGAGATGCTTAAACATCGTTTCTGAGCTGATATAAGGCGATGCGCCAATGATGCTAGGATTTTGCTTGACGGTTTTTTCTAACTCTTGCCAGTTTTCGATATTCCCGTCGTATTTACTGATCAGAACGTGCGGTGCCATACCAAGAATTCGATCGCGTAATTCGCGCTCAAAACCATTCATCACCGACATAACAGTGATTAATACCATGACACCGAGAGCTATCCCAATCATGGAGATTAGAGAGATAAATGAAATAAAGTGATCGCGACGCTTCGCACGTGTATAACGAAGGCCTACAAATAGCGAAAAAGGCAGCTTCATGGAGCTTTCTAATTTAATTAAATTGGCGTCATATTGAATGGTTCACAATTTGTAGTCAAGTTATGCAGTAGAATTAATCGTAATTATGATTAGGATTTAACGCTAATTTTTTGATATTCTTAGGATTACACAATGTTTGAGGAGTCAACATCATGAAAACAATAACAGCGGCAGTATGCGCTTTATCGCTCAGCTTCGGTGCGGGGATTGGCCTTAACACAGCCAACGCCGAAGAAGTCAAAGTTCCAGTTGCACAGCAAGGTAAGAAAAATATTCAAGTACCAAAGCGAGGCGTTAGCAAAGCTTACGTTGAAAAGAAATTCGGTACTCCTACCAACGTTGAAGGCCCAGTCGGCGATCCACCAATTACTAAGTGGGTTTATAACGGTTATACGGTCTACTTTGAATATGACCACGTGATCCACGCAGTGGTTCATCACGGTTAATGGTTTTTTATATTCTTTTTTAATTAACCATTGAGCAAGAATTAATAGCTGACGAAAAAGCTAGATTTAGAGTAAGTTTTTATCTGTTCCTTTTCTTGTTTGGGCAAGAAAAGGAACCAAAAGAAGCCCACCCCGAATATTGAGGTCATGCAGAGCATGACTAAACTTCCGCAACATAAAAATTCTTAACGAACCGCAATTAACAGTCCATCCCTGTCCTGATAATTGCTATTTGAATCATCCAAGATTCAAATTTCTAATTTTTTATATTGTCTCCAGCTCAATATAGGGGGCAATTAATACAAGCTGGTCAACGACTAACTCTTCAATTGCGACAAAATATACGGCGCTACCACCACTGTCCAGAACTCGGTTTCCGGCTTGCAGTTGGCTTTTACAAACTCCATCGGCATACGCTGAATCTTTTCTGAGTCGATCAAAGGTTTTATTTCTTCTGCGTTATCCAATGACAAATCTGCAGCGCAGTTAATCAGGTCAACGCTTTGGTCAATTAGCAACAAATTTCCTTTGGCAAAAAAGCGCTCAATCTCTTTCCAAGCAACAATAGCCGTTTCGCCGTTAAGTTTCGCGACCAATTCCTCGCGTGGTGTAAGCTGAGTGAAACTATCTGTTTTTTGCTCGGTTAATTCTTCAATCTTCTTATCGTTAGACATATCAAACCTAATATTTACAATGCGTTAATACATTAATTTAAACTAAATTATCAAGCTGAAGATCGTTCTGTAGCTGTAACCAATTATCGCTCTGGCGAACTTGGGTCAGCGAATAATTAAGCGACTGGCCTTTCATCTTGGCTAGTCTTGCGCTTGATTTGAGATCCGTCTCAAAGTCGAACGACTCCATTAACTCACGGCCTTCTTTCGGGTGATTACAGACCAAAACCATATCGCAGCCCGCGCTGACCGCGGCTTTTGCTCGCTCGTAATAACCTCCTACAACTTCCGCACCTTTCATGCTTAAGTCGTCGCTGAAAATAACACCATCGAAGTTTAACTGGTTGCGTAAAATATCCTGAAGCCAAAGCTCTGAAAAGCCTGCAGGCTGTTTATCGACGCTGGGGTAAATAACGTGCGCTGGCATGACTGCTTGATAATGTTCTGCTAATTCTGAAAAAACACGCATATCTTGGCTGATAATCTGTTCACGCGGACGATCGTCCACTGGAATATCAACATGTGAGTCGGCTTCAACTGAGCCATGTCCTGGGAAGTGTTTAGCCGTAGCTGCCATGCCAAAATCATTCATGCCTTTAATAAACTCACGACCTAGCTCGATCACTTCATCAACTTTCGCCGAAAAGGCTCTGTCACCAATAACTCGGCTAATTTCATTACCTAAATCCAATACTGGCGCAAAGCTAAAGTCGATGCCGACCGCTTGGACTTCTATAGCAATTAAACTGCCCCAGCGATACGCTGAGCGCTTGGCTTCTTCAAAGTTATTCGAGTCGGCTAAGATAGTCGCCATTGGCGGAACCGCCGTAAACCCTTCTCTAAAACGTTGAACCCGCCCTCCTTCGTGATCCACTGCGATCAATACGTCTTCACCAGCGGTTTCACGCACAGCTTGAGAAAGCTCTGCAATTTGCTGTGGGCTGGCGTAGTTACGGCTGAAAAAAATGATGCCACCGAGCAAAGGGTTTTGTAGCATATCCTTCTCAGCAGCAGTTATCTCTAAACCTTCTAAGTCCAGCATTAAAGGGCCAATCGCCATAAAGTGTCCTATATTTAAAATTTAGCTAACATTCCTGAAGCTCTAGAAATGATTGATTAACAGTTGCGGAGCAAGCTCCATTCACAAGCTCCATTCAATAATGCCGTATGATAACCGATCATCGAAATAACGACCATGCTGAATTCCAATTCTTAATTTGATTTCTCAATTCCAAACAAGTCGCTATAATGAGTCGCGACTATGAAACGATAATGATTATTATCAACTTAAACAATAAAAGGTAACTCTATGATAACGCTTAAAAAAGCCGTCAGTACCGCAGTATTGGTTGGCGCTTTATTAGGACAGCCTGTTATTGCTGACGATCACAAACAAAAGGTCACCGCTGAAGATGCGGCTACCTTTGTAGCTGATGCAGAAAAGCAATTAACGGAAATCGCAGAATATGCAGCTCGTATTGCATGGGTTAACGCAAACTTCGTTACTCATGACACCACGGCACTCAATGCGCAAGTTGGCGAAGAGTACACAAAGCTTGGCGTTGAACTCGCTAATAAAGCTAAAAAATTCAACGGTCTAGACCTTCCTTACGACGTTAATCGTAAGATTGAAATGATTAAGCTTGGTTTAACACTGCCAGCACCAGCTGATGCAGAAAAAACTAAAAAACTGGCTCAAATCACTTCTAAGTTAGACAGCATTTACGCTAAAGGCAAAAGCCCAGACGGCCGTAGCTTAGGCGAGTTAAGCCAAGTATTGCGTGAATCACGCGACGCTGACGAGCAGTTAAAGGCTTGGACAGGCTGGCGCGAAATTTCTAAAGAAATGCGTCCTCTGTATCAGCAAATGGTCGAAATCGCTAACGAAGGTTCGAAAGAACTCGGTTACGCCGACACAGGTACTATGTGGCGTTCGAAGTACGACATGCCAGCTGACGACTTTGCGACCGAAATGGATCGTCTATGGGGCCAAGTAGAGCCACTTTACACTGCCCTACACTGCCACGTACGTGCTGAGTTAAACGAGGAATATGGTGATGACGTTGTTGCAACGGACAAGCCAATTCCAGCGCATCTTTTAGGCAATATGTGGGCGCAACAGTGGGGCAATATCTACGATATCGCTGGTCCAAAAAATGCTGGTAAAGGTATCGATATTGACCCTATCCTACGTAAACACTATGGCGTTGATAAAGACGAAGTGAGCCACGAAGAAAAAGAAGTAGCGGTTAAGAAAATGGTTAAAACTGCTGAAAACTTCTTCTCTTCTCTTGGTTTCGCGCCACTACCAGAAACTTTCTGGGAGCGTTCGTTATTCGTAAAACCACGTGATCGAGATGTTCAATGTCATGCTAGCGCATGGGATATCGATAACGAAGAAGATATTCGTATTAAAATGTGTACGGAAATTAACGGTGAAGATTTCCAAACAGTACACCACGAGCTAGGCCACAACTACTATCAGCGTGCTTATAAAGATCAGTCTATCTTCTATAAAGGCAGCGCGAACGACGGTTTCCATGAAGCTATCGGTGACACAGTGGCTCTATCTATTACACCAAAGTACTTGAAGCAAATTGGTCTGATTGACGAAGAGCCAGACGCAAGCGCTGATATTGCACTATTAATGCGCTCGGCATTAGATAAAGTCGCTTTCTTACCATTCGGCTTAATGGTTGACCAATGGCGCTGGAAAGTATTCAACGGTGAAATCTCGCCAGAAGAATACAACCAAGGCTGGTGGGAATTACGTGAAAAATACCAAGGTATCGAAGCGCCAGTAGCACGTACTGAAGATCACTTCGACCCAGGTGCGAAATACCACATTCCAGGAAACACACCATACTCACGTTACTTCCTAGCACACATCCTACAGTTCCAGTTCTACCGTGAAATGTGTGACATGGCAGGCAACGAAGGCCCACTTCACCGCTGCTCGTTCTACGGCAACAAAGAAGTCGGCGATAAGTTAATCAAGATGTTAGAAATGGGCTCATCACGTCCATGGCCTGACGCGCTTGAAGCTATGACCGGTAGCCGTGAAATGGATGCGACAGCAGTACTTGAGTATTACGCACCACTAAAAACATGGTTAGACGAGCAAAACAAAGACCGCAACTGCGGCTGGTAAGTTTTGACTTTAGTCATACCGTAATAAAAGAAAGGCGCCGATTGGCGCCTTTTTTAACTTTTGAGTATAGTTACAGGAATCATACTTTAGAATGATGAGGAGTTTTTTTGATTATTAAGGATAATTCACAACTTATTGATGATTTCAAAGGGTTGTTAAAAGGAAGGTTAGATGGAATCGATAAGCTTGACTCAAGTACGAACAATGGGCGTATATATAAGCAAATTCTCTATGTGTCATTCCTTGATTCTTTAGCAGCAAGTATTTATCCAGGCCGCAACAATAAGTCCAGGTTTCTAAGCTTAGTTAGAGAGTTTTCAAACTGGGAGTACGGAGAACGGGTTTGTTTATTACACTTAGGAAAGATGGTGACATTAGTTTCTGATCCAGAACTTGCTAAGTTAAGGACTTATGTATTAGCCAAGCTAAAAGAGTGGAGTCAGCAGCAACCTCTTAGAAAGGTGTTAATTCAAGATCTACCTCAAAAAAAAGAGATTCAGGAGTATTGGTCCAAAAGTAATAAAGAAAAAGGTATAAATTATTGTTTAGATGATTTCACGCACATAAATCTATTATACCAGTTGCGAAATTCTTTAGTTCACCAGTTCCAATCTAAAGGAACTGAGCTTGGCACTCAAATCCCTGACCAGCCTTTCTATGAGTTTATCGTAACGATGGATAAAGAAAAAAACTTCATACCTCAAAAGATAGAGCTGGTTTACCCCACTAGTTTTCTGAAAAAATTAACTGACGAAACTTTCTGCAAAGTAATAAATTACTTTAAAAAAGGAAATTTAAACCCCTTTCCATATTATTACAGTGGCGATTATTCCCTCGAACACTTAAATAATTCCTAGTAAACGTACAAATAAATCCCTAAGAAGTGGCACACGGCGCCGCCAAGGACAAAGAGATGCCATATGGCGTGGTTGTAGGGGATTTTGCGATCTGCTGCGTAGAATACGGTTCCTAAAGTGTAGGATAAACCACCGGCAAGAAGTAACCATAAAGCTCCTGGGGCGACTTTATCGAGCATTTCTGGTGCTGCGACGACGATAACCCAGCCCATTAAGATATATGTAATTAATGACACTCTTGGGAAGCGTTGTTTAAACTTTACTTTGAAAGTGACGCCGAACACTGCTAACGCCCAAATCACACCAAATAAAGACCAGCCCCAGATTCCGTTTAGGCTAATTAAAACAAACGGTGTGTAAGTTCCGGCGATTAAAAAGTAAATCGCGCAGTGGTCCATTGTCTGAAAGGTTTTCTTGATATTTTCAGGTTGGAAACTGTGGTATAGCGTAGAGGTGGTAAAGAGCATGACTAAGCTCAGTCCATACACGATTCCACTGCCCAGCTTCCAGCCGTCGAATGGTTCTAGCGAGCTCATGATCATCATCGTCATGGCGGCGACACTGAGTAACGCTCCGATGGCATGGCTCATGGCATTGGCGATTTCTTCACCAATGCTATAAGTATGCTCTGTTAGCTCAACGTCTAGATGTGCTCTGGCGTGAGGTGTGTTGCTTTCTGGTTGATTCATGGTGTCCAAAATACCTATTTTATACTTCTCAAATTTATATGCTTAAGGCTAACTCTGTACCTTGTTTAATCGCGCGCTTCGCGTCTAATTCTGCGGCTACATCTGCGCCACCGATTAAGTGTACTTTCTGCCCTTTTGCTTCTAATTGCTCTGCTAATGTACGATTCGGAACCTGACCGGCACAAATCACAATATTGTCTACAGCCAAGGTTTCTGTTTTACCTGAAGATTTATGTTCGATGACCAAACCTTCATCATTAATTTCTTTATAGTCCACGCCCGTAACCATTTGGACTTTTTTGTGTCGTAAACTGGTGCGGTGAATCCATCCGGTAGTTTTGCCTAGTCCTTTACCCATCTTTGTTTCTTTACGTTGCAACATGGTTACTTGGCGTGCTGGAGGTGTAAATTCGGCTTCATCAAGCAAGCCACCTTCTTCTTGATACATTCGATCGATGCCCCACTCTTTTAGCCATTCATCCAAGTTCAATGTTGCAGACTCACCTTCGTGGACTAAGTATTCAGACACATCAAAGCCAATACCGCCAGCACCAATTACGGCGACTTTCTCACCAACCGGCTTTTTATGTAAAAGCACATCAATATACGACAATACTTTTTCATGCTCGATGCCAGGGATCGCCGGGGTTCTCGGCGTAACGCCTGCTGCAATAATCACTTCATCGAACTTAATCTTAGCATTATCACCAGTGAGGCTTTCGACTGTAGCTTCTGTTTCTAAGTGGAGGTTCACGCCTGTTTCTTCAAGCAAATGCTTAAAATAACGTAACGTTTCGTAAAACTCTTCTTTGCCTGGAATTTGATTGGCAATGTTTAACTGGCCACCGATACGATTGGCTTTATCGAATAAATGAACTTCGTGACCACGTTTTGCAGCTTCAGTCGAGAAGGCTAATCCCGCTGGGCCCGAGCCGATTACGGCAATTTTCTTCTTAAAGTTCAATGGCTGTGGCACTAACTCAGTTTCATAGCACGCTTTCGGGTTAACTAAACAGGTTGCGCGTTTTTGCTTAAAAACATGATCCAAGCAAGCTTGGTTACAAGCAATACAGGTATTAATTAAGTCGCGCTGATCGTTTTCTGCTTTAACGACAAAGTCTGGATCGGCTAATAATGGACGCGCCATTGATACCATATCGGCGCAATCGTCAGCCAGAACCTGCTCAGCGACTTCCGGCATATTAATTCGGTTCGAAGTAATCAGTGGAACTTTAACTTCTTCACGTAACTTCTTGGTTACCCAAGTAAAAGCTCGGCGAGGAACTGACGTGGTAATGGTTGGTACTCGCGCTTCGTGCCAACCAATACCCGTGTTGATGATCGTCACACCGGCTTTTTCGACTTCTTTTGCTAGCTGCACAACTTCCTGCCAGTTACTACCGCCTTTAACTAAGTCGATCATCGACAAACGATAAATGGTAATAAAGTCATCACCCACCGCATCTTTGACCGCTTTTATAATTTCAAGCGGGAAGCGGATACGGTTTTCATAAGAGCCACCCCATCGATCAGTACGTTTATTAGTTCGAGTGACAATGAATTGATTAATCAAATAACCTTCAGAGCCCATGATTTCTACACCATCATAACCGGCTTCCTTGGCTAAGCGCGCACAACGAGCATAGTGCTTGATGGTCTTCTTGATCATGCGCTCGGACATTTCTTTTGGCGTAAATGGTGAAATTGGCGCTTTAATTTTTGACGCTGAAACCGACAATGGGTGGTAGGCATAACGACCAGCATGCAGAATCTGTAGGGCAATTTTACCACCTGCTTGGTGCACAGCGTCGGTCACAATTTTGTGCTTTTTAACGTGTCGGCGACTGCTTAACTGCGACGAATGTGGCGCTAAGCGGCCACGGAAATTTGGGGAAATACCGCCAGTGACCATCAATGCCACACCGCCTCGTGCACGCGCAGCATAGAATTCAGCCATTTTTTCAAAGCCACCCTTCTCTTCTTCGAGCCCAGTATGCATCGAGCCCATGAGCACGCGGTTTTTGAGTTGGGTAAAGCCAAGATCAAGAGGTTCTAGTAATTTTGGGTATTTCACAGTCTTAGTTATCACTAATTAAAAAGCCGTGCTCCAAGTCTACTGGTATAACCAGTCTTGTGCAATATTTCACGCCTCCGAAAAATAGGAAATTCAACAGCCAAAAAACGCACGAAAACAACAGGTTATTATTTGGTTACATTTCTTTAGTAGTCATAAATCAAGCAAATTGGTTAGAATTAGCTCAACTTCGTAAAATTTAACTTGTAAAAGAAGGAATTAAACGTGTCGAAACCCAATTCAATGATTGGTAGATTTTTTTACCGCATTTGGAAAACAGTTGATGTTGCTGGTCGTTTGCTGATCGGACTTATAGCAATCACCATTTTGGTATTTATGGTTCGTGGCTGCGTTAGCGGTCCAGATTTACCGAAAGTTTCCGATGGTTCAGCCTTAATATTAAACCCAGCTGGTACTTTAGTTGAGCAAACAACTTATATGGACCCTATTGAGGAAGTTATTGCCGACGCACAGGGTACTAAAAGCCCTGAAACGTCTATGTACGACCTTTTGGATGCCATTGAGTATGCTAAAAATGATGACAGCATTAGCGTTCTTGTTCTTCAAACCAACAACTTAACTGGCGCTTATGGCGGTATTAGTAAATTCCAGGATTTGCGCGAAGCGATTGAAGACTTCAAAACTACGGGTAAAAAAGTTATAGCCATTGGTGATTGGTATTCACAAGGCCAATACTACCTAGCCTCTTCTGCCGATGAGATTTATATGAACCCTCAGGGTAGCATGATGTTTGAAGGTATGGCGCGCACAGGCACCTATTTTAAATCAGCTTTAGACAAATTGGGCGTAAACGTTCATGTATTCCGAGTAGGTACCTTCAAGTCAGCGGTTGAGCCATTCATTCGTGACGATATGTCAGAAGCTGCAAAAGAAGCTAATATCGAGTGGCTTGGTGACTTGTGGCAAAGCATGAAGCAAGATATCGCTGCTTCACGTGATATGACTACTGCAGACATGGATAACTTCATTGAGAACTATCTAGAAATCCTAAAAGCCAATGATGGTAATGGTGCAAAAGCGGCCGTTGAGAGTGGCTTTATTGATAAGCTCATTAGCCGTGCTGAGTTCCGTGATCTTATGATTAATCAAGTGGGCTTAAACGATAAGCAAGACTCTTACAAAGCTATTGGCTTTAAAGACTACTTAAAAGCGCGTCGCCCTCTTATTGATATGCCAAGCAGCAAAGACAAAGTTGCAGTTATTATCGCCAAAGGCGAAATCGTCGATGGTAGTCGCAAAGAAGGCACTATTGGTGGCGATAGCACTGCCCGCTTAATCCGTAAGGCTCGCCTAGACAATTCAGTGAAAGCGATTGTTATGCGCGTAGACAGCCCCGGTGGTAGTGCTTTTGCATCAGAAGTTATTCGTAGCGAATTAGTCCAGGCGCAAAAAGAAGGCAAAATCGTTGTAACTTCTATGGCTGGCATGGCTGCTTCTGGTGGTTATTGGATTTCTGCGACATCCGACGAAATTTGGGCACACCCTACTACCATTACTGGCTCTATCGGTATCTTTGGTATGGTTCCTACGTTTGAAGAGCCGCTAAACAAAATCGGTATTCACCGTGATGGTGTTGGCACTACTAAATGGGCGCGTTCATTCGATGTTATGTCTGGCATCTCTGACGACCTAAAGGAAGTGATTCAGACCAATATCGAAAAAGGATATGACGACTTCCTAAGCCTTGTAGCCGAAGGTCGTGATATGACTAAAGCAGAAGTTGATGCAATCGCCCAAGGCCGCGTCTGGTCTGGTGAAGATGCTCACCGTCTAGGCTTGGTTGATAAGCTAGGCGACTTGGATGATGCTATTGATTCTGCTGCGAAGCTGGCAAATATCAGCGACTACGAAGTGCGTTTTGTAGAGCGTGAAATTTCACCGACTGAGCAAATGATCCGTGAAATCATGCAAAACACAGAAGCACAAGCAAGTATGCAGTCTGCGAGTAATCTATCGGCTAAAACTAACCCGATGATTCATGCTCTAGGTCAACAGTTGAAGGAAGTGTATACCTTAATTAACAACTACAATGACCCTAACCATGCTTACCTACACTGTATGTGTGAAGTAAAATAGTGTTCAACGCATAGAAACACCAAAGGCAGCTTCGGCTGCCTTTTTTAATGCCCAGTAGTGTCAAAGAAACCCTGTCCGGTATTTTACTGTTGAGCATTCCAACCATTGGAGATCCCTACTGCCCCATATAAGCCTTTGTTTAGGCAGGAAAACTATAAAGTATAAGGTTTTTACCTTCTGCTTTTAGAAAGCACCTTAAGGCTTTTGCCATTGGACTTCCCGTATAACAAGTACCTTTAACTTCCCTCTTTATTTAAAAACACAGTTCTACTTAGTGAATTTCCCTCGCGCACAAAAAAGCCGAGGACTAATCCTCGGCTAAATGACTAACTAACAGTTCGAACTAATTTTAGAATTGCGCAGTAAGACCGATAGTGTAAGTGTCGATATCAAAACCGCTGTCATCTTGTGATGAGTAAACGCCGTATAGCGAAATGTTTTGGTCGAAGAAGTGTCTAGCACCAATTTCATACAAATCGTTGTCGTCTAAAGATGCGAATACTGAAGTTGCTTTGCTGAAGTAGTAGCTAGCACCTAAAGACCAGTAGTTGTCCGCGTCTGTGTCTACGATCGAGAACTCAGCAGCTAAGTAATTGTCATCGCCTAGGTGCGTGAAGTACTTAGAAGACAAAGAAACAACGTCTGTGTCGTCATCAGTCGCTAAAGTGAAACCAATGTAATCAGTAGCGTTGATTTGGTGGTTGTAAGCAGCTGAGATGTTGTAAACCGTGTCACCTTCTTCAGGATCTACAGCATCAACGCGTACTAAGAAGTTATCGCTGAACAAGTAACCTAAAGTGAAGTCTGTTGGGTTGTTACCAAACTTGTCGTCAGATAAACCAAGACCTAATAGGAAGTTGTTAACAAAGAACTCACCAGAAGCTTGAGTAACATAGTAATCACCTAAACCGATGTTGCTGTAAGAAGCTTCGATGTTGCTAACTTTGTTGATGTACTCAAACTCGTTGTAAGGACCTAACGCTTTCTTGTTATCGAAGAAGTACTGACCTTCTAGTGATAATGCATCAACTGAACCGCCACCAGCGTCGATGTTGCTGTAAGACAATTCTGAGAACCATTGGTACTCGTTTGCTGATACTGACATTGAAGTTGATAGAATTGCAGCTGCTGTAAGTAATTTAAATTTCACCTTAAAAATCTCCATGTGTGTAGGTGTGTAGATAAGTGGCGCGGATTCTAATCAAAACAATTTCAGTGGTCAACAAAATAATCGCAAATCACTCAGATATATTTTATATATTACATATCCGAAAGCATTCTTTATAAATTAATAAGTTAGGCTAATGAAAGTGTAATAAAAACGCTCAATAAATAGCCTGAAGGCAGCGGAAAGATAAAAATATCTAAGAATATAGATAAGTAAAAGTATTAAGAAAGACAGTTTGTATGAGGCAAAAGTTAAAGCGGGAGTAAGAATGGATTTCTGCCGCAAATTCTACATACACAAAATCTACAGACATAAAAAAAGCAGCTCGAAAGCTGCTTTTAAAATAGTGGCGGAGCGGACGGGACTATCAATAACATCTTTGTTATTGACCACTGCGTGGTCATCGTCGCAGCGCTCCGTTGTTCAAAATCATTCCCGATGATTTTGTCGAACACCGCTCGCGGGTTCTCGCCCCGTTATTAACTGAAAGAAAATATACTGACATAAAAAAAGCAGCCATAAGGCTGCTTTTAAAATAGTGGCGGAGCGGACGGGACTCGAACCCGCGACCCCCGGCGTGACAGGCCGGTATTCTAACCAACTGAACTACCGCTCCACTTTCTCTAGCATGTCACTGAAACTTGTTTGCTAGAGCTTTTTTTGTGTTGGCCTCATCGGTCAACGAGGCGCATATTACTGCCCTTCTTAGATCTCGTCAACTCTTTTTTTAAATTTTATTTACTTTTTTTAAAAAACGTTCAAAACACAAACAAAATGGCTAATTATCAATCAGTTATAGCGATCCACTGGATAATTCGATCTTCAATTTCTTCTTCGTGAACATCGCGCTCACTGACTAACTTTCCTTGTAAACTATGCCCTTCTTTGTGTATTAATTCAGGATCACCACTTAAAAGATGATGCCAACTAGGTAAATCCTCGCCTCGTGCGACGGTTTTATAGGCACAACTCTCAGGTAGCCAATAATAATCTTTCAGCGTTTGTGGCGTAATTTGCACACAATCTGGCACTTTACTCAAGCGATTCTCATAATCCGTACAACGGAGACTATCAGTATCAAGCAAACGACAAGCGACATCTGTTTGCATTAACATAGAGTCAGTTTCATCGAGATACTGAATGCGACAGCATTTACCACAGCCATCACACAAAGATTCCCATTGCTCATGGCTCATCTCATATAACGGCGTATTTAGCCAGAATTTATTACTTGTATTGGTCAATTCAACGCTCGAGTTAGCGAGATATAGGTGCTTTAGAGTTTGCTTCGATTAAACTTGCCAGCTCCTCTTGTGTGGGTGGCATTTGCAAAAAGTAACCCTCACTCTCAAGCTGTGCTTTAAGTTCAGTAATATCAACAAGAGCAAGCTTCTCGCGCTTATCTAAATCAATATGCATCACTAGCTCAGGCTCACCCCACACGCTTCTCAAGCCCTCAGGAAGCTCTTCAAAATCACTGTTATAGGGGATATACAAATAGGTATCAGGCTTTTTGGCGCTTTTATAAACACTGCACATCATAGCGGTTATACTCTCTTAAGATTGTCTCTTTAATGTCGTCTAACCTAATCACTAGAGATTAGGAAAACTCTGCGAGGCGTGCTTCAAACCTATCTTGAAGCAATTCACGTCGCCATTGATTCCAAAATTGATTCGACCTCACTGCTAGGCCTTGCTCAGTCTGAATCACATATTCTAACAAACGTTTGCTGCTTAAGGCTTCTTCTGGGATATCCTGCTCTTTTGCAACAGCGCTGGCCTCTTCTTTCAAAGCTCTAAGCTTTGCCTTCGACTCAGGCAGTTTGTGGAATGCGAGGACCTGCTGAGGCCATTGTTTGCTATCCCCTTTATCCGCTTCGGCGATCAGATTTAAAAGCTCTGAGCCGTATTTTCGAATACTACCTCGGTTGCAACCCAGCTTCAGCAGTAATCCCGTTGTGGGGTTTTGCGTTTGGCACACCTCGAGCAGATGGTGATCTCTAAAGATAAAGGTTTTAGGGATATTAGTCTTTCTGGCTAAAGCCTCTCGCCAAACTGTAACTTTTCTTAAGCGATTGAGTTGCTGCTGACTTAGTCGAAAGGCACCCTTAACTTTTAAATATACCTTATCAAAGTCTTCTAGGTTCGCCACCGCTTGATAAATCGACTCTGTGTCTTCAATAACGAATCCATAGTGGCCCTTCTCCAACAAACGATCGCGTAAACGATAGTAGCAAGGCAACAAAAATTGAACATCTTGTGCAGCATAGATCTTCTGTTCATCACTTAAAGGACGTTTGAGCCAGTCTGTTTTGGTATGTTCTTTATCAAGAGTTAATCCCAAAAAGATATCGACCATATTTCCATAGCCTAGCATCGAGCCAACGCCTGCAATAGAAGCGGCAATCTGTGTATCAAATACAGCTCTTATAGGGAAGCCATAGCTATTGTGTAAAGCTTCTAAGTCTTCGCTACAGCTGTGTAAGACTTTTAACACGTTTTCCGAAGACAAGACTTCACCAAACGAATCAAGAGACTTAACTTCCAAAGGATCGATTAGGTAGACTTCGCTACCATCGAAAACCTGAATTAAAGCTAAGTTATGGAAAAAAGTATTGGTTCGGTCAAACTCAGTGTCTATGGCTAAAACCTCATGTTTTAACCATAGCTGAGACAACTCTTCTAATCTGGACTCGTCAGTTACTAGCTCTACAGAAACTAACTCGGAATGGTGATCTAATTCAAATCGATTCAATATAACCTACTTACGCAATTCCTTACGCAATATCTTGCCAACGTTTGATTTCGGAAGTTCTTCTCTAAACTCCACAACTTTCGGGATTTTATAGCCTGTTAGGTGTTCACGGCAATGCTTAATCAAAGTTTCTTCGTCAATCGACTGATCCTTTTTAACGACAACGATTTTCACCACTTCGCCCTTCACATCATCCGGCTCGCCAATTGCGGCAACTTCGAGCACTCCCGGGTGCAACGCTACAATATCCTCAATTTCATTCGGATAAACGTTAAAGCCCGACACGAGAATCATGTCTTTTTTACGATCAACGATGCGTAAATAACCCTCTTCATCAATTGTCGCCATATCTCCTGTGGCTAACCAACCGTCTTGTAAGACTTCGTCGGTTTCATTCGGTCGGCCAAGATATTGCACCATTACCTGCGGACCTTTAACCCAAAGCTCACCAGGTTCATCGCAGGGTAACTCTTTTCCGTCTTCATCACGAATTTGCACATCAGTGGAAGGTAGCGGTAAGCCGATAGTTCCATTGTATGACTTAGCATCAAGAGGATTCATACTAACAACCGGAGAGGTTTCAGTTAAACCATAGCCTTCCAGCAAAGGTGTCCCCGTTAGCTCTTGCCACCTTTCGGCAACCGCTTTTTGTACCGCCATACCGCCGCCAACTGAGAGCTTTAATTTCGAAAAATTTAAATTTCGGAAACGTTCTTGGTTTAAGAGACCATTAAACAAAGTATTGACCCCAGTTAAAGCCGTAAACGGGTGCTTCTCTAGCGTATTACAGAAATCCTTCATATCACGTGGGTTTGTGACATATATATTGTGGCCAGCAGCCTTAGTGAAGAGCAAGCAGTTCACGCAAAGCGAGAAAATATGATAGAGCGGTAATGCCGTAATAATGGTTTCATTACCCTCATCAAGGAAAGGCCCCATCCAAGCAAAAGTCTGTAGAACGTTAGCCACCATATTTTTGTGGCTCAATACCGCGCCTTTGGCAACACCAGTAGTGCCGCCGGTATACTGGAGAAACGCTGTATCGGAATGCGACACTTCAACCGTTTTAAACTTCTTCTGCGCACCCTTTTCTAGTGCCCCAACAAAGGTTTCCGTTGTCGGTATCGTGGCTTTTGGTACCATTTTTTTAAAGTACTTGACCACAAAGTTTACGATGAAACGCTTTGGCTGAGGGCAGACATCGCCAACCTGAGTCACGATAATATTATCCAACTCAACATCTTTTAAAGACGCCTCAAGCGTGTCAGCAAAGTTAGCAAGGATCACCAGTGATTTAGCGCCGCTATCGTTTAACTGGTGGGATAATTCGCGTGGTGTGTATAAAGGGTTAACATTGACCACAGCTAAACCGGCTTTTAAAGCGCCAAACAAAGCAATTGGGTATTGCAACAGATTTGGCATCATCAAAGCTAGCTTATCGCCTTTACTGAGGCCTAAATCGTTCTGTAAATACGATGCGAAGTCGGTCGCTTTTTGATTCAACTCCGCATAGGTTAATGTAACACCAAGGTTAGTAACAGCTGGCCTTGCGCCATGATTGGCGACAGTTTCATCCAGAATCTCATTAAGATTCGCATACTGATCAATATCAATCGTATGTTTGACGTTTTCGGGATAATTTTTTAACCAGACTTTTTCCATGAACTAACCTACTCTGTATGCGGATCTGTTATTAAGTGTTGGACAAGAAAATTACATGATTCCAAGCCACAAGGCAACTATTCCGACCAGTTACCAACACTTTGCTTCATTTAACTAGCTATTCGACCAAAATTTGATTATTTCTTCAGCAACATTGTCTGCAAACTGCATGTGTAGATGGTGCCCACCATCGAGATCAACGCGCTTTACATTCTTTAAATAATCGAATCGCTTTTCAATTTCAGGATACTCTTCATACAGCCCTTCTTTCGCCATGATTACGAGCACAGGGCATGTAATAGTTTCCATAATGACTTTCATCTGTGCTTCCGTCAATCGCAACCACGACAGATGTTTTAAACGTGAATCGCTTGACCATTGATAACCGTCTTCACACAAAGTCACACCACGCTCGATTAACGGCAGGAGGATATCCACCGGCAACTCACTTACTTGGGCGCGCGCCTTGGCTGCGGTTTCTAAATCTTTAAAATAACGTTTGCGGCTACGCTTTGCTCGGCGTTGTTCAAGAGCTTTTGCCAGTTGTTTAATCGTATTCTCTGGCGAAGTCACAAGAGCACCCAGCGCGTCAATAGAAACGATACTGTCGATCTTGTCTGGGAACACTCCCGCATAGATAGTTGATAAGGCTGCGCCCATGGAGTGAGCCAACAATTTAGGCTTCTCTAGCTTCAGAATATCAATCACACAGTCGATGATAGAAATCCCTGAAATGAATTGGTAGTCAGCAGCTGGATGTAGGTGCTCAGATTGGCCATGACCAGGAAACTCAATGGCGATGAGGCGGTAATTCGTATTATTCGTCAACAAAGGCGCTAGAAAGTGGAAAGTCGCCGCGTTATCAAGCCATCCATGCAGACACAGAACAGGCTCGCCTTCCGGGTTGCCCCACTCTACGACACTAATTTTGTTTTTCTGTATTTCTAACTGATACTCACGATCAAATGTAAAGTGCATGATGTTTTAACTGATTCTACTTACAAGATAAGTCATAACGATATGATAACATTTTATTGATTGTTTTGAGCTTTTTAAAAGAAGCGCTATGTGCGTCTAACTTAGAAAAGCATCTAACCTTTCTTTTTACTAACATCTGGACATATTTTTAAGAAAGCTTCAACAAACGAAAATATTTTACGCATAAAAAACGGGCCATTTGTGATGGCCCGGTATGAGAATTTACTCATCAAAGAGAAGTGACAATGACAACCAAGTCAACAAACAGGCAAGCATTTAAAAATGTGCATATTTGCTACTTGTATAACCTTTGAACACTTCTTGTGAAAATAGTTCCATAAAGTTATAGGAATTACAGAAAAAATTTAGCCTATAAATATAAGCGGCTTCTTTGCTTATATAACAATGCGTTACAGAGCTTTTTTAACAACTTGCTTCAATGGATTGTCTGCAAAGTACTTACCTTTTTCATTAATACCAACGTCTGCTAAAGCCACTTCTGGGTCGTGAGTGAGAAACACTTTACCCTTTCGCTCTTTTAGTGAATCTAGTAAACGTTTCTTCTCATCAATCAAATTCTCAGGAAAGCGATCATAGCCCATGGTGATTGGAAGGTGCATCCAAGGAGCCCCCGGAATCAAGTCTGCAGCAAACACCACAGGGCCAGTAGGTGTGGCAACTTCAGTTATCAGCATTCCTGGAGTATGACCATTTGAAATGTGGAAGCTGTAGTCTGAACCAAGCAAGGAACACGATTCTGCCGTTCCTTCCTGATTAGTCTTAATAATATGTAATCGGTTAGTGTCGAGTAACAAGTCGGTCAACCCTGGGATAAAAGAGGCTCTATCCCGAGGATGTGGGTTTAGTGCTCTTTCCCATGCTTCTTGTCCTACGACAAATTGTGCATTAGGAAATAATAGCTCAGGAGCTTTGTCTTCTTGCCATCTGGTAAGCAAGCCACCTACATGGTCAAAATGCATGTGTGAAAGCACCACAATATCGATATCTTCATGACTAAAACCCGCTTCTTTTAGGGAATCAAGCAAAACATGATGTGACTCTTGAACACCGTACCTATCCTTATACTTAGGCTCAAAAAAAGCTCCTATCCCTGTTTCAAACAAAATAGTTTTGTCGCCATCTTGAACCAACATGGCACGACAAACTAAATCAATGCGGTTTAGCTCATCGACTTCAACCCAGCGTTGCCACAGCGCTTTTGGCGCATTACCAAACATGGCGCCGCCGTCAAGTTTCTGGCTATTGCCATTTATCGAATAGAACGTTTTTGAGCTAGAAGAATGTGACATATAAAACCTAAAAAGACCTGTCTAATGTGTGATTAGTTATAGTGTATCTGTTCAACAGTAAAAACCAAGTCCGTGGCATTTTTTTCGCCGCTGAGGCTAATAGGCAGGTGCCCCGCTGTTGTCTGCATCATATTCCAGGTTGGGTCAACACCACGCCACTCGCCATCTATGAGCACTTCAACCCATTCATGGCCACCAAACTGTTGCTCTTGATCGCCTAAATAAATATAGCCACCGACTGAACGCGCCGGTATTTTGGCGACATTCAACAGCGCGAGCATCAGCTGAGTATACTCAGTGCAATCGCCATACCCATTATCAATAACTTCATCAATACTAAAATTAGTCGGTGTCGCTTTGTAATATAAGTAATTGTGAGTAAAAGTTAGCAGTTGTTTGACTGTTTGTTCCCTATTTTGAGCTTTTGTCACCGCAGGCATTAGTGCTCTAACCTTTTCACTGACCGGACTAAACTTCCAGTCACTGACTAAATTCAGTTCAGCTTTGTAGGTCGAAGCTCTTTGAGTGGTTATGATATTCCCTTCTAATGACGCGCTTGGGTGAACCTGTAGCCAATCTATCGTTCTGGGCTGCATAGAGAGTTTAAGTGCGCTTATCGCCTCAAGCTCACCAATCGGTTGCAACACCTTTAAGCCATTACTGGCATACAAGTCTGTTTGCATTTCGGGGTTAAAGCTTGGTTTTTTATTGCTAGCAATTAGCTCGATACCGCGCCCTCTTGACTGTTTTAAGGTATTACCAGCTAGGTCAAAGGTCATCGCTGAGAGCTCAGAGTTTGGCGCTTGATTGGCTAAGAGGTAGCGTTGGTGTCTGTTATTTGGAATCGCCAGCACAGAAAATGTGTTTTGTGAGGCTTCTAGTGAGTGAGGATCAAGCTTTATATAATCAATAGACTCGCCTTTGTTCGGTTGAGATTCGATAAACTGACGGTGAGCAAAAACATCGGATAATGTGTAGTTAATTGGCGCCTCTACAAAGGTATTTTGACGCTGATTTCGTTTCTGTGTGATCGTAAGCTGCTCGTAATTTTCAAAGCTTGTTGTCATCGTTAGCGCAGGCTCTTGTAGGATAGCTCTGCCCTCAAGAAGTTTAAACGGTGCTTGCTTTGAGAACTTCCAGTCATAACGATAGGAAAACTGCATACGCTTTCCGCGCACCCGCCCCTCGAAATACTCATCATGCCCAACGAGATAGTGTGTAGGGTTTTCATCAAAAGTAAATTTCGACCAACCAACGACCTGCCCCTGCCAGTTTATCTGGAACCATTCGGTAAAGGGTTTTAAGGTGTCAACTTGCCATAAACGGTGAAACGGTAGGAAAGAAGTGGTAGCTAGGAAGCATGCTGCTAAAAAACTGAGTTTTAGCAGCATGGATAAAAGACTATTCGCTTGCTTCATCGCCTTCGATAGGAGTGATTTTGAAGTTGAATAGAGCATAAATGAAGGAAACAAACGGTGTAATCAGATTGAAATAACAATAAATCCAGTAAGCACCTGTAGCTACGCCTAGTGTTCCTGCCATGTATGCACCACAAGTGTTCCATGGAATGAGTGGTGAAGTGATGGTAGCTGAATCTTCTAGCGTTCGAGATAGATTTTTAGCATCAAGCCCACGACGCTTAAATTCCGCTTTATACATCCGACCCGGTAAAACAATCGAGATATACTGATCAGCAGTAATTACGTTCATACCAATACAAGTCGCTAATACTGAGCCGATCAAAGCGCCAGTCGACTTCGCTACGCCAATAACTGTTTTAATCAATTTGTGTAGAAGCCCAGTGACTTCCATGGCCGCACCAAAGCTCATAGCGGTAATAATCAAGAACATGGTGTTGAGCATACTCGTCATACCGCCACGCGATAGTAACTCGTCATATACTTCGTTACCCGTGCTCACCGAAAATCCTGAGAAGAGCGATGTCCAAACACCTTTCAAGTAAACTAAGCCCGTCTGCAACTCTGGCTCATTCACAAAGGTAACAATCACATCAGACTGAAATATAACGGCGAATACTGCAGCCAATAAGGCACCCACTAAAATTGTCGCGATTGCAGGGACTTTTTTAAAGGCTAGGACGAAAACGACTAACATTGGCACTAAGGTCCACAGAGATATATTGAAGTTATCATTCAATAACTGCAAAGTATCCTCTAGCACCAGAACCTGCTCGTTTGCGTCGGCATTGAATCCAATAATTGCAAAAATCACAAACGAAATAATGAGTGCCGGCGTTGTAGTCCACATCATATGACGAATATGAGTAAAAAGGTCTGTACCCGTAACGGCTGGTGCTAGGTTCGTCGTATCTGAAAGTGGCGACATTTTGTCACCAAAATAAGCTCCCGAAATAATCGCACCAGCAGTAATTTCCATCGAAAGACCTAAGCCCTGCGATACACCAATTAAGCCAATACCAACGGTTCCTGCAGTGGTCCAAGAACTACCAATACTGAGCGCAACAATGGCACAAATAGCACAAGTTGCCACATAAAAGTATTCAGGCGAGAGGATCTGTAGACCATAATAAATCATGGTCGGTACAGTACCGGCTAGAATCCAAGAACCAATTAAGGCCCCTACCATTAACAAGATTAGTAAAGCACCGAGCGCTATGCTGATGCCATCGACCACACCTTTTTCGAGTTCTCGCCAGGTTTGTCCGTTTTTCAAACCCACTAACAAGGCAACAGCGGCACAAATAATTAGCGCTATTTGGTTAGCGCCATAGGACGAGTCGCTGCCATATAGATAAACAGAAAATGCTAATAATATTACTAGCAACCCTATCGGCAATAGGGCCTGCAGCATACTCGGTTGGCGGGTCGAAGAATCAGCCATGTAAACCTCTTATTTTCGGTAGAAAGTGTTGTTATCAGTGCTAATATCTTTATAGCGTTGCTCTAAACGCTTAGCACGAGAAGACAAGTCCTGTACTTTCCCATCAATAATGACGGTATCAGCATAAGTCGTCACTTCAAACGGATCCCCCGTCCAAAGGACTAACTCAGCTTTAAAGCCTGGCATTAATTTACCGTAATTACTGGCGCCACCGAAAACTTTAGCCGGTATGCTTGTCACTGCAGCAAGTGCCTTATCGTATGGCATGCCATAAGCGACTGCGTTTCCTGCAGCTTGACGGACGTTGTCAGCGTTGTGTGTAGAGGTCGAGAACATCACTTTCACACCAGCTTTATTTAATAGGCCAGCATTTTCATAACGCTTACCGAGTGACTCAAAACTGCTTGGAATATTGTCCATTGGATCAACAATAACCGGTACATTTGCTTTAGCAATTTCGTCAGCAACTTTCCAACCTTCTGCCACACCAGAAAGCACTAGTGAAATATTGTGACTCTTAGCGAAATCAAGCATGGTTAAAATATCGTTGGCTCTATTCACGCTGACGACTAAAGGAATCTCTTTGGTCAAAACGCGATTTAATGCTTCCAAATCGGCCAAGCTATAATCAAGTTGGCGATATTCCCCGCGCTTAACTGCTTCTTTATTTACAGCGTATTCTTTTGCTTGGGCAAAAGATTTGTTCAACTCATGCAACGCGCTAGCGCGTGAACCACCTGACAAGTGTGCAGCATGCTCACCATAAGTGGCAAAAATAGCAACGTCGCTCAGGATAAGCGAGTCATAATCACCCGTCATATCCATGATCGCGCCATAACCAGCAAAAACAGACTTGCCGTTATAAGGCTTAATCAGAGTACGAGTAACACCGCCTTCGCGGTTCATTGGGATTAGCGTCGACTTGGCATTAAATACATCGCTAACTCTGAACGATGCACCGCTGTTTTCAAGTTCTGTGCCTGAGTCGCGAGTACCTTCAATCGCACCAATTTCAACCAAACCAATTTGGTTCTCTAATGCAAAAATACCTGAGGTAACAACTTTACCTTTACCATCAACCACTTTCGCACCACTAGCAGAGATTCCCTCGCCAATGTTACGAATAAGGCCGTCTTCGATAAGTACATCAGCGTTCTCGAGAGTCCCCGCCGATGTCATGGTGTAAACTTTAGCACCTTTAATAAGGATACTTTCTGCCTGTGCTTGGTTGTGGCTGCCTGCTCCAACAACCAGCGCCATAATGGCTAAGCTTTTTAATAACTTGCTCATAATAAACTCTCCTGGTTAGTTAGATTCAGTATCAATAGTGGTCAGCTTGAAATCGCTAACTGGCTGAAATTGCTCGTTATTGCGATCAAACATTAAGGCACCATCGACATAGACTTTTTCAGCTTTAGTGTAGACGCTGAATGGATTACCGTCCCAAAGAACGATATCCGCCATCTTGCCCTCTTCTAGTGAGCCGGTCTTTTCTTCCACACCAATCGCTTTAGCAGCATTAATCGTGATCCACTTAATGGCGTGCTCTGGCTTGATATCCATTCCCAGGCGATTGCCTGAAGTCATGGCCTTTGCCGCTTCTTTATTCAAATGCTGAATTACCGTAGCAGAGTCTGAGTGAACAACTGCGCATGCATCTGCTTTATCAACCAGTGCAACGTTAGATTCAACCATGTCGTAAGCTTCTTGCTTAAAGCCCCACCAATCTGACCATAGCGCCGAGCAAACGTCGTTTTCAGCTAACTTATCAGCGATCTTATAGGCTTCCACACCGTGATGGAAAGTTGTGACTTTAAAATCGAATTCTTTCGCAATTTCCATCATCACCAGCATTTCGTCAGCACGGTAACAGTGGTTTTGAATAAGGATTTCACCACGAAGTACACCAGCTAAGCTTTCTAAGCGCAGGTCGCGTTTTGGCGGCTTACCATTACCTAAACCAGACTCGTACTCATCCCACTTTTCCATGTAGTCTTTAGCAGCGATCCAGGATTTACGATATCCAGCGACATTGCCCATACGCGTCATCGGTGCTTGGCCTTTGCTGCCATAAACACGCTTAGGGTTTTCACCACAGGCCATTTTTAAACCGTATGGCGCTTCTGGGAACTTCATTTCCATCACAGAGCGACCAGGAACATTTTTCAAAGTCACACCGCGACCACCAACTAAGTTGGCAGAACCCGGTAAAATTTGTAATGACGTAACGCCACCCGCCAATGCCAGCTGGAATTGCGGGTCTTGTGGCCAAACTGAGTGCTCAGCCCAAACATCAGCAGTCACTGGAGCTGTCATCTCATTACCATCGGCACTCGACTGTACACCGGGAGCTGGATAAACACCAAGGTGCGAATGCACATCGATAATACCAGGTGTCACCCACTTACCTTCAGCATCAATCACTTCAAGATTATCGTCGCTTGGTGCTTCAACGTCAGTCCCAACGGCAACAATTTCACCCTCTGAGAATAAAACGCTACCGTTTTCGATTTTTTCACCGGTTGCGGTAAGAATGGTCGCGTTTTTAATTAAGACAGGATGATACTCACGTACCTCATACTGTGAAACAAAGGCCTGACTATCAGAATCCTTCGGGTGAGATGCTGGCTCATCTTCGCCACATCCAACCAAAAAAGCAGCCCCGACAAAGGCTGCTAAGAAGGATTTTGAGAATTGCATTACTTTCATAAACATAATCCCAAAACTAAAGTGAATTAAAAGACTTGGATTCCAAAGAATCTCTCTAAAACAGTTATTATAGTAATAGTCCCTAAAATTAGCGGGCAGAAAATCATTACCGCAAAGTTAATGTAGTTCAATAACCATTTGCTTTGCGTCGCTCGCCCTTCCATCAATTCTGCGTTCAAATTATTCTTTTTCCAAATATATGCTGTAAAAATAGCAATAAAGGTACCACCAAGCGGAAGGAAAGTATCACTCGCGATTAACTCCACAAAGTCCATGAAGGATGCGCTAGCTTCTTGACCATCTTTATAGAGCGTCATAAAGCTCGACAACCAATCAACCGCACCGTGACCAAGTAATGAAGGAATACCTAACAAGAAGATAAAACCAGCTGTTCCCCATACGGCTACAGGTCGTTTAATTTTCTTTTCATCGACCAAATAAGCAACAGGAACCTCTAATAAAGATACCGTTGAAGTTAGAGCCGCAAAAGATAATAACAAGAAGAAAACAGCGCCGATAACTTTACCCAGCAATGGCCCTAAACTTTCAAAAACACCTGGTAGCGTCATAAAAATTAAGCCAGCACCGCCAGACACGTCATCCATGTTGCCTGCACTTAAGAAAGCCACGAATGGGAAAATCATAAGACCAGCTAAGAAAGCAACGGAAACGTCTGTAATGGTAATTAAAGCAGCCGAGCGAACAATGTCTTGTTTGCGTGAAACGTATGAGCCGTAAGTGATTAAGGCGCCCATACCTAAAGATAACGAGAAGAATGCTTGGCCTAGTGCCGAATAAATCACCTCGCCAGTAATCGCTGAGAAGTCTGGTACTAAGTAATACTTAATACCTTCCATAGCGTTATCAAGCGTGAATGAGTAAATCATCAAGCCAATGATCATGGCGAATAAGCTTGGCATCAAAATTTTAGCCGCTTTTTCAATCCCGCCTTTAATACCGCGAGAAACGATAAAAGCAGTTACTGCCATGAACACTATTCCATAAAGGAAAATATGATGCCAATCGGCAATAAAGGCACCAAATTTTTCAGGAGACTGAAAATCGAAGTTGCCCTGAGCCATTTCTAGGAAGTAACCAAAAGCCCAACCAGCAACAACGTTATAGAATGACAGAATGAAAACACCAGCTAGAATCCCTAGCAATCCAATCCACGCCCAGTTCTTATGGCCAAGCTTTTTAAAAGCGCCAACCGCATTAAGCTGGGTTTTACGACCGATTGCTATTTCAGAAATCATAACTGGAAAGCACAGCAAGAAGCAGAATGCCAAGTAAATAACTACGAAAGCGGCACCGCCACCGTCACCTACTTCGAATGGGAATTTCCAGATGTTGCCAAGACCTACAGCCGAACCAGCCGCAGCTAATACAAACCCTAAGCGAGAGTTAAATTGACCTCTACTATTTGTCGCCATTATGCCTACCGTTTAATTTGATTTTATTAGATCGGTTACACACTCTATTCACGCCCTTGATATCAACGATGACACAATGAGCTAACGAAAATAAACCCAGAGGATGCTTGTTCAGTATGGCCAATAATTGGGTAGTCAGCCAAAAACAAGACACACGCTAGCGAGCTTAGTTAACGTTTATATTCATAGAACCACTATTTAACAACTCTTTTATGACCCGCTTTAGTAGCGAGAATTTTTTATAAAGTGGGTAACAGATCTTTGTTAGAACCCGATCCTAGCCGCTAATAACACCATATTTAGACTTATCACTCAAGTAGTGCGGGATAAATCCTAGTAATTTTTGCTGTAATTCAAGCTGTTAGGTTAATTCTTGTGCAGAATTAATGTGGAAAATGCAATGAAGGCATGAAAAAGCCCCACGTGAGTGAGGCTTTAGAAGTGTTATGACTTGGAACTCTCAATGATCGCTTACTAGTAAAGTTCGCTTTCAATACTCGCCTTAAGACCCAATGTTCTTGGTAAGACTCGCTTAAAGAAAAAGTCAGACTTATCGTCAAGCTCGCCTTTAGCAGCAACCTCCATCTTTAACCAAAGGTAGGCGTAAGTAACAAGTGCTACATAGTGCAAGTAGTCGCACGCAATCAACTGTGGCATATCTGGTTTATCAGCACTTTTAGAGATAATAGTCGTCGAAAGTTCTTTAAGCTCGCTTAAATGCCTAATGACTTTATCTTTATGATCTGATGCTGGCAACGACTCTAAATCCGCATTGATTTCCGATAAGAAAGTATCTAAAAACTCACCTTTACTGCCAATCAGCTTTCGACCGACTAAATCTAAAGCTTGAATACCGTTAGTGCCTTCGTAGATTTGAGCAATTCGACAGTCGCGAACATGCTGCTCCATGCCCCACTCTCTGACATAACCGTGGCCACCGAAAACTTGCTGTCCAATGGTACAGGTTTCATAGCCTGCATCGGTAAAATAGGCTTTGGCAATAGGCGTTAACCACGCCGACATTACATCTGCAACCTTAACGGCTTCTTTGTCTTCGCTATGGAAAGCAACATCTAAATAACTACCCAACCAAACACCTAGCGCACGACCACCTTTATTAAAAGATTCCATGGTGTTTAACATACGCTGTACATCACCGTGCTTGATTAATGGTGCAGGAGCTTCACCGTCAGTCGCCTTACCCTGCAAGCGTTCGTTGGCATATGTATTGGCCTGCTGATACGACATTTCGCCAAGACCGATGCCTTGAATACCGATAGATAAACGTTCGAGATTCATCATGGTAAACATACAAGCTAGACCGCGGTGTGGCGGGCCTATTAGCCAACCTTTGGCGTTATCCATGTTCATAACACAAGTCGATGATGCTTTAATGCCCATCTTATGCTCAATCGAACCACAAACAATACCGTTTCGTTCACCTAGAGAGCCGTCATCGTTGACTAAAAACTTCGGTACTAAGAATAAACTGATACCTTTTGGGCCCGCAGGAGCATCAGGCAAGCGCGCTAACACTAAGTGAATAATGTTTTCTGACATGTCATGCTCGCCACCAGTAATAAAAATCTTAGAGCCCTCAATGGAGTAACTACCATCATCATTCGGCTCTGCTTTGGTTTTGAGCAGCCCCAGATCTGAGCCAGCGTGTGCTTCGGTTAAACACATAGAGCCTGACCATTTGCCGCTGATTAAATTGGGTAAGTATTTTTCTTTGGTCGCATCATCGGCATGAGCTTGCAGGAGCTGTGTTGCGCCACCAGTTAAACTGCCGTATAGGCAAAATGAAGTATTTGCCGAATAGAACATTTCTTCGATAAGAACGTGTAACGCTTTAGGTAAGCCCTGACCACCATAGTTAGGATCGGCAGTAATCGACTGCCAGCCACCCTCTACATACGCTTGATAGGCTTCTTTAAATCCTTTAGGTGTAGTTACAACACCATCTTCAAAGTGACACCCTTCTTCATCACCTGAGCGGTTAATTGGTTGCAATACGCCAGTGGCAAACTTCCCCGCCTCTTCTAGAATGGCGTGATATAAGTCCTCGTCAAAGTCTGAAAAATCAGCAATATGGCCTAATCGTTTTGTCAGTGAAAAGACATCTCTAACAAGAAACATCATGTCATCTACAGGGGCTTGATATTGCATACTTTCTCCTACTCTTGCGGGTTATTTGAATTCAATAAAGACCATAACTTAAGCTATGGTCTGACCAGCTTAGTATAGGAAATATAATTTACCCTTGTCTAGCCTAGATTACTAATAAATAGCGCTGCATAAAAAAAGCCCTAACAATTGTCAGGGCTTTCTATTAATAGTTAAGGAAGATTATTTGGGATTCTCTTTGCGGAAATCAGACCAATAATCTTTAACCGTTTTCTTCATATCTTTGTGTAACAGCATGATTCCTATTAAGTTCGGAATCGTCATCATTACAATAGCCACGTTGGCCAACGCCCACACAACAGTCGTATCGACAACCGCTGCTAAAGCGAACATAGCAACGTAGAAGACGCGATAAACATGAACACCTTTAGAGCCAAACAGATAGGTTACCGCTCTATCGCCATAATAGGACCAAGCGATAGCCGTCGTAAACGCGAACAGCAATAGCCCTAGTGAAACGATGTATTTACCATTCTCGCCTAAGAAACCTCGTGTAAAGGCTTCCGCTGTTAAACTTGCCGAATGGAGTAGCGACTTACCTTCTACCACGATTTCAGGATTTTCCAATCGTCCATCTTTGACGGTGAGTTCGCCAGTAATCGGTGTTGACTTTAAACTTTCATCTTCATACTGGTGATAAGTTACGTCTTCAGCAATAGAGCGAGCATTGATTAATGTAAAGCCATCTGAGATCGCCACACCGTCTTGAATAGAGATACTGCCGTTAAAGCGCTTCACTTCGGACGTTTTCTCAGTCTTGCGGTCAAGGAATATTTGTAACTGTTTTACGTCACTCTCACTGGAGTCAGAGTACTCGCCTGCGACAAAGATCATATCGTTTCGATCAAAGGTATTTTGATGCTTGTCTTTCCAAACCCCCGACGAAAGAATTACTAGTGCCGTCAAAGTACAAATAATCAGCGTATCAATAAACGGTTCAAGCAATGACACCATACCTTCTGACGCTGGCTCTTTGCCCTTCGCCGCTGAGTGCGCAATTGCTGCTGAACCTTGACCCGCTTCGTTCGAGAATAAGCCACGGTTAACACCACGCTGCATGGCGTAAGCAAAGCTAGCGCCTAAGAAACCACCAACCGCAGCTGAGCCGGAGAAAACACTTCCGATAATAGCTGAGAAAGAAGGAACGATGTTTTGATAGTTATAGATAATAACCAGCAATGCACCGATAACGTAAAGAACTGCCATGAAAGGTACGACTCTTTCCGCCACTTTAGCAATACGTTTAATACCACCAATAATCACCATCGCTAGCAAAATCGCGAGAACCACACCAGTGATCCAGTTTGGGATCAAGAAAGTATCGTTCATTACCTGAGCAATGTTGTTAATCTGTGGCATGTTACCCGTACCAAAAGAACTGATAATCGTCGCTAGCGCGAAAATCACCGCTAACCACTTCATATTCAGTTTCTTTTCCATATAGTACATCGGGCCACCAGCCATGGTGCCGTCTTCAGTTTTTTCACGGTATTTGTGAGATAAGGTAACCTCAACAAACTTCGTGGTCATACCTAAAAACGCAGTAACCCACATCCAGAAAATCGCCGCAGGACCACCCATAAAGATAGCCAGTGCAACGCCACCGATATTACCCGTACCAACGGTGCCTGATAGCGCTGTTGATAAGGCGGCGAAGTGAGACGTATCGCCTGGATCTGAGCTCTTGCTGTATTTACCTTTTACGATTCTGACTGCTTGCCCGAAGTAACGAACCTGCGGTAAACCTAGATAAATAGTGAAAAATAAACCGACGCCAATTAATAAAAACGGAAAGTAATCCGCTGAACCAAGAAATCCGTCTAGATAATCCAGTCCACTCTTAATTGTTTCAATAATGTCCAAAAATCTTCCCCATGCTACTTATAAGTTAAAATTATCGGCTAACCTTACCACTATGAGAAATGCTTGGCTAGTCACTTTATTCATCAAATTCATCATCAAAAGCCCCGTCTAAGTACTCCAGAGGCAGCTGCACAAAGTGAGTAGATTCGGCGTTTTGGAAGCGAACTCCGAGTCCTAATAAGCGAACCGATTTCTCCCTACGATGAAAGCCCTCATCCATTAATTCATAAAATAATTCATCGCTCACTCCAAAGCTTGTTCGCTCCACAGTGGTTGCCGTAAAGTCACTAAACTTCAATTTAACAAACATTTTATTCACTGGCGCATCGACTTTTGAGCGAGCCAGACGTTGCTTTAATGTGGTCAATAATTTAGGGATTTCAGACTGACAATCGTCGAGCGTGTATAAATCTTTATCGTAGGTATTTTCGACGCTTAGCGACTTACGTGGATAATGCGTAATCACAGCTCGGTTATCAATTCCGCGCGATAAATAATACAAACTGCGACCAAAAGCGCCAAACTTTCGCGTAAGTTCCAATAACTCAAGCGATTGCAAATCCTTACAAGTATAAATACCCATGTTATGAAGCTTTTCTGTGGTCTTTTTGCCAACCCCAGGGATTTTCTTCACCTCCAAATCGAGCATAAAGGAGTCGACTGCCGAGGGCTCTATAACAAACTGTCCATTTGGCTTTTTCCAATCAGATGCCACTTTAGCCAAAAATTTATTCGGCGCAACGCCCGCTGAAGCCGTTAACTCGAGCTCTTGATAAATATCATGGCGTATGGCTTGCGCAATATAAGTGGCGCTTCCTTTATAGTGCGAAGATTCGGTCACATCCAGAAAAGCTTCGTCTAAAGATAGGGGCTCAATAAGCGGTGTATACTTTGCAAAAATAGAGCGAATCACCTTGGAGTCATGGCGATACTTGTCAAAGTTCGGCGGCACAATAATCAGATTTGGGCATAACCGCTTGGCGTGGGCCGAAGCCATTGCGGAGTGAACGCCATAGCTTCGAGCTTCATAATTACACGTAGCGATCACCCCACGCTTGTCTGGCGATCCACCAACAGCCACGGCAGCACCGCGTAGCAATGGATCATCCCGCATCTCAATGGCTGCATAAAAGCAGTCCATATCCACGTGGATAATTTTTCGATTTGTTGGGGTGTCAGACAAGGGTTCAGGCATGGCCTTATTTTATGACGGAACTGGAGCCTTGTCATGGAATGAAATGATAGTAGCCCCGAAAACACTCGAGGCTATTAGATATTACTTACCCCACATACGTGGAATAACACTTGTTTTATCGCTCTTTTGTCGCCAAAACGCCATCATGATATGTCCCACAACTAGCGCTAGTAAAATCCAACCGAGAGTGCTGTGGAAGTCACTCCCTAAGTCAATCATCCAACGAATTTTCTCACCTTCAAAGCCAGAAAATACAGGAATGCCAAAAGGCTCAAAACTTCTACCCGCACCATATTGGCGGAATAAAGCTACCACTGGCACGGCAATTAATAGCAAATACATGCTTGCATGGCCTAGCTTTGCTAAAAGGTTAACCGACTCCGGTCTTCTCTTCACATTCAGCAATGCCCAAACAAGACGTAACACCATCAACACAAGAATTAAAAACCCAACAGGCTTATGCGTTGGCCAGAAAAAAGCCTCAATGGATGTATCTTCAAAGAAAAAACGAGCAGCAGCACTTAGAAACTGCCAAAGTATCAATAAGGCCAATCCCCAGTGTAATATACGGCTTACTTTACCGTAGCGCTGATTATTGTCTTTTATCGTCATTGTAGTAGAACCCCAAAATTATAAAGGTTGAAAATACTACACCAGCCTTTTCTAAAATACTAGAACCGAGATGGCAACAAGCCCATTAACACTGCTCGACTTAAAGAGATGTTTAGCGTAGTTGCTCCAAACTGGATTCTAACTCTTGTATAAAGGCCTGTGGCGAATCAAGCCCCAGATAAATCAACTTGCCAGAGATGAGTTTTAGCTCGATATTGGGAGTGCCTGCTAAATTATAGCGCTTAACAAGGCTTGCTCTAGGGATGTACCCAGAATTATAGCTGACACTATCAATCTGGTTGAAAGGAACTGTTAGAGGATTATATATCCCATACCTAATAATAAGACTGTTCGAGGTAATCGATACAGGCCGGATGGCAACAGCTCTGTACTCGGCAAAGAAGAACACAAGCCCTAAAAGGGTTAGGAGAGTAACTATGTTGGCAGCTAGTGGCGACCAAATGAAGTGTAGCAATAAGTGAACAATGGGCAGCTCGAACAAAATAATAATGATAAAACCGAGTAAGTTGCTCTGAGTGCCATCTTTTAGGTGGTAACTAAAGTGCTTACAGCCAAGGAAGTTGCTACGTCTAATTTTTTTGGAGAATAAAGCATAAGTCCAAACTCTTGCTTCAAACGAAAGAATATCGCTAATAACACCCTTTCCTATGATTTTTTCAATCGGCTTTGATATGGCTAGATCTGGATCTTGCTGTATCGACAGTGACGCCTTTATAGCAAAGATAACCGTTATAATAGTGGTTATCTCAGCTACAACAAACAAAGCCAGAGCAACATAACGTCCCGTTTCAAGGTAATTCCATATTAACTTCGAACTTTCTGGAATGATGAAGCTTCCTAATAGAATAATTAAGCAACTGTAAACAACAGCCTTGAATGCGGCTTCTTTTTTGTCTTTGATAAAGATGAAGCATAAAACAGGTAACACGATCAGTCCGTCAATCAATAACAACCATTCGGGCTTAGTAGTGCCGAAATCATTCAAAAAGGTCGAACTTTGGTAGTAATATGTCCAAAAGCCAGAAATTACTAGAAGAAAAAACAGCGGGACTTTTTGCTTTATTGACTTCACCTTGCCTCCTTATACTTTCGCTAACAGTTTTAGCGCAACAGCAGATGACAAAATGATTTTAGCTTAAAAGCTCACTTAGAGGATAGAGAAAGTAAGCTTGAATTGGTAAAGAAATGTGTACGGGAAAATTTTATTTATCGTCAGAAGCGTAACTGCATAAGAGCGCCGCCTAGCTCGCTAGTATCAATCTCAATTTGACCGTTATAAGCAGCAACAATTTCTTTAACTACGGACATACCAATCCCCTGCCCTTCAACGGTCTCATCAAGGCGCTTGCCACGCGATAAGATGGCGAGCCTGACTTTTTCAGGAACTCCGGGGCCATCATCTTCAACACTAATGACAACCTTACCATTCACCCTTTCGCCGCGTACGCGAACTTTTGATTCCGTCCACTTACAAGCGTTATCAAGAACATTTCCGAACACCTCATAAAAATCACCTTCATCAAGCGCGATGGTCAGGCCATGTTCTATCTCAACATCAATAGCTAAACGTTTCTCGTGATAGACCTTCGATAAGCTTGTTGTGATTTTTTGCATTGCCGGCTCAACTTCCATTGAGCGCATCATTACCTGTGGACCACTAGTAGCTCTTTGTAATTGATAAGCTACAATCTGATCCATTCTCGAGATTTGTTCGGAGCAAATATTAGAAAGCTCTTCTGCATCATGGCTTTTATTTTGCAGAGCCGTGTGCATTACGGCGAGTGGCGTTTTTAGACTATGGGCAAGATTCCCTAACGTTTCTTTATAGCGCTTACTTTGGTGGCGTTCGTTATGAATAAAGCGGTTAATACTCTCGGTTAAGGTCTGTAACTCTTGGGGATATCGTTCAGATAGCGTGTTTAATAACCCTCTTTCGATTTGGCGCAACTCTTTAACAGCTCGACGAATAGGCCTTAACGTCCAGCGCATAACCGCAAACAGTATCACTAGCAGTGATAACGCCATAATCGATAACCAAAACCAAAGTTGGGTACGATAAGCTGAAATTACTTGATCGAAGGGTCTTTTATTCTCAAGGATGACAAAGTGGTATAAAGAGACAGCACCTTCGGGAGACTCCCACTCTGCGATGTAATGGAATCGGAAGTACTCAGTCTCATCCATAGTAATTTCAGCCAAGGTCCCTTCGCCTGGCAAACTTAACGGAAGTGGAACCTTGTGTTGCTCTTGATCATAGCGTGCAGATAGAGACTTCCATAGAAGGCTTTCCGTTTCGTCATAAACCAGCGCCGAAAGCCCGCTGTTGTATTGGTTAAAGCGTTTGTCGCTTGGAATTTCTTCGGGAATAAAAAGATCGCCAGCTTCAATCTCTTCAGCGTAAGATAGCAAACTATAAAACTGGGCGTATAGACGTTCAAAAGTGGCTTGTCTAATACCTGTCTTATACGAGTCCAACAACACAAAACTCATCGCAGCAATAAAAAATACCAGCACAATACTGGTATTTAATAGCAATCGTCGCTGTAGCGAATAATGCGATTTGTCGATATTGGACTTACTTACAGACTTTTCAGCCACGTCATTTCCTAACAATTATTTATGACTTATCCAAATCACTGTTTAAGCGATAGCCACGGCCTCTTAGGGTTTCAATCGGCTTCATGCTTCCGTCAGGATCTATTTTCTTACGCAATCGCCCAACAAACACTTCGAGTACGTTTGAATCACGATCATAGTCCTGCGCATAGAGATGCTCAGTCAATTCAGTTTTCGAAACTACCTTGTCGGGATTCAGCATTAAGTATTCAAGAACCTTGTACTCATAAGCCGTTAAGTCCATGGTTTCGCCATGAACTTTAACTTCTTGTTTAAGGCTATTAAGACTAATAGGCCCTTTCTCAATTTCAGGTTTAGCATAACCCGAAGCCCGCCTTAATAAAGCATTCACTCGAGCCAGTAACTCTTCAATTTGGAAGGGTTTAACCAAATAATCATCAGCACCAGCAGCTAACCCATCGACTTTGTCTTGCCAGTGACCGCGTGCGGTTAAAATTAATACCGGAAAGTCGACATCTTCGGCTCGTAAAGTTTCAATAACCTCAATACCAGAAATATCTGGCAAGCCTAAATCAAAAATGCCTAAGTCAAAGGAAAATTCACGGCCAAGATACAAACCCTCTTCTCCATTAGGGGCCTGCTCAACAACGTAGCTTTGTTTCTCTAAAGCAGTTATTAGCTGTTGACGCAAAGCATCGTCATCTTCCATCAAGAGTATTTTCATTGTTATTAACCCCTAAATAAAATTTTACGTTATTGCCTTAAACAACAACTCACAATAATCATCGTCCAGTACAAGCATTCACGTAGATATGACGAACTCGACCTGACTTAGTTAGAATTTTGACGCGATATACAGGAGGTCGCGCACGCATATTGAGGCTAGCTGATAAGACTTTGCCATCTGCTCTGCGTGCAGCGATACTCATAGCTGCTCCTTTACCAATAGGTGTGCAGGCTGATTTTTCTCGAAGCTCGGGAGTTGGCAACAGCTTTTGCTTTGTTGCACCGTGCGAGTTAGGTGCGAATAAAACGGTTGCCACCAACAAAGCTAGAAGAGTAGTTTTCTTGATCATTCAAATCTCTTACAGGTTATTACTATTAGTTGCTACTATTAAATGTGATCTTAACGGCGATGCTTTCTTGGTCGAGGAACTTCAATCCAGCGGCCTGGTCGATATTCAGTAAAGGTGTTGTAATATCGACCTTTATACTTATATTCCACATCATAACCGACTAAACGGCGATCTTCATAGCGTGTTTCGTAACGAGTCTCGCAGTGAACATCTCTGTCACGTGAACTGTTTTTTGCTACAGAAGCACCAATCACCGCCCCCACTACAGCACCAATGCGCTTATGGCGAGGTTTATCACCGACTTGATAGCCGATAACTCCGCCGATGACGCTTCCTAATAAAGCTTTTCCACGACGGTCATTTGCATCATAACGCGATCTTTCTGAATAACAAGTTCTGATTGGCTCCTGGTAACGACGGCCTCTTTCAAAAATAGGCTCAACGTCAACTACCTTAGCTTTAACATAACGGTAGCTGTGTCGATCATCGTAATGGGAGTGTCTGTAGTCACGGTGATCCGCACTAACAGTTAAAGGTAATAAAAGCGCTGTGAACGCTAAAGTCGAAAGAATAAGAGGTTTTGTAATTTTCATAATCTGTCTCCTGATGCCAATCCAAGCTTCTTATAAGCGGTGGCTAGTTTCAGGAGACAGTTTACTGCGATTCAACTGAATAAAAGATGAACCGAGGAATGGTCATTGAGATTATGGCTTTCTGAAAGTTCTGTAGAGTAGCAAGATAATAATCGCGCCACCAGTAGCGGTTAACAGAGTAGGAATGTTAAAGCCTGTAGCTTCACCACCTAAGCCTAGTAAGCCACCGACAAAGCCACCAACAAATGCACCGACAATGCCGAGCACGATTGTTAGAATCCAACCGCCACCGTCAGGCCCTGGCATAATAAGTTTTGCTAGCGCTCCTGCTACTAAGCCAACTACAATCCAAGTTAAAATACCCATGTCATTTCTCCTTAATCAAGTTGATTATTGACCATCTCTAGTATGCCATATCGAACTTTAGAATTAAGAAAATGAACGTAAAATACTGTTAACTTTCAAGGGTTTTCAGCCAATTAGCTCACACTTTCCTAGCCCCAAACCACCATACTCTCTGACTTCATGTATTTATCCAGTTTTGGCTTGTAATGAGCTTCTATACTTTGTCGACGAATTTTTAATGTTGGCGTAATCAAGCCATTTTCAGGACTCCACTCCTCGTTAACCAATATTAACTTCGCCAGCTTTTCATGGGCTTCTAAGTTATTATTAACCTTTAACAGTAACTGCTCCGCTTCGGCACGGTAGCCCTCTTTGTCCTGAAATTCCTTATTGTAAACCGATGCCACAGCAATTGGTGCTGGTAATCCATCTCCTATCACACACAAGTGCTCAACACCTAGCTCAGGCTCCAAGGTTGCCTCGATTGGGACTGGAGTGACGTATTTACCCTTAGAGGTCTTAAAGATATCTTTCACACGGCCAGTAATGAATAAGAAACCATCCTCATCAATTCGACCCAGATCCCCCGTATGGAAAAAGCCTTCCACGTCTATCACTTCTTGGGTTTTAAGCGGCTCTTTGTAATAGCCTTGCATCAAGCAGGGACTACGAAGCAACACTTCGCCGGACTCTGCAATCTTAGCCTCAGCAGTTGGCATAGCGACGCCAACCGAACCTAATTTCCAATACTCAGGCGACGATGCGTGAGAGAATGCCATAGTTTCAGTGAGCCCATAGGCTTCACAAATAGGCAGCCCTATAGATTTAAAAAACTTAGAAGTGGCACTAGGCAAGGCTGCCGCACCTGATAAGCAAATTTTAGCTTTGTCGAGTCCAAGACCAGTCAAAATTTTCTTTTTTATCAATCGGTTAACAAATGGTATCTTAAGTAAAACCTTAAGTTTAGTTTTGCCCACCTTCTCTTCAATGCCTTGTTGAAACTTTAACCAAATTCGCGGTACACCAAAGAAAATCGTAGGCCTTACACACTGAATGTTGTCTTGGAATCGATCGAGAGACTCGGTGAAAGAGATACAACTACCAGTGTGGATACTAATAATTTCTGTAAGCTCTCTTTCTGCGCAGTGCGCTAATGGTAAATATGAAAAACAACGCTCTTCTTCTAAATCAATAAAAGCCGCTGCTGCTGCCGCACCGTTAGATAAAACACGATGGTTGATTAAGACACCCTTGGGTATACCGGTTGTGCCTGAGGTATAAACAATCGTCGCTAATTCATCAAAGCTAGGGACAGGTGAGTCTGGGTATGGCTCTTCTGAAGCAATAATTTCATTCCAGTCCTTTAGGCCTTCATGTTCTTGATGACAGCCCAACACTTTGATGCCCTCTGGTATGGCGTCAGACTTTTTACCCCAGTCAGGAAGTTTGCCGACAAACACAAGCTTTGATTCGCTATGCTCAAGAATCGTCGTAACCGTATCAGAGCCCGCGCTTGGGTAAATAGGCACACTAACGTGCCCCGCCAACATAATCGCTAAGTCAGCCATTACCCAGTGGGCACAATTGTAGGAGAAGATGGCAACCTTACTATTAGCAGGCAGTTCCCGCTTAAGGTAAGTCGCCATTTTGCGTACCTGCTGCCCTACTTCTTTCCAGCTGTATTCTTGCCAGTCATTTCCATACGGCTGACGCAAAAAAGCTTGCTCAGACTTCGCTTTTTCCCAACGATAAAAGGCAGCTAAGGTATTTTCTAATTGTAACGGTGTATCCAACGACTGACTCATGTATATATTTCCTAGTTCTTATTTTAAATATTAGTCTTGTTACGATGCATATCGGTATAACATCACAAAGTGTGGTCCGATACCATCAATCATAAACTCTTCTCCTTTTATATCAAAATTGAGCTTACGATAAAATGGTACGGCACTAGTTCGTGCGTTACACCATAATATTTGAGCTCCACGCTGACGGCATTGATTTATACCCTCTTGCAACAAAATACGTCCAAAACCTTGCCCACGAACCGATGTGGCTGTAGCCATCCCCCTCAGCCTGTAACTAAGTTCAGACTCTACGCCAGCACATTTCTCAGGGTAAAATGATGCAATACCAACAATTTCTCCATCTTTCTCGGCTACTAGATGGAATACGCCATCAAAGTCATCTTCTAGATAGTGGCAGGATGAGATTGGTTGTCCAGGCCTTAACACCTCGTTTCTCAGAGGGAATACCTCTTCAACTTCTGCTAAACGAATTCTAATCCCCATAATAATTCACCCGACTCAGACATAAAAAAAGCCACTTGGGTTAACAAGTGGCTTCCGAGTTACCTCAGTTAACGATTATTGATCGTCTTCGACTTTTTCTTCAAGCTCTTGCTTAGCTTCTTCAAGCTCTTTTTCCGCATCGGCAAGTGCTGCTTCAGATTCGGCTTTTGCTTCTTCTAAAGATTGCTCAGCATCATCAAGTAACTCCTGAGCTTCTTCTTTAGTTGCGTCATAAGCATCAACTGTTGCTTCTTTGACGTCCTGCGCAGCTTCTTCTGTAGCATCAGCAGCGTCAGACGCTAACTCTTTAGTTTTATCAACTGCAGTTGCAGTGGCTTCTTTCGTCTCTTCCCAAGCTTCACTGCTTGCATCTTTAACCGACTCAACTGCTTCATTGGTTTCTTCTTTAACGTCTTCTTGACTCTCATCACTACATGCAACCATTAAAGTCGAAGCCAAAAGTGCGATAGCTAATTTTTTCATCGGGCTAACCTCCTCATTTGTTTAGATTTTTCCTGTAACACGCCTGTAAGTATGCCACGCGGTTACATAATCACAAAGTAAAATTCCTTAAAGTGTGAATTAGGGAATTGATGTTCCAAGCGCTAATTATAGAAGCATTAGATGGAATTTGAATGAGAAATAGTTAATAAAATGTAAAACTCTAGACTGGGTATTAACTCCATAGAAGCTAAAGTTTAGGGAATAAAAAAAGCGGTGTATTTAACACCGCTTTAATTGATTACTGTTTTTGACCTAAGAAGAGCCAGGTTTCTAAGACAGTATCCGGATTCAATGAAACACTGTCGATGCCCTGCTCCATAAGCCATTTTGCGAAATCAGGGTGATCAGAAGGCCCTTGACCACAAATACCGATATACTTATTCGCTTTCTTACACGCCTTGATAGCGTTGGCTAACAATACTTTCACCGTTGGGTCACGCTCATCAAACAAGTGCGAAATAATCCCCGAGTCACGATCTAAGCCTAATGAAAGCTGTGTTAAATCGTTAGAGCCGATAGAGAAACCATCGAAGTACTTCAAGAACTCTTGCGCAAGCACCGCGTTAGAAGGAAGTTCACACATCATAATAACGCGTAAACCATTGTCACCACGCTTAAGACCGTTTTCTTCAAGCAGCTCAATGACGCGTTTCGCTTCACCTAGAGTACGCACGAATGGGATCATGATTTCAACGTTATTGAAGCCCATTTTGTTGCGAACACGCTTAATTGCTTCACACTCTAGCTCAAAGCAGTCACGGAAATCTTCAGAAATATAACGCGCGGCACCACGGAAACCAATCATTGGGTTCTCTTCGTGAGGCTCGTAAAGACTACCACCAATCAAGTTTGCATATTCATTCGACTTAAAGTCAGACATACGAACAATCACTTTCTCTGGTGCAAAAGCACAAGCAATGGTCGAAATACCTTCGACGAGCTTACTGATATAAAACTCTTTCGGATTAGCGTAACCAGACATTTGCATCGCAATCGTCTTTTTTAGGTTATCATCTTCAAGCTTGTCATAATTCAACAACGCTTTCGGGTGCACACCAATCATGCGATTAATAATGAATTCTAAACGCGCTAAACCCACGCCTGCGTTTGGTAACTGACCAAAATCGAAAGCACGATCTGGGTTGCCCACGTTCATCATGATTTTGAACGGAAGCTCAGGCATATCTTTTACCGAGCTTTTGTTGACTTCAAAATCTAGCAAACCTTGATAGATATTACCCGTATCGCCTTCTGAACAACTGACAGTCACTTCTACACCGTCTTTAATGCGATCAGTAGCATCACCACATCCCACAACAGCTGGAATACCCAGCTCACGCGCAATAATTGCTGCGTGACAAGTACGGCCACCACGGTTAGTGACGATAGCTGCTGCGCGTTTCATGACTGGCTCCCAATCTGGATCCGTCATATCCGTTACTAGAACGTCACCTTTTTGCACGCTTTTCATGTCATCAATCGAATTTACAACACGCGCTTTACCTTTACCGATACGCTGGCCGATTGCGCGACCTGTCGCTACAAGCTCAGACTTATTCTTTAACTGATAACGCTCGATAACGTTTTTATCGGCGCGGCTTTTAACGGTTTCAGGACGAGCCTGAACAATATATAACTTGCCATCCGCACCATCTTTAGCCCACTCGATGTCCATTGGACGCTTATAGTGCTTCTCGATGATCATGGCTTGTTTAGCTAACTCTTGTACTTCTGCGTTGTTAATACAGAAATTCATGCGCTCGTTGTGCTCAACGCTAACCGTTTCAATGCTCTTATCATGCTCATTGTTATCGGTATAAACCATCTTGATGGCTTTTCCGCCCAATGTTTTACGCACGATAGCTTGACGTCCCTGCTCTAAGGTCGGTTTATAAACATAGAATTCATCAGGGTTTACAGCACCTTGCACCACTGTTTCACCAAGACCGTAAGCTCCTGTGATGAAGACAACGTCTTCAAAACCAGACTCCGTATCCATAGTGAACATAACACCGCTAGAAGCGATGTCACTGCGTACCATTTTCTGAACGCCGGCAGACAAAGCCACTAACTTGTGCTCAAAACCTTGGTGGACGCGGTACGAAATCGCGCGGTCATTAAATAAAGACGCAAATACTTCTTTCAGCGCCTTCATCACATTGTCTAAACCGCGAACGTTTAGGAACGTTTCTTGTTGACCCGCGAAAGAAGCGTCAGGTAGGTCTTCAGCAGTAGCTGAAGAGCGTACAGCAACAGCAAATTCTTCGTTCGAATCGCCTTTTAGTTTGTTATAAGCGTCGGTGATGGCCATTTCCATTTCTGGGATAAACGGCGTATCCATGATCCAGCCACGAATCTTCGCACCAACTTCAGCCAGTTTTTCAACGTCATCAACGTCTAAACCATCTAGCTCGTTATTAATCTTTTCGTTTAGGCCGCTTTGCTCAAGGAAAGCTCTAAAAGCATCAGCTGTAGTGGCGAAGCCGCCAGGTACACTAACACCCATATTGCTTAGGTTACTAATCATCTCGCCTAAAGACGCGTTTTTACCACCAACGCGCTCGACGTCGCCCATGCCTAACTCTTCATACCAAAGTACGTACTTATCCAAAGTATTTCTCCCGTTGTGGTCTGCAAATTAAAGAAAATCGCCCTCTATCCCAGCGGCTACTTGCTGAAAACAGGCGTAAATGCTTAAATTCACACACTCATTGGTCATTAAAGGTCGCCATTTTACTGGTTATTGCACAAATATGAAACGTACAGTCTTCTTTATTTCAGATCGAACAGGTATTACCGCAGAGCTATTAGGGCAGTCCTTGACCGCACAGTTCGAAGATGATGTGGAATTTATGTACCACACCATCCCCTTCGTAGACGATGAAGATAAAGCCCTAGCGGCAGTCGCCAGAATCAATCAAACCGCCATTCGAGACGGTGTTGCGCCTTTGGTTTTCGAAACAATTGTACGCCCTGAGATTCGTCAAATTATTCTCGGTTCAGAAGCAATCCTGCTCGACTTTTTCCATACTTACATTGGCCCTCTAGAAAAAGAGCTAGGAGTAAAAAGCTCATTTAGTGTTGGTAAATCGCACTCGACAGACGACTTGCAAGCCTATGATACCCGTATGAGCGCGGTGAACTTTGCGCTAAATAACGACGATGGAGCAACCACCAAGCAATACGACAAAGCGGATATCATCCTTGTTGGCCCATCGCGCTGTGGTAAAACACCAACGTCGCTTTATTTAGCGATGCAATTCGGCATTTTCGCCGCCAACTACCCCTTCACCGACGAAGACCTACCCAATATTAAATTAAACGAAGGGTTAGCCAAAAATAAACATAAGCTTTATGGCCTCAGCATCGACCCTATGCGACTGCATGAAATTCGCACAGGCCGTCGTCCAGACAGCAAATACTCATCATTCCAGCAATGTATGTATGAAGCTCGTGAAGTTGAATCACTTTACAGAAAAGAAAAGATACCCTTTATTAACACCACTTCGCGCTCGGTCGAAGAATTAGCGGTAAAAATCATGAATGATACAGGGATAGAGAGAAGGATTTTTTAGTTTTTTTGTCATCCCGCGGTTTAACCGCGGGATCCAGTACTTCTAGTCAAGCCTCTAAGTTACCAATAGCAATGATTTATAATCACCTATATTGATATATTCTTAATACGTTCATTTTTTGGCGAGCAAAAAACGAACCAAAAAACTCGCCCCAAAAGTTAGGCGCTTTGCGCTTCCCTCTCAAAACAAAATGATTTAACGTGTCGCAAAACGAAACATCCATGTTTCGTCTTTGCTGAATTGGGCTCTCCTTGCCCAATTCACACTATAATTTTGCCTTGAGAGGCTAACTTTTATGGGGTTTATGTGGAGCTAAGAAATAAAGCCTCTAAACCTCTTCTACCACCAACGCCATACGTTGCCCAATAGGTACATTATTATTAGGGAATACAATGGCTTCGCCATCGTTCTCAACGATATACGGCTCTTCTGGATCGCTTAAAAGCTCAAAGCCTTTCTCGAAACTTGAAAAGTTAGCAAGACCATCGTCAACATTTAGGTGCGAATCATCGCTGACACGTAATAACTCACGTTTTACCTTAAACAAACGCTGGCCATTCGCTTTATAGCGTGTGGTATGGTCAAAGTTATAGCTTGCTTCGACCAGCTGACGGAGCGTTTTCTCGGCGGCGGCAAAATCTTCGCGGTTGTTTTCACCAAAAGGTTTAACTTTACCCAGTTCAACGGTAATGCTATCTGCTTTGAAGTTATGACTAGAATGGTATGAAAATACCGTACTGGGTTTGTGGTAGAGCAAAATAGTGTTAACACCGCAGTCTTGCATCACATTGAATACCGCTGGGTTATGCTCACGACTATCTAGGTACGGGTAAATGGCAAACTTTTCGTATTTAGAAGCGCGAATTGCGGTATGTAAGTCCAAATGAGTGCGCGTGTCATTAGCGCAACTTTGCGAAAAGAAGTCTTTAACTGCCTCTTCCAAGCGCTTGGCGCGCTCAACTTCACAGATTTCGTCGCGTCGCTCCCAGTACTTTTTCCATTCGCCGTTAAACATACGGTTTAGGTTAAAATCGATGAAACGATTTTCCTCAAGCATGGCTTTTGGATGACCGATTAAGACCAGCAAGTGACAACGTAGGTCAAGCTTGCCGTTTAACAAGTCATGCACCATATCTGACACTATTTCCATCGGAGCAGTCTCGTTACCATGCACACCTGCCGATAGCACTAAGTATTGTTGCGACTCTGCTTTTGGCTTAAATTCTAAAATGCCGACATCATGAAAAGTCACCACGAAGTCTTCAAGCGCCATAGTGAAAGGCTGGTGACCGTCTAAATGTTCACGGACAAAGTCCAATAAATTAAAAGTCTTACAAAATTCTTGTGTGTTCATAGGTCCAATTGTCTTAATTATCTTGCTCGAATGGAGGAACTAATAGCTGCGGATCTAAACGCGAATCAAACCAGTTAATGCGCCAATCCAAATGTGGTCCTGTGGCGCGACCTGTCGCCCCAATAGTGGCAATCTTTTGTCCCTGCTTAACTTTCTGACCTTCTTCCACATCAATAGAGTGCAAATGAATAAATGTCGATGATACGCCATAACCGTGATCAACGATTAAGGTACCGCCTGAGTAAAACATATCATCATAAGCAAGGCGCACGATACCATCAGCTGGCGCTACGACTTCTGTGCCAGTTGGTGCTGCAACATCAACACCATAATGTGGACGCTTGGGTTCGCCATTTAATACGCGCTGGCTTCCGTAAAAACCACTCAAGCGGCCTTTGGCAGGCCAGATAAAGTCCTGCATAAAGAATTCGTCTTTGCTAGTTTTTGCGCGCGCCTTTGACACTAAAGCGCCCTCTTTACGAATACGCTTTAAGGTCTCAGGCTTCATCGGGTTCACTTTTGAAGGTGGCAAGCCATCGATACGCTCAATATTATAGTCACGCTTGCGTACAAACAGTTTCTGGACTTCTTTTTGATCGTCTTTCTGCACCGTTAAGGTTGCAGTTTCAGGCATATCCCTATGAAAGCCGAACACAAAATAGCCATTAGGCGTCAGTTCTAATTGCTTGTCTTCAAAGGTCACTTCAGAGCCTTTTACAGCTTGACCAATCACTAAACCACCTTGTGTTAAGTCGCCTTTAAGCGATAGCAATAACGGCTCTTGGGCTTTAGGCGCCAAGCTAAAAACACTTAATAATAAAGCTATAACAGTATTTCTAAACATCAATAATTCCTAATCTATTAAGATTGATGACCAATACCAATTGGATCATCGTCATCATCTTCATCTTGTAATTCGACCTGCTCGATTTGATCAAAACGGCGTGTGATCTTATCGGCAGTCGTATCTATGTCTTTAGCACTCTTAGTCAGGCGATCAATATGCGTATTAAGCTTGCCCCAGCGATCTTTAAAGCGACCGAATTCAACTGATAGCTTACCTAAGTGCTCCTGAATAATGTGCACCTGCTTACGAGTCGCTTCATCTTTTAAGACCGCGCTTGCCGTAGTTAAAAGCGCCATCATTGTGGTTGGAGATACCATCCAAACTTTGTTCTGCTGAGCAAACTCTACCAACTCCGGGTGATGCGCATGAATTTCCGCAAACACAGCCTCAGCTGGAATAAACATCACAGCGCCCGTGGCGGTTTCACCATCAATAATGTACTTACCAGCAATATCTTTAACGTGTTTTTTAATATCCTGAACAAAAGCTCGATGCGAGGCGTCACGCTCTGGCTTCGACAATTCCACGTCCACCATCTTCTGGTAGTTTTCTAGCGGGAATTTAGCATCTACCCCTATCACACCAGTCGGCTCTGGTAAGAACAAGGCGCAATCCACGATCTTGCCATTGTTAAACGTATGCTGGAATTTGTAGTGACTGGTCGGCATCACGTTAGACACTAACGATTCCAACTGCACTTCACCAAAAGCACCGCGCGAACGTTTGTCCGACAGTATTTCCTGTAGACTGACTACGTTACTCGATAGTTCCGTAATTTTCTTCTGAGCATCGTCTATTAGTGCTAAACGCTTTAACACGTCTTGGAAGGTCTTGGTAGTTTTCTCAAAGCCATCAGCCAAACGTTTTTCAACCTGGCCACTGATCTCTTTCAATCGATCATCAGTAGACTGAGTCAGTCCCTTCATGTTCTTTTCAAAAGTCTCGCCATGCTGTTTGAGGTTTTGTGTCAGTTCTTCACGCACATCTTTGATTCCACGTCTAAACTGCTCATGAAGCTGCGCCTGTGATTCCTTTTGGTTGAGTTCAATCTGCTCTTTGAGCTTAAAAATATCCTTTTGTAGGTTGTCTTTAAAACCTGAAAGATCTTTTTGTAGTTGGCTTTGGAAAGATTGGAATGATTCACCAAGTTTGATTTGGTTGCCCTGTAGCTTTTCAATAAAGTTTTCAGAAGAACGCTGGCTCAACTCCGTCATTCGGTGCAAATCAGACTTTGCATACTCAAATGCCATGGTCTGCTTTTGCTCTAGCGCTTTAATAGCGTCGAGAGCGCCAGTATGAGTATCAGCTATTGCTCTAATCGCTTTATTCTGGCGTAAAACAAAAACCACCAGCACTATTGCTAGAATTAGGATAACCCCTAAAATCACAAGGAGTGGCAAGTTGTTGGGAAAAAAGTTGGCGAAATCCATTGAATTTATCTTTAGTCGCTTATGGCCCCTAGTTTATCAAACTCTACCTAAAATAGCAGAGCCATTTTTTGGATGATTATTGTACAAATCACTGTTAAATCAGAAACATAGCGAAATACTACTGAATCATAATAAGTTTAAATCTTTAAAGTTTGACCACATAGCAAAGAGCTTGCTACTTTGAACTACCCCAACAAATTTAAAATTTAGTCAAGTTGCGTGGCCATTTACAGCATATTCACCCTGTAAAGGTTATCCTCAAAGCACTAAAAATCTTTTACCTCTGTATTCCAAACAATAAGGAGCAGTAATGAAAACAGCAGCATACGCAGCACAATCCGCAGACTCCGATTTAGGGCCGATTGAAATCGAGCGTCGCGATGTCCAAGCGAACGACGTACAAATCGCAATCGAATACTGCGGGGTTTGTCATAGCGACATCCATACCGCTCACAATGACTGGGGTGGAACCGTTTACCCAGTGGTACCGGGTCACGAAATCGTGGGCCGCGTTACTCAGGTCGGTTCGAACGTTTCAAAATTCAAAGAAGGTCAGCTCGTCGGCGTTGGCTGTATGGTTGATTCCTGTCAGTCTTGTAGTGCTTGCGATGATGATTTAGAGCAATACTGTGAGAAAGGCGCAGTCATGACCTATGGTAGCGACGACCCAATTTCAGGTGGTCGCACTCATGGTGGCTACTCTAACTTAATAGTCGTCGATCAAAAATTTGTCCTTATTGTTTCTGAAAAGCTAGACACGAAAGCTGTTGCACCATTGCTTTGCGCCGGTATTACGACCTACTCCCCTCTACGCCAATGGAACGTTAAGAAAGGCGATAAGGTCGGCGTAGTTGGACTAGGCGGCCTAGGCCACATGGGCGTAAAGCTTGCTAATGCTATGGGCGCTGAAGTAGTTATGATTACAACCTCCCCTGAAAAAGGAGCAGATGCAAAGCGCCTTGGCGCAAGTGAAGTATTAATCTCTAAAGACGAAGATGCAATGAAGGCACAAGCTGGTAGCTTTGATTTTATTTTAAACACTGTCCCTGTCTCTCATGACTTAAACCCTTATGTAAGCCTGCTAAAACGCGATGCCACTATGGTTCTTGTCGGCGCACTAAACCCATTACCGGACTTAAACGGTGCAGGTTTGATTCTAGGTCGTAAACGAATCGCAGGCTCACTTATTGGCGGTATCGCCGAGACACAAGAGATGCTCGATTTCTGTGCGGAACACGACATCGTCTCTGATGTCGAAATGATAGACATGAAAGATATTAACACAGCGTACAAGCGAGTCATGGACTCCGACGTGAAGTACCGATTCGTTATTGATATGACGTCACTATAGGAAAAGGAGAACGAATGATGAAAAAGCCAAATGAAATTGCTTACACTGCAAAAGCCACAGCGACAGGCGGCCGTGCAGGCTCAGCTAAATCTGATGATGGAAAGCTTGATGTAAAACTATCAACGCCAAAAGAACTCGGCGGCGCTGGTGGCGAAGGAACTAACCCTGAGCAAATGTTTGCTGCCGGCTACTCAGCCTGCTTTATTGGCGCTATGCAGCACGTTGCTGGTCAGCAAAAAGTAAAGTTGCCAGAAGACACAACAGTAACGGGTGTTGTTGGTATCGGCCCTACTGACGGCGGCTTCGCCATTGACGTAGAGTTACAGGTTTCAATTCCAGGCATGGATAAAGCTGACGCCGAAGACCTTGTCAATAAAGCCCACCAGGTCTGCCCGTATTCAAACGCAACCCGTGGTGGTGTTGATGTCAAGCTCAAAGTTGTTTAGTTAATTACTCTAAGAGTAACTAAGCTCGGTCATTCCCCAGTTCAACTGGGGAATCCAGAATCTATTTGTAAGTCACTGGATCCCGCGGTCAAGCCGCGGGATGACGACCAAAAAAATGATCTCTCATTTATAATAACTTAAGTGAATTTTCCGGATCAAATAGAGCTCTTTTAACTGCTACAATATAACTTTCAATATTCTCTTCTTCCTGTTTGAGTTTACTTTCGAAAACCTCAGCGTCCATATCACTCAAATCATCAGATTCTAATAATTTCTTCTTGTTATCAAGTTGCCCACAGAAGCCCGCATAGAAGTTGTGTGTTAAGTAGTTCCTTACTCTAAGTAGTTGCTGAAAATGAATTTGCCCGCTCTCACTCAAAAACCTACCACCTTCTAGTTTTCCGATTAGCTGCCCAAAAGTTTCCATTTCTGATACCTGAAAAGACTTACTTCTTAAAAAGTCTTTTAGGAATACCTCTAACTTATTAAAGCCGAGAAGGATACGACCTAACTGCTCACAAAACTCTTTGCTTTGATATAGTTTGTCATAAAAATTGAGGGGGTCCATATAATAACCTACTGTAGTTCCAAGTTTATAAAGCACAAACAGTATCTATGTTTGTCTCTTAACTATAGTTAAGAAGGAACGTACTATCAATTTGCTTCAAACTCAGCAAACGCCAAGAAACAAAATTTTAATAACAGCACTGCATGACACCACAACTGGGGAAGTACAAAATTGAAAGAAGCAAACTCTAGAGTAGTATAACTGCATCTCTTTGTTCCTAGCACTTTAGTCATATGCAGGCTCTTAACAGAACAAACCAATGATGTCGCAGGACAAAGCTGCACGCACGAGCCTCCTCAGCGATGCTCGTCTTTTCTATCACACAACGAAAAAAAGGCTTCCAATTTCTTGGAAGCCTTTTTTTCGAATAATGGCGCGCGTGGAAGGATTCGAACCTCCGACCGCCTGGTTCGTAGCCAGGTACTCTATCCAACTGAGCTACACGCGCTTCATAAGTGGGGCGTATTATGCCACCAGACTCTGATATGTCAACGCCCTTTTTTAATTTTTTATCAATTTTATTAAAAAAACTTCTAAGTGGCTGTTATTTATACAGATGTTGCTTAAAGATTGAACGTGTAGTGCGCTTTTTGAACTTATAAATTCATTGGTGCTTAAGCTAGAATACACAACAAAAGACTCTTTATCGCTGATGACCTTTCTTATCTTCAAACATGGCCACATCAGAGATGCTTAACAATTCATCTAAGTCTTTTGAGTCCGCTGGGAACCGAGCATAACCTGCACTTAAACTAACATCTAAGTCATGCCCTTTATAATGGAACACTCGACTATCAATAGAGTTTTTCAACTTCTTTATAATTTTATCAAGATTTTCAGTTTTGTATTGTCCTGCAAGAAGTATCAAAAACTCATCCCCTCCCAGCCTAAAGACAAAATCAGAGCCTCTCACACAAGAGACTAATGTTTTCGATATTTCTTGCAACACATAGTCACCGGCTTCGTGACCATGATTATCATTAATATATTTAAACCGGTTCAAGTCAACAGAAACTAAACTAAAGCGGGCTTGGTCTCTCCGATGGATGAATTTTTCAATAATCTCCATAGCATAGCGTCTATTTGCTAAGCCTGTTAATTCATCTCTATAAGAAATCTTTGTAGCCACTCTATATGCCCTAAAGAGCAAAACAACTGATATAAGGAGCGCAAGGGACGTCAGATAGCAAACAATCCTGATAACTACCGGTATGGTTAATAAAGGTGCATCACTACTTTCTTTTAACTTCCCCGCTAAGCGCCAAGTACCCGCAAGAATATCGAAGGAGAATTCAACATCTGGCTGCTCAAAAAAACTGGGTTCTCCAAAAAACAAACCACCATCATCATTAATAATAGCTGAGCTTTTTATAGCAATATCATAACGCTCACTTAATTCGATAAGGCCTGAGTCTTTGAAGAGTTCGTCAACATCAAAAACGACACTAATGAGCCCCCAGTAGTCTTCATTACTTGGGTAATCAGTAAAAATTGGATAACGCGCGATAAGCCCATTTCCACCTTGAACTAAAGGTAAGGGACCTGCTAAAACAACTTCCTGCTCAACACGAGCTTGCTCTACTGTTTGGAATTGTGACGGCGACGTTCTGTAATCAAACCCCTTCGCTTTTTCGTTGCCGGCATAAGGGTAGACTAAAATAATAGTATAGTCCTTTGCGACAGCAATATTTCTAACGTAATTTGCTTTCGATTTTAAGGTGCTGGCTATAGAACCGAATCTAGAAACGCCCAAGGTTTGGTCGGCGGTAAGAACTGTCGCCAAACTATTAGCGATATAAACGTCAGAATAAATTGAGGACTCAATATTAGCCCGCACCAGTGAGGCTTCATTTAAGAGCTCAGACCTGGCTTCTTCACTTCGCTCTGATGTCACTGCATCAACTAAGATTTCAGTAATATAGATACAGATAGCGACATATAAAAGACAAAGTAAAATAAATGTATTTTTGATGTTCCAGTTACTTTTCATCGAACCCCGCGACTAGGCTTGTACGATTATAATTACCTAAAGAAGGTTTAATTGCAATCAACTTTGTGTAAGCAAATCATTTAGTTATACACGGTTAAGCCACTTTCAAAATTGTTTAATGCGTATAATAAAGAGTCATTTGTGAAGAAAAGATAAAAAATTAGAGACTTAGTCTATGCCCTCTGAAATATAGAAAGCGGTAGAATAAAAAAATGGTATAAGGGCTGCTGAAGCTTTTTTCGATTAATCATCTGAAAATCGTTAACCCCTAGCTCAAGGCGCTTGTCTCGAAGCAAAAGTTGCTGGGCTCGAACCCGAGGCTTCTCACCCTCCCCTTACATTTCACACAGGCATAAAAAAACCTGCTAGAAGCAGGTTTTAAAATTTAGCGCCAACTTTCTCTAAAAAAAGAATAATGGCGGTGAGGGAGGGATTACGCGCGCTACGCGCTTGCCCTTTGGGCCATCGTCACTTCGCTCCGATGTTGTCTCGCAGCTAAAGCTGCTCGGCTCGAACCCGAGGATTCTCACCCCCCCCTTACATTTCACACAGGCATAAAAAAACCTGCTAGAAGCAGGTTTTAAAATTTAGCGCCAACTTTCTCTAAAAAAAGAATAATGGCGGTGAGGGAGGGATTCGAACCCTCGATACCGGATTAGGGTATACTCCCTTAGCAGGGGAGCGCCTTCAGCCGCTCGGCCACCTCACCGTTGACGCGGACGGAATGTTACCTTATTCAGGATAAATTGCAACACTCCAATCCATTTTTTTTTTAATAATTATAATCGTCGTCTGAATTATTACCTGGTTGATTTGGTTGATAATTCTCCATTTGCTTCTCATGTTGGATTCGCAAATAGATTTCTTCACGGTGAACAGCGACTTCTTTCGGTGCATTGATACCAATGCGAACCTGATTTCCTTTAACACCTAATACAGTAACAGTGATTTCATCACCAATCATCAGCGTTTCGCCGACACGTCTCGTTAAAATTAACATTCCAATCTCCTCAATCCTGGAGAGCATTCCTGACTATATCCAAGTCGCTCTCAACTATCTACTAACTACAAATTTAATCTACTAACTACAAATTTAATCTACAAACTACAAATACTAACTACAAATTTAACATGAACATCATGTATAAAAAGCCGGCACTTACATCGGAAGTCGCGGATTTTAACAATAAATTGTATCCAAAACTATACTTTTGTGTTTCCTGTCACAAAAATACTTTCTGTTACAAGAATACTCTGTTCAATTTCATAAGTATATCGCACTTTCTTAAGAAAGTTTCTCTAGTACCCATGGTTTTACTGAGTTTAACGCACTTGGAAGTGCGTCCGCATCCTTACCACCCGCTTGGGCCATATCGGGACGTCCACCGCCCTTGCCGCCAACCTGCTCCGCGACCATTTTAATCAGGTCACCAGCTCTAACTTTAGAGGTTAGGTCTTTGCTCACGCCAGCGATCAAGCTAACTTTATCGTCACTAGCGATGCCCAGAACCACAATACTAGAGCCGAGCTTATTCTTAAGCTGATCTTGCAAGTCGCGCAGAGCTTTCGGCTCTACTCCTTCGAGTTTAGATACCAACAGTTTCACACCATTGATATCTTCTGCGTTTGAAGCTAAATCACTGCCTTGACTCGACGCCAGCTTGCTCTGTAATTGCTGAATCTGCTTTTCCAGTTGCTTTGACTTATCAAGCAGCTGCTCAACTTTCTCGACCGACTGCGAAGGCTCACTCTTTAAAAGCTTACCTAAGTTATGCAGCTTTTCTTCTGATTGCTGCATCCAAGCTACAGCACGTTCACCCGTTATTGCTTCGATGCGTCGAATACCGGCCGCAATGCCTGTCTCAGAAACAATTTTAAAAGGACCTATGTCACCAGTGCGTTTAACGTGAGTACCGCCACACAGCTCAACTGAAAACGGCGACATGGTAAGTACGCGAACTTCATCACCATACTTCTCGCCAAACAGCGCCATTGCACCCTGCTCTTTAGCTTCATCCATCGACATCACTGCCGCTTCGACTGGATGATTCTCAAAAATCTTTTCGTTTACCATGCGCTCGACAGTGGCTAATTCTTCTCGTGAAACCGCTTCAGGGTTCGAGAAGTCAAAGCGAAGTCGCTCAGGATCATTCAAAGAGCCCTTCTGTTGGACGTGCGAGCCTAAAACCTCACGAAGTGCTGCATGAAGCAAGTGCGTCGCAGAGTGGTTCCTCATGGTGCTTTGACGTAAACCGCCATCCACATTTGCATTTAACTCAGAGTCACTGCTGATGCTACCTTTATCCATATAGCCGATATGCGCGATGGCATCACCAATATTCTGCGTGTCTTCGACCACAAAGTTGGCACCGCAGCCGTATAAATAACCTTTATCACCAACCTGACCACCAGACTCTGCATAGAATGGTGTCTTCTCAAGGATGACAATACCCTTGTCGCCTTCTTCCAGAGTGTCTACGGCCTGGTCGCCTTTAAGTAATTTAATCACTTTAACCTGTTGGCTTAAGTAGTCATAACCTGTGAACTTAGACACTTCTTCGAGTGTCAGCGAGTCGTTGTAATCCACGCCAAAGTTGCTCGATGCGCGCGCACGCTGACGCTGCTCTTCCATCGCTTTCTCGAAGCCTTCCCAGTCAATCTCTAAGTCTTTTTCACGAGCAATATCCGCGGTTAAATCCTGCGGGAAGCCGTAGGTATCGTAAAGTTTAAAGACTGTTTCACCCGAAATAGTCTTATCTTTAACATTCGCCATATCAGCTTCTAAGATCTGCATACCTTTATCTAAAGTTTTAGCAAAAGCTGCCTCTTCTTTAGCTAACACGCCTTCAATAATAGACTGCTGTGCTTTGAGCGCAGGATAAGCATCGCCCATGGTGTCCACCAAGGCTTGAACCAGCTTTGAGAAGAACTCTCCCTTGGCACCAAGTTGGTGGCCGTGACGAATAGCACGACGGGTAATACGGCGTAGCACGTAACCGCGACCTTCATTGCTTGGCACTATGCCGTCAAGGATTAAGAAACTGCACGAGCGGATATGGTCAGCGATAACACGCAACGACTTATTGTCTAAATCTTTAACCTTTAGTAAGTCAGCGGCTTGTTTAATTAGGTATTGGAACGTGTCGATTTCGTAGTTACTGTGAACGCCTTGTAATATTGCAGAAATACGCTCTAAGCCCATGCCCGTATCAACAGATGGCTTCGGTAATGGCTCCATAGTGCCGTCTTTGTGACGGTTATATTGCATGAAAACTAAGTTCCAGATTTCGATAAAACGATCGCCATCTTCTTCTGGCGTTCCCGGAGGGCCACCCCAGATATGCTCACCGTGATCGTAGAATACTTCAGAACAAGGCCCACATGGCCCCGTGTCGCCCATCGCCCAGAAGTTATCTGAGGCATAACGTTCGCCTTTATTGTCGCCAATACGACTAATGCGATCTTCTGGGAAACCAATGTCTTTAGCCCAGATGTCATAAGCTTCATCGTCTTCTGCGTAAACCGTAACCCAAAGCTTTTCCTTCGGTAGCTCGAATACTTCGGTTAGAAGCTCCCAACAATAGCCAATGGCTTCTTTTTTGAAGTAATCGCCGAAGCTGAAATTACCCAACATTTCGAAGAAAGTATGATGACGCGCGGTATAACCGACATTTTCTAAATCGTTATGTTTACCACCGGCACGGACGCAGGTTTGTGAGCTTGTGGCGCGTGTATAAGAACGCTTATCGATGCCTAAAAAGCAGTCTTTAAATGGCACCATTCCTGCGTTAGTGAATAATAAAGTCGGATCGTTGGCCGGAATTAATGGCGCACTATCCACTATTTTGTGGCCCTTCTGTTCGAAGAACTCTAAAAAGGTTTTGCGTATGTCGTTTGTCGTCATTGGGTTAGATGTCGTGCTCACTTTTAATTAACCTTTTACTTTACTATTCATGTTTAATTCATTGTTAAACAATGATTTTTTTAAGACAAACCAAAGTCATCGTCAAAATTATAATCATCGTTTTGCGATAAAGGACCAGTTTCAATTGCATGATTGATCATGTCGAAATCAAACCCTCGATACTGTAAGAATCGGGTTTGTTTTGCTCTGAGCTTCATGTCTGAACCCGGTGCTTGATTGTATTTTTTACGCCACGCGCTGACGGCGACTTGAAACCAATCAATGCCCATTGTTTCGAAATGGTGACTAATGGCCGAATCTTCAATCCCTTTTTTGCGTAATTCTTGGCGAACGCGTAAAGGGCCATAACCATTAGTTGAACGTTGTCTAATAAAGCTTTCAGCAAATCGTTGGTCGCTTTGCAGACCTCGTTCGGCTAAGCGATCTAAGTACTCTTCGACCTCTTCGCCTTCAAACTCTCGAAGTTTTAATTTATCAATAAGTTCACGCCGGGAATGTTCCCGGCGTGCTAATAAATCCATCGCAATTATTTTATAGTCGCGTGGCGGCTTTTTAAAGCCCATAGATTAATCCGTTATTGATAAACCGACTAAAGAATTAAGCCTCTTCAGGAGCTTCTTCTTCGTCATCTGCCGGTTTAGCCGTTACTAGTAACTTGCTACGTAAAGTACTTTCGATCTCTTCTTTGATTTCAAGGTTTTCTTTTAAGAACTTAATGACGTTCTGTTTACCCTGACCAATCTTGTTGCCGTTGTACGAGTACCAAGCACCCGACTTTTCAACTAAACCTTCTTTTACGCCCCAATCTAGAATCTCGCCTTCTAAAGAAGAACCTTCACCATAAAGGATTTGGAATTCTGCTTGTTTGAACGGTGGCGCTACTTTGTTTTTAACAACCTTAACGCGAGTTTCGTTACCAACAATCTCGTCGCCCTGCTTGATTTGGCCAATTCTACGAATATCTAGACGTACTGATGCGTAGAACTTAAGTGCGTTACCACCAGTAGTCGTTTCTGGCGAACCAAACATAACACCGATTTTCATACGGATTTGGTTAATGAAGATACACAAGGTGTTCGAGCGCTTGATGTTAGCGGTTAGCTTACGCAACGCTTGTGACATCAAACGAGCTTGAAGACCCATGTGTGAATCACCCATCTCGCCTTCAATCTCAGCTTTAGGCGTTAGAGCCGCAACTGAGTCAACTACCAAGATATCGACCGCGCCAGAGCGCACTAACATATCGGTAATTTCTAATGCTTGCTCACCCGTGTCTGGCTGAGAAACGATGAGGTCGTCTAAGTTGACGCCTAGCTTTTCAGCGTAAATTGGATCTAATGCGTGCTCCGCATCAACAAAGGCAGCGGTACCGCCGGCAGCTTGGCAGCTTGCGATAGCCTGTAAAGCCAACGTTGTTTTACCAGATGACTCAGGACCATAGATTTCAGCGATACGCCCTTTTGGCAAACCACCAATACCAAGCGCAATGTCTAAACCTAATGAACCGGTTGAAATAGCTTCAATACCTCTGGCGGCAGAACCGTCGCCAAGACGCATAATTGAACCTTTACCGAATTGACGCTCGATTTGACCTAAAGCAGCGCCGAGCGCCTTCTTTTTGTTGTCATCCATCAAAAATACCTACTGACTGAAATGTTTATAAGAATGTAAAAATTAGTCTGATTATTCCACAAAAGGCCCTGAAAAGTAACCAGTGATTTCCCGATCTCCTTTAAGATAATAGCCCTTATAGCGGTAAGCTATTGATGATCCGAAATGCCTGGCTAATATTTGTACAAACGTGTAGCTATCAAGGCTAACGCTTTTCTTCCATGAGACCAACCAGGTTGCCATCAGGATCTTTGACAAAACCGATCCAAAGCTCATGATCTGGCATTTGGGCTGCAAGTTGAGGCTGTCGTTCGGTTTTTGCACCTTTAGCAACTAATTGCTTATATCGCTCTTCGATATCGCTCACTTTAAAGTACAAAATTGAATTCTTACCTACTTCACCTACACCTTGAGGTGTGCTCAACATAATCCTTATATCTTCAGACTGAAGAAAAGCTAGTTCTTCACTTGGTGCAAATAAAAACTCTAATCCAAGAATATCTCGGTAAAAAACCAATGACGACTCTACGTTTGCCACTGTTATCGCGATCTGTCCTATTTTCAATGAGCACTCACTTGTTAAATGTTTTAGATACTTGTCAAAACCACTATTAATAACTGAGCTTACATGCTCATATGATGACGAAGCTATAAACTCTGTATGAAGTCACGAATTCCATTAAGCAACATCTGGGTTGACAGAATAATCAATATCATACCCATCAAGCGTTCAAGAGCTCGCGAGCCTCTCTGCCCAATAACACTCAGGATTCTCGGTGATAGCACTAATAAAATAGTGGTTACAACCCATGAAAGGAATAATGCAATGCTCCACTCGGTAATTTGGTCTGGCTGATTTGAACTCAGGAGCAAAAGCACCGCAATTGTCGAAGGGCCAGCAATCATCGGCATGGCGAGAGGCACGATAAACGGCTCTTCTTCTTCCACATCGTCCACAGAACCTCGACGGCCAGGGAAAATCATGCGCAGTGAAATAATGAATAAGAGAACACCACCGGCTATATTTAGCGATGATTGAGTCAGACCCAAAAATGATAAGATCGAATTACCTGCGAACAGAAAGCCTAACAAGATAACTAGTGCAATGACTAATTCTCTGGCGACGATCTTAGAACGGCGCTTTGGCTCAATATTTGACAAGATCGCGTTGAAAATCGGTACATTTCCCAACGGATCCATAATTAAAAACAGCGTAACCGCAGCGGTCGCTATATCACCCCAATTCATAATTCCCCACCAAAAACAAAATCAATGTGCTACATAGTAATTTTAAAGGAACTATCCTGCAACACATTGACTCAGTAAACACCCATAAAAACATGGCGTTAACGACGGTTTATGGAACTTTAAGCGAGGTATTTAATGCCCATATAAATCGACATGGCGATCATCATCAAGTTTTCAGTCAAGGAGATAAAACCCAGCGGCACATTATTACCACCACCAACACAAGCACACTTCAACTCGCGCTTGTCGATATAAACAGCCTTAAACACTGACACCGCACCGATAGTACCAATAAACAAGGCTACTGGTGCAGATAACCAAGTTAAGGTGCCTGCCACCATCAAGACACCAGCGCCCCCTTCAGCAAAGGGATAAATATAACCATAAGGCACCCAGCGCTTGGCCAGTAAGTCATAGTTCAAGAACATAGTGGAGAACTTTTCGACGTCTTGTAGCTTCAACATCGCCAGTAAAACCATAGCAAAGCTCACAAACCATTCAGCTGTTTTAATCGTAAATGCATCGCCTAAACTCGCAAAACTCATCGCTAACGCCGTCAAAGCAGCCATAATGAATAAAACAATAACTGGCCGATAAGTTTTCTTATTCGGATCTTTCACCTTCTTTCCCAAATGGCGGCGAAGATCTTCATAACCACCAACGCGCTCACCACCAATAAAGGTCTGCGGCGTAGTTTCTACGTCATGCTTAGCTTTAAAAGCATCGGTTTGTTCACGATCCGCTAGAATATGGTCCTCAACCTCAAAACCCTCACGCTTCAACAGATCTTTTGATTTTAATCCGAAAGGACAAGTGTGTTTATCCGTCGACATACGGTACAGTTTTGCAGTTTTCTTATCGTTGGCACTCATGAACTAAGTACTCCTTCATTCAATATGAATTGTGCGTATAGCTTGATTTAAACAATAAGCGCATTATAAACTCTGTACCATGGTACGGAGTCAAGCGCTCTGTTTCAAATACAGCTTAATAAAAAGCTTAAACTTAAGTAAAACTTAGAGCTTAATCATGTTAACAATCGGAAAATTAGCCAGAGAAGTGAATATTGGCGTCGAAACCGTCCGCTATTATCAGCGCAAAGGCTTAATCAAGGTTCCAAACAACACTGAAGGCTTTAGAAAATACAGCGAAGATGACTTACGACGACTAAAATTCATCAAAGAAGCCCAAAAAGCAGGTTTCACGCTTAACGAAATCAAAGAGCTTTTAGCACTCGACACCAGCCACGATCACGAACGTGCCCAACAACTCGCCAGCGCCAGAATTAAAGAACTCGATGAAAAAATCGAAGAAATGCAACAAGCCCGCGACCGTCTCAAGACCTTGTTTCATCAATGTGAGTCGGGAGGAGCCCATAAACCCTGCGTGATTTTAAAGGCTTTTGAGGTTTAGAAGTTTTGTGAATGAGCAGAAAAAGCCGTCATTACGAGGAGCAAAGCGACGAAGTAATCTCTCAAAGAGATTGCCGCGTCGCAGCGATACAGCTCCTCGCAATGACGGGCTAAATTATTCCACTGGCAAGTCTAGTTTTACTCCGAACCGACCTTGATCTTGTTTCGAGCGAGCCCACCCCCCAGCTATTAAGGCATTACAGCTACATATGTAATTGGTAGCCCCCTTTTCTGATAGTTGCTTTCGATAAGACCTAGCATCCTTTCTAGAGAGATAACCAACCGTAACGCCATCAATATCAACCCGAACTGCTTTATTGTCAAAAGGGTTGTCATCTTCTAATACTAAAACAGCGTCCCTATACTCTTCAGCACTTTCTTCTTTACGTCCACCACAAATCGCTTCAAGTTCTGACTGGTAATTTGACTCTCCTACAATATCAAACTCGTAAGCTCCAGGCCCTTTCAAATGAGCATTAGGCCGCCTGGAGATACTTGAGTTCTTAGCTCGAACAACAGCTATTAAAAGAATAATCATTCCTATAATTATTAATGTAGTCATATATTTTCCTCCCTTATCGTGACGCACAGTAACTAGATAAATTTGCCTTAACCTTTATGAGATTGCCGCGTCGCAGTAATACTGCTCCTCGCAATGACGGATTATTTATCTATTTATCGTTTGAGGTAGGTCAAGGCCAAACCTACTGATTGCTTTACTGTTTCGTGGCGAATTTCGGCTCTAGATCCCTTAAGCTGTAGTAATTTACTGTTTACGCCTTTGTCATCGGCATAACCCATCCAGACGGTGCCGACGGGATTACCTGGTGTTCCGCCGTCGGGGCCGGCGATACCGCTGACGGATATGGCGATTCGATTTATACCACCTGCTTTGTTATGTGCACCGCTCGCCATGGCTTCGACGACTTCTTTTGAAACCGCGCCGTGTTGCTCGATAAGCTTCATTGGCACATCGACCATATCGTGCTTCGCTTGGTTGCTGTAAGTGATGTAAGCGCGATCGAACCACTGCGAGCTACCAGGAATATCTGTGCAGGCTGCGGCGATGAGTCCACCAGTGCAAGATTCAGCAGTTACGAGCATTAAATCCTTTTTTATTAATAGGTTAGAGAGTTCTTTTAATAAGCTTTCTAGTTCTGATGTGTGTATTTCTTTTTGTAATTCAGGCAATCTTCGTCTACCTCTTTTGACTCAAATCCGTTAAGCTATGGGCTAATATACTACTTTATTGTTCAGCCTAAACCAACGCATCCTTTAATATAAATATACGTCATTCCTCGGCTTGATCAAAGAGAATCCCTTTAGGGGGACCGAGGAATCCAGAGCCTCTAAGAATAAAAAATAGAGTCGCTGGATCCCGTGGTCAAGCCACGGGATGACAAATATAGGGTTATGCAAAAAGCGGCTGTGACACATAGAGTCCAACAACTTCTTTTGATAAGAATTTAGATGTAACTTACAAGCATGACAAAACAAGAAGCCGCACCACAGAACCTCGAACACCACACCCCAATGATGCGCCAATATTGGCGTTTAAAGCAGGATCATAAAGAATACATGTTGTTTTACCGCATGGGCGATTTTTATGAGCTGTTTTATGACGATGCCAAGCGCGCTGCGGAATTATTAGACATTACGCTAACTAAGCGTGGTTCGTCTGCGGGCGAGCCGATCCCTATGGCTGGCGTGCCCTTTCATGCAGTGGACTCCTATTTGGCTCGAATCGTAAAGCTTGGCGAGTCGGTGGCGATTTGTGAGCAAGTAGGCGATCCGGCGACTAGCAAAGGGCCTGTCGAGCGTAAAGTGGTTCGAATTGTGACGCCAGGTACGCTCTACGATGAAAACCTTTTGGACGCGCTATCGGAAAACATACTTGCCTCTGTTTATAAGAAGAATAATCATTTTGGCCTCGCCTGCTTAGACATGGCGAGTGGTCGCTTCTGGCTATCGGAGTTTGAAGATGAACTGGGGTTACAAGCCGAGCTACATCGCGTCAAACCAGCGGAACTGTTATTAGCGGATAATCAGCAAAACCTTAGCCATTTAGTGAAAAGCTCGATTCAGTGGCAACCCGACTGGGAGTTTGACTACGAGCAGAATCTAACCAAGCTCCTCGAACACTTTAAGGTTAAAAGCTTAGCCTCATTCGGTTGCGAAGATTACCGTTTGGCCGTTTCTGCCGCTGGCGTGGTATTGGATTATGCCAAGAAAACCCAGCTTAACGCCCTGCCTCATATTCGTATGTTGCAGCGTCTTTCCGACACCGATCACTTGGTACTCGATCCTGCAACTCGCAAAAACCTTGAACTCACTGAAAATATCCAAGGCCAACAGCACAATACCCTGTTCGAAGTCATGAATAGCACCAAGACGGTGATGGGCGGTCGTTTACTAAAGCGCTGGTTGCACAGTCCGCTAAGTAAAAACGTCTCTGTTGAGAAGCGACAGGAAGCAGTTTCCGCGCTAAAAACAGATTTAATTTATAGCGAACTGCAAACAAGCCTTAGTGAAATTGCCGATATCGAGCGTATCGTTACTCGCTTAGCGCTGGGTAGCGCGAATCCTCGCGATTTGAAGCGTCTTCAGATTGGACTCGGCAAATCTGCAGAAATTAAAGACTATTTAAGTCAGCAAAACGTATCTTTGTCGTTGGTCGACTCGATTGAACCTTTACCAGAAGTGCAACAGTTACTGAACAAAGCCATTATCGAACAACCGCCAATGGTGATTCGTGATGGTGGTGTTATCGCCGAAGGTTATCATCAAGAGCTCGACGAACTCAGAAATCTCGCCAATGACGCTAGCGACTTTATGCTCCAGCTTGAGCAGCGTGAAAAAGAACGCAGTGGTATTAATACACTTAAAGTTGGCTACAACCGTGTGCATGGCTTTTATATTGAAATCTCACGCGCACAAAGCGATATGGCGCCTGCGGAATACATTCGTCGTCAGACCTTAAAAAACGCCGAACGCTTTATTACACCAGAGCTTAAAGAGTACGAAGAAAAGGTGCTGAGCAGTAAAACGCGTGCGCTAACGTTAGAAAAACGTCTTTATGAAGAGTTGGTTCAGCAGTTACAAGAGTTCGTGCCGAGTATTCAAAACACAGCGACCGCCATTGCCGAGCTCGATGTGCTTGCCTGTTTCGCCGAACGTGCTGAGAACTTAAATCTAGCGCGCCCGACTTTTAGCGACAAGCCAGGTATTAAAATTACAGCTGGTAGACACCCTGTGGTCGAATACCACAGCAAAGAGCCGTTTATTCCGAATAGCTTAGAATTATCGCCACAACGTCGCTCGTTAATTATTACGGGCCCGAACATGGGCGGTAAATCAACCTATATGCGCCAAGCCGCATTAATTACTCTGCTCGCTTATACTGGCGCTTTCGTGCCAGCAGAATCAGCTGAGCTAGGGCCTATCGATCGGATTTTTACACGAATCGGGGCGTCGGATGATCTGGCTAGCGGTCGCTCGACCTTTATGGTGGAGATGTCGGAAACGGCTAATATTCTGAATAACGCTACCGCCAACAGTTTAGTTTTGCTCGACGAAATTGGTCGTGGCACTAGCACCTTCGATGGCCTTGCCCTCGCCTCGGCTACCATGCGCTATATTCATGAAAAGCTTAATTCGCTGACATTATTCGCGACTCACTACTTTGAGCTAACACAACAGATCCAAGAATGGGCTGACTGCGCCAATGTGCATTTTGGTGCAAGCGAGTTCGAATCTAAACAAACTGGCGCTACCAAACTGGTGTTCTCACACCAAGTCGCCGAAGGGCCAGCCAGCCAAAGCTATGGTATTCAGGTGGCACAGCTTGCGGGATTACCTAAAGCGGTTATCCATAATGCAAAAGCTCTACTAAGTTATTTTGAGCAAAACGGTACTCATGAAACCTCAAGCTCAATAAACAATGATGTTATGCCACAGCTTGATTTACTGGATGTAGAAGAGCCAGAACCAGCCTCTAACGAAGCACTAGAATTGTTAGAATCAATAACTCCCGACGATTTATCGCCTCGCGAAGCGTTGGAACTATTGTATAAGTTAAAAGAATCGCTAAAATAACGCTGCTACTGGTATTCTGATATCGAGTTATCAGCAAGAATCGCAATTTAGGAGAGACTCATGGCGTTCGTAGTTACCGAAAACTGCATTAAATGTAAATACACCGACTGCGTGGAAGTATGTCCTGTGGACTGTTTTTATGAAGGGCCAAACTTTTTGGTGATTAATCCAGACGAGTGTATTGACTGTGCATTATGCGAACCTGAGTGTCCTGCCGAAGCGATTTTTGAAGAAGATGATGTTCCAGCAGGCATGGAAAACTTCATCGAGCTAAACGCTGAACTCTCTGAAGAGTGGCCAAATATTACTGAACAAAAAGATCCATTCCCTGATGCCGCAGAGTGGGATGGTAAAAAAGGCAAGCTTCAATACCTAGAAAAGTAAGCCTCAAGACACTATTCAAAAGCCCTCGACTTGAGGGCTTTTTTGATCGTCTCAACTATTATCTGCTTAAGCGCTAGAAAGCTCGTTAGATGATTGTTTTGGAATAAGTAGCGACAACAAGGCGGCCACTACAATAAACGCCGCCGAGACGATAAGGCATGAAATCAATCCGTACGCTTGATAAATCCAGCCTGATAAAACCGTTCCTAGCAATCTTCCCATGGCGTTCGCCATGTAATAAAAGCCGACATCGAGCGATACACCGTCCTCACGCGCCATCTGGACGATGAGAAAGCTGTGAAGTGATGAATTAATGGCAAAAATGATGCCGAAGATTAGTAAGCCGATAACCAATGCTAGTTGTGGCGATAAGTTGAAATACAAAGCGGCAGCAATGAATAATGGCGTCACCGCTAAAATTAATGCCCAATTGAAAGCTGTCATCCCCGTTGGTGGCGCGGATGATTGGCGGGATGTAATCTTCGGTGCCAAGGTTTGAATAACGCCATAGCCGATTATCCAAAGCGCTAGAAAGGCGCCGACATAAGTGTGTGACCAGTCGAACTGGCTCGTTAAATACACTGGCAAAGCGACCACGAACCAAACATCACGAGCGCCAAATAAAAACAGTCGCGCTGCTGATAAGTAATTTATAGCCGAGCTTTTTGAGAAGATGTGTGAAAACTTAGGTTTTGCTTTACTGCGTCCCAAGTCTTGCTTTAGTTTAATTAGGCTGAAAGTCCAGACCGTTAATAACATCAAAACCATGGCCAAAATGGCGCCTTTAAAGCCCACTAGCGCCAGCAATAAACCTCCTAGGAAAAAGCCCACACCCTTTAAGGTGTTTTTAGAGCCGGTTAATAACGCTACCCAACGGTATAACTGATTGTTTTGATCTTTGGCGACCAAGGTTTTGATAGCACTTTTAGCGCTCATCTTATTCAGATCTTTGGCGACTCCGGAAATCGCTTGGGCCGTCATAACCCATGGAACTGTGAGCATGGCACTAGGAATCAGCAATAACCCTAGGGCTAAAATTTGCAGTCCTAAGCCAATATTCATGGTTTTGTTCAAACCAATTCGGGCGCCCAACCAACCACCAATTAAGTTTGTCACCACACCAAAAAATTCGTACAACAAAAACAACATGGCGATTTGAAGAGGACTATAACCTAGCTGGTGAAAATGTAGCACCACCAGCATACGCAAAGCACCATCGGTTAAGGTAAAAGCCCAGTAGTTACCAGTAATCACCATGTACTGTCGAACTTGTGGCGATAAGTTTTGTAGCAGACCGGTTAAGGTTCTCATCGATTAAGCCACGCCCTTCTCTATAACCAAATTTACTAACTCAGCCGTACGGTTGGCGTAGCCCCACTCGTTGTCATACCACAAGTAAAGTTTTACCTGAGTACCGTTAACCACCATAGTCGACAGCGCATCGACAATGCTCGAACGTGGATCAGTTTTATAGTCGACCGACACCAATGGGCGCTCTTCATAACCTAAAATATCTTTTAACTCGCCCTCGGCTGCTTTTTTAAATAAGGCGTTAACTTCTTCGGCGCTCGTTTCTTTTTCCACCTCAAACACACAGTCTGTAATCGATGCGTTTGCTAAAGGAACACGCACAGCATGGCCATTTAGCTTCCCTTTCAATTCAGGGAAGATATGCGTAATCGCCGTGGCTGAGCCTGTCGTAGTCGGAATCAGGTTCATACCGCAGGCTCGCGCACGACGTAAGTCTTTATGCGCCGCATCGAGAATCGTTTGTGTATTGGTAATGTCATGAATGGTGGTCATGCTGCCATGTTTTATGCCAAGATTTTCATGGATTACCTTTACCGCTGGCGCTAAGCAGTTTGTGGTACAAGAAGCGGCTGTAACAATCGGGTATTTTGACTTGTCATATAAGTCATCATTAACCCCCATAACCACATTCAGCACGCCCTCTTCTTTAACTGGTGCCGTGACCACGACACGTTTAACACCTTGGGTTAAATACTCTTGTAATGATTCTTGAGATTTAAACTTCCCCGAAGCCTCTATCACTAAATCACAAGTTGACCAATCGGTTTGCTGTATCGAGCGGTTTTGGCTAAATCCAATCTTAGAGTCACCGATAACAATATCACCCTCAGACTCTTCCGCTTCATATTCCCAGCGACCATGAACTGAATCAAAATTGAGCAAGTGGGCAAAGGTATGAGCACCTCCTGCCGGATCATTAATGAGGCAAACATCAATGTTTGGTGAGCCCCAAAGCGCACGCAGGGTTAAGCGCCCCATACGGCCAAAGCCATTAATACCTACTTTAATTGGCATCTCATTTTCCTCGCAAAAATCGGTTAATCACAACAACTGGGACGATTTTCCATCGCCGCCAAGTTGTCTAAATAGGTTTGAATCATGTTTTCCTGAGCAGTCAGTGTCACGTCCAATACCGACAATGCCCAGTCAGACAGCTCTTCATTGAGCCGGTAATAAATCCATTGACGTTGCCTGCGAGTAGCGACTACTCCTAGGTTTTTCAGTTGCGCTAAATGACGCGAAACTTTAGGCTGAGACTCTTGCAGCGCCTCGGTCAGCTCACATACACACAGCTCTTTTTCATGACGTATAAGCAGTAACGTCTTTAGGCGCGTTTCGTCAGACAGGCATTTAAACAACTCAGTTGACTTAATCATAATTTGGTACCAACAACGATTTAAAATATCGCTATATTTGAATATATGGATGATCGTATATAAGAATCATATTGATGTAAATAGCTTTCATAAAATTGTCACAGTTCGCACATACAAAAACACCGGCGAATGCCGGTGTTTGAATATATAACAGATGTAACTAGTTAAGCTCGAAATCAATCGAATCGGCAAACGGCTTAATACCTATCGCTTCATAAATATCATCAGGCTTATAAATTCGCTGTACCTTAATGACTAAAGAAATATTACGCAGATTACTGATATCTTCTAAAGGGTTACCATCGACAAACACCAAGTCTGCCTGCTTACCCTCTTTGATAGAGCCCACATTCTCAGCGTTTCCGACCACTTCAGCGGAGCCAAGGGTTGCGAGTTTTAAAACATCAGCATTAGAGATGCCTGCATCTGCATAGAGCTCCAGCTCACGGTGCAACGTGAACCCAGCTATAGCATCAGTTCCAGGAACAACTGTCACACCGCTATCGTGTAGCTTCTTGACCATTGCTGACATCGCCTCCATCGACGCATCGTAAGCTGGGCGCTGCTCGGCGCTAATATCCATCACGGGTTTTGTAAACTGACGCGCGATATTGGCCGGTAGGTGCTCATAGACAGCTTCAATCTCAGGATCAATGACGCCACCTTTTCTAAAAAGGCTGTTAAAAGTCGACACGGTTGGATCGACTTCGACGCCTTTTTCTTTAAGCTTGGCTAAAAAGTCGTTCACCTCTTTACTTTCAAGGTCCAGCTCATGAGCTTTTTCGCCCACCATCGAGAAGCGTAGTCGCTTACGAGTATCGACACCTTTACCTAAGAAGTTTAAAAACAGCATGTTGATATGTTGGATTTCATCAAAGCCCGCATCGACCGCTTCTTCCGCCGTCATAAAGGCAGGAATGTGACCACTCAAACGCATTCCCTTGCTGTGAACATGCTCAGCCAATGGCTTAACCCACTCTGGCTCCATAGAGCTGTAGGTTTTTATCTGAATATAGCCGCGCTCAGCGTACCAATCGACTGCTTTTTTCGCTTCTTCTAATGAGGAAACTGTTTTTCCCATCTTCATGGCGTAAGGACTTTCGCGATCCATAAAGCCAGCTCGATAAACATCGCCACCGATAATTACTGCGCTTTCGGCTAACTCCTCAACGGCCACAATATTGTCATGAGTATTGCCCATATCGCGAACATTGGTAACACCGGCTGGAATGTTTAGTAAGCCGTCGCCCTTACTCAAGTGACCGTGCATATCCCATAAGCCTGGAATTAATGTTTTGCCGGTTGCGTTAATGACGGTGTATTCATCACTCGGCTTTATCACATAAGACTCAACAATTTTATCGATCTTGCCATCAACCACGACAATGGCTTTATTCTCGACCAAAGTGCCGCTTTCCACGTCAACATAATTAGCGTTGGTAACTAGAATCGGTTTTTCTGAAACATGAGTAAGTTTCTGGGATAAGTCTCTAAGATATTGATTATCAGCTTCTTTTTGTCTTGCCTGAAGCTTTTCGAGGTTCTTTCGTCCCCAGCCTTTTGCGATAACGCCAAACCAGCCACCATCATCGGAGGCAAAGAAGTTATTGTCTTCATCGTACCAAGCAAAGTCAGGCGTTAAACCGAGCCCCACAACGCCAATTAAGCGCACAGTCTTTTGCTCTTCGCCTTTGGTTAGCGTGACTGTGTCTAATTCAATTAGCGACGCAGTGCCGCTTGGTAACAGCTCAATTTTATTATCTTCGTCATTGAGTAAAGCTTTTACTAAGAAGTTTGAGGATACGCCTGTGCCGTCACTTGGAATATAAAATTTACTCTCTTTAATTTGTGCACTGCCCTGCTCGTTAAGGCTTTTCCACTCGGCTTTACCATCTTTTAGAGTAAAGCTCTCATCGATCGGCGCACCAAAAGCGGAGATGCCTTCTATATTTTGACTGATGACATAGCCATCTTCGCCAACGACCACAGTTTCGTTAATGTTAACGCGCCTGTTATTCCAACCTAGTTCAAGATTAGACTTAACGGTTTGACCTTCCTGCTCCACGGTTAAGGTTCCCGCTGTGTCTTCTTTGTTATAAATATTAAAGACTAAAGGTGGCTCTACGACGGCATCGTTTTGCTCGCTATTGGTTTGCTCTTTGCTTGCCTCAGAAACATCCGCGCTAGTTTGGCTAGAACTTTGAGCTTGCGACTGCTCTACGACAGGGCTTCCGTTTACCTCTTCGTTTTTATCAGAAGAATCACAGCCCGTAAGCGCCAAAGCAACACACAGCGCTACCCCAGAAAGAGAGCTCGTTATAAAGGTCATAAGTAAATCCTTGTCATTTTGTTTGTAGACAGCTTATAACTGCTTTTATGAGCTGTCTATATTTCAATCAATCTTTTTAACGATTAAACATAACCTATTGGCTGGCACTTTATCTGAATAATGAGTTTTAGTAGATAATTGAACTTCCCTGCTCTTCTTGTCCTTTGTGCTAGCACAGCCCCCTAACAGAGATTGCCACGGCCACTTCGGGCCTCGCAATGACGAAGTAATAACTAACCCTCGTCTTCGCGAAGGACCAATAGCAACTATGGCGATCTCGTTCTTCAATAAACCACCTCAATCAATTACACAGTGGTTAACCCCTCCTACGTCATCGCAAAACAACTCAGTCGTGAAAGCTAACTCGTATGTGACTCAGGAGATTGCCACGGCCACTTCGTGGCCTCGCAATGACGAAGTAATAACCAACCCTCGTCTTTGCGAAGGAGCAATAGCGACTGCGGCGATCTCGCTCTTCAATAAACCACCTCAATCAATTACACAGTGGTTAACCCCTCCTACGTCATCGCAAAACAACTCAGTCGTGAAAGCTAACTCGTATGTGACTCAGGTGATTGCCACGGCCACTTCGTGGCCTCGCAATGACGAAGTAATAATCCCCCTCGTCTTCGCCAAGGAGCAATAGCGACTGCGGCGATCTCGCTCTTCAATAAACCACCTCAATCAATTACACAGTGATTACCCCTCCCACGTCATCGCAAATCAATTCAGTAGCGATAGCTATATTCGTAAGTATCTCAGGAGATTGCCACGGCCACTTCGTGACCTCTCAATGACGAACTAATAACCAACCTCGTCTTCGCGAAGGAGCGATAGCGACTGTGGCGATCTCGCTCTTCAATGAGCAAACTTGAAATCAGTTATTCGGTGATTAACTGATACTCGTCAAACTTAGCAAATGCTTTGACTAGCTCACCTTCCGTAAGATCGATGCTTTGTACCAACTGACACAACTTCTCAGCTTGCTTTTCGAGCGCTTCGCCACGAGCTTCAAACTGCTGTTCCATTTCCTGACCAAACTTCTCCATGCGCTGCTCGAAGGCTTTAACCTTGTCTTCGTTACCACTTAAAGCTGCCGCAACAATCTCGCCCACATTGTTTTCCATAAAGTCAGCCACGGCACTTTCAACTAGCGCTTCGAACTCAGCTTCGAAGTTTGAGCTTTCAATATATTCCACAATACCCTCAGGACGAAGGTGGTTCTGGCTAATGTGCTGACTTAAACCAGCTGAAAGCTTTTCGACTTTAACCGTGAATTCTTTAGCTTTATCAGGGTTGTCATGTAGCAAAGCCGAGGTCACGCTAGCCACAGCATCCACAGCAATCGCGCTTGCCTCGTTGGCTACTGCAGCAGCCTGAGGTAAGAGTTGTCGAATTTGTTGGTTGTACTCTTTTAGCAAAGTTTGCTGCTCGGCGTTAAGGGCTTGTTTATTACCATCCAGATACAGTTCTTGTGCAGGAGTTGACCCTTTCCCCAAGATTAAAACCTTCTGTTGTCCCTGAGTGGAAAAACTTAGCTCGTTATTTTTAACATCAATGTTATAAGCAAGGTCGGCATCACAAACTAAATCATTAGAGTGTGCCATGCCGCTAGCACTGCCGAGAGTTAACATAATGCCAACTAGGCTCGTTGTTAATAGGTGTTTCATGCTGAATTCCTCATCAATTAAGTGGTTCGTACACTATTTAAGATGAGGCAAAGTAGTGAAAAGGTTTAGCGAATTAATCTGAAAAAAGGCGCTTTAGGGTAACAAATTGTAAATGGCTCGCACTGTTTCTAACAACGCGAACCATACTATTTCTTATAAAATCAATTAGATACCGATATTACTTAAACTGTTTGAAATACGACGAATAAAGCTGCTTAAAGACGGATATTCGCGCTCAAAGTTATACAAACGCTCCTGAAAACGCTCGATCAGATACTCTTCTGGCTTCTCTTCGGCATCTTGTTGGAACAATCGAGACTCTATAATCAACTCAAGCTTGGCTAAAGTTAGCGTTTCTTCTTTAGTAAATTCCTTTTGATTTTCAATAAGTAAGAGTAAATCGTTCGCTTTTTCAACAATTTGCGTCTTAGTAAGTTCTGAATTGCTCATAAATTGATACCTTTGAAACATTTTATTACCCATTCTAAGTGATAGACACATAAAATTCATTGGTCAATTACTCTCCATAGCATATAATTTGCACTGGTCTGATGGGCTTTGCCATTTACTTTTGGTGGCAAGTCGAATTTGATACCGGTAGAACGAATCGCAAAGCTTTAACAGGCCACCAACACAACTACATAGAAGGATTAGCATGAAAAAACTACTAATTATTATTGTAATAGCCGTTGCTATTGCAGCCGGGGTATATTTCTTTAAGGGAGGAAAAGTCGATCTACTGGGTGGCAATTCTTTACCTAGCGAAAATGCCGTTTTGGAATATGTACCAGCTGACACTGTTTTCTTTGCAGGGAGCGTAGAGCCATTAGATTTTGCTAAAACATTAGAAATGAGCAGCAAAATGGGCTTTGATACTTCTGCAATGATGGGTTCTGGTATCAATGAACTGAAAGCAGATCTTGGCGATGCTCCTGATGCAGCACGCATCATGGTTGGCCTATACGACAAGTACCTAACTGCGGTTAAAACAAAATCGTTGAAAGAGCTTGGCCTTCGCAACGAAGTTAACATGGCTATCTACACTGTAGGCGTACTTCCAGTTGCGCGTATGGAACTAGACGGTTCTGATACTTTTGCGAACCTTCTTTCATCACTTGAAAAAGAGCACTCAGTAAACGCTAAAGTGAACACTGTTAATGGTGTTGAATATCGTGAGTACAACTTCGACAACCATGACGAGCAAGTTCCTACAATGGTTATCGCTATTAACGACAACCAAGCCGTCATTACAGTTAACACTGCGCTAGAAGATGCTAAAGACTTACAAGTTACTCTTAGCGAAAAGCCTGCTACCAATATCTTAGAAGGCGGCGCATTGAATGAGCTAGCTTCTGATAACGGTTACTTAGGTTATTCAATCTTCATGATGGACAACCTTGCGATTGTTGATGGTCTTACTAACCCAAGCGCAAACGCTTTTGGTAAAAGTTTACAAGATCTTCAAGTAGCTTATGGCGCTGGCAACGAAATGCAGGACATCCAGACTCCAGCTTGTAATGCTGAGTTCACAGCTTTAACTGGTAACTGGCCTATCCTTTCTGCTGGCTATACTAAGTTCGATAGCAGCAACGCTAGCTACAAAATGGTTCTTAAAGGTGCTAACGCAGATCTTTTAGACACATTAGGTCAAATGCGTGGCCACATTTCTGACAACGTTTCTAAAGATGACTATGTGATGAGCTTTGGTATTGGTCTAGATATGGATCAGCTAGTTCCAACAATCACTACTGTTTGGGAAAGCTTAACTAAAGAAGACTTCACTTGTCCTCCACTAGTAGAAATGCAAGCGGGCTTACGTCAGTCTAACCCAATGATGCTTGGCATGATGTCAGGTATGTTTGCTGGCATCAAAGGTGTTGGTTTCAGCATCGTTGACATGAAAGAAGATGCTTTAGCGAACATGGATCGTAACCCAATGGCATTTATGCAGGATAGCCAAATGTTAATTACGGTTACTGCTGAAAAGCCACAGAACTTGCTTAAGTCTATGGGGATGTATGCTCCAGAACTAGCTCAGTTACAGCTTGAAGACGGTGGTGAGCCACAGTCAATCCAATCAGGCATGGGCGCTGACGCTAAAATTGCTCTTCGCGGTAACGACCTAGTAATGCTAATGGGTAATACTGATGGTTTAATCGATAACGTTGAAAGCAACGGTAGCCTAGAGAAAAATGGCATCATGTCATTCACTATGGACTTCAAAAAGTACATGGGCTTACTTGAGCAAATGATGGCTTCAGCTGCTGATAATTCTTACGGTAGTGAGAAAGAAATGCTTGAGCAACAAAAAGAGCTTTTCTCAGAGATGAAAAATGTTGATGGCGTAATCAAAAGCAGCTTCGACATTAATAACGAAGGCGTTGTTATCGACAGTAGTTTCCAAGCAAAATAAGCTTGTAACGCTAGATAAAACGTACAAAAAAGCCCAGCTGATGCTGGGCTTTTTTTATTATTCAATATTTTTTGTAAAAGGCTCAATGCTTTTATAAATATTAAATCTCTAAGCAGCTTTAATCTTCATTCTTTTGAGCGCCTGCTCAAGATCTGCAATGATATCCTCAGGATGCTCAAGGCCTACAGAGATTCTGATCAAAGTCTCGCTAATACCAGCGTCTGCCCTTTCTTCTGGCGTATAAGTCGAGTGTGTCATCGAAGCTGGGTGTTGAATTAAGGTTTCTGCGTCACCCAAACTCACCGCAATATGACACAAATCTAGTTGATTCATGAAACGCACTGCATCATCAAAACCGCCCTTAACTTCAAACGCAATAACGCCACCAGCACGTTTCATCTGAGTGCCAATTAAGTAATTTGCTGGGTGGTCTTTAAGGCCTGGGTAATAAACTTGTTCGATATCAGAGTGTGACGCTAGATAATCGGCAACCTTCTCGGCGTTATCACAATGACGCTCTACACGAACCGACAAGGTTTTTAAGCCACGAGTAATCAACCAAGCATCGTTAGGGCTCATTGTCGCTCCCATGTCTTTTTGAGTCGTCATTTTTATATGGCCAATCTGCTCTTCGCTACCACAAACAATACCGCCAATAACATCACCATGACCGTTTAAATATTTGGTCGCACTATGAATAATTAAATCCATGCCGAAGTCGCTAGGTTGCTGTAATACAGGCGACATAAAGGTATTGTCCATAATCGTAAGTAGGTTATGACGTTTCGCGATAGCACTGATTTTGGCCATATCAACACAAACTAAATTTGGGTTGATTGGTGTTTCAAAGTAAATCAGTTTTGTATTTTCTTGGATCGCTTGCTCAACTTCCTGCTCGTCGGTGATATCAACAAAAGTTACCTCAATACCAAAGTCTGGGAACTTGTGATTGATTAGCGCGAAGCTACAGCCATATAGCGCTGAAGAAGCGACAAGGTGATCTCCTTGCTTTAAATTCGCTAGTAAAGTCGCTGAAACCGCCCCCATGCCAGAGCCGAATGCAGCCGCGTCCTCGGTATTTTCGAGCGCTGCCATTTTTTGCTCAAGCTCTCTTACCGTAGGATTCCCTAAACGGCTATAGATATAGCCCTGCTCTTCTCCAGCAAAACGGTTCGCACCCTGCTCAACATTATCAAATATAAAAGTTGATGTTTGGTGGATAGGCGTAGCTAAAGAACCGAAACTAGGATCGCCCACACGTCCAGAGTGGATGGCGCGGGTTTCTAAATGCTTAAACTGTTTATTCGACGACTTCATAGACTCATAAACCTCTTAGAGTAATTTATAAAGCTATTCCGCGAGAATGATGGCGCTGGTATTTTTGACTTCCTTCAAGACCAAGCTAGTGTGAACCCTAGCGATCCCTTCTAACGGAATCATCTTCTGCGAAACAAAACTTTCTAAAGCCCTAGTGTTTTCGACCGCCACTTTTAACAGATAGTCATACTCACCTGTAACGTTGTGACACTCGAGTACCTCAGGCCAAGATTTTACTGTGGCTAAGATGGCTTGGATTTGTTCAGAGCTGTGCAGTTGTAGGCTAAACTCAACAAAACAGAGGTTGTCGAAGCCTAAACGCTCGCGGTCAACCAAGGCGGCATATTGCCTAATGAACCCTTCTTGCTCCAATCTCTTAACTCGCGCATGGCTCGCCGGTGGCGAAAGATTAACCCGCTTAGCTAACTCGGAGTTACTTAAACGGCCCTCTTGCTGCAACAAGTTAAGAATTTTTTTATCCATAGCATCTAGCTTATCTGGTGATGATTTTAGCATTTAAATACCTAATAGCTGAACGATATTCAGCGATAATAGCATGAATACGAATATTTTGGCGAAACTAGAGAGATATAATTAATATTGTTAACATTTAATTGGATTTACTATCGCTTTGACGAATAAAACCAAGCTGATACACTGACGTCTGACCAGATGTATTGATAAGGGACTGAAACTATTGGAAAAAGAAGCGGTTATACTGATTCATGGCATGGGGCGAAGCAGTCGCTCGATGAAAAGTCTTGAGCGTTTTCTCAAGGCTGAAGGTTACTTCACATATAACCAAAGCTACCCATCAACAGTTTCTCAGGTCGAACGCTCTTCAATTCATTACATCAATTCCGCGCTTGCCAATATCCCTCATTCAGTATCGGAGGTTCACTTCGTCACTCACAGTCTAGGCGGAATTCTGGTTCGTTATTATCTTTCGAGGCATACTATCAATAAACTCGGCAGAATTGTCATGCTAGCGCCACCGAACCAAGGTTCAGACGTCGCTGAAAAGTATCGTGAGCATTTTTGGTATAAGTGGATAACAGGAGTGCCGGGGCAGCAGTTGCATAAAACCAACAATCCCCTACTCGAAAATTTGAAGCCCATACCTGTTGAGGTCGGTGTTATTGCAGGCACCAGCTCCTCCGATCCTTGGTTTAATCACGTTTTTAAGTCTGACCACGATGGCAAGGTTTCTGTAGAAAATACGAAGCTGCCTGAGATGAAGGATCTAATCACAGTGAACCATGGCCATACATTTATTATGAACAAAAGAAAGGTTAAGCAATATATTTTAAACTTTTTAACCAGCGGCAACTTCTATCGACAAAAGAAGGCCGTCTAATTAAGTCCACTCAATAGACAGCGGTTATCATTCTGAATATCGAAGTCTCTATAATCAGCATTAAGCTGATTTATCACCCAGCCCTTTAAGAATACCCATCGCTTCTGCTGCTTTATCGGCAGGAACAAACAGATGATCATGATGGTAGGCAGCGACCACATTGGCGCTAATGTTAGCTTCGGTTAAAGCTGTAGACACAGCCGCTGTTAGCCCGACCGCTTCTAGGCTCGAGTACACTGATAGCGTTATCTTTTTAAAAATACCGTCGTATGGCAGCCCCGATGCTTCAACCTCTTCTTTCTGACAAATTAAACTGATGCCTTCGCCTTCTCTAAACGTTGCTAGAGGCTTAAGGCCATCTGAAACAACAGTCACCGTGCAAAAAACATAGTCCTGCTCATCCAAAATTGGCTGCAAGTTTTCCAACAAAGTGCTTAAATCCGTAATTGCCATAGTTCTATGCTCATGTTTTATTTGCCCAATAAAAAACTCCACAATACTATCATAACGACACTATTGCGGAGTTTATTAACACTTTAAGACAGGTGGCTAGTAATAATTAGCCACATAAATCTTATGTCTTACTTCTCAGTTTCTTTCTCAGACTCTTCTTTAAGCTTTTTCTCATGCTTTAAGTCATACGCAGGCGGCTCACCCCCATCACCTTTTAAGTAATGATCCATCCAACGAACGAGTCGAAGCGAATAATCGTATTGCGCCGCCGCTTTACGGTTACCGTGACCTTCGCCTGGGTATAAAACTAAGCGAACCGGCGCTTGACCTAAAGTTTTAATATAACGGTAAAGCTCCATTGATTGTGACGGATGAACACGCGTATCCGAGTCACCGTGCATAATCAATAATGGCGTTTTAGCATTTTTCACGTGATAAATCGGGCTTGTTTCCAACATCCACTGATAATCGTCCCAAGGCCATGCGCGAGCGTGTACGGCGTGCATTTCGTTAGGAATGTCTGTCGTACCAAACTTAGACAGTTGGTTTGAGATACCAACGAACATAACGCCTGCTGCATAGTGCTCAGAAAGCTTAGTCGCAGACCATGCCGTAGCATAGCCACCGTATGAACCGCCCGTGATACCAACTTTATCGCCATCAACCATGCCTTTTTCTACTAAGGCCAGTTTACCGTCTAGGATGTCTGTGAACTCTGGATCTGCATAAGCGTGCTGATCTAGACGAGCAAATTCGTCGCCGCGACCTGTGCTGCCACGATAGTTAGGGATAAAGGCGAAATAGCCTTTAGCCGCAACAGCTTGAATTGGATCGGCATAGCGCGTGTTCCAACCGTTTGAGCGGTGTGACTCAGGGCCACCATGAACAAAGGCAATCATTGGATAACGCTTACCTTTTTTATAATTCAATGGGTAAACGAGAACACCTTGAATTTTTAGGCCATCACGAGCTTCGTACTCAAAACCTTCTTGCTTAGCTAACTGAACATCGTCTAACCAAGGATTGGTGTTTGTTAAACGCTGCATACCAGCGCCTGTAATCGCGAACAATTCACGCGGATGCTTCGCTGTATCAACTAAAACATATACAGCGCCATTGTTTGCTACCGACAAGCTGCGCTGAATTCCATTGCCATAATCAACTAATGGCATCGATGCAATGCGACGCATGAACGCTGCTTTAACCACACGACTTTCTAGGCCTTTGTGTTCGATATAAATAATATCGTCATTGTGCCAAGCAAGATCCATGACGTGGCTTTCATCATTACTCACGCGCTTAGAAACAGTCTTATCTTTAACGCTTGCGACGTATAAAGCACCAGCTGTTGGGTCGTTGTAGTCATTCGCGCCAAGGAAAGCAATGTGCTGACCATCCGTTGACCAGATGGCTTTGCCTTGCTTACCTTCAGTTTTGAATTTAGCAACCACATTACCTTTTAGATCAACAACTTGAAGCGACTTCTTCATGTAAACATCATCGATACGCGGTGATGGTGACGTTTGAACTAAAAGCTGATCATTGACTGGACTAAACTTTGCACTAATAACTGCCCCATCAATATCAAGCTTCTTAGGCTCAGCATCTTTGTCATTAAGATTGACTAACCAAGCTTTAACATCAGCAACATCTTCTTCGTATACTTTCGCTTGGAAGCCTTTTTGAACGAGCTTTTCAGTGTGTTCTGGAGCTGCATCACGGGCGATGAATACTAACTTGTCGCCGTCTTTGTTTAGGGTGTAGCTCATGATGTTACTTTTAATGCTAACAACCTTTTGCGACTCACCACCATCGACTGGAATACTGTAAACACCAGCAAATGTATCCGCATTTCGCATAGCGATGTAATAAATATGGCTACTGTCACTCGACCAACGAACCGATCCAATATTCACTTCGCCTACGATAAATGGCTTAGCTTCTTTGCCAACAGGCTTTACATACAACTCTGACCAAGCTGGCCCATCATCATCAACATAGGGCTTACGCTTTTTACTTTGTGTATAAGCAATCCACTTGCCATCAGGTGAAACTTGGGCCGAAGTTACAGATTCAATCTTTGCAATATCTTCAAGAGTTAAACCTTTGTTTTCAGCAGCGTGACTGGTGCCAGCCCCAACTGATGCAAACAAAGCCAAACCCATGAAAAACAGTATATTTTTCATACAATTACTCTGAGTTAAAAATTTAAGCTAGGATAGTAAAAATTGTGACTTAGGTCTAGTTAGGATAATCCATCAATTTGGTAAATGTACGTCACGATTGTTACAAACCGTTACAATTGGCATCTAGCAAAAAAAATTCGCCTGATTTAAAGTACGCATGAGCATAACGGTTAACTACCCCCTAACCGTATGTTCGCATCTCAAAATATCTCCTTCTCATTTTGAGACGCAATTTTTAGCCCCCTTTTTTAGGGGGCTTTTTTATATCTTATCTACGTATATCAATCAGTTAGCTGTATACGGACACAAGCATCGAATATCGGCTGATAAATCGACTGCAACTCTTCTAGCGTAAAATGGTCGCCATGACGTTGGTGTAACTGAGCCACAACTTCTCTTTCTCGTTCCGGAACCCGAACGGCTACGCCCTGCTCCTGTTTTAGCTTTATTAAAGAATTGACTAAATCGGCTCTTTGCTCAATTAGCTGAACAATTTGCTCATCAAGATGGTCGATCTTCTTTCTCACGGCTTCAATAGAATCCATAGTGGGCCTTACTTTCGAATAAATCATGGTAACTAGTTCTTATTATAGTAGAATTACGTTTTTGGTGTAGAGCAACTAAGCAACTAGCTGACGAATATGAGTAAATCAGACAATATCTATGCAACTCCGCTTGAAGAAGTAAGTTCTTTTAGCTTTGATCACAAGGTAGTCGAAGTCTTTCCGGACATGATAAAGCGCTCGGTACCTGGATATACTGCTATTATTGATGGTATCGGCCAAATCGCCAAAAAATATGTCCATCCAAATACTAATATTTATGATCTCGGCTGCTCCTTAGGGGCAGCGACATTAGCCATTCGCCAGTCAGTGAACGACTCCAGCTGTAAGGTAATTGCCGTCGATAACTCCAGCGCCATGATTGAGCGTTGCCGACTGATACAGTCTGGCTATAACTTTGATATGCGGGTAGATGTGATTGAGGCTGACATTAATGATCTCACATTCGAGAACGCGAGTTTGGTTGTGCTGAACTTCACCTTACAGTTTCTGCCTCGAGGCCAACGCTTACAACTTCTGCAAAAGATCCACCAAGGGCTCAACAAAAACGGTGTTTTGGTATTGTCAGAAAAGCTCACCATGAGTTCTGATGAGTTGGATGCCCATATTATTGATATTCATCATGATTTTAAGAAGCAAAATGGCTACAGCGACATGGAGATTGCCCAAAAGCGTGCTGCTTTAGAAAATGTTCTAATTCCTGACACGCGCGAGCAACATTACACGCGTTTCCAAAAGTCTGGATTTAGCCAATACGATACTTGGTTTCAACATTATAACTTCGCTTCCTTTATAGCCGTAAAATAGATTTGAGCCCTTATGTTTAGTTTTAATGATACTTACGATGCCATAGCCAATACACGCCTACACCCTTGGGTTGAAGGTTTTAAAAAAGCCGTTCACAAACGTATGGCTGACTATACCCACGGCAATATTTCCCAGTGGATAGAGCTTATAAAGAAGCTGCCTGATATTACTCCTGATCAAATCGACATTACGAATAAGGTTTCGATAGGTAGTCGTTCGCAGTTGTCGGATACGGAGTTTGAACAGCTAGAGCATTTGCTAAAACAATTCCACCCTTGGAGAAAAGGTCCCTATCATTTATTCGGCCAGCATATCGACACCGAATGGCGTTCGGACTGGAAGTGGGATCGCATCAAAAACCATATTAGTCCTCTAGACGACAAAATCGTATTAGACGTAGGCTGCGGTAATGGTTATCACTGTTGGCGTATGGCGGCCCAAAACCCGAAACTGGTGCTTGGCATTGACCCTTCGCAACTGTTCTTAATGCAGTTTGCCATCATGCAAAAATACCTTTCCGACTACCCGGTGCATTATTTACCGATTGGCCTAGAGTACATGCCTCAAAACCTTGATAGACAAGGCTTTGATACGATTTTCTCGATGGGCGTGTTATACCACAGACGCTCCCCTATCGATCATATTTTGCACCTCAAAAACCTGTTGAAACCGGGTGGCGAGCTAGTACTAGAAACCCTAGTGGTTGATGGTGAGGATGATCAGTGTTTAATCCCACGAGATCGCTACGCACAGATGAATAATGTGTGGTTTATTCCAACTACTGGAATGTTGAAAAACTGGATGAGGAAATGTGGCCTAGAAGACGTTCAAGTAGCAAATGTCTCCACTACCAGTACTGAAGAGCAGCGTGCTACGGATTGGATGACTTTTCAGTCCTTAGAACACTATCTCGATCCACAAGACAAAAACTTAACTATCGAAGGCTATCCAGCTCCAAAGCGCGCCTTCATGGTTGCGCGAAAGCCATTGCAGAAAAAGGCATAACATGTCCAACAAAGACTACCATATTGTCCCTTTTTGCGCGGCGCCAGTTCGGATCATCAAGCCTAATAAAAACTTTCTATTCGTGGCAAAACCTGCTGGTTTATTGACCATCCCTGGCCGCCATGAAGAAAATAAAGACTGCCTCATTACACGGTTACAGCAACATCCTAAGTCAAACACAGCTACTGTGGTGCATAGACTCGACATGGCAACTTCGGGCATCATGGTTGTGGCATTAAGCAAAATGGCTCACCGTGAAATCAGCAGACAATTCGAACATCGTGAAACGCAGAAACATTACATCGCGGTAGTAGACGGTATCGTAGCCGAGGACAACGGCATCATTGATAAACCGATGATTGCCGATTGGCCAAACCGACCGAAGCAAAAAATAGACTTCGAGGTTGGTAAAAAAGCAGTGACCGAATGGGAAGTTCTTGAAAGAAATGTCGAAAAAAACCAAACTAAGCTCAAGTTAACGCCAATTACAGGCCGAAGCCACCAGCTCCGTTTACACTGCCTAGAGCTTGGACATCCTATTCTTGGTTGTAATTTATATTCGAAAGATGGCTCCGAAAGCAAAGCCCCACGGTTGTTACTGCATGCTGAATCATTAACCATAAAAGATCCCAAGACTGGGCAAGCTGTAACAGCAAAGGCACCCTGCGCTTTTTAGCTTGATTAAGAAAGAAAGACTTGTCAAAATACCGCGCTTTGAGCAATTGCGATAATAGACTATCACAGCAAGCTTATTACAGGTTACAGGTAAGGTTTAAAACACGTACCCGTAGCTGAAATAGTTAGAATAGTATTACAATTTAGCACCCGTAGCTGGGTCTGCCCCTTCTCTGAAGGAGATAGGGTACAGTTGGATTGGAGCTAAGCTCCAGGATTCCCCAGCAAGTAGTAGCTCAAATAGTTAGAATAGTATTACAATTTTGCACCCGTAGCTGGGTCTGCCCCTTCTCCGCAGGAGATAGGGTACAGTTGGATTGGAGCGAAGCTCCAAGAGTCCATAAGCAAGTATTAAATTAAATAGTTAGATAGAGTAAAAAAACGCACCCGTAGCTCAGTTGGATAGAGCGTCGCCCTCCGGAGGCGAAGGCCACAGGTTCGACTCCTGTCGGGTGCGCCATTTCTTATTTAAGAAGAGCCAATATTTGTATACAACGGCTCTTTGGCTTTTGAAAACTTTTCAACGGTTGTATCAACCGCCTTTTTAATCTCTTCCTGGTGTTCTACTTCGATCTTATTCATTTCAAGCGTATATGCCATTTTTTGACGTTTCTCTAATTTACCCCATGCTTCATGGGTCGGGATATGCGACGTTTTATCATAAACCGTGTAGAAAACTTCAAAAGGCTTGCGACTAAGATCATCTAACCTTAACTGATCAATTAAGACTTTTAGACGAATACAACCCTCAATCGTTGGACATTGCTCTTGTTGCATGGCTTTAGAAATAGAGCTGATGCTATCGACAACTGAAGCGACTTTATCATGCTCCTTCAGCTCAAAATCACTTTTACTAGATGCTAACGACGCTTTTTGTTTCTTAAGCTTTATCAACAAGTAACAAGCGTAAATAGCTAGCACCAGTGTAATAAAAGAAGCAATGTAATAGAAATAAATCATAGTTTCACCAGGCGTATGTGTGCCGATATCAATATGCGCTAAGGATACATCCATTCGCTAACCATTTACAGCCCTAGAAAATTAATAGGTCCTTTTATGAGGATATCTGCATATATATGTTGATTTATATTAATTACTGGGGTTACTATGAAAATCATGAAAAACACAGCGAAGCAATATTACTTTTACTTTTTTACTCCAAACCCTTGGGAGGAGCTGCGTTCATCTGCTAGAAAGTAAAAGATAACCGTCATGCTAAAAACCTCCCAACTGGGAGGTTTTTTTTTTGCTTAAACAAATTACTGGTGCAATAAAGATTACAGGACAGACTATGAAAGAGGCGCAAAAAAACTCAAATAATTACTACGAGCAACTTAACGATTTACGTCAATCAATCGGTCAGTTAGACGAGGACTTATTAAGAATCTTTGCCGAAAGAAGAAAGCTCAGCTTAAAAGTAGCCAACAATAAATTAGCCACGGGAAAAAAAGTCCGCGATCAGGCACAAGAAAAGAATCTTCTCAGCAATCTAACGAAAAAGGGCCAGGCACTTGGGATTGAGCCGAGCGTGACGCTAAGCCTTTTTCATAACATCATAGAAGACTCTGTGAGAAGTCAGTATGATTTTTTTCTTGAAAACTGCGCCCAAGAGTCGCTTGAGCCCCTAACACTTGCTGTATTGGGAGAGCCTGACTCATACAGTCATATAGCAGCGCAACAACATTTTGCAACAAAGAAGCGACGCTTCACACCTGAGTTCTGCCCTAATTTCCTATCAATTTTTAAATCGATAGACGCTAAAAGAGCAGACATCGGGATAGTCCCCATCGAAAATACAACGGCAGGCAATATCACGGAAGTGTACGATCTGCTTCTGCAATACCAGCTCAAAATTGTTGGGGAAGAAAAGCTCAAAGTAAAACACTGCCTAGTAGCACCCAAAGGTGCGAGCCTAGAAACTATTAAGGATGTGTATTCCCATCCTCAGGCTATTGCTCAGTGTAAAGCTTTTTTCAATCAGCACCCTCACATTAATAGCCACTTCAGGAGTAGCACTAGTTCCGCTCTGAAGTTAGTTGCTGAATATCAGAATCCAAGTATTGCCGCTATAGCCAGTGAGCAAGCAGCAGAAAGTTCGGGCCTTGAAGTACTGAGTTATGCAATTAATAACTACCAAGAAAACTATACTCGCTTTTTATTAATCGCTAATCAGGAAGTTAATGTTCCGAACGCAGTACCCGCAAAGACTACTTTGACGCTACAAACATCGCAACAGCCAGGCGCCTTACTCGACTGCCTACAAGTTTTTAAAAGTCATGGCATTAATATGACTAAACTAGAGTCTCGCCCTATTCCTACAAAGCCCTGGCAAGAATTGTTTTATATTGATTTTGAAGGCAATGCTAATGAAATCAATATTAAAACAGCGATTAGCGAACTCAAAACAGTTGCTACGGAGGTTACCGTCCTAGGTACTTATCCACTGCATGACATTTTAGCGACTAAGCTTGATCACCACGCCCTTAGCAACCAACTTAATAAACTATAGAGGGGTTTATGATGACACCTAACAATACTATTCATAATAAAAATATTCATAGGCTTGATTTGCTGACAACTCCAGAAGCATTAAAAATTAAAGTCCCATTAACTGAGAAGTCTGCCAAGACAGTCATTCAAGGCCGCAATACAATCCAGCGGATATTAGACGGTAAAGACGAACGTACCTTGATTATCGCTGGCCCTTGCTCCATTCACGATATAGACAGCGCTAAGGAATATGCTCATCGCTTGAAAAAGCTTCACGATGAGTTATCAGACAAGCTGTTTATCGTGATGAGGGCTTACTTCGAGAAACCTAGAACAAGCGTAGGCTGGAAAGGGTTAATCAATGATCCAAATTTAGATGGCAGCAACGATATGAATCTAGGTTTATACAAGGCTCGTGAACTACTTGCTTGGATTGCGGAATTAGGTTTGCCGACAGCAACCGAGGCTCTAGATCCAGTAACGCCACAGTATATTGCTGACTTGATTAGCTGGTCAGCTGTTGGTGCTCGAACAACCGAATCTCATACACACCGAGAAATGGCATCTGGCTTATCCATGCCCGTTGGCTTTAAAAATAGTACCGACGGTTCTTTATCAGCCGCAGTAAACGCTATTATTAGCGCGCAATCGCCTCACACTTTTATTGGTATTGATAATGGTGGCAACACCGCCCTTTTGCACACCACCGGTAATCCTTATTCACACATTATTCTTCGTGGTGGCAAAAAGCCGAACTATGACTCAGCCAGTGTAGAAGCTTGTATTAAACAACTGAAGCAAGCCAATCTTCCTCCACGCATTATTATTGATGCTAGTCACGGTAACTCTAGTAAAGACTTTAAGAAACAACCTATGGTAGCCAAGAGTGTGATGGAGCAAATTTCAAACGGTAATCAAGCAATCAAAGGCATAATGTTAGAAGGTCACTTAGTCGAAGGGAATCAGTCTCTCTCCGAAAATCTAACTTATGGGCAATCAATTACCGATAGCTGTATTGGCTGGCAGGAAACGGAGTGCTTATTGAGGTCCTTATAATTAGCTTCATAAAAGTTAAAGCCGGTATTTAACCGGCTGTATTAATATTCATCTCATGCATCAGGGTATTTTAGAGTTAGATTTTCCTCCTTAGGCATCCCCTTTTCTTTATAAATAGTCCCGCCCTTCACGACTAAGTCAACGTGTTGCAATAGATTAATATACTTCAACGCGTCCCCCTTTACAGCAATAATGTCTGCATACTTACCTGGAACAACTGTTCCCAAGTCTTGCTCTACGCCCATGAACTTCGCAGGCCAATAGGTCGCAGCCTGAATTGCCTCCATTACCGGAACGTTAAACTCGTCTACCCAAACCTGTAGCTCGTGCCAGGTGGACTGACAATGAAACTTCATAGGGATACCACTGTCTGTGCCCACTAACAAAATAGCTCCACTGTTGCGCAACTGGTTAAATTTTTTCTTTAGGGTTGGTTTTCTTTTAGGCGTTAGCTGCATATAGCTAAGCCGCTCGGGGTGTAGAATTGATTGCTTAATATCATCAACTGTTTCTTTGCTTAACCCTCTCGTCCAACATCGATTATCAAGCTCTTCTGAGTTCTCTCTTACATATTCGTAATTCCACAAGCCTTCAACCGTAGGCGTCCAGAACAAAGGCCCACCACTGATGCGCCCCTTCGCTGTCCTTTCTTTAAGCATTGTCATAATATCATCTGGGTACTCTGGAGCCGTGGTAAGCCCAGTATGCTCAAAGTTATCGACCCCAATTTTTAAACCAACCCTAATTTCATCAGGTTTATGAGAGTGTCCGACAACCTTCATACCCAACTTATGCGCTTCATCCACAACGGCTTTAGCATGCGACAAAGACATAACATCATGGTCAATAAGTTTTACCACATCCATGCCAGCATCTTTAAGTTTACGAACTTTGTTCCTAGCATCACGCTCGCTAGAAATGCCCCAGCGGAATGCTTCTTTACCAGGGTATGGCTTGTGTTGTAAGAATGGTCCAGACATAAACATTCTTGGACCACTTAACTCGCCATTGTTAATCGCTTCTTTAATCTGTTGCGACTCTTTAAGGGGCGCACCTAAATCGCGTGCGCTAGTTACCCCCGCTAGCAATAACTGCTCAGCGGAAGCTGGCATAATTTCGTTACCAAGCTTGTTAATATAGGCTTTATCCCAGTATTTATAATCGGAGTGCCCATTGATCATCAGGTGCACATGCATATCCCACAAGCCCGGTAAAACAGTCATCCCTTCTGTCGAAATAGTTTGGTAACCTTCCGGTACTGGCAGCTCTTTTTCAGTGCCGACAGCTACAATACGTTCGCCTTTAACCAAAATAACGCTGTCATGAATAACCTTCCCGCCTGTACCATCAACCAGCATCCCACCAACAAAGGCTTTAAGCTCTTCCCCGCTGGACGCTGACGTCATTAATAGCATTAGAATTAATGGGAATAATATTTTTATACGCATGATGACCTCATATTATGGCTCTTTTGTAGTGGTTATAATTGTTGTTAGTCGTCTTTACTTTTGTTGTTATCATTTTTAGTAGGTAGTGATTCACCAGTAATAGATTGTAGCGGCAATGAACTGGAATCTTTGTCGCCATCTTTTACTATATTTAGGTGCACATCGCGTTGTGGGAAAGGGATATCAATACCGTATTTTTTAAGAGCGGTATCCAGTTCCCACATATAAATACTTTTAATGCGTGTCGGTCTGCGAACGCCAAAATGAGCTACCCAAACTAATAGCAAGAAGTTGATACTATTATCACCAAATTCGGTAAGCCATACTTCAGGCTCCTTACCTGGAACATTTCGTAAGGTGTACTGGACGTTAGTGGCGGCTTCCATGGCTGCCTTTTTGACGATATCTTTGTCCGTTCCATAAGCAACACCAAAAGGTATTTTTACGCGTCTAGTAGACTCTTTTAAGGTCCAGTTGGTAACAATATTGGTGACCATGTAAGAGTTTGGAATAATGACATCAATATTGTCATTGGTGTTAATTCGTGTGCTTCGTGTCTTGATTTCTTTAACTTGTCCAGTAGTACCGTCTTCTAGCTCGATATAATCACCAACCTTTAATGTTTTTTCAAACATGATGGTTAAACCAGAAACAAAGTTACTTACTAAGTTCTGCAAACCAAAACCGATACCAACTGATAATGCACCAGCAATCAGTGTTAAATTACTCAAGTTTAATCCTAGGGCACTAAAACCAGCCACGGCGGCAATAAAAATAATCAAGTAATGGATTAAACGATGAAGCAAATACAGTCCTGAGCTATTTTTAATCTTATGGCGCTTCTCAAAACGATGAATAATAAAACTAACGAGCTTAGATACTAAGTAACCAACAAGAACGATAAAAAATAATTGGATTAAGGGCAGTAAAGTGATTGGACGCTCGTTAATACTAAATAGTGGCTTGTTGGCAAACTGTACCGTGGCATCCCATGCGTCAACAGTAAATTCTTTTACTGAATCCCATGTCTTATTGAGCCCAGTCTGCTGTTTATCTTCAATATCAGTCAGCATTGCTAGTATTAACTGATTATCGCTAATGGTTGCACGAACATCGGAAATAGCTCGTAATATATGTTGAGCTTTTTGTCGTCTTTGATCTGACAGTTTTTGTAGTTTCTTAACATCCTTAGTGGACTGCTGACGCAATGCAATGTCAGACGATAATAAGGTATCCCTAGCTAAGGTCTCAGCTTTAACCACTTCTGCCTCTGCTAAACGAACCGCTTCTTCCGAATCAGCAATAGCCAATTTCACTTCATCAAGATCCGCATCTTCAGGAGACTCTAAAATTGCAATTTCGGCAAGCTTATCCTGATCATTTGCACGTTCTAGTTTAAGCAAGACCTCATGATAAGCGAGCAGAGTCAAAGCTAAATCAAGTTTCAGAATTTCATAACTGGTAAAGCCAATACTGGTTTCTGAAATATCACGACTGAGCTTTAGGTTTAACTGCTTGAGGTCATCGTCCAACTCATCTTTTTCAGCTATTAGCTTTTTACGAGCATCCTCTGGGTACGGCTCTATCGTAAGTCTCTGTTTAGCAGACTCTAGCGTCTCCTCTAGACTCAACAACTCGTTATTAAGTTTATCTTCTCTCGCTTCGAGGTTTTTTAGCAGCTCTTCTTCAATAACTTTACTTAATTGACTGTTGACCCAGTTCAAGACAATCCCGAGTTGCTCAAGACCTCCAGTATCGCTGTTTAGATAAGAAACTTTTAAAACATCGATCGTTTCTGAGGTTTGCCCAATACTTTCTTTGACACGAGCGATTTCATCCTGAGTCTGGCTTAATAAGTAATCCACCTGCTGGATTAGCTGGTTTATCTCTAAATACTCTTGCACGGAGTAAGATTCTTTTAAAACCAGTTCTCCAGGAATATCCGAACTTTCTTTCTTTTGATAACGGAGTTTTTTGTATTCTTGAGCCAAGTTTCGAATGATAGCGACTCTTTCTAGTAACTCGCCCCGTTTTTCTCCCTCAACTTCTTTAGCGGCTTTTTCTAGCTTATCAACAAATTGTTTAAATTCGTTTTCAAAAGTCTTCGCTTCTTCTAGCTCCTGATATTGGTTCCACCAACGGTTGCTCATATCTTTGAAGCTAGGAACAGATTCTTCTTCACTATTCTTTTGTTGGTTTAATAAATTCAGAGGATCGTTTGAGCTTGCGGCATGAGAGTTGGGTACTGCAATAACAAGGGAAAGCAGCAGAGCTAGAATAGCACTTAGTCTTTGAAACACTATGTTGAAAGTATTCATTATTCCTTATTCTATAAAGGTGAAATGTCAGCGATACAGTCTTATTAAAAACTTTTTGATACAAACAGTCTACCACTAGTCTTAAACAAGTATTCCCTCAATACGAAAAACTTTGTAAATCCATGCGATATCGGAACGATAAACAGTCATAAAAAAAGCTGCACAAGGCAGCTTTTTTATTTTTAATCTAAGTATGGCTTTAGAACCTCAGGAATATCAATAGAGCCATCTTCTTTCTGGTAATTCTCTAACACGGCTACTAATGTTCTACCAACCGCTAGACCAGAGCCATTTAGTGTATGCAGAAGTTCTGGCTTGCCAGTTTCTGGGTTTCTCCAACGAGCTTGCATACGTCTTGCTTGGAAGTCTCCAGTATTACTGCATGAAGATATCTCACGGTAAGTATTCTGGCTTGGTAACCACACTTCGATATCATAAGTTTTAGTCGCACCAAATCCAATATCGCCTGAACATAAATTGACAACACGATAAGGCAATTCAAGCAATTGGAGTACTTTTTCGGCGTGGCCAACTAAGTCCTCTAAAGCTTGCATCGACTCTTCTGGCTTAGTCATTTTAACCAGCTCAACTTTTTCGAATTGATGCAAACGAATCAAACCACGAACGTCACGACCGTAAGAACCTGCTTCACTTCTAAAGCACGGTGTATGGGCTGTAAACTTCATCGGCAAGGCATCAGCCTCTACAATTTCATCACGCACCATATTAGTCACAGGAACTTCAGCCGTAGGAATCATATAAAGCTGCTTACCGTCTTGGTTTTTACCCTGAGCTTTAAACAAGTCCTCTTCGAACTTAGGCAACTGTCCCGTACCGGTTAAACTTTCTGCATTAACCATATAAGGCACATAAATCTCTTCATAACCATGCTCTTTACTATGAAGATCTAACATGAACTGGATTAATGCACGATGTAATTTAGCGACAACCCCCTTCTTAACCACAAAGCGACTCGCTGAAATCTTAGCCGCACTAGCGAAATCGATGCCGCCAAGACCTTCGCCAATTTCGACGTGATCCTTTGGTTCAAAAGAAAACTCTTTCGGCGTGCCCCAGCGACGAACTTCAACATTATCATCTTCGTCTTTACCAAATGGCACTGACTCATCCAGGATGTTAGGAATGCCAGCCAGCATATCATCCAGCTCAGTCATCACTTCGCTTAAGCGCTCTTTTGCGCTATCAAGCTTTTTGCCTAAGTCAGCAACTTGATCTAGTAAAGGCTGAATATCTTCGCCACGGGCTTTTGCTTGTCCAATGGACTTGGAGCGTGTGTTACGCTCATTTTGTAATTCTTGAGTGTCTACCTGGAGCTTTTTACGCTCGCCTTCCAGTTTTTGGTAAGTAGCAACGTCCAATTCAAACCCACGTTTAGCAAGGTTTGCAGCTACAGCTTCAATGTCATTACGTAATAATTTTGGATCAAGCATTAGAATTTATGAGTTTAGTCAAGATTTAGCTCGACATTCTACCACCAAGCCAAGCGCCAACAAACACGAAAAGCAAGCAAAGTACTAAATTTCCTAGAATATTTGCGCCAGCTTTGAACCAAAACTGCTGTTGAAGGAGTGTCATGGTTTCCACAGAAAAGCTTGAGAAGGTTGTCAAAGCACCTAAAAAGCCGATAAGCACGCCCTCTTTTAAAGTCATGGAGACTTGTCCACTCTGCCAATAACTGATCAAAAACCCAGCCATAAAGCAGCCGATAACATTAGCGATCAGGGTTCCGTACAGAAAATAATCACCAAACAGCCACTCAGACAAATCACGAATTTTAAAGCGCGCAATGGCTCCAAGTGCACCACCGGCACCTATAGCACCAATCACTACCCAGTTCATGCTATCTCCTTCTCCGCGCTTCGTCAGTTCGTTGCTGTAGCCAAGCCATCTTTTCAGCAATCTTTTTTTCCAGACCTCTTGGTACTGGCTGATAATAATCTACTGGCCGTTTTTGCTCAGGGAAGTACTCTTGGCCCGCCGAAAAAGCATCCGGTTCGTTATGGTCATAACGATAACCAGCGCCATACTCCAGATCTTTCATCAGACTTGTTGGAGCATTTCGAATATGCATCGGGACTTCATAGCTTGGTTCATTGCTTACGTCTTTTCGCGCCTGATTATAAGCGCTATATACAGCGTTACTTTTAGGGGCGCAGGCTAAATATAGAATGGCTTGTGCAATGGTTAACTCACCTTCGGGACTTCCTAAGCGTTCTTGAACATCCCACGCATTGAGCGCCATAGTCAAACCGCGTGGATCAGCATTTCCTATATCCTCACTCGCCATGCGCACCACTCTTCTCGCGACGTACAAGGGATCGCAACCGCCATCGAGCATACGGCAATACCAATAAAGCGCAGCGTTTGGATCGCTGCCACGAACTGACTTATGTAAGGCGGAAATCTGATCATAAAAATGCTCACCACCCTTATCAAATCGGCGCAAAGATTGAGTGAGCGTTTCTTCAAGAATTTTATGATTAATCTTTGGTGACTGCTCATTGTCCGCTAAAGCGAGTTCAGAGGACAATTCAAGAATATTAAGTAGACGCCGGCCATCACCGTCAGCAGCCTGAATTAGAATGTCTGCGGACTCAGGCTCAATGCTCAGGTTTAGATTACCCAAACCATGCTCTGTATCACTAATCGCACGGTCTAGTAATTGTTTTAAAGCTTCATTAGATAGATTTTTAAGGACAAATACACGAGCGCGTGACAGCAATGCGTTGTTTAGCTCAAAGGATGGGTTCTCAGTGGTAGCGCCAATAAAAGTCACGGTACCGTTTTCGACATAGGGCAAGAACGCATCTTGCTGCGCCTTATTAAAACGGTGTACCTCATCGACAAACAGTAAAGTTTGCTTGCCTTGTGCTTGGTATTGCTTAGCTTCTTCAACTGCAGCGCGAATATCCTTAACGCCTGCCAATACGGCGGAAATGGTTATAAAGTGCGCGTTAGAAGTGTTCGCGATCAAACGAGCTAAGGTGGTTTTACCGGTTCCGGGGGGGCCCCAGAAGATCATTGAAAAAGGCTTTTGTGCCTCTATTGCTTGAAAAAGTGGTTTGCCTTTCGAAAGCAGGTGCTCTTGGCCGACATAATCCTCAATTCGTTGAGGACGCATACGATCGGCCAGAGGTGCATAGACTTGTGAGTCGTCAAACAGTTGATTTTGTTCGCTCATTGACGTTAATAAACATTGCTTGATTAGTTATCAGCATTGTCCGCCACTTCTTTGCGATTATCAATGACATCTACTCCTTGTGGTGCAACAAAGGTAAAGTGGTCATCAGCGAACTCTGGTTCTAAATCTACATCTGAAAACTCAATCAAAGTGCTTTGACCAAGGTTATCACTAACCTGTAAAGCGACTAAATCATCGCCATTGAACTCTATTAATAACCTTTCAAACAAAGCATCTTCAGCTTTAGAGCTTAACTGGAAAATTGAGGTACTGGGCGTGTCAGAAGCTATTTCTGCCACATTATAATCATCGACGATATCGACCTTATCTTTCGTTAAAATAGCAGCAGGTGTCGTGTCTAAGCTGGCATCTAGACCTGATACATTAATCTGCTCAATATCACGGTCAAACTGCCACAAATTAACACCATCTGCGACAATTTCCTGCTCATAAGGATCTTTCACCACCCAGCGAAACTGTTTTGGACGTTGTAATTCAAAGTAACCGTTTGAAGAATCTAAAACGATGTTAAATTCATCGCGTATTTCTTGCGTAAAAGTCGCTTTATAGCTACTGATATTGTCGAGTTTTTCTTGTAATTTATGCGCGGCATCGGCCTGTACGCTTAAGCTTGCAAACAGCAAACTAAAGCCAAGAGTCAAAATACGCAGCGATTGTTCAAATAAAAATTTCATAGTTTACCCTTACAAAAGGCTTTTAATTGTTTACCGTTATACAGCCCTAAGGCTGAATAATGACTTAATAAATGTCACTTAATTAATTTAACGCTCAGCTTTGTGCAGATGAATACTATAGTTATCATCCCGCCAGCATAATAAGGAAACCCTCCAAGATAGCATTTGAGCGTAAGCGGCGCTGTAGATACGCGGCAAAAGCTATTTTTCACGCGCAGTTTACACAGTGTAAATGAGCACTGAAAAATAGCTTTTAACAAAGTAGATACAAGTAAGCTAGCTCAAACTAATCCTTTGGTGGGGGCGGTGCTAACACCTCTCTAGCCCCATTGCTTCCCATCTCCGAAACAATTCCCGCAGCCTCCATCGCCTCAACCATTCTAGCGGCACGGTTATAGCCAATTTTCAAACGACGCTGGATTCCAGAAATTGAGGCACGACGACTCTCTGTAACAATTGCCACAGCTTGGTCGAATAATTCATCTTGCTCGCTATCTTCGCCTTCCATACCTGGAATACCAGGCACGGGGACTTCGCTAGTGCCGCTAATTACTTCTTCAATGTAATCAGGTTCGCCACGCTGCTTCCAATCTTCGACAACGCGGTGGACTTCATCGTCATCCACAAATGCGCCATGCACACGTGTCGGAATATTACTGCCACCAGGGAGATATAACATATCACCCATACCGAGTAATTGTTCAGCGCCGGTTTGATCGAGCACGGTCCTTGAGTCAATCTTTGAAGAGACTTGGAAACCAATGCGCGATGGAATATTGGCTTTAATTAGGCCGGTGATAACATCTACCGATGGTCTTTGCGTTGCTAGAATTAAGTGAATTCCTGCAGCACGAGCCTTTTGTGCAATACGCGCGATAAGCTCTTCAACTTTTTTACCGACAATCATCATCATATCGGCTAATTCGTCAATAACGATAACAATCGAAGGTAACTTTTCTAGTATTGGAGGCTCTTCTTCTAGGCCGTCCGTTGGTTGCCATAATGGATCTTTAATGGGCTCCCCTGCTTTAATGGCATCTTTAACCTTTTTGTTATAGCCCGCCAAATTACGCACACCTAGGGCAGACATCAGGCGATAACGTCGCTCCATTTCACCAACCGACCAACGCAGTGCATTGGCGGCGTCTTTCATGTCTGTCACCACCTCGCACAACAGGTGAGGAATCCCCTCATAAACACTAAGTTCTAGCATCTTAGGGTCAATCATGATCATCCGCAGATCTTCAGGTGGCGACTTATAAAGCATACTGATAATCATGGCGTTAACACCGACCGACTTACCAGAACCCGTCGTACCGGCGACTAATAAGTGTGGCATTTTAGCCATATTCACAACCACTGGATTACCAGCGATATCTTTGCCTAAAGCCATACTGAGCGGTGATTTTGACTTTTCAAACTCGTCACAAGCTAGAACTTCACGCAAACGTACGATTTCGCGCGTTTCGTTGGGTATTTCGATCCCAACGTAAGTTTTGCCTGGGATAACCTCGACCACACGAACCGAGATAGTCGACAATGATCTCGCCAAGTCTTTGGCTAAGTTAGAAATCTTACTGACCTTTACGCCAGGGGCTAATTCTAGCTCAAAGCGTGTAATCACCGGGCCTGGGTGCACTTCCATCACCTCGGCATCCACATTAAAGTCTTTTAATTTGAGCTCGACCAGTCGCGACATCGCTTCTAGCGACTCTTCCGAGTAATGATTTTTTGGTGGTTCAGGCTCATCGAGTAATTCCATGCGCGGGAAAGGCCCTTCGCCAGCGCCTTCAAACAATGGCTTTTGACGAGTCTTTTTTTCAATTTTCGCGCTCGGTGGCACCGATGCTACTTTGGGTTCAATTTTTACCGGCTTGCGCTTTTCGCGTTTAGTTTTGTCCTGTTTAATCGCTTCTTTGCGCTTAACCACCACCTGCTTGACGTCTTTTTCTTCTTGTCGTTTCTCTTTGAAGTTAGCGTACCATTCCTTGAATCTCGAAATACTATTGAGGGTCCAGCTACCGACTGTATCCATGATTTTAAGCCATGAAATTCCGGTAAATAGAGTTACACCAGACAGGAACAAAGCCAAAAGGATTAAGGTAGTACCATAAATACCTAATGAGCCAATTATAGCGCTGACGATGGCTTTACCTAATATACCGCCTGAAAAGTAGACGATCTCTATTTGCTGTAGGCAAACTTCTAAACCAGCGACACAGCGATCAGCAAAGTGTTGATATAACAAGCCGGCGCCAGCGATGATAGCGATTACCAGCCCGATACTCTTTATGATCCAAAAACTCTTTGGATGACTAGCTTCTTCTTTACGTTCGCTATAGAGCAAATATCCAAAATAGGCGACCACAAGAGGAATTAAATAAGCTAAGTAGCCAAATAGGTGCAAAAAGAAGTCCGCAAACCAGGCACCGCCCTTGCCCGCTGCATTGCGCACGGGATCGCCGTTACCATTGGTAAAGGAACCTGGGTCGTTGGGGTTATAGCTCAACAAAGCCAATAATAGAAACAAAGCAATAGTGACGAGAATGATCATTCCGCCTTCACTAAGTCGTTTACGAAGTATTGCTCTTGAATCTAACTGAATATCTTTCTTTTTTGTTGCAGCTTGTTTTGTTTTAGTTTTGCTCAATGTAATATCCTAATTTATCTCTGCTACCATTCTAGTCGAAGTTTCAGCTATCTCAAGCAGGTTAATGCAAAAACGCTAATAGTTAAACAAATCAGTAAAATACCTAGTCATTCGAGGTTTTCGTAGAAATCGGCAAGACGCTAGTTTCTTTAACCTCCTCCATGACCATGTAAGAGCGTGAAGCTCTGACACCAGGTAAGGTTAACAAGGTTTCCCCTAACAACTTTCGGTATGCCTGCATATCTCCTACACGCGCTTTAAGCAGGTAATCAAAATCACCTGAGACCAAATGACACTCGAGTATTTCTGGAATTTTAGAAACCGCCTCTTTAAATTCAGTAAACATATGTGGCGATGTATTAATCAGTCTAATTTCGGCAAAGACCAGTAACGAAAAGGACAGTTTATTGGGATTAAGTTTCGCGGAATACCCTTCGATGAAGCCATCTTTTTCAAGGCGCTTCACCCTCTCTAGGCAGGGTGTGGCGCTTAAGCCGACAAGTTTAGCAAGCTCAACGTTCGAGATCCGACCATTTGCCTGCAATTCCATCAGAATTCTGTGGTCTATTCGATCAAGAATCTGCTTACTGCCACTTTTAACTTTCATAGAGTTTTTATGCTATTTTTCAACCAAATATAGTTATTTATACTATATAACGGCAAACTTTAGCAAATAAAACTGTATAAACAGCACTATAATAGCGATTTTTACCGCCCCCCAAAAGGGTTCAACTTAACCGTCAATTTGGAGCTATATTATGTTGATCGGTGTACCTAAAGAAATCAAAAACCATGAATACCGTGCTGGCATGGTTCCTGGTAGTGTTCGTGAAGTAATTGCCCATGGCCACCAAGTGGTCGTTGAGACAAATGCTGGTGCTGGTATCGGTTTTACCGATGAAGATTACATCGAAGCTGGCGCAACCATTTTAGATACCCCTGAAGAAGTGTTTGCCAAGGCAGATATGATCGTTAAGGTTAAAGAACCTTTGGCGGAAGAGCGTAAGCTTCTACGTAAAGACCAAATTTTATTTACCTACCTACACCTTGCTCCGGATCAGCCTCAAACTGAAGATTTAGTGAAGTCTGGCGCCGTTTGTATTGCCTATGAAACTGTCACAGGTAGAAATGGTGGCTTGCCGCTATTAGCACCTATGTCAGAAGTGGCTGGTCGTATGTCGATCCAAGCTGGTGCTCAGTGCTTAGAGAAATCACGCGGTGGTTTAGGCATGCTGTTAGGTGGCGTACCAGGCGTATCCCCTGCAAAATGTGTGGTGATTGGCGCAGGTATGGTTGGTAGTAACGCTATTCGTATGGCTGTTGGCTTAGGCGCTCGCGTCGTAGTCCTAGACCGCAGTATTGATGCCCTACGCCGAGTAAACGCAGAGTTTGGCTCACGCGTTGAAACACTATTCTCAAGCCAAGAGTCACTAGAGCAAGAAGTAACCACAGCTGATTTAGTGATCGGTGGCGTACTAATTCCTGGCGCAGCAGCACCTAAGCTTGTTACCGAAGATATGGTTAAGAAAATGAAACCTGGCGCGGTACTTGTGGATGTTGCTATCGACCAAGGTGGCTGTTTCGCAACATCAAAAGCCACTACTCACGCAGAACCAACGTTTATCAAACATGACGTAGTACATTACTGTGTTGCTAACATGCCTGGCGCGGTTCCACGCACTTCAACCTTTGCCTTGAATAACGTAACGCTTCCATACATTATTCAAATCGCCAACAAAGGTTACCGTGAAGCACTTGCTAGCGATCCACACCTATTGAATGGCTTAAACGTTTATAAGGGCCAAGTAACTGAGCGCTCTGTTGCCGATAACTTAGGCTACGACTATGTCGATCCTAAAGACGCATTAGAAATCAGCTACGACACTTTATAATAAGTACCTTATATAATCGTGTTATATAAAAGCCGCTCTTGAGCGGCTTTTTTTACATCTTTAAGAAAGCAGCTAAAACAAGGAGCAGAAATATCAAAAACATGCTGGCACTAAGTACCGTGTTACTTGAGTGATTTGGATCTTGTTGTTGCGGAACAGAAAACTCATCATCATCTTTAAACAATTCTGCATCCTCTTCATCGACAAACGATGCGTTACCCCAGTTTTCAATAATCACCTTAGCTTCAGCTAGGTCTTCATCCTTTACCCAAACTTTAACGTTTCCCATAGCTGCCGCTTCTCCGACCGCGCCCTGCATTCCAGCTCCTCTAACTTGCGCAAAGATACCACCGTTATTTAGCAGATCTGAAATTAACTGTGCATCAAGGGCATCATCCGCATGGTATGCAATTTTCACTTATTATCCTAAGTTACAGTTATTTTTTGATATATAAACATATAAAATTCGCAAAATACAGCAACAATATCCCGCAGTTGTAGTATTGTCTTTGAACATAGCTGCTCTATAATCTGGTGCACGGAAATAACAATATTAATTCTATGGATCAGAACCTCAGGCTAGCAACCTTAAACCTTACCTGCTTCGTCAGTTTCATCATCTTTTGGATTATTTTTATTACTACTATCATGTATAACTACTGTTGGACGTATATCGAATTTTGGTTTGAAACCAAGCTACCAACTACCCCTTACCGCTGGTTTGTATCCCTATTCGGCTTCATAGGTTTGTGGCTGGGTATTGAGCTTTTAGTATCTATCCTAAATAAAAACTGCACTTCATATAAAGTATGGCAATACATAATTTGTAGTTTATTTATATCTCTGATGACGATATTTTTTATTAACTTTAAAATTCACTACGATATTACTCAAAACAAAGCAACACCACACGACCTTCTTATGAAATCTCGCTATTTCGAGGAATATCTCGCTAACCCTCTTCGCTTACCGAGAGTAGAAGTTATAAAAATTGAGTTTGCTGATGGAAGAAGCTTTCCAGAAGTCCAAAAATGGGAGGATTACTTATATCAACAAACTTGTGAGAAAAGGATCGACATTACTAACTTGAGCAAGGAACAAAGACAAAAATTATGGACAGACTATCAACTTTATATCGACACAGCTTTTGAAAAAGCAGGTTTCAGCCCAGAGGAATACCGGTAAATAAAAAGCCGCTCCTAAGAGCGGCTTAAACACTTACTGAGAATTGCCTGAACTTACTTATCAATTGTTAAGCTGTAATTACCTGAGCCACTGTAAGAATTGACTCTAACGGTGTAATAACCTGCACCAGCGCGGTAGTTAATGCTTTCCGATGAGTTTGGCGTGGTTGATGCAGCAACTGAGTACCAACGACCATTAATCCACTTCCAAAGGGCTAAATCGAAATCAACATTAGAGGGGCCTGTTAAAGACAAGTCTATAGTACCGCCGTTATAGTAGAAATAGCTGCCATCAGGCTCAAAAGCCTGTCCACGATGGTTTAAGTAACCTGTATAGGTATCACCACCACCTGGTGGTTCATCTGAAACGCCATAGTTGTAAACATTAGTCCAAGCACAATAACGTTGCCCGTTACGCTCTAACCAAAAATAGTTACAATCGCTGTCGTAGCTATTACGGCCTGCATCAACTTTATACCCCGATAACTTAACGCCGTCTAAATGGTAATATTGTCCATTTTGCTTAAGCGAGAAATGCAAATGTGGGCCTGTAGATTGGCCACCATTACACAAGGCTTGGCCTCTTGTATCCGCATAGTTAGCGATTCGTGTATTTCGATCAACCGTGGCATTAGTGCCGTATTGGATGTTTTCTAAGTGATAATAGGTTGTAGACCAGCCACCTTCGTGAATAACCTCCATAAAGCACGACGAATGGTATTTCACCGTACCTGGCGCTGCTGCCGTTACCCAAATATGTCTTAGGTTATCACCCCAACGACCGCCATCATTAAAGTCTAGTGACGACTGAGGGTAGCTACCACTACCGTTATTTGTATGGGTTCCACCATTTCGCCAGGTTTCACCAACCAAGTAAGGTAGTTGAAAATAGTCATCAATATTCGAGATCTTTTGCTGGCTCTCAGAGTTCGATTTGACCTTAGAATCGGCATCGCCGAATAGTTTGTTGTAGGTTTGTCCTACGGATATTACTGCTTTAGCATGGGTTGATTGAGAAAACTTCATGGCACTATCGGCATTAGAACTGTACTTAGGTGCTAAAATTGCTTTGATAGCTTTTACAGCGTCAAGATCTGTAGTTCGCTTCTCGTTGACGCCTGTTTGCGCGTAGGAATGCCCTTTATAGAACTCCATCGCTAGTCTTGAGCTAATATCTTCTACTTGCTCTCTAAAGCCTGCTTTGCTCGAAAGAATGCCAAATGGCCTTGCTGTGTTGTTGCTAGCTTTCGATGAACTAACTAAGCCACTTTCCTGCTCCATTAAAGCAATTAATAGCTTAGGGCTGATCGATGAATAACCTGCGTAGTGTGAGATGATTTCTGCTTTATCCGCGAGATGCGGAGCATTCTCTTCAAGGTATTCTTGCACATCAAAGCTGAGCATCTCATCATAGTCATAGACAACTTGTTGCTTTGTCAGCGCTTGGTCGACCTGCTGCGAGATCTGTGTTTTAGCCACTGATACTTGGCTTGAACTATTATCGTCAGCGGCATGCACCGTCAAATTCATACTGGTAGCTACAAAAAGTCCCACTACCCCCAATGATTTATAAAATTGAAATTTATTCATACACTCCCCCTAAAACTGTATGTCGCACAGAAACTGAGTTATCTTGTGTCGTGGCAGAAAAAACGCCGACAACACCATTCCTAGATTAATCATAAATAAATATATATCTGTGTCGGGCGTACATTTTGTACAGCTTGATACTAAATTCATACGAAACTGATACAAAAGGATTTATGGATATCTCAAATGACTGAGGTATTAAAGAAGAAATAATAGGTACTAGGGCTTATGGTAGAGCTGTAGTAATCGAAATCTAGAGTAAAGTGAGTTAACCGAGAAAGACAGGATCAAAAAAGCCGCTCATTTGAGCGGCTTTTTTATAAACGTTTAAAGTATAATTATACTTTAGTAACGTTAGCAGCTTGAGCGCCTTTAGGGCCTTGCTCGATTTCGAACTCAACCTGTTGGCCTTCTGCTAAAGTTTTGAAACCGTCACCTTGAATAGCGCGGAAGTGTACAAATACGTCTTCGCCTGCTTCTTGCTCGATGAAACCAAAACCTTTTGACTCGTTGAACCACTTAACTGTACCAGTTACTTTTGACATGTTATTTCTCCAAAGCTAATTTGCTTAAAATTAATGTTTGCGCTAAACCCATAAAGGCTGATTACGCGGGTGTTACTGAGATAAAAACGGCACTAACTTAGATAACAAATAGCGAGGGTACGAATTAAGCAAGTCAAAGAAGTGATTCTTTAGCGAACTTTGGTGTAGCATCGAACATGTGTATCTTTCGTAATAGCTGTTATTTTAACCAGCCGGCTTAGAATACTATATACTGACGGGATGTAAAGTATTATTTTATAAATTCTTGTAATTTTTACGATTTAACTATGATCAAAAAACTCTTTTATTTTCATGACCCTATGTGCAGTTGGTGCTGGGGTTTTGCTCCAACCTTGAGTGATTTAGAGCAAGGTTTAACGCTGGAGTTTGGAAGCGAGCTTGAGATCCAGTATGTCTTAGGTGGTTTAGCTCCCGATAGTGACGCACCTATGCCCCAAGAACTGCAAGATACTTTACAACAATACTGGAAGCGCATACACAAATTATTGGGCACCACCTTTAACTTTGATTTCTGGGAACAATGCACCCCACGCCGCTCCACTTACCCTGCGTGCAGGGCCGTTATTGCTGCCTCGAACCAAGGCAAAGAAAAAGCTATGATCGATGCACTACAACGCGCCTACTACCTTAGAGCTCTTAACCCTTCTGACATCAGTACCCATATACTTCTCGCCGAAGAACTTGAGCTAGACCTAATGGCCTTCAAAAAAGATATAGCTTCAGCAAAAACTGAAGAAGAGCTACACAAACAAATCGCACTGTATAGGACGCTATCCGCTAATGGCTTTCCTTCACTAACTTTGCAAGATAACCAAACCTTTACTGCAATTCCTATCGATTATAAAGATGCTGGTGTTATGCTTAACACTGTTAAGCGACTATTATCCCCTACTACACAAGGATAAAACGATGGCCAAAAAAGAAAACAAAACCCAACCCACAGGAAAATCTGTAGTTGAGTTTTTAAACCAGGTTGAACCTGAACAAAAAAGAAAAGATTCCTTCGCGTTGTTAGAGATGATGCAACAGCAAACTGGATTTGAAGCAAAAATGTGGGGCGACAGCATGATTGGCTTTGGAGAGTATCACTATAAATACGCCAGTGGCCATGAGGGCGATATATTTCTTGTCGGTTTTTCTCCAAGAAAACAAAACCTGACCCTATATGTGATGGCTGGGATTCACCAATATCCTGAGTTGTTTGAACGCCTAGGAAAGCACAAAACCAGCAAAGCTTGCTTATATATCAATAAGCTTGCCGATGTTGATACCAATGTTTTACAGGAAATTATCAAAAAGTCGGCGGAGTACTCTTCTAAACAGCAATCAGCCTGCTAATCGCTAATAATTAATGAGCCTGTCTTTCCAGTTCATTATCAGCAACTTGGCGCAACAAAGCATCGAGCCAGATCTCTTTAACTTTTTCTGCATCTAAGCCATATAAAGAGATATCGTTGGCAACCTGCTGGATCACCTGATCAATGTCTTTTTCGCTATCCAGATGAATGGTGTCTCTTTCGCTGTTCATAACTTATACAAATGATGAATGTAATTTTAGAATAACTCGTATTTGCATTATTCGCAATGCAGACTTGCATTAAATGGCACATAAAGACCTTCTATTACTTGAAGTTAGGCCTCTATGACTCCATAGAGTATGGTAATCAATTAAAGGTTTATTTATTGCTTACAAATACCTACAATTTAGGCACAAACTGTAGGAAAAACTAAAGAACTTCGGAGAATTTGATCAATGAGCGACACTCGCCATATTAAATGTTTAATTCTAGGCTCAGGCCCAGCCGGCTACAGCGCTGCTGTTTATGCTGCTCGAGCAAACTTAGAGCCAGCCATCATCACAGGTCTTCAACAAGGTGGACAATTAACAACCACCACAGACGTCGATAACTGGCCTGGTGATAACGAAGGTGTACAAGGTCCAGACCTTATGATCCGTATGCAAAAGCACGCAGAGCGATTCGGTACTGAAATGATCTTTGACCATATCAACGAGGTGGATCTTAAGAACAGACCATTTACGCTTAAGGGCGATAGTGGCACTTACACTTGTGATGCACTCATCATCTGTACAGGCGCATCAGCAAAATATTTAGGCCTACCTTCAGAAGAAGCCTTTATGGGTAAAGGTGTTTCCGCTTGTGCGACTTGTGACGGGTTCTTCTACAAGCAACAGAAAGTAGCGGTTGTTGGCGGTGGTAATACTGCGGTTGAAGAAGCGCTTTACCTCTCTAACCTTGCCAGTGAAGTTCACTTAATCCACCGTCGTGACGAGTTACGTGCGGAGAAAATCCTGCAAGACAAACTTTTTGAGAAAGCTAAGAATGGTAACGTCGTTTTACACTGGCACCGCACACTAGAAGAAGTCACTGGTGACGAAATGGGTGTTACAGGTCTGCGCATGAAAAGTACGCAAGATGACTCCATTGAAGAACTTGAAGTTCAAGGTGTCTTTATTGCTATCGGTCACAAACCAAATACAGACATCTTCGAAGGTCAGTTGGAAATGAAGGATGGTTACATCCAAGTTAAAAGCGGCTTACAAGGCAACGCAACAGCGACTTCAGTAGAAGGTGTATTTGCTGCTGGTGACGTTTCTGACAATGTCTATCGTCAAGCGGTAACTTCGGCTGGCACAGGCTGTATGGCTGCTCTTGATGCAGAAAAATATTTAGATCAGTAACTTTTTACTGGCCTTAATAGCAAAAAGCCCAGCAACCGCTGGGCTTTTTATTTAGCAATAATAATTCAAAACTTCGACTAAGCGTATTGCTTAGCTAGTTTCATCCAGTTTAGCCTTTGCTCTTCTAGTTTCAGCTTAAACTGTTCGTAGTTTTCAATTAAATGAGCTTTTTCTTCGGCAATTTCGTGTGCTAAATCAGCTTTTTTCGATTCAAGCCACACTTTCTTAGCTTCGTAAAACTCAGAAAGATGCGTAACCAGTTGATCATACTCGTGGTGTAACTTTTGCATGATCTCTTCAGCATTAGGCATAAGAGCCGCTTTCTGCTTAGCTTTTAATAACAAAGTTTCAGCGCGCGCTTTTTCGATTTTCTCGTTACTCACGACTTTAAGATTCTTCGTTACACCAACCCAACTTAGAGCTTTAATCCACCATTTTGAAGGGTCAAAATGCCACCAGCTAATACCATTTCGGTAATCTGACTGGAACTTGTGATGGTAATTATGATAGCCTTCACCACCCGTCAACACTGCTAAAATAAAGTTATCACGAGCTGAGTTTTCTTCAGTATAAGGTCGTGAGCCCCAGATGTGCGCTAAGGAGTTAATGAAGAAGGTTAAGTGATGTGACCATACTAAACGGAATACACCTGCCACCAACATCATTTCCCAGAATAAGCCGTAAGCTAAACCTAAGATTGCTGGAATCAAGACATTCGCGCCAACGCTCAGCAACCAATAGTACTTATGTTGGAACATGACAATCGGGTCGCGCTTTAAATCAGGACAACGAGCATATTGCTCATCATAACGTGTCTCATTGCGACGTTTTAAAATCCAACCAATGTGTGAATGCCAGAAACCTAAACTCGCTGAATAGGGATCTTTTTCATCATGGTCCACATGTTTGTGGTGGATACGGTGATCAGACGACCAGTGCAAGGCACTGTTTTGTAACGCTAGGCAACCACCAAAGGCCAATATACCGCGCAAGAAGCCGTTAGCTTCAAATGCTCGGTGTGACCAAAGTCTGTGATAACCCATAGAAATTGATGTGCTTGAGAATAGCCACAGGCCAGCTGCCCATAACCATGTAGACCAATGAAACCCGTACTCGAAGCCGTACCAAGGTACGACTGTGGCAGCAATTAGGAAACTGATGCCGAAAAATAATATGTTAGTCCAAATGTAACGCCCCTTCTTTTGGGGCTCTTGTTCGTGGACTCGTGCTTCTGACATTTATATACCTCTTTAAAACAGCGTACACATGTACGCTTAAATCTGGGCACAGTATAACTTCTGTTTTAATCAATTGCAATTCAGCGTACAACTGTACACTTAAGGCATTGTTTTCTATACTATGGGAATATTACAACTCTAAAGAAGCATATAAATGTTAGGCACTCGCGCGTTACAGAAAGAAAAAACCCGCCAGGCTATTATTCAGGCCGCACTCGCGCACCTGTCTGCCGATCAAAGCTTTTCGATGATGAGTCTGCGCGAGGTTGCCCGTGAGGCTGGCATCGCCCCAACCTCCTTTTATCGCCACTTTGACGATATGGAAGCTTTAGGCCTAACCTTAGTCGATGAGTCCGGCATTACCCTCCGTGAACTGATGCGTAAAGCACGCAGCCGTATTGAGAAAAAAGGAAGTGTGATTCAAACCTCTGTCGATACTTTTATGGAATTTGTGGAAACAAACCCTAATATTTTCAGATTACTGTTGCGTGAAAGAACGGGAATTTCGCCAGCTTTTAGAGACGCGGTTGCCCGTGAGATCCGTCACTTCAAAGAAGAGTTAAGCGATTACTTAGCTCAAGAAGCTGATTATAGCCCTTTAGAGGCTTATACCTTAGCAGAAGGCTTGGTTACTCTAGTCTTCAATGCTGGCGCTGATTCGTTAGATCTAGAGGCTTCTGAGAGAGAAGCCCTCAAGCAACGCACCATTATGCAACTACGTTATTTAACGCTAGGTGCAAAGATGATGCACCTAGAAAATAATACTAGCGTCTTGAATTAAAAAATGATTTAACTTGCTGGCAGACGTAGTCTAACTGATCACTAAAAATGTCTAGATGCATGACCCAGCGCATGGATTCGCTCGGAATAATAATAATACCCTTCTCTGCTAGAAAGTCCGCTAGCTGCTTTGCAGTTTCTAGTTTAGTTTTAATAAAAACCATATTCGTCTGCACTAATTCTGGTTTCACGTCTAGCTCGTCAAACTGAGACAAGCGCTCGGCTAACACTTTTGCTTTGGCATGATCTTTGGCTAAGCGCTCTACATGATGATCCAGTGCATAAATACCTGCGGCGGCTAAAACGCCCGCTTGGCGCATACCGCCACCAACCATCTTTCTCCAACGACGCGCCCACTTGATAGTATCCTTATCAGCACATAATACTGAACCAACAGGAGCTCCTAGACCTTTAGATAAACATATCGATATCGAATCTGAATACTGCGCCAAATCTTTGAGTTCACAGCCCAATGCAACCGACGCGTTGAAGGCTCTAGCACCGTCTAAATGCACACCCAGCCCTTTCCCTTGGGCAAAGTCATAGGCTTGTTTCATGTATTCAAGCGATATCACTTTACCGTTATGGGTATTTTCTAGACACAGCAATTTAGTTCTAGCGAAATGATAGTCATCCTTTTTAATAACTGCCTCGACCTTAGCTAAATCTAAACTTCCGTCAGGCTCTACAGTAATAGGTTGTGGCACCACACTGCCTAAAACCGGTGCACCGCCCGCTTCATATAGATAAGTGTGATAATCCTGACCAACGATATATTCTTCACCACGCTGGCAATGAGCCAAAAGTGCAACCAAGTTCGACATAGTTCCTGATGGCAGGAATAACGCATCAGCTTTGCCCGACATCTCAGCCATCTTTTCTTCGAGCTTATTAATTGTCGGATCGTCCTGAAACACATCATCACCAACAGCCGCTCTTGCCATAACCTTGCGCATGGCTTCTGTCGGCTGCGTTACCGTATCACTTCGTAAATCAATCATCATGCCTATCAACGATTAGTCCAAAAAAGCCAGTATAATTAATCAAATACAAAAGTACACCTTTGTACTAACCAACTTTATAAGCACTTAAAAGGTGCCTAGGATAATTCTTCTTGCCACAAAAAAAGGCGCCTTTCGGCGCCTTCAATCAGAACAGTCTGAATTAGCTAACTAGCTCAAGTGCTTTATTTAATGTTGCACTTGGACGCATAGCATCAGCTGCAAGCTTTTCATCAGTAAAGTAATAACCACCGATGTCCATCGCCTGGCCTTGAACTTTATTCAGTTCGTCAACAATGGTTTGTTCATTGCTAGAAAGCTCTTCAGCAAGCTTGCCAAAGTCTGCCTTAAGCTCTGCATCTGCGTCTTGCTTAGCAAGCTCCTGTGCCCAATACATTGCTAAGTAGAAGTGGCTACCACGGTTATCAAGCTCATTCACTTTACGCGATGGAGATTTACCGTTAAGCAATAAAGCTTCAGTCGCTACATCTAGCGCATCAGCTAAAACTTTTGCTTTTTTGTTGCCATTCTTTTCGTACATGTGCTCAAGCGAAACACCTAATGCTAGGAACTCACCAAGCGAATCCCAACGTAAGTGGTTTTCTTTCATGAACTGCTGAACGTGCTTAGGTGCAGAACCGCCAGCGCCTGTTTCAAACAAGCCGCCACCATTCATTAACGGCACGATCGATAACATTTTTGCACTTGTTCCTAACTCTAAGATTGGGAACAAATCTGTTAGGTAATCACGAAGTACGTTACCCGTAACAGAAATCGTATCTTTACCTTCTTTAACGCGCTTCAGAGTAAACTCAGTCGCTTCAATTGGCGACATGATGTGTAGCTCTAAGCCGTCTGTATCGTGATCTTTCAAGTAAGTTTCAACTTTCTTGATTAACTCTGCATCGTGAGCGCGATCTTTGTCTAGCCAGAATACAGCAGGAGTGTCTGATAAACGAGCGCGGTTAACCGCCAGTTTCACCCAGTCTTGAATTGGGGCATCTTTCACCTGGCACATTCTCCAGATATCGCCTTCTTCTACTTTGTGCTCTAGCAATGTTGTGCCATTCGTATCAACCACTCGAACCGAACCATTAGCAGGAATTTCAAAGGTCTTATCGTGTGAACCATACTCTTCTGCTTTTTGCGCCATCAAGCCAACGTTAGGGACAGTACCCATCGTTGTTGGGTCGAAAGCACCGTGCTCTTTACAGAAATCGATAGTCGCTTTATAAACGCCAGAATAGCTGCTATCAGGGATTACCGCTTTGGTATCTTTAGGGTTGCCATCTGGGCCCCACATTTGACCTGAGTTACGAATCATTGCAGGCATAGAAGCATCGATAATCACATCGCTTGGAACGTGTAAGTTTGTGATGCCGTTGTCTGAATCAACCATCGCAAGTTCAGGATTTTGCTCATAAACTGCTTTAATATCTGCTTCGATGGCTTCACGTGTGTCTTGAGGTATCTTATCTAAGTTACTGATTAAGTTACCAAAACCGTTATTAACATTAACGCCAGCCTGCTCTAAAGCAGGAGCATGCTTTGCGAAAACATCTTTAAAGAATACTTTAACGGCATGACCAAAAATAATAGGGTCTGAGACCTTCATCATGGTCGCTTTCATGTGCAATGAAAACAAAACGTCTTGCTCTTTAGCTTCTGCAACCTGCTCTGCCAAGAAGTCCATCAAAGCTTTTTTGCTCATGACAGAAGAATCAATAACTTCGCCAGCTAATAATGGGAAAGCAGGCTTTAATTCAGTAATGTTGCCATTGTCATCAACAAACTCAATCTTCACTTCAGTTGCAGCGTCTAAAGTTGTCGATTTTTCCGTCGAGCGGAAATCGCCAGAAGTCATGCTTGCAACGTGTGATTTAGAATCTTTAGACCAAGCACCCATCTTGTGTGGGTTCTTTTTTGCAAAGTTCTTAACCGCCTTCGGCGCACGACGATCTGAGTTACCTTCACGCAATACTGGGTTTACAGCACTGCCTTTGATCTTGTCGTAACGGCTGCGAATATCGCGCTCTTCATCAGTCGAAGGGCTGTCTGGGTAATCTGGAAGTGCATAACCCTTATCCTGCAACTCTTTAATAGTCGCTTTAAGCTGTGGGATAGAGGCACTGATGTTTGGTAGTTTGATGATGTTAGCGTCTGGCTTTTTCACCATTTCGCCTAATTGCGCTAACGCATCAGGAATACGCTGCTCTTCCTTTAGATATTCTGGGAAGCTCGCAATCACACGGCCAGCTAATGAAATGTCGCTAGTTTCGACACTGATACCGGCAGCCTTTGTAAATGCTTCGATAATAGGTAAGAAAGACTTAGTCGCCAAAGCTGGCGCTTCATCAGTGTGAGTATAGATAATCTTTGATGTTGTCATACAGTTTCCTAAGAGTCTTTGCAATCCAAACAGATTTTTCGACACGCCATAGTAATAATGACCATGCCTTTATGAATGAAGTGCGCGACATTATACGCGAAAACTACAAATCCTGCATTCCCAATACTGCATCTTTATTTCTGATTTCCATGAAACTGTTTCTATAGTCCGTTACAATAGTTCACCATATTCAAATCGTACGTTTATTAATCACTGCATGAGTCAGCTTGTACTTTTCAATAAGCCCTTCAATACTTTGTGCCAGTTTACTGGAGAGCCAGACGATTCTACGTTGGCTGACTATATCGATATTCCGAAAGTCTACCCAGCTGGGCGATTGGATAAAGATTCCGAAGGCTTACTACTGCTAACCGATGATGGCCAGCTCCAGCACCAAATCGCTAATCCCAAAAATAAAATGGCGAAAACTTACTGGGTCCAAGTAGAAGGCGCACCTACCGATGACGATTTAGAGCCTCTTCGCCACGGTGTAACGATTCAAAAGTACAAAACCAAACCGGCAAAAGCGGAAATCATGCAAGCTCCTAACGTTTGGCCACGAAATCCCCCCGTTCGAGCGCGTAAGAATGTTCCGGATACCTGGTTAAAACTGACTATCAGAGAAGGCAAAAACAGACAGGTTCGTCGCATGACAGCCGCGATTGGCTTCCCTACTCTACGCTTAATACGAGCTCAAATAGGCCCATGGTCACTAGACGCTCTTAGTCCGGGCGAATATCAGGTCATTAAAGTCGAGAGTCCGAGTAAAAATAAGAGCCAAAGTCCGCATTCTGCACAGTTTAAAGGCCGTAAAAGGTTCAGTAAAAGCCACAAATAAGCTATGATACGCGATTATTCGTATCAGGGTCTCAATATGCTCCCAATCCATGTAACCGTTGCAGCTGTGATTGAATCACAGGGCAAATTCTTAATGGTTGAAGAACATACTTCAAACGGCGGAATAGCGTTTAATCAGCCCGCTGGACACCTGGATCCTGACGAAAGTATTGAGCAAGCGATTGTTCGAGAAGTTAAAGAAGAAACTGGGCTAGATTTTGAGCCCGAAAGCTTGGTAGGAGTTTATACATTAAACCCCGCTAGCAACGGCAATTATTACCAACGTTTTTGTTTTACCGGCTCAATCAACGGTAGCCTTGAAACTTCGCCACAAGACCCCGATATTATCGCAGCGCACTGGTTAACTTTAAAAGAGATTACCGAGTGTATTAATGCTCACAGAAGCGGCCTTATCGTTAAATGTTTACAAGATTACCTCAACGGTTATCGCTTCCCATTAAACGCTTTGCATTACAGCGGTGATGAAGAATTATTACAGCAGCAAAGCCTAAACTATCTGTACGACCAGCTATAAACTATGAATACACAACACAAATCACCTCAGGACACTAGAGTCATCGTTGGTATGTCTGGAGGCGTAGACTCATCAGTCTCAGCATATCTTCTTCAACAACAAGGCTATCAAGTCGAAGGCTTGTTCATGAAGAACTGGGAAGAAGATGATGATACTGAGTACTGCTCAGCGGCTGAAGATTTAGCTGACGCTCAAGCTGTCTGCGACAAACTTGGCATTAAGTTACGTACCATTAACTTTGCCGCAGAGTACTGGGACAATGTATTTGAACACTTTTTAGCTGAATACAAAGCTGGACGTACACCTAACCCTGACATTATGTGTAATAAAGAAATTAAATTTAAAGCATTTCTTGATTACGCTAAGTTACTTGGTGCCGATTATATCGCCACTGGTCACTATGTTCGTCGTGGTGAAAAAGATGATAAAGCGACGCTTTTACGCGGCTTAGACAATAACAAAGATCAATCATACTTCCTCTACGCTGTAGGCCATGAAGAGATTGGTCGCACCTTGTTCCCTGTCGGAGAATTAGAAAAGCCTGAAGTAAGACAAATAGCTGAAGAGCAAGGGTTTGTGACTGCAGAAAAGAAAGATAGTACTGGCATTTGTTTTATTGGTGAGCGTAAATTCACCGATTTCTTACAGCAGTACTTACCTGCTCAGCCGGGAGATATAGAAACCCCCGAAGGTGAAGTTATCGGGCGACATAACGGTCTGATGTATCACACTTTAGGTCAACGAAAAGGTCTCGGCATCGGCGGCTTAAAAGACGCGCCAGAAGAACCATGGTTTGCTGCACAAAAAGATTTAGAGAGAAACGTGCTAATCGTAGCTCAAGGCCATGAGCACCCTCTTCTAATGAGCAAATCACTCATAGCAAAGCAACTCGACTGGGTGGCCAGAGAAGCCCCTGCTGAAACATTCAGTTGCACTGCTAAAACTCGTTACCGTCAAGCAGATGTTAGTTGTACAGTAACTAAGCAAGATAACGACGAGTGGTTGGTAACATTTGATGAAGAACAACGAGCTGTTACCCCAGGCCAGTCTGTTGTATTTTATGACGGCGATATTTGCCTTGGTGGCGGCATAATAGAAAGTACACAGAAATAATATGACTCACTATAATTTTTCAGACTCTGTAATTGCACTGGCTGGAATTTGCCAAGCCATCAACTGCGTAAAAGATATCTCTAGAACTGGGCAAACAGACCCTATCGATATGGAAACCATGCTTGTTAGCATCCTAAAAACTGAAGCAGATAGCACTGAAGCAGTATACGGAAGCCACAAATATCTCAGCACAGGTTTTCAAACCTTGATCGATCTTTTATCAGGCCCGCGAACCGACGCAGATCTAAGTCGCTACCTTGTGTCCGTCATTAGTTTACAGAAGCGTTTTTTAGCGGATAGTAATATGAAACAAGTGATGGCTTCGAGGGTCAACCAAGCTAATCGACTTTATGAATACCAAGAAAAGATTGATCACGATCTCATCGAACAACTAGCGCATATTTATAAAGATACTATTTCAACGTACCCAACAAAAATACAAGTGACTGGTAGCAGCCAATATTTGCAGCAAGCTGGCAATCAATCAAAAATTCGCGCCCTGCTTCTTGCAGCTATTCGAAGTGCGGTTTTATGGCAACAAGTAGGTGGCAAAAAGCGTCATTTCCTTTTCTCAAAAGCTAAAATCATTGATACAGCTAAAGCATTCTTAGCCTAGCTCATGAATAACCGAGTGCTCTTTGCCTATAAAGAGCACTCATAGTCTTCAACCTTCCACAGCATCGGCTCCCAATATTCGCCATCTTTAGTTTTCCAGCGCTTAGTTCGGTCAAACTTTGCCGCTAAATAATATCTTTTGTTAGGCTCAATTTTAACCTCGAATGTTTTCCCAACTTTATAGGGTCTGCGCTGTCGAAAACTTGAAACGACTTTATCCGACGGAATTTTGTCGTATAGTTTAAAAGAATGTGCCCCAGCCTTTAATTTAAAAATAACTTTGCTCGAGATTACGTTATCTCCATCGAGCTGAGCGGCCTCAACGTTGTATATATCCTGAGCGATTTTAGGTGTCATCAACAAGGTCACAACGCCACAAGCAGTGTCAGGATATTGTGCTTCTTTTTCGACTACAAACCTCCACGCAGGGATTAACTTTGACTGTACTTGTGTCGTTAAATTTAACTGTTGATTGTCACGCTCAACACTAACATCGAGCTTATCGCCATCAGCAAGAGTTAATTCAGAAATATCTTTAAGTCTTTCACCATTAACCCTGATGCTTTTAATATAATCACCGGGTTGGAGCATCAAGGAATCAGCACTCCCCCCTTCATCAACTCGTATAACCTGGTTTGTAGTTTTATCAATAGTTATTCCAAAACGAGTCTCGCTCTTAGTTTTTTGTGATAAATCAACTTGAAACTCAACGTTATCAGCCTCAGCTTCCAGGCGCTGAATATCACTTAGCATCAAATTAATTCGGCCTTGTAGCTTTTCTAAGATTTCGACTGAGTCATTAGATTGAAACATCTGAGTTTTGAGCTGATTATTTTCAGTATCAAAAACTAATTCGTTACTAGGGCTAGCGAATAATTGCCAGTGCGGAGTGACATTATTAGGAATCACTGTGTTGAGCTCTATGTTCGCACCATCTCTTGTCACAAATGCAGAAACTTTATCGCCACTACTCGCTTCGATTCTTTGATAACTTTTTTCGTGAACTACGCTATTAATAGTTATACGTTTAAGAATATCGCCGACTTTCAGTCCCATCGAAGCACCCATCCCTTGGGACGACACTGATAGAACAGTTTTAGAGCTCGGCTCCACTATAATCCCGAGGCTAACATTATTTTCTTCAGGTTTGCTTAGGTAGACATTCCACTCACTGGATTCGAAATCCATGATGCGAGACATTGAGTCACTAATATCAATACGAATATCATCAAGTAATGCTTGGCTTTTTGGATTAACTAACTCAGACGCCTGCGAAGCATTGTATATGCAAAATATTATTAAAATAATAAGCAAAAAGCTTTTTTTCATACTAAATCCTAGCCATTACATATTGGTTGGTGTACAAGCCTTTAAGCTGCTTTGTCATTTCTAGTCTTTTATACCATAACGCTTGAATATCATTTTTTGAAGATACTTGTCCCGACTGGTAAAACTGATTAATTGCATCATCTAATTCACCAATATCCTCGCGAATTTTCAATATCTCGATATAGGGTAATGTATTGTTATGGCTTGTCTGAATCTTAGCAATTTCAGCTTCTAGTTCGTTTGAAGCGGTTATTAGCTCTGATATGGACATTGAAGGTTTTGAACTTAAATCGTCAGAACCTACACTGCCTATGCCGAAATAGTTTTGAGTTATTACTGCTGCAAAACCTATGGTAATTAAAAACACAGCAGCAATATGCCAAGTAGGCTTGCTAAATCTCTTTCGAGCAGGTTCCTTTGCGATGAATTGCTCTAAGTTTGTTTGAAAGACTGCATCCTGTTCAGGGCTCGGCTGACACACTGTAGAATTCAAAAGCTCAGTCTTTAACTTACTTCTTAATTCATTCTCTGTCTGCTTATTCATTACTAACACCTGCTCTACTATTGGTTTTCTCTTGCTCTTTAACCAACTGCTTTAAACACTTTATAGCTCTGCTATATATCACGCGTGAGTTTTGTTCAGAAACACTTAACTTTTGTGATATTTCTTTATGGCTATAGCCTTCTACTGCATAGAGCCAAACAACTATTCTTTCGCGCTCATCTAATATCTCAAGATAATGTTCTAAATCCCAGTGAGCACTATTAATAATGGAAAGGGATTCGCTAGCCGAATAATCAAACGATTCATTGTTAGAAACTGTGTCAAATCGTTGATTTGCTCTAATAATATCTATCACAGAGTTATAACTCAGCCTCTTTATCCAGCCATTCAGCTTATTACTGTCCGATAAAGACGAAATACTATCCATCATCTTGAGCATGACCGTTTGCAAGACATCATTTGCTCTATGTTCATCTCTTAACATATGAAACGCCAAGTTAAAGATCGGTTGCTTATAGGCATGATAAATCTGAGTTAAAGCAAATTTATCACCCCTTTGCGCCCTTTTTATGATCTTTTTTGAACAGTTCTGATTAAAAGACAAAGTAATTCCACTTAACCATTTTAAATATTAGACGGCATAGCTAGGCCAATTGTGTCAAAAAATATAAAATTAAACATATAAGCAATTCGTGAAAAAATCACCAGAAGGTGCTTTAACCCACCGCAGTATTTGCCCTTGTCCAATGACACTTTGTGTTAATACACGGTCATTTTCATCCTTTATAAAGCATTTACGTTGACTTGAGGAAAGATTTTTTACGCTTATAAACTTCTTGGCAGAGTCGACTTTAACTAATATTTGGTAAGAATGCTCAGGATAATCCCTCCAAACCTCAACCGATTTTGACCATTTCACGCATTTATAGTTAAGCGAGCCAGACATTGGACCAATGTGCTCTAACTCAGTAGTTTCTCTTGGCTTAGCAAATATAGTATTAGCTTCAGTGCCATTAATTCTATTAGCACAGCGGATGGTGTAAGTAGTGTAATTTTTAATTTGTCCCTGCCAATCGTTACATAAACCACCGGTTTTATATGAAAAGCCATCATAAGAAGTTACATTAAAATTAGACTCCTTAACACATGCTCTCTGACCACCCATGCTTGCGTTCATCTCATCCATGCCCCTAATAAACAAATCGGAACAGCCAACAGTAAATATGCTAAAAATAGTAATTATAAAAAACTTCACCAACCCATACCTTTCGCTAGCAATAAAAAATTATTAATACTGTCTAGACTATATACAAAAGTCTACAAAAGAAGCAGAAAAGCCTATGAAATCATAGGCTTATTAAAGATATAACAGATAAAGTTTATTAAACTGATACTGGCCATAACCAACAAAATGTAGCGGCTGTTACAGCGGAGTAAATGGAAGCATCAATAAGGTACTTTAAAGTAACGGACCAAGGGTGACCAAACCAGATACTGTAAGGGATTGAAGCCCAGCCATAGCAAATAAAACCAGAAACAAAAAGTAGTTGAAAGATCTCTAAAGAAGAAGCAGCTGAGGTTAAGGAAATACTACCGATATAACCTACAAACAAACTACCAACGATGAAATACAACAGCTGAAAAGATAAAAGCTTACCCATTGGAGGTAGACCATTTTCAAAAATAGTCACAATTGCAACAGGACCCTTCTTAAATCTGGCCTGAACTGCTGGATCATTCATCTCGTTAAAGTCCGCACAATGAGGCAATGTATAAAGCCCCACCTTATCTCCGGACTTAGATAATGAATCCGATAAAGCATCTTCATCATTTAATCTCTTATAATCAGTATTATGATACTTAATTACCATGTGAATGATTGCGCTAGCTATCCAAGCAAACAATCCACTTAACAATATAGCTAGCCAAAGCTCTAAGATAGATACACCCATAATTCCCCCAAAAAATAATTAAAAAATTAATATAGCACATATACTAGCTTCTTAGGGCTAAATAAAACTAGTCAATATGTTTGGATCGAAGGTTGAAAAAGGTTAAAACAAGTAAGAAAGAATGGAAGTTTTATCTGAAAAATAGTTATATGGTTACCTTATATTAAGAGGATTGTGACTGAAATAGTGGGGAATTAGTAAACTCCAGCCATAAACAAACAACCTTAAGCTGGTTTTTTGTATAAGCGCACACGTGCCCTTCAGGGTATGCGAGGGTCTGCCCCATAAGGTAAGACCTACAAGGAAGGAGGAAGCGCTATAAATTGGTCGGAATAAATTCAGCGGTTGCCCAGGTAATAAGACATTAACTTTTCGAACATGTAATAAAAAAGCCCTAGCATTGCTGCTAGGGCTTTGTTGTTAAGCGCTTGGCGATGACCTACTCTCACATGGGGAAGCCCCACACTACCATCGGCGATGAGTCGTTTCACTTCTGAGTTCGGCATGGGATCAGGTGGTTCCAACTCTCTATGGTCGCCAAGCAAAAA
>NZ_QICH01000004.1 GCF_003194565.2 Kangiella spongicola
CAAACTCTTCAGTTTAAAGTTTTTCGAAAGCCGAAGCTCTCTAATCTTTTGCTCGATGAATCACCAACTTATTAAAAAATAAATCAATCGAATAAATTTTTTGGGTGTTGGTCACTGCATCGTTGTTGTATTTCAACATTGACACAAGTGCCCACACAAATTGTCTTATCAATCTGTTAAAGAACGTCTTGGTGAAGAACCTGCTTCACTCAAGTGGGCGCACATTATATATCGCCCCAACTTCCTGTCAACCGTTTTCGATAATCTTTTTAACGTTTATTTTTCAAAACCTTAAAACACTTTATCGTACCCTCAAATCCATGAGTGGCTTGCTCGAACTTTTCGTTCAGAGCGGCGCGCATTATATAGCGCCCTAACTTCCTGTCAACACTCTTTTTGAAACTTTTTACATCGTTTCAAAAGCTACTCTTCCTGAGCGTCTTTCGTGGCCAGCTCTTGCTGTGTTTGCCTCGAAAGTGAAGCGCATTATAGAGACTAAATTGTACTCCGCAACCCTTTTTTGAAACTTTTATGAAAAAGTATTTTTCCTCAAGGGGAACTACTTAGTATAGCGCCATTTGGTACAAAAATTAAGCGTATTCTGCAGTTTAAATAAGGATTGATTATGGTTTAGATAAAAGCTGCTAATTCTACAGTAATAGAGAACTAGCAGCTTTCTTGATGATTGATGGTTTTAAGGCCAATATTTAAGCTATTTTATGCCTCCTCTGAAATTAATTGTCAACTTCATCGATAGTTGGTTCACTCATTGCTTCTTTTTTCAGAGCTTTTTTGCGTTGTCGCTCTTCTTTTATATCTTTGATGCGCCACAATGTCATTACTGGGCCAGATAGTGCATAAAGCGTAAAGCCAACGAACAGAACCGTCGGTGGATCAATCGCTATAAAGATGAAAACCAGTACTATAACTAAAACACCTATAAATGGTATTTTGCCTTTCCAATCGACTTCCTTAAAGCTCGAGTACCTAAAGTTACTGACCATTAGTAAGCCAGCAACCAGAGTTAACAAGGCTATATAGAATCCCCAAGGCTTTGCTTCCCATTGATATTTGGAACCTACCCACACTAGGCCAGCTAAAATAGCGGCAGCAGATGGACTCGCTAACCCTTGGAAATAGTTCTTATCTGCTGTCGCAACTTGGGTATTAAACCTTGCTAAACGTAATGCGGCACCAACCACATAGACAAAGGCAGCTAGCCAGCCGAACTTTCCTATGTCTGTTAGCGCCCAGTTATACACAACTAAAGAGGGTGCAATTCCGAATGACACCATGTCGGCCATAGAATCATACTCGGCACCAAAGTCACTTTGGGTATTCGTCATTCGTGCCATACGCCCATCGAGTCCGTCCATAATCATGGCGATAAAGATGGCAATCGCTGCGTTTTCGAAGTGCCCTTGCATCGAAGCAACAACTGCGTAGAATCCAGCAAACAAACCTGCAGTTGTTAGCAAGTTTGGGAGCAGATAGATGCCTCTGCGATTGGCTAATGACTTCTTAACTTTCATAAAATGGTATTACCTATTAAAAACGCGTTATAATCAATGCATTACATCTTATCATAACTAGCTACAGTGGAAATAATTTCAATAAATTAATATGAATGATGAAATATCAAATAAACGACTCATAATTATGGGCGTAACTGAAGCAGGGAAGAAATTTCGACCTAGTGATTGGGCCGAGCGAATGTGCGGTAACCTGTGTACTTTTAGAAATCGCCGAATTATCTACTCCCCGCTACTTAGACCTGCGATCAGAGATGGCTTTAAATCTGTAATTATTTCCGACCAGTTATCAATTAAACATCCTAAACTCTTCCAAGAGTTGGTTGAATTTGCCAAAACCAACAATTTAGTGGTAAAAGAAGAGACGGTAGCTGCAACATAACTCGGAACAACTAAAGAGAATTATTATGGTTAACAAAAAAACAATCCTTTTAACGTCAATCATAGCACTCGCTATATCCTTTAGTGCGTCAGCCAACAAGCCTATCTATAAGTGGAAGGATGGCCAAGGAAATATCAAGTACACACAATCTAAGCCGCCACGCGGTACCGAGTTTGAAGTTATCTACCAACGCGTTAGCGACAGTGCCAAGTCTGAGCAATCAAAGCAACAGAACAGTAGCCAAAGTAATCTGCAAGACGATATCATCGCACAACAAAACAAAGAAATAGAAAAAGCCAAGAAAGCTAACGAAGAAATCACTAATAAGAACTGCACTATTGCTAAAAACAATCTAGAAACCCTAGAATCCAGTCATCGAGTATTTACTGTGGTCGAAGGCGAACGCCGTTTACTCACAGATAAAGAAAGAAGCGATAAGTTAGCGACAGCTAAAAGCAACGTGAGCAAATATTGCAAATAGCTCTAGAAATTGTAGCCACAAACAAAAAGCCCTCAATTCGAGGGCTTTTTTGATTTTGGATTTATGAAACTTATAACGGGTATGCTGAAACCCACAGAATCCAAGAGTAAGCTGTTTTTTCTGTCGTAGAGATAGCTCCTGTATGTGACCAACGGCTTTTGCTATCCCACTTCATGATTTCAAAAGCTACCGCAGTATTACCTTCTCGCGCATGTGCAATTTTATCACTTGGAACTTTGATCATATAAGAACGCGATGCAGGCCCTTTAGCTGTAGCAATTGAGCTATTCAGAACCAAAACGCCGTATAAAGGCTCAGGATTGTTACCATAAAAGACATGTACCTTTTTACCACCACAAAGCTGCGCTTGGGTCGAGCTATTTAAGACATTTTTCCCATTAATAGAGTTAATGTCGCAGCCATAAGTCCAAAGGTTCGACTGAAATGGTGATACGAAGCGCTCGCCGCCTTTCAGTTCAAAAGACTTATCCTCGGCTACAATAGTCAGCCCTTCTTCTAATACACCATGTTGAATTGGAATTGGAGCCTTACTTGTAATATTTGTTAATCTTGCTGGTTGCTCTGAGCCCATTGCTAATAGCAACATTCCTGCGACTGCTACCCCACTTACCGCTAGTTTTAACCACACTTTCATGTCTTAATCCTCAAGGTTTAATACTTCAAAATAATATTATTGTTTTCACGCTTATAGTTTAAAAACTCATCTCCGGTAACAACATTGACCACCTCATGCCCCACGAGGCCTGTCACTATGACAGCATTCATTGATGCTACTTTTATACATTTAAACTGATTCGATAAATGACCAAACTGCCGAGAATCGGCATCACCGCCAAATTGCCTAGAATCAGCGTCATCTCCAAATTGGCGTGAATCCGCATCATCACCAAACTGGCGCGAATCGGCTAAATCGCCAAATTGCCGCGAATCGGCATCACCGCCGAATTGGCGTGAGTCTGCGTCATCACCAAATTGGCGTGAATCCGCATCGTCGCCAAACTGGCGAGAATCGGCGTCATCGCCAAACTGGCGTGAATCGGCGTCATCACCAAATTGACGCGAGTCGGCTAAATCACCAAACTGACGCGAATCTGCATCATCGCCAAACTGGCGTGAGTCAGCATCTTCACCGAACTGACGAGAACCAGTATCACTTCCGAAACTACGCGCCATAGAGCAAGGCTTCGGTAGTGAATAATCCGTTCCGTTAATTGTGATAAGGGTTTGGCTTGCTTTTTGTAAAGAGTTTTGAGAGGTGTTTTGTGGAGATGTTTTTTGAACAACTAAAGGGTGTATGCCTTGATAAGACACTTTAGGCTGGTGGTAAACTGGCCCACCACATGCTTGAAGCAGGAAAATACCTGACAACACCCCAAGAGCACAAATTTTCATGGCCGTTCCTTAGTGTTATTTATATTGATTATTCTCTAATTGGCTTTCCTCGTAGCAACCAATGAGTAAACAACGTCGCCACTCCCCCTGCACAAAAAGAATAGATTAGGTCCCATTCATCGAAGGTTCCACCAGCTAGCCCAACTAGCTGTAATACTTCATAAAAAATAGCACAGGTAATCCCAAGTGGCAATAATTTCAAAAGTGTGAACTGTTTAACCCAAATACCACAGATCACCATGGCAAAACTACTTGACCACATAATATCGGTTAAATGATGCTCTACCCATCCTGAGCGGTATAAATTTGGAGTCGAATGAGCAAGCTGCATTAAGCTTTTATAGATAAGAGGCATTTCCGCTTGAAGCCAAGTTTTTGCTACGAGCTCTTTTCCGCCCTGCAAATAGATAATCCCTCCTGCTACAAGCAGAGTAATAATTATCAAGAACCAAACACAATATCTAAGCTTCATCGGTGGTAATTTATATTAGAGTGTTTTTTATTATAGGGAGGAATTTTGGCGATACCAGAAAAAAGAAACCCACTAACGGATCGCTAGTGGGTTTAAGGGTGGCAAGTTGAGTTATGACGTAAACTTCAACTGTTCACCTTCGATGTCTAATGATATCGGCTTTCCAGGCTGTAAATCACCAGAAAGAATTGCCTTGGATAAAGGATCCTCGATACGGCTTTGTATCGCACGCTTTAGAGGCCTTGCTCCAAACACTGGATCGAAACCAGCTTCGGCTAGCTTGTCCAACAAAGCTTCTGTGACGCTAACATCAAAACCATTGTCTTTTAGTCGCTGCAATAAGCGATCGAGCTGGATCGATGCAATGGCTTTAATTTGCTCTTTAGCCAGCGGATGGAATACCATAATCTCATCAATTCTGTTAATAAATTCAGGTCTGAAATGATTGCCAATGACATCCATAAGCATATCTTTCATCTCTTCATAATTTTTAGCCTCGGTCGCTTCACTTACAGTAGTCGAATCTGAACTTGCTGTAACCGCACTGTGCTGCTGAATCAAGTCAGAACCCATGTTCGAGGTCATAACAATCACTGTATTTTTAAAGTCGACGGTACGACCTTGGCTGTCAGTCAAGCGTCCATCCTCAAGCACTTGCAATAGGATATTGAAGACATCCGGATGAGCTTTCTCGACCTCATCGAACAAAATCACAGAGTAAGGCTTGCGACGTACTGCTTCAGTTAAATAACCACCCTGCTCATAACCAACATAGCCGGGAGGTGCACCTATCAAGCGTGCAACCGAGTGTTTCTCCATAAACTCTGACATATCAATTCGAACCATTGCGTCTTCAGTATCGAACAAGAACGTCGCTAGAGTTTTGCAGAGCTCTGTTTTACCCACACCTGTTGGCCCCAAGAATAGGAAAGAGCCATTGGGGCGATTAGGATCTGCTAGACCTGCTCTAGAGCGACGTATAGCATTGGACACAGCGGCAACGGCTTCATTCTGACCAACTACGCGTTTGTGCAGCGCCTGCTCCATCTTGAGCAGTTTTTCGCGTTCCCCTTCTAGCATTTTGGCTACTGGAATACCTGTCCACTTAGATACAACTTCCGCAATTTCCACATCAGTAACTTTATTGCGTAACAGTTGCATTTCTTGCGTATCTTGCTCGGAAACTTTGGCTAATTTAGCTTCCAGCTCAGGAATCTTACCGTACTGTAGCTCTGACATTTTCGTCAGATCGCCTGAGCGCTGTGCAGACTCAAGTTCTACACGAGCCTTGTCTAGCTCTGCTTTAATGTTTTGCGCACCATGCACCGACGCTTTCTCTGAACTCCAGATTTCATCAAGCTCAGCAAACTCCTTTTCAAGCAAATCAATTTGCTCTTGTAAATCATTAAGGCGTTTTACAGAACTATCGTCAGTTTCTTTTTTCAGAGCTTCACGTTGAATTTTTAGCTGGACCAGGCGTCGCTCTAATCGATCCATAGCTTCTGGCTTCGAGTCGATTTCCATACGAATACGGCTAGCCGCTTCGTCGATTAAGTCGATCGCCTTATCTGGCAACTGGCGATCGGTAATATAGCGTTGCGATAATGTAGTAGCCGCGACGATAGCTGGATCCGTTATCTCTACACCATGGTGAACTTCGTAGCGCTCTTTTAAGCCACGTAAAATAGCGATAGTGTCTTCTGTAGATGGTTCATCCACCAGCACTTTTTGGAAACGACGCTCTAAAGCTGCATCTTTCTCAATATACTGGCGGTACTCATCCAAGGTAGTAGCGCCAACACAGTGTAACTCACCTCTGGCTAAAGCAGGCTTTAGCATGTTGCTAGCGTCCATAGCACCATCGGTTTTACCAGCGCCAACCATGGTGTGTAGCTCATCGATAAACAAAATGATCTTGCCTTCTTGTTTCGACAAATCACTAAGCAGAGCTTTTAGGCGCTCCTCGAACTCACCACGAAACTTAGCACCAGCGACCAAAGCCCCTAGATCTAATGACAAAACACGCTTGCCTTTCAAACCCTCAGGAACTTCTGAATTAATGATTCGTTGTGCTAACCCTTCGGCAATGGCGGTTTTACCCACGCCAGGCGCACCAATTAAGACTGGGTTGTTTTTGCTACGACGCTGCAAGACTTGTATACAACGACGAATTTCATCATCCCGGCCAATAACCGGATCTAACTTGCCACTTTCCGCACGCTCTGTTAAATCGATAGTGTATTTTTCTAAAGCCTGACGATTCTCTTCCGCGTTGGGATCGTTCACGCCCTCGCCACCGCGAATCTTGCTAATAGCGTCTTCAACCATCTGCTTGGTAACGCCGAGTTGATTTAAAACCTTGGCTAGGGCCGACTTGTTTTCAAGTACTGCTAACAAGAATAGCTCAGAGGCAATGTATTGATCTTGGCGTTGCTGTGCGATTTTATCGCAAATATTCAGTACTTTGCCCAAATCCGGTGACAGGTGGACTTCGCCAGCATTACCAGACACCTGTGGTAGTTTGTTTAGCTCTGCTTCCACAGACTGTAAAACGGTAGTTGGTGCGACGCCTATTTGGTTAAGGATCGCAGATACGCTATTGCCTTGCTGCTGGAGCATAGCCATCATCAAGTGCAAAGGCTCTATATATTGATGATCACGGCCCACAGCCAACGATTGCGCGTCAGCTAAAGCCGATTGAAACTTACTGGTAAATTTATCCATTCTCATGTGTAAGACCTCTTAATGAAATCAGTTTTAATAAAGGCTTTTGCCAACTGACGTCAAAAAAAATAATTATTACTAGTTGTCTTACAAAATGTGGGTTTATTTCCGTATTTCAAGTATAAAAATCAGTCAGATTCGGAGGTGATTGACAGTTTTGCGCGATGCCCAAGCAACAATTCGCCAAGCTCTTGCAGTGCATCTGGGTTGTCGAAATAGTCATGCGTAATGTTTGGAAATCGCGTTACTTCGGTTTTAGAGCGCAAAAATAAAGGCTTAAAAACACTGCCCTGTCCTCTTACGCCAGTAATTCTTGCGACCACAATCGGCATTTTGGATAGCTCGGCTAAACGCTTAATCCCTGGCTTTACACGGTAGGGCTTAACGTCATCGAGGTGGATTTTCCCATGAGGGAATAGTGCTAGAATCTCCCCACTTTTCAAGGCTCTTTTAGCTTGTCGAAAAGCAATATCTGCGCGTCCAGTACGATCCACAGGAATACATCCAGCACCCTTAAACAGCCAGTTTAAGCCAAAGCGTTCGTATTCTTCTTTAGCGATCATGAATCGAATAGGTCTGTCGCAAGCAGCGATCAACAGTAAAGGGTCAACGCCAGAGACGTGGTTTGAGATAAGAATAGCGCCACCAGTCTTGGGTAAATCGAACTTCTCAAGTTTTAATCTGTGAAATTTTACGCAATAGGCTCGGCACAGGCCATCAACAAAGTTGAGTCTCTTAGAACCCCAGTCCACGTGATTATATTTACGTGCTTTGGCTCTCAGATAGACTGCAAAAATAAGTACAGCGACGGCAATTAATAGCCAGATAATTAGATTAAAATTAGTTTGAATCCACTCAGGCATGCTTATCTCTTCTATCCTTTATTATTGTTCAATCCAAATGGCGCTTGCCATGCGCCCAGTGGTCGCATTTGCGCCTTGCTGATGAAATTGGCGACGGTGTGAAAAAAAGTCACGCTCCTTGTCGTAACTGCACAAACCGCTCTGATAAACATCAATACTTGTTCCTGATGGCTCAAGCTGTTGCAATAAATATTCAGCAATAGCGGCTAAATCACATTGCCAGCGCTTATTGGAGTTTGCTTTAAAAAACTTTTCTAAGGTTTTATTTTTATTAATAAATTCTTCGCGAACATCATCACCAACCTCAAAAAACTCTTGGCTTATGGCTGGCCCAATCCAAGCCAATAAAGAGTGCTTACCAGAGTACTTTGCAACCGCTTTTGAAAGAATACCGTCCGCCAATCCGCGCCAGCCCGCATGCACAGCTGCAACCCAAGTTCCCTGCTCGTCAGTTAATAAAATCGGCAGGCAATCGGCAGTCATAATAATACATGCCTGATTTTCTTGCTCAGCAAAACAGCCATCAGCGAGCGTGTCATCGGAACCATGAGTAATTACTTTAGTGCTATGTATCTGATCAAGCCAATGAGGGTTTGGTAAGTGAGTTTCTGTTGCAAGAAGTTGTCGATTCTGTAGTACTTGCGCACTATTATCGCCAACATGCAAAGCCAGATTCAAGCTATCCCAAGGAGCTACGCTACCCCCTCCTGCCCTTGTTGTACAAAAAGCTTTAACTCTTTTAGGGGCAGGCCAGTTGGGCTGAACGAGCTTTATCGGCATGACTACTCTTCTAGATTGGAAAAGTGCTCACGATTCGCTACTAGCGCATCTCTTAATTTCTGCATATCAGCGGGCATCGGTGCTGTCCACTCAATATAGTCGCCAGTTGTTGGGTGCTTAAGTCCCAATAAACTAGCATGGAGCGCTTGTCGCTTAAACTTGCCTAAAATCTCTTTTAGCTCAGGAGTAATGCGATTCGGAACTCGATAACGACCGCTATAAAGCGGGTCGCCAACGATTGGGAACTTTAAATAGCTCATGTGGACACGGATTTGGTGCGTACGCCCTGTCTCCAAACGGAGCTTAAGGTGGGTATGATCTAAAAACTTTTCAGCCACTCTAAAGTGAGTTATCGCTCGTCTTCCGTCTGGAATCACCGCCATAGCTGTTCTCTTAGTCGGATGGCGACCAATCGGCACATCAATTGAATTGCCTGAAACCATGACACGATTGACCAGTGCATCGTATTCACGGGTAAACTCACGTTTTTGTAGCTGATCAACAAGGCTGGTATGTGCGCCGATTGTTTTAGCGACAACCAATAAGCCTGTCGTTTCTTTATCTAGGCGATGAATAATGCCAGCTCGAGGCAAGTTCTGTAATTCAGGTACATGATGCAATAAAGCATTGACCATTGTGCCTTGCTGATTACCCGCACCTGGGTGCACCACAAGGCCTGTAGGCTTATTAACCACCAACAAGTCATCATCTTCATAGACGATATTAAGCTCAATGGCTTCGGCTTCCCAGTCGCCAGCGACTTCGACCTCGGCATTGACCTCGACCAGCTCAAAACCCGCCATTTTATGTTTGTTCGAAGTTATGACTTCGTCATTAACTTTTACAAAGCCTTGTTTGACCCAGTCCTGAATTCTTGAACGTGAGTATTCCTCAAAAGTTTCAGAAAGTGCTAAGTCTAAGCGTTTTCCGTAAACTTTTTCGTCAAATGTGTGTCTTAGTTCGATAGATTGGGTAGTCATTGTAAAATCGCGTAAAAAGATTGGCGTATGACATGCTGTCAGTTAGAATGACTCACATTGTATCAGGCTTAATATAAACAGAAAGAATTAATATGAAAAAAATAGTTTTAGTATCGCTTGCCACCCTATTATTAGCAGTTGCTGGTTGCTCAAGCACTCCGAAAAAGAATGACTTAGAAGAAACCAAGCTCGAAGTGATGACTGCACAGCAGTTATTCGACAATGCTAAAGGGGCTCTACGCGCAGGGAACTATACCCGAGCTATCCAGATGCTTGAAGAAATAGACACGCGCTACCCTTTTGGTAGTATTTCTGAACAGGCGAAAATGGACTTGCTCTACGCCTATTTCAAAAAAGCCGATTATGAAGCTGGCCAAGCATTGGCAGATCGCTTTTTACGCCAACACCCTCAGCATGAAAATGCAGATTATGTGTATTATATGAAAGGCGTCATGCACTATGAGTCAGAAGTTGGCTTCTTTAAGGATACCTTCCAAGCAGATCTTGCTACCCGTGACACTACTAACTTAGAAGCTGCTTTCGATAATTTTAAAGCCTTAGTGGAAGTTTACCCTGAGAGCAAGTATTCGCCAGATGCTCGTAAGCGTATGATACAAATTCGTAACCTGCTTGCGGAAAATCAACTGCACATCGCGCAATACTACATGGAGCGCGACACTTATATTGCAGCGGCCAACCGCGCTAAATATATCGTTGAAAACTTCCCGCAAACTCCTGCAGTACCACATGCTTTGGATATGCTGATTAAAGCCTATAACTTGTTAGAGCTACCTGAGCTAGCTCAACAATACAGAAAAGTCTTACTTTTGAACTATCCTGATTATAACTTTGCCGATCTGTAAATAGCATTAAGCTAAGTAACTGGCTTAACTCATAAAATTAAAAAAGCGGCTGAATAGCCGCTTTTTTATATCTTCAAATTCACCTAATTACAAAGAAACTTTATATAGCTTCGCTGCTTTCCTCGCCAGTACGGATACGAATAGCGCGTTCAACATTAGTCACAAAAATCTTACCGTCACCTATTTTACCAGTACGAGCAACTTCGATAATGGTTTCTACACACTTCTCGACTAAGTCATCATCGACCACAACCTCAACCTTAGCTTTCGGCAAGAAGTCGACCATATATTCAGCACCACGATAAAGCTCTGTATGACCTTTCTGACGACCAAAGCCTTTAACTTCTGTCACCGTCATACCCGTAATACCTAAGTCTGTTAACGATTCTCTAATATCATCCAGTTTGAATGGTTTGATAATCGCTTCAATTTTTTTCATTGTTGTTTCCCCGAAACTCCTATTTAAACTGTCGCCCAAAACCTGAGGTTATTGGGTATCGACGGTCGCGGCCAAAAGCTCTTTTGCTGATTCTAACACCAGGCGCTGCCTGCCTGCGCTTATGCTCGTTAATATCAACTAAGCGAACCACTCGACGTACAGTATCATCATCATAGCCTAGCGCTACGATATCAGAAATGCTGCGGTCATGCTCAACATAAGCTTCAAGAATACCGTCTAATATGTCGTAAGGCGGTAAATTATCTTCGTCTTTCTGATCGGGTGCAAGCTCGGCCGACGGTGGTCGTGTAATGACGCGTTCTGGTATAACTGGCGAGATTGTGTTTCGATATTTCGCCAAACGATAAACCATCGTCTTAGACACATCTTTGAGCACATTGAAGCCACCCGCCATATCACCATACAAAGTACAGTAACCCACAGCGATTTCTGACTTATTGCCCGTGGTTAGTACAATGCGTCCATATTTATTCGACAATCCCATGAGTACTGTGCCTCTACAGCGGGCTTGGATATTTTGCTCGGTGGTATCTAGCTTTGTACCAGCTAACTGCTCAGACATTTGTTGCATAAAGGCGTCGTAGATAGGTTCGATTGAAATAATATCAAACTCGACTCCTAGCGCTTCCGCTTCAGCCTTTGCATCTTCAATACTCATGCTAGAGGTATATTTAAACGGCATCATCACCGCATTTACATTTTCTGTACCTAAAGCATCCGCAGCCACAGCTAGCGTCACGGCGGAATCAATACCACCTGATAATCCTAATAACGCTCCCGGGAAACCGTTTTTCTTAACATAGTCCCTAACGCCTAACATCAACGCCTGCCAAATCTCTTCTTCGTCATCAAACTGCACTGAGTTCTCTTGCAAAGAAACTAGACGGTTATTTTCAACATCAAAGTCGACACAAGCGAAATCTTCAGACATTTCAGCCGCAGTAAACACCGTTTCACCATTTGCGTCATAGGCACTTGAGCAACCATCAAAAACTAGCTCGTCTTGCGCTCCGACTTGGTTAACATAGATCACGGGAATATCGTTTTCATCCGCACGACAAGACATAGCCTGACCACGCACTTCTGCTTTGCCGTAGTAATAAGGCGATGCATTAGGGCTAAGAATAATATCAGCGCCCGCTAGCTTGGCTACTTTGGCCGGCTCTTTAAACCACAAGTCTTCACAGATGAGGATGCTAATATTGACACCCTTAAAGTTAACCACAGGACAGTCGCTGGCAGCTGTAAAATAACGCTTTTCATCAAAAACCGAGTAATTAGGTAGCAGTTGCTTATCGTAGGTAAGTAGACAGTCGCCTTGATAAATTAGACTGGCCGAGTTGAAAGTATCACCCCCTTCCTTCCGTGGGTGCCCTACCACCATTGCCACGCTCGACTGCATCGACATTAATTCATTCAATGCTTTCTCAATCAAGGCATACAAGTCTTGACGTAATAATAAGTCCTCGGGGGGATAGCCTGACAAAGCTAACTCTGAAAAAACGACTATATCAGCATCGGCCGCTTCTGCTTGTTTAACCGACTTTTTGATCAACTCTAAGTTATGGTGAATATCGCCAACAATATAGTTGTTTTGCGCAAGTGCTATACGCATTTTATGTCTCAAATCGAAATTATCTGTACATTGTCTAATAATTATGCCATTTTTCAAAGTGTTAAAGTAGAAAACTTGAAAAGAAACCTTGATAGACTTAATCTGTAACTGACTGTAGGGTTACAAAGGAATTTATGTGTTAGATAACAATAAAAAAATTGATTTTGGTTGGGAGTTTTTACGGTATTACGCCGTTGTTCGTCTTGTGTTAGCGCTACTACTGTTGCTAACACCATATATTTTCAATGCTAAAGCAAATTTGTACGAAGTGGATACCTATACCTCTTCAGCTATCAGCTACCTTATTTTGTCCTGTCTGCTGCTTTTCATGGCTTTCGTCGAACATCAGTTTAGAATCCAAGCCATCGTACACCCCTTGGTAGACATTGTATTTCTAGCCTTACTTGCTTATGCCGGTCATCAGAACACCGCTGTTTATATCGTAATGATGGCTTTAGTCTCTATCGTTGGTATCTTTTTAACTCGACACAGAGGTGGCTTACTTTATGGTTTGCTGGCCTGTGGCGCAGTCGTCCTTATAAGGCACTTTCGTCATGACGGGCTTGCACTCAGCGACTTTTCGGATTTAAGTTTACAGATAGCGGGGATATTGGCAGTTATCGTCTTAGGCAATATCTTGGCAAGACGTATGACACATTATGAAGTCGAAACTCTTGAGCAACGCTTAACACTAGAACAATTACATCTCCTAAACAGACAAATCATTGAAAAGATGAACCGTGGGGTCATAGTTGTCGATAAAGAAACCACGATTCAGCATATCAATCAAACAGCTTGGTATGGCTTAGGCTTACCAGAAAACCCTGTTGGAAAACCCTTAAAACAAGTCGCCGACGAGTTAGCTTATCAGTTAGGTACGGTTAAAAAAGAAGCTTCCCATAAACAAAAAACAGAGCTCCAAGAAGAAGGCCTACCCTTTCGTGCGACACAAACCGGGCCACAACTGCTACCAAAGTTTATTGATTTAGTTGATGGTGAGAAGGTTCTCATTACCCTAGATAACTATTCCGAAGTGATGAAGAAAGCTCACCAATTAAAGCTATCCTCGCTTGGGCAATTAACTGCCAATATCGCGCACGAGGTTAAAAACCCACTAAGCGCGGTTAGCCAAGCGACTGCCCTATTATCTGAAAAAGAGTCCTTTGCTGATGACGATAAAGAACTTATCACCATCATCCAGCGCCAATCTAGACGCATTAATGAAATCATAGAGAACGTGCAGAAGGTTTCTAAAAGCAAGCCACCAAATCGCGAGGCAATAATATTACAACGCTTTATTAACCAGTTTATAAAGGAATACAAGCAAGGGCTTAAGTTTGACGCGGCAATTTCCGTTGAGGACATTGATGAGTCATTAATGGTTGTCTTTGATCAAAGCCAGCTTAAGCAAGTGCTTTCCAACTTGTTTGATAATGGCTTAAAGTTTAGTTTTATTAACACTAAAGAGTACCGCCTACATATTGTGGCAGGCCAAGACCCAGTTAGCGAAGATTTATTCTTAGATGTTATTGATGAAGGTACTGGTATTACTTTAGAACAAAAGGAAAAAATATTTGAGCCCTTCTATACCACAGCACACGATGGAACCGGGCTGGGGCTGTATATTTCTAAAGAACTTTGCGAAGCAAACCAAGCAAGGTTAGATTGTATTCCTGTTGCTTTTGGAGGCGCTTGCTTCCGAATCAGCTTTGATAGTTACAGCTAGATAAGGGGTACCAATGTCTGAAAGAAAGCCAAAGGTTATCATTATTGACGATGAAGCTGATATTCGTCATTTGCTAACAATGACGCTGATTCAGATGAACCTGGATGTGATTAGCTGTAAAGACCTGACAGAAGCTAAAGATGCACTCACTAGAGGCACCTATGATTTCTGTTTAACGGATCTCAAGTTACCTGACGGTGATGGACTCGAAATGGTGAATTACTGTCGCCTTAACTATCCTCACATGCCCATAGCCGTCATTACTGCATACAGTAGCACCGAAAAAGCCATTGAAGCTATGAAGCTCGGAGCGTTTGACTTTCTTTCGAAACCAATAGACCTTAGTCATTTAAGACAATTGCTCAAACATGCCTTTAAGTTTAGTCAACGTGAAGAGAAGGCACAAAAAGAGACTATTTATAAGGTTCTAACAGGAAATGATCAATATGCTGCTGACTTACTAAGTCAAATCGCTAAGGTCAAGAACTCGCAGGCCCCAGTCGTCATCGAAGGCGAGAACGGCACGGAAAAAGAAGCCTTAGCCCATATAATCCATCAGCAGAGCTCTCGCTCAGAACAAAGGTTTGTAACCCTGGATCTAGAAGCCCAACCAGAAGAAAGTCACGAAATAATACTCTTTGGTGATGCAGAACATCAGAGCACCCTATTGCAAGCCGACCAAGGCACTTTAGTCATCAATAACATACATCGATTATCTAACCCTCTACAAAAACGCTTTCTCCAATGCATCGAAGATAAAGCTTTTGTTGAAAGCAGCAGCTATGACTCAGTGCCATTAGATATACGCTTAATTGTATGCACCGATACCCCCTTGGATGCCCTATTTAATCATGGGCACTTGCGCGAAGATTTATACTTCAGAATTAACGTGATAAACCTATCAATTCCTCCTTTACGCGAAAGGAAGAACGCTTTACCTGCGATTGCAGATGCTTACTTACAAGACTTTAACTGCGACAAAGAACTTTCTCAGTTAGCAATCGAAAAACTTGAGAGCCACGACTTCCCCTACAATTATAGAGAACTCGAAAACATCCTGTTCAAAGCAACTACGCTGGCGTCCGGTAACTTCATTGAAGCAAACGACCTTGTCCTCATAAAGTCTCCTGCCCCGAATAAAAAACCTGATGAGAACTTAGTATCTGATCGTGGTGAAAAACCACTCGACCAATACCTAGAAGAGATTGAAAAGGTAGAAATCGAGAAAGCATTAGAAAAAACCCGTTGGAATAGAACCGAAGCTGCAAAACTTTTAAAAATCAGTTTCAGAACGATACGGTACAAAATGAAGAAACTGGGTATTCAATAATTCCTGTCATAAACTCAGTCATATCCCACAAGCTTTAGTGTTTATGTCTCAATGACAAAACACGTTTAGTTCGATATTTTAAATCCATCATATTTTATGGATTTTATCAGCAATGAACTTAGTAAAAGGATTTACTATTACAGAGCTTATGCTCACCTTGGCAATCATCAGTATTATCGGCTTATTTGCCGCCCCCTCAATGTCTGAGTTTTTAGAGCGCAATAAAGTCGAGGCAGACACAGGACAAATTATAAATATTATTAATACTGCCCGAAGCCATGCCATCTCCAAAAAGTCACCAATCATTATTTGTGGTGATGACCAGTCTGAAAAGTGTTCACGTAATTGGTATCAACTAAAAGTGATCAATACTTCGAGCAAAGAAGTCATATACAATATGGCTCTAAACTCTAGATACTCAGCGGTTACTTGGTCAGCTTTTCAGAATAAACCAGGGCTAACTATTGCACCCACAGGTTATACTGCCCAGCAAAATGGAACCTTGTACTTGTGTCACAAACAATATGACTCATTACACAGAGCGATAGTCGTTAGTAAGTCAGGACGAAGCACGGTTAAGCGCCAAGATGGTGAAACCAATAGACGGTGCAATTCTTTAAGCAAGTAATGACACCAATCATTCATCTTTGGGGTGTTGCCACTACCCTAGATATCCTCTAAAGTAATTATCAAGGCAATACAATAATAGAATGACATTACCATTAATGATGAGCCATATAGATATCGAAATTACCGCAGAGTCTGGACTAGAGCTTTTAACCAATGATGAAATATCACGCTTAAGCGAGCACTCCAAAGGTGGCGAATACGAGTTATTTAAAAAGTGTGTGTTAGCAGTTTTAACAAGCACACAAGTCACCGATGAAATCAGTTTTCATGAAGAACAATTAAAACTGTTCGATATAGAAGTTTTGCAGCTGAACAAAGGCGTAAAACTTAAACTAAAAAACGCACCGGCGGCATCACTGGTCGATGGCAAGATGATCCAAGGGCTTAAGGAACAAGTATTCAGTGTGCTAAGAGACATTGTTTTCTTAAAGCAAGAGCTTGAGTCGAATTCTCGAATCGACTTTAACTCGAGTAACGGTTGCACCAATGCTATTTTCCATATATTAAGAAATGCTAAAGCTTTACGCCCAGGTTGCGACCCTAATATGGTGGTTTGCTGGGGTGGTCACGCCATTCCTGAGTTCGAATATCAATACACCAAAGAGGTTGGCTATCGGCTAGGTTTGCGTGGACTAGACATCATCACAGGCTGTGGCATAGGCGCCATGAAAGGCCCCATGAAAGGAGCTCTTATAGGGCACTCTAAGCAACGAATCTCAAATGGTCGCTACATAGGTATAACTGAACCAGGAATTATCGCAGCAGAATCCCCAAACCCCATCGTTAATGAACTGATCATTATGCCTGACATCGAAAAGCGTCTTGAAGCATTTGTCAGACTGGGACATAGTTTTGTTGTATTTCCTGGTGGCGTTGGTACAGCGGAAGAAATTCTTTATATTTTGGGTATATTGCTACATCCAAGGAACAAAAACACCCCATTCCCGTTAATCTTCACTGGTCCTAAAGAATCTGCATCCTATTTTGAGCGCATCGATCAGTTTATTGCTGACACTCTAGGTCCTGAGGCACAGGAAAAATATCAAATCATCATTGATGATCCAGTAGCGGTAGCTAGAGCCACACAGCAAGGAGTGTTAAAGGTCCGAGAATATCGCAAGAAAAACCATGACGCTTACCACTTTAACTGGCAACTGCATATCCAGTGGGATTTCCAAGAAGAATTTGTGCCAACACATCAAAACATGGCCAAGCTTAATTTAGAAGCCGACCAACCGATTCATTTATTAGCAGCGAATCTGCGTAAAGCCTTTTCAGGAATTGTTTCTGGTAACGTAAAAGAAGCTGGTATTAAAGAAGTAGCAAAACATGGCCCCTACACGATCAGCGGTGATGTAAAAATCATGAGTCAACTCGATGCACTACTTGAAGCCTTCGTTAGTCAGAAGCGCATGAAACTCGATGCAGATAATTATGTACCCTGTTACAGAGTCATTAACCCTCAAAGTAAATCAGAGCCAGCTACAGTTTAACCACAGTTTATGGTGAGTCTTCTTCACTCTTAGAAGGCTCATCATCAATAGATACTCGATTTCCTTTGGCAATATAAACCACCCAATATTCAACGTGAGGACTATTCCATTCCGTTGCATAACCAATGCCTATTTCATTTTGCTCTAAGAAGAAGGGATCTTCGGCGAACAAATGAACACGATGACTATAGGAGTTTCTAAACTTATCGATAACATCTTGTGGCTCAGAGTAGCCCCCTAATATAGCTTCCACATGATTTTCACCTATCGCTTCAGCAGGCAGGTTCAAAGGATATCCTGCCTTAATGAGCCGAAGATTAGGCGAGCCTCCACTGCCATAGTGTGACACTTTACCTGCAGCTGCCATTTCTTCAGCCTTCTTCTGTGCGACTTCGCTTAAAAGTGCATTGCAGTATAATTCACTGCGCTGTTGCTCACTATCAGTAATGATAAGCTCAGCAAGCTCTCGCGCTTTTTGGTTTAAGGCACAGTCAGCATAAGTTTCATTACTTAAGCTATTTGTGGGTGGCTTGAGCTCCGCAGCACTCGCAGAGCTCAACATTGAAAGATTAATCAGAACCGCTAGGGCTGCTTGGCCACTCTTTAACATACAAATCCTGTTTGCTATATGGAATCTCGATACCCTTTTCTTTAAAGAGCTTGTGAATTGTCATTACTAACCGATGGGATATCATACCTTTCTGTTCGGGCTTTTCAATCCAAGCCATAAACTGTAAGTCGATACTTGACGTACCAAAGCTTCTAAATCGAACTCTTGGCTCGGGACTCGAGCATAGGTCTAGATTTTCCTTAGCCATTTCCATCAAGACGTCATGGACATGCTCTAAATCACTGTCATAAGAAACACCCACATTGATTCTAATTCGAGTTTTTTCCCAAGGACCGCCACTTTCATTAACAATTTTGGCATTACCCATCACAGAGTTAGGGATAGTAACCTCAACATCATCACGGGTTAATAAACGGGTACTTCGGATTCCGACATGAGTCACTCGACCACGTTCCCCAGAATCGAGAATGATGTAATCTCCAAGTTTATAAGGCGAATCAGCGACAATAAAAAATCCTGCAAATAAGTTGGCCAATGTATCCTTAGCAGCAAAACCCACCGCGATACCAACGATACCCGCCGATGCTAGCCACGCCGCAGGGTTTACGCCCCAGGACATGATCAGCACATACAGGCCGGCACCAACTATCAGAATTTTAGTGGTAATATCCAAGATTGGAATGGTGCGCTCTTCAATCAGCTTAAAGCGATGTTTGTGCTGAGAAAAAGACTCCAGCACTAGTCGCGTCACTTTGAGTAATTTCATCATCAGCGACAAAATTAATAGCGTCACCACAAAGCGCTTAAGGAAGGTATCGGTAGACTGGCTAAACTGTAAAGCCTCAATAGCTAGCAATAAAGAAATATAAAAAATAACTGAATAAAGCGCTTTAGCTAGAATAACGAACAAATGGTCATCAAAGGTCCCTTTGGTTTTACTAGCAACTTTCCCTAGTACAGTTTTAAAAACATATTGAGCAATTTTTGCAATGATAAAACCTGCAGCAATCACTGTGGCAGCCAACAGCCATGGATTAGACTCTAAACTCTGCCAAATTGGTACGACTGAGTCAGGAAGGCTTGACTTAATATCACTAAACATTTGCTCTGCCACATGGCTACTTGTATCTACGGTTTCTTTTTTTGAAGCTTCGTCTGCCATCGGAATTCCTTTAGCTATAAAAAAACGGCCTAGAATTTATTCTAGGCCGTTTCTCGAAAATTACAATATAACTTTCATCTCACAAACTCATCTAGGGAGTATCAAACTCTTCACCTTCTTTCTCTACTTCTGGTGGCATCAAGTCTTCTTTCTTCACGCCTAGCAATAGAGCCATAGGACTTGCAACATAGATAGAAGAATAAGTACCGACAAGAACACCCACAATCAATGCTTCTGCAAAGGAGTGAATTGTTTGACCGCCGTAGAAGAACAACGCCAACAATACCAGCATGGTGGTAATCGACGTCATCAAAGTTCTTGAAAGCGTTTGGTTTAGTGAAGTATTAACCACCTCTTCCGAACTACCCTTGCGCATTCTCAAGAAGTTCTCACGAATGCGGTCAAAAACAACGATTGTATCGTTAAGCGAGTAACCGATAATCGCAAGCAATGCTGCTAACACCGTTAAATCAAACTCAACTTCAGTGATTGAGAAGAAGCCGATAATCAAAATAACGTCGTGTGCCAATGCAATTACCGAGCCGACCGAGAACTTCCACTCGAAACGTAGAGCAACATAGATCATGATACAGATCAGTGCGACTAGCATCGCTAAGCCACCCATTTCTTTTAGCTCTTCACCGATAACCGGACCAACAAACGACTGATCTCGTTTAATCACGGTTAGGCCATCCGCGCGAAGCGCAGCAAGCACTTCATCACCAACAACAGCGTTTTCGATATGATCTTGCTGTGGCATTCTAATTTGAACAATACTGGCCGAACCAAAGTTCTGCACGATTGCCCCTTCAATACCAATGCCATCAAGTTGCTCATGAATCTTTGGAATGTCAGCATCCTGCTCATAGCCAACTTCGATCAAAGTACCACCAGTAAAGTCTAAGCCATAGTTTAGACCTTTAGTGAAAAACGATGTCAGGGAACCAATTATTAATAATACAGATAAGGCTAACGCTAACTTACGTAGCTTTAAGAAATCAATATTGGTCTCTTTATTTAAAATTTGCATAATCTACCTCTACCTATATTGATAACTTTTTAACGGTTCTACCACCGTACATCAGGTTGACGATACCACGGCTTACAAATATTGCCGTAAACATTGATGTCAAAATACCGATGAATAGGGTAATCGCGAAACCTTTAACAGGGCCTGTACCAATCGCAAATAGAATGATTGCGGCAATTGCAGTCGTAATATTCGCATCGGCAATGGTTGAAAGCGCGTGCCCATAGCCTTTATCAATAGCTTGAGCCGGTCTAGCACCTGCCCGGAGCTCTTCTCGTATCCGCTCGAAAATAAGCACGTTGGCATCAACTGCCATACCTACTGTTAATACGATACCAGCAATACCTGGAAGCGTCAGCGTAGCGCCCATCAAAGACATCACACAGACAATCATCACGAGGTTTAAACTCAAAGCCACATTCGCCACCAAGCCAAATAGCTTGTAGTAAACCAGCATAAATGCAAGAACTAACGAGAAGCCGATGATGACAGAGGTAATACCTTTTTGAATATTCTCTTCACCCAAGGTTGCCCCAATCGTTCTTTCTTCGACAATGAAAGTTGGAGCAATCAAAGCACCAGAACGAAGTTTACGCGCTAAATCACGAGTTTCTGGTTCAGTGAATCGACCTGTAATAGTAAAGCGGCTACCGAAAGTACCGTTAATGTTTGGTGCACTAATGACACGTTCTTCAAGCTCGGAACCTACCAAGACTCGTTTGCCATCGACGATATCAAAGATAGGACGTGACTCTTTCAAAATCATTGCCAGTCGCTTGTTAACGTTGGCAGCAGTGGTTCGAGTCATCTTAGAACCGCCCTCACCGTCTAAACGCACCGAAACGATTGGTTCATTCGTTTGAGGGTCATAAGTTGCAGTAGCGTTCGTAAGATGGTCACCGGAAACTTCAACTTCATCATAAACCAAAATCGGACCATACTCAGTATCGAACAGTTTATTGCCAGGAGGAATTCGACCATTTTGCGCACCAACGACGTCAGCTTCTTCGTTGACTAGGCGGAACTCTAAGCTCGCAGTTGCACCAAGAATTTGCTTGGCTAAAGCAGAGTCTTGAACACCTGGTAATTGAACCACAATACGATCAGCGCCTTGACGCTGAATCAATGGCTCAGCAACGCCTAATGAGTTCACACGAGAGCTTAATATCACGCGGTTTTGGTCAATCGCATGATCTTTGATTTCTTGTAGTTTCTGCTTATTCAAAGTACCGCGAATAATCGGACGACCACCTTTTTCAGAAAGCTGCAGATCAATACGATCAGCGTGTGCTTTGAACAAGGCTTCATAAGCACGCTCTGCGTCTTCTTGATTTCGGAAGCTTAACAGCATACCGTTTTCAATAGGCTCAACACGACCACGAATTGAAGGATTCTGCTCGGTTAGTGTGTCGATAAAGTCACGACGTAACTGATCTTGCTGGCGCTTTAAAGCTTGGTCCATATCAACCTGCATTAAAAAGTGGATACCACCTCTTAAATCCAAACCTAACTTCATTGGTTCGCCGCCCAAGTTCGCAAGCCATCTTGGTGTTGAAGGTGCGAGGTTCAAAGCCGTCACATAGTTTTGATTTTCTAACGTCGGGTTCAAAACATCATTAGCCAGCTCGCGAGCTTTTAACTGCTCTGCTGGCTTTGAGAAACGGGCAATGACTTTATTCACGCCTTGCTCACCAATAGTGGCTAGGTCGATACTCAGAGGCGTTACACCTTCATCAGCCCATGCTTTTTGAATTTGGTCGAGTTGTTGTTGCGTTACCATAGTATCGCGCAAGCCAGAAATCTGTACTGCGGGATCTTTACCGAAAATGTTTGGAGCTGCATATAAAAATGCTAGCGCCAACACAACGATAATTAATACGTACTTCCACTTTGGATACGTATTAATCGGTAATTGTTGTTGGTTTGGTTGATTGACAAACATAAATTTAGCCTGTGTGTTTTTATTAAGCTCTTGTAGCAGAAAGCCCAACGTAAAGTTGGGCTTTAATTATTAATCTTCGATAGATTTAATAGTGCCTTTTGGCAGGGTTTGAGCAATTGAAGCTTTTTGGAATTTAATTTCCATGCCTTCGGCTAAGCTCAATACTACATAGTCTTCTTTAATTTTGCTGATTTTTCCGATGATACCGCCAGTTGTCATGACTTCATCACCTTTTTCTAGCCCACTCATCATTTCTTTGTGTTGCTTCATTTTCTTTTGTTGTGGACGAATCATCATGAAGTACATGATTAAAATCAGCGGTACAAACATGATCAAGAAGCTCATTAAACCGCCACCTTGGGGAGCTGCGCCACCTGCTGTTGCTAATAACATCGATAGTTTCCTCTATTTTTAATAATTAACTAACTGAAAAATAAACAATTAAAGCGCTGGAACTTCTTTGCCCAACCCTTCATAGAATTCTTTTACAAAGTCCGACAATGTACCTTTTTCGATGGCCTGACGCAATCCATCCATTAAATTCTGATAGTAGCGTAAGTTATGGATGGTATTTAAGCGACCACCAAGCATTTCATTACACTTATCAAGATGATGGAGATAAGCTCGGCTATAGTTTTCACAGGTATAACAGTCGCAGGCATCATCTAACGGCCCAGTGAATGTTTTATTGTGGCTATTGCGTAGTTTTACAACCCCTTTACTGGTAAAAAGGTGACCATTTCTAGCGTTTCGCGTTGGCATCACACAGTCGAACATATCGACGCCTCGACGCACCGCTTCAACAATATCTTCAGGCTTACCAACCCCCATTAAGTAACGAGGTTTATCCGCTGGCATTTCGTGGGTTAAATTATCCAGCACCTTAAGCATTTCATCTTTAGGCTCGCCCACAGAGAGTCCACCAATAGCATAGCCGTCATAGCCAATTTCGGTTAGACCAGCAAGCGACTCTTTGCGCAAGTGCGGATACATACCACCTTGCACAATACCGAATAAGGCCGTCGGCTCTTTATCTTTAAAGCCAGAGACGTGCGCTTCTTTACTACGTTTCGCCCAGCGTAATGAAAGCTCCATTGACTCACGCGCTTCGGCTTCTGTCGCAGGATACGGCGTACATTCGTCAAAAATCATAACGATATCCGAGCCTAGCTTTCGCTGCACTTCCATCGCCTCTTCTGGGCCTAAAAAGACTTTTGAGCCATTTACTGGCGAACGGAACTCAACGCCTTTTTCGCTAATTTTGCGCATTTTTCCTAAGCTGAAAACCTGAAAACCGCCTGAATCGGTTAAGATTGGCTTATCCCAGTGCATAAAGTCATGCAAGTCACCATGCTGCTCGATAATATCCGTACCTGGACGTAGCATTAGGTGGAACGTGTTACCTAAAATAATTTCGGCGCCTAAATCCTTTAATTCTTCTGGGCTCAAACCTTTCACAGTGCCGTAAGTACCAACAGGCATGAAGGCTGGTGTTTGAATGGTGCCACGCTCAAAGGTTAACTGTCCTCGGCGAGCCTGACCATCGGTTGTGTTTAAATCAAACTTCATTATTCAAGTACCTTCATTATTGGTTCAAAGCTTCAGGATGAGCTCCTGAAAATGGGCGCGTTATAAACATGGAGTCGCCATAGCTAAAAAATCGATACTGCTCAGACACCGCCTCGTCGTAAGCCTGCATAATATGCTTTTTACTGGCGAAAGCGCTAACTAACATCATCAGGGTTGATTCTGGCAAGTGGAAATTAGTAATAAGAGCATCTACAGCTCTAAAAACATAACCTGGATAGATAAAAATGTCAGTTTCTCCAGATCCTGCTTCTAATTCACCATTAATAGCGGCAGACTCCAAACATCTGACCGAGGTTGTGCCCACAGCAATAACGCGACCTCCTTTGGCGCGAGTCTGCTTAACCTTATCGACCACTTCTTGCGATAGCTCATACCACTCTGAATGCATCTTGTGCTCAAGGATATTGTCCACGCGCACTGGCGAGAAAGTACCTGCACCGACGTGCAGTGTCACAAAGGCCGTATCGACGCCTTTATCTGACAATTTAGCTAATAACTCATCATCAAAGTGCAATCCCGCCGTTGGCGCAGCAACCGCACCTTCGACTTCGCTATAAACGGTTTGATAACGTTCTTTGTCCGAAAGCTCATCTTCGCGATCGATATATGGCGGCAGAGGCATGTGACCGACCGCTTGCATCACGCTATGCCAATCGCTCGAGAGCAATTTCAGCTGATACATAGCACCGTCTTTACTGATGACTTCGACCTCAGTTCCTTCTTCCAAGACCAGTCGCGCGCCAGGCTTAGGACTACGATTTGCACGCACATGGGCCAAAGCATCGTGTTCGGATTCGACACGCTCGATAAGGATCTCGACCTGACCACCACTCGACTTTTTACCAAACAAACGAGCGGGTAATACTCGAGTATTATTAAACACTAACAAGTCATTAGGCTCGACGAAGTCCGTCAACTGGTAGAAGTGGCTATGTTGAATGTCTCCGGTTTCACCATCAAGTCGTAATAAACGGCTGGCGCTACGTTGTTCCGTGGGATAGCGAGCGATCAGCTCGTCTGGAAGGTCGAAATGAAAGTCTTTTAATTGCATAGGACGCTGACCTTACGGGGTCATGACAAAATAATGGTGCTTAGTTTATCGGCAAACACCCAAAACGCAAGGGTTTCAAAGGAAAAACTGTCGAAAATAACTATTGTTGAACTTGAAACTTGAGCTCTGCAAAAGCACCGGTTTCATCGATTACCACCACTTCATAACGTCCTATATCTAAAGCTTTGAGCGATACACTGTTATTGCTCATAAGTGTGGCATCTAAAAGCCGCCCATTCAAAAACCAGTGCAACTGCCCAGTAACGCCTTCGGCTAATAACTGAATATCTGGTAACTGCTGCGCTTCATGAGGCGCATATAAAATCGAGTCAGGATCAATCCCTGCAATCTTGGGGCTACTGAAATTGATATGATTCCTACAGTTTTCAGAGAGCTCGGGCAGAAGTTGTTCGCTTCGAAAAGGTTTAGCAATCCAAGGCTCAAGACTTCGTGGCCACAATGCAATCTCTCGTGTTTCAATCGCACCATCAAAACACTGTGGATTCACTCTTTTTCCACTGACTGGATCAACTTGTATGGTCAATAATCCATGGCTCCACTGGCTCGACAACGGGTCGCTTAGAGTCACAGGCGCCGTATCCTCGACTAAATACGCTTGGCGTTTTTTATGGCAATTGCCTTCTGTTTGCATCGACGCTAAAGTCCCCAATGGCCAACAAATATCAGCGACTGTTACTGTACCGGGGCGTTGAATAGGCTTTATCCAGTCCGATGGCAGTATATTTAAAATACGTTGCAACAAAGGAACCGCCGTTGTTCGCCCGCTATTGTTAACACTAAATGAACCATCGGTCATGCCGACCCACACACCAATGGTCACTTTTTCATTAGTAGCTAAAACCCAGGCATCGCGAGAGCCGTAGCTAGTTCCAGTTTTATAAGCGATAGACTTGTTGGCGGAAAAGTAGCGGTGACTTATTTGATTATTTAAAGGAATTTGCCACAAAATATTTTGAATGATCCAGCTGGACTCTTTACTCATTAGTGGGTATGACCGCTGAGATTCGCTTGAATGCAAACGTAGCTTGGTTGCCTTACCCGCATTTCCAAGCGACGAAAAGAGCCCGACTAGTTGTTGTAAATTAGCGCCACCACCGCCTAGAGCTATACTCAGGTTCGGCTTAGCGTTTGGCGGCAATGATAACTTTAATCCCGCATTGGTAAGCTTTGTATAGAAATACTCAGGCGACAGTTCATTCAACAGCTGCACCACGGGCATATTAAGCGAACGTCCGAGAGCTTGCGACACGCTGACTGCGCCATTGAAGTGCTCATTAAAGTTTTTTGGTTTGTAGCCTGCGAAAGACTGGGGCACATCAAGCAGCAATGATTCCGAATGAATGAGCCCTTGATCAATGCCTAAACCATAGATAAAAGGCTTCAGAGTCGAACCCGGGGAGCGCAGAGCCTGCGCCATATCAACATAACCCGCACGCTCGTGGTTAGCAAAGTCAGCGCTGCCAATATACACAAGCGGTAACGAGGTCTTGTTATCCATGACGATGACCGCCGCCGACATCCCCTCTTCTTTGCCTCGGATATAATCGAGCACCGACCAGCCAATTTCCGCTTGTAAGGTTCTGTCGATTGAAGATTTAATTAATCGTTGTTGCGGATAGCGATTGACCAGTTCACGACTAAATAAAGGCGCTATGACGGGTTGTGTATTATATTCAGCCCAGACATCTTCTTGCTTAATATCATCCACAAGTTCCTGTGACCAGACACCGAACTCTGCCAATCTGTCTAGCAGTTTATTACGCTGCTTTTGCGCTCTTTGAGGATGCAGATCAGGGCGGTTCCAGGAAGGAGCCTGTGGTAATACTGCGAGTAAAGCAGCTTCAGAAGCCGTAAGATCACTTGCAGACTTACCTAAGTAAGTAAAGCTTGCCGCTTCGACGCCTTCAATGGTTCCACCAAAAGGCGCATAGTTCAGATAGTAAGTTAAGATTTCCTCTTTTGAATAGTGCCACTCAAGCTGAAAAGCACGGAACATTTGCTGCAGCTTGCCACTGACACTTTTTTCATGAGGCTCAAGAATACGCGCCACTTGCATGGTAAGCGTTGAAGCACCAGAAACCACTTCGCCATGATAGATCGCTTGGCCAACCGCTCGGGTTAAAGCAAAAGGGTTTACCCCAGGATGTGAATAGAAATACTGATCTTCGTAGTTAATTAACGCCTCAAGGTATAACGGCGAAACCTCGTCAATGGTCACCGGGTAACGCCATACACCTTGTTCATCGGGAAACGCTCTAAGCGGTTTACCATCCGAGCCAACAACGAGCTGCGCAAGGCTCCGTTGCTCGAAATCCTCAATCGGCAAAGGGAATAATTTATCAAGCACCCAAAAGCCAATAAAACTCAGCAAGCACAAAAGCAGTAAACGCTTAAAGCTTTTCATCCAAAAGCGTCTACTGAAAAGTGTTCGGGGCTTTGTCATGCTGCTATTGTTCCTGACCGATGACTATCTTAGTCAGTAGAGACTTTAGTGATAACAACAGGCTTCTCGGGCTGACTGATTCCTCGAATCTCAGGTCGATACATATCTTCAACAAAGCTCGATGGCACGGTATAAGTACCCGGCGTTACTGCGCGAACCATATAGAACACATGAGTCGTGCGATAGCTACGAAGCTCCAGCGCCGCCATGTAACGATCATCCCAAAACTCTTGGTGCGCAAGCTGGGTATTTTCAGTTAACTCTTTGATGGACTTGCCATCGATTTTAATTTCATCAATCTTAAAAGAGTGCTCAAGGTTTTGGTTTTCAAGCTCCAATCCTGCAGGCAACAAGTCCACCAACATAGCATTACGAAGCTTGCGATGCTCTTTGGCTAAATCAATCGAAATGCCAACGATAACACGGTCGCCAGCAGTCAACTGGTTAATCGATATTGACTCGCCCTGAAGATTGAAATAACGTCTGTGAATAGCGATATCGCTCGACTCTTCTTGTGGTGCAGTCTTTGGATAACCTTGAACTTTGTAGTCAACAAAGGTTGTTTTATCGCCATTGTTAGTTAACGTCAGTGCCGTTTTAACGGATGAGTTTTTGGCAACACTGATATAGTCCGACTGTTGTTTAAAACTTTCTTCTTCACCACCTCGGGTTAATGACAAACTCAGCTCTGATTGGTTGGATGCCGCCTCATTGAGAACTTTTGCCAGACGCGCTAAGGCACCTTTTTCTTGAGTCGATAACCATTGACGAGACTCTAGCTCACCTTTTAAGTCAAACACTAAGTCTAAGCCATTAATATCTAGGGATTGAACCACCTTGCTCTGCAAACTTAAGTGCGCAACTTGGCTCATATCGCGGATCGACGAGCCATAATCGCCGTAATACCAATAAGGCTTATGCTGGAATTTTGCAGTAAACGCTTTGCCCCACGCTAACTTGGCGCGCCCCTGATCACCGAGCTTTTCAAGCGTTGCCGCCAAATGCGCTAATGGTAACGCTCGCGCGGCATCTTTTGATTTGTTATCAAACAGTGAACGCACATCCTGTAAATTAGCCCGCCCGACTTTGCTCAACACATAAGCAGAATAGGCTCGATAAGCCAACTCGAAATGCTGCTTATCATCATAATAGCCCCAGTCATTCGCTCTAAAAGCAGCCGAGCGTACATACTTTTGCAAACGACGCACTGCGCGGTTTAAGTTATTTTCAGGCACCTGATAACCGAGCTGTTTAGCCGCTATCAAAAAGTCTGTAACGTATGCCGTAAGCCATGGTTCTTCTCGGCTATTGTTCGACCATAAACCAAAGCTACCATCATAACGTTGCATCGAAATTATGCGGCTAATCGCCGAATCAATAAGCTGTTGACGTTCAGTAAATAGCTGATTACTGCGACTTTCATTCAATGACTTCAAATCATTTTGATCCGCGTTTAACCAAGGCCAAGCGCGTGAAGTGGTTTGTTCTAAACAGCCATACGGATACTGCAATAAGCCGTCGATATAAGTGCCAGCGTCCAGCGGCGGTGTATTCGAAACATTGAGCACAGACTTTAGACCAAAGTCATCATAGGCACTGGCAAAATCACTAGCCACACTAAATTTTGCACCCGGATTGAGCGCGGCTTGCTTGGTGATGATCGAAGCTGCATAAGCTGGGCGTAAACCCAGCGCCCAAGTTCTTTCAAGTTCGAGCTCAGGGTTATCGCTCATAACGCTCAGCGAAACGTGCCCCTGTCCTGTAAAATGCGAAGCCGTAACAGGAAGCTCAACAATAGCTTTGCCTTTACTGGCTAACGTTAGCGATTTTGTCACAGCTGTCTCACCAAGCGCAGCATCCGACGTTAATCGAACCTCAAAACTTTGTTCAGTGTCCTCCATATTTTTAATATCGAATAACACCTGCGACTGATCACCTTTGGCCAAAAACCTTGGCATCGAAGCTTGTACCACTAACGGCGCTGCAACTTTCGCTTTGGACTCGGCCGCACCATAACGATTTTTGCTAAAAGCTACCGTCATTAAGCGCAATTCACCATTAAAGTATGGTAGCTCCACTGAAACCGTCGCTTTGCCATTAGCGTCAAGAGCCACTTTGTCTTTAACGATTGATACGATCTGCACATCCGAAACAGGAGCATCCCCACCGCGACTTATGTCAGCATCACCACCAAATCGTTGTCGAGCACGCTTACCATCGACTAACTCGACTAGACTGCCGTAGTTATCTTTCAACGCTGCTTCATAAGCCCTTTGACCAAAGAACCATTCCAGCGGCTTCGGCGTCTCAAAGTTGCTGATGCTTAATACACCGCTATCGACTAACGCTAATGTCGCATAAACCTCTTCATTTGCAGCTATATTTGATGCTGCGATTTCAACATCCACCGTTTGTTGAGGTCGAAGCTTTTCCACATGAGAAACCTCTAACTCTAAGCGTTTAGAATTACGATTTAGTGGTAAATGTAATAAACCAAATGCTCTACTAGGAAGGTGTTTACGCTTAACATTCCCCGGCTTCAAAACCATTGCCGAGACATATAAATTGTGCGTTTGCCATGATTTATCTAAAGGAATTGTGATAGTCGACTCCGTCGAATCAAGCTTTACAGAACGCTTCCATAATAGCTCGTCACTTTCCACAGTAATTAGCGCTTGGCCTGCGTATGGAGCTTTGACGGTTAGCTCAAGATCAGTTCCTAACTCGACAAAGTCTTGTGCCATAGACAGACTAACCTGATCGGGACGCTCACCATTTAAGTCGGAGCGTTCAGACCAATACCAGCCTGCAAAAAAATGATAGCTCGTTAGCAACGTGTTCGAACGATTTCGAACTTCAAGGCGGTAGTTGCCGTAATCTAAAGGCAAAGATAGTTTCTGACGTTCGCTCGAGTCAAATTTAACCACTTTCGAATAGACGGGAACATTGCCCTCAGACGTTCGGTATTCCCAACCGCTGCGCCCATACTGCCAATAACGGCGACTGTCTTCACGAATTAAGGTCACTTGATATTCTTGCCCGCTGTTTAACTGCTCACCTTTGGCATCTACGGCAATTAACTCGAGCGCATTACTCGCATTAGGAGCGGCAAACTCTCGCTCCGCTTCCCACAAAGGGCGTACACCAATCAGCTCATTGTGTGGGAAAACGTATTGCACTAAACGTCGTGTAATCGGGCGACCACCACTTTCATAAACATTGACACTGCTTAATAAACGCAGAGGGAATTTGCTGCCAGACCATTGATTCTTCAAAGATAATTTTGCAAAACCCGTTTCATCCAATGAACCGGGTGCAACATCCATAACTTGGTTGTAATCACGGTATTTGTTAGAGCCAAAGTAAAAACCGTCGTAATTTTCAAACGGATTTTTAGCGCTGGCAACAGTAACGGTGGCATCGTAGCGATTGCCACTTGCTGGTGCGCCATATAAATAATCAGACTGGACATGAATCACTGGCGTAGCTTTAGTATCGAGCAAGTCATCAGACGACGAGCTCAGCTCAAGCTTTAAGCGCTCTGGCATAAAGTCTTCGACCGAAAGCTCATATTCAAAAGTGCTTTTGTTGCCTAAAGTGGCCTCGAAAGTCCAGTTCCCCCGCATGGCATCATCAGGGAGCTTAAAGTCTGTTTGGTAATAACCAAGACTATCGCCTTCCCACTGCAAAGTTTTATAGACTTTATTATCGGGGCGTAGAATGCGAACTGCGATTGGCGTTGGCTTTAACCAGTCAGCTTTAGCATCACGCAAAAGACCTTGCATTCGCACTGTCTCGCCTGGACGGTATAAATCTCGTGGACCATATAAAAACAGCTCAATTGGCTGTTGCTGGCGCTTCGTGAGCTTAAACTCCGACAGATCAAGCTTGGGACTTTTGAGTCGAATAAGGTTGGTGTTTTTGCCTTTTGTGGCGACAAGGTAACTCGCCGCTTCCAATTCTGAGTTATCAAATTCCGCAAAGCCTTCAGCATTGCTGAGCTTTTCAGCAACTCGTTCGCCTTTGTCGTTGATAAGCGCCAATGTAACGCCGTTATAGGGTTTTGTTGAAGGCAGCTGATGCGTAAAGGTCACAAAACTGTCTTGGTACTGACGTGAGTGTAAGCCTATATCGCTAATCACAAACCAACTGAACTCGTATTGATAAGGATAGTCATCGGCAGGTTGCATTGTGACCGCATATACACCGTTATCATCAAGGGCATCAATGTCATTCAGCTGAACTTGGTGGGTTAAACGCTGATTATCTTTGGCATCCAGCGTAAAGCGCCCCGTATGAACTAGCTGCGCCATTTCCTTTAGATTTCGCAACTCGTAATAAGAGTTGTAGCGATTGCTGGCGAAAAAGTTGTCGTAAAAGCTCGGTTTAATGCGCCAAAACTTAACATCAACCTCGCTGACATTAACCGCTTCTATCGGTAAAAGGCCACTGTCGCGCAGAATAGTCGAACCTTGGCTCAAAAATCGAAGCTGTCTTTCTGCAGCAGTCGTTTTAACCTGCTTTTTTACGTTGGAAGGAAGTTTTTTGCCATTATCAGCCAGCAATTCGCTCGAAAAGTTGATGTTGTAAACTTGCAGAGGCTGAATATACGGAAAAAATAGCCTGCGGTTATCATCGCTTATAACCCAGCCACCGGTTTTAGGGTCGCCTTCTTTATTGACCTGAATCAACTGCTCAAGATTCTGATCGCGCTTGATGGGGCGAGTGAAATTAACTTGGATGGCAGGAGTATTATCGTAGCTTCCCTGATAAACGCTTAATACCTCAAAAGGTGTCAGTGTGTCCGGCTCTGTAGAAACTACTGACTGGGATTGTCCTTGCTTAAGGCTCGATGTATCACCTGACGCCTCAGAACCCTCGTCATCCCCGCATCCTAATAAAGCTAACCCAAAAAAAACACTCAACACCAACAAACGCAAGTAAAAAGACATGATACTCCCCTGTAAATTTTTTCAGCTTCTATTATAGAAACGCACTTCTATCCAGAACGGGTTAAAAATATGACGAATTATGCAGAACTTTAGCAATATTATTCCCGAGATTACCTAAATTGCATAGTTGATTCACCGTAAAAAATAAAGCTCCAAACCGGAGCTTTATTCTAAAGACTGCTTATGTTCTCACTAATTTGGACTTTAACTCTTCTAAATTACTTAACAAGCTTACAGGAATATTTTCTTCGCCATAACTATGCCACGCATCAATAGCCTTATGTTGGTATTCAACAGCCTTTGCATAGTCCTGTTTCAATTCATAAGCTCTGGAGTAGAGGTTATATATATGGGCAGGTTTCTTAATCTTTGTTCCCATCAGCATATCAAGCTTCGCAAGCATTAGCTCAGGATCTATTCCAAAAAGTTTACTCTCATAAATATAATTAAGAATTTCGTATGCCAATTTATTGTCACTTGCTTCAAGGGCTTGTGTGATCAAGCTCAACCCTTGCTCTGAATTCCCTGCTTCAAGGCTTAATTTAGACAACTCATACATTGATGGTGCGTAACCATTGGCAGCTGCAATAGTGAACCAAGAAACGGCCTTGTCCATATCAGCCTTGCACCCCTTTCCTTTTAAAAGACTCTCCCCAACTTCATGCTGAGCATTAATTACACCATTTCTTGCGGCTTCGAAATACCAAAGTGTGGAGTTAAAATTGTTATTAACATCTTTATCAAAGGAGCCATACCTACCATAGAGATATTGCGATGCAGCATCCCCTTGAATAGCTTTTTCTTTAAGCTTTATCAGTCTCTCGTATTTACCATCACCAAGTTTAAACTCAAATTTGTACGCGTAAACTTTACTCAACTTGGCACCATCATTATCAAACCTCCATTTTCGTACCGCCTTTAGCACTGGCTTTGAAAAATACTTTTTCTCTGGGTATTCATCGATTATGCGTATATCTGTAGGTATGCCTGACGGTGATAAATTAAAGTTAAGAAGAACCCAGCCTTCCACGCCTTTATAATTAGCACTTAATGGATAGCCAGGATCCGATGTTTTTATAGCCTTTGCTACGTTCTTGTCAGCGAGATTCTCATTACTTAATACTGGCTGATAGTTTTCCAGGATAGCTTCAGAGCCATATTGAGACCTAAGCAATACAAAAATCTCTTCTGATTCGGCCAAAGCATCACCTGTCTTTAAATATCCTTTAATTTCTTCTATAAACTGTTTTTCTTGGCCTTTATTTTCATCAGACAGCTTCACCCAGGCATAGGCTTTTTGAATATCCTGCTCCGTTCCAGTCCCCTCTAGATACATAACACCTAAGTTAAATTGCGAAGGTTTATGCCCAATCATTGCAAGCTTGTTAAACTCATTAAACGCCTGTTGATACTGCTGGTTATCGTAGAAATCTGTTGCTTTTTTGAAAGTTGCATTTGAACAATAAGAGAACAGAAGTATAAAGAGAAGAAATATGGCTTTCATATGATTCATCCTGATTCAATTAATATAGTTTTTATATGTAGCATGTGACAGTTGGAAATATACCTCACACCATTAAAAATAAAAAGCCCAGCGTCAGCTGGGCTTGTTTGGTATTAGTTAGGATGAAGTTTTATAAATAATTTTTCATGCCATTTTGGGTGAATGCCTCTCGGCCCTCTCGCCACCCTCCGAGCCACTCTTCTTTGGCATTGATATCTTCATGTGGGCACACTTCTTTAGATTGGCCTTGCATTGCGGCGTGAAAACCTTTTGCGTGTGCTCTTTGTAACTTATCTCTTTTCTGTCTTTTCATTGATACATACCCTTTTCTTGCAGTTAGTACAAAACTTATGATGTTTCTTTATTAACAACTTGTAACCATAAAAATTAAGCATAAAAAAAGCCGAGCACTCGCTAGAGTTATCGGCTTCTTAAAGTTCGATGCGCTTTGAAAGCGCCTGTAAATAATTGGTTAATTGCATACCTACCTAATTAACATTTAACACATTATCGAATGTATAGTGCTTAACTTTCATCAGATTACACCCTTTAGAGAAACTTTGGCAGTAAAAGTTCACAATATTGCAATAAAGGGCTTTTCCGCTGAGAGTTACCTCATCGAGTTCAAGCTTAACTCTATGATGAGCCCCTAGGTGGTTGATTTTGGCACCCAACTTTTTCCAACTAGGAATCACCAACAGATCTGATCAGTGCAGTAATAGGCTTCCTGTGGATTCTCAAAGTTTACGTTTGCGTAAAGGTAAGCTAGAATATCGCGGTTATTGTTAAGGAAACCATACAAATGAGCGACGAGAAGACCGAATACACCATTAGTGACTTAGCCAAAGAGTTTGAGATTACCTCACGCTCAATTCGTCACTATGAGGATGAAAAGCTCATTACACCGCTGCGTCGAGGCGTTCATCGCATCTACAACACCCGCGATCGAGTGCGCTTGCAACTAATCTTGCGCGGTAAACGACTTGGCTTTTCATTGGCTGAAATTAAAGAAATCATCGACTTGTATGGTGTCGAAGGCGAACAGAAGCAAACAGAGCGTTTGTTAGAGTTGATCAGACTTCGCCGCGACTCCCTGAAGCAACAACTCAAAGATATCAAGTACTTGCTAAACGAATTTGATGTGTTGGAAGAGAAGTTAACCGCCAACCATCAGCCTAATAATTTAACATCGTAAAGATTCAGTAGAGGACATAATATGTATCCATCACTCAACTTCGACTTAGGCGAAACAGCTGACATGATTCGCGACATGGTGAGCAATTTTGCAGAAAAAGAAATTGCACCAATCGCTGAAAAGACTGATGAAGAAAACCTTTTCCCGCACGAAATGTGGAAAAAACTTGGCGACCTAGGTCTTTTAGGCATCACTGTCGAAGAAGAGTACGGTGGTTCTGGTATGGGCTATCTTGAGCACGTTGTGGCGATGGAAGAAATCAGCCGCGCTAGTGCATCTATTGGCTTAAGCTATGGTGCTCACTCAAACCTTTGCGTTAATCAAATTCGTCGTAACGCTAGCGAAGAGCAGAAAAAGAAGTATCTTCCTAAGCTTTGTTCAGGCGAGCACGTAGGTGCATTAGCCATGTCTGAGCCAGGCGCAGGTTCTGATGTTGTTAGCATGAAGCTAAAAGCTGAACTTAAAGGCGACCATTACGTTCTAAACGGTAATAAGATGTGGATCACAAACGGTCCAGAAGCTGACGTGTTGGTGGTTTACGCTAAAACAGATATGGAAGCACATTCGCGCGGTATCACAGCTTTCATCATCGAAAAAGGTATGAAAGGCTTCCGTACAGCACAGAAGCTAGACAAGCTAGGTATGCGTGGTTCTAACACGTGTGAATTAGTTTTCGAAGACTGTGAAGTACCTGTCGAAAACGTCATGGGCGAAGTCAACCAAGGTGTTAAAATCTTGATGAGTGGCCTCGATTACGAACGCGCAGTTCTTTCAGCTGGCCCATTAGGCATCATGCGTGCTTGTATGGACGTTGTGGTTCCTTACGTACACGAACGTAAGCAGTTCGGCAAAGCTATCGGTGAATTCCAGCTTATCCAAGGTAAAGTAGCTGATATGTACACAACGATGAATGCAAGTCGTGCTTACGTTTACTCAGTGGTTAAAGCTTGTGACCGTGGCGAAACGACCCGTAAAGACGCAGCAGCAGCTATTTTATTCGCAGCCGAAAACGCAACTAAGCTAGCGCTAGACGCCATTCAGATTCTAGGCGGTAACGGTTATATCAACGAATACCCTACTGGTCGTTTACTGCGTGACGCTAAGTTGTACGAAATCGGCGCTGGTACTTCTGAAATCAGAAGAATGCTAATTGGGCGCGAGCTGTTTAACGAAACAGCCTAGAACTTATTGAGTTTGCCTATGCGCTGTTAAAAACTGCTTCAATCAGGTCGTTTACCATTATGTAAACTCCCCTTTTTGCAGCAGTTTTGCCTAGCCTAGACATCACTCAAAGAACTTCTAGGTTTATGAGTCATGTTTTTCATGACGAGGTTTAACTTTGAATAAATCACCAAAATAGTTTCGAACTAACTCTTTTGGTAATCAGAGAACTGTCTGGGTATTTATGTTCCCTTTCAGAAGAATTCTCTAAAAACTCACTTAGATTGAGAAGTGAGCGAGCGTAGCTAAGACGAGGCAAAAAGCTTCGAAAATGCGCAGTGTACAAACAGTACATGAGCAAATTTGAGAAGGTTTTTAACACTGTATTAGCAAGCACAGCCACTTCGAACAGGAGTAATAAATATGTCAGATCCAATTGTTATCGTCAGCGCTGCTAGAACCCCAATGGGTGGCTTCGGCGGCTCTCTTTCAACTGTTAAGTCAACAGAACTAGGCGCCAACGCTATCGCTGCGGCAGTTGAGCGCGCAACTTTAAAACCTGAAGATATTCAAGAAGTTATCATGGGCTGTGTATTACCAGCAGGTGTTGGTCAAGCTCCAGCTCGCCAAGCTTCTTTAGGCGCAGGTATTCCTAAGTCTACTGGCGCGACAACCGTCAACAAGGTTTGTGGCTCAGGCATGAAAACAATCATGCTAGCGCACGACTTGCTAAAAGCTGGCACTAACGACGTTATGGTTGCTGGCGGTATGGAAAGCATGAGCTTAGCACCTTACCTACTCCCTACTGGCCGTTACGGTCAACGTTTTGGTCATGGTAAAACGCTAGATCACATGGCCTTCGATGGCCTTGAAGATGCTTACGAAGGCCAAGCTATGGGCGTTTACGCTGAGCAAACTGTTGAGCGTTATGGCTTTACTCGTGAAGACCAAGATAACTTTGCCATTGAGTCACTAGCTCGTGCAAATAAAGCGATCGAAGACGGTTCATTCAAGAACGAAATCACCCCAGTGACTGTTAAATCACGCAAAGGCGAAGTTGAAGTTGATACGGATGAGCAGCCATTAAAAGCTCGCCCAGACAAAATTCCAGCGCTACGCCCTGCTTTCAAAAAAGACGGTACAGTTACAGCAGCCAACGCTAGTTCCATTTCTGATGGTGCAGCAGCAGTAGTTATGATGCGTCAATCAGAAGCTGAAAAGCGCGGTCTAAAACCATTGGCAAAGATTGTTGCACACACTACAAACGCACGCACTCCAGCAGAATTCACTATCGCTCCAGTTGGCGCAATGGAAAAAGTCATGGAGAAAGCTGGTTGGACGAAAGATGACGTTGATTTGTTTGAAATTAACGAAGCGTTTGCAGTAGTGACAATGGCGGCTATGAAAGAGCTCGACTTAGATCATGCTAAAGTAAACGTCCATGGCGGTGCTTGTGCGCTAGGTCACCCTATCGGCTGTTCTGGTACACGTATTGTTGTGACCTTACTAGAAGCACTTCGCAAATATGGCAAGTCGAAAGGCGTAGCATCGTTGTGTATTGGTGGTGGTGAGGCGACAGCATTAGCGGTAGAACTAATATAAATGGATTTTTAATCCAATAGCTTTGTTAGTTACGTGCTCAAACATCATCATGCACAGAGAGTGCACTCAGTGTTTTGTGCGCGTAACTGCCTCGCTCTTGAATTAAAACTCTCATTTAGTGACTTGCTGTAAATAATATTTCCAAATTGAGATGGATTTATGATTCTGACAGAAGAACAAACAATGATTCAGGACATGGCTCGTGGCTATGTTCAAGAACGAATTGCCCCTTTCTCCGAGGAGTGGGACAAGAATAAAACCTTCCCTGCTGAAGCTCTGCAAGGCCTTGGAGAACTTGGCTTTTATGGCATGTTAGTGCCTGAGCAATGGGGTGGTAGCGAAATCGGTTACACTGCTGCAGCCTTAGTTCTAGAAGAAATTGCAGCTGGCGACGGCGCTTGCTCCACAGTGATTTCAGTCACCAACTCAGTTGGATGTATGCCTATCCTGAACTTTGGTACTGATGCACAGAAAGAAAAATTCTTAAAACCATTAGCCTCTGGCCAAGCGCTTGGAGCTTTTTGTTTAACTGAACCTCACGCGGGTTCGGATGCGGCTGATCTTAAAACAAAAGCAGTGAAAGAAGGTGATCACTACGTTTTAAACGGCGTAAAGCAGTTCATCACCTCAGGTAAAAATGGTCAGATTGCGATCGTTTTCGCTGTCACAGACCCAAGCGCGGGCAAAAAAGGCATTAGTGCTTTTATCGTGCCCACTGACACGCCTGGCTATATTGTCGCTAACATTGAAGACAAGATGGGGCAAAACGCATCCGACACCGCGCAAATCGTGTTTGAAGACTGCAAAATCCCTGCTGAAAATCTACTGGGCAAAGAAGGCGAAGGTTATAAAATCGCACTTTCTGGCCTTGAAGGTGGTCGTATTGGTATTGCAGCCCAAGCTGTTGGGATGGCACGCGCGGCTTATGAGTACGCACTTCAGTATTCAAAAGACCGTACTTCTTTCGGCAAGCCAATTTTCCAACACCAAGCAGTCCAATTTAAGCTCGCAGAGATGGCGACACAAGTTGATGCAGCGCGTAATATGGTTCTTAACGCTGCTCAACTTCGCGATGCCGGAAAACCGTGCTTAAAAGAAGCTTGTATGGCTAAACTGTTTGCTTCTGAAGCAGCTGAAAAGGTTTGTTCCGAAGCGATTCAGGTCTTAGGTGGTTACGGTTATTTGAAAGACTACCCTGTTGAGCGTATTTATCGTGACGTTCGTATCGCACAAATATACGAAGGCACTAGCGAAGTGCAAAAGATGGTGATTGCTCGAGCAATCGGCTCAGAATAGCTTTAAGCTTCGAGTAAAAAATACCCACTAGACTATAAGATTGAAAAGATTTCATACTAAGGATTCGATATGCCAGTAATTAAATCTTCGATTAATCCGCGTAGCGCGTCATTTATCGAAAACTCTGAAGCGATGAGCGCTTTGGTCGATGACCTACGTGACAAGATGGAGTACATCACTCAAGGTGGTGGCCCAAAGTATCAAGAAAAACACCTCTCTCGTGGCAAGTTATTACCACGTGATCGTGTTCGTAAACTATTAGACGTCGGCTCGCCATTTTTAGAAATCTCGCAAATGGCGGCTTGGGACATGTACGACAACAAAGTTCCAGCGGCAGGTTTAATTGCTGGTATCGGTCGTGTTTCTGGCGTTGAGTGCATGATTGTTGCTAACGATGCGACGGTCAAAGGCGGAACTTACTTCCCTGAGACGGTAAAGAAACACCTTCGCGCACAGGAAATCGCTGAAGAAAACAACTTGCCTTGTATTTACCTCGTAGACTCAGGTGGCGCCAACTTGCCGCAACAAGACGAAGTATTCCCGGACAAAGATCACTTCGGCCGCATTTTCTATAACCAAGCAAACATGTCGGCAAAAGGCATTCCACAAATTGCTGTGGTGATGGGCTCTTGTACAGCAGGTGGTGCTTATGTTCCAGCAATGGCTGACGAATCAATCATCGTTAAAGAGCAAGGCACGATTTTCTTGGGCGGCCCTCCTCTAGTTAAAGCAGCAACAGGCGAAGTCGTATCAAGCGAAGATTTAGGTGGCGCTGATGTACACTGTAAAAACTCTGGTGTAACTGACCATTATGCATTGAATGATGAGCATGCTTTAAAATTAGCACGCCAAGTCGTTTCAAACTTAAACCGTAAGAAAGAGCCTTTCGTCACCGTTAAGAAACCGGTTGAACCGCTCTACCCTGCCGAAGAGCTTTACGGCGTAATCAACAAAGATCCTCGTAAGCCATTCGATATTCGTGAAATTATCGCGCGTGTGGTTGATGGTTCTGAACTTGATGAATTTAAAGCTATGTACGGAACTACCCTAATCTGTGGCTTTGCTCGAATTCACGGCTACCCTGTGGGTATTGTCGCCAATAACGGTATTTTATTCTCAGAGTCAGCGCAGAAAGGCGCACACTTTATTGAGCTTTGCTCGCAGCGTGGCATCCCGCTCGTTTTCCTACAGAACATTACCGGCTTCATGGTTGGTCGTAAGTACGAAAACGAAGGTATCGCTAAGCATGGCGCAAAGATGGTAACAGCGGTTGCCTGTGCCAAAGTCCCTAAGTTTACAGTGATTGTTGGCGGTAGTTTCGGCGCGGGTAACTACGGAATGTGTGGTCGTGCTTATAGCCCGAAGTTTTTATGGATGTGGCCAAACTCGCGTATATCTGTAATGGGTGGCGAGCAAGCAGCAAACGTTCTAGCACAAATTAAGCGTGACAATTTCGAACGTCGTGGCGAAGAAATGTGGTCTGAAGACGAAGAAAAAGCCTTCAAAAAACCAATCGAAGACCAGTACGAAAAGCAAGGCCACCCTTATTACTCAAGCGCACGCTTGTGGGATGATGGCATTATCGACCCTGCCGATACGCGCATGGTGTTAGGTCTAGGTCTTTCCGTGGCCATGAACAAAGAAGCCGAAGAAACTAAGTTCGGCGTCTTCAGAATGTAAGGCGGTTCTTTGTATGAGTGAGAATATGACTGAAGCACTAAACATTTCAATTGATACTAAAGAACTAGGTTCAGAAGGCCGTGGCGTTGGTAGAATCACCATGACTCGTGGTGAAATCCACAATGCTTTTGACGATCAGTTAATCGCTGACTTGACTCAGGCTTTCCGCCGTATGGATGCGAATCCAAGCGTTGAGGTAGTGGTCTTAGAAGCAGAAGGAAAAAGCTTTTCAGCAGGCGCAGACTTAAACTGGATGCGTCGCATGGCCGATTACACTTGGGAAGAAAACTACAAAGACTCCCAAGGCTTAGCCGAATTGATGCATACCATTTACAACCTCAGTAAGCCTACGGTTGCCGTGGTTCAAGGTGCGGCTTTTGGTGGGGGCGTTGGTCTAGTCGCTTGTTGCGATATTGTTATCGCCTCAGAGCGCGCGAGCTTCTGCTTGTCTGAAGTAAAGCTAGGTTTGATTCCAGCAGTTATCAGCCCTTACGTTGTAAAGGCTATTGGCGAGCGCCAAGCGCAACGCTACTTCTTAACGGCAGAGCGCTTTAAAGCACCACAAGCCAAAGAGTTTGGCTTGGTGCACGAAGTCTTTGCTGAAGAAGAACTAGTGGCAAAAGCTAATGAAATGATTGCTGGTCTGTTATCGAATGGCCCACAAGCGGTTCGTGCCGCAAAAAGCTTAATAAAAGCCGTTGCTGAGAAAGAGATTAATCAAGACATCTTAGACGAAACCGCCAAGCGCATCGCTGATATTCGCGCGAGCGAGCAAGGCAAAGAAGGTCTAAATGCCTTTTTAGAAAAGCGTCCTGCTGATTGGTCAGTAGGTTCGACGAACCACAACGAAAACTCAGACAGCGACAGTTAAGGAAGCATCTATGTTTACAAAAATATTAATTGCAAACCGTGGTGAAATCGCCTGTCGAGTGATTCAAACCGCGCAAAAACTTGGAATTCGTACGGTTGCGGTATATTCCGAAGCCGACAAAAACGCTCGCCACGTTGCGATGGCGGACGAAGCCATATATTTAGGCCCTGCTCCTGCTAAAGACTCTTATCTGAAGCCTGAGCTAATCATTAAAGCGGCTAAACAAACAGGTGCCCAAGCAGTACATCCTGGTTACGGTTTCTTATCAGAGAATGCAGACTTTGCTAAAGCTCTTGCAGAAAACGATATCGAGTTTATTGGTCCTCCTGAAGGCGCCATTATTGCCATGGGTTCTAAGTCCGCGGCTAAAGAAATCATGGATAAGGCCGGTGTGCCATTGGTTAAGGGCTATCATGGCGAAAACCAAGAGCCAGACTTCTTAAAATCGCAAGCCGATGATATTGGTTATCCAGTCATTATCAAAGCGACCGCTGGTGGCGGTGGTAAAGGTATGCGTATCGTTTGGAAGTCAGAAGACTTTGAAAACAGCCTAGCGTCATGTAAGCGTGAGTCGGCTGCGTCTTTTGGCGACGATAAGGTCTTAGTTGAAAAGTACATCACCAAGCCGCGCCACGTTGAAATTCAGGTTTTCGCAGACAAGCACGGCAACGCTGTTCACTTGTTTGAGCGCGATTGCTCTGTACAGCGTCGTCACCAAAAAGTCATCGAAGAAGCTCCTGCTCCCGGCATGTCGGAAGAAAACCGTCAAAAGATGGGCGAGGTCGCTATTCGTGCAGCACAAGCTATCGGTTACGTTGGCGCTGGTACTGTTGAATTTTTGTATGACGAAGACGGTTCTTTCTACTTTATGGAGATGAATACGCGTCTGCAGGTTGAGCATCCAGTAACTGAAAAAATCACTGGCCAAGATTTGGTCGAGTGGCAGTTAAAAGTCGCTTATGGTGAAACATTGCCAGCGACTCAAGAAGATTTAAGCATCAACGGTCATGCCTTTGAAGTTCGTATCTATGCCGAAGACCCAAGACAAGATTTCTTGCCTGCGACAGGTACACTGCTACATTTAAGTACGCCTGAGGAAAGTGACCATATCCGTATCGATACTGGTGTGCGCCAAGGCGACACGGTTTCAGTTCACTATGATCCAATGATTGCTAAGTTAATCGTTTGGGACGAAGATCGTAATTCTGCCCTAGCCCGCTTAAGAGGCGCTTTGGCTCAATATCAAGTAGTTGGCTTGACGACAAACGTTGAGTTTTTATCAGCCTTAGCCGGTAACCAAGCGTTTGAAGATTGTGATTTAGACACAAACTTCATCGAGCGCTACCGTGATGAGCTAATTTTAGAAGATGCGCCAGCGGACGAAGATGCTTTAGTTGCGGCCACTGTTTATCAGCTTGTTAAACGCCAACAATCGGCGCAAGAAGCTGCAGCTAACAGTAAAGACCCTTATTCTCCTTGGAACCAGGTAAGTGGCTGGCGTTTAAATACTGATAATCATCACTCGTTCGAATACATCGATTATGTCGATAGCATTCCGAACGAAGTTGAAGTCACAACCCATTATCATGGCGCGACTTATGATCACGAATACCTTTTAGAGTTGCCTGAAAAAGAAATCAAAATTCACGCAGCAGAGCTTAAAGGCAACAATCTGCGATTAGACGCCTCTGGTAAGCGCTATAACGCGACGGTTGTAGACGACGGTACTAGCCTCCATATCTTTGTAAATGGTAACTATCAGGTTCTAGAAAAAATCGAACGCGGCTTAGATGGCGAGTCAGAAGAAGCTGGTGGTAGTTTAACAGCACCTATGCCTGGCACCGTTATCGAAGTTAAAGTTGCTGAAGGTGATAGCGTTGAAGCAGGTCAGCCTCTAATCATCCTAGAAGCGATGAAAATGGAGCATACGATTAACGCACCAACCGCAGGAACGGTAGCAGAAGTTATGTATGCCGCTGGCGACTTGGTTGACGATGGCGCTGAGCTACTGAAATTAGACGCTGGCGAAGACTAGGAGACTGTCATGGTAATGGTAGACGATCATATTGAGCATTTACCTAGCGAGGTGCGCATCGTAGAGATGGGCCCTCGTGACGGGCTACAAAACGAAAAGCAGCCCGTGTCGACAGAAGTCAAAGTCGAGCTGATTAAGCGCTTAATTGAGACTGGCGAAAAGCATATCGAGGCCACAGCATTTGTTTCCCCGAAGTGGGTTCCACAAATGTCGGATCATCATGAAATGATGCAAGCGTTGAAACCACTGAAGGAAGCTCATCCTGATGTAACTTTTCCAGTACTAACGCCTAACATCAAAGGCTTCGAGGGTGCGCTCGCCGGTAATGCCGAAGAAGTTGCTGTGTTCGCAGCAGCTTCAGAAGGGTTTTCGCAGAAAAACATTAACTGCTCTATAGCGGAGTCAATTGAGCGTTTTAAGCCAGTCGTAGCTGCTGCTAAAGAGCACGGCATCAAAGTGCGGGGCTATGTTTCTTGCGTCTTGGGCTGCCCCTTCGATGGTGAGATTGCACCCGAGCAAGTAGCGAAAGTCGCTAAAGACTTATACGACCTAGGCTGCTATGAGATTTCTTTAGGCGATACAATCGGCGTCGGCACACCTGCAGAAGCAAAGGCCATGATTGAAGCTGTGAGCAAAGTGGTTCCAGTAGACAAACTTGCTTGCCACTTCCATGATACCTATGGACAAGCGCTAGCAAATCTATATGCTTGCTTAGAGCTAGGTGTAACCACTATCGATAGCTCAGTCGCTGGTCTTGGCGGATGCCCTTATGCGCCTGGCGCTACGGGCAATGTTGCAACAGAGGATGTGGTCTACATGCTTAATGGTCTTGGTATCAAGACTGGAATTGATTTAGATAAACTGGTTGATGCTGGAGTCTATATTTCCGATCAATTAGGCAGAAAGCCTGTATCGCGTGTAGCAAATGCAGTGCTCTCTAAAAGAAAATAGTTTTATTAGGAAGTAGCAAAAAGTAGCTCACCGGACTGGTGATGATAAATACTCTTAAAATATGACGAGGAATTAGAATGTCAGGTTTTAATAAAGTCGTAAATAGTTACGAAGAAGCCTTAGAAGGTTTCAAAGACAATATGACCGTCATGGTTGGCGGTTTCGGCCTTTGCGGTATCCCTGAAGGCTTAATTGAGCAAGTTTATAACATGGGTTGCAAAGGCTTAACGGCCATTTCAAACAACGCAGGTGTTGATGGTTTTGGCTTAGGAAAGTGGTTAGAGAAACGCCAAATCAGCACTATGATCGGTTCGTACGTTGGTGAAAACGAATTGTTTGAAAAGTTATTATTATCTGGCGAGATGGAAGTCATTCTAACGCCACAAGGTACTTTAGCTGAAAAAATTCGTGCTGGTGGCGCAGGCATCCCTGCTTTCTTCACAGCAACAGGTTTCGGTACGAAAGTTGCTGAAGGCAAAGAAACTCGTAATATTGATGGCCGTGACTATGTACTAGAGCCATCGCTAACAGCAGACTTCGCGCTAGTTAAAGCGTGGAAAGCTGACACCATGGGTAACTTAATCTTCAACAAGACAGCCATGAACTTTAATCCAATGATGGCAACTGCAGGTAAAATCACCGTAGCGGAAGTTGAAGAAATTGTTGAGCCGGGTGAGTTAGACCCTAACTTTATCCATACACCAGGTATTTACGTTCAACGCGTTATCAAAGGTAACAGCTTTGAGAAACGTATTGAACAACGCACAGTAAAAGCATAAGGAGCGCAATCATGGCACTATCACGTGAACAAATCGCCATGCGAGTGGCGCAAGAATTAGAAGATGGTTTCTACGTAAACCTCGGTATTGGTATCCCTACCCTCGTCGCTAACTATGTTCCAAAAGGCGTTGAGGTAATGATGCAGTCTGAAAACGGTTTGCTTGGTATGGGCGAGTTCCCGACCGAAGAAACTATTGATCCGGATCTTATCAACGCTGGTAAGCAAACAGTAACTGCAGCTACAGGCGCGGCCTTCTTCTCTTCAGCTGAAAGCTTTGCAATGATCCGCGGTGGCCACGTTGATTTAACTGTTTTAGGCGCATTTGAAGTTGACCAGCAAGGCAACATCGCTTCGTGGATGATCCCAGGCAAATTGGTTAAAGGCATGGGTGGCGCGATGGACTTAGTTGCTGGTGCAGAAAACATCATTGTTACAATGACACACGCCAATAAACACGGTCAGTCAAAGATTCTAAAAGAATGTACACTTCCGCTAACAGGCGCACAGTGCATTAAACATGTTATTACTGAACTCGCCTTAATGGAAATCAAAGATGGTGCATTCCACCTTATCGAACGTGCTCCAGGCGTATCGGTAGAAGAAATAAAAGAGAAAACGGAAGCGGATTTAGTTATTCCAGATAACGTTCCTGAAATGAACGTTTAACTTCATTGTCTGCACTGTCATTGCGAGGTATTGCAAAGCACCGTGGCAATCTGCCAAAGATTGCCACGCCTACTCCGTAGGCTCGCAATGACGCAGTTTTCTTCTCGTTTCCACCTCGTCACACCATCGTTCGCTACTTTAAAGTTTTCGGCCACTCCACACAAACTTCCATATAATACAGACACTGAATCCCGTGATCGAACCACAGAATGATACCTCTCCGAACCATAATGCCGTTCTTTACACGAAATAAATCGTACCTCTAGACTCAGAACCTTCAATTTATTTCTTTCGGTATCAGCCAACACCATGCTCCCCTTTAAAAGTTAGCCTCAAGACTCAATATTGCCGAGCAAATTGGACAGGACAGGCCAATTTAGTCAAATCGAAACAGGAGGTTTCGTTTGACGGCTCGAATAGTAATATTGAATCTTGAGGGAAGTCCTTTGGACCTAACTTTTGGGGCGAGTTTTTTGGTTCGTTTTTTGCTCGTTCAAAAAATGAACGTAAAATTCTAGTAGGTGCGTACAGGAATACAACTACAATAACGACAACGATAAATTTTACTGCAACACTTATTTACATTTTACTACTAACGCCCACTGGAAATTGTTGCTGATCTCTTTATATTTAACGCTGGACTAAAATTTAGAAACCTATAAACCGCGATTTCAGGGGATATTCCATGAAGAAGATATTGTCAGCTGTAGCTCTTTCAGTAGCAACAGCCGCATCGCCATTGATGGCAGACGAAGGTATGTGGCAGCCAAACCAACTACCTCAAATCGAAGATCAGCTTAAAGAAGCTGGTTTAGAAATCGACCCAAAAAACCTAACCAAGCTCACAGAGTTCCCGATGGGAGCCGTGATTAGTTTAGGTGGCTGTACTGCTTCATTCCTATCACCAAAGGGATTAGTAGCGACAAACCACCACTGTGCCTACGGTAGTATTCAATTTAACTCTACAGCTGAAAATAACTTACTAGAAAAAGGTTTTTTGGCAAAAGACTTCTCAGAAGAATTAGCAGCAGCCCCAGGCTCGCGTGTTTATGTGACTACAGATGTTACAAACGTTACAGACAGCATTAACGATGGTTTAACAGACGAAATGTCTGGCATGGATCGTTATAAGGCCGTCGAAACTAAAGAAAAATCTTTAGTTGCAGACTGCGAAGCTGAAGAAGGTTTCCGCTGTAATGTGTACTCTTTCCACGGTGGTTTAGAGTATTACTTAATCAAGCAAATGGAAATCCGTGACGTACGCTTAGTTTATGCACCGTCTTCACACATTGGTAAATATGGTGGCGACGTTGATAACTGGATGTGGCCTCGTCATACCGGTGACTTCGCTTTTTATCGTGCCTATGTTGGTAAAGATGGTAAGCCTGCAGACTTTTCAAAAGACAACGTACCTTACGAGCCAGAGCATTTCTTAAAAGTTAACGCCAACGGTGTTGCTGAGAATGATTTTGTTATGGTTACTGGCTATCCAGGCCGCACAAACCGCTACCGCACTAGCGCTGAGGTAGAGAACCAATTCGAGTGGAGCTACCCTACTTTCCGCACGATTTTGCATAAATATATCGATATTATTAAAGAGAACGCACCAGAAGGTAGCGACGCGCGCGTTAAGTACGCTAGCACACTAGCTGGCTTAAACAACGCCGAGAAAAACTGGGGCAGCATGATCGAGAGCTATGGCAAAGGTGATTTGCTTGAGCGTAAGCAAAAGCTAGAAGCAGAGCTTGAAGCCTGGTTGCTTGATAACCCTGAGATGAAGGAAAAACACGGCGATGCGCTTGCAGCTCTAGATGCTTTAATTAAAGAAGATCTGAAAGACCAAGCTGTTCAGATGAAAAAATGGGGCATGAACCGCGATACATTGAGCGGAACAGCGGCACGACTTTATCGCCTTGCCATTGAAAGCGAAAAACCAGATGCAGAGCGAGAGCCTGGCTATCAAGAGCGTGATTTAACACGTATCAAAGAAGGCCTCAAACGCATGAACCGCCGCTGGGATGCTGATGTTGAAAAAGCCTTATACAAGCACTTTGTAGCCGTTTACGCGGAGTTGCCAGCCAAAGATCGTGTTAAAAGCTATGACAAATACATGGGAATCAGTGGTAAGTTCAACGCTGATAAGTTTAATCGCAAGGTCGATGACATGTTCGCAAAAACAAAGCTTACCGATCAAGACGTTCGTTTAAGCTGGGTTGGCAAGTCAGTAGAAGACTTTAAGAACTCTGACGATCCGTTCATCCAGCTTGCTGTTGCGACATATGATGAAAAGCACGAAAAAGAGCTTAAAGACAAAGAGCAGTCAGGTAAGTTCAAGAAGTTACGTCCGCAATACATGGCAGCCATCATCGACTTCTATAAGTCTAAAGGCAAGCCTGTGTACGCTGACGCTAATAGCACACTTCGTGTGACTTACGGTAACGTCAAAGGTTACTCGCCTCAAGACGGCATGTTAGCGACTCCATTTACCACGCTCGAAGGTATTAGCGCTAAACATACTGGTGAAGAGCCATTTAACTCACCACAGAAGCAGCTTGAGCTGATTAAAAACAAGACTTACGGTGAGTACGAAGACTCAGCGCTAAACAGCGTCCAAGTCAACTTCCTATCAACAGTGGACACTACGGGCGGTAACTCAGGTTCACCAACAATGAATGCCAATGCTGAGTTTGTAGGCTTATTATTTGATGGTGTTTATGAGTCAATCATTGGTGATTGGGACTACAACCCAGAACTCAATCGCTCAATACACGTTAGTAGCGCCTATATGTTATGGGTAATGGAGCATGTTGATAATGCACAAAACCTCATTAAAGAAATGAAGATTGTTAGATAAGAAATTGATTTAACAAATACTCACATTTCAACAATGTAAAAAAGTTTAAGAGCAGCCCTAGGGCTGCTCTTTTTGTATATATTTTAAACAATATAACAATGATTTCAGAGCTAAAGCACTATAATGCAGCTGTTTATTCCACACCGACAAAGGTCTTTGCTTTGATGTCCAACAATTTTGATTACAACGATTCACTAAACATACAGGAAGGTTCTGTGATACATCGTTGTGCGTCTATAATAGAATCCCACAACCAGATACTGTGCGTGAAGTTCCCCTATAACGTTGAGCTCTGCGAAGACTTTTTTGTGGCTAACGACCAACATATTTCATCTGAATATCATCAACACCACGCCAAGTCGCCACAGTTATTAGTAATATTAGACGGTATCGCTGACTGGTCTTCTGACTGTCGGACTTACTTAAAATCAGAAACCCACCAAAGTTTATACAGCGCCATTGCTTTCACCTTAAGCACGGGCAATATGTCGGTGCTGGAGAAGCACTATCTCGAGCTAGTTTATACCAACCAACTACAAAACAACGCTACCAAACTGTCTCAAAGATACCCAATTGGTATCTTTTCAAATAAGAATGATGCTTTACGCTGGTTAGAATCTAGACCTAGTAGAAACAAGATTGGTAAACCTTAATCATATTGCTAAAACACCGCAAAAATAATAAAGTGGTGTAATTGAGGGGGACAATTGTGCATAGATTGAACTTTAAAGCTCTAGTGCTGGTGGCTTGCTTGTTCCTACTTCAACTGTTCGCAACTAGAGCTAAAGCTGACCATGATAATGAAGAACCCGTACGTTCTTTAAGGGTTGCTATGTTCCACGCGCCCCCTATTATGGAAGTGAACCCAGATGGTAGTTATAGTGGCTTTATGGTTGAGCTGCTGGACGAGCTTGCTAAGCTTGAACACTGGGAGCTTGAATGGGTCAGACTTTATTGGCCAGAAGTCATTCCTGCCGCATTAAATAATCAAATAGACCTTATCCCTTTTATTTCTTATTCCGAAGAACGCGCTAAATATTTAGACTATAACGATATAGGCATCCTAACCGGCTGGGGACAGGTTTTTGTCCATCGCTCAGAAGAAACTCCGAAAAATATTCTTGGCTTATCTGGCAAAACTATAGCCATTATCAAAAATGAAATCTATGGAGAAAAGCTGGCCGGATTGTGCGAGCTTTTTATTATTGAGTGTAACTTTATTGAGGTTAGTACTTACGAAGAAGCCTTTGAGCTGCTACAGAGCAGGAAAGTCAGTGCTTTCGTAACCAGCAACCTAGTGAGCTATGGCTATTCTAATAATTTCGTAAAAAAGACTCCTATTGCCTTTGAGCCGAGAAAAGTACTCTTTGCCACTGCAAAAAACACTAACGCTAGCCTATTAAAAACCATTGATCACTACACTAAGCTTTGGCGTTACGATAAGGAGTCGCCCTACTTTGCCCTAAAACAAAAGTACCTATCTGAAATAGAGCAAGACCAACCTATCCCACCATGGGTTATTTATGTTCTATTGGCTGTTCTCGGACTTTTGCTCATGCTAGCCCTAATTTCTTTATTATTACGCCAGCAAGTAAAGATAAAAACCCAGCATATAGAAGAGCAAAGCGATAAAATTCGTCAGATTATTAACCTTGTACCACACATGATTTTCGCCACAAACGCTAACGGTAAGTTAATTCTAGCAAACCGCTACGCTTCTAAGTTTTTTGGTATCGATAGATCGAATAAAAAACATCACGATAAAAAAGACATACTGGAAAAAGCTCAAAAAGCGGCTAATCTTTTTGATGACGAAGAATTGTTATTACGACGTGATGCTCATGCCCTGCAAAAAGAAATAGAAACCTATAATGTTGATGATGAAAAATTTGTATTAAACGTCTCAAAAGTCCCTTTTATTGCACGTTATAGCAGAACCCCCTCTGTAGTGACTGTGGGCGTTGACATCACCGAATCAAAAGCCTACGAAAACCAAATCAAACACATGGCGCAACATGACTTGTTAACAGGTTTACCAAACAAGCTCTTGCTTAATGATCGATTGGAACAATCCTTAGTATTAACAAAGAGTTATGGGCATAGTGGCGCCGTCTTATTTATCGATTTGGATTATTTTAAAAACATCAACGACTCTCTAGGACACGCTATAGGCGATGAGCTTTTAAAAGAAGTGGCTCGTCGTATTAAATCCCAAGTTAGAGAAGGAGACACTGTAGCACGCCACAGTGGCGATGAATTTATTGTTCACCTAAACCACTTAAGTGGTCACCCTTCAAAAGCAGAAAGCTTCGCAAAAAATATAGCTGAGGCTATTAATTTCGCAATAGCGCAGGAGTATGAGTTTGAAGGCAATAAACTTTTTACAACTGCAAGTATCGGGATTGTGATCTACCCTAGTAGCGCCAAGACTGTTGAATCTATAATTAAGCGTGCTGAAACCGCTATGTACTACGCCGAATCGATGGGAAGAAATCGCTATGCGGTATTCACAAGAGCCATGGAAAAGGCTGTGGTTAGACGGCAAGTGCTCGAAAGTGAGTTACACAAAGCACTGCAAGAGTCTCGGTTTATCTTAAGGTTTCAGCCTCAAATTGCCGACGATGACTATAAATGCATCGGCGCAGAAGCTCTACTCCGCTGGAGCCACCCAACCGAGGGAATTGTTTCGCCTACAGAGTTTATTCCAATTGCTGAGCAAAATCATTTAATCATCCCTATTGGCGAGTGGGTACTTAAGCAAGTCTGTCACCAAATCAAATATTGGTTAGAAACTTATGGTTACTCCCCTTTCATTACTGTGAATTTATCGGCTGTTCAAATCCGAAATTCTGATTTAGTGCATTATATTGAGAAGCTACTAGAGCAAACTCAAATACCTCCACATTTGTTAGAGTTAGAGATAACCGAGACCGTGCTTCTCCACGAAGGAAGGGCTTCTATAGAAGTCCTGAATCAGCTAAGAAACCTTGGCTTAAAGCTTTCGATTGATGACTTTGGTACCGGCTACTCGTCGCTCAATTATCTTAAAAGATTGCCACTAGACAAACTTAAGATTGACCGCTCCTTCGTAAAAGATATTCCCGGCGATCCAGATAGCGAAACTATTATTAACACTATCATCAATATGAGCCACGACATGGGGTTAGAAGTTATTGCTGAAGGTGTAGAAACAAAAGAGCAGTTAAATTATCTACTGGCTGAACAGTGCTGTTTATTTCAAGGTTTTTACTTTGATCCGCCATTATCACTAAAGCAATTCGAAACAAAATACTTTGATAACCTTCATCATAGCGTTCTGTTTGATAACAAGGTTGTCAGCCTAAAAGAATATTCCAAAAAGGCTAAAAAGCACTAAACACTGATAAAGTAAAATAGTACAAACACAAAAAAGCCCGCTTAATGCGGGCTTTTTTAGGAGTGCTTACTAGGCACCAACTGTAACTTTATTCGTTACAGGGATAGTCACCTTGTTAGCTTGTTGCTTATACTCTTCCATCTGGTGGAAGTTCATATAAACATAAATGTCATCCGCCATTGAATCAATCTTCTTAGCGTACTCCATATACTCTTCAACCGAAGGCAGACGACCAATTACAGCAGCTACAGATGCTAATTCAGCAGAAGCTAAGTAAACGTTTGCGCCCTGACCTAAGCGGTTCGGGAAGTTACGAGTAGAAGTTGAAACAACTGTAGACTTTGGTGCTACACGTGCTTGGTTACCCATACACAGTGAACAACCAGGCATCTCTAAACGAGCTCCTGATCGTCCAAAGGTATTGTAATGCCCTTCTTCCATCAGTTGGTGCTCATCCATCTTCGTTGGCGGCGCAATCCAAAGACGTGTTGCTAATGTGCCAGGTTCAACATCTTCTAGCAATTTAGCCGCAGCGCGGAAGTGACCAATGTTAGTCATACAAGAACCGATGAATACTTCATCAATGGTATCGCCAGCAACTTCGCTTAGTAAACGCGCATCATCTGGATCGTTAGGCGCACAAAGAACAGGCTCTTTTAAGTTATCCATATCGATTTCGATAACTGCCGTGTACTCAGCATCTTCGTCAGCAGTTAGTAAGCTTGGGTTATCCAACCACTCCTGCATTTTTTCGATACGACGAGAGATCGTGCGCTCATCACCGTAACCGTTCGAGATCATCCACTTCAATAGTACGATGTTCGACTCTAGGTATTCGGCAACTGACTCTTCACTAAGTTTAATAGTACAACCAGCAGCAGAGCGCTCAGCTGAAGCATCAGAAAGCTCGAATGCCTGCTCAGCAGTTAAGTCTTCAAGACCTTCAATCTCAAGAATTCGGCCAGAGAAGATGTTTTTCTTACCGGCTTTTTCAACAGTAAGAAGACCGTCTTGAATCGCTTGGTAAGGAATTGCGTGTACAAGGTCACGTAATGTAATACCAGGCTGACGCTTACCTTTAAAGCGAACCAAAACTGACTCAGGCATATCAAGTGGCATAACACCTGTGGCAGCTGCGAAAGCAACCAAACCAGAACCCGCTGGGAACGAAATACCTAATGGGAAACGCGTATGTGAGTCACCACCCGTACCAACTGTGTCAGGTAGCAACATACGGTTCAACCAGCTGTGGATAATACCGTCGCCAGGACGCAATGAAACACCACCACGATTCATAATGAAGTCAGGTAATGTGTGTTGCGTATCTACATCAACAGGCTTTGGATATGCTGCTGTGTGACAGAATGACTGCATCACTAAATCAGCAGAGAAGCCTAAGCAAGCCAAGTCTTTCAGCTCATCACGAGTCATAGGACCTGTGGTATCTTGCGAGCCAACAGTTGTCATTTTTGGAACGCAGTATTGACCGGCACGAACACCTTCAACACCACAAGCACGACCAACCATTTTCTGAGCCAATGTATAACCTTTACCTGTATCCTTAACGTCTTCAGCGTTACGGAACAAATCATTAGCTTCAAGGCCCATATACTCACGAGCACGCTCAGTTAAACCACGACCAATAATTAACGGAATACGTCCGCCAGCTTGAACTTCGTCGAAAATCACTTTGCTGTCGTATTCGAACTCAGCAATAACTTCGCCGTTTTTAGTAACTTTACCTTCGTATGGGTAGAAGTCGATAACGTCACCCATCTCCATTTTAGATACGTCTAGCTCAACCGGCATAGCGCCTGCATCTTTCATGGTGTTATAGAAAATTGGTGCGATATTACTACCGAAACAGAAACCACCAGCGCGTTTGTTAGGAACGTGCGGGATATCGTTACCCATCAACCACAAGACAGAGTTAGTGGCAGATTTACGCGAAGAGCCAGTACCAACTACATCGCCTACATAAACGATTGGGTGACCTTTTTCTTCAAGCTTTTCGATCGTGCTAATAGGACCGATTTCGCCTTCTTTATCAGGAGTGATGCCTTCACGAGCATTCTTTAACATTGCTAAAGAGTGCAATGGAATATCAGGACGTGACCAAGCGTCTTGCGCTGGAGACAAGTCATCTGTGTTTGTTTCACCAGGAACTTTGAACACTGTTAGTGTGATTTTTTCTTCTAGCTTTGGCTTTTTAGTGAACCACTCGCCTTCCGCCCAAGACTTGATCACATCTTTAGCTACTTGGTTGCCTTTGTCTGCTTTCTCAGCAACATCATGGAACGCGTCGAACATTAACAAAGTGTCTTTCAACTGCTCGCCCGCTAGCTCTGCTAAGTCTTTATCGTCTAAAAGCTCAACCAAAGTTGCGATGTTATAACCACCAAGCATAGTACCTAATAGTTTCACAGCGTGTTCTTTGTTCACTAAAGGTGATTCTGCTTCGCCTTTTGCAATCGCCGCTAAAAAACCTGCTTTGACATAAGCAGCTTCATCAACGCCTGGAGGAACACGATCAGTCAATAACTCAACTAAAAACGCTTCCTCACCAGCAGGTGGGTTTTTCAATAATTCAACAAGCTCGTTGACTTGTTCGGCGCTCAAAGGCAAAGGTGGAATACCTTGCTCAGCACGTTCTGCTACATGTTTTCTGTATGCTTCTAACACGCTATTTTCCTCATTTTGGCAAATTCTATCTTTTACGAAGGAAAGCCCAGTAAATTGTCGTTAGCTATCAATTCGGACAATTTGGACGATTTTTAAACTAATTTGATTCATTTTTAGCTAACTCCTCCGAAAATCGGCGGCTGATTATAACACAGCATCTGAATAATGTGAGACCTATCTTATTCAGTTTGTCCTCAAAGGCCCTAGGCTTTCTCTCTAGCCATCCCCATAACCTTATAAGCCAGGGTAATGATAAAGCATAGGCTAACTCACTCCTCATTAAGCCAGTTTAGCTTGGTTTTAGTTATGCTTTTCATTATAAGTTTTGTTGTGACAAAAGGTGCGAAAAGCAAGCAGTTAAGGTATGATCGGCGACTTCTAAGAATTGATTAACTTTAGCTTTTACGGATAAGGTATGACGATGCAACTTTCCGCTTTAACAGCAATATCCCCAGTCGATGGTCGCTATGGTTCAAAAGCAGCCGATTTACGTCCAATTTTCAGCGAGTATGGACTCTTAAAATACCGCGTAACCGTTGAGGTTCGTTGGTTACAGGCACTTTCTAAAGCTGCTGAAATTAAGGAAGTTCCAGAGTTTTCGGACGCTGCCAATACTCTTTTAGACAATATCGTTGCTAACTTCTCAGAAGAAAACGCTAACCGTATTAAAGAAATCGAGCGTACCACTAACCACGACGTAAAAGCCGTTGAGTACTTCTTAAAAGAGCAAGTTGAAACAAACGACGAAGTTGCCAAAGTCAGTGAGTTTATTCACTTCGCCTGTACCTCTGAAGATATCAACAACCTGTCTTATGCTTTGATGCTTAAAGAAGGTACTGAAGCCTTGCTTGATTATCAAAAGCAAGTTGTGAATTCGATCCGTGATCTAGCAGCACAGTTTGTGAACATTCCAATGATGTCTCGCACACATGGCCAACCAGCATCTCCTTCCACGATGGGCAAGGAAATGGCGAACGTGGTTTACCGTTTAGAGCGTCAGCTAAAGCACATACAAAAGCAAGAGTTTTTAGGCAAGATTAACGGCGCTGTGGGTAACTATAACGCGCACCTCTCAGCCTATCCGGATTTCGATTGGCAAAGCTTCGCCGAAGAGTTTGTAACGTCTTTAGGCTTAACTTGGAATGCTTACACCACACAGATCGAGCCACACGACTACATGGCTGAGTTGTTCGACGCTATCGCACGATACAACACTATCATCTTAGATTTTGACCGTGATGTTTGGGGCTATATTGCGCTTGGCCACTTTAAGCAAAAAACCATTGCTGGTGAAATTGGTTCATCAACCATGCCACACAAAGTAAATCCTATCGACTTCGAAAACTCAGAAGGTAACTTGGGCATCGCTAATGCATTGTTTGACCATCTAGCCATGAAACTTCCAGTTTCGCGTTGGCAGCGTGACCTTTCCGACTCTACCGTACAGCGTGTTCTAGGCGTAGGCTTTGCGCACAGCGTTATCGCATATCAAGCAACTTTAAAAGGTATTTCTAAGCTTGAAGTCAATGAGAAGTCTTTACTCGATGAGTTGAACTCGAACTGGGAACTGTTAGCCGAGCCGATCCAAACGGTCATGCGTCGCTACGCTATTCCCAATCCGTACGAGAAGCTGAAAGAATTGACTCGTGGCAAACGTGTCACTCAGGAAGACTTAAAAGCCTTTATCGACAGTCTTGAGCTTCCACAGGAAGAAAAAGATCGCCTGAAAGAGTTAACGCCTGCGACTTATATTGGTAACGCAGTGTCTCAGGCCAAGTCGATTTAAACTTCACAGATTATATATTGTAAAACAAGTTGTTATGGTGCAGATCGAATCTAATATGTTAGGAGATATGAGTCCAGAGGAATTCCTTTCGGACTACTGGCAAAAGAAGCCATTGCTTATTCGCGGTGGCTTCTCCGGCGATCCTGCACTCATAACCGCTGAAGAATTGGCGGGATACAGTTTAGATGATGATATAGAATCCCGCCTCATTCAAAACAAGGTCAACCGCCAGAATCCTGAGCAACACTCTCAACATCAGCGCTGGCAGCTATCCCATGGACCGCTGCAAGAAGATACCTTTGAGAATCTCGGCGAAGAAAACTGGACGCTACTCGTTCAGTCCCTAGATTACTTCCACCCGCCTTTACAGGAATTGACTAAAGCCTGTCACTTCTTACCCCGTTGGCGCCTTGATGACATAATGGTGTCATTCGCCACAGCAAACGGTGGCGTAGGCCCACACTTGGATAAGTACGATGTGTTTTTAGTTCAAGGTGAAGGACAAAGACGTTGGCGCGTGGGTTATAAAGGGCAAAAAGTCAGCTCTATCAACCCCCATCCTCAAATTGCTCAAGTAGAGCCTTTCGAGGCGACGATCGACGTTATAGTCAATCCAGGGGATGTGCTATATATCCCACCTGGAACGCCACACTGGGGCATTTCCATAGACAATAGTATTTGTTACTCAATTGGCTTTAGAGCGCCCAATATCGGCTCTATTTTGGACTCTATATTAAGCTCCGCTTCGCTAGAGTTTGATAGTTTATGGCACGACGAGGGTAAGCTGAAAAAGTATCATGCCTTAGGGGCGCTTCACTCAGAGCTTCCCGAGTGGTCGCAACAGGAAATTGCTAAACTTCTCAATAAAAGAGAGTTGCTGATTGCTTCAGGGAAAACTGTTACTGAGTTAAAATACCCTGAAATGCTTGAAACCGTTAGCCTCGCTAAGTCTCAAGAGTTATCCGAAATTGCTATGTCTGAAGGCGTTGTTCTGCACCCTCTAGCTAGGATCGCTTATTTTGAATACGAGCAAGCCCTACTAACCTTCATCAATGGTATTTATTTTCAGTTCCCCAAAGGGCTCGCAGAAGCTATACAAAAACTTAATCAAAACCTAGTATTAAGTAAGAATGAATTAGAAGAGCTGCCTCGGCTGCCACTAGGCGAGTTCTTGACCCACGGCTTTGCCCTTGGCGCACTAAGCTTGCCTGAAGCTTAGTTTCATAAGCGTTGATAGCAACCAAACCATAGAAGAACCATCATGGAAAAACATTCATTACGCCAAATTGGTGAAGAAAGTAGCGCCCTAATAAAAGTCGCAATACCTGCAATTCTCGCCCAGCTAGCACAAATGACATTAGGCGTAGTCGATACCTTGATGGCTGGTAATTACAGCAAACACGCCTTGGCAGCAGTGGGTACTGGTGCCAATACTTTTATGATTGTTTTTTCTTTGTACTTAGGCCTCAGTTTCGCTTTAAATCCAATGGTTTCACATTTTAATGGCCAAGGACAATACAAGGAAATCGGCAAAACCTTTCAGATGGGGCAGTTTATTGGCCTCATCTTCGGCATCATCGTATTTTTTATCCTAAGAAACATGGAAGCGCCACTATTACTGATGGGCGTGACACCAGATATTGCAGGGCTTACAGCTGAGTATCTGCATGCTTTGAGCTGGGGCGCTTTGTCGGCTTTCTTATTTCTAGCACTTAGGGCTTCTAATGAGGGGCTTTTCTCGACTAAAGCTATCATGGTGTGTTCGTTCTGCGTGATCCCCTTTAATATTTTGTTCAATACCTGGTTTATCTATGGTGGCTTTGGTCTACCAGCCATGGGAGCTGTCGGCGTAGGCTATGCCACCAGCCTCGTTTGGACCATTCTATTTTTATTCTTACTACTTTATACCTACAAAAATCACCGCTATAAGCACCTAGATATTTTCAAAAACATCCAGTGGCCAAAATGGAGCTTGGTTAAGGAGTATTTCTCCATCGGCTCGCCTATCGCAGTAGGTATGTTCATGGAAGTGAGCCTTTTTGGTATGATTGGCATAATGGTCGCGCGCTACGGTGTCGACTTAACGGGTGCCCATCAAATTGCCATGAACATCGCTACGGTCGCCTTCATGGTGCCGCTAGGGCTCTCAGTCGCTATCACAGCACGCGTAGGCTTCTGGCAAGGCAAACAAAACTACCGTCAAATGCGACTCGCAGGATTTTGTGGGATCGGACTTAGCGTTTTCTTTCAGGCAGTATCAGTAACGCTGATGCTCCTCTTTAGGCATGATTTTGTGGGTTTTTATACCGACAACCCTGAACTCATCAATTTAGCAGCTAGCTTGATATTCCTAGCCGCAATCTTCCAGTTCTCTGACGGCTTACAAATCAACAGCGCCGGAGCACTTCGCGGCATGAAAGATACCAAGTGGCCAATGATTTACATGACCGTGGCTTATTGGGTATTCGGCTTTCCCATTGGTTATTATCTGGCGGAGTATCAAGGACTTAAAGTCGAAGGCTTTTGGATTGGTATCATCGTAGGCTTATCAATCGCTGCAGCTTTATTGCTGTTAAGGTTTATACGACGTTCACGCCAAGCCATTATTTACCACTTACAGCAATAAGCCCAGGGCCTAGTGGCTGACGCGAGCTTGCGTCAATTAGCACTAAAGTTTACCATTACGGCCTAGATAGCCAGTTACATAACGAGTTTGACAACTCTTGGAGTAAAGTGTGAACCCCTATTCCGTAGACAATTACGAACGTCCAGCATTAGAAACGCCAAATGGCGAAGATAAAGTTCTAATGCACTCTTGCTGTGCTCCTTGCGCAGCGGAAGTAATGGAAGCCGTTCATGCATCAGGGATTCAGCAAACGGTATTTTTCTATAACCCAAATATCCACCCCATCGAAGAGTACGAAATTCGTAAGAACGAGAACAAACGCTTTTGCGATAAGTTGGGTATTGAATTTATTGATGCTGACTACGATAAAGATAACTGGTTTGATCGCGTTAAAGGGCTAGAAAACGAGCCTGAGCGCGGTGCACGCTGTACAGTATGCTTTGATATGCGTTTTGAGCGAACGGCTCTGTACGCGGCTGAAAATGGCTTCGATTTAATCACCAGCACCCTTGGGATTTCACGCTGGAAGAATATGGAACAGATCAACGACTGTGGCGTTAGAGCTGCCGATCGTTATGATGATGTTCGCTACTGGACCTTCAACTGGCGTAAAAAAGGCGGCGCCCAGCGCATGATTGAAATTTCAAAGCGCGAAGAGTTTTACCAACAAGAATACTGTGGCTGCGTTTATTCTTTACGAGATACCAACCGCTGGCGCCAATCGAATGGCCGCGACCGAATTAAGCGTAATATTAAGTTCTATGGGCACGATAAGCCTGAATAGTATATTTCTAGTATAAAAAAGGAGCTTTTCAGCTCCTTTTTTATTCGCTTACTTTTGCTGAACCGATCGGCTCGTCTGGTTTATGTTACCTTGAACCGCATTAGTCTTAGCTCGGACTCTAGGTGTCGAGTTCCTTACCGCTGGCTCAGTTGGCACACCGCGATAATTTTCTCGAGCGGGGTTTTCGGCATCACGATTCATCTGACGGCGACGGTCGTAACGATGATCGTGGCGAATCACTCGATATCGATAGTTGTACGGCCAGTAGTAAGGTCGGTGATAAAACCAGTAAGGGTCCCATACCGAGTAAACTTCCACGTATTCATAGTTAGGCCGCTCTTTCCATAATTGATGGCCTCGCGCATCAACCACTGGGAAGTTAATTTTATGCTCCCCTACTTTGCCCGGCATTGGCTCTGCGAGCATGCCGACTACGGTAATCTCTTTACCTTGGGTATAAATCATCGGATCTAAGAAGCCAGGGATGCGTGCGATAAATCTGCCACCAGTTTCTTGACTAGCGACTGGTCGAGCTTGGCGCCCTAAAGGAAGGTTTACCACTTCAATTAGAGTGTCTTTCTCCAAGTTTTCGACCCGAGCCACAATACCGCCCCAACGAACTTCTTTTTTCGTATAGGCTTCTGGGTTCTGAGCAACCTGGGTAAAGCTTAAATTGGGTTGCTCAAATTGAATTTGTGCTGGTGTTGAAGCACAGCCCGCCAAAACAGCACCGGCTACCAATACCAATGAAAGCTTTAATAGTTTGACCATTAAATTTCTCCTAAGTTTTCGCTTACAACTATCCAGTTGCTCATAAATCTATGTTACTTGTCTTTCAGCTTACTTAAAAGTCCGTGAATCTAAGCTGAATGGGCATAATCCTTATAATTACTGATGCCTTGCCTTTTTAGCAACGTTATCTCGTAAATAGACAGGAACGGCCTTCTCGGCTGGAATGGCCCGCCCTTGCTCGAACAACTTTTCCGCCATCGGCAACATATACTCAGCAAGCGGATATAGTGGCTCAGTATGAATCACAGTTGGCACATTAAGCGTTTTAGACAACTCACTTGCATAAGTTTTCCAGCCGGTACCGACCGCGCTATATACTATAGACGCATCAGTCTGGGAGACTGTGACAAACTCAGGGGCACAAACAGTTTCTGAGCCAACAAGGGTCATCACCCCCTCTTTCTCTTCATACTGCCCCCAGTAGACTTCCCCCATCCGTGCATCGATTGCAGACAGCGTATGCTTCTCTTTGCGCAGACTATATAAGCCCTGAGCCATCGCCTGTAAACTCGACACTCCAATGACCGGCAAATTAGCACCAAAAGCTAGTCCCTGCACCACGCTGATACAGATTCTAAGTCCAGTAAAAGCACCTGGCCCTTGGCCATAAACAATTCCATCCAGTTGCGCGAGCTTTACTTGAGCTTCTTTTAGAACCTCATCTATCATAGGCAGAATCAGCTCGCCATGCTCACGGGGTGCTATTTTCGAACGACTAAATACTTGTCCTTCTAGACTTAAAGCTACTGAGCAAGCTTCCGTCGCCGTATCTATTACTAATAAGTTGGGCATAAATTGCTTAATCGTTATTGTCGATAACTTGATTTAATGATGATAGGAATTCTATCACAACATTTTGCTCGCGGGTGCGCTTCATGGGCGGCAAGCTTTTGAGAAAGGTTTGGCCGTATTTATTGGCAATTAGTCGAGGGTCACAAAGCACAAGCACGCCACTATCATTGTAGTCACGGATCAAGCGTCCCGCACCCTGCTTCAAGCTGATTATAGCTTCAGGGATCTGGATATCGAAGAAAGGGTTTTTACCACTTTTGCGTGCGGCCTGGATTTTAGCTTCAATTAAAGGTTCATCTGGCGCTGAGAAAGGCAACTTATCAATCACCACAAGGCTCAGGGCCATGCCCTTAACGTCAACCCCTTCCCAAAAGCTCGATGTGGCGAGTAGTACCGCATCACCCTTTTCACGAAATTGTTCAATCAGCTCGTTCTTAGGTAATTCGCCCTGGGCAAAAACCTTTTTATCATGGAGCTTTTCTTGCCAAAGGTCTTTAACCTTATTCAATGCAGCGTAACTTGTGAACAATACAAAAGTACCGCCGGGATTAGCTTCGATCAGCGGTAATACTTGCGCTTGCCACTTCTCGACATAAGTTCTATCCCGTGGGTCGGGTAATCCACGAGGGATGTGGAGAATGGCCTGCGAGGCATAATCAAATGGGCTCGGTAAAACTAAGTCCTTAGCTTTTTCTAGCCCCAACTCTTTTTTAAATAAGCTAAAGTCATCGGCCTGAGTTAAGGTCGCTGATGTGAATACCCAGCTTTTAGCCGCGTGTTCATTACGACTGCGTGAGAAAGATTCGGAAACATTTAAGGGAGTTTCGAGCACCGCAAAACCATTGCGATAGGTTTCCACCCAGCGCACCGCGGGATATGCCTTTTCATCATTACTCGGACTAAAAGTGCTATTAAAAAGGGATAGAGTTTGTAGCGACTCCTCACAGCGGCGGTGACAGCTATCCAAACCTTTCGAGCGACTGGCATGACGCTCCAAACGCTCACACAAGGCCGTGACTTCTTTTTCTAGATCTTTAAGCTTTGCCTGCAATGCCGTCGTTGCGATAAGTTGCCAATTAACTTTTCTTCCCGACTCACCAAACTCTAGTCGAACTTCATTAACCGCCCCTTCCACTCTGCGCACGGCGACGCTTAGCTGGCGATCGTCTTTTGCTGTGGTAAGCGCTTCTAATTCTGTATCACGACATAATTCCATCAACTGGCGGCTGGTTAGTCGTTGCCCATAAAAGCTATGCGCAATATCTGTCAGCTGATGTGCTTCATCAACAATTACCGTGTCTGCATCAGGCAGAAGCTCGCCAAAGCCATCATCTTTAAGCACCATATCCGCTAATAAAAGGTGATGGTTGACCACCACCACATCGGCAGTGGTCGCTTTTTGACGTGCTTTAGCAACATAGCAGTCGGCAAAGTCTGGGCACTCAACGCCTAAGCAATTATCATTGGTCGACGTTACATAAGGCCATAAAGGATCGTTGTCCGATAGATCCTTGCATTGAGTCAGATCACCGCTTTGGGTTTGACTCGACCAGGATTTTACTTTTGCCAGCGTATCGACCATCGAGCGGCTTTGGAACTGCCCCGAATCGAGACTTTGATCCATGCGATAAGTACATAGGTAATTATTACGCCCTTTGAGTAACGCGATTTTTGGTGACACCGACAAGGCGTCGCGCATATTTGGAAGGTCGCGATAGAAAAGTTGATCTTGCAGATTCTTAGTGCCAGTAGAGACTATAATTTTTTTATCGTGCAGATACCAAGCTTTCAAAGCCGGCACTAAATACCCAAAGGTTTTTCCGGTTCCAGTCCCAGCCTCGATGCAAATGGACTCGTCTGACTCAATCACAGCCTCAATGGACTGCGCCATCTGCAACTGTTCGATACGCTGCTTAAACCCCGTAAAGACCTTGGATAAAGGTCCATCGGAAGAGAAAAGCTCGTTAAGGTCTAGGTTTGAAGAAGAGTCCGACACAAATACTAGAATTCAGATAGGCGCTAAGTTAACAGGCGCTGTTCAATGAGCTGAAGCATTAATTCTATATGCCCACGATCATCATTTAGTGCGGGAATATACTGATAGTCGCTACCGCCATTTTCAATAAAGGTGTCGCGGTTTTCGATGGCTAGCTCTTCGAGTGTTTCCAAACAGTCAGCACTAAATGCAGGACTGATCACTTGGACAGACTCTACGCCCTCTTTCGCCCAGCTGGTTAGTAGTTCGTCGGTATAAGGCTTGACCCACTCCTCTTTACCAAATCGAGACTGGAAAGATACAGCGTATTCATCCTCAGCTAAGCCTAGGGCTTTGACCACTAAATCAGCTGTTTTTCTGCACTGGGATTCGTAAGGATCACCCTTTTTAGAGAACCTTTCAGGGACACCGTGGAAAGAGAAAAGAAGTTTCTGTGAATCGCCATGTTGCTCGCGGAATCGTTCTACAGAGCGAACAAGCGAATGAATATAATGCGGATGGTCGTGATAATCACCAACATAGGTAATTTCAGGAACATAAAACTCATTTTTAAAGTGCTTTGCAACACGATCGAAAATCGAGGCTGTAGTAGCGGACGAGTACTGAGGGTAAAGCGGCAACACGATAATACGTTCACAGCCTTGGTTTTTTAAGGCCTGTAAGCCATTTGAAATCGATGGGTTACCATACGCCATGGCAATTTCTACTGGGACGTGCTTGCCATAGCGTTGATCGACAAAGCGCTCATTGATTTCGTTTTGAAGTTTTTGGCGTTGCTTTTGAGTAATAACTAATAAAGGCGAACCTTCTTTTAGCCAGATCTTTTTATAAGCCTTTGCAACCTTCCCAGGCCTTACCCGTAAAACAATGCCATGAAGAATAATGCACCAAATCCAGCGAGAAATAGACACTACACGTTTATCATGCAAAAACTCTGCTAAATAACGACGAACAGCTTCCGGCGTCGGTTCATCAGGAGTCCCCAGGTTACACAACAAAACACCTTGTTTTTTCAATCTATTTCTCACTTCATTGTTAGCTAGATTAGGACTTTACTTTTCTAATCCAGCGAAAATTGCATCACGAATATCTTCAACAGAACCTACACCCTTCACACTAACATACTGTGGAGCATTCTCTGCATCTCGCTCAGCCCACTCAGAGTAATAAGCAACCAAAGGGCGCGTTTGTTCTTCGTAAACTGCTAGGCGACGGCGAACTGTATCTTCTTGATCATCATCACGTTGAATTAAAGGCTCGCCAGAAACATCATCCTTACCTTCTTCTTTAGGCGGATTATAAGTTACGTGGTAAACACGGCCTGATTCTGGGTGAACTCGACGACCACTGAGGCGCTTGACGATTTCTTCATGGTCAACATCGATTTCTACAACGTAATCAACATCAATATTGTTTTCACGCATGGCATCCGCTTGTGGGATGGTGCGAGGGAAACCGTCTAATAAATAACCATTTCGGCAATCATCTTCTTTGACTCGCTCTTTAACGATACCAATGATGATGTCATCTGATACTAATTCGCCAGCATCCATTTTCTGCTTGGCTTGTAGCCCCATTTCTGTCCCTGCTTTAACGGCTGCGCGAAGCATATCGCCTGTTGAAATCTGCGGGATATTGTATTTTTCTTTGATAAATTGAGCCTGAGTGCCTTTACCTGCGCCTGGTGCACCCAACAAAATAATTCGCATGAGCGAAGTCTCCTAGCCTTATTGGTAAATATTGCCTTTGTAGGCGCTAAAGATACTTGGAATAGCCTAGTATCTCAAGTAAAAATTAAGCAACCTCAAGTGAAGGCGAGCATTGCCCGCCTTTGTAAAGCTTAAGATTAGTCAGCCTTCATTAGGGCAAACGCTCTAAAATCATGAGCATCATAGCCACTAATTCGATGAATGCCGTTAGTCGCCCAAGCATATACGTGTAATTGCTCAGCAAAAGCAGCGTTTTGGCACGGTTCGCTACATGTATCAGGTAGAGACTCTGACATAAGAGTGGACACGTCTCCTGTTTGATCGAAGTTACCGGGCATTGTTGCAGTTCCATCCTTGTGTAAACTAGTAAGACTTACAGCACTCCGCTTCACTTTAAAATCATAAGTAGCAAAACCATTAGGGTGACTCGCTGTAAATGGCAAGGTAACAGGAGGACTGCCCTCATCATAATCTAAGGTTCCACAGCACTCCCCTGCTGTAATCTGATCAAGCTTAGGAGCACCTATAATTCCCGCACAGGAATTATTATCGATGTGGAGCTGGAATACCAAACTAGGATGCTCACCGGACTCAACTTTTACCAAGTTCAAGTCTTTAGCTTTATTTTGAGCTAAAGGATCCGTAGGGTCACACGACTCATTAGATAAATAGTAGAAATGTCCGCTACCAATATCAACTTCTTCACCTGAGGCGTTATAAAGCTGCATTTGCACTTCATACTTACCTGCATGGTATAGAAGGTCTTCTTCAAGCGAACTCTCAACACTATCCCAATAGCCGATTGAAGTACTGTTCTGAAACATACTTCCGGCAAATGTCACCCAAGGCGAGTGATTCGGTGCTTGCGTATCTGGTATTTCGTATAAATCAGTGTGTCCATCCTTATCCGGGCCCAAGGTATAACTTTTCCTCACAAGTGTGTCACCAGACTGCTCGTGATAAAAACGATAAATCTTATGCCTTAGCGGCTTAAAGATGCCATTTGTGCCTGGGCCTTTAACACTTATTTTATAGTAGCGAATACCAAGGTTTCGCAAAGAAGGAGAGAAATCCGCTTTGAAATACAGACCACCACCAAAAGGGCTACCTGGATCTTTACCATCATCAAGTAGACCAATGTTTTGACTGTTAGTTGTTGTCGCGCCACAGCCAAATATCTGGCTCATTGCTTTCACACCAACACTTTTAAACACCAAGTATCGACCACTTGGAAAGCCGCCACAGTTACTGTTAGCCACAGCATCGGGGTGTGTTGTTCGTAATGTCACTTCAGTTCCACACTGATAATTCCAGTGCGTATAACAACTTATGGGCTTCGGCTCATAAATGGTCACCTCACCTTTTTCAGGCACCACCTGCTTTACTTTAAAGTACAAATCCGGCTTATCAGTATTATTACAGCCACGGAAGAAAACAGCGCTAAACTTGCCACACTCGTCAGTAACGGCTTCAGTGAGCTTATGCATTTTGACTAAGTGTGGAAAGTAGTAGCACAGAAACGGCAGTATCAGTTTTGGTTTTGCCAAAAGTGTCTGCCTAAATTCAAAATTACTTTGAGTCTTAGCTTCTAGCTGTAGAGTTTTATACTCAGGTGATTGTTTTAAGAGCTTTATCTTTTGCAAGCCGTCAGCCTTTAGCATTTTAGCTAACGACCTAGGTTTTGGCTCAGGTGGAAAAGGCTTTGGCTCTGGAATGTCCCGCGGATCAATAGGCGGTATTGGTGGGTTAATGGGCTCTGGAAGCTCGATAATCACATCTCGAAGGTCATCAATAACCTTTTCAGGAAGCTTTGGAATCCACAACCTGAACGGATCGACTTCGAACACTTCTACAGTAGCATTATCTATAGGGAAGTCCTCAAAAGGCGCCTCTGCTCCAAAGTCTTTATACACATGGCCCGGAACCACGCAACGGCTCAAAAACCAACACAACCAACGATTAGGCGGTAAGAAAAACTCAACATCAATAACCTTTTCATTAACTTTAACCTGCTGAATTTCAGGGTTAAATCGCTTCAACTCGTTTAGGGTATAAAACTTATCTGGGTGATCCGGCCCTATGGCTAATGTAACTGTATCATTAAGCATGACGTTAAGGGGTACTTCGGTGACACCCGAGCCCTTAACTTTATCGACCGAAATCAACTTCCCATGACTGGAAAATGAATAAATATTGGTTGGTGGGATTTCTTTATTACTAGACTGACACTTTTCCTGCTCTTCTATGAATTGAGAATTTACTTTTATCGTAATCCCTTTGCTTTTGGGTACTCGTTTTTTGATAGCTTTCTTTGTGTTACTCATTACATACTCCTTGTATTAGACTACAAACTTCATGTCTGCACCCTTATGAGTAACACAAATTTTTACTCGGTTCTAACTAGGTGACTCGCTAAGCTATTGATATATCGAAGTGCTTAACCTAAGTTCAGCTATAGCCCAATTATTTAGTAGCCATTATCTTACGCTTCTTGAGATAGTGCTTGATAGGAATAGCACATACGGTTCCTGCCAAAACGCCTAAGCTGTTGGCCAGTAAATCCGGCCATTCAAAGCCTCTGTTTGGAATATACATCTGAGCGATTTCGATAAGAAAAGAAAAAGCGATACAAGCTACGATTAAAAGCCATGTCGGCCGTTTGTCTGACCCCATTCGGGCTAGAAAAGCTAAACCAAAATAGCCTGTAAAGTGCAAAGCTTTATCCCAAGGTAAGTTTGTCGGCAGCTGTTTGCCAGGCATGACAGAGCCGATAAAAATAGCCAGAACCCCGATTAAAAACAATACCTTAAACAAGGTGCTTGATAAAAATTTCTTCATGAAAAAACCGCCAGTGGCGGTGGTTAGCTTGCGTAATGAGCCGATCTTAACAAGAGGCAACTCAGCTTACTAGCAAAAGCCGCCTAAGAAAATTTTTTAACCATAACTTTCAGTAATTATTTCAAATTACCACCCCATCAATTTTGCCCAGTCAACACTATCTTTGAAGTAATCAGAAAGCCTTATAAGATACTGATCACAGGTTTTAAGTTGGTTTTCTTGTGACCAACGGCATAGCTCATAAACTTTTTTCCCGCCATCAAACGTCTTGCCCAAAAAGAGTCTACTGTATTCAAAAACATGTCCATACAGCGATGGGGTTTTACTTTTTTCAATAAATGCGAAGACTTTTGTATCATCAAGAACTCCTTTCGCTTTGACTAAAGTTTTTATGGTAGGCTTACCCTCGATAGAGACTTTTGCTTCATATATTTGTCCGTCATCCATAATCTTTTTACGCGCAAGAAGCTCAATACGAGGAACTGAGTCGGGTATTACTGGATGCTCACTTTGAACCTTATTACCAAGATTCTCTGCGTCTTTTACGAACTGCGTAGCCACTAGTTTTAATTTTTTTTGTATTTTCTTTAGTGCGGGCTCATTCTTATCCCAAGAGGAGAATAAGCCTTCTTCATCCTCAGCGTATCGATAGCTGAAGTAAAGCGGCTCAGGTTCTTTGTTACCATCATGCTTAAAATACGAAACCCTATAAATTAGATACCGCTTTGCACTACTTGTATCACTCTTAGCAATATTAAGAACAGTTTCATTAGCACAAATTTGACGGTCCACTCCTGGGACCCTCTCAACACAGACAATCATTCGATCTGTTAACCTAACTTCGACTTTAAACTTTCGGTTTTCTTTAAAAGGAATATAGCCTGTAAAGATATTTGGACTTTTAAATCTATTAATAACAATTTTATTACGATGAAAAGCATCCATCAGGGCACTTTCTTGATAATTGAGCAACTGCTCAAATGATGAGTTTTCAGAAGAGCTCTTGGCGCTACTAGTTGTGGCCAGAGCAAGAAATAATACAAAACATTTACACAGCCTATAAAATAAAAACATCCGTAATCTGTCCCCTCTAAAATTGTCCTAACACTTTGGCTTGCAGTTAATTTTAGTTAGATTTCACGTAAATTAAGCCAATAGTCCATTCATACTCTAATACGAAAATCACAAGATGAGAAGTTTCAAACAAAAAAAGCCCACTAAACAGTGGGCTTTTGGTGGTCAGAGCGGAAATATTAATTAGCTAGCTTTAAAAGTAACTTATTGAGTTTACTCGCAAAACTGGCTGGGTCGTCTAGCTGACCTTGCTCTGCTAGTAGTGCTTGGTCAAACAAAACTTCAACCCACTCAGCAAACTGTTCGTCGCCCTGCTCTTTTTCCACAAGGTTAATGAGAGCGTGCTCAGGGTTAATTTCAAACACTGGCTTTACGTCTGGTACATCTTGGCCCGCTGCTTGTAGCATTTTGACCATTTGCAGTGGCATATCACCTTGGCCAGCGACAATACAGGCTGGCGTATTGGTCAGTCGCATGGTCACTTTCACATCGGCAACTTTGTCGCCAAGCACTGTTTTGATGCGCTCAACAAGCTCTTTATGCTCTTCTGACGCTTTCTCTTGGGCTTTTTTGTCTTCTGCATCTTCAAGATTACCTAAGTCCAAGTCGCCTTGTGTCACAGAAACAAATTGCTTGCCTTCGTATTCGTTCAGATGCGAAATTGTCCACTCATCAATGCGATCATGCATTAGCAAAACCTCAATGCCTTTCTTGCGGAAAACCTCAAGGTGCGGACTATTTTTAGCGGCAAGGAAGCTATCTGTAGCAATATAATATATCTTTTCTTGCTCGGGCTTCATGCGCTCGATGTATTCGTCAAGTGAAACAGTCTGCTCTTTGCTGTCGTTATGCGTCGAGCTAAAGCGGAACAACTTGGCAATTTTCTCTTTGTTTGCAAAGTCTTCGCCTGTACCCTCTTTGAGAACCTGACCGAACTCGTTCCAGAACTGTTGATACTTCTCTTTGTCTTTTTTCGCCAATTGCTCAAGCATTTTCAGAATACGCGAAACTGTTGCGTTTCTTAAAGATTGGGTCACTTTTGAGTCTTGCAATATTTCTCGCGAGACGTTTAACGGCAAGTCATTAGAGTCAATCAAGCCACGCACAAATCGTAGGTACACAGGCAAGAACTGCTCGGCGTCGTCCATAATGAAAACACGCTGTACGTATAATTTTACGCCACGCACTCGGTCACGGTTCCACAAATCGAACGGAGCTTTTGAAGGAATATAGAGTAAGCTTGTGTACTCCTGCTTACCTTCAACTTGGTTATGGCTCCAAGTTAAAGCGTCCTGGAAGTCGTGCGAAATATGTTTATAGAATTCCTGGTACTCGTCATCAGAAATATCAGATTTGCTACGAGTCCAGAGCGCTGTGGCTTTATTTACTGCTTCAAACTCTTCTTTTTCAACTTTATCATCTTCCCCAGTCACCATCTTTTTCATCTCGACTGGCAGGGAGATATGATCCGAGTACTTACCGATAATGTTACGCAGGCGGAACTCTTCTAAAAACTCTTCTTCGCCCTCTTTCAAATGTAGAATAATATCGGTACCACGGTTTTCTTTTTCAGTCTGCTCAATGGTGAACTCACCGTCGCCAGCAGACTCCCAAATCACAGCTTCGTTAATCCCCGCAGTCGCTCCACGAGTAACCACAGTGACCCTATCGGCAACGATAAATGCAGAATAGAAACCTACACCAAACTGACCAATCAGCTTGGAGTCCTTTTTCTGATCACCCGTTAGTTGCTGGATGAAGTCAGCCGTTCCAGATTTAGCGATCGTACCCAAGTTATTGATAACTTCTTGCTCGGTCATACCGATGCCATTATCCGAAATAGTCAGCGTCTTGGCGTCTTTATCAGTTGTGATACGAATCTTCAAATCTGCGTCATCGCCGTATAGGCTACTATCTTTCAACGCTTTGAAGCGTAGCTTATCCGCCGCATCGGCCGCGTTTGAAATAAGCTCGCGCAAAAAGATTTCTTTATTGGAATATAGAGAGTGCACCATCAAGTGCAACAACTGCTTGACTTCGGTTTGAAAAGAATGCGTTTTTTTAGTTGCTGTTTCTGACATATTCTTACTTTCAATAGGTTAACTGACAGTACCTCTAGAATGGGGTTGAGTTAGAATTTTTCAATAGAATTTTTCTACCGAATACAAAAAAGCCAGCAACAAGCTGGCTTTTCGATGATAAGACTTACTTTACCCCATAGGATTACAAGATACAGTCTCAAGGATAAAGATATCGCTCGACTTTGAATCCACCAGAAAGCAGGTGTCTTCTAAGTGATAAAGCTCAAATTTGCGCGGCATTTCGGTAATTCGTCCTTGCGCCGGATTACCGTCGACCATTACTGGTTTGCGCTGGATAAAAAGACGATTGTCTGTGCTAAATATATCATCCGCAAGAGCGACATTAGCACCTGGCATAATTTGATTAATAATACCGGCGATTTCGTCCTTAGCTTCTTTATCAAAGCCTACAATTGTAGCGGGCAAGGCTTTCTCCTTGTCCCACTCCGTTGTTTTACACCCCATTAATCCAAGTGTTAAGGCCACCAAACCAATCCAAAGTTTATTCATTTCTCAACTCCTTTGGGATTTCTAAGAACTTGCTTTGCTCCATAAACAAGCGCTGCTGGACTCTATCAGAGTTAAGCAAAGACTCAGGCGAAACATAGGCTTTTTGAGCATGGCGCTTAGCTTGCTTATTAGAAGTACCTGCTGGACAAGCTCCTGTTGCTTGGTACTCAAGAGCAGCCGCAAGTAACGCTTCATCTGGGTCGCCTAAAAGATGGTTGAAGTCATCTTCAACTACACAGCCTTTTACGAAGTCTTGGCCGTTATCAGTTGAAGAAGGTACGAAACCGTCAGCGTATTCGCCAAAACCTTTATCGTTCTCGCCGCTAAACTGGATGGTGAAGTAAGTTGTACCGCAGTTATCGGTTGGGTAGAAGCCATAAGGTTTACCACAAGTGGTATCACCAATTAATATTACTTCAACATCAATACCACGAAGGCCATTAATAAATGCTTCACTGGCGGAGCAAGTGCCTGGCATGGATAACACAAAAACACGGTTCAAGTTTAGACTTGGTAGAACACCACCTGGTGCAGTCGCTTCACTCGACGTAGTGCTGTAGAAAGGTGTTGGCTGTAATGCTTCACCAGTTACAGGGTTAAAGTTTGGGTGTTGATCGTTCCAAACGGTCTCTTCGAATACCCTACCCGACGTTTGCGCATCGCCAGCAACCATGTAAGCAAGCTGGCTTGAAATAAAGAGGAAACCGCCACCGTTGTAACGCAAATCAACGACTAGGTCTTGAACACCTTGGTTAGAGAAGTTTACAAAGGCATCAATAAGCTCCTGCTCGGCAATTCGTGTACCAAAGGTATTAAACTGCATATACCCCACATTACCACTAGCAGTGTTGAAAATTTGTTCATTTTGCACAGGATCAGAAGTCACGATTGCAGACGTTAACGAGACAGTACGATTAGTGTTACTTCCTAAGTCACGAATAACAAACTCGTGAGTCTCGCCTTCTTCAGCAGGAAATAAACCTGCGTTTAGGATGTTGGCATCGCCATCGACAACTGCCGCACCATCAATCTCGATAATTTCAGCTCCACGAGTAATTCCCTCTGCTGAGGCTGGAGAGTTGGGCTCTGTATAGGCAATAAATATTTGACGTGGAGGCGCTGAACTAACCAATTTAATACGGAAACCGTAACCGGACGAAGCACCTGTGGAAGCTTGTTGTTGGTAATCATCGGTATCCATAAAGAAATGGAAATTATCTTTATTATTTCCCGAGTTCGTGGTCGCCGTGGTTTTTAAAACATCGAAATACTCGGTTGGTAAGCCAAAGTTAGCAGGGTTTTGATCCTGAATTTCATCATACCAAAGGTAGGTATTATTGCTCCAAGAGCGGAGCTAGTGCTTTTCGTATAGGTAGCTACCCTGTTGATCAGGCCATGGATTACCGTTGATATCATTACCAGAACGCGGATTTTCACAACGGGCTACAAAGTTGGACTCGTCTTCATAGACACCAGCAGTCCATGTTGGAGCTTCGCTAACTGGCGGCTCTGGTTCTGCCGAATCTGAACTACCACCACCCCCACAGGCAGTTAACATCAAGCCTAATGCACCAAGCGTAAACACTTTTAGTTTTATAAATTCTTTTTTCATAGCACTACCTTTGCAAAATATATTAAATAAGCAAAGTTAATATACCCAAAAGGAGAGCATTAGTAAAAAGTATCAATTTGTATCAAAGAGAGTTATAAATGTTGTGAAAGTGCTAGTTATGCAGCTAAGAAGTGTATGGTTTACGCCCTGAGAAGGAGTGCATTAAGGTTCCGCCGTCGATATATTCCAACTCCCCACCAAGAGGCACGCCGGAGGCGATTCTAGATAGCTCGATATTGGTTCCTTTTAGTAATTCTGCGATGAAGTGAGCCGTCGCCTCTCCCTCTACGGTAGAGTTTGTGGCTAAAATCACCTCAGATGGAGACTCTTCATTAATCAGTCGTTTTAACTGATCAAGACCAATGTCTTCAGGGCCAATTCCATCAAGTGGCGATAAATGCCCCATTAGAACAAAGTAAGTCCCCTGAAAGCCGCCTGTTGCCTCGATAGCAATAACATCCGCAGGACTTTCAACAATACAAAGCAAAGATTTATCACGACGTTCAGACTGACAGATCCCACATAAAGTGGATTCGGTAAAGTCACGACACCGCTGGCAATGATGAACCCCCTCCATCGCAGCCTGAAGTGCTGAGGATAAATGCATACCACCACCACGGTTACGCTCAAGCAAGTTATAGGCCATACGCTGCGCCGACTTGGGGCCAACACCTGGTAAGCAGGTGAACGCATCTATCAACTTTTTTATCAATGGTGACTGCATATTTCTTTATATTAGATAAGTATTATTTATGTAGTATTAGGGTAGTATTTTTGAGTTTGAGCGAGGCAGTACTGCGCGCAAAATCCGGAGTGTACATAAGTACATGAGGATTTGAGCACAGCACTAACAAAGCTCAGGCTCAAAAAGACACCATAATTAAAATGGTAGGTTCATACCTGGCGGAAGATTCAACCCCTCAGTCGCCCCGCTCATCTTCTCTTTAGTCTCTTCCTCAACCTTACGCACCGCTGCATTTGTTGCAGCAGCAACTAAGTCTTCAAGCAACTCTTTATCGTCGTCCATCAAGCTTGGATCGATTTCAACGCGCTTAACGTCGTGGCGTCCAGTCATGGTAACTTTTACCATTCCTGCGCCAGCTTCACCTGTAACTTCTAGGTTCGCAATCTCTTCTTGAGCTTGCTTCATCTTTTCTTGCATTTGTTGGGCTTGCTTCATCATATTGCCCAAACCGCCTTTACCAAACATGGCTTTACCTCAATGTTTCATTAATTTTTAACAATAACTAGAAAAGGGCTCTAGTCGTTTAAATAGACAACTGACTGTCGATCAAGTTTAGCGCCAAATTTTGCCTGCAGCTCTTGGCCAAACGGATGCTGATTCAAGTCTTCACACGCTTTTTGTAGCCTTAGCTTTGCTTGATGTTGCCAAATTTCAGCTGGGGTATCCATGCTTGGATGCTTCAGCTGCCAGTCGATGGTTACCTCTTTTCCTAGGTAGCTGGATAACGCGCTTCGCACGCTTTTTTTCGCGCTATCTGTTAACAAAATCTCTTGTTCAGGAGCCAACTCTAACGTTAACTTTTGATCTGATGCCCAAATAGCACTGCTACTTTGAGCTATTTGGTGGTAAGTACCGTCTAATTCAAGTTTTTTTACTAAGTTTGCCCACTCCATCGCTTCTTCGGAAACGTTCAACTCTGGAATAAACTCAGGCTCATCATCCTCTGTCTGCGAACCGTTAGCTTCATACGCATTATCAGCTGATTGCTGAGTATTGACCTCATCCAGCGGGTTCTGGTCGAGCTCATGCTTTGCCTGCATCAATCTTTCGATATCGCTGTCGTAACTCACCGGCTCTGCATCGTCTCTATCTTTTTCTGCTGTCTCAGTAGTTTTTTGCTCTACTGATTCTTGAAAAATAGCTGGCTGTTGCGATTGTAGCGAATCGTCTCTATCTGCCTGAGGAGCTGGCTCTATGGATTGAGCAGCTATTGAGTTGTTTGAATTTACTGTTTCCGTTTGCGGTTTGGAACTTTCCACGCTTAAATTCAATCCCAATGCGGAGTGCAAACTTGCTAAAGCTTCATCGTCGCCACTAGTATCCGCTTGTGCTGGCGCCTGAGGCTTTTCAACAACTGGTGGTTGCTCAAAACCTAAACTGGAAAGATCTTCTTGATCATCTTCATCTTGCTGAATGAATTGCTCATAACCTGCAAAGTCATCAACTTCTGATTGATTGCTTTGCTCTTGGGTTACATTGTTAGTTGTTTCTTCGGTGCTATCTACTGAAGAAGATTGAGGCTGGGCTTTAGCACTATTATCAGAGCTAGTATCAGAGCCAGTGAGTTTTGTTTCATTCGATTCAGCTGATTCTGTAGTAGGAGCTTGAGCGACAGGCTCATGGCGAGATTCATCATCTTTTGAACTTTCTATAGCGCCAGTTTCATCGATGCTTCCTGCGGTATCCGATGATGGATTCACATCCCTCTCTGCTTCGCTATGCGCACTTTTGCTAAGAGCACTTTTGCTAAGAACGCTATCAGCTTCAGGCGCTACTTCTGAGCCCTGACTTTGAGTTTGCTCAGCTGAAGTTGTAGATGAACCGTTCGAACTTATACTAACTTTTTTTTTTGCGACCTGCGGCCCTTTTTGGTCAGAGCCTGTATCAATTTGAAAAGCTAACATACGCAACAGTGCCATTTCTAGGCCTTGTCTTGCTGTTGGAGCCCACTCGAGATCTCGGCGTGCATGCAAGCCTAACTGATAATACATCTGTAGATCAGAAGCTTCAAAAATATCCGCAAATTCAGTTACATAGGACGCAGCGCTATCAAGAAGCACTTGTGTCGATTGGTAAACTGCAATTTGATGAATACGACTGAGTAGCTCTTTTAAGGCATCCGCAAAATCGACTGGATAGTGACTCATGTCATCAACCGCTTTAATCGCCATAACACTGTCACGGCTGGCTAAAGCTTCGAGCAGTCGCACCATAAACTTATGATCGATAGTGCCGAGCATGGTACGAATGTCTTCTTCGAGAACTTGACCCTGACCATAAGCAATCGCCTGATCGAGCAAGCTCAAAGCATCTCGCATACTACCTTCTGCAGATTGTGCGATAAGTTGTAGCGCGATGTTTTCGAAATCTATGGTTTCTTGCTCAAGAATAAATTTTAAATGGCTTGCGATCGTTTCTTCATCCATGTGTTTAAGATGGAACTGTAAACAACGGGATAGAACGGTCACCGGGAGTTTTTGCGGATCCGTTGTCGCCAATAAGAAAATAACGTGCTCTGGCGGTTCTTCAAGGGTTTTTAACAGCGCGTTGAAGGAGCTGTTAGAAAGCATATGAACTTCGTCAATCAGATAAACTTTATAACGACCACGAGTTGGTCGGTATTGAACATTCTCAAGAAGCTCTCGGGTGTCGTCAACTTTGGTTCGAGAAGCAGCATCCACTTCAATTAAGTCGACAAAGCGACCTTCATCAATTTCCGTACAGCTACCACACTGACCACAAGGTGTTGCGGTAACACCCTCTGCCTCACAGTTAAGGCACTTTGAAAGAATACGAGCAATGGTTGTTTTACCGACACCACGAGTGCCAGTAAATAGATAGGCATGGTGCAAACGACCACTTTCAATCGCGTTGACTAAAGCGCGACTGACGTGTTCTTGACCACGCAACTCTTGAAAGTTTTTGGGACGCCATTTACGGGCGAGCACTTGATAGCTCATAAAGTAATCAGTTTAGATATGCTTATCGTTTTAATGCAGAAACCATAGCACACTTTACTCGAATGGAAAATCTCTTTGTCTCAGCTAAAACTAGAAGAAAAGAGTTAATAAGCTTTTAAATCAACAAGATAGAAGTGATTAGCGATAAAACCTCAGCTTGTAGGCAATAAAAAACCGCTAAGTGTTGCCACTAGCGGTTTTTGAAATCTTGATATAACTTTCCATTCAAAGTTATAAGGCCCAGCTAGCCACACCCCGGCACACGAGTCGGCTGCTACCGTTGCTCCCTTCCGGGCCTGGCGGGATTCACAACGTATCGTTGCGGGGGGACCAGCTGAGTTGCGCGCATTATCGCTCAAACGTTCTTAATAATAAAGCCCTAGGCAAAAAATATTTCACCATTGCTCAAGCGGCCTTTGTCATAAGGTTTTAAAGTCCTTGAATAAAACCTTGTTTTATCAACTTTCCCAAAACAGGATCAGCTTCATTATCACCAATATCAGCATAATCATAAGTCTTATAATCATTCCATTGATTCATATGTTCCTCAACAACCCAACCATTTTCCAACGATGATAACTTAAACTGTTTTCCATCAATAACGAACGCATCTTTAAAGTCACCATCGTTCACAACGCTTTTTAGTTGCTCTAGTACTTTTTTCGTACTCTGGCTAGCAAGGCGATCAAATTCGATTCTGTAACCAACCTCAGGATAAGCTTGATAAAAGCTTGGGGGCTGAGTTTGCCAAAGCCTCCACAAAGCCACCTTACTTGATCCTTCTTCAGAAAAGGCAATCTTGTCTGTAGAAAACCAAATGGTTATTAAAGACGATTGACCACCTTTGGTGACAACATACTCTGCTTTTTTTGCTACTGACTTGGGTTGAGCGATAACAAGGCTGGACAAGGCTAGAGCTAAAAAACACAAAATATATGGTAAGGCTAAAAGTTTATTGGACTGAAACATAACTGTGTCACTTTTTAATAATTAAAGACTGTAAAATGACGCCCTGCTTTTAATGAAACTTAGCTGAATCAGCTTCATATATAAGCAGAACGTCATTCTATTTATTGTGCGGCTTCCGCTTTACCCACTAAATCAGCAATATGATTCATCGCATGGAAAATATTACTCTGCTCATGGGTACCGCGTAGCAATTGTGCGCCTGGTCCCACAGCATAGATACCGACATCTTCGCCAGAGTGCGTTTCCGAACCAAGTGGAATTAATGACTCCTGATGGAAGCCAGCTGATTGCGTGTCAACACTAGCTAGATCATGGCGCCCAGCGGCGGCTGCGTCACCATAACGTTGATCACCACCATTGCCTTCACCATAATCAGCGAACCCTAAACCATTAGCGTAACCAACTGTGGTGTAAGGCATATTATCAGCAGCCATTGTTGCTTCATCTTCCGCGTGCCCAGCACCATCATTACCTTTAACCACGCCTAAAATTGGGTTACCGCGTGTCGGATAACCCGCTAAGGTAAAGACATGACTGTGATCAGCAGTAACAATAATCAAGGTTTCGTTTAAATCCACTTTATCAACCGCAGTCTGTACCGCCTCAGCGAACTCAACCGCATCTTCAAGCGCACGATAAGCATTGCCCGCATGATGACCGTGATCAATTCGACCAGACTCAACAGTAAGGAAAAATCCTTTGTCGTTTTTGCTTAAAATATCAATCGATTTAGACGTCATCTCGCTCAGAGATGGCTCACCCGCCACATCATTAGCGCGATCTGCCTCATACTCCATGTGTGATGAATTAAATAAACCTAGAACTTTCGATGCCGAGTCTGCACTTAATGCATCAAAACCTGCTTGATCATACACATAGCTTCCAACTGGATACTTTGCTTTCCAAGAGTCGATTAAATTCACTCCATCCGTACGCTTGCCTGTTTTGCCCTCTTCATCGGTAAAAGTGTTTGGGATAAAGTGGCGACGGCCACCGCCCATCACAACGTCTATGCCATCACCATAAGAAAACTCAACCAGCTGAGTAGCAATATCTTTGCAACCATTAGCTTTTGCTTCATCAGTCAAACCGTCATCGCTTTCCCAGTTACGCTCCGGAGACTTCGCATAAGTCGCTGCTGGCGTGGCGTGGGTGATACGTGCCGTAGACACAACACCTGTCGACATACCGGCTATTTCAGCCAATTCCACGGCTGTAACCAGCTCATTGCCTTTTGCTGAGCTGCAATCGGCTCTCAACGCACTGTCAGGATAACCAATAACGCCAGCTTTGGTTTTAACACCACTCATCATAGCCGTCATAGTTCCTGCCGAATCTGGTGTCTGTTGATTAGTGTTATAGGTTTTAGCAAAGCCCGCGACTGGAAACTTCTCAAAGCTCAACTGATACTCTTCACCCGTAGCCCCACCTTTCTGCCCAGCGAATATTCGTGCGGCAGTTATGGTCGAAACGCCCATGCCGTCACCGACAAAAAGAATCACGTTTTTAGCCGAGCCTTTGGTCAACACTTCCTCAGTTTCTAAAGCAGCGTCGACACGTGTCTTACCTTGATTGAACCATTGATTAGTTTTTGTCCAGTCTATGCTTGATACTGGTGGCTCTGGATCGGGGGTTTCATCATCGTCATCACTATCGAAACATGCGGTTAACAAAGTCGTTGATATCAATACGCTTAATAATGTGTAAGCATGCTTTTTCGAGTGTTGCTTTTTATCAAAAATACTCATCTTTATATCCTCAATTAAATTCTGCTGTAATTACTAAACGATTACTATTGATAAGCTTCGCCACCAAGCTCCGCCGCTTGGTTGATCACGTGGAAAATAACGTTCTGCTCAATAACGCCTTGCAGTAAATGAGCCCCAGGGCCACGAGCGTGAATCGTGATATCCTCACCAGCATGTGTTTCAGAGCCCAAAGGAACGAGCGCTTCTTGATGGAAGCCCGATTGAGTCGTATCAGTAGAAGTTAAATCAACACGCCCGCTGTGAGGATCGTCACCATAGCGTTGGTCACCGCCATTACCAACGCCATAATCAGCAAAGCCTAATCCATTGGTGTAGCCGACTGTGGTGTAAGGCATACCGTCAGATGCTAGAGCTAGATCGGACTCAGGTTGACCACTAGCGTCCGTCGATTTAACCAACCCCAAAATTGGATTGCCGCGCTGTGGATAACCAGCAATAGTAAACACATGGCTGTGATCAGCTGTTACCATAATCAAAGTGTCTTCTGGGTTGGTGTTGTCCATGGCGTATTGGATGGCGTTGGCAAACTCAATGGTGTCATCTAAAGCACGGTAAGCATTACCAGCATGGTGGCCATGGTCAATGCGGCCAGACTCCACCATCAAAAAGTAACCCTTGTCATTCTTTTTGAGGATTTCTAAAGCGACTTCCGTCATTTCAGTGACTGTGGGCTCACCACCAACATCGCTCAAACGATCGACGTTATATTGCATGTGAGATGAGTTGAATAAACCTAATAGTTTGTCGGCGTTGGCTAAATCCAGTCCTGTTAAGCTTGACTGATCTTCAACGTAGAAAGCATTTTGGTCGTTGTAACGCTCAAGCCACTCATTCGTAAGATCGCGACCATCGGTGCGCTTTCCAGCTTTTCCTTCTGAGTCAGTCACTGTCTCAGGAATAAAGTGACGGCGACCGCCCCCCATCACGACATCAATACCATCCCCTGCCTCTAACTCTACGAGCTGTGTTGCAATATCCTTACAACCAGCTGTTTTGGCGTCTTCAGGCATTCCATCATCACTTTCCCAGTTTCGTTCAGGAACTTTGGCATAAGTCGCAGCTGGAGTAGCGTGGGTAACGCGGGCCGTAGAAATGATGCCAGTCGACAAGCCCTTTTCTTCCGCCATCTCTATGGCTGTTTTTAATTCATAGCCACTCGCTGTATCGCAGTTAGCACGGTCTGTATCAGGAGCAATATTAATCACGCCAGCTTTTGTTTTAACTCCCGTCATCATCGCCGTCATTGTGCCAGCTGAATCAGGCGTTTGCTGATTGGTGTTGTAAGTTTTGACTTGGGCACTGTAGGGCATTGTTTCGAAGGAAAGAAAGTTCTCCTCACCAGTACCGCCGTTACGTTGCCCCGCCAAAATACGAGCAGCTGTAATGGTAGAGATCCCCATGCCGTCACCCACGAATAAGATGACATTTTTAGCGTTAGATTTTGGAGCCTGACTTAGCTGTTTTTCAATAGCAGCTTGACCGTCTGTGAACCAAGGGCTGTTCGACTGAACATCTGGAAGAACGGCAGAATGCGCCACTGAAACCAGTCCGCATGTTACCGCCGTAGCTATTATAGTTTTACTTAGGCGTCGCATAAATTTATCCTCAATGCAGTTTATTTATAAAGCACCTATAAGCTATTAGCGGAAGATGACGATATCGTAACAACTAGAAGACAATATGATTGCGGCCTAGTGACAGGAGTGTGACGCGTTCTAAGCTTGTGATGCTGGTCTCATTTTGAAACTGAAGATTATTCGCTATAAGATTTAAAACAGCGTGTGGTATATTAGCCACAGTAAAACAAGCATAATCATTTTTAATTTCAAGGTAGCCCATGAAAATCGGTATTCTCTCGCGTAACGCAAAACTTTACTCGACTCGTCGACTGGTGGAAGCAGCTAAGGAACACGGTCACGAACCACAAGTTGTTGATGTCCTTAAATGCTTTATGAACATTACAGCAAACCGACCTACGGTTCATAGTAAAGTTAAAGGTGAAGTGACTCAGCTTAATTTTGATGCTGTTATACCAAGAATTGGCGCCTCTATCACCGCTTATGGTACTGCCGTATTACGTCAATTTGAAGTTGGTGGCGTCTATTCTGTCAACGAATCTATCGCTATTACGCGCTCTCGCGATAAGTTACGCGCGCATCAACTTTTGGCGCGCAAAGGTGTTGGTATGCCGATCACCAGCTATGCCCACGCAGTTGATGCTACCGATGAAATAATTCAGTCCGTAGGCGGGGCTCCTCTAATCGTAAAGATTATCGAGAGTACTCATGGCAATGGTGTGGTGCTTGCTGAAACGAATAAAGCGGCTGAGAGCTTGATTAATGCTTTCAGAAGTTTGAACGCAGATTTCTTAGTTCAAGAGTTTATTAAAGAATCTGGTGGCTCTGACATTCGTTGCTTTGTGGTAGGCGATAAAGTGATTGCAGCCATGCAGCGGAGCGCTAAAGAAGGTGAATTCCGCTCGAACTTACATCGTGGCGGTAGTGCCGAGGTTACAAAGCTTAAGCCCGAAGAAAGAGCTCTTGCTGTGCGAGCGGCTAAAGTTATGGGGTTAGATGTAGCGGGAGTTGATTTATTACGCTCGGCTCATGGGCCATTAGTAATCGAAGTAAACTCTTCGCCAGGGCTAGAAGGTATCGAGAAAGCCACAGGCAAAGACGTCGCCGGTGCGATTATTAAATACATCGAAAAAGACTCTTTAAAAGGCCCAAACAAGCCTAAAGGCAAGGGCTAATAAAGCATAAGTGTTTATGGCAAATTTATGAGGAATGACTCGTGAGCAAAATGAAGGTGGGCTGGAAAGAAGAAGCCAAACTCTCTGAACTCAATATTGATCCGATAAAAGTAAAAGTCGACACGGGAGCTAAAACGTCGAGTTTGCACGCTTTTGACATTGAATCGTTTGAAGAAAATGGCGTCACTTACGTTAAATTCAAAACATGCCCTTATAAAAGGCACCCTAAGAAAACGATAAGCTGCCAATCAGAAGTCATCGACTATAGAAAAATTACAAGCTCAAACGGCCAGACCCAGTTGCGCTACGTGATTCGAACGCCTATTACTATTGGCGACCAAACCTGGGACATCGATGTTACTTTAGCCGATCGCAAGAAAATGCGTTATAAAATGCTACTTGGACGAGAAGCCATGAAGAACATCATCGTTTCCCCTCACGAAGCCTACATTCAATCTGAATAACCGAGCTTGCCAAGCAAGCAAGTTTCCGCTATCTTACGCGCCTACGGTGAAGTAGCCATTGGCTGACAAACCGTAGGTTTAAGCGCTTGAATGCAGTGAAAGCGACCCGAAGGGCGAGAAAGCAACGCTTTCGAGTAACGCGCACGCAGAAGTGCGCCGTATCGACAGGGAAACACTAACTGTCTATACATCCATAAAGTTTTAAATAACGGTGAAGT